>NZ_KB889752.1:0-9841 GCF_000372765.1 Bacillus sp. 37MA
CAAGAAGTGAGACAACAAAATACGGCATCTGCTCAAGCACAGCGTAATCGTAATGCAGCATCGAATGTAAATCAGCAATACGCTGCAGAATTCGCATCTGAAACAAATGCGCAAGAAGTGAGACAACAAAATACGGCATCTGCTCAAGCACAGCGTAATCGTAATGCAGCATCGAATGTAAATCAGCAATACGCTGCAGAATTTGCATCTGAAACAAATGCGCAAGAAGTAAGACAGCAAAATGCAGCATCCCGCAATGCAAATGCGACATCAGGTCAAGCGCAACGTAACTTTGCTGCACAGTCGCAGCAATATGGAGCTGAATTTGCATCTGAAACAGATGTGCAGCAAGTGAAAAAGCAAAATGCGCAATCTCAAGCACGTAAAAAAAATTCATCTTTTAATCAGTAAAAGAATGCAAATGAAGCTCTGGCCAAATGGCTGGGGCTTCATTTGTTTTCATTTCCTCCGTAAATCGGTATAATAAGACATGAATGTTTCACCGTCCGCGCAAAAGGAAATAGAAAAAGCGCGCGACGCTAGAAAGTAGGGGACAACGATGGCGATTCCTGCAGAAGGTGAATCAGTGCAGATTCACAGTTACAAACATAATGGCCACATTCATCGGGTGTGGGAAGAAACAGTTGTCGTAAAAGCAACTGAAAATATTGTAATTGGCGGAAATGACCGGACGATTGTAACAGAATCAGATGGGCGAACGTGGGTCACACGGGAGCCGGCGATCTGTTATTTTCACACACGTAAATGGTTTAATGTAATCGGAATGCTCCGTGCAGACGGTATTCATTACTATTGCAACCTTAGTTCACCATTCGTGTTTGACCAAGGTGCACTCAAGTATATTGATTACGACCTTGACGTAAAGGTTTTCCCGGATATGACCTACATTTTGCTTGATGAAGACGAGTACAGACAGCACAGCCGTGAAATGAACTACCCGGAAGTGATTGATAAAATTTTACGACGTAATATGGATCACTTGCTGTCCTTAATTAAACAGCAGAAAGGTCCATTTACTCCTGGTTTTATTGACCGATGGTATGGGAAGTATTCACAATTGTGCCGCTGAATGCCTGTTGAGGATTCAACAGGTTTTTTCGTTGTTTGGAAAAGGAGGTAGTTAGATGGGGGTTATTAAAAGATACTTGCAATTTGTCAAACCATACAAATGGCCAATTGCCGGTACGTTATTAATTGGTATTGTTAAATTTGGCATTCCACTTTTGCTTCCGATTATCATTAAATATGTCATTGACGACATTATCGGTAGCGGGACAATGACTATAGCGGAGAAAAAAACCCAGCTTTACTGGGTGATCGGCATGATGCTCATTTTATTCGTCATTGTCCGTTATCCGGTTGAGTATTACCGGCAGTATTTCGCCCAGTGGACAGGCAGTAAAATTTTATATGACATTCGTGACCGGCTATTTGCGCATATTCAACAGCTTAGTTTTAAGTATTATGCAAATACAAGAGCCGGTGAAGTTATTTCCCGTATTATTAATGATGTGGAGCAGACAAAAAACTTTGTCATTACCGGGCTGATGAACGTCTGGCTTGATGCAGCGACAATTGTTATAGCAGCAGCGATTATGATGACAATGGACGTAAAATTGACACTCGTTGCACTTATTGTCTTTCCATTTTACGCATTTTCTGTTAAATATTTTTTTGGAAATTTGCGCCATTTAACGCGTGTTCGCTCACAGGCACTTGCAGAAGTGCAAAGTCATTTGCATGAGCGTGTGCAAGGGATGTCGGTCATTAAAAGCTTCGCCATTGAACCGGTTGAGCAGGAGCGTTTCCGAAAACACAACCAAAACTTTTTACAAAAAGCACTTGATCAAACGGCCTGGAATGCCAAAGCGTTTGCAGTCGTCAACACGATTACTGATATTGCACCGCTCCTTGTTATCGGGTATGCCGGTGTGCAAGTTATTGAAGGAAATTTAACAGTCGGTACAATGGCGGCTTTTATCGCGTATATTGACCGTCTTTATAATCCGCTTCGCCGCCTTGTCAATTCATCGACAACACTCACACAAGCCATTGCGTCAATGGACCGCATGTTTGAATTGCTCGATGAAAAATACGATGTGACCGATAAAAAAGATGCGATGGAATGCCGTAATGTTGACGGGGACCTTGTTTTTGACCATGTTCAATTTCAATATGATGAAGAAAATGCTCCTGTTTTACGCGATGTTCATTTACATGTGAAGGCTGGGGAGACAGTGGCACTTGTCGGTATGAGCGGTGGTGGAAAATCGTCGCTCGTCAGCCTTATTCCACGTTTTTACGATGTAACAGGTGGCCGTATTTTACTTGATGGAACGGATATTCGTGACTTTGAAGTACGATCGCTGCGAGATAAAATCGGGATGGTTTTACAAGACAATATATTGTTCAGTGAGTCGGTTCGGGAAAATATTTTACTTGGGCGGCCGGATGCGACAAAAGAAGATGTTATTGCTGCCGCAAAAGCGGCCAATGCGCACGATTTCATTATGGCGCTTCCAGAAGGATATGAAACGAAAGTCGGTGAGCGGGGTGTGAAGTTGTCCGGCGGTCAAAAGCAGCGTGTTGCCATTGCACGTGTATTTTTGAAGAATCCACCATTGCTTATTTTAGATGAAGCTACATCGGCACTTGATTTAGAAAGTGAACATTTAATTCAAGAGGCCATTGAAAAGCTGGCTAAAACAAGGACAACATTCATCGTTGCACACCGTTTGTCAACGATCACGCATGCGGATCGAATTATTTTAATTGAACACGGTGAAGTAATCGAAGACGGTACGCATGTAGAACTAATGAAGAAACAGGGCGGCTACTGGAGACTGTTCCAGGTGCAGCAATTAGATCATTAAAAAAGCCATGCCGGCTGCCGGCATGGCTTTTGATCATTCTTCTTCATATTCAGGCGCTTCATCATCTTTGTGATATTTATAAAAGCTCGTCATTAAATGATCGAGATGCTCCAGTTTTTCACCATATTCAAGAATAGATGATACGATGTGAAGCAGACGAATCGACGATGTTATTTCTTCATTATTCCTTTTATAAATCTTATCGGCAAACATATGCATAAATTCATCACGATTCATGCACGGTTTAAATAAATTTTCTGATGTTTCTGTCGTTTTTGCTTTGCCGATAAAACGAAGCAGTAAATGCTCATGATAGCTGACGAGACAGTCAAGGTGATCCTGTAACGTCCGCTGCAGGTCAGGATTTAAATGATGCAGTTCATTTTCACATTGATTGAGTCTTTGCAAAATATCCAAGCTTCGGCGAGTCGTCAAAATCAATTTTCGATACAAGACGATTTTTCTTTTTTTCGCCCGGAGGTTTTTTTTGAACGGCGTCCGATCTTCTTTGTACAATAAAAACATTTGATCAATTTTCATGATCTTTTCTCGCTGTTTCATCATGTCTTTTTTCAACAAAGATGATTCAGAAGCATTACGTGACGTAAGGCGAATCCACATTAAAATATCTTCTGTTACTTGATTAATCGAAGAAAACAATTTTGTTTCATATTTCGGTGGCAAAAAGACGAGATTGACGAGAAATGATGACGCGACACCGATTGAAATATTAAACAGGCGAATCATCGAAAATTGCACAAACTGTTCATTTTGCACTTCCATAATGGCAATGATCGTTACAAGGGCGAGGCCGACAGATTTTTCAAGATTAAATTTCAAGAGAATAATAATTGCGATAATCGCTGCCAGGCCAACAATAATAATATGATTGCCGAATAATAAAACGAATAAAATCGCAATGCCAGCACCTATAATATTCGCTTGAATTTGTTCAATAACGGTTAAATAGGAGCGGTAAATATTTGGTTGGATAGCAAAGACAGCCGCAATCCCAGCGAAAACAGGTGAAGGTAATTCAAGAAATTCCGCTATGTAAAGCGCTAAAACGATGGCAATTCCCGTTTTAAAAATGCGGGCACCAAGCTTCATTTGATAAAAGATTCCTTTCTGATAAAACTGTATTTACGTCTGTTTCCCGCGCTTGTCGGCAAATCAAACAAACTGTACTATACAACGGATATGAAGGGAAATCAAGCGAAAGAAAAATAAAAGGACAGGCACCCGTTTCAATGGACGCCTGTCTAGATTATCTTTAGTTTGTTAAGGCAATGAATGCTTCTTCCGCTATTTGAATCGTTGTGCGAATGTCTTCTTCTGTATGTGCAGTCGTTAAAAACCAGGCTTCATATTTAGAGGGAGCCAAATTAACACCGCGGCGCAGCATTTCTTTAAAGAAGCGGGCGAACTGTTCACCGTCTGTCGCTTCTGCCTGATCGTAGTTTTCCACTTTTTGATCAGTGAAATAAATGGTGAGAGCACCTTTTAACCGGTTAATTGTCACCGTTACGCCAGCCTTTTTCGCGGCATTCAGTAACCCATCTTCTAAAATCGCTCCGAGCCGATCGAGTTCATCGTACACGCCGTCCTGCTCGATAATTTCCAAACAGGCAATCCCAGCCAGCATTGATGCAGGGTTTCCAGCCATCGTTCCGGCTTGATACGCAGGGCCGAGCGGTGCCACTTTTTCCATAATATCTGCTCGGCCGCCATAGGCACCGATGGGCAGTCCACCGCCGATAATTTTGCCGAGTGCTGTTAAATCAGGTGTAATGCCAAGCAGGTCTTGTGCACCCCCGTACATAAAGCGGAATGCTGAAATGACTTCATCAAAGATGAGAAGAGCGCCTGCTTCGTGTGTCAGCCTTTTCACTTCTTCTAAAAAACCTTTGTTCGGTTCGACGATGCCAAAGTTACCAACGATAGGCTCAATCATCACGGCAGCTACATTGTCGCCCCATTTTTCCAGCGCTTCTTTTAATGAGTCTGTTTCATTAAACGGCACGGTGATGACTTCTCGGGCGATGCTTTTTGGTACACCGGCAGAATCAGGTGTGCCAAGAGTTGATGGTCCGCTGCCGGCTGCGACAAGGACAAGGTCAGAATGTCCGTGGTAACAGCCGGCAAATTTAATAATTTTATCGCGTCCGGTATAAGCCCGTGCTACACGGATTGTTGTCATGACCGCTTCCGTGCCACTGTTGACAAAACGAACTTTGTCGAGTGCCGGCATCGCATGCTTCAATTTTTTTGCAAATGTCACTTCATGCTGCGTCGGCGTTCCAAATAAAAGACCATTTTGTGCGGCCTTCGTAATCGCTTCTGTAATGTGCGGGTGCGCGTGACCAGTAATGATCGGTCCGTATGCGGCAAGATAGTCGATATATTTATTGCCATCGACATCATAAAAATACGCGCCGTCTCCACGTTCCATTGCTACCGGTGCACCACCGCCAACTGCTTTGTACGATCGTGACGGACTATTTACTCCGCCGACAATATGTTTAAGTGCTTCTTCATGTAAAACGTCAGACTTAGAAAAATTCATTCTATTATAATGCCTCCTGATTATATCGTCTTTTTCTATTGTAGTCCTCATTGAAAAAGGAATCAATCATGATCAAAGACTAAAGGCGCGTCGTCGCGTGGATCTGAAGTTGCCATTTTTCAGCAGATTCGCTACTCTTAAAAGAAAAAGGGGAGATTTAACATGGCGGAATTAACAGGACAGCCGGCACCGATATTTACATTACCGGATCAGAATGGTGATATGGTGAACATCGTAGATTTTAAAGGGAAAAATGTCATACTGTATTTTTATCCGAAAGATATGACACCTGGGTGTACGACCGAAGCATGTGATTTCCGTGATCAATACAGTGAATTCTCAACATTAGACACGGTTATTCTTGGTATTAGCCCAGATCCTGCAGCGCGCCATCAAAAGTTTATTGAAAAACATACACTTCCATTTACACTGCTTGCGGACGAAGAACAGGCAGCGGCAGAATTGTACGGTGTATGGACGCTGAAGAAAAATTTTGGTAAAGAATATATGGGCATTGAGCGATCAACATTTTTAATTAATAAAGAAGGCATCGTCGCAAAAGAGTGGCGAAAAGTACGTGTAAAAGGGCATGTGGAAGAAACGTTACAGGCTGTGAAAGAACTAAATGAAGGAACTAAATGAAGGAACGTTGAATAGTTTTCATACCCAATCGTAAAAAATCATAAGTATTCAATTGGTATCGAGATTTTCTACTATTTATTAGTTTGACTATTCATTTTTTAAAGGAGGTGAGTCCTGGTTATCTTTCGAACATATCATATTTTGTTAGGATATGTGATGATTTTTTATACTGTAATTTAACCAGGATAAACGGGTGAACATTGTCTTTACATTTCGTCCGCCACGTGCCATTCAAGCGGATATTCAAAGGAAATTTCCAGAGGAATCATTTTCATTCTATAAAGATATAAAGGAAGCGAATGATGTGTTGCAAGATGCTGAAATTCTCGTCACATTCGGCAGCGATTTGACGGAAGACATGATCGAGCAGTGCCAGTCGTTAAAGTGGATTATGGTTGCATCTGCAGGTATTGAGGATATGCCACTTGGAGCAATTCAAGATCGAGATATTTTTGTGACAACTTCACGTGGTATCCATAAAATACCGATGGCAGAATTCACTCTTGGTTTGATGCTAAATCACGTTAAACGCTTTCCAGAACTGGGTGTTTTGGAAAAAGCAGAGACGTGGAATAAAGAGTTGCCATTGCAGGAACTGGCGGGAAAAGAAGCGGCTATTCTTGGTACGGGGGCAATTGGTCAGGAAATTGCCCGTTTATGTAAAGCATTTCGGATGACAACAGCAGGCATCAATCGAAGCGGCCGTTCTGTTGATGAATTTGACCGTATTTTTCAAATGAGTGAATTAGAGGAAGCGGTGAAGGAAGCGGACTTTGTCATTGCGATTTTGCCGAGTACGCTGGATACAGTTGGTGCGCTGCAGCCGGAGCATTTTGAAGCGATGAAGCAGACAGCGGCATTTATTAATATCGGCCGGGGCGATGTCGTATCAGAACATGTACTGTTGTCAGCTATTAACGATGAGGAAATTGCGCATGCGTATCTTGATGTGTTTGCAGTTGAACCGCTGCCAGAAGGCCATCCGTTTTGGCGTCATGAAAACATGACCGTTACACCACATATTTCAAGTATTACGAAAGCATATATTCCGCGGGCAATGGCGATTTTTGAACATAATTTACTCTGTTTCAAAGAGGGAGGAGATTATCAAAATATTCTTGATATCAGGAAAGGGTATTAACTGAGAGTCGATGCTCAGCTGGTTATTCTTTTTCATTGACAAATATGGGTTTCTGTTAGTACACTGTTTATAAGGATTATAAAGTAACATTCCTTATCAGGAAGAAGAGAGGTGCATGTTGATGTCACACACACATGTCCATGAATCACATGAGCAGTTGAAAGACGCACTTGATACGCTGAAGCAGACAGGTGTTCGTATTACACCTCAGCGTCATGCGATTCTTGAATTTCTAGTCGAGTCAATGACACATCCGACTGCTGACGATATTTATAAAGCACTTGAAGGAACATTTCCTAATATGAGTGTCGCGACTGTATACAATAATTTGCGCGTGTTCCGAGAAATAGGTCTTGTGAGAGAATTGACATACGGGGATACATCAAGCCGGTTTGATTTCGTTACGACTGAACATTATCATGTCATTTGCGAGTCATGCAACAAAATTGTGGATTTTCACTATCCAGGTTTGGATGAAGTTGAACAGTTCGCTTCTCATGTTACAGGCTTTGAAATTAGTCATCACCGAATGGAAATTTACGGAAAATGTCCAAGCTGTAGCAATAAAGATTTGCATTAAAAAACCTCCAATCCCAAATCGGGATGGAGGTTTTTTACGCATTCGGGTGGTCTAAATTTTTTTCTGGTTGTACTTTTCGTCAAACTCTTTCCCTTCAAGTGTTTGGTCGAGTGTCAAAGGTTCATTGCAGTACATGCACATATCGACGCGGCCGAGAACTTTCGTCGACTTACCGCAAGTAGGGCACACAACCTGCACAGCTCTCGTTGATAGCATCCCGATCCAAAAATACACAACAGTGCTTAAAATAATACAGAGAAGACCAAGCATCATAAAAATCGACATTACGAGAAAATTTTCACGGAAGAAAATTCCGCCGTACATGACAACGAATCCAATGAAAATAAGACTTAACGCAAATGTACGTATTTTATTAATTTTACTTGAATACTTTTTTGCCATCGTTTCAACCTCCTATTCATCACTATATCATATTTTCCCCTATGTTTTACGGCAGGTATTCGATAATATTTGTCGAAACTTAACTGAACGAACGTTTAAATTGTCTGGAGGAATATACTGTGGAAGACCTTCTTCGCCCGTTGTATCAAGAACGAACAAGCCAACAAAACACGCTTGGTGTTATAGTTGCCAAAAAAAATGAACAAAATAGTGCATTCACTGAAAACTTTGATTCCATTCTTCTCATTATCGTACATGAAGCAGAGGAGGCTGTATTTACAAAACATTATGTTGACCGCAATAATAAAACGGCATCGATGTATATTGTAACAGAAAATCAATTAAAAGAATGGCTTCTTCTAGGCACAAATCGTAAAGTGATTGAGTGGCTATATCATGGGCGTATTTTGTTTGATCGAAATGAGTATGTTCATGAATTAAAAACCGAAATGCGTGAATTTCCTTTTTACGGGCGCAAAATCAAAATGGCGATTGAGTTTGCTAAGCTGATTAAACGATATACAGATGGGAAAGCTTTCTTTAATGACAGACATTATCTTGATGCATATAACCATGTTCTGCATTCGCTACATCATCTCGCCAGATTATCAATTATCGAAAATGGCTATTATCCAGAGTTGACTGTATGGAATCAAGTTCGTCATATTGAGCCGGGGATTTATAAGTTATATGAAGAGTTGCTGACAAGCGACGAAGATTTGAAGAAAAGACTGGAGCTTCTTTTTTTAGCGAGCGAGTTTTTAATTCATTCACGCACAGAAAGAGGAGCCGATCATTTACTATTTCTTATGAAGGAAAAAGAATGGTGGAGCATTAATGAACTTTTAAATCATAGCGAAGTGACGCACTATTCTGTTGATCTGGTTACATTAATGGAGTATTTAATTGAGCGGCAGCTTGTGCGGGTTATATCTGTTCAAACGAAAGGACAAGGGGTTTTCCATCGTTATTATCAGCTTCATAAAGAAAGTTAAATTTTTTTGAGATAAAGTATTGACCAGGATTATTTCAAGTGTTATATTAATAAGCGTCGCTGTTGGAAACATAATAAACAGCCAAAAAAGAAATTTAAAATAAACCTTGACGGATTTAATTCATCTTGGTATTATGTAAAAGTCGCTGTTTTGATTTTTTGAACAACGGCATTGAAGCAGGATTGAACATTGAAAACTGAACAAAATCAATAAAAACGTCAACGTTTTAGTTTTAAATCTTATCTGGCAGATGCCCGTCATCTGCAGATAAACAAATGAGCAAGTCAAACACTTTTTGGAGAGTTTGATCCTGGCTCAGGACGAACGCTGGCGGCGTGCCTAATACATGCAAGTCGAGCGGACTTGACGGAGCTTGCTCCGTTCAAGTTAGCGGCGGACGGGTGAGTAACACGTGGGCAACCTGCCCTGCAGATTGGGATAACTCCGGGAAACCGGGGCTAATACCGAATAATATCGAAGATTTCATGATCTTCTTTTGAAAGATGGCATCTCGCTGTCACTGCAGGATGGGCCCGCGGCGCATTAGCTAGTTGGTGAGGTAACGGCTCACCAAGGCAACGATGCGTAGCCGACCTGAGAGGGTGATCGGCCACACTGGGA
>NZ_KB889752.1:9941-883194 GCF_000372765.1 Bacillus sp. 37MA
CTGCCAATTAATTGAACAATATAATGGCGGTCGTGGCGAAGTGGTGAACGCATCGGATTGTGGCTCCGACACTCGGGGGTTCGATTCCCCTCGATCGCCCCATGTTTTTATTTTTTATTGGGCTATAGCCAAGCGGTAAGGCAACGGACTTTGACTCCGTCACGCGCTGGTTCGAATCCAGCTAGCCCAGCCATTTTATTATGCGGAAGTAGTTCAGTGGTAGAACATCACCTTGCCAAGGTGGGGGTCGCGAGTTCGAACCTCGTCTTCCGCTCCATATATTATTTTAAGGCGGCATAGCCAAGCGGTAAGGCCAAGGTCTGCAAAACCTTTATCACCGGTTCGATTCCGGTTGCCGCCTCCATAAAGTATTGCCGGTGTGGCGGAATTGGCAGACGCGCTGGACTCAAAATCCTGTGATCGCAAGATCGTGCCGGTTCGACCCCGGCCACCGGTATAAAAGAACGTTTTAAGACGTCAAAGAAGAGAGTTTCTACTTTATGTAGGAGCTCTTTTCTTTATGCGGTTTCACTAACTGATAAAAAACATGTTAACATGGAAGAACTACATGGCATGAAAGGGTGTTTTATAAATGAAGATGGCCTTTATTTCTGATATTCATGGCAATGCTGTTGCACTTGAAGCTGTTTTGAAAGATATTGAAAAAAAACAGGTAGATACGATTTATGTTCTCGGAGACATTTGTTATCGTGGCCCAGAACCGAAACGATCTTTGCAGCTAGTGCAGTCATTAAATGTGAATGTGATTAAAGGAAACGCAGACGAGTGGGTTGTGCGAGGTGTAAAAAAGGGTGAAGTGCCGGATCAGTCATTGGAGATGATGAATAAAGAGAGAGAGTGGATTGTATCGAAATTAAATAAAGAAGATATTGATTATTTAAATGAACTTCCAACAGAACTTCATTTTGAAGAAGCAGGACTTACGATTAATGCTTTTCATGCGACACCGGATAGTTTGTTTGACGTTGTTCTTCCAGCTGAATCGGATGATACGATCAAAACAAAGTTAATGACATCGACAGAATCGGATATTTATGTGTATGCCCACATTCACAAGCCGTATATACGTTATATTAATGGGAAAGTCATCATTAATATTGGAAGTGTTGGGCTGCCATTTGATGGTGTGAAAAAATCTACTTACGCAATTGTTGACATTGAAGATAAGTGCGTGAGCACATCGATTGAACGGGTAGAATTTGATTTAGAAAAAGTAATAAGACAGTATGAAGAGTTAGACTATCCAAATCAAAATATGGCAAATGTTATTCGCAATGCCCATATATAATATGAAGGTGTTAGCATTTATTTACTTGAAAAATAAGTCATTAAAGATCATTAAAAGAAAAATATAACTTTACAGACTATTTTGTCTATGGTAAGGTTGTATACAGTTTCATATTGATATCTGCTGGGGGTGTCCGTTAGCCGGACTGAGAGAAGAGCGCGAATAAGGCTCTTTGACCCTTCGAACCTGATCTGGTTGATACCAGCGTAGGGAAGTAGGGAGAGACGGCTTATACGTCGCTTACAACACTATTTCACGGGTTCTTTTATCTATTAAAAGAACCCGTTTTTATTTTGTTTGCATGGTGTGTCTTCCAGATCCGGTTCAGCAATAATGAGGGGGAAATAGAAATGAATCGACTGGAAAGTGAAAAAATTGAGCTTCAATCGCAGTTCCCGGCAAGTGAAAAAGTATATGTGGAAGGTACGCGTTCAGATGTGCGTGTGCCGTTTCGGAAAATTGAGCTAAGTGATACTGCGACAGATGCCGGTACATTTAAAAATGAACCGATTACTGTATATGATACAAGCGGGCCGTATACAGAAAAGGGATTTGTTGTGGATGTACACAAAGGTTTGCCACGTAAGAGAGAACGTTGGGTGGAAGAACGGAATGATACAGAAACGTATATAGGCCGCACGGTAAAACCGGAAGATAACGGAGCGAAAGAGGCAGCGTCGATGTTTCAACCGGACTTTGACCACATTCCGCGACGTGCGTTGCCTGGTAAAAATGTAACACAAATGCATTATGCGAAAAATGGTGTGATCACACCGGAAATGGAATACATTGCGATTCGTGAAAATATGGACCCGGAAGTCGTTCGAGAAGAAGTGGCATCAGGACGGGCTATTATTCCAGCGAATATAAATCATCCAGAAAATGAGCCGATGATCATCGGCAGCCATTTTCATGTGAAAGTGAATGCGAATATCGGGAACTCAGCTGTCAGCTCATCGATTGAAGAAGAGGTAGAAAAAATGACGTGGGCGACGCATTGGGGAGCGGACACCATCATGGATTTATCAACCGGGAAAAATATTCATGCGACGCGCGAGTTTATTATTCGCAACTCGCCGGTGCCAGTTGGAACAGTACCGATTTATCAGGCACTTGAAAAAGTAAACGGAGTAGCTGAAAATTTAACGTGGGACGTGTACCGTGATACATTAATTGAACAGGCTGAGCAAGGTGTTGACTACTTTACCATTCACGCCGGTGTACTGCTTCGTTACATTCCATTGACGATTAAACGAACAACGGGTATTGTTTCGCGCGGAGGTTCTATTTTAGCACAGTGGTGTCTTGCCCATCATACAGAAAATTTTCTTTACACGCATTTTGAAGAGATTTGTGAGATTTTAAAAGCGTACGATATTTCGGTTTCGCTCGGCGATGGTCTTCGTCCGGGATCGATTGCTGATGCGAACGATGAAGCACAATTTGCGGAGCTTGAAACACTTGGTGAATTAACAAAAATTGCCTGGAAACATGATGTCCAGGTTATGATTGAAGGACCTGGTCATGTGCCGCTCCATAAAATCAAAGAAAATATTGATAAAGAAATCGAGATTTGTCAAGGTGCTCCGTTTTACACACTCGGTCCATTGACAACAGATATTGCACCGGGTTACGATCACATTACATCGGCGATCGGTGCGGCGATGATTGCGATGCATGGGACGGCGATGCTTTGCTATGTGACGCCAAAAGAGCATCTTGGACTGCCCGATAAAGAGGACGTCCGAGAAGGCGTTATTGCTTATAAAATTGCGGCTCATGCGGCTGATCTTGCTAAAGGTCACCCGGGTGCGCAAAAACGCGATGATGCATTGTCCAAAGCACGCTTTGAATTTAGATGGCATGACCAGTTTAATTTATCGCTCGATCCAGACCGGGCGCGTGAATACCACGATGAAACACTACCGGCAGAAGGCGCAAAAACAGCTCATTTTTGCTCCATGTGCGGACCGAAATTTTGCTCGATGCGCATTTCACATGATCTTCGCAAACAAGCGGCAGAAGACGAAGATTTTATGGAAATCGGCATGAAACAAAAATCAGAAGAATTTATCGAGACAGGAAGTAAAATTTACAGCTGACACACATTAGTCGACTTTTCTTTCGAATTGTGAAATAATTTTATGTACCCCTATGAGGGATTTTCACTGATTCTGGAGGGAAGACAATATGCTTTCTAAAGATATAAAGCAAAATGAACAGTACCGAAATGAAGTACTAGAAGCAGTGGACGGGCTAACAGACGATAAGTTAAATAAACGTCCTGACAGTGATAGCTGGACGATTATGCAAGTGCTGGATCATTTATATTTAATGGAGCAGGGGATTACAAAAGCGATTGCATCGGAGCTGAAAAATCCGGACAGCGAAAAAGTTGATCCACAGCCAATTGAAAAAACAACCGATCGCTCCAATAAAAAAGTCGCACCTAATTTTGCGACCCCCATGTATGAGTATCGGACGCTTCAGCAAATGAAAGATCGTCTATATATTTCACGCGATCAGCTCATACGGCTTCTTGATCAGACTGATGAAGACCAACTTGAACAAAAATCATATCCGCATCCGTCATTTGGACCAATGCGGCTCAGTCAGTGGGTGCCATTTATCGGCCTTCATGAAAAGCGTCACCTACAGCAAATTGAGGAAATAAAAGAACGTTTAAACAAGTAAGCGGACTGCGTTCCGTTTGCTTGTTTTTTCTGTGAAGAGGTGAAGAAATGTATCGGCAATTAAAAAAGGAACTGATCAACTACAGCAAAGAAATCGGCATTGATAAAATCGGATTTGCGGCGGCCGATCCATTTCTGGAGTTGAAGCAAAAATTGATCAATCAGCAAGAGCTTGGCTACGCTTCTGGTTTTGAAGAAAAAGACATTGAAAAGCGTGTGAATCCAGCGCTTTTGATTGATCAGCCGCGATCCATTATCGCTATTGCACTTGCTTATCCATCGAAGCTTGAGAATGCGCCGAAAGGAAAAAAAGGCGAGCGGCGTGGTTTATTTTGCCGGGCGTCGTGGGGCGAAGACTATCATTCGATACTTCGGCGAAAACTCGCCATGCTTGAATCGTTTTTATTAGAGCGTCTGCCAGATGTCCAATTTCGCTCAATGGTCGATACGGGTGAATTATCGGATCGGGCGGTAGCAGCGCGTGCAGGTATTGGCTGGAGTGCAAAAAATTGTGCGATCATTACGCCAGAGTTTGGTTCGTACGTATATCTTGGTGAAATGTTGACGAACGTGCCATTTGAGCCTGATACGCCGATGGAGAGTCAGTGTGGAAGCTGTACGAAATGCATTGATGCATGCCCAACAAGTGCACTCGTACAAGGCGGCCAGTTGAATTCACAGCGCTGTATTGCCTATTTAACACAAACGAAAGACTCCCTGCCGGAGCAGTTCCGCAAACATCTAGGTAACCGTTTATACGGCTGTGATACGTGTCAGACGGTCTGCCCGGAAAACAAGGGAAAGCATGTACTGATTCATGAGGAAATGACACCTAAGCTGGAACAGGTAAAACCGCTTCTAGAGCCGATATTATCTATTAGCAACAAAGAATTTAAAGAGCGATTCGGTCAGATGTCCGGTTCGTGGCGAGGGAAAAAGCCGATTCAGCGTAATGCGATCATTGCACTTGCCCACTTTAAAGAAGAATCATCACTGGGAGCGCTTATTCATGTGCTTGAAACAGATCCACGCCCTGTTTTGCGGGGAACAGCGGCATATGCAATCGGGCAAATTGGCGGTACGGAAGCAGAACGGGCTTTGAAGGAGGCGCTTAGCCGGGAAAAGGACGAAGAGGTCCTTTTTGAAATGGAAAAAGCACTTCAAAAGCTGCGTTCCATGCTATAATGAGTGTTTGAAAAGAGGTGATGATTAATGACTGTTCATGTTGTGCTGTATCAGCCAGAAATTCCGGCAAATACGGGAAATATTGCACGAACGTGTGCTGCGACCGGTACACAGCTTCATTTAATTCGACCGCTTGGCTTTTCGACGGATGATAAAATGTTAAAGCGGGCTGGTCTTGATTACTGGGAGTATGTTCATATTACCTATTATGATTCGCTCGATGATTTTTTTGGAAAAAATAAGGATGGCAATATGTTTTATTTATCGAAGTTCGGCACGCAGGATCATGCGAGTTTTGATTATAGTGATCCGGAGCAGGACTATTATTTTATGTTTGGAAAAGAGACGACTGGCCTGCCGAAAGATCTGATTCAAACCAATATTGATCGTTGCCTGCGCATTCCGATGAACGATCATGTGCGTTCACTCAATTTGTCGAATACGGCAGCGATTCTTGTGTATGAGGCACTCCGCCAGCAAAAGTTCCCAGGCTTACATTAAAAAGGCTGCACCGATTCATTCGGTACAGCCTTTTTATTATTATTTAGTACCTGGTTTGTCATCATAACCTGATGTGAAAATGGCCCATAAAAATGCCACACAAACGACAAGAACACCTAATAGTCTCATGGATTCATACTCCTTCCTTCAACGTGAAAGTACAGATCTGTTTTCATTATAGCGGATATGGGCGGCATTGTGAACGCTTCTTTTTTTCAAAATCGTGACGTTTGTTTTTTCATAAATGAAGATACGATTGCATAAAATCCGTTAAATACGCCCATTATGAGCGGAGCGGAGGGAGCTATTAATGTCAATACTAGGAAAAATTCAATTATGTCGTGCTGAAGAAGAAAAGCTACGCTGGGAAGGGACGTTTCGAGAGTATTTGGATTTAGTCAAAAAGCATCCGCATATTGCCATGCCGGCCCATGCACGTATATATGAAATGATTCGGTCTGCCGGCGTTGAAGGTGGTCAATATTCCTTTTTTAGCGATGAACTGTTTGGACTGGATGAAGCAATTAAACGGCTTGTAGAAGAATATTTTCATCCAGCAGCGAAGAAGCTCGATGTACGGAAAAGGATTTTATTGTTAATGGGACCGGTTGGAGGCGGGAAGTCAACGATTGTGTCGAAGATTAAAAGAGGAATGGAACAATTTACGAGAACGGATGCAGGCGCTGTATATGCGATTAAACAGTGCCAGATGGCAGAAGACCCGCTTCATTTAATTCCACGAGAGCTGCGTGATGACTTTTTTGAGGAGTATGGAATACGTATTGAAGGATCACTGTCACCGCTAAATGCTTATCGGCTTGAGCATGAATTTGGCGGACGTATTGAAGATGTGCCTGTAGAACGTATTTTTTTCTCGGAAGACAAACGCCGAGGGATCGGAACATTCAGTCCGTCTGATCCGAAATCACAGGATATTGCCGATTTAACCGGCAGCATTGATTTTTCGACGATTGCTGAATTTGGATCAGAGTCAGATCCGCGTGCTTACCGGTTTGATGGAGAATTAAATATTGCAAATAGAGGATTGATGGAGTTTCAGGAAATGCTGAAGTGCGACGAGAAGTTTTTATGGCACTTGCTGTCGCTCACACAGGAAGGGAATTTTAAAGCAGGCCGATTTGCACTTATTTCAGCCGATGAAATGATTATTGCGCATACGAATGAAACGGAATACCGGTCATTCATTGCCGATAAAAAGAATGAAGCACTCCATTCAAGGATGATTGTTATGCCAGTTCCATACAATTTAAAGGTGACGGAAGAAGAGAAAATTTATGAGAAAATGGTGCATGAAAGCGAAGCGACAGACGTTCATTTTGCTCCACATACGTTTAGAACAGCTGCGATGTTTACTATTTTAACGCGTTTAAAAGAATCAAGCCGTTCGAATATTGATTTAGTGATGAAAATGAAGCTGTATGATGGAGCTGCTGTGGAAGGATTGACTGGTTTAGATGCGGCAGAGTTAAAAAAAGAGCATTCTGATGAAGGAATGGACGGCATTGATCCACGCTACGTTATGAATCGGATTTCCGCGGCGATTATTAAAAAAGAAACAAATTCGATCAATGCGCTTGATGTACTGCGCTCATTGAAAGATGGACTTGATAGTCATCCGTCTATTTCAAAAGACGTAAGGGATAAATATTTGCAGTTCATTTCAGAAGCGCGTAAGCAGTATGATGAAACAGCAAAAAAAGAAGTGCAAAAAGCGTTCGTATATTCGTATGAAGAATCTGCGCGGGCCATGATGGATAATTATCTTGATAATGTGGAAGCGTATTGCAACAAAACAAAGCTCGATGATCCGTTGACTGGAGAGGAAATGACCCCAGATGAACGGTTAATGCGTTCGATTGAAGAACAAATCGGTATTTCGGAAAACGCGAAAAAATCATTCCGTGAAGAAATGCTCATTCGGATTTCAGCTTACGCTCGAAAAGGGAAAAAATTTGATTACCGCGAGCATGACAGACTTCGTGAAGCGATCCAGAAAAAGCTGTTTTCTGATTTGAAAGATGTTGTAAAGATTACGACATCATCGGTTGCACCAGATGAACAGCATATGAAAAAGATGAATGACGTAACCGCGCGGCTTATTGATGAATGTGGCTATAATTCCGTTTCAGCAAATGAACTGCTTCGTTACGTTGGTGGTTTGTTGAATCGATAATAAAAAACCCCGGTTAACTGCTAACCGGGTTATTGTTTTCCATCTGTTTGTTTATCATACTGAACAGGATCGGGCTGGCGATCATGCTGTTTTAATTCATCATTTGTGCGCTGGCGTTCCATTTGACGTCCAAGTTGTTCCATATCTTCAAAATTCGTGACCATAGAATTGACAGGCTCGACTTCACGCTCTTTAAAATTCATGATAAGTCACCTCATATTTCATTTTCTGTAAGTTTACCCGTCGTTTGAAAAATTAAACCGGGAGGCTAAGTAATTGGAGAAATTTTATCATCTAACTGAAGAAGACTGGTCGCTTCATCGTAAAGGGTTTGACGATCAAGAACGGCATCGTCAAAAAGTGAAAGAAGCTATTCAAAAAAATATGGCCGATATGGTAACAGAAGAGCAAATTATTATGTCGGATGGCAAGCGAGTTGTGAAACTGCCGATCCGTTCACTTCAAGAATATAGAATTCGGTATGCGGAAGAAAAAAGCAGTCATGCAGGACAGGGAAAAGGAGATGTTGGGGATCAGATTGCCCGAGCTGGGGGAGAGCCGGCACCCGGACAAGGGAAAAAAGCAGGAAATATGCGTGGTGAAGACTATTACGAAGCAGACGTTAGCCTTGCTGAAATTGAAGAAGCGTTGTTTTCAGAAATGGAACTGCCGCGTTTAATTGAAAAAGAAAAATCGACGTCATTCATTACGGACTGGAAAATAAATGATATCCGCAAAACAGGCGTGACCGCACGTATTGATAAGAAAAAAACATTGATGGCCTCCTTTAAGCGCAATTCATTATCGGGCACACAATCTTTTTTTCCGGTGCTGCCAGAAGACAGGCGATTTCGCTCGTTTACGGAAGAAAAAACACCGCAGTCAAAAGCTGTTATTTTTGCGATGATGGATACGAGCGGCAGTATGGGGCCATTTGAAAAATACATTGCCCGTAGTTTTTTCTTTTGGATGACACGGTTTTTGAGAAAAAAATATATGGCCGTTGATATTGTGTTTATTGCGCATCATACAGAAGCTAAGATTGTAGAAGAGAATGATTTTTTTTCAAAAGGAGAAAGTGGAGGTACGATCTGTTCATCTGCTTATTCACTTGTGCTCGATCTAATAGAGAAAACGTACTCACCGGATCGCTACAACATTTACCCATTTCATTTTTCTGATGGTGATAACTTAGCATCGGATAATTCACAGTGCGTGAAGCTTCTGGAGACATTATTGCCGCATTGTCGCTTATTTGGTTACGGTGAAGTGAATCAATACAACCGGACGACACCGCTCATGTCAGCTTTTCGAAAAGTACAGAATCCGCTGTTTCGTTCATATGTGATCAAAAAGCGTGAGGAAGTATACCCAGCATTAACGTATTTTTTCACACCTGAAAAGTAAAGAACGTTTTAATCCATTCCAGAGCAGACAAAAAAAGATCTCTTCAAAACCAATATCTCGGCTTTGAAGAGGTCTTTTAATGGGGCAAAAAGGCAAGTTGATAAAAGAACAATACAGCAAAAATATAAAGGAGAGGGTGAACGTCCTTATAGCGCCCGCACGCTATTTTCACGAGTGGGTATGATACGAATCCGAGTGCAATACCGGTTGCGATACTTGAGGTGAGCGGCATGCTTAAAATGATGAGAAAGGCTGGGAATGCTTCATCGAGTTCATTCCAGTTAATTTTCGCAACGTTTCCCATCATGAGGCAGCCAACGATAATGAGTGACGGTGCGGTAATCGCTGAGATACCGGATACGGACGCGACGAGCGGTCCGAAAAAAGCGGCTAGAATAAATAAAACAGCGACAGTGACAGACGTTAAACCGGTTCGTCCACCGGCTGCGACACCGGTAGATGATTCAATATACGCACTTGTTGGACTAGTACCGACCATTGCGCCTACAGACGTCGCAACTGAATCGGCTAAGAGTGCTTGTCGTGCACGTGGCATTGTATTGCCTTTCATTAATCCCGCTTGCTGGGCAACGCCAATCATTGTACCGGTCGTGTCAAAAATAGTCACCATCAAAAAAGAGAAGACAACAGCATACAAACTGTACTGAATAACATCGCCAAACGCTGTAATCGGATTCGCAGCGAGAAGTCCTTCCGGCAAAGACGGCGCTTCGATAAAGCCATTTTCGAACGAAAGCTGTCCGGTGAAAAAAGCAACGAGGCCAGTCACGATCATGCCGATAAATAAAGCACCGTTGACGCGGCGTACGAGTAAGACAAGCGTTATGGCTAATCCAAACAGCGCAAGAAGCGCCGACGGACTGTGCAGATCACCGAGCTTGACTAGATTGTTCGCATCACTAGCAATAATACCGGTTAACCGCAATCCGATAAAGGCAATGAAAAGACCAATTCCGGCTGAAATACCGTGCTTTAAATTTTCTGGAATCGCTTCAATTAGTTTTTGCCGGAGTGGTGTTAGAGACAAAATGACAAACAATAATCCAGAAATAAAGACAGCTGAAAAAGCCGTTTCATACGTAATCCCGCCGTGCGAACCGACAACCGAGTAGGCGAAATAAGCATTCATTCCCATCCCAGGGGCAATGGCGATTGGGTAATTAGCAAACAACCCCATCCAGAGCGTCCCGACAACGGCAGCGATAATGGTTGCCATAAATACTTGCTCAAACGGAACACCGGCATCCTGCAAAATGAGCGGATTGACGACTACGATGTATACCATCGTTAAAAACGTTGTCAAACCGGCTAATAATTCCGTTTTAACTGTTGTTCCATGTTCAGTTAATTTAAACAGGATCAAACACCTCCAAAATAAGAACTTTTAAAAATCCATGTTAATACTATTCTTTTTAAACAGTCGATGCAAGTGATGAATCAGGAAATGTTAAACAGATCCTTCCAATTTTATCAGAACAGATTTAAGAAAAATAAAATTTTTTTTGAGCAAAAGATTTATTTTAATTGAAGTAGTTCTGAGGAAAAAGCTTTTTCAATATAATAGGTACAGGAGCTTCAGTGGCAATGCAATCATTCGTAAAAGGGTTAGGCACTGTCAATTTCACCGCGTGAAGCAACGGATGATCAAATGAGTTGGATCCGCCATAAAGGGTGTCACCTACAATCGGATGACCGAGTGATGCAAGATGAACGCGTATTTGGTGGGTTCGCCCTGTTTCAAGACGGCATTCAAGCAGTGAACGCCCATCTTGTACAGCGATTCGTTTATAATGTGTCACGGCATTTTGACCGGTCGGTGAAACGCGCCGCCGTGTCGGGTGATGACGATCTTTGCCGATCGGCTGATTGATGATTCCAGAATTTCTTTTAATCGCTCCATCTACCACGGCAAAATACGTCCGATAAATCGTTTTTTCTTCAAGAAGACGTGAAAAAACGGCATAGGCCGCTTCATGCTTCGCAAATAATACAGCACCACTTGTCCCTTCGTCAAGGCGATGAACGTGACGGACAGGCAGTGTGTCACCTGAGAGTGAAGCATGATAACAGACACCATTTAGCAGCGTATTTGTTTCATTATCTGAATTTGGGTGTGTTTTCATGCCAGCCGGCTTATTGGCGATGATCATGTGATCGTCTTCATATAATATAGAGGGAGCTGGATAAACGGGATCAGCCCCAAATGGACCAGGCTGAAAAAAAGGAACGGACAGGCGGGAACCAGACGACATCGGGACACGCCAATCGATCAGCTTCCCATCCAATTTGACCAGGTGATCCATTCGCCAGCGATGCAGCAATTTTTTTGGCAGCTTCCAAATCGTTAAAAACAGTTCTTCTACTGTTATATTGGCCCATTCGTTTGGGATACTCACGGTTAATATCGAACCTTGTCGAATTGTGTTCATTACATTCATCCTTTTCTGAAAAATAACGATGCATTGTAATAAGATTGTATGGTATTCTTATAGGAGACTGCAAGTAAAGGTGGCTGTCCCATGACGATGATCATGTCTTCTACAATTGAACAGGAAGAAAAAATAAAAAGTTTAAGTACTTATTTGTCGCATCATGTCTTTCCTCGTTATATCGATTCGACAATGGCTGATGTGATAAAAGTAGAAAAGTTTTTTCATATTGAAGACGAGACGCTTGCTTATGTGGAGTCATTAAAAGATGCTTCCCGTGTGATTACAGCGTTAAACACGATTGTTTCTATCCTGGAAACAACACATATTTCTTCTTCATATGAGGAACTATTCACTGAAAGTGTGAACACGCTGCGGAGTTATCAGATTGATTTCCCGTTCCCATTATCGTTTTTTCATGAACGAAAACATGCTGAATTTCTTTAATAAAAAAAGCTGTCTTCTGCATTTTGACTGCAGAAGACAGCTTTTTTTATTATTGCTCTTTCGCTTTTCCGAGGAATGACTGCCATTCACTATCCGGCTGACTGCCGACAAGACGGTCTTTTTCGGCCCCGCCTTCGAAGTAAATAAGCGTTGGCGTGTACTCAATTTCATAATCCTCCCATCCCTGCTCAAATTCAAGCAAGTTGTATTGAAGAACGTCTACATTTTCATCATCTGCAATAGGCATTAACACAGGTGTCGTTTCTTGACAATGTGGGCAAGTAGGGCTGAAGAAATACACAACGGCATCTTCACCATTTTCAAGTTTTTCTGCCAGATCGTCAGGCTGTACGATATTTTGGTAGTTTGGATCATCAAGCTGTTTCACCGTTTCAGTATGAAGATCATCTTTGCCGTACGGATTTCCTTCTGAAGCTTTTTCTTTCTGGTACTGTGTAATAAAGGCAATCCCACCGAAAATCAGTACGAGCACCGCTGCAAAAATTATTACTTTTTTCAACGTTTATTCTCCTTTTCCTCTTAAAATCAATAAACTAGCAATGAAAATAATTGTAAATGCTGTAAAGGCTAAAAACGGAATCGTAATGAACCCGAGCCAGTTAATATACATACCCGTACATGGAACACGTCCGCATGCCGGGGCAGTATCTGTTAAAAAGGTCACTTTTTGAATGCCGTAATGGTAAAGCGAGATGAGTCCGCCAATTCCAGACATCAATAAAGAATACATCGCTGCTTTTATATCTTTTTTTACGACAGCAAGTCCTAGTAGAAGAACGAGCGGATACATCAAAATACGCTGATACCAGCAAAGTTCGCACGGCTCATATTCGACAATTTCCGAGAAATAAAGACTGCCGAGCATCGCTGTAAAAGATGTAGCCCATGCGATGAAAAGTAAATTGTCTTTTTTTAGCATCATTATCCCTGCCTGTTATGAATTTAATTTGTGAACAATAGCATTATAGTCTGAATTACGATAAAAAGTAAAACAATGTGTGCCAAATTCATACTGTAAAATTCCGTAAACTGGTGGTATGATAGTGGAAATACGAGTTTGGAGGGATTGCCTGTGGCCTGGAAAGAAGAGTATAGCCGGTGGAAAAATCATCCGGCGCTTGATCAAGAAATAAATGGATTACTTGTGAAGATTGAAACGGATGAAAAAAGTTTAGAAGACGCTTTTTACAAAAATCTTGAATTTGGTACAGGCGGAATGCGCGGCGAAATTGGTGCCGGTATAAATCGCATGAATGTATATACGATCCGCAAAGCATCGGCAGGTCTTGCTGCATACATAGTAGAGCAGGGAATTGAAGCAAAAAAACGCGGTGTCGTCATTGCGTATGATTCGCGTCATAAATCACCTGAATTCGCAATCGAAAGTGCCAAAACACTCGCTTCTGCTGGCATTCAAACATACGTATTCGATGAACTCCGGCCAACACCTGAATTGTCATTTGCGGTACGTCAACTAAACGCATATGCAGGGATCGTTATTACAGCGAGTCACAATCCACCTGAATATAATGGCTATAAAGTATATGGCCCGGACGGAGCACAATTGGCGCCGGCTGCGGCCGACCGTGTGATTGAACAAGTATATGCAGCAGGCGACGAGCTTGATATTCAAGTAGAAGATGAGGCGGTATTGAAAGAAAATGGGCTGATTAAAATGATTGGCGCGGATATGGATGCCGCCTATGTAGATAAGCTCGTTACGATTTCTGAATGGCCTCAGGCAGCAGAAGAAACAGATATTCATATTGTATTTACTCCATTACATGGGACAGGCAATAAGCCGGTTCGCCAGGCACTCGACGCACTCGGCTATAAAAACGTAACAGTCGTTGCGGAACAGGAGAAGCCGGATGCGAATTTTTCAACGGTGAAATCACCGAATCCAGAAGAAAAAGCAGCCTTTGAACTGGCGATCCGCGATGGACAGAAAGTCGATGCAGATATTTTAATCGCAACCGATCCGGATGCTGATCGGCTTGGCGTTGCGGTGAAAGATGGCAAAGGCGGATACGTACTTTTAACAGGGAATGAAACGGGTGCTGTACTGGTTGACTATATTCTTTCCCAGAAAAAAGAAAAAGGGACTATCCCTGAAAATGGCCGTATTTTTAAAACGATTGTGACCTCTGAACTCGGACGCGTTACGGCGGAACAATACGGTGTCTCATGTGAAGACGTATTAACCGGTTTTAAATTTATCGGGGAAAAAATTGAAAAATATAATGAAACAGGCGAGTATACATTTTTATTTGGATATGAAGAAAGCTATGGTTATTTAATCGGTGATTTTGCCCGCGATAAAGATGCAGTACAAGCAGCGCTTATGGCTGTTGAGGCATGTGCATATTATAAAAAGCAAGGCAAAACACTTCACGATGCACTAATGGATTTATATACGCGTGTAGGCTATTACAAAGAAGGACTACAATCGCTGACATTGAAAGGAAAAGACGGTGCTGAACAAATTGATGCGCTTCTCACGTCATTCCGTGAGAATCCGCCAGCTGACATTGCAGGCATTCCTATCGCATCGATTGAAGATTACCAGACGGGTGAACGGTCGGTCATCATGACAAAGGCGAAAGAAACAATTGACCTGCCGTCATCAAATGTATTGAAATATTTCCTTGAAGACGGTACCTGGGTATGTGCACGTCCATCTGGAACCGAACCAAAAGTGAAATTTTATTTCGGTGTGAGAGATCAATCATTTGAAGGTGTATCTAGAAAACTTGAACGTATCCAAGCACAGTTTATGGAAAAAATTCAAAATTTGCTAGGATAGGGAAAAGGGAGACAGGTTATTTCTGTCTCTCTTTTTTCATGTTTATGATCCTTCTGCATAAAATGAGTCAGGGGGGATGGTGGATGAAACAGAACGACCTTCAATATGCAATTGATGAAATAACGGATATTGCCGCCGATTTTGGTCTCGATTTTTATTCGATGCGCTATGAAATTTGTCCGGCTGATATTATATATACGTTCGGTGCATACGGGATGCCCGCCCGTTTTTCGCACTGGCGGTTCGGAAAACGGTTTTACAAAATGAAGCTCCAGTATGAAATGGGGCTCAGTAAAATATATGAACTGGTTATTAATACGGATCCGTGCAGTGCGTTTTTGTTAAATACGAATTCACTTGTTCAAAACAAATTAATTGTGGCACACGTACTCGCTCACGCCGACTTTTTTAAAAACAATGCACACTTCAAAAAAACAAATCGGAAAATGGTGACGTCGATGGAGTCGGCTGCTGCCCGTATTCAAGCGTTGACAGATGAGTTTGGTATTGAGCAAGTGGAAACATTTTTAGATGCAGTGCTGTCAATTGAAGAGCATGTGGATCCGCATGGAGAAATTGGCGGCGGTGATCAATTAATAACGGCTCCAAGAAAGCATTTGTATGATGACTTATGGGACCCTTTAGTAGAAAGAGAACCGATAGTTGATGTACCTATACGTGAAAAAGACCTACTTAAATTTATTGCGGAAAACAGCCCTATTTTGAAAGATTGGCAGCGAGAAATTATTATGATCGTGCGTCAAGAAATGCTTTATTTTTGGCCGCAGATGGAAACGAAGATTATGAATGAAGGATGGGCATCTTACTGGCATATGCGAATTATGCGTGAGCTTGATTTGCCTGAGGCAGAAGCCATTGACTATGCTCGTTTAAACGCAGAAGTTGTCCAGCCATCAAAAATGGGGTTAAATCCATATTATGTCGGTGTGAAGCTGTACGAGCACATTGAAGAACAGTACGGAAGCCGTGACAAACTGTTTGAGGTACGTGCGATGGAATCGGATCTATCGTTTTTACGAAATTACATGACGAAAGAATTTGTAGAAAAAGAAGAGATGTATTTGTACGAAAAAAAGGGGAGTCATTGGACGATTACAGAAAAAAGCTGGGAGAATGTTCGGGATCATTTGACCGCATCCAAAGTGAATAGCGGCTTCCCATATTTAAGTGTGACAGACAGCAATTATATAAATGCAGGTGAGTTATATATCGTTCATTCGTATGAAGGTACAGAGCTTGATCTTAGTTATTTAGAGCATACGATGCCACACATATATACACTGTGGGGAAGACCAGTTCATATCGAAACGGTTGTAGATGGACGGACGACAGTCTTTACACATGGAAAAGACGGGATTAAGCGGAAATATGGAAAAGCGTTTACGTAAATAAATACACGGGAACGAAAAAGATACACAACGGTGATGTATTTGATCAAGGACAAGATGTGAATTTGTTATTTATTCAGTGAGGTGAAATGAATGTGCGCAAAGACCTCCGCGAAGAAACGATACAGGCAGGTGATAAGCTTTATTTATACGGGGATAAAAATGAAATAGGCAAATTAATGAAAAAAAAACGAATCTGAGAAACCGCGTTAAAGGCGATTTTCAGATTCATTTTTTGCATCTAGAGATATCATCCGTTCTAAAATACGGCGTTTCCGGTACAGCATCATGCCAGCATCGGCGATATCTTCAATCATGGAACGGTTTGATAAGGCTCCGAACACAATGCCGACAATCGGTACGAGACGGAATAATTTTTTTAGGCCATATTGCTCTCGATAACCAAGAACGACTTCACGCCAGCCTTGCAAATGGGAAATGATTTGTTTGTTATTACTGCGGTTCGTATAATCAGATAGTTCCTGTAAAATGGCTTTTTTGCCCACTACATCCGATGACGTAAACTGCAAACATTTAATAATAAAGATGCGCTCTTCACGTTCGTTTGGATCATATCCATATGAAACCGCGATTTCCTGCAATGTTTTCAATGAAATAGCAAGCGTTGCTGGAATATCTACAGCAAGTGTTAAAAACCCACCGACACCGGTTGTGGCACCTTGTACAGTTGCAGCACTTGCGTGAGTTTTCTGAATAGAAAGGGCTGTTTCATCCATTGCTCTCAGTGGAATACTTGTAACATCTTCAATAGCATGAACAGGCATTCCTGCATTACGTTCCAGTTTTTTTAAAGTACCGCGCTGCTGTGTTAAATATTTGCCACCGCTTTGAATGTAGTAACCTATTTCATCCAGAAGGGCACCGATTCGTTTTTGAATAAATGAGGGAGTCATTCGATCGAGAAAAGCAAATGGAAGACGAGCAAGTTTATCCCAGATCCATAATCCTTTTTGATCGTTTTCCCAGCGTTTAATCGATTCAAGTTCTTCTAATAATTGTTCTTTCGTTTCCATCCTATATAATCCCTGCCTTTCAACAATATGTACGTACAAAAATCGTAAGAAGTTTCAAAAAAATCCCCTGCTTCGGCAAATGTTATTTCGAAGAAGGGGCCATAATTAACTCTTTTTCGAGCTCTTTTATTTTGACGGCAAGTTCATCACAGACGATCTGATAGGCCGCCCATCGCTCGGGCATTTTTTCATAATATACTGGATTGGGTATATTCCAGCGTAATACTTTCCGTCCTGCTTCATCAGGAAGCGCCGGTAAACTGTCACGCTGAAAATCATAAATAGCAACAACGACATCAGCCTCATGAACAAGGTGAGGTTTAAGCGAATGTGGTGTCTGACTCTCAATGTTAATATTAACTTCTTTCATCGCTTCAACAGGTAAGACATCGTAATCAGCATTCATACAAGAAGTACTGATCACATTCCAGGATGGCTTATTTAAGCGGGTTGCCCATCCTTCTGCCATCATGCTCAGATGATTAACAGGTGACAGAAATAAGATTGTTTTATTTTTCATGACTGCTGACCCCTTTGGTATGATGGTTATACTTTTTATACCCAGTCCCTATAGAAATTAAGCATCAGTAACTAAAATACTCGCTAGACAATAATGCGAACGTAACAGTACTATATTACCAACTTTGTGGAAGGTTAAACGTAGTATGCAAAATTAACACGTTTTTCATCTTAGCATACTCGAAAAAATTTTTTGATTGAATTTTGAACAGGAGTAGCAGCAATGAAATATATATAATATTTGTGATTGTATACATATTTCATTCAAATACATGTTATACGAGTAACAGAAAAAAGGGATGAAATGAATAGTGGTAAAAAGAAAATGGGCATATCGATTATTTTCCTTTTTGTTTTCAAAAAAATGTTTTTCGATTATACTGGATATGCACAATCATCGCAAAGGAGCCTGATGCATAATGAATCTTGGATTTGGCGAAGTAGCCATCATTTTAATTGTGGCGCTTTTATTATTTGGACCGTCGAAACTTCCTCAGCTTGGCCGTGCAGCAGGTCAAACATTACACGAGTTTAAACGTGGCATGAAAAATGTTATGGAAGACGATGACGATAAAAAGAAACCAGAAATAAAATAAGCGGGCAGCTGCCACGCTTATTTTTTTATCTTTTTATTTTGATAGAGTGGAACTTATTACGTACCCGATTCGTATAGGGATAGGCCTTGTTTTTAGTCATTTTTGTTGCAATTTGACAGAGTGTGCTTAAAATGAGAACAGTCCGTACCGCATTTTTTAGAAGGGAAAAAGACAGAAATGAAAGTAATAAAAAGGTTTATAAAACATATTTGGCACAAGTTTCATATGACGCAGATTACAATTTTGCTCGCATCCATTGTCTTACTTGTGGGACTTGGAATTGGTTTTTATTTTATGAAATCCGCGGATGTGGAGACATTAAAGCAAGGGTTGTCGCAGTCGACAATCATTTATGATCGTGACGGAGACAAAGCAAGCAAACTTTCTGCGAACCGAACAGATAGTGTATCCATTGACAAGATACCCGAGCATTTACAGGAAGCGATCGTCGCTGTTGAGGATAGTCGCTTTTATGAACATGGCGGATTTGATGTGAAAGGCATATTCCGAGCCGCTTTTACAAATGTCATGGCAGGATCACGCGTGCAGGGAGCGAGTACAATTACACAGCAGTTGACGAAAAATGCGCTGTTGTCGCCAGAAAAAACATATCGACGAAAAATAGAGGAACTATTTCTCGCGATTGAAATTGAAAAAGTATATAAAAAAGAAGAAATTTTAGAGATGTATTTAAATACGAGCTATTTTGGAAATGGTGCATGGGGCGTTCAAAATGCAGCGAAAAAATATTTTGGAAAAGATGTGTCAGATTTAACGAGAGCAGAATCATCGATGCTTGCGGGGATGGTGAAAGCACCGTCACGCTACAATCCAATTGACAATATGGAAAATGCGCTCGACCGGCGGAAGGTAGTTTTAAATCAAATGGTCAAATACGGATATATAACGCAGCAGCAGGCAGATGAAACAGCGGATACAAGTGTCGTTCTTAAAGATACGAGCGGTGATCCGCTAAAAGGAAAATATGCGCATTTTGCAGATGCTGTGATCAATGAAGCGATTTCGCGTTTTGGTTTAACACAAGATGATTTGCTTACACAAGGCTACAATATTTATACAACACTTGATCAGAATATACAGTCGGGACTTGAAGATGTATACGAAAACAGCTCCGTTTTTCCTCAAACGGTAAGTGGGGAAGATGCACAAAGTGCCACCGTTTTAATGGATCCGAAAACAGGTGGTGTACTGGCTGTTGTTGGCCGGCGGGGTGAACATGTATTCCGTGGTTTCAGTTTTGCGACGCAGATGAAAAAGTCACCGGGCTCTACAATTAAACCGCTTGTTGTCTACACGCCAGCTCTTGAAGCTGGGTACAAGCCGACAGATATGCTGAAAGATGAACCGATGACATTTGGTGGCGGGTATTCTCCATCTAATTTCGGCGGCACATACGAAGGGGAAGTACCAATGTACCGAGCTGTTGAAAAGTCACTCAATATCCCGACTGTCTGGCTGCTCGATCAAATAGGTTTAACAAATGGACTCAATGCCTTACACCGGTTCGGTTTTAAAACGGAAGATGAAACATTGGGTATCGCACTCGGAGATATAAAACCGAGAGTGTCACCGCTTCAAATGGCTGAAGCATATACGACGTTTTCGAATAGAGGGATTCGAAAAGAAAGCTTCTTTATTCAAAAAATTGTTGGACCAGAGGGCGATATTAAACCCAAATGGGAACCGAAAGAAGTGAAAGTTACAACAAAAGAAGTATCAGATACGATGACATCGATGCTTCTTGGGGTCGTTGAGCGGGGATCGGGACGAAAAGCGCAAGTGGACGGTATTGATATTGCTGGTAAAACAGGTTCAACGCAAGTGCCAATTGAAGGGATTACCGGAACGGAAGATCAATGGTTTGTCGGGTATACACCAAATTTAGTTGGGGCTGTTTGGGTAGGCGTGGAAGAAGTAAGTGAAACGAATTACTTATCTGGCAACAGTTCAGATGGTGCTGTTCCATTGTTTGCAGAAATTGTCGAAGAAATAATGGCCGATATAGGAGAAACGTCATTTGATGTCGATACAATAGATCAAGACGCAAAAATAGAAGAAGAAAATTGGTATGATCGATTTGTTGATAAGTTAAATGAATGGTTTTAATCATGCGGCCGAATGGAATTCCATTCGGCTGCATTTATTGATGTTTTAAACGAAACCGCTTTCGACATAAAAGGTTGAAAAATAAGTCTAATTATGGCGGAAAAATGGTTGAAAGGTGTTGACCAAAGTGGAAAAGCACGTTATCATTGAACACAATATAAATTTAATTTTCAGATTAAAAATTATTTTAACACTATGTCAAAAGCATGAATGAATACATGCATGGCCAGTCATCTTGGAGGAGATACAATGCGCAGCGATATGATCAAAAAAGGGATCGAACGCGCCCCGCATCGGAGTTTGCTTTATGCAGCCGGTGTTAAGACGCAAGACTTACACAAACCATTTATTGGGGTGTGTAACTCGTATATAGACATTATTCCGGGTCACGTCCACTTAAATAAATTTGCCGAAGTCGTAAAGAAAGAAATTCGTGAAGCGGGCGGTGTCCCGTTTGAATTCAACACAATTGGTGTCGACGACGGGATCGCAATGGGCCACATCGGAATGCGCTATTCACTTCCGAGTCGTGAACTAATCGCGGATTCAGCAGAAACCGTTATTAATGCACACTGGTTTGATGGTGTATTCTATATTCCAAATTGTGATAAAATTACACCGGGTATGTTGATGGCGGCTGTAAGAACGAACGTCCCATCTGTCTTCGTTTCCGGAGGACCGATGGAAGGCGGAACTTCATCAACAGGCCAGCCACTTACACTGACATCTGTATTTGAAGGCGTCGGCGCTCATCTATCAGGTAAAATTACAGCAGAAGAGCTTAATGATATTGAAACAAATGCCTGTCCAACCTGTGGTTCGTGTTCGGGTATGTTTACTGCAAACTCAATGAATTCATTGATGGAAATGCTCGGTTTAACACCGCCGGGGAACGCAACAATTTTAGCAACATCAAATGAGCGTCATCGTCTTATTAAAGAGGCGGTACAATACTTAATGAATGCAATTGAAAACGACTTAAAACCGTGCGATATTGTGACGAAAAGAGCGATTGACGATGCATTTGCGCTCGACATGGCAATGGGTGGTTCAACGAATACGGTACTTCACACATTGGCGATTGCAAATGAAGCAGGAATTGATTATGATTTAAATGAGATCAACGAAGTTGCAAAACGAATTCCGTATTTAGCGAAAATCAGCCCGGCATCGGATTACACAATGGCCGATGTTCATAGTGCTGGCGGAATTAGTGCGATTATTAACGAGCTTTGTTCAATCGAAGGTGCGCTCGATAACGATCGGATTACGATCACAGGTAAATCTGTTTATGAAAACGTAAAAGAGGCAAAGATTAAAAACGAAAACGTAATTCGTCCGAAAGAAAATCCTTACAGCCCAGTTGGCGGCTTGTCTATCCTGTATGGGAACATAGCGCCTGATGGCGGAGTAATTAAAGTTGGAGCCGTCGATCCTTCTATTAAAGTATTTGAAGGAGAAGCGATTGTTTTTGAATCGCAAGATGAGGCGGTTGAAAATATTAACAATGGTACAGTAAAAGAAGGACATGTTGTTGTCATTCGCTATGAAGGACCAAAAGGTGGTCCGGGTATGCCGGAAATGTTAACACCAACATCTGCTATTGCCGGACGAGGTCTAGGTAAACAAGTTGCATTGATGACAGACGGACGATTCTCCGGTGCATCACGCGGTATTTCAATTGGACACATATCTCCGGAAGCAGCGGAAGGTGGACCTATTGCATTCATCAAAAATGGTGATAAAATTATTATTGACTTAACAAATCGTACAATGAATGTTGATTTAACAGATGAAGAATTGGCAGCACGTAAAGCCGACTTTGTACAGCCTGAACCAAAAATTAAAAAAGGCTGGCTAGCACGCTATGCGAAACTTGTTACATCCGCTAATACAGGCGGCGTCATGAAAATTTAATGAATTCAGAACATACAACACGTTGACGAGGAAAAAGTTGTAGGAACTTACATTTCACAGAGAACCGGTTATTGCTGAGAGCCGGGAATGTATCCTACCGCGACATCCCCTCTGAGTGCTTTCTTGAACGTCATCCAGTAGGGAGAGCCGGGTGCAAGTCACCCGTTATCAAAAGGACCGGTCGGTTGGTCGATGGTCCATAAGGCGGCATTTGAGAAAAGTGCCGTGAATCAGGGTGGTACCGTGAAAAGTGATGAGGTCTTTTCACCCCTGCGTATACTGTTTAGGCAGGCGCAGGCGTGAAGAGACTTTTCTTTTTGTTTAAGTAAGGACAACGCTCGCGAGCTGCTGCGTCCTGTGTATCGGTACTCGCCCGACGACCAATCCAGCCGTCGTAACGCTTTTGTGCCCCTATTCTGAGGGCCTGAAGAAGTCACCTCTTGCCAATACGGAAAAAACCAATATTTGGAGGGAGAATAATAATGAGCCAAAATGCAAAGGTAAAAGAATTGAAAGTAGACACAACAGCAGCGTCAGCAGGTCCGATAAACGGTGCCGATTTATTCATTGAATCATTAAAAAAAGAAAATGTAGAAGTAATGTTTGGATATCCAGGCGGAGCCGTTCTTCCGCTTTATGATGCATTATATAAAAATCCAATTCGTCACATTTTAGCTCGACACGAGCAGGGAGCGATTCATGCAGCTGAAGGATACGCACGTGTATCCGGCAAGCCAGGTGTTGTTCTTGCCACGTCCGGTCCAGGTGCGACAAATCTTGTAACGGGTATTACGGACGCAATGATGGATTCCCTTCCACTTGTTGTTTTTACAGGCCAGGTTGCGACAGGCGTTATCGGGACAGATGCATTTCAGGAAGCAGATGTTATTGGGATTACAATGCCGATCACAAAACATAATTATCAAGTTCGTGATATGAATGATTTGCCAAGAATCGTTCATGAAGCGTTTCATATTGCCACAACAGGACGTCCGGGGCCAGTATTAATCGATATTCCGAAAGATATTGCGGGCATGATCGGTGAGCCTGAATTTGTAACGGAAGTCGATCTTCCAGGCTATCAGCCGAACTTTAAACCGAATAGTCTGCAAGTGAAAAAGCTTCGGGGGGCGCTTGTACAGGCGAAAAAACCGGTTATTCTGGCCGGAGCAGGAGTGTTGCATGCAAAAGCATCTGAAGAGTTGCTTCAATTTGTTGAAAAAATGCAAATTCCGGTCGTTAACACATTGCTTGGCCTTGGTGGATTCCCGGCGAATCATCCATTGTTCCTCGGCATGGGCGGCATGCATGGCACAAATACAGCGAATAAGGCCCTTTATGAAACAGACTTGCTTATTAATATCGGTGCACGATTCGATGACCGTTTGACAGGAAATTTAGCTCATTTTGCACCTAGTGCAACGGTTGCTCATATTGATATTGATCCTGCTGAAATCGGTAAAAATGTTGAAACACACATTCCGATCGTTGCGGATGCCCGTGCGGCATTGAAAAAGATTATGAGCCTTGATCTTGAAGCGCCAAAAGCAGATGAATGGCGTGCAAAACTGCAGCAGGACAAAGTGGAAAATCCACTCTGGAATACAGAAGATGGCGAAGGGATTTCACCACAACTCCTAATGAAGATGATTCACGAAATTACAGAAGGCGATGCCATTGTGACGACAGACGTTGGACAGCATCAGATGTGGACAGCGCAATATTATGGTTTCAACAAACCAGATCAATGGGTAACATCAGGCGGTTTAGGTACAATGGGCTTCGGTTTCCCTTCAGCGATCGGTGCACAAATTGCAAAACCAGATAAAACCGTTGTAGCGATTGCTGGTGATGCAGGATTCCAGATGACGCTGCAAGAACTAGGTCTTGTTGCTGAATTAAAGCTGCCAGTTAAAATTATTGTATATAATAACATGGCGCTCGGCATGGTTCGTCAATGGCAGGAAACATTTTACGAAGAGCGCTATTCACAGTCGCTTATCCCGGTACAGCCAGACTTCGTAAAATTAGCTGATTCATACGGAATTAGAGGCTACAAAGTTTCGACTGAGGAAGAAGCGGCGAAAGTATTGCGCGAAACATTGACGGACAACGAGCCAGTCTTAATTGACTGCCGCATTAAGCCGAAAGAAATGGTTTATCCGATGATCGCGCCAGGAAAAGGACTTCATGAAATGATCGGAGTGAAACCGCAATGAAACGAATTGTAACAGCAACTGTGTTTAATCAGAGCGGTGTTTTAAACCGGATTACCGGGTTATTTACACGCCGCCAGTTTAATATTGAAAGTATTACAGTCGGTGCAACGGAAACGGAAGGCGTGTCAAAAATGACATTCGTCGTTCATGTGGAAGATGCCCGCATGGTTGAGCAAGTTCTAAAACAGCTCAACAAGCAAATTGATGTATTAAAAGTAAATGATATTACGGATCAGGCCATTGTGACGCGTGAACTTGCGCTTCTCAAAGTAATGACGACGCCGCAGACGCGTGCTGAAATTAACGTCATTATCGAGCCGTTCCGTGCAACGATTATTGACGTGGCGAAAGATAGTGTTACTATTCAAGTTGTCGGAAACTTCGAGAAGATCGAAGCGATGATTGAACTTCTTCGTCCTTATGGAATTAAAGAAGTAGCCCGCACAGGACAAACAGCGATTAAACGCGGTTCACAGCGCCTTGTGTCGGAATCAAAACCGTTTTCTATTTTAAATTAAAATAAAAAAAATCAAACAATTTTTGGAGGATGAAGAAAATGACAAAAGTATATTACAATGGTGACATTAACGAAGCAGTTCTTTCTAACAAAACGGTTGCAATCATCGGTTACGGTTCTCAAGGCCATGCACATGCCTTGAACCTTCGTGAAAGCGGCGTAAATGTAGTGGTAGGACTTCGCCCGGGTAAATCATTTGATCAAGCAACTGCAGACGGATTTGATGTGAAAACAGTACGTGAGGCAAGTGCGGCAGGAGATCTTATCATGATCCTTCTTCCAGATGAATATCAAACTGCTGTTTACAAAGCAGAAATCGAGCCTGAATTAACTGCAGGAAAAGCTCTTGCATTTGCTCATGGTTTTAACGTACATTTTAACCAAATCGTACCTCCGGCTGATGTCGATGTATTCCTTGCTGCACCAAAGGGTCCGGGCCATCTTGTTCGCCGCACGTATGAGCAAGGCGCAGGCGTACCTGCATTATTCGCTATTTATCAAGATGTAACAGGACAAGCGAAAGATATCGCACTTGCTTATGCAAAAGGTGTAGGTGCAGGGCGTGCAGGTATTCTTGAAACAACTTTCCGTGAAGAAACAGAAACAGATTTATTCGGTGAGCAAGCCGTTCTTTGCGGAGGTACAGCAGAACTAGTTAAAGCTGGTTTCGAAACACTTGTTGAAGCTGGATACCAACCGGAAATTGCTTATTTCGAGTGCCTGCATGAATTAAAATTGATCGTTGACTTAATGTATGAAGGCGGCCTTGAAGGCATGCGCTATTCAATCTCAGATACAGCACAATGGGGTGACTACGTTTCGGGACCACGCGTAATTACATCTGAAACGAAAGCACGCATGAAAGATGTATTGACTGATATCCAAACAGGTAAATTTGCAAAAGGCTGGTTGCAGGAAAACCAATTAAACCGTCCTGAGTTTACAGCAATCACTCGTCGTGAAAGTGAACATCAACTTGAAGTTGTTGGGAAAGAGCTACGTGCGTTAATGCCATTTATTAAACAAGGCAAAAAGGAAGTGGGTTCTGGTGCAAAAAATTGAGATTTTTGACACAACTTTGCGCGATGGAGAACAATCCGCAGGTGTAAACTTAAATACAATCGAAAAACTCGAAATTGCAAAGCAACTAGAACGATTAGGTGTAGATGTCATCGAAGCGGGCTTTCCAGCCGCTTCTCCCGGTGACCTCGACGCTGTTAAGCAAATTGCGAATACCGTTAAAAACAGCTCTGTAACTGGTCTTGCCCGCTCAAACAAAAAAGATATTGATGCAGCATGGGAAGCGTTAAAAGGATCAGAAGAACCACGCATTCATGTCTTTATCGCGACTTCCCCCATTCATCGAGAGTATAAATTGAAGATGAGTAAAGAAGAAGTGGTTGAACGTGCAGTGGAATCTGTTAAATATGCGAAACGAAATTTTGCAAAAGTACAGTTTTCTGCAGAAGATGCGTGCCGAACAGAACTCGATTTCCTTGCACGGGTGGCAGAAGCAGCAATCGATGCTGGTGCAACGGTTATTAATATCCCTGATACGGTCGGTTATATTACGCCGCGGGAAATCAAAGAGATTTTCCAATATTTGACGCAAAATGTTCGTAATATCGACAAAGCGATTTTATCCACTCATTGTCATGATGATCTTGGCATGGCAACTGCAAACTCGCTTGCGGCGATTGAAGGCGGCGCGGGTCAAGTCGAAGGAACAATTAATGGAATTGGTGAACGAGCGGGTAATGTGGCGCTTGAAGAAGTGGCAGTAGCTCTTTACACACGTAACGATTTTTACAAAGCGACAACTGGTTTGAAGCTAAATGAAATTAAGCGCACAAGCAACTTGATCAGCAAGTTGACAGGCATGATTGTCCCAGCAAATAAAGCAGTCGTTGGCGACAACGCATTTGCTCATGAATCAGGAATTCACCAGGATGGTGTGTTGAAAGAAAAGACAACATACGAAATCATTACGCCAGAATTGATTGGACTAAATGCCAATAAGCTCGTAATGGGGAAACATTCCGGCCGCCATGCGTTTAAAAGTAAAGCAGCAGAACTTGGTTTTGAATTAACAGAAGAAAAACTTAATGATGCGTTCAAAACGTTTAAAGAACTTGCTGATCGTAAAAAAGAAATTACAGATGAAGATTTATTCTCCATTCTTGCAGACAAGCAAACGCAAGCAACGGATGTAAAAGGCTATGAATTGTCAAGCATACAAGTTCAGTATGGAACAGAGCATATTCCGACAGCAACGATTTCAGCTGTCTTGCCTGATGGGACAACTGTAACTGAAGCGAGTACCGGTTCAGGAAGCGTTGAAGCTATTTATAACACGCTTGAAAGAATAGTAGACGAAGAAGTGAAATTGCTTGATTACAAAATCAACTCGGTTGGCGGCGGACGAGATGCACTCGCTGAAGTACATGTCCGCGTTCAATTGAACGGAATGGAATCAAGTGGCCGCGGCACCGCACAGGATGTTCTTGAATCATCCGCGCTTGCGTATTTAAACGCAGTTAATCGTGCGGTCACATTACAAGCACGACAATCTGGAGTTGAAAAAGCACATATTTAATGCAACGGAGGGGTTTATGTGAAGAAGAAAATTGCCGTATTGCCAGGTGATGGAATTGGCCGGGAAATCGCATCAGGAGCTGCTGCTGTTTTGCAGGCAGCAGGTAAGCGTTTCGGTCACGAATTTGAAATTGAGTATGCCGATATCGGTGGTGCAGCGATTGATGCACATAACACGCCGCTTCCGGAATCAACACTGGGGCTTGCCCGGAATAGTGACGCTGTGCTGCTCGGTGCAGTAGGTGGTCCAAAGTGGGATAACTTGCCGTCAGCAGAACGTCCAGAGCGCGGTTTGCTCGCGATTCGTAAAGAACTTGGACTGTTTGCAAATTTACGTCCGATTCCATCATTTCAGAAACTCGTGCAATCTTCTCCGCTTAAGCCTGAAATTGCCGAAAATGTAAATATGCTGATCGTCCGTGAGTTAACAGGTGGCCTTTACTTTGGGAAACCGAGTGAACGACGCGGTGAGAACAATGAAGTCGTTGTGGATACTCTTCAGTATACACGAGCTGAAATTGAAAGGATCGTTGTCAAAGCGTTTGAATTTGCCGCCGGACGCGGAGGCAAATTAACGTCTGTTGATAAAGCGAACGTTCTTGAATCAAGCCGTATGTGGCGTGAAATCGTCAATGAAAAAGCATCAGATTATCCGAGTGTGACAGTTGATCATATGTATGTCGATGCTGCGGCGATGAAACTTATCTCAAGCCCTGGACAATTTGATGTCATCGTGACAGAAAACTTATTCGGCGACATTTTGAGTGATGAAGCATCCATGATTACTGGTTCACTCGGTATGCTGCCATCTGCAAGTTTGTCAGAAAGCGGCTTCGGTCTATACGAACCGGTCCACGGTTCTGCCCCGGATATTGCCGGACAAAATAAAGCAAATCCGCTTGCGATGATTCTATCGGCTGCGCTTATGTTGAAATATTCATTCAACATGCGTGAAGAAGGAGAAGCGATTGAGCGTGCTGTACAGTCTGTCTTAAACGACGGATATTGCACACCGGATTTACAAATGGAAGGCAGTACAGTGGTCGGAACGGATAAAATGATTGAACTCGTGACACAACGTGTAGCAAACGGATCAGATGTTTTAACTGATACGATCGTTTATATGTAAAGGGAAAAGCCACGGTGGATTCTATTCTTACTTGCAAATATTGCAGGAAAGGAAGGGGTCCCCGTTTTTTATCAAAAATACACATATGTAAGAGGAGGGACTGGGCATGACGAAGAAAACCGTTATCGAAAAAATTTGGGAAAATCATGTTGTAAACAGAGCAGAAGGGAAACCGGATCTTCTCTATATTGATTTACATCTTGTTCATGAAGTAACATCTCCACAGGCATTTGAAGGATTGCGGATTAGTGAACGCCGCGTCAGACGGCCTGATTTAACGTACGCGACAATGGATCATAACGTACCAACGATTGACCGTCACATCATTAATGACCAAGTTTCTAAAAAACAAATTGAAACACTTGAGCAAAACTGCCGTGAATTTGGGATTGAGCTTGCAGATATTGATCATCCAGATCAAGGGATTGTCCACGTTATCGGTCCACAACTTGGATTAACACAACCAGGGAAAACGATTGTATGTGGAGACAGTCATACGTCGACACACGGTGCGTTCGGTGCACTTGCATTCGGTATTGGTACAAGTGAAGTAGAACATGTTCTTGCTACGCAGACAATCTGGCAGCAACGTCCGAAAACGTTACAAATTAAAGTGAATGGAAAACTTGGATTTGGTGTTCAGTCAAAAGACATCATCCTTGCGATTATTGCGAAATTTGGCGTAAATGCTGGATCAGGTTATGTAATGGAATATACAGGTGAAGCAATCCGCAGTTTAACAATGGAACAGCGCATGACGATTTGCAATATGTCTATTGAAGCAGGCGCACGTGCAGGTCTCGTAAGCCCTGATGAAACAACTGTTGAATACTTACGTGGACGCCGCTATGCTCCCCAAGGTGAAGAATTTGAAGCCGCAGCAGCAAAGTGGCTAGCTTTGGCAACAGATGAAGGAGCAGAATACGACAAAACACTTGAAATTGATGCAACAGAAATCGAGCCGCAAATGACATGGGGAACAAATCCGTCAATGGGCAGCGGTATTTCAGGTACTGTCCCATCACCTGACCAATTTGAACGTGAAGCAGATAAAGAATCGGTTCGCCTTGCACTTGACTACATGGGCCTTGAAGCAGGTACAAAGTTAACCGATATCCCTGTTGATTTCGTTTTTATTGGCTCATGTACAAACTCTCGTCTTAGCGATTTACGTGCAGCAGCTGAAGTAGCGAAAGGTCGTAAAGTAAAAGACAATGTAACAGCCATTGTTGTACCGGGTTCGCAAACAGTGAAGCAGCAAGCAGAGGCAGAAGGAATTGATAAAGTCTTTATGGAAGCAGGGTTCGAGTGGCGTGAATCAGGATGCTCTATGTGTCTTGCGATGAACGATGATATTGTTCCGGCAGGCAAACGTTGTGCATCAACATCAAACCGTAACTTTGAAGGACGTCAAGGTAATGGTGCTAGAACACATCTTGTCAGCCCAACAATGGCAGCAGCAGCAGCTGTGACAGGTCACTTTACGGATGTTCGCCAATTATCAAGCGTCAATTAATCATAATAAAGGAGCGGTCTATTATGCAGCCAATTAATCAATTTACCGGTGTCGTTTGTCCACTTAACCGTACAAATATTGATACGGATCAAATTATTCCAAAACAATTTTTAAAACGAATTGAGCGTCAAGGTTTTGGTCAGTTTGTCTTTTATAACTGGCGCTTTGATGACGATGGCAATAAACGAGAAGATTTCATCATGAACCAGCCACAATATGAAGGCGCCGAAATACTTGTTGCAGGTGAAAATTTCGGATGTGGTTCATCACGTGAGCATGCGCCATGGGCATTACTTGATTATGGATTCCGGATTATCATTGCGCCAAGCTATGCTGATATTTTTTATAACAATAGTGTGAAAAACGGTATTCTTGCTCTTAAGTTAACGGAAGAAGAAGTAGCGGTGATTATGGAGCGTTCAAAAGAAGAAGGCTACCGTTTACACGTTGACCTTGAAGAGCAATCGGTAAAAGATGAAAATGGGTTTGTAGCTCACTTCGACATCGATCCATACTGGAAAAAAATGCTTTTAAACGGATGGGATGAGATTTCTGTTACTCTTACAGAGGAAGATTACATTCGTCAATACGAAGAAAAAGTGTATGGCCAACAATACAGCTAAAAAAGAAGGATTCCGCCAAGGAATCCTTCTTTTGTATGTTAAAACATCGAAATAATCCATGAAATAACAACAATGGCACCAATAATCATTAAAATTGTTTTTAACATATCTACGTCACCTCATAAGCACCTGTTTTGAATCATGTTCCCGTCATTTCTACTACATAAACCTTTTATGAAAAAGTAATAAAAAGAAGAAAGATTTATGAACTGTTTGGAATTTTTATACCGTTATTCTATTTTGAAGGCATGATGTGACGGAAAAAGGGAAACGTGTAAATAGATGAATTTTGAAGGAGGAATGAATAATGGAGTTTCGAATTGAACATGATACTCTCGGTGAAATGAAAGTACCAGCAGATAAATATTGGGGGGCACAGACACAGCGCAGTGTGGAAAACTTCCCAATTGGAACGGAAAAAATGCCGATTGAAATGATTTATGCTTTTGCTCATTTAAAAAAAGCAGCGGCTGCCGCAAATGGTGAACTTGGCAAGCTGCCTGAAGACAAAATGAACGTGATTATTGAAGCGTGTGATGAAATTTTAGCGGGCAAATGGGATCAACATTTTCCACTCGTCGTCTGGCAGACAGGAAGCGGCACGCAATCCAATATGAATGTGAATGAAGTGGTGGCGAGACGTGCTTCAGAGCTTGCGGGAAAAGAGGGATTTATTCATCCAAATGATGATGTCAACATGTCACAAAGCTCGAATGATACATTTCCAACGGCTATGCATATTGCAGTGTACGATGAGATTGAAAAACGTTTAAAAGTGGCATTGAAGCAATTTAAGAAGACGTTGAAAAAGAAAGAAAAAAAATATATGGATGTTATTAAAATCGGCCGTACTCATTTGCAGGATGCGACGCCGTTAACGCTCGGTCAAGAAATTTCCGGATGGCGTCATATGATTGTCCGCAGTGAAGAAATGATTGACCAGGCTAAAGAAGGGCTGCTAAATCTGGCCATCGGAGGTACAGCGGTCGGAACCGGTATTAATGCGGATTCAACATTTGGTGAACAAACAGCGAAACAGTTAAAAAAGCAGACTGGTTATTCGTTTGTTTCATCGAAAAATAAGTTTCATGCGTTAACGAGTCATGATGAAATGGTCTTTGTACATGGTGCCTTAAAAGCATTGGCAGCTGATTCAATGAAAATAGCCAATGACGTTCGCTGGCTTGCAAGCGGTCCGAGAAGCGGGCTTGGGGAATTATCGATTCCAGCAAATGAACCGGGTAGTTCCATTATGCCAGGGAAAGTGAATCCGACGCAAAGTGAAGCACTTACGATGGTAGCTGTTCAAGTATTCGGCAATGATGCAGCCGTCGGATTTGCTGCAAGTCAGGGGAATTTTGAATTAAATGTGTTCAAGCCGGTTATCGTATATAACACGCTCCAATCAATTCGCCTGCTAGCAGATGGAATTCGCTCATTTGATGAACGCTGTGCATCAGGAATTGAAGCGAATCTCGACGTTATCCGTGGATTAATGGAACAGTCGCTTATGCTCGTGACAGCACTGAATCCGCATATCGGTTATGAAAAAGCAGCGAAAATCGCTAAGACGGCACATAAAGAGGGGACAACACTAAAAAAAGCAGCACTTGCATCAGGCTATTTGAACGAAGAAGAATATGACCGCTGGATTGATCCACTGCAAATGGTGAATCTGTCTGAAAAGAAAAAATAATAAAGAGCCATCTCAAAAGTCTAGCTTTTGAGATGGCTCCCCTTTTAAATATTTACTTTTGGAAGCCGCTTAATTGCTGTTCGGCCATTTGAACGAGACGTTTTGTAATTTCGCCACCAACAGAACCATTTGCACGGGATGTTGAGTCAGCACCTAACTGAACACCAAATTCAGACGCGATTTCATACTTCATTTGATCAATAGCTTGTTGTGCACCTGGAGCGACCAATTGATTTGAACTGCTGTTGTTGTTGTTTGCCATTACTGTTCATCTCCCTTTTCTTGTTTTGGCCGGGTCTGACGGAGTTGCACCGCCGCGTGTGATTGATCGCCCGGAGCTGCCGGTGCGACCCGTTGTTGATTATGCTAGTAGTATGGATTGTACGCAATCATTTATACAAAGTATAAGCAGGTAGTTGTTTCCTATTAATGGGGAGCAGACCTCACAAGTATTTTTTTGGATGATATGCTATAATATCCATATATAATTACCTATTAATGGAATAAAAAGCAGGCAATGCGATTTAAGAAGCGTCATATAGTGGCTAAAAAGCAGAAAGCTGAAGGGATGCCGTTCCGTCTGGGAATCGGTATCGTTTTTACATACATGGAAGGTGGAAAAATGTTGAATGATTTCTGGCTTATTTGTTTTATGGGTGTCATTGGTGCGGTGATTGGCGGTGTCACGAATGCAGTAGCGATTCAAATGCTCTTCAGACCCCATAAGGTCCGCTATATTGGCAAATGGCGTATTCCCTTCACACCAGGATTAATCCCAAAACGACGTACAGAACTGGCAAAGCAGGTGGGCAAAATTGTTGATGAACAGTTATTGACACCGGAAACGATTGAACAAAAATTAAACGAATCTGAATTTCGCAGTGAAATGGAATCATTTTTGCAGGCAAAAGTGAAAAAGTGGATTCAATCTGACATAACGGTAACAGAATTTTTCGAAAAAGTACACATTCCGGAAGCAGGCTTAAAAGTAGAAGTAAAAATAAATGAATGGATTGATCAAAAATACAATTCCATTAAAGATTTTTACATCGATCAAACTGTAAAAGAATCGCTGCCAGTCGAATGGCTTGATAAAATGGAAAGCAAAATTCCAGAAGTGTCTTCTTATATTTTACAAAAAGGTGTTGAATATTTTTCTGGTGAAGCCGGCCGTTATCGTGTGAAAAAAATGACCAATAATTTTCTCCGAGAAAGAGGAAAGTTTGGAGGGATGATCCAAATGGTGCTAGGCAACACGCCGATTGAAGATAAAATTCGTTCGGAAATGATTAAGTTTTTAACGAGCCCGGGCACGAAAGACTTATTGAATGTTATTTTGAAAAATGAATGGGATAAAATAAATGAATGGAAATGGGCGGACGTATTTGATCAATTTTCTGATGAGAAAGTTATGAATAAAGCGAAGAAATTTGTTATCGGACAACTAGATATTCAAATGATTTTAAATAAGCCAGTATCAGCCTATGCGCTTCCATTTGAAGAAAAAATCATTGGCGTACTCATTCCGGAAATAATGGATAAAGGTATTATGAAAATGATGGTATACATTCCGGAGTTTATGAAAAAACTGAAAATCGCCGATATTGTCCGCAAGCAAATTGAAACGTTCTCGATAGCCCGGTTAGAAAGGATTGTTCTTGATATCACATATCGTGAATTAAAAATGATAACACTGCTCGGCGCTTTGCTTGGTGGCTTGATCGGTATTGCACAAGCACTGATTGTGACGGCGTTCCCTACATGATCGGGGAGCGTCTTTTCCCCGTATGCGTGAAAAATGACAAAAAATCGTTTACTGAAGAGGGATGGATGGTAAACACTTATTGAAGAAAGTTTCATTTTATTTTTTTATATGCTTAAAATAGAATGACGGGGGGCGAAAAGATGGAAAATCTACTTTGTTTAATTGAAGGGGAAACAGCATACATTCAATTAAACCGGCCGGAGTCGATGAACGCGTTGAATACTGCATTGATGAAAGAACTGTGTGAATATTTAAAAGAGATAAGTGGAAATAGTGATGTGAAAATCGTCGTTTTATCCGGTGCGGGCCCCGTTTTTTCAGCTGGGGGAGATATAAAAGAAATGATGTCAACGATAGATGAACCACAGTTTAATGGTATTAAGGACACAGTAACAGACATTGCATTAGCGTTTTATTCAATGCCAAAGCTGACCATAGCAGCTATTCACGGTGCAGCTGCTGGTCTTGGACTTAGCATTGCTCTTGCAGCTGATTTTATCTTATGCGAAACGGATTCGAAATTGGCAATGAATTTTATTGATATCGGTTTAATTCCACATGGTGGTGCTCACTTTATGCTTGAGAAACGTATCGGGCCGATCAAAACGAAAAAAGTGATCTGGGATGGAAAAGTAATGAGTGGGACAGAAGCCGCAGAAATGGGGCTTGCAGATCGTGCTGTTGCATCAGGTACGATAAAGGAAGAAGTAGCTTATCTGATCAATGAACTTCATCAAAAGCCGCTTCAGGCAATGATTAAAACGAAAAAAATAATCGCCGACTTAAACAGGCCACAGCTTTTAAAAACACTTGAGCTTGAAAAACATGGACAGTTGAAAATGCGCGAAAGTGACGATCATCATGAAGGGCTTCGCGCCTTTTTAGAAAAACGCAAGCCGATCTTTAACAACCAGTAAAAAAACGCATTCAATTTTTTGAACGCGCTTCCTTCTATTCATGGAAAAGAAGTAATTTTCCTTCGGGGGATGTACAACGATAGGTATAATTTTCATATGCATGCGCGTGTAAAATTTGTGAACCTCGATCTTTCGCTTCATCATCCGTTTTGGCTTCAAAAGATTGATCAAGCAATTTTTTTCCGTCTTTTTTAAAAACAGTTAGTTTATACATTTTCAATCCCCTTGTAGACGTGATACGATTATTGTATACGATTTTCAGTGAAGAAAAAAGCATGATCTTTATTAAAAGAACGTATGATCTGTGCTATAATTAGCAGAAGAGTGTAAAGAGGAGGGTGACGTCTTGGATAAAGGAATTACACAGTATGAAGCAGGCGAAAGCGTGGATTGCTTTTTAATGATCAGATCGGCTGTCAAAAGTACAGCCGTGAATGGAAATCCATATTTAACGCTTATGCTGCAAGATACGAGTGGAGAAATTGAAGCGAAATTGTGGGATGCAAAAGATGAGACCGTAAAAATGTATGCACCGCAGACCATTGTAAAAGTAGCGGGTGACATTCAAAATTACCGCGGACGGATGCAGTTGAAACTTCGTCAAATTCGCCCGGCATCACAGCAAGATGGAATGGATGCAGGAGACTTTGTCGAAACAGCTCCGCTTAGCCAGGAAGAAATGGCCGAGACGATTACGCAGTTTATTTTTGAAATGAAAAATCCGCATATACAGCGCATTACCCGTTCTTTATTGAAAAAATACTATCAACCATTTCTTGAATACCCAGCTGCTACGAAAAATCATCATGAATTTGTATCTGGTCTTGCGTATCACGTTGTATCGATGCTAAAGCTAGCGAAATCCGTCGCGGATCTTTATCCATCATTGGATCGTGATTTACTTTATGCTGGCGTTATTTTACATGATCTTGGCAAAGTAACAGAATTATCGGGTCCAGTCGCGACGACATATACAGCGGAAGGGAACTTGATTGGCCATATTTCCATTATGGTAAATGAAATCGGCCAGATGGCGAAAGAGCTTGGCATTGAAGGAGAAGAAGTGATGGTCCTTCAACATGTGGTCTTGTCCCACCATGGGAAAGCGGAATGGGGGAGTCCGAAGCCGCCGATGATTAAGGAAGCAGAAATGCTCCATTATATTGATAACCTCGATGCGAAAATGAATATGCTTGACCGAGCGATGGAACGAACGAAGCCCGGTGAGTTTTCCGAGCGTATTTTTCCACTTGATAACCGATCTTTTTATAAACCACTGTTTATAAAATAAAAAAGCACCCGTGAAGGTGCTTTTTTATTTTGCTTCTTTTGATTTTGATGTTGCGTCATCTTCTGTTTCAAATGCGCCTTTTAAGTCTTCATCTGTGACTTTCACATCTGCTGCTTTCATTTCTTCATCGAGCTTTGTTTGAAGAGTATCAGAATCGATTTTGGATTTTTTCAATTCATTTGTCATCTGATCTTTCATGTCTTCGAAAGAGCCTTTTTCTTTTTGTTTTGTAATTTTAATGATGTGATAACCATAATCGGACTTTACAGGTTTACTCACTTCATTTACTTTTAATGTGCCAAGTGCTTTTGTAAACTCAGGAACGAACTGTGCACGTCCTGCGTTATCAATCCAGCCGAGGCTTCCACCATTTTCAGCTGAACCAGGATCGGTTGAATATTCTTTAGCAAGTTTGGCAAAGTCCCCACCATCAGCGAGCTTTTGCTGTACTTCTTTCGCTTTCGCTTCATCTTCAACGAGAATGTGGCTTACATTAATATCAGGCTGCCAAGCATCGTAATATTTTTTCACTTCATCATCTGTTATTTTTACGTCAGCGAGCGCTGCTTTTTCACGGAGAAGTTCAAGCTTCAAAAATTCTTTAAAGCCTTCTTCGTCAAGGCTATATTGTGCTAAAAACATTTCATACTGATCGCCGAGCTGTTCTTTTGCTGTTTTCATTTCTTTTTCCAGCTCTTCATCTGTTACCTCATAGTTTTCAGAGAGGACTTTTTTCTGCATTAATTCTTGCAGTGCCTGCTCCATTTGTGGACCGTATTTTTCCTTCATTTCTGCATACAATTCCATGTCGGTAACGTCGCCTGCTTTTGATGTTGCGATGACGTTGCCGTCTCCATTGCAGCCAGAAAGTGCGAGAACACCCGCTGCTAGTGAAAGAGGTAGTGCCCATTTCTTCATCCAAATAACAACTCCCTAGTTATCATCTGTCGTATCGTGACAGAAATTTTAGTCTAGATATCACAAACAACTATAACATAATTCAAGAACATGGAAAAGGAAAGGCGGATCTAGACGTATAGTATTTCAATGTAAGAAGTGGACAGCAAGATGACGATTAAAATATTCACTGTCCGGAAAATTTTTTTATGGCGCTCTTCTGGAATTTCTTTTTGGATACATAGTAAGTTCGTCATTCGATTTATATGGAACAAAATAAATATTGAAAAAATAACAAATGTAATCATAAGCGCAATCACAGTATAACCTCCCCCTTTTTCTCCTGTATCAATTACTATATCAAACTGTTGTCTAAAATGAAAACAGAACCCGCCGGCGTCAACGCCAGGCGGGTGGTTCATCGGGAATTAAAATCTCAAATCCATCCATATCTTCTTCGATGATCGAGTCCTTAGGGCATGAGACAATCGTCTTTAAATAAAGAAAATCAAATGAACAAATGCCGGTATGAAAAGCCGCAGCTATTGTGAAATAGTGTAAATAGTGCGGCAATAGTGCTGCACTGCCTAAAAGAAAGGGCGTCATAATGAGAAATGGCAATATTAAGCAAATAATAAATCGGTTTTTAGAGACCGGTTTTCGAGTAGTCACGGTTAAAACTGGCAAAAAAGAATACTTTAGCTCCCACGTCATTTTTGGACGAAGTGTGACCACTGAGAGGAGGTGGATCAATTTATGAAGCGGATAAACCGCGAGAAGGCCGGCAGCAAACCAGGCAAAACCTGTTGCATGTAGTGGCTCTGAATAATAAGACTGCATAGATGAAAAGGCGAGTGAAAAAACAATCATCGTCGTCACAAATGAAACGAAAAACAGTTTATTAAAACCATATGTTTTTTCGAAATTATAAATTCGCCAGCACTTCATAAAACATAACCTCCGCCGTACATAATAATACATAATTTACGACGGAAGAGCTTAAAAAGCAAGTGTAATTTTTATAAAAATAAAAACATCAGGACTGCTCGTTGCTTAACTGGATGTTTTTGTTTGTGTTGCCTGCTTTAATTTTCCGCTCTCCTCATTAAAGTCTTTTTCAATATTATGGATAGATGTTTCAAAAATGTCCATGAAGTCATCACCGTAAATATTTTTAATAATAGCCATCAGTTCGGCGAGATCTGGGAATTTCCCGAACAATTCACGAAGCGGTTCACTGCCTGAAAACACAAGGTTTGTTTCGGGGTCATATTGCTCCATTAAGTCGAAAATCAGCTGCTCGCCTTCTTTTGTAATTTCGATGTACGTGTTTCGTTTATCTTCTTCTTTTTTAGAAAAAGTTAAAAATCCGCGCTCTTCCAGTTTTTTCGAAAAATTAAAAGCGGTCGATACGTGCATCACGCCGAAGTTCGCAACGTCCGTTATGGAGGCACCTTTTAAATGATACGCAATCCAAAGAATATGATGTTCATTAATGTTTAAATCGTACGGTTTAATCCAGCGCTGCCAATCTTTTTCAACGGCTTTCCATAGTGCTTTAGACAATTGTGCCATACGCTGACTGAACATAAACGCTTCTTTCATCGTATATTGATGATTTGACATATTTGCACCTTCTTTTTTTATTTTCCCTATCCCGTTCCAAATCAAATAGACTAATTGATTTATATTATGCCAATAAAATAAAAAAATAGAAAGAGTTTAATTCACGAAATTTTCGAAATAGATGAAAATAAAAAAAACACGCAGAGGATTTACATCATCTTCTGCGCGCTTTTTTACTTCTTTGGAGCAGGGTGTGGAAGACTTTCTTGTAAATCTTCTACTGTTTTTTGAAGGCGAACAATTTCAGATTGCAGCGCCTGTTTGTTTGGTGCTATACTTTCTTTCCAAAGTGCGGCGTTCACTTTAACATTACTGATCACTTCCGGTACATCCTGTTTTGCGGCATCAATGAGGCGCTTAATGGATTCCTTTACTTGACCGGCATTATCTTTTACTTCCAGCGCAGTTAATTTCGCTGAGACTTGTGCATCTTTCATCTTGCCGCGCGTTTCACGACCGCTCGAAGGTGTATTTAAAAGAGCAGTTGCTGCACCTGCTGCGAGGCCTGTTAATAATCCTATACATAAAGACTTTTTATTCAATACTTTCACCTCATTAATCATTTCTATAGCCAAACTGCATACATGTATAGAATAGCTCTTCCCGAATCCCATCTTTTACAAACGTGTAAAATTGCTTCGTTACAGGTGAGTGCTTATGGATGCCGCGATTTCTTTTAAATCGTATGATTCATCATTCTCTTTGAAAACAGGATGAAAACCATCATTGGATCCGTAACGTGGGATTAAATGAATGTGATAGTGAAATACTGTTTGACCGGCTGTTTCACCGTTATTATTAAGTAAATTAAGCCCTTTCGGTGAAAAAGTAGCTTGGATCGCGTCTGCAACTTTTTTGACGGATTCAAACAAAGGAGCAGTCATATTAGGCATCAGTTCAAAAATATTTTCTTTATGTACTTTTGGAATAACGAGTGTATGGCCTTTTGTCACTTGGCTAATGTCTAGAAATGCATAAACGTGCTCATCTTCATACACTTTTGCGGAGGGGATGTCACCGTTTACAATTTTGCAAAAAATACAATCATTCATTATCAAACACTCCTTTAAGGTTCATTATCAAAATTTTAGCACACAATGACAGGACGGGAAACTGTGTGTACTGTCTCTCTTTTTGATACAATACAGTTAATGGATAAGAAGGAGAGGACGCGTGATATGTCTTTATTAACAGTAAAGGATTTGACCGGTGGCTACACACGTAAACCGGTGCTGCATGATGTTTCATTTGACGTCAGTAAAAATGAAATTGTCGGACTCATTGGTTTGAACGGTGCCGGCAAAAGTACAGCAATTAAACATATTATTGGTTTGATGGAACCAGTAAAAGGACAGGTGACGATTAAAGGACAGACACTTGAAAAAAATCCGTCTGAATACCGCCGTCAATTTTCATTCGTGCCGGAGACGCCCGTTTTATATGATGAATTAACATTGGAAGAACATATGAGGCTTACGGCGATGGCATACGGATTGTCGGAGTCAGATTATAAAAAAAGAATTGGACCCCTTTTAAAAGAATTTAGATTAGAATCGAAAATGAAATGGTTTCCCGCTCATTTTTCAAAAGGAATGAAGCAAAAAGTCATGATTATGGGCGCGTTTTTAACTGAACCGGCGCTTTACATTATTGATGAACCGTTCGTTGGACTTGATCCGCTCGGTATTCGCTCACTGCTCGACTGGATGGGCAAAATGAAAGACGGCGGTGCAGGCATTTTAATGTCGACACACATTCTTGCGACGGCGGAAAAGTATTGCGATAAATTTATTATTTTGCATGAAGGACGTGTACGGGCGAAAGGGACGATGGACGAGCTGCGCCGTGAGTTCAGTATGCCAGGAGCCGCGCTTGATGATATTTATGTAGAGTTAACGAAGGAAGAATCGCTATGAAGTTTTCAGCAGATGCGCTTTTTAAAGAACGAGTCGCGTCGTATTACGCTGAAGTCCGCAAATATACGCGCTACATGTTAAATGATCATTTATTATTCGTCCTCGTCTTCGCGCTCGGTGCCATTCTTTATTATTACAGCGGCTGGGTGCAAACAATTGATGAAACGTTTCCAGCCCCGCTTTTAATGGCGGTTGTGTTAGCTATTGTCCTTGTGTGGAGTCCGGTATATACGTACATAAAGCGGCCGGATACAGTGTATTTATTGCCACTTGAAGAAGAAATGAAACCCTATTTGCAAAAAGCTGTATGGACGAGCTTTGCCGCACAAATTTATGTTTTAGTGGCATTACTTGCGTTTTCAATGCCGATGTATGCCGCTGTGAAACAGACTGGATTTGGAAGCTTTTTTGTCTTTCTGGTGGTGCTTCTGGCTGCTAAGCTTTGGAATTTATTTTGCCGGCTGGAAGCACTTAATTTACCGTCTAATGAAAAGCGGATGATTGATCTGGTCGTACGACTTTTGCAAAATTTTGCGCTTTTATATGCTTTGTTTTCCGGCTATATGGCCATTGCCGGACTAGCTGTCTTTTTCATGCTGCTCTGGCTTTTCCATATGGGTCGTCAGGGCAATCGCCCGCTTAAGTGGGAATTGCTTGCGGAGCTGGAAGAAAAAAGGCTGGCTAGTTTTTACCGAATTGCTAATATGTTTACCGATGTGCCGCATTTACGCGGGACTGTGAGCCGGCGGGCGTGGCTCGACGGACTATTACCAGGTCCGCAAAACGGGACACACACGTATTTGCTATTCAGGACTTTTGTGCGGATGAATGAATATTTTGGCTTGTACATTCGCTTAACGATTATTGCAGTATTTATTATTTTGTTTAGCGGCACGATGGCTGTACAGCTCATTGCAGCACTTTTGTTCCTCTATTTAACCGGCTTTCAGCTGATGCCGATTGCGGTACGTCACGATTATATCATCTGGCCGCGTCTTTATCCGGCAGGTAATACTGAAAAAAAAGCAGCGGTGCAAAAGTTACTGATGTGTGTCATGTTGATACAGTCTATTCTTTTCGGCGGGCTTTCCATCATAAATGGAACGCTGTCCGGTGCAGTGATCGTACTCGCTGCTTCACTCGTCTTTTCTATCTTTTTTACGAAAATATATGCCCCTTCTAGGCTGGAAAAAATGAGTAGTGTCCGATGATTTGGGGTGGATTGGTGTGCCTCATATTATTTGTCATTATATTAACAGGGTGGGAGTCAGAGTGGGCAGGGATATTAGATGATCACACATTTCAAATATTGGGCGAAAACTCTTTCTTACCAATCTTTTCATTTCTAGGCTCAGAAATGATACTGGGCGGGGGAGCCGTTCTGCTTATTTGCTTTCTTGCTTGGAAGCGCAATATTATCGGTGCCATTGCAATTTTGATCGGTGTGGGTGGCGGTAACATATTAAATAAAGCATTAAAAGAATGGGTCGCGAGAGAGCGTCCGGCTTTCCCACATGGTGAAGATGGATTTAGCTTTGTCAGTGGACATGCAATGGTCAGTATCATTTTCTATTTGCTGCTCGCATATTTTCTATCGATTTATACAAACAAAAAAAGGATCGCGTACAGTGCGGCATTGCTTTTAGCTTTTTTATCAGGCATAAGCCGGGTCGCCGAAAAAGCGCACTATGCAACGGATGCAGCAGCAGGCTGGCTGCTCGGTGCAGCCATCTACTTTTTGCTCGCTTCGATCCTTAACCGTCGTTTACCCAAAAAAGCTGCCTAATGCAGGCAGCTTTTTTGGTCATTAATCTTCTTTAGGAATCGTATAGGTCTTCAAATAAGAGGGACCAGAGAAAATATTTGGCTGTTTATCAGGACCATCTTGTGTTCCACGTTTTTTATGTGCGTGATTGAAGGCATCTGATGTTTTCCAATTATTAAATGCTTTTACGTCTTCCCATTGCGCGAAAACGACGTACGTATCCGAGTCAAGCGGACGCAATACGCGCATTGAGATGAAACCGGGTTCATTCTCAATGGCTCCAGCCCGGTTTTTAAATCGATGTTCAAATAACGGACGGCCTTCATCTGTAACAGGAATGTTATTCAACACAACATAGCCACGATCCTCTATATTCCCGGCACCATCGACCACTTCATAGCGGCGCGGTGATTCAAACACGCTTTTCCCATTCGATTCATGAACGAGAGCGGCTCCATCTGTACCTTCCATCAGCACGATCTTTTCTGCTGTATGCTTCGTTTGAATCGTTTTCAAGAAATCGTACGTTCCGTTTGTAATGTATACATTCATCCTAATCACCTCAACAAGTATTATACCGCAATGTAAACCCTTTCTTCCAATTTTAACACTTGTGGACAGGTTCATTTGGCAAATTTTCGAACAAAGCATCCTTATAGTGAAAACATTGAGATGGTGGGCTATAATAGGCAATAGTTATGTTAATCGGTGAAAGGTGGCAATTAATCAAGATGAGGCAAATTAATGAGACTTTTTTAAAAGCGGCACGGGGAGAAAAAACGAAATATACACCGGTTTGGTACATGCGACAGGCAGGCCGTTCGCAGCCGGAGTACCGAAAGTTAAAAGAAAAATATTCATTATTTGAAATTACCCATCAACCGGAAATTTGTGCGTATGTGACACGTTTGCCGGTTGAGGAGTACAATGTGGACGCAGCAATTTTATACAAAGACATTATGTCACCGCTGCCTGCCATTGGTGTGGATGTCGATATTAAATCAGGTATTGGCCCCGTTATTTCGAATCCTGTTCGCTCTGTAGCAGACGTGGAAAAGCTTGGCCAAATCGATCCTGAAAGTGATGTTCCATACGTTCTTGACACGATTAAATTGTTAACGCAAGAGCAGCTAAATGTGCCGCTTATCGGATTTGCTGGTGCACCATTTACACTTGCTAGTTATATGATCGAAGGCGGCCCATCAAAAAACTACAATAAAACGAAAGCTTTTATGTATACAGAGCCAAAAGCCTGGTTTGCGCTTATGGATAAACTTGCAGACATGACGGTGACATATGTGCGTGCGCAAGTAAAGGCAGGCGCAAAAGCGATTCAAATTTTTGACTCATGGGTCGGCGCATTAAACGTTGCCGATTACCGTACATTTATTAAACCAATTATGGAGCGTATTTTCAGCGAACTGCGCAGTGAAAATGTACCGCTTATTACGTTCGGTGTTGGTGCGAGCCATCTCGCGAGGGAATGGCATGATCTCCCAGTTGATGTTGTAGGCCTTGACTGGCGTCTGCAGATCAAGGAAGCACGGGCGATGGGCTTGACGAAAACGTTGCAGGGTAACCTTGACCCATCCCTTTTGTTGGCTCCTTGGGAAGTGATTGAAGAGCGTGTGAAAGCAATTTTGGATCAAGGGTTGGCTGCTCCAGGGCATATTTTTAACCTTGGACACGGTGTTTTCCCTGAAGTAAGTCCGGATACATTAAAGCGTTTAACATCATTTATTCATGAATATAGCGCAAAATAAGCATTCTTCTTTGAACTAGAAGTTCGTTCGTGTCAAAATAAAGAGAACTAATCAATAATGAGGTGGATATATATGATAAAGAAAAAAATGGGTCTACTTGTAATGGCGTATGGCACGCCTTATAAAGAAGAAGATATTGAACGCTACTACACGCACATTCGTCACGGCCGCAAACCGTCAGATGACATGCTAGATGACTTGAAAAGCCGCTACAAAGCGATAGGTGGCATTTCTCCTCTTGCAAAAATTACGGAAGAACAAGCAACAGAACTTGAGGCGTTTTTAAATAAGATGCAAGATGAAATTGAATTCAAAATGTATATTGGCTTAAAGCACATTGAACCGTTTATTGAAGATGCTGTAGGGCAAATGAAAAACGATGGCATTGAAGAAGCGGTATCTATCGTTCTTGCGCCGCACTTCTCGACGTTCAGCGTAAAGTCATACAATGACCGTGCTGTGGAAGAGTCAGCGAAAATTGGAGGACCGTCGATTACATCGATTGAAAGCTGGTATCATGAGCCGAAATTTATTCAATACTGGTCAGACAAAATTAAAGAAACGGTCGATTCAATGACAGAAGAAGAAAAAGAGCATTTCGTCTTAATCGTTTCAGCACATAGTTTGCCGGAAAAAATTATTGCAGCGGGTGACCCATATCCTGATCAGTTAAAAGAGACAGCAGATCTTTTGGCAGGTGCTGCAGGCGTCGAACGTTATGCAGTTGGCTGGCAAAGTGCCGGTAATACGCCGGAGCCATGGATCGGCCCAGATGTGCAGGATTTAACGCGTGATTTGTATAAAACGAATAAATATAAAGCGTTTATGTATGTGCCTGCGGGATTTATAGCGGATCACCTTGAAGTACTATATGATAATGATTACGAATGCAAAGTCGTCACAGATGAAGTGGGTGCAGCCTATTATCGCCCAGCTATGCCGAATGCGCGTCCAGAGTTTATTGAAGCGCTCGGTGATATTGTCATGAAACATTTGAAAGAAAACGCCGAACGTTAAAAAGGCGAATTTTGTAGAATAAAATTGTAAAAAAGTAGTGAATACCGGCGGCAGGATTATTAGCTTATTTCTTAAACCAAATGTTTGTCGCAGAAAAGTATCCATTCGTCGCTAAAAAAAGAAAATGGGTTGTGAAAAAGGGCTGTTCGGGTTAGATAATCTCTGACTTTTTGAATAGCCCTTTTTTACATTGACAAGAAATAAGAAAAGACGTAAAATAAATTTTGAACGAAATGACCAATTTGTTATTTTGGTCAAAATGAGGTGGAATGAATGGCAGTTGATCGTAAAAGATTCATTATCGAAGCAGCAACAAAATCATTTACATTGTTTGGCTACAAAGCGACGACGATGGATCAAGTCGCCAAACTTGCGGGCGTCGGCAAAGGAACCATTTATACGTTTTTCAAAAATAAGGAAGAACTGTTTGAAGACATTATGACAACACTTATCCAAGAAATGAAACAGGCGGCAGAATCGGTCGTTCAAGAGACGCATTCTTTTCATGAAAATGTACATTGTGCTTTATTTGAAATGCTTCAGTTCCGCACGAAACATCAGCTGGCTGTAAAGTTGTTCCAGGAGGAAAAAGAAATGGGCACGCCGGCCGTGATTGACGCGGTGAGAAAAATGGAAGACGCCATTGTCGGCTATATTAAGAATCGAGTATCAGCGGCGGTTGATAGGAATGAAATTAAGCAGTGCGACCCCGAAATTGCGGCGTTTATTATGCTGAAGCTTTATGTCACGCTTGTCGTTGATTGGGAGCGGCGCGGCAGAGCGCTAAGTAAAGAAGAAATTGCCCGTTTGTTTGAATTGTACGTCTTTGAAGGGTTGGCAATCTAATGCCTGTCCTTTTATTTTTAAATAAAAGTGACCATATGAACAAAATAGTCATTTTTATATTTGGGGGGTATTTATATGTTTATAAAAGAAATAAAAGAGATTATGAAAAGCCGGATGCTGCTCATTTCCGTGATTGCCGTTATGATGATTCCACTCCTTTATTCAGGTGTGTTTTTATGGGCATTTTGGGATCCTTATGGACATCTTGACCGGCTGCCGGTTGCGGTTGTCAATAGCGACGCGGGCGCAGACTTTGAAGGAGAACAATTGGATCTCGGGGACGAACTGGAAAAGGAATTACGCGAAAACAGAAATTTTGATTTTCATTTCGTGACATTGGAAGAAGCGCAGGATGGACTTGAACAGCAGGAATATTATATGGTCATTGAAATTCCAAAAAATTTCTCGGAAAATGCGACAACGTTAATGGACGAAAAGCCGGAAAAGCTTGAATTAACGTATATTCCGAATGAAAGTTATAATTTCGTTTCGTCACAAATTGGCCAGTCCGCGATGAAAGAAATTCGCGCATCATTACAGAAGAGCGTAACGAAAACATATGCTGAAACAATGTTTGATAACATAAAGAAAATGGGTGACGGTTACGTAGAAGCAGGAGACGGCGCAGGTAAACTTGATGAAGGTGCGTTGAAAATGACAGACGGTACGAATAAATTGAAAAAAAATCTAGAAACATTGGCAAATAGTTCAGTAACATTTTCATCAGGTATTGAAAAAGCAAGTGAAGGATCCAAAGATGTCGCAATGGGAGCTGATCAGTTATCCAATGGATTCGTACAACTTAGTGAAGGGCAATCACAACTTATCGATGGTGGCAAACAGCTGCAAACGGGAACAGAAAAGCTGACTTCGGGTGTTGCTGAACTTGAAACAGGCCTTAACAAGGTAAATGGAAGAATGACGGAATTAAAGGAAGGCACGTCGTCTGTAAAAACAGGTGTGGATCAACTTCGTGAAAAACTGCCTGTTCTGTCAGAAGGTACAGGCATGATCGCGGCCAGTGCTGCTAATTTGACTACTGGCATGACGCAGTTTGAAGAAGAATTGAAAAATCAGATTAGCGCTGCTCAAACGGAGCAGATGGAACAGTTGCAGCCGATTTTAGCACAAGTAATGACGGGAGAACAGATGGCAGCAATGGAAGTATCCATGAAAGCGAATCAGGAGAAAATGAATGCTAGCATTGAAGCGGGATTTGATGAATTGCAAACGGGCAGCGGTCAACTTGCATCCGGTGCAAACGAGATCAATCAATCTGTATCCCGTGCTTTAACAGAAAATATGGACCAGTTGTCAAATAGTCTCGGCGATATACAAGATGGACAGATGCAGCTTCAATCGGGAATCGGAGAACTGGCAGCAGGCGCAGGACGTATAAATACAGGTGCAGCACAGCTTCAAATCGGTGAGCAGGATCTTGTGACTGGATTAAATACGATGGCGGAGAAGTTAAATGAAGCAAAAAAAGGCTCTGATACGCTTGCGAAAGGCGCCAAGGATTTATCCGATGGCTTGACTGAACTTGCAGGTGGCTCGCATGAATGGGCAGACGGAGCCGACAAGCTGGCGAATGGATCCGTAGAACTTGTTTCGGGATCTATTGAACTTGAAAAAGGCACGAAAGAACTGCAAGATGAGCTGATAAAAGCAGCGGAAGAAGCAGGCGATGTTCAGACAGATGACAAGACGTACGACATGATGGCGGAACCGGTCACTGTAGACAAGAAAGCTTTTCATGACGTGCCGAACTATGGAACGGGCATGGCGCCTTACATGCTATCACTTGGTTTATTTGTTGGAGCGATTATGCTGACGATTATTTTTTCATTGAAAGAACCACTGATGCAGCCGAAAAGTGCACGATCCTGGTTTGCAGGAAAACTAGGCGTATTTGTTCTTGTAGGGTTTGTACAGGCGATGGCGGCCACGATCTTTTTGCTAATTGGACTCGATCTTCATGTGCAAAGTGTGCCACGCTTTTTCCTTATGGCGGTCATTGTAAGTGTATCGTTTATGACGCTGATTCAAATGCTCGCCACGATTCTTGGCAATCCGGGCCGTTTTATTGCGGTCTTAATTTTAATCAGCCAATTGACAGCGAGCGGCGGTACATTCCCGCTTGAACTTATTCCGAATGCTCTGCAGCATATAAACAGACTACTGCCGATGGCGTATTCGATTGATGCATTCCGGGCGGTTATATCAAGTGGTGATTACGCCTTTATGTGGCAAAACGCAGCGGTCTTAATCGGGTTTGCGTTGTTTAATATGACGTTGACAGCGATTTATTTCCGCGGTCAATTTAAGCGGCAGTATGGTCGATTTGAAACAGTTTAAAGATGGCAAATAGCCGTCTTTTTTTCTTTCTAAATAATTTCCATAATTATTTCACACATATTATTTATGCGGAAATGGATTGTGATAGGGCAAGCCATATGAATCATTAAACAGCAAAAAACACCGGCTGCGCCTTGGCCGGTGTTTTATATGAAATATGTTAGCAAGTCTATTAAATGTCTTTAATATTTGAGCAAGTAGGACATATATTGCTATAGCAGTCATGCTGCTCTTCAATGTATAAGCCGCAGTTTGCGCATTCTTTTGCGGGTAAGTTTTTGAAAAATTCAACGATGCTTTTGATCATGTGTCTCTCTCCCTTGTTATATAACTGTTTTATTTGATGGTTTAATTGTATTATAACAGATGAGGTTTCGTCAACTATTTTTTGAAAATCTATTTTAATTTTTATGTAAAAGGGAATAGTATAAAGTTAAAGTGAAACTACATACAATTCTTTTTGAATTCTTGAAGTGGAGGTAGTTACTACCTATTAATGTGGGATAAAAAGCGGGGAGAAATGAACATGAAAATAACGGTTATTGGCTGCTGGGGCGGTTTTCCAAAAGTAAACGAAGCGAGCAGCGGCTATTTAATTAACGAAGACGGCTTTCAATTATTGCTTGACTGCGGAAGCGGTGTCTTATCCAAACTGCAAAACTACACAAAACCTGCCGCACTGGACGCGGTCATTTTGTCACATTACCACGCTGATCACATTGCGGACATTGGTGTACTTCAGCACGCACTGCTTATTGATTCATTTACAATGAAAACACGTGAAGAACCGTTGCCTATTTATGGTCATCAAGAGAGTGAAGGCTTTAGCACACTTACATACAAAAAGATGACCACAGGCGTAGCCTATCATCCTGATGAGGCGATTCAAATCGGTCCTTTTGTAGTCACATTATTGAAAACAAATCATTCGGTTCCCTGCTTCGCCATGCGATTTGAAGCAAACGGTCATACGATTGTGTACACAGCAGATACAGCTTACAAAGAAGAAATGATCGAATTTGCAAAGGGAGCAGACATATTGCTTGCAGAAAGTAATTTATATAAAGGAATGGACGGTACTTCCGCTGGTCATATGACGTCAGAAGAAGCGGGTATCATCGCCCAAAAAGCCGGAGTTCGCACACTGGTCTTAACACACTTGCCACATTTCGGTGATATCAAACAGTTAAAAGAGGAAGCAGCTCAACTGTTTGAGGGTACGATCGTACTGGCACATGAATATTTGGAGATTGGATTATAAGTCGCCGGTTGCGGCTTTTTTGTTGTCGAAGTAGGAGCAAAGCGATATAATTTGTTGGGAATGAAAGCTGGGAGGAAGAAAAATGGCAGCGCTAGTTGCGAAATACGGCGGATTTAAAGAAGGGTTGTACGCAGGGATTGGCATTGCTATGGGATACAACAGCATTGCTATCGGATACATCCCGGCAGCGCTCACATATGGTCTGCTGGCGTAAAGCGCAGAGCTTTCATTTTTTTTCGGGTATACCAACGTTTCATGAAAATAGTTGGTTTGGCATCGCCGGAGCAGCGGCTGCATTTCTAATTGCCTTTACGGGTGTTAACATTATTTTTGCAGTACTCGGTTCTATTGGGAATTTAACGATTTTATCAATGTTATAAAAAAGAGGATGTACGCGTTTAAAAGCACCCGTATCAAATAGATACGGGGCTTTTTTTTGTTGAATTATTGAGGCATTCATTTTGTTTGAAGGAAATTATGATGTATGATGGCCCTTTTCTAACTGCTTTAATTCACCTGAAAGTGTCATAAATGTTGAACGATCGTCGTTATCAAGAGAATGATCAATTTTATCCATTAAAAGTGCTTTTTCTTTTTTGTATAAAATATCCTTAAGAAAGTTATCGATAAATTCACTCATCACTGTTTTTTCTTTTTCACGGGGCATCGGGGACTTCATCATTTCGGCAAAATAATTATTGTTCTCCATTTTAATCACCTCGGATACCTTTTTTATATTATATGAAATTTTAAGCAACTAATCAACAGAAAGTTTATAATTTTTTGAAAATTAAATCTTGTGGCAAAAGGGACAAAAATAACACCGGCATGGTAACATGAAAATGTGAGAACAATTCAGGTGAAAAGGATGAGCAAGATGACAAGAAATCCATTAAAACAGGCTGAAAAACTACTTCTTGTACAGTCGGAAACACTGATGTTAAAACCAGTCCAATTTGGTGAGAGTGCGTGTACATGGATGTATGAAAGCAACAAGAAGCCGGTTTTAATGAACGAGAAAGCATTAACCATTATTCAGAAGAGCTGTCTCCATCACTTGTCTACTTACGATGGGAGAAGGGAAGCATCAAAGCTGCTGCTTGGCACTAAATCGAAAGTTCCTATTGTGATTGATCACATCGAAGGTATTTATCTCTTCCCGATTGTTTCACATTTAAAACCTGATTGTGTATGGATATCTTTATTTCACGTAAAGGAATTAAAAATTATCGACAAGAAAAAGACAGAAGTTCTGTTTAAAGATGGACAAAAAGTAATCGTGAATGTTTCGATGCATGTCGCATTCAGTCAATTGGCACTAGCAAACGAACTTCAAAAAAGAACGAAAATAATTACGTTCAACGGTAAGATAGAGAAAGTGGAACGCAAAAAATGGGTACAGGGCAAAAAAAGAATGATTATTTCGTTTTCGGATTGGACAGAAAGGGAACAGGGAAAAGATTTGAAACGTTGATTGAATTGAAAGGGATTTAAAGAATGAACTTGAGTGAATGGTTATCAACAGAAAGAATCATGGATTGGATTAATCAATATGAATCGTTTGGACCGTTACCTGGCTTTCTCCTGCCGCTTTTAGAAGCATTTTTACCGTTCTTGCCGCTGTTCGCATTCGTTCTTGCCAATGTGAACGCGTTCGGGCTGTGGTTCGGCTTTTTCATTTCATGGGGTGGTGCTGTAACCGGTTCATTTATTGTTTTTCTATTAATCCGCCGGTATGGACGCGAAAAGTTTTTCTCCTTTTTGCAAAAAAATAAGCAGATAAGTAAAATGATGAATTGGGTAGACCGCCACGGGTTTGCACCGGTGTTTTTGTTGCTTTGTTTTCCCTTTACACCATCTGCTATTGTGAACATCGTGGCCGGTTTGTCGAGAATTAGCATCGTTCAATATTTGCTTGCTGTGATGGCTGGGAAAACAGTCATGATCTTCACGATTAGTTATGTTGGATATGATGTGGCCGCACTCATTCATCAGCCTGGCAGAACCGCTGTTATCGCTAGTATTATGATCGCCCTCTGGTTTGGCGGCAAACAATTGGAAAAGCGACTTGAAAAATGAAAGCCATATCATAGATGTGGTTTTTCGTTTTTCTTTTGAACGAACGTATGATCTTTGTTATAGTAGATAGTAATGAAATGGAGGGGTTGTAATGGGGCTGCAATTTGTTATTGGCCGATCTGGTTCTGGAAAAACGGATTGGATGATTTCAGAAATAAAAAAACGTATACTCGATGATCCGGAAGGACAACCGATTATTTATCTCGTGCCGGAGCAAATGTCTTTTTTATCTGAATACGAGCTGGCTGCAGATGACGATCTTGGCGGTACCATTCGTGCGCAAGTATACAGCTTTACTCGTCTTGCTTGGCGTGTTTTGCAGGAAGAAGGCGGGATGAGCAGGCAGCACATTACCCCGGCGGGACGAAATATTTTGATTCGAAAAATTATCGAAGAAAATAGGGAAGAGTTATCGGTTTTTTCAAAAGCTGCAGATAAAACCGGTTTTGTCAGCACGGTGGAAGGAATGCTTACTGAATTCCGACAATATTTAATTACCCCAGATGATATGGTGGAACATCTTAGAAGCGTTCCGGCCGCACTTGCGGATAAATTAAATGATTTGCAAAAAATTTATACAGAGTTTGATCAGGCACTTGTGGACAAATATACGGATTCCGAAGATTATATGCGTCTTCTTGCAGAAATGATCGTCAAATCAGACTACATACGAGAATCAACTATTTATATAGACGGATTTCACAGCTTTACACCACAGGAACATGATGTAATTCGCGTTTTGATGGACATAGCACAGCATGTGACGATTTCATTGACGACCGATCGATCGTTCCGGCATGATGATCCGGATGATACTGAATTATTCCGTTTAACAGGCCGGACGTATCATGATTTATATGAAAATGCGATTGAAGCAGGTATCGATATTAAAGACGATATCGTCATTCAAGGACATAAGCGGCAAAAAAATGAATCATTAATTCATCTCGAAACACAGTTTGACAAACGACCAGCAAACACACATGAAAGCAGTTCCGGTTTAACGATTATGCAGGCGGCAGGAAGAAGGGCAGAAATAGAAGGCGCGGCACGTGAAATTCGTCGTCTGGCGCGTGTAGAAAACTATCGCTATAAACAAATCGCGCTCCTTATCCGCAATGGAGAAGAATATCGGTCCATTATTGAAACGGTATTTGATGACTATAATATCCCCTTCTTTATTGATCAGAAGCGGCCCATGCTCAATCATCCGCTTATTGAATTGATTCGCTCATCTCTTGAAGTGATCGGTGGAAAGTGGCGGTATGAAGCTATTTTCCGTGCTGTTAAAACCGATTTGCTTTTTCCATTTGATGAACCACGTGAAAACGTGCGCCGCCGCATGGATTTACTTGAAAATTATGTGCTGGCTCATGGCATATACGGCGATCGCTGGACGAACGGTGAAAGATGGACGTACCGCCGTTATATGGGTCTTGAATTTACAAGTGTCGCTCAGACGGATGAAGAGCGTGCGTTTGAGATTCAGCTAAATGAGATGAAAGAGGTTGTTTCGACACCGCTGTATCGTTTAGAAAGGCGGTTAAAACACGCAAAAAATGCACTTGAATGTTGTCGATCTTTATATCAATTTATTGAAGACTTGAATATTCCTGAGAAGATCGAACAACTATCAATCGAAGCGGAAGAACGGGGCGAGTTAGCGGCCGCGGCTCAGCATAATCAGGCGTGGGATGCGGTCATTGGTATGCTTGATGAGTTTGCGGAAGTGGCAGGAGATGAGCAGATGAATGCAAAAAAATTCGCTTCTGTTTTGAATGCTGGTCTTGAAGCGCTTGAGTTTTCAATTGTTCCGCCGGCTGCGGATCAAGTCATTGTAGCGAACCCTGAACGATCACGTTTGGCCGGCATTGAAGCTGCATTTGTCGTTGGCATGAATGACGGTGTTTTTCCGTCCCGTCAAATGGAAGATGGTATTTTGGACGATGAGGAACGGACAGCGCTCATTGCGGCAGGGATGAATGTTGCACCGGGAAGCAAAACGAGACTGCTTGATGAAGAATTCGTTGCATACCGTACGGTGACTATACCGGCGAGCCGCTTATATATTTCATGGCCGATTGCCGATTCAGAAGGGAAATCGTTGCAGCCGTCACCGTATATTAAAAGGCTAAGAGAACTTTTTGGCGGTTTAAATGAACAGCTTTTAGCTAATGATCCAGCTGATTTGCAGCCAAAAGAGCAACTCGAGTACATTGGCTATCCCGAGCCGACACTGTCTTATTTAACCTCGCAGCTTCAATTGAAGAAGCGTGGATATCCGCTTCATTCGTTCTGGTGGGATACGTACAATGTTTATATGGAAAGTCCGCTTAAACGAAAAGCAGGGCTCGTTCTGGATAGCTTATATTACGAAAATAAAACGAACGTGCTAAAGCCGCAGACCGGTATTGATTTATACGGAACGGATATGATTGCGAGTGTGTCACGAATGGAAACGTTCCATTCGTGCCCGTTCAGCCATTTTGCAAGGCATGGGTTAAAGCTGCGTGACCGCCTTGTGTATCGTCTTGAGGCACCAGATATTGGCGACCTGTTTCATGGTGCATTGAAATGGATAGCTGAAGAAGTTGAAAAGCGTGGAATGAAGTGGCCGGAACTTACATTGGAACAGTGCCGCACATTTGCAAAAAGTGCAGTGGAAGAGCTTGCACCAAAGCTTCAAAATCGAATTTTAATGAGTTCCAATCGGTATTCATACATTCAGCATAAACTCGAGCAAATTATTGCCCGGGCCTCAACGGTACTGAGTGACCAAGCAAAAGTGAGCGGTTTTTCGCCGCTTGGTATTGAGCTTGCATTTGGTCCACGGTCTGAATTGCCTCCGCTCGTCTTTCATTTGAAAAACGGTGCACGTATGTCGCTTGCCGGCCGAATTGACCGTGTAGATAAAGCGGAAGGAAATAACGATACATATTTGCGTGTTATCGATTATAAGTCGGGCAGTAGAGATGTTGATATGACGGAAATCTATTATGGATTTGCGATGCAAATGTTAACATATCTTGATATTGTGTTGACGAATTCATCCATTTTAACTGGCAAAGAAGCACGTCCGGGTGGTGTCCTTTATTTCCATGTGCATAACCCGTATTTAAATACGAAAAAATTTATGACAATTGAAGAAATTGAAAAAGAAATTATGAAAAGTTTCCGTATGAAAGGGCTTGTTCTCGGTGAAGATGAAGCCATTCATTTAATGGATGAGCAGCTTGAAACGGGAGACTCGCTTATTATTCCGGCAGGTTTTAAAAAGGATGGCACGCTGACCGCCCGTTCGAAAACAGTGGACGATGATTCATTTGGAACGATGCGGCGTCATGTTCGGAAATTATACGAAGATGCAGGTAATGATATTGTATCCGGAGCCGTTGATATTACACCGTATCGTTACAACAAAAAAACACCGTGTACATTTTGTTCATACCGGCAAGTGTGCCAGTTCGACGATACATTGGATGAAAACAGCTATAGACTGATTCGACCACATAAAAATGAAGAAATCATTCAGAAGATGAAGGAGAATGGTGATGACGGAATTGTATAATATCCCCGAGAAGCCGACAGATGTGCTCTGGACCGATGATCAATGGAAAGCGATTTACGCATATGGAAGCGATATTTTAGTTGCGGCAGCAGCGGGTTCTGGAAAAACTGCCGTGCTTGTTGAACGAATTATTCAAAAGATCATCCGTAAAGAATCACCTGTTGAAGTGGATGAGCTTCTCGTTGTGACCTTTACAAACGCCGCCGCTGCAGAAATGAGACATCGGATTGGTGAAGCGCTTGAGCGGGAAATTGAGCGTGAGCCGGCATCCATCCGGCTGCGCCGTCAGCTCCGTCTTTTAAATAAAGCATCCATTTCAACATTGCATTCATTTTGTTTGGAAGTCATTCGGAAATATTATTATATGGTCGATATTGATCCGTCTTTTCGAATTGCGGACGATACAGAAGCGGTATTAATCCGTGATGAAGTATTAGAAGATTTGCTTGAAGAAGAATATGGAAAAGAGAACAATGAATCATTTTATCGATTGGTCGATACATTTTCTGGTGATCGGAGCGATGTCGAACTGCAAAAAGCGGTTATTCGTCTTTTTGATTTTTCCAGGTCACACCCGGATCCGGACGAATGGCTTCATCAACTCTCATCAGTATATGAAACAGCAGAATCTATTGATGATCTTTCTTTTATTCATCCGTTAAAAAAAGATATCCGCTTCCAGCTTGAAAGTGCGCTGGCGCTTTTGGATGAAGGCTTAATGATGACGGAATTACCAGGGGGACCTGTGCCGAGAGCAGAAAATTTTTTAGTAGATACCCGGGCGGTAAAAGCCATTTTGGAATGTGAAACGTGGGAACAGATGTACAATGCGTTTCAAACGGTTCGATTTCCGACACTAAAAATGTGTAAAGGGGACGACTATGATGAGGGGCTAAAGGAGCGGTCGAAAACAGTTCGGGACAATGCGAAAAAGTTGATCAATGAGTTAAAGGATACTTTTTTTGCCCGTAAGCCTGAAAATTGGCTGCGTGATATAGCTGAAATGAAGCCCATTGTAGAACGGCTTGCTGAGCTCGTTCTTGCTTTTTCAAAGCGGTATGAAGCCGTAAAAAGAGAACGTGCCATTACTGATTTCAGTGATCTGGAGCATTACGCGTTGTCGATTTTAATGACAGATGGAGAGCCTTCAAAAGCGGCCGATTCGTATAAACGCCGCTTCAAGGAAGTGCTCGTTGATGAATATCAGGATGTTAATATGGTTCAGGAGAAAATTGTAAGCCTTGTGTCGGCGAATGATGAACAAAAAGGCAACTTGTTTATGGTGGGTGATGTGAAACAATCCATCTATCGATTTCGACTTGCGGAACCGGGGTTGTTTCTCGGAAAATATAAGCGTTTCAGCACAGATGGCCTTGCTTCTGGACTTAAAATAGGGTTGTCGCGCAATTATAGAAGCCGCAGTGAAGTGCTCGACGGGACAAATTATTTGTTCCAGCAAATTATGGGGACAGATGTCGGCGAAATTGAATATGGCCCAGAAGAAGCGCTCGTACCGGGTGCAGATTACCCAGACGGCTCTTATCCTGTTGAAATCGCGTTAATTAGCAGCGATGGACCAGATGAAATAGCAGAAGAAGACGTCGATCGTGAAGATGCGGAACAGTCACAGATTGAATCGCGGTATATTGCGTCCAAAATAAAAGAGTTAATTGAATCGGGACAACCTGTTTACGATCCGAAAACGAAAACAGAGCGGCCTGTACAGTACCGAGATATTGTCATATTAATGCGTTCTCTCACATGGGTGCCGGAAATGATGGAAGAATTTAAACATGCCGGTATTCCGGTTTATGCGAGCACATCTGGCGGTTATTTTCAAGCGACAGAAATATCTGTCATGCTCTCTTTACTGCAAGTCATTGACAACCCATATCAAGACATTCCACTGGCTGCTGTTTTGCGGTCACCGATTGTACGCTGCAGTGAAAATGAACTCGCATTAATTCGACTTGCATCGAAAAAAGGCAGTTATTTTGAATCATTGCTAGCTTTTATGGATGACCGAAATGGTGATGCATCTTTAAAAGAAAAAGTGAGTCCGTTTTTAGAATATCTGGAGAAATGGCGTTCCATTGGCCGAAGCGGTGCTTTGTCCGATTTAATATGGGAATTATATCGTGATACGCAGTTTTATGCATTTGCAGGCGGAATGCCAGGTGGAAAGCAGCGCCAGGCGAATTTACGTGCTTTATATGACCGGGCTCGTCAATATGAGGAAACGTCCTTTCGAGGTTTGTTCCGTTTTCTTCGTTTTATTGAGCGAATGCGCGAACGGGGCGATGATCTTGGGACAGCCCGTGCGTTGTCAGAGCAGGAAGATGTTGTCCGTATTATGACGATTCACGCAAGTAAAGGGCTTGAATTTCCGGTCGTGTTTATGGCTGCTGCCGGACGACGCTTTAATATGATGGATTTAAATGGCCGCGTGCTGTTTGATAAAGATTATGGCGTGGCGGTTAAATACATGAATCCTGATAAGCGAATTGCTTGGCCCTCTCTTGTTCAGCTTGCTTTCCAGCGGAAAAAGAAACTGGAGTTGCTTGCGGAAGAAATGCGTGTACTTTATGTCGCGATGACACGCGCAAAAGAAAAACTTTTTATTACTGGTTCTGTGAAAAGGGCCGAGAAGAAATTAGCCAACTGGGCATTGTCAGGTGAAAGAGAATCGATGTTGTTAAGCGATGCAGTAAGAGCATCCGCTACGTCTTACATGGACTGGATAGGCCCTGTCTTAATGCGCCATACGGATCTTGATGGCACTCATCTGTTATTGGCAGATCATCCATCTCGTTTCACTTTTTCTGTCATTGAATCAGCGGAACTCTTTTTAACCGATGAAAAAAAACAAGAGATCGAGCAGGATATGTGGCTGGATTACATAAAAAAACGTCAGCCGTATCCGGAACAGTCACCGGAAAAAGGAGATATTGAAGAACGGATGAGGTGGGAGTACGCGTTTCCCGAAGCGGTGAGTCTTCGTTCGAAACAGTCGGTCTCTGATTTAAAACGAATGAATGATATTTACAGTGAAGGGGCTGCGAATGAGACAGCGAGCGATTATCGTCGTCCTGTATTTAGACGACCGCGTTTTATGCAAATGAAACAGTTGTCACCAGCCGAAATTGGAACAGCTGTCCATACAGTTATGCAGCACATAAGCCTTGAAAAAGTACCGGAAGAAGTTGAAGTGGAACGTCTTTTGGAGAAGCTGATTGAAAAAGAATTATTAACAGTCGAACAGACGGAAGCCATCCATACCGAAATGGTTGCTGCCTTTTTCAAATCAGAACCGGGGGGAATGCTGCTGGCAGCCGACCGTGTCCACCGCGAATTGCCGTTTAATATGGGGGTGTCAGCACGTGAAGCAGGAACTGCGGATTTAGATGAAAAAGTGTTAATTCAAGGGGTCATTGACTGTTTGTTCGAGTATAAAGGGAATCTATATTTGCTTGATTATAAAACCGATCGCATCACAGATCGTTTTGCGGGCGGGTTTACAGAAGCAGAGCCTGTTTTACGTAAACGATACGACATGCAAATTACTTTGTACGCAAAAGCAATAGAACGCATTTGGAAACGGCCTTTGCATAAAAAGTTTGTCTTCTTTATGGACGGTGCACACGTAATCGAGTATACGTGAAAATCGCCTTTTTCTGTTATGATTATGAAAGTCATATTATAACCTGGAAGGAGCGTTTTGCTTGCAGTCTTTATCAACAGGGGAAAAACCGCGAATCTTAGCGATCGATGTATTGAGAGGCCTATCGCTTTTCGGTATCTTTCTCGTCAATATGTTTTCGTTTCATTCGCCTTATTTTTATTACAATCCATATGAATGGTGGAAAACATCACAGGATTTAACTATTTTTTCCTGGATTGATGTTTTCGTACAGGCTAGTTTTTACCCGCTGTTTGCGATGATGTTTGGTTTTGGCGTGGCGATGCAGTATGCAAAAGCGAGAGAGCATGGAAGGTCTTTTATTTGGACCGGTATTCGCCGTTTTACTTTTTTACTGCTGCTCGGTCTCATTCATGCTTTCTTCATCTGGCCGGGCGATATTTTATTCAATTACGCAGTATGCGGCTTTCTTCTATTGCTTTTTTTACGTTTTTCTGGACGTATGCTACTTATTGTCGGTCTCGTTCTTTTGTTTTTGCCAGCCGTTTTGTTAAGCGTGATGCTCATGCTGGCTGCTTATTCAGATCCATATAACGCTTTGTATTGGACAGATATTGCGTCTGTTTCACAATCCATTGCCGCGTATGGAAGTGGATCGTATATGGAAATTACGACGCAGCGCATACATGACTGGATGAACGTAAACCTTGTGGACGGAGGATTTTTAATCCAAATCATTTCAATCTTTCCACTTTTAATCATCGGTGCGGGTGCTTATAAATTGAATGTCATTGACAAATGGACAACTCATCCGAAAAAAACGACGTTCACTTTTCTTGTGTTTTTTATTTCCGGCCTTTTGTTAAAAGGGGTACCGCATGTTCTTGACCGCAATAATATTGCGTACATGTACGTGCAGGATTCGATTGGCGGTCCGATACTAGCTATATCATACGCAGTACTCATTGTTTTATTATGCACATTTCAATGGCCGCAAAAAATGCTGCAACCGTTCGCCGCTGCCGGGAAAATGTCATTAACCAATTATTTAATGCAGTCTGTCATCGGGACACTCATTTTTTATCATTACGGCCTCGGTTATTATGGTCAAATAACCATTTTAACTAGTATATGGATTTGTTTGACCATTTTTGCTGTACAAGTGGTCGTATCTAATTTATGGCTAGATCGATTTAAGAGGGGACCGATGGAGTCGCTTTGGCGTACTGTTACATATGGAAAAGGGGGGAAATAATGATGAAATGGATCAGCTTTGTTTATAAAGGGGTTGAACATTATGGAATCTATAATGACTGGGACAAAACGGTCGTAAACTTAACAGAAATGAATGACGCGCCGAAAACGCTGAGAGAAGCAATTGGCCAGCCCGAATTTATGAAAGCGGCTGTGGATTTTTCTACTACATCAAAAGGAATAAAAGCATTAGAAGTTGAATGGCTGGCACCGATCCCAAGGCCAGCGAAAAATATTTTCTGTGTTGGGAAAAATTATCGAGATCATGCGGTTGAAATGAGCGGAGAAGCAAGTATTCCGGAACACCCGATCATTTTCACAAAAGCACCGACAACGGTATCAGCACAAAATGCGCTAATTCCAGCATATGAATCATTGACGGATTCGCTTGATTATGAAGGTGAATTGGCGGTCATTATCGGTAAAAAAGGAAAAGAGATTGACCGTGAAGATGCGTTTGACTACATTTTTGGCTATACCGTTTTAAATGATGTGACAGCACGCAACATTCAAAATCGCCATCACCAGTTTTTCCTTGGAAAAAGCTTAGATGCAACGTGTCCGATGGGGCCATGGATTGTAACAAAAGAGGATATTGAAGATCCACATAACCTGTCGATTGAAACGAGAGTAAACGGAGAAATACGGCAGAAGTCGAATACATCCCAGTTTATTTTTCCGATCGACGAAATCATTCATGTCTTATCAAAAGGTATGACGCTTGAACCGGGTGACATCATCGCCACAGGTACTCCAGCTGGCGTTGGTTATGCAATGAATCCCAAAAGAATGCTGAAAGCAGGCGATTCTGTTGACATTACAATTGAAGGTGTCGGTACTTTGACAAATAAAGTACAGTGATTATGTGGTAAGATAATAGTGCAAAAAGGAGGGGGAAAATTATGGACTTTTTAACATCATCAACACATGTGCACATTACAACATGGGTCGTAGCCGTTGTTTTGTTTTTTATCGCACTAGGCAAACCATCTAAAGGTTTGCATATGGCGCTGCGCCTGTTTTATGTGCTCATCTTGATCACAGGGTTCATGTTGTTTGTGACATTTGACAGCTTAAATCCGATGCTTTATGGATTTAAAATGCTCGGTGGAATTTTAACGATCGGTTTAATGGAAATGACGCTTGTCCGCAAAAAGAAAGGCAAAGGGGCAGGCGGCGTGTTAGTTGGGGCCGTTCTTTTGCTTCTTATCACAATTATTCTAGGGTTTGCACTTCCAGGAATCGCTTAAAAGTAGATTCCTTATTTCGACGAAAAAAGCTGCGCGGTTATTTAATAGCGCAGCTTTTTTGTTATAATAAAAGAAAAGGAGCTGATCAAGTGTTACCTGTTTTATTATGGCTGCTTGTATTCGTTTTGTTTATATACACGGTGCGGGCTGTGTCGATTCATATGACAAGGTCTGAAACGTTGATCTCTTCAGAACCTTTTCCAACTGAAAAAGAACAGACTGACAAATAGCCGTCTTTTCCGAAAAGGAAGAGGCGTTTTTTGTCCGTTTCTTGAACAATCTCAACATTGTTTGACGCAAAGTAGTAAAAAGCGTACTCTAAAGGTTAGCATAACCACTTTGACGCAGGGGGAAAAGGCAGTGAAAAGACAATTATTTTCGCTCGTCATGATCCCGCTTCTCCTTTTTTCTGGAAGCACCGTTTTAGCGGAAGAAAAAAGTGAGGAATGGCATGATGAAACGATGTATTTTTTAATGACAGACCGTTTTATGAATGGTGATCCTACGAATAATGCGCAAGTAAACAATGAAGATCCATCCGCTTATCAAGGTGGAGATTTCAAAGGTGTAGAAGACCAGCTTGATTATTTACAGGAACTGGGGATCACATCGATTGTCATGTCGCCTGTTTTTGAAAATGAGGCAGGGGCCTATCATGGCTACAGTGTGACGGATTACAGCAAGATGAATGAGCAGTTCGGATCGAAAAAAGAACTGCAGCGTCTCGTAAAAAAGGCGCATGAGCTGGATATTCGGGTTCTTGTTGATTTCCCAGCAACACGTGTGAGCACGGAGCATGTGTGGGCAGGTGATCCAGCTAAAGAGGATTGGTTCACATCGCTCTCAAGCGCACAGGAGCCGAATTGGCTTGGAAACATGGCTGAGATTAATACAGCGAATGTAGATGTGCAAAATGCGCTGATTAATGTAGCGGTCGAGCTTGCCGATGATACAGGCATTGACGGGTACTTTTTCAGCAATGCATCTGGTGCCGCTCCTTCTTTCTGGACAGCATTTGACGAGAAATTGCCGGCCCTTCACTTAATTGGTGAAATGAATGATGTGACGCCCGAAGAAGCGGCTGCTTATGAAGAAGCAGGTCTTGATTCGGTGACAGCTGCATGGATGCAGGAGCCGCTTCGCAAGCAGTTTGCGACGGTTGACCGTTCTTCAGAAGAAGTGAAAGCGCTGCTGCTTAAAGAGCAGAATGTGTTCAAAGATCCTTTGGAGATCATTCATATGGCAGATTCTGCGTTAACAGACCGATTTACGCTTGATATGGCGAATGAGAACATGTTCCCTGGCGCTCGCTGGAAAATGGCGCTGACGTATATGTATACGACACCGGGGACGCCGGCTGTTTTTTACGGTTCAGAAATTGCACAAAATGGAGAGTCTGGTGTTGATGCACACGGATTAATGAATTTTCGGACGGATCAGGAACTTGCTGACTACATAAAGCAAATTGCTAAACTGCGTGCCGATTTGCCGGCGCTGCGGCAAGGGTCGTACGAGCCTCTTTATGAAAAAGAGGGCCTATCCGTTTTTAAACGGGAATATGAAAATGAAACGTTGATTGTTGCGATTAATAATACAGGAGAAACACAAAAAGTAACGATACCTGTAGATGAACTTGATCCTGAAAAAGAATTGAGCGGACTGTTAGCGGGTGATATGTCACGTGCTGCGGACGGGGAGTTCACCATTATTTTAGACCGTGAAGAAGCGGAAGTTTATGCGCTTACGGAAAAAACAGGGATCAACTATGCATTTATTGGTGCAATGATCATCGTTTATGTAACCTTTATGATTTTCCTTTATATCGTCTGGAAACGTGGAAAACGTGCAGCAGGTAAGGAATAAACAAAAGAGCTGTCCCAAAAGTCAGTGAATAACTGACCTAGGACAGCTCTATTTTTTTGTTTGAAAAAGATAGATTAGTGTTGCTTATGGAACGCTATGGCCCATGGAACTTTGCAAAATAGCAAACCACTGATCATGATTGAGTGATAGATCAAGTGATTTTACAGCAGCGTCAATCCGTTCTTTTTTGCTGGAACCAATAATCGGCATAATCTGTGCTGGATGACGAATGAGCCATGCATAAAGGACTTCGTCTATTCTATCTGCACCGATTTCATGGCCGACTTCTTGAAGTGTTTGACGAAGTCTGATGGCTTTTTCATCGGTACCGTTAAAAATAGAACCGCCTGCAAGCGGAGACCAAGCCATTGGCGCGATTCGTTTTTCCTGGCACAAATTAAGTGTGCCGTCTTCGAAGTTTTCAAGATGATAGGCAGATAATTCTAACTGATTCGTTACGAGCGGAAACGTCATGTGTGATTCAAGCATCCGCCATTGATGATCTTTAAAGTTGGACACACCAAAATGGCGTACTTTACCTGTTTCTTTTAACCGAACGAATGCATCCGCTGTTTCATGAGGGTCCATAAACGGATCCGGTCGATGAATAAGCAGCAAATCAATGTAATCGGTTCGCAAGTTACGCAATGATTGCTCAACCGACGCGATAATATGCGGTTTCGTGGTATTGTAATGCTTAGGGCGCTGTTCAGACGGCAAAACGATGCCGCATTTCGTGACGAGTTCCATTTGATAACGCAATGAAGGTTTTTCATTTAGTGCGTCGCCAAATAGCGTTTCACATGTATAGCCTCCATAAATATCAGCATGATCGAATGTTGTAATCCCGCGCTCCATTGCGTGTTCAATTAAATCAAGTGTTTTTTTAGTAGAATATTGCCAGTCGGCAAGTCGCCATGATCCGTGAATGAATCGGGAAAATGACAGGTCATCTGTTAATTGAATGCGTTCCATCATAACCATCCTTGTTTATTCAGTTTAAACGTGTATGTTTAGTGATAACCGTTCTTCTAGAAAAAGGGCGATGCCGTCGTCTTCATTTGAAGCGGTCGTTTCATTCGCAATCGATTTTAATTCCTTAATCCCGTTGCCCATTGCGACCCCGATGCCGGCAAAATCGATCATTTCTAAGTCATTGTCTTCATCACCGAAAGCAATAATGCGTTCGGGCGGAATGCCGATCCAGTCGGAAATGCGCTTTAAGCCGACTGCTTTGCTCATGCCGCTTTTGACGATTTCAATAACGTGCCAAGGAGCTGCCCAACGCCGGTGATCGATCACTTCGGCATGAACATCGCTTAAATGCCGTCGTATTTCTGGCACCTGTTCTTCTGTCGCATGAATGAGCATACTTGTTGGATGATCAGTCAGCATGTTGCGCAAATCACCGCATGTAATGCCGGCGCTGCCCATTTCAAATACATCGATGAGTTTTTCATCGTGATAGTGAAAATAGACATCATCGAGTACTTCAGCGATGATATTATGAAAAGTGAACGATTGACATGCTTCAACGATATCGATTGCTGTTTTTAACTCCATCGGCTCATGAAACATCCCCCATTTGGCATTGCCAGGATGGTGAACGAATGCACCATTAAAGTTGACGATCGGTGTTTTTAATCCGAGCTCGCTGTAGTATGGTACACTGGAGCGAAATGGGCGGCCCGTTGCAATCATTACTTCGTGGCCTTGCTCCATTGCCGCATGGATCGCTTGCTTCGTTCGGAAAGAGATCGTTTTTTCATCCGTCAATAACGTTCCATCGAGATCAAGTACAATTAAATGTTTTTCCATTCTGCATCTCTCTCTCCTTTTTCTGTTTCTCCTTTTAAGTGTAGAGGGTAGGGCCCTTATTTGTAAAGAGGCAGGCTTTTTGTTTATTTATATGTTTGTCTGTTATGATAAGAAGAGATGAGAAAAGGAAGGAGTGTTTTTTAACATGGATCAAGATTTAAAAGAAAATATTATGGGTGCGCTTGAGCAGGTTGTCGATCCGGAACTCGGTATTGACATCGTCAACCTTGGGCTCGTCTATGACGCCGATATGGACGCGGAAGGAAAAACAACAATTACGATGACATTGACGTCAATGGGCTGTCCACTTGCCGGCGTTATCGTCGATCAAGTGAAAGCAGCGCTTGCCGATATTCCAGAAGTGAAAGAAGTGGAAACGAACATTGTGTGGACGCCGACATGGTCACGCGACATGATGTCACGCTATGCAAAAATTGCATTAGGCATTCAATAAAAAAAGATGGAGGACTCCGATACCTGGGGACCCTCCATCTTTTTTAATCAATTTGGCACATATCAATCGGACAGTTTTCACAGTTCACTTCCTGTTTTAAATAATCAATGTCGCATAATATGATACGGTTACGCTTCATTTTAATGATGCCTTCTTTTCTCAGTTCCGAAAGCAGCCGATTGACGACTTCACGCGACGTGCCGCATAAGTTCGCCATTTCTTGGTTCGTCAGCGACACATTTAGTCGTAGACCATCTTCTGTTTTTTCCCCAAACGTGTTGCCCATCCGGATCAGCGTTGAATAAACACCGCCTTTTTTTCCGTTCAAGACGAGATCTCGGAGCTTTGACTGCGTCCGTAAATGGTGGTTATGCGTATAGCGAAGCCACTGCACCATTAATTCCGTTTTCGATGACAACGCCGATTCTAGTTTCCGTCGGGGGATGACAAGTGCTTCACCAGATTCGATGGCTCTGGCATTCATTGTATAATTCGCATCTTCTTCAAACAGTGCCATTTCAATTAGCATATCCATTGCTTTTGAAATCCGAATGGTTAATTCACGACCATCGGGTATAACTTTGCCAATCTGTATTTTGCCGGACTGCAGCCAGAAAATGTTAGATGCCGCTTCCCCTTCTTGAAACAAGTAAGTGCCTTTTTTAAACGAAAACACATGTTGCTCTTCTGTAAATAAAGCTTCCAGTGTATGTAAAAGCGACGGATCAAATACCACTCGCTTCCCACCTCCTTATCTCTTATTGTAAAGGTGTTAAGTGTGCATAACAACTAGTTATTTTCGAGTATGAACTACCCGCCACTTACGAAAGAAACGCATTTTCGTTGAAGTGGGGGATTCTTGAGAACACCAACGTCACCATATGTTTGAAGATGGGGATATTCTCGCCTGAAAAGCCGATAAAATAAAGTTAATCACACCGTTTTCTTTGCGAAAAAAAAAGGAATAAATTAAAATGAATAAAAGGTCAAAAAAGGTCAAGGAGGTTTTGGGATGAAGATGGACAACATGACATATACGATGCAGGAAGCACTTGCCGCAGCTCAGCAAAGCGCTGTTGAACGAAACCATTCTGATGTGGATACCGTGCACATGATGATAGCACTCGCATCAAAAGAAGATGGACTGTTCAGCCGAATTCTCGAGCGGGCAGGAATGAAAAGAGCTGTGTTGCTCCGCGTTTTGCAGCAAGCGATTCAAACAAAGCCGGTCGTTTCTGGAGACGCGCAGTACGGTGCTTATTTATCAAGTGGATTGAACACATGGTTTCAAAAAGCGACAAGCATTCAAAAAGAGTTCGATGATGCGTATTTATCCGTTGAACATATGACAGCGACGATTTTTTCAGCAGGCAAAGTGATTGCAGACGTTTTAAAAAAAGAACACGTGACAGAAAAGGCCATCTTAAACGCCATTCATGAGATTAGGGGGAATGAAAAAGTGACGACACAAAATCCAGAAGCAGGCTATGAAGCACTAGCAAAATACGGACGTGATTTAGTCGAAGAAGTACGCGCGGGGAAAATTGATCCAGTCATTGGCCGTGATGATGAAATCCGGCATGTGATTCGGATTTTATCGCGGAAAACGAAAAACAATCCAGTATTAATTGGAGAACCGGGAACAGGAAAGACTGCTATTGTAGAAGGGCTAGCTTGGCGAATTGTTCGCAAAGATGTACCAGACGGCTTGAAAGATAAAACGATTTTTTCGCTTGACATGAGTTCGCTCATTGCTGGTGCCAAATTTCGTGGGGAGTTTGAAGAACGGTTACAAGCCGTGTTGAATGAAGTAAAGAAAAGCGAAGGCAATATTTTATTATTTATTGATGAAATTCATACAATTGTCGGTGCAGGGAAAACAGAAGGATCGATGGATGCGGGTAATATGCTTAAGCCAATGCTCGCACGGGGTGAACTTCATTGCATTGGTGCGACGACGCTCGATGAACATCGCCAATACATTGAAAAAGATCCGGCGCTGGAGCGACGTTTTCAGCCTGTACTCGTGTCAGAACCGACGATTGAAGATACAATTTCGATATTGCGTGGCTTGAAAGAACGGTTTGAAATTCATCATGGCGTAAACATTCACGACCGGGCGCTCGTTGCAGCTGCCACATTGTCCAATCGCTACATTACAGACCGTTTTTTACCGGACAAAGCAATTGACTTGATGGATGAAGCATGTGCGATGATCCGGACGGAAATTGATTCAATGCCGACTGAACTTGATGCCGTGATGAGACGTGTTATGCAGCTAGAAATTGAAGAAGCAGCGCTACGAAAAGAAAAAGATGCGGAAAGTGCTGCGCGTCTTGTTCACATTCAAAAAGAATTATCCAACTTAAAGGAACAGGCAGATACTATGAAAGCCCAATGGATGGGTGAAAAAGAAGCGATTATGCATGTAAAAGAGAAGCGGGGCGAACTCGATCGTCTGCGTCGTGAACTGGAAGATGCAGAAAGCCGTTATGATTTAAATCGAGCAGCTGAGCTGCGCCATGGACAAATTCCGGCTGTAGAGAAAGAATTAGTCGACTTGGAAGCGGGCGCTGCGGATGAAAAAGAGAACCGGCTCCTTCGTGAAGAAGTAACAGAAGAAGAAATTGCATCGATTGTGGCGCGCTGGACAGGCATTCCAGTAACGAAATTGGTGGAAGGCGAGCGTGAAAAATTATTGCGTCTTGAAGACATTTTACACGAGCGGGTGATTGGACAGGATGAAGCTGTATCACTTGTCAGTGATGCGGTACTGCGGGCACGAGCGGGTATTAAAGATCCGAATCGTCCAATCGGCTCTTTCTTATTTCTCGGACCAACCGGTGTCGGGAAAACGGAGTTGGCGAAGACGCTTGCCGATGTGCTGTTTGACAGTGAAGAGCAGATGATTCGTCTTGATATGTCTGAGTACATGGAGAAACATTCCGTGTCAAGGCTTGTTGGAGCGCCTCCAGGGTATGTCGGGTATGAAGAAGGCGGTCAGCTGACAGAAGCGATTCGCCGTCGGCCATATTCTGTCGTACTGCTGGATGAAGTGGAGAAAGCGCATCCGGATGTGTTTAATATTTTGCTGCAAATACTGGATGATGGCCGGATTACCGATTCACAAGGACGCATGGTTGACTGTAAAAATACAGTGTTCATTATGACGTCTAATATAGGGTCGTCTCATTTGCTTGAAATGGGAAGCGAAGGAGAAATTCCGGAAGAAGCAAAAAATAATGTGATGATGCAGCTGCGTGCTCATTTCCGGCCGGAGTTTTTGAACCGGGTCGATGATATCGTGCTATTTAAACCACTTACACGTGATAATTTAAAAGACATTGCAAGTAAAATTTTGATAGGATTGGATGAACGTCTGGCAGATCGGGGAATTACCCTTTCTGTTACGGATGAGGCAAAAGATATCATTGTAGAAGAAGGCTATGATCCAGTCTTCGGTGCCCGCCCGTTGAAACGATTCATTCAACGGCAAATTGAAACAAAAGTAGCCCGTTCGATTATTGCCGGTGAGATTTTGCCAGGTGCAACGGCGGTCGTCGATGTAAAAGAGGGTGAACTCGTCGTTAGGAAGTGAGCGATCACAAAACGGTGTGAGTGGTCAGAAACAACATTCAATAAGACAAAAAAACAGTGCCGTATTATGGACGGCACTGTTTTTTCTTATTTTTCCGTTTGTGCATCTTTTTTGCCGAGTTCATACGCTTCTTGCATGACGTTCATAAATAAGCCAAAAAAGGGCTCTGCCATTGCAGGAGAAAACTCGATACCGGCTTCTTTCATTTTTTCCTGTGCATTTGGTAAATAGTTCATCGCAATTTGCATAAATTCCATCTGTTTGTTATCCATCATATTATCTCCCTTTTTATCCAGGCTATTGCCTAGTTTCTATTCTTTTTATTTTACTGCAAAAATCGTCAAGAAAAAGAAAAACTTTTTTATGCCGCCGATCCCGTAATATGCTAAGATTATAAACAGAGTACATAAATGTAAGGTGAAGGAGGTTTACACGTGCAATATATTATGACATTTGTTTGGACACTTTTCTTGTCTGAAATGGTTGTATACGTTGTGTCATCGATGAACGGTGCTCCGTTTCATGCTGAAACAGGCGTTCTGGTCGCCGTTGTCGTTACGATTTTGTTGTTCATTTTGACAGCTCTAATTCCAAACGATCCTATTGAGAAACATTGATACATGAAAGCGGGTTCCTAGTAATAGGAGTCCGCTTTCATTTTTTTAGTTGCAATCATGAATTGTTTTCAGTAAAATTAGGACCAAGTCTTAATAATTGATATTACTAATGTATGTGAAAGAGGGTGCGTTTTGATGAACGCTGGAATATGGGGAATGGGCAGATATATTCCCGAAAATGTGTTAACGAATGCGGATTTGGAAAAAAAGATGGATACGTCAGATGAATGGATTCGCACGCGTACAGGGATTGAAGAACGCCGTATTGCTGGAGATGATATCGACACATCCTATATGGCGATGAAAGCAGCGGAAAAAGCAATTGAGAACGCAGGAATTCATCCAGAAGAAATTGATCTCATTATTACGGCAACGGTGACACCCGATTATCGTTTTCCTTCTGTATCATGCTTGATTCAACACGAAATCGGTGCGGTGAATGCAGCAGCGATGGATATAAGTGCGGCGTGTGCCGGGTTTATGTACGCTATCGTTACAGGGAAACAGTTTGTGGAAACAGGCACGTATAAACATATTCTCGTCATTGGTGCAGAAAAACTGTCAAAATCCGTTGATTGGGAAGACCGTAATACAGCCGTTTTATTCGGAGATGGTGCTGGAGCGGCCATTCTTGGTCCAGTTGCAGATGGACGGGGTATCCTTTCATTTGAGCTCGGTGCAGATGGACGGGGCGCCAAGCATTTATATCAGGATGAATATGTCAAGATGAATGGACGTGAAGTGTTTAAATTTGCCGTCCGTCAAATGGGTGAATCAGCGATTAACGTGCTCGAAAAAGCGGGTTTAACAAAAGATGATGTTGATTTTTTAATGCCCCATCAGGCAAACATTCGCATTATGGAATCATCCCGCGAACGTCTCGGGCTGTCGCCGGAAAAAATGTCGGTAACGATCAATCAATTTGGTAATACATCATCTGCATCGATTCCGATCACGTTTGTAGAAGAATTGGAGAAGGGAAAGATTAAAGAAGATGATGTCATCGTGATGGTCGGTTTTGGCGGAGGATTAACATGGGGCGCTATCGCAATGAAGTGGGGACGCTAATAGCAGATTACAATAAAGAGGTGGAAAACGTGGAAAAGCGAAGAGTAGTCATTACCGGTCTTGGCATTGTCTCACCGGTTGGAAGTACAATAGAAGAAGCATGGGCCAGTGTCACAACAGGAAAAAGTGGTGTGAAGCCGTTAACCCGGTTGAATGCAGATGATTATCCCACAAAAGTGGCGGCAGAAATTAGAGACTTTGACCCTGAACAATTTATGGAGAAAAAAGATGCACGTAAAATGGACCGTTTCACTCAATATGCCGTTGCAGCAGCGAAAATGGCGATCGCGGATGCAAACCTTGATATTAATGATGAAAATGCATCACGTATCGGTGTCTGGATCGGTTCGGGTATTGGTGGAATGGAAACATTTGAAAACCAATACAGAATATTTTTAGAGCGCGGCTACCGCCGGGTCAGTCCGTTTTTTGTGCCGATGATTATTCCAGATATGGCAGCAGGGCAAGTATCCATTTATTTAGGTGCAAAAGGAGTAAACTCATGTACCGTAACCGCATGTGCAACGGGTACAAACTCCATAGGAGATGCATTTAAAGTGATTCAACGCGGCGATGCAGATGCGATGATTTCAGGTGGTGCAGAAGCTCCGATTACCCAAATGTCCGTAGCTGGTTTCTGTGCGAATACGGCGCTTTCAAACAATCCGGATCCAGCAACAGCAAGCCGTCCTTTCGATTCGAACCGTGATGGGTTTGTCATCGGTGAAGGAGCAGGTATTGTCGTTCTTGAAGAATTGGAGCATGCGAAAAAACGTGGTGCGACTATTTATGCGGAAATCGTGGGATATGGTTCGACAGGTGATGCTTATCATATTACAGCGCCTGCGCCGGAAGGTGAGGGTGGAGCACGTGCTATGCAAATAGCCATTGATGATGCAGGATTTGCACCAGAAGACATTGATTATATCAATGCACACGGTACAAGTACACCGTACAATGATAAGTTCGAAACGGCTGCCATTAAAACGGTTTTCGGCGACCATGCACGAAAACTGTCGATTAGCTCTACGAAATCAATGACGGGTCATATGCTTGGTGCAGCAGGTGGGGTAGAAGCGATATTCACCGCGCTGACTATTAAAAATGATCTTGTACCGCCAACCATTAATTTAGTCAATCCAGATCCAGAATGTGATCTTGATTACGTGCCGAATGAAGCACGAAAGCAAGAAGTTCGTTCTGCGCTCAGCAATTCACTCGGATTTGGCGGTCACAATGCAACGATCGTGTTAACCGAATATAACGATTAATCCTAAAACAGGCCGCGGCCTGTTTTTTTTGCTTCGATGCTGCATATACATACAGGACAAGCAGCGGGGATGTGATCAGATGCGATTCACGATCTTTTTAACAGGATTCGGCTTTGCTGTTGCTGGCGGTGTTAGTTTTATTATGTATTTCAATTTGCTTGCAGCGGGCATGACATGGACAGATTATTTATCTTTCACAATCAGTAGACCAGAATGTTATTTATTTTTCCTTGGCTGGGTACTCATTATTTTGGGGTTGAAGGAATAAATTAACGGAAACGTGACGATAATGAACCCATAATAAGGAGTTCAAGGAGGAATTTGATGCTATACCTTCATGATGTATGGGTCAACTGGTTTGAAGGAGAAGAAAACGGATGCAATGTATGTTTTTTTCATGAGTGGCGTAAAGATGACGGCATGGTGATGTTGGATCAAGTCCCTGTATTGATTGTGAGGAAATCAGCCATGGATTATATGGAGAATTCCCTAGGTGAGCTACCGGATGATTTATTGAAGAAAATTGAAAGCAAAGCATTTATTCGAAAAGGCAGTAAGGTGGAAATGTTGGAATACTGTTTTATTGCTTCAGACGGAGAACGGATGATGGCGATTGAGACGATGGGGTACCGTGTACCTGTGAAAAAAAGCCGACTTATGCCACAGCATGAACTAATTGTCCGTGAAATGGCGGACTGTCATGCAGCAGAACCATTTTATTTTCCGGAAATGAATGAGAAAACATACAGCTTAATTGAGCCAGCACCCGAATGGATGATCGGACTGACACGGAAAGAACGGCAGTTAAAGCAGTTGTTATTACTTGCCATTGATCAGCTCATTGAATCAGAAAATGAGCCAGAATTAAAGTATTGGCTGACGGAATGGATGCCGGATCGTTATGAAGAGATTCGAGAAATGGATTGGGATATGGCAGCGAGTACATTTAGCGAAGCAGTAAAAATTGGATGGAGCTCACGACATGAACAAATATGCGGTCAAATTATTAAAGGGCGTCCATTTTTTGAGAAAATGTATGAGCATGAGATGGGTGTCGCCACGTGAAAGAAATCCCGCCAAACTGATTGGCGGGATTTCTTTTTTATTTTCGCTTACGGCCGAGGCCCATTGCATTTTCCATTTTCTTAAGCGTTCTGCCTGCTGTACGACGCGCTTTTTCTGCACCTTCATCAAGAATACGGTCCAGTTCATCTGAGTTAATAAGCTCATGATAACGGGATTGAATGGGAGCGAGATTTCGGATAATGACGTCTGCCACTTCTTGTTTGAAATCCCCGTACCCTTTTCCATCAAACCGCTTTTCGACGTCCGCAACCGGTACACCTTCAAAAGCAGCACAAATGGACAGCAAGTTGGAAACACCTGGTTTGTTTTCTTTATCATATTTCACGATACCATCTGAATCTGTGACCGCACTTTTCACTTTTTTCTCAATTTGTTTTGGATCATCGAGAAGTGTAATGAATGCTTTTTGATTCGGGTCAGACTTGCTCATTTTTTTCGTCGGTTCCTGTAAAGACATGATGCGCGCACCTTCTTTTGGAATACGCACTTCAGGAATCGTGAAAATATCATTGTATTTCTTGTTGAAACGTTCCGCTAAATCTCGCGTTAATTCTAAATGCTGCTTTTGATCTTCGCCAACCGGCACAATATCTGTATCATAGAGCAAAATATCGGCAGCCATCAGTGGCGGATAAGTAAGGAGACCTGCTGAGACCGCTTCTTTGCCTGCTGATTTGTCTTTAAACTGTGTCATTCGCTCAAGCTCACCAATGTAGGCAACACACTGCAGCATCCATCCTGCCTGCGCGTGTGCGGGCACTTCGGATTGAATGAACAATGTTGCTTTTGTTGGGTCAAGTCCAACGGCGACATAAAGCGCTGCCAGACTGCGAATGTTTTTTCGTAATTCAAGACGATCTTGCTGCACGGTAATGGCATGCTCATCGACAATGCAAAAATAACAATTATAATCATCTTGCAGTTCTACAAACTGTTTTAATGCGCCAATATAATTTCCTATTGTGATCATTCCACTCGGCTGAATACCGGAAAAAATCGTTTTCATCATAAATCAATTCTCACTTCGCTTCATCTTATTATGAGTATGATTATAAACAAAACAGACTGAATATTCAAGGAGTGCTTGATTGTAATCAAATTGTTTAAAGAAGAGCGGAATGAAAAATAGTTTAAAACCATTTACACTTATTTTTAAAAAAATGTTTTTGACGTTTAGTGGACACATTTCTCGGGTATAATCTATTGTGTAGAACAAAACAAATAATTTTTACGATATAATGAAAATCATATTCAATGAATGTCATTTCATGGTATAATACATATGTAGCCGGTTGTTGAGGAGTTTCACTAATTATTTGAAATCTCCATGAACGTTCAATTCCTCAAATTTACAGGTGTAAATTGACAGGTATTATACATTTTAATTAAGGAGTGTGAATGAGGAATGGTTACACTATACACATCACCAAGTTGCACATCTTGCCGTAAAGCGAAAGCATGGCTGGAAGAACATGAAATACCTTACGTGGAACGCAATATCTTCTCTGAACCGCTAAGCATTAACGAAATTAAAGAGATTTTGCGTATGACGGAGGATGGAACAGATGAAATCATTTCAACACGTTCAAAGATTTTTCAAAAATTGGATGTTGATCTTGAAACGCTTCCTCTTCAAGATTTGTTTGAATTGATTCGCCAAAATCCGGGATTGCTTCGCCGTCCGATTATTATGGATGCAAAGCGCTTGCAAGTCGGTTACAATGAAGATGAAATCCGCCGCTTCTTACCACGGAAAGTTCGTACATTCCAGTTGCTTGAAGCACGGCGTATGGTTAACTAATGGAGAGAGAATTCCTGCAATTCATGCAGGGATTTTTTTTGTATAATTCACTTGAATAAATCAAAAAATTCAGATAGAATAAGCGGACAGCCCTCCGATTTTGGAGTCTTTCTATTTTCATTTATGACATGTTTATCATACAATAGAACAAAGGGATGAGGAGTTTGTTTTCCGTACTCCCGACAACCCTCTAAATGGAAGGGAGAGACCGCAATTATGGAAATCGAACGCATTAATGAGAATACGGTGAAGTTTTTCATATCGTATGTTGATATAGAAGAACGGGGCTTTGATCGCGAAGAAATCTGGTACAACCGGGAGCGCAGCGAAGAACTGTTCTGGGATATGATGGAGGAAGTCCATGATGAAGAAGATTTCACAGTGGATGGTCCCCTTTGGATTCAAGTGCATGCACTTGATAAAGGGCTTGAAATTTTAGTAACACAAGCAAACTTAACGAAAGACGGCCAAAAGCTTGAGCTTCCATTCACAAGTGATAAGCTTGATGTAGAAGGACAGATTGAAGACTTGCTTGAAGAGCATTTTGACCGAGCGGAAGAAGATGAACAACCACTTGATTTTGTTCTTTCGTTCCAAGATTTTGAAGATGTCATTACGCTTAGCAATCGTGGCGGTCTCGATCATTTGATCACATCTCTTTACGCACATGAAAACCGCTATTATTTATTTGTTGAATTTGAAGAAGAGCGGTTTGAAGAAAAAGCTATTGACGATGCACTTAGCATTTTGCTTGAATATACGCACGAATCAAGAATGACCATTCATATGCTGCAAGAATACGGAAAATGTGTGATCGATGACAATGTATTTGAAACGGTACGCCAATATTTTTCATAATGGGAGAGCCTTCTGATTCAGGAGGCTTTTTTTGTCGAGCTACGCAGAAAGGGGGGCTTTCGAGTGGGGATTTTGATCATGTATGACGTTTTACTTTATTAAAAAGAATGCCTAATCATGTGTCGAATGATACAGTATGAAAGGAAGTGGTTGTATGCTGGCGGCAGTCGATATAAATGGACAGCCCGTTGTGCTTGCCGGACCTGATGCGAAACAGATGGCATTAAGCTTAAAAAAAATACCTCATTTTTGCCCACAGTGCGGCCGCCCGGTCGTCATTAAAGCGGGAGATGTCAATATTCCACACTTTGCTCACGAAACATACTCTTCCTGTGACTCTTTTTCCGAACATGAATCACCACGTCACCTTGCTGCCAAAATCGATTTATTTAACTGGATAATAAGAACGCATGATGCCATAATGGAAGCGCGTCTGCCCGATGGAACGCAGCGACCTGATATATTATCGGGAACGATTGCCGTTGAATACCAATGTTCAACCATTTCAGCTTCGTTATTCCGAGAACGGACGAAGAAATATATGATGCGTGGTTTAAATCCTTTTTGGATATATGGTGGTCCTTCGATTGAACGAAAAGGGCGATATGTGAAATTAACACCGTTTCAACGGCTTTTTATGCGCTATCATGCACAGCTTGGCTTTTATTTCGTCGCGTATTGTCCAGATTTGAAATTATTTACGATTTACGGACGAATCGTACCGGTAACCATATCGCTCTGTCAGGCGATACGCCTTGATGTGAAAATAGAGGATATGACGTTTCCACCGTCCGCTGTATTTTTAACTGAATTTATGTTTCCACTCGCACCCTTTTTTGATGAAAAACGAAAATGGATCGATCGCTCGCTTTATTATAGCAATGCGCGAAATCATCCGTTTTTTCGGACTGTTTATGAATCAGGTCGAAATCCATATTTATTGTCGGAAGAAATCGGCCTGCCGGTACGAAGTGGCATGGCCATTCGCAATCATGCGGCCGAGTGGCAATTTTATATTGTGCATGACCGTAAAAATGGATCGGTGCAAGAAGCGGCAAACATTATCCGTAGACGTATTCAGAAGGGTCATTTAAAAGAAACAATTATGCCGCTCGCTCCGATGATGACACCGGAACAAGCAGCAGAAGATTACGTAGTGCTTCTTAATGAAATCGGTATAAAAAGAGGGATGGATAGTCAGTCAAGGGGTGGGAAAATACGGAGAGAAGAAGAATTTTGCCTCGCACATGAAAATCGAATTATAGACAGGCTGATTTTTTGAGGAATAAGAAAAAGGAATATACAATAAAGAAGGAGAATGGTTTATAAATAAAGGGAGGTTTTTAACGTGGCAGACAATCAAGTAAAACAGCTTCCGGCACGTAGTGAGATTACAGAAGAATTAAAGTGGCGTCTGGAAGATATTTTTGAAACGGATACAGCATGGGAAGAAGAATTTAAAGCGATCGGAAAGCTTGCTGGTGCTGCGGCCTCTTATAATGGCACACTCGGTAACAGCGCTGAGCAGCTATATTCGTTTTTTACGTGGCAGGATACGCTTTTAGAGCGCATGGGCAGGTTATATACGTATGCACATATGCGTTACGATGAAGATACGCAAAATGGTCATTATCAAGGAATGAATGACCGGGCGAAGATGCTGTATACGCAAATTGCCGGCGCATTGTCGTTTGCTGATCCAGAAATTTTGTCCATTGATGAGGAAAAAATTAATGGCTTTGTGGCTTCCTACGAGCCGCTTTTACTTTACAAAAAAGTGCTTGATGATTTGAATAAGCAGCGTCCGCACGTATTGTCAGCAGTCGAAGAGAACTTGCTGGCGCAGGCGTCAGATGTGCTCGGGTCATCAAGTGCAACGTTTGGGATGCTGAATAACGCAGATCTTGAGTTTCCGGTCATTCAAGATGAAAATGGGGAAAACGTACAAATTACGCATGGTAATTACGTTCGCTTTTTAGAGTCTTCAGACCGCCGTGTACGCGAAGAAGCATTTAAAGCGGTATACGCAACATACGGAAAATTCAAAAACACGTTTGCATCTACATTATCAGGACAAATTAAAAAAGATAATTTTTCCGCTCATGTCAGACATTACGGAAGTGCACGTGAATCTGCGTTATCACGTAATCATATTCCAGAAGAGGTATATGACAATCTCGTCAGCACGATCAATAAAAACTTGCCGCTTTTGCACCGGTATATCGCACTTCGTAAAAAAGTGCTTGGCCTCGATGAGCTGCATATGTACGATTTGTACACGCCACTCGTCGCAGAAGGCAAGTTTGACGTGAATTATGATGAAGCAAAGGCCCTTTTATTAAGAGGATTGAAACCACTTGGGGAAGAGTATAATGGCATTCTCGCACAAGGGCTTGAAGGCCGCTGGGTGGATGTTGTTGAAAATAAAGGGAAACGCAGCGGGGCGTATTCATCCGGTGCGTACGGCACGAATCCATACATTTTAATGAACTGGCAAGATAATGTAAATAACTTGTTTACGCTCGCTCATGAATTCGGTCACAGCATTCACAGTTACTACACACGTGCGAATCAGCCATATATTTATGGTGATTATTCGATTTTTGTTGCGGAAGTGGCATCCACGTGCAACGAATCGCTTTTGAATAACTATTTGCTGAAAACGACAGAAGATGAGAAAAAGCGTATGTACTTGTTGAATCACTTCTTGGAAACGTTCCGCGGCACGGTTTTTCGCCAGACGATGTTTGCTGAATTTGAACACCTCGTTCATGAAAAAGCACAAAATGGAGAAGCATTGACAGCCGATGGATTAAGCGCGGCGTATTATGAATTAAATAAAAAATATTTCGGCGATGACATGGTCATTGATGAAGAAATTGCGCTTGAATGGGCACGCATTCCACATTTCTATTATAATTATTATGTATATCAATATGCGACGGGCTTAAGTGCAGCGATTGCATTGTCTTCGCAAATTTTAGAAGACGGCGAACCTGCTGCAGAACGATACATTAATGAATTTTTGAAGGCTGGCAGCTCAGCTGATCCAATTGACGTATTAAAGAGTGCAGGTGTGGATATGACGGCAGCTGATGCCATTGAATCCGCATGCAAAGTGTTTGAAAAGTCACTTGAAGAAATGGAAAAACTATTGTCTTAATATGGGATTTAACACTGTCAAATCCATTGTTATGACAATTAGGTGAACGGATCGGACGCACCTTGCAATATATGTGCCAAACATGATAGGATAAGGGTGTGAAATTGATCACTTATAAACATATACCCCTTTGTTTGACTGTGAAAAATTTCTTCAATCCCCTTTGTTCGTAAGGAAAAGCCTCGCTTCGGCGGGGCTTTTTCTAGTTGACGTAGAAAAACTCACATCAGTTAGATTACAATCATCAACCACTGAATCAAACCTTTTAATCATCACTCCTCATTAATTCTTTTCATAATCAAAAATTAAAAAAGCATTATTCTATGCGTGAAGAAACAGATGTTTACGCTTAGGAAGAAAAGTGTAATACCAGTGAATGAACGTTCTCAATAGGGAATCTAGTTTATCGTTTGGTTTTTTTAAAAATGTGCTTGTACTGATCGGTACGTCCAAACACTTCTTTCTTTTTTACATAGTTTATTAAAGAAGGGAGGAATTGGCTGCTAGGGCACATCAAAGGCAAATTCAACAAGGAAGCGCCAACGCTAACAACGTTGATAAACGGTTAGACATGTGGGCGGAAATGGTAGCAGATCAACAAGAATAGAAGAAAAATGCTTTTATTTAAATTTAAAAATTGAAGGGAGGGTTATAGTATGTCAGGATGTCATAACAGCGTTGAGAAACGGTTAGCTATGTTGGAGGATCTCGTAGCAGGTCAACAAGAACAGATTGATCGTTTAAGAAAAAAAGTGGATAAACTTGAAGATAAAGTGGATAAACTTGAAAAGAGAGTAGATCAACTTGAAGATAGAGTAGATAAACTTGAAGATAGAGTGGATAAACTTGAAAAGAAAGTAGATAAACTTGAAAAGAAAGTAGATAAACTTGAAAAGAAAGTGTGTAAACTTGCAGATAGAGTGGATAGACTCGAATGTTAATAAGATTTAGCAGAAAAGTAGCCATTGTTTACACGTCATAATGAGCGACTCTTCAATCGTAATCAGTACGCAGACCCAGCCTTCAAAAAGAAGACTGCGTCTGCGTTTTTAAAAAATAAAAAAACAACCTCGCTTCAAGTGGAATTATTGAAAAGCGAAGTTGTCAACGGTATAAGACGCCAGCAGCACCGACGTCTTTTTTTATTATATATACTCCCAGAAAGTGCCGTGCTTTGTATCGATTTTGCGCACTTTTTGCTGTAACTGCAGCTTTTTCAATTCTCGTAAAGCATGAACTTCTGAACAATCGTACACTTCACTAATTTCAGTCGTTGCTGCAATTCTGAAATATTGCATGAATTCTTCAAGCGGCGGTGGATCGAGCGGCTCGGGTATTTCTTCCAATATTTCCTGCAAAATTTGAACGTAAATATCGTATGAATAAAGTCCAGCAATTTTAATGCCTTCATCTTCTATTCGTTCATTGAAAAACACGACCGTCGGTGCTTCGTCTACATCCATTTCACATGTAATCGTCAAATCACATTGAAAGGCTTTCGTCGCCCCAGTGGAATGAATATCGTTTAAAAATTCGCCCTTATCTAGTCCCGATTCTTCTGCACACCGGCTCAATACAGCTAAATCAGATACATTCTCTCTGTCTAAAAAAAACTGTTCCTGCAGTTTACGTAAAAACTTACTTCCTGCCCTTCTTCCTTGCAATTCCGCTGCTTTTATCGCAATTGATGCAAGAAAAGGAGAGGAAACAGAGTCTTCCACCCAGAGCGATTCATTGCACGCAAGTCCGCTCTGTTCAACAGCAAGGGGCCGTCTCGGTGCATTTAAAGAGGTCAGTTTTCCGGTCAGCACTTGCTTCAGTTTAAAATAATGCCCATATTCTATCTGCAGTTTCCGGAGCTTCGGATCAAGTGCCCAGCATTCCGGACAAAGTGGATCAACAAATACATATAGCTCGAGCGGTTTTTGCCGGTTAGAGCAAATACGATCAGGTAATTGTATTGAATTCACAGAACATCATCCTTATCATTCGGCCGGTTTACCATGTGGCGTGCCGTTTGTGTAAGCCGTTCAAAAAAGAAAGTCCGCAAATCTCCGTGTAACTGCACCTCATCCATTGCCGCATTCATACAAGCTAGCCAGGCATCTGCTCGTACCGGTGTAATTGGAAATGGCAGATGGCGTGCTCGGAGCATGGGATGCCCGTGTTCTTCGGTATAAAGGGGAGGACCACCCAAAAACTGTGTCAAAAATTGCTTCTGTTTCCGGGCCGTCTCCGTTAAGTCATAGGGGAATATCGGCACAAGATCCGGATGTTGCGAAACGCGGCTGTAAAATGCGTCAACTAGCTTTGAAAGCTGTTCTTCGCCAATGATGTCGTATGGAACATTGGATTGCTTGGCCATAAAATGTACTCCTTTTATTTCATAGTATATATTCATTTTAACAAGGCTTCTGTTATAAAACAAATGAAGTGCTTCACACAAAAAAACCAGCTCTACGTATTGTAGTAACTGGTTACTTTTTTTACATAATTTTGTGTTTCGCTGAACGGCGGAATGCCGTCGTACTTTTTTACGTTGCCTGGCCCTGCATTATAGGCTGCAAGTGCCAATGTTGTGTTGCCATCAAACATGTCGAGCATTCGACGCAGATATTTGGTACCCCCAAACACATTTTGTTCTGGATCAAACGAATTTTGTACACCAAGATCACGTGCGGTTGCTGGCATGAGCTGCATGAGTCCGGACGCGCCTGCATAGCTGACCGCATTCGGGTTAAAATTGGATTCCTGTTTGATCACAGATTGAATGAGTTTTTTCGGCACATGATATGTTTCTGCAGCCCTTGTAATAATATCATCATAATCTGTCGCTGCGGCCGATAAAACGTCTGCACCGGCTTTTGTATAAAGAGCAGGCCCAGAGGCAACGGTGCTCGATTCATTTGCATTTACAATGTCAAGTCCCTGCACGAGCGCCTGCTGTAAAATGGATCCGAAGACCATAGAATGAGCTGTTGGTGTCAAAAAAGGAGAAGTAGTCTTCGTTGCTGGCATGGCATTCATCATCGTTGAACGAATCATCGTATTAAAGAAGCTTGTATCCACGTTAATGGCCTCCGTTTTGAAATTGTGCGTGATAGAAACGGCGAATTTTATTTTCAGCCGGTATATATTCGATATTGAATGAATTTAGAAGCGCAAGAAAAGTCTGCTCACCTGAAAGATCTTTTGCTTCATATTCAATTTCGTAATCTTCATGGTTTACATATGTGCTGTGATCAAAAACGAGCAGCCCGCCTTTATAGTCTATTTCAGCACGTGTTGTAGACAATGTACCGAAATGAAAAACGGCATTTTTACCGGTGTGTTTACGGGCAGCAGCCATCACATCGTTATCTGGAATGCCACCAGATAGGGAAGCAGTTACGTCATCATTTGAGAGAGCAACGGTTGATTCAAGCAATCCGACTTCAGCTGGTTCCTTTAATGTCATTTCAGCTCGTCCATTTTTTTCACGAATGCGCAAGGCAGCACCGGCTTCTTTTAGTGAAAAGTCAGCCGTGTCGAAATAATGGTTATGTTGTGTGGTAAAGGGGCCGGGATGAAAGGATTCAACCAATTGATCAAATTGTTCTTTTGACAGCAAACATTTAAATTCAATTTCAATTTCCTGGTTCATTTATCTTCCTCTTTTTCCAAAAAAGTCATTACTCTCATTGTATCCTGTTCAGACAATGTTTAAAAGAACAAAATGTGGTAAAATGGTTACGATGTTTTGAATGAACGGACGTTATAAAGGAGAATTAGATATGAGAACAAAATGGCATTTTACGAACACAGAATGGGTGGAAGGGGTGCTTCGTCTATTATCAGAAGAAGACGTTGAAGTCACACACTTGCAGGCAAGGAACCAGGTGATTACCGATTCAGACGCCTTTGCCTTTGTATATTTGGCTGAAGCGGAACCTGGATATGTGTATGTGTATTTGCACGAAAGCACATGGCTGGACGTAAAAAAAGCGATTGATGGCAAGCATCCACTCGAAGCGGTCGGTACGGACGGAACATTTACACTTGCCTCTTTTCAAGAAGAAATGGAAGAGCTCGTTGCTAATATTGAAGGGAACGGCAATTACGGCGAGGAAATGGTGGAAAAAGTAGAACGAGTCTTTTTCGCTGAACAGCACTGATGGAGGATGCAATGGAAAATTGGGATGAATTTTTATCACCTTATAAGCAGGCAGTAGAAGAGTTGAAGGTGAAACTGCGCGGAATCAGGAAGCAATTTACGATGAGTGACGATCGTTCACCAATCGAGTTTGTGACAGGCCGAGTGAAGCCAGTCCCGAGTATTCTTGATAAAATGAACACGAAAAGAATTCGGATGGATCGCCTTCATCGTGACATGCAGGATATTGCGGGACTGCGTATGATGTGTCAGTTTGTCGAGGATATTAAAAAGGTCGTTAGCATTCTCCGGAAGCGAAATGATTTCAGAATTGTAGAAGAAAAAGATTATATATCCCACAAAAAACCGAGCGGCTACCGGTCCTATCATATGGTCGTTGAATACCCAGTTCAGACGATTCACGGGGAAAAGAAAATTTTAGCAGAAATTCAAATTCGGACGCTAGCGATGAATTTTTGGGCAACGATTGAGCATTCGCTAAACTATAAATACAACGGCGACTTCCCGACGGAAATTCAAATGCGTTTGCAGCGTGCGGCAGAGGCAGCATTTCGGCTCGATGAAGAGATGTCGCTCATCCGTGAAGAAATACAAGAAGCGCAAAAATTTTTTACGAAGAAAAAGGAATGAAGAATAATCGACAGGGGTGAGACAGATGAAGTTTGCAATTACGTCAAAAGGTGATGCGAAGTCCAATGCATTAATGCACAAAATCCGTAATTATTTAACTGATTTTAAACTGGCATACGATGAAAGTGAGCCGGATATTGTTATTTCAGTTGGCGGTGATGGCACACTGTTATACGCGTTTCACAGATACAGCGGTCGGCTGGATAAAACGGCGTTTGTCGGAGTTCATACCGGTCATCTCGGCTTTTATGCGGACTGGACGCCGAATGAAATTGAGAAGCTTGTCATTGCTATTGCACGGACGCCCTATCAAATTATCGAATATCCGCTTTTAGAAGCCATTATCCGCTATCAGCACGACGGCAAAGAAACACGCTATTTGGCATTAAACGAATCAACGGTGAAAAGTGTGGATGGGACGCTTGTCATGGATGTTGAAATACGCGGCGAACATTTTGAACGGTTTCGCGGCGATGGATTATGTGTATCGACTCCATCTGGAAGTACGGCATATAATAAAGCGCTTGGTGGAGCGATTTTGCATCCGTCCATCCGTGCATTACAGCTTGCGGAAATGGCTTCGATCAATAACCGTGTGTTTCGGACAGTCGGTTCACCGCTCATTTTGCCGGCACATCACACATGTATGTTAAAACCGGTCAACCGGCTGGACTTTCTGGTGACCATTGACCATTTGACAATTTTACACAAAGACGTCAAGTCGATTCAATATCGTGTTGCCAGTGAAAAAATTCGATTTGCGCGTTTCCGTCCTTTCCCGTTTTGGAAAAGGGTGCATGATTCGTTTGTCAGCAACTAACATGACACCCTTTGAATTAAGCTGGACGGCGGATGAAGACGGCATGCTGTTGCGAACATTTTTGCAGAAAAAGTCGATTTCAAAGCGGGCGCTTACGGATATAAAATTTGCCGGTGGTTTTATTTTAGTGAACGGAGCAGAAGTAAACGTACGTCACGTATTAAAAGCGGGTGACGCTGTACGGGTCATTTTTCCGAGGGAAGTGCCGTCAGACAGTATGCAGGCAGAACGAATAGCACTTCATGTGTTGTATGAAGATGAGGTGCTGATCGCGATTGGGAAGCCGACAGGAATGAATACTATTCCGTCGCGTGAACATCCGTCCGGATCGCTTGCCGCTGGATTGCTCGGATTGTATGAAGAGCAAGGGATTGCAGCAACGGCTCATATTATTACACGGCTCGACCGGGATACATCGGGCATTGTGCTGGTCGCAAAAAACCGTTATATTCATCATTTACTGTCTGAAATGCAGAAAAAGAAACTCGTTTTTCGCCGGTATGAAGCATTCGCTGAAGGTGTATTTTCTGATGAAACCGGTGTTGTTGATGCGCCGATTGGCCGGCGTGATGACAGCATTATTGAACGAATGGTACGGCCGGACGGGCAAATAGCGCGGACCGGTTACCGTGTGTTGAAGCAGTACGCTCACTTCGCGCACATTGAAGTGAAGCCGGAAACAGGCCGAACGCATCAAATTCGTGTACATATGGCCCATATCGGCCACCCGCTTGCTGGCGATGATTTGTATGGCGGCCATCTGCAGCGGATAAAGCGGCAAGCACTGCATTGCGGTCATCTTTCATTTATGCATCCGTTGACGGGTGAAGAGATGAACATTGTCATGCCAATGCCGGATGATATGAAAGAAATGCTTAACTAAACAAACCGTCCATCCATTATGGAGTACGGTTTGTTTATGTTTATCATGTTCAATCAAACTCCCGGAATTTTTCGGGAACGAGAGGCTGTTTCGAAGGGATCGATACGGTGTCGCGTTCGGGCCAGCGGAGTGCTGTCAGCTTGCCGCCAAAGACGCAGCCAGTATCAATGTTGATGCTTCCGTTTAATGCACGCGGCTCTTTAACAGGTGTATGTCCATACACGATAAACGGATCACCGGTATAATTTTTTGCCCAGTCGCGCCGAATAGGCGAACCGTCCGCATGTTTCTCGCCGGTAATATCCCCATAGAGGACAAATGTTTTCACTCGTGAATCATGCCGCCCGATGTAGTCAGCGCGTATGCCGGCATGGGCAATAATGAGCGCCCCGCTGTCCACCATTTGATAAAGCGGCGACTGTTCATACATGGATAAAAAGCGGCTGCGAATCTTTTTATAGTCCCGTGCTGAAAGCGAGTCGAGTTCAGCGACCGTCGTTTCTAAACCGTGTGTTTTTTGAACCTTATTTCCAACAAGGTAACGGTATAATTTATTGCAGTGATTGCCGGGCGCGTATAGAGCGGACTGTTCGTCAAACAGACGGCAAACGACATCAAGAACGCGAACAGAATCCGGACCGCGATCTGTCAGGTCGCCGACAAAAGCGAGCGTCCGGCCAGCGGGATGAACAGGAATGCCCGAGTCCCATGAATAGCCAAGCTTCAACGTTAATGAACGAAATTCATCTAAACAGCCGTGTATGTCACCAATAATATCTAAGTTCATCAAAACGCCTCCTTGAAAATATACATATTTAAAGGGTAAATAAGAGAGCAGACGAAAAGTTTACTGCGATATCGTGCACAAAAAGAAAGGTGGAAGTTCGTCACTAGTTATTGTCGTCATAAGCGGCTTTTTTAACACCGTTTTGCTGAAGCAACTGAAGCTTGTTTTGATTGTATCATATCGCTTTGCACTCGACTTTGAGGGGATCTGTCGGTTGGAGAGGCATTTAAAACGGCTGATTTAATTGAAAAAGAGGTTATACTTCTTAAATAGAGCATGAAAATATTGAAATGGAAATACGGAGCTGAAACAGGATTTACGTTGATTTTTTCTGTAATCATGCATATAAAGTGAATCTTTGGAAAAGAAAAAAAGACCGAAAACGGTCTTTTTTCGTAAATAAACGTATTGATTCATTTGTTCATATACTATCCCAATATATTGTAACCAGAGTCAACATAAATAATTTCACCAGTGACTCCTCTAGAAAGGTGGCTAAGTATAACAAGAGTCATGTCGCCTACTTCTTCTTGAGTCACATTTCTCTTCAAAGGTGACTTCTCTTCAATATGATGAAGAATGGTATTGAAAGCTGGAATTCCCTTGGCCGCCAGTGTTCGAACGGCTCCTGCTGAAACAGCATTGACTCTAATATTGTCTTTACCCAAATCGAGTGCCAAGTATTTCACACTGGCTTCAAGAGAAGCTTTTGCAACACCCATTAGGTTATAACCTTCCACAGCGCGTTCTGCTCCAAGATAAGTCATTGTAACAATGGATGCTCCTTCTGTCATATATTGACGAGCTTCTCTTGCTACAGCAATTAATGAATAGGCACTAGTATCTTGGGCAAATGCATATCCGTCTCTAGATGTTTCTACAAAATCACCCTTTAAGTCTTCTGCATGAGCATAGGCAATAGAATGAACCAATCCGTGAATGACACCAACTTTTTCACCTATATCTTTAAATGCTTTGCGAATACTATCATCATTATTTACATCACAATGGAAAATATATTCTGATGGATAGTTATTTTTCTCTAATAGCTTCGTTATTTTTCCTAGAGATCGTTCCAATCTGTATGTATAAATTACATTTGCTCCTGCTTTATAAAGGGCTTCTGCTACACCCCAAGCTAAGCTCCGTTCATTGGCGACACCCATAACTACAATATTCTTGCCTTTTAATTTAAGTATATCTTCCATTTCAGCCTCCATTGAAATAGGTACAGTTTAATATCAATATTTAATATACCTGCTTTTGTTATCTGGTATTATATTATAACATTTTATTTAAATATCCTAGGGTTGAGTCCAATAAATATTTATCAACTAGCAAAGTAATGTTAAGAAATCCTAAAAAGTTTACGGAAATATGCAGTGGGCTATGAATTTGATCAATCTATGACAAAGAAGAATGAGGGGAAAATAGTTGAATTAAAACAAAATGAAGAAAAATTTGAGTCAGCACTTGTTGAGTATGGAGAATTTATATAAGTTGTCATCTTGTTTAGGACAATCAGATCAATAAGGCTTGCTTGAAAATAAATTAATTTCCACATTATCGGAAATTAATTTTTTAGAAAACTGTCCATATCGGGCAGTTTTTTTGCATATACTGGACAAAAAGCGGAGGTGCTAAAGGCGTGAAAAAAGAACAGGGACCGCTCTTATACATCGGACAGCCAACGCTTAAGCATGTGCAGCCAGTTATGCAGGAAATTGTGAAAGCCGGTGAAGTGCCTGAAACACCAGAAATAACTGAAACGCCAGAAATACCAATTAAACCTGTAACAAAAGAGACTAAACCTGTAACAAAAGAGACGCCGTCAGGATCAGGTAGATTACTTCCGTTCAAGGAAATGAATGTGGAGGAGAAAGTCATTTACTTGGCGCAGCGCAGAATTCCAGTGCCATGTCAGTTTGAATGGAAAAATGGATCCGTGCGTGGGATCATTGAACGTTTTGATGGAGATAATGTGTGGGTGCTTGAGGAAGAAGGGAAAGAAACAGTTCGTGTTCCAATTGCAGAAATTGTATATATTCGAATTGCTGGTACATGAAAAAAGCCCGCCGTGGGGGCGGGTTAAAATTAACGGCATACATTTAAGTCCACGTCTTTAATACACTGAACCGCAAGAAAATCATTTAAATCAACGGTAACGCAACTACGGGTCTTTTTAAAGTTTTCGACTTTGCATACTTTTTTGAGGCTGATGTCGCCATCGTCCGCAAGATTAACAGGATCAAAGTCATGGTCAAGCGGCAGTAATACACGAAGGCGGGCACAACCGCTGTCAAACACATCTTCAACACGGAAAAAGATGGATACACATCCTGTTCTGCAATGATCATTATCATCAGCTTCTGCAGGATCAAAGAAAGCGAAAAACGGTTTTCCTTCCTTCGTTGTAAGTGTAATCACACGTGTATCTGCATTGCGTCGGCGTGGACCGTCTAAGTCTCCAAGCGGCTCGGCGAAGCAGTCTTTGCAGTCTCTGCAGTCATCATCTTCTTTTGCATCTTGAATGTCGCGAATTGCGCGTACAACTTCGCGAACGCAGCTTTCAGAACGCTGACGCAGATCATCATTGTCAAAATCGTCGCGATGCTTATGGCATCCCATCATGCACTCCTCCTTAAAATATCGGTACACTAATACTGTATGAAATCTGTTCTCTTCGGCGTGGACAATTGCCGCTATGAGCAGAATTTTTTTTTGTTTTCAGGACATACTGATCAAAAACGGAGGTACATATCATGAAGAAATGGGCACTCACCATCTTGCTGCTGGCGGGATGTGCACCGGAACATGATGGAACAGTGATCTTGGAAACGGCTGATCCGGATGCTGTGCAGCTTGACGGAAAACATGATGGATTTGCTGAAAAAATCAAAAAAGAAGCAGATTCGATTGAAACTATTTACGATACGGCTGTTATAAAAGGAAAAGACCAGCTGCTCGTAGCGTATAAAGTGCGTCATCTTGACCGATTTAACATGAAGGAAATTGAAAAAGATCTTGATAAACGCATTCAGAAAATGGAGAGTACGGAAGAAGTGGTGGTTTCGAGTGATTACAAAATTTTCCTTGAAGCCGTCCGATTAAAGGAAGACATGGAAGCGGGCCATCTGACGGAAAAAGAAGCGAATAAACGGCTGTCTGAAATTATTAAATTGAAAGAGGAGATGGCCTAATGAAGCCGGAGAATTATAAAAAGCTTGCTTCAAAGTACGAACCAAAAAAGCCGGTGTTAAAAAATTGCATTCGCGCGTTTTGGACAGGCGGTCTTGTTTGTATAATCGGTCAAGCCGTATCCTATTTCTTTATTTTCTTTTTTAACTTTACCGAGCAGACAGTAGGGAACCCAACAGTGGCGTTCATGATCTTTTTATCCATGCTGTTAACAGGATTCGGCGTATATGATAGACTTGGCCAGTTTGCGGGTGCTGGCAGTGCGGTGCCGGTAACGGGATTTGGCAACGCCGTTATTTCAGCGGCGATTGAACATCGTTCAGAAGGATTCGTACAAGGGGTCGGAGGCAATATGTTTAAACTCGCTGGTTCGGTCATTTTATTTGGCGTTTTTTCTGCTTTTATTGTAGCGCTTATTAAATCTGTTTTTTAAAGGAAAGGAAGAGACGAATGATCGCAATGTTTTTTTGGGCATTTATTATCGGTGGCCTCATATGTGTTATCGGTCAGTTGATGATGGATGTTGGCAAGTTAACACCAGGGCATACATTATCGATACTCGTCGTAGTAGGTGCTGTGCTTGCCGGATTTGATTTATATGAACCGCTTATTGATTTTGCGGGAGCCGGGGCAACGATTCCGATTACGAGCTTCGGCAACGCACTCGTGGCTGGTGCGATGCAAGAAGCGGAAAAACATGGAGTCGTTGGTGTGTTGACCGGTATGTTTGAAGTAACAAGTTCTGGTATTTCCGCAGCAATTGTGTTTGGTTTTATGGGCGCCATCTTTTTTAAACCAAAAGGGTGAGCGGCCCAACCTCTTTTTTTGATTCTCCATATGATAGTAAGGAGAATAGAGAAAGGGGGAAATGACAATGGGTTACTATGGTGGCGGCTGCTGCGGTGGAAACGGTGGTGGATACGGCGGTTCAAGCACATTTGTTTTAATTGTTGTTTTGTTCATTTTGTTGATCATCGTTGGCGCAAGCTTTTATTGATTTTTAAAAGGGGGAGCCACAGTGGACAACAAGTTCTTTGGCAAAATTGAGAAAAAAACAGGCGTGCGTATGAACGACGTGTTCGCTCTTGTTGATTCGCTTCAGTATGCTGATTTCCGCGATGAACGAACAGTTCGCGCAGTCATTGCACAAACGGCAGCACTTGCCGGTAAAAAAGTACCGAAGCAAGTAGAAGACGAACTCGTCAAAACGATTATAAAAGATGGCAAAAAGCTGAATATAGATGCCATTACGAAAATGATTAAATAAATGTAATGTAGTGTAGTGTAGTGAAGAGTGGCCGAAAAGTCGCTCTTTTTTTCACGTAAGCAGGAAGAAGGTTGTGATTTTTGCAAGAATGGTTTTGGTGAGACATAAAACGGCTAAACAATACATATATATCTATGTACATATATTTTATGTTGAAAGGAGGAAAAGAGATGGGCTACGTGCTGCCGATCCCACAGTATCAGTATAGCCATTATAGGGAACGGGTTTTAAATGAATCGAGTAGAGGCGATACCTACATCGATCCAGCTGCCAAAGTATCGTTTGATAAAATTTTACGCGATCGTGCTGAGCCGCAAATGAGTGTGGAAGAACGAAGGAAAAAGCGGCAACATGAACATGAAGCATTCCGCGTACACCTTGCTCAAATTAGCAGAAAGGGATTTGAAATTGATAAACTGGCATAATGAAAGAAGGAGCGCACCATGACGAATTCATAGAAAAAGCTTATTCATCTATTATAAGAGAATAAGCTTTTTTTGCGTTTATAAAGGCTTTGTCATTGTTTTGTGCACGATACCGGCATCTAAAAACTCATCGGAAACGACTTCGTATCCTCGCTTTTCGTAAAAAGGAATTGCCTGTACTTGTGCATCAAGCTTTAAGGCAGTGAGTTGTGGAACAGTGGCTGCATGCTGCTCAATCGCGCCCATAATGAGGTCGCCGGCTCCTTGCCCGCGGGATTCTTTCAACACACAAATACGTTCTACTTTCCCGTAGTAGCCAACGGTGCGAAAACGACCGGCACCACACGGACTCATTTCGTCATCATATAAGACAAAATGAACGGCTTCATCTTCGAGTTCATCAATTTCAATTGAAGCAGGGACATTCTGTTCATTGACAAATACAGTCATCCGAACAGAATAAGCGTCTTCCCGCTGTTTTAAATCGGTTGCTATGACTACTTTCAACTTGTTAAGCATCCTTTCCGAGTAAAAATGTTTCATGAACAGTCCACACGCCATTTTCAGACTGATAGAGCAAATGGAATTGATCGGCGGTTTCAGTTAAGTCAATCGATTCCATTTTCAGTGATCCGTACACATCAGAATGTTCATCATCTGATAATTTCTGTCCGATAGTGATGTGGGGAACGAATGGGAACGGCTCTTCACCAGGGAAATGCTCTGTGTGCATCATGTCATAAAGAGACGTGAGTGTTTCGTTACGGTCTACTTTAAAATAAATGACATTGCTCACTGGTTCAAACGATTTTACTTTGCTGACATGATACGAAAAAGGCTGATGGATCGCCGCGATCTTATGCAGTTTTTCTGAGATGGAAGCAAGATCATCGACGCCTGCATCAAATGAACTCTTTAATGTAATATGCGGTGAAACGAGTGCATAATGCGGGTCATAGCGTTTCCGATAACCGTTTACTCTATCTTGCAAAGGTTTAGATGGAAAAATAACAACACCGTATTTCATTTCGTTCACTCTCCCTAGAAATAGCATTTCTTCATTAGTATAACAAAAATGACGAGGAATGCGGTATCTTAAGCATTACTCCTCATTCAAACATTTTCGATAGCGCCCGCTTCATATCCGGTTGCCAGTACGTCCACATATGTCCGCCGTCAAACTCTTCATAAAAATAATCAAATTTCTTTTTAGAAATCAATGAATGAAGCGCCCGATTCGGCGTTAAAAAGTCTGCTGTTTCCCCATTAGTCATTTTCACGTTCGTCTCGTCCGTTCCAATCACATGATACAACGAAAGTTTGCAATCAGAATCTGCTCGTTCGACCGCATTCATGACTGAGCTGTCAACGAAGGGCGAATGCATGATCACTTTCCCGAAAAGATTCGGATACGCAAGTGCAGCCATGAGCGAAACCGTCGCCGCAAGCGAGTCACCAGCAAGCGCCCGTCCGAAACGATCATTGTGACCGGGAAACTTTTCATCGAGATAGGGAACGACTTCGTGAGCTAAAAAGCGAATATATGCTTTTTGCTTGATACCGTCCGGATGATACTTTTCCCGGCGATCGTCTATATTAGTGTATGGAATTCCGACGATAATCATGTTTTCAATTTCATCTTGATCTAAAAGCTCATCCGCGACACGCGGAATGCGCCCCATTTGGAAGTAATCCTTGCCATCCTGGCATAGAAGAAACGAATACGTATACATTGGTGAAAAGTCAGCTGGCACGTAAATCAAAATCGGTACATCTTCGCCAAGTTCTTTTGAATGGATGACATCATCCTGTATCGTCCCGCGTCTCATCATTAAATCCCTCCTAAAAACAAGTCAGCTCATTTTACCATACACCTTATGTTTTCGGACAGATTGTCCGACGAGAATCTCGTTGATAGGGAGATTCACATGTCTTGTTGTTTTAAACAACATATAGGAATGTGTTATGATGGGAAAAACAACCGAAACGAAGAAGGTGGCAATGTGGGAAGAATCGGGACGCTGCGGCGGGCACCGGAAATTGTGGCGGTGTTCGCGAAGCATGGCTTTGCGGGATACATAAAAGACCTCGGACTAGCGGAGAAAATTCCATTCACGAGAAGAGGGGGAAAAGAGCAAAATGTAAAAGGCGAGCAGCTGCGGCGGGCACTTGAAGAACTCGGACCGACATTTATAAAGCTAGGCCAGTTTTTATCAACGAGAACGGATCTATTGCCGCCATCTTGGACCGACCCGCTGTCCAAACTGCAAAGCGGTGCACCAGTTGTGCCTTTTGAAGAAATTAAAAAGATTGTCGAATCAGAAGCGGGGCAGCCGCTTGACGACTGGCTTATTTATATGGAAGAAGTACCGATCGGCGCTGCATCCATTGGTCAGGTGCACCGTGCTGCACTGAAAGACGGAACAGAAGTCGCCATTAAAGTTCGCCGTCCAGGCATCGAACCGATTATTCGCAATGACATGTCGATTTTACGGCAGCTTGCGAATCTTGCAGAGCGCAATTCAGAGCTTGCACGGCAAGTAAGCTTAAAAGCGATTATCGATGACTTCGTGAGCTCGCTCCGCAGAGAAATGGATTACCGGATGGAAGCAACGGAATCGGCCGGTATGCGGGAAACAATAAAAGAAAAGTATGTTTACGTGCCGCTTATTTATCCGGAATGCTCAACAGAGCAGATGCTTGTGATGGAATATATGGACGGAAAGCCGTTGCATGGAGAAGTCATCGCTGGAATGGACATAAAAGAGCGTCAAGAACTTGCTCAATCCTTGTCTGAAACGGTGTTGCGCCAAGTGTTTATTGATGGCGTTTTTCACGCCGATCCGCATCCGGGGAACTTGTTATTATTGAAAGACGGGCGCCTTTGTCTTATTGATTTTGGCAACACAGGACGACTATCTGATGAGATGCGGCATTTGCTGTCAGACTCCTTATTTGCCCTCGCTGACCGTGATGCGGCAGCACTGTCCATGCTCGTGCTTGAAATGGGATCACGAAAACCGGTCGATCGCCGTATGTTACAGCGCGATATTAGCCGATGGATGGCGGGCTATATGGATATTGAATTAGCTGATGTGGAAATGGGTACGATGCTGCAGGAGCTCTTCACCGTTGCGGGCAGTCATAGCATTAGCATCCCGAAAGACTTCGTACAAGTGGGGCAGGCCTTTTTAAAAGTTGAGCAGACCGTCATCGCACTTGACCCAGGCTCAAGCCTTTCAGGAATGGTGCGAGATATGTCACTCGAAGTGCTCTTAGGCCGCATCCATCCGAAAGAACTCATGCGCGGATCACGTTCATTTGTGCGCTTAATGAAAATGGCCGCAGACAAGCTTCCTGGCGTCCTAAATGAAACGTTGAGCGAATGGGAAGGCGGTCAGCCGAAGCTAAAAATGCACGTCACCGCCGATGAAAATATCATGAAGCGGATCGAGCGGATGGCGTCAGCGCTTGTTCTGAGCATCATGATGCTCGCCTTCAGCATCGTCATGGCCGGTATTTTCGTATCTATGCGAAACCAATCACCGCTCACCGGCACAAACACATTCCATATCGGCATGCTGACTGCTGTCATTATGACCATTATCTTTCTCATTGTCATCCACTTAATGTGGCGAAAAATAAAATAAAAAATCGTTGACACCTAGCTGACAATTTCATATAATAGAACTTGTCAGTAAAACGATTCCTTAGCTCAGCTGGGAGAGCGCTACCTTGACAGGGTAGAGGTCGCTGGTTCGAACCCAGTAGGAATCATTGGGTGTTAAAACCCCTGAGAGAGCGTCAGGAACACGGTTTCTCTATGAAAAGACCACTTCTTCGGAGGTGGTCTTTTTTTGTATCTATGGAGTGCATGGGGACGAACTGGGGACGAAAACGTTAAATGGTATCTTTTTTGGATGAAAAAAGATCATTTAATTTATCCGCTGCTTCTTGATCAGCGGATCGTAAAGCGTGACCATACGTGTCCATCGTGATGCGAATATCAGCATGGCCAAGTCTTTCTGAAATGATTTTGGCATGAACGCCCTGATTAATCAGCATGGTGGCAGAAGTATGTCGTAGATCATGCAGTCGGATGTATCGGACGCCAACACGAGTCGTAAATCGTCTCCACCAGGTTGTAGGCGTGGTTGGATAAAAGTGCTTCCCGTTTTCATTACAAAAAACAAATTCATGTTTTTTCTCATCCCATAAATCCCCCATTTTCATTTTTTCTTTCCGCCAATGCAGTTGATATCTTTTTAACTCCAATAGAACAGAGGAGGGAAGAGAAATTAAACGTTTGGATGTTTCGGATTTTGGCTCTTTTAAAACCGCACGCCCCTTTTCGCCACGGCTAATGACTTGATCGATGTGAATTGTTCCGTTATCAAAATCGACGTGCATCCACTCTAATCCAAGAAGTTCTCCACGTCTTAATCCAGCAGCTAGGGCCAATGTGATGAATAACCGCCAATGAAACGGTTCGTCTTGAGCAGTTTCGAAAAGAGCTGTGATTTCCTTTTCGTCATATACATCCACTTTTTTCTTTGTTCGGTCTTTCGGACGCTTCACAGAAGCAACTGGGTTCTCCTTGAGTATTTTCCAGTCTTCGGCTCGTTGAAAAACATTTCGAAGAACACGATAAATATATTCTATAGTAGAGATAGAAATCGCCTTTTCGTCCCCGTCAGTTCGTTTCAAACCATCGAGAAAGTTCACTATATGAATCGGCTTCACTTGATCCAGACGCATATGTCCGAACGTAGGTAAAATATGATTCTTTAAGTAGGATAAGTACGTATCCAGGGTCTGTTCGCCGAGCTCTTTTTTTGCATATTTCTTTTCCCATTCCACAGAGAAATCGGCAAATGTCAGCTTTTCTGGTGCGATATATTCACCGGATTCAACCTCTGTTTTAAACTTATAAAGCTCCGCATTCAAATAATCGTTTAGCTTGCGTGTCTTCTTCAAAAGGTCTGGATCCACACGAATTGTTTTTGATCGTCTTTTTCGTTTACCATTTCCGTCATAACCTGCTTCAACAATTAGTCGGAACGAATTATCACCGCGTTTTTCGATGCTTGCCATAGTGCTCACTCCTTCATCTTAATCATTCAAATAATTTATGTATTAATCAATGACACAACTGATACAAAAGTTAGTGAATGTATTCCATTACTTCAAGTAGATAATACAAAAGTGCTTATATATCAGGCTTTAATTTTTGTATTCCAGACTTCAGAACATTTATTCTCGGAACATATGTTCTTTTTGAGCTTAAAGAAAAACCCCAACTCATGAAGGGAGGGGTTGAGTGAGATTAAAGGAAAAGTTCACATTAAATTCAACTGAATATCAGGTTCATTGTAAATATACTTGTAAGACTGTGGAGCCGTGAAATCTTTGTCTAACTCCTTTGGATTTATAGGCTCATCATATTCAACAAACTCTTTAATCTTGATGGCAAATCCATTATTTCGTCCAGAAAAATACTCTAGGAAAGAATCTTTCGATATACCAGAATACCTTGCCGTCTGATTCCATAATTCAACAGGCGAGTCCTTAATAATTCTATCTATTTTAAACTCACCAATGATTCTACCAACAGGCATTGTAGAATAAATAACAACAGACTCTACATTTTTCTTGAAAATGCGTTTTCGGTATTCAAATTTTTTATTTCCATTTATGATTTCTTGAACATATTGTGGTTTAATCGATAATAATACCTTCACTTACTCCACCTTCTTCTAAAATTCGATTAAACTGCTTATCCGTTAGTTTGATAAACGACCAACGTGTATTTCGATCTAGACCAATTTCATCGGCCAATTTTTGTCTGATTAACCGCTTGCTTAAAGCGACATTATAAGTCATTTTAACAGTATAGCAGCCGCCTTTATTATACCAGTATTTTAAATCATCATAATCAAATATACTATAAGTAGTGGCATATTGAAAGAAATCATCAAAATTCGCGAATTCATGTTGGCTTTTCACCTCTTCTACAACACAAATAGAAGAAACGACAGAGCTATACTCTGCAGATTTACCAGGTGTGGCAGTTCGATACATTACGAATATGTCGCCAGGATTCGCGCGATTAACTTTCATCGTGGTTACATAGATCTTATGAATACTATTCGTAACGCTACAATCTTCCAATACGTTTATATTTTCATTATTTAAAATAGAATCAGGAAACATAATAGAATGATATTGTGGATAGATCGCTAATAAATATTTTTGTTTTCCTTGGGTACTAATCAAAGGGTAATCTTTTAGGACTTCGCCAGAAAGTTCAACTAGATTTTTCACCAAAACGAGCTCACCATTAGATTTTTGACCAAATCGAGTAAATCCATATTTTTCAAATATTTTTAATAAGGATGACTGTTTTTCAAATACAGTAACATAACAGAGTTCAACATCACCTGCGATTGCATGATCAAGTGCTTTTTTTATAAAACGCTCTCCCAAACGAGTTCCATGCGGATTTATTTTTAAGGTTCCGATTTTTAAGGCACTTGTACAATCAATCACTGGATATACGTCATCAATTGGCCCGTGTTCGTACTTTAAGTATAAAAAACCTTCGACTAAATCGTTTTCACGAAGGATATATGCTCTTTCGTTTCCTTTTTTATGAAACCATTTTTCAAATTCTGGGTAATCCTCTTTTAATGAATCAAAAAATGGATCATCTAAGTTAATGTCAGCAAAAAGCTCATACTTCAAATAAGGTTCAGTTTTCATGATAGTTCTCCTCCTAAATTTAAATCAATTAAAATGCTAGTAATTTCCTCATAATCATGAGAAGAGCAGTGATGAATAACCGGGATGTTAAGTAAGTTTGCAACATGAGAAGAGTATGAAATCTCCTGTTGCTGTAGTTCTTCCAAGAGAGAAGCATCGTAGACTTTTGCATCTCTACTATTTAAGCGTTCCTGGATGATTTTGATATCATCATATAAAACGATAAAGAGTTTAGGTGACAAAGCTGAAAAAGTTTCAACTGGGATTTGTTGAATAGTACTGTTTTTATCGAGCAAACAAAAATGCCCATCCAATATGAAGGAATCTTCAAGAATTATTCTTTGAATTGATGAGACGAGTATTTCTTGATTGCCGTTCACATTTGAAACTTCTTTCGAGATAGAGGGATTGTTTATGTATTCATTTATTAGTGTACCGGCTGAATACGATTTTGTGCCGGTCCGATCTTCAAGGTACTTACAGAATGTTGTTTTACCTACACCATGAATACCTGAAATAAAAACAATATTTTTATTCATACAATATTATCTCCTTATGTATTAGTGGGAAATATATATTTCACAACATCCCCGCCGGCTGCAGGTACATTAAAAAGAATGGCCGGGGAAAGGCTGCCTATTTTAAATGAGCAACTTCTTTTTCTGAGCGTCAAACTCTTCGTGAAAAGAATACCTGTGTCTGCATCATTTACTTTTCAAGATGCCTTATTTTCATCAGTGATATCTTCGCTGACTACCTCAACTACTTCACCCTCAACAACAGGCAGCAGGCTTTCCTCATCAATTCCTTTATAAGTACCATATACTTTAACGTGCGAATCCAATCTCATTAGATCGTCTGAGAGATTTTCAACCCAATAATGGATAGAATCATCCTCTTTTTTTACTACAAATTTTGTACGGGCCGGAATAGTACCATTGTCAGCGTAATCATCAGCAGACGCTACAATCCCATCGATCACCACTTTAGCTCCATCTTCAATCCCGTTCTCAGACATTGTGGTGTAATCAAGTATTTGAGCTTCTTTTTTTAGTTGAGCTTCAGCTAAGGAAGCTGTTTCTTGACTTGTATCGCTTGAAGAATTCTCATTAATGCAGCCACTTAAAATAAGAACAGCTGAGAAGAAAACACTCCCTGCAAACCACTGTTTTTTCACTTTTATTTCCTTCTTTCATAGTTAGATAGGATATACATAATCTGAGAACAGCATCGCCCATAGAAGTGCCTTTCACACCATCCCCGCAGCTGCTGGTACATCACATCAAAAAAGAACGCTGAGAAAGGGGGTGGGTGAGAAATCTATTAATTCATTTTTGCCAAAGCTTTATTCATTTGTTCTTCATTTGCTTTGACTGGATCACTATCAACAGTATCGACTCCACGGTAAACATATTTTGTATTCTGCCAAAAATCAAAAGCGAAATCGCCAATAGGAACTTGAGGACTATTCCGGTAATAGACATCGATTACTTCTGACTTGAATATGTTTTCTAGCATATATGCATCGTTTGAAGGACCGGATAAGTAAGCTCCCGATGTAAATTCATCGATAATGTATTTTTCAAATTCTTTTAATTCGGAAGTGTTCGGTGTGTAGTCTTGAGCGTAGAGACTAATTTCATCAAACTTTTCTGTTTCTGATTTACTTGAGACAGCCACATCTTGAATTTTGGAAAGCCAGCTATCAGGTTCATTTGTTTCTTGAACTTCTTTATGGACTGTCTCACTATCCTGATCAGCAGATGTTTCAGTATCAGCTTCATTTACTCCCGTTTCTGTAACAGAATTATTGCTAACCTCAACGCCCTCGTCTACATCGAAAAACGCAGTACATCCGCCAACGAGTAAAGCCAACACAACAAGCAGTCCTAGACAACCAAGACATCCTTTGAACAGATTGCTCATTTCGAAAAATCCCCCTTTTAAAAATAAGTCATCCATATCATGAAAATAGTACTATTCAATGGCTAAAATAAATACACACCATAGTGTGCTAATAATGCCGGACTAGTCATTCTATCTATCTTCCTATAAAAAAAAGATGATTTCCACACTTTTCCTTCGACATATTACGACAAATAATGATAGGGATAGAATCCTTTTCTTTTATCCGTAATACACCATAGCCCGTTGTATCAGCCAACGCTCAAGCCGTTCTTCAGCAAAGTCATGCTCAACACCGAATGTTTGAGCAATTATTGCGATAGCTGCTTGCTTATAAGCTGGTAAATCTAGTTTTTCAAGCATAAAAGTTGGAATACAAAAGTGCAGGGCAAAGCTATTGGCCTGCCATTCCTGCATTTTTAAGAAGAAGGGAGGAAGCGTGTACTGATTCCCTGCGTGGCGCAACAGATGACAGAGCTCATGGGCAAATTCTTGCCATTGCACAGCAGGGGAGAGATTTTGATTCAGCATGATAAATGAAAATTGTTCATACTCTATGCACTTGCTTGTACCATCAACATAATCAATGACAATACCAAGCCTTGCAGATATTTCTTCAGGATTTAGTTGTCGAGGATGGTGGATTCCAATGTTCGTGTAGAGATTTTCGATAAAATCTTCTAAATGTGTTTTTGTATAGACCAAAGTGACCGCCTCTTTTCCAATTAACAATTGTAGGAACGTATGTTTTTATCAGTGTATAACAAAACATACCAAAAAGGAAAGGGGGAAGTAGATGATTGAGACATAGTATTACATCTAGCTAGGTATAATGGTAATATTTATTAAGCAGTTATCACTAAAAAAGGGGAGCAGTTGATGACAAATTTGGATATAGGAGATTATCTAAAAAGTTTTATAACAAGCGCAAAAGAAAATAATAATTTAGATGTAAATCACAATTATTATTCAGAGTATACATCCACTTTAAAAGCCTGGATAACAGATAATGAATCTAAAGATTATTTGGTCCTATTAGACACTTTTGAAAAACAGTTGGGTTCCTTAAAATATAGTGATTATCATAAAGTTGGGTCACTAATTGATGTTACAGTAGAAATATTTATAGAAGCTTCTCGTTGTCATATAAAAGATAAGAGAGAGAGAATTGAGATTTATACAAGATCTATTAATTTGCTTATTAATTATGCGACTCTACTTGAATCCATTGGTTGTGTTGGTGAGTCTTTTAATTATTTAGTTAAAAGCATAAATCCTGATTATAATTTCAAAGATCCCGAAAGAGAACTAAAAACTGAAGTCAAATTTGATTATTTCTTTGAGGGAATAGAACTTAGAATTCCTAGGGTAAGAGAAATTCTGTTGGGTTATTGTTCGGTTTATTTTAGGGTTAGCGGTGTACTTGGAAACGCATTAAGTGAGTCCTTGGAAACCTATAAATTGATGAAAAATTTTGTGGAAATAACCGATTGCACAGATGAAGATATTAATTTTTTATGTAACTCTTCACGAATATTATTTGTAACTAAGGATTCCGAATTGATTGGATTAACGTTTTTATTAAAGGAATTATTAAAAAAAGTTCGGAATACTTATCAGAGATTTTTGATAATAGAAGCACTGTTGACCTTTCACACTGATAATTTAGAATCTACTGAAATAGTGAGTTTACATAAGCATTTAAATAAACTTAAGGATAGGAAAATCCTTAAATATAGAAAAAAAATTTTAAACGTAAGAGAACTACAAACCAATGAATCATTTCCAAGGAAAATTTTAATTGACAGTGTATATGAAATAATGGATTCAATTTATAAATATTATCCTGAAAAAATATACAGTAGTCTACAGCGACAAAGACAAAGTTGGATAATTAATGATATTGTTTATACTTTGATACAAAGAACAAACTATGATTTAGCATTGACACTAGCATTTATTTGGAGAACTTATAATGGTGAACGTTTAACAAATATTTTGCAAGAAAAAGAAATGATTATTTTAGCCATTTCAAATGTCCATGATATGGAATGTTGGTACTTAATAAAAGACGCTACAAATACTAAGCTAAAAAAGTATAAATCTCAAACCACTCATGCAGATTTTTTGAAGTTGAAAGATGAAATCGAATCAACGTGGATGGCAATGTTAGAAGATAAAGATACACATGAACCTAAAATTCCTGGTAATCCAGATTTGAATAAAAAAACTTCCCAAGCATATTTATCACGTTTAAATGATTTTTATAGTTTGGATAAGCTAATCGAAGAAGTTAATAATGTCGATTCTGTTGAGAAATTAAAAGTATTTGAATTATCAACTTTTAATACGCCGTTTCAGTCTATTATGTCTGTTGGTGTAGATAAAGAAATAATCGTCCTATCAAAAGAAAATAAAAAACAGGAAGCACAATTTAAAAAAGTCCTATTATGGATTGATCCAGATATGAGTTTGTTTACAAGTAAATATGAACTGGAAGCATTAAAATATTTTCTGGGAAAAATGCAGATCGGTAATCAAAATATTACAATAAGATTCCAAAACGAATGTAGTAAGACCGAATTTATAGAACTTTATGCTTCTGAAACTTATGATTTAATATGGGTGTCAGGTCATGCCAATTTTGATGCGGATAACCCTGTGAAAAGTTGGCTGCAAATATCAGAAAGTGAAAAATTGTATCTCTATGAAATATCTGAAATAAAAATTATCAGAGATCAGAGAAGACTTTTGGTTTTAAATATGTGTCAGAGCGCTGCAGCTCACATAAGATATAATAGCATGGACTTTAATGGTATTTCTCAAATTTTAACAAACAAAGAGCAATCTGTATTAGGACATCGTTGGTTAACCAACTATTTATCTTCTTCAACCTTTGGCGCTATCTTAATGTTCTACCTTAGTCAAGGATTGAATTGGAATCTATCTACCAACTATACACAACATCTTTTATCTTCCGGAGCGTCAATAATTACAAGTCAATTTATTGAAAAATACAGTGAAAGTCAGAACTTAGGCATTTTAGAACGAGTAAATAACCAAGAAAGCATCGAGCTAGATTTAATTGCATACTGGGGTTCTTCAGTATATTATGAATAATTTCTTAAAGTATAAATAAAGCAATTTTAATTAAGATAGTATAGATTAAAACCCTTCTTCCTATATAGGAAGAAGGGTTTTTTAGAAAATCAAACAATTTTCAAATAATCTTCTATTAATGTGTAAAAATAATACACGCCGTAGCATGTTTATTTCAGTCCTCTTCGTTTAAGCACTTCCCAAATCGGCTACGTGTCTTTATAAAGATTGTTAATTGAAATAAATAAATTTGAAAAGGTGGTGCGATATAACAGTATACCTTACAAAGTTTACAGAAAACCATTACCCACTGTTTAGAAAATAATTATTGAATAATCTTAAAAAATTCATCAACATTTTCAACTTTAGATACAAGATTGGGAATATCTCTAAATGAAAGATTGGTTAAACAACTTCTCAAATAGTACGTTTTTTCATTTGTGTTTTTGTTTAATCGCGAGCCTAGCCGTGCGTTGATAAAGCCAGCTTCTTCAACGATAGGGTTTTCTTTTAGGAAATTAGCAATTTCGTTAGATTTAACTGTGTATAGTGTCGTATCTTTTTGTTGATTAGAGTATTGCCCGATCAAATATCCCACAATCGCACTCCCTTGTGTAAGAACGGACGAAACAAAAAAATCACTTAACGGATTCCCTTTTTCAACAGAGTATTCTTCCATAGGGCTTTTTAATAATTTTTTATAGGATTCAGAGTTGGGTAAAACGACTTTAACGCCTTCAAACTCTTCAAAAACACCTAATGATTCGATCTCTTCTGTAGAATAATATGTCTTTTTCACTGCTTCCCGTATTTCGTTAATATCTATAGCCATTTCTTGTGTTGTTTGATTAGGCATTGTAGTTTTGAATTTCTCACTAATAATTTCAGCTAAGGATTCCTGGATACATTTTTGGACTAAAGGTCGAGAAGTATTAATAAACTGTTGCGTTACTTTAAATTTAAAGCGCTCTTTTATGACATATTTAATGAAGTCGTCATTAGGGCTTTCGAAAATTTCTTTTATGACGGATTTAAAAGATTGGTAATACATCAGAGACTCGGCCATTAATTTCAGACTATCATAGTCATAAAGGTTTTTAGAAAACTTAATTAAGTGGTTGAAATCTTCTTCATTATAGTCAGTTATATTAAAAATAAAAAATGGTTTAGAATCCATTATATTCGCGTGATTTAAATCAGTAAAAAAGTGATACTCAATTCCATTGGTTAAGATTCCTAATCGGACACTAGGGAAAGTACTAAAATATCTACTTAATTGCGGAGCATTTTTGGTAATGCTGCTGTTCATTGATTTTGCTTCGACGAAAATTTTGGGGATCCCATTTATAGAAATAGCGTAATCTACTTTCTCATTCTTTTTATGGAAATCTGCTGTGAATTCCGGTGTCACTTCCTGGGGGCTATATGTATCGTAGCCTAGTCCCTTGAGTAGAGGTAAAATCAAAAATTGCTTTGTTGATTCCTCATTCTTTATTAAATCCTTATTGTCGTTCACAACGTTATTTAACATTTCCAATGTTTCTTTGAGATTCATCTTGTACACGCTCCTCTAAAGATATTTCTTGAAATTCGCCAACCCTTCAAAAATTCCATACATTCAGCAAGTTTTACAGATAATCCATCCATATCATGAAAATAGTACCATTAAATAGCTAAAATAAATACACGCCGCAGCGTGTTTATTTATTTAGTCCTCGTTTTTTGATTACTTCCCAGATCTGCCTCATTTCCTCTGCTATCGCTGTAACAGATCAGGCAAACGGACAAGCCCGAAAACGAGACGGCCTATCAATTGTACTCTTTGCTCGGGAAAAGGTGAGAAAACGAAGGCAGGGGCCAAATACACGGCGGATTTTAAAGTTTATTACAAGGATGGTCGGACAGAAATTGTGGATGTCAAAGGCGGACCTACTTCACGGGATTTTCCATTGCGGCGAAAGCTACTTGAAAAGGCGATTGGACAAGAAGTGACGGTCATGGAGTACAGTCGCGGTGAGTGGAGAAGGAAACGCTGATACACAGTTGACACATGATGTGACATAAAAAGAGACGGGTTTCCCCGTCTAATTATTTAGCTTATCTAGCTTGTCAGAAATAGTTCTTAGAATTTTGTTCTTTTCCTGCTGTATTTTAAGGTATTTAACCAGAAACCAAATTACAAATACAACTGGGGCTATGTAAAAGAAGATAGTTAAGATTGGAAAAATAGCAAAAACCGCATCACCGGTCATTTATGAGCCTCCTCTCATTTTGGGTAATTATACCATGGGGAGCAGTAGGACTGTGTTTACAATTTATAAAAGTAGTGAACAGTTCGACGAAACTATCTATTAAAAAGGGAGTGGCAGCCTTGAAAGTAGGCGATTGGGTTTTAGCGGCGTCTGGCCGGTACTGGTACACGAGTTATATTGATAGCTTTTCGCAAGATTCAGAGACGGTTCATGTGACGAAAATAACCAGGTTTGTAAGAGGTATTCCCGAAAACATCAAACCAGCCCCAGCTACGTGCTCAATGAATTTAATTGTACCGTTGGATTCGTCTCTTTTGAAAGAAGATTATGACGAACTTATCGATTTAGCGATCATGAATGCAGATAAGGAATGGTTCTTTGAGTTAAGAGAAAGGATACTACAGGATGCGTAGGTAAATGTGGAAGTGGAAGCTTTAAACAAAAAAGAGCCAGGTTAATACCTGACTGTAAAAGAGTTGAATTTGCAGGGTGCGTATGACGAGGAAATGTCATACAAAAACAATATACCCGTTAATCAAAAGTTTACACCAAAAAAGCCAGGTTTGCCCCGGCTTTAAAACATAGGAATCACCATAGCAAAATGTTCCGTTTGAAAGAAGTTTAACCAATAAAAAGAAAATGATGCAAAAAAAGCCAAGGAAAGTCCCCAGCTCTTGAAATATTACTCGCAATTCTATTTTAACAGACTGGGGGCAGCTTTTGTGAAATTAAGAGAACTAGAAATTAATCCTAGTACAATGGTAATGAAATTGGATATAATGGAACTAAATAACAAAGCCGTCGTAATTTGCGATGGGAAAGTGAAAATTGCAGATCTGCCGCAGCATGGGGAAACGAAGATCATAACGCATCAAGGTAAAGTGAAAAGAGTTAAATGGGATCAAGGAGAGGAATTTTAAAGTGAAACAAGATTTTTTAAAGATATTTAACAACTATGAAAACTTTTACAGGAATCCTAATCAAGTAAGCTCAGTAGATATAAAAAAATTGATACGATACGATCTCCCCCAAAAACTACAATCACTACTAAATTTAGACCCTCAAAAACACATGGTTATTGGTTCGTACGGTCAAGGTAACTTAACTGAAACTCCATGGATAGCTATTTATGAAAGAAGTATTACGGAAAGCGCACAGCGGGGTTTTTATGTGGTCTTTCTGTTTCGCAAGGATATGGATGGTGTCTATCTTTCATTAAATCAAGGAACTAGATATCTTAGAAAAAAATTTATTGGATATAAACCAATAAACAAAATGAAGGATATAGCAACGAAATTAAATGAGGAAATTTCTTTTTCTACTTTAATCGGAAAGATAGATCAACTTCAACTGGGTTCTAAAAATTATGGTGCTGCTTATGAAGCAGCAAACATTCAGGCGAAATATTATGACAAAAATACTTTTCCAAATAATCAACAAATCTTGTCCGATATAAGCCTATTACTTAGCAACTTGGAAAAAATAAAGAACTTTATTGGAATAAGAAATTTAGATCAAGTTATTGATGAATTACTCTACAAAGAAGAGATTGAAGACATTAAGTTTCAAGAAGATATTACCTTTGCTAAAGCTTCTAGTACAGAGGAAACTCCTCAAAATATTCCGGATCAAGGGACAACTAACTCTGTAAAAACCAAGTGGAAAAGAAGTGCTGAGAAAGCAAAAGAAGCACTCATCAAAGCGAATTATCAGTGTGAGATTGATATAAATCACGAAACTTTTGTATCGCCACGTACTAATAAAAACTTTGTAGAAGCTCATCATCTTATTCCAATGTCGAATCAGGGTAGTTTTAATTTCAGTTTAGACGTGCCTGGAAATATCATTGCTCTATGCCCGAATTGTCATAGGAAAATTCATCATGGCAGTCCAAATGATAAAAAAGAAATGTTAAAAGCTTTATATAACGAAAGACAAGACAAATTAAAGGCTTTTGGAATTAAAAAAGAAATTGAATACCTTTTAAAATTATACGAGATATAAAAAGGTGGAAAGTTAAAAATGACTTGGAAAATCATGAAATCTAAAGCAGTGTTTGATCGGACTGATCCAAAATATCCATATCGATATTCTTTAGTAAAAGTATGGAATTCATCTCTTCCGAGGGCAGTTGTGATAATGCTCAATCCCAGTATTGCTGATGAGTTGAAAATGGATCACTCAGTGAATCGTTGTGTGAATTATTTAATTGACCATGATTATGGGTCTATTGAAGTAATAAATTTATTTGCTTTTATAGAAACTAATTCAAAAAAGCTAAAGGCTTCTAAACAATATGTAGGACCTGATAATGATTTTTATATAAAAGGGGCAATTAACGACGAAAAGACATCACTCATTATAATAGCTTGGGGAAGAGATACTATATATAAAAATAGAAAAAGAGATGTTTTAGCATTCTTAGAGGGTAAGTGTCTGAAATTTTTTGAAGATTCTACCGAAAGAACAATTCCAGTACATATATCCAGGTTGGAAAGTGAGTTTAAATTAAAAGATTATCACTCTACGTTATTGAAACCAAAGAAGAAAAAGTGAATTCATAGGATAAAAAGTTGTTACTTTTTGATTAAAAAAGAGTTCTATCAGAACCAGATCACTGGCAGAGTCTAAATGAACAACAGAATATTGGTGAAGAAATAAAAAAATTATGAAGTACAACAAAACAAGATTAAATAGCTTAATGGGATAGAATAAAAGGCTACTTACTTAAACAAAATTATTATAATTTCTCGGAGGATATTTAAATGGACAAAGCTTTTGTGCTAATCAAATTTGTTGAACCGCAATATGAAGAGGACTTTTTAAATGGCAACATCTACATGAAAAAAAGTAGTTATTTTGTTGATTTGGAGAACAAAGGATTAGATAAGGGAATTGGTGATAAATATGAAGGAGCATATCTTAGAAAATTAGATCCTAAAATGAAAAACGTAATTATGGTAGGTCCTAATGGTGAAATGTTAAAGATAGATATGGATAAAAGTTATTTAGCTGAGAGTTATGGATTCTCAAAGCATATCCCACTTAGTTGTTTTGTAATGTTATCAGCAGACGACTTCATATTTAATAATCAGGGAGAGGGAACACTAAAAGAAGAAGTTTTTAAAGAATTATCCAAAGACTTTAATGGACGAAAGGCAATTATTATTTCTAAGGTGAATGAGTTTTTAAAACAAATAGAAACCGAACTTGACGCTACAGGACAAAGCATTCATTTTGGTGCTGTTCAGTATTTTAATGAGTATGATCCTAATCCATTAGATAAAGCTGTTTATGAAGAGGAGCCTATAATGGCTTTTATGTATAAAAGGGATTATTTTAAATATCAAAGAGAATTTAGACTTGTTTTAGGAGCTCCAATTGATGCAGAAAGTAAAACTTTAAGTATTGGAGATATCAGAGACAATACAGAAAGTATAGACTTTAATGACTTAAGAAAGATAACACTCAACCAAAGAAGTGTTGAAAAATAATAAGCCTTACCAGCCCACTGGTTGTATTCTGAATTATAGTAAGGGAACCAATTACGAATTAAATTATTTTTACGTTAGCCTACACCATTTTATAATGGTTATATTCTATTTAATGTTTTTGTACTCCAATATAATTAAAGAACATTTTGCCGAAAAAAGATTAACATTCTTGTTGAAATATTAGATGTGTGCATCCAGCAGGCAGGAGATTTAATGAAAAAGAGTGAGAAAAAGGGAAGTGGATGCGACGGGAAGAGGCGAAAGAATCTTGAGTGAACCAAAAAAAAAGCAGAAGAGTTTGATAGCAAATAATTTTGTGGAATTTATTTTAGCATTATTAATTATCATGTTATACCTATTTATAGGATTTGTTCCTTTAATACTGTTAAAGGCTTATAATTGGGTTCAAAATTTAGATACGACGTCTCAGCAGTACATGTTAACAAGTATAATGTTATTTATAGTTTTTATCATATTGTTTTTAAACAATATGATAAAAATATTTTTAGTCAGTTACATAGCTTTGATTCCCTTGGGTTTTATTTTCATAGAAAATTTAGATTTGATAAATATAATTTTTATTTTTATAGAAAATTTAGATTTGATAAATATAATTTTTATTCCAGTTATTTTTTCGTACTTTTCTATAATAACAATATATAATTTATATATATTAAAAATGGTAAAAAACACTCAACAAATATATGGCACTCTCGAATTCTTTTTTGCATTATTAGTAGTGATTGTTATTCTCTTAGAATCTCAGTTAGGCTCTGTCGCTAGAGTGAATGATTCTGCATTTATATCCTATATCGAAGAATGGAAAAATTGGATATATTACTATGGGGGAATATATGTTGGAATAAGGGGAATGGAGAATATTTACAAAGGACTTTCTGAAAAGGATAGGAAGATTCTTTTCTTGAAACTTAGTCCTAAAGATGATGAGCCAGAGCATCATAAAGGGAAATTTATTGCCTTTCCTGCAAATTTAATAATCATGTTACAAGATAAGTATGACGATTATTAGAATAATTTTATAATCCCTACCAGCCCACTGGAGGACACTGAACAGACACGAAAATTCGTGTGCTGTTTGGTGTCCTTTTTTATTTGCCAAAAAGGAGTGATTATGATGAATCCAAGTTTGAAAGAGCAGCTAAAACAATGGAAGAAAGACCACCAGGAAGTAAAGCAAGAACGGAAGAAAGAAAAGCCGCCACAGAAGAAGCCGGAGAAGCTGTCTGAGCGTGAATTGCGAAGCTTAATGGGAATGGACATGCGGACGTTACGACGCGGTAAAGGTGGAGCATATAAAGGATAAGGGGGCACCTATAGAATGGGACAAATTTCTTTTTTACCTGAGATTGACCGAAAAGCAACACAAAAAAAGTTGGAAGAGGCGCTTGAAAGCGTTCGGATCTATAAGCAGATCGGCTTTATCAGAAGGGAAATGAAAACCACTCCTGCATATACTCCACGTTATCATGGCGAAACTTATTCCGTGGGTAATCCCGCGGAGGAAACAGCTTTATGGAACGTAGAGAAGGAAAAAGAACTTGAGAACTTAGAAGACAATTTGGATCGTGCGTTAAATCGTCTTTCCAGAATCGAACGGGCAATTATTCAAAAAAGATATTTAGAGGATGAAGACGCATTTGATTACATGATCCACAACGAGCTAGGAATGAGCGCGAGAACCTATGGACGAGTGAAATCCAGAGCATTCTACAAGCTGGCTTTCATGTTGCGGCTTGAAGTCGTGAAGGGGGAAGAAAATTAGTGGCAAACAATTGGCAAGATTTTGGCCGCACAATGGCACGCGTTTTGTTATTGGGGGTGCTATTATGTTAGTAGGGAAATATAAGGAATGAGGCACTCACTGATAACGGTGGGTGTTTTTTCTTTTGTGCTGAGCGTGACACTGAGCAGAGAAGAAAAAGAGAGGTGAAGAGGCATGAAGAAGTGTCAGAAATGCATATGGCTCATAAAAGCGGGTGATAGGGCTTCGTGTCCTTTTGTTAAATGTGTGAAAAAAGGCGGATGGACAGCTGGGAAATAAGAGGTGTTTAGCTTCTTTTGTCGAAATATAAGGCGAAAGGAGATGGTTATAATGGCTAAGCTTTATAAATTGGTTTATCACTTTAAAGATGGAAAGTCATGGGATGAGAAAACGCATGATATAGCGCTTTCGGCTGATCAAATTGCGTTCATGCTGAATGAATTTCAGAAACCAGGTTCAGAATTAACTCAAGAATCAACAGGTGAAACAAGAAAAGCAAGTGAAATCAAATCAATTGAATTACTGTTTTAATCAACGGCACCCATCGCGGTGCTATTTTTTATGCCCAAAATAAACAAAGCAAATAGCGCAAGGGGTTGATAGGATGTGAAACGAAAGACCGGGAGGAATGAAGGTGATGTGACGTGGTCAAATGGGGTGCAATACGAGAAGAATGGAAAGCAACTAAAATCACACTGGTAGCATTAGCGGAAAAGCATGATATAAAACTCAGTACGTTAAAAAGCTGTGAAGAAAGGTGTATCCAGGTTACATACATCTTGAAGAAGAGGGAGTATACTGTTAACAGGGATCATATACACGTTGTGTAGGAATCAATATTCGGAAATAGCGTTACAGACAGGATGGGTCTGTAACGCTATTTCTCAGGTGAAAGTTATTTTTCAATAAGGAATGATTCTTTTAATCTAGAGACGCCTACCTGATTCAAGTAATTATCGTGGCAAAAGCAGTTATCACACTTTCTTAAGGTTCGAGTGACGTTGTCAATTATAAATGGACAATTCTTAATAGCAGATGTCAGAATCTTTCTTGCTTCTGAACCAATAACTAAATCTGATATCCTTACACTTGGATCATCTAAAATAATTTCTTTTAAGTAAGGCTCAAAGGGAAATGCATCTTTGGTGAAACGCAGGGTTATCATCTCTCTGTATGCGCCCTTGGTGTATGTTTCTTTAAACTCATCGAAATTTTGAAAATATCGATCAACATCTGTTTGACCATCATGCCATCTTATAGGGTTATCTTTAGTAACCCAGAGCTCTGGCAGGGAGGAAGATGATAAAAGATCAACATCGAATTTAAATAATACAGGACCGTAGTGGTTTTGGCGATTAAATCTTTTATGGAGATCTACGCTATCAAGGAATATGTCGTACCAAACATTGTACTTTTGATCAATGGCGTCAGAACTTTGAGGTGTTTGATATAAGCCAAAGTCCTCAACAGCTCCGCGTGAAAGGAGCCCCTGTTGTTCAATGAAAGTAGCAGCAGTAGCTACAGTGTTTGCATGATACAAAAAGTTAATATCTTTACTCTTTAGATAATCCAGTAAATCTAAAGGATTTAGTTTCAATCAAATCTCCCCCTTAAATAATGAATCTATGTACCTATTTTAAACTAATGAATGAGAGAAAGATAGGCAATAAACAGTCAAAGGGGTTAGGGGATTCTCTGAGGTGCTTCTTCTTTATTCTTTTTTGTCATACAGCTGCCGTATACATGAGAAGACAAAATAAAAAGTTGGATATGAACGTAAACAGGCGCTCTCCTTACGGTAGCTTTGCTTAGAAGGTTATTAACTTCTTTTGTCGAATGGTAGACAGAGGAGGTGAGAATATGACTAGAGAAATAGAGTCGAGTTGTCCTGGTTGCGGCGGGCCAATTTATACAGACGAAAATGCAATGACAGGCTTTTGTGAAGAATGCTCTAAAGACAAGTAATTTTTACACTCACTTATGTGGGTGTTTTTCTTTTGTGGCTAAGCATGACACTGAGCAGAGAAGAAAAAAGGGTGAAGAGGCATGAAGAAATGTCAAGCATACATATGGCTCATAAAAGTGGGTGACAGGGCTTCGTGCCCTTTCAGAAAATATGTGAAAATAGTTGTGTGGGCAGATAGTAAATAAGAGGGGTTTAGCTTCTTTTGTCGAAATGTAGGGCGAAAGGAGTGTGAAATGATGGCAACTAGACCATTCTTTGTTGAGATTAATTGTGAGACTTGTAATAACACGTACGGAGTAGTAGGAACCAATAACCAGGAAGTACATTTGACGACAGGACCTAATCAAGTCATAGCGTCAAGTATCGAACCGGTAGGAAGTGTAGTAACTACAGAAGGCACGAAAACAGATTATGAAATTTCTGCTCGTTGTTCTATTTGCGGGAATATGAACGACACTAAACTGGTTTATTGAGAAATTAGGCATCCTCCGGGGTGCTTTTATTTTGCTCGAAAATGAAAATAATGGAGCAGTGGTTACAGGTGAATAAAGTATACATAGTAAGATGAAATGGGCATAAAGCTTCTGACGTTGAATATGCTAATTAAGTTGAAGGAGATGATATTTTGAAGGCCATAATAAAGTTTAAAGATGGCACGATTATCAATTATAATTCAATTGAAAAAATGAAGTCATGTGAAGGTCTTGATTTTATTAGTAGCATAATGGCCGCAATTAAAATTGAATCAGAAGAGAAAGATAATAAATATGTTGATGAACAAATTCTAACTGCTTCAGATATTTATTCGTTAGAAATTATAATGTGATTTCACAGCATCCTCAGGGAATGCTTTTTTCTTTGCTCAAAAACAAACAAATAACGGAGGTGGCGGTAATGTGACATGGTCAACTGGGATGCAATACGAAAAGAGTGGGAAACAACGAAAATCACGCTGGCTGCATTAGCTGAAAAGCATGACGTGAAACTCGGTACCTTAAAGAGCCGGAAAAGCCGTGAAGGATGGTCGAGGGATCCAACGAAAAAGGATGCATCCAAAATAGAAAAGGTTGCAACCATAGAGCGGAAAGATGCAACCAAAAAGAAGGGCGCACCCGTTGGTAACTCTAATGGGAAAGGTAATAAAGGCAACAAAACAGCAGCGCCTCCGAAACGAAACTCAAATGCTCTCAAACATGGCTTTTATGCAAAGCACCTGCCGGAAGAGTTTTTAGAAATAATGGATGAAGTCAGAAAGGCAGATCCCATCGATTTAATCTGGGAACAAATTGTTATTCAATACACTTCCATCATTCGTGCCCAAAAGGTTATGTGGGTAGCGAGCGGTGATGACCATTTAAAAGAGGAATCCGGAAGCAGTTGGGGTGACGCGGGCGGTGGAGAATCGTTCAAGGTGTCTTTTGCTTATGAACAGTATTATGCCTATTTAAGCGTCCAGTCTCGCGCCATGGCAGAGCTCCGTAACTTAATCAAACAGTTTGATGAGCAGGCTCACGTTCACGACGAACGCCGCTTGAAATTGGAGCAAATGCGCATAGCCATCGACAAATCAAAAGCGGAGATCGAAAAGTTAAACAGCAACAATGATGATGGACCAATTGAAATTCTCATCAAGAGAAAGCAGGCGGACTCATGATTGAAAAAGAAGTGAATCCGCGTTTCGAAGACTTTCTTTTTGACTGGTCAACGAAATTTCAATTTCTCGTCGGTGGCTATGGCAGCAGTAAAAGCTACCATGTTGCATTAAAAATTATATTAAAGCTGCTGGAAGAAAAACGAACCGCTCTCGTTGTCCGTGAAGTATACGATACACACCGCGACTCAACGTATTCTCTACTTGAGGAACTGGTTAATGATTTGGGCCTTGAAGGACGCATTAAATGCATGACGTCTCCAATGCAGATCCGCTTTCCTAACGGATCAAAGATCATTTTCAAAGGTATGGATAAGCCAATGAAGCTGAAATCCATTAATAACATTTCGCTTATTTGGCTGGAAGAGTGTTCAGAGATCAAATATATCGGCTTCAAAGAACTACTTGGCCGCTTGCGGCATCCAAAATTAGATCTGCACATGATTCTCTCAACAAATCCAGTCAGCAAGTCAAACTGGACTTATAAACACTTTTTTAAGGACGAGACCCAAAAAATCTTTGTCTTGGACGATGAGCGGCTTTATCGTGAGCGAACGATTATGCAAGGAAACACGTATTATCACCATTCCACTGCTGACGATAATTTGTTTTTACCGGAAAGTTATATCGAACAGCTGGAGGAAATGAAAGCTTATGATCCAGACCTTTACCGAATAGCTCGAAAAGGTCATTTTGGTGTAAATGGAACCAAGGTATTCCCTCAGTTTGAAGAACAGCCGCACGATGCGGTGGTGGATGCCATTTCGAAAATCCGCCGACCTCTACTACGTAATGGAATGGACTTTGGATTTGTAAAGTCTTTCAACGCGTTGCTGCGTATGGCAGTGGATCGTGAAAATTTAATTTTATATATCTTTTGGGAGTATTATGAGCGAGGAAAAGATGATGAGGACACTGCTGAGGATATCCGTATCTTTCAGAAAAACCGATGGGAAATACGTGCAGACTCCGCTGATCCAAAAACGATTTCTTATTTTAACAAAAAAGGTTTTCGTATGAAGGCCGCTAAAAAGTTTCAAGGTTCCCGGCTCCAATATACAAAGAAAATCAAGCGGTTCAAAAAGATTATCTGCTCAGATCAGTGTCCGAACACGATAGAAGAATTGAAATATTTAACGTTAGCTGTTAACAAAGATGGAGAGGTGATTGAAGATGAATTCAACATCGATTCACACTCCCTCTCAGCCGTGTGGTACGGGTTAGACGACTATGAAGTGCAGGACTTGAAACGTTCATATTGAAAACAAGGACACCGTGCAGAACGGTGTCTTTTTCTTGTGCAGAAAGGCAGGTGATTAAATGACGATCAAATGGAAAAAATTCAATAGCGACGTCGTAAAAGAGTGGCACGGAGACATTGATTATCATCGTGACTTATATAAGGGTGATCATGCAAAGCTTTTTCCACGTGCAAAAGAATTGATTGAAAAAGGCGAGATTACTGACAGGCTGATTAAGGGACCGGTAGATGCTCGAAACGTGAAAACACCATATATCACGGCGAATATCTCAAAGTTGATTGCTGAAATCCCTGCTACACTTGTTGCTCGGTCGATCGGTGAAGTCAGGTCCTCGTTGCAGGCTGATGAGTTGCAGAATGAAGCAGTGAACGACAAAACGGACAATGCTATTGACGGCCCAGAAAGTGGAGTGAACAGTGAGATCATCCACACACAAACAGAACTGATTGACCAGATCACGAAAAATAGCAAATTGGATTTTGAACACTGGTCCAATATCGTCATGCACCAAGTTGACGGAGGCGTTGTTGGTATCCCTGTGAAGGACGAGGACGGTGTACGAATCGATTTTAAGTTGCGGGATGTATATTTCCCTCATGAGGATGGGAATGGCGCTGATTTAGGTTTTATTCGCAAGTTAGGTGAAGACTTAGATGAATACTTTCATGTGTATCGAGAGCGCATTGAAAAAGGGGATTTAAGAGTGACGCATATTCTTCATTCCATCAACGATAGTGATGAACTCGAACAGGTAGAAGATACATTGGCGCTTGAATTGCTCGGCATTGAAGAACTAGAAACTAAGTATACAGGCCGCTCCCGTTTACTGATTCACTATTGGGCGAACGAAAAGACCATGCTTGATCCTCTCGGCCGCTCCTGTTTAGAGAATCAAGGCAGTAAACAAGATGACATCAACTGGACATTGACGCGGAATAGCATCACATTTGAGCGGAACGGAAAACCTCGTCTTGCTATATCGAAAGAGGTCATGGAACGCCTTGAACAACTCGCTTATGAGCGCTATGATGATGAGACGAAAATCGATCACCGAGATCTGGAAGTGACGACGTTCGATGAAAAGGGTAAAGCTATTGAAATTATTCAAATTGATATTGATCAAATCGGTGACATTCAATGGGTGAAAGACTTGATGAAAACAATGCTTATGGAGACACGAACATCTGAAAAGGCGGTCGATTTCTACTTAGCAGAAGGAAGCGGTGGCTCACAGTCAGGTATTGCAAAATTCTATGATTTGTTCGTGTCGTTGACAAAAGCGGAGCAGATTTTGAAAGAGTACGTGGCGTTTCTGAAAGGATTATACGAAGGCGCATTATGGCTGCTTGAAGATGATGATGAAGCGGTCATTATTGAAGAACCAGAAATCACTGTGCTTGATATGGTGCCTGTGAGCCGCTTTGAAGTAGTCGAGAAGAATAATGCGGAGTATGTTGCCGGTACCGCTTCGTTGGAAACAGTGGTGCGTCGGAATAATCCATATGCGTCAGAGGATTGGATTGAAAATGAAATCACACGCATTGAAGAGGCAAAGCAGATGGATAACACTACATCACTGCTTCGTGGCAGGCAGACGCTTTTAAACTTGAACGATAACCGCGATGCCAAAGGAAATATTGTGAGGGATAAGGAATGAATCTTGAGCAACTATTAAAAGCTTTTTCGGAAGTGTTGTTCATCGTTTTCCAAGAAGTGGTCACCATCGATGATATCCTTAATGATAAAAAGAAAGCAGCGCTTCTGGCGTCCATTCTCGCCGCTCTCGATGATTTACAGGCCGCAACAGAAGAAGTGTTGCCAACCGAGTTAGCATCAGCGTACATGAGTGGATTGAACGAGGCACAAACAGCGTTGCAGGAACTCTTAACGTCCGTGCCTTTAAGTCCAATGGCCAAAGCGATTGCTGCAGCAGTAAAAATAAAGCCAGTCATTCAAAACCGCATTCACTTGAACGCACTTGACGAAATCGTTAGCGATACAATGGGTGATATGGCAGCCGCTTTCCGTACAGCGAAGGAAAGTGCTGTCACTACGATTGACAACACACTTGAAACGGTACGTCAGGAAATCGCATCCGGTATAATCCAAGGCGAGCACAGCAAAGTAGCGGCAAAGCGGGTTGCAAAAGAATTCGCCGAGGCGGGTATGACGTCGTTTATCACAAGTGACGGTAGGCGACTGCCGCTTGATTTTTATGCTCGGACAGTCACTCGGACAAAGATCCGGACAGCTCATGTGGCGGGAGCAGAGACTCGCTATACAGATGTGGGTGTTGGGTTGGTTAAAATTACAGGTTCTTATCCCACGTGTGATGTGTGTGCTCGTCATCGTGGATTGGTCGTTAGTTTGACGGGTGAACACGAGGGATATCCGACAAAAGCACAAGTTCCGCTACCGCCGTTTCATCCAAATGATCGTTGTGGTGTATCTCCTTTCATTCCGGAATTCGGTGATGATGAGGAAGAAGCGAAAGAACGATGGCGTAATTTTGATCCTGACGAGGATACAAGGACTCCCGCCCAGCGTAGAGCGTACGAAAAAGAGCAGGAAATCCGTCGCGTAGCCAGGCAGGAAGCGAAGGCCTATGAAAAGATGAAGGCGGCACTAGGTGACAAGGCACCGAAAACGATTGGAGCATATAGGCGGATGAAGAGAAAAAATGATAACAAGTGGCAGCAATTGCAGAGAGAGTATTTGAATGCTGTTCGGTCAATCTGATCTTGAATATATGAATATAAGAAAAGTAGTTGCTTTATCCTTCAAAAAGGGTTTATCTAAAAATAAGCTAAAATAGGAGGATTATCTTGATGTACGAAACTCATCATCATACATTTAGCACAGTGGATTACCAATGGACCGAACAGAATGTATTATTCGTTAAAGTAACCGGATTTGACGCTGAGGGAGGAAAAGAGTTCGAGGGAGTTGTGAAATTTATAGAGGGTGTACCTTTTGGTGATTTAATTCATGTTCAAAACTCATCATTGTCAACAAGTTGCAGGGGAGCTCTCCGTGCTTATTTATTGAATAGATATCATAACAAAGACTTTAATTAAGCTTAGAAACAGCATTCTTACAGGGATGCTGTTTTTTTGTCCAAACCGATGATGACAATAAAAGCATTCGAGCAGACAAACATTTTTGCCTGCTTTTTTTATGCGAAAAAAGCAGAGATGAAAGGAGAAAGAATATGTTAAACATTTTAAAAGCTTGGATTGCTACATTTGTTTTCTTGTTTAAGAAGACGCCTCCTTCTGCCGTGAAAGAAGAGGATTTATTGAAGCTAGACTTACAATTTTTTGCCGATGGTGATCCAGACGATCTAGAAGACCGAGAGGATCCTGAAGACAATGAAGATCCAGATGATGATGTACCAAACCTGGATGAATTGCTGAAAGATCCGAAATTTAAAAAGCAATACAATGCGAAGCTGAAGGATCAGTTGGGCAAACGGATGAGCAAGTTTAAAGATGTTGATCCGGAAGAGTATCGCCTACTCAAAGAACAGGCAGACAAAAAGAAAGATCCAAAAGAAGAGGATCCAAATGATAATGCCGCTCGTAACACTGAAAATGAAAAACGTCTCCTGCGTGCGGAACGCAGAGAAAAAACAGCTCTTGTAAAAGAATTTGCGGTTGATAATGGCCATAATCCGAAGCTACTTGCTCGCTTAATCAATATCGATGCGATTGAACTTGATGAGGATGGTAACCCGGATAACTTGGACGAGCTATTTGAAGAGCTCGAAGAAGAATTCCCAGAATACTTTTCTCCGCAAGAGGATGATGTCGATGAAGAAGAGCCACGAAAGAAGCAAGGCCGCTTCAATTCGGTGCCAAAACAAAAAGGGAATAAAGCAAAACCAGCTGATGCTTATCAAGCAGGTGTAAACAGTTACAAACGTTTGAAAGATGATTGCACCTATTGTTCAACCAGGCTAATGAACAAGGGATATAAAGAGTGAATGAAGAGCGTCCATTGCGGACGTTCTTTTTATATACAAAAACTGAAAGAGGTGCGGGATGCAACATAATACAGACACGTTATACACATCCGTTTTAGGGGGCAGCATATCAGCTGTTGCTTATTTTGTCGGGGGAGTGGATCATTTGGTTAAGGCGCTCGTGATCATGATGATCATCGATTATGTAACAGGATTCATGATTGCGTGGGGCAATAAAACAATATCGTCTGAGATTGGCTTTCGCGGGCTGATGAAAAAAACAGCCATGATATTTGCCGTCGTCGTGGCCGTGCAGCTGGACAATATCAGCGGTACAGGTGGCCAGTTTATGCGTAACACAATGATCATGTTTTTGATCGGGATGGAAGGAATCAGCTTTATTGAAAATCTTGGCCACCTAGGTGTCAAAGTGCCGAAGCAGATCAGCAGTGTTTTCGCCCAGTTGAAGGAAGAAAACGAGAAAATAGCAGGACCAGTCCTAGAAGTCACGACGAAAACTGAGATTAAGCAAAAGGAGGACGGTGAAGAAAAATGAGTAAACATATCGAGATTGATCCGGGACACGGTGGTAAAGATCCAGGTGCCGTTGGAAATGGGTTGCAAGAGAAAGCCGTCGTTCTAGATATAGCGAAAAAGACTGCAGCTTATTTAACGAACAACTATAGCTGTACAGTATCACTTACACGCATGACGGATGTATATCATGAACCAGAAGCAAAGGCACGTATTGCAAATACAAACAAGGCAGATTACCTTGTATCTATCCATTTAAACAGCTTATATCCAGATTCAAACGGATTTGAAACGTTCCGACAGCAGGGAGTGTCAGGAGAAACAGCAACGTTCCAAAAAGCCGTTCACGATGAGATTATGTCGTTTTTGAAACAATATGGTATCCGTGATCGAGGTATAAAACAGCAGAACCTAGCGGTGCTTCGTGTATCCAATATGCCGGCAGTTTTAACGGAAAACCTATTTGTCAGCAATCCTAATGAAGCGAAGCTGTTGAAAGATCCTGCTGTGATCGATGGACTGGCAAAAGCGCATGCAGATGGTATCGCGAAAGGAGCAAAGTTGGAGAGGAAAGCAACTGTCGCTGCAACAGTAACGCCAGGCAAGTACCGAGTCTTCACAGGTGTGTTCGACAGCAAGGAATCAGCCGAAGAAGCTGCAGCTCTCATTAAAGAAAAAGTCGGCTTGAATCCATTTATACGAAAAGAAGAATAATAAACACGAGCATGCCCTGGTTACGCTTTTGCGACCGGGGCTTTTTTTGTTTATTTCCACGCGAAAAAAGACCAGCCGTAGCCAGTCATACAAGATACTTCTCAGTTATCTCTTCAAAAGAGCCAATTTCAACTACTACCTCTCCTGGTAAAGACATTGAACCGCAACTAAGATGAACAATGGAATGTATTTGAGTTATTCCAACGTACTCATCATTTTTAATAGTGTTTCCGCATTTAGGACAAGCCATTGCGATTTTTTCTGCCATGAACTCAGCTCCTTTCTTTCTATTATATAAGGAAGCGAAGAGGATTTTTGTAAAGATTAGGTAAATAAAAAAGAGCAGCCGCAGCCAGTCATCCTTGCTCAATCATCATTATCGGCAAAACATCCACCATCATTTCTTGCCAATCTTCAAAATTAATCACATCTTCATGAAACTAATTAAAAACACCAAGGTTCCAAGATTTAGAACCTATTTTAAAAGCATTTTTTATTCTTCCTATTCTCCAAGTTCTTTATATTGCTACCTGTTTTTTCAAGAAGAAATAATAGAGCGATTTAAAATTGATGAAATATTAACATTCAACTTTAATAGAGCCTTGTTTTAAAAAATGCAGGTTATATGTTCAAAGGGTTAAAAAGAAAAGTTGAAAATCTGGAACAGAAATAAGGTGTTTGATGAAAAACTTATACTTTTCTCATAGTGTTTTTATTTTTTAATTATTTTTGATTCACATGAAGGGTGTGTGTAGGGTGGTGAACTCAAACAATTTACTACCCAAAAGAGCTGATAGGAACATGTGAACGAAGGTGTTCAAGCCTGTTGTAACAATGTTTTCTGTTCAAATCTGGTACGATCAGACAGCTTATGTCACATTGACAGGGTAGAGGTCGCTGGTTCGAACCCAGTAGGAATCATTCATACAGAGAGAGCGAGAGCCCAGCAATATCAAGGGTTTCCGCTCTTTTTTTGATTGGTACAGTTTGTAGGTGAAACGACTGAAACAGGCATTTCGGGGACAATTTGGGGACAATCAAAAAAACACCACTTAAAAACGGCGTTTTTTTTGATTATGACTTATACGAAGATTTACAACTCCTTATTTAAAATGTTTAGGATTATGATTACCAAAAGCGAAGTATGCTGGTTCAATTTTCCCTTCTACATTCCATTCATAGCCATAATCCAATTCGGGCTCATCCTTAAAATACACAACTGCTAGAAAACGATATTTACCTGAATTTTCAAGTCGTGAAGCTCTAACTTCTAAACGAAGAATATCATTTTCCGTTACACCTTGCTCATTGTAAAGATGTTCACGTACATCTTTCTCTAATTGTGCCCCAGTAAAAGGGTTTGGTATCATATAATAAACGCCTAAAGCTATAATGAGCAGCAAAGTAAGCACTGTATTTACTATTTTTTTCTTCATCTTAGACCCTCTAATTCGAGCATTCAAATCACGACCTACTCCATTTGACTTTAGTTTAAAGACGGGTTGGCTAACATCCAGCATAGGCTTTCTCGTTCACAAAATCTGTAAACAGTTGAACGATCGAGTTAACAACATGAATCTTTAATGGTTAAAGGTAAACTTGTGCTGCAAACACCGGTTTCAGGCAAGTCCAGTTCTACTTTCTCCGCAGCTGCATTATCACCGGTGAGGCGTGCAATAATAGATCGAACTTGTTCATATCCAGTTGCCATTAGAAAGGTTGGAGCACGACCATAGCTTTTGGATCCGACAATATAAAAATCGTTTTCCAGCTGGCGAAGTTCTTTTTCACCATGTGGCCGAACAGTGCCACAGCTATGCAGATTCGGATCAATAAGAGGTGCTAATGCCGCAACACTTTCAGTAGGAGAATCAATGGACGTACGTATTTCCCGAATCATGTTGAGATTCGGACGGTTCCCCGTATTAACAATGACTTCATCGATGTTTGATAGTGTATGCTCTTTTCCATCCTGATTTCCGATAATCTTTACCTGATCGCCATCCTGTTTTACCAATTGAATAAGATAAGGCGTCATCACCTTTACAGCGTCTTCGTCGACAAGACGGTGAATCCGGCTTCCTAGCGCGCCTCTCGCTTCAAGGGCATCCTTTTTTTCTCCGCCGTAGGCTTCTTCCACATGCTGCCGTCTCATAATCCAGAGGATGTCGGTTTCTGGGTATTCTTCTTTTAATTGAGCGAGATCAAGTAAGGCATTAATAGCTGAATGACCACCGCCGACAACGGCAATGCGCTTATTGATATAACGCTCTTTTGCCATATTTAAAGAATCAGGAATGCCATAAAAAATGTGATCTTTAGCCGCTTTTTCATCATCCAGCCAAATCCCGCCGGTGTTCGCAGGGTTAGGATTCCCCCATGTGCCGGAAGCGTCCAGAACTGCTCTTGCTTCGTAGGTTTTAAATTGGCCATTCTGCTTGGTGTAGAGCAGAAATGAAGCGTTTTCACGATTGGCTGTTTTCATTTTATCGATATCTTTTCGGCTAATCGACAGTACTTCGGTATGGAAGTGGAGGTAAGGGGTGATTTCTGGTACGGCCGCCAATGGGCGCAAATATTCTTCAATAAGCTCTTTCCCCGTAGGAAGTTTATCTAAAGACGGGGTCATCCAGCCGTTCTTTTCAAGAAGTCTTGAAGATGCTTTATCGATGTTGTACCGCCAGGGTGAAAATAATCTGACATGCCCCCACGTTGAAATATTAGCCCCTTCGTGTGAACTTGTCTCAAACAAGATAAAAGACTCTCCTCTTTCGGCTAAGTGCGAAGCAGCAGCCAGACCAATGGGACCGCCTCCAATAATGGCAACAGGTAGTGATGTATTCATGCGTTTTTCCTCCCTTAAGTATAAATCAAATTTTTTTGATTAATAAATTATAAAAGAATCCGCCTCCCTTATGAAGATAATGGCAACAGGTAGTGACGTATTCATACGTTTTCCTTCTCTTAAGTATAAATCAAATTTTTTTGATTAATAAATTATAAAAGAATCCGCCTTTTTATGAAGACGGGTGGAATAAGTAGCAAAATTCTTTAGATAACAATTGATTCATTTCTGATTCGTTTAACGAATAATAGCTCCATGTTCCTTTTGTTTCTTTTATAATCAGTTCTGCATCCAATAAAATTTTTAAATGATAAGACAATTTTGACTGCGACATTTGCATCTCTGGCACAAGATCGCAAACGCAGGTCGAACCTTGTTCACATAAAATGTAAAGGATCTGTAATCGCTTTTGGTCGGCCAGCGCTTTAAATTTCTTTTCATAGTGCTGAAATATGTCCTTTGAGCTTGGTGCGGTTGCAAATGATGTCATTCAATCTCATCCTTTAATCAAAATATTTTGATGTAAATATCATATGCTGAACCAAATCTTTTTGCAAGAAATAAACAAAATTTTTTAATAAAAGCATTTACTTAATTATGCAATCTTCTTTCACGGATACAAAGAAATTAAACCCTTGTCGATAAAGTGCTGCTACTTCTTTTAGATTTGCTTTATCTAATTTAGTGCACCTTTAACGGTCACTGGGGCTTTCTTTAAAGGATCAATATAGGTTGCAACTTTCGAGATATTCCATTCAAATTCTTCTGACAATAGGAAAAGTCATTATTTTTACACTTGAATACAAAGATGTCTTTTCTTGATCTTCTCAAGAGTCTTTATATAAGTAAATACCTTCATCAAAAAAAATTGATTAATTTATTGCAAAAAGATTTTGTTTAGCATATGATATTTACATCAAAAAATTTTGATTAAAGGATGACATCATTTGCAATTGAATCAAACTCAAAGGATACATTTTAGCGCTAGAACATTGAGGGTACTTGAGTATTTAATTTTCGGAAAATTAATTATTATCATAATAGTTTAACTTTAGAGGATAGCAAGTTTTTTGCATGTAAAGCCTCTTATCCTAATTAAGAAAGCATTATTAGCTTTTTCATATAAACGTTTTGATAATACACTCAAGGATATGGTGGGATTTTAATGATGGATACAAAAGTCTTATGGTGGATGTCTATCGCTCAGTTTCTAGCAATGCAAGTCTGGTTTAATTTTTCTGCAATTCTTCCTGTTGTTGAAAAAGAGTGGGGACTGACTCCTATGCAATCTGGATTGATTATTGCATTTTTTCAACTCGGTTATGTAATTGCGATTCTTTTTTATAGCTTTTCAAGTGAAAAATATAATCCCAAAAGCTTCTTGGTTTATGGAACGATCATTGCGGGAATAACCGGGCTGATTTTAAGTTTCTTCGCTCAAGGCTTTTGGTCAACACTCATACTTCGGACTATAAGCGGTATTGGAATTGCAGGTATATATGTACCGGGGATACGCATCCTTTCGCATATTGCGCCTTCACATCAAAGAGGTAAGGTGCTCGGTGTATACGCGGGTTCGTTCGTGATCGGCTCGGGGTTTTCATTGTTTGTATCTGGATTGTTTATAGAGGTACTTGGTTGGAGGGGTGTTGTTCTCCTTACATCCATTTTTTGTTTAATTGCAAGCATCATTTTCTTTTCACTAAAATTACCACTAATAGAGGGACAAGGTAATCATCTAAATTGGAAGAAAATAAAGCAAGTGTTTAATAAAACGAACAATCTTATAAATGGAGGATATGCGGGGCACTCTTGGGAATTATATGCTATGTGGGCATGGATAGGTCCATTTCTAGTATTTTATTTTTTGCAGCAAGGATATACAGAAGAAGCAGCGATGAAATACGGAAATATTATAGGTGCATTCGTCATAATGATTGGAGGAATCGCTACATACACAGGGGGGAGAATTTCCGATCATCTTGGTAGAGTGAAATCTGCAAATCTATTTTTAATGATGAGTATTATTTGTTCTTTAATGATAGGTTGGTCTATTCAATTACCAATCATACTTATGATTTTATTAGCACTCATTTATGGCTTTACAATCGTTGCAGATACGGCGATCTATACCGTCTCTATCACCGAGATCAATGATCCTGATGTCATTGCACTCGCATTAGGCGTTCAATCGGTCTTAGGATTTACCGTCACCATCTTTGCTCCACTCGTATTTGGATTTTTTCTTGACGTATTTAATTGGGGCGTTGCCTTCACAATTATTGGAGTAGGAACCATTAGTGCACCAATCTGCATGTTAATCCTCGGAAAAATACAACATCATACAAACTTACATCAAGGCAACAAATAAATAGAATGATCAATCAGAAAAGAAAGGATGTTATTTAGGTAGAAACCACAGGGCTCTATCCTTTAGCAAGGGACAGTCTGTGATTTTTTTGTTAGTCTATGCGCTGAAGGTAGCTGTTGAAAATCAGTCTTAATTCTTTTTCTAAATGGTCTACTATGATGTTTAAATCAGCGTTTTTCATGAAAGAAATCCCTTATTAACGGTTCTGGTGCGAAAATAATTTGATAAAAAGATAGAACCTATATTACCCGCTAACTTGCGAGTTATGGTGCTATCCCGAACAACTTATGTATGAATTCAACTTCATTTTGGGCAGACTTCACTCCTTGGTGAACTTGCCCTTTTTTTATCATATGCATCGCTTCAATGCCACTCAATATATAAGTGGCTGTTTTATACGACTTGAATCCCAACATAGAGCGCACATGTTTCTTAATGAAACGGTGATCTTGTTCTACTATATTATTGAGATATCTAACTTGTCTTATTTGTATGCCTTCCAGCATACGTTTCTCTTCTTCCAACTCTTTAATTGCTACAGGATAGGTTGGATTCTTGTCTACTGTTATGACACGAGGCTTAGAAACATGAAAAGACAGCAAAGCTTTCTTAAAGAAGCACTTTGCAGCTTGGTTTTCTCTTGTTTTACTAAGATAAAAATCAATCGTGTTTCCTTTGGAGTCCATTGCACGATATAAGTACATCCATTGACCTGATATACGTTTCGTCGACTCTCCAAGAGTCATTTGTTGGTCGAAGATGACGCCGTACTCTTTCATCTAATTTCGGGCTATATTTTCCGGGCTATATTGATGAACCCAACGCATAATTGTTGTGTGAGCCATCGATAAGCCCCGTTCTTCCATCATCTCCACCACATTACGAAAGCTCAAGTTGTACCGCAGGTACCATCTCACCGTTAACAAAATAATGTCAGGCTGATCATGTTTCCACTTGAATAAATGTTGCTTTTTCATACTGATCACGCACCTTTTTTTAAGTAATAGTATCAGTATGTCCAAGATTTAAAGATGATTTGCAACTGTCCCTAAGTTTTTGCACCAGGACCCCGAGAAGAATATCCAAGCCAACTTGAATGTAGGAGCATAAAATAAAGAAAACTCTAAGAGAAAGGAGAGGAATGAATTGATAGTTACGAAAAAAAATTTTATTTATACAGTACAGAAAGGGGACACTCTTTTTTCAATAGCCAGCAGATTTGGAAGTTCTGTTAAAGCGATTGAGGAAGCAAACCATTTAACTCCACCTGTTACAGATCCTGGGCTTATCTATCCGGGAAATGTGTTAGTTGTTCCAATTCTTTTAGAATCTGGAAGAGTATCTTATATTGTAAAAGGCGGAGATACAGTCAGTGGAATCGCATCGAGGTTTAGCACATTTACAGATCTAGTTTCCGGTATAAACAATTTGAACATGAACAATCTAATAGTGCCGGATCAACGGTTACAGGTTCCTGTGTGTATCTATGAAATACAATCCGGAGATACGCTTTTCGCCATTTCACGCAGGTTTGGAATTTCACTTTCAAGAATAACCAAATCAAATCAGGGACGCCCAGGTTATCAAGAAGACCTTATCTGGCCAAAGTTTTATTTGATTCTCCCTTTGCCAACATCTCAAAATATTGTTGTATGGTCCCCCCTACCTGGAGCAAAAGTTGTTAGCGGACAGCAAGTACAAGGGCAAGCAAGAGCATTCGAAGCCACTCTTAATCATGAACTAAGAGATGCAAATGGAGTGATAGTTTCCAAAGAGCGCTTTACAACTGCCGATGCAGGAGCTCCTGAATACGGAAAATTCAGAAGTACATTGCCTTTTGACAAAATGCCTACAGCAAGTACAGGAGAACTTCGTGTTTTCACAAGAAGCGCTAAAGATGGGAGTATTCAAGATCTTGTAAGAATGAAAGTAATTTTTTAATCCTAATTCTATGTTTACCGGTTCTGGTGCAAATAATTGAGGAAGATATAAAGAGGCGAAAAGTTTCCTAGTGGAATCTGGTCTTAAGCAGTAATTCCAAATAGTTGATGGATGAATTTCACTTGATTTTGGACAGACTTATCCCGTAAAACAAATTGCCCTTTTTTTACCATATGCATAGCTTCTATTCCAGAAATAATGGACGATGCTGTGCGAAAAGATTTCAATCCTAACATCGACCGAACTCGCTTTTTAATAAACCGATGATCTTGTTCCACTATGTTATTGAGATATTTCACTTGCCTTATTTGGATGCCTAATGGCATCTTTTTTTCTTTTCTCAATTCTTCAACGGCTATAGGGTAAGCCGGATTCTTATCGACTGTCACGACACGAGGCTCAGAATGATGAAAAGACTGCAAAGCTTTCTTGAAGTTTTTGCACCAGAACCAAATCTGATGTAGCTTTAAAAGTTTGATTAAATTAACGATATTAATCTTGATATGAGAGCAAATATAATACAATATAAGAATTACATACTCAGAACTTATCATAATCAGAAAGGTGATAATAAAATGGAAAACTATTATCTATTTGTCCTTATGTGTATTTTTCTAATTATTTTACCCGGTCCCGATACTGCAATCGCTACAAAAAATACTGTCACCGTTGGAAGAATCGGGGGTCTTAAAACAGCCTTAGGTAATTGTTGTGCCCTTCTTATCCATACTTCTGCTGCTGTATTAGGACTTTCAGCCATCATTGTGAAATCAGCGTTATTATTTTCTGTCTTCAAATACGTTGGTGCTGTTTACTTAATTTATCTGGGTGTCAAGACATTATGGTCTATGAAGAAAAAGGAAGAAGCAGCAAGCATTGCGATGAACACAAAAAGCCAGTTTGTAAACACATCTTGTTTTAAACAAGGGTTCCTTACAAATATCCTAAATCCCAAAGTTGCTGTCTTTTTCTTAACCTTTTTGCCTCAATTCGTGGACTCTGGAAGCAATACCTTTTTACCGTTTCTTATAATGGGTATCACTTATACGGTATTGACTGCCGTATGGTTTTTACTTTATATCTATTTAATTAATCAGATTAGTGTTTTTATGAAAAAACCTAAAACACAAAATATTATTGAAGGAATCACAGGTACTATACTGATAGGTTTTGGTATAAAACTGGCTCTTGAAAAGACTCATAATTAGATTATTTTTTTTATAAGGTAAGACCCTTGATTTCCCTAAATCGAAGGGTCTTATTTTTTGCCGTAATAAATTATCTTTATCAATCTTGTTAAATCTAACTATCCCTTTTGAAGCGAACGTACATAGGCAGCTTCCTCTGAGGTAATAGGTATCAGCCAAGTCATCTCTTGTTATTTAACAATCCGGCCTCATCGCTTAACATATCTATGAATTTTGCTAACGACGTAGGCAGATATGTATCTTTTCGGTGAATGAATATTGTTTTGACTTTTCCATATGGGCTTGGAATTAAATGATGCCTAAGTGTTCCTTCTTGAACTTGTCTTTCTATCACACTATAAGGGAGCATGCTTATGCCTAAACCCGCAGATACACAGCCGATAATCGCTTCAAGTGTGCCAAACTCCATGATTTTATTAGGAGTCACTCCCTCTTGATGAAACAATTGTTCGAGCTTGGCCCGGTAGGAACAGCCCGTACGGAATACAAGGAGAGTCCGGGTTTGAATATCTTTGATAGAAGATAAGGGAGGGTGGATTGTGTCTGTAACGAGTACCATTTCCTCTTCTATTACTGTCTTTTGAACGAGCTCGGGATGTTCAATAGGCCCGGCAACAAAGGCTCCATCAAGTTCATACTGAAGAACTCCTTGTACATTTTGTTCAGTAGGGCCCGTTTTTAAAGTCAAATCAACATCAGGATAATTGTGATGGTACTTTGAAAGCAATTCAGGCAAGCGAACCGCGGCGGTTGTTTCCATGGACCCGATAATTAAAGGGCCTTTTGGTGTTTGGTCGTCTTTCATCACCTTGTTGGTCTCTTCGATAAGATGAAAGATTTTTTCAGTGTTTGTCAGTAACAATTTTCCTTTAGCTGTTAAGGTGGTTCCACGATTGTGTCTATAAAACAAGGTTGTTTGAAGAACAGTTTCCAACTGCTGAATTTTGAGAGTGATATTGGATTGTGCGTAATTAAGCTCTCTCGCCGCTTTTGATATACTACCCAGCTTTGCAACAGTCTGGAAAATTTTTAATGTATGCAAATCCATAAAAATTTCTCCCCCCTCGGCATCTTCCTTTTGTCATCTAATTTACTGATACCCAATATCATTTTTATGTATTATACCATATAGCAAAAAACAACTAAGATAAAAATATAAATAATTTCAGTCGGAGGTGAGAGGTTGAATAAATATCCTTTTCTGTTTTTAATAGGGGGAATCTTTGCATTAATGATTGCAATGGGAATTGGAAGGTTTGCCTATACTCCCATTCTGCCACTTATGCAAAATGCTCTTTCTTTTTCTGACGCAGTTGCGGGATACCTAGCTTCAAGCAATTACGCAGGCTATTTCCTTGGAGCCATTTTAACAGGAGTTCTTCCCTTGAAAAAACACAAAACCTTTTATTTGAGGATAAGTCTCATGGTTAGCGTTTTAACTACCCTGGGTATGGGTCTATCTCACTCTTACTTACTTATGCTTGTAATCCGTTTTATTTCAGGTATTTCAAGTGCCTTTATCTTTGTTTTAGCTTCGAGTATTGTCTTAGATAAACTTGCAGCCAATGGTAAAACACATTGGTCAGGTTTATTCTATGCAGGAGTGGGATTTGGAATCTTTTTGTCTAGTCTAATTATTCCGAGTTTGAACCATTTATTTTATTGGGAAGGAGCATGGCTAGGTCTAGCCATTGTTAGCGCAATCCTTGCTATCTTCGTATGGATGTGGCTCAAAGATTCCCAAAACAATGTGACAAAAAAGGATACACAGGAAGTTCTTACATATTTACCTCCCGTCAAATGGCTTCCTTGGTTAATTGCAGCATACGGACTGGAAGGGTTGGGTTATATTGTCACAGGTACATTTATCGTATCGATTGCTGAAAAGACCTCAACCTTTAGTACAGATCCTGCCTTAGTTTGGATGGTGGCAGGGGTGGCTGCGATTCCATCTTGTATCATCTGGTCATCACTTGCTAAAAAATGGGGATTCGTTAAGTCACTAATGTTTGCAATGGCTTTGCAATCTCTCGGTATAGCGATGCCTGTCTTCTGGATGTCTCAAACAAGTTTATTTATAAGTGCAGGATTATTTGGAGCTACCTTTATGGGGATCACTACACTTGCTACAACACTGGCTCGCCAAATGAGTCCATCTAACAGCAGTCGAATCATTGGCTATCTTACAGCTACTTATGCTATTGGCCAAATGATAGGACCAACAATTGCTGGAGTCTTATCTTCATTCACCCACGATTATAATGCTGCTTTGCTAGGAGCTGCTAGTACAGTAATAATTGGTACATGCTTACTTTTAAATGGAATTAAATTTGAGAAGAAACCAAACCTGGATATTTCACCAATAAATTATAAAAAACTATAAAAATAGAAAGAGGTTAATCATTATGCCATATGTAAACATAAAAATCACAAATGAAAATGTTACCCCTGAAAAAAAGGCATTACTTGTTAAAGGTGCAACACAATTACTAGTTGACGTCCTTGGTAAAAATCCCAATACAACGGTTGTAGTAATCGATGAGGTTAATACTGATAATTGGGGGATTGCAGGAGAAACAATAACAGTTCGTAGAAAAAATGGTCAGTAAAAAAGTAAGCGGCCATAGCGATCCTTCTAAATAAAATAATTGCAATGTATTGTGTAGGAACCTTGATTTTCCATGGTTATGTTATGTGCTTCCGTTATTTTGTCTTAGGTGCTGCACTTTATACTACAGTTTGTCAGGTAAACCGATGATCTTGTTCCACTATGTTATTGAGATATTTCACTTGCCTTATTTGGATGCCTAATGGCATCTTTTTTTCTTTTCTCAATTCTTCAACTGCTATAGGGTAAGCCGGATTCTTATCGACTGTCACGACACGAGGCTCAGAATGATGAAAAGACTGCAAAGCTTTCTTGAAGAACCGCTTTGCCGCCTTGTGATTTCTTGTTTTACTTAGGTAAAAATCGATGGTATTTCCTTTCGAATCGACAGCACGATACAGGTACAACCATTGACTTTTTACTTTGATATATGTTTTATCGACTCTCCAAGAGTCATTGGTTTGCTTGAGATGACGACGGATTCGTTTGTCTAATTCAGGACTATACTGATGAACCCAACGCATGATCGTTGTATGAGCAACGGATAAGCCCCGTTCCTCCATCATTTCCACCAAATCATGAAAGCTCAAGTTGTATCGTAGGTACCATCTTACTGTTTGTAAAATAATATCATGATGATAATGTTTCCACTTGAATAAATGTTGCTTTTCCATACTGATCACGCACCTTTTTTAGAGTAATAGTATCAGTATGTCCAAGATTAAAAGATTATTTGCAACTGTCCCTAAGTTTTTGCGCCAGAACCGTTTCAATTAACAAGGACGTGTAAGCGTGCCTAAACGAATGCTGTGCTAGATGCATCTTAATATAAATTTTTATATTCTTTTTGAAGTTTTTTTGGAGAAAGATTGTATTCTTTTTTGAAGAGTCTGTAAAAACTTGAGTAATCAGGAAAACCGCATTTTAAGGCGATTTTCTCTATGGAGATCTGATTTTGTTTAATCATAGTTACAGCAAAAGATAGACGCTTTAATGATACGTAACGGTAAAAGGGTAGGTTCATGTTCTTTTTAAAATAATGAGAAAAATAGTATTTATTTAAATGAAAATAATTAGATACATTGTCTAAACTTAAATCCGGCTCTGTCAAATATGATTCAATGTATTCTAGTATAGATACGAACCTTTGGTCTAGTTCATCTTTGTTACTAAGGTTGGGCATACTACTTGCGGGGTCGAAGATAACTTGAAGTGCTTGAAATAATAGGTAATGCAATGTAAAAGAAGAATTTTCTTCACCATTTTTTATTCTATGAGTTATTTCATGAAGTAAAGAAATGATATCTTGGGAATTTTTTGAATGCAGATGTAATACATAAGAACCTTGTGTCTTTTGATAAACAATATTTTCTTTCATAGATGGTGAACTAGATAGAAAGTCGTTCATTAAATGCTCACTAACGCTAACTATTATGCGCTCATAGTTATCGATACTCTTAACAATAGCTTTATGAACAGCATAAGGAGGGATCACCACAACATCCCCTCTCCTTAAGGAATATGTCTTTCCTTCACAAAAGAATTCACACTCCCCATCTAAAAAAACAAGAACCTCCAAAACATCGTGCCTGTGCAATTGGAATAAAGACTCTAATTGGGAAAATTTCTCGGCTGATTCGTTGTATTTCTTGAGCCAATCGTGGGATTGATTTTTTTTGCTAAAGTAATGAATTTCAAAACCTTTATTGATTACTGGAATAAGAACAGATTGTTTCATTTGATGTCATCCTCTCATATAGCAACAATTACAATATTTTAAACAATAAACGCCATTTAAATTTAACTTTTTGTTGTTATTATACCACTATAGAAGAAAGCGATAACAAATTCAATTCAAGGACATAATTAGGAGAAGACCAATTTTAGGAGGCGTTAAAATGGAAATTAACCATAAACAACCCGATTTAGAAGTCAGAGTTAAGAACATCATTGAAGTTGATGGATTAAAATTTAAAGATTTGAATAACGATGGGAAACTAGATCCTTATGAGGATTGGCGTTTGAGTCCGAGAGAACGCGCGGAGAACCTAGTCTCACTGATGAATATCGATGAAAAGGTCGGTATGATGCTGATTAATACGCGCAAAATGGGACTTTCTCAGGAAGATAAGGAAAAGACAAGTCATGATGGTATATTAGACGAGGCTATTGTAGAAAAAGGGGAAAATATATTTGCCGCATCAAAAGTATATGGAACAACACATACCATCGAGAAAAGAAATTTACGACACTTCATTTTAAGAGACAACTTTAGTCCAGCTGAAATGGCAGAGTGGATTAATAAAATGAATGAAATCGCTGAGGGAACGCGTTTAGGTATTCCTTGCTTGGTTACATCTAATTCAAGAAATGAAAATGCAGAATCTATCTTTGGTATGAATGATGCAGGGGGAATTTTCTCTACATGGCCTGGAACTTTAGGACTTGCAGCGGCAGCCAAAGGAGATATTAAAAACGGTGAAGATGCATCACTTATTAGCGAATTTGCTAAAATCGCTCGCGAAGAGTGGGATGCTACTGGTATCAGAAAAGGTTATATGTACATGGCGGATACTGTTACAGATCCGAGATGGCAACGAACGTATGGTACGTTTGGGGAAGATCCAGAATTTATTTCTGATGCTATTGGTCGCCTTATCGACGGATTCCAAGGTGAGGAATTAGGGAAACACAGTATTGCAATGACAACGAAGCATTTTCCTGGCGGAGGAGCAAGAGAAAATGGATTTGATCCTCATTATAAAGAAGGAAAGTGGAATCTTTACCCAACTCCAGGAAGTTTAGAAAAATATCACTTACCACCATTTAGAGCAGCGGTAGAACATGGTACATCATCTATCATGCCATATTATTCTATACCAAGTATCAAGAAGAGTGTGGTACAAGAGTTTGAGGGTGAAGACATTCCATTCGAAGAGGTAGGCTTCACATTCAACCACTATTTTATTAACCATATTCTAAGAGGAAAACTTGGATTTAATGGCTATATCAATAGTGACAGCGGCATTGTGAATAATATGAGCTGGGGAGTAGAAGAATTAAGTGAGGCTGAACGCTTTGCGAAAGCAGTCAATGCTGGGACAGATATAGTTGCTGACACAAATGATATAGAAAATCTTAAATTAGCTGTTAGCAAAGGATGGATTAGTGAAAAGCGTATTAATGAAGCGAATGTACGACTCCTTACAGAAATGTTTACTTTAGGTATTTTCGATGATCGTACATATAATTCACCAGAAGAGGCTACAGCTGTAGTTAGTAACACAGCGAATTGGGAAGCAGCTTATGAAGGGCATAAAAAATCTGTAACGATACTTAAAAATCAAAATGAGACCTTACCATTAACAGCTGAAAAGCTTAATAATAAAAAGATTTATGTGGAAGTATTACACAAGGAAGTAGAACGAGCAACAAAGTACACTGAGCAGGCAAGAAAAGAATGTCAAGAGCTCGGACAATTTACGATGACTGATAACTATGAAGAAGCTGACGTAGCGATCATGTTCTTACATCCAAAATCTGGTTCTTATTTCAACGCGACACCTGGACTATTAGAGCTTGATATTTGTGAGGATAAAGTAGTATCAGCTTTAGATGGCACATTGTATCAAGAAACTACTTTAACTGGTATGAATCATCTAAAAGAAGTGAAAAACAACATTCATAACCGTGGTGGAAAAGTGGTTATCAGTGTTAATGTGACATTGCCCTGGATACTTGGAAGTGTTGAACCATTGGCGGATGCATTGATCGCTGGATATGATACCTTCTATAATGCGCAGCTTGAGGTTATCGCAGGCAATAGTCGACCAGTAGGTGTTTTACCATTGACATTACCAGCGAGTGGGGAAGTAATTGCGGTTTATCAGAATGGTGATTGTGTGTCTAGAAATGATGTACCGGGCTATGACAAGGACAAATATATGCCTGAAGGACTCAACTATGCATATAAGGATAGCGATGGTAATATCTATAAACTTGGTCATGGACTAACCTATTAAAATTTGTCCCGCATTAACGGGCAGTAAGACCCCCACTTCAAGACTTCGGAAAGAAAAGAAGAATAAGGGGGGATCAACTGCCTGTAAAAGCCCTATTGGTTCAACTAACATTTAGTGGGGGATAAAGAAAACCCTCATTGAATGAAGTTTCACTTTATCATGACACTATTTTGACCACAATCCATTGTGGTAAACAACCCGACTTTTACTAAATGTAAAGGTCGGGTTGCTTTTTTATTTTCAAGTGTTGAAAATAATGTTTAAAAAAATAGTAGCTGAGAAAACAGAGAGTGAGTTCAACAATATTACTGAGGAGGAACGTTTAATGGCTAAGAACAACCAGAACAATCGCAACAGAAACAATGATGGCAACATGACTGTCGAAGAAGCGGGAGGTAAAGGTGGACAAGCCACCTCAGCAAACCATGACAGAGAATTTTATGAAGAGATAGGACGCAAAGGCGGCGAAGCCCGTGCCAGAAAGCGTAATAACAATTAAATAAAAGAATAAAATGTACTAACACATATAAATAATTTGATTAAGTAAGAAAAGAAGGGCGCCCAATAAGTCGGATTTTCGCCGCATTGGGCGTCCTTTTTTACGTCAATGGAGGCAGCCTTTTCTTTCATTGATTATTAAAAATGGTTCATCTGATTACACAAAAAAGAGTTTTTAGGTTAAAAAGAGAATGCTTTTTGCTGATTTAAACAGGAATAGATTTAAGAAAAAGCCTTTTACTCAACAGTTTGTGTCTATTATGTAAATTATTGCATTCCGCAAAAAAATCAACACTAGTGTTTAACAGAGCCTTATTTTTAAGTATTCTCTAATGTGCAGTCAATTCCACGGCATTAAATTCCATAGCCAACCGACTGACCAGCTGACTATAAAGTCATATGAATGCAAAACAGTCCCCATCTTTAGTTGGTGGAGGCTGTTTATAATTACTTAATTATCTTCTTCGATTGTTTCAACAAGAATAAACAGAAAATGATAGATGAGGCTTAAAGCATCGCCTAAAGACATCTCTTCCTTAAATCCATCTACACTATTCAAGGAAAAATTGACATCCCATAGTCCATCACCTTGGTTGAACATTAAACTGTATGTTCCAATCTCTCCTTGGAGTTCATTATTTAAGTAAGCCTTTAATACATTCCCCATTTTCTTCTGGAATTTCAAGCCGAACAAGGCATTGTATGTTCCGAACACATCATCGACTTCCAATGAAAGTGTCTCAACCCCGATTAATTCAAACCATGAAGATTCGAAGTAAAGGAATTCGCTTTTATTGATTTTTAGATATTCAAGGGGTTGTGATAAAAATGCAGCTGATTCTTCCGAAATCAACTCTTCGTTTTCTTTATTACTGCGCTCGATATAAGCATCAGTAAAGCGGGTAATATTTTCTTTTTCTACTATAGTAAAACCATTTGTCAAGTGATGCCTTTCTGCATATTCCTTTTCCTCTTTAAACAATTCAACCTTATTCTCACTTAAAGCTTTTGATATGTATATTTCCATTTGTTTTTTTAACATGGTGAGTGTCCTCCTAGTATCTTTTCATACCTGTTTCATTCAATCATAGCATATAAACCACGGGTTAAATAACTGCAACCGAGCAGGATTATTCCTGCATATAAAATGCAAAACAGATGACTGTTTAGAAAATAGAGAAGACTGGGAAGAGTCATATCGAGAAAAAGCTGATGAGTAGATGAATCGCATTAGTCTATTAATCAAAAAACACCAAGGAAATGTGGTAGAAATTTTACCCTAAAACTCAACTATATATTAAAACAAGTATATAAATTGTGAAAAGATGTACTTAAACTAACGAAGCAGGTTTCTTTAACAACGAATATTTATAATTTACCTACAAACATTAGAATTGAAGCTAGAATAGTAAACCAAATGAGACACGCTTTTCCCCTCCCAACATATTATTTAATAAGGAAGTGAGAAGGGAGGGAGGGATAGATGGTCAATTTATTTCCAGTTGAAATAAATGGACATATCTTTTTAGGCATCTCTGTTATGTTGCCAAAAACAGGTTTAGTCATGGTTACCAGCGAAAAAGGATATATTATGTGTGGGGCTCTTGATGTCTCATTGCTAAATGAGAGGTTGAGTGATAGGAAGATTATTGCTGGTAGAGCGGTTGGTGTAAAAACAGTTGAACAGCTTTTAGAAGCACCGTTAGAATCAGTTACATTGGAAGCAGAAGCAATCGGAATTCATAAAGGTATGCTTGGAAAAGACGCTATGTTAAAAATGATTTAAGGAGGAAGTCAGTCATTTTGGCTGACTTTTTAATTGTCGGGATTTTTTGTTTTTTCATTTTTAAAAAATCAATGAAAATAAAGGTAAAACAGGTGAACGGGTAATGAAGACACTATTAGTCGTGACAGGTTTATACCATGTAGTAAAAGGAAGAAATTGGTATGAAGAGGATTTGTTTTCTTTCTGTATAGGTATGTATAGATGGGGGGTGGACTTAAACCTTTTACCATCTAAAAGGGCGGATAGGGACGTATGAATGTTGGTATTTAAGCAATGAATCCGAACCTTTATCTTTTATTAATCCTTTAAAATCACTTACAGATACGGAGGAGCCCGCATTTGATTCGTCTTATATGGCAGGTAAAATGCCGGAGAATCTACGTCGTGCAATGGCTCCGTTCTTCAATGCGGCTGAACTGTACGATATGTACGGAGTGCTATTGCGTGCTAAAGCGTCTGTCGACCGGTCTATCACCGTTGAGGACGACGAGCAGGCCTATATTAAGGCGTTCAAGTCGCTTGTATATTCGTTATAAGATCGGAAAGGTGTGCAGTCTTAAAGGCGTGCTGTATACCGCTTGGAAAGGCCGTCACACATGGCGTTAAATTCCGTCAAAGCGGCTTACTAGACGTATGGCAGCAGTAACGTAAACAAGCATTCAGAAATAGCGGGGAACGGGGCCGAATAACGAAAAAAAGCCACGGGGGGCCGTAGCGATAAAAGGAAATGTGTGAGTGGTAAATTGTGCCGCATGTTAAACGTTACCAGACGCAGTGGAACCGTAAACCTTCCATAAAAAAAGGCCGCGGAAGGGAACCGCAGCAAAACAAAAATGTCCAGGAGGTTAATTTATTAAACGTTACCCGCTGCGACGGAAGTATAAACCAATATTACGCAATTTTCGACATGGGTCTGCAAATATGTACGAGTTGGGCGCCATTACAGCTTGAGAACTCCGGGGGGAAGTCGCTGAAATGGCGCCTAATCGTTTAAATTAGTATTTCACGAATGAAGCACCAACAATGATTAAAAGAATGAACAACACTACAATCAGCACAAAAGAGCTGCCGTAACCACCGCCGCTGTAACCACTCATATCATTTGACCTCCTCTACGAAAAAGTAACGAAGCAATTATATAAATCAATTTCTAATAATTGATCTGTAATAATTGTTCTATTTTATATGGTATGAATATAGAAACGTATTGGATTAAGCGTTTGTCTCTACTGATAATCTTTTTTGTGAAAGAGACTAGTAAGCAAGGAGTACAGTGAACTAGTATTATTTCTTAAGAAAATTACAAATAAAAAAAGCCTCATGGTTTTTAATTTCCACAAGGAGCTTTTACATTTAGTAATAGAAGAAAACGGTCAAATCAACGTTACATTGCGTAGTGTTTCGTTGTGCATTATTGTGCATTTTACAGGCACGGAGGTCGAGATGGACAAGCCCTTAAAATGTTTTGGAGGCGGCTGGACTGGCTGAAAGCGGACGTTAATGCCGAACTCAGGGTGTCGTGTGATGCTCGATTATAAGCGGTTTACGTCGGTCTGCATCGGTCTAATCGGAATATGGCGCATTATATAGAAGGAACGCGTTTTTTTGTTACCGAAAATTTCCGGTTTGACCGATCGCACCGCTTATCCATCGGATACCACGTTCAGGAGACGTATGGCCTGAAAATATCGGGGATCCGCCGTCTATAAAACGAAGGGTTTAAAGACCATAGGGTGTAATTCTATGGTTGCTCCTGAAAATTGTGAAAAATAAAAATTGCAAGAAGTTATCCTGCAATTTTTCAAAAAAATGTCGTCAGAACCCCTTAATAAAGTGTAGGGATATGTTTTATTAAAATATGAATTTCCCTGCCGCAACTAAGGCAGCAATTTGAGCAGCGGCTTTGATAAAATCAATTAAAAAACCTCTCCATCCTGAATCTCGATTAACAGAAGTTTGTATTTCATCTAATTGTTTTTGAATTTGATCTAATTTATATATCATGGTTTCCTTTTTTATCAGAAGCATGCTAACTTCCTTTTTTATCTTATCCATATCTTCTTCCAAACGTTTCACTTTTTCTTCTAAAACGTCAATGTTAATCACTTCGTTTCACTTCCCTTAGTCCCCATAAAGCAAGAATAGAAATTGCAAAATAGATCCCTGTTCCAGTACTAAATGGATCTTGTGATAAAATGAATGCTGCGGAAATGAGACTAAATAAAAATGCGGCTAATAATAATGCGACCTTGCGGATCCAATGGTTTTCCTCCCAGACGAGACTAAGTACATGGACAATGAAGGCTATTAAAAAGATATATCCCCATCCGTTTTCATTCATAATTTGCTTAAAAGTTTGAAATAGTTCAGCTCGTTTCTCAAATGTTCTGTCGTCTACCAGCAGAACTAATGACCACCATCCTGTAATAATAGTTAAAAATAATTCAATAATTGGAACACGTTTTTGTTTTTGCATAGGACATCTTCTTTCCTGAAATGATATAGGTATTTTCTACCCTTGAATAGCTTATTTGTTTAGAACTATTTATAATATTTTGTGTATTTAATGTTCGCTCTTACAAATTATGATTTTCGTTATATACTTGTGCTATTAAAAAGTGCATATATGAAATAAAAGTTACTTATGTAGGCATTTTACTGATTTCAGCAATTTGAAGGGATTTTTTTATAAGGGATAGCGTCAGGAAAGCGCGGATTTACAACGTTAAGAACTTTCAATTATAAAAATCCCGACTTATCTATTCTCAGGCCCTAAAAAGGAATTTCCGGAATAAAAGGAGCGTACCAAAAAGTACGGTCTTCTAGTGTCGGTTTTTTGTCTGTTTTTCAGACAGCAGAACCGCTTTCCGAAACAGCTCAAAAGATAGGATTGAATCATCACGTTGATCAGTGGTGCAGTCTGACTAATGCTACTGAGTTTCGCGTGCTTTGGTTCGTCAGCAAATACGCGGTCAAGTATCCCGGCACTGCTCACTTAAAGGCGGCTACCATTGCGGAAGGCTTAGAAGTTAGCACAAAAACCGTTTATCGTGCATTGAAAGCGCTGGCTAACTTCGGCGCTATTATTAAGCACGTTACAACTCGGCCTGTCAGAGGTGGTCAAGGCGCAAATATATACGTTGTGCCGCCCGTTTGTGCCGCTAATGTCCAACCGGACTTGTCCAGCCGTAAGGAAGCAACAAAGCCATGTGAGAGTAAGCGCGAAGCCGTTAAAACGGAAAAGGAAACCGCTTCTCTATTAAGCTATAAATCTTTATTACATAATACGTATCAAAGACCGTTTTACCGTCGTTTTAAAGAGTTCATTTCGAATACTATCGGCGATAATCAACCGCTGATTAGCCGTCTGTATGGAGTGTATAAGGCGCATTCTACGCCGCTAACTAAGTACGGATCATTCGAACGGACAGACGTTGAACATGCCGGATATGAAGCATTGCGGGCGTCAGTAATGGCGATGAAATCGAAGCGCATAAAGAACCTGGCCGGCTACTACAACGGTACGCTTGACCGGATGCTGGACCGTTTAGTCAGCGAGGAAAGCGAGCGTGTTCTTGCGAAAATGTAGGCCGCAAATCGACGCCAAAAACACATGGCTGTATCGGTATTAGTCGGTTTGATGGCCGCACATTTGGCGCGATCCCTCTGTACAATATATTGCGCAATACAAACAGGAGCGCCATTTCAACGATTGAGAACTCCGGGGGGAAGTCGCTGAAATGGCGCCTGATCGTTTAAATTAGTATTTCATGAATGAAGCACCAACAATGATTAAAAGAATGAATAACACTACAATCAGCACAAAAGTGCCGCCGTAACCACCACCGCCGCCGCAATCGCCGTAACCGCCTTGTTGACCACCGTAACCCCACATATCATTTCAACTCCTTTATAGAAAGGTAGCGAAGCAATTATATAAATCAATGTTTATTAATTGATCTATAATAATTGTTCTATGTTATAGGGTATGAACAGAGAACCGTATTGGATTAAGCATTTGTCCCCACTGATCATCTTTTTTTGTGAAAGAGAATAATAAGTTGATTCGTTTCATCGGCATCACGCACCTGGCGGACCGGTCTTGAAAAAAGTCTGGGATACGTCAAATTTCCGCAAAAGTGCTAAAACTAGAACTAGACCGATTTTACTTACTGGAGGTATTAAAACGATGGCAGCACGTAAGAAAAAACGTAGCAAACAACCGTCGCAAGTGCCACCGCTGGACGAGCGACATTACATTGCGATGGAGTTAATGATCAAGCCGTATTTTGATAAAAAGCGTGGCCGTAATAGACGCTTGAGCCGCACAGAAATCGCAGAGATCGTCGGTGTTTCTCGAATGCAGCTTTACTGATGGGAACAGCGCAAGGATTTCCAACGTGAAAAAGACAAGAGACTCCGCTCATACTTGCGTAAGACAGTTCCTAATGGTCGAACATATGCGGAAATGGCGCTGGCAGGCGATGTAAAGGCGATGCAGTTTATTATTTCGGCGATTTTGGACGTATAAGGGGTAGTTACAAAATTGCGCTTTTACCGAAATTTTCGGGGTGATTGCGTTACACTTTATTATACATTTTACCGGCACCAAGCCTCTGACGGACAAGCCTCGAAACACTTTGGCGATGCAGTTTAGTTCAGTTTTTACAGGCACGCAGGTTCAGACGAGGAGTCTCCGGAAATTTTTGAACGCCGAAATAACTCGCTGTCAACCTTCCGATTGAGTAATATTTCGTTGTGATTCTTTGTGATAAACACCGGCTGGATGGTTACCGGGCGGACACGCCTTGAAATTTTAGGGGGTGCCGTTTGCTTCCGATTTCAGCGATCATTGAGGGTCTATAAAACGAACGGTTTATCAACTCTGTCAAATCACCGCAAATCAGCGTTTATAAACCTGTACGTTTGTACACAAAGTCGTGGTATGACGCAAATCATGGAAGCGAATCTTAGGCACACCTGCTTCTTGAATCAACTGTGCGTAGGATCTTTTTAGGTTCTCAGGATTTGCAGGAGTTCCCCCAGCCGTGCAAACCACTAAATCATAATCTTTATAAGCAGGACCACATTTTAGTTTTGTCTTTGCAACCGTCGCCTTATGCTTCTTCAACACAATAACTGTTTCATTGGAAAACTTAGTACCCCTAACACCTGAAGCGGTTTTAGCACCCGTCAAAAAATGCTTGCCATCCTTACTCAAGGTTTGCCGTACATACAAGACTCCTTTTTCCAGATCAATATCTTTCCAGCGAAGACCAAAATCTCACCGCGCCTCATTCCTGTTGTAATCGCTAAGTGAAAAGCAATGTACCAGCGATGATGAGCAGCAGTTTCTAAAAAAGTTTGAACATCATTTATTTCGCACACAGTTATTTCAGCTTTTTTTGCTTGAGGCAACTGTATTTTCTTCACAGGGTTACTAGGGAGCAATTCCATATCAACTGTGAAATCAAGTGAAGTCTTAATGATGTTGCACGCTTTCTTGATCGTGCTATTGGCTAATCCATCCTCAATTAAATCATTCACATAGCCTTGTAAAAGCTTTGGTGTTAAATGAGCTAGCTTAAAGTGGCCGAGCTTTGGTAGAATCCGATTCTTTAAATAGGATTCATAAGTTTTTGCGGTCTGGATATTAATACTGTTCTTCTTTGTTTTGAACCAGTCCGCTAGGTGATCATTGAACAAAATATAAGACGGTTCAAAGTATGTTCCTTTCAAAACCTCAGCCTCTCTCTTCGTTTTAAAACCACGCTGCTTCTTTCTTTTACGTGTTCCTGTTACAGGATCAGTGCCCAGCTCAGTCACGTAGTACCAGCAGGAGCCGTCTTTCTTTACAGAACCCATAGAGGTGACAGCCTCCTTTCATGAGGTGCCCTCTAAAGGTATGACAAGCTTCTATAGGCATTGGAAGGCTCTTTTTCATCTTAGGGATTTTTTATATTAAAGAAGACGAACGTACAAGCCAATTCTAGTAATTTAAATATATTGATAGTAAGACACAAAGAAAGGAAAGGTGATGTTTTTGAGTTCATGTAGAAAAAATTGTTCATGCAGCTTTTGCAATCCTTGTTGTATTCCAGGTCCACCAGGTCTACCAGGACGACGAGGACCAGAGGGGCCTGAGGGGGAAAGAGGGCGACAAGGACCTCAAGGAGCTCAAGGGGAAACGGGAGCAACAGGAGCAACAGGAGCAACAGGAGCAACGGGAGCAACGGGAGCAACGGGAGCAACAGGAGCAACAGGAGCAACAGGGCCTCAGGGACTTCAGGGACCTCAAGGGGCTCAAGGGGAACAAGGAGAAACGGGAGCAACAGGAGCAACAGGGCCTCAGGGACCTCAGGGACCTCAAGGGGAACAAGGGGAACAAGGGGAGCAAGGAGAAACGGGAGCAACAGGAGCAACAGGAGCAACAGGAGCAACAGGGCCTCAGGGACCTCAGGGACCTCAAGGGGCTCAAGGGGAACAAGGGGAGCAAGGAGAAACGGGAGCAACAGGAGCAACAGGAGCAACAGGAGCAACAGGGCCTCAGGGACCTCAGGGACCTCAAGGGGAACAAGGGGAACAAGGGGAACAAGGGGAGCAAGGAGAAACGGGAGCAACAGGAGCAACAGGAGCAACAGGGCCTCAGGGACCTCAGGGACCTCAAGGGGCTCAAGGGGAACAAGGGGAACAAGGGGAGCAAGGAGAAACGGGAGCAACAGGAGCAACAGGGCCTCAGGGACCTCAGGGACCTCAGGGACCTCAAGGGGCTCAAGGAGAACAAGGAGAAACAGGAGCAACAGGGCCTCAGGGACCTCAAGGGGAACAAGGGGAACAAGGGGAAACGGGAGCAACAGGAGCAACAGGGCCTCAGGGACCAGGAGGGGCTTTAGCTTATGGATCATTGTACGATCGGTCTTTGAATTTTGTCTCAGTAACTCCAATTTCTCCACCGGCTTTAGGTCAGAAGGTTATCTTCACGCCTCCTACTGGGCCATTATCGGGCACAGCTCCTGTTGGTTCTACCGATCTTCAGGTTTCGACTGATGGCGTATATGAGATCAGCATGGATTTAACAGCTCGACTGATTAATGTTACCAACGTGTCGGTTAATACTGAAGTACAGTTCGCATTATTCATCAACGATACAACTCAGGTTTTGGAAAGTACTTTTGAATCCTATAATCGTGTTTCAGGAGGAACAGGCGGGAACCCAGTAACACTTGAAATTAGAAACTCGATAGGAAAAACAATACAACGGCGATTAAATGCAAACGATAGACTAAGTATCAGGGTTGTATTTGCATCTCAAAATGTAAGTTATAGATTACCATCTTTAGTTGTAACAAAAATCGCCAATTAACTTCTAAAAATGGGATATGCCCAAGATCAGTATGTTGCGGTATGCTACAATTTCATAATTATCACGACGAGCCCACGCCTATCATCAGTACCAGGCAGGGACAGACATCGTTTTGCTGCAGGATATGCTGAATCATTCGAGCCCGTCGGTCACGCTGCGATACACCGGCATTACGCAGGATGAAAAGGACAGGGCGGTTAAGGCGTTAGATTTATAGAGGGTGGCAGATGCCGTCCTTTTTTTGTCCCGTCGTGACATATCACCTCGGAATATAAGATGAGAGTAGCAGGGTTAACGTATCTACTGCGGCGATCTGGTCCGTTTCACGGCTCTTCTAACTCTACTCCTAGTATAAGAGGGATCGGATCATATATAGGCTCCCCAACTAAACGCAAAATAATATCTACCTTAAATAATATCTACCTTTGAAATGGACAACTGTACAACCAAAATTTTTACTTGTTACATAGAATAGGATGAGGAGGATTTTAATCAGGTAGCTACTTTTTTACTCTTATCTCTGATTACCTCAAGAAAATTTAATATGAAAAGAGGGATATTTAACATGTCTCGTCACGGAAAAAAACATTCTCACAGAAACGAAGTGACCTTGGGTTCTGGTCCATTCCATATTCCAACTTTTAACCAATCTGCTAATGCTAATAAAAGACTTATCATAATTATTAAAAACCATTCTAAGCGAACTCTCCAAGCAGATGTTGTGGTTGACGCTTGCTTCCCACTACTTAATGATTTTACTCCTCCAACGGAAGAAACTAGCCTGCCTGAAACTACATTAGCCACATTTCCTAGAACCAATATTCCAGGAGAAACGTGCAAAATTTATGAAGTTGCCATCACTCAAAACACGAAGCCATTCATCAATATTTTCTCAACGGGTGATTATAATGTAATAAATGGAAGACCAGCTGGGGGATTACTTGAAATTAGTGTTGTTGCTGGTGTAGGAGCTGTGGTCATCGGTGGTGAACGTACTGGTCTTTTTTTTGGTGAACCAGTCTCATTTATTCCATATGGAAGCTGGGTTATTGAACCAGAAGATGAACCAGAAGATGATTGTTAAAATAGCAGCAAAGAGAACCCACGGGTTCTCTTCTTTTTGTAAGAAGTTACAAAACTGCACAACCTCCGATTCCTGTCACTAGTGCAAAACGACAAAAGTTTATTAACTCGATGCAATGTTACAAAGAAAAAAATGGTAAAATGTATATTGGTAAAAATTTCATTAGTAATGAGGGAGAATGAGTAGTGGAGGAAGAAACTATATATGACACATTGCCAGCGTATTTATTAGTTGGATTTTATTATCAAATAAAAAAAAATATAAAAAGAGGTATTTTGTCTAACGCTATGTATCAGGAAATAGATTTGATCAAACAAGCAGCTAATCGAAAGGGGATCTCTTTAGATTATTTATATAAAGAAGAGTCGCTGATAGTCAAAATTGAAAAACAAATAAAATAAGCCCTTTTGCTATGATTTTTAAGAATAGAAAGAGTTCTACTTTAGATTACTTAGGCTGCCAACCGACCTAATCAGGTGTTTTTTTGCGTATATTCCATTTATAAAAAACAGCCAGCGTTTATGCAGGATGGCTGTACTAATCAAAAATGAAACAGGGCTAAAAATACGATAAAACCGCAAATGTATAGAATTTGCATACGGTCAATTTGATTGATTGTTAAAAACGTTGATGCAGCAAGGGTTATTCAACTTTAATGTTTACATAAGATGTAATTATAACTAATTAAGAATTTTTATCTTGATTATGAGAAGTCAGCAAGTAAAACTGTTTTGCAAGAAAATGCGGTGTGTACGGCATGTCATTTCGTAGCCAAGACACTATAGTGCCGATCAAAGATGAAGATCCGTGCCAAATAGCAATATCTTTTTGAATTCCTGCTTTATAGCTGAAAGAATTCCTCCCCAAATACTCTAATCTTACAGTAATTATTTCAGTTAGCATATTTAACAAGCGTTCAGTAAAGATAGGTGCCTTCCTCGAACCTAAAGTAACTTTATAAAAGTTAGCATGTTTAGCAATATGTTCAAGCAGCCTCTCCAGCATCAACCAATCCGTGTCTTCAGAGGAGCCCTCGTTTACTGGCTGACTGTTTATGGCACCCTGAATATCTTCAATCATATCATCAGCCATCTTATCTAACATATCTGGTATATCACGATAATGCAGGTAAAACGTAACACGGCTAATTGTAGCGCGCTCCGCTATACGGCTAACAGACATTTTCTCGATGTCCATTTCCTGTAATAAATCAACAAAAGCCTCTTTTATCAACAGCCGTGTACGAAGAATTCGAGGGTCTGTATAATCCTTGGTATTATCCATCCTTTTCCTTTTCCTTTCTCCTCGGTATTAAGATATACAATTCTTTAGGAAATGTACTATATTTCCCAACTAAACAACACAAACAGGTTAAATGTAAACTAATTTACACCTTTCGATATATTGTAAATTGTAAAATTTTAATTCCTGATTATAATCTATTTTATATGATGTTAATTATCTTACACATTGTAAAATAAGTCTAGTGGAAAATAGAAAGGAAGTTTGTAGGTTGAGTAAAGAGATGGATACAACTAGTAGTTCTATTAAAAAAGGACCTATCTTGTTCATTATGATTTTGGGGGCTTTTCTAGCCACGCTAAATCAAACAATCATGAGTGTTGCCACTCCAGAACTAATGGTTGATTTTAGTATTTCGGCTGCAACTGCACAATGGCTGACAACTGGCTATATGCTAGTAAATGGTATTCTAATTCCAATCACAGCGTATTTCATGCAAAGGTTCACCACTCGCCAGCTTTTTCAGTCTTCAATGTTGATTTTTCTTGCAGGCACGATAGTATCTGCTATAGCAACAAACTTTCCAGTTCTTTTGACTGGACGCATGATTCAGGCAGCGGGAGCTGGTATTATTATGCCACTGCTTACGAATGTTATTTTTACGCTCTTTCCTCCCGAAAAAAGAGGTACGGCCATGGGAATGGTGGGCTTTGCGATCATTTTTGCGCCTGCCATCGGTCCTACTATGGCAGGATATATCCTGGAAAACTTTGAATGGGAATTAATGTTCTACGGCATGATTCCGCTTGCCCTTTTGGTGATTATCTGCGGATTTATTTACCTGAAGAACGTTTCGGAACAGGTTACTACCAAGGTTGATATTATAAGTGTAACCCTTTCTACAATAGGATTTGGCACTCTGTTATATGGCTTCAGCCGGGCTGGCAGTGAAGGGTGGTCAAGTAGTGAGGTGCTTGTATCTATTGCTGCGGGAGTCGTAGCACTTGGACTTTTTATATGGAGGCAGTTAACTTCTCAGAATCCCCTGCTGGATCTCCGGGCCTTCAAGTATAATATGTTCTCCCTTACAACCATTATCAACATTGCGGTTACCATGGTTATGTATGCAGATATGATGCTGCTTCCACTATACTTACAAAGTGCACGCGGCTACACAGCTTTAGAATCGGGTTTGTTGCTTCTCCCCGGTGCGCTTGTGATGGGTTTCTTAATGCCTATTACCGGCAGGTTGTTTGATCGGTATGGAGCAAAATGGCTCTCCATAATGGGGTTAATAATTACGATCATTACAACTATCGGCTTTATTGATTTGACAGATTCAACTAGCTATACTTATTTGGTTCTCATGTCTACCGGCCGTCGTATCGGAATGGCACTGATGCTTATGCCTATTCAAACAGCAGGTTTAAATCAATTGCCTTCCAGCTTGATTGCCCATGGTACGGCAATCTCCAATACCATTAGGCAAGTAGCAGGCGCAGTTGGTACATCCCTTCTTGTAACAATTATGACGGATCGCACCAAAACGCATCTAACGGATATGATGTCCACCGGCGGAAATGAGGCAACCCAAGAACAAATGATTTTAGAAGCCACCATTCAGGGAATTAACGATGCTTATGTTGTAATTATAGGAATAGCAGTTATCGGATTACTCCTATCATTTTTTATCAAACGTGTGGAACAAAGCTCCGAGGAAATGTCCGATGCTAATCTATATAAGGCTACTATAAAAAAGGCGTAAGACACAAAGCGAATAAAAAGAATGCTTGAGGTGTACTGAACAATCATCAGCTATGTTAAAACTTAAAGAAACTAATTAATAATAAAAGCAGTGAGATAAAAATCACTGCTTTTTGACTTGTCCTTACTCATCGCTTATATCGAAGAACGTGGCTGCAATCTCTACTACACGGACGACGGAGGGATGCGAATTATGTTAGGTTCACGTTAAGTTGTGACAGGTTCGTGCCAAGGTGTGTGAGGTTGAACAATTAATAAAAAATCACAGAGGAAGTGTTATATAAATTCTGCCTCACATATTTCATTTGTTAACAATGTATATTACTTAGCTTCGTTGAGTAATGAAACTTGTTTTGAATATCTTTGCTAAAACCACCACACAATCCTATAATTGTATGTAAAAAGGACAGATATGATGCCTGTAAATTCATTTGAAAATTATCCTATGAGCTGGAAACCTGTTATTGATAGAGCAAGGAAACCGCTATATATGACGTTAGCCAAACAACTTGAAACAGATATAATAAAGGGCTCATTACTTCCAGGAACGAAATTACCACCGCAAAGAGAACTAGCAGATTTTTTAGATATTAATGTGAGCACTGTATCGAAGGCTTTTAAAGTATGTGAACTAAAGGGTTTACTGAGTGCAACAGTAGGCAGTGGTACGTTCGTCTCTTTTGACGCTTTATCTAATTCCTATTTGCTTAGTGATAGCAAGCCAAAGAACGTCATTGAAATGGGGGCTACTATTCCGGATTCGTCTTCTTATGAGCCGCTAATGCTGCAACTTAAAAACATGATGAATGAAACGGACTTTGGAAAATGGTTTAGTTATAGTAGACCAGGTGATATGCTTTGGCAGAAGGACGCAGCTGTAAAGCTTATGCGTAAGGGCGGTTATCATACGGATGTTAACAGCATTTTATTTGCTAATGGTGGACAAAATGCTATAACAGCAGTTCTAGCCAGCCTTTGTAAACATGGTGATAAGATTGGTACCGATCCCCATACTTACTCTGGGTTAAAAACTTCAGCAGCTATGCTCGGTATTCAATTAATACCGATTAAACAGAAAGACGGAGAAATGAGCGAGGATGCGCTTGCGTATGCTTGTAAAAATGATCAATTGAAAGGTATTTATCTTATCCCCGATTACCAAAATCCAACTACTCACAGAATGTCACTTGCTGGCAGGAAAGCAATTGCCCGAGTTGCCAAAGAACATAATATTTTCATTATTGAGGATGCTACTTATCATTTACTGTGCAAGGAGTCTGTGCAGGCTGTAGCTACATTTGCACCAGAGCAGACAATTTATATAGCCAGCTTATCGAAAACCATTGCACCGGCGCTTAGAATGGCTTATGTATCAGCTCCAGAACAATATAAAAATCCGCTATCCAATGCACTTTATAATATGAATATTTCTGTTTCACCGTTGTTAGCAGAATTAGCTGCCCGATTAATTGTGTCCAATAACCTGGATACAATAATTGACAACCATCGAGAAAACGCCATTTATCGAAATCAATTGGTGAATAACTACTTATCAGGCTATGATTGTTACGGTGACGAAACGGGGATTTTTCGTTGGCTGAAACTTCCAGCTAATAGATCAGGAGCAGATTTTGAGGCCCTTGCTTTAGATCATGGCGTTGAAATATATGCGGCTGAACGATTTACAGTAGGGAATAGTATTCCTGAAAAAGCGGTTCGTCTGTCCATTTGTGCACCCGAAACGAATGAAGAATTAGCGAAAGGTTTAATGATTTTACAGAAATTATTAAAAAGCCTTTATTAATTTGTATGCCACACAATTATTATATTGTGTGGCATTTTTTGTGCGTGTTATGATAATTCCAATTTAGAATGAAGCAAAGCAAAAAACTCCTGAATGGAAAGAAGCTTTTTATGCAGCGTTCCCACTTACACTGCCCATATTACCGAGCTTAACAGCACTTGCGATAACCTATGGAGTTTTAAATGAATAGCGAGGAGATTACGGAAATGAGAATTCCAATTTATCAGATTGATGCGTTTACAAATGAACAATTTAAAGGAAATCCGGCAGCAGTCTGTCCATTAACTGAATGGATAAAAGATGATTTAATGCAAAAGATTGCAGCAGAAAATAATTTATCTGAAACAGCCTTTTTTGTAAAAAAGGATAATGAATATGAGTTGAGATGGTTCACTCCAAAAGGGGAAGTAGACTTATGTGGACACGCAACATTAGCATCTGCTTATGTAATATGTACTTATTTAGATGAAAATTCAAAGGATATAAACTTTAATACCCAAAGTGGACTTTTAGAAGTATCTAAGGATGGCGGTTTATTTACCTTAGCTTTTCCTTCTAGAGAAGGAAGAAAATGCGATGCTCCAGAGGCACTTATTAAAGGTTTAGGTAAAGTACCTAAAGAAGTCTATAAGTCTAGAGACTATATGGCAGTATTTGATACAGAGCAGGATATTTTGAGTCTTGAATTAAATATGGATGAACTAAAAAAACTAGATGGTTTTGGTGTAATAGTAACAGCTAAAGGAAAAGAAGTAGATTTCGTATCAAGATTCTTTGCACCAAAGGCTGGAGTAGATGAAGACCCAGTTACTGGTTCTGCTCATTGTACACTAGTTCCATATTGGAAAAATAAATTGAATAAAAATGAATTTGTCACATTGCAATTATCAGAAAGAGGCGGAAAGCTGTATTGTACTGATTTAGGTGAAAGGGTAAAAATGTCTGGAGAAGCTGTTGTTTATTTAGAAGGATATATAAATGTTTAGGTAAATTCGTTCAACAAATTAAAAAACTTATTAAGCTAACAGGTGCTTTACCTTAATAAGTGCAACAACGCTCAGAACGATAATTCTCTGAGCATTTGTTTAATTTATTGAGTTGGACAGAGTGTAATTAACAATCGATGATCTTGTTCCTCTTTTAGAGTAATAGTATCAGTATGTCCAAGATTTAAAGATGATTTGCAACTGTCTTGAAGTTTTTGCACCAGAATCCAGCCGGCAACGAAGCAATTGCTTCATGTTTATAGGGATATAATTAGTAGTTCGAAATAACCTAATAATCTGAGGGATTCATTGACATTTAGATCTTTCTGTCTATAATTAAGATATGATTTTACGGGAAAAAAATTTTTGTAAATTATATGAAACATTATGGAGCGATGAACAGCCATCTGTATGTGGGCACTTTGGATGGCTAGGAGTGAGTAGTGCAACCGACCCTGCTATTTTTTATGGGTCGTTTTTTTATTTATTCAAGTATGTTTATCTGAAAGTACGATCAAATTCAATGTTATAGATGATAAAAGATGGGGGGCAAAAGTTAGATAATAGTGTCTGAATCATTAAGACTTGAAAATAAGGAAAAAATGGATGAAATTTTGAAGGAATTAGCTGATATTAAGTATGCTTTGGATCGATCATCGAATGTGGCTATAATCACGTGGCCGGAAGGAAAAATACTCACGTTCAGAACCGATTGTTCACGTTCGGCAGAGAATGCTTACGCTCAGAATAAGAATCTTAAAGACTTGCCTTCATCTGGCGAGTCTTTTTTCTTCAATCAGAAAAAATTAAGAAATTTATAAGAAGAAAGTCGTATTCTTTTTTCAGTAGATTCATTGATTGGAGGGAAAAGAAGTGACAAGGAGCCAAACAATTTTGCGTAAAGATGAGGTTCGGCCGTTTTTCCAGTTGTGGAAAGGAATAATTGCCCGCTCACGCCAGGTGATGACAGTCGTGTTTATAAAAGTTTACGAGAGCGGCGATGAATCGATCGAAATGGAAAGGAAGCATTTCAGCAAGCGGAGCTTAATAAGTAAATCAAATCCGCTTAAATAAAAGATATTCATATAGGAAGAAGGGGTATCGATGATTAAAACCGTCCTTGTCGATGATGAAGAAGTTGGGATGGAGGTGATCCGCTTTTTGCTTGCAGATGATCCGGACGTTCAAATTTGTGGTGCGTATACGAACCCGTTTGCAGCGCTTGATCACCTTGAACAGCAAGAGGTGGATGCATTCTTTTTAGATATTGAGATGCCGGGCATGTCAGGCATCGATCTGGCCCGGCATATAAAAAAACATAATCCATCTATTCATATCGTTTTTATTACGGCGTACAGAGCGTTTGCCCTTGAGGCATTTGATCTTTATTCGCTTGATTATATGCTAAAGCCCATTACGAAGCAGCGGCTGGATAAAGCGGTTTCCCGATTGAAAGGTGTGATAGGAGACTGTCCGGCTGCAAAGGGTGTATCGATCCGTACGTTTGGCGATTTTCAGGTGACGGACTCTTCAAGCAACCAACCGTTTGTATGGAAAACGAACAAAGTAAAAGAGCTATGTGCTTTTTTCATCCATCACGAAGGGAGCCTTTTGGAACGGGACTACATTGTTGAGGCGTTATGGCCCGATGTGAATGTGGATAAAGCGAAAATAAGCCTTTACACAGGCATTTCGTATTTACGCAAAGTGTTTAAAGAACACGGCATGGAAGAGATTATTTTAAAAAATGGTTCTGCGTACTATATAGATATCGAGCGCCTTAATTGTGACTGTATAGAATGGAATAAGATGATGTCAAATGGAACGCACGAGCGGACGTATATGGAAAAGCGGCTGGATCTGTACACGGGCGATTATATGGAAATGACGGGATTTCATTGGGCACAAGAGAAACGGGAATACATCCGTCGGCAAATGCTGGAACTGCTTCAACAGCTGGAAGCAGATTATGAATTAGCCGGAATGGAAAAAGCATGGATTCACTCCCTTGAAAAACAGCTTGAGCTGTCTCCTTACTCGGATGACGTATGCCAGCGGCTGATGAATGCGTATGCGAAGACGGGGAACCGGACAGAAGCGGTCATTGTGTATCGTCGGTTTGCGGAATTGCTTGAAGAAGATATCGGTATCCAGCCGTCCACAGCTACTTGCGCTTTATTGGCTTCGATTATGGGGCAATGAGTGTCATGAAAGAATCGAAATGGCTGCTGGCGTTATGCGTGCTTTTATTTGGGGGAATCTCGATCGCTTATTTGTTTTTATTGGGTCAAAATGAGACAGAAAATCTGGCAGAAAAGGGTGTTCTTGATTTACGGGGTGGATCTTTTCAAGAGGAAGTAGCGATGCAGCTTAACGGCGAATGGTTGTTTCAAAAAGGTGCGTTTGTTGATCCGATTGATGGGGACTGGTCAGAAAGCCTTTCCCAGCCCGTTCCTCATAACTGGGCGAGAGATGAGCAGCTGGACAGTCCATTTGGCTACGGTTCGTATCGGCTGATAATTCTGGCTGATCAGGAAGAAAACGTGATCGGCCTGAAGACGAACTCGATCCGGATGGCGCATCGGCTTTTTTTTAATGGCGAGCTGATCGGATCAAGCGGCGCGCCGGGTGAAACGAAAGAGTCTACTAAGCCCGGCAATACACCATATACCGTATATGTCCCGCTTGAAAAAGGTAAGAACACAATTGTTTTGCACGTTGCGAATTATTATTATATGGCGGGCGGGGGCCTGACCAGCCCGATGTATATCGGCAGCCAGGAAGCGATTTCGTCTCTCCGGGACCGTTCGTTAATGCATGACTGGGTGGTGGTGACAGCACTACTCGTTATGGGTCTTTATTTACTAGGCATGTACATGCAGCGGAAAACCGATCGCTCGCTTTTGTTTTTCTCTTTGTTTTGTTTCGCGCAAATGGTGTTTTCAGGTTTGCACGGCGAAAAGGTGCTCTATATGATATGGCCGGATTTGCCGTACAGCTTCGTGCTGCGGATGCAGCTTCTCTCGCCGGTGTCGGGAAATGTGTTGCTGTATTTTTATTTATATTATGCGTTTCCGTCGATTCGTCCCAAAATGATGCTCTATATGGGCGCAGGCATTGGGGCGGCGGGGACTCTTTACTGCTTTCTTTCCCCGTCCGCTGTTCCGTATGGACTTATGGTGATGAGCCCGCTTTATTCTCTTTTATCCGCAATTTATTTTATCTACATTTTGAGTGCGGCTTTTTGGCAGCGCGAAGAAGGGGCGATGTACCTTCTCATTGGCCTGATTGTTTTTAATATATATGGAATTTCCCATACAGCGAATGTGTTTGGCTTGTCTGTCTTGGATTATTTTCCGTTGGAAGTTATTTTATTTATATTAATGATGGCGCTGCTTCTTTCTTTACGCTTTTCAAATGCGTTTAAAAAAGTGGATGCTTTGTCGCAGGAGCTGCTGAAAATTGACAAGCATAAAGATGAGTTTTTGGCGAAAACGTCCCACGAGTTCAAAACGCCGGTGCACGGCATTATGAATATTGCCGAATCGATTGTGAAAGATGCGAAAAACAGTTTGTCGAAAGAACAGCTTGAAAATATTACCCTCATTTCCGCTACGGCAAGAAGGCTGTCTGTTTTAGTAAATGACATGCTGGATTTGTCGAAGCTGAAGCGGGGCGAGCTTGACGTTCACATTCTCAAAGTCGATGTCCGTGGGTCGGTCGATTTAATTTTGGATATGTATACGTTTTTGATTGAGGAAAAGAAGCTCATTATTGTGAATGATGTGCCAGATAACCTGCCGTCTGTGCTGGCGGATGAAGTTCGCTTCCGGCAGATTATGATTAACTTGCTTGATAACGCGATGAAGCATACAAACCATGGCATGATCCGGATTACCGCTTTTGAAGAATCCGGAAGGCTGGCCATTTCGATTGAAGATACAGGCGAGGGGATCGGTGCTGAGCAGCTGAACACTATTTTTGAGCCGTACCGCCAATTTCACGAGGCGACGTCGTATAAAGGAGCAGGTCTTGGACTCAGTATTGTCAGGCAGCTGCTGGAGGTGCAGCGCGGATCAATTAAGGTCGCTTCTCAAAAAGGAGAAGGGTCGACGTTCACGTTTTATCTTCCTATTGATTCTTCAGTAGAAACAAAAGGGAAACCGGCTGCTGACCCGTCAGAGCGGTACATGATTCATGTGCCGTATGAATCATCGAGCCAAAGCGGTCCGTCCATTCTTGTTGTCGATGATCATGACGTAAATTTGAAAATTTTGATCGAACTGCTTGAAGGGGAAGGGTATAAGGTAACTGCGGTGAAAAGTGGAGAAGAAGCGGTTCAGCTCATTTCCCGAAAGCAGGTTGATTTAATGATTGTTGATTTGATGATGCCCGGCATGTCGGGATTTGACGTATGCCGTCACATCCGCAAAAGGTACAGCGCCATTCAGCTGCCGATTTTAATTGTGACGGCCAGCCATCATAAGGAAGAAAAGATTACGGCGTTTCAGGCGGGGGCAACTGATTTTCTGCCCAAGCCGTTTGATCTTTCCGAGCTGAAAGTACGCGTTGCTAATTTAGTGGCACTAAAACAGGCGGCAGCTGAAAATGCGACGATGGAAGTCGCATTTTTACAGTCACAAATAAAGCCCCACTTTTTATTTAATGTGCTGAATACAATTCATGCGTTAACATATATGGATGCAGAACAGGCCCGGCAGGTGATTGATGCCCTTGCCCGTTACTTGCGCGGCAGTTTTGACTTTCATAATACCGAGCAGCTGGTTCCGATTGAGAAGGAACTGGCGCTCATTCAGACGTATGTATCGATTGAACAGGCCCGTTTTCGAAACAAAGTCCGGGCTGTTTATGATATTCCAGACGAGTTGTCGCTTCGCCTACCGCCTCTTTTGCTGCAGCCGCTCGTCGAAAACGCGATTCGCCACGGCATCAGCAAGCGGATAGACGGCGGAACAGTGCGCCTGTCGATCACGCAGGAACAGGACAAGTGGAAAATTGTCATTGAAGACGACGGGGTGGGAATTCCGCCAGAGGTCCTGGAAAAGATTCGCAGCGGCACGGTGGAAGGGAAAGGTATCGGACTGAAAAACATTAATCGCCGCCTCCAGTATATATCTTATGCAGCGTGGACTATTACGAGTGAACTAAATAAAGGGACGAAAATCGTCATTATCCTTCAGAAAGAAACAGGCATGTAAAGAAAAAGAAAACCTGTTTTTTTAAAGCTAAAAGATGTGATTATCACCACTATTTTATATTTATATAAAACTTGTTGCAGACTGTATTTAAGAATTTTTTAAGATTTTTTTACTATACTCGAACCATGAATCAAGAGGGAAAAGCGGGCGCGAATGAACTTGGAAAATTACAGCTTTTGTTCATTTAAAACGGAGGCTGCTCGGCAGGCGACAATGGGAAAACGGAAGTACCTTGCCTGCCATTACGAATTAACTCGATTGCCAAATCGGAGAATGCTGAACTTGTAAATGGATTTGTATATGACCCGGGCGCGGGAGAATCAAGCCCTTTAATACCCGGCATATGAATATCAAGAAAAGCGGTATTAAACGAAATATTTTTTATATCGGCAGCAGCGATTTCGCACCTGAATATATACCGACACTATCAATATTAAAATCGGCTATTCGTTTTTCATTACCTGCAAAGACAACAGTTCATCGTCTATGATAATAGCCCGGATCATAGTGAGTATTCTCCTTGATTTTCGTTAATAAGACTATTGTAAGAGAAAAAAAGCAGAAGATAAGAGGTTTTTTAAAAAATGAGAAAAAAAACAAAATGTGGAAAATCGATGGGGGAAGAAAATCGTATGGCAGACTACAGCTGTTATTCATTTGAAGCAACAGGAGAGCAAATAGAGGCAATGGGGAAATGGAAATATCTTGCCCTTCATCACGAATTGACGGATTTGCCTAATCGGCGGATGCTTCACATGTCAATGGAATCGTATATGGCGCGAGCGCATCAGCAGCAAACAAAACTGGCTGTTGTTCTTATTGATATTGACCAGTTTAAAGAAATCAACGATATGTTCGGGCATTATGCGGGAGACGAATTTTTAATAGAGATGTCTAATCGCCTAGCTGCGCTTTCGGAACATCATATCCAGGCTTTTCACTTAAGCGGCGACGAATTTATGCTGCTGATTGAATTGGCGGATAATCTGAAAGAGAAAATGGAGCGGGTGACAGCGGTTTTCGACACGCCGTTTCAGATGGATCAAAACCGGATTCTTGTCAGTGCAAGTATAGGCGTGAGCCTCTATCCGGATCAAAGCATCGATGCTGAGAAACTAATTTATTATGCGGATAAAGCCATGTATAGAGCAAAGTCTTCTGTCGAAAATCGGTGCCGTGTATTTCGGCCCGGTATGGATGAATAAAAGAAGATTGTGTTGACCTTTATGGGCACATCATTGTCAGCAGTAAGATTTTTCGTTTGTATGCATAGAAAGGATCTTGTTTATGAATCTGAAAAAAACCGTGCTTCTAACATTGCTTCTTTTATTCGCGCTTATTTATTTTTCTCCTCAATCCAATGAGGACGATATCGCGGGAGTGAATGAAGTAAAAGAGGAAGAGTTTGAAGACGGGACTACAGAGGAAAATCTTTCTTTATCGCGCGATCTTGGCTATTATATGAATACGCTGCTGGATACCCACACATGGTTGCTTAAAAACAATGAAATGGAATTTGACCGGCAGGTAGATCGTTTAAAACGCTTTTTTATTGTGCAAAAGGGGGAAGACCTGTTTATTCGCTGGACGATAAAGGAAGAGACATCGGCAAATGGACTGGCGGACGATATCCGGATTATCAAGGCGCTCTATAAAGCGGCAGACCAATTTGACAGGCCGGATTATAAAGAACTGGCCGATAAACTCGCTTCAACGATAAACAAAACGCAGCAAATTCAAGGTGTTTATACGGATTACACCGACTGGGCTTTCAATGAGCCAGCTAAACGCGTGACATTAAGCGAACTGGTACCAGACTTGTTTACACTGTTGAATCAGACAGGCCAAACAGAAGAAGTGCTGATGAATGCAAAAGAATATGGCGTTTTTTTTCCGGAATTTTATGATTTAGAAAGTCAACAGTATAAATGGGGATACGATATTTATATGGAGGAACAGCTTCGAATCGCTATCAACCGGCAGCGGATAGGGCAGCCGTCACTCGCTTTTCAAACATGGATTTTGAGTGAATGGGATAAAAGGGGAAAGATTCCAGTGCGGTATATTCGTACAACCCGTTTTCCGGCTGTAGAAGAAGAATCGCTTGAAGTCTATCTGTACCTAGCTGAATATTTCCGACTGATTAAAAAGGATCAATATGCTAAAGTAGTAGAAACATACGTATATAAGCTGATTGATGAGAAAAGGCTTAAGTTGGTTCATTTTTTTGAATGGCAGCTTTACGAAATAATGAAAGAAAGTCATAAAGAAGATATCTCAACAACATAGAGACAATTTCTTTTTGCTTTTCCCTATGGCCATATCCTTTTCAACAAGACAAGGGACTGTTGTTTACCATATTGTTCAATATGAAGTTCGGATTTCCAAAAAGAGAATAGTTGCATTCCATACAGATACTGTGGAAAACAACAATTTATTTGAAAATAACAAAATCCTCTATTCTAATTAAGATATTTAAGATTAGAGATTATTTTATTGTTTGTATCATGCCATTATAAGCCCACTAATTTTTGTGATCATTATTATCTTATAATTCTGTAGATTAAGACATCTAAAAATTATAATAATGAGATTTTATTGGTCAAAAATTCGGTCAACGAATTTAAATTTTTACCTTAACAGTTTTTCAGAGGGTGTGAGTATTTAAGTGTCTAATGCCTTGAAGTAACTGATTTTCAAAAGGGAAAACAGACCTACTCAGAATGAAGGCACCATCTTGAAAGGGTAGGGGTCGCTGGTTCGAACCCAGTAGGAATCATTGGGGGCTAAAACCCTTGAGAGAGCGTCAGGAACACGGTTTCTCTATGAAAACACCACTTCTTCGGGAGTGGTGTTTTTTTGTGTGTTTTTACCAATTGAGTGGTAAATGGGTGGTGAAATTAATGAAAGTAAGTAAAAAATACTATAGTTCATATCGAACAACCCCGTGGAACACAATCGTTAAAACAAGAAATTTTGGGGCATGCCAGGCATCTTTTAATTAGAGCCTTTTTTTGTGTTTTTCTTAAACAAACTCTCAAGCATCCGCATACTATATTGTTGAACAACATTCCTTTTGAAAGGGGGTGAACATCTATGAGTAATGGTCATTCTACATGTAGCCTTTTTGAGCTTTTCCTTGGATTTTTAACGGGTGTGGTATGGTTGCTACTAGCAACAACATTGGGGGTACTTACTTCTTTGTTTACATTCCTTAACCTGGGAATTGTTGGTACTGTTTTACACTTCATTATTGCAATACTTGGCTTCCTTGCTGTTCTTCTCTTTGGAATATGTATATTCAAGAGAGCGTGGGGCTGTTGTTGTGGAAAAAAAAGTGGATGCTAATGATGAACTGGAAGCACCGTATATAGCGGTGCTTTTTTAGGCTTTTTTATCATTTGCTTGTTTAAATGGAGAAAAAAGAGAGTCAAGTTTAGCTGCGGCCCGCTCATAAGCCTCCTTTAAATAATGACTGTAAATGTTCATCGTTGTATTACTTGCAAAGAAATACCTTCCCTACATTGGTTTCCTAAACGTTTTCCTTCCGCTTCTACTCGTACGGCATATTTTTCAGATCCAAAAGAAAGCTGAGCTATCCACCTCAATAAAGTATCTTGGATAGAATGTTTTTCTATTACCTTCAGAACGCCTAAAATTCTTAGGATGAGGGGGTAAATTTGTCAGCTATGCGTTTAATTAATGACAGCAAGTTCATGAAAGGTTTTTTATCAATTTAAAAATTGATTAAACATTCTTGTTGTTGCAACTAATGGTAGGCTAGTGGTAAAGTCTACTCGATAATAGTAAAAGTGGATTTGAGTCAATATTCGGGATAAGGTAAGCTAAAAACTATTTAATTTTAAGTTTCTTATTAACTAACTATCATGTAAGTGGTGAAGCACGCATTCATGGATGGCTAAAGGGCAGGTTAGTTGATTGTTTATTGAAGAAAGGAGATTTTTATGCTCATATTAGTGGTTTTCGGAGTTTTATGTGGAATTCTTGCTAGCATACTGGGGGCAGGAAGCTCCATGATGATGACTCCTTTGCTTTTATATGTATTTCCTTTGATTACAGGGAAGTATTTTTCTATTCAAACTATTACATCAGCAACACTTGCACTCACCTTTTTCTCTACTGCAACAGCTTCTATACGGTATCATAATGCCAAGCTAATACCATACCGTTATGCTCTTATACTTGCAATAAGTGGTTCTGTTGGATCATTTATCTCAGGGAGTTATATTTCGAAGAATATAAACCACTTATTCATTCTAACCTTATTTGGTTCCATTGCTGTTTTGTCGTTGGTTTTTAATTTAATACCAATTAAAGAAAAAAATGAACAAGTACCTAAAACTATTTTTTTTGTGATAGGCATTGTTATTATATTTTTTTTAGGCATGACTACTGGAATTATTGGAATTGGAGGTATGGTTCTGTTTATGCCATACATGGTCTATGTATTGCGTTTTTCGATTCGGAAGACAATCGGCACCACAACGTTTGCTGGAGCGATGATTGCCCTTTTTGGGATCATTGGAAAATCTTTTATAGGGATGATGAACTGGGAAGTTTCCCTTATTGTTGCAATTGGCGGGATGATTGGTGGCTATGTCGGACCAACCTTTAGCAAATTCTTTTCTGATCGTGTCTTACGTTATGGAATGAATGTAATCTTGCTTACAATTATAATTACGGTATTAATGGATATTTACAAAAATATTTAAGAGTTCTTATAAGTAGTAGATCGTTTTCGCAACTCGGTTATTTAAAAAACATTGTTTTTATATGTATCAAAAGGTAGTATCTACTGATATAATTGGATTTAAAAATAGTAGGAGGACTTACAATGTCTAGTACTGAAGATATCAAAAATGAGAAACAGCAAATGGAGAGCATCCTATCTGCTCTAAACGACTCTAAAGTTCTCGAATTTAACACGGCTGAACATGGTGTTTACACTCTTATATCAAACGGGATTCCAATGGAGAATGTGGAAGGATACGATGATGAATACTTCACCTTTTCGTATTCAAAAACTAAATATAAAGTGACCATGAAATCTAATGAGAATGACCGTTTCCAAATTGATAAAATAGAGGTTATTTGATTCACGTGTTATATGGTTTATAGAACAAGAGACAAAGCGATAAAACAAAAAGAAGACGCTTACAAGTGTTCGCAGTTATCACATCAATTTGACGTAAGAGGGATTAAATATAGTCCGCCTTCTTTTTTATGTCCACAGTGGTCACAGGTGATAGAGATAGATTAAACTGATTTTGATTGCACTTAAACGTTACAAAGGGAAGCGACGGGACATAAACAGAGTGTTATCGTATATAGGTTTTACAGTAGCCATCTCGCGAAAAATGTGAGGTGGTTTTTTTGTTGAAATTTACTGCACAGGGATTTATTGAGGATAGAAAGACGTATGAGCAGCACCCGGTGCCAAATCAAGTATGACAGAAACGCTTTAGAGAAATGGAGGGAACGGATCTATTATCAGGGCATATAACATAGAAAAAAAGGTACAGCAATAAATGCTATACCTCTAAAATAGATGGATTTTATTTCCTACTATTTAATTGTATTTCCTCCATCAAGTACAATATTTTCACCTGTCATTAAGTTTGTTGCATCGCAAGCCAAGAATAAGGCAATAGCTGCAACTTCTTCAGGATATCCAAAGCGTCCAAGTGGAATTTCTTTTTTCGCTTTTTCTCCTTTTTCTCCAGCCCAAGCCTTTTCACCTAATTCAGTTAAAATAACAGTAGGTGAGATCGCGTTTACTTTAATGTCGAATTGAGCCCATTCATAAGCAAGTACTTTAGTCATTCCAAGAATCCCAGCTTTACTTGCAGCATAAGCCACGTGATTATCTAATGCAATAAGTGCTGCCTGAGAAGCTAAGTTGATAATGTTTCCGCCATTACCTTGCTCAATCATTACACTGCCGACTTTCTGGCACATTTTAAATGATCCAGTTAAGTTAAGATCCATCGTTTTTTGCCAGTAATCATCAGAAATATTTTCTGCATCATCGAGTAATACAAGACCAGCACAGTTTACTAGAATATCAATCTTGCCAAAGTGCTCTTTAACTTTCTTGATAGCACTGTCCATACTTTCATTATTGGTAACGTCACATTGTACACCGATGGCATTTTCTGCACTCAATTCCTTAGCTACATCTTTTACACCATCTTTTAGGTCAAAAATAGCAACTTTTGCCCCTTTTTCTAAGTATAATTCTGACACGGCTTTTCCAATTCCACTTGCTCCACCTGTTACAATAGCTACTTTGTCTGTAATATTGAAGTTCTTATCGTACCCTTGAAAACTCATAAATCGTCTTCCTTTCTATTAGTACATTTTGTTCGCGCTTTCATTGTAATTAAAAATATAGTGCCAAAGAAAAATCCAATTCTACCTCACATAAATCAAAATCTTCTAACTCATTTTTTAGAAAAAATCCATTTGCTGAAGTAAATATAATATCGATATTTAAGGAATCTAAAATATTGATTTACGATTAACTATTTTCATTATAATACTTTTTTTATTGTTTTTTCAATATATATTTTCGTTTATGATTAGTTTATTATAATTTGTTTTCATTTATTATTATTTATTGCTATTTTTTAAAATGAAAAGGGGCTGTTTCATAAGCCACTTTCTTTTATCTTTGCTATAAACATTTCTGATTTACTTATTAACTGATACGACAGGTTATCTTTATGGAGAAGTTGAATAAATAAAAGAAAAAAATGAGCAAAATAAAAAATCGTTTTGGAGGATAGTATGACTTTTGATGAATTAAGAAAAAACAAACCAATAGTCCAATGGGTAGAGGAGGATGAAGATGGCGATTTTTTTACTGAAGAAAATATCAGTGCAACGAACAAAGATCTTGACACTTACATCGAAAGCTTAAAAGAACTAGGGGATCAACCGACAGAGGAAGAAATACAGGGATTTTAAAAAAGGAATTATTAAATAAAAGATAGATATCTTACCCGATTGTTGAACGAACAGAATACATATCTTTGCTGTATCTCACTTTTTTATTTTTGCAAGATGGACTGAACCCGAATAGTGGACAATTTAAAAAGTCCCTATTCGGGTTCAGTTCAGTGAGCAGGGCAATCATTCAATCCGTAAAAAGTTCACCTAATCAAATTATACAGCTATATAACCACCATCAACTGGTAAACTTACACCTGAGATAAATGCAACATCATCGCTAGCAAGGAATAGAACAGTCCTCGCTACTTCCACTGGATTAGCTAAACGGTTACTTAGGTGAAGGCCTACTAAACCATTAGTGACACCTTGTGATAAAGTATTAATAAGCGGTGTTTGAATATAGATAGGACAAACGGCATTTGCACGGATTCCATCTTTACTGTATCTAGCAGCTACTTTTTGTGTAAGCGTTTTCAATGAATCCATTGCAGCTGAGTAAGCGGCAAGATCATCCCTTGCAACAAGGCTGTGAATGGAACCAGTATTAACAATCGCTCCACCAGTTCCTTGTTTTTGGAATTGTTCGATTGCATATTTATTTGAAAGATACACACTTTTTAAGTTTACATCGATTACTTTTTTCCATTTAGCAAAATCTAATTCATGAACATTTGTTTCAATGTTAATACCTGCATTCGCTAACATAACATCTAATTTTCCATATTTTTTTACAGTTTCAGAAACTAAATTTTTTACCTCATCTTCATTTGCTGCATCTACTTTTACGAAAATCGTATCATAGCCATTTGCATTCAGTTCATCAGAAAATACTTTTCCTTTTTCCGATAAATCAGCAACAACAACTTTTGCTCCTTCTTTTACAAACTCAAGTGCTGTAGCGTCCCCAATTCCACTAGCTGCTCCTGTGACGATTACTACTTTATCTTGAAATTTCATGTCGACGTCTCCTTTTTTGTTATTTAAGACAGGATAATATTCATTTCATATTGTCAACATCTTCGCTTTACTCTTTACATTACCCAAATTTGAGTTAGATATGTTTCGGAATTTTAAAAGTTAAAAGAATCGAACGTACAAGAAACAAAAAAGATTCCATCATTTGTAGGGTGATATCTTTCCTATCTTAATAGTTAGTTTATTTTCAGTCGTCAGATCGATTGCTAAAAGGTAATTATTTCGACCGTTTCACATATTCATTTTTCAATTAAAGAAAAGAAGGCTGAATATGCTTCTTACCTTTAATTGGAATTAAATTGAATTTACTGTAGAAAAATGTCGTAAGTTTGAATTTTCAAAAAAATAAATTCAAAACAATTTGCATGTTATACTACTTGAAAGCGCATACACGTTTTAAAAAATCCAGATGAAATGAGTGAACGACTATGTTATTAGAAGACTTGATACATCGTTTTGAACTAGTGAAAAAGCGTAACCCATTACATGCTAATGAATTACTGGATTATATTCAAAAAAGTTATATTTACGGGGAATTATCAATTGTTGATTACAAAAAACTTTTTTTTGAACTAGACAAACGTGGAGCGAAAAAGCCAAGTGCGTTTTTTAGAAAAACAAGACCTGCTGATGTTGAAACATTCACATTAAGTTCTACCATTTAACCAATTCAAAATCAAATAAGAACAGACAAAAAAGTTATTCTCATTAAGCTGCAATTTGAAAGTAGATGAAAAACAAGCGTCAATCTTTATTGATCAAGGATGGCGCTTGTTTTGTTGTTTAGGAAGAAATTTAAATGCAATGGATGCAAATGGGGGATCTGGAATCTGTTTCTTTTTTGTTTGAAAATTTGTAAGTATGTTATAACAATTAATAAAAACGAACTCGTTGAAATTTAAAAATAGCCTAAAGCTTTGCAATTTCCTCTTTTAAAAATCCAATGAATGTACTTACTTCGTTTGTTTCAACTTTTGTTAATACATAAGTTAAAGATGTGGGTAGAATGATTTTATCTGATTTTACTTCTAACAATTTTTTCATCCTTATTTCCTCCCTAACCATGGTAAAGGGTAAATACGAAATACCAAGCCCATGTTCTATGAAGCGTTTTGTTATTTCAATTTGATTAACTTTCATTGTTCGAACAGTTGGGTAATTCCTCTTAATGTCATTCAAAAGATTATCCCAATAATCCGGATGGTTATAAGTGATTAACCTGTATTTTTGTAATATCCTCTGTTCCTCAAACGTATTCTCCTTTTCATCAAGATTAGGTCCCACTAAAATAACAGGCTCTTCGTGTACAATACGGTAATTTATATTTGTTTGTATTGGTTTTACTCTTGTTAATCCAAGGTCTGCTCTTCCTGCACCGATCTCCTCACCTATTTCATAAGATTTAAGTACGTTTATTAAAACTTCTATATCGGGATTTTTATCTATAAAGCTTCGTAATATTGAAGGTAGGATAGAGGATGCAATTTGTGGTGCTGCTGCAATAACTAACCTGCGATTATAACCTTGTTTCCACGATTCAAATTCGTCTACCCCTTGTTCATATGCCGTGATGATCTCTCTTGCATGTGGAAGAAAATGATGACCTGCTGATGTAAGAACAATCTTTTTTCCACTTCTTTCAAACAACTGAATGTTAAGGTATTCTTCAAGTCTTCTAATATGTTTTGTTATTGCAGGCTGAGTGAGAAAAAGTTCTTCTGAGGTTTTTCGAAAATTTTCATACTTAGCTGCAACAATAAACGTTTTGATCCATTTAATATCCATACAAATCATCTCCCTCATTAATAACAGTTGGTTATTAATTTTCGCTATTTCTGTTACTATTTATTATTTGTTCTATTAATTATAATCTCATTAACAGGAATATACAGATTGTTTTGTGTTTACAAATAATTGATCAAGGGAGCGATTAAAGATGGGGGAAACCCAAAGCAAGAAGGATAATTGGAATGCAAATTTATATGATACAAAACATTCATTTGTTTCGAAGTATGGAGACAATCTAATTGAGTTACTGGCGCCAAAACAAGGTGAAAAAATTCTTGATCTTGGTTGTGGAACAGGAGATTTGGCAAAGAAATTGTATGATAATGGAGTGGATGTTAAAGGTGTAGATAAATCTAAAAATATGGTTACGCAAGCAATGAGTAAGTACCCTAATATTAGCTTTATAGTACAAGATGCCATAACATTAGAATATGATAATGAATTTGATGCAGTATTTTCTAATGCCGCACTTCATTGGATAAAACCGCCAAAACAAGCACTGCAGTGCATTTACAAGAGCTTAAAGCAAGATGGGAGATTTGTTGCGGAATTTGGTGGTAATGGAAATGTTCAAACCATAACGGATGAAATCATTCATCAAGTTAAAAAAGAAGGAATTGGTTATAAAATAGAACAATTCCCTTGGTATTATCCTAGCATTGGTGAATATTCTTCTCTAATGGAAGAAGTAGGATTTAGAGTCATTTTTGCAGGGCACTATGATCGACCGACACAATTACACGGAGAGAATGGATTAATGAACTGGATTGAGATGTTCGGCAGTCATATGTTTGAAGGCATTGCCGAAGATAGAAAAGACTATATCATGAAAAAAGTTGAGAATAGTTTAAAAGAAATTTTATATAAAGATGGTAATTGGATAGCTGATTACAAGAGGATTCGTGTAATTGGAATAAAAGAATAACAACGAAAAAATCCGGAGAGAAATGAAATTTCTCTCCGGATTTTCTTTATATTTTCTTTATTTAGAGGGGCTTATGTGACAGCCCCTTGCTTTGTTGTTCAGGAAGGAATTTGAAATTAATACCCCAAAGATCCATAAACCATACCGCTATTGAAACGGCTAACTCACACACCATCCAGCCTATGAATATCTTATAGGAAATTCTTTAACGAAGGGGGATGGTACGTAATGGACCTTCCTGTTATTGTATCGGGGCCGATTTTACGAAGGGTCGATCGGCATAACGTTTATATTTGGGTTGCCACGAGCAGACGTTTTCAAATCGGGGCTGAGTTGTTTCGCATTCATCAGGAAAATCCGGATCATTCGTATACGTATAGCCTTTTAAGCGATCAAAGTGAAACAGAGAGCATCCGCTTTGGTGAACACTTGTATATTTATATGATTAAACTGAAGCCGGTTTCAGGTATCTTCCCTGTAGAAGTGTTGCTAGGATACAATCTTTTGTTTACCGGTGAATCGGAGACTGTCGATTTAGGGCATTTCGGCTTGCTTACGCCAGGTGATGATTCCATTGTGTATGGGAGCCTCAAATACCCTTCTTTTTTTATACATGAAGAAGGAGAGCAGGCAAAAGTGTTGTACGGCTCGTGCCGAAAATTTCACGGAAAAGGCGATGATGCTTTAGCTAGCGCAGATCTGCTGCTCGAAGAAACTTATCCTAACGTTATGAACAGGCCTCATTCCCTTTTTCTTTTAGGTGATCAAATTTATGCAGATGATGTCGCGGACCCACTATTCCCACTCATTACCTCCATCGGCCAGCAGCTTGTCGGAACAAGAGAGCGTTTGGACAGAATAGACAAGCGCCTGAAAAAGAAACCTTTTCGTCAGTCGATCCATCAAATTCACGGAAGAAAGTTCATTATGGATCACTTCTGCCAGTTCACTTCGGCTCAATCTCATAATCATCTTATGTCATTTTCGGAGTATGCGGCGATGTACATGTTGTCCTGGGGACCGCAGTTATGGGAGTATATACAAGAAAAAGGAGGGCTACCTGCTTTTGAAGATGAACTAGCGAACGAAAACATTCATTTTGCTTTCCCACCGGAGAACCGTTTTCGTAAGGAACGTCAGATGGAGCGAAGGCAGCATGAAGCGCGGTTTGCGGAACAATCAGAAGACCTTAGGCAATCGTTGGCTGTTTTGAAGCGTGTCAGACGGCTTCTTGCCAATATTCCCGTCTATATGATTTTTGATGATCATGACATAACGGACGATTGGAACCTTTCCGGGGAATGGAAAGAAAATGTTGAGAATTCGCCTTTAGGCAGGCACGTCGTAGCGAATGGGTTAGGAGCTTATTGGGCCTTTCAAGGATGGGGGAATGATCCTGAAATATTTGATGGGACATTTAGGGAGAAAATCAAGGGGTACGTTCACACATTCGATGTGATGACTGCTTCTTATCGAGAGTGGCTTCATTGTTTGACGACGTATTCATCTTGGCATTTTGTGGCCCCAACCGAACCAAAAACGCTCTTCCTTGATACGAGAACGAAGAGGACGTACGATTTTTCTCCAAAACCCGCGAAAACAGGAAGAATCGTGCACGAGACCATCCAAAGCCCGCAGCTGATTAGTCAAGAAGCTTGGCAATCTGTTTCCGCATCCCTGCTGGAAAGTGGATGGAAAACCGGCGAGGCCCTCACGATTGTTTCTCCGACACCCTTGTATGGGCTTGGTTTGATCGAATCGGTTATGCATTCGTATGTTTATCCTTTACGGGCCGTTGGGATACCAGTTCATCAATTGTTTGATTTTGAAGCTTGGAAATACAATGGGAAGGGGTTTAGTACGTTTCTCCACTGGATTTTCGAATGGCTTCCGCGGCATTGTTTTATTCTATCAGGCGACGTGCACTATGCGTCTTCGGTAAAATCAACCGTTCAATCCAGGAATGGCGCTGCCGCAGAAATTGTTCAATTTACAAGCAGTCCCATGCATAATGGAAGTTTCTCCGGTGTATGGGGAAATCTGATGAAATCAGTCAGTTGGGTCAATTCGTTAAAAAGAAAAAAGAAAGAGATCAACCGGTTTTGTGACGCGGCATATAACATTATTCATCAGGATCGACAGTCTCCCTGTCCGGAAACATGTCACTGGAAGGAAACGCTGGCCTATTTATCAACCAACAAAGGATCGATTATCGAAACAGAGAATAACCTGGGAATGCTCATCATTTCCGCTGAATCTGTTCAAAATACCTTATTGACCTATAAAGTGTTTGAGAAAAATGAAATTTCTTTTAATCGTGTGGATCTTTCCTAAATCATGCACTATAAGAAGTAGAGCAGGTTAAGATTGAATAGAGAAGAGGCAGCCATCTACGGTTCGTTGTTTAATCGCCAAAGGTTTCAAAATTAGCGGTTTTGTACAAACTACCGGGGAAAGGGGTGATCTGATGACACGAGATCGATTTGAACAGGCCTTTGATCAGTATAAACAACAAAGCCAGTTCAATGCTCGCAAGGAAAGCTTTCATCAACAAACGGACAATCAAGAACAGATCATAGCTGTCCGCAAAAATGGCGATGGAGACATCATTGCCTTTAAAACAGATAGCGGAAGAGAACTTGATTATCTTGAAGCACTGAGTGAAGCGAAAGAAGGGAAGCTTGCTCATGTGGATGTGTTCGAGCGGTACGGACGGGAAATCATTCGAAGTGAACCAGATGGCATTCGTGAAAATAACTTGGATAATCTAAATACCTTTTAGCCAACCATTTTATCCCGTATAAACAGGCGGTTAATTCCTGACTTCAAAGAAGAAGAAGTGGGGGATCAACTGCCTGCAAAAGCCCGAATGATTCGGGCGGGCTAAAGTCTCTTAATCTATTTTAGCTTAACATAGTCTGTGAAACGAAACTCGCCGTCATAGCCTTCGCCGTTATCAATCCCAACGAGTTCTTTTACGAAATAATGGATGATCGTTATAGAGCATAAAAGTATTTTTTATATAATTTGGTGGAATGGAAATCAAATCTTCAGGACTTTTAACATCTCGGCCAGCACTGTTTACTTCATATTTGATTTTTTCAAGTGCCATCAATGGATTACCAAAGATGTGTGCATAGGCGAATTCATTAGACCTTGTGTAAAAAGGATTCGGTGTAGAACTCGTGAGATTAATCCCATAACGATCTGAAAATAAATTTTCAATTTCGTCAAAATAAAGAAGTTTCCAGCTATTATATTGATGGATCATATTCAAACTCCCTTTATAAAGATTGGTGTATCAATGGTTTGAGTTGTTGTAAAGAGGCATCCCCTATAAAACAGAATATCATGTTCCTAAATTTGGCTCGAAAATACATAAATAAAAAGTAATGTAACGATTCTGCTCCAGGGTATAAAGAAATAAACTCATTTAAAAGGAGCGGATTGAATGGAAAGCAATATAAAATTATTTATGTGTAAAGACGACGGGGAGATACCAAATAATCCAGAACTGCCGGTTATCGTGTATGAAGGCATTTTTCAAGAGAACCCGGAAGAAATCGAGTCGACATTCAACCGTCATCAGTGGACAAATAGCTGGGTGAATGGGGTGTTTGACTACCATCATTATCATACGAATACGCATGAGGTGCTCGGTGTAAAAACTGGACAGGCGACTGTGCTAATCGGTGGAGAAAAAGGTGAGCGGCTCGAATTACAGGCTGGTGATGTCATCGTTTTACCCGCAGGGACCGGGCATAAACGATTAGAAAGCAGTCCCGATTTTTCGGTTGTCGGTGCTTATCCAGAAGGCAAGAGCCCGAATTTGAAAAAAAGGAGTCCGGGCGAACGGGCGCTGTCACTTGGTGAAATTAACCGGATCGTCGTTCCCGAAACCGATCCAGTTTTTGGGGTCGGTGGACCGCTTCTGGAAAAATGGAAAAAAGAATAGAGCGTCTACATCTGCATATATGTGATTGAATTCCTAAAAAGGAGGGCGATGAACATGAACAGATGGAAGCGTTTTGCCGATTTAGCTGTTGCCAGGTTAGTCTTTGGTGTATTTAGTTCGCCCGCTGATGCTGTCGTGTAGCCGTTCACTTTGGCACGCACATCGACATGAAACGCGGTGACTTTGCCATGTTGCTGCATAAATCCATCGAGTATCATATGAAGAATATGTACACGCCTGTCATTGAATTCGTCACATTCGATTCTGCTAAAGCCGTTAACATTACCTTTAGTGAACCGGTACCTGAACAGCTGCCGCCGAAATACATAGTCGGCGAACATCTTGACTTACGCGTTCAGCTTGAGGGAGAAACAACAGCTGATCCGCTTGCTATTGAATATTATGAATATTCACCTGACCGACGAACCTTGACCTTGACTACTGACCTCACTGGCAAAAAAGGGACATTCATCGCAGTGGATCCGGTGAACACAATCCGGACTCATTTTGAATATTAACCATTGGATGAAAGGGAAAAATGAAGAAGAATCAATCAGGCAAAAAAGGGCTGCCCGTGATGACAAGGGCAGCCTTTTTTGTACATTTTTTATTTTTTCATCCGCTTCAAACCCGCAGCAATCCATTCAGGCGCAAAGGTGGAAGTGCAGCCTTTGGGCACCAGTTTGTCATCCAATCGTCCGATCCGTTCGCCAATGTCGATGCACGTTTCCATGTATTCCGGAAAATGAATACCGATTTCGCACAGGCAGCGGTTCATTGATTCTTGTTTAAAAGCGGGGGCCTCTTTCAAATCAGATTTAATTTCCTGTAATAATTCTTCATAATCAAGGTGGTTCGTTTTCTTTTTGAGCAAATTGTCAATAACAAGATTCCACCCGGCCCGTCCAACAAACTCATTTGGAGAATGTCTTTATTGTCTCCATTCATTGTCATTGTGTACACGTCCGGTCGACCATTCATTATAGTTAATACACACGGCAATCTCATCGAGCGTCAGAGATGGAAAGAAATAAGCGAAAAGTCCTATTCACCAAGCCCTTTGTTACGTTAAAATGATGGTAAAGAAGTTAAATATTCTCAGAAAGATCAGGGGGCAGAAGCTACATGCAAACATGCGAAGAAGTTTATAAATTTCTAGTGAATAGAGTAGAGCAATTAACAGAGGATTGGTATAAAAAACTAGACAAAGTTAATTCGACAGGGATTTATGCTTCTTCAAATCCGGAAGAGATCCAGATCCTAAAAGAGCAAAATAAAGAATTCCATATGCAATTTTTTCAAGTGTTTCTTAAAGAAGAACCAACTTGTTTAAAGCAATTTGAGGATTGGATATGGAAGATCACTCAAGACGAAAGTCACTTAACAACGCCTACACACTTAATCTTGAGGGAATATTATAGAATTCGCGATCTTTATCTCGACTTAATAAAAGAATTTGTGTCTTTGCATGAAGGAGAATATTCTCAAAAAGTGATAGATGCGTGGCATAAAAGAATTATCGATACAATGGATAGAGTAACTGTTTGGTTTATGGAAGAGTATCATAAATCTGCCTTGAAGAGATTACAAAACCAGCAAGAACTTATTAACGAGTTAAGTTCTCCAATCATCGTACTTAATAAAAATACAGGGCTGCTTCCACTTGTTGGGGATATTGATCCTGTGCGGGCTAAATTTATACTTGAAAAAACGCTGAAACAATGCGCTCGAAAAAACTTAGATCGTCTTTTTATCGATTTATCTGGAGTGGTCGCAATCGATACGATGGTGGCTCAACAACTTTTCCACTTGTATGATGCTTTAGGTTTAATTGGTGTAAAAGCCACTCTCTCTGGAATTCGGCCTGAGATCGCCCAAACCGTCATTCAGCTAGGTCTCTCTTTTGATAAAGTACAAGTGACTTCTACTTTGGAAAGGGTCTTAAAGGACATATCAGTAACAATTTAATTGCATATAATGTATGAGAGAATTTGCTCTGGTTGCGCATTTGCGGCTGGGGCTTTTATATATTTATCTGATTGCACACTATGGGCTTTGATTAAGCACAGTTTTAAAAGGGGATTTAAAGGATCGTGTTACAGTATTTTGGCTGCATGTATCGCTAATGACCAGTAAAATTGAGGAAAGTGAGCGCGGATGAAGTACTCATGATACCCTCCTAGTAGACAGATAAAAGAAACAACATCATTATCGTCAACTTAGGAGGTGATTTATCGATGGGACTAGTAATAAAACATACCTTATTATGCTCAGTGGCAAGGGTATCACGAAAAGAGGATACAGTTACTTCCTCTTACTGATAGACAGGGAACTGGATGGAGAAGCATGTTCCTTTATCTACTTCACTTGTCACTCTGATCTGTCCATTCATGCCTTTTACAATGCTAAAGGCGACCATCATTCCAAGTCCGGTTCCTTTTTCGTGTCCCTTTGTTGAAAAATAAGGCTCGCCAAGGCGATTTAACTGCTGTGGCGTCATGCCTATACCTGTATCCTGTATGTCAATTTGGACATTGGAATCATTTGAGAGTAGATTCAGCTGCAATGTCCCGCCATTCGGCATGGCTTCTATTCCATTTTTTAGTATGTTAATTAAACCTTGTTGCAATTTACTTCTTTCACCTAGAATGAAATAATCATCCTGTTTGTTAAAAGTGAAGTTAATTTGAACAGCATTCATATTAGACAAAGGGGTGATGATTTGGATTGTAGACTGAATTTCCTCGAGGACGTCTACTTTCTCTACCGTAACAGGTGCTGGTTTAGCAAACGTCAAGTAATGATTGATGACTTCTGTCGCCCGATCGATCTCTTGTATAGCGATCTCCAAGTATTGTTTTCCATTTTGCATCGATGCATCTTCAGATAAAAGCTGCATAAATCCCCTCGCTGTCGTTAGTGGATTCCTTACCTCGTGAGACATGCTGGCTGCGAGATGGCTGACAATCTCTAGTTTCTCGGATTTTCGCAGGAGCTCTTCTGTTCTTTTTCTTTCTGTGATATCCTCATAAATGCCAAAAACACCAATCACTTTTTCGGCAGCCAAAACCGGAACATACGTGACCGTATAGTCAATAGTGGAGTACTCTCTCATATCAATCGTCGTTTCAAAACTTTGAGATATCCCTTGAAGTGCTTTTTCAAAATAGTAGGCTGAATACGATTTTTTCAACTGAGTAAGCGACTGTTCTTCCAACTCATTTGTACGATTTTTTATGGAGTGATTTACATGTAAACTTTCCCCGTCTACATCAAATAAAACAATCGTATGCGGATGGTTTTCAAAAAGAGAGCGATACCGTTGCTCACTTTCTATTAGCTTCTTTTTTGTTTTTTCTAACTGACGCGTTCGGTTACCTACGATCTCTTCCAAATGTGTATTTACATAAGACAGCTCTTCATTTTTTATAGATAATTGAGCCGTCCTTTCCTTCACTTTGTCTTCTAATGTTTCATTCAATTGTTTAATATTTTTTACTATTTTATCATTTTCATAGAGAATAATTACATGTCTGATCATAATAAAGGCCAATAAAACGATGACACCAATAAATATAGTCATTAATTCATTTTTTTGAAGGAAAGCGACTACAATCAAAATAATAACACTCGTATAAGGGATAATAATTCGACTTACTTTGAAAACGCTCTTTTTTTTAATCCACTTTTTTTCGTTCTTTTTCTCTGCTCCTTTTTCAAAAAAACTGGATAGTCCTATTATTAATACAGCCATACTCCATAACGGTTCTATTAAAGTAAACGGTTCTAGTCTATTAAAAGTTGATTGATAAAGCCAAATAGAGTCAACAATAACATATAGCATCATGCCGCTTAATTGCAGTGTAAATACTTTAAGAGGAAAAAGTTTCTGGTAAGATAAATAAACGAAAATGATTCCCATCAAGGTGCATAAATAACTGATAGAGAAGCTGAAAGAAACAATCATATAAAACAAAGAGAATTGTGAATCAAACAAAATCGGTTTAAGCAAGTACACCCAGCTGACCGTGAACAAAACAGTGACAACGATGCATGCTTCAAACCATAGCTGCCATATGCGGTATTTTTCTTTGTCTGTGTACACTTTATAAAGCAAGGCGGATAAATACAACAATATATTTATAATCCAAAACAAATCCGCCCATCCGGGAAAGATGTAGACAGATTCTGTCTGAAGATCGTATCTCCATATTAATTGTGCTACAAGAACACTAAAACAGCTCGTTATTAATAGGATCCAATACTTTTTTAACTCTCTTCTAAGCCTTTGAATATTCATATAGATAAAGAGAGCGGATATTAAAGGAGCAATTAACGAAAAAATGCCACCTCCGAAATATTTTAGTTCTTTATCATCCCAAAAGTAAAGAAGCCATGCATAATATGTTAATGAGTAAAGAATCACTATAAATACAGCGATTCCTATTCTATTCTTGTGAAAAAGCATCGGTTATTCTCCTTTTATACAGCAAATTTAATGATCAGGATCTTTAAGTAAATATGCTTAATCTTAATCTTTTTATTTATAATAAAGTATTTTGTATCAAAACATCTACATGATTTTCATACTCTTTTTAAAATTTTCCTAATTTAGTATGGAAAAGTTACATTTGTTTAAAAGGAAAAGAGAAAGGCAATCCAGCTTTCACTTGATCTCATAAAAAGTACAGGATGGTGTGTAAAACAATAGCTGCCTTTCTATAACCACCAGCGTTTTTAAAATAAATGAGGCAGCTTGAGCCCAATTCATACCGGTCTCAAGCTGCCTAAAATAGCTTTTTGTTTCCAAAGAAAGAATTTCTGATTTAAAAAACGAACAGATTCCCGCCTTTTCAAATTGAATCTTTACTTGTCATTTAGAACGAGTTTAGTTAAAATACTCAATATTTTCTGCATCTTTAAAAATGTAAATACCTAATCTAATTCCTTTTTATCATGAAGTTTCACTTTATTCAGGGATTGATTGAAGCCGAGGAAACCCCGGCTTCAAAAACGTGAAAATAACATAGCAAAACACTTCGTACAATAACAGTATTACCAATCCAAGGAATTTTATACAAAAACGACAAAAACTCGGCTGCAAGGATTGGAGGATCGTACTTATGAAAAACCCTTACACAATAAAGGTTTAACCATTTCAAAGAAATACATACAAAAAAACGAGATTTCTCTAGACACACAGTTTCATCTTAAAATGGAGGCATTCAACATCTGTTATGAAGTTGTACTTGAATAATAAGTTTGTCTAACTCTTCACTATATTTAAGAGTTTCACTACATCCAAGACCATTGGACGTTCCAGTAGAAATCAATAAATTACGTAACTCATTAATTTGAATGTTCAATTCATCCAAGTGCTCATGATTAATCAAAATGAAATCTCCCCTGTGTTTTTTTATGTATTCTTAACATACGACAGGGTTAAGCATAAAATATCTTTTCGTTAATGAAAATAGGTTCGACAAAAGATCTATAAATGTTACACCAATATCTGTGGAATGAAAGAAAAAGGTCAAAACTCCACCCGACTGTTAAAAGAGTGCTTGAAACTCTATTTTAACAGATCGAGAGAGGCTTGGGTGAAACTAACTAAGATAGAAATTAATCCTAGTAAAGTGACTCTGAAAATGGATATAATGGAATTGAATAACAATTCCATTATTATCTGTGATGAGATGGTGAAAGTCGCTTCACGTACTTAAGTCTTTTTTTTTAATTTAGGAACACTAGTTCGCGACAATTCTATGTAAAGATGGTACAATTCATTTATTAAAAAAGAAAGAATATTCTCAATTCTGGTGAGGTGATGACATGGCACAGACGATCACGGTTCAAATCAAACTTCTTCGGACGAAAGAGCAGACACGTACTTTGAGTGATATGTCGAAGCGCATAGGCTGTCCATTTCCTTCTGTCTGAACAAGTAAAAGAGAAAAATGACGGAAAAGTACCGGAGCTGAAAAACCAGTCTGTGTTTGGAACAATGAGAACGATTCGTTTCATTTCATCCATAAATCGATGCCGCTCTTCATCCATGACAAAGTGAAAAATAAATGATAGTTGATCATAAAAATAATAGAAGAGAAAAGGAAACTGATATGACATTCAAAAAGAAACTATTTATAGCTTTTAGCATTATTTATGGAATCGATGCTCTTCTTCATGTTTTTATCGGGACAAGGATAACTAACTTTAATCAAGAGTTGGAAAATTTCACTAAAAGCAATGAGGTACTTATGTATGCGAACATCATTCAAGATGGATTGAATGATTACAGCAAAGACTCAAGAGATCTAGCCGCGAATCCACCTGAAGACCTTCAAGGTACAATTGAGGTAGATAGGGATAAACACCTTCAAGATGTGAACCTAGCGATCAAATCCCTAGAAAAGTTGGAGAAAAGCGAAGAATCACAAGAAATAGTGGAGAATTTAAAGGCAACGATGAGAACGTATGCTGAAGTAGATAAAGAAATGTCTACACTCATACAAGAAGGAAAAAATGAGGAAGCAACTCAACTGTACTGGTATAAGGCTCGAGAAAGTATGGACAATATGAATGAAGTTGCCTTTCAGCTAAAAAATAGGGAAAATAATATAGCCGCCGAAAATTCAAACGGATTAAACGAGACGTATAATCAAGTTACTAAAGTAACTACAGCCTATGTGTCTGTCTCTTATTTGCTTGGATTAGCAATGTTACTTTTTATTTTGTGGAATGTGACGGGCAGATTGAATAAGATCAATTCGGTCATGTCGGAAGTTAATTTTAATAGCTTGAATAAATTACCTCGTATACACCTTAAAACAAAAGATGAGATTGGAAAAATTGCTATTTCATTCAATGAAATGGCGGAAGCTCTTGAAACGCATACAAAACAGGAGAAAGAATTAAAAGATGCGGCAGAGAAACAAAGCTGGTTAAAAACGAAAATTGCTGAAATTGCGACCATGTATCCTGGAATAGATGATTTAGAGACGTTATCCCACATCTTCATCACAAAGGTCACTCCTATGGTGAGAGGAGCGTATGGCGTCATCTATATAAAGGAGGATATGAGATACAACGGGAGCTTCCAGAAGCTTGCTGCCTATGCAGATAATTATGAAAATCAACAAGAGGTTGGTGCTAGCAGCTTTCATTTAGGAGAAGGAATCGTTGGACAGTGTGCACTAGAGAATCGCATCATTTCACTCAATCAAGTTCCAGAAGACTATATAAAGATTACTTCTGGCTTAGGTTCAGCCCGACCGTCTAATGTACTCGTTCTTCCAGCAGAATTTCAAGGAGAGGTATTGGCTGTGATTGAATTAGCTTCATTTGAACCGTTTAATGACCTAGAGGAAATGCTGCTGCAAGAGGTCATGAGCAATCTCGGTACGAACATAAAAAGTATTTTAAGACATATGCAAGTAGAAAAGCTGCTTCAAGAATCACAGGCTTTAACGGAAGAATTGCAGAGTCAATCGGAAGAACTTCAATCTCAGCAAGAGGAGTTAAGAACCGTTAATGAACAACTGGAAGAGCAGTATGAACACTCCGAACAGAAGACAAAAGAAGTCGAAAAAGTAAAAGATATTTTGGAAGAAAAGGCACAGCAGTTAACGCTCAGTTCGCAATATAAATCGGAATTCTTGGCTAATATGTCCCACGAGCTGCGAACGCCACTTAATAGCTTGTTAATTCTCGCTCAAATGCTCACGGATAATGTCGATGGAAATCTGACGGATAAACAGGTGAGTTACGCGAAAACTATCTACTCATCAGGAAATGATTTATTGCATTTAATCAATGATATTTTAGACATCGTGAAAATTGAAGCAGGAAAAACAGAAGTCATGTCTAAAGATGTGGAACTGACTAACGTGAAAGAATTTGTGGAGGCGCAATTTACTCCTGTCGCTCGTAAGAAAAATATTCAATTGCATGTTCAGCTCGCTTCTGATTTGCCAGAGGTTATTCATACAGATAAACAGCGACTACAGCAAATATTGAAAAATTTATTATCCAATGCCTTTAAGTTTACCGAACATGGTGCTGTCACATTAACAATAGAAAAAGCGGAAAAAGGGATGTTTTCAAAAGAGAAAGAGGATGCTTTCACGCATTCAAATATAGAGTTTGTCTTTTCCGTTAAAGATACAGGAATTGGGATTGCAGCAGAAAATCAGGACATCATTTTCGACGCATTTAAACAAGCGGATGGGACAATCAGCCGAAAATATGGTGGAACGGGATTAGGGCTTTCCATTAGCAGAGAACTCGCTCATTTATTAGGCGGTTTCATTAAAGTCGAAAGCACAGAAGGCTATGGAAGCACCTTTACGTTATATTTGCCTCATTATCAAAACATCGTAAAGGTGGAAGATCAAAACATAGCAAGGAAGGAAATAGCCCATTCTGAAGCAGAGGCAGCCACAACGCATCTCGAAAATTCAAGCACCGTACCTGTTGTTTCGGCTGAGTATCCATTTCAGGCGGAGGATTCTTGGAAACAGGTAAATGGAAGAAAAGCATTGCTAGAAGGTAAGAAAATACTCGTAGTGGATGACGATATGCGTAACGTGTTTGCTTTAACAACAGCGCTTGAAAGCTATCAAGTTGAAGTAATGTTTGCAGAAAACGGAAGAGATGGGATTACTGTTTTGCAAGGAAACCCAGACATCGATCTCGTTATTATGGATATTATGATGCCTGAAATGGATGGATTTGAGACGATTCGAGTGATCCGTCAATTACCTGAATTTCAAAGTCTTCCGATCATTGCTCTTACAGCTAAAGCAATGAAAAATGATCGAAAGGAATGTATTGAGGCAGGGGCATCCGATTATATTAGTAAACCAGTAAATTTAGATCAGCTGTTTTCAATCATACGGGTATGGTTATACAGATAGGTGGGAGTTTAGTATAATTTATGGAGTGAGGGTACAAGTTGAATAATAACGGAGATCAGTTCCAAAATAAGTTAGAAGAAATTGAGATCGACTTATTACTTGAAGGGATTTACCGATACTACGGATTTGATTTTAGAAACTATGCGCTGCCCTTTTTACAACGCAGAATTTGGAATCGGATTCGCGCAGAGAAAATTTCCAGCATTTCAGGTCTACAGGAGAGGATTCTCCATGATCCCTTTGTGATGAAAAAATTGTTTAATGATTTTTCGATTAATGTAACAGAAATGTTTCGCGATCCAAGCTTTTTTTTATCATTTCGAACAAAAATAGTCCCTATTCTGAGAGAGTATCCTTACATTCGTATTTGGCATGTAGGGTGCTCTACTGGAGAAGAGGTCTATTCGATGGCCATCCTTTTGCACGAAGAAGGATTATATGAAAAAACGAGAATTTACGCAACAGATATGAATGAAAATGTATTAAAGATTGCAAAAGATGGGGAGTTTCCTATTAATCGAATGCAAATATATACTAAAAATTATCTTGCGGCAGGGGGAACAAGGGCTTTCTCAGAGTATTATACAGTGAAACATGATAATGCTACATTTCATTCGTTTTTAACGAAAAATGTAGTCTATGCACAGCATAATTTGACGACAGACCGCTCATTTAATGAATTTCATGTGATTATTTGTAGGAATGTGATGATTTATTTTAATAAAGAGCTCCAAAACCATGTATACAAACTACTTCATGAAAGTCTAAGCTTATCTGGATTTCTTGGTCTAGGTAGTAAAGAAGGGATTAAATTTACAAGCATTGCAAATTATTATGAGGAAGTTGATACGTTTGAAAAACTATACAGAAAGATCAAATAATTCTTTGTCAGATCAAGTCGGGCCAGTCGCTGTTGAAGAAAAGGATTTTGAAGAAAAAGACCCGAAGATTAATATTTTAATGGTTGACGATCATCCGGGAAATTTGTTGGCGTTGGAAGCCGTGCTGAACCCATCTGATTATAACTTAGTTAGTGCAAGTTCGGGTGAAGAAGCATTAAAATGCGTGCTTAAACAGGATTTCGCTGTTATTTTATTAGACGTGCAAATGCCCGGATTAAATGGGTTTGAAACAGCTAAGCTCATTAAGGCTAGGGAAAAATCTAAATATATCTCAATTATTTTTATTACGGCGATTAATCAAACGACGGAGCATGTTTTACAGGGGTATAGCCTCGGTGCAGTTGACTATATATTTAAGCCATTTCATCCTGAAACGTTAAAATTGAAAGTTCAAGAGTTTGTTAAGATTTATCAAAATCATGAAAAAACGAAGCGGCAAAGTGAATTACAGCGTCAGTTTGAGCTGAAGGAAGTGAATAAAAAACTAGAAAGCACTACATTTGATTTACGAAAGAATGAAGCGCTGGCAAGGGTTATTGGTGAAACCTTACTGGAAACCATTATTACGTTTGATGATCAAGGCTATACGTTATCCGTCAATCCGGCCGTTAAAGATATGTTTGGCTATTCAATTGAGGAAGTGCGGGGGCAGCATATCGGGAACCTTCTCCCTGAAGTAAAGTACGGTAATTCTGAATCTACCCCACTGCAAATGGATTCGATAAGAGAAAGTACAGGTCAGCTCTTTGAAGCCGTTGCCAAACATAAAAACGGAGGGTTTTTCCCCGTTGATATTCAAATTGGTGAAGCGATCATCGAGGACGAGTATATTTTTGTCTGTTCGGTTCGTGACATTACGATTCGGAAAAATCTGGAGCAGGAGAAAAAACAACAGTATAGCCTTCTGGAAAAACTAGTAGAAGAAAGAACGCAGAAACTTTCGTTAGCCAATGAAAAACTTCGAAAAGAAATTGAAGAAAGAAAAAAAGTAGAAGAAGATCTTCGTTTATCAAAGGAACATTTTTATAAAATTTTTGAATCAAGCCCTTGTTTGATCGAGATACGATCATTAAAAGATGGAAGATATATAAATGTGAATCCAAGTTGGTTGAGCTATACCGGTTATCGCTATGAAGAGGTTGTGAATCAAAACACATCGGTCTTACGTATTAGGGCAAATCCGAATCAAGCGAAAAAAGAGAGTTATAGCTTAGAAACGACAGAGCGTATTCGCAATGCAAAGATTCAATATGAAACCAAATTTGGAGACGTTCATGAGGGCTTGTTATCGACTGAGATTTTTGACATTCACGGGGAAAGTTGTGTCCTGAGTGTTATCACAGACGTCACAGAAAACGCCCGGTTGGAGAGTGAGATGGCTCGCTTAGACCGTTTAAATTTAATTGGGGAAATGGCTGCAGGTATTGCTCATGAAATTAGAAACCCGATGACGACCGTCAAAGGCTTTTTACAATTGTCGAAAAGTGATCCTGAACCTTTCAATATAGAGTATGTTGATTTAATGCTAGGAGAATTGAATAGAGCCAATTCAATCATTACGGAATTCCTTAATTTAGCGAAAAATAAGGTAAGCTATAAAACGCTTCAGTATCTTAACCCTATTATTGAAGGACTGTATCCATTAATACAGGCGGAGGCTTTGTTATCGAACAAGTCGATCGCGCTTCAATTAGGTGAATGCCCTAAAACGTTTCTAGATGAAAAGGAAATCAGTCAGTTGATCTTGAATCTATCTTTAAATGGTTTAGAAGCAATGGCTGCAGGGGGACAGTTAATCGTAAAAACATATACAGAAAATGAAACAGTTGTTTTAGAAATACAAGATCAAGGCTGTGGAATAAAACCAGAAATTCTTGAAGCAATTGGAACGCCTTTTTTTACGACGAAAGAGACGGGGACGGGACTTGGATTAGCGATCTGTTACAGCATTGCTGAACGCCATAATGCCGTCATCGATTTAAAAACAAGTGAGCAAGGAACGGTCTTTTTTATACGGTTTAACGAAATAGAAAATATAAAATTGTGAAGTAGGAATCCAGTTATGGGTAATGATTTAAAAGGCAACCGAGCGGAGGAGACAAGGAGGTAAAGGAGTGCCCTTTTCAACAATTTTTGAAAGCGTAAACAATCCATATTCAAGGAAGGAACCAGAGCTGAACAACTCTGATTCCTTTTTTTTGGACATTTTCGTAGACTGAGGTTCTAATTGACATTATTATAAAAGAACCTGATGGTAGATGGAGAAACGATTGGAACAACGCCGCCCAAATTGATGTTCAGGAAAAAGCGGTTAAATGGATGAGGACAACAGAATAATGGGAGATTTCCGCATATAAAAATGAAATTGTGGGTATCAAAAGAGAGAAGATAGATGTCCCGGATTGGATTGGACTGGTCCGTGAAGTGGAGGAGTTGCTTATGGAAAAGATGAATCGGGGAATTTTGACGGCGCTGTCGGCAATCGGTATTGCGCAAGGGATGAAAATTTTGACGCATAAAAAGCTAACCGGGGAGTGGGACATGAAGCAGGCTTTCACAACGGGTGGCATGCCGAGTTCGCACTCTGCAGGTGTGGCAGCGCTGGCGTCTTATGTGGCGTCAAATAAAGGCTGGCGGCATACGGAGACATCGCTTGCGACAGTGTTTGGCGTGATTGTGATGTATGATGCACAAGGAATTCGGCGTCATACAGGCGAAATTGCAAAGCTTGTGAATGATCTTGAAGATAATCTGGCGAAATTTTCTGGTGAGTTTCCAAGTTTTGAGTATGTGGAGCATGGGAAAAAGCTAAAGGAACTGCTCGGGCATCAGCCGGTGGAAGTAGGAGCAGGTGCGTTGCTTGGCGTTGTGCTTGGGCTTGTTTCGGCGAAAATGGAGGATGGCCAGCCAGCTAAAATCGAACCGCTGGAATGTAACGGGCAGATCGTGCTAACCTAAATATTGAGGATGTTTTAAAATGAAAAAGACTGCCGAATTTGTCGACAGCCGGCCCCATTTTTAAAAATGGGGTTTTTGCACGTTAAAAAAAGAAAGGTTATTCACTTCGTATCCGTTGCATCATCTACTAAGTGATAGTAATGGTTATGCAAAACATGCGATCTATAGGTTTCTAATTTTTTACCATCAATTCTTGACACGTTAAACTCTTCTTTTAGTTTTTTTACGTACCATCCTTTGGACCCTACATGTGCCATCATGATTCCCCCTGTCTATTTACATAATATGCATGTATAATTGCGAGAGGTTCCTACGATTACCCATTGTTATTTGACAAAAGAATTGAAGGTATTCCTTGTGAGCAGACGAAAGAAAGATCCCGCTCTCAACTTTCAATGGGGATCTTTTGGCTGCATTTCTATCTATTAAATAACAGCTACTTTACGGGTACGTTTTAATATAAAATCCGTCTGTCTCTGACCATTCTCCATATAAAATATCTTCTATTCGATCGTATCCTTTGAATTCTTGTTTTCATATTACCATCCACATGAGAGGGGCAACAAACTACCAAAAAGATTTTCTTTGTCTTCAAAAAAATACAAATAAAGTTATTTCCTGGTTTTAAAGGAAAAAAGAAAGGGAAAAGATACGAGATAAGTTGAAAAGAGATGGAGCGAACAAGATGATTGAAAAATTGATTATGAGGATTTAAAATTTTTTTAAGGCTGGGACAAAAGATGAAAAAGACATAAAGGATATCAATTCTAGTCAACAGCTCAATGGAATGATCCTTTTAAATGGTTATATGCAGCGCTTGTTTGTTTTTGAGTAGATCAATGCGTAGGCAACCGGTGAATGAACAAAAGGAGGAATTATTTAATCACAGAGATTCAAGATCGCTTTTTATCGTAGTCAGGGATTGTTGTCATCTCGCTGATGTATTAGATTATTTTAAGAGAGGGATGGCATGATGAACATTGGCGATAGGTTTGATTGGATTTTAGCCGTGTCTGACCAGAGTTGGTACATAGAAGCGCAGATGTTGGAGATTATTAAAGCCTGTAGATTAGATTAAAAAAATAGCCAGGTACCCCGGCTATAATAACTGAAAAATGACTATTAGAATTTGGGGTGTGACGGGTAATCGTCGAACAATAACAGTATGTCAGATCAAGAAAATTATATACATAAAAAGCTAAAAAATCAATTTTGCAATTGGACTTGAATAATTAACTTGTCCAGTTCTTCGCTATATTTTAGGGTTGCATTACTATTAAGACCATTGGTTACACCAGCAGAAACCATTAGCTTACGAAGGTCATCAATACGCAAAGTTAATTCATCGAAATTATCTTTAAGTTGCATCGTGAAATCCCCCTATAAATTTATCTATAATAGCAAAATTATAGTTTATTGCTTTTAAAAAAGAAACAATTTTTTTAAATAGTTAAAATATTAAAGTCTAAAAGAAAAATCAAAAAATCTAGGTAATCGCCCGGTTAAAAGGGTTGGAAAGAGTATATATGGGAATGTTTTATGTAATAACAGTGTAACCAATTCAAACGTATGTGGTGAAGGATAATCAGCAAGGCGGATTGATTCGAGATAAAAGAGATAGGACATAAGAGTATTTTTTGAGCCCCCGTGCTGAACGACGTTATGGGATCATACCCATTTTCGAATGTTTGAGCGAACTGAAGATCGGCATTAGGAAGAAGACTGATACCCATAGAGGCACACTATGTGGAATAGGGAGGTGAGGAAAGCACGGTGTTAGGATGATTGATCACAAATAACCATAGCCTCACTTAAAAGCTGGATATCACTTTGAATTTGCTGTTTAATAATCAAATCTTTACATTTATAATAATCATCTAACAATCGGCCTAGTTCATAGGAAATGATAATTGCCAATTCGTTCAACAAAAACACTCCATTTCAGGTAATTTATCATAATAATATATTATGTAACAAAAGAATGGAAATTGGAAGATTTTTTTATGGAAATTTAAAAAAGTCGGGAAATAAAACGTATATAAACATGAAAAAAGCTTATTCTCAATGCTTAGTGAATAAGCTTTTTATATTTGTCAACAAGATATTCGTTTACCTATTATGTTAGGATGAAGACTTTTTCCAATAGTAAAAGGCAATTAAATTACCATACCATAAAGGGCCAAATAGAAGCGCGATACGTGTACCGGGAAAAAAGCCCATCATCACAATGACAAAACCTAAAAAAGCGAGAGTCAAATAAGAACTATAGGGGAAGAAAGGCATTTTATAATAGAGCTGTTTTTGACTCTCTTTGGATAAACTCTTACGATAACGAATTTGGGTGAGTAAAATAATTGACCATGTCCAAACAGCACCAAACGTAGCGATACTGGTCATCAACATAAATACTTTCCCGGGTACTAAATAGTTAAGGGCTACTCCGATTAATAAAGCTCCTGCAGAAGCGAGCACAGCAGCACTTGGTATTCCAATTTTTGATAACTTCTTATATTTAGCCGGTGCTTCACCTTGTTGAGCCAAATTAAAAAGCATACGGCCTGTACTAAAAATACCGCTATTACAAGAAGAGAGGGCGGCAGTGAGCACGACAAAATTTAAGATTCCGGCAGCACCAGGAATTCCAACTTTGTTGAATGTCATGACAAAAGGGCTTCCCGTGCCAAGTTCGGTCCAAGGATAAATCGACATGATCACAAACAATGCTCCGATATAGAAAACGAGAATGCGCCAAAAAACAGTGTCAATCGCTTTAGATAATGATTTTGTGGGGTTTTTGGCTTCACCTGCTGTAATCCCGATCATTTCTACACCTGCGTAAGCAAACATGACCATTGACAAGGACATGAAAACACCTAAGTAACCGTTTGCGAAAAATCCGCCATGAATCCATAAATTATGAATACCTGTAGCGATGCCTCCATTTCCAATGCCGAATGTAATCATGCCAAGCCCAATAGCAATCATGAATAAAATCGTGACGATTTTAACAAGCGTAAACCAAAACTCAAACTCGCCATACATTTTTACCGCCATAAAATTTACGGCAGTTACAATCACCAATGCAGAAAGCGCCCATATCCAGCGTGCAACATCAGGAAACCAGTACTCCATATAGATCCCGACTGCAGTGATTTCGGCCATACAGGTAATGATCCACATAAACCAATAATTCCATCCAGTTATATATCCGGCAAGAGGCCCTAAATAATCGTGTGCATATTGACTAAAAGACCCCGCTACCGGGTTCTGGATCGCCATTTCTCCAAGTGCACGCATAATAAAAAAGATCGCGATTCCGCCGATCGCATAGGAAAGCAAAATGGCTGGTCCTGCTAACTTGATCGCTGTAGCAGACCCTAGAAATAAACCAACTCCGATCGCAGCTCCTAAAGACATTAATGTAATATGCCTTTGTTCTAGTCCACGTTGTAATTCTATTGGATTTTCGTTTTTTTGCATAAAGACCTCCTTATATTTTTATACATCACTAAACATAGAAGATTAAAAATAAGTGGATTTCGTACACTGCCTCTTATCCGTATGGTTATGCGGTGATTGTGATAGTATTCTAAACCGTTTGATGAAAAGAATCGGGGTTATTTTTATACAGCATAGTCCTCCAGCGAATGGGAAACCTACTACCATCAGTAGATGAAAATATTGTGTGGAGGGAAAGAAGATGAACAGAAAATATGGTATGTCCCTTATATTCCTTGCGGGTGCGTTATTATTGACGTTGGGCGCTTTACTTATTGATAATACCCGAGACATGCATGTAAAGCCTGATAGTGAAAACGTCATGACCACTTCTGCAGAGGTTCATAAAGATGACCTTCATAAAAAAATTCAAGCGTACAGTGAAAAATATAAAATGGAGCCGATTGACGCAAAAGTCGACAGCGTATGGAAGGCGATACCTGGGTACAACGGATTGGAAGTAAATCGTAAAGCGAGTTATAAAAAAATGAAAGCAAGCGGTGATTTTGACGTAAACAAAATCGTTTATAAGGAAGTTTCGCCAAATGTCCATTTGGAAGATTTAGGACCCGAACCGATCTATAGAGGCAATCTGGAAAAACCGATGGTAGCTCTGTTAATCAATGTCGCCTGGGGCAATGAGTACATTCCAAAAATTCTTAAAACGTTAAATGATCATCAAGCGAAGGCAACTTTTTTCTTTGATGGCAGTTGGGTAAAAAAGAATCCCGATCTGGCTAAGATGATTTATGAAGAGGGCCACGAAATTGGCAACCACGCTTATAGTCATCCCGATCTCAACCAACGCTCTCAGGAAGAAACAATGGATGAATTGAAAAAGACGAATAATGTCATTGAAGGAACCCTTGGTATAAAGCCGAAGTGGTTTGCCCCGCCAAGCGGAAGTTTTAATCAAGTAACGGTAAATGTCGCGGACCAACTTGGCATGAAAATGATTTTATGGACGGTCGATACAGTTGATTGGAAAAAACCGTCGACATCGGAAATGGTTAGTCGAGTTGTGTCAAAAGTGGAGAATGGCTCAATGGTTCTGATGCATCCAACAAAGCCTGTTGCGGAGGGGCTGAATACGATGATAACGGAGATTCAAGCAAAAGGGTACCAACTTGGGACAGTCAGCGATCTGATGAGTGAAAAACGTATTGATACTCAAGCAGTCAATTAAAACGCAGTCGTATTGTATAATCAATTCAAATAAGTTTCACCGTGTCATATGAAACCTTCAGAATTTCATAAAGGGCGAGTACTTTAATAAAGCAAACCAAAATAAGCACACATAAGAGTGTGCTTATTTTGGTTTTGGACAAAAAATTATATTAATGTTCCCCTATTGAGCCAGGAGTTATATTTTTCCCATAAAATATTTCATCCATTTCGTGATGCAGTTTTTTTGTGATGTCTTTTATTTCATCATCACGTAAATCTTTTTTTGTATGCCCAAATAAATAATTGTCTAAGTCAAATTTACGCAATTTACATTTGGTGTGGAAAATATTTTCTTGATAAATATTTACATCAATCATGTCATACAGATGTTTTATCTCTTCTGGTATGTAGTTTTGGATGGAACTAATGTCGTGGTCAATAAATAACTTATTTCCATTAATATCCCTCGTAAAGCCACGAACGCGATAATCCATCGTCATAATATCCGTATCAAACGAATGAATCAGATAATTTAATGCTTTAAGTGGTGAAATTTCTCCACAAGTAGACACATCAATATCCGCTCTAAATGTGCTGATGCCTTCATTAGGATGGTATTCTGGATACGTATGAACCGTAATATGACTCTTATCTAGTGCCAATACAACAGATTCTGGAAGAGGACCAGGTGACTCCTCGAACGCTTCCGTTGGCGCTTCTACAACGGGTCCTTCTGAAATTAATAAGGTAACACTAGCTCCTTGAGGTACATAATCTTGCTTGGCGATATTCAATACGTGCGCGCCAATAATATCGGTAACACTTTTTAAAATATCGGTTAATCTGTCTGCATTGTACTGCTCATCTATATACTCGATGTAAGCTTCGCGTTCTTCTTTTGACTTGGTCCAGCATACATCATACATATTAAAACTAAGCGTTTTCGTCAGGTTGTTAAAATCGTGTAATTGAATACGTTTGTCAGGCGTTGTTCCCATCATTTGACCTCCCTAATTCTTAAATAATTAATCTCTTCACTATTTCATGATTTCCGAGCAAAGGCTTTATTACATCTTACATCACATCTTACTATGTTACCCAGCTGTTATGTAAAGAAACAATTTTTCTTTTTCGAGGCTATTATACAGATTTTTCAAACAAGAAAGACCATCGTCTTTAGAGGGGGGATGGGAGTAAGTCTGCCTCTTTCTATGAAAGAATGTAAGTGGGATGTTTGAGAAAAAGAACCCTATGGCTTCAGCCGGGGGAGTGGTCAGAGATAAAACACAAAAGAAAAGCAAGCAATACAATTGCGTTCGCTTTTCTTTTGGTTATTACAGGAAGGGGTTACACGGCTTGTATTTTCTTTTTTTCGTATTCCAATTCAAAAAGGGCTCTCACAATAAAATCAGCGGTTTTATTGGCCATTTTGTAAACGAGTGAAAGGCGTGTACACTGAAGGACTTGCAGAGGAAGAAACCCTCCCGCATTGACGATCCCTGAAATGCTGTAATCTCCGATAGGTGGAAGGTCTTTTTGAACCCCTGATCCTGGTTTCATTGGTCCTTTTTTGAGTTGAATGGTTCCTATATAGTTGGATGAGCCAAGGCAGGCATCGATGGCAATAACGGTTGTATCTCTGTGATTTTGCTGAATTCGTTGAACCGTCTCTGCTAAGTTTTTAGCGTGAACAGGGTGATCCAAACAGCCATACACCGAGACATGAGTATATTTTCTGATGAAACTGTTTTCTTTTAGTTTTGATCCAACAAACGGGCCATAGCTGTCACCTGAAGAGCGGTCTGAACCAATGCAAACGAAGATTACTTCTTGTTTATCAGCGATAATACGCTTTAATTCGTTTTTCATATGGTAAACAAACAACCTTTCATCTGCAAATTGCCTCATATTTAGAAACCACCTTTTCTTTTTTTTGCAGAAAGTCTGCTGATTTAAAATCATTTGATCTTTCCTTCACTTTATTAAGAATGAACCGTAGTATTCCTTTACCCTAAAAAATGAAAGCATTTATATTTTTCACAATTTCATGCATCCTTATCCGAAATTTTAGAGGCAGTTGACCGTGCGGGATAGCTGTTTTACGCGAAACAGCCAAATGTTTGGCCTCATCTCACTTTAATGGGAAAGTAAAATTCATTTTTACGGTGATTGAAGGGGATTTTACGCAAAAAAGCCGAGTAAATCTCGGCTACAAGGATTGGAAAGAGTACATGCATGAGGAAATTTTTACAAATTAATAGTTTAATCAATTTCCATATTATGATGAACTAGAACACTCTTTGAAAAAACCATAAAAGTCCAAAAGCCAATATCCCCATTGAAGTTCCGGGAATTACCCATTTAAAGGCTCGTATCTTCTTAATAAAAAGGATAATCGGGTACGCTATTAACACGATTAGGAGCTGTCCGAGTTCTATGCCGATATTGAAGGATAGAAGGGTAGTCGCCATGTGATTTACGTCCAACCGCATTTCAGATAATATCCCTGCAAAGCCAAAACCATGTATCAGCCCAAAGCTAAAAGCAATCCAGGGCTGCTGTTTTGAATCTCGATCAAAGATATTAACGAGAGCCACATAAATGATGCTTAATGCGATCGCCATTTCGACCCACTTGCTCGGAAACTGTACAATTTGCAATGTGGCAAGAGCTAGTGTGATACTGTGAGCTATCGTGAAAGCTGTAATTAAAGAAAAAATATGGCGTACTGTTTTTGCCCCAATAAGCAGACTGATCACAAATAAAATATGGTCGTATCCTGTGAAAATATGTTCGAGTCCAAGCGATAAGAACTGTTTACTCGTTTGAAGAGCAGTACCTTCTCCTATTTCCAGTTCTCTCTTCTCAAAAGTGAGTACTTGTTCTCGTTGTTCACCATCCATTTTAATGGTTGCAAAATTAGCGTGGCTTGGATCAGAATCATCAAGAAACATATTATATTCGAGAACTAACTTTTCCGGTTTCTGATCTAGTTTGTATGTTAAATCGACAACGGCAAACGGCCGTTCATTTATCGTTGCTATATCTGTTTTGCTTACACGGCCCTCAATCCGTGCACCATCTGCGAAAAGTTTTATGTGAGAGTTAATGTACTGCTGCACAGCTGTTGTATCGATTGCCTGTGATGGATCCAAATCTTTATTCATGGCATGTCCAAATTCAGTAAGATCAACCTTAAGCTCGTATGTAAGTGTCTCTTCTTTTACTTCAATGCTTGAATAACCCTCACTGTTATTCGTGTGAGCAAATGCAGGAGAAGAAAGGACAAAACTACATGTAAATAAAAGAAGAAAAATCGGAAGCCAGTGCTTTATCGTTTTATTTAAATCCATTGTTCGTTGTCTCCTTACTAAAAGTAATAGAAAGACGAGGAGCTTCATTCCTCCTCGTCTTGTATGCATCTAAAATCTCACTTTACTTATTAGACTTAATGAAGGTTGGATTAGAGTAAAACCAGAGATCCGTCCATGGATTTTCACCACGCGGGTCTACCTGCGGTTCTAATTGATCGGTGCTCGTTCCTCTAACACGGAAATACATATCTTTCTCCACATCTTCTAGTGTATAAGTCATTGTGATATATTCTCCATCTTGCTTCCAATCTTTTGCATCAAAGCGTTTAACGACTTTTGTTGTGGGATTGACATCCGTTGTGCGGTCTTCCACTTTACCTGTCACTTCGCCTACAATCAGATCTACACGCTTTACATTTGGATTATCGCCATTCGCATTTTTAGCATTTGGGTCACGAAGACGAATGGTCACAGTGACGTCATTTGCATTTTTGTTCTTTAAAGTAAGAGTTTCTCCGGTAGATGCTGTATGTCCATTCCCTTTCGCTTTCTTACCAGCAGCTTGTGCTGTAATGTCTAGTTCTGAGATGAGGTCACCGGTTGTCGCAAATACATTTCCATTTCGAAGGCCGTCCAACACATCACTGTAATTTTTTTCTGATTTAACGTATGTTTTCGAATATTCGCCCGGCCAGAAATCACTGCCGCCATCTCTCCAGTTCACATGAGAATCAGAGGTAGAAGTAACCCACCAATGTCTTCCTTCACCTAACATGGAATCCCAGAGGCCGCCGACTCTCGCAGTCATTTGATCAAAGCCGCCCATCGTAGGAGAATTACCATATGCACCACGGGCACCATTTGGATCTAGCGAGCCATCGGGATTAATCGCGCCGGCCTGATGGCCAGGAGCTCCTTCCATACCTACGGAAACATTAGGTGCTGTATCATTCCAGTTACGGAATTCTTGTGGTGTATCTTGTCCCCATTTACTTACATCACTTGCTGAACGTGAAGGATGGTTCGCGAAAAGAAGGGGAGCTTCATCTAAATCTTTCATGTAATTGAGTGCGGCAATCATGTTGGATTCGGTATCCCGGCTTGAATCATTTGGATAAGGCTCACGCTTATTAAACTTACTTTCAATGTCGTATAGTTTTTCAGATTCATCGTCACTTTTAGGTATGATTAAAGAACTGTGGTCGGCAGCTGGTGTGTCAAACTCCATTCCATAAAATTGAAGAAGGTCCGGATAAGCTTCACGGGATTTTAACAACTCTGGATAAGCTTGCTCCAAGTTCACCTTTGAATGGTTAGGTCCACCGTGATCGGTTGTTACCATCCAATCAAGTCCGTACTTTTCCGCGTTTTCCGCGTTTTTAACGGTTGGATAAATGGCATCTCCGCCTTTAATAGCAGTAGGTGGGTTTGTCGTGTTATCCCAGCCAACACTCCATTCACTATGGATGTGGTGATCACCTGCAAGCCATGTTGCAGAAGTCTTTTTTGATTCTTCTTTAGAAGGCTGTTTTGCTTCTGTTTGATTCTGGTCTTTCTGATAAACAGTCTGTGCAGTCAGTGCAGTAGTGGCTAAAAGTGTCGTTGCAATGAGCGGAATTGACTTCTTTTTGAAATTAGATTTCATACGTTGTTCCTCCCTTTATATCATTTTTTAACCAACTCCGATGTTAGTCTACAAATGTTTTTAGGAGATTAATAAATTGTATATTTTCAATAATTTTCAAATTATTTAGTTTTAACATAAATAAGGATATTTGCAGGATATAAACTATTTATTGGAAGTGTATGTAGTAGAAAGCCTTCACTTATGGCAATGGTTTAGTAAGTATTGAATCGATGCTGGATGTAACGTATTACAAACACGAATAAAGGGGCTGTTTTCATTCAAGTTGGAGCTGTGGTATTGCAGACGATAGCGTTAAGGAATCTGTTTTCTCCTATTAGAAAAGAACTATTTTTATGGTTTCCCGTTATATGAAACGGATTCCAATATTTATATTACTTTAATGTATATGTACTTGCTTGTAATAGCAAAGTAACAGTTTCCCCTTATAGTTATCTTTTCACGAACTTAACTAATTAATTTTTGGAGGTGAAGATATAAAATTCACTCAATGATAAAAAAGAAAAAATGGAGCTGGATCAAGAATTAAAAAACTTGACATTATACCTAGTGGGGTATATTGTGGATTTACAGAAGCAGTCATGTTAAAAGGAGTTGATTCATTATTTCTTCCTTAGTCAGTATGTTATTCACTTAAAAACCGCCAATCGAATACAAAACAAAAAGGAGATATTTGTTATGACATACGATAAAAAAATTGAAAACCGTTTAAAACGAATTGAAGGGCAAATCAGAGGGGTATTGAAAATGATTGAGGAAGAAAAGGACTGCCGTGATGTTGTGACTCAATTATCCGCTACACGAAGTGCGATTGATCGGGCAATGGGGGTCATTGTCAGCAAGAACTTGGAACAGTGTCTTAGAGAGAATATTGAAGCAGGAAGAGATACAGATAATCTTGTGAAAGAAGCCGTAGACTTACTTGTTAAAAGCAGATAAAAAAAGAAAAAATCTAAGGGTTGACGAATGATTGTCAATCCTTTAATATACCCTTTTGGGTATATTAAAGGGAGCGGAGGGAAAACAAATGAACGTAGATCAAATACTAGATGCAAAAGGGCTTGCATGTCCAATGCCCATCGTGAAAACGAAGAAAGCCATGAACCAGCTGGAAGCAGGACAAATTTTAGAAGTTCAAACAACAGATAAAGGTGCAAAAAGTGATTTAACAGCTTGGGCAAAATCAATGGGGCACACGCTTCTAAATTCAAAAGAAGAAGAAGATGTATTCACATTTTACATTCAAAAAGGCTAATTTTTTTACTTAAATATATACCCATACGAGTATAAGTAAAAGGAGATAAGGGGGCTTCATCATGACCGAACAGAAGAAAAAAACAACGATTATTTTATTCAGCGGTGATTATGACAAGGCAATGGCGGCGTATATCATCGCAAATGGCGCAGCCGCTTATGATCACGAGGTAACTATTTTTCATACATTTTGGGGATTGAATGCATTACGTAAAGATGAGCTATTGACCTTGAAAAAAGGATTCCTTGAAAAGATGTTTACGAAAATGATGCCGCGAGGTGCGGACAAAATGGGTTTATCAAATATGAACTTTGCTGGAATGGGACCAAAAATGATCAAGCATGTAATAAAAAAACACAATGCTATGACGCTTCCTCAATTGATTGAGATGGCGCAGGAACAGGATGTGAAGTTAATTGCCTGCACAATGACAATGGATTTGCTTGGTTTGCAGCAGAAAGAATTGCTGGATAGAATTGAATATGCAGGTGTAGCCGCCTATTTAGCAGACGCTGAAGATGGAAATGTAAATTTATTTATCTAAGCAAGGCAGCAAAAAGCAAATGAATAATAGCAGTAAATCTTTTTAAAGACCCCGGATATAAAATCATTAACAGGATGGACGGTATGAATGAGTAGCAAGGTTCAACTGTATTATTTTTTTACTATTTTAAATACCCCATAGGGTGTTGTTGATAAGGAGGAAACACAATGATTGAACCAAATCATGTATTAGACGCAAAAGGGCTTGCGTGCCCAATGCCCATTATTAAAACTAAAAAAACGATAAATAAATTAGAGTCGGGCCAAGTATTAGAAATACAGGCGACTGATAAAGGCTCAACAGCCGACTTGCAAGCATGGGCGAAAAGTTCAGGACACGAGTATTTAGGAACAGAAACAGAAGGAGATATTCTCCGTCACTTCTTACGTAAAGCGGGCGGAAATACAGCATCAGAAACGACTGTTATTCCTGAAATATCATTAAAGAGCTTTAAAGAAAAAGTAGAAAGCGATGAAAAAATGACGATCTTGGATGTTCGTGAACGGGATGAATATGAAGAGAGGCATATTGGGGGTGTCATTCATATTCCACTCGGTGAGGTAGAACAACGTTCCGACGAGTTAAATAAAGAAGATGAAATTTATGTCATCTGCCATTCTGGAAGAAGAAGCGAATTAGCCGCACGAACCATGGCGAAACAAGGATTTAAAAAATTAATCAATGTATTGCCTGGAATGCGAGATTGGACAGGGAAAACGGAATAAATAAGTGAAGGAGGAAAAGCACGAGTATAAAAGAAGCGATTATTACATGTAAATGGTGGATTGTTTAATGCATATAAGGCGTTTAACATTTTAAGCTCAAAAATGAAAAAATTTTGAACGAAATTATACCCCAGGAGGTAATAGGTGTGCCAGTAAATTCATTGACAGCAAAAGAAGTCACAAAAAAAGTCATTAATAAAGAGCCATTCTTTATTTTAGATGTTCGGAACGAAGAGGCCTTCCAAGATTGGAAAATAGAAGGAGAAAATATTCAATCCTTAAACATCCCTTATTTTGATCTGCTGGATGGAGTCGAAGAAATGTTGGATCAAGTTCCTGCAGATAAGGAAGTGTTGGTTGTGTGTGCTAAAGAAGGCTCATCTATCATGGTAGCCGATATGCTGTCAGAGGCAGGCCGAACTGTTTCTTATCTTAAAGGGGGGATGAAAGTCTGGGGTGAACATTTAGAGCCCGTTAAAGTCGGTGATTTAAAAGATGGCGGAGAGCTGTATCAGTTTGTTCGTATTGGCAAAGGTTGTCTCTCTTATATGATCGTATCAAATGGGGAAGCAGCTCTTATTGATTCGACGCGTATGAGCGATGTATATATAGATTTCGTTCAAGAAATTGGCGCTAAAATCACCCATGTTTTTGATACGCATCTTCACGCTGATCACATTTCAGGCGGCAGAAAGATCGCAGAAACAACAAATGCCACTTACTGGCTCCCGCCAAAGGATGCGCAGGACGTAACATTTGATTATCAGCCACTGGAAGAAGGCCAAGATGTAACGATTGGTAATACGACGATCAAGATTCATCCATTGTATTCCCCAGGACATACGATTGGGTCTACTTCCTTTATCGTAGATGACTCCTATTTACTGTCAGGTGACATTCTGTTTATTGATTCAATCGGAAGACCTGACTTAGCTGGACTGGCAGAGGACTGGGTTAGAGATTTGAGAGAAACACTCTACACACGTTACAAAGAATTATCAGATGATCTTATCGTTTTACCAGCTCACTTTATGATCATGGAAGAGCTGAATGATGACGGCAGTGTATCGGAAAAGTTAGGAACGCTGTTTGAAAAAAATCACGGATTGAATATAGAAGATGAAGCGGCGTTCAGAGAGATGGTAACCGGTCACCTGCCGCCACAACCAAATGCTTATCAGGAAATCCGCGAAACGAACATGGGTAAAGTCGAGCCGGATGAAGAAAAACAACGTGAAATGGAAATTGGACCAAACCGTTGTGCCATTCGATAAAAGCATGGAAGTAAAATAAAATGGCTAAAGGCTGATCAGGAAAAGGGTATCAGTTAGATACCCTTTCTCTTTTTTTGAAAGGAGGAGGAACGTATGGCTCTTCATATTATCATCACTATTTTCTTGATTGGTTTTATCGGTTCCTTTATTTCAGGTATGGTCGGGATCGGCGGTTCGATCATTAAATATCCGATGCTTTTGTATATTCCCCCGATACTTGGAATGGCGGCGTTCAGTGCCCATGAGGTATCTGGAATTAGTGCCATTCAAGTTTTTTTCGCCGCCATCGCAGGGGTGTGGGCATACCGAAAAGGAGGTTATTTGAACAAAACCCTGATTATCTATATGGGAGCAAGTATTTTAATTGGAAGCTTCATCGGCGGTTATAGTTCTGGCATGATGTCAGAAGGGGACATCAATCTTGTGTATGGAATATTGGCCATAATTGCGGCTATTTTGATGTTTTTCCCGAAAAAAGGGATCGATGATATCCCACTTGATCAGGTTACGTTTAATAAATGGGTAGCGGCGGGGTTGGCCTTCATCGTTGGAATCGGAGCAGGAGTCGTTGGTGCAGCAGGAGCTTTTGTCCTCGTACCTATTATGTTGGTCGTCTTAAAAATTCCAACAAGAATGACCATTGCTACTTCACTTGCAATTACCTTTATTTCCTCGATTGGCGCCACGATCGGTAAAATCACGACCGACCAGGTTCTTTATGGCCCAGCAGCTATCATGATTGTCGCTAGTTTACTAGCTTCTCCTTTAGGAGCAAAGGCTGGACAAAAGGTGAATACGAAAATACTACAAGCCGTGTTAGCTTTATTAATCTTAGGTACCTCGATTAAAATTTGGATGGATATTCTTTGAAGATCATTGTTTGCACCGTTCGCTTGAGCAGCAAAACCAGATGTACTGACTCTTAAAAATCCGAATAGCCAGTACATTGTATTAAAAATCATAGTTCCTACAACCACTCCTCCGATATAAGCTGGATTAGGCAGTTGTCCAACCACTGCTGTATCTACTGCTCCTAGTAAGGGGGGTGTCATAGTTGAGATGGTGAGTGGGAAAGCTAAAGCAAGATAAGTCCGATGATTCAATTAATTAACCTCCTTAGGAATCAAAAATATGAAGCAATTCTTTTTCTTTGAGAACAGCTTTTGTTTTTTACATTAGTCTATAATATGACCTTCCTGCATGATTTGTCATCACGTATAAGATTCATAGATGATAGATCATGGAAGATAGATAAGAAAGCCCCATTCTAATGAAAGAAAGGAGGCATGAAACCACGATCAGTAAACGATATCAAGCACCGTATTTTTCTGTTGTGTTACTAAATGTTATAAAAAAACAATTAGCACCGTTTTTTACAATATATAAAAGTTAGTTCAATTTATGATAATGACAGAATGAAAGCATTTGAGTAACATCTAAAAGACAGACACAGCAATGAATTTATGGAACATATGTTAAAAGATGAATGTAAACCCTACTAAAAGAATAGAGGCGTCCTATTTTTTGAAAACAAAAAAATAAAACATTTTTTAACATAAGTAGAACAGAGTTTGAGATTTTCCACACTAGTAAAAAGTAGATGCGTCTGAAATGACACGCCGTAAAATCTTTTGACTGAGCAACAAAATAAAGATATTTATTTGAATGACGGTCCATCACAGATCATTGTGTTCGATTTTATTATATAGACAGATGCAGGGGAAACTTGGTTTCAAGGTATTCCAATCCATAAACGTAATAACGCCGCTTTTCGGGCGATCAGAGGCCGCAATCAAGCCGTGTTTCAAAATCCTTCCGCTGCTTTGAATCCACGACTGAAAGTGATGGACTCTCTTATGGAACCCCTTGATCAATTGAAAAATAAGACCCTTTCGTTTCTGGGTGATAGCAAATTGAGTCGAAGTGAAACGGCCGAACGACTATTACAACATGTCGGTCTTTCAGAAACGGTTCTGCACCAATACCCACATGAACTAAGCGGAACAAAAACAAAGGGTGTCTATTGCGAGAGCGATCAGTATCGAACCGACGTTCATTGTGCTAGATGAGCCAACATCTAGTTTGGATACGATCATTCAGGCGGAAATTCTGAACTTATTGAAAGATTTGCAGGAGAAGCTGGGATTTTCGTATATATTTATCTCTCATGATCTATCCGCCGTTCATTTTATGTGCAATCGGGTGTTGGTCATGAAAAATGGACAAATCGTAGATGATTGCGCCAGGGAGCAATTGTTTTCAGTGGAAAGGCATCCGTATACACAGCACCTGTTAAACTTGTTTGAAAATGACGATCTTAGGAATGTCATGTAATCGATAAAAAGGGATGGAGGGATCAAATGCTGCCGAGAGAACGACAACAACAAATTTTAATATGGATGGAAGAAGAGGGTGCTTTGCGGGTTTCTGAAATTAGTAAGCGGTTAACTGTGTCTACAGCAACCGTTTACAGTGACATTAAGCCACTAGTGGAACAGCAGTTGATCTTAAAATCATTGAATGGGATTTATTATCTTCCTAAAAAAACCCATGTATCCTCTTACGTTTGTTCGTATTGCAATAAACAGTCAAACACGAGATTATCTGTTCAACTCATCAAATTAAATCAACGAATTGAGCACACATGCTGCGCACATTGTGGTTTACTTCGATATCAACAAATAGGAAAAGAAGTTTCCCAAATCATTTGCTATGATTTTTTAAAGGATACAATGATCAGCGCCAAGATCGCCACATATGTAATAAATTCAGATATTCATCTTAATTCTTGTCAGCCACAGGTGATTACTTTCGAATCTGTAAAAAAGGCGAAACAATTTCAATCGGGGTTTGGTGGAAGTATTCACAATTTTGAAGAAGCCATTCAAGTGATGCTAGAAGAAAAGAATGGTGATCGTTGTTGCCAGCCAAAAAGAAAGAGAATCGAAAAGAATAAACGCTATCTACATGGATAGAAAGAAAAGAACCCTTAGATATTCGTGGGTTCTTTTCTGATTATGGCCCTATGAGTAGAGCAGAGAGATTATTTTACTAGCTTTAATGCACTTTCAGAAATGTAAAAGTCTGTCCCATTAACTTCTTTTTGTTGAGTTGATTTCTTTGTTGTTTGGATGACGATGTTTTTATTTGCTGGAAGCTCTACTTTCTGGATTCCTTTTTCAGCTACAAATACGGGGTTATTTGGACCTGTTAGTCAATACGCGTTGTAAATCCTTTCTTTTCTAAGGCGTCTTTCGCATTCGTATATAGTTGTTTTGTTAATTGATTTAGATCAAAGTCCATAAACTTGGCCATTGTTTTGGCAGTATCCGTATTTTCAACTAATCCTGTTGGTCTTGAAGGTCCGTAAGAATATAAGAATACGACTTCACCCGTATGGCCACCTGTTGTAAAGCTGATGTTCGCCTATTGGTTGGGTATAATATACTACTTAATTTATTGACTTTCGGACTTCAATAGCTATAATCAAGGTATAGTTTTACAATAGGGCTACTTTTTAACAAAATTAAACAACTTGATTATGGAAGCGATGAACAGCCATCTGTATGTGGGCACTTTGGATGACTGGGAGCAAGTAGTGCAACCGACCCTGCTATTTTTAATAGGTCGGTTTTTTTATTTAATCAAGTATATTTCTCTGAAAATACTATTAAATTAAATGTCATAGGTGATAAAAATGGGAAAAAAAAGATCGGTAACGGTGCCTGAACCAATAAGGCACGAGAATAAGGAAGAAATGGACGATATTTTGAAGGAACTGGCTGATGTTAAGTATGCTTTGGATCGATCATCGATTGTGGCTATGACGGATCAGCGCGGGGTTATCCTTTATGCTAATGACCAATTCTGTGAAATCTCTCAATATGAACAGGAAGAAATATTGGGACAAGATCATCGGATTTTAAATTCAGGCTATCATTCTCGAGATTTTATCAAGAATATGTGGGCCACGATTGGAGCAGGAGATATTTGGCGTGGAGAAATACGTAATAAGGCTAAAGATGGTTCATTTTATTGGGTAGATACAACCATTGTGCCATTTTTAAATGATCGGGGAAAACCGTATCAATATATCTCGATACGAAATGATATCAGTCCTCGAAAAAAAATGGAAGAAGAAGTACGGAAAAGTGAGGAAAAGTATCGGTTAATCACTGAAAATTCGTCAGATCTGATTTCAACGATTGATGAAGAGGGGAATCTATTATACATATCTCCATCTCACACGGTTCTATTAGGGCACGATTTGGTAGAGATGGAGTCTAGTCCTTTATTTCAATGGGTACACGAAGAGGATCGTCAAAGTGTCATTGACAGTATTCAAGACATGATTACAAAAGGAAAAGGGTCTTCCCAATTAGAATTCCGTATCCTAGCGAAAAGTGGAAATTATATTGATGTGGAAGCGAAGGTTAATTCTATTTTTGACCCATTTGGAATTGTGAAAAATTTAGTGCTAGTTATGCGGGATATAACCGAAAGGAAAAAGACAGAGCAAACGATTTATCATTTAGCTTACCATGATACATTGACTGAATTACCAAATCGAAGACTCTTTATGGATTGTTTGCGTAAAGAAGTCAATCAAGCCAATTCTGTTCGATCACAACTAGCCGTCATGTTTGTTGACGTCGATCGATTTAAACATATTAATGATTCTTATGGGCACGAAATTGGTGATCTTATTCTGATCGAAACAGCCAAGCAGATTAAGGAGTGTCTTCACTCAACAGACTTGGTTGCTCGTATAGGAGGGGATGAGTTTACCATTTTGTTGACAAATGTGTCGGATACAGAGAGGGTGGAAACCATTGCTCAAAGGATCAAAGACAGTTTCCAAGTACCGATAGAGTCTGGAGGAAAGGTATACAACCTCTCTTGTAGTATCGGTATTTCTCTCTTCCCCTCAGATGGAAAGGATGTGGATGAACTATTAAAACGAGCAGACATGGCTCTATATGCTGTTAAAGAACAAGGACGGAACGGGTATTTGTTCTTCCATCCAGATATGGAAGAACGATCATTGGAACGGATTCTATTAGAAAATGAATTGAAAAAAGCCATACAACAGAAGCAATTTTACATTGAGTACCAGCCTAAAATGAATCTTACCAGCGGACAGTTAATCGGCATGGAAGCCCTTGTTCGTTGGAATCATCCAGAATTGGGGAGGATATCACCTGGCAAGTTTATCCCGGTAGCTGAAGAAACAGGATTGATCCTTCCTCTCGGGGAATGGGTGCTTCGTCAAGGATGCAAGCAAAATAAAGATTGGCAGAATCAAGGCTATCCCCCACTAAGAGTATCGATTAATTTGTCTACCCGACAATTTTATCAATCTAACTTATTAGACAAGATAAAAGGGATTTTAAATGAGACCGGATTGGAGCCAGAGTGGCTGGAGCTTGAGATTACGGAAAGTATTTTTACAGATATCGATCAAGCAGTAGTCATCCTGCAAGAAATTAGAGAGTTAGGCGTTCATATATCTATCGATGATTTTGGAACAGGGTACAGTTCGTTCAGTTACATCAAGCATCTTCCCGTAGATACTTTGAAAATTGATGCTTCTTTTATTCGGGACATTCATCAAAACAAGGAAAGCCAGGCGATTGTCAAGGCGATCATGGACATCGCACAAACACTGAACTTAAATGTGATTGCTGAAGGGATTGAAAGCCAAGAACAGTTGATTGCCTTGAGTGAGGATGGCTGCAGTCAAGGGCAGGGTTTTTTATTCAGTAAACCATTGTCCAATCATGAATTTGAAAACTATTTCAAATATTCTACTGAAACAATTTGAGTCGTATAAAAACTGGATTTATATATTAAGTATGAGTGATGTGAATTTTTATAAAGAGCGCTTGGGTCCTTATGCCAAGCGTTTTATTTTGTCAGTTATCAAATTTGAATTCCAAAGTAAGAACAGATAGATCCTAAGGGGTTTTAGGCTATCGAAAATAATTAGTTTAATCACCCAAATAAAAAACGGTGAATACACTATCTATGTTCATTTTAAATGAGGGGGAATCGCTCATGTATCAATCATACCATTATCCATATGTAGGATACATGCCAGTTCAAGGGACAACGATTCAAGAGTTGGATTATACTCAACAGTGTCTGCAAACAGCCTTACAGCTTATAAAAGAATCCGTGCAGGGTGAACGAGAAGATGAACTTTTTTATCAATATTTAATCTCTATTGCACCAACTCAAGAAGAGAAAGAGATTATTGCTTCTATAAGGGATGATGAGAAAAAACATAATCAAATGTTTAGAATGATTTACCGTTATTTTACAGATCAAGAGGTTCAAAGCGTGAATGGAGAGCAGTTTGAAAAACCGACGAACTATATCGATGGGATAAAAAAGGCATTATTTGGGGAGTTAAAGGCTGTAGAAAAGTATCGAAAAATCAAGCAATGTTTACCTGAAGGTATATATCAACATATGTTATTTGAGATTATTACCGATGAGTTGAAGCATGCAACGAAGTATAATTATTTGTTTACTTTAAATAAAAAATAAGGAATTATTTCCACATACTTTTACAGTCGGTTTATTTGTCGCTGCATATACTCCGTTTGAATACGATGGATAAAAATAAAAGGTATCAACGACCTCCAATTTGTTCATGTTAACAAAGAAGGAGGTGTGATACGATGGCGAAGGATGTTCTTTGTGAAGTCAACAACTGCAAGCACTGGAGTTCAGGAAACAAATGTGAGGCCGATTCCATTTATGTCGTCAACCATAAAGGCAAACAAGCATCTAACAGTGAAGAAACAGATTGCAAAACGTTTGTACCGGAAGTTTAATTTTTTTAGGGTAACCATTCATTTGGTTACCCTTTGTTTCCTATAGTATTGATAATAAGTCTCATTTTCATTCATGTTTATGGAATTATATTTTATTTTTTTCGTAAAGCGGGAATTCAATAAAAAATTTTCATTTTTGCTAATGCAGGATAATCCGTTTCAAGTGTTTTTAATTTTCTAGCACCGATGAACAACTGTAGATAGCCTTTCGAAATAATGGGTGTTTAATTTTACCTTCAGTTGGAGATGTTAAATTGGGAAATTAACTTCAATACTTGAGGTGGGTAAACAAACATGCTTGATATGAAAACCGTTGAAATCGTCCAATCAACAGCACCTGTTTTGAAAGAACATAGTAAGCAAATAGGAAAAAGATTTTATGAACTCCTATTTTCAAAAGCGCCTGATTTGTATAACCTTTTTAACCAAACAAATCAAAAAAGAGGAATCCAGCAGGAAGCATTGGGCTACGCTGTTTACGCTGCAGGAGAACATATTACCAACTTAGAAGCGATCATGCCAGTGATCAAAAGGATTACCGAGAAACATCGTGCCATCGGAATTGTGCCCGAGCAGTACCCCATTGTAGGTGAAACGTTACTTGAAGCAGTGAAAGATGTACTTGGTGATGCAGCGACAGACGAGATTATTGATGCATGGGGGCAGGCTTATGGTTACATCGCCGACGCTTTTATTAGCATTGAAAGCAATCTCTATGATGAAACGGAACATCAGCTTGGTGGATGGGAAGGTTTCCGGGACTTTTTAATTGATAAAAAGGTAGAAGAAAGCGACACAGTCACATCTTTTTATTTGAAGCCGAAAGACGGGCAAACGATTTCTTCCTATAGAGCAGGACAATATTTAACAATTAAAGCAAATATCCCTGGTGAAAAATATACTCATATTCGTCATTATAGTCTTTCTGATTCACCTGGAAAAGAGTATTACCGAATTAGTGTGAAACGGGAAGATGCATACGGGGATGCTCCTGCAGGAATCGTCTCTACCTATTTACATGAACAGATCCAAGTCGGAGATGTTCTTTCATTTTCCGCTCCTGCTGGTGACTTCATGCTCGATCACAATGATGTACCGGTTGTCTTGATTAGCGGAGGAATTGGCGTGACACCATTGCTTAGTATGTTAAACACAATGGTGGAAAAGCAACCCCAACGTCAAGTTACGTTTATCCATGCTACCATAAACAGCCGTACACACGCTTTTAAAGAGCATGTTAAGCAATTAACGAATCATCATGAAAATGTAAAATCGGTTGTGTGCTATGATTCGCCAACCGAGGAGGATCAAGCTTCTCGTCAGTTTGATAAAGCAGGATATGTGGATTTGGACTTACTGCAGTCTATCCTTCCGTCAAAAGAAGCCACTTTTTATTTCTGCGGACCGATTCCTTTCATGGAAGCAATGAATCGAACATTACATCAATGGGGTGTACCGGAAGAAAACATCCATTATGAAGTGTTTAATCCGATCGCTATTTTAGGCGACGAAAGTTAAGGAAACGAAGTCCGAAAAACACGTCGAATGAGATCTTCAAACGATCCTCACTAGAAAACAGAAGCTAATTCTTCCTTACTTTAAGTTTGGAGAAATCAGCTTCTTTTTGTTCGCTTACCGTATCAGGATTTCCAAGTAGTTATTTGTCTTCTTTTTTAGTTATAAAAAAAGTGGTGATGAAAAAGAGAATGAAGCTAATTAATAAAGTAACGCCTCCCCCGATATAGAGACCTAAAGATAATCCTTCAGAGAAATCAAACGGCTTTAAATAGTAAACCCACATGCCTAGCACTAAACCGGTAGTGCCGATAATGGCAGTCCACGTATGCCCGACAGCTAGTTTTTTTGACGTGATAGTGAATATTTCATAATAAACACCCCACGCAAATAATGTTAACCACCCGACTACAAGAATATGCGCATGAATAGGACGAAACGCATAGGATCCAGAGCCAGCCATATGTGCGCCTAAAAAGGCTCCTATAACAGAAAATAATGCTGAAAATCGTATAAGTACTAAGTTTCCTCTCTTCATAAATATCCCCCTAATTTTTATATAGAAAAAATAACTTCTATTTACTTACACGTTTCAGTTTACGAAACGAACATGAACGGAAGATGAACACCGTATTACATTTTTAATAATCCATTTATTCATTATGATATTAGGAAACGACTCTAATTGTAATGAAAATGGTTATTAGCTTAGAACTTCAATTGCAACTGTAAATCCAAACATAAATAGTTCTATAATTGACTGTGTTATTAAGACTGCAAATGTTGATGCGCTTCTTCTTTAAGCTATTCTGTATTAAAATCTGCAGAAAAACGAATTTAAATATGGATAATCATAACTGTTTGTATTAGTCTATCTAACAAGCTATTTACGGTTAAATAGTTTAATGGTACAATCATTGAAATACTTCAAGTTAGGGGTTCAATACCATGAATAAATATAAATTTTTTACAGCAGCAACGGCTGTTACTATTGCCGCTGTTAGTGTTTCAGCACCTGCCAGTGCAGCATCTGTCCATTCATTTACAGATGTAGGTGCAAATTATGATGAAGCCGTCAGTTTTCTATATGAAAATGAAATTATCAAGGGGATATCATCTACAAAATTTGGTACCCAGCAGCAATTAACGCGCGGGGATGCAGCCGTTATTTTAGCCAACGCTATCGGAGTGGATACAGAAAACGCACCGGATGCAGGGTTTAAAGATTTAAACAGCCGGGTTAAAGGTTCAGTTAATGCACTAGCAGAAATAGGCATTATTTCCGGAGTGACGAAAACAGAATTTAAGCCTAACGATACATTGAGCCGTGGTGCCATGGCAAAGTTTCTTGTACTCGGGTTCGATTTGCAGGAGTATGAAACGGAAACACCATTCACAGACGTAGGTGGTGTGTTTACCCCTTATATTGAAGCCCTTTATGGCGCTGAGATTACGAGCGGCAAGACACCGACGTCATACGGAACACATCTTAATATTACACGCGGTGAGTTTTCAAACTTGTTATACAATACAATCTTGTTCATGTTCGACAACTTCTATTATCCAACTATTGAAAGTGCGAAGGTAATATCGGCTACATCTACCCAAATTGTCTTAACAGAAGCAGTCCCGGCTGAATATAAACCGACGGATGTAGCGGATTTCTTCTACTTTTCAGTTAAATTAGAAGATGGATCGGAGACGGATTTTGAGCCGACTTTATCCACACTATCAGCGGACCGCAAGACATTGACGATTCAGCATAAAAATTATGATTTGGACGGAAAAAAAGGCGTTCTGCTCATTGACGATTTGGAGAATATCATTGAAGTGCCATTTAACTACGAACAAACATCGATTACGACAAGCTATAATATAACAAACGAAAAATTTGATTATCCACAATTGCCTGGAACAGTAGGAACGGCCGTATAAAAGTGAGCAGAGAGCCAAATGGCTTTCTGCTTTTTCTTTGCTAACGTCTTGAAGATTGTTTTGTACAGTAAGAAGATTTTAACCTTAAAAAAGTCAATTTCTTATATGTTTGAACGGCACCCTGAATAGTGGACACTTTAAAAAAGTCCAATTCCGGGTTTTTTGTGTTTCCACCGTTTAGGGCTATTTATTCAAGAGAAGAAGCTGCGATGGTCACGAAAAAAGAATGCTTTTTTAGGTGGAAAAGATACCGCAGAATCTGTTTTGTGAAAATTGTTTCAAAAAAAATAAATTGTTTCAAACCGTTTTGCGAATTATCTCGTTACCTATAGTGAGACAGATAAAAACTTGAAAGGAGAGGCAGATGGAAATGAATAAAACGGTTTTTATTACGGGATTCCTTTTAATGACGATGATACTGCTGGGTTTTTCGGAAGCTGTGAATTGGAAACAGGCACAAGCCAGGCAAAATAACAATGAGGTTGTGAATGTTTACGGACCAGGTGGACCTCTGGGACCGATGGAAGAGCTCGCGAAACAGTTTAAAAAGGAAACAGGAATAAACGTAAATGTAATAGGAGGACCGGAAGCAAAGTGGATTGATCAAGCCAAACAGGATGCCGATATTATTTACGGAGGTTCTGAGTATATGCTTCGTGACATTATGCTCAAATATCCTGGTATGATTGATGAAAAAACACGTACAGAGCTGTATCCTAGGGCGGCAGGTATTTTGGTCAGAAAGGGGAATCCAAAGAACATTCAATCATTGGAGGATTTAGCGAAAAGTGGCGTCAAAATCATTGATGTCAATGGCGCGGGCCAGCTTGGACTATGGGAAGACTTAGCTGGAAGAAAAGGGCTTATTTCTGGGATTGACCGCAACATAGCTGTTTCTGTGAAAACAAGTGCCGAGGCGATTGAACTTTGGAAGGCTAATTCAAAATACGATGCTTGGATTACATACGAATCTTGGCATTACCGGCTAAAAAACGAGACGGACCTAGTCCAATTTCCAGAGGAAGATAAGTTATATAGGGGAACTCCTGTAAGTATCACAAGCAGTTCTGACAATAAAAAAGAATCAAAACAGTTTATTGAATACTTAAAAACAGAATCTTCGCATCAGGTTTTTCAAAAATGGGGATGGAAATAATAAAAAATATAGGGAGAGATTAAAGTGAAAAAATGGATGTGGATTGTATCAATTTGTGCAGCTGTGTTTTTAGCCGCCTGTGGAAATGAAGACAAAGGAACTGTAAAAGAAACTCAAACCAAGATGGATTCCACAAAGGAAACGGCTGTTAAAGAGGAAAAAGCCGCAACGGTACAATTGTTGGAGAATGAAGCAATAGGTGAATATTTTGCTGATTCAAAGGGACTGACGCTCTATTATTTTAAAAAAGACGAGCCTGGAAAAAGCAATTGCACGGGTGATTGTTTAGCAAACTGGCCCCCATTTACTGCAAAGAAATTGGCAGTTCCAGATAATTTTGATATAGAAGACTTTGGAACAATTAAAAGAGAAGATACCGGAGTGGAGCAAGTAACGTACAAAGGATTCCCTCTTTACTACTTTGGAAACGACAAAAAAGAGGGCGACGTAAATGGACAGGGCGTAAAAGATGTTTGGTTTATTGTAAACAGTGAAACAGCCTTTAAATAAATACAAAAGCAACAGGAACTTTCACAGCGGTGATAGTTCCTGTCTTAATATGTAAGATTGAGTCAATCAATCAATATGAATAATATTAATGGTGAGGAGTGCAGGTACGATTGAAGAAAAAACGTGATGACGAGTTAATGATATTAGTAAACAAAAAGCATCGTCCTGCCCTAGAAGAACTTTATGAGCGCTACATTAAATTGATTTATAGCTTTGTATTTAAATTTACAAATGGCAATGAAGATAAATCAAAAGAAATTGTTCAGTTAGTTTTTTTAAAGCTTTGGACGACAAAAAGTAATCATGATCCATTAAAAGGAAGTTTTGCCAATTGGCTTCTGACCGTTACCCGCAATGTTTGTGTGGATTACATCCGTAAAGATAGTCTTCATACTCAAAACAATTCTCAACTAGATCCGAGCCGGTCAAGTGAAACCGCTGATCCGAACAATGAAATTGAGAAGAGATTGATTTTCAATGAAGTGGCTGAAGCAAAAAGCAAGTTAAATATATCACAAAAAAGGTTGATTGATTTACTATACTGGAAAGGCTATTCTTTAACAGAAATTGCGAAAATTGAAAACGAGCCGGTAGGAACAATCAAGAGCAGGCTTCATCAGTCTCTCAAGCAAATAAAGAAGCATTTAGAAGTGAGGGATTTGTAGATGAGCAGAGATTGTGAAAACCTGATTTCATTTATAGCAGATGGATTGGATGCAAAAGAAAAAAGAAAATTCACGGAGCATATACAGCATTGCCAGAAATGCTCAAGGGAGTATGAACAAATGACAGAAGTCTGGAATTCATTGCAATTGGACTTTGAAGAGAAAGAAGTTCCTGCATCCTTAAAGGCAGAAGTGATGGATTTTGTTTTCGACAATGATAAAAAAAGTGCGAGGAAGACCATCCAAGGGAAGGTAAAAGAATGGAGCCGCTTTCTTCAAAGACAGTTTACCCCTATAGCAACTGGAATCATGCTGGGCATTATAGGAATGATCATTATGACTGTGCAATGGCAAAACGATCCGAGAGAAGACGGGAAAATAAACTCTGTTCCCATTGAGATTTTATCCACACTCTCATTACAAGGTACCGAGCAAACAAACGGGGATACAAATGGCTACGCGTTTATTTTGCAGCAAGGTAAGACGAAAAGGTTAGTCGTACAAGTCGATAATTTGCCACGATTGGAAGGTTCGGAAGTGTACCAGGTATGGCTATTAAAAAACGGTGAGCGGGAGAATGCCGGGATTTTTAAGCCGGGTAAAAGTGGGGAAGGAATGTTAATCTATCAACTTGCACAAAACTTTAATTTTGATCAAATCGGTATTACCTTGGAGCCCGACCAATACAGCTCCCAGCCAAGAGGTAAAAAGATCATGGGGTCGTCGTTATAAAAAAACAGATTAGTTTATAGATCCATTCTTACGGAGCTCTTTTAGGATTTAGTCGGACAGTGAGGTAACATTAAAAGACATGCAGATTTTTGTCTGTATGTCTTTTTTTACGATCTTTTTTAAATGAAGATGACCGTCGTAATGTACTTTTATCTATTCCGGACACTGTACTTGATGACGCTCAACAGAAAGGGCAAGAACTACGACTTGAACTGTTTCAAGTGTTAAGTATGGCACAAACATTTGCTTGGAACAGTAGGAATAGCCGTATAAAAGTGAGCAGAGAGCCAAATGGCTTTCTGCTTTTTCTTTGCTAACATCAGGTGATAAATGATGGCTTTTCTTAGAATAAATAGGAGAGAATTCTTTTAATCAAAATCCACTAAGTGCTTTTTCAAATAGCTATTGCGATCGCGAATGAATTGAAAGATAAACTCGGGTTCGCCCTCGAATATATCGATCGTTTTCTTTTTATAAGGATCAGAAAGGACATGTGGTCTTAGAGCTTGATGCAGAGAAATTACTTTGGTTTCCAAATGTTCGACTGTAAATATAGTTTCCAAAATTTCCTCCAATATGTTTCGGTAAAGTTTGCGAAATTCTGGTACCTGCAGGAGGAGATGGCAAAGGTTGTTGGCTTTCTTTCCTTCTATAGGTACGTAATCGTAACGCATGACTCCACCGTCGACTTTTCGTCCCCAAGTTGCATCATAATCCCAAGGAATGATTTCGAACAAACCTGTCTCACTATTGCGGTACAGTGCATAGTTATGAGTGAACCCGTCATTGTTCATTGTGCAGACGGCTCCAGCAAACCAGCGTAAATATTTATCAACATTGAGATACTGAGAAATTTCATTAGGGTATTTAGAGAGGTGGGTGGTGTTGATTTTATCTATTAATTCATGGAGGAAATCATCGTCTGATGGGTTTCCAAACGCTCGTTTATAACCTGAAAGAAGCGACTCTTTGCGCTTCTCATCTCTTGTTAGGGAAAAATTAGCATTATTGTTGACAGCATAATAAATAGGACCTAAAGGAAGGCCTCTCTTTTTCAAGAATAAATCATCCACGGATTCTAGTTGCAGATAGACACCTTTAGAAGAGTCATTTCGGATTAAATTAATATGTTGGCTGTGTGGCGATAAAACACCAAGGTCTTGGAAGAAGTCGAAAGAAAGTTTATTTCGGATAAGAGAGGGATCCTTGTACTCTGCATTGAGATGAATTTCACGAGATCCGGAACAATGTTCTGGTTTGACGAACCCGATCCAGTAAGATCTTTTGCGAAATTTTCGCGTATAAGACCCCCGGTAGGCAATATCGATATCATAGGTGACGTTTTCCACTTTTAAATAGGCAGGAACGGGGTCATCATTCCATAAATCGCTCCGCAGTTCTTCTAGATCCTCTTCTTTGATGATCAAAAAGTAAGAGGGAATAAGATAGGACATATCTTCTCTTTCCTTTCTATAGGGTGATAAAATGATACACTCACGCTGTATCTGTACTGGCAGCTACTATCACCATTGTACGCAGCTCATAAACAAAGTGATTTTAATAAGGACATACATTTAAAGACCTCTACAAAAAAACCAAGGAACGTATCCCTTGGTTTTTTTCGTTTAGACGATTTCTTGTTTGGTCCACACTATTATTGATTTAGCCTTTCCGAGTATTGCGTCTTTTACGTACTCTTTTAGTCGACGTACAATCAGTTGTAGTAGTATCAGTTGTAGTAGTATCAGTTGTAGTAGTATCAGTTGTAGTAGTATCAGTTGTAGTAGTATCAGTTGTAGTAGCGTCAGTTGTAGTAGCGTCAGTTGTAGTAGTATCAGTCGTTGTACAACCAGTTGTTGTACAACCAGTTGTAGTAGCGTCAGTTGTAGTAGTATCAGTCGTTGTACAACCAGTTGTTGTACAACCAGTTGTAGTAGCGTCAGTTGTAGTAGTATCAGTCGTTGTACAACCAGTTGTAGTAGTATCAGTTGTAGTAGTATCAGTTGTAGTAGCGTCAGTTGTAGTAGCGTCAGTTGTAGTAGCGTCAGTTGTAGTAGCGTCAGTTGTAGTAGTATCAGTTGTAGTAGCGTCAGTTGTAGTAGTGCCAGTTGTAGTAGTGCCAGTTGTAGTAGTATCAGTTGTAGTAGCGTCAGTTGTAGTAGTGTCAGTTGTAGTAGTGTCAGTTGTAGTAGTATCAGTCGTTGTACAACCAGTTGTAGTAGCGTCAGTTGTAGTAGTATCAGTCGTTGTACAACCAGTTGTAGTAGTTGTTACCTTGCGGCCTTTCCCTTTCCTTTTCGGCAAAAAAATCCCCTCCTTTTCACAATTTAGTACACTGTATTCAAAGATTTATAAAGGTGACACGGCAGACAACACATAGGAGCATATTGTAGTGATTTGCTTGGCGAAACAAGTGTATTAAGAGGAAAATATACAACATCTCCATTTGTCCAATAGGAAAGGGTTGAAGAGGATGAAATGGTGCAATACAAAGGACAAGGAGATGATGAAATTGAAAGAGGGAGGAGGTATCGAACATCAAAATGAGTAGGCGGTTTGTATATGCCTGACGGACTGGAACGATACGAAATTGTAGAAATAGATACCAGCCTGGGACGAGAGCCGGAAGAACTAATAAAAAGAGAAATAAGCGTTAAACCAGAACTTATCCGATACGTTTATCACCACTTTCGAAGGAGTTGAATAAGGTAAAGGGGAAAGTGAAAAATATAAGGGAGGTCCTTATTTTGGATGAGCAAAGTTTACAATCAGAAGAAGAATTCTTGTCATTAAGCGAAGATAATTATTTAGAGGATGCAGCAGAAGTACAGCTGCCGTATTATCATCCCAGACGAAGACTAAGACCACCCTTGTTCCCGTTTTTCCCATTTTTCCCGTTTTTTCCGTATCCTCCATATCCATACCCATACTATCGACCTTATCCGCCTTATCCATATTACCCGTATTAATACAAAAAATAGGATGGTTCAATCTTAACTAAAGATGCCTTAGATGAAACAGTTACTTTTTATACCATGGCTCATGATTAGTGTTGTTGAATAAGCATTCTGCTAAAATCGGTCCCTCGATGCGTTAGCGTGTCGGAGGACTTTCCTTTTTTCTTATCTAAACGATATGATTCTATCATTTTCCCCTCCTTAACTATGCTATACTAGCTTCAAAAAGGAGGGAATGCTTCCATGAAAAGGTTTCAAATCTGGCTGTTAGTCTTAATGCTAGTCTTCCCATCTCTCGCATCAGCAGCCGTGACAGACGAGTTTGCGGTTTCAAATGGTGTGACCTATACGGAGATTGTAGAAGAGGGAACAACGAAGCAATCTATCAGAGTCATGGAGATTGATGCGGCCGACCCGTATACGAAAATAAAAGCGAGCGTGCCGGATCCTTTGAATCAATTAATCCAGACATCGAAGCAGGCGCTTGAAGCAAGTCAGGAAGGGAATGAAGTCATAGGGGCGATTAATGGCTCCTTTTTCAACCGTCAGCCAATGCCGCTTTATTTCGTGGCAATCGACAATCATCTTGTCAATGGCGGCACAATCGAGTCGGGAATAGACCAATTTGTGAATGTCCCGCTTGCGTTCGGTATGAACAAAAACGGCAAAGGGCAGATTGATGAATACACGACTACTTTTACATATACGCACAGTGGCCAAACAGGTACGATAGCAGGTCATAATGGGCAGCGCAGTCTGAATACGATGATGGTATACACACCGAATTTTTCAGATGGAACAACAGTAACGAATCCATATGGGTATGAAGTGATTGTGTCAGGAGCAGGAGCTGATCCGTCTTTGCGTTTTGGCGAAAGCATAACCGGGAAAGTCGTTGGTTTCCGGCCGTATGGAGAAATAAATGGCGCAAAAATCCCAGCGGACGGCTTTGTGTTGTCCGCACATGGCACGAAAACAGAAGCGCTGCTCAACATGAAAATCGGTGATACAGTTTCGGTATCCACGAATATTGATGAAAACTGGCAGAATGCTGAATTTATGATCGGCAGCGGCCCGATGCTTGTCAAAGACGGAAAAATGGCGCTTAGCATGGATCCGAATAGTGCGCGGGCGAGAGAGCGGGCGCCGCGTACCGCCGTTGCCATTGACAAAACAGGAGACAAAGTGGCGTTCATTACGGTCGATGGACGGCAGTCCGGCTACAGCGCCGGCATGAGTTTATCCGAATTTGCTGTGTACATCCAATCACTCGGCTATGATCGGGCACTGAACATGGATGGCGGGGGTTCTACGACGATGCTTGCACGTAAACCAGGTGATTTTGCGGTGACGATCCAAAACAAGCCGTCCGACTTCGGATTCGAACGTCCGGTGTCTACCATTTTAATGGCCATGACCACGGCGCCAAAAGGCGTACCGACGACGATTAACGCGAAAAAATCGTTTGACGGGGAGCTGGACATCGGCGAGTCGGTGGACATTGTCATTGAATCCATCATGGACGAATACGGCAATCCGATCAAAATTGAAAATGTCCAGATCACGTCAGACGTCGGCACCGTATCCGGTACGACATTTACCGCAACGAAAGCGAGGACAGGCTACATTTCGGTGAAAAAAGGCACAGCGGAAGCAAAACTGCCGGTCACCGTCAAAGCAGCACCGGAAAACAAAGCGGTTTTACTCGATTCATTTGAAACAAATACGTGGTCTGTGCCATCTGTCAATAATGTGGCGTATGACGGCAGCCGCGCTTTGAAAGTGGACAGCACAGTCAAGGCTACTCAGCCAATCACACTGGCAAATAGTCCAAGCTTTGTGAGCATGCGCGTATATGGACAGGCGGATTACGCACAGGTGACCGGTACGTTTTTAGATGTAAACGGCGTGGCACACACTGCTTCATTCGGTACGGTCACATGGAATGGGTGGAAATACGTATCTGTACCGATTCAAAGCAATTGGGTGAAACTCGTTTCTATTTCCATCACAAACCCGGGCGTGTATATCGATGCGCTGAAATCGGTGTACGGCACGTCTTATAAAGAAGAGCTGTTCCGCGACGTACCGGTCGGCTTCCGGGCTGAAGCAGACATTGCGTCACTCGTTGATAAAGCGATTATCAGTGGTTTTCCGGACGGCACGTTCAAGCCGCAGACGACATTAACGCGGGTGCAGGCTGCGATTATGATTCAACGGGCGCTAGACTTGCCGGTTGATCGAGTGAAAGATCCAGAATTCACTGACGTGCCAAAAACATACGCATCGTTCGGCAGCATTGCGGCTGTTGCAGAAGCAGGTATTATGCTGGGCCGTACCGGACAAAAATTTGACCCGCAGGCGGAACTGACCCGCGCAGAAATGGCCGCCGTTTTAAAGCGGGCACTGAAACTCTCTGAAACAACAAAAAATTACTTTCCGGATAACCCATCCGGCACATTTTCATATAGCTCGATCAATGCACTCGCTGAAGCCGGCATCACACTCGGCTTCCCGGACGGCACCTTCCGCCCGGCCGAGCCGATCAAACGGGCCGACTTCAGCATTTTCCTGAAACGCGGTCTTGACAAACAATCTCTCTGGTAACACCAGAGAGATTTCTTTATTTTTGAGGAAAAGATCATCTAATCCCTAAACGTTACTTTATTGATCCTTCATCGTATATTGTAGGTGAAGGGAGAGGCTGATTGTGTATTTTGGCTTGAATGTGATTGAAAGTATACTATCTACTTTTTTTCAAAAGGGCATATGGGTTGTCGGCTTTTTTTTGTTAATGTTCAGCTTAAGTTAAGATCAGTTCCTCCGTTGGATCAGAGGTGCCTGCTTGCTGCAAAAATCGGTGGATCGCCTCATTAAACTCCCTAAAATGCCGCGGTGGAACTTCATGAAAAGCACCCTTTATGTAATTCACTTTTACATAGGCAGACGCCTCTTGAAAAGGCTTGCGGTAATGATGCATCGTTTTTTCATTTGAACCATAGACGAGGAGAACGGGTATTTTTAATTGGTGAAGCCGTTCCGTGGATGAATAGGAAAGCCCTGCCTTACAAAATTCATAGACACGCTGAGGATTGGCTTTGCAGGCATACTGGAAAAATTCTTCTTCATCTTCTTTTGTGACTTTGTGCGTTTTTGCCAGCACTTTAGCGATAAGCGGAATTTGATTTAGTTTAGCAAAAGTCATGCCAAGTTTAATGGTGCTTTTTAGGGAGAAACTATTCACTTCGGAGTACCCTCCGGACAAAATTAATGCTTCTGTCCGCTCCGGATACTGTAAAGCAAAATCTTGTGCAACCGTGCCGCCATTTGAGAAAGCGCAAACAACAGCTTTGCTAATCCCGATTTCATCAAGCAGCTTTTTTAAATCTTCCGTTAAAAGGGGAATCGATAAACGTGCATTTCCAGCTGTGCTCTGTCCATGACCTCGAAGATCGTAAAAAATCGTTTGATAGCGATCTGCCAGCTCTTCCTGATGTTTAAAAACTTTATGTCCGATAACCGGCGGATGGATAAAGACAATGGGTTTTCCTTTTCCTTTGACGTGGTAATAAAGCGAGACAGAATCATCTATTTTCACATGCAGCATACGAGCATCTCCATTCATTTCTATATAAGTTTAAAATTTTTTCATCCATTCTTTATTTAGATACCCCTGTTTCATTTTTCGAAGCATTCTTCAAATTAAACTTTTTTAGGGAGACAATTTATTCTATTATCTCCAATACATACTTTGTTTTATTAAAAGCTAAAAGGGTATTCTTTTGTAGATGAATATATTGAAGAAAGAAGGGGAAACGGTAGTGGAAATGCTTTTTATCCTTCTATACCTGCTGATTATTTTACTTGTTATTGAGACTTCGGTCATTATGTTTAAGTTCACGGGTCTTGAGAAGCCGGTTTCCCGTTATCAAGTCATTTCCATGCTGACAGGAACCGGATTTACAACGGATGAGTCCCAATTAATTATTGATCACCCTATTCGAAGAAAAATTAGTGCCTTTTTAATTTTATTTGGTGCTTTTTCCCTTGCGGTGATTATCTCCGCTATTACGAATATGTTATCAAATGATTTACGCTTAACCGAGTTACTTGTGATTAATACTGTTCTGCTTATTATCCTGCTTATTGGCAAAATCCCTTTTCTACAAAATAAATTCCAGAGGAAATTTGATTATGAAATGCATAAAAATCTCGACATATCTGAACTTCCGATCAAAGACGCCTTATACTTGGATGAAAATGATGTCGTGACAGAAGTCGCTATAGAGGAAGACTCTGATCTTGTAGGAACAGAGATATTGGACCTGTTTGAAAAAGAAGAAGATATTAAGCTGCTCTTTATTAAGCGAGGTGAAATAAACATTCGAAACACGATGTATAATGAAAGCATTCAGGCTGGGGATGATCTTTTTCTTTACGGGAATAAGGAAGAGATTGAAAAGAAGTTTTTAAATAAAAACGGAAAAGAGGAACCTCAAGAAATTGAGCGCTCTTAAGCTGTAAAAAAAACGTTCTTCCTAGCTTTCAAAGCTTCACAAAGGTTTTTTCATCTTGACGCGCGCAGCTGTTTGAAGATGGATATAAAGTTGCGTGAGACTTTTTGCTAAGGTTTTCGATTAGCTTCTACTCCTATGCTAAAAGCTCGGTGTTTAAAACTCATGATACGTTTTACGCAATTAAAAATAAATCCAGACATCAATATATATCATCTTTCCGTTCGCAAAAGTCCCTTTTGTAAACAGCAGCTTGTAGACAAAGTCTTCATTTTTAAGGCGATGTCTGCAGGCTTTTTTTTGTATATGGGGAAGCGGGGAGTTGATGCAATGTTTTGGGTGAATAGATTGTATTGAATAAAACATAAATGACGGTTAAAGTTTTTAATATAAACGAAAAAGAAAGGAAGTATAAATATGGCGATTATATATCCTCACATCGAAGAGTCCAATTTGACACATTATATTTCTCCAAAAGGAGAATACCAACTGTTTCAAAATGATAACCATTATGCAGAAAAAGTAAGGGAGTGGGGGCTTTCCTCCACAAAAGAAGTGAAAAAAAAGTTTTGGTACAAAGATAAAACTTATCAACGCCTTGTCACGATTAAAGGATATGAGGAGTTTGGTGTTTCAAACACATTTAATACGCTTGTTATTGAATTTCAAGATGGCCATTTAAGCTGCATTTTCCCAGACTACTTAAAAGATATGCAATCATCCAATTTCGGGAAAGAAGACAAAGTAAATAAGGCAGATGCTGAAGAACTTCCCTCTTCTTCAACACCGCCAACTGAAAAGCCGAAAGCAGAAAGTACAAAGAAAGGAATGTCCGATACAGCGCCACAGCCTTCAGATCCAAAATCAAAGAAAGCTGAACAAACAAAAATCGAATTGCCGGTAGAGAAGGTTCACTTTACAGCAACAGTAAAACAGTTTGCCCTCAGTTGGAATCATTTCAATGAGGAAAATGATGAAGTCGTAGTATTGGATCAAGTTCAAATTGAGCAAGAAAATCCAATTGACGTTGGTCTTGCTTGGTGCAGTCACAGTAAAACATTGAAAAAAATGGAGCTGCAACCGGGAGAAAGAATTGAATTTGACGGAAAAATAGTGAAAAAGAAATTGCCAAAAGGGAAAGAGGTAGAAGAAGAGTTTGTCTTAAATGAACCGGCATCGTTCAAAATAAACAATCCATCAAAACTTGTTAAAAAATAATCTTGCTATCTCGTGTCAAATAAAAAACAGGGTTTACATGGACAGTATTCTAAATGCAACGTAATGGCAATTATGTTGTAATTGTATCGGTTAATTTATTGGGAATATACGACCAAACAGGCACAATCTTTTGTTTCACAAAGATTGTGCCTGTTTTTATGATGAGCAAGAATTAGAGGTCTCATAAACGTACAGGAAATCGACTTTTTTTATGTTGTTGTCATTCGCTTAGTGTGCAAAATGTCCAAGTGTGCTTGGCGTCGTTCTTTAAAATTCGTTCATCATCTGAAATGAATCATACATAAAGTAAATCATGTTTTGGCTCTGTATTTATGAAGTTCAGATACTATTCTTTGATAAGTAGGAATATGCTTATTATATACAGCTATTTATTTTTATCAGTCGTTACATGGATCAAATCAATTTGGAGGGATTTGCATGGTAACAGCTTATACTCACGAACCATTTACCGATTTTACAAAAGAAGAAAATAAAAGGGCTTTTCAAGAAGCACTTGCTCATGTGAATACTGAACTTGGACAAGAATACCCACTTGTCATTAATGGTGAAAAAATCATTTCAAGCGTAAAAGTACAGTCTATTAATCCAGCAAAAAAAGCCGAAATAATTGGCACTGTATCCATGGCCGACAAACAATTGGCGGAACAAGCAATGCAGGCGGCGCTTACGGCATTTGAAACATGGAAAACAACAGACGCGGCGTATCGCGCTAACATTTTGTTTCGTTCTGCCGCGATCATCCGCCGCCGGAAGCATGAATTTTCAAGCTGGCTTGTAAAAGAAGCAGGAAAGCCATGGAGAGAAGCAGATGCGGATACGGCAGAAGCGATTGATTTTCTTGAATATTACGCACGGCAAATGCTTGAACTGAAAAATGGCGCGCCGGTTAACAGCCGTTCGGGTGAGCAAAATGTGTTCAACTACATTCCTCTCGGCGTTGGCATTGTCATTTCGCCGTTTAATTTTCCACTGGCGATTATGGCGGGAACGGTTGTCGCTGCGCTGGTTACCGGCAATACTGTTCTTTTAAAGCCGGCCGAGACAGCACCGGTTGTTGCCGCAAAATTTGTGGAAGTGATGGAAGAAGCGGGTCTCCCAGCTGGCGTCTTGAATTATATTCCGGGCAGGGGCGCTGAAATCGGGGACTATCTTGTGGAACACCCGAAAACGCGGTTTGTATCGTTTACTGGCTCGCGTGCTGTCGGTTGCCGCATTTATGAGCGTGCTGCAAAAGTACAGGAAGGCCAAATTTGGCTGAAGCGGGTCATCGCGGAAATGGGCGGAAAAGATACGGTTCTTGTTGATCGCGACACCAACCTTGATCTGGCTGCTTCATCCATTGTTTATTCCGCATTTGGCTTCTCCGGTCAAAAATGTTCAGCGGGCTCACGTGCGGTCATTCATCAGGATGTGTACGATGTAGTGCTTGAAAAAGTCGTTGAACTGACTGAAACATTATTTGTGGGCAGCCCTGAACGGGACGATACGTATATGGGGCCGGTCATTGATGAAAAAGCATACAAAAAAATTATGGACTATATTGAAATCGGCAAAGAAGAAGGCCGCTTGATGACAGGCGGATCAGGCAATGATGAAAATGGCTATTTCATACAGCCTACGATTTTTGCGGATGTAAAAGAAAATGATCGTCTTATGCAGGAAGAAATCTTTGGGCCTGTTGTCGCCATATGCAAAGCGACCGATTTTGACCATATGATGGCCATTGCGAACAATACAGATTATGGCTTAACGGGTGCATTGATTTCTAATAACCGCGATTATATCGACCGCGCGCGCAAAGAATTCCACGTTGGCAATCTGTACATTAACCGCGGCTGTACGGGCGCGATCGTCGGATACCAACCATTTGGCGGATTTAATATGTCGGGAACAGATTCAAAAGCGGGAAGCCCGGATTACTTGCTTCTTCATATGCAGGGACAAACAACATCAGAGGCATTTTGAGGGGAATGGATAGAACATCGATAAAGAAATGAGGAATAAAGTAAAGAAAGTGATGCAGCAGACAGAAGAATTTGGCGCAAATAACTACAATCCGCTGCCAGTCGTGATTTCAGAAGCAGAAGGTGTCTGGGTGAAAGACCTGGAGGGAAAGCGCTACATGGATATGTTAAGCGCCTATTCAGCGGTTAGTCAAGGTCACCGTCATCCAAAAATTATTCAGGCGTTAAAAGATCAGGCGGACCGCGTGACGCTAACGTCGCGTGCCTTCCACAATGATCAGCTCGGGCCATGGTATGAAAAAATTTGCACATTGACGAAAAAAGAAATGGCATTGCCGATGAATACAGGCGCAGAAGCAGTGGAAACAGCAGTGAAAGCGGCGCGGCGCTGGGCATATGAAGTAAAAGGAGTTTCGGAAAATCAGGCGGAAATCATCGCCTGCGTCGGCAATTTCCACGGCCGGACGATGACGGCTGTGTCGCTTTCATCAGAAGCGGAATACAAACGTGGCTTCGGTCCGATGCTGCCGGGCATTACATTAATTCCATACGGTGATATGGAGGCATTAAAAGCGGCTATTACACCGAATACTGCGGCGTTCCTGATTGAACCGATTCAAGGCGAAGCCGGTATTGTCATTCCTCCCGAAGGCTTTTTGAAAGCAGCGGATACGCTCTGCAAAGAAAATAATGTGCTATTTATTGCAGATGAAATTCAGTCTGGGCTTGCCCGCACTGGTAAAATGTTTGCATGCGAGTGGGAAGATGTGAACCCGGATATGCTTATTCTCGGCAAAGCACTTGGCGGAGGCATACTCCCGATCTCATGCGTTGTAGCCAATAAGGGCATTTTAGGTGTCTTTAATCCGGGATCGCACGGTTCCACATTTGGCGGAAATCCGCTTGCATGTGCGGTGTCAATCGCATCCATGGAAGTCATTGAAGACGAAAATCTGGTCAGCCGTTCACTCGAACTTGGCACCTATTTCAAAGAAAAACTGTCTGAAATCAGCCATCCTGTTATTAAAGAAGTACGTGGACGCGGTCTTTTTATTGGTGTTGAGCTGACAGAAGCTGCTCGTCCATACTGTGAAAAGCTGAAACAGGGAGGTCTTTTATGCAAAGAAACGCATGAAACCGTCATTCGCTTTACGCCGCCGCTTATCATTTCTAAAGAAGAGCTGGATTGGGCAATTGAGAAAATCAAAAAAATATTTGCATAAAAAACTTCACAAAAAGCCGGCGATCAGACCCGCAGGCTTTTTTGTTTTCATTTCCTTAGAAAAAAACCTTTAAGAGCAAATGAGATATTTTGCGGTCTTTCAGCGAGCCGGCGCATGAAATAGCCAAACCAGTCATCGCCGAAAGGAATATAGACTCGCGTTTTATATCCTTCTTGAACTAAACTGATCTGCATCTCTGTTCTAAAACCATACAGCATTTGAAACTCAAATTGATCACGCTTAATCTCATTTTTTTGCACAAATTCTTTCACCTTAGAAATGATATGATGATCATGAGTAGCAATCGCTGTGTAACTTCCGCTCAATAAATGTTCTTCAATGATTCTTATATAATTTTCATCTACTTTTTCTTTCTCCTGATAAGCGACTTCAGAAGATTCTTTATACGCTCCTTTCACTAAACGAAGAGGAATACCCTTCAACTTTTTCACGTCCTGTTCTGCTCGAAACAAATAAGCTTGAATGACCGTCCCGACATTATCATACGTTTCACGTAGTTCGTTTAAAATGTCTAAGGTAATCTGGCAATGCGAGTAATCTTCCATATCGATTCGGACAAAGATATTGTATTTTTTAGCTGTTTCCAGAATTTGATACATATTTTGGACACAGAAATCCCGATCGATATCTAAACCAAGCTGGGTCATTTTAACCGACAAGTTACTATTGACGCCGGCCTTTGTAATGGCTTCCAATGTTTTTACATTATATTCGGTCGCCTCTATTGCATCTTCTCGGCTTGAAACAAATTCTCCTAAATGATCGAGGGTACAGAGAAGTCCTTTTTCGTTTAATATTTGAACTTGATTGATTGCACTCTCTATGTTCATTCCGGCTACTACTTGGGACGCTCCAAATTTAAGGCCCCATTTCTTTGCGGCCGTATTTAAGGCTTTGTTTTGCGAAGCGTAAAGAAATATGTTTTTCGAAACTTCTGCTAACATCGCTATCCCCCTAATGATAGTTGGTTTTATTTAGAGTGAAGACCAGGCAACTTTGAAAAGTTGTCCGGCATTACCTTACGTGTCCTCATTGTATATGTATATGCATGAATGAGACAATTTAGGGCCTTTTTTGCTCAACAGAGGCTAGTGTGCGAACAGGGGAAGGTACCGATGAGTGGGCTGTAAAAGGTGACATTCTAATCGATCCTGTTTTATCTTCTTTCGGAAAAAATAAAAAACACCATCCATTATCTTGTCGTTAGATGGTGAAGCTGTTTCGTGGATGAATAGGAGAGCCCTGCCTCACAAAATTCATAGACACGCTTAAGTTGAATCATTTATAAGACTGCTTGAGACTCTTTGTTAAGGTTTTCGTTTAGCTTCTACTCCTATGCTAAAATTTGATGTTTAAAACTCATGTTTTTTCTATCCAGATAAGTGTAGACGATCCAGACGTCAGTTACTGGATCTAACAATTTTTGTGATAAACTCTTTGTTTTTCTTTTAAAAGATAAGTTACTGGGGATACTATTTTGGTCCAATTATTTTTAGAAGAACATAGGAGGGAAAGGTAATATGGAAAAAATTGAAGCTGGCGACATCTTAACATTGATTGATGAAAACGATCAGGAGCAAGAATTTGAAGTATTGGACATGTTAAGTCTTGATGGATACGAATACGTTGCGGTCGGATCTGTAGAAGAAGATCAAGAAGCGTCAGAAGAAGAGATCGAAGTCTTCTTTTTCAAAGTTGAAGCTGACGAGCAATTATCCGTTATCGAGGACGACGAGGAATTTGATAAGGTATTTGCTGCGTTTGATGAAGCTATAGAAGAGTAAATATAAAGGAGGACCTGGTTAAAAAGCTTGGCTGCTTTTGCCTAGCTGTTCAAAAGAGAAAAGCAAGATTTTGATAAAAAACTTGAAACAATCACTATTCAATAATTCATTTTCTGATTCCGTAAAAAATAATGTCAAGAGTCTAGCCAACGCGTTAGACTCTTTTTTAGATAAAGGTGAATCTGGTCCGGGGAGGATGGGGTCAGATTATACTGATCAAAGAGTGTCCTTTTGCTCTTCCGTCTCGGTAAGGCTGTATCAGATCTGTTTTAAATATAGGGTGAAGGCGCGACGTTCTCGTTTGGTCATAATGAGGGCTCCTCACCCTAAATTTATCTGTCCAAATACGTGTAGACGAGTCAAAATATATCGACAGATGAAGATTTATATTCACCCAGCCAAAAAAGAATATAAACCAAGCTGCATAGCCGGATGATGATCCCTAGCATGATATAATATTTCCTGGTGGATTATGCGTTATTTTGCCATTCTCACCGCCGTTTTTCTTCTAAGATGCGACTCACGGTAGAATGGTCAATGATAGCTTGTGCCTGATCATGTGAGAGTCCTCGTTCCTTCTGTAGCCAGTTATACATGTGAAGTTGGACGGTCTCAAATGGTTCTAATTCGTACTGTCTTGTTTGTTCGTCGAGTCCGAGTAGATAGTCTTTATGAAGTTTAAAATAAGTCGTTTTATTCATATGAATCACTCCTTTTTCTACTGTATACCCAAAATGAACAAAAGAAAAAACAGATTAACCCATTTATCTTATTGGATTTATTGTAAGGAGTTTCCAAATAATGATGAAGCTTTTTAAGTATAAATATAAAAGATTTTTATAAATGAAAGCGTTACCAATTATGGAGCTTATTGATCATTGTTTTAAAAAGACTTAATGGGATAATAATAATAGGAGACTACTTATAGATGTAGATCAGTCCTTATTTTAATCGGTACAGCTAAATAAAGAAATGTCAGTTGACTGAGACTGAATACAGGAAGGGGCAACGAGCATGTTGAAAAATGGGGATTGGGTTACTGCTCAGATTGATAATTATCACGTAGTCGGTTTTATTGAGAACATTTCTGAGGCACATAATGAGGTGTTCATCACAAAAGTGGCAAACTATGTGGAAGGTGTGACGCACTCGCTGAAACCAACACCGAAACTATTTACCGTCGATCGCGTTGAAAAACTCCCTTTAACACTTGAAAAAGAGGATTGGGATTGTTTGATTGATTTGGCTATTCAGACGGGTGACGAGAGATGGTTTGATCAACTGGTTGAAAGAATGTTGCTTGATGAACAAGAAAAAATAAAAACACGATCAAATCCTTCTCCTTTCAAGTCTGATGGCTTTTACAGTGAAAACTTAGAAAATTAAGTTGTCCAGTATATAACTCATTTTGTCAGATGAGTTCTTCTGTAATAAATGATCCTTTGGGATTTAGGTAAACGAGATAAACCGATTAAAATGGTTTATCTAACAGAAGAATCTAGTATAACCCTTAATGTAGTCTACTTATTCTTTTATAGCTCCTGGGTCTTTGGTTTATTCTTATTTCTTACATGGAAAGTTAGACATTACCATATATGAAAAACCGTTTAGATTTTCCACACGGTTTTTTTTTGTAAAGGAACGTAACAAAATGAGCGGAGGGCATGAGGATGAGTGAAATAAGTAGTCCATCAAAATCAAATACGCTTGCTAGAACATAATCCAAATGTGAAGCATATTTTAGAAGGTTCTCTTCCGTATCAGCTTGTTATCCTTTAACCCATTCTGTTTCTAATTCAATGCCTGCTGCTTTCATCATCGTCATAATGAGGCAGCGGGCATCTGTTTTTTCTTTCAGTTCAGCGAGCCGCTCGGCCGATTCATTTGTTGCGACGCTTACTTTTAGCCATACTTTTTTAAAAAAGACTTGTGCTCCTGCTTCTTCTCGCATCCCCTACGGATCAAAACGACCCTTCACATCAAAACGACCCTTCACATCAAAGTTCATTTCCTATGCATAGCAGCGACTATGTTTTCGCACTCTGCTAAAGAAGCCAAAACATAAGAAAGCGGATCTGGCCTCTCATCATTCCTGCCCAAAATAGGTGGTTCATCAATGATAATTTCATGTTGTTTTGCTTTTACAGTCGTTTTCATTTTTTCAGTTATGCCTGTAACGTGAAATGTCATTGTATTGAAGGGATGTATGCATAATCCATTCCTACTTACGCAGTTGTAGAACGCCCCGATTGACAGGATGTTATAATAGTAGTCTTGGAATGCATCGGTCGAATGAAAGGAGATTTCGGTATGAAAGTAAAAGAAGATTTCTTTGTCCGTAAGAAGAAGGAAGTAGGCGTTTTATTAAATGAAGTCCAGTTGAAGGCTGTTCGTCAAACGGAAGGGCCGCTTCTTTTATTAGCATCACCTGGATCGGGGAAAACCACAACCATTATCATGCGGATTGGCTATTTAATAGAAGAAAAGGGTGTAGATCCAACAAGAGTCAAGGCTGTTACGTTCAGCCGTGCATCGGCAAATGACATGAAAGAGCGATTCAAGCGCTTCTTTCCCGATCTTCCGCCCGTTGATTTCTCAACAATACATAGTTTTGCCTTCGAAGTGGTGCGGAACCATTTTCGTAAAATAGGGACACCTTTTCAGATTATCGAGGGCCACTTAGATGTGGAGGAGCAAGAAGACGTCCATTCGGATCATATGCCGCTGCATAAAAAGATCATCTTGCGGAAGCTGTTCAAATCGATCGTAGGTGAGAACATCCCTGATGACCAACTGGACGAGCTGACTACCTATATTAGCTTCATTAAAAATAAGATGATCCCAAAAGATAAGTGGTCACGGGTTCAATGTGATGTTCCAGAAGCCGAGCGGATACTGCGTGAGTATGAGACATTTAAGAAGTCGGACCATCGTCAATTGCTGCTTGATTTTGACGATATGCTGACGATAGGGAACGAGGTATTGGAGCGGGATCAGGAGCTTCTTCGCAAATATCAACAAAGGTTCGATTATATGTTGACGGATGAAAGTCAGGACACTTCATTGGTGCAGCATGCCATCATCGAAAAACTGGTACGAGAGCATGGAAATTTGTGCGTTGTCGCCGACGATGATCAGGCCATCTATAGTTGGCGAGGTGCGGAGCCATCCTACTTGCTTAATTTTAAGGAAATTTACCCGAATGCAGCCATCTTGTTTATGGAGCAAAATTATCGGTCATCCAGCGATATCGTGAATGTTGCCAATTCATTCATCAAAAGAAATAAGAATCGATACGATAAGAATATGTTTACGAAGAATCCTCCGAGTAAACCGATTAAGATCAGAAGTTTTGCAGATTACGTAGAACAGGCAAAATATTTGGTTCAGGACATCCAGAAAGTTAAAAACCTTGCTGAAGTGGTGATATTATATCGGAATAACTCGTCTTCCATCGCTTTAATGAATGAGTTTGATCGAGCGGGGATTCCCTTTTATATGAAGGATGCGGACAATCGTTTCTTCTCGCATTGGGTAATTGAAGATATTCTGAACTTCATGCGGATGACGTTTACCGATAAACGTCCTGAGATATTGGAGAAAATCCATTTTAAGTTTAATGGGTACATAAGTAAACAGCAGATGGCGGCATTGAAAGAATTCAACAACAATGAATCGGTATTTGATAACTTGCTTAATTATGTTCAAGTTCAGGATTATCAAGTCAAACCGTTGAAGACAAGCAAAGAAACATTCGAGCAAATGCGAGGGATGCCGCCACTGCATGCCATCCGTGTCATTCGAGAGCGGTTAGGCTATGAGAAGGCACTTGAAAAGATGTGTGAGCGTTTCGGTTTTCGAAAGGACTATTTGATAGGCATCCTAAACACGCTGGAAGAGATCGCAGATACACTGGAGACGATGGAGGAATTTGCGAGTCGGTTAAAGCATCTGGAATCGGTTTTAAAGACGGCAAAATCCAGGAAGGGTCAGAATGCCGTGACGTTCTCCACGTTTCATAGTGCGAAGGGATTGGAGTTTGAACGGGTCTATATGATTGACCTGATTGATGGTATGATCCCATCTTCAGATGATCAAGGTAGTGCTGCGTTAATGGAAGAAGCGACCCGCTTGTTCTACGTTGGCACGACAAGAGCGAAAAAACACTTGGAACTCATCGTGTATAGGGAGCGGGATGGGGAAAAGATGACAGAGTCTTCATTCGTAGCGGCGATCAGGAACATTATGAACCCACCAAAGCAGGATCATACAGGACAAGTAGAGGAACATCGAGGGACAGTCGTTGATATTCCGTACAATCTTAATGCTATCCGTAACAGCTCGGAGTTAGTCGTAGGGAAAATGGTGAAGCACAGGGTTTTCGGGGCGGGAACCATTATTAACGTGAAAGAAGAAAAGATCCATATTCGATTTGAGGCAAGAGAAAAAGCGCTGCTGATTGCGACTTGTTTGGAGATGGGGCTGTTAGAGTCAGTGTAAAATAGGAATGATATATGTAAGGGATCGGAATAATTGGCATAATACCGATTATCGATCCTTTTTGTGTTAGATTGTATGCACTAAACAACTTCTGTTGCTCTTTACTTAATACATTCTTCTTTTCTTCATAGGATTTGAAGATAAAACATTCCGTCCAACTGAAGAAATGACACGCAATGAAATGGCATCCATTATCCAGCGTGCGTATTAAATTGACGATTTCTCAAACAGCATCAGCAAACATCGCCTACACAGATATCAGTTCAAGTCATCGGGCATATGAGGGCATCGTGACGATGGCTTCTATCGACAAAACAGGGTTCTTTAAAGGCGAAAAGTTCTACGGTACGCACCTTGCGACACGCGAAGCCTTCACGATTGCGATTTACAACGCTTTGAATGCAAAATAAAAAAGTGAGCCTCGATCTATCTAGATCGGGGCTCATTTTTTTATTTCTTATTCTTGAACTTCTTCAATCTACGAAGAAGTTCAAGAATGGCTTGGGGTATCTGATAGCAGATGCTGTTATGGATTCTATTTCGGTTACACCAGCCTTTTATAAAAATGTAAATACCACTTTTATACGAAAGACTAATAGTAAGGTCTCTCTGAAGGTGGTAGAAGAAATGAAAACGGCAGCTCCATTTTGGAACGCTCATGTAGCAAAAGACTTGGTGTATTCCGTTTATCCGACAGCAAATGAGCATCGAGTAAACGACGTGGCAAAAAATGCTGAACGTTTTAGCAAAGGATCTTCGTTTGTATGCTTCTCTTTAAACCCCGCATAAGGGTTCTTGTGTAAGAACCCTAGAACCCTTATCCTTAGTATTCCATTTAAATTACCAGAAGAACGCGGTTGCTAAGACAATCCCCGTAATGAAACCGAGAGCGAACGGAATACCAGATCTCCGTCCATATCCTCCGAAAAATCCATAGCCATAGCCTCCGAGATTTCTAGGCCGTAGCCAAACGTAATCTTTATTAACTCTAGTGATTTCTCCCACATGCACGCTGCCATCACGACCCGTTATTCTGACCATTTTCCCGTGGTATTTACAGCAAAGATTATACATATTTGAATAGGGCATACATATCCTCCTTTTAATCTTATTTACATGCTTCCATGTATTATTAACGTATGTAGAAAATGAGATTTTGTCATAGACACTTGTCTCCATATACGCATTATATTTATTTAAGTGAAAATAGTGTTTTCCTTTAATAATGAAACACCAAGGATCATATAAATAAGAAAGTATGTATGCGTAAAAAGGGGGAGACACTTGTCCGTTATAGAGACTCAAACATGGCTGAATACGTTCGTGAAAGCATGCAAAGAACAACAATCAAGAGAGCCCTACTTTATTCAATGTGAGACTTTATGCCATCCACTAGAAGACTGGTTTCCTAAAATAAGCGCTGAAGAACTGCATTATCACTTGCTAGAACAAGGATTATTTGAACCAGAGGAATGGAAAGAGATTGTAACGACCGTTCAGAAAATGGAAAAAAATAATGCATGGAGACTAGTGAATCAGGAATATAAGCGATTAAAAAAGAAATGGAATGGACCAGAGGCTCCGATCTTTATTTTTCCAATTAAAAATGCTCGCCTTTCAGCGAGTAAAAATAGGATTAAAAAAAACGGGGTAACCGTTATGGGGGCAATCTTTTTATTTTTATCCCCTGATCTAGTAAAAGAAGAAATAAAAGCTATATTCGCTCATGAATATAACCATGTGTGCCGGTTAGCCTACTTAAATGTAGAGAATGAAAAGCTCACTTTAAAAGATTCGCTTATTATTGAAGGGCTCGGGGAGTTTGCTGTTAAAGAATTATATGGAGAAAAGTGGTTAGCCCCATGGGCCCATCTTTATTCATTTGAAGAGATCGTGGGATTGTGGAAGCGCCACTTTGTTCCGTCATTGACTACGATGGGGAAGGAAAAACACGATCTTTTTTTATATGGTAATAATCGACAACTTCCGAAATGGATTGGGTATTATATAGGGTTTCAAATCGTGGATTCTTATCAAATGCTTCACGGTCCTTTTAAGAATAACGAATTGTATGCCAAAACGTCTGAAGAGTTGATCGCTGGATCTAAGTTTCCGTATAAGTGACTAGTTAGGAAGAAATAAAAAAATTATTTGAAGCCACAACGAAACACACGAAAGCCAAGAGGGACAGTGGATTGATGTATAAAAGAGTGGTGATTATCCCATAAATCATACCATTCATCGCTAAGATTCTTCGATGGGTTCATATCGGTAATTTCCGTTTGGATGAGTTCAGAAGAGGGGGTTATCATGTCGATATGTGTAAATCCGATCTGTTGCAGTTTCACTTTCCACTCCTCTTCACTCAAAACTTCGTGTATGCCGTATAGGGTGCGCACTTTTTTTTGTACTTTTCTTGATAGTGGCTCTTCCGCTGTCATTTCAATAAGGATCATACGCCCATCCCTTTTTAATAATCTGAATAGTTCATTTAACGTCTTAGAAATAGTAGTAAACGTAATAACGGATTCCGCTATAATGAAATCAAAACTATTGTCTTTAAAATGTAATTTTTGTGCATCTCCTTCGATCACTTGTACTGTTGACTCTTGATTCTTGAAGCGTTCTCTTGCTTTTTCAAGCATAATGGGGTGATTATCTACGGCTGTCACTTGACAACCATATTTTTGATTTAGAAAAGCTGCTGTTTGTCCAGTTCCACAGCCAATATCTAAAACTGAACTGCATGGATGGATGATTTCATCTTGCAATAGAAGTTGTGTTAAAGGAAAACCACCAGGATGCGCTCCACCAATTCCAAAATAGGCTAATAAATCTAGATAGTTATGGCTCATCAAGTATCCCCTATTCCTAAAAATTTTTTGCTAGTAGTGGTACTATATATCAACTTATGTTGAACCTTAAGCGAGGTGCATGTGAAAATAATGGATTATTTTAAGTTCCACTGGCCAATCGATTTGTTTCTCTTCAAGTAAAAGAACCTAATACAACGCTTTTCAAAGATGTGTGATCTGTTTCAACTAAGTTTTCGAGCAGGTTTTTAATTTATGTCTACAGTTCGGTTTTCCCCAATGTCCTTTATCACTCCTGAAAGGTTTGTCCATAAACTCGTAGGTAGTAAGAATACTTCTGAGAAAAGTAGATTATACTGGTTTTGGTATTGAATATAAGATTATTATGTATATAGTTAGATCGACACTAAAGGAAAAACTATATAAAAAAATCAAGTTGCATCTCTATGTAAAAATGAATATAATCGGGACATAAGAGAACGATTATTCCTATTTTCACGTTATAAATAGGAAATTCTACGATAACGGCAAACTTATCGAAAGGTAAGGACGCAAAGCTACGGGTCTAAGGCCGTTAAAAGCTATGATCGCCGGGTTACCGAAAAGAATTGGAGATATTTAAAAAGGAACGATTTACATTTTTTTGTGATTATATCCCTTATTTGTATGCGCCCACCAATCTTTTTGGTGGGTTTTTTGTAGTTGAAATTAACAAGGTAATGGAAGACTTAAACAAATTTTAAATTGACGATCTTTTTAATAAGACGAAGAAGTGTACACGGATCTAAATCTTGTTTTATCAAAACCCAATTGTTCTTTTTCTTCATTGATATTCTTAAGAAAAGAGATTTGTCTAGCTATGCCTTCAGGGATAGCCTTTAATATGGAGGTATGAAAAAGTGACTACATTACTACGACAACCTGTGATGGTTTTTATAATAGCCATTATCATGTTATCTTATATTTGGATTTATTTCTTTCAAAACGATGAAATTATCAGAGAAACAGGCGTGTTCGTTCTGCAACTTATAGGAGTATCAGTGAGCTTTATTTGGGTGTATCAAACTTATGATTCATTAAAAAAAGAAAAGGACAAGGAAAGTAATTTCTGGCTATTGATAGGAATAGGTATGGTTCCTTATGGTGTAGCTTGGCTTATTTCGGGTTATTATCATCTACTTTTGCGAACAAACGCTCCTTATCCTGGATTTGATGATTATTTATGGATTCTCGCGTATTTGATTTGGATCATTGCTCTAATCTATAAACTGAAATTAGTTTTAAAGAAAACTGAAATTACTCGGTTCATATTTGATATTAGCATTTTTATGATTGTAATAATTTCTTTAATCTGGGAATTGCTTTTATCTAACGTTTTCCTTAATTTAAGTGGTAACTTCTTAACCGATGCAATTGGTATTGCCTATCCGGTGATTGACCTTACGTTGCTATTTGTTACTATTTTATTGTATTTTACTACCAGAAATAATGTTAGAAAAACGATTTTTACTTTTATTTCAATTGGCTTTACTTTTCAGATAATTGCTGATTTTATTTATGTTTATCAATCTCTCAATGGGTCGTACATAATTGGAGGTTGGATTAATCCTCTTTGGAACTTGACGTTGCTACTAAAAGGGGCTGCTGGTCTATACATTTTACATATTAAAAAATCATCAATACATGAAGAGGGATATTTTACTAAGATTAAGCACCATGATATTCTTTCGTATATATTGCTCTTGTCATTTCTAATCTATATGTTTTGTTACTCTTTTGATCATTTTGTTTTTATAGAGTATGCTTTTTTTATTGTTATATTTATGGTGATTACTAGACAGGTTATCGTACTGTTCCAGAAAGAAACAGCATTAGAGGAACTTAATGCTCTTTCAAAAAGTTTAGAAAAACAAGTAGAAAATAAAACACAAGAGTTGCAAAATGCTCTTAATAAAGTAAATAAAATGGCTAAATATGACAACTTAACAGGTTTACCGAACCGTTATATGCTTAATGAATGTCTTGACGAAACAATTGAGCGATGTAAGCAAAATAACAAGGAACTAGCCATCATGTTTTTAGATCTAGATCGATTTAAGATCGTAAATGATACAATGGGGCATCACACGGGCGACCTTCTTCTAATAGAGGTTTCCAAAAGGTTAAGACGTAGTGTAAGAGAAGATGATATTGTGGCACGACAAGGAGGCGATGAATTCATCATTCTACTTGAAGATATTGATAAAGATAGTGTGGCGCAAGTAGCACAACGAATTATTGATGAGTTTGTTCCACCATTTACCTTAAACAATAAAGAATTTTTTACAACGACGAGTATTGGAATTAGTATATTCCCTAACGATGGTCAAAATCAGGTAGACATCATTAAAAGTGCAGATAAAGCCATGTATTTAGCAAAAGAACGTGGCAAGAACAACTATCAATTTTATCGTGTAGTTAGTGATACTGTAAATCGAAAAATGATGTTGGAAGAAGGGCTGAGACGTGCCATTGAAGAAAGTGAACTGTATTTACATTATCAACCGCAAATTGATTTAAAAACAAGTGAAATGGTTGGAATAGAAGCTCTTTTAAGATGGGACCACCCCGAACTAGGAAAAGTTTCCCCGAATGAGTTTATTCCAATAGCAGAAGAAACGGGTCTTATCATTCCGATAGGGGAATGGGTTCTACGAGCAGCTTGTAAACAAAATAAAACGTGGCAAGTGGAGGGTTATCCTCCTATTAAAGTAGCTGTTAACGTATCTACTTATCAACTTAGGAGTCGTGATTTTCTTGAGTATGTAAAACAAGTTTTACAAGAAACAGGGTTACAGCCAGAGTTTCTCGAATTAGAAATTACAGAAAGTCTCATGCAAAATTTAATGGAAACTAGGATCATCATAAATAAACTAAAAAAGATAGGGGTAAACATAGCAATTGATGATTTTGGAACAGGTTATTCGTCATTGAGTGTTCTTAATCATTTGCCAATTGACGTGATCAAAATTGATCGAACATTTATTAACGATATGTTAACGAATTCAAATACCAGTGCATTGGTGAAAACAATGATCGAAATGGGGAAAAATTTAAACATTAAACTTGTAGCAGAAGGAATTGAAAGCGAAGAACAGAGAATAGTTCTAAAAGATTTAAAATGTCAAATAGGTCAAGGCTACCTTTTTAGTCTACCTATACCAGTTGAAGAGATGGAAAAATTATTAAATATGTAAGTTCTGTCAATTTCAATATCAGGCCTGAGATTCAAAATTATATATACATAAATATTGCGTTCATATATTTCAATTAAAGAAATCTATTTTTTTCTTTACAAACATTCATTTCGGGAGTATAGTAGCAATCATCAATTTAATATGTATATTGAATCATACCTAATACCGCTTAATCCATTGGAGTGGGGGACCCAATTTCGTGCAAACCACTAGGGGTGAATCCTTCGTTAGAAGGTAGGGCTACTTTCGAGGCCCGAATCCGACAGCTAACCCCATCAGCGTTTCAAAAGGAGGTTTGCTTTGTTGTTTTAAAGAACACTAAGTAGGACCTTAGTGTTCTTTTTTGTAATTTCTAGGTCGTTTATTGATTTTGCTCATAATAAGGAACGATATAAGCTACAAAAATTGGGCCGGTTAAATATAATCCCAATTTCAGGAGGATTTTCGCGCAGTGATTAGAGTATTTAGGAGCCTAATAGGTAGTGTAAGTGGCAAAGCAAGTATTAATCTTACGTTGGACACGAATGAATTTTTACCAGGAGAAAAAGTGAACGGTTATTTTTCTATTAAAGGCGGTTTGTTTAAGCAACAACTTAATAGACTAGAATGTGACTTGGTCGTAACAGGCAAGCAAAAACAAGCAGAGGAATTAATTGGAGAAGGCATAACAATATTAACGTCGAGATCGATAGACCCTCATGCATCAAGTCGAATTCCGTTTACTTTCCAATTACCGAACGGATTAACACCTTCCTCAAACGTATGTCAGTATAGATTTCGTACAAAATTAACTTTTAGCAACGGGGATAAGCGTGTTGATCATGATCAAATAAAAATTTTGACGAGCAAAACCGAGAATATCAGTTCATAAATGAATAGGGACATCGTGATTTTTCAAAAATGGAGGAAGCAATCGTGGCGGGACAGAAGAGAAAGCTCGAAGCAGAGCTGAGTGAGGCACTCATTAAATTACAGCGTGAATTGATTGGCCGTGGGCCGCAGGAAACAAAAACACATATTGCCCAGGATATGGTCATCACCCGTTTCAAAGGAGTCATGACGGTTGAAGAAAAGCATTTAGCTGGTCATCCAGACGGAAGAAAATTGGTGAAAGAAATGCGCCAAGTGCTTCGGGAAATGCACAGTAAGCAATTTGAAGAAATTGTAGAAAAGCACACAAAGTGCAAAGTCCTTTCCAGTCACAGTGATATGAGCACAAAAACAGGTGAGCATATCGAAGTATTTATTATGGATCGCAACTTAGAAAAAGTATTCGTTGCTGAATAAAATAATATTGACTTTAAAAAACAAGCAGAGTAGAATAAATTCCATCAACAACTATATACCTCGGCCTAGTCCCTTCATCGGGAACGGAGGACCCAATCTAGTGGGGCTAATTCTACAGTTTAGTAGAAGGGATGAGAGCAACTCTTTCGCCATCCTGCCCGTCAGCTAACTTCGTCGGCTAAAGCGAAGGAGGTCTAAAGACCACCTTTATTCAGGGGGCTTTTTTTTGGTGCGTTATGAGCGGCGAAAAAGAGCAGCTTGAGCAAAAAAGCAGGTCTTTTTATTGTGCCTATTTTTAGGAAAAGCAGCTTGGAAGACAGAGCGCAAAGAGAGCAGGGATGCTTGCTGGGCGTTACGTAGACCAATGATGTCTTTTTCTCTTACAAAACAGGAAGAATTTTTCCTTTGTTTTTGTGCGGAGAAAAACGTCATTGGTCTTTTTTATTTTTAAAAGAAAGAGCTTTGATATGGGTAATCAAACTTTCATTAACAGGGCAGTATATAAATAAAATAGTGGGTGGTGAAAAGCAGTGTTTTCTTCTATAAAACGATTTTTAATCGGGCGGCCGTTAAAATCCAATGCGCTAGGGGAACAGAAATTAAACAAAACGAAAGCGTTAGCCATTCTTTCTTCCGACGCTTTGTCATCTGTTGCCTATGGTCCTGAACAAATACTGATCGTCTTAATTACCGTTAGTGCGGCAGCGTTTTGGTATTCAATCCCTATCGCGGTCGGTGTATTAATTCTGTTAACAGCACTTATTTTGTCTTACCGGCAAATTATCTTTGCGTATCCTCACGGTGGAGGAGCGTATGTCGTATCAAAAGAAAACCTCGGTGTAAACCCTGGGTTAATCGCTGGAGGCTCCTTGCTGGTGGATTATATCTTAACAGTAGCCGTCAGTGTGTCGGCGGGTACAGATGCTATTACATCGGCATTTCCAAGTTTACATGCTTATAACGTAGGCATTGCCATTGTATTTGTGGTCTTTATTACCATTTTGAATCTACGGGGGGTAACAGAGTCGGCTTCCGTGTTAGCCTATCCGGTTTATTTATTTGTCTTAGCACTATTCATCTTAATTGGTGTGGGGTTATACAACATTGTAACGGGTGAGGCGTCGCCTGATTTACATACGCCCATCGGCACACCGATAGCAGGAATCAGCTTATTTATCCTTCTGCGAGCCTTTGCATCGGGAAGTTCTGCGTTAACAGGCGTTGAAGCCATTTCCAATGCCATTCCAAATTTTAAAGACCCTGCCCCTAATAATGCGGCTAAAACGTTAGCGGCGATGGGTGCCTTGCTTGCTTTGTTATTTACAGGCATTGTGTATTTAGCTTATTACTATGGAATTACACCAAGGGCAGAAGTAACCGTTGTCTCACAAATTGCCGAAGAAACATTTGGTCGGAATTTTATGTATTTCTTCGTTCAGGGAACAACTGCATTAATCTTAATCCTGGCGGCCAATACGGGGTATTCTGCGTTCCCATTGCTGGCCGTTAATCTGGCCACTGATAAGTTTATACCAAGGATGTTTACCGTTAGAGGAGACCGGTTGGGCTATTCCAATGGGATTATCATCCTTGGGCTTTCTTCAATCGTCCTCATTGTTGCGTTTAAAGGACATACGGAACAGCTCATCCCGCTGTATGCCGTCGGCGTGTTTATTCCATTTACCCTGTCTCAGACGGGAATGATGATGAAATGGATACGCGAAAAACCGAAAGGCTGGATCTCGAAACTCATTATTAACTCAACCGGTGCCCTGATTAGCTTTATGGTCACAATCGTGTTCTTTTTAACCAAATTCGCACAGGTTTGGCCCGTCTTAGTGTTTTTACCGATCATCATTTATGTCTTTCATCGAAATAGAAATCATTATGAAGCAGTAGGCAATCAGCTAAGGATTAACGCGTCTGAGCCCGCATCGCCTATCGAAGGAAACGTCATCGTTATACCTGTGTCTGGTATGACTCATGTGGTAGAGAATTCATTAAACTATGCGAAATCTTTGTCTGCGGCCCGGATTATTGCCGTTCACGTCGCTTTTGAACGAGAAGATGAAAAAAAGTTTGAGGAAAAATGGAAGCAATGGCAGCCTGATATTAGGCTCGTAACACTGCACTCTCATTACCGAAGCATCATCCAGCCGCTGACCAAATTCGTGGACATCGTTGAGCATAAAGCGAGTGAATCGAACTACCGGGTCACGGTCGTTATCCCGCAATTTATTCCTAAGAAAGGCTGGCATAATTTTCTTCATAATCAGTCAAGTTTTCTGATTCGTGCATTCTTGCTTCATCGGAAAAGTGTAGTAGTCACAACGGTCCCTTATCATTTGAAAAAATAGAATGATTAAAAAATGATTTCTTGGGTAGCTTTACATCATGTAGAGCTGCCTCTCATTATGTAGGGCAGGAGAGGGGGAAATAATGATGAAACGTAAATTCAGCTATTCCATGGACCCGCCTAAAATATTAGTTAGTGGATTTATCTTTGTTATTTTCTTAGGTGCTTATCTTTTGACGCTGCCTGTCGCTACGAGAGATGGGGAAGGTCTTTCTTTCCTAAATGCCCTATTCACCTCTACCTCTGCGACCTGTGTAACCGGCCTGGTTGTCGTCGATACAGGGACAACGTTTACGACCTTTGGCCAGCTAGTTATTTTGAGCCTCATTCAAATTGGCGGGCTGGGGTTTATGACGTTTGCGACTTTATTTGCTTTTTTGTTTAGAAAAAGAATCTCTTTAAAAGAGCGCCTCATTTTGCAAGAAGCCTTTAATTATTTAACGATAGAAGGCGTTGTCAGGATGGTAAAAAGAGTTATACTCTTCACTATCGTCTGTGAGGTGGTTGGCGGCATCCTACTGGCCATTCGTTTCTCTTTTGATATGCCGATCGGAAAGGCTGCTTATTATGGATTTTTTCATGCGATCTCCAACTTTAATAATGCCGGGTTTGATCTTATGGGCGAATATAGAAGCTTGACTGGCTATGTAAAAGATCCCTTGGTAGTATTGGTCATTTGTTCATTAATTATTATTGGGGGAATTGGATTTGTCGTCATAAATGAGGTGTATGAATATCGGCAAACGAAAAGAGTATCTCTACATACGAAATTAGTACTGCTGACTACCTCTATATTGGTAGGGGGCGGAACAATTCTGATATTTTTACTGGAATTTCATAACCCCAAAACACTTGAGCCTTTGTCGTGGAGCGGAAAGTTCCTGGGATCTTTATTTCAGGCAGTGACGGCGCGTACAGCCGGTTCGAATACACTGAACATTCCCGATTTAGCGAACACAACATTGTTTTTGATTGTCTTTTTAATGTTCATTGGTGCTTCTCCTGGTTCTACAGGAGGAGGGATTAAGACGACGACGTTTGCGACGCTGGTCGGAGCAATGCTGTCCCAAATTAAAGGAAAAGAAGAGGTTGTTTTTTTCAAAAGAAGAATGGATCACAAGCTGATTTACAAATCCTTGACGGTTATTTTAAGTAGCCTGTCTGTTGTCGTCATCGTAACGATGATCCTGACGGTCACAGAACCAGGCAAGGGGTTTTTAATGATTCTGTTTGAAGCGACATCAGCTTTTGCCACAACGGGATTATCGATGGGGCTTACACCGGATTTATCCCCTGTTGGGAAAGTCATCATTATCATGACGATGTTTACGGGAAGATTAGGGCCCTTAACATTGGCCATTGCGCTTACGTTGAATCGCCGCCCAGATCCTTTCCGTTATGCGGAAGAAAAAATCATGATTGGATAAATTTCATTTGTTTGAAAATAATTCGTAATTTTTCACAGAGATAATAGAGAAAACAAACAGAGGTCGGAAGAACTGTATGATCAGAATACTAGCTATCAATAAAGAAAATCGAATGCTAATCAACCCATCATTGGATCCCCTCTAGGATATTATGTAATTTTGGATGTGATGCTCTTCGTTGTGATCGGAATGTTTACTTGGTTCAAGTCTAAAGGCTGGTTTGATAATGAATAAAGAGGTTTGTATTTCAACCGGAAAATGGTTTGACATAAAGTTTTTTGTTGCATATAGTACCAATAGATGAATACGTCTTCTGTTAGGTGAGGCTCCTGTATAGAGATATGCTGCTGCCCAAAAACGTCGAAAGACGCCAATGGGTCAACAGGAAAAATCGGATTAAGGTTTTTCTTAACGTAGCTGGTAAATACCTATGCTATACAGTGCTAAAACTCAACATGGGGAGACATGTAAAGCATTTATAGGCTTTTTATGGCTCCTTTCTGCCTGAAGGGGGCCTTTTTATCAATTTTGGAGGTGAGGAAATGGATACTGATGACCCAAACTCGATAGGTACTTTCAAGAACATGACAAGATTGAGGCAGCAAAAGTGTTCCTGTTCCTCTTGTACCACCAAAGAAGATCCTAGCAACCTTTAAATGCCTCGAATAAATTAGACGAGGTGAATGATGGATGATTAAGACCTACCTTTATAGAAATGACAATGACAAACAAGAAATGATCTCCAATATTAACTTATCGGATGTTAATAAGCATTTAAGCGATGCAGATAGTTTGTTGTGGATTGATATTTATGATGTACAAAGCCATGAATTGTATGAAGTGGCAAAGATTTTTGATTTTCATCCTTTAGCGATTGAGGATTGCCTTCATGATAGCCCGCGGGCAAAGATGGATAATTATGAGGATTATAAATTTTTCGTTCTCCATGCCCTTCGTTATAACGAGGATAGTGATAATGAGATTACCACCCTTGAGCTGAACGTTTTTGTTGGTCCAAACTATGTGGTAACTATTCACAAGCGCAAGTTAAAATGGCTTGGACAAATGGACGCAATCTGTTCCAAGAATACAAAATATATGAATAAGGGTGCGGACTTTCTTTTATACGCTTTAATTGATGGGATCACCGATGAATATTTCCCTATTCTTGACCGAATTAGTATTCGGATTGATGAGTTAGAAAATGAAATTTATGATGAAGCAATAAGGGGAGTAACGGAAGAGTTTCTGGCGTTAAAACGCACCATCATATTAATTCGGCGAGTGATCCTCCCGCAGCGTAGAATCTTTTTAACGGTTGATGGGAAATGGAAGTTCGATATTAGAGAAGAAAACGTTCCATTTTATACGGATCTGATTGATCATCTGGAGCGTATTGTAGACGCAACAGAAACATTTAGAGATTTAGTAAACAGTGCACTGGATACTTATTATTCAATCATCAATGCAAAATCCTCAGAAAAATTAAACGTTCTTACATTGATATCAACGATCATGCTGCCTTTAACATTTGTGACAGGGTTTTTTGGAATGAATGTTCCTTTGCCTTATCAGGATTCTCCCATTGCAACGATTCTTATCTTTTTATTTCTAGTTCTATTAACTTTTGGAATGTGGAAATACTTTAAAAAGAAGCAGCTATTATAACGAGTTAAGGTGTTAGTCTTTTTAAAATGAAGTTTAAATAGACAAGATTATCGACAAACGAAAAAATGCCTTAATCCCATACTAGGATAAAGGCATTTTTCATTTATATAAACCACTAGACAAAAAGGACCGGGCTGTTTACGCCCGGCTTTTATTATCAGTTCATCCTGTTGAGTATTGTGTATTTAACAATGAAGCAGGTCCTCCTTTTTTAAACAACAGGTAAGGTAAAGGAAGGGCGTTAGGGGAAGAATCAATCATGCAAAAAAGCTGATCCGCCACCAAGGCTCCCCCTTTTTGCAAATCATTTATTTTTTCCTCTTTAGAGTCTCCCCTGCTCAGTATAAAGGATTGGGTCTTTTTTTATATATACAATGTTCCTGTTTCACCTCCAGCTACTACTCCTTTATTTTCAGGGATTAAAAGGCGTCAAAGCACCGTTTTGAAGACTGTGCAATGAGACTATGGTATATTGACACAATTCTTCTATTTATGTTAACCTAATTTTAAAAATGGTTAACGAAAGAGGTGTAATGCATGAAAAGAACTTCTGCACACTCTTCACTTACGTATACGTATGAAGAATTGTCTAAAAAAAATAAAGAATACTTGTGGCATCCATTTACACAAATGAAAGAATATAACGAAGGCAACACGCTCATTATTGAACGAGGAGAGGGAAGAAAGTTATATGATATGCAGGGAAATGCTTATTGGGATGGTGTTTCCTCTATTTGGCTGAATGTACATGGTCATCAAGTGAAGGAGCTCGACAATGCGATTCAGGATCAATTAGAAAAAATTGCACACTCTACACTGCTTGGCATGGCAAATATACCATCTATTCTGCTTGCTGAAAAGGTGATTGAGCTCATGCCAAAGGGGCTCAAAAAAGTCTTTTATTCCGATTCAGGAGCAACGGCAGTAGAGATTGCTATTAAAATGGCCATTCAATATTGGCAACATAAGGGAAAGAAGGAAAAGCATAAATTTATTACAATGAAGGAAGCGTATCACGGGGATACCATCGGTGCTGTTTCGGTCGGTGCCATTGATTTGTACCATGAAGCATTTCATGCGCTTTTATTTCCTTCTATTAAACTTCCCTATCCTTATACATATCGTTCTCCGCATAAACAAGAAGAGATTGTTAAAAAGAGCCTTAAAGAAATGGAGCAGTTATTACGAGAGCAATCGGATGAAATTGCGGCTGTTATTGTAGAGCCGATTGTACAAGGCGCAAGCGGAATAATTGTCATGCCTGAAGGATATTTAAAAGGCTTACGCGAACTCTGCACGCAATACAATGTACTACTCATAGCGGATGAAGTGGCAACAGGATTTGGAAGAACAGGGAAGATGTTTGCTTGCGAGCATGAAGGCGTAACACCGGATCTATTGACAGCAGGAAAAGGGCTCACTGGGGGGTATTTACCGGTAGCTATAACGGTTGCGACAGATGAAATCTATAATGCATTTTTAGGGGATTACGAGGAGCAAAAAACATTTTTTCATGGTCACAGCTATACGGGAAACCCGCTAGGATGCGCGGTTGCTCTTGCAAATTTGGAACTGTTTGAAACAAGCAATCTTGTCCAAGAGGTTGCTAATAAGTCAGTGTATATAGCAAACAGATTGCAAGCTTTCTATCGTTTAAAACATGTAGGTGATATTCGACAAAAAGGATTTATGGTCGGCATTGAGCTTGTGAAGGAGAGAGAAACGGAAGAACCGTACTCTTGGACAGAGCGCGTGGGGGGACGGACATGTCGCCGTGCTCGCGAACTAGGTATGCTTCTTCGTCCTCTGGGTAATGTTGTCGTGTTCATGCCTCCGCTAGCGTCTACTATAGAAGAACTGAATGAAATGATTGACATTTTATATGAAGCAATAGCAGATACAACGGAGAGAGAAGGATGAAAGGGTTCTTTGTAACGGCGACAGATACAGAGGTTGGGAAAACGGTTGTGGCAGGGGCATTAGCAGGTGTTCTACGAAAAAGAGGATATGACGTCGGCGTGTGCAAGCCAATTCAAAGCGGACATCTTTCCTGTGACCCTGCAGGTGATGCATCCCGCTTACAATATTTATCCGGAGTAGAGACATATGTTTCTCATATTTGTCCATTTTCTGTCAAGGAGCCGCTCGCTCCTAGCTTGGCTATGAAGCGTGCCGGAAAGCAAGTGTTTTTGGCAGACGTTGTAAGATGCTGCAAGAATATACAAGAGTATTTCGAGTATATCATCGTGGAAGGGGCGGGCGGTTTAATTGTTCCATATACCGAAGATGCACTAGTAGCAGACTTTGCACAAGCCCTTAATATGCCTCTCCTTATTGTTGCTCGCCCGACCCTTGGTACCGTAAATCACACCTTAATGACAATCGAATGCGCAAAAGCAAGAGGTTTGAAGGTTGCTGGAGTTATTCTTTCAGGATATCGGGATGAAGCTCTGGAGAGGGTAAAAGAAAACCGGGATATGATTGAACAGTTCAGCGGTGTACCTGTTTTAGGAATGATTCCTTGGCTAGGCAAAGAATTTACAAGAGAATACGCACTTGAAGCCACAGAATCTTCTATTCATATTTCTAAGCTGGAGGAGTGGCTTGCATGAGTTGGTATCAGTATTTGCAGAGCGAATTGGCATTGAGGGAAGAGCGTCAGCAAATTCGAAAGCTTCATGTAACTGAAAACGGTCCTGGTTGCTGGATTACAAAAGATGGAAAAAGGCTATTGAATCTAGCTTCCAATAACTATTTAGGTTTGGCGGGTGACAAAAGATTAATAGAAGCTGCGATAGAGGCTGTTTCTCTGTATGGAGCAGGTGCAACAGCTTCAAGATTGATTGTCGGCAACTATCCTCTATATGAGGAGACGGAACAAGATATTGCAAACTGGAAGGGCACGGAAAGAGCTTTGCTCATTGGCAGCGGTTATACGGCTAATTTGGGAGCGTTGTCCGCCCTTTTAGGAAGAAACGATGTTGTATACAGTGATCGGCTGAACCATGCCAGCATTACAGATGGGATTATATTGAGTCGGGCCGAGCAAAAGCGTTATAAACATAATGATTTAGAGCATTTAGAGAAACTTCTTCAGGAGACGCCTGCAAATAAACGAAAGCTCATTGTAACGGATACAGTGTTTAGTATGGACGGAGATACGGCGTATTTGCGTGAAATTGTGCAGATAAAAGAAAAATACAACGCTCTTCTTATGGTTGACGAGGCCCACGCAAGTGGGGTTTATGGCCAAAATGGGGCGGGTCTCGCTCAGGAGCTAGCTGAACGCATTGATCTTCATATGGGTACTTTCAGCAAAGCACTTGGCTGCAGCGGAGCATATCTGGCAGGAAGCAAACTATTAATAGATTATTTGACCAACACAATGCGCAGCTTTATTTTCACAACAGGGATGCCGCCTAGTACTGTCGGCTCTATTAAACGCGCCGTTGAAATTGTCCGTGATGAATCAACCAGACGCGCTTTGCTTATGCAAAATGGAACATTGCTTCGCGACCTATTAAAGCAAGCGGGATTTAATACTGGGGGCAGCAGCACTCACATCGTTCCAATTGTCATTGGATCAAATGAAGCAACTATTAGCTTCAGTCAGATGCTGCAGGAAAAAGGGATTGCAGCCATTGCTGTTCGTCCACCGACAGTTCCGGAAAACAGTTCGCGCATTCGATTAACTGTTACATCCGAGCATAAGCCTGAAGAAATCCGAGAGGCAGTAAAGCTTATAGCAGAAACTGGGCTGAGGGAAGGTGTACTTTCTTAATGAGACCGACACTTATTATGCTTTCGGGATGGGGGATGGATACCCCGGTTTGGGATGAAATGTGCAAGTACTTATCATCATACCGTATTCGATTTATAAATTGGCATCATACGAAAAGTGAGGAGGATATAGAAAATCGTGTCCGTCACATTATTCGGCAAGAAAAGAAGGTTATTTTGATCGGCTGGTCACTTGGTGCTATTGCTGCATTAGCGACAGCGTCGCAAGAGCCTGTATGCGGTATAGTGCTCATAGGAGGGGTAGCAAGATTTACGCAAGATACTGACTCTGACTATGCAGGATGGGAGGTTAAGTTTGTGGATCGATTAAAGCGGAGCGTACAGAAGGAAACTGACGATGCTCTTAAAAGGTTTGATGAAAGTATGTTCTCGGCTACTGAACAACTATGGAAGGAGTCATTTCCAGCCGTGCGTGCACATTTTGCAAAGGACGATACAAACTCACTCCTTATTGGGCTCAATTACTTGATACATCGTGACGTAAGGTCGCTTCTTTCTACCTTGCATGTTCCTCTTCTTTTGCTGCATGGAGAGAATGATCGTGTATGTTCGGTGGAAGCTGCCCGCTACATCGGAGAAAGAACGAATGCCTGTTTGCATGTATGGGAGGGTGCTGGACATGCGCCTCACATTACAAAAGCAAAGGAATGTGCTCATATGATTCAACAATTTGCAGAAGTGGGGAACGAACATGATTAACAAAGTGCTGCTTCAAAAACGTTTTAATAAAGCAGCTTTAACCTATGACGAATATGCGAATGTGCAAAAGAAAATGGGTGATGTGCTTATTCAAAAACTGTGTCAAACATACACATCACAGGCCCCCCTTTCTATTTTAGAGCTTGGCTGTGGTACAGGATATGTTACAGAACAACTAGTAAAATCCTTTCCTTATGCTTTTGTCACATCAGTTGACTTTGCACCGGATATGATTGAGCAGGCGAAAAAAAGAATAGGAGCCGAAAAAGCTGTTTTTATATGCGGAGACATTGAGCAAATTGATTTTTCGGGGCGGTATGATGTGATTATTTCAAATGCAACATTTCAGTGGATGAATGATTTGCAAGGAACGATAGACCGTTTGTTCAAATCATTGCAGGATAACGGCACCATGATGTTTACGACATTTGGCCATGAAACGTTTAAAGAGCTTCATCTGTCTTTCCAACAGGCAGTAAGAAATTTGGTAGGGAAAGAAGATAGGGCTATCGGGCAGTCATTTTTTACGCCGCAGCAGCTAAAGGAATTATGCGAACAGTATGGGCATGTTTCCATGCAGCAAGCGCACTACATAGAATGGTTTTCAACCGTTCGCGATTTTTTGGATTCTGTTCGCAAAATCGGAGCAGCCAACAGCAATGACGGGATTTCGAGTCAAAGCCCTCGTGTTTTTCGCAGCATGATCAGGTTATACGAAGAGCAATTTCAACAAAACGGCTGTATACAAGCCACATATCACGCACTATTTTGTACAATTACAAACCAGGGAAGACGAAAGTAACTGGCCCCAAAACCAGTAGTTGCTCCCTTTACCTCATAAAAGCCGATTGTTCTGTAGCGTAGGACAATCGGCTTTTTCATATTGGACATGATCTTAGCGTGGTAAATGAAAGAATGCTGTCGTTACCCTAGTTTGCAGAACGAACATATACATATTATGTACGTTTCTTATCAGCATCGCACATAAGGGATAAAGGAAGTATTTATTCTTGATTTTGAAAAGCTAACTTTAAACCTAAACCAACATAGACTATACCGACTACCTTACCGATCCATTGTGAGTTTATACTGTTTTTTAGAAATAACCGGTTACCTATCAAACTCGCCAGCAGCACCAACAAAGTCGTATACAAGATGCTCATTAAAACAAAAGTTAAGCCTAAAATTAAAAGCTGAATTGTCACTGAATATCCATTACTTTGGACAAATTGAGGTAAAAAAGCTAAGAAAAAAAGAGCCGTTTTAGGATTGAGCAGTTCGCCTAATAAAGCCTGATGAAAAGATAAAGTAGAATTCACCTTTTTTGTGAAGGGCTTCTCACCCTTTTTCGATTTTTCAATGAAAGCACTTATCCCTAAATAAATTAAATAGGCTGCACCTACATACTTAACGATTTCAAAGGCAAGTGCAGATGTCATTAAAATAGACGCTTGGTAGAATATTCTTAGCCACCTGTCTGTAAAGGGATTTCTTTAATACGTAAATATGAAAGGAAGGGATCGCGATGACAACGTTACTGTGGGATTCACCTGATAAGCTGCGGGCACTTTTATGCGAGCTGGCCGGTTGGAAAAGCATCACGATGACAGAGGATGAGCGGCAATTTCCGATGAAGCTTCAGTCGAAATTGCAGAGTCTGGATTATTTTCATCAGTACCCGGAACACCTGGCGCTGCATGCCACGGACATACGGCGGAAATTTGTGACGGCACTTTATAAACATCCGGACACATTGGATACAATCTGTCTAATTAGCCATTATGATACCGTCAGCACGGAGGAATACGGGGAGCTGGAGCCACTTGCCACACAGCCCGAGGAATTGACGGCTTACTGGATGGGAAACCCGAATGACTTGCCGGATGACGTGCTGGCAGACCTGCAGTCGGGAGAGTATTTATTTGGACGCGGGACAATGGATATGAAAATGGGGCTGGCTTTGCATATGCAATTGATTGAAAAAGCGAGTACAGAAAAGTGGCCAATTAATCTCTTGCTTTTGACCGTGCCGGATGAAGAAGTGAATTCAGCCGGCATGCGCGCCGCCGTTCCCAAGCTGGTGGAACTGCAAAAAGAATTTGGCCTGACGTACAAGCTTTTTTTAAATAGCGAACCTGTTTTTACGCAGGAACCAGGGGATACAACATGTAAAACTTATTCTGGTACGATTGGCAAAGTTATGCCGGGTGCCCTGTTTTACGGCCGGGAAACACATGTAGGTGAACCATTCAATGGACTAACTTCCCCCTACATCGCATCTTTCTTGACCCAGAAAATGGAATGGAATCCGTTGTTTCAGGAAACAGTGCTCGGCGAAAAGACGCCGCTTCCGATTACCTTACAGCAAAAAGATCTCCGCCTTGAATACTCAACTCAGACACCGTATCGCTCATCTGCGCTGTATAACGTATTTGTCATGAAGCAGACAGCAGAAGACATTATGACAAAGTTTGAACAGACAGCAATGGAGGCGGCAGACGAATGCAATAAAGCCTACACGAAGGTCTGTCGGTCCAATGAAGTGGAGCCGGTTAGTGAGGTGCGCGTGATCCGCTATGAAGAGCTGCTACGCTACTCTATTGAAAAGTTTGGGGCAGATTTTGTGGAAGAAGTAAAGGCGGATGTGTATACCTATGAAGAGTGGGATGACCGTGAGAAGTCATTTCGAATTGCCGATAAGCTTATTATCCAATCGCAGGAGTTGACACCAGCGATTATTTTATTATTCGCGCCCCCATTTTATCCGGCGGTCAATTCATCCGGCAATTCGCTCGTAGAAGAGGCAATTTTGCAGGTGACGAGTCTAGCAAAAGACGAATTCGGCTTATTGATTGAACGCATGCATTATTTCAACGGTATATGCGATTTGAGTTATGTAAACGGGAGCAGTATGGATGCTGGATGGGAAGCATATGGACAAAATACACCCGTCTGGAAAGATATCTATTCGATTCCGTTTACAGAAATGATGGAACTGCAAGCGCCTATTCTAAACATCGGACCGTTTGGAAAAGACGCCCATAAACGGACAGAGCGTTTGCATATGAAGCATGCCTTTGAACAGCTGCCTTATTTGGTAGAGCAATTAATCAAAAACATAAAGCCTTGAGTACTGGACTTCTCCCTGCCAGGGTAGACAGCTCTAAAAAGACTATGCAGCCATCGTGATTCGGTATTTTATCGGAGCTCGGTGGCTAGGTCATTTTTGGAAATGTTTATAGTTATAATAGTAAATATAACTATAAACGACTTGGATCAATTCCTTTACTATTTTAAATCAGTTAGATACAACATCTCCGATTTGAATAAGTAATAATGTCTGTAACCAGCGATTCATTTTGCTTTTCGTATTATCTCAATAAAAATACGTGCTGTTTCTTCAACTATCGGGTCCGTTAATGAAATAGTAACACTAAATTTAAAAATATAGTGCTGAATCAATCATTAAAAAAGCAAATAAGAATTGGGGTTTTTCGGAATAATGTGTAGGAAAAGGATCACAGTCTGAACCCCAGTCCATTACGGATATTTGGTTGAGTGTAGTATACTATTCATAAATAACTACTCGAAACGGTGATAAAAATGACGAGCAATTTTTCGTTTTTCCGAGGAAAATGGGATGTTCTTGCTAATTTAGCGGAGTCCGCGGAAAGAAATGTGTATGTGGACCCACATACAACGTTAATGAAGCTGCGCTTATTTGCGGAAACGATGGCGAAATACATATTGGCATCTGAAAATATTCGTGAAGCCTACAATACGACGCAGGTGGATCGGATTAATACGTTGCGGCGCGAAGGGGTTTTGGAGCCCGAATTCATTGATCTGTTTGAGACACTGCGACGCAAAGGGAATCAAGCGGTTCATGAAGCGGAATATGGACAGGTGGAGGAAGCGAAAGCGATGCTGCAAATCGCTTTTCGTCTGTCTGGATGGTTTATGGAAGTGTACGGTGATTGGCATTTTCAAGCGTCTGAGTACGTTGAATACACGGATCAAGAGATAGATAAAATGGACACACTTCAGCAAGAGTATGATGCTAAATTGCAACAACTTGAAAAAGAGTTGGAAGTCATTCGTCAAAAAGCAGAGCAAGAGCAAAGCGATACGAAACAAGAACGTAAACAGAAATCGAAAAAATTAGCACGTCGTCAGCAATTAACGGAAGCAGAGACACGTACGATTATCGATGAAAAATTACGATTAGCAGGCTGGGAAGCAGACACGAACGTGTTAAATCATTATACAAAAGGAACATTGCCGGAGAAAAATCGCAACATGGCGATTGCGGAATGGAAAGTAGGAAGCGGCAGAGTGGATTATGCTTTGTTTATTGGCTTCCGGCTTGTTGGGTTAGTAGAAGCAAAAGCCAAGCATAAAAATGTTCCATCTGTACTGGAAAGCCAAACGAAAACCTATGCCAAAAATGTCACGCCAATTGAAAAGGAGCAGATTGTACCAACGACGAGTAACTATAAAGCGCCCTTTCTATATGCGACAAATGGCAGACCCTTTTTAAGACAGCTGCAAGAAGAATCCGGGATATGGTTTTGGGATTCTCGGAAGCAAATGGAGCATGCTCGACCGCTCGAAGGTTGGCACTCTCCTGAAGACCTTCAATTGCTTCTGAGTCAAGAGAACGATCTGGTGAATGAGCAGCTACAAGAAGAGGACGTGACGAAATTTGGCTTGAGACCTTATCAGCAACATGCGGTATTAGCTGCTGAAAAGGCGTTGCAAGAAGGTAAACGAAAAATGCTGATTGCGATGGCGACAGGGACAGGGAAAACACGAACTGCTATTGCGTTAATGTACCGCTTGATCAAAGCGAAGAAGTGCCGTAGAATCCTGTTTCTTGTTGACCGTAAAGCGCTCGGCAGACAAACCGAAAATGCTTTGAAAGATACCGAAATAGAAGGACTCCCTTTCTCAAGCATATATGATGTGAAATCAATGGAAGACATGTCGCCGGAAGTGATGACGAGAGTCCATATTGCGACGGTGCAGGGAATGGTTCATCGTCTATTTTATAGTGAAGATGACAGAATACCGAGTGTCGGACAATACGATTTTATCATTGTTGATGAAGCGCATCGTGGCTATACGAGTGACCGTGAAATGTCGGATGATGAATTACAATTTCGGGATCAGAACGATTACATTAGTCAGTACCGGCGAGTAATTGATTATTTTGATGCAGCTTGCTTAGGACTAACAGCGACACCCGCTCTTCATACGACCGACATATTCGGAATGCCGATCTTCAAATATTCGTACGGTGAAGGGGTACTGGATGGTTTCTTAGTCGATCACGAGCCGCCCTATTTATTTAAAACAGAGCTTTCCACTCTTGGAATTACCTTTGAAAAAGACGATGAAGTGGAAGTATATGACGTAGATCAAGGTGAAATTCAACTTGAAAAAGTGGAAGATGCCATTCATTTTGAAGTGGAGCAGTTTAATAAACAAGTCATTACCGAACCGTTTAACCGAGCGATTTTGAATAAATTGGTTGAATATATTGATCCAACGGGAAAAGAAAAAACACTCATCTTTGCGGCAACGGATCAACATGCCGATTTAATTGTTCGTTTATTGAAAGAAGCCTTTCAAGAGCGGGGCGATGAAGTCGAAGATGATGCCATTGTTAAAATTACGGGCTATATTTATAAGCCACTCGAATCGATCAAGCGGTTCAAAAATGAGCGGCTGCCGAATGTCGTTGTCACGGTGGACTTGCTCACAACCGGAATCGACGTGCCAGCTATTACAAATCTTGTTTTCTTACGACGGGTGCAGTCCCGTATTTTATATGATCAAATGCTTGGTCGTGCAACTCGTCTTTGTCCCGAGATCGGCAAGACGCATTTTACTATTTATGATGCAGTCGGCATTTACAATAAGTTGCAAAGCTATACAGAAATGAAGCCGGTTGTGAAGCAGCAAAATCAAAGCATTGGTGAATTGTATGAGCGGCTGACCGATGCGGGGACCGATGAAGAAGCCAGCTTTTACAGTGAGCAATTGGCGGCGAAATTGCAGCGACGTAAGCAACGATTGACGGAAGAAGATAAAAAGAAATTTGAAGAGCTGTCCAACGGCAAAAGCATTGATCAGTGGGCAAAAGAAGTTCAAGCCTATTCACCGCAAGAAGCAAAGCGGGATTCAGTTTTGTTTGAATATATGGAAATGTACAGAGCGGAAGGCGAGAAACGGTACATTTCCAATCGAGAAGACAAAGTGACGGACGTGATAAGAGGTTATGGAGAAGGAAATAGTCGTCCTGAAGACTATTTGGATGGGTTTGTTCAATTTGTGAAACAAAATATGAACGAAATCCCGGCGCTTCAACTCATCTGCACACGACCGAAAGATTTAACGAAACAAGACTTGAGAGAGCTGATGACCATTTTGGAAACGAAAGGGTTTAAGCAATCCCATTTACAGACCGCCTGGAAGCATGCGAAGAACGAAGAAATTGCGGCCGATATGATCAGTTTCATTCGCCAAGCCGCTCTCGGTGTAGCACTTGTGGATCACGAGACGCGTATTAAATATGCGATGCAAAAAGTATATTCATTTCATGAATGGACACCTAGACAGAAAAAATGGCTGGAGCGAATTGAAAAGCAACTCTTGTTGTTCCCTGTACTCGCTCCTACATCAGAAGATGCTTTTACGGAAGAGCCCTTTAAAAGCAGCGGTGGATACAAAGTGTTGAAACGGGAATTCGGCGACTTGATTGATCCCATTGTGTTCACGATTAATGAGAATTTATATGCTAATTAATTCCAATGAGAAACGTGCCGCTATTCCGTGTAGCGGTGCTTTTTTACGATATAATGATGGAACTAGATGTTGGAGGCGTGAAAATGACAAACCAAGAGATTGTACAGAAGTTATGGAATTTATGTAATGTGCTGCGTGATGACGGCATTAACTATCAGCAATATGTAACAGAACTCACGTATTTGCTGTTTTTGAAAATGATGAAAGAACAAGACACAGAAGCGGCAATTACAGAAGGCTGCCGCTGGGATGATTTAATCGAAAAAGAAGGACTGCCATTAAAGCAGTTTTATCAAAGGCTCCTTCTTGAACTAGGTAGCAGCGACAACAAACAGCTGCGTCTTATTTACAGCGATGCGTCGACAAGTATTGAAGAGCCAAAGAACTTGGAGAAAATCATTAAGTCCATTGACGCACTTGACTGGTACAATGCGAAAGAAGAAGGACTCGGCGATTTGTATGAAGGATTGCTTGAGAAAAATGCGAGCGAGACAAAATCAGGAGCGGGACAATACTTTACACCAAGACCACTTATTGACGTTATGGTGCAATTAATTGATCCAAAACCTGGTGAGCGGTGCAATGACCCGGCAGCTGGTACATTTGGCTTTATGATTGCGGCAGATCGGTACGTAAAAGAAAAAACGGATAACTATTTTGATTTAGAAACGGTAGAAGCAGACTTTCAGAAAAAGGAAGCCTTTACTGGTATGGAACTTGTCAAAGACACGCATCGCTTAGCGTTAATGAATGCATTGCTGCACGATATGGAAGGACGCTTAGAACAAGGTGATACGTTGTCAAGTAAAGGAAAATGGATGAAAAACGTTGATGTGATCCTCACCAATCCACCATTCGGTACGAAAAAAGGCGGCGAACGTGTGACACGTGATGACTTAACATTTGAAACATCAAATAAGCAGTTGAACTTCTTACAGGTCATTTACAATGCGCTCAAAGATGACGGACAAGCACGTGCAGCGGTTGTAATCCCTGATAATGTCTTGTTTGAAAGCGGCATCGGTGCGCAAATTCGTCGTGACTTGATGAACAAATGTAACTTACACACCATTTTACGTTTGCCAACAGGTATTTTCTATGCACAAGGTGTTAAAACAAATGTCTTATTCTTCACAAAAGGAACAACAGACCAAGATAACACAAAAGACGTTTGGGTATATGACCTTCGCACAAATATGTCTTCATTTGGGAAACGTAATCAGTTAACGATGGCTCATTTTGAAAACTTTATGAAAACCTATGTGGCAGAAGACCGTTCTCAAGTGAAAGATGAACGCTGGAACAAGTATACACGAGAAGAAATCGCGAAAAAGGATGACAGCTTAGATATCGGATTGATTGCTGATGACTCATTATCTGCTTATGAAAATCTGCCAGAACCAATTGATTCGGCAGAAGAAGCGATAATGAAACTTCAGCAGGCGATGGATTTATTAAGTGAAGTTGTGGAAGAGCTTAGGGCAGTGGAAGAAGACAAGGTGGTCACGCAATGAGTAAGAGACAGAAGACCATCGAAGAACTGCTGGAAGAAGCTTTTGTGCCAGAGGAAGAGCAACCATATAGGGTGCCAAAGAATTGGGTGTGGGCATATGTCGATACAATAGCACAAGAAATTAAAAATGGCACTACGGTTAAACAAAATAAAGATGGTTTGGGAGTAAAGGTAACGAGAATTGAATCCGTACAAAATAACGAGATTGACTTAAATAGAATTGGATATATTGAAGAAGTTAGCTCTGTTAAAGAGAAGGATTATTATCAACCTAATGATATTGTGCTAAGTCATATTAATAGTATAGAACATGTTGGGAAAACAGCTTTAATTAAGGGAAGTGATCTTCCTTTAGTGCATGGGATGAATTTATTAAAGATAGGACTTTTCAAAGAGAAAGTAGCTCCAGAATATGCTCAATACTATATGAGGTCCTATCAATTTAGAAAAGATGTGAGGGAAAGAATCAACCGAGCTGTCAATCAAGTGAGTTTGAATCAAAAGAATTTAAAGACAGTCCCTATACCAGTAGCACCTTTAAATGAGCAAAAAAGGATTGCTGGGAAAATAGAGCGCCTTTTAAATAAAATGGAAGAAACAAAGCAGTTGATTGAGGAAGCGAAAGAAACGTTTGAACTTCGTCGAGCGGCTATTTTGGATAAGGCGTTTCGCGGAGAGCTAACAAATTCATGGAGATTAGAAAATCAAAATATTGAAGAGAATAAATCTCTTCAAGTTTCCATATCAAACGACTCGACAATGCCTTATGAGATACCAGATACATGGAGATGGAGCACTCTAAAAGATATTGCTGAATTTAAGAATGGTTATGCATTTAAGAGCAAGGATTTTGTAGATCAAGGCATCCAGCTCATTAGAATGGGGAATCTATATAAAAATAAATTAGCATTAGAAAGAAATCCTGTCTATTTGCCTAAAGAATATGATATGAAAATTCTCGAGAAATACACCATTAAAAATGGAGATATTTTATTGTCCTTGACGGGAACGAAATATAAAAGAGACTATGGCTATGCGGTTAAAGTGGATGGAACAGATAAACCGTTACTACTTAATCAACGTATTTTGTCGTTAAAGCCTAAACGAATGGATGAGTATGTTTTCTACTATCTTCAATCATCTACATTTAGAAATACTTTTTTTGGTTTTGAGACAGGGGGAGTAAACCAAGGTAACGTAGGTTCTAAGGCAGTAGAATCTATATTAATACCAGTACCGCCACTAGATGAGGCAAAGGAAATTGAAAAGAAATTGGTTGCTATATTAAAAAAAGAAACAGACTCCTTGAAAATTCTACATGTTGAGGAACAACTGGAAACGCTAAAACAGACCATTCTTTCAAAAGCTTTCCGGGGGGAACTTGGTACCAACGATCCGAGTGAAGAAAGTGCGATTGAGTTGTTGAAAGAAGTGCTGCAAGACAAAGTGAAATAAAAGTCTCCAAAAAGCCTGAGAATATTTATGTTCTCGGGCTTTTTGCTTTGATTGATTTGTGTGATTTTAGAATACAGTGGAAATGAGTTTTATTTAGACGTGAAATAAAAAACGTCAAACGCGAAATCATTGGCTTCAGCACGGGACAAAATAAAGTTAAATTGTTTCCGTTTTAATTTCAATAAGAATGGATAACGGTTCCGCTTACGACTGTTTCTTTTCCCATAAGGAATCGAGTTCTGGGAGGAGGAGGACACTTTCCTGTTCATTTGGATCCGTACGAGCAATCAGGGCTGTACAAGATTCAAATTCATCGGGATTATAAGGAAGATGGGGCATACCTGCCGGAATATACAAAAAGTCTCCCTCGTCTACGTTCATATGCTGCTCAAGTTTCTCACCATACCACATGGCCGATTTCCCTTGAAGCATATAGATGGCTGTCTCGTGGTCTTGATGAAGATGTGCTTTTGCTCGTTGGCTTGGGGGAATCGTCAATAAATGCATGCAGATCCCTTTAGAACCGACGCTTTCTTTTGAGATGGCTCCTAAGTAGTCAAACCCCTGTTTGCCATGATATGTTTTGGCCGAACGAATAAGCCGGCAAGTAGATTCTGTATTCATATTATGTACCTCCAGTTCCATTAGATTAGAACAACATGAGTTGTTTCTACATAATCCATATTCGACAAGGACAGATTCATTCCTATCGCACATTTCAAAATTGAATCATCTGTTCTTCATCACGGAAAATATAATGATTGATGATAGAGGAATAGGTTATTCGAACATTCATTATTACTTAAAATTTGGATTGTCAAGACTACATCAGACAGACTATTCAAAGGACAATCGTTTGTATTAAATTGGGCTTATATAGCCTAGTGTTCTGTGAATGCGCAGCTTATTAAAGCAGTTTCCATCTGTATCTATATTCTTGAAGGAGTAAAAGAGTATACGTAGACAAAAATTGATGACGCTCCCTTTTGTCATTAGTATGTTAATATCAAAACGAAACATCTTTTGGAAGATGGTTCTTTGTGTGGGGCTCCTGCTTGGCTTTGGGCTTCTTTCTTACTTTTTTGGAAGAGGACTACTAAGTTAAAGATTAGGAAAGGGGAAAAATGATTTGACTAGAAAATATACAATTGGAGTAGATTTTGGAACGGAATCAGGAAGAGTATTATTGGTTGACGTCATGACTGGGGAGGAGATTGCCACTCACGTAACCCAATATAAACATGGAGTTTTAGACAAGGAATTGCCGAATGGAAAACCTCTTCAACAAGATTGGGTTTTACAACATCCAGGAGATTATTTAGATGTGCTTTACCAATCAGTCCCTAAAGTAATAAGTATGGCGCAAATAGATAAAAGTCATGTCATTGGAATAGGAATTGACTTTACGTCGTCAACTATTCTTCCTTTAGACAATGTAGGAAATCCATTATGTTTTGATCAAAAATGGGAAAGCAATCCGCATAGTTGGGTGAAATTATGGAAACACCATGCAGCACAAGGTGAAGCAGATGAAATTACCCAGCTGGCAAAGGAAAGGGAAGAAGAATTTTTAAGCCTCTATGGCGGGAAAATTTCTTCGGAATGGATGTTCCCTAAAATCCTCCAAATCCTAAAAGAAGCACCAGAGATTTTTGAGGAAACAGACTTATTTATGGAAGTATGTGACTGGATCACCTCTCGATTAACAGACAATCTTATTCGTAGTAGTAATACATGCGGCTACAAAGCATTTTGGAGTAAGCAAAACGGGTATCCAGAGCCCTCCTTTTTTAAAGCGCTGAATCCTCGTCTTGAAAATATTTTAGAAACAAAAATGCGCGGAGTGGTTCAATCCATTGGCGAAAAGGCAGGAGAACTGACAGAAGAAATGGCCCAGCGTTTAGGGCTTTTACCGGGAACTTCTGTGGCTGTCGGAATTATTGATGCCCATGCAGGAGTAGCTGCAGTTGGCGCTGTGCGTCCAGGGCAGTTTGTGATGGCGATGGGGACGTCTACTTGTCACATGCTGATCGCAGATAAAGAGGAAAAAATTGAGGGTGTATGCGGAATTGTAGAAGATGGAATCATTCCAGGCTATTACAGTTATGAGACAGGACAAGTAGCTGTAGGGGATTCTTTTGCTTGGTATGTAGATCATGCAGTGCCAAGTTATATCGTAAAACAAGCTGAAGAAGCAGGAAAGAGTGTGCATCAGTTATTGGAGGAAAAGGCATCCAACTATAAACCAGGACAATCTGGCCTTATTGCCTTGGACTGGTGGAATGGAAACCGTTCTGTCTTAGTAGATGCCAATTTATCCGGGACCATTGTGGGGCTTACATTAGCGACGAAACCGGAAGAAATCTATCGAGCCTTATTAGAATCGACAGCATTTGGTACGAGAAAAATTATTGAAAATTATACTGAGGCTGGGATCGAGGTTAATGAAATTTTTGCGAGTGGCGGTTTGCCGCAACGAAATAAATTGCTTATGCAGATTTATGCCGACATTACTAATCGAGAAATTAAAATACCAGACTCTCATCAAACAACTGCTCTTGGTGCAGCCATGTATGCAGCCGTTGCAGCGGGAGAGGAAACGGGCGGCTACAATACGATTTTCGAAGCAGCTGAGAATATGGCAAAAGTGAAAGAGGAAACTTTCCATCCCATCGTGGAAAATGTGCGAATTTATGATGAACTATATAAATATTATTTAGAGCTTCATGATTATTTTGGCCGTGAGAAGTATGAAATCATGCACGGCTTAAAAAAGATGAGAAGTCTAGACAACGAGGCAGAGTGACAGGAAATTAGAGGTACAGATGTAGATGAAATTGCCTGTTGTGATTCAATATGACGACCACAGGGCAACTAGTTTACAGATGATTTTCAAGCGGTGGGCGGGGATTTAGGTGAAATCGATGCGTTCACAGTGGCAACAGAAGACAAAGCCGTATTGGTATCGAGACGGGCGATACGTAGTCTTTCTCAATTCCGTGCCGAGGCATTAGCGGATTTGAGAAAGAAAATGTCTCATTGTCAAAAAGGATCGAACCAATGGAAAAAATATCGGCAAGCAAGAATTCTTATCCGCAGTCCCATTAGATTAGAATAACATGAGTTGTTTCTACATAATCCATATTCGACAAGGGCAGATTCATTCCTATCGTACATTTCAAATTTGAATCAACTATTCTTCATCACGGCCAATATAAATGATGAAGAAATGTTTTAAATAATAATAAATGAAACGACACTCCTTCTGTGGCGGGGTTTTTTATTAATGAATAGGACAGCGATGAACGGCCTGATAGACAGGAACGATCGGTGTCTAGAATCAAGTACAATGTGATAAGGTGCCTGAAAAAGGAGATACCTTCAAGCTAGATTCATACCTTTGGATCGTTTTGGAAAGGGAAATTTGGTTTCTTAGCAGCTGAATGTGGCTTCTATAGCCCACGGGTAATAAAAGAGCATGATTCCTAAATGGAATCATGCTCTATCTTAATCATAACTTATTTCTTTTTCAGTTTTTTGGCCTGTGCTAAGACAGAAAAAGCAATATTTTTCGCTTTTTCCCTTTTTCCCTGTTTTTTTCATCTTTCAGCATGTCACTCGCCGTTGATACGATCTTTTTTGAATTTTCTTTCTGGTTTTATACAATTTGAGATTATTTAAAATAATTTTGATGAGCCTAATTTCTTAAAAGAAATAGGCTCTTTTTTATTTGAAAATTAAGGTAATTATTATAATATTTGATGATTATTTTAAAAAAGACTGACAAAATTAAGAATTTCCGCTTATTCAACCTGAATATTGTCTCTTTCACATCACTTAAATTTAATTGGTTTGTTTTTAAATATATTGACATCATTATTAATGAGAGTTAGTATAAAAACATTCATTAGATAAAATACGAACGCTATTCGACAATGACGAATGAAAGAGGGATGGGAATGTCTGAACGTTTAATTCAATCGATTGAAAGAGCAGCTGATGTCCTTGAATTGTTTCTGACTTCTAAATCAGAACTAAGTGTCAAAGAGATTAGTCAGAAACTAAACCTATCAAAAAGCACAGTTCACGGTATAATCAAGACTTTGGAACATAGAGGATACCTTCAACAAAACCCAGATGATTTGAAGTATAAATTGGGGATCAAACTTTTTGAACTTGGCAATTTAGTGGGTAAAAATCTTGAGATTGGAAAAATTGCAAGACCAATTATTAGGGATCTAGTGGTTGAACTTAATGAAACTGTTCACTTAGTTACGTTACAGCGTGATGAAGTTATTTACATTGAAAAAGTAGAAGGACCTAGAGCCCTTACAATTTACTCGCATATAGGAAAAAGAGCTCCATTTCATTGTACAGGTGTTGGAAAGGCGATCCTTGCCTACTTAAGTGAAAAAGAGGTTGATCGGATTTTATCATCCGTAATTTTGGAATCGTTTACGGAGTACACGATGACGAATAGAGAGGATATTAAAAATCATTTACATTCCATACGGGAGAAAGGCTATGCTGTTGATGATGAAGAGATAGAGTTAGGGCTTAAATGTATAGCTGCTCCAATATTTGATCATCAAGGAAATGTAATCGCTTCAATAAGCTGTGCCGCACCTAAAATGAGGCTTGACGAAAATCGGCTTCCTAAGGTAATAGAGGGAATTAAAAGAGCTGCATCTGAGATTTCAACTTATTTAGGTTATAAAGATGACATTCATCTAAATTGAAGCGAGTACAGAGTGATTATAAAAATACATTTAAATGTAGGAGGAGAATTATTTTGTCAAAAGTTAAAGTTGCCGTCCTTGGCTCAGGGAATATAGGTACAGATTTAATGATAAAACTTGGACGCTCTGAATTATTAGAGTTGACTGCTGTGATTGGGATTGACCCACAATCAGACGGATTACGCCGTGCAAGAAAATTAGGTTATGCAGGGGTTGATACTGGGATAGATGGTTTTCTGGCAGATCCAGAATTAGATGCTGACATCGTCTTCGATGCAACTTCAGCAAAAGCCCATCTCTATAATGCAAAAGTGTTAAAAGAAGCAGGAATAAAAGTAATTGATATGACACCTGCAGCTGTAGGACCATTAGTATGTGCTGCAGTAAACATCGAAGCCCATCTAGATAAAGACAATATCAATCTAATTACTTGTGGTGGTCAGGCGACAATCCCGATGGTCCATGCCGTAAACCAAGTGGCTCCAGTAGAATATGCGGAAATCGTTGCGACGATTGCTAGTAAGAGTGCAGGACCTGGAACACGTGCAAATATTGATGAATTTATCGAAACGACTTCACGTGCCATCGAAGAGGTTGGTGGCGCAAAAAGAGGAAAAGTGATTATGATCTTAAACCCTGCAGAACCTCCAATTATGATGCGTGATACAGTGTATCTGCTTGTAGAAGAAGAAAAAATGGACGAAGAAGCGATTCGACAATCCATTGATGAAATGGTTAAAGTTGTTCAATCATATGTCCCAGGTTACCGCGTCCGCACTGAACCTACTTTCGATGGAAATAAAGTAACCATTTACCTTGAAGTAGAAGGTGCAGGTGATTACCTGCCTAAATATTCAGGAAACCTTGATATCATGACATCGGCCGGTGTTAAAATCGCAGAAGCGTTCGCTAAAAAACTATTAACGAAAGAAACAATTTGAATTGTAGAAAGGGGTAAATAAAGAATGACGAATAAACGAGATCTTTTAATTACAGAGGTTGCATTGCGAGATGGAAGCCATGCGATCAACCATCAATATACTGTAGATCAAGTACTTAAAATAACAAAAGCATTGAATGATGCAAATGTCCCTTATATTGAAGTATCTCATGGAGACGGGTTAGCTGGGTCATCATTACAATATGGTCTTTCACGTACAAATGAAATGGAATTAATCGAAGCAGCGGTTTCCGTGGCAGATACGTCCAAAATTGCTGTTCTGCTGTTACCGGGTATTGGTACTTTACGCGAATTAAAAGAAGCAGCTGATTTAGGGGCAAAAATGGCTCGTATCGCAACACATGTAACAGAAGCTGATGTGGCTCCACAACATATTGCCTATGCAAAAGAACTCGGTATGGAAACAGTTGGTTTTTTAATGATGAACCATATGGCTCCAGTTGACAAATTAGTTGAACAAGCAAAATTAATGGAAAGCTATGGAGCCGATACTGTCTATGTAGTAGATTCAGCAGGTTATCTACTTCCAAATCAAGTTCGCGAACGAATTCGTGCACTTAAACAGTCTGTAGGCATTAATGTAGGTTTCCACGCTCATAACAATTTATCTCTTGCGATGGCAAATACGCTAGTTGCAATTGAAGAAGGTGCTACTCGTATTGATGGCAGTGTTCGCTGCTTAGGAGCTGGAGCCGGTAATACGCAAACAGAAGTCCTTGTGGCTGTTCTGGAACGGATGGGCATTCAAACAGGGATAGATTTATATAAAATGATGGATTTAGCGGAAGACATTGTTGCACCCATTTTGCAAGTGCCACAAGAAATTACAAAAGATAGCCTAACACTCGGTTATGCGGGTGTATATTCAAGCTTTGCTCTCCATGCGAAACGTGCTGCCGAAAAATTCGGTGTTGACTCACGGGATATTTTACTTGAATTAGGAAAACGTAAAGTGGTTGGAGGACAAGAGGACATGATTGCGGAAGTTGCCGCGGAAATTGCAAAAAACAAGAATAAAATCGTTTAAAGCTAAAATAGTCGGATTTTTGAAACCGCTCTAGCCTAAAAGAATAGTAGATTATGATATTGAGATGAAATGGGACAATCAATCATATTTCGTATACAACTAAGAGTTGGTGGAAGCGGCAAGTAACAATGCTCACTTCCATCAATCATGCAATGACAATGATCTATATTTTTTTTGGTTATTATTGAAAGCGCTTCATAGTTTTGCAGAGTGATAGATAGTCTCTCACTTTCATTGATAATTCCGCAGAAAATGGGAGACCTATAACTTTAAATATCGTGCCGGACCTCTTTAGTATAGATAGCTGTTTTTTAGATGAGAATTTTAGAAGTAGAGGAGAAATTTTATGGAATTAGTAATTATTCTTTTAGCACTCGCCATGTTAATGTTTATAGCCTATAAAGGTTTTTCAGTTATCATTTTTGCTCCACTTTGTGCATTATTTGCTGTATTTTTAACAGATCCAAGTTGGCTTCTTCCATTTTATTCAAATGTTTTTATGGCGAAAATGGTTGAATATATTCAATTATATTTCCCGATTTTCCTTTTAGGGGCTATTTTCGGTAAAGTTGTAGAAATGTCAGGACTTGCTAGCTCTATTGCATCTACTATTATTAAGGTAGTTGGACAAAAAAGAGCAATGTTAACAATCGTTTTATTAGCCGCAATTCTTACTTATAGTGGAATTAGTTTAGTGGTTGTAGCATTCGCAGTTTATCCTTTTGCAAGACATTTATTTAGACAATCAAATATTCCTAAACGTTTAATTCCAGGAACAATCGCACTAGGTTCATTTACATTTACAATGGACGCACTTCCAGGTTCACCACAAGTGCAAAACGTAATACCAACGACGTTTTTCAAAACAAATATTTATTCCGCACCTACACTTGGGATAATTGGTGCAATCTTTATCTTCACTCTTGGTATGTGGTATTTAGAAAATCGTCGTAAAAAAGCTGAACAAGCTGGAGAAGGTTATGATTGTTTTGGAACGATCAAAGAAGAAGACCAAACAGAAGTTTCTTTGAATGAAAACGAAAGCATAGCTCACAGAATTTTCGCATTTGTTCCAGTAGTATTAGTAGCTGTTTTAAATAAAGTTTTTACTACTTTAATTCCAAAGTTTTATCCTGATGGCTTTGATTTCTCTGCAATTGGATTAAGTTTTACAAACATAGAAACAGCAAAAGTTATAGGTATTTGGTCAGTTGAAATAGCACTTCTTTGTGGTATTATTGCAACTATTTTATATAATAGAAAACCAGTTATTATGGATTTCAAAGACGGTATGAAAGTAGGGGTTGCCGGTGCGCTTCTTGCCATCATGAACTCTGCTACTGAATATGGTTTTGGTGCTGTAATTTCTAATTTACCTGGTTTCGCAATGGCAAGAGACGGAATTGCAAAAGTATTTACTCACCCATTATTAAATGGTGCAGTTACAACGAATATTCTTTCTGCAATCTCTGGTTCAGCTTCTGCTGGTATCGCCATAACACTAGGTATGATGTCTGAAAAATATATTCAATTAGCAAATCAATTTGATATTCCACTTGAAGTAATGCATCGTGTTATTTCAATGGCTTCGGGCGGTATGGATACACTTCCACATAATGGAGCTGTCATTACGTTGCTTGCGATCACTGGTTTAACCCATAAGCAGTCATACCGCGACATTTTCGCCATTACAATCATTAAAACAATCGCTGCTTTCTTTATAATTGCAGTCTATATGTTAACTGGAATTGTTTAATTACACAATTATTGGTTACAGATTATCGATTTTCAGTTAGGGAGGCACTAGCAAGTAGATAAAGTCTGATTTTAGACAAGTCTACTTGCTTTTTTGTAGTCAATAAGAACGGATAATGATTCCCGCTTAAGACTGTTTCTTCTCCCATAAGGAATCGAGTTCTGGGAGGAGGAGGACACTCTCCTGTTCATTTGGATCCGTACGGGCAATCAGGGCCGTACAGGATTCAAATTCATTGGGGTTATATAGAAAGATTTGGAGGGACGAGCGGCATATGCGACGGCTGATGTCTCCTCGTTAGAGCAAGTGGAGCGAGCGGTTGACAAGATAACAAGCGAGCTTGGAACGGCTGATATTTTAATTAACAATGCTGGAATAGGGAAGTTTGGCTCCTTTATGGACATCGATCCAAAAGACTGGAAAACGGTGATTGATGTAAACTTAATGGGCGTTTATTATGTGACACGTACCGTTTTGCCTCAGCTTCTTGAAAAAATAAGGGAGATATTATCAACATTTCCTCGACGTCAGGGCTAAGAGGTACAGCTGGTTCAAGTGCTTATAGTGCGTCTAAATGCGGTCTTCTTAGTCTGACCGAATCGTTGGCACAAGAAGTACGCAAACACAATATTCGTATTTCTGCCTTAACACCGAGTATGTTCGCGACGGAATTTGTCTCTAAAGAGAACGTTCAGGATCATGATTCGGAGAAGTTTATGCAGCGAGAAAAATTAGCGGACTATATGCTTGCTCAATTAAAATTGCATCCGAGTGTCTTTATTCCGTCTTCCAGTCTTTGGGCAACGAATCCATTTTAATAATGAATATTCTGTAATTTTAATGTTGACAATTTTAGTAAGAATTATTATACTTTGTGAAAATAAGAATTAAATTTTTCTGGAAAGCGAGTGAGAGAGATGACGAATCAGATTGAGAATACACAATTGAGTTTTGGACAAAAAGATGCGCCTGTAAAGGTTGAAGTATTTTTGAATTTAACGTGCCCTTATTGCGCTACATTTTTTGGCATTGCGGAGGATGTTTTAAAAGACTATTTAGATAATGAGCAAGTTGAGTTCATTGTCAAACATTATGACAAGCCGAGAGAGATGCTGCTAAATGGAACGTTAATCAACCTATTCCTCGATTATGAGAATCCTTCGCGCGTAAAAGAAATCTTAAAGGAATTATTTGAAACACAAGGACAATGGGATCAATTGAATAATCAAGAAATCAAAAATGTATTAGCAGAAAAATATCAATTAAAAGAAGTACCGCAAAATACCGAAATTAGCTTGAACGTAACGGCAGAGGCCATCCGCAGAAATGTGAAAATGGTGCCTACTGTTTTTATCAATAACAAAGAATATCAATATCCTACAGAATTATCTGCAGATGAATTGAAAGCTGAAATCGAGGCGGCACTTACGAGTAAAGTAGTATAACTCATTCGCGCTCATTCCCGCGACTACATAATGAGAGCAATAATGACGGTTTAAAAACGCCTAACACAACAAAAAACAGACAAGAGAAATGGACTTTCTCCTGCCTGTTTTTTTTGATTATTTCCACACGTCTTCTGCAATATCTTTAATGAAGTGCAGTTTCGCCCATTGTTGTTCTTCGGTTAAAATGATTCCTTCTTCTGTTGAAGCGAGTGCGCATTGCAGGCTTAAGGCGAGCCGATCAAGCGGCACGTATTGGGACGCTTCTTGAATGTACGTAATGATCTGTTCTTTTTCTTCAAGTTCCCCTGTTTTAGAAGAGACGAGACCGAGTACGACGTTTTTCTCTCCAGTAACAAATTGAAGCGGTGAATCCACGCCTTGTAATCCCCACATAAAATCAAGGTGCCACCAGCTGCCGCTAAGGGTGTTAAGTGGTGGGTAGTTCAAACTTTAACATGTAGGAGCAGAACAAAGAGGGTGAAAAGGGGTTAAACGCTTCTTTTAGTTTGTTCCTAGTTCTATTTCCTATTTTATCCTAGGTCGTAAAGATGGCTTATTATCAAATATGTGGTATACTTAAAATTAAGGAATGGAAAAAATTTGATATTCGAAAAACACCTTACGTGATTAGTGTCTGGGCTGTAAGCCTGCTTGTTGTCTTCTATTATTGTTAAGGTGTTTTTTTGTGTATAAAAATGTAAAATTTCCTCTGATCTGAATGTATAAACCTAAAAAAGGGATGGGGAATTATAATGAGAAAAACGGCCATTATTTATTGTGAAGATCATTTTGGAACGATGGACGGGAAGACCGCCAATGGACTTGTGAGAAGTTCAAGAAAATATCAGATTACTGGAGTCATTGATAGTACGAAGGCTGGGCTAGATGCAGGGGAGTATCTTGAGGGCAAAAAGAATGGAATCCCGATATTCGAAAGCCTTGAGCATGCGATTGAAACATTGGCCTATTTACCAAATCATTTCATTTACGGCATTGCGCCTGCGGAAGCCTTTTTAAAAAAGGATGAAAGAGCGATCGTGATGAAAGCAATGGAACTCAAGATGGATATCGTCAATCCCCTTCATGAATTCTTTACGGAAGACACGGAATTTTTAAATCAATCCATTCAATATGGCGTGACTATTCAAGATATTCGAAAGCCGCCACAAAGTAAGGATTTACATCTTTTTTCAGGAAGAATTTTAGACATTCAAACCCCGATTGTAGCCGTTCTTGGAACAGATAGCGCAGTTGGCAAGAGAACGACCTCTATTATTCTTGAAGCTGCTTTGTTAAAAAAGGGATTGAACGTTGCTTTTGTGGCGACGGGACAAACAGGTATTATCCAAGGAGCTAAATATGGGGTGGCGATCGATGCTATGCCTCTGCAGTTTATGATTGGTGAAATTGAAAATCAAATTATGAAAGCCTATGATGAGGAGCATCCTGACATTATTATTGTGGAAGGCCAAGGCGCTTTAAGTCATCCAGCGTATGTAAGCTCTTGTGGAATTATAAGAGGCTCAAGACCGGGAGCGGTGATCATTCAACATCCTCCGAAACGAAAGAATTTAGGCGATTTTGGCTTTATGAAAATGCCAACGATTAAAAGTGAGATTGAGATAGTCGAAAACTTTTCAAGCTCAAAGGTCATTGCGATTACCATCAACCATGAAAACATGTCAGATGAAGAAATTGAGGATGTTGTGATAGAGTATGAAGACCAATTACAACTTCCAACGACCGATGTTTTAAAGCATGGATGTGACAAGCTCATCTCCAGCATCTTTGAGGCATTCCCAAAAATAGGGGATAAGAAGAATAAAGTGCTAGTCAATTGATTGACCTGATCACACCAAGGATTGAAATTAATCTTGGTAAGCTTGCACATAATGCAGAAAAACTCTTCAATTTGTATGCTTCAAAAGAAATTGGCCTTATGGGTGTGACAAAAGTAGTTTGCGGACAGCCAGAGATTGCAAACGTTCTTGTGAATAAGGGCATTCGTCTGTTAGCAGATTCAAAAATAATAAACCTTAAGAAAATGCGTGATGCCGGTATTCAGGCAGAATTTATTTTATTACGAACACCTGCTTTAAGTGAGATTGAGTTAGTCATAAAATATGCTGATATTAGTATGAATACGGAGATAGCGGTCATGAAGAGTCTTTCAGAAACCGCGATAAGAAACAAAAAGGTGCATAAAATTATTCTTATGATCGAAATGGGTGATTTACGAGAAGGGATCATGCCGCTTGATCTCGATTGGCATGTTCAAGAGGTATTGAAACTTCCAGGAATTAAAATGGTCGGGATTGGGGCCAATTTTTCCTGCTTTGGAGGAGTCAAACCGAATAACGAGAAGATGAGAACGTTATCTTCACTCGCTATCCAAGTGGAGCGAAAATTTGCTTTGCCGCTTCTCTATGTTTCAGGAGGAAATTCAGCCAATTATAATTGGTTTATGACGGCTGAGAATAGAGGGCTTATCAACAATTTAAGATTGGGCGAATCCATATTTTTAGGGAGAGAAACACTTGGTCGTAAAAGAATACCCGAATTATTTACAGACGTTTTCACCTTCATATCTGAGGTCATCGAATCAAAAATAAAGTCATCCGTACCTGATGGAGAAATAGGTCAAAATGCATTTGGAATTTCTCCAACATGGCAAGATCGCGGGCACATTAGAAGAGCCATCCTTGGGGTAGGCATTCAGGATGTGCTCGTGAGTGGACTCATCCCAAAACTGGATATAGATATTTTAGGATCAAGCAGTGACCATACGATTCTTGATGCGAAAAAAGTGGATTTGAAAGTAGGAGACGAAGTAGCATTCAATCTTGACTATGGAGCCCTTCTTTCGGTTATGACTTCACCCTATGTGATGAAAAAATATATTCAACCTATATATGATGAAAGAAAAATAGCTAGGGAGTTTTTGGCGCTACGGTAGAACTCATCATGAACATATGGGTTAGCAGGTAGCATTACACAATTACTACATCCGACAACGGTGTAGTTTTTTTGTATTTAAATGAACCTTTTCGCTTTCTCGTTTGTATAGTCAGTAAAGAAAGGAAATAGGGGATGTTCAAATGGATACAGGTTGGGTGGTTTCACTGATCGTTGCAGGTGTTTTGTTGGTTTCCATTTTAGCAATTGCGATTCCAATGGATCGTAAGTACGTTTTTCGTGAAAATGGTAAAATCAATTATAAGAAAACGAAAATATGTTTAAGATGGAATGTATTCGATACCGTTACGCTTATTCTAGCCATTTATTCGATTGTTTGTGTTCAAGCGCTAAATATGTTCATTTCCTCCGGGGAAACGGTTGAGAATGTTTTCGTACAATTTTTTACAAACCAGGCACAAGTGTGGACACTCGTATCGATTATTTACTTAGTCTCTTGGGTGTCGTTGACGTTAAAATCGATTAAGGAACGTTGGGGAGATGATATTGATTGAACGGGAAGATGAATTAATGATCGCGTATCAAAATGGAGATGATGACGCGTTAGGAGGCATATACAACCTGTTAAAACAGCCTCTTTATTCGTTTATTTTCCGTTATACGAGAGATGAGCAATTAAGCATTGATATCGTTCAAGATTCGTTTGTCAAACTACAACGTTACAAGCATTACTACGATCCAAGTAAAGGGAAATTAAAACCCTATCTTTTTCAAATCGCCTACCGATTAATGATCGCCAAATTAAATCGCTGCAAAAATTACGGACCTATTTGCCTTTTCTCACACCCATTACGAAAGAAGAATTCCATCATGCCGATCGAATGACGATTCAGGAAGCAGTCGCAAAGCTTCCTGACATACAGCGTGCAGTTATTTTACTTTTCTATTATCATGATATGACTCAAAAGGACATGGCCGAAATTCTAGACATTCCGATAGGAACCGTTAAATCACGATTGCACAAGGCGATCCAACGATTAAAAGAAGAATGGGAGAGAGACGATGATGAAACAAGATCCCTTTAAAGAGGAGCCTCATCTGCGCACGAAATTAGATGAATATCACGTGGATGTTCCTGATTTCCCTATGAAACTGAAAAGGAAAAGATGGGAGCGATTGATCAACGTTCTCGCTTCACCTGCAAAAAACCCGCTTGAGCCATTCATTTCAACGACGAATGGGTTCATTTTTTAAAAAATGGCACCAATAGCGGGAACAGCTGCACTTACACTTATACAAGTTTTGATTTTCTTATAAAGTGAAACTTCAATCAGCAATAAAGGGAGGAATCATGATGACAGAGAAGGATCAGGCGAAAGAAAGCGATCTTCCGCCTAGGTTAGCCAAGCCGGCAAGACGAGCGCTTGAAGGGGCTGGATATTTGCGCCTTGAGCAGTTCACGAAGCTCAGTGAAGCCGAGGTTTTGCAGCTGCATGGGATGGGTCCAAAAGCGATGGATCAACTCCGCCGTGCTCTCGCTGATAAAGGTTTATCGTTCGCTAATGATTCAGATTAAAATTTGATGATCAAAACATCAAGTGGTGGAAATCCAATGATACTCCAAGAAGAACGAATTGACTATTATTCAGCAATAGGTAAAGCGGATTAAGGGAATAATGATTCGTTTATCAAGCTCGTTCAACAGGAAGTAGAGAGAAGTTTAGTGACAATGGGGGACATTTTACATCTTTAAACTACCTAACTTAGCAAAGTTTTAAAATGAGTGTGAGTAAAAAAATATGATTGTTTTTATTACCGTCTACTTGACGGAAGTTACTTCGATTTGATATATTAAATACATCAATTAATAATGATAATCTATATCAGTTGATTGGAAATTCTTATATAAAAAAAGTAACCAAAATATTGGCTACTTTAAATTAACCTTACTCTATTAAGCTTCTGGTTTAAATGTTTTGCAGTCTGTTTCTTCAGTAGTAGAAGCTTCTCTGCCATGATGACTTACTACATAAACAGTCTCTGCGTTACACTTATTTCCGGAAGCCCAATATGAACAGTTATTGACTTCACAAAGAACAGTTTGAGCCATAGTATTACACCTCCTTGTTGAATAATATAACAACAGTTTAACTATCGTTCAATTTTAAAAAACGCAAATTGTGTTATTCTATTAAGCTTCTGGTTTAAATGTTTTGCAGTCTGTTTCTTCAGTAGTAGAAGCTTCTCTGCCATGATGACTTACTACATAAACAGTCTCTGCGTTACACTTATTTCCGGAAGCCCAATATGAACAGTTATTGACTTCACAAAGAACAGTTTGAGCCATAATATTACACCTCCTTGTTCAATAGTATAACAACATTTTAACTATCATTCAATTTTAAAAACACAAATTGTTTTAATTTTTTTGAAAAATTAAATTTCGAAGATTATACCAGTTTACTATAGAACTTGTTGAACCAGCAAAGGGAAGGAGGGCAAAGGATTATACCCACTTCTTTCAAGTGATAAAGTGAAGCTCTGTGGAGAGAAATCTCTGTAGAGCTTTTCTGTATTTCTCCTTTTTTATAAATTTTCTTGCTGAAAAGATAAAGAAATCTGATTTCTACCCAACTAGACTAACTTAAATAAGTATTTTAAAAATGTGAAGTTGACAGTGAAAATGAATGACGAAGTACCACTGTTTATGGTCATCAATCATAACCGAATGAGGCTGTGTTTGATGCTTTGAACACATGCCGGAAGACGGAGAATTTCCGAGAGCGATTGCCGATCGAGGTGATGCGCTTCTATTGCTTTATCCTCATAATGAAGGGCGGATTTACGATCGCGCTGCAAATGTTCTGTCATATAGTCCGTATTATTTCCAGGTCGAAGAAACGCGTCTTTGTATTAAAATCGTGGAAGAACAGAAAGAAAAACAGCGGAAAGCCCGCAAAAATGGTGCGGCTTACTTGTTAAGTCTGCCTCAATTGCAGGATCTGTCATTTCGAAAGCCACATAAACCGGGAATGGGAAAAACGATGACGGTCCTCGTGAAAGACAATTACATACAGACAGATGATAACGGCATCGTTGATATGTCAAAAACGATCAAACTGCTGAAACGGCTGGATGTTTGAACAGCTGCTAGACCATTTTGAAGCACAAAGCATTTGTTTTATTTGGAAAACAACCATCCTTTTCAACAAAAAAGGATGGTTGTTTAGTTGCTTAATGTGTGATTTCTTCAAGGTCTTCTATGCCCACTTCGGTCCGTTCTTCTCCCAGCCCGCGTAAATGGACAGTCGCCGTTTTTCCATTGTCATGGATTTCATCAATCCAGACGGAAACACCGTTAAATTGAACTTCCACATTGGATGATGGAGTAGACACAATTTGTTTTGCCCGTACTAATTCCATACGATCTCCTCCTCAGGCGTAACAGCAACTTATTTTTTTCGTGCGTTTTTTCGTTCTTGTTTATTGATTCCATTCAGCTCAGTGGAAAACTCTTCATTCAATTTGTCTGGAAGTATTTTTGAATGTTTTGGTGTTTGTGGCAACGAATTTTTGTTGCGGTTGCCTTTTTTATTCCCGTCTCTTCCCATATCCTATCGTCTCCTTTCGCCTAATTCGAACTCGGGTGCGCGCGTTCCCGTTCCTATAGTATGGGGAGAAGAAATAAAATTATCAGCGGATTTTTCATAAAAATAATGGGAAAAATAACGTACAAGGTATGCTTAGAACGATTCCGGATACTTGGCGGTGGCAGCATACAGCTTTCTTTTTTCCCGAACCATTTATAACGATTCTTGGCAATCCAATCATACACGATATGTCGAATCCGGCTTGGAATAATGATAAAACCATAAAATAAAATTATCGAGTTCATTTTATTCCTCCTAAAAAGAGTAGTGTAGGATTATCATCTTGTTTAGAAGGTCCTTTTTGAGCATCTAAGGGTGGGTTGTAATTCTCTCCCATATTATGTTACCTGGCTGTCCTTTTGTAAAACAGGTTTTTAAAAATTCAGTTGAATAGCTTAGTGGAAGAAATATGTAAACGGTAACAGGTTTACGACAGTTCAAATAGGGTATGCTAAAAAATATGGATATTTTTAGACTTTACAAAAGATAAAAAGGGAGAACTTACAACATGACTAAACAAAAATGTATAGCAATGCTCCTTGCGGGAGGAAAAGGAAGTCGATTAAAACAATTGACTGAAAACATAGCAAAACCGGCAGTGCCATTTGGAGGAAAATATCGTATCATTGATTTTCCTCTTTCCAATTGTGCTCAATCAGGAATTGATACGGTTGGCGTTTTGACTCAATATCAGCCACTCGTGTTAAACTCATATATCGGTATTGGCAGTGCATGGGACCTTGACCGCAGCAATGGCGGGGTAACTGTTCTTCCGCCATACGCTAATTCATCTGAAGTGAAATGGTATTCGGGTACAGCCAATGCCATTTATCACAACTTTGATTATATAAACCAATATGACCCAGAGCATGTGTTAATTTTATCAGGTGACCACATTTATAAAATGAATTATGATTTGATGCTTGATTATCATATGGAGAAAGGAGCCGATGCAACGATATCCGTTATTGAGGTACCGTGGGAGGAAGCAAGTCGTTTTGGCATTATGAAGATAGATGATTCTTATCACGTGACGCGCTTTGATGAAAAACCGAAAAACCCGGCAAGCAATCTTGCGTCAATGGGTATTTACATCTTCAAATGGTCCGTATTGAAAAAATATTTGGAACGGGATGCTCATAATCCAGATTCAACCAATGACTTTGGCAAAGATGTGATTCCAGCAATGCTTGCGGATAAAGAGAAATTGGTTGCTTATCCGTTTAAGGGATACTGGAAAGACGTTGGAACAGTTAAAAGTTTATGGGAAGCAAATATGGATTTGCTGGATCGAGAAAAGAAATTGGATTTATATGACCCTTCATGGCGCATTTATTCGGTTCCTTCCAATCAGCCACCGCAAATTATGGGATATAACGCGGTTGTTAAACATTCGCTTTTAAATGAAGGGTGTATCGTTGATGGAGAAATTCAACATTCGATTGTGTCCCAGGGCGTCGAAGTGGAAAAAGACGCTTTTATGAAAGATTGCGTTATCATGCCAAATGCGCGAATTGGACGTGGATCTTTTATTGAACGGGCAATTGTAATGGAAAATATTTATATACCGGAAAATACAGTGATTTATAATAATTCAGCTGAAATATTGCTGATTACAGAGGCTTTCTTAACGGCACATAAACAGGAATCGGTAAAGTATGAAGAAAAAAGCGGATGACTTCTCCATACTCTATGCTAGAGAATTTCAAAGCTCGTTTCATCTGTGATGATGCAACGGGCTTTTTATTATTGCTTTTTATAAGTATTTTTAAGAAAATATTCTACGAAAGAAGTCTCCCTCTTCAATCGTGTGAAGGGCGTAGCCCAACGATAAACGGATGGGGCATGTTTACGATATTTTTGGATTATAAACTCAAAGAACAAGGGAAACCACTTATTAAAATTGACAAGTGGTTTCCTTCTACAAAAAAAGTGTTCGAGTTGCGGAACAGAGAAGAGTATGCCATTATCCGAACGCACTTACCGATGTTCCTATGGGTATGTGGCAGAACGTGACCACAATTCAGCCATCAACATCAAAGATGAAGGTATTCTGGCGATATGAATAAATGAACACTTGGAACAAGAGGGATAGTTTGGTCCGTTTTCGTTGGCTAGTAAAAGCAGCGATAAGTCGAGAAGTCCCCACTTCAAGTAGACCCTAAGGTTGCTAAGTGGAGGGGTAGTTCACGAAAACATTCTATGTCTAGAAAAGGCGAAATGACGTCAACAAAGTGATAGTATAAAAAGGATTATATAAAGGAGGCAGCATACCATGAACGAAGTGATCAATGTGTTGAACAACCATCGTTCGGTTCGCGATTTTCAACAAAAACCAGTAACGGAAGATCAAATAGAAGCGATGATGAGAGCGGCTATGGCAGCGCCAAATTGGGTGAACGGACAACAGGTGACCATTATCGAAATCCAAAATAAAGAAACGAAGCACCAACTGTCTGTTTTAGCGGGCAATCAAAAATGGGTGAAGGAAGCGCCTGTCTTTTTTGTTTTTTGTTTAGATTTTTATCGGGCAAAGCTGGCAGCGGAAAAAAACAATCGACCATTGGAAATTGTCCATAGTATTGAATTTGCGCTTGTTGGATCGACAGATGTAGGCATTGCGTTATCGAATACGATAGCGACAGCTGAATCGATGAATCTAGGGATTGTTCCAGTTGGGGGGATTCGTAAAGATCCTCAAAAAGTGATTGAACTGTTGGATTTGCCTGAGTATGTTTTTCCTGTGGCGGGTCTTGCGGTGGGGCATCCAGAAAAACGTCCAGATCAGAAACCAAGGCTTCCGATTCGCGCGGTTCATCATAAGGAAAAGTACAATAAAGAACAATTACAACGTGACATGGATGAGTACGATACGGCGTATAGCAGTTATTTAAACGAGCGAACGGATGGAAAAGAGTCGGCGAATTGGTCCGAGAAAACAGCGGCTTTTTATGATACCGGTTTTGAAGCGTACGAAAAAAATGTGCCTCCTGCGTTGAAAAAACAAGGCTTTACATATTGGTAATGTACATTCGATTGTGTAACAAAATAGCTAAATAAGAGAAGAAGGGTTACACATTCGGTTGTTCCGATCGTAACCCTTTTTCTATTGAACAGAATTTTTTAAGGACATGATTCATCTTATTTTTCTATACTCTCTGTTTCCACCCACGACTGAGACCACTTTTCTATTTCTTTCAAAATCGGTTCCAATGAGAACCCTTTTTCCGTTAATGAGTATTCAATGCGAACAGGTGTCTCTGGTATGACATCACGTTTCACAATTCCTTGTTGTTCTAGATCTTTTAATCGTTCTGACAAAACTCTTCCGCTGATCGCAATAGATGATTGGATGGTGCCGAATCGTTGTGGACCGGACAATAATTGATAGATAACCAAAGCCGTCCAGCGCTGACTTAAAAGCGAGATGGCTTTTTCAAATCGCGGACAAATAATGGATTGATTCATGTTCTTTCACTCCTCTATTCCAGTATAACATATTATAATTTGACATTAAGTTATTTTTAACAATAAAATTACTTGACGTAATATGATTATGAAAATATAATAACTTACATAAAGTAACTAATTAAAAAAGGAGAATAAACATCATGAATAAACATGAAGCAGGTACCATTCTTTTGCGTGCAATTTTAGGTTTTACTTTTTTCATTCATGGATTATCCAAGTTTCAGGGGGGAATAAGTAATACGGCTGGCTTTTTCGACAGTATTGGCATTCCAGGGTTTTTAGCTTATGTCGTTGCATTTGTAGAGTTAATCGGTGGTATTGCATTGATACTAGGATTGGGAATACGAATTGTTTCTGTGTTGTTCGTTGTTATTATGCTGGGAGCCATTTTTACAGTGAAACTCTCTGCAGGATTTCTTGGCAATGGTCAAACAGCAGGATATGAACTGGAAATAGCACTGCTCGCTATGTCCATTTATTTTGCTGTTGCAAAGGGCTCTCGCTTCTCACTAGATAACAAATTCTTTCGTTCTGAGGAAGAAAAATAAAACAGGAGGTAATAATATGGGATTTCATCGTAAACCAAATACTTTTGTAGGACATGTAGCGATTAAGGTGCAAAATTTAGATCGTTCTCTTACATTTTATCAAGAGATGATCGGTTTTCAAATTCTTGAACAAACCGAAACAACAGCTAAATTAACGACGGATGGCAAAACGAGTATGTTGTCAATCGAACAATTGGAAAACATTATACCGAAACAAGGAAAGACGACGGGCTTATATCACTTTGCCCTTCTTCTACCTAAACGTTCTGATTTAGCTAAAATTGTGCAACATTTTGCGGAAATCGGTTTGCGATTTGGGTCATCAGACCATCTTGTAAGTGAAGCTCTATATGTATCAGATCCAGATGGAAATCAAATTGAAATCTATATAGACCGCGATCCTTCCGAATGGGATTGGCGTAGCGGTGAAGTGGCAATGGCCGTTGATCCATTAAATTTTGTAGACCTTCTTTCTGGGGGGAAACAGCAGTCATGGAAAAGTTTGCCGGCTGGTACAGTCATGGGACATCTTCATTTACATGTATCCGAATTGAAAAAAACAGAAGAGTTTTATATTCAGGGACTCGGTTTCGAAGTGGTGAACCGATACGGTACTCAGGCACTTTTCATCTCTACGGGTAAATACCATCATCACATCGGATTAAACACATGGAATGGTGTTGGAGCTCCTGTACCTAAGAAGAACAGTGTAGGACTCAACTGGTATACGCTCGTTTTTGCAGATGAAGCAGCGAGAAATAAAGTGATTGAGCAGCTGCGGCAAATAGGCGCTGTCGTGACACAAGAAAACAATGTTTATGTCACGGCTGATCCATCAGGAAATGAAATTCATTTAGTCATATAAAGGCCTATTGGAGGAACGGATAATGAAGGAAGAGCGTGCATTAAACAATTCCGGTTTTGACATCGGTATTTATACGCTTGCCGATATTGGGCCGACTCCTCATACCGGTAAAGAAATCAGTGCAGGGCAGCGTTTGAAAGAAATCATAGAAGCAGCGAAACTCGCTGACGAGGCTGGACTTGATGTTTTTGGGGTTGGTGAACATCACCGTTTAGACTATGCCGTCTCTGCACCGCCGGTTGTCTTGGCTGCTATTGCGCAAGTAACGAAACAGATTAAATTGACCAGTGCCACTACGGTACTAAGTACGGTCGACCCTGTCCGCTTATTCGAAGATTTTGCGACGTTGGATCTGCTGTCAAACGGACGCGCTGAAATCATCGCTGGCCGAGGAGCGTTTGTAGAATCCTTCCCGCTTTTCGGATATAACGTCAATGACTATGACGACTTGTTCGAAGAGAATATTGAGTTGTTTTTAAAGCTAAACAATCATGAGAACATCACGTGGACCGGCCGCTTTCGCCCAGCACTTCGGCATGCAGAGATTGCACCTAGGCCCGCACAAAAGCAACTTCCCCTATGGGTTGGGGTTGGCGGGACTCCTGAGAGTGCTGAACGAGCAGGTAGATTGGGAACCAGGCTGGCTTTAGCGATCCTCGGAGGCGATCCGATTCGTTTCAAGCCTCTTGTTGACATTTATCGCAGGGCAGGCATAGCATCTGGGCACAATGTGAACGATTTGAACATAGGTGTTACTGGGCACGCATACATTGCGGAAACCACTCAGCAGGCAAGAGAAGAATTCTATCCTTACTATTCAAATTATTGGGGATATGTAAATAGTCAACGAGGAATGAGTACACGTATGTCCCGAGCTGATTTCGAGCAGATGTCGAGTCCAGATAGCGCGTTATTCGTTGGCAGTTCACAGCAAATTATTGAAAAGGTTATGCATCAATACGAATTGTTCGGGCATCAGCGATTTATGGCTCAGATGGACATAGGTGGGATGCCTTTTAATAAAGTCGCCAAAAACATTGAACGATTAGCAACAGAAGTCGCTCCGGTCTTGAGACGGGAAATAAGCAAGTGATCATGATAGAAAATGATGAAAGGAAAGGAACTGCAAGGTATTTGTAGGTTCCTTAAACCTATTTTAGTGAGAATATACTGGGAAAAGCTTGTGAAAGAAAGTACTTAAACTAACGGGACAAGATACTTGAAGAAGGAAAAATTTTGGCTTCAAATTTAGCACTAAGTCATATCAATAAATGATTATATATGATTGATTTATCTATCCTAATTACGGCTTCCACTCAGTCTGGAAGCCGGTTTTTTTGATTCAATTAAAAAACTTGAATCGTTTTGTTATTCTGTTTTCTCTAATAGGTGAGAAAAAGAAACAAAAAATCGTTTCGCTTAGTAATGAAGTGCTTGAAAATATGGGGGATACGGAGCACTTAAAACGCGAAGACCAACTCGATCTTCTTCAAACGATGGATGAAATCGAGGAAAAGTATAAAACCGTTCTGCTGTTGCGTTTTGGGAAGCAGTGCTGAAATTGACGAGGAAGGTAATGAAACGATCAATGAATTTAAACCGTATGAAGGGGCTGATGTCGAATTTGAAAGCTTTACAGTGACGATCCCTTGAACGACTCCCACTTAGCAAGGCTAGAAAAGGCGTATTTCTTGTACAAAGAAATGTGTCTTTTTTAGTTATTATTGTGAACTTAATGAGAAATCTGTTTGGTAGTAGGGTGGGGGATTTGTCTATAAATCGGTGCCAATTGACTGTAAACGTGACATGGCTGCTTCAAAATTGCACCCAACGCTTTTTTAATAATGTTAATAAAATGGGCCAAAAATCAACAGCGTTATTTAACAGATCCTTTGAATAAATAAAAATATACAGGGCAAGTCTTGTAGTAAGAATTATTATAAAAGGAGATGAAGACATGTTTTCATTGCGCGGTGATGTTCATAAAATTTATCTACGGCTAAAAAAGGTATCTGGGGAGGATCAGTCTTTTAATCAGATGAAGGAACTGATGGAAATTGATGAAATTCAGCGTCTTTATCAATCGATTGATAGCAGTATATTAAAAAAAATACTTTATCGTATGATTAAAGAAAAAACGGGTTCGGGGACTATTCCTATTTATGTCTCTGCCGTCCCGTGGCTTTGTTTTCTGTTTGCTAAACAGTTGCAACAATTTCTTTTCGATGAAGGGAGCTTGCTTTGGGTTTTTTTTGTTTTCATTTATATTACGATCCTTTTTATCAGTGTCATTCTTCACTTTCATGAAAAATCATGGGCGGCTGTTCATATAGAAATCATTCAAGATATATTAGAGAAAAGAAATGAATAATCCTTTTACGGCCTCCACTCAGTCTGGAAGCCGATTTTTTTGGTTCAATTTAAAAAACTTGAATCGTTTTGTTATTTTATTTTCTCTAAAATGTAGAAATTTATTGGACCAAACATGTATATCTGCTCAAATTAATTTATATCCAAAAATTGAAACATCGAGCATTGAATCTTTGTTTGAGTTGGTTAAAAGTGGATTTGGATTAACGATTGTATCTAAAACTCTACTGGATATGTATGCGGATCGTGAGTTATCAATTATTCCTATCGTCCAACCATGCATTAGTCGAGAAGTGAGTCTAGTTTTACGTAAAGACAAATTTGTTGGATTTGGAACGAGAAAATTCATTGAGTTGCTTACCAATGAAATTATTAAGTTGAGATTCCCAATTACTGAAAAAAGTAAAGAGCAAATTAGAGAATTAACCACCATATAGTGCTTACAAAACTGAATATGAAATGGCTACATATCATAGATGTTGTCTATGATATGTATAGAAACCATAGTATTGTTATATAGTAGATGTGTTTATATAATCTAGTTAATCTTCTGAGCTAACTGAAGATTAACTAGATTATAGGAGGATACGGACTATGGTAAAAAATATTGCAGGAATTAAAATTCCTGATAGTAAAATGGCTATTGAAGCAGCAGATTTACTTCGTGAATATGGATCAGATTTGCTGTGGAATCATTCTAATCGTGTTTATCTATTTGGGGCAATACAAGGACAGGAAGCAGGTTTGAAGTATGATTTGGAATTACTTTATATTAGCGCTTTATTTCATGATTTAGGGCTTACAGAAAAATATAGTAGTCCGGATAAACGATTTGAAGTTGATGGGGCTAACGCTGCTCGTAGTTTTCTTCAGCAACATCATATTGATAATGAATCAATAAGACTGGTATGGGATGCAATTGCACTTCACACAACAATCGGAGTTGCTGAGCATAAAGAATCGGAAGTTGCATTACTTTATTCTGGAGTAGGACTTGATGTTATGGGAGACGGTTATAAGGAGTTTCCTGAAAAATTACGTGAAGAAATAGTAACTGCTTTCCCACGAGATAATTTCAAGAAGAAAATTCTACCTGCTTTCCTTGAAGGTTTTAAACATAAGCCTGAGACAACGTTTGGAAATATAAAGTCAGATGTTTGTGAGCTTCTTCTTCCTGATTATAAGCGCCCAAGTTTTTGTGATTGTGTTTTACATTCTCCTTGGAACGAATAAATAATACATTAAAGGATGTACTTTGCTCATACGCTATTGTTTTCACAACATGATGCAGCGCGAAAAAGGATAGATCCAAGCAGACTATACCCGCTTGGATCTATCCTCTTTTTTCGTCTTTGATATCGTCATATTGTTAGTAAGCTATTTGCCGACCACTTTAGAGAAGTTCTTATCTTTTATTCTTGAGACGAATGACCTCTTGCTGAAGCCAATCTTCAAACACTAACCAATTCTCTTCTGCTGGACGCGTCAAGAATTCCTGGTAGCAAATGGAGTGGAGACCAGAGAGCATTCCATATGTTATTCCTTTATTAAATTCATCCTCTTGCTGCGTGTCCAATTCCCGAGACTTCATCCATTTTTCAATTAAGTGGACCTTTGCTTTTTCGTATTCTGTCATCCTTATACCCCCAGTTTATCCGTTTTGTTCACGAGTTCATTTTACCATATGACGATCAAAATACTCCACTCCTAATGACTAGGGGAACCATGAATGCTACCCCATTTTTAGTTGTTCAATGTACAGTAGCTGAATGGTTTGACAAACATTTTATTTATAAAACATTGTCAGAAACGTTATTATTTTGGAGTGAATGTGATCGTGTATCGTTCACGTGTATTTGAATACAAAATTATATTATCCGAATGAATAAGGAGAAGTTTTGCAAATGAGTAAACGTTTTGACGGTAAAGCCGTATTAGTGACAGGTGTAGGTTCTGGTTTAGGTCAATCGTCTGCTTTACAAGTCGCAAAAGAGGGTGCAAAACTTTCGTTAGTAGATTTAAATCATGATTCGTTAGAAGAAATGGAAAAAGTTATTTTAGAAGCGGCACCAGAAGCAGAGATCCTTCTCATTACAGCAGATGTGTCAAATGAAGAAGCCGTTCAAAACTATGTGAACGAAACAGTTGGATAGACTACACTGAGTTAGACAAAAAAATAGGGTCAATTAAAATTATATTTAACAAAGTGGGATAAAGTTCGAGAATCCCTATAATTACAAAACCATTATAGTGGTAATCGAATAAGAACTTAAGGATAAGGATCGTTTGAAATTCATTAAACGAACGCAAAACTTAGATTTTAGTTTAAATGTAATCAACATACTTGGTGTCCATCCGATATAGAAGAATAGCCCGAACACATCATGTAATATTACGTAAGATATATTAGCTTCAATAGGAGGAAATATATTATATTAGGAGGTTATTTTTTTGGCTTGTGAACCTTGTGATCAGCTAGTAGACTTTTGTTGTACTTTTATAGTGCCGGAGGGGTTTACCCCAGTACAAAACCCTGATGGGACCTTTAACGCTTCTGTGGCCTTTAACTCGGATTGCTTATTCTGTAACACAGAGACTTGTGAATCAGAAATGACGATCCCTAACCCGTGTCCTCCAGGTAATCCCTTGCTATGCCCAGTTACACTCAACCGCCTTGTCGTACAAGGGTCCATACGTTTCATTTCGTCCCTTGAAGTAATGGATAGCCATGGAAATAGTAGTCACATTTGCTGTCATGGAGAAAGCTGCGTAGACAATATTCTTTTCTACACTTGTCAAAATGTAGATCCGTGTGAAGGCTTTGACTTGGATAACATCGATGTAGTGAACCTATCTGTTGCCCCGGCTAATTGTACAAACGCATGCGACACGATTTTAACGCTTAGTGGTCAATTTGATTTCTGTGTCCCATCAACTGCTACGTTTAGCAATCCTGCAGCTATTACTATTCCAGCCACAGGCACATCGGGTCCAGCAAGTCCTTATCCTTCCGTAATTAATGTCGCTGGCCTAGACGGAACGATCACTAAAGTAACGGCTACCCTTAACGGATTTACCCACACGTTCCCTGCTGATGTCGATGTGATGCTTGTAGCACCGGATGGAACAATGAATACCATTCTTATGTCAGATCCTGATTTCAGCACAGATGTTACCAACCTTACTTTGACATTTGACGATGCGGCAGTAAACTCAGTTCCTTGTAGCGGTACTCTTACTTCCGGCATTTATAAGCCCACTAACTGTTCTGGATCCTCTGACGCCTTCCCGGGACCTGCTCCTGCCCCTAATCCTATTGTTGCATTAAGCAACTTTAATGGTTTAGCCCCGAATGGAATGTGGAGATTGTTTGTTGTAGACAATGCTACTACGGATGTGGGTTCCATCTCTGGAGGTTGGTCCATCACCATCACGACAACGTGCCCGTAAAGAAAAAAAGTAAATAATCTAGCTATATGTGTCATTGGCGTTAAAAATATTCATGTAAAGACTGAAGATTAGGAACAATAAGGGATACTCTGTATAATACGGCTTCATACGATGAAACCGTATTATACAGAGTCCATCCTTGCTCTTTTTCACTCAAAAAGAAAGAAGGTATGTGATATGCATGAACAGCCATTTTCTTTACCCGAGGTACAGACCTCAGAGATAAAGAGGGAACAGACCGTATCCAAGAGACCAAAACGGCGTGCTTCAAGCTGCGGATGCAATAAAAGAACCAATTCAGCCCTTTCTTCAAATGGTGTCAATAGACAACAAGTCCATTCTTTTCAAAACAACAAGGCCATCAACCAGCGAAAAAAAACGATCAATCACCATACACCTATCATAAAACAAGATCACTCTACTCCAACAAAATCTGTATCTGAAGAACAATCGATTGTATCTCCAAAGGACACTAATGTGTCTTATACCCCCCAGCAAGAACAGCAAAGCCATGTTGAAGAAAGTAGCTCGTTAAAGAAAGTGTTAAGGTATTGGAAGCAGCTTTCCTTTTTTCAATGGCTCATAAAGCGACATGATCTATAAATGGAACCTATGTCACCTTGGCAGTCAGCAGAAGTGACGAATTCTGCAAATGCGGAAAATGATAAAGAAAAGAGTGTCCCGAAATAATGAAAATTTCGTATATGGGACACTCTTTTTTATGATTCCTGCAATTTGGACAGATCATACCGTTTGACCCGGACCGGCTGCGAATCGATTTTCGAACACTTTTACTAATCTTAGTATGTTTTCTATGGTTTGAAAATTGAATCAAAGGTCCTGAGTTGTTTACCCAATCAAATTGATTTTTTGGGCATTATCTAAAAGTAACTTCAAAATAGGGAGTCAAATCAAATGATGGAAATTTCGTGGATTCACCTTGTTATTTTAACATTGGCTGCGTTTCGTTTTACCCGCTTAATCATGTATGATGAAATTACCTCGTTTATTCGTGCCCCATTTTTAACGATTACTGCTGATTATGATGACAACATGGAAATCACTCACAACATTGAAATTAAAGGTTCAGGGTTACGCTATTGGATTGGAACGTTACTTACGTGTCATTGGTGTGTAGGGATATGGTCTTCTATTATCATTATAGCTCTTTATTACTACCTTCCTTCCTTTTTTCCACTGTTATTAATGTTTGCAATCGCAGGAGCGGCCGCACTGATCGCATCTTATTTAGATAAATAAGAGGAGTTTGTCGATTGACCATCTTCGTAAATTGTCCCAAAATAATTCGTGCCCACTAGCGTTGCACAGAATCCAATATGAACAATATATTGGGTTTTTTTTCATTAGCATTGCATAAACCTTGCGTAATGCCTTTCATTTAGTTTGCAAATCGTAGATAAATACTTACAACAGAAAAGAAGAATAAATCATGCTCATATAGACAAACTGAAAGTAAATGTAGAAGTCATCAACCATGTCACTTATTTGACAGGTTGCACAAATAACTAATCGAAGAAAATAAGGGAGGTGTGCTCCATGAATGATGCAAATTGCGACTTTTCACCAATGAGACAAAGGCTAAAAGAAGATATGCGCCATGTTATCACGACACTACAGGACAATTTAGAAGCAATGGATGACGAAGACTATTGTCTTCTAGGGAATATTGAAAAAGTGAAAGACCGATTTGTACATATTGAAATGAAAGCTGCTACCTTTTATTTAAACTGTTATTTGTCTCCGTTTACAGACAAATACCCGGAACTATCAAGATGTTTACAAAATATGTCCAATTCAAGACATGGCGGTTTAATTGTTATTAAACGGGAAGATTCTCTTGATTCTTTCATTCAACCGGGTATTTCAATAGGAGCAGAATTGACCCATTCTTTATTAGAATCAATTTTTTTCCCGGGAAACCCACTCCATGATGGTGCTGTCATCGTCCGTCTTAATGAGATCGACTCCGCCGCAAATGTTCTCCCGCTTTCGGACAGATATACAGGTGATAAAAAACTGGGTACGAGACATCGCGCTGCTTTAGGATTAAGCGAACGATGTGATGCCCTTGTTCTTGTTGTCTCCGAGGAAACAGGGAGAGTGTCATTTGCCTTAAATGGTGATCTTTATCCTATTACTACACCCTAGTCTCGACGGTTGATCCAGAGGCTCATACACGACGGGAATTAGAGGGTCATCTCTTTTATGAGGATAGATGATTTGACAAACCCTTTTTGTACGTTTAAAATCACTTTGAATATGAGATATTTGTATTCAGATTAATTTAAGGAAAAACACTTAGGAGGAAAGAATGTAATGACAAAAGATTTATATACAGCTATTAAAGAAAGACGTTCTTACTATGGGATCAACAAAGAGGTACAAGTATCGGATGAAAGACTAAAAGAAATTGTTGAATTTGCTGTGAAATATACACCATCAGCTTTCAACTCTCAATCGGCACGTCTTGTTGTATTAACAGGTGAAGCACATGATAAATTATGGGACATTACGACGGAAACGTTAAGACAAGTCGTTGGAGAAGGCGATTTTGAAGGCACTCAACAAAAAATGGATTCGTTTAAATCAGGTTACGGAACTGTATTATTCTTTGAAGATGAATCTGTCGTTAAAGCTCTTCAAGAACAATTTGCTTCATACGCTGACAATTTCCCTATCTGGTCAAACCAAGCATCGGGTATGCATCAATTTGTTGTATGGACAGCTTTGGAAGCAGAAGGATTAGGAGCATCTTTACAGCATTATAATCCGCTGATTGATGATGAAGTGAAAAATGAATGGAACATTCCGAATAACTGGAAACTGATTGCACAAATGCCATTTGGTCATCCAACGGCTTCAGTAGGTGAAAAAGAATTCCAGACGCTTGAAGACCGTGTTAAATTTTACAAATAAAATAAAATGTCTGGTGAGGAATTCTCATCAGACATTTTTTATTTTAAGAGAATTTGAAGGAGAGATAAACGTGAATGAAAATTAGATGGGAAAAATAATGTTGTTTTAATGGAGCGGTGACAAAGGCAATACCTACCGCAATCTAAGAAAGCGTAGCTATACCGCACAACCCATATAAAAATAATAGGAATGAGGTAAACAAAGATGAGTGCTATGAAAGTTGGTGTAATAGGAATAGGAAATATGGGGAGATCACATGCTCTTCAATTGGACAAAGGATTAATTGATGGAGCTACGTTAACGGCTGTTTGCGGTCGGAAAGATCAAATCGAATGGGTGAAAAATAATATGACAGGCGAAGTGCAATGTTTCGAAGACGAAGAAGCCTTTTTTAATGAATCACGTATTGAGGCCGTCATTATTGCGACACCGCATTATAGTCACCCTGAATTGGCCATAAAAGCTTTTGCCAAAGGGATGCATGTTCTTCTTGAAAAGCCAGCCGGTGTTTATACAAAAAATGTGTTGGAAATGAATGAAGCAGCTGCATTGAGCGGCAAAGTATTTGGCATGATGTATAACCAGCGTACAAATCCCCTGTATCAAAAATTACGTGAGCTCATTCAATCAGGTGAACTAGGCGAAATTAAACGGACCAATTGGATTGTTACCGATTGGTACCGTTCACAAAGCTATTACGATTCAAGTAAATGGAGAGCCACATGGAAAGGTGAAGGCGGAGGTGTCTTATTAAACCAAGCACCTCACCAATTAGACTTGTGGCAATGGACGACAGGTCTGATGCCAAAACGTGTTCACGCATTTAGTCGTTATGGAAAATATCACGATATTGAAGTAGAAGACGATGTAACCGCGTATGTCGAATATGAAAATGGGGCGACCGGTGTGTTTATCGCCTCGACAGGTGAAGCGCCAGGGACCAATCGTTTTGAAATCGTTGGCGACCGTGGGAAAATGGTTATTGAAAATGAAGAACTTACTTTTTATCGCTTAACACAATCAGAACGTGAATTTAATGCATCGTATACAGGGGGGTTTGGCGAGCCGGAATGTTGGAAAATAGACATTCCCGTAAAAGGGGAGAACTCTGGTCATAGAGGGATTATTCAAAATTGGACAGATACGATAGTGAAAGGTACGCCGTTACTTGCACCAGGAGAAGAAGGAATAAAGGGGCTAGAAATGGCGAATGCCATTTACTTGTCTTCTTGGTTAAATGAAACGATAGAATGGCCTATTGATGCAGACTTGTATTATGAAAAATTACAAGAAAAAATCAATCAGTCAACAATCGAAAAAAAGAATGGATCGAACATGATATGAAGAAATAAAGATGAAGATGTTAAATAAAGGTGTCAGCCCCGACTATGTTAATTCTTTAGCATAGTCGGGGGTCTGCTCTTTTTATTTGAAACTGGACATAGAGGATAGGCAGTCGTGCATACTTTTAACTGAATATGAGAAGTATGGAAAGGGCGTGCATAACTATGGTAGCTTATCCAGGTAATTGGATTCCGACAAAAACACTGGAACAAATGTCAAAGACACATTATGATGTCCTCATCGTGGGGAGCGGGCCTGGTGGGGGAGCAACCTTACAGAGACTTTGTGAACTTTGGAAGAGTCAAGGTGCTAAAAAGATCGGAATATTAGAAAAGGGAGATAAGTTATTTCATTCTCATTCCCTTAATATTCCCACGCAGAATGTAAATACGGCACGAGACCAACTTCTTCCAGAAAATTCAACTCCTTTAGGCAAGCGTTTACCTCAATTTTCCGGTGCCACAATGGTATATGCTCTTGGGGGAAGATCATTGTTTTGGAATGCGGCGACACCAAGGCCTATTCAATCTGAGCTAAATAAATGGCCGATTCATCCTCGGGAATTAAATGTATATTATGGGATGGCAGAGAAATTATTGCATGTTACAAAGGATTATGCTAAAGGTTCATCGATGCAAAATGTTCTTTTAAAGCGGCTCCATGCAAACGGTATTGTTGAAGCAGATGATATGCCGCTTGCTTTTGATATGACACCTTCCCGACAAGGAGAAGTCCATTCGAATCCTTGGTTTAGCTCGATCAATGCTCTAGCCGCCGCCCTGTTTGATCGGCCATACGATCTCGCTGTAAATGCCTATGTCTCTCGAGTCATTGCAGAGAATGGGAAAGTGGCTGGTGTCGAGGTATTTTCTGCGGACAAGAAAGCTCACACGATTCGGGCGAAAAATGTGGTAGTATCGGCGAGTACTTTAGAGACTCCACGTTTATTGCTTAATTCTGGGATTCAGGGCCCTGCTATTGGGCGTTATTTAACAGGGCATGTGTCTATCATTGCCATTGGCACTATAAGTCGAAGACAATTTTCTGATAGGCTTGGCAACCTGGCTGTTTTGAAATTTGAGACAAACGAGTCTCCGTATCAAATTCAAATTCTTGGGCCTGATCAATACTTTTCATACCAGCAATTCGAAGATAAAGTACTCAAAGACCAGCTTATGGTTGTCTATGCATCCTTTGGAAGGGTGGAGCCTCGAGCTGAGAACAGAGTGTACCTTGATACGTCTGTAAAAGATGAATTCGGTGTACCGTTACAGCAAGTTCAATATTCTTTAAGCAACAAAGACCGTCAAGTAGCCAATCAAGTTGCACAAGGCATTAGAAAATCTGCCGCTGCTATGGGAGTGGCTCTTGATGAGTCTACTTTGACACTTCGACCTCCTGGAGCAGATATGCATGAGGCTTCCACATGCCGAATGGGTGATGATCCAACAACTTCAGCTACAAACCGTCATGGCCAAGTACATGGCGTTCAAGGTCTATTTGTAGCTGACAACAGTGTTCTGCCAACACTAACTGCGGCTGGCCCCGTACTTTCTAACGTTGCTTTAGCCATAAGATTGGCGGATCATATTGCTCGTCAATCAGGATAACGCTTTGAGATAAATGGTCATTATGTAAATGAAAAATGCCTTAATCCACTACGGGACTAAGGCATTTTTTGTTTGTCGATCATCTTGTCTATTTCAGAAATTATTCAATTAAATCTTTTTAAATAAACACCGAAGAAAAAAAGGGTGATAAGTGTGCTAAAAAAGTTGGACAAATGGGAAGCTCTCATTTTCAGCAATAACCAGAATGAAAACAACATGAATGGATAAGGATAGAAAACTAAGTTGCCACTTTTTTCTTATATATCTAAAATTCAAGAATACTAAGTTGAAAATATATGTGATATTAGGATAAAGTAGCTATTACAGGGTGATTGTAGAAAGGAGTTTAATGGTTGCTCTTTTCTAAAAGGAGAATCAAAAGTGGCGAAAGGAGAGATAGATGTGAATGAAAAAAAAGTAGTTGGTGAAAAAGCAGCAGAATTCATTAAAGATGGCATGGTAGTGGGGCTTGGTACAGGATCAACCGTGTATTACACGATCATCAAACTTGGACAACTCGTGAAAGAAGGACTCTCGATTCAAGGAATACCGACATCGGTTCAAACAGAGGAATTAGCCAAAAAAGTAGGGATTCCATTAGGACATTTTAAAGAGATTGGACAGATCGATGTCGCTATTGATGGGGCTGATGAAGTCGATGCTAATTTAGATTTGATTAAAGGTGGGGGTGGAGCTCTTCTAAGAGAGAAAATCATCGCCAAAGCAGCTAAAACATTTATTGTTGTGGCGACACCTTCTAAAATGGTGGAAACATTAGGGGCATTTCGACTTCCGGTAGAAGTTGTTCCATTTGGTGCTGAATTGACAGAGAAACATATTCGTGAACTAGGGTGCGATCCTTATTTGCGTCAATTGGAAGGCACTCCCTATAAGACGGATAATGGCAACTATATTATTGACTGTGTCTTCTCGGAAATATCAGAGGCCAAAAGATTGGAAGAAAAGCTGAATATGCTTCCAGGGGTAGTCGAAAATGGCTTATTTGTTGGAATGTCCGATATTGTCATTTCTTTAGACCAGAACAAGGATGTTATGTTAATTAAGCGATAACAACGTTTTAAATGAAAAGAAAAAGAGGTTATACATATTCTTTGCAGAGGAGCAGATTAGGATGAACTATCGTCGTCTCGGAAAGAGTGGACTTGAAGTATCGGTATTGGGACTAGGAACAAATGCATTTGGAAAACGGGCTGATCAAGATACGTCCATAAAGATCATCCATCAAGCGTTGGACAGCGGCATTAATTTTATCGACACGGCGAACATTTATGCGAATGCCGAATCGGAGAGAATCATTGGAGAGGCTCTCGGCGGAGGAAAGCGCCAGAACGTTGTATTAGCGACAAAAGCTGGTTTAGTGAAAGGAAAAGGGCCTAATGAAAGTGGTTCATCCCGCTATCATTTGCAACAGGAGCTGGAAAACAGTCTTAGACGTTTAAAAACAGATTATATTGATTTGTATCAAATCCATACATTTGATCCGTATACTCCGCTTGACGAAACGTTACGTACGTTAGATGATATGGTTCATTCAGGAAAGGTTCGTTATATTGGGGCATCTAATTATGCAGCGTGGGAGTTAATGAAAGCGCTCGGTGTCAGCGAAAACAAAGGATATAGTCGGTATATTTCAACTCAATCCAGTTATTCTCTCGCAGATCGGACACCTGAAAACGAACTGATTCCGCTATGTGTAGACCAAGGTGTAGGGATCATCCCGTATTTTCCGTTAGCTGGAGGCATCTTAAGTGGAAAATATAGCTTAACGAATAAAACGCCTGTACATTCGAGAGCGGATACGGATCCCAACTTTCGTAAATTTCTTGCGGAAAGAACGATCAATCTAGGAGAAAAGGTAAGTAAACTAGCGGCGGAACACGGTCATACTTCCAGTGCAATGTCGCTTGCCTGGCTCATGGATCGACCTGCTGTCTCGACCGTGATTGTGGGTGCTACGCATACCGATCAGTTAGAAGATAACTTGAAGAGTCTAGGCATTCATCTCGATTCAGAAATAACAAAAAAATTGGATGAAATCAGCAATCCATTTTGTTATGGTGAGCCATTCGCTCTTTATCGTCTTTCCTAAATAACTTCTTCTTAATATATACTTATGTATGACTAGTGAAGCATAGGTGGGACTGTCCCACAAGTCGGTGACAACTGACTTGGGACAGTCCTTTTTTGTATTAAGGAAGCAATGAAAATGAAAACCCAACACCAAACCCGACAAGAATCATATAAAGGGAAAGTGGTAGTCGGGCTGGATGAGGTGTCCCATCGGCACTATTCCGATTGAATACGCGATTATGGAGATCATCATAATGTTTCAATAGGGCATTTTTGTCTGCAATCTTTGTTGCACGACAGGGAAATTATTCTAATGGCAAGTGTGGCACGCATAATACGTTGATATATTTGGTTATTATTTGGGGATATAAAACTTAAACATATTGAAATTGGTTTTTTCGTTTGAACCCTAGGGTATAGACAGCTATGTATGAATATCATGAGTTTGATAAAAGGAGTTGTTTCATTTGAATAAATTAACATTGGAAGTGGCAAAAAAGCTAATTGAAGCTTCTGAGAAAGAAGCGGAAAAACGCAATGTAGCTATGGTGATTACTGTTTTAGATGACGGTGGTAATTTAATAGCGTCTCACCGAATGGATGATGCTTGGCTTGCGAGTATCGATATTTCCCAAAATAAGGCCTGGACATCTGTTGCTTTAAAAACGAAGACAGAAGAATTAGAAGAAGTAACAGTACCTAAAACGGAGCTGTACGGATTAAATACAACAAATGATGGAAGAATTGTTGTATTTGGCGGTGGCTTTCCTTTAACAGTGAATAAAAAGATCATTGGTGCTGTAGGTGTTAGCGGAAGCTCCGTTGACGATGATATGAAAGTCGCGCAAGCTGCTGTCAAAGCATTTGAAGAGATAATAAGCGCGTAGTTTTAGTCTTTTATCAGTTGTTATATTCAATGGAATGAAAAATTACAGGCATGATATAAATGTTTAGCTACTAAATATAGAGGCTATTATAATAAAGAATCTTTTTTGAAAACAAATTTAACAAAAGAGGTGGATGAATCATGGTACAAACAGAAATGTATCATACAAATGACACAGTGAAGGAAACGGGTAAATATATTTGTACGTCAGAAGCAGTGAAAGAACTGCAAAAAGGGGATGCATTCCCACATTGTCCGAAAACAAATGAACTGACAACGTGGCGGCATGTAGACCATGAACAAAAAACAAGAGAATCAGACCCCTATATCGATGAAAATGATATAGAGGCGGATTTGAAAAGCGGACTCACATTCCCAACCCCTAACAAATCTGTCGATGACCTTGGTGACGAGGTGAACGTCGAGAGCGGACTCAGATTCCCAACTCCTCAGAAATCAGGCAAGTCCATAGACTGAAAAAGGAGGGATCAGGAAGAACACAAAAGACATGAGGCGTCATTCGTTTTCAAGAACGGAATATGATTCTTCTAAGAAAAGATCACTTCTTCGGAGGTGATCTTTCTCTATTTTGAATGAAGTTTCACTTTATTGCGCCGCTCCGATATATGCAGCACGGCATGATATAATTAAGAAAAAATACGACAGGCTTCTCTTGAACGAACTGGACAAGCCTGTTGAAGAAGAAGAGGGAGGTGTAGAAAAATGAGCAGACAAGTTAAATTTGGCGAACAAGAACTCAGGTTAAACCTTACCGGTGCTACTACTTTTTTCGCTTTAAAACAAAGCGTTCACATAAAAGTTAATGTTCCATTACTGGAAAAAGAAGAGAGAAGCGGGTACCCTTGCCTACTTCGCTTTCTACTTTAATTTCACCTTGCATGGCTTTCATACTGCTATACATCACCATCGTTCCAAGACCTGTTCCTTTTACTTTTGTCGTATAATACGGTGTTCCTAACCGTTCCATTTGTTCATTAGTCATTCCAATGCCTGTATCTGTTACGGTTATGACCGCTTTCTCATTGATCTTCTGCAAATGAATGTGCAGCTTTCCGCCGTCAGGCATCGATTCTATTCCATTTTTAATGAGGTTAATGAGACACTGATGAAGTTGTTGCTTTTCCCCGGAAACATAAATGTCCATACCATTTTGACATTCAATCATGACATTGTTTATCTCAGCAAAAGGATTGACGATATTGGCGATATAATCTAATTCCTTCTTTAAGTCTAATCGTTCTACATGATCTAATGATGGTTTAGCAAAGGCGAGGTAATCTGTAATCGTTGCCTCCGCTTTATTTAATGCTTCCATAGAGAAATTAATATACAATTTCTTTTCTCCCTCTGTCAGATCGGGATCCCGCAATAGTTGAATAAATCCTTTTGTCACCGTAAGGGGGTTCCTTACTTCGTGAGAAATACTTGCCGCAAGTTCACTAACGGTTTTTAGCTTTTCAAACTTCCTTATTTCTTTAGATAGAATGGCATTCCTTCTTGAATTTTCGTTAAAAACGACAAAAAATAGGATTCCAATCGGTTGAATGATAAGAGAAGTAATATAAATGATAAAATAATCCATGCTGATGTTTTCTGGCATCAATAAAACGAACCTTGTTATCCTAGAAAACAATCCAAAGAAAGAAGCTAATAGGGCTAGATATACTTTCTTTCTCATCGTAACGGTCTTATTAAACGTAGGAATGATCCACCATAATGAAATAAGTAACAGACAATAGATGATTAAGGTCGTATCCGTATCAGGAGTATTTAAAAAAAGTCGATAGGTCACTAGAATAAAAGTTAAAAAAACAGTTACCCTACGCCCACCATAAAGTGCCCCGATAATAAAAGGAATTTGCAGGAAATCCAGGCTATAACCAGTAGGGAGGGTAATGGGAAAGATCATACATAGAACGATGGAAATCCCTGAGACAAGCGCAATGATCAGTTCATTCGTTAATGTATTCGCTTTTCTTTCAATGAATTTAAAATAAATAGAGAAACAAAAATAAACCAAAAAAATATTTAACAAAAAGGTTTGTAGGTTATCAAATGCAGTAGACATATACGATTACTCCTATCCTTTCGCAAACGTGGCATGGAAACGGAATTAATTCACTGGCTAATAAAGAGATACATAGTGAATCAAATAGTATGCTAGGCAATTTTCCTTATTATCCTATAAAGAACAGTGGAAACCTATCCTTTTTCTTCGTCAAATTATGACAAAAGCAGACTGCCATAATGTTGCACTTCCCATTCTAGTAAAAGCATCGTGGAAAATTAAATCCCCACTAGACATTATGTAGTAAACTATTTTGTTGCTTTTTTTGTTGTAACCAACGACAATAGTCAAAAAGAAAAAGAATGTAAAATACATGATCAACGGGTACGTTTCTACGATAAAGTAGGAACGCTTTTTTATTAAAAGACAGATTAGTTGAAGAAAGACAAGTTAATCCAATCAAATAATTTTTGGTAACATGATGTAAGATGCAAGTAAAATAAACGGAGGTTTTTGACATGAATCATCTCATTGTTTATGCACATCCATACGCTGACAGTTTTAATCACGCCATCTTAGAAACGACCGTTCAGGCATTAAAGAAAAACAGTCACGAAGTAGTGGTGCGTGATTTGTATGCACTGGATTTTTATCCTGTCTTGAAACCAGAAGATACGGCTGCGATGAAAGCAGGGAAAACACCGAAAGATATTAAAACGGAACAAGAGTTTATTACGCAAGCCGATGTCATTACCTTTATTTATCCGATTTGGTGGACAGGCCTTCCGGCCATTTTAAAAGGGTACGTAGATCGCGTGTTTGCCTACGATTTTGCTTATTCTGCTGATGAAAAAGGGAACGTCCAGTTATTGACGGGTAAGAAAGGCTTTATTATCAATACGCATGATTATTCCAATGAAGTATACGATGAAATGGGGATGACGGCAGGATTAAAAGTCACGTCTGATATGGGGATCTTTGACTTCTGTGGAATTGAACCTGTCGAACATTTATTTTTTGGAAGTGTCGGTCAAGTAGATGATGAAGCCTATAAAGGAATGTTAAAGAAAGTGGAAGATACCGTTCAATCTATTTTTCCGTAAATGTGTAGACCGTACTTTCAAGACGAAAGAAGGTTTAGATGTTTTCATATTTGGGCATCCTCTACATTAGGTGCATATTTCGACTGCGGTACTTAACCAAGCTTGACAGACCTCATCGCACCTGTGAGGTCTTTCTTTATGAATTTTAGACGAAAAAAACAACTTGATCAAACGACAGGTGTCCCTCTGCAGGGATGCCTGTTTTTCTTTATCTGTAGGCTCTCTTCATGAATAATGTTGAAGTGCTCCTTCAGCTAAATGGCCGGAATAGCTGAAAAAAGAAATGGGGAATGAAAACAAGATAAATAAACGAACTCAATCGCCGTACCGTTCTATTTGTGTTAAAAAATGTTATGAAAAGACATTTAGAACCGTTTTTTACAATCCCACAAGATCCGTTCAAATTATAATCATGATACAACAAAAGCAGTAGCATAATAGCTAAAAGACAGGTACAACAACGAGATTATGGAAATATGAGTATATTTTAAAAAGAGGAATGTAAGCGTTATAAGAAAAGAATGGAGGAGTTACATTATGAAGATTGAACAATTGAAACATTTTTTAACATAACTAGCACATGAGATTTGGCGCTAGTATCTACAATTTTGAAAAGCAATTAAAATAATAAAACCATGTTTCTAATCTAAAGAATAAAAAAGGAGCAAATTAAATGGAAGCGATAAAAATAGAAAATTCAACTGAAAATCGGGAGGAATCAACTAAAAAACGGACGAAAGCCTCTCTTTATCAAACGGTATGGAGGTGGCACTTTTATGCGGGTCTTATTTTTTCTCCATTTCTTATCATTCTAGCTTTTAGTGGAGCTGTCTATTTATTTAAACCACAAATTGAATCTGTACTTTATAAAGATTTGTATTATGTTCAAGAAGAAAGTGCATCTACTGTAGCACCTTCTGCACAAATAGAAAAAATAAAGGAAAGCTACCCTGAGGCTACTATTTCCTCATTTAAAACGTACGATGATCCTTCTCGAACAAATGAAATTAGCATAATGGAGAACGAACAAGCATTGTCTGTTTTTATCAATCCTTATAACGGAGAAATAACGGGTTCATTAAACAATGACGAAAAGTTAACGACGATATTTAAAAAGCTGCATAGTGAATTAATTGTGGGTGGCACATTTGCCAATCGGTTGGTAGAGCTTGCGGCATGCTGGGCTGTTATTTTACTTATCACTGGATTATATATATGGTGGCCAAGAAATAAAGCATCCATATGGGGGACCATCTTGCCGAGGTTTACAAAAAACCGTAGAATCTTTTGGCGGGATATGCATGCCGTGCCAGCATTCTGGTTATCTGCAGGTATTTTGATTTTAATTGCAACTGGACTTCCATGGTCAGGCGTGATGGGAGAACAAATTGGAAAATTGGCGGTAGCACCCCAATTTGCCTATAGTTGGGGAGAAAAACCAGAATCCATTACGTATACGAAAGATGTCGCAGAAGATGTTCCATGGGCAAATGAGAAATTACCCGTTCCTTCTTCATCAGCGGGTGAATATGTTCCTTTAACGCTGGAAGAAGTGACTAGCATAGCAAGTAATGAAAACATTAAAAAGCCGTATACAATATCGTTTCCAGAAGGTGAAAAAGGAGTCTACACGATTTCAACTTCGGAAACGCCTAAAAACTCAGCAACTGTCCATGCTGACCAATACAGTGGGGCTATTTTGAGCGATGTTCGCTTTCAAGAATTTGGATTTGGCGCAAAAATGGTTTCACTTGGAATCGCTCTTCATGAGGGCCGGTTGTTCGGTTTAGCCAATCAACTTATCGGTCTTATCGTTTGTTTAGGTCTCATTGGTGTCGTGATTAGTTCGTTCATGATGTGGCGTAAACGAAAACCTGAAGGGAAGTTAGGGTCACCTATCAAATCAAAAGATAAGAAGATTACGAGAACAGTATTCTTTATTATGTTAGTGATGGGCATCATTATGCCATTAGTAGGGATTTCTATTATCATTATCTTTTTATTAGATCGTTTCGTCCTACCAAAAATAAAACCATTAAAAGCATGGATAGGTTAAGATAGCGAGGGGAATAAGTTGAAAAAAATAATTTTAAGCATGGCACTGATCTTCGTTTTGCTCTTTATTTCAGCCTGTACAGCAAACACCGATCAATCCAATACTACGACTTCTACTCCTAAAATAGTAGAAGTGGAAATTCTTTTACCAGAAAAGATCTCTCTAAACGAGGAAAGTATACTGAAGGTTCAATTAACGCAAGATAAGGAAAGCGTAGAAGATGCAGATGATGTTCAATTTGAAATATGGAAAGCAAACAGTCAAGAAAAAAGTGAACTGGTTAAAGCGAAGTATGAAAAAGAGGGAATCTATAGTGTCAAAAAAACCTTTCAAGAAGACGGAATCTATTATGTTCAAACCCATGTGACAGCCCGTGGCATGCATGTCATGCCGAAGAAACAATTCGTTGTAGGAAATGTTTCGGAAGAGGAACTAAACGCGCTTAAAGAAGAACCTCAAACTCAAGGGGGAAGTCAGGGTCATAGTCATCATCATTAAATGACGGCAAATGATTTACATGTGGAGAAAAGGCGTTATTTATATACAGAGTACGTTTATTAACACCATGCTGAAAAAATAGCATCGTTTAACAAACGAAAATGTCCGGAGAGAAATTCAACTTCTCTCCGGATTTTTTTATTGAACAAAAGAGATTGATTTCTTAACTAGCTCTATTTTTCGTTTCTTGGATCATTCTATAAAACGCTAAGTTTTTCGTCCCGCACATCACTAATAAACATATGACCAGGGGCATGAGTAATCATCAATGAAGGTTTACTTTGTAAGGCAACTGCTTGGGGTGTCACGCCACAAGCCCAAAATACCGGAATCTCCCCATCCTTAATAGTGACTGCATCACCGAAATCAGGTTTGGTGATATCAGCTATGCCAAGTTGACTTGGATCACCGATATGAATAGGTGATCCGTGTACAGAAGGAAAGCGAGTTGTAATTTGAATGGCGCGAATCGCATCTTCATGCGACATTGGACGCATGCTTACAACAGTTGGCCCTTCAAATACACCTGCTTTTTCACATGGAATATTCGTTTTATACATAGGAACGTTACAGTTTTCTTCGATATGTCGAATAGGTATACCACTTTCAATGAGTGGTGTTTCAAATGTAAAACTACAACCTAGTAAGAAGCCGACCATATCATCTTCCCAATACTCTGTTATGTCTGTCACTTCTTCCGTGTAAATACCGTCCTTATAAATCCGATACTTAGGAATGTCCTTTCGAATATCAGCCTCTTTAGCAATTTTACTCGGATGGAAAGAGCCAGGTTCTGTCACATCCAATAAAGGACATGGTTTCGGATTTCGCTGGCAGAACAGCAAGAAATCAAAGGCATATTCTTTCTTTAAAATAACTAAATTGGCTTGTGTAAATCCTTTGGACATACCAGCAGTTGGCCCCGTAATGTCTCGTTTACGGATAAGTTCCCTTATTTCATTTGGAGCCATATATTCGTAACTTACCATGTGTAATCTCTCCTTCCAAAACAATAACTGCTTACTTAAATACTAATGGTAGTTGTTCAATTAGTGTCATTATTCCTAAATATCCCATGATGACGACTACGAGTCCACCTGAAATCGTTAACCATAATGGATGTTTATAATTCCCCATAATCTCTTTCTTATTAGCAGCTATTAATAACGTTCCTAATGCTATTGGTAAAATAAGAGCATTCAGAGCTCCAACTATTAATAAAATATTAACAGGTCGTCCAACTAATGCAAACGTTACAGTTGACACTACAATAAATAAGATAATAATCCAATTATGATACTTTTCTATTACCGGACTAAATGAACGAATAAATGAAACAGATGTATACGCGGCACCTACTACTGACGTAATGGCAGCTGCCCACATAATCACACCAAACATTCGATAGCCGATTTCACCTGCAGCAAGTTGGAATACTGAAGCTGGAGGATTGGACGGATCAATGGCAAGACCTTGAGACACAACTCCAAGTGCAGCTAAAAATAACGCGACACGCATAACACCTGTAACTGCAATACCTGTTACAGAACTTTTTGTTACTTCAGGTATGGATTCAACCCCTTTTATCCCCGCATCTAATAGACGATGCCCACCAGCGAATGTAATGTATCCTCCAACTGTTCCCCCTACTAGTGTCACGATGGCAAATATACTAATTTTTTCTGGTTTAATTGTATTAACTAAGGCTTCTCCAACAGGTGGTGAAGTAATGAATGCAACATACACCATTAAGATGATCATAACAAAACCGGCAATTTGAGCTACTTTGTCCATTGCTTTACCAGCTTCTTTAACTAGGAAAATAAAGATAGCAAATGCAGCACTAATAATTGCACCTGTTATTGGGTCTATTCCGACCATTGCATTTAATCCAAGGCCCGCACCTGCGACATTGCCAATATTAAATGCAAGTCCACCTAATACAATAATAACTGCCAAAAACACACCTAATCCAGGCAGGACTTTGTTAGCGATCTCTTGACCGCGCAATCCTGATACAGTAATAATTCTCCATACATTCAATTGAGCAAATACATCTAAAATCAATGAAATTAAAATAACAAACGCAAAGCTTGCGGCCAATTGCTGAGTAAAGACCGTCGTTTGCGTTAGAAATCCAGGACCAATCGATGATGTAGCCATTAAAAAAGCGGCACCAAGTAAGACACTGTTACTAACTTTCTTTTTCGCTTTAACTGTTCCTGTTTTTTGTTCTGTCATAATAACTGTCCCCACCTAGCTGTTTATTGATGTAACAATAACCTTATTTTGTTCTAACGTTTTTTTAATATACTTCGCAAAAGCAAGTGCATGTTTCCCATCTCCGTGAATGCAAATCGTGTCTGCTTTTAAAGAAACTTCCGTGTTTTGTTGAGAAGTGACTTTTCCTTCTGTCACCATTTTCACCACTTGAGACACCGATTGTTCTTCATCTGTTATTAAAGCGTCAGACTGCGAACGAGAAGTTAACGTACCGTCAGATTGATATGTACGATCAGCAAAAACTTCGTGCGCTGTGCGCAAGCCGATCTTTTCTCCTGCTTTCGTCAATTCACTTCCAGCAAGTCCGAATAAAACTAAAGATGGTGAAATGTCATAGACAGCTTGGGCAATAGCCTCAGCAAGCTTCGTGTCTTTAGCTGACATATTGTACAACGCTCCATGTGGTTTAACGTGCTGCATTGTTTCATTACATGTGGATAAGAACCCTTGAAGAGCACCAATTTGATAAACAACCATATCGTATGCTTCTTGCGGTGTAATTTTCATTTCGCGGCGTCCGAATCCATTTAAATCCGGCAGACCGGGGTGGGCACCAATTTTCACGTCATTTTCAATGGCAAGCTTGACCGTTTCCCTCATCACGCTCGGATCGCCTGCGTGAAAACCACACGCAATATTCGCAGATGTTACATATTTCAATATTTCTTGTTGTTCACTGAGTGTATATCGACCATAACTTTCCCCTAAATCACAATTCAAATCTACTTTAAACATCCTTTTCCCCTCCAAATAGTTTAGTTAGATTCTTATCCACCTTTAAACAAAGGTAAGCGTTTACAATATAAAAACATACATAATAAGTTCCGAATTAAGGAACAGTAGTTTTGAAATGCAAATTTATTTTATCATAAAAAAAAATGTCTGAATAGACACCATTATCGAATTGATTGAAAATACCGAAATGAGCTACTTTTGAAATCTCCACACTTGTTTTTTTATTTTTTGATAATTATAATTTAAATAGTCCATTTCTAAGAACTTTAGTACCGAATTTTGAAACCAATGGAGGTGTTGAAAATGAGTCATTGTTCCACTGAAGTCATCATGAAACCTTTAGGTGATTCCGCACTGATTGTCCAGCTTGACGAGGGAATAAGCCCGTCTATTCACCAAAAAGTTCAAGCGTTGTCCATGTTGTTGAATACTTATCCTTTTGATGGTTTTATTGAATCCGTACCGGCTTTTAATAATATTACAATCCATTACGATCCGGTATTAGTGCATCATACACAATTAAATAACCTTGCAAATAATCAGTCATCATTGACTTCTTTTCAAATAGTTTGTTCGAATATAAATGAATTAATTCAACAAATTGATGACACACAAAAAGTTGAAGCAAGACTAGTTGAGATTCCGGTTTTATATGGCGGTGAATATGGCCCTGATTTAGATGATGTAGCAGCGTATCATAACATATCACCAGAAGATGTGATTCGAATACATACTCAAAGTGATTGTTTAGTTTATATGTTAGGGTTTGCTCCAGGCTTTCCATTTATGGGGGGAATGGATGAAAGAATTGCAACGCCTCGCAGAGAAACTCCTCGGTTATCGATTGCGCCCGGGTCAGTTGGAATAGCAGGAAAACAAACCGGCGTTTATCCATTAGAAACACCTGGAGGCTGGCAGATTATTGGGCGTACTCCGTTAGATTTATTTCGTCCAGATCTTTCACCGCCGACATTGCTGCAAGCTGGAGACAAGATCAAATTTGTCCAAATTTCTCCTGAGGAATATCACTCATATAAGGAGATGAAGCGATGACTGTAAAAGTACTTAATCAAGGACTGCTGACAAGTATACAAGACTTAGGAAGATATGGTTCTCAAAAATATGGGGTCATTGTTAGTGGGGCGATGGATAAATCTTCGCTAAGAGTGGCAAATTTACTAGTAGGGAATAATGAAAATGAAGGCGCTTTAGAGGTTACCTTGTTGGGTACGTCCCTTCAATTTGAAAAAGATATGTTAATCGCGATAACAGGCGGCGATTTACTTGCTTCGATTGATGGCGAAAAAGCACCAACGTGGCGGCCTATATTAGTGAGAAAAGGCTCTGTATTGCAATTCAAATCTCCTTTAAAAGGATGCCGGGCATATGTAGCTTTCGCTGGAGGTATCGCTGTTCCAGAAGTAATGGGAAGCAAAAGCACATACCTTCGTGCAGGAATAGGCGGATTTAAAGGCAGAGCTTTGCAAAAAGATGATGTCATCACATGCGGTGAAATGAATGAATTCAGTACTTTGTTATTTAATCAATTAAATAAGAGAAATGGCAGCTTTACGTGGACAGTCAATTACGATGTACTCATCAATTTACAGCAAACTCAAACGATACGTGTAATAAGAGGCACGGAGTTTGACCGATTCGATGAAAAAAGTAAAAGAACACTTTTTAATGAACCGTATACATTAACGACTCAAGCCGATCGGATGGGCTATCGAATGGAAGGTCCTCCGCTCTCTTTAGCAAAGGAATTTGAATTACTATCTGAAGGTGTTACACACGGAACTATTCAAGTACCCCCAAACGGAAATCCAATTATTCTAATGGCGGACCGTCAAACAACAGGTGGTTATCCAAAAATCGCTCAAATTATTTCTGCTGATTTGCCGAGTATGGCGCAGTTACAACCGACTGCCAAAATACATTTTAAGGAAATTTCATATAGAGAAGCAGAGATTGAATTATTAAAGAAAGAACAAATAATAAATGAGATAAAAACAGGCATCCGCTTTAAAGGACTTTACATATGAGAGGGAATGACATAATGAAAGTAAATGAGTTCAAAGAATTAATTGAGTTAATTGAGCAGTCTTCTGTAGATGTACTTAATTTAGAGAAAAAGGATATAAAATTATATTTTCAAAAACGCAATGCGTCGAATGTGACAATAAATTTGGCAGAACGAGTATCTCAAGCAGCACAATTGGTTACGACAGATGAAACGATAGTGGAATCAGTACAGCCTGCCTCAAATGAAGATGACGGTTTTCATCAAATCAAGTCTCCTATGGTTGGAACTTTTTATTTGCGTTCAAATCCAGACGCAGAACCACTTGTTCAAGTAGGAGCAGTGATTGAAAAAAAACAACCAGTTTGTGTTTTAGAGGCGATGAAGTTATTTAATGAAGTTGAATCAGATGTTGATGGAGAAATTATAGAAATATTAGCTAAAGATGGACAAATCATTGAGTTTGGACAACCTTTATTTCTTGTAAAGGTGAGTGGCTAACATGCTAAAGAAAGTATTGATCGCCAATCGCGGAGAAATAGCTGTTCGCATTATTAGGGCGTGCAAAGAGATGGATATACAAACAGTTGCTGTCTATTCTGAGGCAGATAAGGATGCCCTTCACGTAAAACTAGCAGATGAAGCATATTGTATAGGCAGTGCTCCGTCAAAAGAAAGCTATCTTAACATCGTTAATATCATAAGTATTGCAACGATAACTGGAGTCGATGGAATACATCCTGGTTACGGATTTCTAGCAGAAAATGCCGATTTCGCTGAATTATGTCGTGAGTGCCATATTGCATTTATCGGCCCTTCTCCAGAAGCAATTCAAAAAATGGGCATCAAAGATGTGGCTAGAGATACGATGAAAGAAGCTGGCGTTCCAATCGTGCCCGGTTCAGATGGAATAATAAAAGATGAGGGGGAAGGTTTAAAGATTGCTGAAAAAATAGGCTTTCCAGTGATCATTAAAGCGACAGCAGGCGGCGGTGGAAAGGGAATACGTGTTGCACATGATCGAGAGGAATTAAAAAAAGGGATAAAAGTAACACAACAGGAAGCTGAAACGGCCTTTGGAAATCCAGGAGTTTATTTAGAAAAATTTATCGAAGACTTTCGTCATGTAGAAATTCAAATCATGGCGGATTCATATGGAAATGTCATACATCTAGGCGAACGTGATTGTACGATTCAACGAAGAATGCAAAAATTAATAGAGGAAACTCCATCACCGGCTATTTCAGCCGAAACCCGAGAAAAAATGGGTGAAGCGGCGATTCTAGCGGCAAAGGCAGTTGATTATATGGGCGCTGGTACAGTTGAGTTTATATACGATCACAAAGAAGATACATTCTATTTCATGGAGATGAATACTCGTATTCAAGTAGAACATCCGATAACAGAAATGGTCACTGGAGTCGATTTGATTAAAGAACAGATTCGAGTAGCTTCCCGTTATCCATTACAAATGAAGCAAGAAGATGTAACCATGACTGGATGGTCGATTGAATGTAGAATTAATGCTGAAAATCCAGCCAAAAACTTCATGCCTTCACCAGGAGAAATAAAAGAATATAATTTGCCTGGTGGTTTTGGGGTTCGAGTTGATTCTGCTGTATATGCAGGATATAAAATACCACCATTTTATGATTCAATGATTGCAAAATTAATTGTACATGGCAGCACAAGAGAAGAAGCGATTAAGAAAATGATTCGTGCTTTAGATGAGTTTACTGTAGAAGGCGTTTCAACAACGATTCCATTCCATAAAGCACTTTTACAAAATGAAGTGTTTTTAAGTGGAAACTTTAATACGAATTTTCTTGAAACATATAGTTTAGATATAGAAGAAATCTGAAACTGAAAACATCCCCTATTTATTCCTCAAAAACAGGTTAATAGAGGATGTTTTTTATTTTTTGATATATCCTAATCGTTCAGAAATTTGCTCAGCTGCTCGCTTTGCTTTTTCTACAAAAATAGGTATATTTTCATTTTGGTAATTAGCTTCAATACCGGCAATACTAATCCCAGCAATCACGTCCCCTTTATGATCAAAGATGGGGGCAGCGATGGCAGATGTATGATTCTCTAATTCAGAATGACTAATCGTGTAACCATCTTTTTGAGCTTGTCTAATCGTATTATATAAACATTCCTTATCGGTGATCGTTCCCATCGCAAAAGGTTGTAGTTCAATCGATTCAATATATTTATCAATTTCCGGACCCGGTAAAAAAGATAAAATGACTCGAGAACAGGCGCCAGCATATAAGGGACTTCTTCTGCCGATTGCAGTATATAAACGAACTTTTTGATTTGTATCGATTTTTTCAATATACATTGCTTCATTACTTTGTTTAACAATTAGATTAACAGCTTCATTTACATCATCATGCAGCTCTTGCATAATGGGTAAGGCAATTTGTCGAATATCAAGCCTTGAAGAAACTAAATGACCGAAATTAAGAAAGATTAGACCTAAACGATACTTTGAATCTGTCCCCTTCTCTAACAATCCCATTTCCTCTAAAGACATTAACATACGATAGACAGATGTTTTCGGAATGCCAGATAAACCAATAATTTCTTGGAATGTTAATTGTGCATGGTCTATAAATAAATTTAAAATATCCATTGAACGGACAACAGTTTTGTTTTTATTATACATTGCTTTTCTCCTTTATGTAGATATTCTACTTTACACATTTGATAATTTAAGATTGAGCCACTACCAAACTATCTACATAGGAAGTGGAAAAAAAGAGGATCTATATGACCTAATAATATATTATCAAATTTTTGAAAGACGTAGAAGGCAATCACAAAGACATATTAAATATTTTTGATATTTCAAGAAATACCGTTAAAGTGATAGTTTATATCCCGGTATCGAGTGGTCGTTCATAGAGGCTGTTCCAAAAGTTGACGCTTAACGGACTTTTAAATAAACAAATTGAAGTGGCGCTGCATTATGTATGCACACGGTAGAATTAAACCAACTTTAGCTATTTTTACTTTTAATATATTGGGATGGTGTTAAGGATGTCATTTTTTTGAAAACTCTACTAAAATAATTTAGATCATTAAAACCGACCATAAAAGCAATTTCTGTAATCGATATATTTCCTCTTTGTAAATACAACTTTGCTTCCTCTACCCTTTTTTGATTAATATAATCAATTATATTCATATTGGTATCTTCCTTAAACTTGCGTGAAAGATAGGAAGAGTTCACGTGGATTGTTGCCGCGATATCATGAAGTGTTAAAGGATTTTCTAAATTTAAATGAATATAATCTACAGCCCTTTTCACAATGGGGCTATAATGACGTGTCGAAAATCCATTTACAACATCACAATATTCATTCACCATTACGATACCTAATTTTTTCAGATAAGGTAGATTCGGGGCTCTTTCAATTAAAATGGCAAATTTTTCAGAAATCGTGTGAATATAAATGGGATGAACTCCTCCTCTTTCAGCAGCTATTCTACACAACGTGTTCAAAACCAATGATATATTTTTAGCCGATCGAATAGGGCTTTCAGGTATTCGATCGGAAATATTTAAGAGACCGCTGTTTTCTTGTGAAATACGGGCTATTTCCTCTTTATCTCCTCGTGCAATGGCATTTATTAGCTGCTTCTCATATGTATATCTCATTTCTATAATATTTTTACTTTCAGCAATAGTGGCTTTTAGCTGCTCTTTGTTTTGTGTAGGTGTAACGATATCAGAGGTGATGAGTTGTGAATCAACATGAGGATGTATACACATATTAACAAGTAAATCTCCGATGTTGTTAGAAGCATTGCTACTTAGAACAGATAAGGATGTATAGAATTCTTGGAGCTGTTTTCGTTCACTGACAGGCAGTTTGTTTTTAGAGATCATATCGCTAGTAAAGTCCATAACCGGTATACTCGAAAGAAAAGGGCCGATTAAAATGAAACCAGAGAAAGATCTGTTATTCCATAGACCAGCTGCAATATACTCAAGACCATAGGAATTTATATAGTAATAGTAGCTATTCGATTTATTTTTTCTTAATGTTTCATTAATAGTAAGATACTCATTGTCAACGTTTTGTAGTGCGGCTGGAATGCCATGATTCACTAGTTGTAAAAGAGCATTCCCATCCTTATCAATGAACCTAATATCCAAATTAGTAATTGTATTCAATATCGTACATATTTTATTGAAATCTTTAATATCACGTTCTGATTTTTCCAACATACGATCACCTTTCCGTTTAGTTATGGCTATTATTATAATCGTCAACTCGTTAAAAAGCTATATATGTGCTAGTTTAGTTGAAATAGTATGATTGTTAATAGGGGCAATAAACTATAATGAATTTAAGCGCATTCAAATGATAGAAGGAAAAAACAAGACCGTTTCGTATATCTAATAGTCGTTTTGGATACGATTAACTTGTCATCATTGCGGCAGAGAGAAGATAAAACGAGGAGGAACAACAATGAGAAAAATAATGAATATGAATCGTGCATGGAAATTTATAAAGCAAGATGAAGTAAAAGCAATGGATCAAGCTTATAATGATGAAAATTGGGAAGCCGTTCATGTCCCTCACACGTGGAACGCAATTGATGGAGCAAATGGATTTGATTTTTATAAAGGGGCTTGTTGGTATAGAAAAGAGTTTAATTTAGATACATTGGCTCAAGGAAACAAAGTATTTATTGAATTCGAAGGATCTAATAGCATTACGGATGTATATGTGAATGGTCAACATATGGGACAACATAAAGGTGGGTATTCTACTTTTCGATTTGATATTAGTGACGTTGTTGAATTTGGAACGAAGAATACGCTAGCTGTCAAAGTGGACAATACAGTTGTTGATGATGTATATCCTCAAATGGCGGATTTTACATTTTACGGCGGGATTTATCGTGATGTTAATCTAGTGATAGCGAATCATGTTCATTTCGACTTAATGGATTATGGTTCAAAAGGAATTTATGTGATTCAAGATGAGGTAAATGAAGAAAAAGCTTTACTCACAATTAAGTCAAAGATAACAAATGATCGCGATGAAGAGACAAAAGTAAGACTGTGGGCAGATATTTTAGATGCTCAAGGTCAAAATGTTGCTTATGCAGCCAAAGAAGTCGTACTTGCATCAGGAGAAACGAGAGAAGAAGAAATGTCAGTTGTCATCGAAAACCCAACATTATGGAATGGCCGAAAAAATGCTTATATGTATGAAGCAAAAGTGTCTATGCAACGTTTTAACGATACGGTGGATGAGCTTTCTATTCCTTTCGGTGTCAGATACTTTGAAGTGGATGCTGATAAAGGGTTCTTCTTAAATGGAGAGCATCTTGCCTTAAATGGTGTTTCAAGACATCAAGATCGAAAAGATATGGGTTGGGCGATTACAGAAAAAGAACATGAAGAAGATATGGAATTAATGAAAGAGGTAGGAGCCACTTCCATCCGATTGGCACACTATCAACATGACCAATATTTCTATGATCTATGTGATCAAGAAGGGATGGTTGTCTGGGCTGAAATACCATTTATCTCTGTTATGTCAAAAACAGAACTAGAAGGTATAAATGCCAAACAACAAATGATTGAATTAATTAGACAAAACTTTAATCATCCATCCATTATGTTCTGGGGAATTCAAAATGAAATTCAAATTAGCGGAGAAAGACCAGAACTTCGAAAACTTGTGAAAGAATTAAATGAGTTAACGAAAAAAGAAGATCCTACTAGATTAACGACAATGGCAAATGTTATGTTCGTGAAAGACGAAGATGAGTATAATTATATGACAGATATCGTTGGCTATAATAAATATTATGGTTGGTATAATGGTGTGGCTGAAGATTTTGCCGGATGGCTTGATGGATTTCATAAGACGAATCCGACTGTAAAAGTAGGTATATCTGAATACGGTGCAGAAGGTATTTTACAATATCATAGCAATGATCCAAAAGTAAAAGACTACACGGAAGAATATCATGCGTTATATCATGAAACCGTTTGGAAAATCTTTGCGGAACGTCCTTTCCTTTGGTCAACATACGTATGGAACATGTTTGATTTCGGTGCCAATATACGAGATGAAGGCGGCGTAAAGGGAAGAAATAACAAAGGTTTAATCACGTACGATCGAAAGATTAAAAAGGATGCTTTCTATATGTATAAAGCAAATTGGTCAGATGAAAAATTTGTGCATATTACGAGCAAACGATTTGTTGATCGAGCAGATGATGAAATCAAAGTGAAAGTGTATTCGAACTGTGAGGAAGTCACACTTTATGTGAATGGGTCTGAGGTGTCTGCAAAAACAAGTGATGATCGAATCTTTATTTTTGAAAACATTGCTTTACAAGCTGGAATAAATGAAGTAAAAGCCATCGCTAATCATGAAGATAACTGCTTTGAAGATACAGCTAAATTCAATAAAGTGAATGAACCAAATGAAAGCTATAAAGCGCCTGAAGAAGAAGGCGGCTCCGTATCCAACTGGTTTGAAATGCCGGACTTGGATGATGTTGAAACGGAAGAACTTCACATAACTGATGATGTGTATTCAACACGCTGCAACTTTGAAGAGCTTTTCAAAAATGAAGAAACGAAGGCGGTGCTTGATAAGTATTTAGCCGGCATTGAAGAGCATCCAATGTTCGGAATGATACAAACAATGACCGTTGATACGATGTCTGAATTGGCATCAGAACAATTTAATGAAAAAATGTTGTACACCCTTAATAAAGAACTAACAAAAATTAAAAAGTCATAAATAATGAAGAAGGGGGCTGCTTTATGTTAAGCAGCCTCTTTTAATTTTTTAAAAAAAGGCTCTGTTAAAGTTCAATGTTAATAAAAGTCATGGTTCATTCTGATAGAGTTTCATGGTAAGCTTTTTGAACGAACTGCTGAGTATTCTAATTTGAATATAAAAACAGCTACACTATACTCTATTGAATAACTCTACTAATTATTTAATTATGCTTGTGACGATTTCACTAGATTTTGGCTATCTTTCCTGTTATCGGAAAGCCCTAGATATCAAGCTAAGTGTGAAAAAAATCATCAATATCACTAACCAGAGCTTTATGATTTAATCAGCGCCTTCCTTCGCAAAAGCCACGGCTACCGCCCGACCAATTCCGCTATCTCCGCCTGTTATAATGGATGTTTCCCCTTAAGCTTGCCGCTCCCTATATAGCCTGCATAATCGAAAATAGGCCTTGGATGCATCTGCGACTCCAGACCAGGTACTCGGTCCTGATGTTGTGCTGGAAAGGTTAAAAGCTTACTCAAAGAGTAAGCTTATCCGATATAAACACTATCACATGTTCCAGGTTTTGGTTCATAATAACAATGATTTTTATATTGACCAGCAAAAGGTTGACCGTACCATGTTGGAGGGCATGGAGCATATGGATTAAAATACCAAAGAGCATATTTCCCTGGGTGTTGTCTCCAATAATCCAAATTCTGTTTTGCTAATCTTTTTTCAGCACTTCTCGCTCTTTGATAAAATAGATTCCCTTTTTGAACAGCTTCAAAGGAATAATTGTTTCCTTGTACTTGAAAAATAACATCGGAAATTGTTCTTAAATCTTTAAAGTCTGAACAATCTGCTTTAAGACGATTAACAATTACATTTCCAACATATAACATTCCCTGTTTACCTTCGCCCTCGGCTTCTGCCCTCATCATCCTTGCCATTAAGTCAACGTCCGAACTTCGGTAAGGTACTCTTGGCATTTTTACACCCCCAAAATATAGTATGAAAAAAAACCTACATTGGTGTAGACTTATTTCAAATAAAATCACCTTTCATCCTACGTCCAAATATATTTAGGATGACCTTCTTTTTTATGAAATGATGTACTATTTCCTTACATAAATAAAAAATTGTGAATAATTGCACTTTAACTAACGGGGGCGTTAGTTGATTCAGAAACAATTAAAGACTGCATTTAAGCAGTCTTTTACTTTGTTCAAATATCAACAATGAAGTTTAACAGAGCCTAAAAAAAAGAAAAAAGCCTAATTTTCTCTTTTAATTGAAGAGCTAAAAGGGGCTTTTTAAATTAAAATGAAAACCTCTTAACGATTGAAAATTGCTCCTCATTCAACTAGAGAGTATATTGTTGTGCAGACTAGAGGACAATAATAGGTCTTAGAAACAATGTTTATCTCACGAGAATTAAGATATTGTAGAAATAGGGGAGGGCAGTGAGATGTTGTTAGATGAACGAAGTGTTAATTTACTGCAAGCTTTACAACAGTCTTCCAATTTAAAAATGAATCAATTACAGTCACAAACAGGTCTGACCCGCAGACAAATACAATATAGTATTGGAAAAGCGAATGACTGGCTTCAATTTCATAACTATCAACCTATTGGGTATGACCGGCAAGTAGGGTATTACTTGTCTGATAAAATTCAAGATGAAGAATTACAAGGAAAACTGACGAAACGCACGTATGTGTTTTCTGAAACAGATCGAGAAAAGGTCTTTTATTTGATGCTTTTACTTAGCCGAGAGCCTTTGTCTGTTTATCACTTTCAGTCGATTACGGGGCTTTCACGCAATACAGTATTGAAGGATCTGCAGCGGCTCAAGAAACATGCACAATCACTGCAACTGCACATTCACTATTCGAAGCAGGACGGCTACGTGATAAAAGGGGATAGCAACAAGAAAAGGTACGTCATCGAACAGCTTATCCATGATGTATTGCACAGCACGAATAGTCATCTCATTATGGAGTGTATATGGGGAGATCAACGGGAACAAATAAACGCGTTGCGGGTGCAGCTGGAACAAATCGAACGAGCATTAGGGATCACCTTTACGGATGAGCGGCTGCAAGAATTAACCTATCTTTTTTTATGTACCGACCAGCTCATTGGAAAGGGAGAAAGTTTACATTCTACACTTAGCTGGGAACCGTTGATCTCAACGGAAGAATTCAACATCATTGAGCAAATGACTCAAACGGATGCCATTCATTCTGTTTGGAGTCAAACAGAACAGTTATATGCAACATTGCACCTATTAAGTATGAATCGGACAAAAGATGTATCTCCATTGGAAGAAGATACGGTCATTCAAGATTTCCTAAGTGAAATTGTCGAAGAGTTTGAACGATTAGCTTGTCTGCACTTATATGATAAAGAACAGTTCTATAAACAATTGTACGTTCATTTCAAGCCTGCTTATTACCGAATGAAGTATCAAATATCTTTAACAAATCCAATGACTGAAAGAGTCCAAAAAGTGTATCCAGAGCTCTATCATCTCACAAAAAAATCATTGGGACCGCTCGAAAAAGTGATCGGTTATCCTGTACCTGAAGATGAAGCAGCGTATTTTACCATCCATTTTGGCGGGTGGCTTCGGAAGCAAGGCACAACACTTGACGATCGAAAGCGTGCGATTGTTGTGTGCCCGAATGGAATCGGCATTAGTAACATCTTAATCTATACATTACGAGAATTGTTTCCAGATATTTTATTCTTGGATGTTTTGTCTGTTCGGGATGCAGCCAGTTATAAATTATCTTATGATTTAGTGTTTTCGACAGTGCACCTTCGAACAGATGCTACTTTGTTTGTCGTCCCGCCTATTTTAGAAATACAAGATAAGCACACTCTGCGTCAGCAAGTCATGCAGGAGTTGTATGGATATACTGTGCAAAATGTAGATGTGACGGCTTTGTTAAAAGTGATTTCTAAATATGCGACCATCCATGACCGAGGTGAACTTGAAAAAGCGTTGCAGTCCACTATTTATACGCATACAGAAAAAATAAACAAGCATTCATTAAAGGAGGCAAAGAAACCGGTGTTAGAAGAATTACTCACTTTACAAACGATTCAACTACAATCACGTGTTTCGGATTGGAGAGAAGGAATAAAAGTGGCAGCGGAGCCTCTTGTCCAATTAGGAACGATAGAAGAAGGCTATGTAGAAGCGATGATTAATTCGATTGAGGCGAATGGACCCTATGTCGTGATCACGCCAGGTGTAGCGATTCCGCACGCACGGCCTGAACAAGGAGTACGGTCTTTATCCATGAGCCTGTTAAGACTGGATGAACCCGTTAACTTCGCACCAGATAAACCGGTTCGACTGATTATTGTCTTGGCCGCGGTAGACAGTGACTCCCATTTACGTGCATTAATTCAGTTGACACAATTATTGAGTGAACCATCTAATATTGATGATATTTTACAGAGTTTAGACAAATCCGTACTGCTCGATTACGTTCATAAATATTCAAAGGAGGAAACAGTATGAAAATCATGGTCGTTTGTGGAAATGGATTAGGCAGCAGTTTTATTATGGAGCTAAATGTGAAGAAAGCATTAACAGAAATGGGAAAAACAGCAGAAGTCGATCATACAGACTTAACGTCAGCTAAAACAGTCCAAGCCGATATTTTCCTAGGAGCGGCAGATATTGTGGGGCAGCTGGATGATGGAAGCCGTACGATTGTAACGTTGGAAAACATGATGAGCATCCCAGAAATTAAATCTAAATTAGAGTCACACCTGAATTAATGTCTTTCGGGTAAAGGAGGGCAAACGTAATGTTAGATGTTATTATGAAGGATATTTTAGGAACACCGTCTATATTAGTCGGACTGTTCGCTTTAATTGGGTTATTATTGCAGCGTAAATCGAGCGCGGATGTTGTGTCTGGAACATTAAAAACAGTAATGGGCTTTATTATTATTAACGCTGGTGCAGCGGTTCTCATTGGTTCCCTTAACATATTTAGTCAAATGTTTGATCATGCTTTTAATGTTGAAGGGATTATCCCAAATAATGAAGCCATTGTCGCCGCTGCACAAAGCGATTTTGGTACCCCAACGGCGCTGATTATGGTATTTGGGATGATGGTGAACATTTTACTCGCTCGCTTTACTCGTTTTAAGTATATTTTCTTAACGGGCCACCACACATTATTTATGGCCTGCCTGATTGCCGTTACTTTATCGGTTGGCGGTTTGAAGGGCGTTCCACTTATCGTGGCGGGATCGATTATATTAGGATTATGTATGGTCCTTTTCCCAGCTCTGCTTCAACCGTACGTGCGACAAATTACGGGCAGTGATGATTTCGCGATTGGCCATTTTGGCACCATAGGGTATTTTGTTTCTGCAAAAGTCGGAGGATGGTTTGGAAATAAGGAAAAAACAACAGAAGAGATTAAAGTACCAAAATCACTAGGGTTTTTACGCGATACGTCTGTAGCTGTCTCACTCACAATGACGATCTTCTTTATTATTGTCGCTTTGTTTGCTGGACAAGACTATATTGAAACAACACTTTCTAACGGTTCGAATTTCATTGTATTCTCATTTATCCAAGCGCTTACGTTTGCGGCAGGTGTGTACATTATTTTAGCCGGTGTCCGGATGTTAATTGCCGAAATTGTTCCTGCATTCAAAGGAATTGCGGATAAAGTGGCGCCAAACACGAAGCCTGCGTTAGATTGTCCGACAATCTTCCCGTTCGCGCCTAACGCAGTTATTCTCGGTTTTCTATTTAGCTTTTTAGCAGGACTTTTATCTATGTTCATTCTTCCCATATTAGGATTAAAAGTAATTGTTCCAGGACTCGTTCCCCACTTCTTTACGGGTGCAGCGGCAGGGGTATTCGGAAATGTGACGGGTGGTAAACGTGGAGCCATGTTTGGATCATTTGCAAATGGACTTATCATCAGTTTCATACCAGCCATCTTACTGGTCTTGCTAGGGGATATTGGATTTGAAGGAGCCACATTTGGTGATTCAGACTTTGGAGTAGTAGGTATATTGATCTTGAGTATTATGAAACTTTTAGGATTATCTTAATTAAATAGGAAGTTGTTCTTGTTTGATTATAAAAAACTATAAACATTGTTTACAGGCTGAACCCTTGATCTATCAAGGGTTCTTTTTTATTTTGTTTCGATCACTATTTTTTAAAAGGAGAGGGATAAAATTCACAGGGATTGTACAAACTAAAAGGGGATATGCACTAGAAGCAATGAGAAATGTCTCCCTGTAACCGTAGGAAAAACAATCGGACGATTGGTTTACTTATGAAGAAAGGGGGTATTTACAAGATGAAAATTACATATTTAACGATTGAGCTTATCATTGGTTTTTTTCTTCTTTTTTTAATCGTTAAACTTGTCGGGAAAAAAATTATTAATCAAATTACACCCTTCACCTTTATTTCATCTATTGTGTTAGGAGAGTTATTAGGAAACGCATTATATGACCATCAAATTGGTGTTTCTTACATTATTTATTCTATGGTATTATGGGGTGTTTTACTTTTTTGGTCGAATATCTGGGTCAAAAATATCTAGCATTTCGCGGTGTTTTTGAAGGAAAACCGTCTGCTCTTATTCAAAATGGGATAGTAGATCGGGAGAATTAAGAAAAAACCGGATGAACCTTAATCAGCCGCAAAGTTTACTTCGACAAAATGAAACGTTTTCCATCCGGGAAGTCGCCTTTTGTTATTTAGAGGCAAACGGATCGATTAGTGTTTTAAAGAAGATAAAGTATCAAAAAACGACTCAGGAAGATTTTAATATGCCAATAAAACCCGTTTATGTTCCTGTAACCCTTATACGTGACGGTAAAGTTTTATGGGATGAACTAGATGATTTAGGTTTTGATGAAGCTTGGTTAAAAAGACAACTCACGTCTCAAGGTACTTCTGATTACAAAAATGTGTTTATAGCTGAATGGCTGGAAGATGACTGTCTTTTTGTCCAAACATATTAACAAACCAATTTCTCATTTCTATCCTAAAGGAGAATTCGATGGCTGGTAAAACTACTCATTCTAATGAATCAAATCGTTCTATCTACTCGACGCGCAATGTATGGGCGGGTATTCTATTCGGCCTTGGTTTAGTCGGCTTTATAGACGAAACCGTTTTTCATCAGTTGTTGCATTGGCATCATTTTTATGACAATGCAACAACGGACATAGGATTGGTTTCCGACGGCTTGTTTCATGCTTTTAGCTGGTTTTCGACAATCGGCTCGTCATTTCTAATTGCCGATCTTCACCGCCGAAATGCCTTTTGGTTTACAAGATGGATAGGAGGTGTATTGCTTGGGGGAGGTGCCTTTCAATTATATGACGGGATCATTCAACACAAGCTTATGCGGATACACCAGATTCGCTACAATGTCGATATTTTCCCTTACGACTTCATCTGGAACATAATAGCCGCTATCATGATCATTATTGGGATGATTCTTCTTGTTCGTACCAATACCAAACAGCGGATCACAACAAATAGGAGGGAGCGCTTCGAATGAGCCATGCCCACATTCATCAGAGTAATGGGGTTTCCTCCGAGCTTATGCTGGCGCTGCCGTTTGTACTGTTTATCGTTTTGTATATTCTTGCTGCTGTCGTATCCAATCGTTCGTACAAACAATGGCCGCTATACCGTTACATCTTCTGGATTTTCGGCGTTCTCTGCGCAGGCTCATCTGTGATTGGACCTTTAGCGAACAGTGCCCATCAAGATTTTACCGTGCACATGCTCGGTCACCTGCTGCTCGGAATGCTTGCTCCGCTTCTTATGGTACTTGCTGCCCCAATGACGCTTATTTTTCGCACCTTAAACGTGTCTTTGGCGAGGCATCTTTCACGTATGCTAAAGAGCAGGCCGGTGCGCATTTGGAGTCATCCAGTAGTTGCTTCTCTTCTCAATATCGGAGGGTTATGGGTGCTTTATACAACTGATTTGTATTCAGCGATGCAGCAGGCCATTCTTTTGCATATCTTTATACACATACACGTATTTTTTGCAGGCTACCTGTTTACCATTTCCATGATTTATATAGATCCGGCACCTCATCATTTTCGTTTTGACTACCGGGCTATCGTGTTAATTATGGCCTTGACTGGCCACGGAATCCTATCAAAGTACCTATATGCCCATCCACCTAAAGGTGTTCCTGCAGCCCAGGCAGAAACAGGCGGAATGCTTATGTATTATGGGGGGGATATTATTGATCTTGTTCTGATCAGCATCCTTTGCCTTCAATGGTACAAAGCGACTCGGCCTCGAGCAGCGATTTCCACCACGGCTTAGTGAACACAAAATTACACAAAAAAGCCTGTAAACAATGTTTACAGGCTGGACCTTTTCCCCTCTTTAAACTGTACAATGTATCTTTTTCTTACTCATTAGATTCTTTACCTTCTGAGTTGTTATAGTTATATTGTGAAGGGTCTACTGGTGTAAAGTTTTCAGGGGTATAGAATCGTAATAAATCTCCATTCACGACTCGATCTGAAAGCGCTAATTTATGTTCTACGATTTCCCGATATTTTTCCGCTTCAGCTAATTGATCTTCTTCCAGTTGCAGTCCTGTATTTGAATCATAAAATTCACCATCAACAGATGTAACCGTTGGACTTACAAAGTCACCATTTCGGAATGGAACAAGTGGATCATGCTTTTCAGATAATAAATCTGTTCCAAATTGTACATTATCTTTTGTATCAATGCCTAGCAAGTGAAGAAGGGTTGGAAGAATATCTATTTGTCCTCCGTATTCGTGGTTAACTCCACCTTCTACATTAGGCACACGAATGAATAATGGTACTCGTTGGAGGCCAGCACTTTCAAAGGGTGTAATTTCTTTTCCAAGAACTTGTTCCATCGCTTTATTATGGTTTTCTGAAATTCCATAATGGTCACCGTACATAATAATAATGGAATTATCATATAAACCAGATTCCTTTAGATAAGTAAAGAACTGCTCTAACGCTTCATCTGCATAACGAGCTGTTTGGAAGTACGTATCGACAGATTTATCACCCGTTGTATGCGGGGCAATGGAAGTATCTTCTTCATCAATCGGATACGGATAATGATTCGTAACTGTTATAAACTTTGAATAAAATGGTTGAGGTAACGAATCCAAGAGTGGAGTGGTTTCCTTATAGAACGGCTTGTCCATTAGCCCATACTCCGCTAGATCTTCACGCTTCATTTCATAGTAGCTCGAATCAAAAAACTTGTCATATCCAAATGATTTATAAATTTCATTGCGATTCCAAAAGGTCCGTGAATTCGGATGAAACACCGCAGACGTATAGCCTTCCTGGCCTAAAATAGCTGGAGCAGCCTGATAAGTGTTTAACCCTTTTGTTGTAAAGGCTGCACCTTGTGGTAATCCATACAATGAATTTTCTAGCATAAATTCCGCATCAGCGGTTTTACCTTGCCCTGTTTGATGAAAGAAATTATCAAAATAAAGTGTATTTTCTTCTCTCGTCAATGAATTTAAAAACGGTGTTACTTCTTCTCCATGTAACTTGTAATTTATAAGGAAGTTTTGCATGGATTCAAGATGGAGATAAATTACATTCATTCCTTTTCCGGCACCAAAGTAAGCCGGATTTGGCTCAGCATAGTTAGATTTTGTGAAGTTAATGACTTCTGTAATGTCATCGCTATCTGCCAATACCCTTTTTGCAGAAGCTTCCGTACTTTGAACAGCATCATAAATGGTGTAATTGTACATACCTAAATATTTCACGATATAGTTTCGATCAAATCCCCTTGTTAATAATTGAGGACGATCGATCTCAGCTAAAGATAGATTGGCTCCTGAAATAACTAGACCTAATAAAAAGATAGCAGCAACTTTCCGTCGATTCATATCTTTAACTTCAATTTTTACAAATTTAAAAGAAAGCAATACGATCAAAAGAATCATGTCAGTGAAGAATAAAAAGTCATATGGTTTTAAAAGGGAAACCACACTACTACTTACATCACCAAAATTTTGTGTCTGAGTTAAAGTCGGTAATGTAATGAAATCATTAAAAAATCGGTAATATAAAACATTGGCATATAGAAGGAATGATAAAAGGAAATCAATCACAATCAGCCAAATATACTTTTTTCGTCCTTTAAAGAAGAAAGCAAAACCTAAAAATAATATGGAAGACCCTAAAGGATTTAGGAATAATAAAAACTTTTGAATAGAATTTTCAATCCCTAAGTCAAACTGTGTTAATTGAACGATATATGTTTTCATCCAAAAAAGAACTACCGCCACAAAGAAAAAGCCAACATATTTATTGAAAAAACTTTGACCTTTTTGCAATACGTTATTCATTTTTACACCTCTCTAGCCAACTATTATCCATGATTTTAGCTAATTATACAAGTATAACGATAGAAACAAATGAACCTATCTTAACACACGTGATAGTATAGCTGTTTTTTAACCCTACACAAAATGAATCTTAGGGTTCTGTTAATGAATCATATTGATCTTCTCCTTCAACTAACGGAGCAGGTTAGAATATCTTATTAGTGGGGGTGACGTTGTGAAATATGTTTGTCCGTGTTGTGGCGAAGAATTAATAGACACTGATGAAATATGTGAAATATGTTGTTGGGAAGATGATGGAGGTTCAGTTTTGAACGCCTGTGCGTTTTAACGTAAAAAGACTGTGGCCTATATTCATTTTTTAGTCAGATCTTCTTCAGCCGTGCATATAATAAGTTTAGCTGTCACTTAAAAAGCCTTGATCAGTACTAGATCAAGGCAATTCTTTACCATTTAATACTGTTCCAAAGTCTTCTGTTGTTGTCATCGCGGTCGTTTTTACGGTGTCGGTCATCATCGCGGTCGTTTTTACGGTGTCGGTCATCATCGCGGTCGTTTTTGCGGTGTCGGTCATCATCGCGGTCGTTTTTGCGGTGTCGGTCATCATCGCGGTCGTTTTTGTGGTATCGATCATCATCGCGGTCGTCTCTGCGGCGTCGGTCATCATCGCGGTCGTCTCTGCGGCGTCGGTCATCATCGCGGTCGTCTCTGCGGCGTCGATCATCATCACAATCTTTTCTGTGGTGTCGATCATCATCGCGGTCGTCTTTGTGGCGTCGGTCATCATCACAATCTTTTCTGCGGATATCACCATAATCTGGATTGAACCAAATGGTTTTACAATCGTTCGTACTGCTCCATCTCCAACATTTTTTCTTTCTATGATCGCGGTTTTTACATCTGGAACTCATAATTATATCCCCCTTTCGTAAAATTGCGAGGTTAAAACTACCCCTTGCAATATATAGTATGATTTAGGAAGTAACTGGTATAGTTTGTTCTACTAGTAAAAGTGAATATAAAAGACAACGGAGACAATTCTTCACTATCAAATCTGGATAGGCCAAAAGAAGAGACAATCACTTCTTTTTTAATTTTTTATGACAAATATGTAAAAAAATTAAATTTTTGTGAACGTGTAGTGTGATAACATTACAAACTACTTAAGGAGTGATTGGTGTGGATCGAGTATTGACGAAGCGTTTAAATAAACAAGGACTTATTTTTGTGGCGGTCCATACGATATTTTACCTTAACCTCGCAGTCGAGTTCATTATCTCTTCTTAATTTTTAAAAATAAGTATGGGTTCACTGCTCAGTGCAGTGGCCTTTTTTATGTTTTGTACATGTAGATGGCTGAACTAAAAATGGACGATATGTATACATAATGACGATCGACTTTGCTGATGGCCTGCGACTACGCGATAGCTTAGTGTTTCTGAGAATATCGCTAGTAGTTTAAAATAACTTAATAATCTGAATATTTAATTGACTTAAATCGGTCATTATGTTTAAAATAAATAGAGTACATAATTCAGTTAAAGGGGATGTGAACGAGAATGTCAAAAATTGTCGTTGCTTATGACGGATCTGAATTGAGTAAAAAAGCATTGGAAAGAGCGATTATTCTAGCAAAACAAGATGAAAAAGTGGAATTAAACGTGATCACCGCTATTCCTCGACCTATAGCATCGATTTATAATTATGGTGCAATAGCTGATACAGCACATGAAGCGAATCTTGAAGTGGCAAGGGAAATGATGAAAGAAGTAGAAGGCAAATTGGAAATGGTTCCGAATAAGACGGAAACATTTATTATAGACGGAAATCCAGCACAGACGATTGAAGAATTTGCAAAAAATAATAATGTAGACCTTATTGTCATGGGCAGCCGGGGATTGGGTGGCGTAAAGGAGCTGTTCTTAGGCAGTGTGAGCCATCATGTCGTTCAAAAAGCGAAGAGCGAAGTCTTTATTGTTAAATAACATTATTAAACGTATTTGAACTCATTAAGTGTCTCGCATCGGCGATATTCTAAAACTCAGGGGGTTCAGCTATACAGGACCGGCTTACACCTTAAAACGCGCGGACCACAAGAAACAGGAAGCCCCTTGCAAAAGGAGCTGGATAGGATAAAAAAAACGCGACGGACGAGTTAGTCTTCTTATATGAAGATGAAAGCCATATCCGTGATTACCAGACTTTGCGTTCCACTTGGAGCCCTAAAGAAAAACAGAAACAAATTCCTACTTACGGACACCATGCGGCTGTCCGTTTGTTTGCGTTAACGTTTAAAACGGGGAATTTCTCTGCTTTGAAGGAAATTTTTCAAACCTTAAGAAGAAAGAGCCCATTGCTGTAAAAAATGCCCTCACTAAGGAACATTCACTATTTTATAGAGGACGCTTAGCGAATTAATCGAGTATTAAAGCAGATAAAGCGTACATAAAGGTAAAAAACAATGGGTGTACTTGTAACGGGCGATAGATTCAGAAGGAAACACCATTGATTTTTATTTAAGTAAATAAGAGATAAACAGGCCACGAAGCGCTCTAGGACAGCTTTGTGGTTTTTTCATGTTTTTAATCCCTGTTGTCTAACGGTTGATAAGCATCCAGCTTATATGTAAGTCCGCAATCTGTAATTGTGAACAGGTTATCTTGGCTTTATGTCCCTCTCAAATAGTTTGAACTAGAACGACTTTTATGGCAACATCTAAAAATTGTCTTCTGTAAAGCTAGTAATAATTGATTCTTTTAAAAATGAAATAAATGAATGTACAACCGGAGAAGTTTCATCCTTGTTCCATGCTGCCCCAACTTTACATGTAGTAAAACTTTTTTTAAGTTGTAAGTAGACAATTTCATCGTTTTTTACAAATTGAATGGAAGATGGCAGTAAGGCTATACCTATTCCGGAAGCAACAAATGCTAAAGCAGTGTGTAACTCTTGCGCTTCTTGGGTCTTTTTAGGGCTGAAGCCAGCATGCTGACAAAGACTAATGACAGCATCATAATAACTCTGTCCTGCAATTCTTGGGGTCATGATGAAATGTTCGTTAGCAAGGCGGGATACATCGATAGGCTCTGTTTCTACAGCTAATGGATGTGTTTTTGGCAAGGCAACAATAAATGGTTCTTCACGCAGCATTTCCACGTGTATTGATGCGCTTTCAACAGGTAGAACCAATAAACCGACATGAATGGTGCTTTCATGAAGAGATTCCATTTGCTCAGTTGTTGACAATTGCCGCAAGACAATATTTATATTTGGGTATTTTACTTGATAACTTCGAAGTAATAAGGGAAGAAGTTCAAAAGCGATTGATCCTGTAAAGGCTAATATTAATTGGCCAGCTTCTCCTTGATCGATACTTCGTGCCTCTTCACACGCCAGGTGTACACGATTCAGAATTTCATATGCCCTCTTTAGAAAAACTTCTCCGGCTGGTGTTAATTCAACGCGTTGTTTTGTTCGGGTAAACAAAAGCAAATCTAATTCAGCTTCTAGTTGCTTAATTTGTTGACTTAAAGGTGGCTGTGCCATTTGTAAGCGTTGTGCTGCTCTCCCAAAGTGAAGCTCTTCTGCCACAGCTATAAAGTATTTTAAATGTCTTAATTCCATACGTGCACCTCTTCATATTTATAAAGTATTAACTAGTAAACAAACAAGTATTAGAAATAACTGGTTAGTCGTTGTATGATTATTTTAACAAATATTCGGAAGGATGTGAATATTCAAACAATTAGTTTCTGCAGTGCATCTCTCCATATGATTTAAGCTTACAACAATAAATTGTAAGGGGATACACTAAAAATATAGTTTTATATTTTTAACCGAAAAGGCAAGTAGCTTTTTCAATTTGAGACATATGTTTTAAGACCCAATTATCATCGAAGGCTAATTGCACAAGCTTTCGACGCAACATTTAAAAAAATGAATATAGGAGTGTTGAAAATGGAGACATTGTTATCTAGTGGAGTACGTCAAAAAGTGAATGCTTATATGCAAGAGAATCGTGAAAGTTTGATTGAAGGATTACAAAAGTTAATCCAGATTCCTAGTGAAACAGGGTATGAAGGCCCTGTTCAAGAACACATCAAAAAAGTGATGGAAAACCTAGGGCTTGAAACTGATACATTTGTTGCCGACGCAGAAAAAGTGAGACGTCACCCTGAATATACAGAGTCAGAAGTAGAGCGTCTTGTAGGATTCGATGGCCGTCCGAACGTAGTCGGTAAGTGGGCTGGATCAGAAGATGAAAAATCACTTCTATTGTTTACTCACGTAGATACAGTTCCGGTAGGAGACTTAGTGCACTGGAAGTATCCAGCCCACGATGGAGTGATTGAAGATGGTTTAATGTATGGCCGGGGAACGGCTGATAATAAAGGTGGTTTTGGTTCGATCCTTGCGGCATTAGAAGTCATTAAGGGATTGGGATTAAAACCAAAAGGGAATATCACCGCAATATCTGTCGTTGATGAGGAAGTAGGAGGAGCCGGCGGCGCAGTTGCGATGACTCAATATCTTGAAGAACAGAACTTTAAGGCGGATGCATGTATTTACCCACATCCACTAACAACTGGAGCGGGTCCTCAAATTGCCTGTGCAGGTGGATTAATTTTCAAAATAAGAGTGACAGGAGTAGCTGCTCACAACTTAAACGGTCAAGTGGGAATTAATGCAATCGGCAAGGCCATGAAAATATATGATGCTTTAATCGAGTTAGACAATAAGCGGGTAGGCACTGTCAGCTATGCACCATTTGAACGTTATTTCGCTGCTTCCGATATGCAAGTTCGTTCAAGTAACTTAACTCCAGCGATGATCAATGCTGGTCAATGGGCATATAAAGTGCCAGCTGAATGTGAACTAACTGGAACAATTGGCTATCCACCAAATGAAACTCTTGAAGAAGTGAAAGCACAAATTGAGGAAGCAGTTAACCAAGTTGCTGACCAAGATGCGTGGCTATCTGAAAATCCACCGGAAATTACTTATGAATGGCACACAAGCCCAGCTGAAATAAGCCCTGATCATCCTTTTGTTCAGATGGTAAAGTCAAACATTGATGAAGTCGTAGGCAGAGAAACGGAAATCTATGGAATGCCTACATTTAGTGATATTCGTTTCCCGCTTATTTACATGAATATGCCTGCAATCATCTACGGTCCAAAAGGCGGAAATCTTCATGGATCTGATGAATGGGTCAATGTACAAGATTGGTTAGAATGTGTCGAAACAAATGTTCTAAACATATTGGAATGGTCTGGATACGATGAGATCAATAAGTAAAAAGCAACAGTAATTACCTGTAAAAAACTAAGTTTAAATTTAATGAAGAGCACAGCGGAAAGATAATTTTGAAAAATTACTCAATGCTGTGCCTGCATTTTTATAGATCTAAGTTCAAAAAAATTTCACGGTAGAACAAGACTTCACTCCAAAAAGCAAGCAATATTGAATGGAGGAGTGAAGTCGTTTTTAAAACTCTCAATTAGGTAAAACAAAAACATTATAGCCCCTAAACCCGATGACACTGCTGCCTATAGTATTGTAATAAACGCCCAGTTCAGTCTCCTTTAGATAGTAATTAACTCCACTTCAGAAAAAAGAATGAACCAAGCACTTCCGCATGTAAACCTAAGATTTTCACTTTAAATGTAAGCGCTTAATATAGGTGTAAAACTCTTATATGAGCCGTTCCATAATAATATAAAAATCAAAGGGGCTTTGATTAGATGGCTATGAATCAACCTAGTCTTCAAAAAGAAAAGGCAAGTTCACTTAGTAACCCAGACTTGTTGCCTGTACAGACGGAGGATCGGACTTGGAAAACACAAAACTTTGCTTCTATGTGGATGGGTGTTATCAATAATATTCCGACATATGCAACGATTGGAGGATTAGTTGTTTTAGGGTTTTCTCCATGGCAAGTTATTGCGATTGTTCTTACTGCGTCGCTTATCCTTTATGGAGCTTTAGCGCTTAATGGTCATGCCGGATCTAAATATGGAATACCATTTCCGGTGTTGATCCGAACCTCTTATGGAACGATGGGGGCAAATGTTCCAGCTGTATTGCGCGGGATCGTTGCGATTATGTGGTTAGGCATACAGGCGTATGCAGGGAGCGCAGCGTTTAATATAGCGTTCACACTCCTTTGGCCAGGTTGGGCTAATCTAGGGGGAGACTGGACGGTTTTAGGAATCGGCCTGCCAGGATTGCTATCTTTTTTAATCTTTTGGTCGCTGCACTTCTTAGTGTTAAAGCGGGGGATGGAGTCGCTGAAAAAATTTCAAGCGTTCACAGGTCCTTTAGTATACATTGTATTAATCGGTTTGCTTTGGTGGGCGATTGATGCAGGGGGCGGACTGAGTACGATCTTCTCTCAAACTGGGAAGTATGAGACGTTTGGAACTGCATTTCTCCCTTTCATTAGTGCAGTAGCAGGTATTATTGGAATTTGGTCGACATTGATTCTGAATATCCCTGACTTTACTAGATTTGCAGGATCGCAGAAAGATCAAATAAAAGGCCAATTATATGGACTCCCAGTAACATTTACTATCTTTACGTTTGTCACAGTTACAGCAACAGCTGCCACAACAGTCGTCTTTGGGAAACCAGTAGGAGATATCATCATTCTTCTCCAACAGTTTGATAGACCGGTTATCATCGCCATTGCGGCTCTTATGCTGGCAGCAGCAACGATCACGGTAAATGTTATTGCGAATCTTGTTTCACCGGCTTATGATTTAGCCAATTTGTTTCCAAGGTGGATTACTTTCCAACGAGGCTTTTACATTACAATGTTTGCGGCTCTCTTTACATTCCCTTGGAAGCTAATGGAGAATGCTGATACAATCTTTACTCTTCTCAACTTGATTGGAGGAGCGCTTGGACCAATCGCTGGTGTGATGATTGCTGATTATTACATTATCCGCAAGCGCCAACTCAATATAAACGATATTTACTCTTTAAAAGGAGAGTATACTTATTTTAAAGGCTATAACTATAGAGCGTTTGCTGCGACTGCATTTGCTGCTGGGATCGCTTTAATCGGGTCATTCGTGCCTTCTTTGAAAGGGTTATATGACATTTCATGGTTTTTAGGAGTTATTCTTTCCTTTTTCGTTTATATTGGTTTGATGCGTCTGCATCCTCCTGCATCTGTCAAAGATCAATTGGAAGAGGAAACGAATACTGTAATTAAAACAGTAAATTAATTTGGAAATTTACAGTGAATAAAAATTAAGCTATAATGGATAGTTTATCAACCAATTTTAAAATGATTGATAAAAGGAAGAAGCCGCTTTTTTACGCTCTTAATTATTTAAATATTCAGTGTATTAATCAGGAGACGCTATAAGTTTAATAGAAATGAGGGTTTTGAAATTTCGAAATCATTCGGTTTTTCGATTATTATCTATCTTGCGCAAATTCCAGGATATTTCTCCGCAGCCTTTTTAAACGATATTAGATGAAAGCTTGTCTGAATGGAAAGCCAATTAAATGATAGTCCCCTTCTTCTTAGTTGATAGAAAAAGGGGACAGATTCTTTGAAAGGGGTGTTGCCCGACAGTTAGGATCAACGTGATTTGAGCCATTATTACACCTATGAGAGATGTAAGAAGGTAACAGGATCGTTCCTGTTTCTTACATATAGCAGCTGAGGTTTTTCTTTGATTCAATACTTTCTTTGTCTTTCCAATATATTGTGACGCCATGTATTCCATGGAAAAGAATGAAAGCGCTTGATTACTCTATTAGAAAAACTAGAAAAAAGGAGTTGTTCATATGATTCGAATAGGTGTTGACGTTGGGGGTACGTTTACCGACCTAATACTAGTTGATGAATTGACGAATAAAATTCATGTACACAAAGTTCCAAGTACGATTGAGGATCAGTCTATCGGGGTGATCAATGGCATTCAAGAACTATGTAAAAACGCTGACGTTCCTGTAACAGATGTAGACTATGTTCTTCATGGAACAACGGTCGCCACTAACATTATTATTGAGCGTGACGGTGCTGCAGTCGGAATGCTGACTACGAAAAATTACCGGGATATTTTACACATTGCCCGTCACAAAAAGGCAGAAAATTTCTCTATTCAGCAAGATCTTCCTTGGCAAGCTGATCCTTTAGTATTGCGCAGAAACCGTATTCCTATTACAGAGAAACTGGCCGCTCCGGATGGTCACGTAAAAGTACCGATGAATGAAGAAGAAGTTCGTGAAGCGGTGCAGCGGCTTAAAGAGTCTAAGGTAGATGTTGTAGTCGTTTCTTTCCTTTTTTCATTTTTAAATGATGTACACGAACAACGGGCGAAGGAAATCGTGAAAGAATTGTGGCCGGAAGTACAATGCTTTACCTCTAGTGAAATTGCTCCTCAAATGCGAGAGTATGAGAGGTTTAGTACAGCAGCGATGAATGCCTATGTAGCACCGCGCGTCAGCCGATACTTAGATCATCTAGTTAGTGCTCTTGATAACGCCGGATTACAAGGAGAACTTCACATCATGCAGTCTTCAGGTGGCATGGCTACTAGTGACATGGCAACGGAAAAACCAGTCACATTGCTAAAGTCAGGCCCATCTGGAGCCGTATTGGCCACTGCTTGGTGCGGTGAGTTGGAGGGAGTTCCTAATCTCATTAGTGTGGATATTGGTGGTACTTCAGCGGATATTTCAGTGATTCCAAATAACACACCGAAAATTATCAATCCTCGTGATGCTGAGGCGAACGGCTACCCGGTACTTGTTCCGATGATTGATGTAGAAGTTATTGGTGCAGGCGGCGGATCGATTGCCTACATTGACGCCGGTGGGGCATTCCGAGTAGGACCTAGAAGTGCAGGCGCCAATCCAGGTCCGGCTTGTTATGGTCGAGGGGGAGAATCTCCGTGTGTGACCGATGCCAATGTCATACTTGGACGCCTCGATCCTGAACAATTTCTTGGAGGAGATCTCCAATTGCATCCTGAGTTAAGCTATAAAGCGGTTGAAGAAACACTTTGTCGTCAACTGGGTATGTCTGTAGAAGAGGCCGCTCTCGGCATTCTTAAAATTATTAACAACCATATGGCTCTTTGCATCCGTGCAAAGTCTGTAAGTAAAGGGATAGATCCACGTGAATATGCCCTGTTTGCAGCAGGTGGTGCTGGTCCGCTTCATTCCGTCGAGCTGGCTGAAACGATAGGCTGTAACTTAGTTATCGTCCCGGCTTATCCTGGAATTAGCGCAGCGACTGGTTTATTGGTTGGAGACATTAAATACGACTTTATTAAATCTCATATTAACCGTATCGACAAAATTAATGATGAAGCCATTCAATCAATTAACTCTGATCTTGAGGAACTATCCAATACTGCCTACGCTCAATTGATTAAGGATGGTGTTAAACCGGAGGATATCTTGATAGAGCGGATAGCAGAGTGCAGGTATGCAGGTCAAGGGTTTGAATTACGTGCATCCATCCCAGAGGGGCTGCTTACTGAGCAATCCATGGCGATTATTAGTCAAAGATTCCATGAGGCACACGAGGAAGAGTATGGTCATCATTTTCCAGAAAATGTAGTGGAATTAATTACTTTGCGCATCGTAGCGACAGGAAAAACACCTTCATTAAATATACCAAAGTTAGAGATTGGGGATCGTATTAATCCGAACGAAGCACTTATGTATGAGCGTGAAACAGTATTTGAGGTGGATGGTGAGATTAAACGTTACCCGACTCCTCGTTACGATCGAAGTAAATTGCTGGCTCACGATTTGATCATGGGACCTTCGATTATCGTGCAGCGCGACTCGACAACTTCGGTACCGCCACATTGGCAAGCCACTGTTTCAGAAAATGGAACTTTATTTGTAGCATCAAAGGTTGTACAGGGCGGCGCAGCAGAGTCAGTTGAAAAACTTTTCACGAAGGTGAGGTAATTGAATATGACGACCAATCAAACGAACCAAACTATCATTCAAAATAAAGTTGATCCTGTAACTTTGCAAGTGATCGGTGGAGCACTAAAGACGATAGCGAAAGAGATGGCACACGTCATGTACCGGATGGCGTACTCCTCACTTATTCGCGAATCGGAAGACCTTGGGGCAGGGATCTTTGATGTTTTTGGTAACACATTGGCCGAAGCAGATTCTACACCTATGCAACTCGGCTGTTTACCGGGATACATTCGGGGGTTCCAAGAAAAACTGGGAGATAACCAACATCCCGACGATATCATTTGGAATAATGACCCTTATGCGGGTGCCTCTCACTCCCCAGACGTTGCTTTGTGTCAACCTATATTTTATAAAGGTGAATTAGTTGGATACGCAGGTGCTACCGCCCACCATTTAGATATGGGAGGAGCCCAGCCTGGACTCATGATTGATGTGCCCGATGTGTTTGCAGAAGGCTTGATTCTAAATGGAGTGAAGCTTTATGACAAAGGGGTACGGAACGAAACTTTGTTTGAAGTCATTCGTCAAAATGTTCGTACGCCTGTACAGGTAATCGGGGATTTAGAGGCACAGGTTGCAGCCTGCCGGATGGGAGTCAAGCGGTTCGTTGAGCTGATGGATAAGTATGGAAAAGACGCTGTTATTTTAGCTTGCGAAGAGTTAATGAACTATTCTGAGCGAATGATGCGAAGAGAAATTGCCAAAATTCCCGATGGCGTATATGAGGCTGAGTCATGGCTTGATAACGATGGCCGTAATCTGGATACGCCACTGAAAGTACACGTGAAAATGACGAAACAAGGAGAAGAACTGGAAGTAGATGTTTCCGGCTCTGCTGATCAAGTATCCACTGCATTTAATGTGGCGTATTCTGGAGCTCTTTGCGTAAGTGTTCATAGTGTGCTGCGGTCCATATTTTTAGATACATTTACTACCGAAGAAGATGTCCCGGCGAATGAGGGAGCGTTTCGTCCAATTAAAATTAAAGCACGTAAGGGATGTATCTTTAATCCAATTAAACCAGCCGCTCTGTTTAGCCGCGGTAATCAGGTGAACACTGTAGCAGATCTGATTATCAAAGCGTTAACACCTGTTCTCCCTAATCAGACTTGCGCAGGCAGCGCAGCCAACCTGCAATTTGCTTCTTATGCCGGGCTAGACGAAAACAATGAGTACTGGGTTTATATTGAGGTAAATGAAGGATCTTATGGAGGACGTCCGGGTAAAGATGGAATGGACGCTGTAGACTTCAGTTCATGGAACACGATGAACAATCCAATCGAAGATCTTGATATGCACATTCCTCTCGTTTGTGAACAGTATGAACTCCGGGAAGATACAGGAGGTGCTGGACAATGGCGGGGGGGCTTAGGGATCGTGAGATGGAACCGCTTCTTAACGGATGGATTTATGACGATGGAAGGGGACAAACACACTGTACGTCCATGGGGATACAAAGGCGGACTTCCTGGAACAAGCGCAAATCTGATTAAAAACCCGGATAGCGTTTCTGAAGAACTCCCGTCTAAGATCAATGGCCATCGCTTCCAAGCTGGAGAATCTGTGCAAATTCTAGTCCCATCATCTGGAGGATACGGGGATCCGCTCCAACGATCCGCCAAGCAAGTATTTGAAGATGTACTAGATGAGATTGTTTCGGTTGAAACGGCCTACCGTGATTATGCGGTCGTGATTAAGGATCAGAAGCTGGATGTAGCGGCTACGGAGAAAAGAAGAGAAGAAATAAGAAGAACGAGAGGGAAACTGCCCGTTTATTCCGAATAATACTCACTGTTTTAACATGTCAATGGGCAAAGCAACTTTTATTATAGGGGGATAGCGGAATGCAGACTAAGATCGTCACGTTCTGTGACAACGCCTGCATGACCCACATCCTGTGGGCCTAAAACCCCCGCTGATGGAAGATTCATTAACACATAAACAAGCAGCCAAGTGCTTTTTTAAGAAAGACTTGGCTGCTTGTTCTATTGTGCCCTTTACAAGAGATTTATTTAAATATTGCCGTTTAGAAAAAGTATATTCACTTAACTGCTTCGTGCAAAATTTGTTAGACGTATACCCCTGCTCAAATATTATTTTCAATTAAGCGCTTTAACTTATCTTCAGTTCGGGTATCATCAACCGGAGTATAGACACTGCATCTTAAATCAGTATCTCCTTGTACTTGTAAAGAAGTGAGGCTAAATACCATTTTTCCAGCTTTAGCATGGCGAAATTCGATTAACACATCTGGAGCCGAACTCACTTCGCCTTGGTTCCACAGTTCTTGAAATTCCGGATAATTTTGTTCCATTTCCTCGATGAATTGTGAATACCATTTATCGGCAAAATATTGACCATAATACGTTCGGAAAATGGCAAGAAATCCTTTTACAAAATGGGCCCAATTAACCGCTAAACTCCTAAATTCTTTTCTTGCAAATAATAAACGAATAAGATTCCGCTCTTCTAACGGAATGTGATCAAAATCCAAAAATACATGTGCTGCTGCCTTATTCCATCCAACAATATGGCAGTGCCTATCTGAAATAATCGTAGGGCAATATTGAAGCTCCTGCAATATTTTATTTAAGGAAGGGTTGATTAATGTTTCTTCTTCAAGTGAAAACTCGTTTTTTACTCCTTCTTCCAAAGCTAACGCGAATAAATATTTTTTTTCATCTGGTTTTAATAGTAACGCGTTGGAAATAGCGTCTAAAACTGAAGCAGATACTTTAATATCTCTCCCTTGTTCTAACCACGTATACCAGGTTGTACTTACAGCAGCTAAATGAGCCACTTCTTCCCTTCGGAGACCAGGTGTTCTTCTTCGTTTACCCATTGGCAGTCCGACCATATGGGGATGAATTTTAGAACGACGTGTTTTTAAAAACTCTGATAGCGCCTGAAGTCTAGTTTCCGAATTCATTTTTATTCCCCTTTTTTAATGTAGTGTAAATTATACCATGATAAACAACAAATTGTAATAGGATAACAATGAGGTAAAATTAGAATAAAGACGATGTTAGGAGGAGTTTAAATGAAGAGAGTTGTAATTACTGGAATGGGAGTTATTTCACCGTTAGGGAATGATCTTGATACTTTCTGGCACCATTTAACGAAAGGTAAGTCTGGAATTACGTTGATTGATACTTTTGATGTATCCGATACCAAAACAAAAATAGCTGGTATTATTCGTGACTTCGATGCAGAAGGCCGATGGGGCCGCAAGGAAGCAAGGCGTATGGATCGTTTTTGCCAGTTTGCTTTAGCTGCAGCTGAACAAGCTTTGGAAAATTCACAATTACAATTGGACAAGATTGATCGAGAACGATTTGGCGTATATGTCGGTTCCGGTATTGGAGGAATCAATGCCTTTATTGATAATGTCAATTTGTTAAACGAACGAGGACCGGGAAGAGTAAGTCCTAGTATGGTGCCTATGATGATATCGAATGCGGCCGCTGCCCAAATAAGTATTAGATTAGGTGCATTTGGTCCATCATTGTCGCCCGTTACCGCATGTTCTATTGGTAACACGTCTATTGGTGAGGCGTTCAGTGTCATTCGAAACGGTGAAGCAGATGTTATTTTTGCTGGTGGAACGGAAGCGGCCATTACGAGATTATCCTTGGCAAGTTTCGGAAATGCGACAGCTTTATCGATGAGAAATGAGGAACCAACTTTAGCGAGTCGGCCGTTTGATGTAAATCGAGATGGGTTTGTAATGAGCGAAGGAGCCGGTATATTGGTGTTGGAATCAATGGAACACGCGGTACGACGGGAAGCTCCTATTTATGGTGAAGTGATCGGGTATGGAGCAGGTTCGGATGCTTATCATATGGTAGCATCGCACCCAGAAGGAAGAGGGGCTTATTCGGCGATGAAAAATGCTCTGGTAAAGGCAAATATATCTGCAAGTGAGGTAGACGTTATTAGCGCTCACGCAACAAGTACACAAGTAGGTGACATTTCTGAAACACTAGCTATAAAGAGGTTGTTTGGAGATCATGCCTATCAAATTCCAACTACAGCTAACAAATCGATGCTCGGTCATATGCTCGGCGCCGCTGGTGGGGTTGAGGCAATTGCTCTAGTGAAAAGTCTTCAACAAGGTATAGTACCTCCAACTATCAATTTGGAGACGGCTGATCCGGAGTGTGATTTGGATTATGTCTCGGAGGGCGCGCGGAGTGTTCCACTAAACATTGGTATTTCCAACTCATTCGGCTTTGGGGGTCACAATTCAGCTATTATATTAAAAAGATATGAATGAAAATGGACAGTGATCATTCGTGATTAAGGTGTTTGGAATCTGATGATGAATGAATAATCCTTCCTATTTAATAGGTATTAATAGTTAAAAAAGGACTACAGTTAAATACAATTAAGGCCTGTTTTGTTTGTTCTTTTTTCAAAACAGGCCCTTTCATTGAACCTCATGTGAAAAACTCACAATCAGCTTAAGGTTTTTGACAGTAACTATGAGTATTTAAAGGGGTTAATCACTTTACTCCACGAAGCTCTGTTGATGGGATGAATAGAAAATTATAAGATAGTAGGGGGAGATGCTCCCTCTAAGAGTTTATCATCATCTGTTTCCAAAGAATATCCGTGGATATGATCCGCAAGCGACTCAAGAGCTAAAGCGATTTGGATCCAAAATTGGCACTTTGAGGAAGATAAACTATCCTCTAAATAATGTTCGATCCGATCAATTCGATATCGAAGGGTATTCCGGTGAATATGTAAAGCTTTAGCCACGATTTCGCGATTATAGTTATGGGCTGCGAGACATTTTAACGTTTCATAGAGTACTGAACCTCGTTCAGAAAGAAGCTCCTCTGGTAAGATAAGGTTTCGAAATTCCTGGGCTTTAGCTGAATCCATGCCTCCATAAAGAAGCAACTCCCCCCGTGATTCCTCTGCAAAGTAGGCCCCTCCTGCAGGATCTGAAAACTGAACAAGTGGAGTTAGAGACTTTGCCTCCTGATAGCTTTCAACTAAAGAAAGCCAATCTGCCTTCATTTCGCCAAACACAAGAACAGGAACTATTTGCTTATAAATCGTTTGCACATGACTATATAGATTTTTTAAATGGTTTTTAATTTCCGAATACTCAAGGCTAGAGGATATCAATAATGTCAGTCGTCCTTCATATACCGCACAGAAGCCGTCAATCCCTTCTGTTTGCTGAATCCAATTTGTACATTCATTGCTCAAAAAATCCAACTCTATGGATAAGCTGAGCGGTATCTTCTTTATTCCAGGAAGTACAAACCCTGCCACCCAATTCTCATTCGCGGTCAATCCAAGTTTATGCATTCTATCTTTCATTAATATAGAGGCTGTTTTTGGATTTTCAAATAGTAATTCCATTAATTCTGTTCTAAATTGTTTATTTGTAACCCCTACGATTTGTTGATTTAGGTGGATATCTAAAAGAACAGTGGCCGCATACTTAAGGGCAAGCGCATGTGTTTCATTTAACGGCTGATAAAAGTTGAGAAGCCAAAGGGTTCCCGAATAGTTTCCTTCAATTTGAAGTGGTACAGCCATTGCATAAGGAGAAGTTTTAGTTGATACATTTATAGGCTGTCCCTCTGCTATGATTGGTTCGTTTTCATGTAGATGATCAACCGAACGTTCATTTAATAGCTTGATGAGATGATCCATTGTTTGAGGAAGATTTATACGTTTTTCTTCAGCTGGAATGATTTTATCCAAAACTTTGTTCATAGGATCAGTAATTACAGCGGGACAATTAAAATGAGTGGCAAGGTTGCGACACACATCCATACTGCTGTTTGAAGATCCTAATTTTTCGGTTAACTTCAAAGGAAGCTTTGCGGTTAATTCTTTTTTTCTATACTCCCGCTTTACAATTTCTTGGTGAATAGAATGGGTTAGTTTAACGAATCGCACGTGAAAGGGTACTTCTAAAATAGGGATAGCATATTTTTCCCCAAATTCCAAAACGGATGGGGGACATTCATCTAGATAACGGCCTGTTGCAAACAAAATACCGGAAATTTGATGCTGTAAAAACCCTTTAAGAAGCCTGTCTTCGGAAGGTTTATCTTGAGGCCATACTTGTCCCGATGTTAAAAGTAATTCACCCCCTTCAAGGAAGTGCCTCATATCATCATGATCAATAACATGTGCCCAGCGTATTTTCCGGAACAACCCTCTTTTTCCGGCACGAACTGTTACATTATTTAATTCTGTTAGAAGTATTGCTTCTCTTACTGTAATCATTAAAGTTCCTCCTTTATACAAAAAACACAAAAATTCATGTAAATTTGAGCGCAATATCTAATTGTCATCAGAATTAATAGAATACTAATGTTTCTATTATAAGTTGGTGATTACATTAAAGCTATACATAAAATTACCAACTTTTATCAAATCTTGTAACTATTCTGTATGTTGAGGAGAAAAGATTAGTTGAGGTAAAATGGAGGTATTCTTATAAAGACTAAGAAAAAAGAGCTATTTGATATAAATGTTGATGTACGGAAATTGGCAGCAGAAAATGATAAGGATTTAGAAAAAGAGAAGGATCTACTATTAGTAGCATTTTCCTATGTGATAATTAAATGTTCTAATGCTTCTTTCAATCATCACTCAATGTCTTTTAAAGATGGGGAACAGCCTTCTTTTAAAAGAGACGTTTGATTTAGTTTGTTGTTTAATTAACATTAGGCCATTATAATAGGAGTAAGTTAATAACGGTCTAAGTGTGGAAAGTGACCGCTTCCTCAGCCAACGAAATGAACAGTGATAGAAACAAATGCCTTTATATGTATAGACATGCTTTGTTTCTATGTGGTCGGGGACTCAAATCATAATGCAAATTGACAGCGTAAACTAAACACTTTCACTCGTTTAGAGTAACGGTCAATAGCCGATTAAGAAATCACTATTGAGACTTACAGAGAATTGGTGAAGGTGTTTTTTGATGTGATAAAGAGGAAAGGTTTAATGAATATTAACTTAGATGTACGCTTATTGTTGTCTAATACGTCACAGGGTGTGCCAAATCAAAAGAATACAATCAATTATTAAAAAGCGTTAGAGATCATTACAAGATAAAGGGAGATTAGCGGTAATCATCCTAGAACAATTCATGATTATAGACTACACACTAATTATTTTATGTTACATTCAAAATTAATTATGGTGATTTCGAGGTGTTAAAGATTGAAAAAACAAACAGAAAAAAACAAGGAAAAGCAAACTGCTCGCATGATGTCTTACTTCATTAACGCAACTGCTGACATTATCGAAAAAGAAGGGGTTGATAAAGTTACAATAAGGAAGATTGCTGATTTAGCTGGGTATAACAGTGCAACCATTTATAACTACTTTGAAGACTTATCCCATCTCATTTTCTTTGCTTCTATGAGTTTTGTAAAAAAATATACGGATGCTTTACCAAAATACATTGAGAAATCAAAAAACCCTTTGGAAAGGTATTTTTTGATTTGGGAATGCTTTTGTAAATATTCTTTTGAATCGCCCAAAATCTACTATGCTGTATTTTCAGCTAATTTAGGTACGCATCCGATTAACATGACACAGTATTATGCATACTCCCCAACTGATTTGGTAGAATTTCCAGATGGTGTAAAGGAGATGCTTTTAGAAGCCAATTTATCAAAGAGAACAGTTATTGCCTTAAATGAGTGTGTCAAAGAAGGATATATTCAAGAAGCGCATACTGAACGAATCGCAGAATGTCATTATTTAATTTGGCAAGGTATGCTTACGATGCTGATTAATAACAGAACTGCCTATACAGTCGATGAAGCAACAGAAGCAACGGTCAATCATATTCGTAATACCACGCCTTTAAAAGATCATTTGATGTGAGAGGTAAGCGATCTCCACATTCTCCTAATAGGTCGTGATGGATTTAATTTTCTAAAAAAGCAAACAAATCTAATGAAGCATCTTGAAGTCCAGGTATTATTTCAACAAAATTTTATTTTTAAGCTTGTAAAAAAACCTCGTTAAAATCCAACGAGGTTCACTCTGGTTACCCTAAAAAGTTATTTTTTAATAACCATTTGAGCACGGTATACTTATAATGTTGATCATATTCCTAATACTGCGATCATTCATATAACATCTTTTTTCGATTTATTGTGACCTGTTGACTTGTTTGATTGAATAATGTCCAATTTGAAGTACAAGAGTTATCCCCAAAAGGTTTTATTCGTAAGCTTGTATATAAAAATTGATCCATATAGCTGCCTAATGTGTTAGGAAACACATTGAAAATTTGAGCGGTTGGTCCTAATATTACAACAAGAGTCATGAGCAAAACGGCTAGTAAAATATTGATGTTAGATAACACTTTCATCACCCGGTCAATGCCAACAAAAGCGGAACCGGTAAATAATAATGATAATTTGGTTGATAATATTGTTAGGTATATCAAAGAGGTAGTTAACGCCGCTGGAAATTTGTAAAGCTCCTAATCCCAAAGAGGTAGCAACGCCAAAAATAGTAGCTACAATAGCTAATACATCAATCGTTTTACCCATAGGACCGTGAATCCGCTTCCCAAGGATGGGATAAAAAATAGAGCTAATTAATCCAGGTAGATTTTGCGGTATCGGAAATACGCGAAGCTAAGACCAAGAAATGTATAGATGCCCCAAGACTGCAATCCCTATAAGAATCCCTCTTTTTCTTCTATATATATACCACATCACCATAGACACCCTTGCGTTAAGTAATGGCTACTACTGCCTTCACGGTTCGGGACATGCACCTTATAGACTGCGCCCATGCTAGGGCGCACCAAAAACAAAAACGGAGGGCGAACCCTCCGTTTTTGTTATCTAACTACAATTGTTCTGACACTTATATTAGAACCTTTTTGTGTCCATTTTATTCCTAATTAGGCTTACAATTCCCATACTTTAACTAGCTTTTTCTTCTTTTACACTTTTCTTGTTTATATCAACTTCATTTCTTAGTTCCCTTATCAAGGACCAACACATGAGAAGCATAACAATAGCGAATGGGAATGCAGCAGCAATAGAGACTTTTTGCAGTACCTCTAGACCACCAGCTAATAGCAGTACCACGGCAACCAATGACTGAATAACGCCCCATGTAATTTTAATTTTATTGGAAGGATTTAATTTTCCTCCCTCACAAAGCATGCCTAGTACATAAGTGGCTGTATCTGCTACTGTAATATAATAAACTGCCACGACTGTAAAACCTAGGATACTTAACAGTGAACTTAGTGGAAGATAATCGAAAAAACTAAAGATTGACAATGAAAGATTGGAAGTAATTTGGGTGGCTAATTCAGGGTTTCCCAAGTTATGAATGATATGAAGAGCCGATCCACCAAAGACGGAAAGCCAAACGAATGTACCAAGTGCCGGTACGATGAGTACCCCAGTTATAAACTGGCTTATTGTTCTTCCTTTTGAAATCCGGGCAATAAACATTCCCACAAATGGTGCCCATGCGATCCACCAAGCCCAGTAGAACAAGGTCCAGCCATTAATCCACTCACCTTCACCGAATGGTTGTAGACTTAAACTCATGTCAAGCCAATCATTAAAATAGCTGCCCGTCGTATCGAACAGTACTTTAAAAATGGAAGATGTAGGACCGACTATCATGATCAATGCCATCATTGTAAACGATAGGATTATGGCGGTATTTGATAAATATTTAATACCACGCTTTAATCCTGTAGTTATAGAGATTAAAAAAAGAACGGTTGCCACAGCTATAACGATGATTTGAATTGTTAGAGTATCTGGCACGTTAAATAAGTGGTTAAGTCCAGCTGTAATTTGCATTGTACCTAAACCCAAAGATGTCGCTATACCAAATACAGTGGCAACAACAGCAAGGATATCGATCGTTTTTCCGATGGGGCCATAAATTTTATCCTTCAAAACAGGATAAAAAACGGAACTGACTGATGCAGGCAGGCCTCTGTTAAATTGAAAAAATGCAAATGCTAAACCAATAACTGCGTAAATACCCCAGGGTTGTAAGCCCCAATGGAAAAATGTATACTTCATTGCTTCAGCAGCTGCAGTATCGGTATACCCTTTTCCGATAGGCGGACTCGTGTAATGAAGTACAGGCTCCGCAACAGCATAATATACAATTCCTATCCCCATTCCGGCACCAAATAACATCGCTAGCCAGGAACCCGTCTTAAATTCTGGTCTGTCTGATTCCTTACCAAGCCTAATACGACCATATTTAGAGAATAATAGATAAAAAGCAAACAGCACAAAGAACAGGGCAGAACTGAGATAAACCCATCCAAAGTGATTAATCGTTCCATTGAAAAAAGCAGTGGTGACCTTTGTGAGGTTTTCAGTAAAAAAGATTCCCCAAATAATAAAAACACCGGTTATCAGAATAGAAACATAAAAAACGCTATTTTTATAAATACTGTTGGTATTCAAAAAATCTCCTCCTTATTCTATTACCGAAATTGAGCTTTGCTCATTTGTCGTACCGGAATCTAATAACCTGTCACTTTTTTCTCAAAAGGTTTTCACTTTCATCTAATTCCCTCCTGTTCATTTAGTAAGCGCTTCCAATGCTCCCTTCTTGATTTTTTTACCAAATAATAATCATGACTATATCATAATTGTGATTGTAATGTAAATATTTTTTTAAATATTTAAAAAATTACAAAAACTATGTTTACAATATTGCCCAAGCCTGTTATTATCTTAATTATAAAATAATCATGATTACAAAAGGGGTTGATGAATTTGAAAAAAATCTTTTTTAAAAAGATAGTTTTAATTATTAATCCAAAAGATCTAACAGTCTCCTCGAATGTCAAACACAATTTTTGAAAACGATTACATTCAACAAGTTTATAGATGGGAGATGAATAATAAGCGGCTGATCTTAAAGGAGTAATTGCAGATGTAAATGGAATTGATGACCCATAAAAAATAATAAGGATAACGACACTATTTACTATAGTTATCCAAAGGAAGTGGGATGAAAAGTTATGGAGCAAAAGAAAATTATCATCATTGGAGCCGGTGTTGTTGGATGTAGTACCGCTTATTATTTGAATAAAATGGGGCAACGAAACATCACAGTTATTGAACAAGGTCCGTTATTTGAAACAGGGGGATCTACATCGCATGCTCCAGGGCTTGTGTTTCAACTTGGCTTTTCTAAAGTGTTGACAACGTTAGCTAATCAAACAGTAGAGACTTTCAAAGAATTAAGTAATGAAGATCAACCTTCTTTCTATTCGGTAGGGAGTCTTGAAGTTGCCAATACAGAGGAACGATTAGAAGATTTGAAACGAAAAGCAGGTGTAGGAAGATCATGGGGAATGGAAGCGAGTATTCTTACCCCAGAAGAATGTGCTCAAAAAAATTCACTAATCAATCCAAATGAAATTTTAGGTGGACTGTATGTAGCGTCAGATGGAATTGCCAAACCACTTCGTGCAATTGATGAAATGGCTAGCTTTGCGGAATCATGTGGGACTAAGTTTTACGGCCATACAGAAGTAACGGACATCGAGGTTGTAGATGGTCAGGTAAAAGCAGTTGAAACAAGTGCTGGAAGATTTGAAATGGACTTGATTATTTGCTGTGCTGGATTCTGGGGACCGCGCATTGGAGAAATGGTAGGAGTCACTATTCCTCTTCAACCAATCGCTCATCAATATGTTTTTTCGAATGATTTACAAGAATTAGCTGACGAAACTGAAGAAGTAACAGCGCCGCTTATCCGCGATCAAGACAATGCTATGTATTTCCGCCAAGTATTCAATGGAATAGGTATTGGTTCTTATCAGCACCGCCCATTGCCTGTCGAGGTTAGTGAAATCACGAAATACGGTGAAGCAAAAGAGATGCCATCTGTAAAGCAGTTTACACCTGAAGATTTTTTTGAAAAGCCTTGGCAAGATGCTCAAAAACTCATTCCAGGGTTAAAACAAGCAGGTGTGAAAAGAGGAATAAATGGGATCTTCTCATTTACACCTGATGGAATGCCCTTACTGGGAGAATCACAAAAAGTACGTGGATTTTGGGTGGCAGAAGCTATTTGGGTAACTCATTCTGCTGGTGTTGGCAAACAAATGGCTGAATGGATTATAAATGGAGCGCCGACCCTTGATTTAGAGTTATGTGATATTAATCGTTTTGACACTTACGCACAGAGCCCGGCTTATTATAAAAAGCGTTCGATTGAAAATTATGAAAAAGTATACGATGTTCATCATCCGTTCATGCCACCGGAAACATCGCGCGACATGCGTGTGAGTCCATATTATATACGTCAAAAAACATTAGGGGCTTATTTTAACGAAAAATCTGGCTGGGAGCAGCCGCAATGGTATGAAGCAAATGATTGGCTCGTTGCAAAATATGAAAAAACCATTTTAAAGCGGGAAGGATGGGCAGCCGAATATTGGTCACCAATTATCGAGGCTGAGCAACTTCATACACGTCAACATGCTGGACTTTATGATGGAACAGCAGTGAAAAAGCGGTTGGAAGTCCGTGGTGAAGGAGCGCTTGAGTTTTTACAACAACTGACAACCAGCAATATGGATGTTCCGATCGGGCATGTGACGAGTACATTGATGCTACATGAGTTAGCAGGTATAAAAGATGAAATAAAGGTCATTCGTACAGCAGCTTCAACATTCTTTGTTCTTTGTACAGGGGCAGTTGAAGCAAGCTGGATAAAAAAACATTTACCAGTATCAAGCCGGATTGTGATCCAAGATCTAACAGCTGGAATGTGCGGACTTGGTGTAATGGGTGCAAAAGCGAGCGAGATTATGTATTCCCTTGATCCCCAGATATTTGTAAGAAGTGAGTGGGAGATTGGGCGAGCCAAAGAAGTATTTATTGGAAATGTTCCGGTCCTCGCTGTGTACGATTCTTATGCGGGTACAGAAAGATGGGAGTTTTTCACAACTTCCGATCAAGGATTACAGCTTTGGGATGCACTATTTGAAGCAGGACGCGAATATCAGCTCATTCCTGTAGGTGACCGAGCTCTTGAAAATCTCCGGATCGAATCTCTTTCATTAAGAAACGGTAAAGACTTCTGGAGTGAACATGATCCGTATGAAGTGGGACTTGATCATATGGTCGACCTTAATAAACAAACGTTTATCGGGAAAAAAGCATTGATTGACCGTAAAGAAAAGGGCCCTAAACGATTGTTAACTACATTACTGCTGGATGATCCGTCAATCGTTGTGATGGGGTATGAACCGGTGTTTGATGAAGGGAAGATTGCTGGATTTGTGACAAGCGCTGGATATGAATACAGCATAGGTAAAGGAATGGTGTATGCGCTGTTATCACCTAAGTCTGTAAATAAAGAGAGCGAATTAAGTATTGAATACTTTGGACAACGTTACACAGCCAAAATTATGACCAAATCCACTGCGATGACTAACTAATAAAGGCAATAGAGCTAGAAGGACTGATATGCCGACAATAATGTTATTGTCATAGGTTTAGAAGCGATGGGGAGTAGAGGCTAGCATGGGGTTAAGTTATAGGAGAAATTTTAGCAGGCTTAGTGAACACCATCCAATTGATTTCTTAAGCCAGCAGCGTTTTGCATATCAAGTCCGCTTATACATGTTTGGGTTAAATTTTTTAAAAAACGGAGGAGGAATTATAGATGGCAATGGATCAAAGTGTTGTAACTGAAAAAGGTGGAATCAAATCTACATTAAAAGGAGAATTATATACATCTCCTGAGATCTTTGAGTTAGAGAAAAAGAATATTTTTGGGGAATCATGGCTTTTTGTTGGCCACTATGAATATGAGGCAGCAGAGCCAGGCCGGTATATCACAACTAGGATTAATAACGAAAATATTCTGATTACTAGAGGCAAAGACGGTGTGCTGCGTGCGTTCTTAAATGTTTGCCGTCATCGTGGAGCAACACTCTGCAGCGAGTCTTCTGGGAAGGCAGGGGTATTCCGCTGTCCTTACCACTCTTGGAGTTATGGGCTTGATGGTTCCTTAGCTGGAGTTCCAAAATCGAGTGGATGCCGTGAAGAGTTAGTTAATAATGACACTTACGGCTTAGAAAAAGTACACCTTCAAACGTGGCATGGAATGATTTGGTTGAACTTTTCAGAAAATCCAGAGCCCCTTGAGGAACAATTAGATACACAAATTATGGAGCGTTTTGGTGAGCTTGAGACATTGGCTAGATACCAAATTCAAGATTTAAGAATCGCTCATCGCAAAGAGTATGATGTGAAAGCAAACTGGAAGCTCATTGTAGAAAACTTCCAGGAATGTTACCATTGTTCGGCGATTCACCCTGAATTAACAGCGGCCTTTCCTGAATTCAAATCAGGTGTCGGTACGCAAAATCAAGTGGGTCTAGGGGCGAATTTAAATGAAGGCCTAGATTCTTTCTCCATAAGTGGGAAAGGCGTTCGTCCGATGTTAAAAGGATTACTTCCAGAGGATGACCGTATCTATTACGGCATGACGATGACTCCTCATGTATTTATTAACTTAACACCGGATCATGTCATTGTTCACCATATCATTCCGATTGATACGGACAGATCAATTGTAATTTGTGACTGGCTATTTGATCCGGAAGAAATGGCAAAACCAGATTTTGAACCAATGGATGCGGTTGAGCTGTTCCATCGCGTGAATGAACAGGATTTCGAAGCTTGTCAATGGTGTCAAGATAACATGGGATCAAAAGCATATAAAAATGGTGGAATCTTAGTTCCAATTGAAAATCATGTTTCTAAATTTTATAACTATGTTTTAGAATCCATCGGTATGAAAGACGAATAACCAAAAAATCCAATTGAGTACGTTATACCCTTTAAATGGAAGTATCATTCAGTAGGAAATAATTAAATAAATGAGCAGAGTTTTGTAGAAAAAATCTAAATAACTTTATCCTAGTCGGTACAGCCAAGAGCCTGAGCATACAGGCTTCTTGGCTGATTGTTTATGGCAATAAAAGCTACCTATCATGCTATGCAGATTTGTACTTTACATGGCAATACTGAATACAGCACTTTATAAGGAGGGAATTAAATGTACAAGAATGTACAAATTTTTGATCTTACGATTGTCGGCGGAGGTCCTACCGGTTTATTCACCGCCTTTTATGGAGGGATGCGTCAATGTAACGTAAAAATAATAGAGAGTCTTCCACAGTTAGGTGGACAATTAGCTGCACTTTATCCGGAGAAATTTATATACGACATAGCTGGGTATCCAAAAGTACGTGCTAAAGAAATGGTAAGCGCTTTAAAAGAACAAGCCTTTCAATTTAATCCGACTGTTTGTTTAGAGGAACGTGTTCAACATATTAAAAAACTCGACGATCATTTTGAGATGATAACAGACAAAGGGATTCACTTTTCAAAAGCGATCATTCTAACAGCTGGTGTAGGTGCCTTTGAAGCGACACGACTCGACCATCCTAAAGCAGCAACATTTGAAGGCAAGAACCTTCATTATTTTGTTGATGACATGAATAAGTTTGCCAATCAAAAAGTAGTGGTGATTGGAGGCGGAGATTCGGCTGTTGATTGGGCACTTATGTTAGAATCCATTGCTGAAGAAGTCCATATTATTCATCGCCGGGATAAGTTTCGTGCTCATGAGCACAGTGTGGAGAACCTTAGAAATTCGAATGTGAACATGTTAACACCTTATGAAGTAAAGGATCTTATAGGGAGTGAACGTATAGAGAAGTTAGTTATCTCTAATAGTAAAACGCAAGAAGAAAAAATCATTGATGTGGATGCGGTCATCGTTAATTTTGGTTTTAAATCGTCTCTTGGTCCTATTAAAGAGTGGGGATTAGAAATCCAAAAAGGAAGCATCGTTGTCAACTCAAAAATGGAAACAACAATTCCTGGTATTTACGCGGCAGGAGACATTACGACATATCCGGGGAAAGTGAAGTTAATTGCCGTTGGATTCGGGGAAGCTCCTACAGCGGTTAATAACGCAAAAGCCTATATCGATCCTGAAGCTAAATTACAGCCAGGTCATAGTTCATCCATGAATTTGGAAACAGCCAATTTAGCTACAACGAGTTAAATCAGATGAAGTTTTAAAATTCTAAGTAGGGGGTCTTTATGGGAAAGTACACAATGATCGATAAAGAAACGTGCATCGCCTGTGGAACTTGTGGAGCAGCTGCCCCTGACATTTATGATTATGATGATGAGGGAATTGCTTTCGTAAAACTAGATGACAATGAAGGGGTGATTGAAGTTCCTGAGATGCTTCATGAGGATATGATCGATGCATTTGAAGGATGCCCAACGGAATCTGTCAAAGTTGCTGAAGAGCCGTTTGATGGTAACGCAAATAAATTTGAATGTCCGATCGTTCGAGCGCATAGTGAATAATGAAGATTTGGATTTAAGTGTAATTCTTGTGAATAAAGTATTATGGAGGAACTTTTAGATTAAGCTTGGGAATACGGTATTCTGTTTCATCGGGGACGCCTCTTTTTTAAATGTTTGGTAGTACTTACATTTTATAAGAGTGCGTCCCTTTTTTTCGTTTGTTTATGGTAGATTATTCATAATCGATACGCGTGATGTCTTTAATAATTAATTAAACGAATATTTATCAGAACAAAGCTTGATAGAAAGGTGATGACGAATGATTCCATTGCAAAAAAAACAGTCAATTATGATTGCTGTAATGTATGTGCTTATTTACTATACATGGATTTTACTATGGCCCGATTTGAAATTAGTTGGGAGTATTATAGCTGTTACAGGCCCTTTGCTTACACTTATATTTATAAGAAGCTCTTTACAACGGATAAAGGAAAAAGAAGAGAAAAACTTTTGGGTTATTGTTTTTATGGGGTGTTTTAGTTATTTTATTGGTGAGTTAATATGGAGATACCGTGAATTTTATTTGGGGATAGATGATCCATTTCCTGGATGGGCCAATTTGTTTTATAATTTATTTGTATTCATATATAGCATTGCTGTTTTTTACAAAGTATATGTAACAGGGAAAAAATATCGTACGATTCAAGTCTTTTTTGACTGCTTTATAATGATGACTGTATTAACAACCATTAGTTGGGTTTATTTCTTAAATCCGTTATTATCTAAAGCATCCTCAATGTTTGAACTTGTCATTTCATTAAGTTATCCAGTAGCTATTTTAGGTATATTACTTGGTATTGTTTTGCTATTCCTCTCCTCTAAGTCATTATTTCCACATGTATTATTAATTTTAAATACGACAGGAATAACTTTTTATACAATTGCTGAAACCTATTATGTATATCAGTCTATATATCACACGTATAATGGGGATATTACATATTTAACTCCGATATGGAACGTTTGTCTCTTGTTAATAGGCCTTTCCAGTTTTTTTAGTAAAAAAGTTAACGATGTACCTCAAAAAGAAAATAACTTAACAAAACTATTTTACATTAGTCAAACGATATTACCATTCTTAAGCTTAATCATTTTATTATTTCTTGCATTGATCAAAAAAGAAGCCATTTTAAGTTTTTTTATCGGTGGAGCAGTTCTTCTATGTTTAATTACTATTCGACAAGTAATTACAATTTTTGAAAATGGAATATTAGTTCGTAAACTTAAAGAGAGAACGGAAGAACTAGAAATAGTACAGATTGAACTGATGAATTTAAAAGATGGCGCAGAGGAACAAAGCGGGTTAAAAACGAAAATTGCTGAAATCGCGACTATGTATCCTGGAATAGATAATGTAGAGAAGTTAGCCCATCAACTTATTACAAAGATTACTCCTATGGTACGGGCAACGTATGGCGTCATCTATGTAAAGGAAGATGAGAGAAGCTTTCAGAAACTTGCTGCCTATGCCGATAACCAACAAGATGTCGGTACTAAAAGCTTTCGTTTAGGGGAAGGAATCGTTGGACAGTGTGCATTAGAGAATCGTATGATTACACTCAATCAAGTTCCAGAAGACTATATAAAAATTACGTCTGGTCTAGGTTCAGTGCGGCCATCCCATGTAACAGTTATTCCAGCAGAATTTCAAGAAGAGGTATGGGCTGTTATTGAATTAGCCTCATTTGAACCGTTTAATGAACTAGAGGAAATGCTGCTGCAAGAGGTCATGAGTAATCTTGGTATCAACATACAAAGTATTTTAGGGCGTATGCAAGTAGAAAAGCTGCTTCAAGAATCACAGGCTTTAACGGAAGAATTGCAGAGCCAATCGGAAAAGCTTCAATTCCAGTAAGAGGAGTTAAAAACCGTTAATGAACAACTTGAAGAGCAATATGAAAATGTAGAACAGAAGACAAAAGAAGTCGAAATATAGATCTTGTTATTATGGAGATTAAGATGCCCGAAATGGATGGATTTGAGATGATTTGGGTGATTCGTCAAATATCTGAGTTTCAAAGTCTTCCGATCATTGCCCTGACAGCCAAAGCAATGAAAAATGATCGACAGCAAAGTATTGAGGCAGGTGCTTCTAATTATATTGGTAAACCAGTCAATTTAAAACAGCTATTTTTGATTATACAGGTCTGGTTATACAGGTAGATGTAAAGATTTTTTTCTTCGGGATAGGAGGGGATATGATTGCAAATAGAAAACTTATGTGAGTGTTAACTTTGTAAATATACAAAATATAGTAGAGGAAACAACATAAAAGACTGTAGAAAATGGAGTGATAGCTTGATTATCTATGAGAGAGAACACGATTGGGTAATGACACCACAACATCGTCACGGCTTACTTTCAGGGGACATCTCCAGGCAGTGGAATCCTGCTTATATTAAAGAAACCGAGCGATGGGATGAGGTTACGTTTGCTATAGCTCAACATGACCGTGGTTGGATCGATCTGGATGAAACTCCATTTTGGAATGATCAGGTTAAGGAACCGTATTCCTTTATCGATTTTCCTCTAGTCCCTCGGCTTACCTTTTATAAAAAAGGAATTGATGAAGTTGAAAGGCAGTCCCCGTATGCCGGATTGCTGTGCAGTCTGCATTATTGTTTCTTTTTAGTAGGGGCCAAGGAGATTGACGCCATTGAATTCTCTAGACAGGAAAAAGCCAGGCAGCACCGTTTGATGGAACAATTGGACCTCTTTGAAGCTCATAAAGAAGATCTATTAAACATTCAACTTCCAATGATCCAATTTTGTGATGCTCTCTCTTTATATTTGTGCATGCAAGAACCTGGAACCCCCAAGGCGGAAGAAATCCCTTGGTTTAAAGATGGATTTCGGGAAAGTTTCCCGTTTACAGATGGACGTAAGATCATCGCAAATTGGATCAATTCAAAGCAGGTATCTCTGCGTCCCTTTCCTTTATCCTCACCTGCCGTTGTATCCATTAAAGTAAGGGAAGTAACGAAAGAAAATATTCGTCAGTGGGGAATTGCAAAAGCCTATAGGAGCACAAAATGGAAAGAAAGAACGTTTACTTTAGTATAGGATGGTTTAGAGCCTTATCCTATAAGAAAGGAACAGCATGTTATTTCTTAATTCTTATTTTTGTTCACCATGCACAACAATTCTTTTTTAAAGCGAAAATATTAAGCAAAAATACACAATTGTTACACATAATGAAAGGCTGTATGCTACATGTATACCATAAATTATTTGAATATTTAAAATTCAATTTCGGTAAGCGATTAAAAAACAGTCGTTTGAACAGTGAAATGAGTTGCATTTAACGCAGGGGTTCTGCAAGGGAGAAAATTAATAACTAGACGAACAAACTTTGGGGGGACTGTTATGAGTACACATTTTGATGTGATTGTGGTCGGCGCCGGTTCAATGGGGATGGCCGCAGGTTACTATTTAGCAAAACAAGGAGTTAAAACACTGTTGGTGGATTCATTTGACCCACCGCATACAAATGGCAGCCATCACGGTGACACACGCATTATCCGTCATGCTTACGGTGAAGGAAGAGAGTATGTGCCATTTGCTTTAAGATCCCAAGAGTTATGGTATGAACTGGAAAATGCAACACACCATAAAATCTTTACAAAAACAGGTGTGTTAGTATTCGGACCTAAAGGCGAATCGGACTTCGTGGCAGAAACGATGGAAGCTGCAAAGGAACATTCCTTGACTGTTGATTTACTTGAAGGTGATGAAATCAATAAGCGCTGGCCAGGTGTTGCTGTTCCTGAGAATTACAATGCGATCTTCGAGCCAAACTCAGGCGTATTGTTCAGCGAAAACTGTATTCGTGCTTACCGCGAGTTGGCTGAAGCGCACGGTGCCAAAGTTTTAACTTATACACCAGTTGAGGATTTCGAAATTTCACCGAACTTAGTAAAAATCCAAACAGCAAAAGGCTCTTATACAGCTGATAAATTAATCGTCAGCATGGGAGCTTGGAACAGCAAACTTCTTTCTAAGCTAAACATTAACATTCCATTACAGCCATACCGTCAAGTTGTAGGTTTCTTTGAATCCGACGAATCAAAATACAGCAATGATATCGACTTCCCGGCTTTCATGGTTGAAGTGCCAAAAGGCATCTATTATGGATTCCCGAGCTTCGGCGGCTGCGGATTAAAACTAGGCTATCATACTTATGGCCAGCAAATTGACCCAGATACCATTAACCGTGAGTTTGGCGTTTATCCAGAGGATGAAAACAACCTCCGCGAGTTCTTGGGCGAGTATATGCAAGGAGCAAATGGTGAGTTAAAAAGAGGCGCAGTCTGCATGTACACAAAAACACCGGATGAGCACTTCGTTATCGATGTACATCCAGAGCACTCTAATGTAGTGATTGCTGCTGGCTTCTCTGGCCATGGGTTTAAATTCTCAAGCGTAGTTGGTGAAACATTAAGCCAATTATCTACAACAGGTAAAACGGAACATGATATTTCGATCTTTTCCATAAATCGACCTGCTTTAAAGCAGAAAACAACTATCTAATAGAAGGTGGATAATAAAATGAGTCAAAAAACCGAATCAAAACTATTGTGTGAAAAGCCAGGAATTCAGTTGCTTAAAGCAGGAACATACAATTTAAATGAGTTAAGTGAGCTGCGGGGAACACCGGAACTAAAGGGACAAATTCTGGATGTGCCTCTCACAGACAAAAAAGAAGTATTAACATTGGGTTATTTTGCCTTGCAACCTTCAGTAGATTATTCAGCAGAATTTGATTTTATCGAAATTAAAGTAGTGACAAAAGGAAAAATGGTTGTGCGTGATGTCCAAGGAAATAAATACGTAGGTGAAGTGGGGGACGTTTTAATCTTCTCTCCTAAGACAACCGTTATTTTTGATGGAGAAAGTGATGGGGAAGCTGTTTATTTTAAAAATGTAGAGGCCAATCCATCTTATTTATAACAACTCGATCTCGCTCAGGGAATAATGAGTGGGATAGGCAATTATACATTCTGTAATAGGTACATTGAAACTAAAGGAACAAATTTCATAAATCGAGTAGTCGCAAGTAATTTATTTAACAAAGATCCTTCTGTTTTATTTGGACATAATGACAATTCAATATGGCGCGGATGATTGTTGTGGGAGAGCGTAGAAGTAATGCCACCGAAGGAGCAAGTTCCAAAAAGACCCTTGGAACTAATCTCTCAGGTAGATGAACTGCAACAGGACGCACCTCTGGAGAGAGCGTTTATAATACGCCACCAAAGGGGAAAACTTCACTGTAAATGAAGTCAAACTCTCAGGTAAAAGGACAGAGACGGGGAGGAATTACTACCCTTTTCTGTCCTTTTTTACATACGGAAAAGGAATAGTGTATGAATGTTTACTGCAACAATTTAGAGAAAAATGAAACTATAAGGAGGAATAAGAGTGAGTTTACAAAAAAATGATTCAACAATATTTGAAGCGATTGAGCAGGAAAAAAATCGTCAGCATCAAACACTCGAGTTGATCGCATCAGAAAACTTTGTCAGCGAAGATGTATTAGAAGCAATGGGAAGCGTGATGACGAACAAATATGCAGAAGGTCTTCCAGGGAAGCGTTATTACGGTGGATGTGAATTTGTTGATGTTGCAGAACAAGCAGCAATTGAACGCTTGACTGAGCTGTTTCATGCAAAGTATGCAAATGTTCAGCCTCATTCTGGTGCCCAAGCAAACCTCGCTGTTTTTTATGCGCTGCTTCAGCCTGGTGATAAAGTGATGGGAATGAACCTTTCACATGGTGGACATTTAACTCATGGAAGTCCTGTCAGCATTTCTGGGAGATGGTTTGATATTGTCTCCTATGGAGTGAGGGAGGATACTCAATTGATTGACTATGATGAGCTTGAAGCCATCGCTAAAAAAGAAAAACCAAAACTAATTATTGCCGGTACAAGCGCTTATCCAAGAACCATTGATTTTGCACGTTTTAAAGAAATTGCCGACAAAGTTGGGGCAAAATTGATGGTGGATATGGCCCATATTGCAGGCCTTGTAGCAGCGGGGCTTCATCCATCACCAGTACCATATGCAGATGTTGTGACGAGCACTACACATAAAACATTGAGAGGACCGCGCGGCGGAATCATCTTAACAAATGATGAAGAAATGATAAAAGCGATCAATAAAGCGGTATTTCCAGGCATTCAAGGCGGACCGTTGATGCACATTATTGCAGCTAAAGCCGTTGCCTTCAAAGAAGCATTGCAGCCAAGCTTTAAAGAATACGCCAGACAAGTCATTGAAAATGCTGCAGCACTTGGTGAAGCATTAAAGAAAGAAGGAGCTGTCCTTGTTTCCGGCGGAACAGATAATCATATTGTGTTACTGGATGTACGCCCATGGAACTTAACGGGAAAAGTAGCGGAGAAGCTGCTTGAAGAAGCAGGAATTACTGTCAATAAAAATACGATTCCATATGATCTGGAGAGCCCGTTTGTGACAAGCGGAGTCCGTATGGGCACAGCGGCATTAACAACACGCGGAATGAAAAAGGAAGAGATGGTGCAAATTGCGGGAGTCATCGCGGCTGTTTTGAAGAGCAAAGGGGATCCAGCTGTTCTAGAAAAGGCAAAAGAAACAACAAAATCTATTTGTGAGATGTATCCCTTATTTCAACAGCCGATTAATGTGTAAGAAAGGAGAAACATCATGGAATTTCAAAGTTGCTTTGACATTATCGGACCAATCATGGTAGGACCATCTAGTTCTCATACAGCTGGTGTTGTATCTATTGGCAGGTTTATACATGAACTCTTAGGCGGTTGTCCGAAAGAGGCGAACATTATATTCTATGATTCTTTCGCACAAACCTACCAAGGGCATGGGACAGATAAGGCTTTGCTTGGCGGGCTGCTCGGGATGGATACAGATGATCCGAGAATTAAATACGCGCTTGAGCTGGCATACGGACAAGGGCTTGACTATACCTTAAATCTCGAAGAAAATTGTGCATATTTTGAGCATCCAAATACAACAATTGTGACAGCAAGGCGGGGAGAAAATGTTGTGAAAGTTGGTGGAGCATCTCTTGGGGGAGGCTTATCAAAAGTATTTATGATTGATGGCAAGACGGTAGATATACGTTTAAGTACAAGCGAAGACCTTTCTGTGATAGCCAAAAAATATCCACAATATAGGATGAGAAAAGTTCTTATGGGAGATGTATGATGGAAATCCAGTCAATGAAAGAACTCATTGAAGCTTGTGAGAGTGAACAAAAAACAATTGGTGAAATCATGCTGATGATGGAAGCGGAAAAGTCAGGGAGAGATAAAGAGACAATTATCAGCTTGATGGAAGAACGATTAATCAAAATGAAGGAAGCAGTTGATAACGGTAAAAAAGACACTTCTGCTGCACCGAGCGGTATTTCCGGTGGTGATGCCGTGAAAATGAGTGATTATGAACGTTCAGGGAAATCACTTACAGGCGATTATATTAGTAACGCGATGACTTTCTCGCTGGCAACGTCTGAAAGTAATGCACGGATGGGGGTCATTGTAGCCACTCCGACTGCCGGCGCTGCAGGAATTTTGCCGGGCGTATTGTTTTCGCTTCACAAAAATGACGGCACTTCCTATAAAGATTTAGTTATGGGATTGTTTACGGCAAGTATGCTTGGATATGTGATTGCAAATCGTTCGTTTATTTCAGGGGCTGCAGGAGGGTGCCAGGCAGAGGTCGGTTCTGCTACAGCCATGGCTGCAGGAACGATCGTTGAATTAAAAGGCGGAACACCAAAACAAGTAGTGCATGCAACCGCTATTGCGATGAAATCACTTTTAGGTTTAGTTTGTGATCCCGTTGCGGGACTTGTTGAAGTACCTTGCATTAAGCGAAATGTCATTGGTACATCGATTGCCTTTGCAGCTGCGGATTTAGCTCTTGCGGGTGTCGAAAGCCGCATTCCGTGCGATGAAGTCATTGAGGCGATGTACAAGATTGGAAAGGAAATGCCGAGAACACTTAGAGAAACAGCACTTGGCGGCCTTGCTATGACCGAAACGGGTAAAAGGGTAAAAGAAGAGTTATTTTGCAGGAAAACTTAATCGGGGGTGTAGCAGTGAGTACAAAAACAGTGTTAAAGCGAACAGCGCTTTTTGAAGTGTATAAAAAGTACGGAGCAAAGGTCATTGATTTTGGTGGTTGGGAACTTCCAGTACAATTTTCAAGCATTTTAGAAGAACATGAGGCCGTTCGAAAGGAAGCTGGGCTTTTTGATGTTTCTCATATGGGGGAAGTGCTCGTAGAAGGAAAAGATGCAGAGAATTACCTTAACTACTTGGTAACGAATGATGTAACAAAGATTCAGATCAACCAAGCACAGTATACAGCTATGTGTTATCCAGACGGTGGAACGATCGATGATTTGTTAGTTTATAAGCTAGAAAATGAAAAATATTTACTCGTCATTAATGCATCAAACATCGAAAAAGATTTTGAGTGGATGAAGCAGCATGCAGAAGGAGACGTGAAGCTCGAAAATAGATCAAGTGACATTGCCTTGCTTGCCATTCAAGGTCCAAAAGCAGAAGGCATCTTACAAAAACTCACAGAGACTAATTTATCTGAAATTGGTGTTTTCCACTTTGCTCAACATGTCAATGTAGACGGTATTACAGAAGTTCTCGTATCCCGTACAGGCTACACGGGGGAGGACGGTTTTGAACTTTATTTAGCAGCGGATAAGGTGGAGGCACTTTGGGAGAAACTTCTAAATACAGGAAAGGAAGATGGCTTAAAACCGTGTGGACTTGGTGCGCGTGATACGCTTCGTTTTGAAGCACGCCTTGTACTATATGGCCAGGAGCTCACAAATAAAATCAGCCCGCTTGAAGCAGGAATCAGTTTTGCAGTCAAAACGAACAAAGAAAGTGATTTCATCGGCAAGGCAGCCCTGATAGCTCAAAAAGAAGAAGGGTTAAAACGAAAGTTAGTAGGGATTGAAGTAACAGGAAGAGGCATCCCTCGTCACGGATACAAAGTGTTTTCCGGAGCAAAGGAAATTGGTTCTATTACATCCGGAACACGCTCACCGTCAATACAGAAAAATTTAGGTCTGGCATTAGTATCGATAGAACATACGGAGTTGGGAACACAGCTGCAAGTTGAAATCCGGAACAAAAGAATTGATGCTGTCGTTGTAAAAGCACCGTTTTATAAAAAAGGCTCATAAAAATTTTAAAAACTGCAGAAATATTAATGCGGGAAAGGGAGAGAAAACAATGGTAAAAGCGACTTCAAGCTTGTTATATAGTAAGGATCATGAGTGGGTACTACAATTGGGCGAAAATCGGGTGCGTATCGGCATTTCCGATTTTGCCCAAAAGCAATTAGGTGATATCGTCTTTGTGGAGAATGCGGAAATGGATGATGAAGTAACAGCGAATGAAACAATGGGTACCATCGAGTCAGTGAAAACCGCTTCTGAACTTTATTCACCTGTATCAGGTAAAGTTGTCGGTGTAAATGAGGAGTTGGGAGATACACCTGAGACAATTAACGAACAGCCGTATGAAGCAGGCTGGTTAGTAGAAGTGGAAATGTCCAATCCAGAAGAATTAGAATCGCTTTTAAGTGAAGAGGATTACAAGGAATTTATTAGTAAAGGAGATGCCTAAGATGACAGAGACATACAGATATCTCCCAGATACAAAACAAGATCAAGAGGAAATGTTAGCCTTTTTAGATATTTCTTCAGTAGATGAGCTGTTTGAAGATATCCCTCCTGAGATTCGTCTGAAGGGAGAGTTAAATATTCCAGACGCCATTCCTGAACCGCAATTGATGAAAAAGATGCATAAGCTTGCATCGCAAAATAAAAATGCTAACGAATACCCAATTTTTCTTGGTGCTGGCACGTATGATCATTACATTCCAAGTGTAGTGAACCATATGATTTCCCGCTCTGAGTTTTATACAGCTTATACTCCGTACCAGCCGGAAATCAGCCAAGGAGAATTACAAGCTATTTTTGAATTTCAAACGATGGTTTGTGAGCTAACGGGAATGGATGTTGCCAACTCTTCTATGTACGATGGCTTTACTTCTCTTGCAGAAGCTGCATCACTTGCCGTTGCGTCTACGCGGCGTTCGAAAGTACTTGTTTCTAAAGCTGTTCATCCTGAGTCACGGGCGATCTTAAACACAGTTGCGGAAGGTCCGGGCTACACAGTCGAAGAGATAAATTTAGCAGGTGACTGTACAGATTTGGAAAGCTTGCAGGCACAAATTGATAAAGACACTGCTGCTGTGATTGTTCAATACCCAAACTTCTTCGGATCGATCGAAGACCTAGCAGAAATTAAAAATATCGCAGATACAACAGGGGCCCTTTTCATTGTTAGTGCCAATCCATTGTCACTGGCACAATTACAGGCACCAGGTAAGCTAGGGGCAGATATCGTTGTCGGGGATATGCAGCCATTAGGGATACCGATGTCCTTTGGCGGTCCGCACTGTGGATATTTTGCGGTTACTAAAAAATTTATGCGCAAAGTGCCGGGGCGTATTGTAGGACAAACGGCAGATGAGCAAGGCAAACGTGGATTTGTCTTAACACTGCAAGCGCGTGAGCAGCATATTCGTCGTGATAAAGCATCCTCTAATATTTGTTCTAATCAGGCATTGAATGCTCTTGCTTCTTCCATCTGCATGACAGCACTTGGAAAGCAGGGAATCCGCGATATGGCACAGCTGAATATAGAGAAAGCGGATTATATGGCAAAACGTCTGCAGGAAAAAGGATTTGTTGTTACGAATGAAGCACCTTTTTTTAATGAATTCGTTGTAGACCTTCCTCGTCCAGTTAAGGAAGTTAATACAAAGCTTCTTGAGCAAGGAATCATCGGCGGATTTGATTTAGGAAATGATTACGGCTTTGACCATCAAATGCTCATTGCAGTAACAGAACAGCGTACGAAAGAAGAAATTGACCAATTTATAAATGTATTGGAGGCGAGCATAAATGGTTGAATATAATGATTTGATCTTTGAAATTAGTCGTTCAGGGCGTGTCGGTTCCAGTCTTCCGGAAAGCGACGTAAACAAAGTTGATCTGCAAGATAAATTTCCTAAACATTTAATTCGTGATATTCCGGCTGAACTTCCGGAAGTATCGGAGCTTCAGCTAGTACGCCATTATACTGCACTCTCCAATAAAAATCACGGGATCGATAATGGTTTTTATCCGCTTGGTTCTTGCACGATGAAGTATAATCCAAAAATTAACGAGGATGTAGCGCGTTTAGAAGGCTTTAGCCGCATTCATCCTTACCAGCCAGCTGAAACGGCACAGGGAGCACTTCAGCTTTTATATGAATTGCAAGAGGAATTAGCTGTCATTACAGGCATGGATGCTGTGACACTGCAGCCTTCTGCAGGCGCTCAAGGCGAATGGACAGGGCTCATGATGGTGAAGGCGTATCTTAAAGAAAAAGGAGAAACGAGAACGAAGGTACTTGTTCCAGACTCTGCTCACGGTACGAATCCCGCAAGCGCGACAGTTGCTGGTTTTCAAACAGTGACCATTCCATCAAATGAAAATGGTTTAGTAGATGTAGAAGAATTAAAGAAGCACGTGGACCACGACACAGCGGCACTCATGCTCACAAATCCTAATACACTCGGTCTATTTGAAAAAGAAATTGTGGAAATCGCCAAAGTTGTTCATGAAGCAGGAGGCTTATTGTATTATGATGGGGCAAATGCCAATGCTATTTTAGGCAAAACAACGCCAGGTAAAATGGGCTTTGATATCGTCCATTTAAATCTTCATAAAACATTTACAACCCCTCATGGCGGCGGCGGACCAGGAGCAGGACCAGTCGGCGTGAAAGAGAAACTCATTCCGTACTTGCCAGTACCGCGTGTTGAAAAAGACGGCGAGAAGTATGAATTGAACTCTGATCATCCACTCTCTATCGGCCGTGTCAAAGGGTATTATGGAAACTTCGGTATCCTCGTGCGTGCGTACACGTATATTCGTACAATGGGGCCTGTTGGATTGCGTCAAGTATCTGAAAGTGCTGTGCTTCATGCGAATTACCTTCGCAAAAAGCTAGAGCCGTACTTTGAGGCACCATATTCACAAGTTTGTAAGCATGAATTTGTTTTATCAGGGTCGAAACAGAAAAAGTTAGGTGTAAGAACACTTGATATGGCAAAACGTCTGCTCGATTTCGGCTACCATCCGCCGACTATCTATTTCCCGCTAAATGTAGAGGAATGCTTGATGATTGAGCCGACAGAAACAGAGTCAAAAGAAACAATGGATGCCTTTGCTGATGTGATGATTCAAATCGCCAAAGAAGTAGAAAACAATCCAGACGTTGTATTAGAGTCGCCGCATACAACGGTCATTGGCCGATTGGATGAAGTACAAGCAGCTAGACAGCCAATATTGCGTTATACAAAAGAGGAAGCGGTGGAGATAGATAAAGAAATCGTAAAATCATAAATTAATTTCAGGATTGAAAATGAACCGCCGGGAATGAAAGTAAAGTGAGCATGTACTTTTTCACTATTTCATTCTTGGCGGTTTTCAATAAATGAACATCAATACTGGATATATATCAAGATTGTGACTGGTTTCAGTCCATTTATAGGAGTGAATGATATGACTATTGAGTATGTGCGTAAACCAGAATGGCTCAAAATTAAATTAAATACGAATGAACAGTATACAGGCTTAAAAAAAATGATGCGCGAAAAAAAACTTCATACGGTCTGTGAAGAAGCGAAATGCCCTAACATTCATGAATGCTGGGCTGTGCGCAAAACGGCAACCTTTATGATTTTAGGAAGTGTATGCACACGTGCCTGCCGATTCTGTGCTGTTCAAACCGGGCTCCCAACAGAGCTTGATTGGGAAGAGCCAGTACGTGTGGCAGAATCAGTGGAGCAAATGGGCTTAAAGCATGTAGTTATTACGGCTGTTGCCCGTGATGATCTAAAAGACGGCGGAGCGGGGGTATTCGCGGAGACGGTACGAGCAGTGCGGCGTCTCAATCCATTTTGCAGCATTGAAGTTCTTCCATCCGATATGAATGGGGAATGTGACAACTTAAAAACATTAATGGATGCAAGACCAGACATTTTAAACCATAACATTGAAACAGTGAGACGTTTAACACCGAGAGTTCGTGCACGAGCAACATATGAACGTTCCCTTGGGTTTTTAAAACGAGCGAAAGAATTAAATCCTAACATTCCAACGAAATCAAGTATTATGATTGGTCTTGGAGAAACAAAAGAAGAGATTATAGAAACGATGGTGGATCTCCGCGCCAATGATGTGGATATCATGACAATCGGTCAATATTTACAGCCAACGAAACACCATTTAAAAGTACAAAAATATTGGAGTCCACAGGAGTTTAACGAATTAAAGGAAATAGCCTTGTCCAAAGGGTTTAGCCACTGTGAATCAGGTCCACTTGTTCGCTCTTCCTACCATGCTGATGAACAGGTCCGTGCAGCAAAATCAAATGTATGATCATGAATAATAGGATATTGACGGGAAGGAGAGCGTTCAATGGATATCATACTGACAGAAGCGGCATTGGACAAGCTAAAAGCAATGGTCTTCAAGGAGGAACAGTCACCCCGTATTGACGCCGATGTAGCTGGCGGATGCGGGCTGTCTGTTAAATTTACGCTTGTTTTTGATGAACCACGACGAAACGATACGGTTATTGAATATGATGGAATTCACATTCGAATGGACCGTTTTACAAAACGTTATGTAGATATAGAAACGCAAATTGATTATACGGATGAACACGGCTTTCTTGTGGGAGAAAGTTTTGCCTCAAGTGCTTGTACAATTGAAATTGATTAATTGTTGCAATTAACGCAAAGCTTTTAAGAGCATAGACTAATCAAAATTGTCAGTGAAATGTGCTGACAATCTTTTTTCCCCTTTAAACTATACAATTACATAAAATTGGAATAAAATAGAAATTGTACTGCCCTGATTTGCGTTACGCTTCAGCCGGCATAGTAACGGATGAAAACTTTAAGGTCAAGCATAAAAGGACGTTAAAAGGGCACACTTTGCATAATGATGTAAAGTGGGAGGAATCGAATGTTGAACGCAGAAGAAAATACATTATCGATCGTTGCTTTAGGTGGAGTTAATGAAATTGGAAAAAATATGTATGCGGTACAATATGCAGACGATATTGTGGTCATCGACTGTGGATCCAAATTTCCAGATGAAAGTTTATTAGGCATTGATTTGATTATCCCGGATATTGCCTACTTACAGGAAAACAAGGAGAAGATTCGAGCTTTAGTTGTGACGCATGGACATGAAGATCATATTGGGGCTATCCCATACATATTAAAACAATTAGATATGCCGATATATGCAACACGATTAACGTTAGGTTTAATCGAAGTGAAGCTCAAAGAACATAGGCTTCTTCGGGAAACGCAGCTTATCACGATTGACTCTGATTCGAGTATTGAGTTAGGAACGATTCGTTTAACTTTTTTTAAAACAAACCATAGTATTCCCGATTGTCTAGGCGTTGCTTTTCATACACCTGAAGGGACAGTCGTCCATACGGGTGACTTCAAGTTCGATTTAACGCCGGTAAATGATCAATATCCGGATATTCATAAAATGGCCAACCTCGGTAAAAATGGTGTGTTAGCTCTCTTATCAGAAAGTACGAATGCGGAACGTCCGGGGTTTACGCCGTCTGAAAGATTTGTAGGCGAGCACATTGAAGAAGCGTTCAACAAAGCGCAGGGGAAAGTGTTTATCTCTACTTTCGCATCAAATGTTCATCGCGTTCAGCAAGTCGTAGATGCCGCGCTAAAGACAAATCGAAAGCTTGCCTTGCTTGGCCGAAGTATGGTGAACGTCGTATCGGTTGCATTGGAACTTGGTTATTTAACGATCCCTGATGGCATGTTAATTGACGCAAATGAAGTGAATCAAATGGATCCCGAGAGGGTGGCGATTCTTTGTACGGGAAGCCAAGGGGAGCCGATGGCCGCTTTATCCCGTCTATCTAGTTCGAAATATCGGCAAGTAGAAATTATGCCGGGAGATACGGTTATATTATCTTCAAGCCCAATACCAGGGAATGAACGGAATGTGGCACGGATTATCGATAATTTATTTCTTCTCGGAGCGAAAGTGATTTATGGATCGGGAAGTGTAACGGGTCTGCACGTTTCCGGACATGCGAGTCAAGAAGAATTAAAATTAATGCTTACGTTAATGAAACCGAAATACTTTATTCCCATTCACGGTGAATATAGAATGCTGCATCAGCACCGCTTATTAGCCGAATCTGTTGGAGTCGAGCAAGAAAACATTTTTATTGTAAACAATGGGGATGTGGTCGATATTCACAACGAAGTGGCCCGTCAGACGCGGAAAATACCTTCAGGGAACATTTTTGTAGATGGATTGGGTATTGGGGATGTTGGAAACATTGTATTACGTGACCGAAAACAACTGTCTGAGGAAGGGATGCTCATCATCGTGATTCATCTTAGCAAAACGGAAGGCAAAATTGTTTCGGGTCCGGATACAATTTCCCGTGGGTTCGTCCATGCTCGCCATTCGGAAGAGCTTTTAAATGACGTGAATCAGCTCGTGACAACGACCGTTCACAACTTACAAGGCGGAAAAGTAAACCAATGGAAAGTCATCAAAAAAAGCGTAAAAGAATCGGTCGGGAAATTTTTATATACGGAAACAAAAAGACGGCCCATGATTGTTCCAATTATCATTGAAGTGTAAAACGTTGAAAAAGAGTACGTGTTTCAACAGATCATGGTACAATACGGATTGGAATGAAGTTTTATTTTATTGAAAAGATGTTGAAATAGAAGGGGATTAAATCGTTTGAATAATAAAGAAGCAAAAAGTGAGTTACCTCCACATTTTAAAGAATTAAAAAAATCAGCCAATCGAACGTCTAATTGGAGAGAACGTTTAGACACTGTTGAAGAGTTAGGACAGTGGAAAAACGAACAAACCATTAAGTTGCTAACGCGTATGATGATGACCGATACCGTGTATAAAGTGCAAGAGGCTGCTTTCCGTCAGCTTAAAAAGTTGGGCGAAGATGTTCAATTACCGCCCAAGAAAAAAAGTGACGCGATTAAAGACGTCATGAAAATCTTGGTACGAATTAAGAAAAGTTTGCCGGAAGATCATACCTTTAAAGAATTTGAAGAGAAGTTTAAAAAAATGAGACTCGATGTGTACGATACGTACGAAGGGGAAATGGGAGCCGACTTTAAAAAGTGGCTTGAAAACACATGGGCATCGCTCTCGCTGCCGAATAGATAACGTCTGTTCATTTTTGGGAAAATCATAAAAACTCCGATTGTGTGTATGTGCAATCGGAGTTTTTATGTGTGCTTGACATGGACAGTTACATGACAAAATGCATTGTTTTGCCTCTATGAATCGGCTATACTCTTTCTGAACTAAGCAATAGGAATAGAAGGATGGGAAAAGATGAAGAAACGGATGGCAAGTTTTATCGTTTTGTTGACGAAGAAATAGGTTTTCATTGGACACCAAAAGGTCACAATATGATGACGTACTCCATTCAACATTATTTAGCAAAATAACAAATAATAACCGGAGCGGAAATTCCGCTGCCGGTTATTTTGAATAGTATAATGTGACATCAATATGGTTCAGCGTTATGCCCTTTTTTCACTGCTTTTTCCGGTGCCTGATCGCCGTCTTTGTTGCCAAGTGGTTTTTGGCTAGATCCGTCTTTTGAGGCATTCGCCAAGCCTTCTCTTAAGCGGCGGCCATATTCTTCGTCTGCTTCTTCTGCCAGAGCGATCATTTTATCTTGAAGTCGTTGATCGCATTTAGAAAGGTCTCCGACAAGGTTTGAAATTAATTCATCTTTCTCCCAGTCTTCAAATTGACGGTATGTTTCGCCTGCTTGTTTGGTATTGCTTTGCCGGTCGATGGACTCACGCACTAGTTTGCCTTCAACGTGTGGTGTATGTTCTTTTCCGGCTTGTTTTGCTTCTTTTAGTCCGCCCAAAATCGATGGCTCATAGTTAATATGAGGGTTTTGACCAGGGGCACGGTCTACTTTATATTGCATTTGTCCGCCGCTTTGATTCGTCGCAACCCGTTTTTTCGGTGCATTAATCGGCAGCTGCAAATAATTCGCACCTACGCGATGACGCTGCGTGTCTGAATACGAAAACGTCCGACCTTGAAGCATTTTGTCGTCCGAAAAATCGAGACCATCAACGAGGACGCCTGTACCGAATGCGGATTGTTCCACTTCGGTAAAGTAATCTTCCGGGTTTTTATTTAAAGTCATTTTGCCGACCGGTAGCCACGGGAACTGATCTTCCGGCCACAGTTTCGTATCATCAAGTGGGTCAAAATCTAGTTCCGGATGCTCATCATCGCTCATGACTTGAACGAGCAGTTCCCATTCCGGATAATCGCCGCGCTCAATGGCATCATACAAATCTTGAGTCGCATGATTAAAATTGGTCGCTTGAATTTCGCTCGCTTCTTTTTGCGTCAAGTTTTTAATGCCTTGCTTCGGTTCCCAGTGATATTTAACAAGTACGGCTTCGCCTTCGCTGTTGACCCATTTATACGTATTCACGCCAGAGCCTTGCATCATGCGGTAGTTCGCCGGAATGCCCCATGGTGAATAAACAAACGTCACCATATGGAACGATTCAGGGGAACTTGCGCAAAAGTCGAAAAAACGTTCTCCATCTTGAAGATTCGTAATGGGATCCGGTTTAAAGGCATGGATCATGTCAGGGAATTTCATCGCATCACGGATAAAGAAAATCTTTAAGTTGTTTCCAACTAAATCCCAGTTTCCGTCTTCTGTATAAAATTTAACGGCAAATCCGCGCGGGTCACGAAGCGTTTCCGGTGAATGACCTCCGTGGATAACAGTTGAAAAACGAACGAAAACAGGTGTTTGCTTCCCTTTTCCTTGAAAGAGTTTTGCTCGTGTATATTTTGAAACCGGCTCGTCGCCTGCTGTTCCATACGCTTCGAAATAACCGTGCGCACCAGCACCGCGTGCGTGAACGACACGCTCCGGAACACGTTCTCGATCAAAATGGCTAATTTTTTCGATAAAATCATAGTTTTCTAACGCAGCAGGGCCACGATTACCGACCGTCCGGATATTTTGGTTATTCGTCACAGGATGTCCCTGTCTGTTCGTCAGCGTGTCTTCATTTTCCACATTCGTTTTCTCATTGTCACGATTGGATTGATCTTTTGTCATTCTTCACCCTCCTCAGAGCAGTATATATTGGTCGTTTTTTGGAACAAGGAATGCCCTTGTAGCCCCTTTATATTGTTCCCCCAATTTCAATAAAATATTCCATTGGATTTACTATTATCCAATTCCCTCGATTAAAAGGTGAGGGGAGATAAAGCTTTTGTTTCTTCGATATGAATAAAGGCGTTGTATCTTTCGGATAGCCGGGAAGGGACATAATTACCGAACCGCTCCATTAAAGGATGGTACACGACACCGATGGCACGATGCCCTAGTATATCCCGAAATACATTATGGTTTTCTTCCGTAAAGAGAAGGTATTTATTATAAGGCCCAGCTTGATGAACCAAGTCCTCCCAGCTTCCCTTCTCCGCTTTTGGAACCATCATGACTTCTGCAGGTTTTCCCCATTTTTGAGCGGCGATCACGGTACCATGGTGCGTACCGAATCCGATGGCATACACGTTTTCTTTTCCGTATTTTTCACGGGTAAGCTGGCCAACATTAACCGTTCCACCGTTTGCCATATCAGTAGCACGGGCATCTCCAATATGAGTGTTGTGTTCCCAGATGATCCCTTTCGCATCCTTGCCGTAATATTGTCCGATGTGGTCAAGAGCTTCAACCATATGCCGGTCCCGAATATTCCATGACTCGTTTTCGTTCGTGACCATGGCATGATAGTAAGCCTCTGCATTGCTTGCAACGAGAGCGTTCACCTGCATATTAAGGGAGGACTCGAGATCACCGTCATATGAATGTTTATGTTGATGAATCGTTTGAAGAAGGCTCATAATTTCTTGGATACAGCTTTCTCCATAAAAAGCAGCCGAAATTCCATACTCTTCCGCTTGCCGATGAAAAGGTTCAAAGCATTCAAACACCTGCTTCGCTTTTTCTACATCAGGAGATTTGGTCTTTTCCAAGTAATGAATGATGGCTTCCATCGACTCCCACAGGCTATACACATCCAATCCGTAAAATCCGACGAGTTTATCCGCGGTTTTTTGGTTTTCATTAAAAGCACGAAGCCAATCAACAAGATGTGCGACTTCCTCATTGGCCCACATCCAGGCAGGCCACCGGTTGAAGGAATGTAACACTGCCTCTGCATTCGTATACTCAGGGGTATGTCCTTTAATATAGCGATTAACTTCAAAGCAAGCCGGCCAATCTCCTTCCACCGCAACAAAAGAAAAACCATGTTCTTCAATCAGTTTTTTTGTGATTTCAGCACGTGTCGTGTAAAACTCGGATGTCCCGTGAGAAGCCTCTCCAAGCAAGACATACTGAGCGTGACTTGCGCCTTTTATTAACGGCTCTAAATCGGCCGCATTGATAAAACGAACAGCATGCTTTTGGATATGTTCTACATATTGATCCATCTTAATCATTTTCATCACCCCATTTTTTTCTTAGTATGAGCTGAATGGAAGGAAAGGAACCAAACTGATCATTTTTGCATATGGGGGACGAAAAAAGGGGAGAGTAGACTATTGCATTCAGTGAAAATTTCTTGAAATGATAAGGAGGTCAGGTGATGCAAGTAGAAAAATTAGCAGTCAACATTCTTGGAAACATTAAAATGGGGATGAAGCCAGACTGGAACGATTATGGAGTTGGATTAGAAAAGTTCGGGGAAGCTCTTCAGTATATCGATTCAAATAACTTAGCAACAGGCATTAATGTGAAAAGAACTGAAACAGGAAAAGAAATAATGGGTTACTTTACGGATGACGACTTCTCTCTCACGTTGCCGGGGATGGAATTTTTAGAGAAAAATACATCTAAGACAAACTAGAAATGAAAGATGAATGGTCAAAATGGAAATAATACTTGTAAAGTACTCTTCTTTTGGGTACTTTTTTCTTTGCTTTAAAAAACGTAGATAACGGAGAGGTGATTGTGCTGCGTGACCTAGTGAAGAAGAGAAAAAGTGAAGTTCGATATTGCCAACCATTAAGCAATGGCCAAGCACTTCATATTTACTTTTGGCGTGAAAAACAGAGTATTTCAAATCAAATCGTATATGTATGGAATGTCGGGATAATCATTACCGACACCCGAAAAAAGGCGAATTATTGGAAAAATCATAGTCCGAAAGGCAAAAAAGACATGTCAACCGGAGAATGCGGGCTCGAAGGTCTGAAAAAAGCGATCGACATCATTCTTCAGTTCAGATATCGCTTAAAACGAAATGAATATTTGTTTGTCGTTTTTGATGACGAGAAACGAAAAAGTGCCTACCGCTGGTTAGAACGGTATGGGTTTATGGAGTTTCACAAAAATGATCAATTCCAGGCGTATGGCACCTTTAATCCAATTTACTGGGATTGGTTTGAGACAGAGTAGCAACGCCATATGTGGAAATAATAAAAACAGGAAAGGATGAAAGGAGGGATAAGCGGAATGAAGCAACCGAGCAGAGGATTACACGTTCAAATTGCGAAATGTTTGCAGCAGCGAAAGATGGATGTAAGAAGGGCCGAACGTCTGGCAGGAAAAAACATATCTGATATCGCAAATTCCGGAAAATAAAAATAACTTTGGTTATGACAAGCGTGTACAAAAGAAAAGGGACAGCTGGATTTCATTATCCTAGGGACTCCAGCTGCCTGATTCCATCATTTCTTCTTCGTATAAGGATCTTGCTCCGATGCCGGTAAGTCACCAAATTCAGTCATTATGCCTTCTTCATCTAATCCATCTTCATAATGTTCATGTTGTTTATTCGGATAGACCGTAATATTTTTTCCGGTAATGTCCACCCCGACAAAGTTTTCGTAATCTTCCACGTACCCAACGTTTTCCTCCGCTTCGACGTACATGTCGTCGTAATTTTCCGGTGGATTAGCAAAATCAGATGGTGACTCGGACGTTCCATATTGTGCAACATCTTGCCACGAATCTTCCGCATCATAGGCGACATTTTCATCTTTTGTATCTATATCAAACTTTCCAAACGAAGTTAATACGTTTTCTTCAATAGGTCGATCGCGGGAAATTTTCTGGTCCGGAGAATGATCAATGCAGTACAGGGCTGTTGGCAAGGCTTCTAAACGCTCAACGGGTATTTCTTCTTTGCACGTTTCACATATGCCGTACGTTCCGTCCTTCATCGCTTCTAATGCTTTATCGATACTTTGCAGTTCCAGCTCAGCGTGTTCATTGAGCGCTACATCTTTCCCTCTTTCAAATAACTCTGAACCTACATCCGCCGGGTGGTTGTCGTATACGGATAATTCACTTATGGAATCAGATAGGCTTCTCTTTAAATCGAAATGATCATTATCCTCAAAATGAGAGGCTAATTCAGTCTTCCTGTTCATTAACTCTGTACGAAAATGGGCTAGCTGATCTTCTGTTAACATATTTTTCAGTCCTTTACCTTGCGTATTGATAAGGTCTTTTTCATTTCCTCCTTAGAAAAAATGAAAAAAGCTACAAGAATAGGCTACCCAATAAAAATGGTTTGAGTCATATGGAAGAAATTTCTGAATGAAAAGTACTGCGCTAGAACTGGTGAAGCAATAGATGAATCGTTGTAAAGCCTGCATCTGTTTATATAAAAAAGTCCTAGGCATACCGTCAGGGTCATGATTGATTGGTGAAAAATTATGTAATGTATATAAATCAGTCTAAAAAGGAAAAAGTGTCCATGAGTAATGAAAAGGAATCCTTGCCAGCAGTACAGTGACTACAGATAGTAAATAATTGATTAATTTGAACGAACAGTTTCTAGTCTCCTCTTTTTTTAATATATTATAGAGAGTATAATACTTATAATGAAGGATTTAGTACGTCAACAAGAGCAAATAGTTATTCATGATGCATATGTATGATTTTGTAAGATTTGAAACAAATTCTTCTGTTTATCTTTTTAGCAAATGATGCTAATAAATATCGATAATATTACTTGCTGGTTGATATTTGTGAAATCCTGGTCGATACGTATACTTTTTTAAGGTGTAGTAGAAATACTTTTTTGATAGGGGAGCTGTAATGCCGCAAAAGAATCAGAGTAAATTACTGTTATGGGTAACCGTAATCGTCATATTCACGTTTATCTCTATTATTTTGTTTAAAACAGAGACGATTTTAGACAATACTGAAACAAATAGTCAAATAGAAAAAACAAAGATGACGATTATAACTTCTGATGTCATTGAAGATCAAAGCTGGGGAAGTCTCGCTTATAAGGGCAAAATGAAAATAGAGGAGCAATTCCCGGTATCCGCTGAATTATTTAGTGAGATCAAAACAGAGGAACAGATGGAGGACACAATAACGAAAGCTGTTGCAGCAGACTCTAAGGTGATCATTGGCCACGGCCGCGAGTTTTCAAGCTTTTTTACAAAAATCGCAACTACTTATCCTGACGTTCATTTTGTCACGATTCATGGGACCTCAAAACACCCGAATCAAACCGTTTACACGTTTGATCAAAATAAGATTGAATACATGGCGGCTTTGGCAGCCGTTCTGAAAACAAAAAGCAATAAGATCGGTATACTAGATGCATATGAAGCGAGAAAGAGGCTCCCCGGGTTTGAACAAGGGATGAGGCAGTATAAACCGGAAGCCGTACTATACTATAGCGTTGTGAATAGCAGGGATGACGGAGAAAAAGCGGTGGAATTGATGAAAGAAATGATGAATCAAGGTGTCGATGTGATCTTTACCAAAGGGAATGGCTATAATCGAAATGTGATTGATTATGCAAAAGAGAAAAACATTTTTGTGATCGGTTATTTGGATGATCAATCCTATATGGGTGAAGAACACGTGTTAACGAGTGTCGTAAATGATGTTCCACAGGCGTATATTGCTGTGATGAAAGACTTCTTTAGTGAGGACGGGATCCCTCAAGGGAAAGTCGTATTGAATGAAAAAGATGGAGTATACAATCTGGCTCCATTTGGTCCGATGTATACAGAAGAGGAAAAACAATATATCCGTTCAGAGATCAATTTATTGAACAGTAGGAGATAAGGAAGAATGTGATGAATAAGAGCTTTTTGAAAATGCCGTTTCGCAATAAAATATTACTGGTCCTCCTCTTGAATACAATATTGTTAAGCGGCTTTTCACTCATCTTTGTTCATTCGATCGAAGATATCAATCAAGTGAGTAAAAAAGTGAAAGATAATAACATTCCAGGAGTCGTCTGGATTTCTTATTGGGAAGAAGAGTTAAGTATTAAACAATATATAGTTGAAAGCTATCTCTTACATAACACCAGTGATCGCTTTATTGAAATGTATACATCACAAGAAATGAAAAAATTTCAATTTGCAAAACAAAATCAGGTGGAAATACCAAAGTCAATGGAAAGCATTGAACGTGAAATGAATTTATTGGATTTTATCATTGTCAACAATGTACAGGGCCTTATAGTGTATGGAGATGAAGAGGCCGCTAAAAAATATATTAAAGATCAATATCTCCCAAAAATGGAAGAATTAAAGAAAGAATTGGAAGATTTAGAGGAAGAAACCTTTTTATCTTTAAATGATCATACGAATGATTTTTCAACGATCATTGAAGATTCATTAGTACTATTAATTTTAATGACGTGCGGGGCTGTCATTTTATCTATCTATGCATCGTATAAAATTAGCAGCAGCTTAACAAAACCGATTGAAAAAATGATTCACAACGTAAATGATATAGCGAATGGTCAATATGGTTTAACCATCAATGAAACGAATCAAATTGAATTGCAGCACTTAACGGATTCGATTAATCAGATGTCACTCCGATTAAAAGAGTCATTTAACAAGATTTTAGCTGATAAGATCTATCTAGATGAAATTTTAAATTCATTACCCGTGGGCATTATTACAAGCGATAATCAAACAACGTTCTATTCACTCAATACGTCAGCTAAAAATGTATTAGATATAGATGAAGAAAAGGTGAAAACGCTTATTAAGAACGGAGTATACGCCCAAAACACACCCTTTTGGGATATTCTGTTATCGAAGCGAATTTGTCAAAATATAAAGGTTCCGTTGAAAATCAATGGGGAACATTATCAATTGTTAGTTTCTCAATCACAGTTAATCAATCAACATAAAGAAGTAATCGGAAGAATCTTTTATTTCATCGATATAACGAAAACGGAAGAATTAGAAAATAGAATCCATCAATCAGAAAAGTTAGCTCTTGTAGGCGAATTAGCTGCAGGGGCAGCTCATGAAATTCGAAATCCACTATCGGTCATCAAAGGTTTTCTATCATTGATGAACGACGCGATCCCTGATGTGGATAAAGAACGATTCTATTTGCCGCTAGTCATGAAAGAAATTGACCGAATTAATATCATCGTTGAGGATATGCTTCTTCTTTCTAAGCCTGGAGCGCCTATTTTAAACGAAACCTATATAGAAGAGATTATTAATGACATTTTGCCTTTAATTACTCAATCTTCATTAAAAGAGGATCAGATTAAATTTATCATTGATGTAGAGCGAGTGCCTGTATTCGTTGATATGAATCAAATGAAACAAGTCTTCTACAATTTAATTCGTAATAGTAAAGAAGCGATAAATGAACAGGGGACTATATATATTTATTCAACTAAAGAAAACGGCTTTTATCAAATTTATATTAAAGATACGGGCACAGGAATCCCTCTTGATATGCAACAATCTTTATATAATCCGTTTTCAACATCTAAAGGAAACGGAACCGGCTTAGGTTTAACACTTGTGCAAAGAATTGTTCAAAACCATGAAGGGAAAATCGAATTGGTTTCCACCTCAAGCGAAGGAACTACTTTTTTAGTGAGCCTTCCGTTGCGAAGTTAAAAAAGATTCTACAAATTGAGGTCTTGATGATCGTTTAAACAAAAAGCATCCTAGCGGGTGCTTTTTTATTTGGAGAAGGCATAATGAATGGTCATATACCGAATGAAAATAGGAAAAGATAAAAAGAAAAGAATGAGCACAGCTAAAGTCCGTAAAAATAATCTAAAGGCAGGTTAGGTGAAATGAACTTAACAGAAAAGCAAAAGGCGTTTATTGATCATTATTACGCCACTTTAGATGAAAAAAATTCGATTGCAACAATTGAAGAAATGGTTGAAGTGTTCGTTGTTCTGTATTTGGAAGCGAATGATGATGACAAAAGAGAACGAGTGGCGTATTCCATTTTGGCGATCAATCCTACAATAAAGCTTATGGGTCTTGAAGAACTGCTGGACGTTAATGAGTTATACGAGCACGCTGCAACTAGGCAAAAGAAAGTGAAGAATGGCGCAATAGTGGCACAAGAAAAAAGGCATCGGCATCGGGGAGATTTTTCTTTGACGGATGCTGAATGGGAGAACGCCGTCCATCATTTTAACAATGAATGTGCCTATTGCGGAAAGAAAGAAAAATTAACGTTCGAACACGTTGTTCCATTTTCAAAAGGCGGCAGCTTTGGCAAGGGAAACATTATCCCCGCTTGTAGCACATGCAACTCCAGCAAAAATGATCTGGACTATGATCATTGGTACAGAAATCAGTCCTTTTACGACGAAATGAGAGATCAAAGGGTAATGACATATTTAGGACAGATGAATAACCCAGGCTCAAATGATGACGGGTTAAGAGAAGATTTCTTATAGAGGCAAGTGCCACGCCGAGGTCATTCACGAGATAACTTTATATTTACTTTATTAATTTTCTGTGTTATCTTAACGATATAACATTATAACGTTATATTAAGTTTATCGATTTTCTACGCTTCCTACATTTGTGAGAAAGCAATAAGGATTTAATGAATTGTAAGCGTGTTTAAATATATATAACTTCAGATTAATTTTTCAACATATGAACAGTCTATTCTTTAATTCTTGAAAGCTGTATTACTCATATTTTTTGAAATCTAGTTATGTCGATTTATCAAACTGAATTTATATAGTTACGGAAAAAGGTGAAATGAATGAAAGAGCGGTTCGTATTACGGAATGTAAAGCGCGTAAATGAAGAAGAAATCGATATCGTGGTTGAAGACGGTAAAATTGCCGAGGTGACAAAGGCTGGGAATGGACGTGGACAGCAGGTATTCGATTACTCTGGTGTGTACGTATCAAGTGGTTGGATTGATTTACATGTCCATGCATTTCCTGAATTTGATCCGTATGGCGATGAAATCGATGAAATAGGAGTAAAACAGGGTGTAACGACCATCGTGGATGCTGGAAGTTGCGGAGCCGATCAAATTGCCGATTTGGTTGCAAGTAGAGAACAAGCCAAAACAAACTTGTTTGCATTTCTGAACATTTCGCGAATTGGTTTAAAAAGAGTAGATGAATTATCCAATTTAGAATGGATAGATAAAAAGAAGGTCGTGCAGGCAGTAAATGAGTATAAAGATGTCATAGTTGGATTAAAGGCACGGATTAGTAAAAGTGTTGTTTGTGACAGTGGCATTGAACCTTTACGTATTGCGCGAACACTTTCTAGTGAAACATCACTGCCATTAATGGTGCACATCGGTTCCGGACCACCGAGTATTGAGGAGGTAATTCCACTTTTAGAAAAAAGAGATGTCATTACTCATTATCTTAACGGGAAACAAAATAATCTTTTTGATGCAGAAGGAAACCCCCTTCAAATGTTCATGGATGCTATTGAACGTGGTGTGCATTTGGATGTTGGTCATGGGACTGCAAGCTTTTCATTTAAGGTTGCAGAAGCAGCAAAGCGACATCGTATCGGTTTAAATACAATCAGCACAGACATATACCGCAAGAACCGATTAAACGGTCCGGTATATAGTATGACGAATGTTCTCTCGAAATTCCTTTACCTAGGGTACTCGCTTGAAGATGTGATCGCAGCGGTTACCTCTCATGCAGCAAGCTGGCTTGAAAAACCAGAACTTGGCCGAATAAAGGTTGGAGACGCAGCGAATTTAACATTATTTACAGTTCAAAATGAATCCATTGTACTCATCGATTCTGAAGGAGACAAGCGTGTTGCAGAAAGAAGAATAGAAACAAAAGGAGTGGTTGCAAATGGCGAGTTTATTAAATGCTAAATATGGACTTAAACGTGTAATTAATGTCAGTGGACGAATGAGTATCCTTGGTGTGTCAGCTCCGACGGATACGGTGATGGACGCAATGAAACAAGGCGGACAAAATTATGTGGAGATTGCAGATTTAGTCGATAAAGCAGGTGATTACGTAGCACGCATCCTCGGTTCAGAGGCAGCCGTTATCGTTAACTCGGCATCAAGTGGTATTGCACTCTCGGTTGCGGCGCTAGTGACACAAGGGAATCGACGCAAGAGTGAACGTCTGCATCAAGAAGACATTCCCAAAAACGAAGTAATCATGCTGAAAGGTCACAACGTACAATACGGGGCACCAGTTGAAACAATGATCTATTTGGGTGGTGGAAAGCTCGTTGAAGTTGGCTACGCCAATGAAGGTAAAGCAGAACATATCGAAGATGCCATTTCCGAAAATACGGCAGCCATTCTTTATGTGAAATCACACCATGCAGTCCAAAAAAATATGATCTCTGTTGAGGAAGCATGGGAAATTGCACAACGAAATGGTGTTCCACTCATTGTGGATGCTGCGGCAGAAGAAGATATTCAAAAGTATGTGAAATACTCAGACCTTGCTATCTATAGTGGTTCAAAGGCAATTGAAGGTCCAACTTCAGGAATCATTGGCGGTAAGCGAACCTATATTGAATGGGTAAAAGTACAGTTGCATTGTATTGGACGAAGTATGAAAGTCGGTAAAGAAACAACGTTTGGATTACTTCAAGCACTCGATGAGTACGGTGTAAAAGAAGATAAAAGTGAACAAGAAAAAGAAACTTTACAAGTGTTAATGTCATTGAAGGAAATGGAAGGTGTCAATGTGACGATTGTACAGGATGAAGCCGGTCGAGCGATATTCCGTGCACGTATTCATATTGATCCACAACTAACAAACACAACAGCAAAAGATGTCGTGACGGGACTGCGCGAAGGTGAAATCGCCATCTACACACGCGATTATGGTGTGAGACAAGGCTATTTCGATATTGATCCACGTCCGCTTCAAGGTGATGATATCCACGTTATTGAATCTAAAATACGCGAATTAGTAGGAGGAAAATAATATGTCAAACATCACAAAACGTTTTTACAAAGACCGTGTCGCATTAAATGTATTAGCAAATAGTGTAGAGAATGCCAAAGAGGCATTTGAAGCGGCAGAAGGATATGTTTTAGTCGGTGTTCTTTCAAAAGACTATCCAACGGTAGAAGAAGCAGTAGCAGCAATGAAAGAGTACGGAAAAGAAATTGATGAAGCGGTATCGATTGGATTAGGCGCTGGTGATAATCGCCAAGCTGCTGTTGTAGCAGAAATTGCGAAATACTACCCTGGTAGTCATATTAACCAAGTATTCCCTGCTGTTGGTGCAACACGTGCTAACCTTGGTGAAAATGATAGCTGGATTAACAGTTTAGTGTCTCCGACAGGACGCGTTGGATATGTGAACATTTCAACAGGTCCAGTCAGCGCTGCTCAAGAAGAACAAGCGATTGTACCAATTAAAACAGCGATTGCGCTTGTACGCGACATGGGCGGTAATGCATTGAAATACTTCCCAATGCAAGGATTAAGTCGTGAAGACGAGTTCCGTGCAGTTGCACAAGCATGTGGAGAAGAAGGATTTGCGTTGGAGCCAACGGGCGGAATCGACAAAGAAAATTTTGAAGCAATCTTGCGTATTGCCTTAGAAGCTAACGTGCCACAAGTCATTCCTCACGTGTATTCATCGATTATCGATAAAGAAACAGGGAAAACAAATGTCGAAGATGTACGTGAATTACTTGAAACGATGAAGAAATTGGTTGATCACCATGGCTAAGAATTTTGCAGCATTCGGAGAGGTGATGATGCGCTTGCAAGTGCCAGGATATGAGTTCTTATCACAAGCAAGCACATTAAACTATTCTTTTTCTGGCACGGGAGTGAATATAGCTTCGGCTCTAGCACGGTTTGGGTATACAGGGTACCTTGTATCGAGATTACCGAATAATGCAGTTGGTGATGCTGCAGTATCGTATCTTCAAAAACTAGGTATTACACAATCGTTCATTATTCGAGGCGGGAATTATGTTGGAATGTATTTTTTAGAAAATGGATTCGGTGCGCGACCTAGTCGCGTTACCTATTCTAATCGACTAGAAAGCAGCTTCAATACAGTACCTGAAGGAACGTATGATTTTGAAGAAATTGCAAAGAAAATTGATGTTGTTCATTTTTGCGGAATCACGCTTTCGATGAATGATTCTGTACGTCAACACATGAAATCTTTTGCAAAAGCTGTAAAAGAACATGGCGGTAAAGTAGTCTTTGACTGCAACTATCGTCCTTCGCTTTGGGGTGAAGGGGGATATGAAAAGGCAAAATCACATTATGAGGAAATGCTGCATTTAGCCGATATCGTCATGATGAACGAAAAAGACGCAATATTTGTCCTTGGTATGGAAACAGAGAAAGAAAAACGTCAAGAGCAGCTCATGGATCTGATTCCAACCGTTGCGGAAACATACAATATCTCTGTCATAGCGGGCACGCATCGTTCAATCAACGGTGACAATACGCATTCATTGCAAGGGTTTATTTTTAAGAACCAAACATTCACATTCTCAAAAACCATCACGTTTTCTGTCTATGATAGAATAGGTGCAGGTGATGCCTATACGAGTGGTATCGTACATGGTGAGATGAAAGGATTTTCACCAGAAAAAACAGTCGCGTTTGCTGCAGCGGCAGGAATGCTTGCACATACGGTTGTAGGCGATACCCCAATGTCATCGGAGAGTGATATACTCCGAGCGGTGACAGAATCAGTGGGCGATATAGAAAGGTAGTGAATGTAACAGTGAACGTATCTCGAAAAAAAGGACCATTATATTTGCAAATAAAGAAGATCTTGAAAGATCGAATTTTACACGGTGTGTATCCCATTGAGACAAATATACCTTCAGAACCACAATTGGAAAATGAATTTCATGTCAGCAAAATTACAGTCCGCAATGCAATCAAAGAACTTGTTCAAGAAGGCTATCTTGAAAAGAAGAGCGGCAAAGGGACGAAAGTCATTCGAAATACTTCTATTTCAAAACTTTCCAAAGGGAAACGATTTACAGAAGTATTAGTAGAAGAGAGGCATAAAATTCAAAAACAATTGTTACAAGCAGAAGTGGTGTGCAATGAAGAGGGGACAGAACCGTATCGATTATTCGGAGAGTATTGTCTCCGTATAGAACGTCTTTATTATCTTGATGATGTACCGTATATCCATTACACGCATTATTTAACTGAGGGAATGGCAGATACTGAACCATCGGATTTAAATTTTCAATCACTCTACGATTTGATTGAAGAGCAAGGGATTTCTTTAGAAAAGTTTCGAGATGAGTTTGCTGTTGCTATTGCCCCTTTCCATGTGGAGGATATATTACGTGTAAAAAAAGGAACACCTTTATTAAAGCGATCGCGTTATTCCTATGATGAAACGGGTGATGTGATCGAATACAGCGAAGGATACTACAACACGGAAATGCAGGATTATGTTGTGAATTATGATGTATAAGAAATAGCGAGAAAACGGTATATGATCCTTTTCTCATGTACAATTTGAAAGCGTTTACTAGATAAAGAGAAGGGGAAATTGGATATGGATTTGTATCTATTAATGGTTACATTGTTAGCAATTGTGATTGTCATTTTAGGGGTAGCTTGGTGGAAATGGCATGCGTTTATTAGTTTAACTGTTGCGAGTTTGTTCTTAGCGATTATGTCTGGATTATCAATGGATAAAATCGTTGTTGCCTATGAAACAGGGGTTGGAAGTGTTTTAGGGCATTTAGTTGGAATTTTAGCGTTAGGTACGATTTTAGGAAAGTTGATGTCAGATTCAGGTGCTGGCATGCAAGTGGCAAATTTCTTCATTCGATTCTTTGGTGTAAAGAGATTGCCATGGGCAATGTTATTTGCAGGCTTTATTATTGGAATCCCGGTATTTTTTGACGTAGGGATTGTGATTTTATTACCTTTAGTTATTTCAATTCATAAAACAACGAAACAAAACATTTTATTAATCGCATTACCTGTAATTGCTGGATTATCCATTGTTCATGGTCTTGTGCCACCGCATCCAGGGGCAATGACCGCGATAGGTATCTATAATGCTGATATAGGAAAAGTACTTATTTACTCCCTCATCATTGCGCTGCCTGCAGCCATCATCGCAGGTCCAGTATTTGCAAAGTGGGTGCATAAACGTGTGATTCCTGAAGGAGAGCCAGAGTTGATCCGTGTAAAAACGGAGTCACAAAAACTACCAGGAACAGGAATTTCATTCTTCATTATTTTATTACCTGTTATATTAATGATATTATCGGTTGTTGCACCGTATATGTCATTACCTAGTGGCTTGATGAAATTTTTCGTATTCATCGGTAGTCCTGTAATTGCACTTCTAGTTTCTTCTTTCGCAGCATTCTATTTCCTTGGAGTGCGTCAAGGTATGGATAAAAATATAATTAAGAAGTTGACAGACGAATGCTTACTGCCTGTTAGTTCGATTATTTTAATCATCGGTGCTGGCGGTGGATTTAAACAAATTCTTATCGAGAGTGGTGTAGGTACATCCATTGCTCAAATGTCTGAGCATGTATCCCTATCTCCAATTGTTTTAGCATTTATGGTAGCCGGATTAATTCGAATTGCGACAGGTTCAGCGACGGTCGCATTAACAACAGCGGCTGGTATTGTTTCACCAATTATTGAGCACATGTCAGGTGTGAACTTAGAATTGCTCGTTATCGCGACAGGTGCAGGATCGCTAATGTTCTCACACGTAAACGATGCTGGTTTCTGGTTAGTAAAAGAATACCTAGGATTAACCGTGAAAGAAACATTTAAAACGTGGACGGTATTGGAGACATTACTTTCATTTATCGCTTTCGGATCCGTTTTACTGCTCGATATGTTCGTTTAAAAACAAAATTCCTTCTACACATCTGTAGAGACAGATCATCGAGAAACATCTTGATGAAGGGCGTCTTCCAGTGTCCTTTTTGTATAACATTATAATTAGCGGACAACAGTCATGTCTCCTCGAAGGCAGGGTGGTGTCCGCTGTTTTCAATTTATCATTTAAAAACCGCTCCGAAAAATTTATGTTCTGATACAAGCTTTACTTTATATCCCGCTTGCTGCCACTCTTTTGCTTGTTGAATTTTAGACGATACTTGTCCTTTTCGGTATTTTATTGCGTCTGATTCGCCGACGATGAGGTAGTCTGTGTCTTTTTTAAGAGACGTGTGGACATGCGCGCCTCGTTTCGTCACGAGTTCGATGGCGTCTGCGCGTTTCATAGATGTGAGTGTACCGGTGAAGCAGAGTGATTTTTCGTAAAAAGGATGGTGCTTGTCTAGCTCCACTTTTACCGGTGTTTTTTTACGGGGTGCTTTATTTTTATGGAAAGCCGGCCCGTTCAAATAGCCGAATGAGTAGTCGATTTCGCTAAGTAAATGATGAAGGGACGAGTGTTCTTTTGTCATATGAATGACAATCGTTGCGCAGGCTATGGCGTCTTCAAGTGCATTATGATGCTCAAACTGGAAATCGAAATGATCGGCGACGACGTTCAGTTTATGGGAAGGCAGCTTCAGCAATTTTTTCGCGAGCATGCAAGAGCAGAAATATGGATTGTCCGGCAGCGGCAGCGCATATTTTTCGGCCGTGCCGCGCAGCACGTTCATATCAAATTGGGCGAAATGGGCAACGATTGGATCATGGCCAATAAAGGCGAACACATCCTCATACAACTCCTGAAACGTCGGAGCATCTTGCACGTCTGCCGGGCGGATACCATGGACCGCGATGTTGCGGCTATCGAACTGTTCACCTGGATTGACAAGCGAATAATATGTATCTGTAATCTCACTGCCAGCCACTTTTGCAAGGCCAATGGAGCAAACGCTGCTCCGGCTCGCATTCGCGGTTTCAAAATCTAATGCGACAAAATGAATCATCAGACAGTTCTCCTTTAGCAAGAATTCGGTAGCGTAAGTGTACTGCTTTTTTTTAGTGAATTCAATGAAACTTGTGAATGTAGATGGAGAAAATAGTCAATAAACGGATGGAATGGAGCTTAGCTGTGTTGATGGGACGGTCATTTTGGGATTTCAGTGAAATAAAGACAGATGGGGCAACGGTTTTTTGTTGTATAATGGAGAAAAAGTGATAGATAGAAGGTGTTTTATGTATGCAAAAACTAGGCTGGGGATTAACGGTGATCGGATTTATTGCGATTTTAAGCGGCGTATTCTATCCGCTTGACGTGATGGATAAACCAACGTTTTTCACGCTGCTCGTTGGCGGGGCATGTATAATGTTTGCTGGATCGATGATAAGAAGTTTTTCGTCGTTGAAAAAATAGAGATCGATTCGTTTGTCCTTTTGGGAAAAGAATGATAGAAGTGAAGAGGAAAGAAAATGGCTCCGGGTTTGAGACCGGAGTCATTTTCTTTAATTAATGCCTAAATGAGTTCGAATCTTCATTTCGATTTCATCGGAAATGGCTTTGTTCTCTTTTAAAAAGACTTTTGCGTTTTCCCGTCCTTGTCCAAGACGTTCTCCATTGTATGAATACCATGCACCTGATTTTTCAATGATCTCTGTTTCAGCACCTAAGTCGATGATTTCCCCTTGTTTTGAAATCCCTTCTCCATACATAATGTCTACTTCTGCTGTACGGAAAGGCGGTGACACTTTATTTTTGACGATTTTGATTTTCGTTTTGTTTCCGAGAATTTCTGTTGCGGACTTAATTTGTTCAGAACGTCTAACCTCGACCCGGACGGATGCATAAAATTTGAGTGCGCGTCCTCCAGGTGTCACTTCTGGATTGCCAAACATGACCCCTACTTTTTCTCTTATTTGGTTAATAAAGATGGCAATCGTGCCCGTCTCACTAATCGCGCCATTTAATTTGCGCATCGCCTGTGACATGAGTCGAGCTTGTAAGCCGACATGTGAAGCGCCCATTTCTCCTTCGATTTCTGCTCTTGGAACGAGAGCAGCGACTGAATCGATAACCAAAATATTAACCGCTCCACTTCGCACAAGTGCTTCTGCAATTTCAAGCGCCTGTTCGCCAGTATCTGGCTGAGAGAGAAGGAGTTCGTCAATGTCTACACCGATCTTTTCCGCATAAACAGGGTCAAGTGCGTGTTCCGCGTCTATAAAGGCTGCCGTCCCGCCTTGTGCCTGCACTTCTGCAATAGCATGAAGAGAGACCGTCGTTTTACCAGATGATTCCGGACCGTATATTTCAATAATACGACCTTTCGGATATCCGCCAATCCCTAAAGCCTTATCGACTTGAATAGATCCACTGGAAACGGCACTCACACGTTTGTCGGCCTGTTCACCTAACTTCATAATCGCCCCGTGGCCAAACTGCTTTTCAATTTGCTTTAATGCAGCATCTAATGCTGCTTGTCTATCTGCACTCATTATTATCATCCTTCCCAAAAATAAGCGCCTCTTGAAAGAAAAACGCTCTCCATTATTGTTTCATTATAATGCGAAACACATTCCAGGAAAGGCTCATATATCAATGACGAAAATTTGTTCTACATTCATTATATAGAAACGTGTGTTTGTTGTCAAAGGAACAAATACATGGAAACAATCTAAAATTTGGAAAATAGTTCCCTTATTTTCATTGAAATCGAAGAACTTGTTTGAATATGTATAAAGGAACGGTTAAACAGAGATAATACATAAGCAATCTGAAATTGCGATATGAAGTATTTTTTATGCTAGGAGGAACAAAATGGAAAGCGGTAAAGTGAAATGGTTTAACAGTGAAAAAGGATTTGGGTTTATTGAACGTGAAGGGGGAGAGGATGTATTTGTACATTTCTCTGCCATTGAGGGCGAGGGGTACAAATCATTAGACGAAGGCCAGGCAGTGACTTTTGAAGTTGAAGATGGTCAACGTGGCCCGCAAGCAACAAATGTAAGTAAGGCATAATGAACAATGTGAAAAACAGACCTGGTACTCCAGGTCTGTTTGTATTTAGACAAAGGAAACAATTACGGCAATGCGCCGTGTTTATATTTAATAAAACAGGATAAATGAATACATGTTAACTATTTGTGAGAGGAGGGACGTTTCATGACAGAAGAAAAAGGTGTAAAACGTAATGACTCGATCGAGCAAAAGGTAAAAAAAGAAAAAGGACAGGATATTGAGCCACAACGAGCTCGAGATCCAAAAAAGTCAGGGCAAGAAGATAAAAATCCTGACGACTTTGAGTAAATGTGTATCATGAAAGGAAGACGAGTTTAAATTGCTCGTCTTTTTTGATATTTCATTTCAAGGTAAATGATTGTAAATGATGAGGAGTGAACGTATGAAACCTAAATCGGACAGAGAGTCTTTCATAGACGATTTGGATGATCAAAATGACAAATTATATTTAATTTTAAGAGGCCATCTTTATATTGAAAATGAATTAAACAAATTGCTTGAAGGTTTTATCCCAAATCCAGATATATTAGAACTGTATAAAGAACGATTTCGGACCAAGACGGAAATAGCGTCTGCCTTTAACCTGATTGATCAAAATCAATGCGAGATGCTGCTTGAATTTAATGAACTGCGAAACAAATATGCTCACCGGCTAAAATATAACATTAGTCATCAAGAAATTACGGAGCTAAAAAGTAAATTAGGGGAAATAAAGGGGCTTGAACCACTTGTAGAAGATATCGTTACAGAGAATAAAAGCACCTCTGTAACAGATCTTAAAACGGTCATCGCTGGCCTACGTACCATTTTAAATGTAAAAGCAGCGGGAATAAAGAAGTGTGAAAACCCATCCTTTCATGTAGTTGATTTGGATGATTTGGAAAATGAATAAGAAGAACTCAGCAGAAATTATGCTGAGCTTTTTGCGTCATTTAAAGGGAAAGATGATTGTTTTTCTCAATAGATCCGTCATAATAAGAAGGAGAAATTTTATAAAGATGAGGAGTAAGAAACGATGATTATGATTGAAAACGATTGGTTAAAAGTAAGCATTTCAACGGAAGGAGCGGAAGTGCGAGAAGTGTACCATAAGAAAAACGAGCTACATTATATGTGGACGGGTGACAGCGCGTATTGGGGACGTGTATCTCCAGTCTTGTTTCCTATTGTTGGGCGTTTAAAAGGAGATCAGTATGTAGTGGATGGACAGAGCTATCCGATGTCCCAACATGGTTTTCTACGCGACGTTAACTTTGAAATTGCCGAGCAAACAGTGGACAAAGCTTCTTTTCAATTTGAATCGGCTGGTTTATTCACGGACATATACCCGTACGAATTCAAGGCAGTTATTCATTATACACTAGATGAGGCATCACTTACCGTTCGCTGGGAAATAACGAATGAAAACAAAGAAAAGATGTATTTCTCGATCGGTGCGCATCCGGCGTTTCGGATCCCACTTTTAGAAAATGAAACAGTCGAGGATTACAAAGTAAAAGTGATTCCTGCTGAAAATAAGAAAGCAATGGAATACGAACTAACAGATTCTCTCATTAAGGAGAAAGGTCCAGCTGACGGTGTTCAAGCTTTTACATTAACCCCGTCCTTATTCGCAAATGATGCGTCTATTTACAGCAATATTAATTATGTCACGCTCGAATCCAATACAACAAGCTATGGCATAGACGTCACGTTAAAAGGCTTTCCATTCGTCGGGATTTGGTCTAAATACGATGAAGCAGATGGCACGATCGCCCCGTTTATCTGCATTGAACCGTGGTATGGCGTTGCAGACACGCACGAGACATCGGGAGAGCTGAAGGACAAATTTGGTATTAATATGCTTGAAGTGGGCGAAACGTTTCAAGCTGAGTATGGAATGAAATTTAGATAAAGTTTTCAAAATATGACACTTGTCATACTCAGGGTGTGACGGGTGCTACTGCATAAGTAAAAATCCCTTCGTTATAATAAGGTACATCATCAATTAGCGGAGGGAACACAATAATATGAGCAAAGAAAAAGAAAAAGCAAAAGTTTTACGAAAACAAGTTGCTCCATACGAAAAATCAAATACGAAAGCGAGTATTTGGCAGCTCATTAACACGATTGTACCGTTTGTCGTCATCTGGTACCTGGCGTATCAAAGCTTGTCCATTTCCTATTTCCTAACGTTAGGTTTATCGGTTATTGGTGCAGGATTTATTACGCGGATCTTCATTATTTTTCATGACTGCTGTCACCACTCGTTCTTTAAAAATAGAAAATTGAATCGAATTGTCGGAACACTTACAGGCGTTTTAACGTTTTTCCCTTATGATCAATGGGCACACAGCCATAATATCCATCACGCGACGAGCAGTAATTTGGATAAACGCGGAACAGGTGACATGTGGATGATGACGGTTGAAGAATATTTAACGGCTCCATTAAAAACACGTATTGCGTACCGTCTTTACCGGAATCCATTCGTTATGTTCGTCATTGGGCCCATCTGGGTATTCCTCATTACGAATCGCTTTAACGTAAAAGGAGCAAGAAAGAAAGAGCGTATGAATACGTATCTCACGAACATCCTGATTTTTGGGAGTGCTGGATTGCTTTGTTGGGCGATTGGCTGGCAGTCATTCCTGCTCGTACATGGTCCAATGTTCTGGATTGCCGGTTCAATGGGTGTTTGGCTCTTTTATGTACAGCACACGTTCGAAGATTCTTATTTTGAAGAAGATGAAAATTGGAATTTTGTGCAAGCAGCAGTGGAAGGCAGCTCTTTCTACAAGCTTCCAAAACCGTTGCAGTGGATCACAGGAAATATCGGCTTTCACCACGTGCATCATTTAAGCCCACGTGTACCGAATTATCAATTAGAAGCGGCACACAACAACGCAGATCCTTTGCAAAATGTACCGACCATTACGCTCTGGACGAGTATTCAGTCCGTAAAATTCCGTTTGTGGGATGAGCAAAGTAATAAGTTTGTTACATTTAAAGATGCGAATCAATCTGTTAAATCGTTGAAGAAAAGCGTCATGAGTGAATAAATTGTATAAAAATATGTCCATTACCATATTTCCGTCTCAACGGGAATATGGTTTTTTTTACAGAAATGTGGGATGATTGTGCTAAAATAAGAAGCAAGTATAAGAAAAATGAGGAACAACGATGAAAAAACGAACGACAGTCTTTCAAAAAAGTTCAGGCATGTCTCCATATATATGGAGTATTTTAAGTTTTTTGCCCTTTTATTTTATATTCCAGTCTTCCTCGACGAAGGAAATTATCTTCGGGATCACGCTGACGATACTTTTTTATGTTAGCTTTCGGTTCGCGTTTCTATCTAAAAATTGGCCTGCTTATGTATGGATCTGTATTTTAGTAGGCATATCGATCATCATGACGATACTCTTTCAGTTTATCTATTTTGCCTTTTATATTGCGTATTATAACGGCAATATAAAAAAGAGAGGGGCATTCATTACAGCCTATGTCATTCATTTAGTCGGCACGGCCTTTTCGATCAATTACAATTTTGTTCTGAAAGATCCGTTCTTTATTCAGCAGCTGCCGCTCATCGTGATTGTGTTTATTAGTGTCATATTGCTGCCGTTTAATCTATATAATCGAAAAAAACAGGACAAGCTTGAAGAGGAACTACAAACGGCGAACAATCGCATTTCTGAATTGGTCAAACAAGAAGAGCGGCAGCGCATTGCCCGTGATCTTCATGATACGCTCGGACAAAGGCTGTCTCTCATCGGCTTGAAAAGTGACCTTGCGAGAAAGCTTATTTATAAAGATCCGGAAAAGGCAAAAGAGGAATTAATCGACGTGCAGCAAACCGCCAGAACGGCATTAAATGAAGTGCGGAATTTAGTTTCATCGATGCGCGGCATTCGGATTAACGACGAAATTGCGCTCATTCAACAACTGTTAAAAGCGGCACAAATCGAATATACGGGTGAGAAAGAATTTAAATTGAACAACGTATCGCTTTTTGTTGAAAATATTATCAGTATGTGCATGAAAGAAGCTGTGACCAATATTGTCAAGCATAGTCAGGCCTTTTCTTGTCATATTAGCATTAAGCAGACGAAAACCGGGCTGCAGTTGACTATAAAAGATGATGGGATTGGGATGACCCGGCAAGATATTGGAAAAGGAAGCGGCCTTCTCGGAATGAGAGAGCGGCTTGAATTTGTGAATGGTAGTCTAGATATACGATCAGATAGTGGAACGATGATTATTATGAATGTGCCAAATGACGTGAAACAGCGTGATGAGGGGGAATATGAATGATTCGAATCGTTATTGCCGAAGATCAGCGGATGCTGCTCGGGGCATTAGGCTCGCTGCTCAGTTTAGAAGACGATATGGAAGTAGTCGGACAAGCAGCAAACGGGGAAGAAGCGGTTGCACTCGTTCAGACGTTACAACCGGATGTGTGCATTATGGATATTGAAATGCCATTAAAGACAGGACTAGACGCTGCAGAAGAGTTAAAAGACTGTGACTGCAAAGTGATCATTTTAACAACATTTGCCCGAACCGGCTATTTCCAGCGCGCGATCAAAGCGAAAGTGAGCGGTTATTTGTTGAAAGACAGCCCGAGTGAAGAGCTCGCTAGCTCCATCCGCAGCATTATAGCTGGAAGACGCGTGTATGCACCTGAATTAATGGACGACTTTTACAGTGAAGAAAATCCACTGACTGAACGGGAAAAAGATGTATTAGAGCTTGTAGCTGATGGGAAAAATACAAAACAAATCGCTGAAGAACTCCAGATTAAGAATGGAACGGTGCGAAACTATATTTCTACTATCTTTGATAAGCTCGAGGTGAAAAATCGAATCGAAGCCATTTCTCAATCGAAAGAAAAGGGATGGTTTAAGTAAATAAGAAAAGCCGCTTGCCATAAACGCAGGCGGCTTTTTTCGTCGTATTTTCACTTTTCTTTTTTATACTTAATCCGGATATTAGAGGAATTTGGATTCATATGACACATATATATGATGGACAAGTGTGATGAAAAAGCAGGAGGGGAGTAGATGGATTTGTTCATAGGCGTTGGATTGGCGATAGCCGGTTATTTTATTTGTGATGGATTACGGAATTACCAAAATCCAACAGAAAAAAGTTTCTTTGATTATTTTAAAAAAAATGATCAACGTGAATTGTTGGCAGAGAGCAGCGTGCATCATTTTTTGGGCATAACGAAAGAAGAGGCGAGAGTGTTAATTCAAGAACACCCCGATATTCCTCACGTTAAATTAAATGGGCAAGTGTATTTCTCCAAAACGAAATTGCGTGAATGGATAAAAGAATAAAAATTCACTTTATCGCAGATTAACGGGCAGTAAGACCCCACTTTAAGACTTAGAGGAGTGGAGTGCAGACTAAGACCGTCACATCCTGTGACAACGTCTGCATGACCCACATCCTGCGGGCCTAAACCCCCACGGATGGAAGATTCACTTTATCTCGTCACACTATCCAAACAGGTGCGCTCTGCATATATTAGTTATGGAGAATATAAGCAGGTGAGGTGTGTGATATGGAGAAAATGATAACGGACTATGTACTACTCTTAAAGGCGTTTTTACCTAGAGGAGTCGAAGTTCTGGAGCTGCAGCAGCCAGAAAAACGTCCTGCGATCTTGCTGGCTGACTTAGACGGAGATCAATGTCTAGAATTAGTGGGAGCTTATAAAGATCATGGTGAAAACTATATCATCATACTAAAAGAGTACGATCATACGTGGTATCAAGTGGCTCACATGAAAGGGAGCGGGTACAGCATAACGGATTTATTGGCCGCTCCTGTCGTGGACAGTACGATCAACACATTGCTCATTGGCTGGCAGATTGCGGGTATTTGGTCGGAGCTCGACTTACTGCAGTGGACGCCAGAAGGCTTTAAGCATTTGACACCCAATAAAAAGGTCTACAGCAAAATGAAGGTGGAAGAGATGAATGAGTGTCCAGGCACGTATGAGATTGCCCTCTGGAATCATGACACAGGAAATGCCTATCAAATAGACATCTATCGTTGGTGCACAGACGACCTCGTTAAAGCAACGGACGTATACCCTTATTACTTCAAGAAAGTAGCGAATTACTATAAAGCCTTACTTCAAGAGATGGATTCTCCTGTTTATTGGTACTATTTAGCTGATGCGCAAATGAAAGCAGGATTACTGGATCAAGCTTTAACGACCATTCATAAAGCGCTGTCCTCATCGACTCCTTATCCGTCTAAAGAAAAACTGCTTGAGATGAAGCGGCAGCTGCAGGCAGAAAATAATAAAGTCGTTCAAGTGAAGCGAGGAGACGTTACCGGGGATGGCACCATTGATACAGTCTATCTGACAGCAGATCAAACGCCGGACAGTCCGTTTTGGCAAAATATCACTCTTGTCGTTCGAGATGGAAGAACCAATCAGTATGAAAAAATTTATTTGAAAGAAAATGCCGGTTATAATCCGACCATTTTTCTTGGTGAATTCACAGGTGACAAAGTAGAGGATATTCTCATTGTCATCAATACAGGGGGAAGCGGTGGAACGATTTATGCGTATATGTTTTCGTTTATAGATGGGGAAATTCGTCAGATCTTTGATTCTGAATCATTTAATGAAAAATATACGTATAATGTGGTATACAAAGATCATTATAAGGCCATTGTGACAAGCTTCAACAAGAAGAAGTATACAATTGATCTCATGTATAAAGGTGCTGATTATTTAGCGGAGATCTATAACGCGGATGGGACGCTGAAAGAGCCAATCGAAGGCTGGGTATCTCCTTTGTCGGGACTGTATCCCGTTGATTTTGACAGGGATGGCATGTATGAACTGAACACATTTCAAAACATCGCCGGCCGATATAACGCCGATAGACTTGGCTATATGGAGAATATACTTAAATGGAATGGAAGAGAATTTGCACCAGACCGCCAACATGTGGCGATCTTTGGTGAAGAGTTGAATACGGTCAAACTGGATTTGCCCAATGCGAAAATGAAGCCTCCGGAAAGATTAAAAGATCCTATGTAATAGAACGTTCTTCTGCTGACACCATTCGATTTTTTGAATGGTGTTTTTAAGTGTGATAAAATGAACAGCCGATACAAATTGATAATAAACTCGAGGTGTTTGTTGCTATGAACTTAAAGTTTCAGCTTTCCATTGCCTTTATCATCAGTCTTGTTTCGTTAATTGGATTTGGCTTTATGGCTTTTTTAGTGAGCAGCCATGAGATTATTCAATTTGATCAGACTGTGATCTCGTTTATTCAAGGATTGGAATCGTCGATGTTGACGGCGATTATGAAGTTTTTCACGCTTATTGGTTCAACGTATTCCATTGTAGTGCTTTCCCTTCTCGTGTTATTTTTCCTTTACAGCGTATTCAAACACCGCTCAGAACTTATTTTATTTATAGCGGTCGTTCTAGGTTCGAACATTCTCTTTAAATCATTAAAATGGTTCTTTCATAGAGCGCGCCCGGATTTTCACCGGCTCATCGAAGTGGGAGGATATAGTTTCCCAAGCGGCCATGCGACGAACGCCATTACTCTTTATGGCATTCTTGCTTTTCTGCTTTGGCGTCATATACCAGTGAGATGGGGCCGAATGGTCTTAATTGTTATCAGTACCATGATGATGATGATGATTGGAACGAGCCGTATTTATTTAGGTGTGCATTACCCAACAGATATTATAAGCGGTTATTTAGTAGGTGGATTTTGGCTTGCGATCGCGATTTGGTTTTATCAGCGATACCAGAAAAAGCGTCAGAAAAGAAAAAACTCCTCCGACATGTAATGCACATGATCGGCATATCCAAAACAAACGGGGCTATTCTGTATTGGAAAATGCCGATAGATCTGCTTTTTTGCCGATTACGATTAAAACATCACCGTCGTTCATGACGTGGTCAGGTGAAGGGGAGATGGTCATTTCGTCATGACTCATGACCGCAATCACATTTAAATGATACGTTGCTCGTATACCAAGATCCCGCAGGCTTTTACTCACCATGCTTGAAGGGATTTTTATTTCTTCTATGCTGTACTCATTCGACAGCTCAATAAAGTTTAAGACATTAGGTGACAACAGCTGATGGGCAACACGTTCGCCCATATCTTTATCCGGATAGACGATCCAATCAGCTCCGACTTTTTCTAACACTTGCCCGTGTAGCTCGCTCAGCGCTTTGGCGATAATTTTTTTAATCCCTAATTCTTTTAAGAGCAATACGGTCAAAATACTTGCCTGCATATTACTCCCAATCGCGACGATGACACAATCAAAATTGCTAATACCGATGGATTTTAATGTTGCTTTTTCAGTCGTATCGGCTACAGCTCCATGCGTAATAAATAATTCAGCATCTTCGACTTCGTCCGCGTTTATATCAATACCCATCACTTCATGACCGGTTTCGTTCAGTTTTTTTGCAATACTCGTTCCGAATCGGCCCATCCCAATGACCGCAAATTGTTCTTTTGGCATCTTGTCGCCACACTCCTTACAAATTCATTAGCCAATCATTATTTTTCCTTTCGGATAACGGAACGCATTCGGTTTTTCTCTTGTCGCAACGGCATAGGCAATCGTTAAAGGTCCCACTCTCCCTGCAAACATGGCGAAAATAATGAGTATACGGCCAACCGGTGATAATTCAGGGGTCAGCCCCATGGATAAACCGACGTCAGAAGAGGCAGAAACGGCTTCAAATAAAATCATTAAAAAGTCTTTTCCACTTTCTGTAATCGTCAGCAGCATCGTAAGGATGATAACGAAAAATAGCCCGCTGATCGTGATGGTAAGAGCTTTATAGATGGTGCCAAAAGGAATGCATTGGCGAAAGAATACAACATCTTCTTTGCCTTTTATCTGTGACCAGACAGCCCCTAATAAAGTCGCGAAAGTGGTTGTTTTAATCCCGCCCCCGGCTGAACCGGGAGAAGCTCCGATGAACATAAGAAAAATAAGCAGGAATAAAGTAGAATGCGATAAATCGGGAATATTCAATGTACTGGAACCAGTTGATCGTGTCGTAACAGATTGAAAAAGTGCGGCTAACACTTTTCCAGAATAAGATAAGGGCTGCAATGTTTTCGGGTTTCCAAACTCTAACAGTAAAATGAAAATTGTACCGCCAAACGTTAAGACGAAGCTAGTAGCGAGTACAACTTTCGTATGTAAAGATAAACGGCGGGTTTCCCGGTATTCGAACACTTCATTCAAGACAATAAAACCAATCCCGCCTACTGTAATGAGCGCACAAACCGTCAGGTTTAAGATTGGATCTTCTGCATAAAGGGCTAAACTTTTAAATCCCCCGGTTAAGTCAAAACCTGCATTATTAAAATTTGAAATCGAATGGAAAACCCCGTAATAGATCGCTTTTCCAATCGGCATCTCAGCAGCAAAACGAAACGCTAAAAGGATTGCTCCAACGATTTGAATCGTAACGCTAAAAAGGATAATTCTTTTCGTTAACGTCACAACGCCTGAAATGGACGAGCTGTTTGTCGATTCACGAAGCAGCAACCGTTCTTTTAAAGAAATTCGTTTCCCCAACAAAACAGCAAAAAAGGTAGCAAACGTCATAAACCCGAGTCCACCTAGTTGAATGAGCGATAAAATGACGAGCTGCCCAAACAGGGTAAAGGTAGTGCCTGTATCTACAATGACGAGACCATTGACACAAGCGGCGGATGTAGACGTAAATAAAGCATTTAAAAAAGAAAGTCCTTTTCCATCGACTGTCGCATAAGGCAGGGATAACAGGAATGTTCCAATTAAAGAAATCGTCAAAAAGCCCAGTACGAGAACTTTGGGAGGATCTAAAAATTTTTTCATCTTTTTCAACTCCCTGCCTGTAAAATTAAGATCACAATCCATTCACAAAATACATTGTTTACACTATTCTGTCCTTGATACTTCATGAACATTCATAAAAACACACAGTCCGAAAGAGAAATGCTTTTCCGGACTGTGTGTTTTTTCTTCTATTTAATTTCTACATGGTCTCCAGCTTGTATCTTTCCATCTGTCACGACTTCAGCATAAACACCGAAACTGCCGGCATTGTTTTTGACGATGGATTTTAAAACAGCGGGATCTTTCGGAAGATCGCCTTGTGCAAGTGTCGTCATGACACACCGCTTCGTCGGCTGCAAAATTTTTAGCTGCACATGGCTACCGATCGTCAATGTTTTACCAATCCACTCATTCTCTACGAACCCTTCTGCTTCTGGAACATCAATGATGATATTCGGTCTGAATCGTCTCGGTTCAATTCTGCTCTCGGGAATCGATTTTCTTAACGTATTGATCGTTGACGTCGTAATAATGTGAACGATTCCAATATCAAAAAAAGTACCTTCAGGTGATGTTCGAGTGAAAATGGAACCTGGATTCTCTAATTCCTCTATATCTTCAGGAATGTACCCTTCAAATTCGACATCGAGTGATGAAGGACTCGACAGCTGTACCGTTCGATTAAAGCTCTCAGAAAGCTTTGTGTTCTTTTCCTCATCTGTACTTAGAATCGCTGTGCCATCAGGAAACGTAATTCGGACAGGCGGAGTAGACGATAACAGTTGTGGCGGCTCCGTAAAAGCTGCCCGGTATTGAAACATGTTCGGCCATTTCAGTGGATTTTTTGCATTTGCGAGTTTACTTGTGGACATGTCGATGACGCCGAATGCTCTGTCCCCTAATAGTCCCTTTTTTGTTATGTCGCACGCATTCATTTCTTCCCCCATCATCGATTTAACAGGGTATCTCCATATTGATGTCACTTTTGCAGCGTTCACGATCAAACACGCTCCTTCCTAATAGTTAAGATGAAATCAAAAACATGATTAAAATCTATTAAATTACAGTATACGACAATAAAAAAATGTTACCAACTTTAGAGATAATATGTAATGGAAAAACCCGTCTATTGAAAGATCGGGCCTCAGATTATGCTCTATTCTTTATCCTCTGGAATCTGATAATGTTCGACATAATCAATCCGTTCAATGAGACGGGGATGAGAACCTTGGAAAAAATGAATCACATCAGGATCATACCCGGTTGTTTTGGAATCTTTCGTGAGCTTCTGAAAACTTGAAATAGCGGCTTCTTTATCCTTTGTCATGTTCAACGCATATTCATCCGCCTGTGTTTCCATATATCTTGAATATACATTTTCCAAAGGAGAAAGGGGAAAACTGACGACTGATACTGCCAACAAAAGCAGGGGAAGAGCCGCAAAATCGTCGGCTTTTTTAATGCCAATCCGTGAACCGACATTACGTAAAAGAAAGTGGTACACATAGTACGTACCAAATGCGACGTAGAAGGTCATGAACACATTTAAGAAAAGATCGTGGTACATGTGCTTCAACGTATAGTGGCCGATTTCATGTGCCATCACAAAACGAATTTCATCGATCGTCAATTTTTCAATTGTTGTGTCTCCAAGAACAATTTGCATGTTCGAACCGATCCCTGTGACAAATGCGTTCATCTGGTTCGTTTGTTTAGACATATTCATTTCTAAAATTTTTGCATCCGGAATCCCTGCTTCCACAGCAAGCTGTTCAATTTCAGTACGAACGATTTTGTCTTCAAGCGGTTTATATTCATTAAAGAGTGGACTAATAAACTGAGGGACAAGAAACATCATTAGAACGGTAAGAGGCAGGCAAAAGCCCCACATGCTAAGCCACCATTTTTTCGGCTGTTTTCTGATGAGCCAGAAAGCACCGAATAAGAGAGGCGTCATGATGAGTAAGTCTACGCCGAGATCAAGGAGAAAATCTTTTAACCAAGAGTACAGGCTTTGACTCGTCAAATCATAATGATGGCCGAGATAAAAAAAGAACAGATCAAGAGGAAGATAAATGGCTGCGAGCATGAGCGAAAGGACGAAATAGTAAAAAGAAAATTGCCAGAAGGAGCGTTTGGCGATTTTTTTGGCGTGGTCACACACCCGTTTGGAAAAGGAAAGAACGGCAATGAAAAGGAAAAAATCAAGTGGTGTTTTTAGAAAAAAAGTAAAATAACCGATCAAATCAAGCTGATGGGACTCTTCGATTTGAGCGGAGGTTAAAAAGGCAGCAGGATCTGCTGTCGTTCCTTTATAGTCTTGTGGGATATCACCGGGCGTAAGACTAAACAGGTACGAACTGATGCCAATTACATAAATCAGATAAACGAGAAAAAAGATGACATAAAAAGGTTTCATTGACCATGTTTTTTCACGGATATTCCTATCACTCCATTACGGTTTATTGGCGTATTCATTATTTGACTTTTTAGTTTATGAGTGCTAGCTTTTTTTATGATTGATACGACGATGTATTACGTATAATTTGTTATTAATTGGACGATAATTGAATGTGTTTGCATATAAAAGGAGGAAGTAAGACGAAAAAATGAAAGTCATTGGATATGTACTCAGTCTCTTAGGAGTAGGCGTATTAGGTGTATCGATTTGGATTTATTATCCGCAGTATCAAATCGATAAGGTGAAAAAAGAAACGGCGGCTGTTTCACATACAATGGCGAGTGAACATCACATTTCGTATACGGATTATTACCGTTCTGTCGATAAACCAATCCTTCATCATCTAGCGTTAGGCGATTCGATTATAAAAGGTTTCGGGGCTAGTTCGAATGAGAATTTAGTCAGATCGTTTTCGCTGAATTTGGAAGAGGATATTCAAAAAGAGGTTCTTTATGAAAATGAGGGCATTAATGAAATCACAAGTGAAGAATTAAACGAGTTAGTTCAAAAGGGAGAATTTGACGAGAAAATTAAAAACGCGGATATTGTCACTATTAATATTGGGGGCAATGATATACTGCGCCTCGGTTTTGAGGAGGGCTTTTATGAAGCAATTCGATCATTTGATCGACTTCAAACCGATTTTGTCCATAACCTATCGAGTACGATGAATCGAATTAACGAGCTTAATCCTGATGCGACCGTTCTTTTGTTGGAGTTATACAACCCATTGGATCAAGAAAATGAATTTTATTCTTTAGCAGACAAAATACTACCTAAATGGAACTTGAAGCTCTATCAACTGGCAGACAAAGTGGACTATGCATTGGTGATTGAAACGGCGGATGTGATCAATAGTGAGCAGCCACAATATCTTTCTTATGATGGAGTTCATCCGAACGCGCGCGGGTACAATGCGATTGCTGAACAAATGTTGATCCAATTAAAAAATGATACGAGAACTTTAATAGAACAACATTAAACCTCCCTCCCGGATAAAATGTTTTCGTTTGCAAAAGATATCGAAAAAGGAGGAGATAAGGTGGAGACAGATTTAAAAATAGTCTTAGGGAAAGCTTTCGGTGAATTATACGAAATACAAAAGAAACAAGGGATTAAGAAAGTGGATGAAGGCCACATTTTCGGGTTGTTAAACGGTTTTGAAGAAGCGTTAAACAATGAGTTTGAACACTTGAATTTTATCACTGAAGAAGAAGTGAACAAAGTGTCTCATTACTTTGCTCCGTATGTGGAGGCAGAAGAAAAGACGAAGGAACTTCCAGCCTTCACTAATATGCAATCAGATTTAGAGAAACAGGGGATTGGGCAAGCACGGTTCATTACGATATTAAGGTATTTAAATGCAACAAATAGACTGAACGTAGACGTTAATGAAGCAGGGGATTTCACGTTGACGGAAGAGGTTCGTTAATGAAGGAGCATCCATTGGGGGTGCTTTTTTTGTCTTTTTGATGAACCAAGGGGAGAGAAACTGGGGTGAAAAGGGTTCAAAATTGAAGAGAGATAGGACGGTGTGGTACGATTTAATTACTATAATGAGAGTAAGAAAAGTTATTTTAGGCAGGAGGAATCATGTTGGTTAAACTGGTTAACGGACAAAAAGTAGAGTTAACGAAGCCTTCTTCTATGGTGACATCCATTCGGCTTGGTCTCGGTTGGTCAATCAGTGACCATTCAGCATCCCATTTTGATTTGGACGCATTGGCATTATTAGTGGATGAAACAGGCAACATTCGTTCAAAGGAACATGTTGTGTTTTACAATCAGTTAACGGCGTTTGATGGAGTGGTTGTTTTATCAAATGATAATCAAAATGGTGCCGGAACAGGCGATGATGAACAATTATTCATTCAATTATCGTATGTACCTGCTTCGATTCATAAAATAGTGGTGGCAATTGTCATTCATGAGGCGGATGAGCGCGGTCAAACATTTGGTGAAGTGAATGATGCTTTTGTTCGTATTGTCAGTGATGAAACGAAAGAAGAAATCGCCTGTTACGAGCTGGAAAAAGATTTTTCGAATGAAACAGCTGTTGTGATTGGTGAAGTGTGCCGAACGGAAGATGGATGGACATTTAAGACGTCTGGAAAAGGCATTGACGGCGGCATAAATTCAGTATGCCAGGCGTACGGAATGATGAAATGGCCGGATTCCTTTTTTGAAAAGAAAAAAGCGCTGACCAAAACATCCCCCTTATATGCAGAGAAGCCACTTTTTTAAGAGTGGCTTCTTTGTGCAAAAAACTTGTATTTAGTAATTGTATCGTATACGATTAAATCGTGGAAGATATAATTTTGAGAAGCGGAGATGATCAAGCATGACAAGTGTATATGATTTCGAAGTGAAGAAGCCGAATGGTGAAGTGATGTCGTTGAAAGAGTATGAAGGAAAGACGTTAGTGATTGTCAATACTGCAAGCAAATGCGGATTCACGCCTCAGTTTGGCGGGCTGCAATCTCTGTATGAAAAATATAAAGATGAAGGACTGACTGTGCTCGGTTTTCCGTGCGATCAGTTTAACAATCAAGAGTTTGATGACATTAACGAAACGACCGAGTTTTGCCAGCGAAACTATGGCGTCTCGTTCCCGATGTTTGCGAAAGTGGAGGTAAATGGGGACGAGGCGGACCCGCTTTTTAAACATTTGACGACAGAAAAAAAAGGGATTTTATCAAAAAAAATCAAATGGAATTTTACGAAGTTTTTAGTCGATAAAAATGGACAGGTTGTCGAACGGTATGCGCCGACGACAGATCCGGAAAAAATGGAAGAGGATTTGAAAAACGTATTGTAATGAATGATTTTTTAACGTTAAATAAACAACTATGTTTTGCGGTGTATGAAACAGCTGGCGAGTTTAATAAGTTGTATACGAGCGTCCTGCAGCCATTCGAATTGACCTATCCGCAATACCTCGTGCTTCTTTCATTGTGGGAAAAAGATGAAGTAACGATGAAAGAACTCGGCGCCAAACTGAATCTTGGCACAGGTACGCTTACGCCAATGATTTCACGAATGGAAGCGAACGGATGGCTTCGAAAAGAACGGTCGAAAGAAGATGAACGGAAAGTGTTCATTTATCTTAAAACAAAAGCACGAATGGAACAGCCACACATTACGAAACGTGTCGCGGAAGAAATCAATTTATGCAAAATTGAACGCGATGAATACGAGCAGTTAATGAAAAACTTGAATGGTCTGCACAGAAAATTGAAAGAACGATCAAGAAGCGCTGGAGACTAATTGTCTCCAGCGCTTTCATTTTATTAATAATAATGGCTGCTTTTGGATATCATAATGGACATCATCTACTATAGGGGGTTCTTATGAGTACTCGATATTGTTGCCCAAACTGCAAAACGAATCGGACTAGATTCAACATTATTGAACAGGTTGCCCATGCAGTCAAATTAGATCCTCAGACAGGAGAAGTCATTGAACGGTTTGAAGGTACGGCTGACCAAGGTCCTTTCCATACCGTTTACAACGGTCCAAAACGGAGAATCCAATGTGCTGCCTGCGGATTAATTGAAGATGAAATGAGGTTTGTTAAATTCGGTGAGAAATAACAATCTCGCTTCGTATAATGAAAAAAGTGAATTTTGTTGCATGAACACCTCCAGGGTTTTTACTAAATCCTGGGGGACTTATTGGTATTAAACACGGTTTTGTACAATTTAGTCAGTGAATAAGTTTAAATGAATCCTGTCTTTTTGAGACAGTGATGAGAAGTTAAAAAATAAGGGCGGTAATACGTTTCACGCTGACAAGAATTTTGATGTCAAATGGAACCAGAACGAGCTAGTAGTAGGATATCCGACAGATGCTAAAATATATGAACAGGATAACCGTGTGGGTGAGATAAAAGTTAACTATATATTTAATAATAAAGATCGCTAAAAAAGTCATTTGCTCATTAGAATATTAATTAATAGAAGACTTTTTCTACAATTATATTTGAGCTTTTTTGATAGAGATACAACATGATGGATGATAATGAATAGCTAACGGTCAAGAAGAGTTAGGGAAGTAGCCTAACTCTTCTTCTTTTTACTTAAGATCATAATTCCCTTTTAGTAAATCATCACTCAAAGGGAATTTTATAATAAAATGACTAACAAGCTGAAGGGGACTGGAGTGGATGAGTTGTTCCATCTATTAGCTTTAATTGTAGGAATCGGGGGATTTGGAGGACAAAACAGGTGGCTGTTCAAAAAACGAAAAGACGAGAAAGAAATGTGCCAGTGTTATTTGGCAGACTGAAAACGTCGTGTACAACTAGCTTTTTGTGTCCTTAATTGCGTATGTGCTGATGAAATAGCGTTATTTCCGCACAATTATTTTGAAAATTATAGAAATTTTTAGTCTAATTTTGGATAATCAACACCCGCGAAATAAAATATTTATTAATTACAATTTATAATTTAATTCTGAAAATTTTTAAATTATAATAAAAACGTCACCCATAATTATTTTTATCATAATGGCAGTGATACTAGTCAGTAAAAGAACGTTATTCTATTCCTTAGCAAGTGATACTTGGTAGGAATAGAATAGACCAGAAAAGAGGAGTTATATGACATTTAAAAAGAAACTATTTTTAGCTTTTGGCATTATTTATGCAGTAGATGCTCTTCTTCATATTTATGTTGGGACAAGGATGGATAACTTTAACCAAGAAATGGGGAAATTTACCGAAAGCAATGAGGTACTTATGTATGCGAACATCATTCAAGATGGATTGAATGATTACAGTAAAGACTCAAGAGATCTAGTCGCGAATCCACCTCAAGACCTTCAAGGTACAATTGAGGTAGATAGGGATAAACACCTTCAAGATGTGAATCTAGCAATCAATTCCCTGGAAAAGTTGGGGGAATACGAAGAATCACAAGAAATAGTAGAGAATTTAAAGGCAACGATGAGAACATATGCTGAAGTAGATAAAGAAATGTCTACACTCATACAAGAAGGAAAAAATGAGGAAGCAACTCAACTGTACTGGTATAAGGCTCGAGAAAGTATGGACAATATGAATGAAGTTTCCTCTCAACTAAAAAATAGGGAAAATAGTATAGCAACCGAAAATGCCATCGAAATAAACAAGACGTATAATCAAGTTATTACAATAACTAAAGCCTATGTGTCTGTCTCTTATTTGCTTGGATTAACAATGTTACTTTTTATTCTGTGGAATGTGACGGGCAGATTGAATAAGGTCAGTTCCGTCATGTCGAAAGTTAATTTTAATAACATGGATAAATTACCTCGTATACATCTTAAAACAAAAGATGAGATTGGAAAAATTGCTATTTCATTCAATGAAATGGCGGAAGCTCTTGAAACACATACAAGGCAGGAGAAAGAATTAAAAAATGCGGCAGAGAAACAAAGCTGGTTAAAAACGAAAATTGCTGAAATTGCGACCATGTATCCTGGAATAGATAATGTAGAGACGTTAGCCCACATCTTCATCACAAAAGTTACTCCTATGGTGAGGGGAGCGTATGGCGTCATCTATATAAAGGAGGATACGAGATACAACGGAAGCTTCCAGAAGCTTGCTGCCTATGCAGATCATTATGATAATCAACAAGAGGTTGGTGCTAGCAGCTTCCGTTTAGGAGAAGGAATCGTTGGTCAGTGTGCACTAGAGAATCGCATCATTTCACTCAATCAAGTTCCAGAAGACTATATAAAAATCACGTCTGGCTTAGGTTCAGCCCGACCGTCTAATGTACTCGTTCTTCCAGCAGAATTCCAAGGAGAGGTATTGGCTGTGATTGAATTAGCTTCATTTGAACCGTTTAATGACCTAGAGGAAATGCTGCTAAAAGAGGTAATAAGCAATCTCGGTACGAACATAAAAAGTATTTTAAGACATATGCAAGTAGAAAAACTGCTTCAAGAATCACAGGCTTTAACGGAAGAATTGCAGAGTCAATCGGAAGAACTTCAATCTCAGCAAGAGGAGTTAAGAAACGTTAATGAACAACTGGAAGAGCAGTATGAACACTCCGAACAGAAGACAAAAGAAGTCGAAAAAGTAAAAGATATTCTGGAAGAAAAGGCACAGCAGTTAACGCTCAGTTCGCAATATAAATCGGAATTCTTGGCTAATATGTCCCACGAGCTGCGAACGCCACTTAATAGCTTGTTAATTCTCGCTCAAATGCTCACGGATAATGTCGATGGAAATCTGACGGATAAACAGGTGAGTTACGCGAAAACCATCTACTCGTCAGGGAATGATTTATTGCATTTAATCAATGATATTTTAGACATCGTGAAAATTGAAGCAGGAAAAACAGAGGTCATATCTAAAGATGTGGAACTGACTAACGTGAAAGAATTTGTGGAGGCGCAATTTACTCCTGTCGCTCGTAAGAAAAATATTCAATTGCATGTTCAGCTCGCTTCTGATTTGCCAGAGGTTATTCATACAGATAAACAGCGACTACAGCAAATATTGAAAAATTTATTATCCAATGCATTTAAATTCACCGAACATGGTGCTGTCACATTAACAATAGAAAAAGCGGAAAAAGGGATGTTTTCAAAAGAGAAAGAGGATGCTTTCACGCATTCAAATATAGAGTTTGTCTTTTCCGTTAAAGATACAGGAATTGGGATTGCAGCAGAAAATCAGGACATCATTTTCGACGCGTTTAAACAAGCGGATGGGACAATCAGCCGAAAATATGGTGGAACGGGATTAGGGCTTTCCATTAGCCGAGAACTCGCTCAGTTATTAGGTGGTTTCATTGAAGTCGAAAGCATAGAAGGCTATGGAAGCACCTTTACGTTATATTTGTCTCATTACCAAAACATCGTAAAGGAAGAAGATGAAAACATAGCAAGGAAGGAAATAGCCCATTCTGAAGCAGAGGCAGCCACAACGCATCTCGAAAATTCAAGCACCGTACCTGTTGTTTCGGCTGAGTACCCATTCCAGGCAGGGGATTCTTGGAAACAAATACCTGAAAGGAAAGCGTTGCTAGAAGGTAAGAAAATACTCGTAGTGGATGACGATATGCGTAACGTGTTTGCTTTAACAACAGCGCTTGAAAGCTATCAAGTTGAAGTAATGTTTGCAGAAAACGGAAGAGATGGGATTACCGTTTTGCAAGGAAACCCAGACATCGATCTGGTTATTATGGATATTATGATGCCTGAAATGGATGGATTTGAGACGATTCGAGAGATCCGTCAATTACCTGAATTTCAAAGTCTTCCGATCATTGCTCTTACAGCTAAAGCGATGAAAAATGATCGAAAGGAATGTATTGAGGCAGGGGCATCCGATTATATTAGTAAACCAGTAAATTTGGATCAGCTATTTTCAATCATACGGGTATGGCTATACAGATAGGCGAGAGTTCAGTATGATTTATCTACACACTTGAATGAATTTTATTTCAAAATTTTTTAATTCTAAATCAACATAAGAGGTATTATGTTGTATTAAAAACGCCGCAGACTCTAAGATCTGGGCGTTTTTTTGTAACACGTCTTATTGAATTAGCGAGGCAGTCTAGTACAATAAAGTCAGTACGGAAAAGATGAGTAAAAAGAGTGGGGTTTACAAAATGATGGAATTAAGGGAATACCTCATTACTACTTTTCCAGGGCTTATGGTGAAGTATTTTAAGTTTATTAACAGATAAAGCGATGAAAATGACAGGAACAGAAGGGCCTAGGCGTAAATGGATTACTTAGGTTTTCTTTTTAGTTACGATAATTCGTTTTTAGGCAAAACTAAATTGACATGAAACCAAAAGGTGTTATATTATGAAGGCATGAAACTAAAAGGTGTTATATTTAAATGAAGGTAAAGGAGAATATGATGGAAACAAATAATCAAAACATACTACAAGATATTAAACAAACGGTTATTATTGAAGCGCCTATTCAAAAAGTATGGAACACAGTATCCACTTCGGAGGGCATTGCAGCATGGTTTATGCCAAATGATTTTGAACGGAAAGAAGGATACGAATTCCATTTACAATCACCATTTGGACCATCTCCATGTAAAGTATTAGAAATTGATGAACCTCATCGGCTTTCTTTTTCGTGGGATACAGATGGCTGGGTTGTTACATTTATTTTAAAAGAGTTGGGTGACAAGACAGAGTTTATTCTTATTCATAGTGGATGGAAACATCCTGATGTTGTTCTTCCAAAAGCGAAGGAGAAAAGTTCCGTTATTCGCGATAGAATGGACAATGGTTGGGTAGCGATTGTTAATGAACGTCTTAAAAAGGTTGTTGAGGGTTAAATGACTTCATCAGCAATAAAATATGATGTATTTCAAGCTATTGCTGACCCAACTCGTAGAGAAGTACTGAGATTGCTTGCTCAAAAGGAATTACCTATTTCAAAAATAACATCACATTTTCCCATGAGCCGTACCGCCATTGCAAAACATCTTTATATCCTTTCAGAAGCAAAATTAGTCAGTGGACGAAAGGTAGGTAGAGAAAAACTTTATCGGTTGCAGCCAGAACCATTAGAAGAATTACAGCAGTGGCTTTCTTTTTACGAACAATTTTGGAATAATAAATTGTCAATGCTTAAACATATGGTTGAAAATGATGGAGAAAAGGAATTACAACCCATTAGAACAGAATTGGATAAATAGAAATGACAATTGTAAGGAAGTTATAAATAGAATAAGAGAAAGACCGACCGGCTGAGTGATAAGGTCGGTCTTTTTGTTGTAAAAAATGCCCGTAAGGAGTAGATCCTGATTCCAGCACTATTTTTGTCGTCTCTAACTTGCGGTAATGCCTTATACATAGCTTTTTTAGCAGATATGTTTTTAGTACTGGTGTTATGCCAACTCTTAACGAATATACTTGAATGGTATATTCACTGGTTTTGGCTTGTGGAGGCAGTTCCAGAGTGGAATGGCGAGAAGGTTCACATCTTACATGAAGAATTTATGCTTCAAAGGAGGGGAATGGGATAGAGAGGATGACGCCCAGCAAACTACAGTATTTGTTCGATGTTGAGCATCCTTTAAATCAGTTCGAACAGTATGCTGAATTTATAGAACGCTCACTAAGAAGTGAGGTAGGCAGGTATGAAAAAATGGCAGCAGAATTCGATGGGGAGGATCAAGAAGGCTTTTGGGATTGGCATATGGATGAAGTTAGCCTTTACCGTAGTGATTTCCCCAATATTTTAAGAAGCTCCCTTTTAACGAGCATGTACTCTTTTGTAGAAAGTAAATTGGTGGCGCTCTGTCACCCTACTGAATCAGGAAGAACTTTTAGTGAGAGAAACAGCAGCCGGAAACCGTTGATTAATAAAGCGAGAGATTATTTAATAACCGAGTTGAACGTGGAGTTTCCGGTTGATACACCAGCGTGGAAATTCATCCAAAACACGAATAGGATACGGAACTGTTTGGTCCATAGTGGCGGGGATGTGAGTGCATTCAGGTCAGAGCGGAAATTAAGAAACATTATTGCCGATATGGAGTATGTAATGATAGACCAAAGAGACAAGATCATTCTGGATGAGACGTTTTGTCTGGCATTCATTGATCATAGCTTTGTGCTTTTATCAGCGCTTTACAATGTTCAGATAGAGGAGCGTTGAATGTTTTTGCTCATCAAGGCAGAAATAGTTGGAGATGCCGTATGACAGTTTTTCAATCAAGCATATTAATATCTAAAATCAGCAATAATATGCTTATATTTAATATAACAAAGAAGGATAAGCTTAAACAAAGATACTTTTGTATGTCCGCCTTTGTCGCTTTGAGGCATTAGGGTGAATAAAGGGTGCTAAGAAAAGATAAGTATCAACCTGATTGGGAATATTGACTCCCTGCAAAACGAAGCACTGATGCACCTCCAAAGGAATGTCCTGCAAGAATAATCTTAGTATTGGGATTATCTCTCCTAATCCAATTCATTAGATCCGCCAAATTATCATCTATTTGATCAATGTAATCAATGTCCCTTCTACGTTTAGGGTACATACCATAACCCCTTAAATTAAGGGTGTAAACTTGTGCTAGTTTTTTTGAAGGTACGTACTCAGCAAAACGAAAGAGATATTTCCTGTCTTCAGCTAAGCTCGCACATTTCTTGAGGGGTAATCTCACGTTGAGCCATTAATACCTCTTACTCCTTTATAAAATGAAAAGACTGTCAAAGATAAACCATAATCAATTTAAAAAATCAGAAAAATTCTTTCTATTGATTTAAGAATTGTAAATACATTTTTATTCATTATATTCTGCAGAGCTTGAAACTTCTCTTTAACGATTTTAAAACCATCTATTTTCTCAACGCTTACCACACTGTTTGCCTCATTAGCTGCATAATAAAATTCACAAAATAGTATCGAGGTTGATAATGTGAAATATACTTGTGCTTAAATTAAATAAGATTGTTCCTGATTAGTACGATGATTAACAATGCTGTTTAACAGAGTCTTTCTGAAAAAGGAGCATGATGAGCGAAAATCAGATCTCTCTTCATTCGTATGTAATCCGTCAATGTTCACTTGGAATGATTCACTTCCTGCCTGAATACATTAATGCAGGAAAGGGTGATCTACATGTGCGGAATAACGGGATGGGTAGATTTTGCACGCGATATGAGGAATGAACAAGAGGCGGTTAAAACGATGGCGGCGACGCTTAAAAAACGTGGTCCGGATGACTTTCGTGTGTGGGCAACCCATCATGCAGCATTCGGTCACACGCGGCTCGTCGTCGTCGATCCGGTAGGCGGCAGGCAGCCGATGACATGCGGTCCGTATACGATTGTGTATAATGGTGAGCTGTATAATACGGAAGAAATTAGGCAGGAGCTGTTGAAAAAGGGATATACGTTTCAAGGACATTCCGATACGGAAGTGCTGTTGACGGCCTTTATTGAATGGCGTGAGAAATGTGTAAATCGTCTAAATGGAATTTTTGCATTCGGTGTATGGGATGAAAATCAGCAGGAGCTGTTTATGGCGAGAGATCGGCTCGGAGTAAAGCCACTCTTTTATACCGAATGGGACGATTCTTTTTTGTTTGGATCGGAAATAAAGGCGCTTCTGGCGCATCGTCATGTAAAGGCGGAAATCGATCGTGAAGGACTAATGGAATTGTTCACGCTCGGACCGGGGCGGACGCCGGGGCATGGTATTTTTAAAGGGATCCATGAATTGCGCCCGGCTCACGCGCTTACGTTGAATCGAACTGGACGTCGCATATGGCGATACTGGAACGTGGAAAGCAAGAAGCACCTTCATTCGATGGATGAAACAGCGGAACAGGTTCGATTTTTATTAAAAGATGCCGTTGAGCGTCAGTTGACAGCCGATGTGCCCGTTTGTACTTTTTTATCCGGCGGTGTTGATTCGAGTGCGATCAGCGCATTTGCATCGGATTATTTTCAAAAAAACGGACGTGGTTCTCTTCACACCTATTCGATTGAATATGCGGAAAACAGCCAATATTTTAAGAAAAGTGTCTTTCAGCCAAGTGAAGATCAGCTATGGATTGATAAAATGCAAAAACATATCGGATCGATTCATCATTCATCGATCATTGAATATGACGAGCTTGCGGATAAACTAAAGGCTGCGATGATTGCCCGTGATGCGCCGGGAATGGCGGACGTTGATTCGTCTTTATTATGGTTTTGTGAAGAAATCAAACACGATTTTACAGTCGGGTTGTCCGGTGAGTGTGCGGATGAAATTTTCGGCGGATATCCGTGGTTTCACAGGGAAGAGTTGTTGAATGGATGCGGTTTTCCATGGATTCAGTCGTTAGCGGATAAGACGCTTTTACTAAATGAAAAATGGCGAAACACCCTTCCATTAGAAGAGTATGGGGAACAACGGTATAACGATCTTGTTGGTGAAACGCCCCAATTAGACGGGGAAAGCGGAATCGATCGCCGCCGCCGGGAAATGTTTTATGTGAATATGGTGTCGTTTATGACGGCTCTTCTTGAGCGGAAAGATCGGATGAGTATGGGTGCGGGTCTCGAAGTGCGGGTGCCGTTTGCGGATCACCGGATCGTTGAGTATGCGTGGAATATTCCATGGAAGATGAAGATGGCGGACGGCCGGGAAAAAGGGATTTTGCGGAAGGCGCTTGACGGCTTTCTACCGAGAGAGGTGTTGTACCGGAAGAAAAGTCCGTATCCGAAGACACATCATCCGGGCTATACGAAGCTGGTCAGCGGGATGATGAATGACGTTCTTGCCAAAGATTCGCCGCTGCTTGAATTTTTTTCACGATCATCATTGCAAGAGATCACAGAATCAGGAGGGGCATCGTTTCAAGTGCCATGGTTTGGCCAGCTAATGACGGGACCGCAGCTGCTTGCTTATTTTGTACAGATGAATCAATGGTTTGAACAATACAATGTGAAAGTAAGTACCAATTAACGTACACAGTGAATGAATAATTCAGGCATCCAATCGGGTGTCTTTTTCAATATTTAGATTTTGTGGTACAGTAAAAAAAATGAATAGGAGAGGAAGATGACGATGACACAATTTAAAAATGTAACAGTAGACAAAGCAGCAAATATTTATTTTGAAGGGAAAGTGACAAGCCGGACGGTTTTCTTTGAAGACGGAACGAAAAAAACACTTGGTATTATGATGCCTGGGGAATATGAATTTGCGACTGTGCTGAAAGAAGAGATGGATATTACGGCTGGAACGCTTCAGTATAAGCTTGCAGGCGGCGAGTGGGAAACGATCGACGGAAGCGGCGTTTTTTACGTGCCAGCGAATGAGTCCTTTCAGTTAAACGTACATACAGTAGTAGATTATTGCTGTTCGTATTTGGAAGAGGAATAAAGAAAACTTTCCTGGCAGCAATCTGCTGTAGGTTATATTTTGGAACGAGAGAGAGCTGTCCCGAAATAGGGACAGCTCTCTCTCGTTTATTTCATTAGATCAGCAACAATTTCAAATGAGCGTAAACGAGCGTCATGGTCGAATATTTGCGCGTTCACCATAATTTCGTCTGCTTCTGTGTCTTCGATAAATGTCTTGAGTTTTTGCTTCACTGTATCCGGTCCGCCAATAATTGATGCACCGAGCTGCTGTTGAAGCGCTGCTTTTTCAAAATCACTCCATAGTTCATCCATGTTATCAACGGGCGGCTGAAGCGGTACAGTATTGTTGCGGATTAAGTTTAAAAATTGCTGCTGCATCGACGTCGCAAGTTTTTCCGCTTCCTCGTCTGTATCAGCGGCGATCACATTGACACCGAGCATGGCATACGGTTTGTCAATGACGCCAGAATTATTGAAATGACGGCGGTAGAGGGCAAGGGCTGACATCGTATTATCGGGTGAAAAATGACTCGCAAATGAAAATGGCAAGCCAAGATCGCCGGCAAGACGGGCGCTGAACCCGCTTGAACCGAGTAGCCAGATCGGAGTGTTTAACCCTTCTCCAGGAATAGCACGCACATGTTTGCGGCCTGTTTTAAAATAACTGCGAAGTTCTTCCAACTGTTCTGGGAAATCATGACCATCACTCTGGTTTTGGCGTCTTAATGCCCGCATTGTCACTTGGTCTGTGCCAGGTGCACGGCCAAGACCGAGGTCAATACGTCCAGGGAAAAGAGATTCAAGTGTGCCAAATTGTTCGGCGATAATGAGCGGCGCATGGTTGGGCAGCATAATGCCGCCGGAACCGACACGGATCGTATTCGTTGCGGCAGCGATGTGACCGATCACGATAGCTGTGGCCGAGCTTGCAATACCAGGCATGCTATGATGTTCTGCGAGCCAATAGCGGTTATACCCCCATTTTTCAGCATGCTGCGCAAGATCAGCAGAATGAATGAATGATTCCGATGCCGTCCCGCCTGCTGTAATCGGTGCCAGATCGAGAACGGAATAGTTGATAGACATCGTTTGGGACACTTCTTTCTATATTATAATGATTTGTATTAGTGTAGCAGGAATTTTTCATGAGACAAAATAAAATGACTTGATTTCAGAAAGAGTACATTATCTGTACTTAAGCAGGTGGGGAAAACATTACCGTTGATTTATTAAAGCGAATGGAGTAATATACGAATACAAGCTGCGTTGTACGTAATCAATAATTAAGTTTTAACCTTTAAGCTGTAATCGGGAGTTTTATATAAAAACGGAAATGACATGCCTCTGTCGATACGACAAGGAGGACAAGCAAGAACGTTTTTGCGAACACCCACTTTGAGAAGTGGTGGTTTAAAACTTTCTTATGTAATCCATACGGCAAAGGCGGCTTGTCTAACGATAACTTTCTAAATCAGTTCCTTATAGGGACTGATTTTTTTGTGCGTAAACAGGTTTGTCTGTAAACAATTTATGAGATGTACATACATTATGTATAAAATAAGTAATGGAAGGGGGAGATGCTAGTGAAACGAGATATTATCACTTTATTAGGGGGGTTCCTGACTTCATTATTCTTGTTTTTAGGAGCGATTGGTGTCTCTTTTGACTGGTTGACGCAGCAAAGTATCGATGCATTTATGATGCTCTGTGGAGCATCAGTAGCGCTCGGAATTAACTTGTACGCTGTATGGAAAAATACGTATGTCAGCAAAAAAGCGAGAAAACAGAAGGAAGTATTAAAAGAAAAGGGCTTGAAGTAATCAAAACAAATGAGCAACACGGCGAGTGTTATATAGCCGTGTTGTTTGCTTTATATTTATCAAATTCCCGCCCTAAGCGAATAGGAATTAAAATTTGCATTTCAATTGAAATTGATTCAATAGTTTGTCCAAATGTTGACTATGTTTAATCGTATCGGTATGACTGAGTCCCTTCGCCGTTCCAGTTGAAATCATTAACTTGCGCACCGTTTTAATTTGAATCATTAAGTCATGAAAGTGATCATGGTTATTCATTCTTTACGATCCTCCAAAATAATCGTTTTTAAAAGGCTAGAAACATATCAGGGACTAGTATACGTGATGAAAATAAAGAAAGAAATAGTTTCGACAAAAGTTCTTATAACCTTGTATGTTTGTCGAGATTTTTAAGGAGAAAAAGAAGGAACATCTGTTGAAGTGTTGAACAAATATAAATAAAAAAGCCCGACTTTTAAATAGTCGGGTGTTAGATTAAGATCTAAAAAAGGCTTTTTCTGTATTATACTTTGACTGGAGCATATTAATAATATACGTTTCATAAATCTCGCGTTCCATCGGATTGTCCACAACACAGACAACAATTTTATGAACGTCATCCCGGTGATTTTTAATGTCTGAGACGTTATCTTCAAAATGTTTGCGGATGCGCATGCGGAGTTTTCGTGCTTTACCGACAAACAGTAAGTTGTCACTTACATCGTAAAACATAAAGATGCCCGCTTTGTCACGCGGAATTTTATGATAATCCGTAAAGCCATATTCTTTGGCAATAGCGGCTTCGCTCGTATCTTCCAGATTTCGTTTTCTTATTAAAATGAAGTCGGCCTGTGGCATGTCAATTTTAATCAAATTCAATCACTTCCTATTCTTTCACATATTGGTACAATATTATCATAACAGAGAAGAGGTGGCTATAGGTGGCTATTTTAGTATGGACCGGAATTATTTTATTATTTATCGTCAGTTTTATTGGATTTATCTTTCCAATTGTTCCATCCGTACTCGTATTGTGGGCGGGATTTGCCCTTTATTATTTTGGCATTAGTAAAGAAGAGCTATCGGTTGTTTTCTGGATCGCGATGCTTTTATTTACCGTGCTCACTTTCATCGCTGATTTCCTAGCTAACAGCTATTTCGTAAAAAAGTATGGTGGATCGAAATGGGGAGAATGGACAGCGGTCGTTGCGATTATCGCCGGTTCGTTTATTATGCCGCCGTTTGGAATTTTGATTGTGCCGTTTGCGGCGGTACTTCTCGTTGAACTCATCATTCAAAAAAATGTGAAGACGGCCTTTCTCGTTGCCTACGCAACACTCATTGCATTCTTGAGCGGTACACTTGCAAAAGTCGTCATTCAATTAATGATGATTATTTGGTTCTTTCTTGAAGCCATCATTTCGCTGTGAGAAAAGGAATCAAGTAAGTAGAAAAAGCGGATTCCACAAAGGGAATCACGCTTTTTTTTGTTCGTTTTGTTCGGCTTCAGCCGATTTACGAAATGTATTATTTTGTAGGGAATTGGTAAGACGGTTCCCGGTTTCCATGTCACTTCCACAAAACGGGCACGAAGGCGTATCATCTTCGGAAAAATTCTTTCTCATCCAGCCATTACAGTCGTCCTTTGTACACTCCCACGTCTCAATGTCAACGTTTGGTAATGGCTCAGCACGATTTTTGCTGTAATAAGACATAACGTCACCCCCGATTTTATTGGTCAATCTTATTTATTATCTCATACTTTCATTATTTCCGAAATGGGGAATTTTAAACAGAACAATAAAGAGAGGTCTGATCTCCTTGTAAAATGTTTTTTTTCAGATGTTATATTAAAATTATAGAAAGAAGATTTTCGTGGCATGGAGGATTCTGGCTGTAAAAGTGAAAGGACTGATGTAAATGAGCGAAGTAGTACTGCAGGTTATTGTCTTTCTCATTGTGTTTTTTGCAATGATCAAGTTGTATCCGATTGTTCAAAAGATGTGGAAAAAATAAGCGGCCCGGTTTTTGGATGAAACAGGTTTTTTCTCGGTAAACTCCCATATTACCGCGCTATGATGAGGAAAAGGGGGCGGTTTTGATGGGAAAAGAGTATGATTAATCGAAGTTGCCACACTCATTCTCATTGCGGGCTGCGGTGTGAAAGAAAAAGTGAATCTAGAAGAGAAGTATAAAGAAGCGAGGCCATTTGAACCAGCGTTTCCATATTGGAGCATTTTCGCATTGAATGAAATCAATCTGATCGAGGAAAACGAGCGTTTTGAGGGGCTGTTTCATCATCCGCTGGACAGAAGAGTCGTTTGATCGGAAAATAAATGATTTTTTAGCGGATTCAGTGATTGAGGTCATCGATATTAAATTCTCGTCGCCGATTTTTTCTACACAGCGATGGTTATGTATATGTGATATTGACATAAATTGAGTTTCATGATATAGTTGAAAACTCATGAAGATCGTAACTTAGAACGTTTCATATAAGAAAATTTGGCATTCTGCTAGTGTTGGTAAAACTTATTCACACTGGAGTGGCTTCGGAGCCACAAGGACTTAAGAGAAGGCAGGGCTTAGGTCGTTTAGGTACATCATAAACGACGATGTGGAATAGAACCGCGGCGGTTTAATTTGAGGTGAATTGAGATTTCATCTTAAAAACGTTGTGAGTTACAAAATAATGAATGAACGAAACCGGGCTGATTGATCAGTCCGGTTTTTCTATGCTCTTTTTTGCATACAATGTAAAAAGGAGGCGTGATATTTGTACAATAGAGAAAAAGCGGTTGCGTACGCACAACAATGGTGGAACAGCTACAATCCGGCTTTTCCGCGTTTTGAAGTCGACTGCACCAATTATATATCGCAATGTTTGTTGGCAGGCGGGGCACCGCAGCGTGGGTATCCCCATCGCGAAAAAGGATGGTGGGTCGCCGGTGGCACGTGGAGTTTCAGCTGGAGTGTGTCTCATTCGTTAAGGTGGTATTTGGAAGGCTCAAAGCACGGATTAAAGGCAAAAAAAGTATCATCACTTGATCAGCTACAGCTAGGAGATGTTATTTTTTATGATTTTACGGGGGATGGACGAATGGATCATTCAACGATTGTGACGAGTAAGAGCGGCGGTGTGCCCTTTGTTAACGCCCATACGAACAACAGCCGGAATCGTCATTGGAGTTACACGAGTTCACCTGCGTATACACCAGCTATCAAGTATTTATTTTTTCATATTGAGGACAATATGTCGTTATAAGAGCTTTTTGTGAAAAATTTGACATCGTTACAAGGTTAAAATCTCAAGTAAAAGGATATATAAAGGGAGACAGTGTGCCCTTCTATGTCCTTTTTTCTATGAGTAAAAAGCACGTAAGAATGAAAAGATATAATGGACGAAATTAAGAAGCAAACGAGAAATCTTAAACGGGGGTGTAGGAATGAGTCAGGAAACAGAACTAAAGAGAACACCAATTTTTGACACATACAAAAAAAACGGAGCGAAAGTGATTGATTTTGGCGGATGGGCATTGCCGGTCCAGTTTACAGGCATTATCGAAGAACATGAAGCTGTCCGGACTAAAGCGGGACTTTTTGATGTTTCTCACATGGGAGAAGTCCTTGTCGAAGGAAAAGATGCGGAACGTTATTTGAATCATCTCGTCACAAACGATGTGACAAAGCTTCAGATCAATCATGCGCAGTATACAGCGATGTGTGACCCAGATGGCGGCACAGTCGATGATCTGCTTATTTATAAGTTAGAGAACGAAACATATTTGCTTGTCATTAATGCAGCAAATATTGAAAAAGATTTCGAATGGATGAAGCAGCACGTGAAAGGAAGTGTGAAGCTTGAAAATAGATCAAGTGACATTGCACTGATTGCAATCCAGGGACCTAAAGCAGAAGGCATTTTACAAACAGTAACAGATGTTCATTTGTCAGAAATTGGCTTTTTTCATTTTGCGCAAAATGTCCGTGTGAACGGTGTGGAAAACGTGCTTGTCTCCCGGACAGGGTATACAGGCGAAGACGGTTTTGAACTTTATTTAAAAGCAAGTGACGCGGAAAAACTTTGGGAGAGCCTTCTAGAAGCTGGGAAAGCAGAGGGCTTAAAGCGATGCGGACTTGGTGCGCGTGACACCCTTCGTTTAGAAGCACGTCTTGCTTTGTACGGCCAAGAGCTCACGCGTGACATCAGCCCGCTAGAAGCAGGAATCGGTTTTGCCGTAAAAACGAAGAAAGAAAGTGATTTTATCGGCAAATCAGCTCTTATAAAACAAAAAGAAGACGGGTTAACAAGAAAAATAGTCGGGATTGAAGTGACAGGAAGAGGCATTCCACGTCACGGGTATAAAGTATTTTCCGAAACGGAAGAGGAGATTGGTTTTATGACATCGGGAACGCACTCACCGACTTTAAAGAAAAACCTCGGCCTTGCTTTGATTAAATCGGAACATACTAAAGAGGGGACGCCACTAAAAGTAGAAATTCGCCATAAGAAAGTGGATGCCCATGTTGTCAAAACACCATTCTACAAAAGAGAAGGGGAACGATAAAATGACGTCCACTTATCGATACTTACCAGACACAAAACAAGATCAAGAAGAGATGCTTGCTCTTTTAACGATTTCTTCAGTAGATGAATTGTTTGAAGACGTACCAAAAGAAATTCGTTTAGAAGGTGAGCTCAACATCCCGAATGCCGTACCAGAGCCGCTTCTTGTGAAAAAAATGCATCAGCTATCATCACAAAATAAACATGCCAATCACTATCCTATTTTTCTCGGTGCTGGCACATATGATCATTACATTCCAAGCGTCGTCAATCATGTCATTTCACGGTCTGAATTTTATACGGCGTATACACCTTATCAGCCGGAAATCAGCCAAGGGGAATTACAGGCTATTTTTGAATTTCAAACGATGGTTTGTGAACTGACAGGAATGGATGTAGCGAATTCTTCGATGTACGATGGTCCTACATCACTGGCAGAAGCTGCGTCACTTGCTATTACGTCAACGAGACGTTCAAAAGTGATTGTATCTAAATCGGTGCATCCTGAATCGAGAGCGATCTTAAATACCGTATCAGGCGGACTAGAATATACTGTCGAAGAAGCTGCACTAGATGGAGATATAACAGATCTCGAAAAGCTGCAAGAACAAATGGATCAAGACACGGCGGCGGTCATTGTTCAATATCCAAACTTTTTCGGTTCTATTGAAGATTTAACGAAGATCAAGACCATTTCAGAAGAGAAAGGCGCGCTTTTCATCGTGAGTGCCAATCCGCTCGCTTTAGCGCTTTTAGAGGCACCAGGTAAACTAGGTGCGGATATCGTGATCGGGGACATGCAGCCGCTTGGAATCCCGATGTCTTTTGGCGGCCCGCATTGCGGCTATTTCGCTGTGAAGAAAAAAATGATGCGCAAAGTACCTGGACGTATTGTTGGACAAACGACGGATGACCAAGGAAAACGAGGGTTTGTCTTAACGCTGCAAGCGCGCGAACAACATATTCGCCGAGATAAAGCATCCTCTAATATTTGTTCAAATCAAGCATTAAATGCACTTGCTTCTGCTGTTTGTATGGCGTCACTTGGCAAAGAAGGAATCCGTCAGATGGCACAGTTGAACATTGAAAAAGCGGATTATATGGCTAAATGCCTTCAAAAGAAAGGTTTTAACGTGAAAAATAAAGCACCATTTTTTAATGAATTCATTGTAGAATTTCCGCTACCCGTCAAAGAAGTAAATGCAAAACTGTTAGAGGTAGGAATGATCGGTGGATTCGATTTAGGAAATGACTATAGACTTGAGAACGAAATGCTGATTGCGGTGACAGAGCAACGGACAAAAGAGGAGATGGACCAATTTGTAAAGGTGTTGGAGGCGATGAAAAATGGTTGAATACAATGAATTAATCTTTGAATTGAGTCGCCAAGGGAGAATCGGGTCAAGCCTTCCGGAAAGTGACGTTGATAAAGTCGATTTACATGATAAACTGCCCGCCTATTTAATACGAGACATGCCAGCGGAACTCCCAGAAGTGTCAGAGCTTCAGCTAATTCGCCATTACACAGCCCTTTCGAACAAAAACCATGGCATCGATAATGGGTTTTATCCACTCGGTTCGTGTACGATGAAGTACAATCCAAAAATTAATGAAGATGTGGCACGGTTTGAAGGATTCAGCCGGATCCATCCATATCAGCCCGCTGAAACGGTGCAGGGAGCGCTCAAACTTTTACATGAGTTGCAAGAAGATTTAGCTGAAGTTACGGGCATGGATGCCGTGACGCTGCAGCCTTCAGCTGGAGCGCAAGGGGAATGGACAGGGCTAATGATGGTCAAAGCGTACTTTGAGCAAAAAGGAGAAAAAAGAACAAAAGTACTTGTTCCTGACTCTGCACATGGGACGAATCCAGCGAGTGCAACAGTGGCAGGTTTTAAAACAGTGACCATACCGTCAAATGAAGATGGTTTAGTCGATCTGGCAGAATTGAAAAAGCATGTCGGTCATGACACAGCAGCTTTAATGCTGACAAATCCAAATACATTAGGGCTATTTGAAAAAGACATTGTTGACATTGCCAAGGTTGTTCACGAAGCAGGCGGCTTACTGTATTATGATGGGGCCAATGCGAATGCCATTTTAGGAAAAACGACACCTGGGAACATGGGCTTTGACATCGTCCATTTAAATCTTCACAAAACATTTACAACACCTCATGGTGGCGGCGGTCCTGGTGCAGGTCCAGTCGGTGTGAAAGAGAAACTGATTCCGTATTTGCCGGTGCCGCGTATTGAGAAAGAAAACGATCAATATGTATTGAATAGTCATCACCCTTTATCAATTGGCCGTGTGAAAGGATATTATGGAAACTTTGGTATTCTTGTACGTGCGTATACATATATCCGTACAATGGGACCTGTTGGGTTACGTCAAGTATCCGAAAGTGCCGTCCTTCACGCCAATTATCTGCGTAAAAAGCTGGAGCCTTATTTTGAATCACCGTATTCACAATATTGTAAGCATGAATTTGTTTTATCAGGGTCCAGACAGAAAAAGCTAGGTGTAAGAACACTCGATATGGCAAAACGGCTGCTCGATTTTGGCTATCATCCACCAACCATTTATTTCCCATTAAATGTAGAGGAATGCATGATGATCGAACCAACGGAAACAGAGTCGAAAGAAACGATGGATGCTTTTGCTGAGGCAATGATTCAGATTGCCAAAGAAGTAGAAGAAAATCCAGACGTCGTATTTGAAGCACCACATACAACAATCATTGGACGATTAGATGAAGTACAAGCGGCAAGACAGCCCATATTGCGTTATTCGAAAGAGGAATAAACTGCATACTCTTAGGGAGGAGGGAGAGACATACGTATATCGTTAACGGAGGCGGCAGTGAATAAACTAAAAGCATCTGTTTCAAATGAAGGGAAATTTCCACGGATTGACGCCAATCTATCTGGGGGATGCGGATTGGCCGTCAATCTTTCCATTATTTTCGATGAGCCGCGGCGACATGATATTATTTTGGAGAATAAAGGTGTTCAAATTCGAATCGATCACTTCACAAAGCGTTATTTAAATGAGGAGATACACATTGATTATACGGATGAACAAGGTTTTCTATTAGGGGAACACTTTGAATCGGGCCCATGTACGATTGAAATGACTTAAAAGATTTCAACGATAGCTAAGCTAAAGCGCAATCACGATTTTGTTCACCCGAAAATTTAATAAGGAAATAGCCCCCAGCTTTGAAGTGAACCCAAAAAGTTAGACACTTTATTTAGCTAGGCTGCTTGTAAGGTCTGAGTCCGGTACTGCACTGGGCTTAGGCCTTTTAGTTTTGCCTTAATTCGTTTGTGATTATAGTAATTAATATATTGTTTAATCCAGCTTTGAAGCATAGCATTTTGAACAGGTAAGGACTTGGCAATTGAATTTATCTCTTCTTCACCATTTTGATATCTTAAAACAGTTTGTATTTTTTCTTCTTTTGTAAATTTATCCAAAAGAAAAGCACCTCCAATTGTTAGACTGGTGTCTAACAATTGGGGTGCAGTTTATTTATTGAAGGCTATTTTTTTGCGCTAATAGATTATAGATTCATTTAAAACGTAAAAAAGTGAATTTCTAGTTCGAAGCTGTCCGTCAGCGAAATATAAATTACAATTATTAGAGCATATGAGATAGTCCGTTTTTTCATGAAAGTATAGACATATTAGACAGAATTGTGGTAGATTTTTAATTGAAAGTGATTATCAATTACGGTAATTTGTTTTATATATAAAATTTGGTATAAAATCAAATGATTAGAAGTGATGTATGAAATGAATAAACTGCGCGTACGAAACACGTGAAAACCGGCTATGGCGTGGCAACGATTGTCAAGAATTTAACGAAAACGATGGCCCGGCTGATAAACCAGAAAAGCGGCACCATTTATTTAAATGAATCGGATATTTAGCGTCCGTCCATAAAAGAGATGGTCAAGCAAATAGCGATTTTTCCGCAAACCCCGGAAGTGCTGGCAGGTTTAAAGGGAAACACGCTCTTATTTTTAAAAAAGCAGGTGAAGATGTGATTAAGCAATTTTTCTCTTATTACCGTCCTTATAAGAAACTTTTCTTCTTGGACTTTTTCTGTGCAGTGATGGCGGGGCTTTTGGAACTCGCCTTCCCACTCATTGTTAATCATTTTATTGATGATCTTTTGCCGGATGGCGATTGGAATTTAATTTTGGCCGTGAGCATCGGGCTTTTGCTTATTTACATTGTCAATGCCGGTCTTCAGTATGTAGTGACGTATTGGGGACATATGCTCGGCATTAACATTGAAACAGACATGCGCCGTAAACTCTTTGGCCACGTGCAAAAGCTGTCGTTTCGATTTTTTGACAATACGAAAACCGGTCACCTTATTTCACGGATGACGAGTGACTTAATGGAAATTGGCGAAATGGCGCATCATGGTCCGGAAGATTTGTTTATCGCTTTGATGACTTTGACCGGCGCGTTTGCGATGATGGCATATATTAACTGGAAGCTAGCTGTATTAACCTTTATCATCATTCCGGTTATTTTATGGCTGGCTATCTACTTCAACAAAAAAATGACTGGCGCCTTTCATCGGCTGTTTGGTGATATTGCGGACTTTAATGCCCGTATTGAAGACAGCATGGGCGGCATTCGTGTCGTGCAGGCGTTTGCCAATGAAAAACATGAAAGAGCGCAGTTTGAAGAAAACAACAGCCGTTTCCGATTGACGAAGCTTCTCTCATATAAAATCATGGCGCTCAACATGTCGATCAGCTATATGCTGATGCGGACCGTCACACTGTTCGTCCTGATTTGTGGCACCTATTTTGTCATGCAAGGCGAGTTGACATACGGAGAGTTTGTGGGCTTTATTTTGCTGTCGAACATTTTCTTCCGACCGATTGAAAAAATCAATGCAATCATTGAAAGCTACCCGAAAGGCATTGCAGGCTTTAAACGGTATGTCGAACTGCTGAATACAGAACAGGATGTGGCCGATTCATTGAATGCAATCGACATTGATGTAGTGCGCGGTGATATTGGCTACCATAACGTCACGTTCGGCTATGAAGGCAAAACATCTGTGTTGAACAATATTAGCTTGTGGATTAAAGCAGGAGAGACGGTAGCGTTTGTCGGACCATCTGGTGCCGGTAAAACGACGATGTGCAGTTTGCTGCCGCGTTTTTACGATGTGGAGGAAGGCTATATCTCCATCGATGGACTGGATACGAAAAAGATGACACTCGCCTCTCTCAGACGCCAGATCGGCATCGTACAGCAGGATGTCTTTTTATTCTCCGGAACGATTCGTGAAAACATTTTGTATGGCGACCTTGGGGCATCTGATGAAGCGATCATGGATGCATTGAAGCGGTCGCGTCTTGATGAGTTCGTTCTTTCTTTACCGGAAGGACTTGAAACCGTTATCGGCGAACGCGGGGTGAAACTATCCGGCGGGCAAAAACAGCGGCTGGCCATTGCACGGATCTTTTTAAAAAATCCACCGATTTTAATTTTGGATGAAGCGACATCTGCACTTGACACTGAAACAGAGCTTGCCATTCAGCAGGCGCTAGCAGAGCTCGCTGTCGGGCGTACAACGCTCGTTATCGCCCATCGGCTTGCGACCATTAAGCATGCAGACCGAATTATTGTGGTGACGCCGGCCGGTATTGAAGAGCAGGGCAGCCATCACGAGCTGCTTGAGCGAGGCGGCCATTACCGCCGTCTTCATGAAGCACAGTTTGGAAATATGTAATATATCGTGAAAACCTGTAGACATCGCCTTCAATATGAAGATTTTGTCTATAGTCTGTAAAAAAGTGCCTTTTAGGCGCTTTTTTTTATGTGACGAATATGACATAGCATTTACACTTTCATTACTGAAAAAAGTAGTGAAAAAATCAATCGTGTTCAACCCGTTACTGTGTCAGTGTTTAAACGGATGGTGATTATAGGAAACTATCAATTTCAAAAGATAGCGAAATTTGCCACGCCAGAATGCATTGCGGGGCGGTAAAAGATCGTGCAACAATAAATGGGCAGCAGGGGGCCAGACATTAATAGATCAAGAAAAACATAAACTTTTAGGAGGAATTACAGTATGAAAAAGAATATTCGCATGGCGACACTCGCCGGTGCTGTTACATTAGGACTCTTCACAGCAGGTCAGGCGGAGGCAGCATCGCCGACATGTAACGTCAACGAATCAACACAAACAGTTAAACAAGTCAACGTAGATGAATTAGTAAAGAAATATAATGTTCAACAAGTTAATCTAGATGAATTTGCAAAGAAATATAATATTGACATTCAAAAACTAGTTGAACAGACAACAAAAGCGCCTGCAGCACAAGAAAAAGCGCCAGTAACACAAGAAAAAGCGCCTGCAGAACAACCAAAAGCACCAGTAACACAAGAAAAAGCGCCTGCAGCACAACCGAAAGCACCTGCAGCACAGCCACAGCAAACTGAGCAAAAAGCAGGAAGCGTCAGCGCATTTGAACAGCAAGTCTTTGAATTGGTCAACCAAGAACGCGCGAAACAAGGAGTAAAAGCTCTTCAACTAGATACGAAGTTAAGTGATGTTGCGCGTACAAAATCACAAGATATGAAAAATAAAGGCTATTTCTCTCATCAGTCTCCGACATACGGATCGCCGTTTGACATGATGAAACAGTTTGGTATCACGTACAAATCAGCCGGTGAAAATATCGCAAAAGGACAACAAACACCGGAAGAAGTAATGAATGCTTGGATGAACAGTGATGGGCACCGTAAAAATATTTTAAGTGCAGACTACACGCACATTGGCGTTGGATACGTAGACGGTCACTGGACACAAATGTTTATTGGTAAATAAGAAGAATCCCTTCCGAAATGATTATTCGGGAGGGGTTTTTTGTTTGAAACAGCATTTTATGCTTGGCGATACACCCAACTATTTAGATAAAAAAATAGAGTAGGCAACCCACCGAAGCGGATAAATCGTTTAGCTGTTCGTTTCAGTTCCTTATCTTCTTGAACTTTCTTATCCGCTAGATAAATGGCGATCAGACCTTTGTTAATAAGTTGATGAAATTTCCAGTCCGGCAAACTTCGAATACTCTCCTCGGCCTTTTCTTTGAAATATCTAATTCGTTGTACCATTTTTTCTTCACTTTCATAGTAGAAGACAAAATTCAAATCATCCTCTTCCCGGTCTTCTTCTTGATCAATAAAATAATCAAGCATAATATGAAGACCTTGAATCCAAGGGAAATATCCATTTTTTAATATGTTCACTTCTTCTGCTTTTAAACCATATGACGCATAGGCAGCAAAGCAAAAAATGCCTAATGTAGAACCTGCACAAGCAGAAAATTCATACCAAGTCATTGCAGGTACTTCGTGCTTGTGCCTCTCAAACCAATTTTCTAATAACTCAACACGTTTATTTTTTTCAACATGTTTGAATACTTGTAAATCACAATAGTAACCTGCTAATTGATGCATGGCGTCCTGTGCATTTTGAAATCCGGAGAGATTTTTCAAAACATTTTGACAAGTTAACACAAGAGAAGCCAAATACCCGCCATCGTCTTGATCGTTCCGATATTGATAATAATTTTCAGGCTCTATTCCTGGGGTTAAGGCATGATGCATAGACCGATGAAGCATACGGAAATCTCTTTCTTCCAAGGAAGTGCTCCTGTCACAAAGGTTATCTAAGTAGTCACTGATCGTTTGATAAGCCACAATAAATCGAATGATGTTTCTGCGTTCTTTTCCAGCAAGCAATCCATAAACAGCTCCACCCTCACAGTGGAAAGCCTTCTCTTTAATGCTGGAAAGCGCTTGTTTTCGTAATTCCTCATTCGGGATCTCATTAGCCTTCTCCCTCCATTCATTTAAATAATGATGAGCGTCGGGAATCACTTCTTGTTGTATTTTATACAACAATGTCCATGGCTTCGTAGGCGCCTTCAAGGCATACCCTCCTAACTAGATTTAAAGTGAAATTGCACGCACTTCCATGTGAGTGGCATCTCGTCAATGATCAGCTCTTCTTGATTGGGCAACTGATTTTAAACTTTTGGAATTTGTAAGTACTTAACGTATTCGACTTTTCAGAAGATACTCCTTTAGAAATTTGTAAAATTGTTATTTAATTGAAAAAATAAGCTGCTTTAACTTGATGGGATCCATAGAGAGGGGCGTTTTTTATATCGAAAAATGATAAAATAAACGGATAGCGGCGATAAAGGCATTGTTCGCGAAAAGGGGCGGTCATTTATGGAGAAGACAGAGGAACGGATTTGGCCGGATGAGATGAACGCAATGAATGGAATGCTGCTTGAGCATATTGCGCGTTACCAGTTTGCGATTCACTATGCAAAAGGGCGTGTGCTTGATATTGCGTGTGGAAGCGGATTTGGCACGCAGATTATTGCAAAAGCAGCGAAAAAGAGACTGACGGAAGTGATTGGCGTTGATCGTGATGTTGAGACGATCGTGTATGCGAAAGGACGCTATTATCATCCACTCGTTACATTTGAAGCGCAGAATGCAGCGGATCCGATGCTGCCTGAGAAATTAGGGATGTTCGATTCCATATTTAGTTTTGAAACGATCGAACATATACAAGATGAAACAATGTATCTTGATCATTTGTATACGATGTTAAAACCCGGGGGAACACTCATCATATCAACGCCGTTTGGCCACGGACGCGGCCAGCCGACGTTGGAAAAATTTCATGTGCATCAGTTGACAGAACATGAATTTTTCAGCACATTTAATCGTTATGAATCGGTAGAATGCTACTATCAACGAGGTGTGTTGGTTGAACCGGTGCCTGGAAGGAAGGGGCGGCACTACCCAATTGGCATCGTCGTTTGTACGAAAAATGAAATGGAATAGTATGCATGACATGAAGTATATATTATGATGAAATATGTATTTACATAAAGGAGTGATTTTTATGGAATCAATTAAACAATTTGGATTTTCACGTGCGGCTACAATTGGCGCGCTGCAACAGGCGCCGAAGGAAAAGTGGGACGAGCAGCCGGATGGCTATTCAAATACGATTCATTGGAATGCGGGACATATTTATTTTGCAGCAGAAGGGCTGTTGCATATGGCGGATGACAGCTATGAGATTGAGCGTCCTAAGTGGGGTGCAATGTTTGCGACGGGAACACGTCCATCTGAGTGGACAGGCGACGTGCCGGAAGCAGAGGAAATTGTAAAGGCACTTGAGCAGCAGGCAGGCCGTATTGAAGCGCATTTTGCAGAGAAACTAAGTGCTGAAGCATCAAATCCGCTTACGATTGCTGGATTTGAGATGGCGACGGTTGAAGCGATTCTTCAGTTTGTCACAGGGCATGAAGGCACACATGTTGGCATCATTAAATCATTAACAAATGCAGTGAAGTAAGCAAAAACGCCCTCGCCGATTTTAGACGAAGGGCGTTTTTAGCGATGAAATCATTCAGTAAGAGTAATCTAATTAGATTAGTCTGAAAAATCTGATAAAATCGAATGAGAAGGGGGAATGGAAATGAATGTACATGAAGCGATTGAAGGACGCCGGGAAATAACGGCATTTGCACCGCTGAAAATTGACAAAGACGCATTGGGGCGAATTATCCGCGCTGGGTATTTAGCGCCCGCCGGGAATAATTTGCCGTCGCGTGAACTGATCATCGTGACGGATCGGGACAAGTTAGTTCATTTATCAAGTGCTACCCCGTTTATGAAATGGCTAGCGACTGCTGGTGCCGGAATCGTGATTACCGGTCGTCCGGATGTAAGTAAATATTGGCTGCAGGATGCTTCCATCACCTCTGCATTTATTTGGCTGGCGGCTGAACAGGAGAATCTCGGCGCCGCTTTTGGAGCGATATATCATTCGGAAGATGCAGATGAGTCCGCAAAACGAGAGTCGCACGTTCGAGAGGCACTCGACATACCAGAAGATCGCCGCATTTTAGCAGTCATCGGCACTGGGCACATCGATGCGAAACCGAAACCGAAGAAGCATGTGCCGTTTGAAGAGATTGTTCATTACGAAACATTTAAAAGCTAAGTGGCGCAGAAAAGATGAAAGTTGATCAGAAACAGAAACAGGGTCTCCCGTTCCATTCGAAGACTTTATTTTTTCATTTACTAGACAGTTGATTAAACAAATTTTTATAATATACCAATAGTATAAAAAATCAAATGAACAATTTTTAAAAGTCTTGAAATAAAAGGGATTTTCCGCTAGTATGTGTTTAGACTATGAGTTCAAATTAGGGGAAGTGCAACGAATTGAATGAACGAAAGAAAAAGGTAATGGTGGCAGCACATGCTCTATTTGTTGAAAAAGGATATGCAGCCACATCCGTGCAAGATATTTTAGAGGAAAGCGGCATTTCGAAAGGAACGTTTTATAATTATTTCTTGTCGAAAAATGAACTGTTAATTAGTATTTTTGAAAAAATTAACAGTGAAACGGATGAACGGCGGATAAATATGCTTGCCGGGCGGCCTGTTCATGATAAAGAAGTATTTATCGAGCAGATTAAAGTGAAAATGGAAGTGAATAAAGAGAATAATTTGTTTGTGCTTTTTCAAGGAGTGTTTGCGTCGGAGGATGTCGAGCTGAAAAAGTTTGTGAAACAGCATCATTTAAAGGAACTACGATGGATACAAAGGCGGATGATCGAAGTGTTTGGCGAAAAGGTGCGGCCTTATTCAACGGACTTAGCGGTTACATTGCTCGGTGTGGTGCAAAATATGGTTCATTTTGTTGTGGCGGTTGAAGAGACGCTGGAGCTTGATACTATTATCGGCTATGCGATGCGCCGTGTCGAGTCAACTGTGAACGATGTAATGAAGACAGATGATCAGCTTTTTGATTCACGTATTCTAGAACGGTGGATGCCAGAAACAGCGTTAAATCGTGAAAAAAAGAAAAGCGTACTGATGCGGAAGATCGGTTTGATGCAGGATACGGGAGACTCAGATCAAGAAGAACTTCTGTCTTTTTTACAGGATGAACTGCGGACGACGGAACCACGCCACCGTGTTATTGAAGCGGTACTAGGCGATGTAAAAGAACATGAAGAACTAAAGATGCTAATTCATGACTTTTTAAACGAATGAACAAAAGGATGGTCCCCGTGGACCGTCCTTTTGTTTGGACAAAATGTATCGTCACAACGATAATAAGTAGTAACGAAAGGGGAGACCTGGATGTGAGCGTACAGCGTATTTTAATTGTAGAAGATGAAGAACGGATTGCTCGCGTGCTTGAACTGGAGCTGGAGCATGAAGGGTATGAAACGAAAAAAGCATTTGACGGACTTGATGGCATTGCGGCTTTTCGTGAAGGGACATTTGATCTTGTTCTCCTTGATGTCATGCTGCCGGGAATGAATGGCATGAGTGTCCTGCGCCGCATTCGTCAAGGAAGCGACGTGCCCGTTATTATGCTGACGGCGAAAGATACAGTGGTGGACAAAGTGGAAGGTCTTGATATCGGCGCGAGTGACTATGTGACGAAGCCGTTTGATATGGACGAACTACTTGCAAGAATTCGGGCAGCACTTCGCAAGTCGGTTCAAATGAAGGCTCTAACAGCCGCTGATCTATTCGTGAATGAAGAGTCACGTGACGTGACACGTGCCGGTCAATCAATTGATTTGACGCCGCGTGAGTATGATTTGCTTCTCTATTTATTGAAAAATAAACGCCATGTGTTATCTCGTGAACAGCTGCTCGATGGTATATGGGGATACGATTACTATGGAGATACGAACGTGGTCGACGTGTATATCCGCTATTTGCGGAATAAAATAGATAAGCCGTTTGGTGTGCCGCTTATTCATACGGTGCGCGGCGTCGGCTACGTACTAAAAGATTGATGAAGCTAAAAAATAAAATTCATCTCGGCACGAGTGTGCTACTTATTGTGATCGTCATCGTCATGAACACAGCGGTCTATTTTGCGGCAGGCAGTATGTTAAAAGAAGCAGACCTTGACAGGACAGTGGCAGAAGCGAGACGGATTATGACCGGAGTTTTGAATCCAGCTGCTTCCGTGTCAAGTGCTGATTTGCTTCGGGCATATGCGCCAGCGGACGGGATGGTGCGCATTATATTACCTGATTCGACAGTGGACGGTGTTTCTGCCTCCCCAGGAGCCATCGATTTGCGTGATATTGAAGCTGTATACGAAACGGCCGAACAGCGGAATGTGATTGAGGTTGGAAGCGCACGCTATGCACGTGTGATTGCGCCTGTCATTTGGCGAAATGGGGACGTAGCGTCATTAGAAATAATGGAGAATTTGCAGGCGACTGACCGCATTCTCGACATTTTGCGAATTGTGTTAATCGCCGCTTCCATTTTAGCCGTTATTCCAGCAGTCATATCAGCGCGTGTGCTTGGTACGGTCATTTCCAATCCGATTGTGAATCTGACGCAAACGATGCGCCACATTCGAGAAAGCGGACGGTATGAACAAATTGAAATGAATAGCAAACAAAATGATGAATTAAATGAAATGGCGGAAACGTTTAACGATATGATGGAGCAGTTGGAAAAAAACTATGTGAAGCAGGAAACGTTTGTACAAAATGCGTCGCATGAATTGAAGACTCCGCTAACGGTCGTTGAATCGTATGCGAATTTGTTAAAGCGACGCGGGAAAGACCGGCCAGATTTATTTGATGAATCTGTTGAAGCAATTCATGAAGAAGCGGTGCGGATGAAAGAGTTGACGCAGCAACTATTAACGCTTGCGCGGAGCAATGAATCATGGAATATTCAAAAAGAGTCTGTACACGTGGCGTCATTTGTAAAGGAGGCCGCGGAAGCGTTTGAAAAAGCGTATGATCGACGTATTGATGTGGGGGTACATGCACCCTTTACGATCATTACTGATCGTTCGAAGTTACGCCAAATTTTATATATTTTTCTCGATAACGCCCGTAAATATTCAGATGACGAAATACATCTTCTCGTTGAAAAAAATGAAATTCATGTCATCGACAAAGGGATCGGCATTCCATCTAGTGACATCGATAAAATTTTCGACCGTTTTTATCGAGTCGATAAAGCGCGTTCGCGTAAAACGAGGGGATTCGGTCTTGGACTGTCGCTGGCTAAAGATATAGCGGTTGCGATCGGAGCAGATGTAAAAATAGAAAGTGAAGAAGGAAAAGGGACGACTGCAATCATCACTCTCAGCGATATCTCAGAATACCGGGCTACAATGAATGAAAAAACGGAGTGAAGAGAAATGAAAAAAGTTTGGATCACAATCGTTGTCTTAACAGCAGCTACGGCTCTTTTCTTCTTATATCAAACTGTTCAGACACCGGACGTTACGATGGCAGATGCGGGTGAGCAGCTGGCCGAGAGGTATAGCGGCACGGTGACAAAATCAGCCGAGCGGAACGGGCAGTATGTGTATACGATTGAGGTGGCGGAAGGTGAATATGAGGTGATTGTCGACAGTGAGACGGGTGAGCTGCAGGAAATGACCCGTATGTTAGAGCCAGCGATTGAAGAACAGTATGTACATAGAGAAGAAACAGCTCCGGTGAAGGAATCAGGACCGTTGACAGAAGCGGAAGCGGGAGAGATTGCGCTCGGTGAAGTGCCAGGTATTATCGACGAAATTGAAATGGGCGACGACGACGAAGCTGGTTCGTTTATTGTCGATATTGATCTTGCAAACGGTGACGAGGCAACCGTGCAGGTGAATGCTATTTCAGGTGAGATTATGTCCATTTCATGGGATGATTAATGTCTCTCATCAAACTCTCATTTTTCTACCCTTATTTTCTCATCTTGCGCGGCTATGATAGAAGCAAGATCAAAAAACAAGGAGGAAAACAACATGAAAAAACGTACAATGACAGGCGGATTATTAGCAATAGGACTTATTGGTGGAGGGGCTGTGTGGGGTGTTCAAACAGATAAAAGTCAAGCAGAAGTGCCGAGTGTGGATGTGAAATTGACGATGGAAGAAGCGAAGGCGATCGCGGAAAAAGAAACGAAAGCGGTCGTCAAAAGCATTGAACTTGAGCGCGAATGGAATGGAATCGTGTATGAAGTAGATACAGATAGCGAGGATATCGACATTGACGGCAACACGGGGGAAATTTTGAAAACAGAACGTGATGATCATGACGACAATGACGATTTTGACGACAATAACGAGGCGGTGAACGTAACGGTTACACAAGAAGAAGCGATTGCGGCTGCGAAGAAAAAAGTAAAAGGTAACGTAACGAATGTCGAGCTTGACGACGGCCGTTATGAAATTGAGATTCGTAACGGCAAAACAGAAACGGACGTGTATGTACACGGTGCAACCGGTGAAGTAACAGTCGGCGAAACTGATACAGATGATTAAATTGAAAAAGCGCGATACTTTGGCGCTTTTTTTACCTGGTTTATGAACGACTAATCAGTTTTTTACTGAAATACTTAATTTTCCCTTGTCAAAATAGTGGGTTTCCTGCTATTCTTGATTACAATAACAAAACTAAATATGAAACATTGAAAGTGCCCGGAGTTTGAACGTCCGGGATAATAGGGAAATCGGTGTGAATCCGATGCAGCCCCCGCTACTGTAAGCGCGATGAAATTGTCCATATCCACTGGTGAATACACCGGGAAGGGGGACAAAAGTAAAAGGACCGCAAGCCAGGAGACCTGCTTTTAATGCCTAAACATTATTCTTCGGTGGGAAGAACGGGATGAATGCGTATAAAGTATGCCTTTTTTGCGATTTTCTGCCCCCGCTTCCATTGAAGAAGCGGGGGCTTTTTGCGTTTCCAAAAAAAGGAGTGATTGACATACGTCAACATAGAAATTAACCGAAATGAATCGGCACGTTCTTATTTGCGATGGTTCGACATGCATGAGAAGAGTTGGCAAAGAAGTGATATTGTGCACATTATCCGACGCCACATCATAATGAAATCAACACGTGCACAACTGAATTGACCGCCTTAACCGGTGTGTGGCTTCCAGAGGGCTTATCAGTCTGAAGAGCGGTCCGGAGCAAAACGGGATAGCTGTTTAACCTTTAATACGGTGACCGGATATACACATTTATTTTCCATCCAACAAAGAATTTGCTGCTGCTTTTGTCGCTGCAGCCCGTTCAATTAATCGAAAAGAGGCTACTGTATGAATAAATTAATCATTTTATTGCTTGCTGTCTTTTTCTGGCTAAATTCTTACACAGAACCGGCAGCGATGCACATTATGGAAGGGTTTTTGCCCATAGGATGGGCTGTTTTCTGGTGGATCGTGACCATACCATTTTTTTTATGGGGATTAAAAACATTAAAAAAAGCTGTTGATGAAAACCCGGAAGCGAAGCTTATGATCGGTTTTGCTGGCGCTTTTGCGTTTGTTTTATCCGCGTTAAAAATTCCTTCTGTGACCGGCAGTAGTTCGCATCCGGTCGGGACAGCACTTGGCACGATGATGTTTGGACCAGCAGCAATGACCGTACTAGGTACGATTGTTCTGCTATTTCAGGCTCTTTTGCTTGCGCATGGCGGCATTACAACGCTCGGTGCGAATGCTTTTTCAATGGCGGTTGCCGGTCCATTTGCGGCGTATGCCGTGTACCGTATGTTGAAAAAAGCCGGAATGAAAGCGGGAACGAATGCTTTTTTCACGGCCTTTGCGGCAAATATCGTTACCTATACAGTTACGTCTTTGCAACTGGCACTTGCTTTTCCATCTGAAACGGGCGGAGTATATGCATCATTTCTTGAATTTGCGGGCATTTTCGCCGTGACACAAGTATCGCTTGCCGTGTGTGAAGGATTGCTGACAGCCGCTGCCGTTAATTGGTTAGAGAAGCACCGTACATCGCTGAAAGGGGTTCATTTCTCATGAAAAAAAACATCACCTTATTTTTGTTAGCCGCGGCAATTGCTATCATTCCGCTTTTTATGTGGCAGGACAGTGAATTTGGCGGAGCAGACGGTCTCGCAGAAGAAAAAATCACGGCTATTCAAACGGATTATAAACCGTGGGCCTCACCCATTTTTGAACCACCAGGCGGTGAAACGGAGGGTCTTCTTTTTTCATTGCAGGCTGCCATTGGCGCTGGCGTAATCGGATACGTAATTGGGACGATCCGCACACGTTCGAAAAGAGAGAAATCATGAATGTACTCAACCGCGCGGCATATAACAGTCGTTTCGCTCGCATTCACCCTGCTGAAAAGGCGGCTATCTGTTTACCGCTGCTGTTTCTTTCTTTAATATGGCGAGAACCAGCTGCAACGTTTTTGGTTGTGATCATGGCTTCCATATTTGTTTTTTTGGGCGGTGTATCACTCATTTTATATATTCGACTTTTACTGGCGCCGGCTGCGTTTATTTTAGCCGGCGTTTTGCCAATTGCTTTTTCTTTTGAAGGCTGGTTATCTATATACGCAAATAAAGAGTCCATACAAGAAGCTGTGACAACAGCCTGTGCGGCGTTTGCTGGAGCGGCATCTCTCTACGCATTTATTTTGACAACGCCGTTTACACAAATCATCTGGTTGATGAATGTGTGTAAACTGCCGTCATTATTTATTGAAATTGTGGCACTCGTCTATCGCTTTATTTTTCAATTATGGGAAAAAAAGAGTGAGGTGATAATGGCACAGACACTGCGCTCCGGACGCCCGGGTATTCAAATGGCTGCGAGAGCCGCCGTTCATATCTTTACATCAACATTAATGGAAATGAATGAGAGGCAGCATGCTGTCGATTTACGTGGCGGTTTGGACTATATTCCATCGTCTGAATGGCAATCATTCTGGAGGAAAAAGAAATGATCGAATTAAAAAGTATTTGTTCCGTTTATCCTGATGGAACAGAAGCATTAAAACAAATCAATACGACGATCAAAAGTGGCGTGAAAATAGCTGTCCTCGGTGAAAGCGGGTCCGGAAAATCGACTCTTTTTCATCATTTAACCGGATTAATGCAGCCAACTGCCGGTGCGATTTCATGGGACGGGAAAGAGCTTACCTACAAAAGGAAGCATTTGCAAAAATGGAGAAGAAGAATCGGCTTTGTGATGCAAAACCCGGATATGCAGTTGTTTGCGCCGACAATAGAGGAAGATGTGATGTATGGACCACTTCAGCTCGGCTGGACGAAAGAATCGGCGAGAATAGCCGCAACTGAAGCGATGAAGGCGTGTGGAATTGATCACCTTCGTCATAAACCGCCTCATGCACTTAGCGCAGGTGAAAAAAAACGTGCCGCTATTGCCGGGGTAGCAGCGATGAATCCGGATGTATTCGTTCTGGACGAACCAGAAGCTGGACTGGACCCCGCGAATGTGCAAAAACTTGTCGCTCTAATTAACACGTTCCATCAGCGTGGAAAAACCGTCATCGCATCAACCCATCATGTTGATTTTGCCTATGAATGGGCGGATGAATATATGATTTTAAACAAAGGTAGTCTAGTAAAACATGATCGGCCATCTGTTGTTTTCAGTGAGCCTCTTCCCTCTGCTTTAGACATTCCATGGGCATTCGAAATTGGACGCTTATGTGGAGAAACTCCGTTGACTAAAAAAGATGCACTTTGCATTCTGCGACAAACGATGACAAAAATGTAACAATTATTTCAGGAAAAGGGTTGTGTTATTTTCATAGATTAATTAAAATTGATAAATGGAAGTGATAACCAAAATATGTGCTAAATAGTAGGGGATGCAAGATGAAACAAAAAAAAACAATTCTTGTGGCGCTAGGCGGTATAACGCTGTTTATACTTATGATCGCAGCTAACCTCCTTGTGACAGGAACGGACAGCGGGGATGAGACGATTGTTTGGGCAACAGAAATGAAAAAATCAAAATATGACGGTGTGGACATTAAAACGAAAGTGGCAGAAGAAAAGCTTTATAATATGGCTGTTCATTATCCCGTTTTTTCAGAATCGACTTTAAATGAACAGATAGAAAAGTATGTCCGGGCAAAAGAAACACAATTTTTTGACGAATTGGATACGATTAGTAAAGGTAGAATGTCTAAAAAACCAGCATCATTTACCCTTACATTCCGTCTTAATCCAGCAGGTGAAGGGTTTTATTCTATTTTATTCACGACAGACACATATATCGGAACGGGTAAAAATACTGTTTCATGCGATACAAGGATCGCAGATGTGGCAGCTAAAAAGTGGATCACGTCGCGGGAGTTATTTATTAATCCGGACAAAGCTGCACGTGCATTGCAAAATGCTCTTTCAGAAAAAGAAAGACAAAGTAAACAAGTCGCTCAACAATTCGCGGGTGAACAGGCACTGTCAAATATGTATATAGAAGAGCATAATGTGGTCTTCACTTTTAATGAAGTTGAATTAGAAGAGGCGAGATTACCGTTTAAAAAGGTTTATCCTTATTTGAAAAAGGAATGGCGGGAACGCTTTGCCAAAAATATCGAAGCAGAACAGCAGGCTCAGGAAACGATTGCTGCATCCAGCGGTAATCATGTAAAAAAAGTGGCCCTTACATTTGATGATGGTCCGAATCCAGACAGCACGACAGCTATTTTAAATGTGTTAAAAAAGTATGATGTGAAAGCAACCTTTTTTGTTCTCGGCAGCCGTGTTGATTTTTATCCGGAACTTGTGGATCGGATGGTTCAGGAAGGCCATGAAATTGGCAACCATACATGGAGCCATAAAGATTTAACGAAAATTACAGTGGAAGCGGTAAAGAAAGAGCTTGGTATGACGGCTGAAGCTGTTGAACAAGCGGCTGGTGTCTCGCCGATTGCGGTCCGTCCGCCTTATGGAGCGACGAATGAACAAGTCAATCAAATTATTGGCGTACCACCTGTTCTTTGGTCTGTCGATACACTTGACTGGAAATCTCACAACCCGAAAGCCATTTATGATATTGTGAAACGGGATACGAGAGACGGCACGATTATTTTAATGCATGATATTCACAAAACGACGGCTGATGCCCTTGAAGATGTGATCGTTTATCTTCAAAAGCAAGGGTATGAACTCGTCACGGTAGACGAACTTTACTAACAGTCCGGTCAGCGATGCTGAGCCGGATTTTGTGTTAAATGGATATATAACGTGGTATAATAAGATAAAATAAACGGTTTATTTTTATATTACAGGAGGTGTAGGCCTCGTTTATTCGGGGCTTGTCATTGGAGATAATCAATTTAATCGGAGTCGCTCTATTAATCGCACTGACTGCATTTTTCGTTGCAGCAGAATTCGCGGTTGTTAAAATGCGCTCATCGCGTGTCGAACAACTCGTCGCAGAAGGAAAACCAGGTGCGGCAGCAGTTGAGCGTGTCACAACGCATTTGGATGAGTATTTATCCGCTTGTCAGCTTGGAATTACCGTTACAGCGCTTGGACTCGGCTGGTTAGGCGAACCGACCGTTGAGGCGCTATTGCACCCGCTGTTTGAGCAATTTGGACTAGCACCATCTGTAGCGACGATTTTGTCATTTGTGATCGCGTTTTCCGTTGTGACATTTTTGCACGTTGTCGTCGGGGAACTGGCGCCAAAAACAGTTGCGATCCAAAAAGCAGAAGCTGTTATGCTGGCATTAGCTGTTCCGTTGATCTGGTTTTACCGCATCATGTATCCGTTTATTTGGGTGTTAAACGGATCTGCCCGTCTGTTAGTCGGTGTTTTTGGACTGAAGCCGGCGTCAGAACACGAATCTGTTCATACGGAAGAAGAATGGCGGCTGCTGCTATCTGAAAGCTATGAAAGCGGAGAAATTAATCAAAATGAACTAAAGTATGTGAATAACATTTTTGAATTTGATGAGCGCATGGCTAAAGAAATAATGGTGCCGCGGACGGAAATGGTCAGTCTGTCCATTGAAGACACGATGAATGATGTGATTGAGGTTGTCAAAGAAGAAAAATATACACGTTATCCGGTCATTGTCGGGGATAAGGACAATGTGATCGGTATGGTCAACTTTAAAGAAATTTTAACTGTTGCGGTGAAAGAAGAACCACTTCCGAAAGTCGAACAGCTGCGTCCGTTTGTCAAACCGATTATTCGTGTATTTGAGAATATACTCATTCATGATTTGCTTGTGAAAATGCAAAAAGAGCGGACGCATATGGCCATTTTAATTGATGAATATGGCGGTACGGCTGGTCTTGTGACCGTTGAAGATATTTTAGAAGAGATTGTCGGCGAAATCCGTGATGAATTTGATGCCGATGAAATTGCAGAAGTACGCAAAGTAAAAGAGGATCATTATTTATTTAGCTCAAAAGTGTTGATTGGAGAAGTAAACGACCTTCTTGGCACGGCGCTAGATGATAAAGACGTTGATACGCTTGGCGGCTGGTTTTTAACGGGCAAAATAGACACGGAATTACACGATAGTATTGAAGAGGACGATTGGGTGTTTAAAGTGACGGAAATGGACGGACATCACATCGTATATATTGAAGCAAAAAAACTCGTGTAATGCGGGTTTTTGTTTGTTAGAGACAATAAATGTCCCAGGAGCGGTTGCCGCCACATGCAAAAAGGTGTAAGATGACAGGAATGAAGCGCGATGGAAAAGCAAAAGGGAGTAGTAATTATGTCACGATATGAAGATGACAGTCTTGCCTTGCATACGGACCTTTACCAAATTAATATGGCTGAAACGTACTGGTACGATGGCACACATACAAAAAAAGCAGTATTTGAATTATATTTTCGGAAAATTCCGTTTGGTAATGGTTACGGTGTTTTTGCCGGACTTGAAAAAATTATTGATTATTTAGAGAAGTTTCGTTTTACAGACAGCGATATTGAGTATTTACGCGTTCTCGGATACGGGGATGATTTTTTGTCGTATTTAAAAGAAATGCGATTTACTGGAACATTAAAAAGTATGAAAGAAGGCGAGCTTGTTTTTGCAAACGAGCCGATTTTGCGTGTCGAAGCACCACTGGCAGAAGCGCAAATTATTGAAACAGCACTGCTTAATATTGTGAATTATCAAACACTAATTGCGACGAAAGCATCGCGTATCAAGCAAGTACTGGGGGACGAATCTGCGATGGAGTTCGGTTCACGCCGTGCACATGAAATGGATGCAGCGGTGTGGGGAACACGTGCGGCGTACATTGGCGGATTTGATGCGACGAGCAACGTCCGCGCGGGAAAACTATTTGGCATTCCTGTATCTGGAACGCATGCGCATGCACTCGTACAGACGTACAAAGATGAATATACCGCCTTTCATAAATATGCACAGCGTCACCGTGACTGCGTCTTTTTAGTCGACACGTACGATACATTGAAATCCGGTGTACCGGCCGCTATTCAAGTGGCAAAAGAACTTGGCGATCAAATTCATTTTATCGGCATCCGTCTCGACAGTGGGGATATGGCGTATTTATCAAAAGAGGCGCGTGAAATGTTAGATGAAGCCGGTTTTCCTGACGCCCAAATTGTTGCATCCAATGATCTTGACGAATATACCATTATGAATTTAAAAGCAGAAGGTGCAAGAATCGATGTATGGGGCATTGGCACAAAAGTGATCACCGCCTATGACCAGGCGGCACTTGGTGCAGTATATAAACTTGTATCAATCGAGGACGGGACAGGAGAAATGAGTGATACAATTAAACTGTCAGCTAATCCTGAAAAAGTAACAACACCCGGCTTGAAACGTGTATACCGAATCGTGAATAAATTGAACGGTAAAGCAGAAGGCGACTACATAGCGCTTGACGAAGAAATTCCACAAAATGAAGAAAAGCTGAAAATGTTTCATCCCGTTCATACGTTTGTAAGCAAGTTTGTCACGAATTTTGAAGCGCGTGAACTGCATGAGCTTATTTTCTTTAATGGCATACGCGTATATGATCTGCCCGCTATTGAATCGATTCGCCAGCTGACGAGTGAAAATCTTGAACTGCTTTGGAATGAATATAAACGGGCGTTCAATCCGGAAGAATATCCGGTTGATCTGAGCCAAAACTGTTGGGATAATAAAATGAAAAACATTCAAGCAGTAAAAGTACAGCATTAGTATACCCTGCTCAAAAAAGAGTATGAATATAAAAAAACGTCCAAAAGAAAATACTCTTTTGGACGTTTTAGTGTGAAGATAAATGAATTCCCTCGTATGTTGGAGGAAACGATCAGGTAAAAACCATTTGAACCCAATAAAATAGTAAAAACAATGTGACGATCGTTGTAATTGGGATGACAATCAGTGATACACTTAAATAATCCTTCCACGTTACCTTAATCTTATTACGTCTTAAAATGTCCATCCAAATAAGAGAAGCAAGCGTTCCCATTGGTAATAATAAAGAGCCCATGTCACTGCCAATAATATTTGCGAGGTAAATGGTTTTTAATGTAATAGGGTCCAGTCCCATTTCTGTTAAAGTGATGGTTCCGATCATTAAGGCAGGATGATTATTAAACAAGTTAGATAATAGAGACACTAATCCTCCCATAATAAAGCTCGCTTGAAGTAATCCTTGGTTTACAATGGGGTTACATAAATTCACAAGTATCTCTGTCAATCCTGCATTGTGAAGCCCATAAATGATCACATACATTGAAAAGGCGAAAATAAGAATGTGCCAAGGTGTCTTTTTCAAAATATCAATTGGATTTGTCCGCAAATGGTACCATCTCCATGCAAGAAGGACAAATGAGCCAAGAACAGCCACTAGTTCAATTGGAACAGAAATGTAGGAGGCCACAAATAGCAGGCATCGTATCACAAAGACAAACAACAAGATCCTTAGCATAAATGTTGTCCGTTTACGTTTCGTATCAACAGAAAGGGTTCCTTTTAATGGATGGAAGTGTTTGGTGAAAAACATATCTTCTACATCATATATCGTATTGGGCAAGGTTTTGGGTAACTTTTTCTTTACGACGATAAACATTAACCAGGACATAAACAACAACCCTAAAGTAGCAGGCACGAACATCATAGCTGTATGCATATAAAGAGACATATGGACAATTTTTAAGGCAATTAAGTTGACGATGTTACTTACTCCAATAGGTGCGCTGGAAGCTGTTGCAATCAAAGCTCCACTTAAAAGATAGGGAAGCTGTTCATATGGCTTTAGCCGTAGGTTTTTTAGGAGCAAAATTAAAATCGGAGTTGTAATGAGAATGCTGCCATCATTGTTAAATAGAAGAGTCATCAAAAAACATAACAACTGAATGTACCAATAGAGGCGGTAACCAGAACCTTTAGCTAAGCTTGCAAGTCTTGCAGCTGCCCAGTGGAAAAAACCAAAACTTTCTAATATGACAGCCATGACAATCGTGGCTATAATGGTAATCGATGCGCCACCGATTTTATTGATAATATCTGTGATATTCTCATAAGAGACCCTTCCTGTCAGTAAAATAATCATTGCCCCAATAGATGCGGGCCATGCTTCATTTATTCCCCCTGGCCGTAAAAATATGACAACCATCGTCATGATAAACACCAAAATCGTCAATCCAATATCGAAGCTCATTTTACTTTCTCCTTTTTTATAAAGGGTCTTAAGTCAAATGCCCCCCCTTGTCCGATTTATTAGTATATGTATATTCACCTCTATTAAAATGAACTGGATAACGGGCCTAATCTTTTAAAATAATGTGTGTATTTAATATAAATGAAGAGTGAAAGGCCTAGTAGACTAACTCCTTTTGTCCTTTTCTGCTGTAATTTTTGCCACCTGGGCACTTCACAGATTATAATAGGGATAGCAATTAATTAGGAGGTGTACGTGTTGAAGGATGAATTAACTGAATTTTACAACATTTTCACTGACACGAAAAAAGACATTGAGAGCTTTATGGCAATGCTTGATCCGGTTATTAATCATGCAAATGACGACCATGAACGGCTTTATTACCATCATATTTATGAAGAAGAAGAGCAACGGCTTTCGCGTCTTGCTGAAATGATCCCGCTTATTGAAACATTTCAGGCAGGGAAAGGCGGAGATTTCGTCCCATCAAACAATACGTTTAACCGTTTGCTGCAGGAACTGAATTTAGAAAAATTTGGTTTGCACAACTTTGTTGAACATCTTGATCTAGCCTTGTTTCAGTTCAAAGATGCAGAAAGACAGGCAAAGTTATCTGAAATGCGTAGTGCGAACCATAAGAGCTATCAATTCGTAAAAGAAAAGCTTGCTGGCATTAATGCCCGTTTTGATACCGGTTATACAGACCCTCATGCACATCACGATGAACATGGTGACCATTTAGATCATCATGCTCATGCCGCACCGGCCGCTAAAGCTCCTATTCAAAAAACGAAACGTTCATTTACCGTTGGATCATTGATCTCGAAATAAGGAGGAGAGACTTTTATGAATAAAGCTCATTTGTATCCGGACGCACCACTTTCAGCAAGTGATTTCGATGAACTGGACCGCATCATTATTGAAGCGGCGAAAAAACAATTAACAGGACGCCGGTTTATTGAATTGTATGGCCCGCTTGGACGTGGTGTACAAAGCATTCACACGGACGTTTTCGCTGAAAAAAGCGCGGCTCATATGGATTTTCAAGGTTCATTTGATACAGAGATTGAATCAGCACGCCGTGTAAATTACACGATTCCACTATTATACAAAGATTTTGTTTTATACTGGCGTGATATTGAGCAGGCGAAAACGCTTGATATACCAATAGATTTTTCATCCGCATCTAATGCCGCCCGCGATGTGGCATTGCTAGAAGATGGAATGATTTTCCACGGGGCGAAACAATTTGGTATACCAGGATTAATGAATGTTAAAGGACGCCAGACACATTTAATTAGCAATTGGTACGAATCCGGAACTGCCTTTCAGGATGTTGTAGATGCACGTGGGAAATTAATGGAGCTGAACCATAACGGTCCTTATGCCCTCGTTTTGTCACCGGAATTGTATGCACTCTTGCACCGTGTTCACCGCGACACAAACGTGCTTGAAATTGAGCATGTGCGTGAGCTTGTGACAGACGGCGTATTCCAGTCGCCTGTACTAAAAGGGAAGACAGGTGTGCTTGTGAATACAGGGCGTAACATTCTGGATCTTGCTATTTCAGAAGACTTTGAAACAGCCTACCTCGGCGAAGAAGGGATGAATCATCCGTTCCGTGTATTTGAGACGGCTGTACTTCGCATTAAACGTCCGTCTGCCATATGTACATTCGCTGATCCAAAAGACGATGAATAAGAAGAAGTGGACAGTCGGCTCGCTCATTCCAGGAATGGAAACCGTACGGGAAGTGCCTGTCCAGGTTGTGGAAGAAAAAAAAGTGGACAAGACAGCACCGGTCGTTGAGATTCGGCAGGGCATTGTTTCTTGCTCGGTCCCGGTTAAATCAGGCGTCATTTTACTTGACGGTGCACTCGAGCAAGGCTGTGGCATTAAATATAAATGCCGGAAAGGGACATGCGGCGTCTGTACAGTTGATATATTGTCGGACAGTGATCATCTGTCATCGCGAAATGAAGCCGAACAAAAAAAGCTTGGACAGTCGGCGAAACGGCTTGCTTGCCAGGCCGTGATGAAATAACAAAAATCCGCCCTAGATATAATGGGCGGATTTTTGTTAAGTTAAGTCTAAATATTGGAAAGGAAGCTGTGGAGTATTACAGGATGCAATGATCGAAAGCCCCCGAATCGTTAGCTGTCAAGCGTAGCGGCGTTTGTCTATCAGGACAAGATTATTCTCGACCGTAAACGGCAATACGACATCCCGTTTTTCGATTTCATCAACACTCACATCACGAACGATTTTAAGCGCTTCTTTTTTAAACGAATTCGTTACAAATCCTTCATTCACTTCACAAAGTTTACGTAAGTAGCGGAGTGTTTCTTCTGTCATCATTTCACGGACTGACACATTTTTAAGCTGGCAAATGAGCTTGTGACGAAGTCCTCTCATCACACCAATTTGATCAACATGTGCTGTGACATTTTCACCGTTCTCTGCAATGAAGCTAAATGAAATATATTTTCCCTGTGACAAATCGACATTTGTAAAGACCGGATTCATGTATGTTTCACCGGATGCAAGTGTAATAGACTCAGCTTCCGCAGCACCGCCAAGTTTACGGCTGTTCGCAATGACCATATGGATATCTTTGAGTCCATGCAGCATTCCATTCATCGAGCGTCCCTCATTCCATCGTCGTTGTTGTTACACTCATTTTAAGGGGAATGATAATCATTGTCAATAAAAAACAGGCTTGAGTTATCTTATTCTTCAATAGTATCATTTAGAACCTTTAATGCTTCTTGTATACGTAGAAAACCGTTATATCGAGTGGGTCCCTCATTTGTCAAAATGATTCACGATGCATCCCTGCATGCTTACGACTGTTTATAAATCTGAAAATTCTTTATTTATGCAAAATTTATTCATCCAATCAAGGAAATTAACGGGAATATGTCGATTTAAATGAATATTAATGCATAAAAATAAGTTTTTCGGCGAAAAATGATTGAAATACGATTGATAACGCGTTATTATTTTAGTATACAAAAAAACAGAGGGGTTATCATCATGACATTCACAATTAAAAAAGCAACAATCGCGATAGCTGCTAGTTGTTCACTGCTCTTGTCTGCATGTGGAAGCGGCGGCGAACAACAAAGCGGTTCAGAAGATAAAAAAGTATTAAATGTTGGAACGGAAGCAACTTTTGCCCCGTTTGAATTTATGGATAAAGGCGAAGTATCCGGTTTTGACGTGGATCTTCTTAATGCAGCGGCAGAAGAAGCGGGATATGAAGTCGATATTAAAAATACAGGCTGGGATGCGATGCTTGCAGGGTTGCAAAGTGATCAGCTTGATATCGGAATGTCTGGTGTCACCATCACAGACGAGCGAAAAGAAACGTATGATTTCTCAAGCCCTTATTTTGAATCTGTCAGCATGATTGTCTTTAAAGAGGGTACGAATATTACGAAGGCAGAAGATTTAAAAGGAAAGAAGATTGGTGTTCAAAACGGGACAACAGGTCAAATTGCAGCAGAAGCGATTGTCGGTAAGAATGACAGCTCTATTTCAAAATATGAAGCAGCAGCTCTGACATTTCAGGCGCTTCAAAGCGGTGACGTAGAGGCGGTCGTGACGGATATTGCAGTTGCACTTGAATATGTGAAAAACAATCCAGATGCAGGCGTTAAAACAGTCAGTGACGAGCAATTTACGCCAGAATACTATGGAATTGTTTTCCCGAAAGGCAGCGAATTGAAAGCAGAGTTTGACGAAGCGTTAAACACACTTTATGAAAATGGAACGTACACGGAAATTTATAAAAAATGGTTTGACGAAGAGCCAAACCTCGATGTATTAAAAGAAGCAGCGGTGCAATAAATAAAAATCAAAAACGGCTGTCCCTTTTTTATGGACAGCCGTTTTTGGCGGAAGAAAGGAGAAAAATAGTATGGATTTTCGTTTTGAAATCGTTCAGGATTACATGCCGTTTTTCTTGAAAGGAATGGCCGTAACAATTGGCGTGTCGCTTGCTGGCATATTAATAGGTCTTATTCTAGGCTTGTTTATTGCTCTTGGTAATATGTCCTCGAATAAACTTATTCGGCTGCCATTTAATATTTATATTAATATTTTTCGGGGGACGCCATTACTTGTTCAATTGTTAATTATCCATTTTGGGATTGTGCCGATGTTTATGTCACCTTCGGATCCACTCGTATCTCTCATTATTGGACTCTCATTAAATTCCGCGGCGTACATTGCGGAAATTTTTCGTGCAGGTATTCAATCGATTGATAAAGGGCAGATGGAAGCGGCCCGTTCTCTCGGAATGACGCGCGTGCAAGCCATGAAACTTGTTATTTTACCGCAGGCAGTGAAACGCGTTATTCCGCCGCTCGGCAATGAATTTATCGTCCTGTTAAAAGAATCCTCTCTCGGATCCGTTCTTGCGGCGCCGGAGCTCATGTATTGGGGCCGTGCAGCAGCCGGGCAGTATATTCGTATTTGGGAACCGTACCTGACCGTGGCCCTTATTTATTTAGTGCTGACACTTTCTCTTACGTACTTGATGAACTACGTTGAAAGGAGAATGAAAACTGATGATATCCGTTAAAAACTTAAAAAAATCGTTTGGGGATAATGAAGTCTTAAAAGATATTTCACTGGATGTTGATTCGCAGGAAGTCGTTGTTGTGATTGGGCCATCCGGTTCCGGGAAATCAACGTTTATTCGTTGTTTAAATATGCTTGAGACGATTAACGGGGGTCAAGTCCTCATTGATGAGAAAGATTTAACCGATAAAAACATAAATATCAATACCATTCGCACCGATGTTGGTATGGTGTTTCAACACTTTAATTTATTTCCGCATAAGACGATTCTTGATAATATTACGCTTGCACCGATGAACGTGCGTAAGATGAAGAAAAAAGAAGCAGAAGAAAAAGCAATGGGGCTTCTGGAGAAAGTCGGTCTTGCAGAAAAAGCATCCGCTTATCCCGAGTCGCTTTCTGGCGGACAAAAGCAGCGTGTGGCGATTGCACGTGCGCTTGCAATGGAGCCGAAAATTATGTTATTTGACGAACCAACTTCTGCACTTGACCCGGAAATGGTCGGCGAAGTGCTTGAGGTCATGAAACAGCTGGCGAAAGACGGAATGACAATGATCGTCGTCACACATGAAATGGGCTTTGCTCGTGAAGTGGGGGACCGCGTCATCTTCATGGATAACGGCTACATTATCGAGCAAAATGAACCGACAGCGCTGTTTGATAAGCCGCAGCATGAACGAACGAAAGCATTTTTAAGCAAAGTACTTTAACGAAAAAAGGAGGTCTCCGGCACTCGGAGACCTCCTTTTTTAAAATTGGTGAATAAGCGCTTCGATTTCAATTCCTTCAAGTGTTTCCTGCGTCATCAGTGCTTCAACGAGCCGGTCAAACGCCGTTCGGTGTTCTTCAATAAGGGTTTCGGAACGTGCTAATGCCAGTTCAAACAATTCAATCATTTTTGTTTCTTTGTCGGATTGTCGGAATGTAATGGTAAACCGATCTTGAAAAATACCGGTATCCACCATCCGTACTAAAATTTGTTTCGCTTGCTGCACATCACCGCTGACACCGATGGAATGTTCACCGAGATAAAGCCGTTCTGCTACACCACCGGATAAAATCATCGCTACTTGGTCAATGAGTTCACTTGCCGTTGATAAGTGAAGCTCTTTCGGAACAGGTGCTACATAGCCAAGGGCATGTCCACGCGGAATGATCGTCGCCTTTCGGACGGAACCTGGCTTTGTGAGTGCGGCAACAAGAGCATGTCCCGCTTCATGAATCGCCACGCGCCGTTTCGTAGCTGGATCGGCGAGCGGACGCGTTGACGTGCCGAGAATGGTCCGGTCAAGCGCATAGTCAAAATCTTTCTTTTCAATTGTGTCACGGCCACTCCGGATCGCACTTCTGCTAGCTGTTTCAAATAAAGCAGACAGTTCAGCGCCGGAAAAGCCGACGGTTGCTTCAGCTAAATCATGTAGCATGGCGGCGGCGTTGTCCGCCATATTTTTGCCGCGCGCATGAATGTCGATAATTTCTTTCCGGCCTCTTGCATCGGGAAGTGTCACATGAAACGAGAAATCGATGCGGCCGGGACGAAGAAACGCTTCATCCAGCATATCTTTCCGGTTCGTTGCAGCAATGAAGAGCAGCCCGTCGTTATCGTGGCCGCCGTCGAGCTGTACGAGCAGTTCGGTCAATGTTTTTTCACCTTCTTCACCGCCATTTGTTTTCCGGCGGCCAGCCAGCGCATCCACTTCATCGATAAAAATGACAGCTGGTTTTTGTTTCCGGGCTTCTTTAAACAGATTGCGAACACGTGATGCGCCGACGCCGACAAATAATTCGGTAAAAGCTGATCCGCTTGATGAGAAAAAGGAAGCACCCATTTCACGAGCAATGGCTTGGGCAAGCAATGTTTTTCCCGTACCCGGTGGCCCGTACAATAAAATGCCGCGTGGCGGTTCGATGCCAAGTCGTGTGGACAAGTCTTTTTCTTTCAATATGGAAAGTGTTTGCAAGATGTCTTCCTTCATTTCATCTGACAAACCACCAACGTCTTGTAATGTGATATTCGGCAGTGGACGGGCATGAGAGACACTATTTTTCATTGAATGGGCAACACCAACGCCGCCTTTCTTGCGATAAATATAAAACCCGATTCCTGCAATGATTAAAATGAAACCAATGGCGATCCAATTTTCATACGCCTCCGCTTTTACATATTCGTAGCGAATATTGTACGTTTCATTCAATCGATCCACAGCTGTACTTCCGGGCGAAATATAAGACGTATATTCTCCGCTTTTCGTGGAAATATGAAGAGTACCATCTGGATGTTCTTCTAGCCCGACCTCTTGTCCCTTTTCTTTTTGGATAATGTTTTCCACTGACGAAAATGGAATAACGGTCGTTACATTTGTTTTCTGTACATACCAGAATACACCGGCTGCAAGCAGTAAAAACAATACAGCTGCTTTCCACAGCAATCCGGGACGTGTCTTCATCACTATCACACTCCCTTTTCTAGAATACTTCTATTATATGAAAAAAAGAGTCATCTTGAAAGCGGAAAACATTTCACAAAAAGGTAGGAGTAAAATGTTTATGGAAAAAAACAAAAATTATGAGTCATAGAAGGTAAAGGCATGATAAAAAGCTCTCTGCTTTTTTTATGACGCTAATAATGTTATCATGAAGACTGATTAATTTTATCTGAAATGGAGATGTTTGTTATGGCTAAAAAAGGTACGATTGAAATGGAAAATGGCGAAAAAATTGAGATTGAATTTTTCCCAGGGGATGCTCCTAACACAGTAGCTAACTTTGAAAAATTGGCGAATGAAGGTTTTTATGATGGCGTTGTATTTCACAGAGTAATCCCGGGGTTTGTTAGTCAAGGCGGCGATCCTACAGGTACAGGAATGGGCGGAAGCGGCACTACGATCAAATGTGAAACTGCCAACAATCCTAACAAACATGAGGCAGGAAGCTTATCAATGGCTCACGCAGGGAAAGATACAGGTTCAAGTCAGTTCTTCTTAGTACATGAGCCACAGCCTCATTTAGATGGAGTTCATACTGTTTTTGGAAAGGTTACATCAGGCTTAGAAACAGCTAAAAACATGAAACAAGGCGACAAAATGAAAAAAGTAACCGTATTTGAAGCGTAATCAATGTTGACCGGCCCCGCGCCGGTCTTTTTTATGTTATTATAGTTGGCATAAGAGGAGTTGACGGCCATGATGGAAGAACACGCGGCATGTGCCGCCGAAGAGCAGAAAAGCCACCATCCCGAAAGTGTCAAGAAAAACTTAGTGACACGTCTGAACCGCATTGAAGGGCAGATTCCCGAAATAAAAGGCATGATTGAAGAAGATATGTACTGTGATGATATCGTTACGCAAATTGCCGCGACACAGTCTGCATTAAACAGTGTAGCAGCGATGCTTTTAGAAGGGCATGTAAAAACATGCGTGACTGAACGCATTCAAGAAGGCGATCTTGAAGTCATTGAAGAACTTATTGTGACCGTACAAAAATTAATGAAAAAATAAACAGGACTACTGGGGGTGCCAATATCATGGCTGAGAGGGAATTCTTATCCTAACCCCAACTACCTGATCCGGTTAATACCGGCGTAGGGAAGTAGCAATCACTGACGACAAACCGGATCAGACGTATTGCTGATCTGGTTTTTTGTATGGGAGGAATTTTATGTTTTCACCGAAAAATATGGCGATCATGGCACTGTTGACAGCCATCTCTGTACTTGGCGCCACATTTATTTGGTTCCCGGCGGGTGTGGCCAAAGCGTATCCTGTGCAGCATGCTATCAATGTGTTGTCTGCGATCTTGCTTGGACCAGGTCCAGCTCTTGTCATTGCTTTTATGACAGCTGTTGTTCGAAACTTGTTAGGGATCGGTTCGCTTCTTGCGTTTCCTGGAAGTATGATTGGCGCGCTGCTCGCAGGTTATGCTTATAAGAAATGGCAGAAGCCTTCATTTGCGGCAGCGGGTGAAATCATGGGAACGGGTGTAATAGCATCTCTTGTATCTGTACCAATAGCAAATCTATTTTTAGGAATGGAAGCAGCCGCCCTCTTTTTTATGCCAGCCTTTCTCATCAGCAGTATAACGGGCTCTATTCTTGGTGTCATCGTAGCCATTCGGTTACAGAAAACAAACATTTTTAAAAAGTAGGAAGGATGGAAACAGATGAACAATGTATTTGCAGCAGAATTGCTTGAACATGTCAGAAAAAATAAACCGCTCGTACATAATTTAACGAACACAGTCGTCACAAACTTTACGGCTAATGGTCTGCTTGCACTCGGTGCCTCACCGGTCATGGCAGATGCAGTGGAAGAAGCAGCTGATATGGCGAAAATCGCCGGTGCAGTTGTGTTAAACATCGGTACGTTAACAGCATCGAAAGTCGATGCAATGATTTTAGCAGGAAAAGCAGCGAACGAAGCGGGTGTTCCGGTGTTATTTGACCCTGTTGGAGCAGGTGCAACACCATACCGGACCGAAAGTGCAAAACGAATTTTAGCGGAAGTAAATGTGGACATTTTACGTGGAAATGCCGGTGAAATTGCGGTTTTATGTGGACAATCGGTTCAAGTAAAAGGCGTGGATGGCGGCGGAAATGCGAATGTTCGTCATCTTGCAAAAGAAGCAGAAAAAATGCTCGGCGTCACGTGCGTTATTACAGGAGCGGAAGATGTCGTTGCAGGAAATGAATCATTTATTGTTCAAAATGGCGATCCGATCTTAACGAGTGTGACAGGAACGGGCTGTCTGCTCGGTTCAGTGATCGCATCGTTTTGTGCAGTCGAAAAAAACTATGCAAAAGCAGCGGCCGCCGCACTCATCTTTTACGGGGTAGCAGCCGAGCGCGCAGTAGAAACATCAGGGCCAAATCGTCCAGGTACGTTTGCCACAGCGTTTTTAAATGAATTATCGTTAACAGGAAGAGATGAAATCATTCAACAGGCGAAATGGGAGGAATGGAACCAATGACGATTCGTAAAGCATTAACCATTGCTGGTTCGGACAGTGGGGGTGGAGCAGGTATTCAAGCCGATTTAAAGACATTTCAAGAGCTTGGTGTATTTGGCACATCCGTATTAACAGCTGTCACTGCACAAAATACACTTGGCGTTCACGGTGTGTACCCAATGAGTGTGGAAGCGATTGAGAAGCAGATTGATGCGGTTGCGTCGGATATTGGCGTAGATTCATTGAAAACGGGCATGTTATTCTCGGCTGACATTATTGAAGCAGTCGCAATGAAAATAAAAGAACATCATTTTACAAATGTTATCGTGGATCCAGTCATGATCGCAAAAGGAGGCGCGCCGCTATTACAGGAAGAAGCGATGGAAGCATTAAAAACAAAATTGCTGCCGCTTGCGCTCGTCGTGACCCCGAATATCCCGGAAGCAGAAGTGATCTCAAAGCGAACGATTAGATCAGAGGAAGATAAGAAAGAGGCAGCGAAGGTGATTGCGGCACTCGGTGTGAAAAATGTGCTCATTAAAGGCGGACATGACGAAGGAGCCGTGACATATGATTTGCTGTACGATGGTGAAGAGTTCCACACATTTACAGGAAAGCGAATTGACACGAAAGATACGCATGGAACGGGCTGTACATTTTCTGCCGTGATGACAGCAGCGATAGCGAAAGGTGCATCTGTGCGAACAGCAGCTGAAATGGCGAAACAATTTATTCAGGCGGCGATTGAAGATGGAATTAACATCGGCAGCGGGCACGGTCCGACGAATCACTGGGCGTACCGGCAGCGGGGTGGATGCTAATGAAAAGAGAACAACTGGCCGTTTACTTTATCGCAGGCACACCTAACTGTAAACGGTCGATTGAAGAGACATTGCAAGCAGCGATTGACGGCGGTATTACAATGTTCCAATTTCGTGAAAAGGGAAAAGATGCATTGGCAGGAAGCGCAAAAAAAGAGCAGGCTGTTCGTCTACAAGCTCTTTGTCGAGAAGCAAATATTCCGTTTATTGTAAATGATGATATCGAACTGGCCGTTGAAATTGGCGCGGATGGTGTACATATCGGACAGGAAGACGAAGCAGCTTCTAGCGTCCGGGGAAAAATAAACGGAGGCATCGTTGGTGTATCCGTTCATACGATGGACGAAGCGAAAAAAGCAATCGCAGACGGTGCAGACTACGTCGGAACCGGTCCGATTTATCAGACAGGTACGAAAACCGATACGGGGCCAGTTGCAGGAACGGCACTCATTAAAACGATGCGGGCCCAAAATCTTACTATCCCGATCGTAGGCATTGGCGGTATTACCATTGATAATGCAGCGCCCGTTATTGCTGCTGGCGCAGACGGTGTTTCGGTGATTTCAACGATTAGCCTTGCAGATGACGTAAAACAGGCCGCTGTAGAACTGAAAGCGGCTGTTGAAGGCAGCAATTAAAAAGAAAGAGAATAATGAACGATATAAAGCCTTGATGTTTCTCACTAATGAGAAATTCAAGGCTATTTTTATAAATGAAGACGGTGAATGCTCAATGTCAACATCCCTTTCTGCTCGAATAGTATAATCAATGAAAGCTGTTATAAATGTTGTTGTTTAACAACATTTATAACAGCTTTCCGTTTTTTACAATACTTAAAACATAGAGTTTAATATGATCAATCTTAATCGATGACATTATACAAAAACCTATAAGTACTAGTATTTTTTAGTATGTAAGATGAATGACATCATTTTATAGGATGATCGATTATCGATATATAACGACGTTATAGAAGAAATAAACAAGGCTAATAGAATAAGAGGATAACAAAATTTAACACGATTAGAACAAAAGGAGTGATAGCATGTTTTTTGAAATATTGTTTAGCGGTCAATCGTTATGGAATCCCCCCTATTTAATAGGCGTTATTTGTGTAGCTGTACTATATATTATATTAATGAAAGCCTTTACAAAAACGAAAATGTATCAAAAACAACCACTTCTCTTTTTCTTCAGTTTATTTCTATTTTACGTAACTATTGCCAGTCCTTTATCAGCAATGGGGCATCTCTCATTCAGTATGCATATGATTCAGATGAGTATTTTATATTTTATTATCCCTCCTGTTTTTTTGTTAGGGATTCCTGAATCATTATTTCAGAAAGTACGGAAAATTTCACTCGTTAGAGGAATAAGTAAGTTTTTTTTACCACCAATGATATCTTTAATTGTTTTTGCTGTATTATTTTTTATCTATCATTTACCAATTGTTTTAGATGTGATTCTGCAACATTCCTTTCTCCATAATGGCTATATGTTGCTGCTAATAGCGTTATCTTTTAGTATGTGGTGGCCTCTTGCATCCCCAGATCCGAATCAACGCTATTGTAAAGGTCAAAGGAAACGATATGCATTTTTGAACGGGATGATCCTAATGCCTGCTTGTTTACTGTTCATTTTCAGTGCTTTTATAGATGGGGTGAGTAATCCTAATCTTATGCAACTCACATTAGAACTTTGTCTGCCATCTTCATCTTCTGCTCAGGAGCTGTTTCCATCTCCGTTTAATATGAAGTATGATCAACAGTTAGCAGGAATTTTTATGTTAGGAATGCACAAATTTGGATTGAAGATGACCTCTCATTTTGGAAACAAAGTGTTAGACCCTTGGGAGGAAAAAGAATGTTCATGTGTGCTTCCTTCTTTTTATCATCATCGATTTATGAAACATTAAAAGTAAGACGATAGAATGATAGAGATTTTAGTTGGTAAATGAGATAAAATAGGTAAGGTTGATGCTGCCTTTAAAATAGAGATAAATAAAAGCAGGGGAGGGGTACATATGCAAAAAAAATATTGGATGATTATGTTGGCCTTAGTCATAGCTGTGCTTTCTGCGTGCAGCGGAGAAGAAGGAAAAGTGGAGGAATCTGAAGTACCACAGGCGATTGAGGTCCAGCTTGAAGTTCCAGAAACTGTTGAAGTAAATGGGAAAATAGCAATGAAAGCAGTTGTGACACAGGGAAGCGAAAAAGTAGCAGATGCAGATAAAGTGGAGTTTGAAGTGTGGGAAGAAGGAGCAAAAGAAGAAAGCAATATGATTGAAGCGAAAAATAATAATGATGGTACGTATGAAGCGGAAACGACATTTGACCGTGATGGTGTTTTTACAGTGCAAGTGCACGTAACAGCAAGAGGGCTTCACACGATGCCGAAAAAGTCCGTTACGGTTGGAACGGGTGCTGCTCATGATGAAGCTATTCAGGAAGAAAAAGAGCTTCATGAGCATGAACATGGAGAAAGTGAGACAGGCTTTTCTATGCATTTTATGGAGCCTGACGGTGTGGAAGCTGAAAAAGAAACGATTCTAACAGCCCATTTGGAAAATGAAGGAGCTCCATTGGAAAAAGCCCAAGTCCGCTATGAGATTTGGAACAACAGCAATACTGAAAAACATACATGGGCTGATGCGGAAGAAACGAGTCCAGGCGAATATACAGCTGCCTACACATTTACAGAAGCAGGTGCGTTCACCGTGAAAGTTCATGTTGAAAATGACGAAGGACTACATGAACATGAAGAGCATCAAGTGGATGTGAAATAATAAACAACTCAAGTCATACTTGTCATAAAGAAGTGAGTGGTCCATATTTACCTTATTATTGTCAACCCATCATCAGGAAGTGGGAACGCCCGGTCACTTTGGACAAAAGTGGAACGGCACTTAAAAAAGAAGCACGTCCAGTACGATGCACTGATCGGCGGTTCGGAAGCATCGGCACGTGAATTTGTCTGGCAAAAAATGCAGGAAGTTAAAGTAAAAGCCGTAGTGGTCATTGGCGGTGATGGAACAGTCAATGCTATTTTGCAGGATGTTGTCTATACGGATACAGCGATCGCTGTTTTACCAGCAGGTTCAGGAAATGATATCGCCCGCATTTTCGGTTTAACGGATCATCCAGGTCAATTTGTAGATCAGTTGCTTACCGCCCGCAAACGAAAACAGATTGATGTAATGAAAGTGAATACGAGCTATGGATTAACGGTCGCAGGAGCAGGACTTGACGCAGATATTGCGGAGCGTATAAATAGAGCATTTTATAAAAAGTGGTTTAATAAGATAGGGGCCGGTTCATTTACTTATATGATCGGAACGATTTTATCGTCACTGTTATTTAAACCATTTAAAAGCACAATCATGATTGACAATGACAAGTTCGTATCAGATGAAACGTGGCTACTTGCCTGCGGAAACACATCATCTTACGGCGGGGGACTCGTTATTTGTCCGTATGCACACCCGATAGACGGTGTATTAGATGTAACGATGCTTCATACAGTGAAGCGGAGAAATATTCTCTTTCAGCTGTTCCCGGCACTATTGCGTGGTACCCCTGTTTTGAAGCAGGGTGTTACCTATAAAAAAGGGAAAGTCGTGAAAATCGATACTGATAGACCGATTTCCATTATGGTCGATGGGGAACAGATCGGTACAACCCCGGTTCAAGTTACTGTTCATGCAAAAGCACTCCATCTTATTTTAACAACATGAAAGAGACGCTTCGCAATTTGCGAAGCGTCTCTTTTTTAGTTTACTACCTGGAATACGATATGACGGTTCATAACCGGTTTCAGCTTAAAAAGAACATGTGTTTTTATTTCTTTTTTCATTACCGCTGAGACGGCCAAAGTGAGGGGTAATGATTGGATGAATAATGTTGCGCGGTGATCAATGTAGCGGGTAATCTGATCTTTGTAAAACAATTCGCGCTTTGCGATTTTCTCCTCTGTTTCTTTCGTAAGCTGCACAGCAAATTGTGTAACAGAATATTCGACTCCTCCAAAAAATTCAGCTACTGTCATAACACATGACACTCCTTCCTCCAATCCATTTGTCAATACTTATGTATATATCTTAACATAAAATTTACAAAAGATTAATATTTAATTAAAGAAAATTTATAATCTCCATATTTATATGCTGTAAACTTTTGTTTATACATAAAGAATTGAGAAAGATGAGTTTTTTATTCGATATTGTCACAGCTGTTGACAATTTCAAAGTATAACACGTATAAAATAGAGAAAAACCCTGAGCTTGTTCAATCAATTGTTAGTGTCCATGAAAAAGCGATTGACTTTATTAATAGTAACCCGGATGAAACAAAAACGTTAACGATTGCAGATATTAAAGAAACGACGAAACAGGAACTGCCTGTAGATATCGTTGACAGCGCATGGAAACGGATTACGTATACAGCAGATATTAATGAAGAAGTGGTAAAGGAATTTGCTGCATTGATTGACAAACAATTTATACAATAAAAAGGTTGTCATTGAGCTCATTTTCCTGTACATTTAAAAAATAAGACTAATTAAACATACCTTATCAAGAGAAGCGGAGGGACTGGCCCGATGATGCTTCAGCAACCGGCCTCGCAGGGCAAAGGTGCTAAATCCAGCGGACCGACACCGTCCGGGAGATGAGAAGAAGTGTAAAAACAAGCCTTCTTCCATGAAGGCTTGTTTTTTTATGAAAAGGAGCGATAGTGATGACAAATATTGAAACGAAATTAGCGCAAATTGGCAACCGGACAAATAATCCAACAGGTACAATTAATCCGCCTGTTTATTTTTCTACAGCGTACCGTCACGAAGGGATCGGTATGTCAACGGGGTACGATTATGTACGTACTGGCAATCCGACACGTGAAGTCGTTGAAAAAGCGATTGCAGACCTGGAAGGAGCGGATGCAGGTTTTGCTTTTTCATCTGGCATGGCAGCCATTCATACGCTGCTATCTTTATTTGAGCCGGGTGATGAATTTCTCGTTTCAGCTGATCTGTATGGCGGCACATACCGTCTGTTTGAAAAAGGATGGAAAAAGTTCGGCCTGGCATTTACATACGACAGCTTTGAGGATTTGACTAAAACGAAAAAGCACGTTTCAAATAAAACGAAAGCCATTTTCTTAGAAACACCAACGAATCCATTAATGAAGGAAACAGATATTGCTTCAGTTGCTTCTTTTGCAAAAGAACATAACTTAATTTTAATTGTTGATAATACGTTTTATACACCGGTGCTGCAGCGTCCGATCGAGCAAGGGGCTGACATCGTTCTCCATAGCGCGACGAAATATCTAGGCGGTCACAATGATGTACTTGCTGGACTTATCGCAGTAAAAGGAGAAGAGCTCTCGGCAAAAGTATTTGAATTTCAAAATGCGATTGGTGCGGTGCTGTCACCGTTTGATTCCTGGCTGCTTGCCCGCGGGATGAAAACGCTCAGCCTGCGTATGAAGCAGCACACGGAAAATGGGCAAAAAATCGCTGCGTTTTTAGAAACACACGATGATATTTTAGATGTGTTATATCCCGGACAAGGTGGGATGCTTTCATTTCGTTTAAAATCGGAAGAATGGGTCAATACATTTTTGCGAAATATGAAGTTAATTTCATTTGCGGAAAGCCTTGGGGGCGTAGAAAGCTTCATTACGTATCCTGCGACGCAGACACATATGGATATTCCTGAAGATGTACGAATCGCAAATGGTATCTGTAATAAGCTTCTGCGTTTCTCAATCGGTATTGAGCACGTGGAAGATTTGATGGGGGATTTAACGCAAGCATTTGAAAAGATGAAAGGATGATTAGATGAGCGACTATACATTTCAAACAAAATTGCTTCATAACAGCCATAAATTTGATCCGCATACAGGGGCAGTTAGTGTACCGATTCAGCACGCATCAACCTTTCACCAATCCGATTTTGATTCATTTGGCCAGTACGATTACAGCCGGTCTGGAAATCCGACGCGTGAAACACTTGAAGCGGCGATTGCGGAACTAGAAGGAGGCGTACGCGGATTTGCGTTTGCATCCGGCATGGCGGCGATTTCAACCGCGTTTCTTCTATTATCTAAAGGAGATCATGTCGTCGTAACAGAAGACGTATACGGCGGCACATTCCGCATGGTAACAGCGGTATTGACACGATTCGGTATTGAACATACATTCGTTGATATGACGGATCTCGATGCAGTTGCGAAAGCGATTCAGCCAAATACGAAAGTTATTTACATGGAAACACCGTCCAATCCTCTTTTAAAAGTGACCGACATTGAAGGGATCGTCAAACTTGCGAAAGCAAATGACTGTCTAACATTCCTTGATAACACGTTTTTAACGCCTGTATTGCAGCGTCCAATCGAATTCGGAGTCGACCTTGTTTTACACAGTGCAACGAAGTTCTTATCGGGCCATAGCGATGTGTTAGCAGGTCTTGCTGTCGCAAAGGATGAAAACATCGCATCAAAGGTTTATGCGCTTCAAAACTCATTTGGTGCCGTATTAGGAGTACAGGACTGCTGGCTCGTACTGCGTGGATTAAAAACATTGTCTGTCCGGCTAGAACAATCACAAAAAGGTGCGGCTGAAATAGCAAATTATTTAGCTTCGCATCCGCGCGTGAAAAATGTGTATTATCCAGGTCTGGCTGCTCATCCAGGTCATTCTATACATTTCCGCCAGGCATCAGGGGGAGGCGCTGTTTTATCATTTGAACTTGAAAATGAAGACGCTGTTCGTCAGTTTAGCGCCAATGTAAAGATTCCGGTTTTTGCCGTAAGTCTTGGTGCGGTTGAATCAATTTTATCGTATCCGCCAAAAATGTCTCACGCCGCGATGCCGCCAGAAGAACGGAATAAACGTGGCATAACAGACGGTCTTCTTCGTTTGTCAGTAGGTCTTGAATCGCCGGATGATTTAATCCGTGACTTTGACCAAGCATTTCAAACATTAACATAAAAAAAGTGTCACCCGCCTGAGCGGAGTGACACTTTTTTGTGATTAGGCATGACGCATTCTTTTAAGGATGAAGCTTACGATAGCAACGAGAATAACCGCACCGATTAAAGCTGGAATAATCGCCATACCACCAATGTCTGGACCCATATTGCCGAAGAGTGCGCCACCAATCCATGCGCCGATAATACCTGCAATGATATTGCCAATGATTCCACCCGGAATGTCTTTACCTAGAATAAGTCCTGCAAGCCAGCCAATGATTCCACCGACGATTAAGAACATAATAAAGCCCATGATTTTTTCCTCCTAAAAATTTAAATTGTAATACTGTGTTGGTTTATGTATTCCCGCTATCCTAAATAAAAAACCAAAAAAGTCAATGAAAATATATTCTGAATATTTAAAAAAATAAACGGCCAATTAATTATGATATCCATTCGTTGAAAAAAGAAAGTCGATTTCAAGAACGATACATATGTCGAATAATCCCCATACATACGTCAACAAGGCCACTCCTTAATTTTTAGTTACACAAAACATCTGTCTAGTTTATAATTAAATCCGTCGGCTATTGAACTGTTTGAAAAAGACGTAAAAAGTAAAAACACTTACTATATATGTTATCTGAATTGACAGACTATAAATGTGTAAGAATGGAAAGGAAGAAAGAGTATGACATCATTTAAAGAAGACGTATTATCAAGACGGACATTTGCGATTATCTCTCATCCGGATGCTGGGAAAACGACTATGACCGAAAAGCTGCTTTTATTTGGAGGCGCAATTCGAGATGCGGGAACGGTGAAAGGAAAAAAGTCAGGGAAATTTGCGACATCTGACTGGATGGAAATTGAAAAGCAACGTGGTATTTCAGTTACATCATCTGTTATGCAGTTTGCATATAAAGATTTTAATGTCAATATTTTGGATACACCAGGGCATCAAGACTTCAGTGAAGATACGTACCGAACGCTTATGGCTGTAGATAGTGCGGTCATGATTGTCGATGCGGCGAAAGGAATTGAAGCACAGACATTAAAATTATTTAAAGTATGCCGTATGCGAGGCATTCCGATATTCACATTCATTAACAAGCTTGACCGTCAGGGGAAAATGCCGCTTGAACTGTTAGAAGAATTAGAAGAAGTTCTCGGCATTCAGTCGTATCCAATGAACTGGCCGATCGGGATGGGAAAAGAGTTTTTCGGCATTTATGATCGCTATAACAAACGGGTCGAACAGTTCCGGACAGAAGAAGCCGATCGTTTTTTATCGCTTGATGAAGAGGGACATATTGCCGAAGATCATCCGATTAAACAAACATCCCATTATATAGAAGCAATGGACGATATTATGCTGCTTAATGAAGCAGGAAATGATTTTTCACGGGGAAAAATTGATTCCGGTGAATTGTCACCCGTATTTTTCGGCAGCGCCTTGACAAACTTTGGCGTGCAGACGTTTTTAGAAACGTATTTGCAATTTGCGCCGGCGCCACAGCCGCGTACAGCCGACATCGGTGAAATTGATCCGTTAAATGAACAATTTTCGGGCTTTATTTTTAAAATACAGGCAAATATGAATCCAGCTCATCGTGACCGGATTGCCTTTTTACGTATTTGCTCAGGCAAATTTGAGCGTGGGATGGCTGTGACACTTGCACGGACGGGAAAAACGACGAAAGTATCCCAGTCCACACAATTTCTTGCGGATGACCGGAGTACGGTCAATGAAGCAGTAAGTGGCGACATCATTGGGTTGTATGACACAGGTAATTATCAGATTGGTGATACGATCACTAGTGGTAAACCGATTTTTCAATATGAAAAATTGCCTCAGTTTACACCGGAATTGTTCGTGAAAGTAGCCGCTAAAAATGTGATGAAACAAAAAAGTTTCCATAAGGGAATCGATCAGCTCGTTCAAGAAGGTGCCATACAATTATACAAAACGGTTCGTACAGAAGAATACATTCTCGGTGCGGTCGGCCAGCTTCAGTTTGAAGTGTTCGAACACCGCATGCTAGGTGAATACAATTCGGCAGTACGGATGGAACCAATCGGATCGAAAATTGCACGCTGGATAGAAAATGAAGAAGACATTAAAGATTCCATGTCATCATCGAGAAGCACGCTCGTTCGCGATCGTGCAGGCAAACTCGTCTTTTTATTCGAAAATGATTTTGCGCTGCGCTGGTTCCAGGATAAACACGAAAACATCCGTCTGTACAATTTAATAGGATAAAGTGAAACGTCATTTGCTTAGCCAGTCCACTATTGACGATTTTGTATAGATACACTGGCTAGACGATATCGAAATAAAACCGATCTGTTCCTTAACAGGTCGGTTTTATTGTGGAGCCAGACACGTTTGAATTTGTTAACGTGAGGAAATATTAGGTATAGTTAAAAGACAGCAGTGCAAACCGCAGAGGGGGAAAAAGATTGAAAATCAGTAAATTCTCCATTGATCGGCCGGTTTTTACGACGGTTTTAATGTTTTTAGTGATCATTCTAGGCATCGTGTCATTGATGCGTATTCCATTGAAACTCATTCCAGATTTGAACCCGCCCATTGCGGTTGTCGTGACAACATATGACGGAGCAGGACCGGAAGAAGTGTCGGAGAAAGTCACGAAGCCGCTCGAAGCCAGTTTATCGACGCTTCCAGGAATTGATACGATTACATCGACATCACAGGAAGGCTCCAACTTTATTTTGCTTGAATTTTCATGGAGCACAAACATTGATGATGTTCAAAACGATGTCCTGCAGCGAATCGGCCAGACGCCAATGCCGACAGGCGCCGGTGAGCCGCAGTTTTTGAAATTTGATCCGTCACAGTTTCCGATTATTCAGCTGTCACTACAGGCAGAAGAGGAAAAGGTCGATATAGAGCAGCTTTCTGAACAGCTCCAGAAAGATCTCTCATCTGTTGATGGGATAGCAAACATTAGCGTGACCGGCATCACAGCTGATGAGGTGGTTGTTGAGCTTAATGAGGGAAAATTAACAGAATACGGAATTGGCCAGTCAGATGTTGTGCAGTTAATTCAGGCAAATAATATATCGATGCCGGGGAGTACGGTTGAATCGGAAGGGAAAACGCTCACTACCCGTGTTTCAAGTCAGCTTACTTCACTAGAAGACATCGGTGACTTAATGATTACTGTCAATCCGCTCACCGGAGATGAGGTAAGTATAAAAGAAGTTGCGTCTATTGAAATGAAACCGCTTAATGAAAATACAATCACTCGGGCAAATGAAAATCCGGCAGTCCTGCTTAGTATTTTGCAGGAATCAGATGCCAATACAGCGAATGTTTCAGAGCAGTTTCAAGAAAAAATGAATGAGGCATTGTCAAAAGATCAATACGAAGGCGTGAAAGCGGATATTTTATTTGACCAGGGAGATTATATACGCCTTGCAATCGGCAATATCGGAAATTCTCTTGTTGTTGGCGGCGCGCTTGCGATGGCTGTTCTTTTTCTCTTTTTAAAAAATATAAAAAGCACACTGATCATCGGGGTAGCGATTCCATATTCCGTCGTGATGACATTCGTGCTTATGTTTTTTGCCGGGTTCGATTTGAATATTATGACACTCGGGGCACTTGCACTCGGAATCGGCATGCTTGTTGATAATGCCATTGTTGTTATTGAAAATATTTACCGGCATTTATCGATGGGGAAAAAACCGAAGCAAGCTTCATACGATGGGACGAAAGAAGTCAGTGCCGCCATTATTGCTTCGACACTTACGACCGTTGTCGTCTTTTTGCCAGTGATCTTTATTTCCGGTATCCTCGGGCAAATTTTTAAAGAGTTCGCGTTGACCATCGGATTCAGCATGGTTGCATCGCTCGTCGTGGCACTAACGGTTATTCCGATGATGGCGAGTCGCTGGCTGGAAGCTGTACCGTCTGATATAGAATTGAAACGTCAAAATTCACGTAGTCTCCGGATATTTGAAAAAGCGGTTAGATGGTCACTTCGGAATAGGTTGAAAGTATTATCTATTGCGCTTGTTCTGCTTGCTGTAGGTATATTCGGTTTGACTAAAGTAGGTACACAATTTTTGCCGCCAACAGATGAAGGATTTGTCAGTGTTCGAATAGAAACGAAGAACGGAACACCATTTAAAGAGACAAACCGCGTTGTACAGGCGGTTGAAGATGTTTTGGCAGATGAAAAAGATGTAAAAGTATACGTCAGTTTAATTGGATCAACGCAGGAAGATTCGTTTCGTGGCACCGGTGAATCCAATACTGCGGAAATGTATGTGAAAATGAAGGAGGAACGCGACCGTACTATTTTTGAATTCGTTGATGATGTCAAGGAAAGAACGGAAGCAGCTGCCCAGAATGTCAATGGAACAGCAGAAGTAGACTTCAACCTTCAATCCGCTTCTGGAACGGCACCACAGACTCTCACGTTTAGTGTACGGGACGCAAATAAACAGCGTCTTGACGAAGCTGTTCGGGATATTGAGAAGTCGGCAGCAACAATTGACAATGTCACAGCAGTGTCGACCAATCTTGATGAAACAGTGCAAGAAATTCAAATGACTGTTAACCGTGAAGCAGCATTAAAAGCCGGGATGGCTCCTGCTCAAGTAGCGAAAATCATAACGGATGCAATGCGTGGTGTTTTTTCGACACAGCTCTTGGATGAAAATACATCGGAAGTAAAAAGGGTATATGTGAAGTATGATGAAGACGTAACGGAAAATGTTGATGGTCTTCGTGCTATGCTTGTAAAGACACCAGCCGGCAATTTCATAAAACTTGAAGATATTGCCGATGTTGAAATACAAGATGGTCCTGTCAACGTTCGGCGCATTAGCGGTCAAGATGCTGTTCAATTTACGCTCAATTATTCCGCTGATTCGAATCTTGGTGATATTTCATCTCAAGTGGATAAAGAAATAGCCGAACTTAACTTGTCTGATGAAACAGAAATATCCTACAGTGGAGAACAGGAACTTCTTGAAAATTCAAAGGGAGATATGATCCTTGCCATGGTACTGGCAATTGTGCTCGTTTATATTGTCATGGCAGCTCAGTATGAATCTTTTATATACCCATTTGTCATTATGTTTACAGTACCGCTCGCGATTATAGGTGTTACGCTATCACTCATTGTCACGAATTTACCGATCAGTATACCGGCAATCATCGGTATATTGATTCTGATTGGTATTGTAGTAACAAATGCGATTCTTATGGTTGATTCCATCTTGCTAAGAAAACGTTCTGGTTACGTCGGTTCAGAGGCCATTGTGCAGTCCGTGAAAGATCGGGTACGACCGATTTTAATGACAGCTTTGACTGCGATTTTAGGTTTAATCCCTCTTGCTTCGGGTATCGGTGATGGAACCGAAATCAATCAACCGATGAGTGTTGTCGTGATAGGAGGCCTTTTTTCAAGTACATTTTTGACCCTCTTCGTCATTCCTGTTGTATACAGCTTTTTTGACCGCGATACGCGCAAAAAAAATGGTTTACAAACAAATGATAATTCGTTATAATAAAAGAGTATAAAAATTGAATTTTCTTTTGACGCAAGTCGAAGGGGAGTAGCGTTAGGTGTAAACCTAAAACAAAGTCGTCAATTCGTGGATAGTATTTCACCGGCTTTGTTGGCATGAAGACGAGACATGCTCAGCGAGACCTTTGCCTAATAAAAGGCAAAGGTCTCGCTTTTTGTGTTCTTTGATGCACGTTCTTGTTTCAGTTTAAATGGGTACGTGATTACCAGAAGGAGAGGGAAAATGGATACAGTATTATTACTTGAATACGCCTGGGTACTCGGTGTCCTCATTGTTCTTGAGGGGATTTTAGCTGCTGATAATGCGATCGTTATGGCCGTGATGGTGAAGCATTTACCGAAAGTACAACAGAAAAAAGCATTGTTTTACGGATTATTGGGGGCATTGGTGTTCCGTCTTGGTGCCTTGTTCCTCATTTCATTTCTCGTCAAAGTGTGGCAAGTACAGGCCATTGGTGCACTTTACTTGTTCTTCATCTGTTTTAACCACTTGTATAAAAAGTGGAAAGAAAAAGGCGAAGATGAAGGTATTGAAGGTCATGGAATCGAAAAAGAAAGCAAAGGTTCTTCTTTCTGGATGACGGTCTTGAAAGTTGAAGTTGCGGACATCGCTTTTGCCATTGACTCAATGCTTGCAGCGGTTGCACTCGCTGTTACACTTCCTGAAACAGGATGGGGGCACATTGGCGGTATTGATTCAGGTCAATTCCTTGTTATGTTTGCTGGTGGTTTCATTGGTGTTGTCATTATGCGTTTTGCAGCAACATGGTTTGTCCAGTTGCTGCAAAAATATCCGACACTTGAAACAACAGCGTTTTTGATTGTTGGCTGGGTAGGAGTAAAGCTTGCCGTCTTTACACTCTCGCATCCTTCACTTGCCGTACTCGATGAGCATTTCCCGGAATCAACACCGTGGAAAACGGTCTTTTGGGTTGTCTTAATCGTTCTCGCGGTGGGTGGTTACTTAGTCGCCCGCAGTAAAGGCCCGCAAAAGGGTATTGAAGAAACAAATATATAATGAAAAAGCAGTGAATCCAATTCGGGTTCACTGCTTTTTTGTTCTTCATGCTTGCTGTTGCGAAAGGGGCAAATCTGCTTCTTTTAAGAAAAACAGTCTGGATCCGCTGCCAGAAGGATCAAACCAGGCAACCATATAGCCAGCCATTTCAACCCATTGTCGATCTTGTTTCATCATTGTTACTGGCTCAATCATAGTATGTTTATACAAATCTTTTTCAGGAAGGCGGAGTGCTTCAAATTCGATTCCGGCGATGGAAGGCTGTTCAATAATCGAACGATATACAGTCGAGCGAGCCGCTTTATCAAGACGGTCATCCCACCACGGCTTCCGCGGCTTATAGCGTTGGTTGTTCAAATAATCATATTTCATTATACTTTCAACTTGTGCTGCTTTTTCCGGATAGGCGGCCTGTAAAAAAGAAGAGAGACGATTAAATAAATCTTCCAGCTGATGGCCAATTCTTCCCCAGCCTTGCATTTCCCAGTGCGCACCAAAGCCTTGGAAAAAGTCGAACGGTGTCTTGACTAAGTGATCCATAATAAATTCAATTGTTTCATCGGTTCGATGATCGTTCCAATATTTTTCCAACACATCTTCTGTCTGTTTAATACGAATAACATCATCAAACGGCAATACTCGGTTCGACAGCATTTCATAAGGCGACTGATCCATGTATTCATAGCCGTATTGATTTGCACTTAAACGTAGACCCGTTCCGCGCAGCAGTTTCAAAAAGCCAAGCTGCATTTCTTCGGGACGAAGCGCAAATACATCGTTAAATGTGTTACGGAATGAATCATAATTTTCTTCGGGCAGTCCAGCAATTAAATCGAGATGCTGGTCGATTTTCCCGCCATCTTTGACCATCGTAACCGTACGGACAAGTTTTTCCCAGTTTTGTTTCCGCATGACGAGTTCATTGACATCATCATTTGTTGACTGGACGCCAATTTCAAAACGGAAAAGTCCGGCAGGTGCATGCTCATTTAAAAAATTGATGACTTCTGGACGCATAATATCACCGGTAATTTCAAATTGAAAAACAGTACCTGGCACATGTTCATCAATTAAAAATTGAAACATTTCCATCGCATAGCTGCGGCTAATATTAAAGGTACGGTCCACAAATTTAATCGTCTTGGCCCCATTTTTCATCAAAAAGCGAATATCTTCTTTCACTTTATCACGGTCAAAATACCGGACGCCCGTTTCGATGGAAGAGAGACAAAATTGACAGCGGAACGGACAGCCACGGCTCGTTTCGATGTATGTAATTCGTTTAGAAAGAAACGGAAGATCCTCTTCAAAATGAAACGGAGACGGGAGCTTGCGCAAATCAATTTTATTCGTTTGCGGTTGGATATGATGCTTTCCGTCCTTTTTATAACCGATTCCAGCAACTTTCGAAAAATCACGGCTGCCTGAAAGTTCGTCTAAAAGGGTCCGGAATGTTTCTTCGCCTTCACCGATGGCGATAAAATCGACATCAGTTAAACGATCAAGCCAATACGGCACGTCATACGTGACTTCAGGACCACCGAATATAATGGTACAGTCAGGCAATACTTTTTTAATCATGCTCGCCACACGAATCGTCTCTTCAATGTTCCAGATGTAGCAGCTGAAGCCGATTACATCAGGTTTTTTGCTGTATAAATCCGTCACGATATTCATTGCGGGGTCTTTAATCGTATATTCCGCGATATGAATGTTATAGGCATCTTCACAATACGATTTTAAATAACGGATGGCGAGGTTCGTATGGATGTATTTTGCATTTAATGTACATACGGTAATGTTCAAGTTTTTCAATCTCCTTTTTTAGTTAAAAAGCCAGGCCGCTTTTGTTCGAGAAATGGCCGGAACAAAGCAGCAGCGAGCGGTGATGACAAAAGAAGTGTCAGTGCCGCTGCTGTTAAAAATAAAACAAATAGGGAAGGCGGCCGTTCAAGTGTATTCAAATGTCTTGACGTTTGGATGAAAAATCCATGCAGTAAGTATACATAAAGTGTATTTTGCCCCCATGTTGTAAAGAAAAACGACTTATGTGTCACAATAGATAAAATAAACGCAATCATGATCACATTGAGGACATAAACAAGAGAACGCCATGCAACACCGGACAAAGAATTTGCTCCAAGGTCGTCATATGATCCCGAGCCAAACAGCCACTCAATTTGAATACTTGTGTTTTTATAAAAAAATAAAAACAAGATGGCTGCTATCAAAAGAAGAACAATCCGTGCAGGTGTCGCAAAAAGTGGCGCAAACCATTCTCTTTTTGTATAATAACCAATTAAAAAGAATGGAAAAAAGACAAATGTGCGGCCGATGCTGAGCACATGAAGTGATTCGGGAACCATACCAATTAAAAGCCCCAGCCCTATAGCAAGTACGATGGCGAGAGCGGGTTTCACCCACTTTACCGTAATCCGCAACAATATATTCCAGAAAAATAAGCTTAGTAAAAACCAGAGCGACCATTCTGGAATAAGCAGACTGATGGATAACGTTTCTTCGTGCTCAATCCAGAAGTAAAAGGCCGAATAAATAACATGAAAAATAAGTAGTGGAATGAGTAGTTTGCGGGTAACTTTTTTTATATAGCCTGGGCGCATAATTCCTTTCGCAAAATATCCAGACACAAAAATAAAAGCGGGCATATGAAATAAATAAATGCTCATATACAATGCGTAAATAAGTGGGCTTTCATAAATATAAGGCCGGAGCAAATGACCGAAAACAACAAAGAAAATGAGTACAAACCGGACATTATCAAAATAATAATCACGTTTTTTCATAAGTAATAATCACCTGTATGATAGGATAGATATATGACGTTATTATACACGACAGTATAGCAGAAATTTGATCAATTCTTGTAAAAACATAAAATTAAGCTTTAACCCCTTTTAAAATAGGTGAAAAATGTGTAACGTATAGTAAAGTGAAACTTCATTTAATGGGTCTTATTGCTCGTTAATGAGTGATCAAAAAGATGAATAGACAGGCAGGGATTATAAATGGAAGACAGTAAAAAATCATTAAAGTTATTTATCGTGCTTTCACGAGCTTATAAAGTAGTAAACGAACAGGTGAATCGTTATATACAGCAAACCGGACTTAATCCGACAGAGTTTGCCGTATTGGAACTGTTATACCATAAAGGACCACAGCCGCTTCAGCAAATTGGCGGGAAAATATTGCTCGCAAGCGGAAGCATTACGTATGTTGTGGATAAATTAGAAAAAAAACAGCTGCTTAGACGAGTGGCCTGTCCGGAAGATCGTCGCATTACTCATGCAGCGATTACGCAGGATGGCATCGAATTAATTGAGGGTGTCTTTCCGGAGCATGAACAAAATATTCATGACTTGATCAGCGTTCTATCGGAAGAAGAAGTAGATTCTGCTACAAAAATATTACGAAAGCTTGGGCTGTCAGTGAAAGATTTGTCGTAATCTATTTGGTACATTCTGATTTGGTATGGTAAAATGACGGCGGCAGTAACGAAAGGGGGCTCTAGATGCGAATCGGCTTTGTGAAAGACTGGCGACTTATTGCTAGTATTGCGGCTGCACATGTACTATTATTTGTAACGTTTTCAGATCAAGACATATTCTGGTATATTTATACAGCTGCTAATTTATTTTTTATGAGCATTTCGATTATTAGTGAACCGATTGACGATCAACAAAAAACAAACAGCTTTATGATGTACGGACTATTATCAGGTGCTATTCTTTATGCGTTATTTGCGGTAGGGTTTTGGGTGATGAGTGTGCTACCATTGTCTGTATCGACGCATGTGTCAGCGATTTATGCACAATTTACTCCTCAGTTTGTCTGGCATTACATCGTTCTCGTCCTCATTTTCATCCCAGGAGAAGAGCTGTTTTGGCGCGGGTTTGTTCAAAAACGATTAAGTTATTATATGAATGAGTGGGCATCAGCTTTTATTGCATCAGCTTTATTTGGATCTGTCTTTCTTTATTCAGGTCAGTGGATCTGGGTGATAGCAGCCTTTTGTGCAGGTCTTTTCTGGGGAGGGCTATACATATGGAAAAAAAGCATTCCAATGCTCATTATATCTCATCTTATTTTTGATTTATTACTCATTGTTTTTTTACCACTTGGCTAAAGTGTCCGATTTAGGACGCTTTTTTTTTGAGCAAAAAGCTTGAAAGTCAAAGAAGGTCAAAGTATACTAATAATTAATCAAAGATAGTCAAAGTCAAACAAAAGGGGATGACAGGGATGAAATGCCAAAAGTGTCAGCAAAACGAAGTAAATGTGCAAATGATTGTCCGTGTCAATGGGCAATCAAATCAATACTATTTATGCAATAGTTGTTATAAAGAAGAAAAAAAGGCTATTGGAGGAATGAATATGAATTTTCAATCATTCGGTTTTCCATTTGATGAATTTATGAACAATGGAAATGTGCCAAAACAGCAGATGAATCAGCCGCAAACGCCGCCAGCGGGTCATGGAGGAGGAGGGTTGCTGGACGAATTCGGTCGCAATCTTTCAGAAATGGCAAGAGCGGGCCTCATTGATCCACTTATTGGACGTGATAAAGAAGTGGCGCGTGTCATTGAAATTTTAAATAGACGAAATAAAAATAATCCTGTATTAATCGGTGAACCGGGTGTCGGGAAAACAGCCATTGCAGAAGGATTGGCGATTCTTATTGCAGAAGGACGTGTACCAGTGAAACTGCAATCGAAAGAAGTATATGTGCTTGATGTTGCTTCGCTCATTGCTGGAACAGGTATCCGTGGTCAGTTTGAAGAGCGAATGAAGCAGTTGATTGCAGAATTGCAGCAACGTAAAAATGTGTTGCTGTTCATTGATGAAATTCATCAAATCGTCGGCGCAGGATCAGTAGAAGGTTTTATGGACGCCGGGAATATTTTGAAACCAGCATTAGCGCGGGGTGAGCTGCAAATAATTGGTGCAACTACATTGAAAGAATACCGCCGAATTGAAAAGGATGCGGCGCTTGAAAGGCGTTTTCAGCCGGTACAGGTGACAGAACCGAATGTAGAAGAAACAGTTCAGATTTTAAAAGGACTTCAAAAGTACTATGAAGATTTCCATCGTGTTACTTATACGGATGAAGCCATTCATGCATGTGCTTCTCTTTCACATCGCTATATTCAGGACCGCTTTTTACCAGACAAAGCAATTGATCTGCTCGATGAAGCAGGATCAAAACTGAATTTGACGATTGATGAAACGGATAACCAAACGATTCAAGAGCAATTGACGGCGCTTGCCAAAAGAAAAGACGCTGCACTGCAAAAAGAAGCATATGAAGAAGCAGCGACACTTCGTGATGAAGAAGCCGTGCTTGAAGCAAAGCTTGCACAAGGGGAATCAGCACATGCGGCACTGAGCGTAACGGCGGAACAGATTCAGTCGTTAATTGAGCGTAAAACAGGTATTCCAGTTGGGAAATTCCAGCAGGATGAACAACAGAAGATGAAGCACATTGAAGAAAATCTTGCTGGAAAAGTTATTGGACAGGATGAAGCTGTGAAAAAAGTGGCAAAAGCTGTTCGACGCAGCCGGGCGGGGCTAAAAGCAAAAAGCCGTCCAATTGGTTCCTTTTTATTTGTTGGTCCAACAGGTGTCGGGAAAACAGAGTTGACGAAAACATTGGCTGAAGAACTTTTCGGCTCCAAAGAATCGCTCATTCGTCTTGATATGAGTGAATTTATGGAGAAGCATAGTGTATCAAAATTGATAGGCTCACCCCCAGGTTATGTCGGTTTTGAAGAAGCAGGGCAGCTGACAGAAAAGGTACGCCGTAATCCGTACAGCATTATTTTATTGGATGAAATTGAAAAAGCACATCCTGATGTACAGCACATATTCCTGCAAATTATGGAAGATGGACGTTTAACAGACAGCCAAGGACGCACGGTGAGTTTTAAAGAGTCCGTCATTATTATGACGAGTAACGCAGGAGTGGGCAAGAAGAACGTAACAGTCGGATTTGAAAAAGTGCAGACCGAGAGTGCAGCTTCTGTTCTTGAATCTCTCTCAGACTACTTTAAACCTGAATTTTTAAACCGATTTGATTCGATCATTGAGTTTCAGGCACTTGAAAAAGATGATTTGAAGAAAATCGTAGAATTAATGATTGATGAAGTAAACGGTATGCTTCATGAACAAAATATGACAATCGATGTAACGGATGAAGTGAAAGAGAAAACAGTAGAGCTCGGATATAGCCCTCAATTCGGTGCAAGACCCCTTCGCCGTGTCATTCAAGAACAAATTGAAGACGGCATCGCTGATTTTATTTATGATCATCCGGAAACAACAAAATTAAAAGCTGTACTGCAGGAAGACAGCATCGTCATTGTATCAGCATAAAGTGAAACGACCATTTTAATCGATGATAAATAAAAAAAGAGCGGAATAGCAATCCGCTCTTTTTTTCATGCATGGAGAATGATATAATTTTTATGATTGACGACTGTTTTTTCTTCCACTTCTAGGTCATCGAAATTTTCCATGATTGTTAAATCAACGATTACAGAGTTTTCATTTACTTTTTCGACGATCCCGCGAAGACCGTCTTTAAATTCAATAATGTTGCCGACTTCTGCTTTAGTCATCCTAATACGCTCCTTTTCGACAATTGACGATACCATATTCTCACGTAATCTTCTATAATCAGTAGATAAGGTATTAAAGTAAAGTTTGCCTTATTTTTTGAAAATAGTAAAGAGATTTACACTGTGTTATTACAATTTTTTGACTATTTTGATGAGGGGGTGGGTGCTTGACGATTGATGAAATTGAAAATGATATAACGTTCCTTAGAAATGGAAAATTAAAACGCATACGCATTCAAAAGGAAGACTTTTTAACGTTCCGTTCTGAATTAATAAAACAGCCGGATTTCAAGCAATTCCGAGGAATTGCCCAACATGGCGGACATATAGACTATGAATATACAGAGATACCTCGAAGTTAGAGAAGTAACCGCCTTTGTTTACTAAAAAAACGGTCATTAGCGTGAACAAGTGGATGTTCTCATTAACAGTGGAGAAGTCTCTTTTTTATGTCCATCCGGGACATAAAAAAGAAATGCCGGGACAAAATGGTAACCGATAGTGCTGCAAAGGTCTTTGTCTGTTCGCGTAAAGCAATCAGACATGTGTATTCGGGATCCGCTATTGTGAATAGATGCTCGATACGGAAAATCATGTCCGAACCGAATACGAAATTATTTAAATCTTGCCGATATGGCTAATACATTGATAACGGTGGAAAATATCATTATCAATGGCGGTATGGTAAAAAGGATGATTTAACATTCTTACGTCCGCCGTTTTTTCAATTGTTCTTTTGAATATGTTTTTAAAGAAGCAATAATTTGTTTTTTCAGTTCTTCATGGCCATCGCTTTGAATGCCATATTCAAATGAAGTACCTGCATATCGCTTTCGAATCATTTTTCCGGTAAAATGAATAAGAGTTTCGGACAGTTGGAAAGAACAGGTGAGAATGTATTCATCGCGTAATTCAATATCTGTTTTTGAAGCGACTTTCATTCCATTAGGGCTTAAATCCAGAATGTATGATTGAAATGACTGTACTTTTTCTTTTACGCCGCCCTTATGTACATACACTTCGCAAATGGTGGGAATGGTTTCTGAAAAAGAATATCGAAACGCTTCCTGTCTTTTATAATACATGGATAAATACCTCCTTTATAATTGTCTATTTTAGAAGATGTTAACAGGAAGAGCAATAAGAGAAAACGCAATAATTGAGTGGGGGAAAGATTCATGCTATCCTCAATGAAGAATAATGATAAAGGAGAGACTGACTAATGTCTAAAAAATCATATACTGTAATAGCGGATACAGGCATTCATGCACGTCCTGCAACGCTTCTCGTACAAACAGCAAGCAAATTTTCAAGCGATATCAATCTTCAGTATAAAGGGAAAACGGTGAACTTGAAATCCATTATGGGTGTTATGTCTCTTGGAATCGGTAAAGGCGCGGAAATTGTGATTTCTGTAGATGGTAGTGATGAAACAGCGGCGCTTGAATCCATTGAAACGCTATTGAAAAGCGAAGGTCTTGCAAACTGATGGTGGGCCTATTAAAGGGGATTGCAGCTTCTGACGGTATTGCTTTTGCGAAAGCGTATCGTTTATTGGAACCGGATCTCACAGTTGAAAAGCGGACAGAATCTGATACAGCAGCTGAAGTAAAACGTTTCCGTGCTGCGTTAAAAAAATCAGAAACAGAACTTGAAGTTATTAAAGAGAAAGCGCGCCGCGATCTTGGAGATGATAAGGCGGCTATTTTTGAAGCGCATTTGCTTGTATTAAACGATCCGGAATTGACAGGGCCTATTGAAGAAAAAATTAAAAGTGATTCTGTCAATGCAGAATTTGCCCTTGAAGAAACGGCGAATATGTTTATTGGTATGTTTGAAGCGATGGAAAATGAATACATGAAAGAGCGTGCTGCAGACATTAAAGACGTAACGAAACGCATTTTAGCGGCACTTCTCGGTGTTGAACTTCCGGCACCGGCACTTATTGCAGAAGAAGTGGTTGTTGTCGCTGAAGACTTAACGCCATCGATGACGGCACAGTTAAACCGTGAATTCGTGAAAGGATTTACAACAGATATTGGCGGTCGTACTTCTCACTCGGCCATTATGGCGCGTTCACTTGAAATTCCAGCGGTGGTTGGGACGAAAAATGCGACTTCTGATATTCAAAATGGTGATTTAATCATTATTGATGGGCTTCAAGGTGAAGTGCATATTAATCCGACAGAAGAAGTGGCTTCAGAGTATAAAAAGCGCAGTGAAGCGTATCAGCAGCAGCGTTTAGAATGGGCAAAGCTTGTAAACGAACAAACGGTGACAGCTGATGGTCATCATGTAGAATTGGCCGCGAACATCGGTACACCTGAAGATTTAAAAGGTGTCAAAGCAAATGGCGGTGAAGGAATCGGTCTCTACCGGACAGAATTTTTGTATATGGGCCGTGACTCTTTGCCAACAGAAGAAGAGCAATTTACAGCATACAAAGCAGTTCTTGAAGGAATGGAAGGCAAGCCAGTTGTCGTTCGTACGCTTGACATCGGCGGCGACAAAGAACTTCCATATTTGAATTTACCGCATGAAATGAATCCATTTCTAGGCTTCCGGGCGATTCGTCTTTGCCTTGAAGAACAGGATATTTTCCGTACGCAGCTGCGTGCATTGCTTAGGGCAAGTGTACATGGCAATTTGAAAATTATGTTTCCGATGATTGCAACAGTGAATGAATTCCGTGAAGCGAAAGCCGTACTACTTGAAGAACGCGCAAAGCTTGAATCAGAAGGTACTGCCGTTTCTGAAAACATTGAGCTTGGGATTATGGTTGAAATTCCATCAACAGCTGTTATTGCCGATTTATTTGCGAAAGAAGTCGATTTCTTCAGTATTGGCACAAATGACTTGATTCAATATACGATGGCTGCTGACCGTATGAACGAGCGTGTATCCTATTTGTATCAGCCATACAATCCTTCCATTTTGCGTCTCGTAAAAATGGTGATTGAAGCGGCTCATAAAGAAGGAAAATGGGCGGGTATGTGCGGCGAAATGGCTGGAGATGAATTAGCCATACCGCTTCTTTTAGGTCTAGGTCTTGATGAATTCTCGATGAGTGCAACATCTATTTTAAAAGCACGTGCGCAATTGAAGCATTTGTCGAAATCAGACATGGAAGCTTTGGCAGCTGAAGCCATTACGTTGTCAACAGCAGAAGAAGTTGTTGAACGTGTTCAAGCGAGTACACAAAAAATAATATAGAAATAGGTGTAAAAAAAGAGAGAGCGGGAATAGTACGAATGTAACCAGTTTTTATTCTCCATTTCTCTCACTTTTGTTCAGACAACTCGTTGTCTGAACTTTTTTTTGTGCAAAAAAATTCTGAAATATGCGACAATAAAAAGACTATATAAAGGAGGCGACATGATGAACAAACAAAAAGTTGGGTTTATTGGTATAGGTGTAATGGGGAAACATATGGCTTCTCATTTGCAAAAAGCAGGCTATCCGTTGTTTGTCTACACACGAACAAAATCAAAAGCGGCTGATTTACTCGAGACAGGTGCAACTTGGTGCGAAACGCCGTCTAAACTGGCATCTAAAACAGATGTTGTATTTACGATTATCGGTGAACCGAAAGATGTAGAGCAAGTATACATAGGAGAAAACGGTCTGTTTGAAGGGAGTCATGCAGGACAAGTCTTTATTGATATGACAACATCGAAGCCGAGTCTTGCACAAGAACTATATGAGAAAGGCAAAGCGAGAGACATTTCTGTACTCGATGCGCCTGTTTCAGGTGGAGATATTTTTGCACAGTCAGGAAAGTTGTCGATCATGGTTGGCGGCGATGAACATATTTTTACTGAAATGAAACCGTTATTTGATACATTTGGTGAAAATATTGTGTATCAAGGAAGAGCAGGAGCTGGACAGCATACAAAAATGTCAAACCAGATTGCGATTGCATCGAACATGATAGGTGTGTGCGAGGCGATTACTTATGCGAAAACAGCTGGACTGGATCCAGAAACAGTTCTAAAAAGTATAGCGCTCGGTGCAGCGGGCAGCTATTCATTGTCAAATCTTGCACCCCGTATGATGAAAGAGGACTTTGCACCAGGCTTTTTTATTAAACACTTTATTAAAGACATGAAAATTGCCCTTGAAGAAGCAGAACAGATGGACTTAAAATTGCCGGGACTGTCAATGGCGAAAGACATGTATGAAAAGCTGGCAGCGCAAGGTGAAGCGGAAAATGGTACGCAGGCACTTATTAAAGCATATAACAAGTAAAGAAAAGCAGGTTCTCAGTCGAAGAGAACCTGCTGTTTTTTTACTTTTTTAAATGGTTAAGGTATTGTTCAATTCGTGCTAGTCCTTCTTGGATGTCTTCAATGCTGCAAGCGTATGAAAGACGGAACCACCCTTCACCAGCAGGGGAAAAAGCGCTGCCGGGTACAACAGCCACTTTGTACTCTTTCGCAAGTGTGAGGCAAAAGTCAAAGGATGAGCCGCTGAAATCATCCGGTAATTTGACAAAGAAATAAAACGCACCATCCGGTTTTACTGTTTTCAATCCGAGTGTTTGGATTTTATCATAAGCTGTATCACGGCGGATTTTATACTCTTCCCTCATCGGGATTGCATCATCGATGCCGGCTGTTAACGCCGCAATTGCCGCTTTTTGTGAAACAGATGAGGCGCATGAAACATTGTATTGATGTACTTTTAATATGTGACGGGTAATAATTTCAGATGCAAATAAAAGACCAATTCGCCAGCCGGTCATCGCATGCGATTTCGACAGACCATTAATGACAATCGTCTGCTCGGGAAGGTAAGAGGCGATTGATACGTGCGGTCGTTCATAAATAATTTCACTATAAATTTCATCCGCCAGAATGAATAATTCATGTTTTTTTGCAAGCTGTGCGATGTCCTGAAGTTCACGATCTGTTAAACTAACGCCGGTTGGATTAGAGGGATAAGGCAAAATGATCGCTTTCGTTCGGCGCGTCAATGACTGTTCAATGAGGGCTGCTGTTATGCGAAAGTCATTTTTAGTCGTATCTACCATGATCGTTTTCGCTTCACATAAATGAATAATAGGCTCATATCCCGGATAAACGGGTCCGGGTACAATCACTTCATCTCCAGGTTGCAAAATGGTACGAAGAGCGATATCAATCGCTTGGCTCGCCCCGACCGTGACAATGACTTCTGATTCTGCATTGTACGAAACATCATATTTTTGTTTGTAAAATTCAGCTGCTGCTTTTTTTAACTCGGGCAGTCCAGCATTTGGTGTGTAGACAGTTGCATTTTGTTCAATCGCTTGTATACCTGCTGCCTTTACGTGATCGGATGTATGAAAGTCAGGCTGCCCGATCGTCAATGAAATCATGTTTTCAGTTGTGCCGACAAGATTGAAAAACTTTCGTATGCCGGATATTTCAATTTCTTTTACACGTTCGTTTAATCGATGTTCCATTTTGTAAGCCACCTTTATTAAGTACTATTGTTATTATAATGTAAACGTAATGTTTACAATGTTAAGAAAATCTAAATTTTTGTTAAGAAAATCTAAATTTTTCAACCATACGCATTTTTTTATTTCGTGATATAGTAAAATAAAAATGCGTAAGGGGTCTAATGACATATGACAAATGATTATGGTATTTTACTTGAATCAGGCACGAATGAATTGGAAATTGTTGAATTTGAAGTGCAGGATAACAAATATGGTATTAATGTCATGAAAGTAAAAGAGATTATTCAACCGATGCCGATTACATTTATTCCGCATGCACATGATCACATTGAAGGGATCATTCAACTGCGTGATGAAGTGCTTCCGGTCATCGATATGGCGAAAGTGCTCGGTATGCCTCCATCGGTTAATCAAGCGACAGATAAATATATCGTGACGGAATTTAACCAGCAAAAAGTCGTTTTTCATGTACAAAATGTAACGCGTATTCATCGTATTTCCTGGACTGATATCGAGAAACCATCTGAAATGTACCAAGGTATCGACAATCAAATTATCGGTGTGATCAAAATGAGTGAAACGATGATTTTGTTGATTGATTTTGAAAAAATTGTTGTCGATATTAATCCATATTCAGGTATTCATATCGATCAAATTCAGAGCCTTGGCAAACGAGAACGGTCTGAAAAACAACTTATTGTTGCAGAAGATTCGCCGCTGCTGCGTAAACTAATTCACGATACGCTAAGTGAAGCAGGGTATGATCAAGTTGAGTTTTTTGAAAATGGTCAGTTAGCGTACGACTATTTAGAATCCACCATTGAACAAGAAAATACCTTTGAAAAAGTGAAGCTCATCGTGACGGATATTGAAATGCCAAAAATGGATGGCCATCATTTAACGAAACGTATTAAAGAGCATCCGCAATTAAATAAATTGCCCGTGATCATTTTCTCATCTCTCATTACAGATGAGCTGCGTCATAAAGGAAAAGGTGTCGGTGCAGATGCCCAGGTGAGCAAACCGGAAATTGCCCGTCTTGTTGAATATATTGACGAACTTGCACTGTAAAAGAGAAAAGGACGCTTGCCAAGCGGGCTGCGTCCTTTTTCGTTCTAATATGACTGTCCAAGCGGTTTAAAAACGGGCTTTGTATACTGTTTACGGCCTGGAGGGTTACGTTTTGACTGGTCTTCTTTCATCCCAGTATACGCTTCCAACACTCCTTTTGCTTTTGACAAACTCATCGAGCATCGCGGATTACGAAATTCCTCATTGAGGCGTCCTAGATGAGGAAGTAGATTGAAGTCTTCTTTGCATGGCGGTATATGGAATGTATAATGACCACATTCAACGAGGACGTCTGATTGCTGTCGGCTATGCTTTGGATTTCGGGAAAAGTGAAGGCCTTTTTTTTTCGCTTTGCCTTCTTTAATCATTTTTAAGAGGGCTTGCTTCTTTAACTGATACAAATATTTTGGATTTGTAGCCGTCTTTGCATGACGGTTAACTGTAAAGATCGCTTTGGCGAGGATATCATCAGATGAAGGTTCGGTGAAAGGTTCAGATAATTTACTCACAATTGAGACTCCTTTCGCATTCATTTTTTCTTATTATACACTTTTTCAGGCGGATTTGAAAGCAATCATAATGGTTTGCATGGTATATTTAAGTGGAAAAGATGAATAAAAAAGAAAGCAGGAAAACCGATGGAGCACAGTAGAACAGCAATTATTGATATCGGGTCGAATACAGTTCGTCTCGTTTTATATAAAGAACAAGGAGCAGGAATTGAGGAATTCCGTAACGTAAAAGCGCCGCTCAGATTGAATCGTTTTCTAGATGAATCGAGCGTGATGAGTGATGAAGGAATAGCACTATTACTTGAAGCACTGAAAAACTTTCGTGAAGTACTTGATTATTATGATGTAACAGAAGTGGAATGCGCGGCAACTGCTGCGATCCGCCAGGCAAAAAACAGGGATGAAATCATTCGGAAAGTGAAAGAAGAAACCGCTTTTCAAATCCGGCTTTTATCAGGTGAAGAAGAAGCACTATACGGTTTATCAGCTGTATTAAAAACGATGCCCGTAGACAATGGCTTGACGATTGATATTGGCGGGGGGAGTACAGAAATTACACTGTTTGAAAATAGAAAATTGAAATATTCACATAGCTTTCCATTTGGTGTTGTCTCACTTAAACAGATGTTTATTGCAGAAGGTCGGATGAAGCCGAAAGAACAGAAAAAAATGGCGGAATACATTCAAAGTGAATTGTCAAGGTATCCGTGGCTGCAAAAAGCACCGGATGGCGTTATTGCAGCCATTGGAGGAAGTGCACGGAACCTTGCGATTGTGCAGCAGTTAAAAGAAAATTATCCGCCGCTCGGTGTTCATGGATATGATTTAACGTTAGATGCACTTGATAGGCTACGCGAAGAACTGTCATCATTATCGTATTCAGAACTGGAAAAGGTGGATGGCCTTTCCAATGAGCGGGCCGATTTGATTTTGCCAGCGCTCGAAGTATTTTACCAGATGGCCGTACATACGAATGCAAACGGCTTAATCGTCAGTTCACGCGGGCTCCGCGATGGCATTATGCTTGAACGTATAAAAGGCGGACAGTATAAAACAGCGGCAGACGTGAAGCGAAACGGAATTAAACGGCTTTTAAAAGTGTACGGACATGACGATGAGCATCATCATCAAATGATGGCGTTGATGGAAAAAATGGTGAATGGTTTTGAAAAAGAAGGTTTACTAAACGTCACAAAGCAAGAACGATTTATAATTGAACAATCAGCAGCGCTATTTTATCTAGGGGAATATATCTCATCAAGTTCTAAAAGCAGGCATACATTTTATTTGTTAATTAACTCATTATTTGATGGATTTACACATTCTGAAAAAGCGTATCTTTCATTAACTGCGTCATTCACAAATAATTCGACATTAAAGCAGTATTTAGAAGAATTTAATGGATGGTTTACTAAAGAAGAAATACAAAAAATGCGTGAATACGGTGCTCTGTTGAAACTATGCTACAGCTTAAATAGCTCAAAACGAAGCGTCGTACAGGATCTTGATGTCAAAGAGAAGCAAGATAGCATTCTCATTACTGTCTATTGTGAAGGCAATGAAATGGCGGAGCGTTACCAGAGTGTTAAGCAAAAAAGACAACTTGAAAAAGCGCTGCATAAAGAGATTACATTACAGTTTAAACAAAAATGATTGAAATGGGGGATGTCCAGTGAATGGACAGGTGGAAAAGGACCTAGCGAATCCAAGTTATTATAATAATCGTGAATTGAGCTGGCTTAATTTTAATCAGCGTGTATTGCAGGAAGCATCGGATTTAAATAATCCACTTCTTGAGCGAATGAAATTTTTAGCTATTTTCAGCTCCAACCTGGATGAATTTTTTATGGTGCGTGTCGCCGGACTGAAGGATCAGGTGAAAGCCGGTTTCAATAAACCGGAAAACAAAGCAGGATTAACACCAAAACAGCAGCTAAAAGCGATTAGTGAAAAAGCACATGAACTGGTACATACACAAAACCGTGTCCTGACAGAAGAAATTTTGCCGGCTCTTGAAGAAGAAGGGTTTCATTTCGTAAAACCGAACGAATTGAATGCTGAACAAAAAAAGTTCCTTCAAGACTATTTTGAGAATGAAGTGTTTCCAGTGCTGACCCCGATGGCAATCGATGCGTATCGTCCGTTTCCAATGCTTTTGAATAAAAGTTTGAATTTAGTTGTTATGCTTGAAAATGATGACCCTGAAGCAGAAGCAGACCGTGTGGCAATCGTTCAAGTACCAGGTGTCCTTGAACGGGTCATTGAAGTACCTTCTGATGCAAAGGGAGGAACGTATGTCCTTTTAGAAAATGTACTTATTCATTTTATTGATCGTATTTTCCAAGGATATAAAGTGAAAAATGTAAACATGTTCCGGATTACGCGAAATGCGGATATGGAAATTCATGAAGAAGGCGCACGTGATTTGCTTCTTGAAATTGAAAAAGAGTTGAAAAAGCGGAAATGGGGAGCTGCGGTCCGCCTTGAGATTAAGTCGCAGGATTTTGATCAGCATGTGCTTGATTATTTATTGGATGAACTCGAAATTCACTATAAAGATGTATATGAAATTGAAGGTGCGGTCGATTTAACCTTATTCTTCCCATTTACGAAAAAATTAAGTTTATTGAGGGAAGGATTAACGTACGAAACGTTTATTCCACAGCTTCCGGAAGATTTATCATCGCGTGAAGATGTGTTTGAAAAGACATTGCAGCAAGATATTCTGTTTTATCATCCGTACGAGTCGTTTGAACCGGTCGTCGATTTTATTTCACAGGCAGCAGACGACCCATCAGCACTGGCGATTAAAATGACGTTGTATCGCGTCAGCGGCGATTCACCGATTATTGAATCACTGAAACGGGCCGCAGAAAAAGGAAAACAGGTGACGGTACTTGTTGAATTGAAAGCACGTTTTGATGAAGAAAATAATGTGCAGTGGGCAAAAGAGCTCGAAAAGGCAGGCTGCCATGTTATTTATGGCATGCACAATTTGAAAACACACAGTAAAATCACGCTCGTCGTCCGTAAGCTTGCGGGAAGAATTGAACGATTTGTTCACCTGGGCACGGGGAACTATAATGATGCTACGGCGAAAATATACACAGATCATGGGTTGATTACGTCGAAAAAAGAGTTTGGCATTGACGCAACAAATTTCTTTAACTATTTGAGTGGCTATATGGATAAGCCAAAATATAATCATCTTGTCGTCGCACCATATGACATTCAAGAGGCATTTATTAAATTGATTGAAGAAGAAATTGAGATTCATAAAAAACACGGTAACGGCCGGATTATTGCGAAAATGAACTCATTAACAGACAAACGTTTGATCATGAAGTTTTATGAAGCGTCAAATGCGGGTGTTCAAATAGACTGCATTATCCGTGGTATATGCTGCATGAAGCCAGGGATACAAGGCGTGAGTGAAAATATTCGCGTCATTAGCATCATTGGTCGTTTCTTAGAGCATAGCCGCATTTATTACTTCCATCATGCGGGGAAGCGGAAGGTATATTTATCATCCGCTGATATGATGACACGTAATATGATTAAACGGGTGGAGATTTTATTCCCCATTATAGAAGATGAATTAAAAGACCGTTTAACAAATTTCCTTCAATTACAATTATCAGATAATGCAAAAGCGCGTTACCAAGATAGTGAAGGAAATTCCCGTTATGTGGAACGTAATAAAGGCGATATATACATTAACAGCCAGATGGAATCGTTAACGGCTGCGTATCGAGTAAGAGAAGACGAAGAGTGAAAAGAAAAACTCCGTGTAGAGTCGTTATGCGGAGCTTTTTTATCGTACAAGGGATTAATCAATTTCCATGTTAATAAACGGTCAGTGAATTCCGCTGTCTTTTTTTGCGTAATCGTTTTCTTTCTATCTTGACGACTTGTATATACATTGGATGATGCAAGCCTATTTCAATATACAGAGTCAAGACACCGATTGGATAAATTCCGATTTGTTGATTTTGCCCGACGTCATAAGAAATGAACCCGGCCCTTAAACAGGCCGGGTTTTCTGATGAAAGCATATTCGAGAAAAGTCATGTATAATAATAAGCGATTTGATGGAAAAAGGGGGGTCCTTCAATGGATGCATTGGAAATAATGAGTAATCTCGACCGGGTCATCCCATATTATCAGCCGATCTTTAGCGCTGATGAACATAAAATTGCTGGCTACGAAGTACTTGGCCGTTATATGGATGGAGAGAAGGCAAAGAGTCTTGGCGGCTTTTTTCATGATGAAGATACGCCGGATGAATACCGCCATGAAGTGGAAGATGTTATTTTAAAAAAAGCGCTTGATGATTATACAGCTGAAAAACAGAAGTCGTTTCTATTTATTAATCGGCAGGTATCAGGACTTCTCGAAGACTATGGTGAATCGTTTCTTGCGATCATCGAAAGCTATACAGATAAAGGGGTGACGCTTGATAAAATCGTACTTGAAATTTCGGCAGCAGAATACAGCGCTTCGCTGGATAACGTTTTGCGCTATTACAAGACGCTTGGCATCCGTCTGGCAGTAGATCATCTTGGCGAAGCAGAAGGCGATATTCGTCACTTTGCTAGTTACTCCCCGGATATATTAAAAGTAAGTCTGCAGGCGCTCCGCAAAGATGCAGGAGATCAAACATATAAAAACATAGTTTATTCTCTATCTATGTTTGCAAGGAAAATTGGCGCATCCCTTTTATTTGAAACAGTAGAAGTCGAATATCAACTGCAATATGCATGGAAAAATGGCGGCCGCTATTATCAAGGATTTTACCTTGCTGAACCATCTCCTGTATTTGTAAATCCGGATCAGTTAAAAGCTATGCTGCGAGAGAAATGCAGTCAGTTTATTTCTTACGAAAAACAGGCGCTAAACAGCGTATATACACTAGCAGATAAAATTGAAATGGAGCTCGATACGATTTTGTCCAAATCAAAATCAGCTTCTAAAGAAAAACTATTGGAAGAAATCGGGCAGCATTTTGATGGCATGTGTTTTCGCCTTTATATATGCGATGAAAATGGTTTTGAACTGACACCTAACTATTTTAAAAAAGAAGGCGATTGGGTGTTTCAGCCGGAGTATTTCGATAAGAACTGGAGCTGGCGTCCTTATTTTCTAGAAAATATATTAAGAATGCGGAAAAATGGTGGTGGACTTATTTCTGATTTATATAGCGACATTGAAACGGGAGAAACGATTCGTACGTTTTCATGCCCAATCAGAGATAATGAATATTTGTTTTTCGACATTCCTTATGAATTTTTGTACGATCAGGAAGGGCTTTTATATTAGTGTATAAGAAGAAGGAAAGCGGGGGAGACTAGCAAATATCACGAAGAATGAGTAGGTGGCTGTCATCGCATTTTTTCTAATTGGTTCAATCATTTTGCTTGCCGCTGCGATTTTCGGTACAGTGGCCGCCATGAGACGAGCATCAGCTGGAAAAGTAAAGGATGAAAACCTAGGTGTACTCGTACGCAGTCATCCTTATACGCTCAATCCGATTTTCTGGACGTACGTGGCTGCAATAGTGATCTTTGCAGGTATTATTCTCATCGTTTGGCTTAGGGGACGCTAATTTTTTGGCGTCTCTTTTTGAGCGAAATCGGTGAAAAAAAGGGATAAAAATGTTGGATTATCAAATAGATGTATGGTATATTTCTTGTGCTTACTTAATGGATTACGAATCGAAAGGGGTCGACAATATATGTCGCAACTAGTTGGAATTGTACAGCGTTTAAAGTCATTACAGGAGGGCGGAGAGCAGGGTGAAGTGCAACAACGCCTTTTTGAGTTGAACGGAAAAATGCTTTGTCAGGTGAAATATTTCCCGAATAAAGATACATTTGAGCTTGAAGTGTATGATAAAGATGGAAAAGGAAGTAAATATCCGTTTGACGATATTGACATGACCGCGATTGAAATTTTCGAACTGCTTCAAGAAGCGAAACAGCAGGAACAGGCATAAGACAGTTGCCATTTGTGAGCCGAATCTTTTTTAATTTAAAAGAACGGCTCGTCTACCTGGCGAATTGCTTACACGGTTTGCTATAATAGAAGATAAGTTAAGCGCTTACAAAAGGAAAAAGGAGAATCAAGATGATTTCCTTCACAAACAAAGATGTATTACAGATAAATATTATGGATTACATTATCCCAGGGGAGAAAGTAGCATTCGTTCAGCGCGGTAACAGCCTCGAGCATGCGCTTCTCATTTTGACAAAAAGCGGCTATACGGCGATTCCTGTGCTGGACACAAAGTACCGTCTTGAAGGCTTAATCAGTATCCCAATGATCACGGAAGCAATACTGGGTCTTGAACGAGTTGAATTCGAACGGCTTGAACATATGAAAGTGAAAGAAGTCATGGCAGTGGATAAGCCGAGTTTAACGGTTCATGATCATTTTCGAAAAGCACTCGGTCTGTTAATTAATCATCCTTTTTTGTGTGTGACCGATGAAGAGGGTTATTTTGAAGGGATTTTGACGAGGCGGGTCATTTTAAAACAGTTGAATCATTACATCGATCAGCTGAATTAACGGGGATCTGCCTAAGGGGCGGGTCTTTTTTTGTTGAAAGAAGGATCAAATTATGAAAGAAAGACAAACAAACCAGCGCCTCGTACTAGTTGCTGTGATGCTGGCAATGTTTATGAGCGCGATTGAAGCGACAATTGTGGCGACGGCCATGCCGGATATTGTAGCTGACCTCGGTAGTTTTTCATTATATAGCTGGGTATTTTCAGCCTATTTGTTAATGAACGCAGCGACCGTTTTAATATATGGAAAACTTTCCGATATTTTTGGACGCCGCCCGGTTTTATTTACCGGGATCACGATCTTTTTAATTGGCTCTGTTTTATGCGGTTTTGCAGCATCGATGGAGCAAATGATTTTATTTAGGTTTATACAAGGAATAGGCGCTGGGGCGATCATGCCGGTGGTGACAACGATTGTCGGTGATATTTATACGAAAGAAGAACGGGCGAAAGTACAGGGTTATTTAGCTAGTGTATGGGGTATTTCTGCTGTATCTGGTCCAGCGCTGGGAGGATTGCTTGTTGAATTTGTTTCGTGGCGCTGGGTGTTCTGGATGAACGTGCCGCTTGGCGTTATTTCGATCATTATGCTATTTCTTTTTTTGCATGAAAAAGTGGAGAAAAAGAAACCAAATATTGATTACATCGGAACGGTTTTGTTTTTAATGAGTATTTCATCTTTTATGTATATTCTTGTCGAGGCAGGGAAAACCGATTTCATGATTCCGCTTCTCATTGTCGGAATGATTTCACTCGTTTTCTTTGTCTTTCATGAGCAGCGGACTGCTGTGCCGATGATGCCATTTCATTTATGGAAAATGCGTCCGATTTTAATCGCTAATCTTGTATCATTGACGACTGGGATTATGCTGATCGGCATTTCGACCTTTTTACCGATGTATGTGCAAAGTGTAATGGGGGAAAGTGCAACGATAGCAGGGTTCACATTAACCGCTATGTCTATTGGTTGGCCGATTGCTTCATCGTTGTCTGGAAGGCTTATTTTGTTTGCTGGCTATCGAACGACGACATTGATTGGTGGTGCGGCGCTGCTTGCGGGTGGACTTATGTTCGCCTCTATGGATCCGTCTTACGGACCTTGGTGGGCAGCGGCTTCATCTTTTGTAACAGGTATTGGCATGGGGCTGACTTCAACAGCCTTTATTGTCTCCATTCAAAACGCCGTCGACTGGCATGAACGGGGAGCGGCAACGGCATCAAATATGTTTATGCGCAATATTGGCAATACGATCGGTGCTGCACTTCTTGGTGGTATATTGAATATTCGTCTTACTGCTTATTTGCAAAATAATCCGGATGCGTCTGATGATTTAACCGTTGATTCCATTAATGAGCTTCTTGGAGAAGGCGTTCAGATGAGCGAATCCGCCCGTTTCATTTTAAGCGAAGGGTTGACGACATCGCTTCACGTCGTATACTGGATCGTATTTCTATTTGCAGTGGTTTCGTTCATGCTGCTGTTGTTTTTGAAGAAAGGGGAATAAAAAAGATGTCCTTTTCAGAAATCCGCTTGTTAACGGTGCTTGCAGAAGAAATGAATATGAGAAAAGCAGCCGAGCGTCTTTTTGTCTCTCAACCGGCACTTTCCCAGCGGCTTCAAACGATTGAAAAAGAGTGGGCGCACAAAATATTTAACCGTTCAACAAAAGGACTGTCTTTAACGCCTGCAGGTGAACTTATTGTTGATTATGCAAAAGAAACGCTTGAGAAAAAAGAAGGACTGCTCGAAGAATTGCAATCACTGGAACCAAACGTACATGGAACGCTAAAAATTGCTTGCGCAAGCATTGTCGGCCAAAATTGGCTGCCAAAAGTATTAAAACTCTTTGTTGAGCGATATCCGTATGCGAAAATTCAACTTATGACGGGCTGGAGCAGTGAAATTTTAAAAGAGCTGTATGAAGGTGATGTTCATATTGGGATCATTCGAGGAACACCTGAATGGAAAGGCCGAAAAATTCATTTGTTTGAAGATCCGCTTTATTTAGTTGATAAAGACATTCAGGATGTAGAAGAAGTATTAACGACAGAAAAACCGTTCATTCAGTTTAAAAGTGATTCAAATTACGATCAGGAAATTCAGGAATGGTGGCATAATCGATTTCAGGTGACACCAAAGCGTTCTATTGTTGTTGATCAAATTGAAACGTGCCGTCAAATGGCATTTAATGGAATCGGCTATGCGATTTTGCCGGCGATTACGCTTTCAAATCAGGAAAATAATTTGTATAAAACGCCGCTTCTAGACCGCGACGGAGAACCGATCCAGCGAGATACGTGGATGCTTGGCTATGATGCTGCGTTTGAACTGCGGCAAGTGCAGGCATTTGTTGAAACGGTTGAACGGTTTATGGAAAAATCGGATGAAAATTGCTTGTGAAAATTGCTTTACTTTGGTAAAGTAAAAGCAGAAAAATTTAATATAAAAAGTCTGAGGAGGAATACATAATTATGAAAATGATGGATGCACATGAAATTATTTCATTTATTAGTAACAGCACGAAATCAACACCAGTCAAAGTATATGTAAACGGTGATGTGGAAGGAATCAACTTTGGCGCTTCTGCGAAAGTGTTTGGCGAAGGTAAATCCGTTGTCGTATTTGGCGAGTGGGCTGAAGTATCAGAGGCACTTGAGCAAAATAAAGACAAAGTGACGGATTACGTTGTTGAAAACGATCGTCGCAACTCAGCGATCCCGCTTCTCGACATGAAAAATATTACAGCGCGTATTGAGCCGGGTGCTATCATTCGTGATCAAGTTGAAATTGGTGACAATGCTGTTATTATGATGGGTGCTTCGATTAACATCGGCGCTGTTATTGGTGAAGGCACGATGATTGACATGAATGCAATACTTGGCGGTCGGGCAACAGTTGGTAAAAATTGCCATGTTGGTGCCGGAGCTGTGCTAGCGGGTGTTATTGAGCCGCCATCCGCTTCACCAGTTGTACTTGAAGATAACGTATTAATCGGTGCAAATGCTGTCGTTCTTGAAGGCTGCCGTATTGGTGAAGGTTCCGTTATCGCAGCAGGCGCTATCGTAACAGAAGATATTCCGCCATTCTCGGTTGCTGTTGGAGCACCAGCACGCGTTATTAAACAAATTGATGATAAAACAAAATCAAAAACAGAAATTATTCAAGAACTCCGCAAACTGTAAGAGCGGTGAGGGAAGAACGCGTGGGCAATTGCCTACGCGTTCTTTTTAAAAAAGAGGAGGACTGTGCACATGAACCGTTTTGTCGATATTCGCCGCGATCTCCATCAAATTCCGGAGCTTGGCTTTGAAGAGGAGAAAACACAACAATATTTATTAAACTATTTACATACATTGCCGCAGGACCGGATCGAACTAAAAAAGTGGCGTACCGGCATTATTGTTAAAATGAAAGGATTGAAACCGTCGAAAACAATCGGCTGGCGTACGGATATTGATGGTTTACCGATTACTGAAAAAACAGATCTCCCGTTTTCATCGATACATGAAGGCCGGATGCACGCCTGTGGACATGACTTTCATATGAGCATTGCTCTCGGTGTTGTTACACATTTCGTCGAAAATCCAATCAATGACGATCTTGTTTTTATCTTTCAGCCGGCAGAAGAAGGACCGGGTGGCGCAGAGCCGCTCATGGCGTCTAAAGAATTAAAAGCATGGATGCCCGATGAAATTTATGCACTACACATTGCGCCGGAACATCCCGCTGGTACTATTGCAACAAAGCCAGGTCTTTTGTTCGCGAATACGTCAGAGTTATTTATTGATTTTAAAGGGAAGGGCGGACATGCAGCTTATCCGCATGAAACGAAAGATATGGTTGTTGCAGCGTCATACTTCGTTACACAGCTTCAATCGATCGTGTCTAGAAACGTCGATCCGCTCGACAGCGCGGTCGTGACAATTGGTAAAATGACAGCTGGTACTGTGCAAAATGTCATTGCAGAGCATGCGCGTCTAGAAGGGACGATCCGCACGTTGTCACCGGAAGCGATGATGAAGGCAAAAGCACGTGTTCAAGCACTATTAAAAGGCATTGAAGCATCCTTTGAATGCGAGTCGGAAATTGATAATGGCAGCGGCTACTATCAAGTATTTAATGATCCAGCAGTGACGGACCGATTTATTCAATTTGCCAAAGCGCAAACGGATATTCAGTTCGTTCATTCACGTGAAGCGATGACCGGTGAAGATTTTGGCTTTATGCTAAAAGAAATACCAGGCATGATGTTCTGGCTGGGCGTCGGTTCTGAATACGGCCTTCACCACGCAAAATTGAACCCGGATGAAGCTGCCATTGAAACGGCAATCTCGTTTATTACTCGCTATTTCACCGCCCTTGGGCATAAGTAAATTATATAGAAGACATGTTCATCGAGGCCTAACATCTAAGTTAGGTCTCGATGAGTCTCTATACATGAAAGAAGGGTAAACAAGGAGAAGACAATTTTTTTTATACATGTTTGTGAAGTTTGTCACAAAATAGTCATACCCCCTTTATAGCATTGTTATTGTTTTCGGTTTACAATACGAGTAGCGTGATAATTTTATTTAAATTGAATCACTCGGGAGGTCATATGAATGGAACTCGATAGCGTCATGCTCAGTCGGATGCTGACAACGATGACATTAATGTTTCATATTATTTTTGCGATGATCGGTGTCGGCGTACCGGTTATGATTGCCATTGCTGAATTTATCGGTATTAAGAAAAATGATCCGCACTATTTACTATTAGCAAGACGCTGGGCACGCGGCTTTACGATTACAGTCGCTGTAGGTGTTGTAACGGGAACTGCAATTGGCTTACAGTTGTCACTGTTATGGCCAAGTTTTATGGAAGTAGCGGGACAGGTTATTGCTTTGCCATTATTTCTGGAAACATTTGCGTTTTTCTTTGAAGCGATTTTCCTTGGCATTTATTTATACACGTGGGACCGGTTTAAAGGAAAATGGACACACTGGCTCTTAACAATTCCAGTTATGATTGGGTCATCGGCGTCTGCATTGTTTATTACGACAGTGAATGCATTTATGAATACGCCGCAAGGATTTGATTTAAAAGGCGGTCAGGCGATCAACATTGACCCGATAGCAGCGATGTTAAATCCAGCAACACCATCAAAAGTGTTCCACGTCGTTTCGACATCATATATGACGTCAGCGGCCATTTTAGCAGCGATTGTGGCGTTTGCCATTTTAAAAGGAAAACGCGGTCAATACGAGCAAAAAGCGCTTCGTTTAACTGTTACGTGCACGTTAATTTTCTCGGTCCTTACAGCCATTGCGGGCGATGTATCAGCGAAATTTTTAGCGGAAGTGCAGCCGGAAAAATTAGCAGCGGCTGAGTGGCATTTTGAAACGGAAAAAGGAGCAGATATTATTTTCTACGGAACACTTAATGAAGATGGCGAAATAGAAAACGAAATTCGTGTTCCGAAACTGTTGAGCTTTCTTGCAGGTAATTCATTTGACACGGAAGTAATCGGTTTAAATGAAACGCCTGAAGATGAACGTCCGCCGCTTTGGATTCACTACATGTTTGATATAATGGTTAGCATTGGTATGTTCGTCATGGCGATAACGGCGCTCTTTGTCATCATGAGTAAAGTGAAAAAGTGGAATGAACTGAATAAGCCGCTTTTATGGGCGGTTGTTGCATCAGGGCCGCTTTCTCTCATTGCCTATGAATCGGGCTGGATTTTAGCTGAAGTGGGCCGTCAGCCGTGGATTTTAAACGGTTATATGAAAGTGGCGGAAGCGGCGACGAGAAATGATGATGTAGGCATTACGTTTGTCATGTTTGCGCTGCTTTACCTCGTACTCGGTGTGATGACAGTGGTCGTGTTGATTAAAATGTTTAAAAATTCGCCGGCGGAAGCGGAACTTGAAAAACGCTTTCCAAATGGGGAGGGATCAGCATGAATTTAGAACTTCTCGGGATCACGGTTCTATGGACATTTTTGTATGGCTATTTAATTGTATCGTCTATTGATTTCGGTGCTGGTTTCTTCGCTTTCTATGCGAGGTGGAAGAAAAAAGACCATATTATGAATGATCTTATTTCACGTTACTTATCACCTGTATGGGAAGTAACGAACGTGTTTTTCGTGTTCTTTTTCGTCGGCATTGTCGGTTTTTTTCCGGCTACGGCGTACTATTTCGGAACAGCGCTTCTTATTCCAGCGAGTGTCGCAATTATCTTGCTTGCGATTCGTGGTTCGTTTTATGCGTTTAATAATTATGGATCACGTGATAGTATATTTTACCTTTTCTTATACGGAGCGACAGGATTATTAATTCCTGCTTCGTTATCAACAGTATTGACGATCTCAGAAGGAGACTTCTTGGCCGTTACGGATGGTAAAGTGACATTCCTTGCTAAAGAGTTGTTTACGAGTCCATTTTCATGGAGTGTCGTCTTTTTATCTATCGTATCAGTCTTGTATATTAGCGCCACGTTTTTAACGTATTATGCAGATCGTGCGGATGACCGACAAGCGCGCCGGACGATCAGGCAGTTTGCACTGTTCTGGAGCATGCCGACAATTGTGGCAAGCCTTCTCGTCTTTATATCACTGCAAATGCACAATCCAGAACATTACAATAAAGCCATAACAGAATATTGGTGGATGTTCGGGTTATCGCTCCTCTGCTTCGGTATTGCATCCTGGTTTATTTATACAGGGAAAAGATACGGCACGGCCTTTATTATGGTGATGCTGCAGTTTTTCTTCGCCTTTTTCGGCTATGGAGCATCTCATTTGCCATACATTTTGTATCCGTATATTACGGTCCATGAAAATGTAACGAATGAAACGATGGCGTTGGCACTCGTTATTGCGTTTATTCTAGGACTGCTCTTGCTGATCCCGTCACTTATCTTATTGATGAGACTTTTCCTTTTCGATGCAGATTATGTGAAAGGGAAAAAGAAATAAGCGAAGTTTTAATAGATTCGTGGTAAACTCTCATAGCAAGAACCACTTTTTAGCGTTGAGAGCGGGGGGAAATGAATATGAAAAAAGAATTTGTCGTTATAGGCCTCGGCCGCTTCGGCAGCAGTATTTGCAGAGAGTTGAGCGAGCAGGGAATGGAAGTGATGGCGATCGATAGGGATGAAGACCGAGTGAATGAATTCGCATCGATTGCGTCCCATGCTGTTGTCGCAGATACGACAGATGAATCCGTATTGAAAAGTCTAGGCATTCGCAACTTTGACCATGTGATTGTTGCGATAGGTGATGACATTCAATCAAGCATTTTGACGACGCTTATGTTAAAAGAAGTTGGCGTCAAAAAAGTAACAGCAAAAGCACAGAATGATTACCATGAAAAAGTATTATTAAAAATTGGCGCGGATCAAGTCGTTCATCCAGAACGAGACATGGGACGGCGTATTGCAAACAATATTGTGTCAAATAATGTACTTGATTATTTAGAGCTTTCCGATGAGCATTCCATTACAGAAATTATTGCGAATGAAGCTCTTGCAGGGAACACCATAATCGATCTTGATATTCGTGTTCGATATGGAATTAATATTGTCGCTATTAAGCGGGGAAAAGAAATAATTGTTTCACCGCAGGCGGATGAAACAATCGTTGTGAATGACATTTTAATTATTATTGGAGCAGATAAAGATATTGACCGTTTTGAGAAAAAAATGAATGATTAAATGAAAAATCCCACTTCAAAGTGGGTTTTTTTGTGAATCAGGTGGTGTAATAAGGACGAAGCGAAGCATAGAAGACTGCTTTCTATAGGATACATGTCTTCGTTTACTTTCCCGGCCAGGTGCCCCGTTATCGTGAAAGAATAAAATGATTTCACCATTTTTCATTTCATAGCCGGTTATGACAACCCAATGATACGCATACATCGGTTTTGAAAAAAAACGAAGTGTAAAATATTTGTCGAATTTTGCTGCGACAGGGTGTCCTTTTTGCAGTTCATCCATTACTTCATCAATTCGATTCGTGCTTTTCACTAGCCAGTCTGGACCAAGAAGACGGCGAAGCTTATAAACCATCATAAAACGAAACAGACCGATCGGTGTCGTGGATAGTGATGTATACAATTCGTTCACATGAATCGGATAAGTCCCGCTAAACCAGTAGTTTAATATAACTGAAACCGTGACTGGACCACAGGCTGAAGAACGGAATTGCGGTTTTATATCATCATCGTACTGCGATTTTCCTTTCACGGGGATCATGAATTATGCCTCCCAATCAAAAAGAGCTTTCCAAAGGAAATGGAAAGCTCTTTTGTTATGTTACACTTCCATAATGATTGGTAAAATCATTGGACGGCGTTTTGTTCTTTCGTAAAGAAATGGCGAAAGCGTATCGGTAATTTCATTTTTAATGTCGGACCATTGAGTTGTATTACTAATGAGTAATTGCTTAATATGACGATTTAACACCGATTGTGCTTCATAAATTAAATCGCCTGATTCACGCATGTACACGAATCCACGTGAAATAATATCAGGGCCCGCTTCAATTTTATTTGTTGCTTTATTAATGCTCACAACAACGATCACAAGACCTTCTTCCGATAAAATTCGGCGGTCACGCAAAACGATGTTGCCGATATCGCCAATACCGCTTCCATCAATGTAAACAGAACCAGATTGGATGCGGCCGGCAACGTGCGCTTCCTCTTTTGAGAGGGCAAGTACATCTCCATTGTCCATAATAAAGCAGTTTTCTTTCGGTACACCGCAGTCGATCGCATGCTGAGAGTGTGTTTTTTGCATCCGGTATTCACCATGAATGGGCATGAAAAATTTAGGTTTAATAAGACTGAGCATTAACTTCTGCTCTTCCTGACTCCCATGGCCAGATGTATGGATATTATTAAGAGGTCCATGAATGACATCCGCGCCGGCACGTGACAATGAATTAATAATTCTATTTACACTCACCGTGTTCCCTGGAATGGGTGAGGATGAAAAGACAACAGTATCTTTTGGCTGAATTTGAATCTGACGATGGGAACCGTTCGCGATGCGGGAAAGAGCAGCCATAGGCTCTCCCTGGCTGCCTGTACAAAGAATCGTGACTTTGTTGGCAGGTAATTTATTTAATTGATGTGTATCGACAAATGTGTCTTTAGGACAGCGAATGTAACCTAACTGTTGACCGAGCGTAATGGCATTGTCCATACTTCGTCCAAATACACCGACTTTTCGGCCGTCTTCAACCGCTGCTTCGACTACTTGCTGCAATCGATGAATATTTGATGCGAACGTTGCGAAAATAAGCCGGCCTTCTACTTTACGAAAGATGTTACGGATACTTTCGCCGACTTTGCGTTCTGACATTGTAAAGTTAGGTACTTCACTGTTCGTGCTATCAGAGAGAAGACAGAGTACGCCTTCTTTACCGATCTCAGCCATTCTCGTTAAGTTTGCAGGTTCACCGACTGGCGTGAAATCAAATTTAAAATCTCCTGTGTGAACGATGCTTCCTTGAGGTGTTTTAACGACAACACCATATGAATCCGGAATACTGTGTGTTGTTCGGAAAAAAGAAACGGACGTTTTCCGAAATTTAATCACATCATCTTCCACGACTTCATGAAGGCGGGTACGGCGCAGAAGTCCATGCTCATCCAGCTTATTACGAAGCAGACCGAGAGCAAGTTTTCCGCCATACACAGGTACATTGACAACACGCAGCAAGTAAGGGATACCACCGATATGGTCTTCATGACCGTGCGTGACGAACAACCCTTTAATTTTATCTGCATTTTTTTCTAAATATGAATAGTCCGGAATCACGTAATCGATTCCAAGTAATTCATCTTCTGGAAACTTTATCCCAGCATCAATTAAAATAATTTCGTCCTGAAATTGGACAGCGTACGTGTTTTTTCCGATTTCACCCAAACCGCCGAGGGCAAAAACAGCTGTTTGATCATTTTTTACGAATTTCATGTTTTACAGCTGCTCCACTTTATAGTTTGGCGACTGCTTCTCATATTCGAGGTGAGATTCGTTTACCAATTGAACAAATTCAATATTGTATGGGCGGTTTTTTAATGCGTGACGAACGGCGCGTTCTGAATCCGCTTCTGCGTATAACGATTTCGTATTTTCGCGAACGGGTACCTCTGAATAATCTTCTTGATAGTACACTTTGTAAATCATGAACTTCTCTCCTTTTTCCGAAGTAATATATACAAACCGCATGTGAGCGGTTCTTCTCAGGGTGTTAATGTTTTTTAATTATATAGAAAAAAAGATGTTTTTACACGAAATGAACATCTTCGGTCTCTTACATAAAGACAGCCCTTCGTTTCGGAAGGGCTTAACCATTCAATGTTATGCAATTGTTTTTCTTCTGAGCATGTCTTTCCACTGTTTTACAAGCTTTTTTTTTAGCTTTTTTAACATCGTGGATCACTCCTTAAAGCCATTTTATCACACGCATGGCTTTATGAAAAGAAAAATGGGTATGCGTAGTATGCGTTGTATTAATAATGTTTATACATATTATCGTTCAATGGGGTGTGCGTTATCTTCTACACGGAATGGGTCATTTTGGTCAATATAGTCGTAAAATAAGACACCGTTTAAATGGTCAATTTCATGTTGAATACAGATGGCAGGCAGTCCTTTTAAACGAAATTTAACTTCATCACCAGCAAGTGTCGTGCCTTTGATTGTGACGCGTGCATAGCGATGAACGTATCCAGGTACGTCGCGGTCAACCGACAAGCATCCTTCTCCACTCGTTAAAAATGCTTTTTCTACCGAGTGGCTGACAAGTTTCGGGTTGAAAAGGGCATAACTTATTAGTACGCCTTTTTCATCTTTTACATGAATGGCAATCATTCGTTTTGACACGCCGATTTGGGGAGCTGCAAGGCCGATGCCGGGGCGCAGTCCGTGTTTTTCTGCGATATCCGGGTTCTGGCTATTTTGTACATATTCCATTAAAGAAGCAAGTACTTCTTTCTCTTCCGGTGAAGCAGGGAGTATCACGTCGCTCGCTTTTTCACGCAGGACAGGTTCTCCTTCACGCACGATATCATTCATTTTAATCATCTGTATACCTTCCTTTTTTTCCGATTGGTGTACTTATCTTATCAAAAAGTGTGCAAAATGTTAATGCCACATATTGTGTGTTTTGAAAAGGAAAGAAAGGGAAAATAGAGAAGGGCAGGTTAGAGAAATGTAATGTATAACAGATGTTAAAAGCGCTTTCTTTTTATAATACAGATTGTGTTTTTGAACTAATACAGTCCTTGTTTTTTGGGGAGTACACAAGAGGAATATTTAAAATTGACGGATTAAACATGATGATATAAACTATTAATCATAGCTTCATATTGTATCAGTGCCTTTATGGAAACAACTGATACAGGGAATTATAAATAAAAAAATAATCGTGTAACCAATAATGAAAGGATAGGTGTTGATCATGAGTGCAAAGAAAACTGCTCAGCTCGATCCACAACAAATACTTGAATCCATTGAAAATCAAATTGAAATGATCCAAGTTTTAAATGAAGAGGGGAAAATTGTAAATGAAGAGGCTGTGCCGAAGATGTCGGATGAAGAGCTTCAAGAGTTAATGGCGCGTATGGTGTATACACGTGTTCTTGATCAGCGCTCTATTTCGCTTAATCGTCAAGGTCGATTAGGTTTCTATGCGCCGACAGCTGGGCAGGAAGCGTCACAAATCGCCTCTCATTACGCGCTTGAAAAAGCGGACTGGATTTTACCAGGCTACCGTGATGTGCCACAAATCGTCTGGCATGGACTTCCGCTTTGGAAGGCGTTCTTATTCTCACGTGGACATTTCGTCGGTAACCAGGCACCTGAAGGCGTAAATGTATTGTCACCGCAAATTATTATCGGTGCACAGTATGTTCAAAATGCAGGCGTGGCACTTGGATTGAAAAAACGCGGCAAAAAAGCAGTCGCCGTAACGTATACAGGTGATGGCGGTTCTTCACAAGGGGATTTCTATGAAGGAATTAACTTTGCAGGAGCATTCAATGCACCGGCGATTTTTATCGTGCAAAACAACCAATTTGCGATCTCAACACCGCGTGAAAAGCAAACCGCAGCGAAAACGATCGCTCAAAAAGGAATTGCTGCTGGTATCCCATTTGTTCTTGTTGATGGTATGGATCCACTTGCTGTATATACAGTCGTGAAAGAAGCCCGCGAGCGCGCGATCAATGGCGGCGGCCCGACATTGATTGAAACAGTGTGTTACCGTTATGGCCCGCATACAATGGCTGGTGATGATCCAACACGCTATCGTACTTCTGATCTTGATACAGAATGGGAGAAAAAAGATCCGCTCGTTCGCTTCCGTAAATACCTTGAAGAAAAAGGCTTATGGAATGAAGAGAAAGAAACAGAAGTAATTGAACGCGCAAAAGAAGAAATTAAAGATGCGATTAAAAAAGCAGATGAAACACCAAAACAAAAAGTAACAGATTTAATGGCAAACATGTATGACGAAATGCCAGCTAATCTGAAAGAACAATATGAAATTTATACTGCAAAGGAGTCGAAGTAAGCCATGGCACAAATGACAATGATTCAAGCGATTACTGATGCCTTACGCGTAGAATTAAAAAACGACGAAAACGTACTTGTCTTCGGTGAAGACGTAGGCGTTAACGGCGGGGTATTCCGCGCGACAGAGGGTCTTCAAAAAGAATTTGGAGAAGAGCGCGTATTTGATACACCGCTTGCGGAATCAGGAATCGGTGGTCTAGCTGTCGGTCTTGCTCTTGAAGGATTCCGTCCTGTACCAGAAATTCAATTTTTCGGTTTCGTATATGAAGTAATGGATTCAGTAAGTGGACAGCTTGCGCGTATGCGCTACCGCTCTGGCGGCGTTTACTCGGCTCCTGTGACAATCCGTTCTCCTTTTGGCGGCGGCGTTCATACACCTGAACTTCATGCGGATAGTTTAGAAGGTTTAATGGCGCAGCAACCAGGATTGAAAGTCGTTATACCTTCCTCTCCGTACGATGCAAAAGGACTTTTAATTTCTGCAATCCGCGACAACGACCCAGTTATTTTTCTTGAGCACATGAAATTGTACCGTTCGTTCCGTGAAGACGTGCCGGAAGAAGAATACATAATTCCTTTAGGTAAAGCGGCTGTGAAACGCGAAGGTTCTGATTTGTCGATCATCACATACGGTGCAATGGTTCATGAATCATTGAAAGCAGCAGAAGCACTTGAAAAAGAAGGCTACTCTGTTGAAGTCATTGATCTTCGTACGATTCAACCGCTTGATATCGAAACTATTATTGCGTCTGTTGAAAAAACGGGTCGTGCAATCGTCGTGCAGGAAGCGCAAAAGCAGGCAGGTATTGCAGCGAATGTTGTCGCTGAAATTAATGACCGTGCGATCTTGAGTCTTGAAGCACCAGTTCTTCGCGTAGCAGCACCAGATACAGTCTTCCCATTTTCACAAGCGGAGGCCGTATGGCTGCCTAACTATAAAGATGTCATTGAAACAGCAAAAAAAGTACTTGAATTTTAATGAATAGATCACATTAGAAACGGGGGGCCTTGCGCCTCCTTTCTAAAATGACAATATAGGAGGATGAATACATTGGCATTTGAATTTAAACTACCAGATATCGGCGAGGGAATTCATGAAGGCGAAATCGTCAAGTGGTTCGTAAAGCCAGGCGATAAAGTACAGGAAGATGACGTACTTTGCGAAGTTCAAAATGATAAAGCGGTGGTTGAAATTCCGTCACCAGTTGCTGGAACAGTAGAAGATATACTTGTTAATGAAGGCGCCACGGCAATCGTTGGCGATACATTGATTAAACTTGACGCTCCAGGTTACGAAGACTTGAAGTTTAAAGGCGACCATGGAGACGAAGGTGCCGTTCAAACAGAAGAACAAGTTCAATCAACAGCCGAAGCAGGTCAAAATGTAGATAAAGTACCTGCTGACGAAACAAAACAAGCACCGGCTGAAGCGACAGGTGCAGGCAGCCAGCCACAAGCTGACACGTCAGAAGTAGATCCGAACCGCCGTATTATTGCTATGCCATCTGTACGTAAGTATGCACGTGAAAAAGAGATCAATATTACACTTGTATCAGGCAGCGGCAAAAATGGCCGTATCGTAAAAGAAGATATCGATCAATTCCTTCAAAACGGTCCTGAAGCAGCTGAACAGCCAGCACAAAAACAGGAAGAAACGAAAGAAGCGGCAGCGAATGAATCAAAACCAGCTGCAGCAACCGCCATTCCTGAAGGCGAATTCCCGGAAACACGTGAAAAAATGAGCGGAATCCGCAAAGCAATCGCCAAAGCGATGGTTAACTCAAAACATACAGCACCACACGTTACATTAATGGACGAAATTGAAGTGACAAAATTGTGGGCTCATCGTAAAAAGTTCAAAGAAGTGGCGGCGGAAAAAGGCGTGAAATTAACATTCCTTCCATACGTTGTGAAAGCTTTGACAAGCGCGCTTCGTGAATATCCTGCTTTGAACACATCCATTGATGATGTGACAAGTGAAATCGTTCATAAACATTACTACAACATCGGGATTGCAGCAGATACAGATAAAGGATTGATGGTACCAGTCGTGAAAAACGCAGACCGTAAATCAATGTTCACGATTTCGAATGAAATTAATGAACTTGCTGTAAAAGCACGTGATGGTAAACTTGCACCAGCAGAAATGAAAGGTGCATCTTGCACAATTACCAATATCGGGTCAGCTGGGGGCCAATGGTTTACACCGGTTATTAATCATCCGGAAGTAGCGATCTTAGGAATTGGACGAATTGCTGAGAAAGCAATTGTGAAAAATGGTGAAATTATAGCCGCACCTGTGTTAGCATTATCATTGAGCTTTGATCATCGTATGATTGATGGAGCGACAGCACAACATGCATTGAATCATATTAAGCGGTTGTTGAACGACCCAGAACTTTTACTAATGGAGGCGTAATAAATGGTAGTAGGAGATTTCCCAATTGAAACAGACACTATAGTTATTGGTTCAGGTCCTGGTGGATATGTTGCCGCAATTCGTGCAGCACAGCTTGGACAAAAAGTGACCATCGTTGAAAAAGAAAATCTTGGAGGCGTTTGTTTAAACGTAGGCTGTATTCCTTCAAAAGCCCTTTTAACTGCAGCTCATCGCTTCGATCAAGCAAAATATTCAGATGATATTGGTATTGTCGCTGAAAACGTGACAGTGAATTTTGAAAAAGTTCAGAAGTGGAAAGGCAGCGTTGTTAAGAAATTAACAGGCGGCGTTGAAGGCTTGCTGAAAGGGAACAAAGTAGAAATCGTACGCGGTGAAGCTTATTTTAACGATGCGAATACACTTCGTGTCATGACGGAAAACTCTGCTCAAACGTACACATTTAAAAACGCGATCATTGCAACAGGGTCAAGACCAATTGAAATTCCGAACTTCAAATTTTCAAAACGTGTTCTCGATTCAACGGGTGCTCTTGCTCTTCAAGAGATTCCGAAAAAGTTGGTCGTTATTGGCGGCGGCTATATCGGATCAGAATTGTCGACGGCATTTGCAAATTTCGGTTCTGAAGTAACCATTCTTGAAGGTGCTCCTGAAATTCTAGGGGGCTTTGAAAAGCAGATGTCTGCCATTGTCAAGCGCAGTATGAAGAAAAAAGGTGTGACCATTGTAACGAAAGCGATGGCAAAATCATCGGAAGAAACAGAAAATGGCGTAAAAGTAACATATGAAGCAGGCGGTAAAGAAGAAACAATTGAAGCTGATTATGTACTTGTCACCGTAGGCCGCCGTCCTAACACGGATGAACTTGGCATTGAAGGCGCCGGCATTAAAATGACAGACCGTGGTGTAATCGAAGTGGATAAACAGTGTCGTACAAGCGTTGAAAATATTTTCGCGATCGGTGATATTATTACGGGACCTCCACTTGCCCACAAAGCATCTTACGAAGGTAAAATTGCTGCGGAAGCAATCAGCGGCGAAAAATCAGAAGTCGATTATTTAGCGATTCCGGCTGTCTGCTTCACAGAACCTGAATTAGCAACTGTCGGCTATACAGAAGCGCAGGCAAAAGAAGAAAAAATCGATGTAATAGCGGCTAAGTTCCCGTTTGCAGCGAATGGCCGTGCGCTTGCTCTTAACAGTACAGATGGTTTTGTTAAAATTGTATCACGTAAAGAAGATGGTCTTGTAATCGGTGCTCAAATTGCTGGTACAGGTGCATCTGACATAGTATCTGAACTTGGTCTTGCCATTGAAGCAGGCATGACACTTGAAGATATTGCGATGACCATTCATGCGCATCCAACACTCGCTGAAATGACGATGGAAGCAGCAGAAGTTGCGCTCGGAACACCAATTCATATCGTAAAATAATACAATAATCAGCCTGAAGCCCCCTATTTGCTGTGTATGGTGAATAGGGGGCTTTTTGTCCCGTTTTTAAATATGCTATACAATTTATGCTTGCAATCTTAATTATGTTATATTATTATGTAATTAAGAAACATAAAGCGCTTTCAAAACAAACAATGGGAGGTAATGAAAAATGGGAACAATCATCTGTACAACTTGCCTGAAAACAATCGAGTACTTTGAAGAAGAGAAGGTGACAGTTCTTTACTCTCACTGTGGGTGCGATCATGAAACGGAAATGGAAAACGATAAATAATATATTTAAAAAGAGCTGGACCCAGGTAACGGGTCAGCTCTTTTTTTTATTAATAAATGGGTTTGCGCTCTCTAATAACACGTAATGTTTTTAACTCTTCATCTTCAGGCCCCTGTACAGGAAGACCTGCAGCCACGTTCTCATGCACATAGCGCAAATTTTCTTCAGTAATAATTTCGCCCGGAATGAAAATTGGGATACCTGGCGGATAGACCATCATAAATTCTGCTATAATCCGGCCGGCTGATTCTTCAAGCAGGACTTTTTCCGTCTCGGCGTAAAAAGCTTCACGAGGCGACAAAGCGAGAAGAGGAATATCTGGCAGCATAACATGCGCATATCGCGATTGGACAGTGTCGCTGAATGTATCAGCCATTTCCGTTAATGCTTTGACGAGCAGGGAACAATCTGTTTCTGTATCCCCAGGAGTTATAAGGCATAAAATATTATATAAATCGCTTAATTCTACTTCAATGTTGTAGTGCTCACGAAGCCATTTTTCAGCATCATGTCCGCTAATACCAAGGTTTTTCACTGAAATAATCAGTTTAGTTGGATCGTAGTCATATGTCGCTTTTGAACCGAGTATTTCAGAACCTACGCAATAAAAATGATCAATTTTGTTAATCTTTTCACGTGTTTTTTCAGCAAGTTTAATGGCTTCTTCGATAATCTTCTTTCCATTTATGGCTAAATGTTTTCGTGCAGTATCGAGTGATGCGAGAAGGATGTATGACGTCGATGTCGTCGTTAACATGCTAAGGATAGACTGTACGCGATTGACGGATACGAGCCCTTCACGAACGTTTAAAATAGAACTCTGGGTCATTGATCCACCCAGCTTATGAACACTTGTCGCGGCCATGTCAGCCCCTGCTTGCATGGCCGAAATCGGCAGGTCGTCGTGAAAGTGAATATGGACGCCGTGAGCTTCGTCAACAAGCACCGGTACGGAATAGGAATGTGCTATCTCGACAATCTGCTTCAAATCGCCGGCAATGCCGAAATAAGTTGGGTTGATGACGAGGACACCTTTTGCATCAGGATGCTCTATTAATGCGCGATTGACTGATTCTGTCGTCATTCCATGTGAAATCCCTAGGTCTTTATCAATCTCTGGATGGATAAAAATCGGCACGGCGCCTGAAAAAACAATCGCCGTCATAATCGATTTATGAACGTTGCGTGGGACGATAATTTTTTCTCCGGGACCACATACAGCCATGATCATCGTCATAATTGCTCCGCTCGTTCCTTGTACAGAGAAGAAGGTGTGATCGGCACCAAATGCTTCTGCAGCGAGCTGCTGTGCTTCTTTAATAATGCCATGTGGCTGATGCAAATCATCAAGTGGTGCAATGTTAATTAAATCGATTGATAAGGCATTTTCACCGATGAACTCTCTGAAGACAGGGTCCATCCCTTTTCCTTTTTTATGGCCTGGTATATGAAACTGAACCGGGTTCTTCTTTGCGTGCTTGAGAAGCCCGTCAAATAATGGTGTATTGTGTTGTGACAACGCATTATCCACCTCTTTCTACATAATTCAAAACATAAAGCATTATAGCACTTTGGAAGGTCGTTGCAAAGAAAAATCCGCATGCTTATCATGCAGAAAAACAAAGGATATATAGAAGGAGAAACGAATAAAATAAAGTGAGGTGAGAGTAATGGAATATTCGTATCCATTTAGGGCGGATTGGTCAACGGAAGAAGTCATTGATGTCGTTTCTTTTTTTGAAGCGGTGGAAAATGTATATGAGAAAGGAATGAACCGGGAAGAGTTTATGGATCGCTATCGCCGGTTTAAAGCAATTGTCCCGGGCAAAGCAGATGAAAAGCGAATTTGCGATGAATTTGAAGAGGTGAGCAATTATTCTTCCTATCATGCTGTTCAAAAAATGAAGCAGGCACCCGAAAATGCGCGTGTCCGTATGTAGAAGAAGCCCGCATCGCATATGAGCGATGCGGGCACACTTTTATTTATACGACAGCTTATATAATGGAATCAGCGTTTCGAACGTTTCTTTCGCCAGTTTGTAAAATTCTGTATCGTCTTTTAAGACGGGGTCATTTGCTGCAATGTGCCGGCCGATTAATAATTCAGCTTTCTTTACGTCGTGAAAACGTTCAAGGGCTTCCGTTAAATTGATTTCTATCAATGAAACAGCGTCCTTTTTCAAATGATCTAGCGAAATGACATAATCACCTGGAATGGTTTGTTTGATCATGTCCATGTTGTTCAAAAATGTTTTCGCGATGCCTGTTTTTTGAGGAAGTTCGTAAATAAACGCTAACCAAATAAAAACATGATCGTCAAATAAGCCGATTTGAAAATGTGGGTGTTGTTTGTACCCGCGTTTGTTGCCTGCGATCGCCAGCCACGTATCGTTAGGCGGATTCACTTTGCGCCGCGCGTGCCTGGCAATATGTAAAAACATTTCCTGACCAAGCAGTGCTGAAAGATCATCTGTCAGTTGATCACCGACTTTTTTGAATTTCGGTTGAATCCGTTCTTGAATAGCGGTCATTCTCTCGTTAAGCCCCTCAATCTTAAACACTTGAAAATCTTCCTTGGTGAAAAACGGTGTTGTCATGTGAAACTCCTTTCAACTTATCTATATTATCCATAGTACCACAGCACTTTGAATGGAAAAACTTGATAAGCTTTATAAATTAGTTTAATGTGAAAATAAACTGAATCGGAATTCAGGGTGGAGCCAGGGGGATAAAATATGACAAATTGGACAGAAATAGATGAAGAGGTAAAATGCTGGATTCAAGAAGCAGGAGCGTTAATTAGAGAATCCTTTCATCATTCATTGAGCATTCAGTCGAAATCGAATCCAAATGATTTAGTCACAAATATGGATAAAGAAACAGAACGATTTTTTATTGAAAATATTCGTATGAATTATCCCAATCACGCTATTTTGGGTGAAGAAGGTCAGGGCGATCGTATTCAGTCGCTTGACGGTATCATCTGGATCATTGATCCGATTGATGGAACGATGAATTTTGTCCATCAGCAGCGCAACTTTGCTATTTCAATTGGTATTTATGAGAACGGAAAAGGCGTACTTGGCTATATATATGATATTGTGCATGATGAGTTGTATCATGCACGGCGTGGAGAAGGCGCTTGGATGAATGATATACCCCTTGAAAAATTGAAACCTGTGCCTGTAAAAGAAGCCATTGTCGGCATCAGTTCAACTTGGCTAATTAATAACCGTTATTTCGATCAAAATAAATTGATTGCGCTGGCGAAAGAGGTACGCGGAACACGTTCATACGGTTCGGCAGCACTTGAGCTTGCATATGTAGCTTCAGGACGATTGAGCGCCTACATAACGATGAGAAACGCACCGTGGGATTTTGCAGGCGGAAAAATAATTGTAGAAGAAGCGGGTGGTATTGTGAGCACATTGGACGGGTCTGATGTCAATATGTTGGCGATCAATCCGCTCTTCGCTTGTGCACCGGGGCTTCATGAACGAATATTAACTGATTATTTAAAATAAAAAGTCGGAAAGACAGCAATTTGTCTTTCCGGCTTTTTTATAGTTTGCCTAAGCGGCGCAATTTTGCTTTGTATGAAAATCCAAAACCCATGACACCAAAAAGAATTACAATCGAAAGAACGGCACCAATCCAGCTATGTTCACTGATTGCGACGCCTATGCCTATCATACAAGCAGCGGCAAGAACAGCAAAACCGAGAAACGGCCATTGAATGTTAGACATTATGCCAAGCCCCCCTTTTTTTTCTTTATTGTAGTATAAGCCGTTCTTTTTTTGCAATGATCGTTTTTTTTTCAAATAGGCATCTTGTAAAGTGTGTGATATAATAACGCAGTTAATGGAAACTGTATTTGAAGAAGTTTCTAGAAAAGAGCAGGAGGAAATAGTTTGAAAACAAGAAACGATTTACGTAACATCGCGATTATCGCCCATGTTGACCACGGAAAAACGACACTCGTCGATCAGCTATTAAAGCAGTCAGGTATTTTTCGTTCAAACGAACATGTGGAAGAGCGCGCGATGGATTCAAATGACATTGAACGGGAGCGCGGCATTACGATTTTGGCGAAAAATACTGCGATTCAATATAAAGACACAAAAATCAATATTCTCGATACACCGGGACATGCGGATTTCGGCGGTGAAGTAGAACGGATCATGAAAATGGTCGACGGCGTTCTCTTAGTTGTTGATGCGTATGAAGGCTGTATGCCGCAGACCCGTTTCGTGTTGAAAAAAGCGTTGGAGCAAAATTTGCGTCCAATCGTCGTTGTCAATAAAATTGACCGTGATTTTGCCCGTCCAGAGGAAGTAGTCGATGAAGTAATCGAATTGTTCATTGAGCTTGATGCAAATGACGAGCAGCTTGAATTTCCTGTTATTTATGCTTCCGGTATTAATGGTACAGCAAGCAAAACACCGGATGAGCAAGATGAAAACATGGAAGCTCTCTACGAGGCAATTATTGAACACATTCCAGCACCGATTGATAACAGCGATGAGCCGCTTCAATTCCAGGTTGCTCTTCTTGATTACAGCGATTATTTAGGCCGTATTGGAATTGGCCGTATTTTCCGTGGTGAAATGGAAGTGGGTCAATCTGTTGCACTTATGAAACTGGACGGGAAGGTAAAACAATTCCGCGTTACAAAAATGTTCGGTTTCCTCGGGTTGAAACGAATTGAAATTGAAAAAGCAAAAGCAGGCGACTTAGTTGCGGTATCTGGAATGGAAGATATTAATGTGGGTGAGACGGTAACACCAACAGAACACCAGGAAGCACTTCCAGTTCTCCGTATTGACGAGCCAACACTTCAAATGAATTTCTTAGTAAACAATAGTCCATTTGCAGGCCGCGAAGGAAAATTTGTTACGTCTAGAAAAATTGAAGAGCGTTTGCATGCGCAATTAGAAACGGATGTCAGTCTGCGCGTTGAAAATACAACTTCACCTGATGAATGGATCGTATCAGGCCGCGGCGAACTTCATTTGTCGATCTTAATCGAGAACATGCGCCGTGAAGGATTTGAACTTCAAGTATCAAAACCTCAAGTAATCGTTCGTGAAATAGACGGTGTAAAATGCGAACCGGTAGAACGTGTTCAAATTGACGTGCCGGAAGAATATACGGGTTCAATTATCGAATCATTTGGTACACGTAAAGGCGAAATGTTAGATATGGTGAACAATGGAAATGGTCAAGTTCGTTTAATTTTCATGGTACCGGCACGCGGTTTGATTGGGTATACAACTGAATTCTTAACAATGACACGTGGGTATGGTATTATTAACCATACATTTGATTCTTATCAGCCCATGCAAAAAGGCCGGATCGGCGGACGACGCCAAGGTGTTCTTGTTTCGCAGGAAACGGGAAAAGCATCAACTTATGGTATCATGGGTGTTGAAGACCGTGGAATTATATTCGTTGAAGCAGGAACGGAGATTTATGCAGGTATGATTGTCGGCGAACATACACGTGATAATGACTTAACAGTTAACATTGCGAAAACAAAGCAAGCGACAAATGTCCGTTCAGCAAATAAAGACCAAACAGCCACGATGAAAAAACCTCGTATTATGTCGCTTGAAGAAGCACTTGAGTATTTAAATGATGACGAGTATTGTGAACTAACACCTGAATCCATTCGTCTTCGCAAAAAAATACTTGATAAGAGTGAACGCGAGCGTGCAGCGAAAAAGAAAGTATAATAAGTAAATAAGCAGGAGGGATAGGTGTGGAAGGACTTGAACATATCAGTCCGCTTCTGGGAGCAATTATTGAAGCGTTCGGTGTTAAAGCAGCTGTCTACATTTACTGGGGTATATTAATTGCCCTTTCCATTCTCGTTTACAATCTCGGGTTTGCGAAAAAATTAAAAATGTGGCAGAACGTCATTATTTATATTTCACTTGCCATTGGTTCGTTGCTTCTTTTAATTTTGTCTTATCAATTGCCGGTTGTCGAAAGTCTTATTGTTGCGGCACTCATCCTCGGTACGTATAAATTTAGGCTTAAAAAGCATCAAAAAGAAGAAAATACAATACAATGAATAGAGCGGAAGGCTTTTAAGCCTTCCGCTTATATTTTTTTTGAGTTATAAAAGCTCAATATGAGCGCATATAAGATGTTAAGATGTGTCTTAGTATCGGGTAGAGATCAGTAGACGCATCATTAATGCTGGCAGCAAGCTTTACAGCATTAATGGATAGAGAGAAATACAAATGAAGCCGGGACGAGGTGACCGTTTATGAAGTATATTTTATGGAAGCCATTCTTTTTGTTTGCCTGATCGGTAGACGAAAAACTGCCCAGTGTTGACCCGTTTTGTCGTATTCTCAGTGATACGCGTCCGACATTCATCACACATGTATGTATGAATAGGACGGTTTCTCAGTTTCTTTGCAGCGGGAAGACTATCTTCAATCGTTTCAATTTTATCGCAAATAATGCATTTTACTCGCATGACACACCCCCATACTATTTTTCTATAGTATAACATGAATGCTGGCAGATTACTTTTTATATAGAAAAGGAATATCTTTGCCGGTATAATGGAATAAAAAGCTAAAGGAGCGGTATTTTTGGCTAACCGAAATGAGGAGTACTTACTCCCGGATTTATTTGGAGCGTTGCAGAAGGAATGTTTTGCACTGTTTTCAACGGTAAATGCGGATACAGGTGCACCATTTATGAATACAGTTTCCTGGATCTTTGCACCAGACGAAAAAACGATTCGAATTGCCATCGACAGCCGGTCAAAGATGATTGAAAATATTAATAAAAACTCATTTGTTTCCGTTGCGATTTTTGTAGCAGAATCGACTTATACGATCAGTGGAAAAGCTCGTATTGCAGTAGAACGTTTAGAAGATGTTCCCCTTAAAGCATCAATGATTGAAATTACGGTTACAGAAGTACGTGATGTCATGTTTTACGGTTCGAAAATTATAAAAGAGCCCGTTTATGAGAAGACGTATGATAGGCAAGCCGCTCTTAAGCTAGACCGTCAAGTCATGAGTGCGTTGAAAAGAGAAATTTCCAGTTAACAAGAATGCGTGTTGACTATGTAAGGAGACGGGAGCAAGTTGAGATTAGTCGCTGTATCATCTATAAAGGAAGACGTGAAACTAGCAGAAAATGTGTTTAACAATAAAGGGAACGTTTTGTTGAAAACGGGAGCCACTTTGACGACGTCTATTAATAACCGGCTGCAGACGTTAGGTATTACGTATGTATATATTGAAGATGGGCGTACGGATGATATTTTGATCCAGCCTGTTTTAACAGAAGAAACGCGTCGTGAAGCGATACAGGTTATGACGGAAGCTTTTGACCAGGTGAAACAGGATCTTACAACAGAATCTACCCGATTTTCATTCCACAAAATAGAAAAACGATTTTATTCTGTCGTCCGCGATATTACGTTATGTACCCAACAGGATTGACGGTCTGGTTGAACGACGGGCGAAAAGGGGTTGTCTCCAGGCAAAATGAGCATATAAGTGATCGTCCTTCGTTGCTGATTTTAGAAGAAAATGGAATCAGTGTTCGAGATCCATATGAAGTCGATATGACTGTTGATCGAACACTGTTTATTACTGAAACAGATACAACATTATCCGGCAATTGAAAAAACCTTCCGCACGTTAGAAAGGTTTTTTCAATCTAGACGGATGGCCGTCACGTGCGTAATCGGGTGATCGAGGTTTGAGCCATCTTTTAATAAAATATGGACAGGCCCATCTATGAGAAATGGTTTTCCTTTATTTGAAAAAGCCATAATAAGTGAATCTGCATTCTCAATAGAAAAAGAATGATCTCCATTTTTCGTTTCGATTACAAGTTGAGATGCATCATCAGCAGGCTCTGCATTTTTTAAAAACGGCGCCAGCGGTACGCCAAATGAGCCAGTAAGCACTTTTTCTTTTTCATATTTTTTTTCTGATTTAATCGTCGGAGGAAAAGTAGCACCTTCACGGATTTCTTTTTCCCAGAACTTTGACACGCTTTTCGTATACTCTTCATTCGGATCTATTTCTGGTTGATTAGGTTCAGCGAAATAAGAATCAAGGTCGATCCGACGGTCATCAAAAATCCATACGCTCGGATCAAGTGTAATGGGAAACGCGACTTTCCCTTTAAATGGAATAATTTTCTCCATGAGTAAGTCTCCTTTAATTTTGCTATGTACAAATGTAAGTATACAGTGAATTTTTCCGAATGTCAGTGTACGTATTAAAATTCCTTGCAAATTGCCAGTATTAACGATAAAATCTTTAATTATATAAGTGATTTCATTCTTGGGACAGGGGGGGAGTTTAATATGGCATCTAATTTACAAATAGATCATCGGGAAAAAGCCTACTCTCTGTTGCAGGAGGATGCGGAAAAGATTTTACGTCTCATCAAAGTTCAAATGGACAACTTGACGATGCCGCAGTGTCCTCTTTATGAAGAAGTGCTTGACACTCGAATGTTTGGTTTATCCCGTGAAATAGATTTCGCTATACGTCTTGGTCTAGTGGATGAAGCGGACGGTAAAAAGCTTATCGATTCGCTTGAACAGGAACTGTCCGTTCTACATGAAGCGTCCATCAACCGGTAAACAGACAGAAAACTCAAACGGCAGTTTGAGTTTTTTTACACTTAAAATGAGTACCGCTTTTCGGTAAGCGCACGAATGGAAGGTTTATATGTGGAAAAGAATGTTAAAATCGTATGATTACTCGCTTATTGCCGCATTTCTGATTCTTTGCTTATTTGGACTAATGATGATCTACAGTGCGAGCTCTGTTATTGCTGTTCAAAAATATGAAGTATCAAGTGGCTTTTTTTATGATAAGCAAAAGTTTCATGTTATTATCGCATTTTTAGCTTTTAGTGTGATGGCGATTTTTCCGTATAAAAAGCTGAAAGCGAAGCGGTTTTTGCTCTGTATTACGGGCGGCATGTTTCTAACTCTCTTTCTTCTTTTTTTATTCGGAAGTGTCTCGAATAATGCGCAAAGCTGGTTTCAGATCGGTGCGCGTTCTATTCAACCCTCCGAATTTTCAAAGCTTGTCATTATCATTTACATGGCAGCTGCATTTTCTAAAAAACAAAAAAATATTAATTCATTGAACGACAGCATCGCGCCGCCGGTTATTATACTGCTGGGTGTCGTCTTCTTAGTCGCAATTGAACCGGATTTCGGAACAGCGTTCATTATTCTGTTAATTGGGTTGACAATCTTGCTATCATCCGGTATAAAAATGAAAAAGCTTGCAAAATTTGCATTGCTTCTAGCCATACTTGGAGTTACCATATCACCGCTCTTTATATGGCAAAAAGACAATATTTTTTCAGAAGAAAGAATGAGCCGTGTGACAAGCTACCTTGATCCATTTAGATTCGAAGAAGACGCGGGTTATCATCTCGTCAATTCGTACATTGCTATCGGCTCCGGCGGACTAACTGGTCGGGGACTGGGCCAGAGTGTTCAAAAACTGGGCTATTTACCAGAACCACATACAGATTTCATCATGTCAGTCATTGCTGAAGAACTTGGCGTAATTGGTGTAATCATTGCAATAGGCGGACTAGCCTTTATCATATTAAGGGGGATTTTCACATCCATTAAGTGCAGTGATCCTTTCGGTGCTATGCTTGCAGTTGGCATCTCATCCATGATTGGGATTCAGTCGTTTATTAATTTGGGTGGTGTATCGGGCGTGATTCCGATTACAGGTGTACCGCTTCCATTTATTAGTTATGGTGGTTCATCACTCGTTTTGCTTTCGATATCAATGGGCATTTTAGTGAATATTTCCATGCATACGAAATACGAAAAAAATTACAAATCATAACGCTAAAATAAAAAGGTTCAATTTGCTGAACTTTTTTATATAGACTTTATCAACATACCAGGGGAGAGATGAAAATGAAAAAAATCAGCAAAGTGCTGGTGGCGAACAGGGGAGAAATCGCAATTCGTGTTTTCCGGGCCTGCACTGAATTACATATCCGAACGGTTGCTATTTATTCAAAGGAAGATTCAGGATCATATCATCGTTATAAAGCAGACGAAGCATACATTGTCGGAGAAGGGAAAAAACCGATTGATGCATACCTTGACATTGAAGGCATTATAGAAATTGCCAAGAAGGCAGATGTTGATGCTATTCACCCAGGCTACGGCTTTTTATCTGAAAATATTGATTTTGCAAAACGTTGCGAAGAAGAAGGGCTTATCTTTATCGGGCCGAAATCAAGCCATCTCGACATGTTTGGAGATAAAGTAAAAGCGCGTACACAGGCAATCAATGCGGATATTCCAGTAATCCCAGGTACAGACGGTCCTGTTAACAGCCTTGAAGAAGTTGTGGAGTTTGGTAAACAGCACGGATTCCCAATTATTATTAAAGCATCACTCGGCGGCGGCGGCCGCGGTATGCGGATTGTACAAAACGTTGGAGAAGTACGTGAATCATATGATCGTGCGAAATCCGAAGCGAAAGCGGCGTTCGGAAACGACGAAGTATACGTGGAGAAATTCGTTCAAAATCCGAAGCATATTGAAGTACAGATTATCGGTGACCATGAAGGCAATGTTGTTCATTTGTATGAACGAGACTGCTCTGTACAGCGCCGTCATCAAAAAGTTGTCGAAGTTGCACCAGCTGTATCCATTTCAGAAGAATTGCGTGACCGTGTTTGTGAGGCAGCCGTTAAGCTAATGAAAAAAGTAAACTATTTAAATGCCGGAACGGTTGAGTTTTTAACAGCGGGTGAAGACTTCTACTTTATTGAAGTGAATCCGCGTATTCAGGTAGAGCATACAATTACCGAATTGATTACGGGTATTGATATCGTTCAAACGCAAATTTTAGTTGCGGAAGGTCATTCTATGCATAGCACGAAAGTGGCCATTCCAGTGCAGGAAAACATTCGTACGATGGGTTATGCCATTCAGTCACGTGTAACGACGGAAGATCCGGAAAATGACTTTATGCCAGATACAGGCCGCATTATGGCGTATCGTTCAGGCGGCGGATTCGGTGTACGTCTAGATGCAGGGAATAGCTTCCAAGGTGCCGTTATTACACCGTACTATGATTCTTTACTTGTGAAAGTGTCCACATTTGCGATGACATTTGAACAAGCAGCCTCAAAAATGATGCGCAATTTGCAGGAATTTCGTATTCGAGGCATTAAAACAAATATTCCGTTTCTTGAAAACGTCATGCGCCATGAAGATTTCATTGCGGGCAATTACAATACGTCATTTATTGATACAACCCCGGAACTTTTTATTTTTCCTAAAAAGAAAGACCGTGCAACAAAAATGCTTAACTACATTGGGACAGTCACAATCAACGGTGTCCCTGGTGTAGAACAGAAGAAAAAACCAGTCTTTGACACACCGCGCATTCCAAAAGTGAAACTGTCTGAAAAACCAGCACGCGGCACGAAACAAATTTTGGATGAGCAAGGGGCAGAAGGTCTTGTCAATTGGGTAAAAGAAAAGAATGAAGTATTGCTTACCGATACGACATTCCGTGATGCCCATCAATCGCTTCTCGCTACACGTGTGCGGACAAATGATTTAATGAATATTGCACCGGCAACGGCGCGTTTACTTCCCGAATTATTCTCAATGGAAATGTGGGGCGGTGCGACATTTGATGTGGCTTATCGTTTCTTGAAAGAAGATCCATGGAAACGCCTTGAGACACTTCGCAAGCAAGTACCGAATGTATTGTTCCAGATGCTTCTTCGTTCAGCGAACGCGGTCGGTTACAAAAACTATTCAGATAACGTCATTCGTGAATTCGTTCAGCAGTCAGCGGAATCTGGCGTCGATGTATTCCGTATTTTTGACAGTTTAAACTGGGTAAAAGGAATGGAAGTCACGATTGATTCCGTTCGCCAGTCGGGCAAAATTGCCGAAGCAGCCATTTGCTATACGGGTGACATTGATGATCCGTCCCGCGCGAAATATAACGTCGAATATTATAAACAAATGGCGAAAGAACTCGAAGCGCAGGGTGCTCATATTCTCGGCATTAAAGATATGGCAGGCTTATTAAAACCACAAGCCGCTTATCGTCTTATTTCTGAATTAAAAGCGACAATTGATATTCCGATCCATCTTCATACACATGATACGAGCGGAAATGGCATTTACATGTATACGAAAGCGATTGAAGCAGGTGTTGATATCGTGGATACAGCATTGAGCTCAATGGCTGGTTTAACGTCGCAGCCAAGTGCAAATACACTTCGCTATGCGCTTGAAGGAACAGATCGTGCACCGTCTGTTAGCATCGATTCGCTTGAAAAATTGTCTTCTTATTGGGAAGATATACGTAAATACTATGCGCCATTTGAAAGTGGCATGCTCGCACCTCATACAGAAATTTATGAGCACGAAATGCCAGGGGGGCAGTATAGTAATCTTCAACAGCAAGCAAAAGGAGTCGGTCTTGGCGAACGTTGGGATGAAGTGAAAGATATGTACCGCCGCGTGAACTTAATGTTCGGTGACATTGTTAAAGTAACGCCATCTTCTAAGGTCGTTGGTGATATGGCATTATTCATGGTACAGAACGATTTGACAGAAGAAGAAGTCTTGCTCCGAGGCGATAAAATTGACTTCCCGGATTCGGTGATTGAACTGTTTGAAGGTTATCTTGGCCAGCCGGTCGGTGGATTCCCTGAGGCGCTTCAAAACGTTATTTTGAAAGGAAAAGCACCGATTACAGTGCGTCCTGGCGAACTGCTTGCAGACGTTGATTTTGAAGCATTACGCGAAGAGTTAAAGAAAGAAATCGACGAAGATCCGACAGACCATGATGTCATTGCGTATGCATTGTATCCTAAAGTATTTACGGATTACACAAAAGTTGTCGCTCAATTCGGTGATATTTCGGTTTTGGATACGCCGACATTCCTGTATGGTATGCGTTTAGGTGAAGAAAAAGAAATCGAAATCGAAACAGGTAAAACGCTGATTGTGAAATTGATTTCAATTGGCCATCCACAGGCAGATGGAACACGTATCGTTAACTTTGAACTAAACGGTCAGCCTCGTGATGTAGTCATTAAAGATGAAAGCATTAAATCGGTTGTAAATGCAAAAGTAAAAGCAGACCCCAAAAATGAAGGCCATATCGGTGCGACAATGCCAGGTACGGTTATTAAAGTCATCCTTGAAAAAGGCGACAAAGTAAAACGCGGGGATCACTTGATGATCACAGAAGCAATGAAAATGGAAACGACAGTGCAGTCGCCATTTGATGGAATAGTAAAAGCGGTTTACGTTCAAAGTGGTGAAGCGATTGCTACCGGCGATTTACTTGTTGAGCTTGAAAAATAAATGAATGAATATGACCCCGAATAGTGGAATCTTAAAAATCCTCTATTTGGGGCTTTTTGTTTTTTATGCAAAAACTCATTTATAATGAATTTGTCGCCTCCAGAGCTAATAATCCATTCAAAAGGTATATAATTTTTTGAATATTGGGATTAATGGTAACGGATCTGTGGTAGGAGAGTTATAATTGAAGTGAAAGAATAAAATGTAAACTTTTATAAAGGAGCGAAATTTCATGCAAAATCCAAAAGTAGTCTCAGTCTGGCGGTATCCTGTAAAGTCAATGATGGGAGAAGAGATGAATGCATGCAATGTGACATTAAATGGGTTGCTAGGAGACCGTGCATATGCTTTGATGGATATGTCAACAGGAAAGCTTGCTAACGCGAAAAACCCACGGAAGTGGCCAAATATATTTGATTACCGTGCTTCATTTGTTGAACCACCTACTGATTCTAACTCTATTTCAGACATCCGGATTACCTTTCCTGATGGTTCTATGGGAATCAGCACCGAAGAAAATCTAAATGATCGACTTTCAGAGAATTTGAATCGCCCTGTTCACCTTGTCACACCAACATCTAATGAAGTACAGTTTGAGGAATATATTCCAGACATGGAGGAACTGAACAACCGTAATTCAGTCATTAGCTGCGCATCTCCACAAGGTACTTTTTTTGATGCGGCGATGGTTCACTTGCTTACTACATCTACCATTGATCACATGCGAAAGTTGAATCCAGAGAGCAGGATTGAAGCACGACGCTTCCGTCCGAATCTTGTCGTCGATGTACCTGATGGCGAAGGCTTTATCGAAAATGAGTGGGTTGGCAAGACTCTTCGTATTGGGAAAGAGGTACGTCTGCAAATTGAACAGCCAACAGTACGTTGTGTAATGACAACATTGCCTCAAGGTGATCTGCCTAAAGATACAAGTGTTCTGAGAACGGCTATAAAGCAAAATAACGGTGGGATTGGTGTCTACGCTAAAGTCATTCAAGGTGGTCATATTCAGCGGGGAGATACGATTGAGTTTGAATAGGTCATCCTATGGCGTAAAAGGAAAAAAGTATGTTAATAGAGTGATGTTCATTTTAGTTGAAAACATATCTTTTTGAATTTTAAATCATTCAAAATTCAAATAAAACGAGCCTTCAGAATCGCTATCAAGGCTCGTTTTGCGTTTGCGTATTCTTTTTTCATTACTGCCCGTTTATATTGCTTCTTGAAATGAGTAATATGAAGTAGCAGAGAAGGCCGAATAAACAAGAAATAAATAACGCATGCGCAAGCGCTACATATAAATTTAAATTTGTCCAAATAATAAACGCGCCAGCAATTACCTGTAATAACACCAGACCGAATGCAATGAGCCAGCCCCAATATAGCACGCGCTGCTGTTTATAATGCTTAACGGCAATGTAGGTAATGTAAGCGATCCAAATAAAAATCAGCCCTGCCGCAGCTCGGTGGCCCATTTGAATCCATTGATACATATTTGATGGAAGAAAAGAATTATTTCCACAAATTGGCCAGGAACCGCACACCATGCTTGCTTCTGTGTGGCGTACGAGTGCACCTGTATAAACGACCATATAGCTATAAAGGGTTACCCCGATTGTATGCCATTTCATTCGTTTATCAATCACGATATTCGATGCATCAAACCGCTTGTCTACTTCGAAAATAAGCAATGTTAATAAAAGAACAGACGCAAAAGAAATGAGTGAGATGCCAAAATGAAGCGCCAGAACGAAGTCGTTTTGTCCCCACAATACAGCGGCCGCACCGATTAATGCCTGTGCCATTAAAAAGAAAAAGGAAAGTAACGCTAAAAATTTCGTTTCCCGTTTATGTCCAATTACACGCCATGAGCCGATTGAAAGACTCAGAACAAGCAATCCAGCTGCTCCTGAGGCAGCTCGATGAGAAAGTTCAATAAATGTTTCCATCGTAATATCTTCCGGAATAATCTGTCCGTGGCAAAGCGGCCATTCATTTCCGCAGCCAAGTCCGGAATCTGTTTTTGTCACAAGTGCGCCGCCGATCAACACGACTAACATGACTAATGTTGTCAGCACTCCGAGCCATTTAAGCCAACTCTGCAATAGATTCACCTTCTTCTGTATATGAACGTATCCGTACATGATCATACAGAGAAAGACGCAATTCTGCAACTAGACTCTGCACATAATTAATATTATCTTATAAAAATGAAACAATGAAAACAGAACGCATTGACGAGTCACAAATTCGACAAAATTAGTTCATCATCTGTTCACATAAAAAGTAATGAATATGATTTAATATGGAATATAGGATCCATTGTTTTGAAATGTTTTTAAATAGTGTAGAAAAGTGCGGCTGTATCCTTTATAGTAGGGGGGAGAAGCTGATGTACGAGAGAGGAGGAGAAAAATGTGTCGCGTGCCGCAACAACGATGGATAAAACAAATGTGCCTGAAACGACAGCGATGAAAGATTTTATGGCACTCATAAAAATTGGCATTGTTAATTCCAATTTAATTACGGTTTTTACTGGTATGTGGCTGGCATTTGTTATGAATGATGTCCCATTCCTGGCTAACCTTGATACCATGTTCTTTACATTGCTCGGCTCGGCATTCATTATCGCCGGCTCGGCTAGTTTAAACAATTACATAGACAGGGACATTGATCCGCTTATGGAGCGGACGAAATCACGACCGACTGTGACAGGCAAAATCAGTTATTCAAAAGTATTGATCTTAGGACTTGCGCTTGTCATCATAGGATCAGCGTTTTTATTTTTGACAACGTTCACAGCAGGTGTCATCGGCATTATCGGTATTTTAAGCTATGTCGTAATCTATTCGATGTGGTCGAAACGCCGCCATGTCAGCAATACAGTTGTCGGAAGTCTATCAGGTGCCGTGCCACCATTAATTGGCTGGGCAGCTGTCGACCCGACACTTGATGTACTTGCATGGATGCTGTTTTTAATCATGTTTATCTGGCAGCCGCCGCATTTTTATGCGCTGGCGATGAAACGGAGCGAGGAATACGGAAAAGCCGGCATTCCAATGCTGCCGACAGTGAAAGGGTTTGCTGTCACAAAACGCCATATGTTCGTCTGGACGTTATTACTGTTGCCGCTTCCGTTCTTCATGATGGATCTTGGCCTTGCGTTTTTCACTCTGGCTACGATATTAAATATCGGCTGGGTAGCGCTTGCGATTACCGGTTTTAAAGTAAAAGACGATTTAAAATGGGCGAAACGTATGTTTGTTTATTCGCTTCAATATTTAACTATTATGTTTGTTGCAATGGTCATTGTGACCGTTATTTAAATGAGGGAATTCTTTCTTTATAAGAAATCCATATATACGCACTGTTTTTAGAAATTTATAGGAAAGAGGGGTAGTAATAAGCTATGAAACAGAAGTTAACAAAATGGCGTCTTTTGACGATTTTTGGCTTGCTGACGCTCGTTCTGTCTGGCTGTGGTGAACCATTTCTTTCAACGTTGATTCCAGCCGGAGAAGCGGGTCAAATTGCATATGATCTCATGATCTTGAGTACTGTGATCATGGTCGGTGTCGTCATCGTTGTAACGATTATGTTTACTGTCGCCATCATTAAATTCCGTCGTAAAAAAGGCGATGAATCCATCCCGAAACAAGTGGAAGGAAGCCATGTTTTAGAGATTGTCTGGACGGTTATTCCGATTCTCTTACTCATCATTCTTACGGTTCCAACCGTTATCACTACGTTTGAACTTGCGGATACGAAAGCGATGGATAAAAAGAAAGAAGATGGTACAACCGATGCTCTTGTTGTAAATGTTCGCGCGAGTCTTTACTGGTGGGAATTTGAGTATCCGAATCAAAAAATCATTACGAGTCAGGAACTTGTCGTTCCAACGGATCAAAGAGTGTATTTTAATATAAAAGCATCAGATGTTAAACATTCATTCTGGATTCCGGCTGCGGGCGGGAAAATTGATGCGAACACAGAAAATGTCAATAAAATGTGGCTTGAATTTGATAATCAAAAAGCAATAGAAGCGGATAATCTTTTCTATGGAAAATGTGCCGAACTTTGCGGACCGTCTCATGCATTGATGGACTTTAAAGTGCGTGCCATTCCACAAGATGAGTTTGACCAGTGGACAACAGCGATGCAAGCAGTTGATGCAAAAGCTGTACCAGAAGATCCACAAGCTGCTGCAGGGCAAGAAATATTCAACCAAAAATGCTTAAGCTGTCATGCTGTATCACCAGCAGATGAGCGTCCGGAAGCAGCACGTATGGCACCGAACCTTGGAAGCTTTGGTGATCGTGAACTCGTTGCAGGTATTTTAGAGCACAACGAAGAAGAATTGAAAAACTGGATTTCCAATCCAGAGGCTTACAAACCAGGAAACAAAATGACAGGCACATATGGCGAATTGTCCGATCAAGAACTTGATCAACTGGCAACGTATTTGATGGGTCTGAAAGTAGAACAATAATTAATAAAACATCATAAAGGAGGTAAAACCGTTGAGTACCATTGCACACACGCAAAAACGGGGATTTGCCGGTACAGTTTGGGATTACTTAACAACAGTTGACCATAAAAAAATCGCCATTCTTTATTTTCTGGCCGGAGGTTTCTTCTTCCTAGTCGGTGGTATTGAAGCGATGATGATTCGTATTCAGCTGGCTGTACCAAACAATGATTTTGTCAGTGCCGGTCTTTTTAATGAAATTATTACGATGCACGGTACGACAATGATATTCCTGGCAGCAATGCCACTTTTAATAGGTTTTATGAATGCGGTTATGCCGCTTCAAATCGGTGCGCGCGACGTTGCGTTCCCATTTGTTAATGCTTTAGGATTCTGGCTGTTCTTTTTCGGCGGCGTATTCTTGAACCTTTCATGGTTCATGGGCGGTGCACCGGATGCAGGATGGACATCTTACGCATCACTTTCACTAGCATCAGAAGGGCACGGAATTGACTTTTACGTGCTAGGGCTGCAAATTTCCGGTTTCGGTACATTGATGGGGGGAATTAACTTCCTCGTTACAATTATCAATATGCGCGCACCGGGCATGACATACATGAGAATGCCGCTTTTCACATGGACAGTATTTGTCGCATCAGCGCTTATTCTTTTTGCATTCCCGCCACTTACTGTAGGTTTGTTCATGATGTTATTTGATCGTATGTTCGGATCTGGCTTCTTTGATGCAGCAATGGGCGGTAACACAGTTATCTGGGAGCATTTATTCTGGATTTTCGGTCACCCGGAAGTATACATTCTTATTTTGCCGGCGTTCGGTATTTTCTCTGAAGTGATTCCGACATTCTCAAGAAAACGTTTGTTTGGTTATTCTTCGATGGTATTCGCGACTGTGTTAATCGGGTTCCTTGGCTTCATGGTATGGGCTCACCATATGTTTACAACGGGTCTAGGCCCGGTCGCTAATGCGATTTTTGCAGTAGCAACAATGGCGATCGCTGTTCCAACAGGGATTAAAATCTTTAACTGGATTTTAACGATGTGGGGCGGAAGCATTCAGTTTACCGTGCCGATGCTTTGGGCCATTGCGTTTATTCCATCATTCGTTATGGGTGGTGTAACAGGGGTTATGCAGGCTGCTGCTCCTGCTGATTACCAGTTCCATGACAGTTACTTTATTGTTGCTCACTTCCACTACGTTATCGTTGGTGGCGTTGTGTTTGGACTATTAGCAGGTGTTCATTTCTACTGGCCGCTTATGTTTGGCACAATGTTGAGTGAAAAATTAGGAAAAGTAACCTTTGCATTCTTCCTGATAGGTTTCCATTTAACATTCTTTATCCAGCATTTCCTTGGACTTATGGGGATGCCGCGCCGCGTTTGGACATTCTTACCGGGGCAAGGATTAGAAACTGGAAACTTAATTAGTTCGATAGGTGCTGCGTTTATGTTTGTCGGTGTCATTGTACTGTTAATTAATGTCGTTGTGACACAAGTGAAAAATGTAAAAGTTGGAATAGATCCATGGAAAGATGGACGCACACTTGAGTGGGCACTTCCATCACCAACACCATTCTACAACTTTAAACAGCTTCCACTTGTACGTGGTCTGGATGCATTCTGGATTGAAAAAATGGAAGGCAAAACAGAAATGACGCCGGCAGAACCAATTGGTGACATTCATATGCCGAACAATTCATTTACACCATTCGTGATTGCGTTAGGTTTATTTATTGCAGCTTTTGGTGCGATGTATCACGTGGATGACAAAGGATGGGCACTTCCAGTATTAATTATCGGTTTGGCTGTAGCATTTGCTTCAATGCTTTACCGTTCAATTAAAGATGATCATGGTTATCATATTCATAAAGAAGAACTTCTTGATGATGCTGATAAGGGGGGGACACGATAATGGCAGCTGAAGAAAAATTCACGCCGCAGACGTGGCCTGAATCGCCTGAACAGGCAACTCTGGAAGGGAAAAATAAGTTTATAGGTTTCTGGCTTTTCCTTGGCGGTGAGACGGTGTTATTTGCCTCTCTGTTTGCCACGTATCTGGCATTAAAAGATAGTGTACCAAGTCCAGATCATGCACTTGCGAAAGATTTATTTGAACTTCCGCTCGTGTTCATGATGACGATGCTTCTTTTGACAAGTTCATTAACATCTGTTTTTGCGATGTACCATATGAAGAACTATAACTTCAAAAAAATGCAGACATGGCTGTTCATTACCGTCGTACTTGGTTTTGGGTTCCTTGGATGCGAAATTTATGAATTCAATCATTATGTTCACGAGTATGAACATACATTTACAAGCAGTGCATTCGGTTCAGCGTTTTACACGTTAGTCGGTTTCCACGGAGGGCACGTTACGTTCGGTCTTTTCTGGATTATTACTCTTATGGTCCGCAATGCGAAGCGCGGATTGAACCTTTATAATGCACCGAAGTTTTACCTGGCAAGTCTTTACTGGCATTTCATTGATGTCGTATGGGTGTTTATCTTTACGGTCGTATATTTAATGGGAATGGTGGGATAACGGATGGCGAATTTACAATCGAATTCAGGTGAGCCTAAAGTTAACTATGAATACCGTCGTAAGAAAAGTGCAGAAGACATGAGAATGCAGGTCGTGACATTCACGATGATGATTTTCTTTACGGTTATCGCGTTTGCAGCTGTCGGAGCAGGATTCTCTAAATGGTTTATCCTTCCATTTGTTTTACTTCTTGCTATTGTACAGGTTGTATTCCAGCTTTATTACTTTATGCATATGAGTCATAAAGGTCATGCAGTACCACAATTCTTTATGTATTCTGGTATACTCGTCGCATTCTTGACGATCCTTACCTTTTTGACAATTATCTGGTGGTAAGAAAGGAAAGTGTTTCCCTTTTCAGGGAAACACTTTTTTTCTGTCATGAACTTGTCAATACATAGCGTTGTATGAAGCTTTTTAGCGAGTTATAATGGACAGAGCATCAAAAAAACATTGAGGTGATAAGAATGATGCCTATAGGAATATTTGGCTTTCAGGCTCTATGGAGTCCTTTATTTATTGTAGTGCTTCTGTTTTTAACCGTTCTCTTTTTCTTAATGACTGTGAAGTGGAGAAAAGATTTCAGCGTTAGTGAGCCATTGACAAAAAGACAAGCTGTTCTTTTTTTAACAACGATGGCTATCCTCTATGCAGTCAAAGGGTCTCCGATCGATTTGATGGGTCACATTATGATGACATATCACATGATTCAAATGGCGGTCTTATATCTTGTCGTACCACCGCTGCTTATTAAAGCAATCCCTTGGTGGGTATGGAAAGCAACAATTGAGCTGCCAGTTATTCGTTCGATTTTTTCATTTGCAACACGTCCGTTGATCGCGTTAATTTTCTTTAATGGTTTATTCTCGTTCTATCATATTCCGCTCATTTTCGATTTCATTAAAATGAGTAATACACTTCATAGTTTATACACGGTCTTGCTCTTTTTCTTCGCCATTTTTATGTGGTGGCCACTTGTAAATGAACAGCGGGAAGGACGCTCTTTACACGGTTTGAAAAAAGTCGGGTACATTTTTGCAGATGGTATATTACTGACACCGGCATGTGCGCTCATTATTTTCGCAGCAACACCGCTTTATGCCACTTATTCAGACGCTTCTGTCTGGCTGAAAGCGATGGAATTGTGTGTACCTGTTGATACGCTGGCTGGTCTTAATTTGAGCGGTCCCGAACTGTTTTCAAATATGCCTGTTGTCGAAGATCAGCAGCTTGGCGGCGTGATTATGAAAATTATTCAAGAAATTGTGTACGGTGTAGTATTAGCCCAAGTGTTTTTTGAATGGTTCCGTAAAGAGAACGAGCAGGCGGATGAAATTACGGAAGCCGCTCTAGCACGTCATGATAAATCAATGTCTTAATTAAATAAGACAAAAGAAACGATGGGGGACCTGTTCCCCTCGTTTCATACACAATGGAAGTGAGGAATGTTCATGTCGTTACCGATTTTGCCTACTATCAGTACGATCTTTATTGCGCTTAGTGCGATCACTGTTGCAATCGGCTGGGCACAAATTAAACAGAGAAAAGTGGAGCAACATAAAAAAACAATGCTGCTTGCTGGTGTTTTTGCCCTTATTTTCTTTATCATTTACGTGAGCAGAACGTTATTTATCGGAAACACCGCATTCGGGGGGCCAGATGATATCAAAAAATATTACACTATTTTTCTTATCTTTCATATTTGTCTCGCCACGATAGGAGCCGTTTTTGGAATTGTTTCTATTGTGAGTGGATTGAAAAGCAATTTAATTCGTCACCGGAAAATTGGTCCATATACGAGTATCATCTGGTTTTTTACAGGTATTACAGGGGTAGCTGTTTATCTTCTTTTATATGTTTTTTACACAGGCGGCCCAACAACATCTGTGTTTAAAGCGATTCTTGGCTCATAAAAAAAGCTTTCCTCCATTTAAGGGGGAAAGCTTTTTCTTAGCCAATGTAATGAACCATATCGGCTTTAATATCAGCAAGTAATTTTTCACATGTTTTGACAAGTGATTCCGGATAATATTCATCATCACCATATTCTACACCATGTGGATAGTAATGCTTACCAAGAATTGGCGTCATTAATTCAATAGTAGCATCATCTGTTCCGACATCGCCTTGTACTGCGAAGCCGAATACACGCAAGTAATAAACGCCTTCTTTTAGTTCAAATTTGCGATCATATGTAACGCGCTCGTAATCCCACTGACCGGCGAGCACCATTCCATGCTCTTCCATAATATAAGTGAGGCGGTTTAAATCGATTTGTGTTTTTTCTAAACCAATATTTTCAAATTTCATGAAAAAAGATCCCTCCTGCATTTCCGTCATGTTTTTGCTTCCTCTTCCATAATAGTCGAAATTCTGCTTTCATGCAATGTGCTTCATTTAATTGTCTATGACAATTTTGAAAAGATTAGATAGAAAGTTTTGTTCAATCATGAATTTGGAATGATATACTGATAAAGGTATATGGATGTGCCGGTTTATAAAGGAGGAGATTTTCTGCGATCTGTTTTTAAAATTTTAATTATCTTTTTGATTATTATGCTTGTAGGCATTTATACAGATAAATCGATGAATGAGCGTAAAGAAGAAACAACACCAGTACCACCGTCTGTTAATAGCGGTCAGGTAGAGCCAGCCGAAGAAACAAAAACAGAAACAACACCGAATTCAGGCGCCGGTTCTTTTATTGGAGAGTCCGCAGAGACGTTATTGACTTTATATGGACCGCCTGTTCGGAAAGAACCATCTGCTTATGGATATGACTGGTGGGTGTATCATACAGGCAATGCGTATTTTCTTGCAGGTGTAGAAAATAACCGTATCGTGACAATATATGCGACAGGCAACATGGATACGGAGCCCTTTACACTCGGTATTTCATCGAATGAAATTTTTCGATCACGTTATCCTGAAACCGAGATAGTTGTCAATGCGAACGACAGTTACTATCGATTTGAACTGTCTGAAGAAGATTTAAATCTTCGTCCGATTGTACCGATTGGGAACTTTTATGCTCAGTTATATATTGACCAGTTTTCAGGAACTCTTTCTGCGGTTCGTTTTATGACGAAGGATGTGCTGCTAAAAATGAGACCATATGAATTAGTGTATCAAGGAACGCTGCCTGAAGTGCCGTCGCCAGGGCGCTCAGCATGGGTTCATATTGAGAGAGGCAGCGAGCAGCAAATATATGAGATTACAAATGTGATGAGAAGCCGGTTTGGTTTATCACTGCTTGAATGGAATACTGGAGCTGCGGCTGCAGCTAAAAGTCATAGTAAAGATATGTTTTCAGCAGGCTATTTCGATCATGAATCACCGCAATTTGGTGGCCTTGAAGATCGTCTTAGGCGTGCAGATATTATGTATAGTGCAGCTGGTGAAAATATTGCGGCAAACTATGTAGATGCTGCTGCGGCGATGGAAGGATGGCTCAACTCAAAGGAGCACAGGGAGATCATGCTTAGTGAATCGTACTCTACACTTGGTACGGGCGCTTATCGGAAACATTACACACAAAATTTTACCGAAGAGTAAAGTTATATGGTAAAATGAGTCGATGGAGGTGCATTTCATGATTGCAACAACGATGGAACTCATCAGTGCAGCGGATGCAGCAGACGAGCTTGGAGAGATGATTCTCCAGTCTGAAACAGCTATTAAATATCGCGACTGTTATAAATTGCTTTATACAAATGAATCGGTGAAACGAAAAATTTTCGCGTTCAGCCGATTAAAAGATCATTATGAAGATGTGCAGCGATTTGGCCGCTACCATCCTGATTATAAAAAGATTATGATGGAAACGCGCCAGGCAAAGCGCGAAATGGACATGGATGAACATGTCGCCGCGTTTAGACGAGCAGAGACGGAACTTCAGCAGCTACTTGACGATGTTAGTTTGCTCATTGCCCGTTCTGTTTCTGATCAGGTAAAAGTGCCGGGTGCAGGTTCTGTATTCTCAAGTGCCTGTGGAAGTTGTGGAAGCAGCGAAAGCGGCGGTTCTTGCGGATGTTCCGCATAGTGAAACTTTATTCAGCGGAGGTTTGTACAACTCATTAAAGCAGGATAAAAAATATAGTGCCGGAGGGCGAAATATGTTAACGGAACGACAGGCGTTAATTGTATGGCTTCATTCACTTAAGCCGGCTAAATCACTACGTAAGTATGGAAATGTTCATTACGTATCAAAAAAAATGAAATATGTCGTGCTGTACTGTGACCAGTCGGAAATAGCCGCACTTGCAGAGAAGCTTGACACATTTTCATTTGTGAAAAAAGTGGAATTTTCAGAGAAACCATTTTTAAAAGTAGACTATGAAAATTCCCGGCCGGATAAAGCGAAAGAATATGATTATAAAATTGGTGTTTAAAAAAGGGGACTGTCATCGTGACAGATCCCCTTTTTTCATTGTAGCGGTGGAATGTGATGGTTGAGCCGCAAAATGCCGATGAGATATTGATAGTAGAGCGCTGTTTCTGCAAAAGCAACAGACGATTTGACGTCCAACTCAATGACGTTTTTATGAAGTGACTGCGCTGTTTCTTCAAATAGACGGTATCGCTCGTTTGGCTTTTCATGTAGGTAAGGAATGCCTTCTCGGCATATGTATATTGGTTGGAAATCGCCCGGTGTAGTAGGCGTTAGAACAACGGCACATGACGTTACATGCCGTTCATTCACTTTTGAGTGTAGTGCGAGAAAATGCAGAACGCGCTGTTCAGCTCTTTTTGCGACATCAATCAGTTCATACAAATCGGAATAACCTTCCCCAAGTTCAATAAATCGTTGAATCAATTTAAATGCCTCCATTCTTTTCTTACCTATCGTACCCCTTCTGTTTTTAATAAACAATAACTGTTCACGTGATTATAATAAATTGCGTCTTTAAAAACGCAAAAAATTTGTTATGATGAAAGTGAATCATCATCCTACAGGAGGCAGACAAATGTATGAAAAAAGTCCTGATAATTAGTTTGTTGCTACTTATTGTCTCTGGGGTGCTATTAACGGTCCAATGGATTGGATATGAAAAAATATCAAAAGCATCTGAAACGATTATTTCTGCACAAGAAATTGAACTTGATGTAAAGAAAGACCACTTGATTGTAAGCCAGACAATCAGGCTATTGCCCGAAAACGAAAAAATGGTCTTCAAACTCCCGGCGGATGCAGATGAAGTCTCATGTTCAAAGGGAGATGTATGTGAAATCGGAGGTCAAGCGGGTACAGTTGATATAAGTGGAGAAAGTCTGACGATTCATTACCGATTGCCAGCTCCGCATATAGACGCATCTTTTACATTAAATAACTGGTATGCTTCATTCTCTGACGTCAACATATCGGCAACAACGGTCATGGTAATAGACCATACAAAGCGGGGCGGAGAATGGATATCGTCCCTTGAACAGACGGCTGCGAAACAAATGTCGCTTATTGACTTTTATTCGTTTCAAGGAAATTCCGGACAAGCACCGTTGTATTGGCAAAAATCGCCGCTCATAAAAAGTGTACTTTCACCGATTTTAACCGTATATAATGTTGAAAGTGTCCAATCGACTGCATCTTCATTCGACTTCCCGTTTGACGAAGATGAAATTGCTCCGCAAACGGTTGTCATTGTACCCGATGTAAGGCCAGTAGAATTAAGCGGACTAACGCTCGTTCAAAGCATGGATGGACTAAAGACGATTCGCAATCAGATCATTCATAATTATGCATTACAGCATTTCATTTTTCAGGAAAGTGAAAAGTGGTTGGCTTCTTTTATAGTCGTCTCTTTATATGATTCACAGCCTGTTTTTTCAAAAGCGGCTGTCATGAAAGAAAAAATTACTGCTCAATTGACCGAAACGGAACAGGCTGAATGGCTGGAAGAATTAGTGGGTTTAAAGGGAAAAGAAGTGAGTGCACAGAAGCTCGATGATTTACTCGGATCCGTTAAAGGGGAAGAAACCCAGTTTTTTACGAACAATAAAAAAAGGGATACAGCCGTCCTACCACTTATCTTTTTCGATGGCCGTCCGGTGATAATTGAAGGAAAAGAAGCGGCTTTTCATATGAAGAAAAAAGAGGGAGTTCTTTATGTGCCATTGAAAGAAGCAGCTGAATCACTCGGGTTTACCATTCAAGAGTTATCTGTCGGTCAGGAATGGCTCATGCAAAAAGAATTTGAGACGTATCGTTTTTATATAAATGAAAACCGTGTCTTGTTTAATAAGCATAATTATGTGCTGTACGATACAGCGCTTCAAAATATAAATGGAACGATGCACGTCGATAAAATTTGGTTTCAGAAAATCTTTCTCATTGAAGTTCAGGAAATGACGGAAAAAATTAATTTACAGCCGTATAAATTGTAAAGAAACCTTGTCAATCATATGTAAGGTTTCTTTTTTTATGTTGTAGATTCAACTGTTTGTTTATGATACCATAAACGAAGAAAAATGAATGGCAGGTTGAATAGAATGAGAGTTATTTCTGGGACGAAAAAAGGGCATCCACTAAAAGCAGTGCCAGGTAAAGATACACGGCCGACGACAGATAAAGTAAAAGAATCTATTTTCAATATGATTGGACCTTATTTTGAAGGTGGTATCGTACTGGATTTATTTGCAGGTTCTGGCGGGCTTGGTATCGAAGCACTTAGCCGGGGATTTGATGAGGGCATTTTTGTTGACCGTGATATGAAAGCGATTCAAACGGTGAAAGAAAATCTTCGTTCTACCGGGTTTGCAGAGGCAGCGGAAGTGTATAGAAATGAAGCGGAGCGTGCATTAAAAGCACTTGTTAAGCGCGGTATCGTCTTTGATAGTATTTTTCTTGACCCACCTTATAAAAAGCAAAAGCTTGAGTCAATGCTTCAGTTTATTGGCGAGCAGTCATTGCTTTCAACAGATGGATTTATTATGTGCGAACACGGCTCAGATGTCCATCTACCACGTGTGGCAGGACCGTTTGAACGTGTACGGTTTGAGACGTATGGGATGATTGCCATTTCTATTTATTATTGGATGAAGGATGGGGAGGAATAATAATGGCGAGTATAGCAGTCTGTCCGGGCAGCTTTGATCCAATTACGAACGGGCATCTTGATATTATTCAGCGTGGGGCGAAAGTATTTGATAAAGTATATGTCGTTGTATTGAGCAATTCAGCGAAACAGCCGCTTTTCTCAACAGAAGAGCGTGCGGAGTTAATTCGAAAAGTGACTGCGCATATACCGAATGTTGAAGTGGATCATTATCAAGGTCTGCTCGTTGATTATGCGAAGGAAATAAAAGCTAACGCGATTTTGCGCGGATTACGTGCCGTATCTGATTTTGAATATGAAATGCAGATCACGTCGATGAACCGCGTTTTAGATGATCAATTGGAAACGTTCTTTATGATGACAAACAGTCAATATTCATTTTTAAGCTCTAGTATTGTGAAAGAAGTGGCGAAATACGGTGCGAATATTTCAGAGCTCGTACCGAAAGAAGTCGAAGCTGCATTAAATCAAAAACGGCTGGCAGGACCGACTGCATGAGGACAGCTGGTACGAAAGAAATCAATTTCTTTTGCGCCGGCTGTTTTTATATTGAATAAAGAACAAAATAGAAGCAATGGTCATCCATAAAACGGTCATACTTATCCCGTTTTCAGGTGGGATCATCGAAACGGACACGGGTGAATCGGCTAGCTTAACGGAAGTCAATAAAAACGTAATTAGTACGGCGTATATACTGTGCAGCACACGCGCAGCGAGAAAAGGTGCATAACGAATATCTGTTTTACTGAGTATGGCTGCGACTTGGGCATGAACACTGAAGCCGCTGAAGGCTAAAATAAAGCTGATCACCATGAGTAAAACGGTGAGCTCACCATTCATTTCGGCAGCTTGTTTTGTGCCGGCAGTGAGTTCGATCAATCCTGATAGGAGTGGTGCAGCCATATCCGTATTCAGACCTGCCTTTGAAAGGAGAAAGGAAAAAGCAGGGAAGACCCCATTTATTTTCAATAATTCAGTTATAACTGAAAAAAAGATAATAAACCCGCCGACGAGCATGAGTGTTTGAACAGAGGAAATAACTGCATCGGCAATCAATGTACCAAAAGGCCGTCCATCTTGTTTGCGAGCCATCACAAATGCTTGAATGGCACGTGTTGATACGGAACGGGAAACTGGTGTCTGTCCACCATAGAAGCGCATTGTGATACCGACAAAAAAAGCTCCGCTATAATGGGCTGCAGCAAGTAAAAATCCAACATCCGGATCGTGAAGAAAGCCACTTGCAACAGCACCTAAAATAAATAGCGGATTGGACGAGTGGGCAAAGGCAACAAGACGCTCTGCTTCGATTTGCGTAATTACATTATCGTTCCGAAGTCGTGCTGCGAGTCGTGCACCAGTTGGAAATCCTGAAGCAAGTGATAGAATCCAGGCAACACCAGCGGGTCCAGGAAGACGAAAAAGAACACGCATGATATTTTCTGAAAGTGCACCGAAAAAAGCGACGACTCCGAGACCGAGAAGCATTTCTGTTAAGATGAAAAAAGGGAGAAGAGAGGGAAAAACCGTTTTCCACCACATATCCATTCCTTGCCGAGCTGCATATACTCCCGTTTCAGGAAAAAAAAGAAGTGCAGCTGTCAACACGGTCATAAAGACAGCGGCGATAACCGTTTTCCATGGAATATCGTTCATTTAAAAATCCTCCCGAGCATGAATACAGTTTTCTTGCATCATTTTTTGTACAATAAAAAATAGCTTGTACGAAAGGATATGCCGCGTACAGAAGAATAGAATGGATGTAAGGCGACAGGAGGTGTTTTCATGGCTGCTGAACCGAAAATTGGCCTCGCACTCGGATCAGGAGGAGCACGTGGATTTGCTCACGTTGGCGTCTTAAAAGTATTTCAGGAAGAAAAGATTCCCGTTCATATCATTGCAGGAAGCAGTATGGGCGCTCTTGTTGGTGCATTGTACGGAGCGGGACATAATATGGAGATGTTGTACAAATTGTCTTCTGCTTTTCAACGTAAATTCTTTCTCGACTGGATTGTACCGAAAATGGGCTTTATTGCGGGACGTAAAATAAAAGATTTTATCCGTCTTTTTACACACGGGAAACGAATCGAAGACTTAAATGTGCAACTGGCGATTGTTGCGACCGATATACAGGCAGCAGAAAAAGTTGTTTTTACGGAGGGGCCGATTGCGGAAGCGGTACGAGCAAGTATTGCGATACCAGGTATTTTGGTTCCGGAGAAAGTAAACGGGCGGTTGCTCATCGATGGCGGTGTGATCGACCGCGTGCCAGTGTCAGTGGCGAAAGAGATGGGGGCTGATATCGTCATTGGTGTCGATGTCACATCTGTGAAGAAAAATGCTGAAATAACCACCATTTTTGATGTCATTATGCAAAGTATTGATATTTTACAGCTTGAAATTATTGAAAGCAGAACGATGGCGTCGGATGTGATGATCCGGCCGTCTATCGATTCATACAATTCACGCGCATATACACACATTCCAGATATTATTGCAGCTGGAGAACGGGCAGCACGTGAACAAGTGGATCTGATTAAACAGCTGATTTCGGCATGGAAGGAAGAACAATTGTGAAAAATAAACGAACAGCGATAATCTATATTTTATTGATTGCCATTATTGCAGCTGCCTTTATTCCTCTCCCATTTTACGTAACAAAGCCAGGCGGCGCGCACGAGCTTGATCCGATTGTTCACGTCGATGGCGGTGATCACGATGATACAGGCACGTTAATGTTGACGACAATTAGCATGGGGCCGGCGAATATTTACTCCTATATATGGGCAAAATTTCGTGACTATGAAAAAATTTTACCAGAAGAAGACGTACGCTATCCATATGAATCGGATGAGGAATACAATGTAAGACAATATTATTTAATGAATACGTCCCAACAAAATGCGATTACCGTAGCATTCGATGAAGCCGGAAAAACGTACGATTGGACGTACAATGGCATTTTTGTGCTTGGCGTATTTCCAGGCATGCCGGCAGAAAAAGTGCTTGAAGCAGGAGACCGTATTACAGCAATTGATGGACAAAAGCTGAAAGAATCAAAAGAAATGACCGATTATGTACAGTCAAAAGAACCGGGTGAGACGGTGACGTTGATGTATGAGCGGGATAAGGAAGAAAACGAAGTGGAAATTGAACTAAGAGCTTTTCCAGAGTTGGATGGAAAATCAGGACTGGGCATTAGTTTGGCGGATGATCGGACATTGAAAAGTCATCCGAAAGTAACACTTAAAGCAGAAGAGATTGGGGGACCGTCTGCGGGGCTCATGTTCAGCCTGGAAATTTATGATCAGCTTGTTTCAGAGGATGTTGCTGCAGGGCTTCGAGTAGCAGGCACGGGAACGATTGCAAAAGATGGAACAGTTGGACGGATCGGGGGAATCGATCAAAAAGTGGTTGCAGCCGATCGGTCTGGCGCTGAAATCTTTTTTGCTCCGGATGATGAGTTGCCAGAACAAGGGGGGGATTTGCTGACCAATTATGAACAGGCAAAAAAAACGGCTGAAGACATAAAGACCGACATGAAAATTGTACCGGTCCAAACATTTTCAGACGCTGTTAACTACTTGGCTAATATTACCGTATCAAAGTAAAATAGGTGGTGCAGAAAACTCATGGTCTAAAAGCTGTTCTGTATAATGAGCAGGTGCTGTCGAGGCGGCAGCGTAAACGCGTGATGCTTTAATATCGAGCGAAAGCAAATCTACAGCGGCTGCTGTTCTGGATAGAAGCGGTACCGCCATCTCTTTTTTGATCGCCCGAATGTAGCTACGGCCATTTTCTGTCATCCCGAGCAGGCGGACAAAGGAAACATGTGCCGCTGCGTCGTTCATCTCTTTTTTATTCGTATTTGTTAACACGTGCGTCATCATGCGCTGGATCCTTGTCCACGTATACCGCTTCGTTTTTACCCGTTCCATAAACGAAAGGAATGTATTACTTTTTAAAGCTGCATCAATGAGCCGTGGACCGATGCCTTCTTCAATTTCATAAATAGCATTCAGATCATCTAAATGAATGGACAGAAGACGATAGCGGAGAAGAGGCCAGTACAATTCCCATGAATGGATCAACCCATTTTGCTTATGTTCTGTTAAAATGGATAGGACAGAATGAGGCAAAAAATGATCTGCCTGTTTTTGATCAAATAATAAATTTCGGATCGCCGTTGCGCTTGCGATATGTCCAGATGCCTGTTCATCATGATAACCGGCTCCTTGACGTAAAATCGTAAGCGGCTGCATGGGATGATTCAGTTCATTGTTCGCCGTTACATAATGAAAACCGAGTATATTGTTTGGTTTGGATAAATCAAGTGGCAAAGGCTGATCTTGAAAGAGCGTTTCTCTTGCCAGCGTCTGGGCGGTGGGATAACTGATCCCTTTTTTCATACTGGATCGGACATATTCATTCAGTGCTTCTCTTTCTTCGTAGAGACGAGCCGCGGTTTGAAGAAATGGATCCAATTGGCCCTCTTCACTGCCAAAACAAAACGATCGGCATTTCATATGATCAAGGATCTGAATGGCACCGGCAGCAAATGTTTCCGCTTTTTGTGTAGAAAAAGCATAGGGCAGCTCGACAACGATATCAACACCATTGGAAAGAGCCATCTTCGTCCGCGTCCATTTATCGACGAGTGCCGGTTCACCGCGCTGTAAAAAAGAGCCGCTCATGACCGCAATGAGGACGTCTGATTTTGCTTTGCGTTTCGTCTCGTTTACATGAAAAAAATGACCGTTATGAAATGGGTTATATTCAACGACAATACCAGCTGCGTTCATAGGAAAATTCCTTTCTTTATAAGAATGTACCTTCATTTTCAAAGATGGTGGAAAAAAAGTCAAACCGGCATTTCACTGTAAAGAAAATATATTGACAATCTATCAGGAGAGGGCTATAATTACTTTTGTTGCCTTGAGGTGATTAAATGAAATGGTCAATAATTCAACTGCAAAAATACCGCGACCGTGGTCTTGAAATCGACGAAATGGTCGATTTAACCGAACTAACAACGCTTGACAATGATATTCGCCGGATCTCACCTGTTCACGTAACAGGACGTGTGGATATTAGACATGACCAAGTTGTTTTCAATGTGAAAGCAACAGGGGAAATGATTGTCCCTTGTTCACGAACACTTGTTGACGTACCATACCCGTTCGACATTACCCTTACCGAAAGGTTTCTTTTGAAACCGGAAGAAGGCGAGTCATATGAAACGGATGATGTTCATCTGCCGGAAGGAAATGTCATTGACTTCCGTCCGTTATTAGAAGAAGCAATCATTCTGGAAGTACCGTTGCAAATATTTAGTGAAGAAGCAGACAAACATATTGTGCAATCAGGAAAAGATTGGACGTTTTATGAAAAAGAAGAAGAGCTTCCCGAAAAAGAGAAGCCGGCGGTAGATCCGCGTTTGGCGGGACTTCAAAACTTCTTTACGTCTGATGAAGAGTAATTGAGAAGTACAGCTATTCTGGCTTCATATAGTTTTTATTCCTTTAAGGAGGTGTATATCACATGGCAGTACCTGCTAGAAGAACATCCACTACACGCAAAAACAAACGCCGTACGCATTTCAAGTTGCAAGTGCCCGGTATGGTTTCTTGCCCGAACTGTGGTGAAATGAAACTTGCGCACCGCGTATGCAAAGAGTGCGGAACATATAAAGGTAAAGAAGTCGTTAGCAAATAAGACTTTTCTATTCTTTCAAAAAAGGCAGAGAGACCATGGCTCTCTGCCTTTTTTGTACTTGTTTTTCAAATTGTGAAAGCGCTACAATGAATGTGAGGGGGAATTCTTTTGATGGATTACATAGTCGAGTTGGATGAACAGAGCGGCATCTTATTATTTACGATTAAGCGGGAAGAAAAACGAAATGCAGTCAATTATGCGGTGATGGACGGTTTGAAAGCAGCAGTGGAGCGGGCAAAGAAGGACGATGTGCGAGTGCTTGCGATTACTGGGGTAGGAGAGCAAGCCTTTTGTTCTGGCGGAGACCTGTCCATTTTTCATGCACTCCGTACAGAAAAAGAAGCATATAACATGCTAGCAAAAATGGGTGACGTTTTATATAAGCTGGCGACATTGCCGAAGCCAACAGTCGCCCTATTGAATGGTTCAGCAGTAGGGGGCGGATGTGAAATTGCAGCGGCATGTGATTACCGTATTGCTCGTACAGGTGTGAAAATTGGGTTTATTCAAGGATGTATGGCCATTACAACTGGCTGGGGCGGCGGAACGCTTTTAATGGAGCGGATCGAACCTCGCTATGCATTTAAAATGCTGTCAGAAGCGGCTGTTTTTCGGGCAGAGCACCTTGATCAATTCGGTTTTATCGACCGGATAAGCGAGCAGGCTGAACTGTCAGAAGCAAGAGCTTTTTTCGAAAATGAACAGACAATAAAAATTTCGGTTCTGACCGCGTATAAAAAAATGCTGATCGCGAAATGGGAAGCCGGTGATTTACGAAATCGTATGAAGACGGAAATAAAAGAATGTGCGATTTTATGGGCACAGGATGCTCATCAAGAAGCAGTCGCATCATTTTTATCAAAAGATAAGCAATAAAAAAGCAAGCTGCCTCAATTTGAGACAGCACACTTTTTTAGAGTCAGCTTATTATCTGTGTGTCAACTGCGTTCGGATCCCAAATGAGACGTGTACTCGTTTCTGATACTGGAACAAAGTTCATTTTTTCCCAGAATGATTGTGATTTAACGCGTGGTTTCGTCATAATTGGCAATTGAAATGACTTGGCAAACTCTACAAGCATAAGGCCAAATCCTTTATGCTGGAATGCAGGCAAAACTTCAAGCTTCCAGATTTCCAAATATTTTTCGCTCATCGGAATTAAGTTCAGCTTATCTTCCCGTATATATAAACACATACGTGCGGCGAGACGGTCACCATAATAAATACCATAAAAAGGAGACGATGTATTATCTTCTACCATTGAAATGTGTAATTCTTCAAGCATGGATAGCTCCTCAAGCCCATACTCTTTAAACGATTTGAATTCCTCAATCGTTTTAAAATTCATTTTTAAATTTTCAACATTTAGCCCCATACGCTTTTCCCCCTTAGCCCTCAATCTTGACCTGTATGTTCACTTCTATTATATAATAAATATAAGCAAAAATGTAGCGGAATATTGTTAGCGCTTACATATATAGTGGGGGTCAAGTATGAACATTCATATTATTGGCGGTGGTGCCGTCGGATTATTTTTTGCCACGGAGTGGAGCCGCAATCATATTGTGACGCTGCAGACAAGAACGAAGCAACAGGCAGAACGAATTCAATCTGAAGGAATATGTGTGATCGAGAATGGAATTGAAACCGTTGATCATGTAGATTCAAAAATGATTGGAACTGTAACAGCGGATTTGATCGTCGTTGCGGTTAAACAATATCATATGGGAGAAATTATAAAGGTGTTACAAAACGCAGATGCACATGCTATTCTATTTATTCAAAACGGAATGAGTCATCTAGATTTGATGAATGAGCTGCCACAGAAGAACGTATATGTGGCATCAATTGAACATGGTATTGTCAAAATGGATGAGCGGACGATTCAAGTAAATGGGCGAAATAAAACGAATATCGGTATTTATCGAGGCGGAACCGAAACGATTATAGAAGACATTCAAACGAAATCTTTTCCTTTTGAATGGAGAGAAGATATTCAACATATGCTCATTGAAAAAATGGCAGCAAACGCCGTCATTAATCCACTGACGGCTGTGCTTCAAGTGAAGAATGGAGAGATTGCGGATAATGAGCAGTATCGTTCGATTGTGAAAGATCTTTGCCAGGAATTTGCATCTGTTTATCCATATAAAGCAGAAGAAGAGATCTTTCAATCTGTTCTCTCTATTTGTAACAAAACAGTAGACAATGAATCATCGATGTTAAAAGATGTAAAAGCAGGGAGACCTACTGAAATCGACGCGATCGTTGGTGTCCTGTTAAAAGAAGCGGAAAAACAGGATCAGTGTGTGCCTTCTTTTCATCTCTTATACAATATGGTCAAGGGGAAAGAAAATAAGCCTGGACTTATATCAAAATAAGTTCAGGATTTGTTTTTTTTCATGAGGGGAAACGCTCTTTTTTCAAACGATCAGCAAAACTGTCAACTAAATTACAATGATAATCATTATCAGATAAAAATTTTCTGAAATAATATTCAGAAAATAGGCACATTGTTTTTCCTTTCGTTCCATCAGATGGTATACTCAAACAAGAAAATTGTGCGCAGAAAGGAAGTACATTTATGGAACAAGAATGCATTTCTGTTCCCGCTTTAAATCGTTTTGCAAAAGACTACATAAGCGGAGATGAACAGACCGCTCCTTATTTTGATTATCATCCGTTCCATCAGACGGAGTTTGCGGCCAGAGCAGCGGATATACAAACGCGGCGATATGAACGCGAGAAGTTGGCAGACATTATTTACAACTATATGCAAACATTTCAAATGACGGAAGAAACGGAACGATCGCTCGCGAAACTGCGTGATGAGAAATCTCTTGTCGTCATTGGCGGACAGCAAGCGGGACTATTAACCGGCCCGCTTTATTCTATACATAAAATCATATCAATTATTCAACTCGCAGCCGATCAGGAAAAAAAATTAGGTCTTCCTATTGTGCCTGTTTTTTGGATCGCGGGTGAAGATCATGACCTTCTGGAAATTAATCATGTCTATGTAGAAAAAGAAGGCCAAATGCACAAAATAGGCTACCCGGAACGATTTATAAAAAAACAAATGGCTTCGGAAACGATCTACGACAAGGTCACGATGGAGAAGTGGGTTACATCTATTTTTTCCTGTATGAAAGAAACAAATCATACAAATCAGCTTCTGCAAGATGTGCTTCAAGCTGTTCATCAGCACGATACATTGACTGCTTTTTTTGCACAGTTAACGCAAACGCTGTTTAGCAAGTATGGTCTTTTGCTTATTGATGCAGCGGACCCAGCGTTAAGACAACTAGAAGTTCCATTTTTTAAACGATTAATTATAGAAAATAAACAACTGGCTGCATCGGTTACCGGAGCGCAAGAAGAAATCAAAAAAGCAGCATACACATTAGCGATTGAAACGGGAGAACAGCCAGCTAACTTATTTTTAATTGAAGATGGTGAACGCCATTTACTTGAAAGGGACGGCGATCTATATCGAAGTAAAAGCGGGCGTTCTTATTCAGAAAGCGAATTGCTTGAACTGCTTGAAATGTCACCGCATACCTTCAGCAACAATGTCGTTACCCGTCCGTTAATGCAGGAATGGCTATTTCCGACGCTTGCATTTATTGCAGGTCCAGGTGAAATTGCCTACTGGGCAGAACTGAATCGCGCGTTTCATCATTTCGAGATGAAAATGCCAGTGATTGTGCCGCGTGTCAATATTTCGATTGTCGAACGTCCCATTGCGGGAATCGCTGCTGAAATCGATTTGACGATGGAACAGATCATTCAGTCGGGCGTCAAAATGGAAAAAGCAGCGTATATTGAGTCGGTCCGTGATCATCATTTGCATGATCTGGTAGCTGAAATGAAAGCGGATCTTTTTGCAAGTTATGAGAAAATCGAGCAGCGGGCAAGTAAGCTTCATAACGGGCTGATGCCGATTGTTGAAAAAAACAAAGCGTATCATGAACGACAAATTGAATTTTTAATTCAAAAAAGTGATGCCGTGCTTGAACAAACACATGCGGCAACTTTACTGCGTTTTGATCGTCTTGAATCGGCGCTGCATCCGGGCGGCCCGCAAGAAAGAATATGGAATATTTATTCCTTTTTAAATACGTATGGACCATCGTTTATCGAGAAGTTAATGGAACAGTCATTTGACCATAAAGGGGACCATTATCTTATCTATATGTGAAGCAAAAGTCTGCCTTTTTGGCAGGCTTTTTTTCAGGTTGAAAAAGAAAAAAGACATGAAGAAAACAAAGGATGTAGGAAGAAATGAAAATGGTGGTGCAAAGTGGGGGGATGTGGTAAAGTTAGGTTAGAAAGTGGGGAAGCAGCGATGTTCATGGGCGAATACCGTCATACAATTGATGAAAAAGGAAGAGTCATTATCCCAGCAAAGTTTCGTGAGGATTTCGACAAAACGATCATCGTGACGAGAGGCCTTGATAAATGCTTGTTTTTATACCCGCCGTGCGAATGGAAAGTGCTTGAAGAGAAGCTGTTAACATTGCCGCTGACGAAAAAAGATGCGAGGGCCTTTACCCGATTCTTTTTTTCAGGAGCTAATGACTGTCCGCTCGATAAGCAGGGCCGCATTAATTTACCAGACCTGCTTATGAAGTATGCATCGCTTGAAAAAGACTGTGTCATTGTAGGCGTCTCGAACCGGATGGAGATATGGAATACTTCAAAATGGAACGATTACCTCGCCCTATCGGAACAGTCCTACTCGGATATCGCTGAAAGTTTAACGGATTTTGATTTATAAATGTGATTGGACTGATATGAAAATGGAATTTAATCATACGACCGTGCTATTGCGTGAAACGGTCGATGGGCTTAATATTCGCCCAGATGGAATTTATGTAGACTGTACATTGGGTGGAGCAGGCCACAGCGAATACTTGTTGTCTCAGCTTGGTCCAGATGGAAAATTGTATGCGTTTGACCAAGACGAAACAGCCATTGAACATGCGAAAAAACGTCTCGCCACGTTTGGTGACCGGGTCGTTTTTATAAAAAGCAATTTTGAACACATAAAAAGTGAACTGAAAAGCCGCGGCATAACGGGTGTAGATGGGATTCTATATGATCTTGGTGTTTCATCCCCACAATTGGATACACCGGAACGAGGGTTTAGCTATCATCACGATGCACCACTTGATATGCGCATGGATAAAAGTGCCGCTTTGTCTGCTTATGATGTCGTAAATGATTGGCCATTTGAGCAACTCGTTCGCATTTTTTTTAAATACGGAGAAGAAAAATTTTCGAAGCAAATTGCCCGTAAAATTGAAGCGGCACGTGAAAAAAAACCGGTGGAAACAACTGGTGAACTGACAGAATTAATTAAAGAAGCTATTCCAGCACCAGCTAGACGAAAAGGCGGGCATCCGGCTAAACGCGTTTTCCAAGCGATCCGTATTGCGGTGAATGATGAACTTGGGGTGTTTGAGCGTTCGCTTGACGATGCGATAGCTCTTTTAAATATAAATGGGCGTATTAGCGTCATTACATTTCATTCGCTTGAAGACCGTATTTGTAAAACAGTGTTTAAAGAAGCGTCAAAAGGACCAGAACTGCCGTCTGGATTACCGATCATACCTGAAGAATTTGAGCCTGTTTTAAAACTTGTGACTAGAAAACCAATTATGCCAGCGGAAGAAGAATTAGAAGAAAACAATCGGGCACGATCCGCAAAACTGCGCATTGCAGAAAAAAGAAAGACAACCGTTTAGGGGGGATCAAGATGAACAATACAGCGAAACAACCAATCATTGAACAACCGAAAACGTCGTCTGTCAAGCAGCGCAAAATGAATAAGCACTTCTTTACCCCGGGTGAAAAAGTATTATTTGTTGTTTTTGTTCTGACTGTTTGTTTTATGTGCGCAAAACTCATTTCTACACAGGCAGCAATTTATGAAACGAATAAACAAATACAGGACATGAATGCAAAAGTTCAGGAACAAGAAAAAGTGAATCGCGACCTCGACATGCAAATTAGTGAAGAAAGCACATATGAAAAGATATGGGAACGTGCAAAGGCAATGGGTCTTGATTTAAGTGATCAAAACATTAAGGTTGTTGAACCGAAATGATTGAAAATAGAAATAATCAAAAGATAGGAGCTGCGATCCTTTTTGTTGGATTCGCCCTCCTCTTTTTTATCTTATTTTCGCGAGTACTATTCATTCAAGCAACTGGTAAAGCAGACGGACATGAGTTGAAAAATGAAGCACTCGAAAAATATAGACGAACGGATGTATTAGAAGCTAAACGAGGCACGATATACGACGCGAATAATGAAGTCATTGCAGAGGACACATCATCGTTTACAATTGCAGCAATATTAGATGCGTCTGTGACAACGGACCAAAAAGAACCTAATCATGTGACTGATCCAGAGAAAACAGCGAAAGTCCTTGCTAAATATCTCGACATGGAAGAAGTGGAAATACTAAAGCGATTAAAAAAAGATGGTGATCCGTTTCAAGTAGAGTTTGGTAGCGCTGGTCGTGGTTTGTCTAACAGTGTGAAACGCAAAATTGAAGATGAAAATTTGCCGGGTATCACGTTTATCCGCCAAGCAAAACGATTTTACCCGAATGGTAAATTTGCTTCTCACTTAATTGGCTTTACGCAGCAAATAGAAGAAGAGGGGAAAGACGGTAAAATTACGTTTGAAACAGAAGGACAAATGGGGATTGAAAAGTCTTATGAGAAATATTTAAAGGGGAAAGACGGTAAAATTCGTTATACGAGCGATTTGTGGGGATATTTATTGCCAGACCGTCACGAAATGGTCGCTGAACCAGAAGACGGAAATGATATTTACTTAACGATTAATTCTAAGATTCAAACATTTCTTGAAGATGCGTTAAATGAGGTGGAAGCGCAATATGATCCATCAAAAGCATTTGCGATTGTAGCGGAAGCAAAAACAGGAAAGATTTTAGCGATGAGTCAGCGGCCGACATTTCATCCAGGTACACGTGAAGGGCTGGATGTCAATTGGATGAATGATCTTGTTGAATATTCATATGAACCGGGCTCAACGATGAAAATATTTACGCTTGCAGCGGCCATTGAAGAGGGTGTATTTAATGGGGAAGAAACGTATCAATCAGGTACTTATCAAGTTGGTCCGAACCGTGTAAGAGACCATAATGGCGGCGCAGGATGGGGAGAAATCACTTATGCGGAAGGCATACAGCGGTCTTCTAATGTCGCAATGGCCAAACTTCTGGAGAAAATGACACCGGGTGTTTTCCGTCAATACTTGGAAGACTTTCATTTTGGGCAAAAAACAGGTATTCAACTGCCGAATGAAGCGTCGGGAAGTATATTATATAATTTCCCGCTTGAGCAAGTGACAACCTCATTTGGTCAAGGAACAACGGTGACCGCTATGCAGATGATTCAAGGTGCAACTGCGATTGCAAATAATGGGAAAATGATGAAACCATATGTCATTGATAAAATTGCCGATAATGAGACTGGTGACACGATCATTAACGTAGAACCAGAAGTTGTTGGTGAACCCATCTCCAAAAAAACGGCTGACGAAACACTGGATGTGCTTGAGACCGTTTTGACAGCTGAAGAAGGAACCGGTAAAACTTATCAAATTGAAGGCTATGATGTAGCAGGGAAAACGGGAACGGCACAGCTTGTTGGGAAAGATGGAAAATATTTAACTGGAGCAAGCAACTACTTATTTTCATTCATGGGCATAGCACCAAAAGATGACCCTGAGCTGATTGTCTATGTAGCAGTCGCACAGCCAAAGCTGGAAAATGAATCAGGTTCTGCCCCTGTTTCAAGGATATTCAATCCTGTTATGAGGAACAGCCTTCAATATTTGAATGTAAAACCAGCTGAAAATATTGTCTCCAAAACAGTGGAATTAAAAGATTTTACAGGTGAAAAAACATTTAAAGCGCGCGAAGCATATGAAAAATATGGAGTAGATCCTGTCATTATTGGAACAGGAAACAAAATTGTTAAACAGGTGCCAGCAGCTGGAGAGAAGATGTTACAAGGTGAAAAAGCTGTGCTTCTTACATCGGATAACTGGACAATGCCTGACATGACAGGATGGGCGATCCGTGACGTTATGAAAATAACCGAAATTGTCGGACTGAAACTAAGCTATTCCGGTACAGGGTACGTCATATCACAAAATATTGAGACGGATAGTGTATTGAAAGAAGGACAAAAATTAATCGTGCAGCTTGAACAGCAAGGAAACGTGGAAGAAGCGAATGAAAAGGCAAAAGAAGATTCTGATCAACCCCGCTAATTGATAAAAACCGTTATGGATGACGGATTCCATAACGGTTTTTTGTCAATTTTTCTTTTTTTCTGCATATAGTCATGGAGGGGAGAAAGGAGAGGGAATCTTTGCGCAACAGAATGTTTTGGCTTCTTGCTGTTTCACTCATAGCCTTTACAGCCCTCATTGTTCGCACGGCCTATATTCAGTTGTCAATCGGTAGCGAGTTAACCGAAAAAGCGGAAGAACTATGGGGAAGAAGCATTCCTGCTCAGCCGGAGCGTGGCTTTATTAAAGACCGAAATGGAACAGTTCTTGTTGGAAATAAACATACATCATCTGTTTACGTGATTCCAGCACAAATTGAAGATGCTCAAACAGCAGCGCGTAAGCTGGCCACTATTTTGAATGAAAAAGAATCCATTTTATTGGAAAGAATGACGAAGCGCTCATCGATTGAACGCCTTCAATCAAGAGGTCGGAATCTTTCAGTTGAAACAGCCAGGCAAGTAACGAAATTGCAGTTGAAAGGTGTATGGGTTGGAGAAGATTCGATCCGGGATTACGTATTGAATGAACGCCTTGCTCACGTTATTGGTTTTACCGGTGTAGATAATCAGGGACTGGCAGGAATCGAAGCATACTACGATAAAAAGTTAGCAGGAACAGCCGGTTCCGTTCAAATGTACACCGACGCGAAAGGAGAAAAAATGCCAGGTATGGCTGATAGCTATATACCGCCTGAAGACGGAATGGATTTGCAACTAACGATCGATGCAAAAATTCAAGCCGTAGTTGAACGAGAACTAGACATCGCGGAAAAAATGTACAAGCCGGAAGGGGCAATGGCGATTGCGATGGATCCGAACAGCGGTGAAATACTAGCCATGTCATCCCGGCCGTCATACAATCCGTCATCATTTGGGGATTATGACCCGGATGTGTATAACCGAAATTTGCCGGTGTGGAGTACATTTGAACCGGGTTCAACATTTAAAATTATTACACTAGCGGCGGCGCTAGAAGAAAAGAAAGTTGATCTTGATCAAGAACATTTTCATGATCCAGGCTATGTAGTCGTCAATGGGACCAGACTGCGCTGTTGGAAACGAGGAGGACATGGTCATCAAACGTTTCTTGAAGTCGTTGAAAATTCATGTAATCCGGGCTTCGTTGAAATGGGGAGCCGTCTCGGTGAAAAAACACTCTTCCAATATATTCGTAAATTTGGATTTGGACAAAAAACGGGTATTGATTTATATGGGGAAGGAACAGGTATTTTATTTACAGAGCAGTCAGCGGGTCCTGTTGAAGATGCAACAACGGCCTTTGGACAGGGGGTAGCCGTCACACCTATCCAACAGGTTACCGCGGTTTCAGCAGCCGTCAACGGTGGTATACTGTATCGTCCGTATGTAGCGATGAACTGGACGGATCCGAAAACGGGGAAAGTAATGATTGAAAACGAGCCGAAAAAAGTAAGGCGTGTCGTCTCAGAGGAAACTTCGAGTGAAGTTCGTCGGGCACTTGAAAGTGTCGTCGCAAAAGGAACCGGTCGAAACGCGTTTGTAGAAGGCTACCGGATTGGCGGGAAAACAGGAACTGCGCAAAAAGCGAAAGACGGACGTTATTTAGAAAATAATCATATCGTTTCGTTTATCGCTGTGGCACCGTCTAACGATCCGAAAGTGGTCATTTATACAGCGATCGATAACCCGAAAGGAACGGTACAATTTGGCGGAACGGTAGTCGCACCGATTGTCGGGAAGATGATGGCTGATGTACTGCCACTGCTCGGTGTCAAACCGCAAAAAAATCAGATAGAAAAAGAAAAAACGTGGAATGACCCCGATATGATCGAAGTGCCTAATCTTGTTGGTTTGACGAAGCAAGAATTAAAAGAGCAATTAATTAATGTTGATATTGAAATTGAAGGCAGTGGTGAAACAGTAGCATCGCAGTCACCATCAGCAGGTGTTAAAGTAGAAAGAGGCAGTAAAGTGCGCGTTTTATTAAAATAATTGAGCGAAGCCGCCGAAAATTACCGAAACAGGCTGAAAAGCATTCGCTTCGGTGGCTTTTTTTCGTTACAATAGAAATCTCAGGAATTGTACATATTGTTCTTTAATAGAAAGGATTGAAAAGTGTGGACTTATCAACTTTGCTCGCGGCCATTCCATTTTACAGTCAGGATAAAGTGGGGAATCCGGCAGTTACATCGATTGAAAACGACCACCGTCTTGTCTCTGACGGGTCGATTTTTATTTGTATAAAAGGGTATACATTTGATGGCCATAGTGCGGCAAAAGAAGCAGCAGCAAAAGGAGCGGTAGCCATTATTGCCGAGCAGCCGGTAGATGTACCGGTACCTGTTATTTATGTGCGCAGTACGAAAAGAGTAATGGCGCAGCTGGCTGCGCATTTTTATGAACACCCAACTGAATCATTTCATCTCATTGCTATTACCGGTACGAATGGAAAAACGACGACGAGTCATTTGATCGAAGAAATTCTTCGGGCCAACGGCGAGACGACTGGCTTAATCGGGACGATGTATATGAAAATTGGTGATGAAATGATTGAAACGAAAAACACAACGCCGGAAAGCTTAACATTGCAAAAAACGTTTGCGAAGATGAAGAGCGCAGGTGTCTCATCTGCTGTGATGGAAGTATCCTCTCACGCACTGCAAGAGGGCCGTACGAATGGTACACAGTTTAATGTGGCGGTCTTTACAAATTTAACGCAGGACCATCTTGATTTTCATCGGACAATGGATGAATATCGGACAGCGAAAGGCCTTCTGTTCGCACGTCTTGGCAATTCGTTTCATGCAGGGAATCAAGCCTTCGCCGTGCTCAATGTGGACGATGAGGCATCACGCGTATATGAAGCGATGACAGCCGCTTCTGTCGTTACTTACGGTATCGAACACCACGCGGATATTCAAGCGAAGGATATTCGCCTTACGTCAGAAGGAACGGCATTTACTATTCATTATCCAGGTGGAACGATTGATATTCAGTCCAAATTAGCGGGATTGTTCAATGTATATAATGTACTTGCAGCGTTTGCAGCAGGGTTCGTTTCATCTGTTACAGCGGAAACAATGAAATTGGCACTTGAACGAGTAAGTGGTGTAGCGGGCCGATTTGAAATGGTACCAAACGAAAGTGGTATTTCCGTTATTGTCGATTATGCTCACACACCGGACAGTCTCGTTAACGTGCTTCAAACCGTTCGTCCACTGACGACCGGGCGGGTCATGGTCATCGTTGGATGCGGGGGCGATCGAGATAAAATGAAGCGGCCATTAATGGCACAGGCAGCTTGTCAGTATGCAGATGTAGCAATCTTTACATCGGACAACCCTCGAAGTGAAGATCCGGCGGCCATTTTAGCCGATATGGAAGCAGGCGTGATTGGACAGCAGTATACGGTCATTGGCGAAAGGAAAGAAGCGATTCACCAGGCCATCGCTTTGGCAAAACCGGGTGACGCTGTTGTGATTGCCGGCAAAGGACATGAAACATATCAAATTATTGGTCAGGATGTGATTCATTTTGATGACCGTGAAGTCGCAAAAGAAGCGTTTGGTGACAAGACAGGAGGGATCGCATGAGTGAATGGCAGATTGGATTAGTCATCGCTGTTTCCTTTTTTATAACGGTTCTCATTGCACCGTTATTTATTCCATTTTTACGCCGGCTAAAATTTGGGCAGAGTATTCGAGAAGAAGGACCAGAGTCGCATCAGCAAAAATCGGGTACACCGACGATGGGCGGTCTCGTTTTTTTACTGTCCATCGTAATCACAACATTGTTTTTCGTGCAGTTGTTTGGATCGGTAGGCCCAGAAACGATTTTATTGTTGCTTGTCACAATTGGTTTCGGGCTGCTTGGCTTCCTCGATGATTTCATTAAAGTTGTCATGAAACGGAACCTTGGATTGACATCTTTGCAAAAATTAATCGGGCAAATTGTCATTTCTGTTATATTTTATATTATTTATGCACAACATGGATTATCAACAGAGCTATCATTCGGATTCTTTTCGATTGATATTGGGATTCTATATGCCTTGTTCGTCTTATTTTGGCTTGTCGGATTTTCAAATGCTGTCAATTTAACAGATGGACTAGACGGTCTTGTATCCGGCACTGCATCCGTTGCATTTGGTGCCTACGCGGTTATCGCATGGAGTCAGGGGCTTGAAGAAACAGCGATTTTTGCTTTTGCCGTTGTCGGTGCAGTTATCGGCTTTCTTGTATTCAATGCTTATCCGGCGCACGTTTTCATGGGTGACACCGGTTCACTGGCGCTCGGTGGTGCGATTGCAGTATTATCTATTTTAACGAAATTTGAATTTTTATTATTGTTAATTGGTATCGTTTTTGTTGCAGAAACGCTGTCGGTTATTTTACAAGTGTGGTCTTTTAAAACAAGAGGTAAACGAATTTTTAGAATGAGCCCGCTGCACCATCATTTTGAACTTGGCGGCTGGTCAGAATGGCGCGTTGTCGTTACGTTCTGGTTTGTCGGGGTTGTGGCTGCAGCGATTGGCGTCTGGATTGGAGTATGGAATTTATGAAGCAAATCAATCAGTATAATGGAAAAAAAGTGCTCGTGCTCGGTCTTGCAAAAAGCGGACTTGCGGCAGCGACTCTATTGAAAAAATTAGGAGCAGTCGTTACTGTTAACGACGGTAAACCACTTGAAGAAAATGAGGCGGCAAGGACCCTTCAGGCAGAAGGGATCAATGTCATTTGCGGAAGCCATCCGCTTGAACTTCTCGATGAAGGATTTGAAGTCGTCGTTAAAAACCCGGGTATTCCGTATTCGAACCCTATTATTTCAACAGCAGTGCTACGAGGCATTCCGGTCATTACAGAAGTAGAAATCGCGGGACTCATTTCAGAAGCGCCTTTCATCGGCATTACTGGAACGAACGGAAAGACAACGACGACGACATTAATTAATGAAATGATGAAAGAAGATGGCAAAGGGACAGTACTAGCTGGAAATATAGGGGAAGTCGCATCGGAAGTTGTGCAAAGAGCAAAACCGGACGACCGTGTTGTGATCGAACTATCCTCATTTCAGTTGATGGGCATTCAAACGTTCCGCCCGCATATCGCGATTATTACAAATATTTATGACGCGCATCTGGATTATCATGGTTCAAAAGAAGAATACGCCGGTGCGAAAATGAATATTACGAAAAACCAGACAGAAGAAGATTATTTGATTATTAACGCTGACCAGCAAGCACTTCTGTCGATGGCAGGTTCGAGTCAAGCGGCGGTTATTCCATTTTCAGTGAATCAAATAGTGAAAAATGGAGCGTATATTAAAGAAGGAACTATTTTTTTTCAAGAGGAAGCAATTATGCATACAGAGGACGTTGCATTGCCAGGTAATCATAACCTCGAAAATATTTTATCGGCGGTTGCGGCTGTAAAACTGTCGGGTGTTTCGAATGAAGCAATCTGCCATGTTCTAAAAACATTTGCAGGTGTTCGCCACCGGACCCAGTTTGTCCGTGAATGGAACGGCCGGAAGTTTTACAATGATTCAAAAGCGACAAATACACTGGCAACGAAAAGTGCATTAACAGCTTTCAAGTCACCGATCGTTCTTCTTGCAGGAGGGCTGGACCGCGGCAATGAATTTGATGATTTACTTCCACATTTAACATCAGTAAAAGCGATTATTGCATTTGGAGAGACAGCTGAAAAATGGAAAAATACAGCTGCGAAAGCGGGAATTTCATTATTTGAAAAAGCCGATTATATGACCGATGCAGTAGAAAGAGCTGTTTCATTGTCAGAGGAAGGTGACGTTGTTCTTTTGTCACCGTCCTGTGCGAGCTGGGATCAATATAAAACATTTGAAGAGCGCGGCGACATATTTATTAATTGCGTGAATACACTATAAGAAAGAGCCGGAGCCGGATGAGGCTCCGGCTCTTATTTTTGGTATTGGAAAGGAGTGCAGAATCGTTTTCAGACAAGCGCCGGATTATGTATTCTTGATGCTTGTATTGCTTTTGACCGGCTCGGGTTTATTTATGGTTGCAAGTGCGGGAGAAGTGTGGGGGCAGTTCAACTATGAAAATCCTTTTTATTTTTTCCAGAGACAGGCATTCTTTGCTGCAATTGGCTTGATCACCATGGCTGGTGTTTCATATGTTGATTACCGAGTCTGGAAAAAAATCGCACGACCATTGCTATTACTCGCTTTCATCTTATTAATAGCCGTACTCATTCCAGGGATTGGAATGGTGAGAAACGGATCACAAAGCTGGATTGGGGTCGGATCACTTTCGTTTCAACCATCAGAATTAATGAAAATTGCGCTCATTTTTTATTTGTCCGTGTTGCTCTCTGAACGAAAAACCGTCATTCATTTATTCTGGAAAGGACTATTTAAACCACTTTTTGTTCTTGGTATGGCATTTGGGCTCATTATGCTGCAGCCTGATCTTGGGACGGCAGCAGTGATGGGCGGTACTGCCTTTCTTCTATTGTTTATCGCGGGCGCCCGGATTCGTTTTTTTGTTATGACTGGTTTGTCTGCTTTAGGGGGACTTGCGATTTTAATTGCATCTGCGCCATACCGGATGAAACGGATAACAGCGTATCTTGATCCATGGTCTGACCCGCTTGGAAGTGGCTTTCAAATCATTCAGTCGCTTTACGCAGTTGGTCCGGGTGGATTATTTGGACACGGATATGGAGAAAGTAGGCAAAAATATTATTATTTGCCAGAACCGCAGACAGACTTTATTTTTGCCATCTGGGCAGAGGAGACGGGCTTTATCGGAGCGGTCTTCATTATAACGCTCTTTTTTCTGCTTATCTGGCGCGGTATTCATATTGGCATGCGCACACAAGATTCATTTGCTGCACTGCTTGTTTGTGGGATTACAGCGATGATCAGTCTGCAGTCATTTATTAATCTAGGTGTTGTGATCGGGCTGATGCCGGTGACAGGTGTAACGCTGCCATTTTTAAGCTATGGGGGCTCTTCTTTGACGATGACACTGGCATCTGCAGGGATTGTGCTGGGCATTAGTCGCTTAAAGGGGTAAAAATGGAGGAATTTTTCTGCTTTTTCAAGATAATATTTGATTCTCGTGACGCATTGATTTAAGATGAGAATGCATTAGACAGCCAGTGTAAACAGCACGAGGCTGCCAGATGAATACTGAGGTGAATGTAATTGAAAATCGTAGTCAGCGGCGGGGGAACTGGGGGACACATTTATCCGGCACTCGCACTCATTCGAATGATTAAATTGAAACATCCGGAAACATCTTTTTTATATATCGGAACTGAAAAAGGACTAGAGTCTAAGCTCGTTACACGGGAAGGCATTCCTTTTCGGTCAGTTGATATTACAGGTTTTCGTCGAGCGGTTTCCTTTGAAAATGTGAAAACGATTATGCGTTTTTTAAAAGGCGTAAATGAATGTAAAAAAATGCTGAAAGAATTTAAACCGGATGTTGTGATCGGTACAGGTGGTTATGTATGCGGACCGGTCGTTTATGCAGCGGCGAAAATGGGTATTCCGTCGATCATTCATGAACAAAATAGCGTACCAGGTTTAACGAACAAGTTTTTAAGTAAATATGTCGAGAAAATTGCGGTCTGTTTTGAAGAAGCGAAAGAATTTTTCCCAGCAGAGAAAACGATTTTAACGGGAAACCCGCGTGCTTCTGAAGTGATAGAAGCAAGCAGCACAGGCATAATGGAAACATTTGACTTACAAAGCGAACAAAAAACAGTGCTTATTTTTGGTGGAAGCCGTGGTGCAAAACCGATTAATGATGCCGTTACCGGTGCCTTAACGAACTTGGCGAGCCGTGATTATCAAGTGTTGTATGTAACAGGTGACGTTCATTACGAAAAGGTTTCATCGATGCTTGAAACAGCCGGAAAACCGGCTAATGTATCGATTGTGCCATTTATTCATAATATGCCGGAAGTGCTCGCATCGTCTAATCTTGTTGTCTCGCGTGCAGGTGCAACAACGCTTGCTGAACTAACAGCACTCGGTATTCCATCTATTCTTGTACCGAGTCCATATGTAACAAATAATCATCAAGAGAAAAATGCGCGCACCCTCACTGACCGTGGTGCAGCTATTTTACTTTTGGAAAAAGATTTGAATGCTGACACCCTCGTTGGGGAGCTCGACTCGATTTTGATGAATGAATCATCATTAATCCAAATGAAAAAAGAAGCAGAACGACTCGGTATTCGAGATGCTGCAGATCGTTTATACAATGTCATGATCGATCTTGCAGGGGGAAGATAATGGGGGTTAAACTGATTGTTGGTCCGTAAACGGACAGAGGTGTGTACATGAATAAACAAAAAATCATTTCAATAGAAGAGCGTATTCCAAAGCTGAAACAAATGCGTAAACGGAAAGCAAACCGCCGTCTTCTCATTCTCCTGTCTATGTTCTTTTTACTTGCTCTTTTCTTAATTTATTTGCAGTCGTCGCTAAGTAAAGTGGCACAAATTCATGTAGAAGGCAATACATTAACGACGGAGCGGGAAATTATTGCACAAAGTGGGCTTGAAGCCGGCCGAAGCATATGGGCAGCAGGTAAAAATAAAGCGGAAGAGCGGCTTTTAAAAGATGAGCGTATTAAAGAGGCAACAATATCCATAGGTTTTCCAAATGATTTAAAGATAACGGTCGTTGAACAAAATGAAATTGCCTATGCAGCCCGCAAAGGTGGTATATACCCAATTTTACAAAATGGTAAAATTGTAAGTGATCCTATACAAGGAGCACCGTCACAGTTGCCTATTTTATATAACTTTAAAGAAGGCGATGCGCTGAATCGCTTGGCGAAAGCGATTGAAATGTTGCCGGATGAAGTCGTTAACATAATTTCAGAAGTCTATTATGATCCGAAAAAAAGTGATTCGCTTCACATAAAAGCATTTATGACAGATGGATTTGAAGTATCCGCGACGCTTTCAACATTTGCAGATAAGATGGTCTATTACCCGTCCATTTCCAACCAGCTGGACCCGAATGTAAGAGGAATCATTAACCTTGAAGTTGGTTCTTATTTTGAACCATATGATCCTTCGCAGCAGCAAGGAGGAGAAGAAGGCATGGAAGAGGCGGAAAGCCCATAAAGTTTTTGAAAACGGGACAACTTAGCCTTTTCCAGCATCTCATCTTAGTGTAGACTTGTATGAGAGAGTTTCAAAGACATTACATTAGAAAAATATTAAACTTAAAAAAGGAAAATATATTGAATATGACGAATAACGTTCTTTATACATGTTTTAACGAACATAGGTGCGAATTGTTGTTCGATTATTCAGGTTTTTATGGTAAAGGAGGTGCCGCAGCATGAACAGTAATGAAATACTAGTCAGTCTTGACATTGGTACATCCGCTATTAAGGTGATCATTGGGGAAATGGTCAATGATTCTTTAAATATTATCGGTGTCGGCAGTGTAAAGTCAAAAGGAATTCGCAAAGGTGCGGTCGTCGATATTGACGATACGGTCCATTCTATTAAAAAGGCAATTGAGCAAGCGGAGCGTATGGTTGGTGTTGAAATTAGCTCTGTCATTGTAGGTATTGCAGCCAATCATGCGGTTCTTCATTCTTGCAACGGTGTTGTGGCCGTTTCAAGTGAAAATCGTGAAATTACGAGCGAAGATGTCATTCGTGTAAAAGATGCGGCACAGGTTATGTCTATCCCGCCGGATCGAGAAATTGTAAACGTTATTGCGAAACAATTTATTGTGGACGGGTTTGATGAGATTAATGATCCGCGTGGTATGCTAGGTGTCCGTTTAGAAATGGAAGGAATTATCGTTACCGGTTCAAGAACTTTTTTACATAACACATTGCGCTGTGTAGAACGTGCCGGCTTAAACATTAACGAGATTGTTCTTCAGCCGCTTGCAAGCGGTGAAATTGCTCTTTCAAACGATGAAAAAAATCTTGGTACAGTGTTAGTTGATATTGGCGGCGGTTCGACAACCGTATCATTTTTCAAAGATGGTTATATTCAGCAAACAACGGTATTGCCTGTTGGGGGCGAACATATTACGAAAGATTTGTCGATTGGCCTTCGTACATCCACGGAAGAAGCGGAACAAATTAAATCGAAGCATGGTCATGCATTTTATGATCTTGCATCTGAAGAGGAAGTTTTCAGCGTACCAGTTATTGGAAGCGATCAACATGACCAGTTTAATCAGCTTGAAATTTCAGAAATTATTGAAGCTAGAATGGAAGAATTATTTATGATGATTGTGGAGGATCTTCGCCAAACAGGTATCCACGATGTACCAGGCGGTTTCGTATTAACTGGAGGCACATCGGCTATGAATGGCATTCTTGACCTAGCACAGGATGTTTTTCAAAATCGTGTTCGTGTAGCGATCCCGGATTATATTGGCGTTCGTGAGCCACAATATACGACAGCCGTCGGTTTGATTAAATATGCGTATAAAACCGCTCGTCTTACCGGTCGAAAAATAAGCGAGCCGAATGATGTTCAGCCTAAGGAAAAAGAAGAAAGAAGAGAACGACAGGATACGCAAAAGGAAGCTAAACCGTCCAAAAAAGAAAATGACAAGCAAAAAGATGGTGTCGGATCGAAAATGAAACGGCTTTTCGGCTACTTTTTTGAAGAATAATGAAGATGAATAGATTATGACGAATTAGGAGGATTTGCCATGTTGGAATTTGATACGAGTTTAGATTCGTTAGCAACAATTAAAGTGATCGGCGTAGGCGGCGGCGGAAATAATGCCGTAAACCGAATGATAGAGCACGGTGTACAAGGTGTTGACTTCATTGCAGTTAACACGGATGCACAAGCGCTAAATTTATCAAAAGCAGAAGTAAAGATGCAAATTGGTTCAAAATTGACACGCGGTTTAGGTGCAGGTGCCAACCCGGAAGTCGGTAAAAAAGCTGCAGAAGAAAGTAAAGAGCAAATTGAAGAAGTATTAAAAGGTGCAGACATGGTGTTTGTTACAGCCGGCATGGGCGGTGGAACAGGCACAGGAGCAGCACCGGTTATAGCACAAATTGCAAAAGATCTCGGCGCGCTGACAGTTGGTGTCGTAACACGCCCATTTACATTTGAAGGGCGAAAACGTGCGACACAGGCAGCTGGGGGAATTGAATCAATGAAGGCATCTGTTGACACATTGATTGTCATTCCAAATGACCGTTTGCTTGAAATTGTTGATAAAAGCACACCAATGCTTGAAGCGTTCCGTGAAGCGGATAACGTTCTGAGACAAGGTGTCCAGGGTATTTCTGATTTAATCGCCGTCCCTGGTTTGATTAACCTGGACTTTGCTGACGTGAAAACAATCATGTCTAATAAAGGTTCTGCTTTGATGGGAATTGGTGTCGCTTCTGGTGAAAATCGTGCTGTTGAAGCAGCGAAAAAAGCCATTTCCAGCCCGCTTCTTGAAACGGCTATTGATGGTGCACAAGGTGTGTTAATGAATATTACTGGCGGGAGTAACTTGAGTCTTTATGAAGTACAGGAAGCGGCGGACATCGTATCCTCTGCATCAGATCAAGAAGTAAATATGATTTTCGGTTCTGTTATTAATGAGAACTTAAAAGATGAAATCATTGTCACGGTCATTGCGACTGGATTTAAAGAACTCCCATCTCAGCCCGGTGGACCAAGTGGACAGTCTCGTCCTGGCCTTGGCCAGGTGAAGCCTCAGCAGCAGGCAGCACCGCAGCAGTCAAAACCGCGTGATGTGAAACGTGAAGATACGCCGCCGCTTGAACAGCCAATTCGTCAGCCGCAGCAATCAAGTACGGATGATACGCTTGATATTCCAACATTTTTGCGTAACCGAAATAGAAGAAGATAAATAGTACGGATCCTGCCACATATGTGGCAGGGTTTTTTGTGTTAGTGACATAATTCGGAAAAATCGCTGTAAAAATTCACTCACATTGCGACACAAATTGAAATCTAAATCCGCTACACTAATAATCATGGGACAGGCAGCCGGAAAGAGGGAGGGGTGAATTGACCGGTTACGCAGAAGTCATTGTCCTTTTTAATTTTGCGGCGGATGGGTTGCTGCTGCTTGTGACAGGTATTTTATTGGGAAAACGGTTACAGGCACGAAGGCTTTTACTAGCTTCGATGATCGGGACAATCCCGTTGTTCATGCATTTAATTACAGGATGGGACTGGCTTAATCATTTTGCTGTTAAAATGTTGTCACCTGTTTTTATGCTTATTATTGCCTTTAAAATCACCGGCATTGCTGTCCTTTTATCTGCTGCTGTCACCTTTTATTTTGTTACTTTTTTAACAGGCGGTGTGTTATACGGGTTCCAGTCTGTTATTTTTAATGGAAATTCTTCTGGTCAGTTTTCATTTGTCATGTTATTCATTGTATCTATCTCGGCTGCTTTTTATTTTATTCAGCGCCGTCTATTCAACTTGAGTACGAAACGGAATATAAAAAAACAAACGGTGCCAGTTACATTTTCCATTTGTGGAATGAAATGGTCCGGTATAGCACTGATTGATACGGGAAATTCATTATGTGATCCGATTACGAAAAAAGGAGTGGCTGTCTGTCAAATTCGAGCTGGTGAAAGCTGGCCAATTGCGGTTCATAGCGGGGAACAGGAGGTATTATCAGGGCTGCCTGATCGATGGGCGGAAAAGATGATTTGGGTTCCAGCCCGCTCCTTAGGTGCTGAAAAACAATTGCTCGCTGCTTTTCGAACAGATGAATTAACAGTTTTTATGGACGGGAAAGCTGTACAGACGCCGAAAGCGCTTGTGACATTTACGACAGCAATACTCTCGGATGATCAATCTTTTGATTTTATTTTGCATCCGAATATGGTTCGACAATGAATGGAAAGGTGAGTGGGTTTATATGCGGCCAGTCAAAACGAAATGGATGTATGTGATGTATAATGTGCTTCAAAAAGCGGGAATGAAGTCGAAAGCGATTTACTATATTGGTGGAAGTGAAGCGTTACCGCCGCCGTTGTCGCGTGATGAAGAAGCGCACTTGCTTACGAAGCTTCCATCCGGTGATAAAGCGGTTAGGGCGATGTTGATTGAGCGCAATTTACGGCTTGTTGTTTACATTGCCCGTAAGTTTGAAAACACCGGTATTCATATCGAAGACTTAATTAGTATCGGGGCAATCGGATTAATTAAAGCGGTGAACACATTTAATCCCGAAAAGAAAATTAAACTCGCAACATATGCATCACGCTGTATTGAAAACGAAATTTTAATGTATTTACGCCGCAATAATAAAATACGCTCAGAAATTTCATTTGACGAGCCACTAAACGTTGACTGGGATGGCAATGAATTGCTTTTGTCAGATGTGCTTGGAACAGAGAATGACATTATTACGAAAGGGATTGAAGAAGATGTTGACAAACATTTAGTGGCAGAAGCACTTGAAGATCTGGAAGGCCGTGAAAAACAGATTATTGAAATGCGTTTTGGGATAAATGGGCAGGAAGAAAAAACGCAAAAAGAAGTCGCCGATCTACTCGGCATTTCACAGTCATACATTTCACGTCTGGAAAAGAAAATCATTGGACGACTGAAGAAAGAATTGAATAAACTGCGCTGAATAAAATTTTCCGGGTCGGAAATACTGTTCTAAGAAACAGACATCATGAGGAGGAACAGTGATGGCCCGGAATAAAGTTGTACTGTGCGGTGTCGATACATCAAAGCTTCCTGTTTTAACAAATCCTGAAATGAAAGTTCTATTTATAAAATATCAAAGCGGTGACAAAAGTGCGCGCGAAGAACTTGTTACAGGAAATTTGCGTCTTGTTTTAAGTGTTATTCAACGGTTCAATCATCGCAATGAACAGGCGGATGATTTATTTCAAGTTGGATGTATTGGTTTAATGAAATCGATTGATAACTTTGATTTAGGTCATAATGTCCGCTTTTCAACGTATGCTGTGCCGATGATTATTGGTGAAATACGACGCTATCTGCGAGATAATAATCCGATCCGTGTCTCGCGCTCGCTTCGTGATATTGCGTATAAAGCATTACAGGCAAGAGAGAGATTGACAGCAGAACGATCTGTAGAGCCGGCTGCTGAAGATATTGCCCGGGCGATTGATGTGCCAAAAGAAGAGATGGTATTTGCGCTTGATGCTATTCAAGACCCCGTGTCGCTGTTTGAACCTGTATTTCAAGATGGCGGCGATCCGATTTATATGATGGATCAAATAAGTGACGGAAAAGATCGTGAAAAAGAATGGGTTGATTCGATGACGGTAACCGATGAATTGAACAGATTGTCAGAAAGAGAAAAAATGATTGTGGAAAGACGATTTTTCAGTGGGAGAACCCAAATGGAAGTCGCGGATGAAATTGGTATTTCCCAGGCGCAGGTGTCCCGTCTTGAAAAAGGAGCCATTAAGCAAATGAAAAAGAGAATAAACGACTAATTCAAAACAGGAGTTTTTTACTTCCTGTTTTTTTTCTTTGTTTTGATACATACATATGAGAGAAAGGGGGCATTATCATGCGCATCTCTGATTTTCAATTAAAAGATATCGTCAATGTGACAGATGGGAAAAAACTTGGCAGGCTTGCTGATATTGAATTAAACAGTACAACAGGAGCCATTTCTGCATTAATTATTGAACAAAGCGGGAAAAAATTCGGTTTATTCGGCAAAGAAGAAGAAATCATTATTTTTTGGATGAATATTGTAAAAATTGGCGGCGATGTTATTTTAGTTCGTCATGGTGAAAAGCCATCAGAAGAAGATGAACAATGACGTAAAATGGTTCGGTGTGGTACACTAGAGGAAAATGTGCAGGAGAAGATAATGACAGAACCTTTTAAAAAATCAATAGATGGTCTGTATCGTATTGAACGTTGGGAAAAAGAGTTCCCAGGCTTAATAGCCGGATTTACATCAAAGAACGAGGGATCAGGCATTTTTAACAAATTAAATACAGCGTTTCACGTACATGATGACCCATCAGCTGTTCGACAGAATCGAATACGTATCGGAGAGAAAACGGGTATCCCGGTAAGACAGTGGGTTGGGTGTGAGCAGACACATAGCACGCATATTGAACAAGTAACGAAAGAAGACAGTGGACGAGGCGCGCTTGATTATAATAGTGCGCTTTCGTCTACAGATGGTCTTTATACAAATGACCTAGGCATTTTATTGACACTTTGCTATGCAGACTGTGTGCCGCTTTATTTTTGCGACCGATCGTCAAAAAGGATTGGTACAGCGCATGCCGGCTGGAAAGGATCTGTCGGAGGCATCGGCTCCGCGATGATCAAAAAATGGGAAAAGCAAGGGAGTAGACTTGAAGATATTGAGGTCGTCATCGGTCCATCCATTTGTGGCAATTGCTATAAAGTGGGTAAAATGGTCACAGATGAAGCAGAAAAATGGTATAGCCGCTATGAAACAAGATCGTTTTTACCGGTTTCAGATGAACCGGATACATTTTATTTTTCATTGCAGAACTTTAATAAGGACATTTTCTTAAAATCGGGCGTGTTGGAAGAAAATATTTACATGACGCACCTTTGTACAAGTTGTTCACCCGATTTTTTTTCTTATCGGCGCGACGGAGGTCATACAGGCAGAATGATGAGTTATATTGGCTGGAAGGAATGAAATGATGAGAGTCAGTGAGAATTTAGCAACCATTACAAATCGTATTGAGGAAGCCGCAAGCCATGCGGGGCGGAATCCTAATGAGATAAAAATCATTGCGGTGACGAAATACGTGTCTGTAGAGCGGGCAGAAGAAGCCGTGGAAGCAGGTATCATCGACCTTGGTGAAAATCGGGATGAGGGATTGAATGCAAAGTATGAAGCAATTGGTAACCGAGCAAAGTGGCATTTTATTGGTTCATTGCAGACGAGAAAAGTGAAATTAGTTATTGATAAAATCGACTATATTCACTCGCTTGACCGTGAATCGCTCGCTAAAGAAATTGACCGCCGTACGAGTAAAACGGTAAACTGCTTTGTACAGGTCAATGTGTCCGGCGAAGAATCAAAACATGGCTTAGAGCCGGAAGCGGTTATACCATTTATTGAAGCACTTGCTGTATATAAAAATGTGCGTGTGTGTGGATTGATGACAATGGCACCGCTTACGGAAGACCGAGAAGTGCTTCGTGCCTGTTTTCGCCGGTTAGCAGAATGCAAAAGCCGTGTGCAGGCATTACATCTTGATTATGCACCATGCAATGAGCTCTCAATGGGTATGAGCAACGATTTTGACATTGCAATTGAAGAAGGAGCAACGATGGTTCGGATTGGCACAGCGCTTGTTGGTGAAGAATGAGAGCGGAGGTGGAACCGTGGGAGTGAAATCGAAATTTAAATCATTTTTTCTTTTAGACGAAGAAGATTATGATATGGTGGAAGAAGATGTATATGAAGAAGAACATGAGCAGTCTACAACGCGAAAAAAGAATGTTGTCAGCTTGAAAAGTGCGCAAAAGCCAGCAAAAGTCATTATGGCTGAACCGCGCATTTTCGCGGAAGCACAGGAAATTGCCGATCATTTAAAAATGAAAAAAGCGGTCATCGTCAATTTGCAGCGCATTCAAACGGATCAAGCACGCCGTATTGTTGACTTTCTAGGCGGTACAGTGTATGCCATTGGTGGAGAAATACAGCAAATCGGAGAAAAAATCTTTTTCTGCGCACCTGAAAATGTTGAAATCAGTGGAAGTATTACACAATTTGGCAATAACGATCATGATAAAACGGGGTGGCAATAAGTCGAATGGATACAATCATTTATATTATTTACAGAGCTCTAGAACTATATTCATGGGTGTTGATCGCATATATTTTGATGTCATGGTTTCCAAATGCACGAGAAACAACGATTGGACGCTTTTTAACAAAGATCAGTGAACCCTATCTTGAACCGTTTCGCCGCTTTGTCCCGGCCATTGGTATGTTCGACATTTCGCCTATTGTCGCGTTAATCGTGCTGCGCTTAGCGCAAAGCGGTCTGTCGCAGCTGTCACTGTGGGTATAAGGGGAGAATAGATTGAGCGGAATTTATCAGCATTTCAGACCGGAAGAAAAAGAGTTTATTGATAAAGCGATAGAATGGAAGCAGCAAGTTACGGAAATGTATGCGCCAAAGTTGACCGGATTTCTTGATCCGCGCGAAAGACAGATTATCCGTTCTGTTGTCGGTTCAGATGAAGACGTGCGAGTATCTTTTTTTGGTGGTACGGAATCGGCAGAACGGAAGCGAGCTCTTATTCATCCGGATTACTATGAGCCGGATGTAACGGATTACGATGTCGTATTATACGAAATTGATTATCCAGAAAAATTTTCAACCATTAGTCATCCTCAGATTCTCGGCAGTTTAATGGGACTCGGGTTAAAACGGGAAAAGTTTGGTGACATCATGACAGATGGCAGCCGTTTTCAGCTTTTTGTCGTAAAAGAAACGGCTAGTTATATGGATACGCATTTTGAACATGTTGGTAAAGTGCCAGTCAAGTTGAAAGAAAAATTGTTTCAGGAAGCTATTCAATCGATAGAAAGTTGGCACGAACAGTCTGTTACGGTCACATCTATCCGTTTGGACACTGTTATTGCTTCATTACCTGCGATGTCTAGGCAAAAAGCACAACAGTTAATTAAAGGCGGTGCTGTGAAGGTAAATTGGAAAGCGGTCGACAATCCGTCGTTTGAATGTGCAGAACAAGATGTATTGTCTGTGCGGGGTAGCGGACGGATGAAAATTTTATCGATTGATGGACAAACGAAAAGAGAGAAATGGCGCCTGACGCTGGGTATTTTGAAATAAATTTAAGAAAATAAAAAGATTTCCATACAAAAGAGCGAAAAAACCTTTATAATAAAATACAGTTGTTAATGTAACGCTTTGGAGGTGACTGTATGCCCTTAACGCCGTTGGACATACATAAAAAAGAATTCGGACGTTCATTTCGTGGGTATGATGAAGACGAAGTGAATGATTATTTAAATCAAATAATAAAAGATTATGAACTCATTATTCGTGAAAAAAAAGAAATGGAAACAAAGCTTGCTTCACAGACGGAGCGGCTTAGTTATTTATCCAATATTGAGGAAACATTAAACAAATCGATTGTCATTGCGCAGGAAACAGCGGAAGACGTGAAACGCAATGCACAAAAAGAAGCGAAACTGCTTGTGCGGGAAGCTGAAAGAAATGCGGATCGTATTGTTGAGGAGTCTTTGTCAAAGGCGCGTCGTATTGCAGTTGAAATTGAAGAATTGAAAAAACAGTCAAAAGTATTCCGGACACGATTTAAAATGTTGATGGAAGCACAGTTAGATTTGTTGAGCAACGACGATTGGGATGCGTTAATGGGTTTTGAAGTGGATACGGATGAAATCGAGCAATTAAGCGAAGACGACATGTAAACTTGACGGATGACCGGTTCATTTTTATAATGGATTCATTCAAATAACTATATAAGCAAAAACGATGACGGGGACAGTACGTTTACATAAATCAGTGTTAAAGCGAACCGGGGAGGGTGTAAGCCCGGCTGCTGATTGTTGACGGAAGATCACCCTTGAGTGCTTTTCGTGAACGAATAGTAGCGGACAAGCGGCTCATCCACGTTACGGATGGTGAGCGGACAGTGTAGTTGCTGTCAATCAGGGTGGTACCGCGGAAACCTTTTTCGTCCCTTATTTAGGGGATGTAAAAGGTTTTTTTGTATTTATTACATTTAGATTAAAGGAGAATGGGACATGAATTATAAAGAGACATTATTAATGCCTAAAACAGAATTCCCGATGCGGGGCAATTTGCCGAAACGTGAACCAGATATGCAAAAAACATGGAATGAAGCAGATATTTACAAGCAGGTGCTCGATCGTACGAAAGACCGCCCGATGTTTGTTTTACATGATGGACCCCCTTATGCAAACGGGGATATTCATATCGGACATGCGTTGAATAAAATTTTGAAAGATTTTATTGTCCGCTTTAAATCAATGAGCGGTTATTACGCGCCTTATATTCCAGGCTGGGATACACACGGTTTGCCAATTGAACAGGCACTTACAAACTCGGGTGTGAATCGAAAAGAAATGACAGTGGCTCAGTTCCGCCAGCTTTGTGAAGACTATGCCTATAAACAAATTGACAGTCAGCGTACACAGTTTAAACGTCTCGGTGTTCGTGGTGATTGGGAAAATCCATACATTACATTGAAGCCGGAGTACGAGGCACAGCAAATTAAAGTATTCGGTGAAATGGCGAAGAAAGGCTATATTTATAAAGGACTGAAACCAGTTTACTGGTCGCCTTCGTCTGAATCAGCACTTGCTGAAGCGGAAATTGAATACAAGGATAAAAAATCTGCGTCTATTTATGTGGCGTTCAATGTAAAACAAGGTAATGGTGTACTTGAAGAAGGCACGAAAATAATCATTTGGACGACAACACCGTGGACGATTCCTGCGAATCTTGGTATTGCTGTTCACCCGGACCTTGCTTATGCTGTCGTAAATTCAGGCGGCGATCGTTTTGTCGTGGCAGAAGCCCTTCTTGAAGAGGTAGCGGAGAAAATTGGCTGGGGCTCTTACACGAAGGAAAAAACGGTCAAAGGGGAAGAGTTGGAGAACATTATCGCTGCTCACCCGATTTACGATCGTGATTCACTCGTTATGCTTGGCGAACACGTGACAACCGATTCCGGTACAGGATGCGTTCATACAGCACCCGGACATGGAGAAGATGACTTTATCATCGGTAAAAAATACGGTCTTGATGTTCTTTGTCCAGTGAATGACCGAGGTGTGATGACAGAAGAAGCACCTGGTTTTGAAGGCCTTTTCTATGATAAAGCAAACAAAGCGATTACGGAAAAGCTCACGGAAGTCGGTGCGCTTTTGAATATGGAATTTATTACACATTCATACCCGCATGACTGGCGGACTAAAAAACCAGTTATTTACCGTGCAACAGCGCAATGGTTTGCGTCAATTGATGCATTCCGTCCAGAATTATTAGAAGCTGTTAAAGAAACGAAATGGGTACCATCATGGGGTGAAACGCGTCTATTCAACATGATCCGTGACCGAGGCGACTGGTGTATTTCCCGTCAGCGCGCGTGGGGTGTGCCAATACCTGTGTTCTATGCAGAAAACGGTGAGCCAATCATTACAGATGAAACAATAGCACATGTATCCGATTTGTTCCGTGAACACGGTTCGAACATCTGGTTTAAGCGTGAAACAAAAGATTTATTGCCAGAAGGTTTTACACATCCAGGCAGTCCGAATGGTGAGTTTACGAAAGAAAATGATATTATGGATGTTTGGTTTGACTCAGGCTCATCTCATCAAGGTGTTCTTGAACTTCGTGATGACGCACAGCGTCCGGCCGATCTTTATTTAGAAGGATCAGACCAATACCGGGGCTGGTTTAATTCCTCTCTTATTACTGGCGTTGCTGTAACAGGAAAAGCGCCGTATAAAGGTGTTCTTAGCCACGGATTTGCACTTGATGGCGAAGGCCGTAAAATGAGCAAATCACTAGGCAATACGGTTATCCCATCAAAAGTGATGGATCAGCTCGGGGCGGATATTTTACGCTTATGGGTAGCGTCTGTTGACTTTCAGGCGGATGTACGTGTATCTGATGCGATTTTGAAACAGGTTACAGAAGTATATCGGAAGATCCGCAATACATTCCGTTTCCTGCTTGGAAACCTCGATGGATTTGATCCCGCAAAGCATGCTGTTTCGCATGAAAACTTGCGTGAAGTTGATCAGTTTATGCTTGTGAAATTAAATGAATTGATTAAAAATGTCCGCAGCTATTATGAAAACTATGAATTCGCAGCTATTTATCATGCAATCAACAATTTCTTTACAGTAGATATGAGTTCGTTCTATCTTGATTTTGCTAAAGACGTTCTTTATATCGAAGCGGAAGATCAGTCGGAGCGCCGGGCGATTCAAACAGTTCTTTATGAAACGTTAACAGCTCTTGCAAAACTACTTTCTCCAATTTTGCCGCATACAGCAGATGAAGTATGGACAGAAGTACCGGGGGCAACAGAACAATACGTTCAGTTGACAGATATGCCGGAGTATAAAGAGATCGCGGATGCAGCAAGTTTAACAGCCAAATGGACAGCGTTTATGAATGTGCGTGACGATGTGTTAAAAGCGCTGGAAAAAGCGCGTAATGAGAAAGTGATCGGCAAATCGCTTACAGCACACGTACGTTTATACGCTGACAGTGATGTAACGGACCTTCTTGCATCCATTCAGGAAGATTTGAAACAATTGTTTATCGTATCCGGGTTTGAAGTAGTGGGTTCCAAAGCAGATGCACCAGGCAATGCAGTGAAGCTTGACACAGCGTCTGTTGTCGTTGAGAAAGCGTCCGGTGAAACGTGTGAACGCTGTTGGACGGTGACTGAAGAAGTTGGACACGATCCAGCACATTCAACACTTTGCCCCCGCTGTGCTGAGGTTGTAGCCGAGCATTATCCAGAATTAAACTAAAGGATAAGAAAAAGAGGTTAGCAACCGCTAACCTCTTTTCACCGTTATCCAGGCGGATGGAGGAACGTATAGATGTATTATATATTGACACTGTTAGTAATCTTATTAGATCAATGGACGAAGTGGCTCATTGTTGCGTCAATGGAAATCGGCGAAAGTGTAAAAGTGATTGACGACATCATTCATATAACATCTCACCGAAATCGAGGTGCGGCATGGGGGATGCTTGAAGGTAAATTCTGGCTATTTTATATCATTACCGCAGTCGTCGTCGTAGCTCTTGTGTATTTTATGCAGACAGAGGCAAAAGGAAAACCATTAATGAAAACATCGCTGGCAATTTTGCTTGGTGGTGCGATCGGCAATTTTATTGACCGGTTGTTTCGCGGCGAAGTCGTTGATTTCATACAGACGTTTATTTTCGGTTACCACTTCCCAATTTTTAACATTGCGGATGCAGCACTGACGATTGGTGTTCTGTTATTATTTGGAGCTATGTTTATTGAAGATCGAAAAGGAAAGAAGGAATAAGATGGAAAACATGAATTTTACCGTAGCGGAAGAAGAAAATGGCAGCCGGATTGACAAATTGGCTGCAGCACAAGATGAACAGTTTTCACGGACACAAGTCCAGGATTGGTTAAAAGAAGGGCACGTACTCGTTAATGGCAAACCTGTGAAAGCGAACTATAAAGCCGTCGCCGGTGATGAAGTGACGATTCACATTCCAGAACCAGAAGAATTGAAAATTGAAGCAGAGGATTTACAGCTCGATGTGTATTATGAGGATACGGATGTTATTGTTGTGAATAAACCGAGTGGCATGGTCGTTCATCCCGCACCGGGCCACGTGAGCGGTACGCTTGTGAATGGGTTAATGTTTCACTGTAAAGATTTGTCGGGCATTAATGGTGTTATGCGTCCAGGGATTGTCCATCGGATTGATAAAGATACGTCAGGGCTGTTAATGGTCGCGAAAAACGACATGGCACATGAAAAGCTTGTCAATCAGCTCGTTGAAAAATCAGTCACAAGAAAATATAAAGCTGTTGTGCATGGTGTGATTCCACATGATTTTGGCACAATTGAAGCACCAATTGGCCGCGATCCGAAAGATCGTCAAAAAATGGCGGTCGTTGATAATGGAAAAGCCGCGGTCACTCACTTTCATGTGATCGAGCGATTTGAAGAATTTACGCTCGTTGAATGTGAACTCGAAACAGGACGTACGCATCAAATTCGCGTGCATATGAAGTATATCGGTTTTCCCCTAGCAGGCGATCCGAAATATGGACCGAAAAAAACGCTTAAACATGATGGACAGGCGCTTCATGCAGGTATTCTCGGATTTGTTCATCCACGTACAGATGAATACATGGAGTTTGAAGCACCTGCCCCAAAAGAATTTGACGACCTTCTTATTGAACTGAAGAAAAATAATTGACAATCTGTGCGGTTATCGTTAAAATAAATGCAGTTGAATAAGAACCTTTAAGAACAGTCCCGAGAGGCTGGGAAGGGATCGGATAAAATGCGGTATATGTAATACCGCATACGTAGGGATCAGTACGCCTTCTCACCGTAACGGGTGAGGAGGCTTTTTTTGTGGAAAAAGCAGTTGTGCTTGATCAGCAGGCAATTCACAGGGCACTGACGAGAATTGCACATGAGATCATTGAGCGGAATAAGGGCATTGACAACTGTGTATTAATCGGGATTAAAACACGAGGTATTTATGTTGCAAAGCGGCTGGCAGAACGTATTTTTCAAATAGAAGGACTACACATTCCAGTTGGTGAGCTTGATATTACGCTATATCGTGATGACTTGACGCATGAAATGAAAAGTCACGATCCAGAAGTGAGAGGATCAGACATTCCAATTGATATCAATGGTAAAACCGTTATTTTAGCCGATGATGTGCTTTATACAGGACGGACCGTACGAGCGGCGATGGATGCGATCATGGACATCGGAAGGCCGTCGCATATTCAAATGGCGGCGCTTGTTGATAGAGGTCACCGGGAATTGCCGATTCGAGCCGATTACATCGGGAAAAATATCCCGACAGCAAAAAGTGAGCGTATTGTCGTTACACTTGAAGAAGTAGACGAATTTGATCGTATTAGTATATATGAATAAAGATGAATGTTAAATGAAAGTCGTGAGAGGCTTTATGAACATTGACAACCTTTTAAAAGTGCACGAGAGGCATTTAAGGGTGAAATCGTTCTGCACGTTTGTGCAGTACAGCTTCGTTATGCTGTAAAGACGAGAAAACACCCCATTCTTGAGGGTGTTTTTTTCATGAAAACGGAGGCGGAAATCGACGATGAAAAATATAGTTTCAATTAGGGATTTGAATAAAGATGAAATTTTGTTAATATTAATGCAGGCACAGAAATTTGCGGAAGGCGAGGTTTGGTCACCAGATGAAAAATTATTTGTCGCAAATTTGTTTTTCGAAGCGAGTACGAGAACGAAAACGAGTTTTGAAATGGCAGAACGAAAAATAGGACTTGGTGTCATTCCATTTGATGTCGGCAGCTCGAGTGTATTAAAAGGTGAAACGCTGTATGACACGGTACGTACGATGGAAGCAATCGGTGTGAATGCAGTTGTCATCCGCCACGAAGAAGATGCATATTATGATGAACTTGTCGGCCATATTGACATTCCAGTTATTAACGCAGGCGATGGATGTGGACAGCATCCGACACAATGTTTGCTTGACCTACTCACTATTCAACAGGAATTTGGTTCGTTTGAAGGACTGAAAATTGGCATTGTCGGTGACATTCGTCATAGCCGTGTCGCCCGTTCGAATGCAGAAGCATTGCAAAGACTTGGCGCAGATGTGAAGTTTTCAGGACCACCAGAATGGTTTGAAGATGAATTTATGAACTCGGGCGGATTCGTTGAAATTGATGAACTCATCGAGCAGGTGGATGTACTCATGCTTCTGCGCATTCAGCATGAACGGCACCAAGTGGCGTCCTCGATGACGAAAGAAGAATATCACGTTCGCTTTGGATTGACAGAAGAGCGGGAACACCGTATGAAAAATAGAAGTATTATTATGCACCCAGCACCGGTAAACCGCGATGCAGAAATTGCCGACAGCTTGGTTGAATGCGAACGATCACGTATATTTAAACAGATGGAAAATGGGGTATACGTACGTATGGCTGTATTAAAAGAGGTACTTGAAGGGAGACTGTCAAATGAGCTGGTTAATTAGAAATGGACAAATCTTAAGCGAAAACGGTGAATTATTGAGTGCGGATATTCGCATTCAGGACGGTAAAATTGCTGAAATCGGAACGGATCTTACAGCATCCAATGAAGAAGTTATCGATGCAGGCGGCAGCTTAGTTGCACCGGGCCTTGTAGATCTGCATGTTCATTTGCGAGAGCCGGGTGGTGAGCATAAAGAAACGATCGATTCAGGCACAATGGCCGCAGCAAAAGGCGGGTTCACGACAATTGCCGCCATGCCAAACACACGCCCTGTACCAGATACAGTAGAAAACCTCCAAAAAGTAAACGGCTTAATCGATCAAAAAGCGCACGTCCGCGTATTGCCATATGCATCGATTACGATTCGCCAAGCCGGGAAAGAACTCGTTGACTTCCCCCTATTAAAAGAAAATGGTGCATTTGCTTATACAGACGATGGCGTGGGTATTCAAGAGGCAGGCATGATGCATGCAGCTATGAAAAAAGCAGCAGCGATCGACATGGCGATTGTTGCACACTGCGAAGATAACAGTTTAATTTATGGCGGTGCCGTTCACGAAGGAGAATATTCAAAACGTGAAGGTATTCCTGGTATTCCTGCGATCTGTGAATCGGTGCAAATTGCTCGTGATGTACTGCTTGCCGAAGCAGCAAACTGTCACTATCACGTTTGTCATGTCAGTACAAAAGAATCGGTCCGCGTCATCCGCGATGCAAAAAAAGCCGGCATTCGTGTGACAGGAGAAGTATCACCGCATCATCTTGTGCTAACAGATCTTGATATTCCAGATCAAGACCCGAATTTTAAAATGAATCCACCGTTGCGCTCGTCAGCAGATAAAGAGGCGTTAATCGGAGGACTGCTTGATGGGACAATTGATTTCATCGCAACGGATCATGCACCGCATACTGCGGAAGAAAAAGCAGCCGGCATTCAAAAAGCACCATTCGGCATTACAGGATTTGAAACAGCATTCCCGCTTCTATATACAGAACTTGTGCAAAAAAATGTGATGACATTGAAACAACTTGTTGATTGGATGACGATCAAGCCATCTGAAACATTTAATTTGCCGTTTGGCCGTTTAGAAGTAGGGGCTGTAGCGGATATTACGGTTATTGACCTTGAAACAGAAAAAGAAGTCGATCCAGAAACATTTTTATCTAAAGGGAAAAACACGCCATTTACAGGCCGCAAGTTAACTGGATGGCCGACAGTAACATTTTTTGAAGGAAATCTTGTATGGCAGGAAGGAACGAAACAATCATGAAAAAACAGCTGATTTTAGAAGACGGAACGATATTTACTGGCGAGGGGTTTGGAAGTAACAAAGATATTACAGGCGAAGTCGTTTTTACAACAGGAATGACAGGCTATCAGGAAACATTGTCTGATCCGTCGTTTTGCGGACAGATTGTCACATTTACGTATCCATTAATCGGAAACTATGGTATAAACCGTGACGATTTTGAAACGATTCAACCGGCTGTGAAAGCACTTGTTGTAAAAGAAGCAGCTGATTTTCCTTCTAACTTCAGAAGTGAATTTTCAATTGATGAATATTTAAAAATGAAAGACATTCCAGGCATTTCTGGTATCGACACACGTAAATTAACACGTATCATTCGTAAATATGGGGCATTAAAAGGTGCTATTGTGTCTGCAGATGCAAATGCAGAAGAAGTTGTTCACCGTCTGCAGGCAACCGTATTGCCGACAGACCAGGTGGCACAGGTGTCAACGAAATCTGCATATCCAAGTCCGGGCCGCGGATTCCGCGTTGTGCTCATTGATTTTGGTATGAAGCATGGCATTTTACGAGAGCTAAACAACCGTGACTGTGATGTCACCGTCGTGCCGCATGATACGACAGGTGAACAAATTATGCAGTTCAAGCCAGATGGTATTATGTTGACAAACGGACCTGGAGACCCAAAAGATGTGCCGTATGCAATTGAAACGGTTAAATATTTGATCGGAAAAGTGCCGGTTTTCGGTATTTGTCTTGGCCATCAGCTGTTCGCGCTTGCATCAGGCGCGGATACATTTAAGTTGAAATTTGGTCACCGGGGATCGAACCACCCGGTTAAAGATTTGGAAACAGGACGAACAGCTCTTACATCACAAAATCATGGCTATGCTGTAGATGAAGAAACGATTAAAAACACAGACTTGAAAGTGACGCATCTTGCATTGAACGATGGTACAGTCGAAGGACTTGCTCATAAAACATATCCGGCATTCACGGTTCAATACCATCCAGAAGCATCACCAGGTCCGGAAGATGACAATATTTTATTTGACCGCTTTATTGATATGATGAAAAAGAACGTTGCAAAGGAGAAACAAAATGCCTAAACGCACAGATATTAAAAGTATACTCGTCATTGGTTCCGGCCCTATTGTGATTGGCCAGGCAGCAGAGTTCGACTACGCAGGAACGCAGGCATGCCTTGCGTTAAAAGAAGAAGGATATCGAGTCATTCTTGTTAACTCGAATCCGGCAACGATTATGACGGATGCAGAAATTGCAGATGCTGTTTATATCGAACCGATCACACTTGAATTTGTAAGCCGCATTATCCAAAAAGAACGTCCAGACGCGGTTTTGCCGACACTTGGCGGGCAGACAGGTTTGAATATGGCGGTTGAATTGGCCAATGCAGGTGTGCTTGAAGAATACAAAGTAGAAGTACTCGGAACAAAATTGTCTGCGATTGAACAAGCTGAAGACCGTGATCTTTTCCGTACCTTAATGAATGATTTGAACGAGCCAGTACCGGATAGTGATATCATTCATAACTTGGAAGAAGCATATGCATTCGTTGAACGAATTGGCTATCCAGTGATCGTGCGTCCTGCTTATACACTAGGCGGCACGGGCGGCGGAATTTGCGAGAATAAAGAAGAATTGATTGAAATTGTCACGAGCGGATTGAAGCATAGCCCTGTAACGCAATGTCTTCTTGAGAAAAGCATAGCCGGTTTTAAAGAAATTGAATACGAAGTGATGCGTGACTCAAGCGATAATGCGATCGTTGTATGTAACATGGAAAACATTGACCCAGTCGGTGTTCATACAGGCGACTCGATCGTTGTGGCGCCAAGCCAAACATTGACGGATCGTGAATACCAAATGCTTCGCAACACGTCATTGAAAATCATTCGTGCGCTCGGTATTGAAGGTGGCTGTAACGTACAGCTTGCACTTGATCCATATAGTTTCCAGTATTACATTATTGAAGTGAACCCGCGTGTAAGTCGTTCATCTGCTCTTGCGTCAAAAGCAACAGGTTATCCAATTGCGAAACTTGCAGCGAAAATTGCGGTCGGATTAACCCTTGACGAAATGATGAACCCTGTTACAGGAAAAACATACGCATGTTTTGAGCCTGCACTTGATTACATCGTATCGAAAATTCCACGCTGGCCATTTGATAAATTTGAAAACGCAAACCGGACACTTGGCACGCAAATGAAAGCAACAGGCGAAGTCATGGCGATCGGCCGTACGTTTGAAGAATCCATGTTGAAAGCGGTACGTTCACTTGAAAGCGGCGTTTTTCACCTCGGACTTGATGAACTTGCGGATAAAGAGGATGCTTTTATTGAAAAACGTATTCGTAAAGCAGGCGATGAGCGTTTGTTCTATCTTGGTGAAGCACTGCGCCGCGGCATTACGATTGAAACGATTCACGAGTGGAGCCAGATTGACCTGTTTTTCCTGAAAAAGTTCGAAAACATCGTTCGTTTTGAAAAAGAGATAGAAAATAATCCATTTGATACCGCAGTTGCCAAAAAAGCGAAAGAGCTCGGATTTGCAGACAAAACAATCGCACAAATGTGGGCGAAAACAGATAAAGAAATTTACGACTGGCGCAAAGAAAACGGCATCGTTCCTGTGTTCAAAACCGTTGATACGTGTGCCGCTGAATTTGAATCCGAAACACCGTACTACTACGGTACCTATGAAGAAGAAAACGAATCAATCGTGACAGATCGCAAATCTGTTGTCGTTCTTGGGTCAGGTCCAATTCGTATTGGCCAGGGTGTCGAGTTTGATTATGCGACTGTTCACTCTGTATGGGCGTTAAAAGAAGCGGGTTATGAGGCAATCATTGTTAACAATAACCCAGAAACGGTCTCAACGGACTTCAGTATTTCCGATAAACTATACTTTGAGCCACTTACAATTGAAGATGTGATGCACATTATCGATCATGAAAAACCGGAAGGCGTTATCGTACAGTTCGGCGGACAGACAGCGATCAATCTTGCGGATAAACTCGTTGAACATGGTGTGAAAATTCTTGGTACGAGCCTAGAAGACGTAGACCGTGCTGAAAACCGAGATAAATTTGAGCAGGCATTGCAGGAACTTGATGTGCGGCAGCCGCTCGGTAAAACGGCGTTCTCTGTTGAGACAGCGGTTGAAATCGCGAACAACATTGGCTACCCGGTGCTCGTCCGTCCTTCTTATGTACTCGGTGGACGTGCGATGGAAATCGTCTATAAAGAGGCAGAACTTCTTCAATATATGACAAATGCAGTAAAAATCAACCCGGAGCACCCAGTATTGATTGACCGTTATTTAACAGGTCAGGAAATCGAAGTCGATGCGATTTCGGATGGTACAGATGTTGTTATTCCGGGCATTATGGAGCATATTGAGCGCGCAGGTGTTCATTCAGGTGACTCCATTGCCGTCTATCCACCACAAAAATTGACAGAGGATCAAAAAGCACAAATTATTGATTACACAGTAAGACTGGCAAAGGGCTTAAACATTATCGGTCTATTGAACATTCAATATGTTATCTCTAAAGGCGATATATTTGTCATTGAAGTGAATCCGCGTTCAAGTCGTACTGTTCCATTCTTGAGCAAAATTACCAATGTTCCGATGGCGAACGTTGCCACAAAAGCTATTATGGGCCAATCGTTGAAAGAAATGGGCTACGAGACAGGTCTTATACCTGAAAAAGAGGGTGTCTATGTTAAAGTGCCGGTATTCTCATTTGCTAAATTGCGCCGCGTTGATACAACGCTCGGTCCTGAAATGAAATCGACAGGCGAAGTAATGGGGAAAGATGATACACTTGAAAAAGCATTGTATAAAGGACTTGTGGCATCCGGTATGAAAATTCCGAGAAAAGGTGCTGTCCTGCTAACTGTAGCCGATAAAGATAAAGACGAAGCACTTGCACTTGCAAAACGCTTTCACAACATAGGCTTTCAGCTGCTTGCGACATACGGTACAGCGAACTTCTTGCGTCAATCCGGTATACCGGTTGAAACGGTATCGAAAATTGGTGCAAAAGGTCCGGATATGCTTGATCTAATCCGCAGTGGACAGGCACAATTTATTATTAATACGCTCACAAAAGGCAAACAGCCAGCACGTGATGGATTCCGTATTCGCCGCGAAACAGTCGAAAATGGTATCCCATGCTTAACATCACTTGATACAGCTGATGCAATTTTGCAAGTACTTGAATCAATGATCTTTAACGCGGAAGCAATGCCAAAACCGGCATTGGAGGCGGCTCATATATGATTCAAAAAGAGTTGATGACCGTAACAAACCAGACGGAAATCGCCCATAATATTTATGAAATGACATTGCAAGGTACACTTGTTAATCAAATGAACGAACCAGGTCAGTTCGTTCATTTGAAAGCAGGTGACGAAATGATCCCACTGTTGCGCCGCCCAATCAGCATTGCCCGCATCGAACAGGAAAAACAGGAATTTACGATGATTTACCGGGCAGAAGGGGCAGGTACGAATGCACTTGCGAAAAAGCGCACAGGCGACTTTGTTGACGTACTAGGTCCACTCGGTCATGGTTTTCCAGTTGAGGAAGCACAACCAGGGCAAACAGCTCTTTTAATTGGAGGCGGTATTGGTGTTCCTCCTCTGTATGAATTATCGCGCCGTTTAAATGCCAAAGGCGTTAAAACAATTCATGTACTTGGTTTTCAAAATAAAGAAGCAGCGTTTTACACAGAGCAATTTTTATCACTTGGCGACACGTATGTATCTACAGTAGACGGTTCACTCGGTGAGCAAGGATTTGTCACAGATGTTGTGAACAATCACGGATTAAAAGCCGATATTTTTTATTCATGCGGTCCAACAGTCATGTTAAAAGCAGTCGAACAGCTTCATGCAGCTCCTCACGGTTACATTTCGCTTGAAGAACGGATGGGTTGTGGGATCGGTGCTTGCTTCGCCTGTGTCTGCCATCCAAAAGAAGATGAATCGGGCACTGCGTATTTGAAAGTTTGCAGCGATGGCCCAGTCTTTTCAGCTGGGGAGGTAGCGCTTTGAATAGATTAAATATTGAGCTTCCTGGTCTTTCGTTAAAAAATCCTGTTATGCCAGCATCAGGCTGCTTTGGATTCGGCCGTGAATTCAGCCAGCTATATGATTTAAGCTCGCTTGGTGCAATCATGATTAAAGCGACGACAGAAGAACCGCGCTACGGCAACGCCACGCCACGTGTCGCGGAAACACCGGCGGGCATGCTCAATGCGATCGGCCTTCAAAACCCGGGTCTTGAAAAAGTCATCGCAAATGAACTTGAGTGGTTGAAACAATTTGACGTCCCGATTATTGCGAACGTAGCTGGATCACAGACAGAAGATTATGTGCAGGTAGCGAAAGAAATTTCCAAAGTGGATAACGTTCATGCGCTTGAATTAAACATTTCCTGCCCGAACGTCAAAACAGGCGGCATCGCATTTGGTACCATTCCTGAAACAGCGAAAGAGCTGACAAAGCGTGTAAAAGAAGTATCAGATGTGCCAGTTTACGTGAAGCTGTCGCCAAACGTAACGAATATTGTTGAAATGGCGAAAGCCGTAGAAGATGGCGGTGCAGATGGCATTACGATGATTAATACATTAATCGGTATGCGCATTGATTTAAAAACAGCACGTCCAGTACTATCGAATCGTACAGGCGGCTTGTCCGGTCCTGCGGTAAAACCGGTCGCTGTTCGGATGGTCTATGAAGTCAGCCAGAATACAAATTTACCGATTATCGGCATGGGCGGCATTTCAAGCGTAGAAGACATTATTGAATTTTATTTTGCCGGTGCAGATGCAGTCGCAGTTGGCACAGCGAACTTTGTCAATCCGTTTATATGTACAGAATTGATCGAGCAGTTAGATCAATATTTAGAAGCACATAACGTGGATCATATTAGCGAACTGAAGGGGCGGAGCTGGAAGTAATGGAGAGAGAACCAATTATTGCACTCGACTTCCCTTCATGGGAGCAAACCGAACAATTTCTTGCCCCTTTTGATCAAGAACAGCTGTATGTGAAAGTCGGCATGGAGCTTTATTTGCAAAATGGCCCGTTTATTATTGAACGGTTAAAAGAAATGAATCATCGTATTTTCCTTGATTTAAAATTGCATGATATTCCAAATACAGTGCATCAGGCGATGAAAGGACTCGCATCACTCGGTGTGGACATGATTAACGTTCATGCAGCAGGCGGTGTTCAAATGATGGCGGCGGCTCGTGCGGGACTGGATGAAGGGTCTATTAACGGCAAACGTCCAGTTTTGCTGGCGGTGACACAATTGACTTCGACATCAGAAGAAGCCATGCAGGCCGATCAGTTAATTTCTGTACCGCTCCATGAGTCTGTTCTTCATTATGCGAAAAAAGCGAAAGAAGCAGGCTGTGACGGCGTCGTCTGCTCGGTTCTTGAAGCATCGGCTATTCGTAATGCATGCGGTGAAGACTTTTATAAAGTAACGCCGGGCATCCGCTTAAAAGATGGAAATGTGGATGATCAGCAGCGAATTGCTGATCCTAGAGAAGCACGCGAAATCGGTTCGACTATGATTGTTGTAGGCCGTCCGATTACGAAAGCAGCCGATCCAGTCGCTGCCTATCATCATGTGAAAGCACTGTGGGAGGGACAATCTTAATATGAAAAAAGAAATTGCAGAAGAATTATTGAAAATCCGTGCGGTGTATTTACAGCCAAATGATCCATTTACATGGTCTTCTGGCATGAAGTCACCAATTTATTGCGATAACCGGTTGACGTTGTCTTATCCAGAAACGCGTCAAAAAATCGCTAAAGGATTAGCTGAATTAATTAAAACGAACTATCCTGAAGCGGAAATCCTAGCTGGAACAGCAACCGCTGGTATCCCTCATGCTGCATGGGTATCAGACGTGTTAAACTTGCCAATGTGTTATGTTCGCTCGAAAGCGAAAGAACACGGAAAAGGCAACCAAATTGAAGGTAAAATTGCAGAAGGTGCGAAAGTTGTCGTTATTGAAGATTTAATTTCAACGGGAGGCAGTGCGATTACAGCGGCAGAAGCGTTACGCGAAGCAGGCTGTGACGTCCTTGGTGTTGCAGCAATCTTTACATACGGATTGCCAAAAGGAGATTCACGTCTTGCGGAAGCTCAATTACAAGCAGCTTCGTTGAGCGACTATGATGCATTGATTGAAGTTGCAGCGGAAAAAGAATATGTAGAGGCTAGCGACATTGAAACATTGAAACAATGGAAACAAAACCCTGATGCGTGGGGAACGAAATAAAGAGATCGGTCACAAATTTGTGACCGATCTCTTTATTTTTGCACAAAATGAACAGGATTCGCGTGTAAGTTAGAAAATCAAGCTTGTTCTGTTCGCTTTTTTATTTTTTCATCTCCATCACTTTACCTTCGTCAGGTGTCACATAAACTGTATGCTGCTGATCGTAAATAACAAAGCCAGGTTTAGCACCGGATGGTTTTTTGACGTGGCGAACTTTCGTGTAATCGACTGGTACGGAAGAAGATTCTTTCGCTTTGCTATAGTAGGCGGCGATGATCGCGGCTTCTAAAATGGTTTCGTCTGACGGTTCGGCTGATTGGATAACGATGTGTGAGCCAGGAATGTCTTTCGTGTGGAGCCATATATCATCACGTCTTGCCACTTTATTCGTTAAATAATCATTTTGTCGATTGTTTTTGCCAGCGTGAATAAGCGTACCGTCGGATGATACATATTCTTCGATAACTGGTTTTTCAGGTTTCTTTTTCTTTTTCACATGACGTGCTTTAATGTAGCCTTCTTCCACGAGTTCTTCACGAATTTCTTCAATATCCCGTGGTGATGCGGATTCAAGCTGCTGAAACAAAGCTTCAAAGTAATAGATTTCATCATTCGTTTTCGCGATCTGTTCTTGAACGACGATGATCGCATTTTTCGCTTTTTGATAGCGTGAAAAGTATTTTTGTGCGTTGTCAGCGGGATTTTTACGTGGATCAAGCGGGATCGTAATCATGGAACCTGCTTCATCATAATAATTGAGCACTTGTATCTCATTCATGCCTTTTTTTACTGCATACAAGTTTGCTGTTAACAGTTCGCCAAGACGCTGATATTCACCGGCATTTTCCGCTTCTTCAAGAGTCCGTTCGAGCTTGTGTATTTTTGAACGGTTTTTTTGAAGTTCATTGCTGATTAAACGCTCGAGGTCATTTCCTTGCTGGCGGACACGGTCGCGTTCAGCTTTACCGAAATAATAACGGTCCAGAAGCATGGATAATGTATCAAGTTTCGTACGTTCACCTTTTAAATGGGATAAGTCGATCATATAAAAATAGGTTTTATCACCGCTATCGATCATAACGGGCGTATATTTTTTTTCAAGAATCGGTTTCATTGTTTTAACAAACGCACCCGGAATCGTTTCGCGGTTGGCAAGACCAGCACACGCAACGACTTCATTGCTAATGAGCGGAGATAATCCTTCAAAAGAAGCAACGAGTTGTTTTCCAATTTTACCGGTATTAAAATCAATAGACTGCAAGACTGTTTCCACATCAGCGATAAGTGGATTTTTTTTGTTTTGCGCTGGCGGGTTTACGTAAAGTGAACCTGGTAAAATAGTTCGGTAGCTATTCTGCGCTGGCGGTATGTGTTTAATACTGTCAATCATCGTACCTTTTTCTTTATCAACGAGAATGATGTTACTATGGCGGCCCATTATTTCCACGTACAGCTGTTTGTATGAAATATCTCCGATTTCATTTTTGCCTTTAAACTCAAACATAATCGTCCGGTCAAGACCGTTTTGCTGGATATTTTCTAAAATCGCTCCGTCTAAATGTTTACGCATCATGACACAAAAAAGCGGTGGTTCGGATGGGTTGTCCTGTACCGTATCTGTCAATTGCACTCGTGCGTAAGATGGATGAGCAGATAGCAAAAGCTTGTTGTTTTTTCCGCGTGCTCGAATAACCATAATCAATTCATTTTTATATGGCTGGTGAATTTTATTGACGCGTCCGCCTGTGAGCGCTTCGTTCAATTCTTCCACCATTGCCTTCGTAAATAATCCATCAAATGCCATAAGTCATACTCCCTTTTCAAACGAACATATTTATCCATCATATCATGGAATATATGAATACGTAAATTTGCAGTTCGCTTATTTTTTAAGCGATAATAGGAGAAAATATGATATAATACATCAAGTATGCAAGAACGGATAAGAATAACAAAGGGGAATGTGGACGATGCAGTTAATCAATATTGGTTTCGGCAGTGTCGTCTCGGCAGAGCGGATTGTAGCTATCGTCAGTCCAGAATCGGCACCGATCAAACGGCTTGTTCAAGATTCACGTGAACGGGGAAACCTCGTCGATGCGACATTTGGCCGCCGGACGCGTGCAGTTATCATTACGGATAGCAACCATATTGTTTTATCAGCCGTTCAGCCAGAAACGGTGGCGAACCGTGCTGTTTTGAAAGATGAGGACACAGAGGAAGGAATGTGAAAGACGTGAAAGAAAAAGGTTTGCTGATCGTATTGTCCGGGCCATCAGGTGTCGGAAAAGGGACGGTGCGAAAAGCAATTTTTTCAAGGGACGATGTAAAGTTCGACTATTCGATTTCGATGACGACACGCAAGCCGCGTGAAGGAGAAGTCGATGGGATCGATTACTTTTTTAAATCCCGTGAGGAATTTGAACAGCTTATTGCAGCTGGAAAGCTGTTGGAATATGCTGAATTTGTCGGCAACTATTATGGAACACCGGTTGATTATGTGCGCGCAACACTCGATGCAGGAACCGATATTTTTCTCGAAATCGAAGTGGAAGGCGCTCGTCAGGTAAGAGAAAAGTTTCCGGAAGGACTGTTTATTTTTCTTGCACCGCCAAGTCTTTCCGAGCTGCACAGCCGGATCATTAATCGTGGCACAGAGACAGATGATGTGATCCATGGCCGTATGGAACAGGCAAGAAAAGAAATTGAGATGATGGATTTATATGACTACGTCGTTGAAAATGATGAAGTCGAGCGGGCGTGCAGCCGCATCCAATCGATTATTGAAGCGGAGCATTGCCGACGTGAACGTGTGCAACACCGCTATCAAATTATGCTAGAAGGTGAAAATTAATGTTATATCCATCCATTGATAACTTATTGACGAAAATTGATTCAAAATACTCGCTCGTTAGTGTTGCCGCTAAACGTGCACGTTATATGCAGGAAAATAAAGGGTCAGAATTGTTATATTCATATAAGTCACATAAATACGTTGGCAAAGCGCTTGAAGAAATTTATGCTGATGAACTTGTGATGAAAAAGAAAAACGCGAACGAAACGTATTCAGACGAAGTATAAATAATGAACAAATGTAAAAGGGCGGCTTACACCGGCCTTTTCTTTTTTATCAGAATGATTTGAACGGAGGGGTACATGATATGAATGGAAAACATATTTTACTATGCGTCAGCGGTGGTATTGCTGTTTATAAAGCGGCTGCCCTTACGAGTAAGTTAAAACAGGCAGGTGCCGAGGTGAAAGTTGTCATGACCGAATCTGCGCAGCAATTTGTAACACCGATTACGTTTCAAGCGCTGTCTGGTCAGCCTGTTTACACAGACACATTTGACGAAAAGGACCCAGCGAAAATTGCGCACATTGATATTGCTGACTGGGCAGATCTTGTGATCGTTGCTCCGGCCACAGCTAATATGATCGCAAAAATGGCGAATGGCATCGGTGATGATATGGTTTCGACCGTTTTGCTTGCCGGTACAGCACCGCGATGGATCGCACCGGCGATGAATGTTCACATGTATGCTCATCCGGCTGTGCAAAACAATATGAATACACTCAAATCATTCGGATATCGGTTTATTGAACCAGGTGAAGGGTATCTTGCATGCGGCTATACAGGAAAAGGACGTCTGGAAGAACCAGAGGTCATTACAGCACTCGTTACGGAGTATTTTTTAGGGCAGCAGCATAAACCGCTCGCTGGAAAAAAAGTCATTGTCACAGCAGGACCGACTCGTGAAGCAGTGGATCCGGTCCGTTTTTTCACAAACCGGTCAACTGGTAAAATGGGCTATGCAGTCGCTGAAGCAGCGCGCGACTTCGGTGCGGATGTTGAACTTATCTCCGGTCCAGTTACTATTGAGCCGCCTTCAGGTATTTCCGTTACACATGTTGAAAGTGCAGAAGAGATGTTTCAAGCCGTTATGTCGTCTTATGATGAAGCAGATATCGTCGTAAAGACAGCAGCCGTTGCAGATTATCGGCCAAAACGTGTCTATGATCATAAAATGAAAAAACAAGACGGTGAATTATCAATAGAACTTGAGCGGACGACTGATATTTTAAAAACACTTGGTGAACAAAAAAAACATCAGTTTTTAATTGGTTTTGCAGCTGAAACGAACGATGTCAAGACGTATGCGAAACAAAAGCTTGAGTCCAAAAATGCCGATATGATTGTGGCAAACAACGTGAAGCAGGCAGGTGCAGGATTCGGAGGCGATACGAATATTATTACTATTTTTCATCGTGATGGGTCGCATAAAGAATTCGATATGATGTCGAAAAAGGAAGCAGCTGTTCACCTTTTAACAGAAGCGATTGAGCAAATGGGTGATGGGCAATGAATGTAGCATCTGTCATTGTCGATGTGGCTGTCATGCAGACAGACCGCCCGTTTGACTACGAAATTCCGGAACGGTGGCAAGAAGTCATTCAACCTGGAATGCGTGTTATCGTGCCATTCGGTCCGCGCCACGTGCAAGGATTCGTCCTTGAGATAAAAGTGGACACAGAGATCCGTAAGCTAAAACCAATCGTAGAGCCGATGGATATTATCCCTGTTTTAAGCGAAGAACTGATGAAACTTGCCCACTGGCTAACAATCGAATCACTTTGCTTTAAAATATCTGCACTTCACGTAATGCTGCCAGCGGCGATGAAAGTGAAGTATTCAAAACTAATCCGCCTGACAGGGGAGAAGTCTCTTCCACCAGAACTGGCTTCCTTATTTAAAGGCCAAACGGAAATTCCATGGGAAGAAGCGTCTGATGCTGGTGCACTAGCCGATATTCGAAAAGAAGTGAAAAAGGGCACGATCGAGGTTATTTATTCGGTTAAAAGCAAAGGACGTAAAAAAACGGTCCGTATGGTGAGATGCTTATTGTCAGAAGAAGCACTGGCTGAAACAGTTGGAACGATGGCGAAAAATGCGGTTAAACAAAAAGAAGCACTGCTCGCCTTTTCGGGGAGAAGAGGTAACTGGCTGACGTTAAAAGAAACCGGTATGTCATCGGCAACAGCGAAATCGCTCCTTGGAAAAGGATGGATAGAAGAAAAGCAGGAAGAAATGTATCGTGATCCACATAGTGGAAGGCATTTTGAACCGGACAAGCCGCTTAAATTAACAGAAAATCAACAGGAAGCCATCGAACCGATTCTAGCTACAATAAACGATGGTACAACAGAGACATTTTTACTTCATGGTGTTACAGGAAGCGGGAAAACGGAAATTTATTTGCAATCGATCAGCCAGGTCATTGAAAAAGGACAGGAAGCCATTGTGCTTGTGCCGGAAATTTCATTGACACCGCAAATGACGGAGCGATTTAAGCGCCGGTTTGGAAATGATGTCGCGGTGCTACATAGCGGTCTGTCTATCGGAGAAAAGTATGATGAATGGAGGAAAATTAGCCGGAAAGAAGTGAAAGTCGTCGTCGGTGCGCGGTCGGCTGTTTTTGCGCCGTTTGAAAATATAGGGCTTATTATCATTGATGAAGAGCACGAAACGAGCTATAAACAGGAAGAAAATCCCCGTTATCATGCACGTGATGTAGCGATTTGGCGAGCTGCTTACTATGATTGCCCGGTTATTTTAGGGAGTGCAACACCATCTCTGGAATCATTCGCTCGTGCAAAAAAAGGTGTATATACTCTTTTAACGCTTGATAATCGAGTCAATGACCGACCGCTGCCGAGCGTTGATATTATCGATATGAGAGAAGAACTGCGTGAAGGGAACCGGTCGATGTTTTCACGTACACTTTTTGATAAAATAAAAGATCGGCTCGAAAAAGAAGAACAGACCGTTTTATTTTTGAATAAACGCGGCTATTCATCCTTTATCATGTGCCGTGACTGTGGGTATGTGGCCGGCTGTCCACATTGTGATGTGTCGATGACATATCACCGCCACCGCCATCAGTTAAAGTGTCATTACTGTGGCTATGAAGAACCGGCACCGAATATATGCCCGGAATGCGGCAGTGAGCATATCCGTCATTTTGGCACCGGTACGCAAAAAATCGAAGAAGAATTGTTGAAGCTCTTGCCGGAAGTGCGTATTATTCGCATGGATGTTGATACGACGGGAACGAAAGGATCACATGAAAGATTGCTCCGTCAGTTTGCTAATAAAGAAGCTGATATTTTACTTGGGACGCAAATGATAGCAAAAGGACTCGATTTTCCTGATATTACGCTCGTCGGTGTACTGAGCGCTGATACGATGCTTCATTTGCCTGATTTTCGTTCATCGGAAAAAACGTTTCAGCTGTTAACACAAGTGAGTGGACGTGCAGGTCGTCATCATCTGCCAGGTGAAGTAGTTGTTCAGACATACACGCCGGAGCACTACAGCATTCAACTTGCTGCGGAACAAAATTATGAGTCGTTTTATCAGCAGGAAATGACGATGCGAAAAATGGGCGGCTATCCTCCATTTTATTATTTAGCTTTGATTAATGTAAGTCATAAAGAAGCCATTGAAGCATCCAGCGCCGCAAATAAAATTGTCACGAAAATAAAACCATCGCTTTCACCAGCTGCTGTTATTCTTGGACCGGTTGCATCGCCAATCGCACGGATCAACGATAGATATCGATGGCAATGTTTGATAAAATACAAACGTGAACCGAAGTTAACAGCCGTTTTAAAAGAAGTGCTTGAACATTATGCAAAACAAGGAAAATCGAACGAACTCTTAGTGTCCGTTGATATACATCCATATATGTTAATGTAGAAAAGAGGAACTATATTATATGACAGTGTTAAAAATTATTGAACACCCTTCCGTTATTTTAGAAACAAAATGCCGTCCGGTGACGCAGTTTGACAGCAAGCTAAAACGTCTCGTGCACGATATGGAAGAGACGATGATTGAAGCGGACGGCGTCGGTCTGGCTGCACCGCAAATCGGGCAAGATATTCGCCTAGCTATTGTAGACATTGAAGATGAGCACGGATTAATTGTGTTAATTAATCCAGAACTAATAGAGTCGTCAGGCAAGCAGACGGACATTGAAGGGTGCTTAAGTTTTCCAGAATTATACGGTGAAGTAAACCGCCCAAATGTTATTAAAATTAAAGCGGAAAATGTAAAAGGACAATCGTATATATTGCAGGCAAAAGGCTTTTTAGCCCGAGCAATTCTGCATGAAATGGATCATCTTGATGGCGTTTTATTTACATCAAAAGTAATAAAATACATTCCAGCAGGGGAATTAGAAAGGGTGGATACGTAATGACGAAAATTATATTTATGGGCACCCCTCAATTTTCTGTTCCGGTTCTCGGTCAACTGATTGAAGACGGGTATGACGTTCTTGCTGTGGTCACACAGCCAGACCGACCTGTTGGCCGTAAAAAAGTGATGACACCGCCGCCGGTAAAAGAAGCAGCTATTGCACACAATTTACCCGTTTTACAGCCGGAAAAATTGTTAAGGTCTGATGAATTACAGCAAATGATTAATCTGAAACCGGATCTTATTGTAACGGCTGCATACGGGCAGCTTTTGCCAAATGAACTGCTGGAAGCGCCGAAATATGGCTGCATTAATGTTCATGCGTCATTACTGCCAGAATTGCGTGGGGGAGCACCGATTCATTATTCACTATTACAAGGGAAAAAAGAAACAGGCATTACGATTATGTATATGGCAGAAAAGCTAGATGCCGGTGATATCATTAGCCAGTCGGTCGTTCCAATTGAAGAAGCAGATCATACCGGTATATTGCACGATAAATTAAGCGAAGTCGGGGCAGCACTGTTGTCTGAAACGATCCCAGCTATTTTATCAGGAACATCCAGTCGCACGCCACAGGACGAATCAAAAGCGACATTTGCACCGAACATACGTCGTACGGATGAAAAAATTGACTGGAACCGATCTGGTGAAGAGTTGTATAATCAAGTGCGCGGTCTTCATCCATGGCCGGTTGCTTATACGACGCTTGATGGAAATGTTGTGAAAGTATGGAAAGCAAAAAAAGAAACAGGATCATCAGCACCAGGTGTAGTAACAGCTATCGAGGAAGACAGTTTTATCGTCTCTACTGGATCGAATACAGCACTTAAAATCATTGAATTACAGCCTGCTGGTAAAAAGCGGATGAGTGCGCGCGATTATTTACGTGGTTCAGGTTCTACATTAAAAGTCGGCATGAAGTTTGGAGAGTAATATGGGAATAATGAACGTGCGCGAAACAGCGCTTGAATTAATTGATACAGTTGAAAAAAGCGGTTCATATAGTAATTTAATGTTAAATAATGCGATTGAAAAGAACAACATATCTGGACGTGATGCAGCACTGTTGACAGAAATCATGTACGGTACGATTCAACGGAAATTAACACTTGATTTTTACTTGGCTCCCTTTTTGAACAAAAAACCGGAGCGATGGGTGAACAATTTACTCCGTTTATCACTTTATCAAATGGTCTATCTTGATAAAGTGCCGGAGAGAGCTATTATTCATGAAGCGGTTAACATTGCAAAGAAACGCGGTCATAAAGGAATTGCTAGTATGGTAAACGGTGTGCTCCGTTCTATTCAACGAGAAGGGGTACCGGATACAAAGACGATTCAAGATGATACAGAGCGTATTTCCATTGAAACGAGTCATCCGCTCTGGCTCGTGAAACGATGGATTGGTGCATACGGCGTCGAAAAAACAGAAGCCATGTGCCAGCACAATTTAACAGCGCCTGATCAGACAGCCCGTGTAAATGAAATGAAGATCACACGTCATGAGGCGATTGAAAAACTTCAAGAAGAAGGATTTGACGCATCGCCTTCTGAGGTGTCACCACATGCAATACGAATTGCAAAAGGCAACGCAGCGAAATCATCGTTATATACAGAAGGCATCATTTCCATTCAAGATGAAAGCTCCATGCTTGTAGCGCCAGTTTTAGGCGCATCGCCAGGACAGCATGTTCTTGATATGTGTGCGGCACCTGGCGGGAAAACAGCTCACATTTCAGAATTAATGAATAATAAAGGGCATATTGATGCGCTTGATATTCATGAACATAAATTGAAACTTGTGACACAAAATGCAGAACGTCTATCACTTTCAAACATTCATGTTCAAAAACAAGATGCGAGAAAAGCCGGTGACATTTTTGAAAAAGAAACATTTGATGCGATTCTCGTTGATGCTCCGTGCTCCGGACTTGGTGTTATTCGCCGAAAACCGGATTTGAAATACGCCAAGGTGGAAAAAGATTTGGAGAATTTGCAGACGATTCAGTTGAATATTTTAGCGGCGGCGGCACCTTTAGTAAAAGAAAATGGTGTGCTTGTTTACAGTACATGTACAGTAGATAAAGAAGAAAATGAAGGAACAGTTACGTCATTTTTAGCGACTCATCCGGAATTCCAGCCTGAGCCGCTTGAACATATCTCCATACAGCCGAAGTCAACTATGCTGCAAGTATTTCCAGACGACTTTGGCGGAGACGGATTTTTCATTAGTAAATTTAGAAAGAAGGCAAAACATAAATGAATGCAGTAACGAAAAAACAAACAGATGAGCAGAAGCCGAAGCCATCGATATATTCATTGGAGCTTCATGAACTGAAAGACTGGCTTTTAGAAAATGGGGAAAAACCTTTCCGTGCCGATCAAATTTTTGACTGGCTATATATAAAGCGAGCAACATCAGTAGAAGATATGACAAACGTGTCAAAAGAATTACGTGAAAAATTAGAACAGTCCTTTTTGTTTACCGCATTAAAAACAGCCATCCAGCAAGAATCAGCTGACGGGACGATTAAATTTTTATTTGAACTGCATGATGGTTATTCAATCGAAACTGTATTAATGCGTCATGAATATGGCAACTCTGTTTGTGTGACAACGCAGGTTGGCTGCCGCATAGGCTGTACATTTTGCGCATCGACACTAGGCGGATTGAAACGAAACCTAGAAGCTGGTGAAATTGTCGCGCAAGTTGTAAAAGTACAGCAGGCACTTGATGAAGTGGGAGAACGTGTTAGTTCTGTCGTCATTATGGGGATTGGGGAACCATTTGATAATTACGATGAAATGATGTCATTTTTGCACATCATTAACCATGAAAAAGGCTTAAATATCGGTGCCCGCCACATTACTGTATCAACGAGCGGCATCGTGCCGAAAATATACAAATTTGCGGATGAAAAAACACAAATTAATTTCGCTGTGTCTCTTCATGCATCAAATGATGAATTACGCACAAAGTTAATGCCAATTAACCGAGCGTATAAATTAAAGGATTTGATGGAAGCTATTCGTTATTATACGGAAAAAACAGGACGCCGCATTAGCTTTGAATACGGTTTGTTCGGTGGTGAAAATGACTCGATTGCTCATGCGGAAGAACTAGCAACGCTTATTAAAGGAATTAAATGCCATGTTAATTTAATTCCAGTCAATTATGTGCTCGAACGTGATTACGTTCGTACACCACGCAATAAAATCTTTGAATTTGAAAAAACATTGAAACAGAACGGCGTTAATGTAACGATTCGCCGTGAGCAAGGAACGGATATTGATGCGGCATGCGGACAACTCCGTGCGAAAGAGCGTGCCAGCGAAACGAGGTGATCAGTGTGAATGCTGTATTTCAAACGGACATAGGCCGTGTTCGCGCTCATAATGAAGATCATGGCGGCGTGTTTTATCATGGAGATCATCTTTGTTTAGCAGTAGTAGCAGATGGGATGGGCGGTCACAACGCAGGTGATATCGCGAGCCGGATGACGATTGAAGCGATGGAGCGTGCCTGGAACACGTCGGCATCAACTATTAAATCATCCGATGATGCAGTTGAATGGCTGAAATCAATTATTTTAGTCGTTAATAAGGATATTTTGAATCATGCAAATGAACATTCTGAATGCAGTGGTATGGGAACAACGCTTGTTGCTGCATTATGTACAGAGAAATTTTGCACCATTGCAAGCATCGGCGACAGCCGGTGCTATTTGCAAAGTGAAAGTGGTTTTACGCAAGTAACGGAAGACCATTCACTTGTCAATGAACTTGTGAAATCCGGAGAGATCACACGTGAAGACGCGGAAAATCATCCGAAAAAAAATGTGTTGACACGTGCACTAGGTACAGATGAAAAACTAATCGTTGATTACCGGACGATTATGTTCGAAGAAGACGATTATTTGCTTCTATGCTCAGATGGTTTGTCTAATAAAGTGACGACCACTCATATGCAACATGTTCTTCAATCTGCGGATTCGCTGCCGCTAAAAGCGGATACACTCATTCAGATGGCCAATGAAAATGGTGGGGAAGACAATATTACCGTTGTGCTTCTCGAACAGTGTGCGGGCAGTGAAAGCGGGTGAGTGGAATGTTAATTGGAAAACGCTTAAGTGGCCGCTATAAAATTGAACGGATGATTGGCGGCGGCGGTATGGCTCATGTCTATCTTGCCCGGGATATCATATTAGACCGCGATGTGGCCATTAAAGTGCTTCGTTTTGATTTTGTCGGAGAAGATGAGTTTTTGCGCCGGTTTCAACGAGAAGCTCAAGCTGCGTCAAGTCTTATTCATCAGAATATTGTCAGTATTTACGACATCGGAGAAGAAGACAATGTCAATTTTATTGTGATGGAATATGTAGATGGTATGACGTTAAAAGAATACATTCAGCAATATTCACCTCTTCCATATGAAAAAGTAATCGATATTATGAAGCAGATGACGGCAGCAGTGGCATTCGCACATCAGCACTCGATTATTCATAGGGATGTAAAACCACATAATATGTTAATCGATCATGATGGCACGGTGAAAATGACTGATTTCGGTATTGCGATGGCGATGAGTGCAACGTCGATTACACAGACCAACACGGTTCTTGGCTCTGTTCATTACATTTCCCCAGAGCAGGCAAGAGGCGGAATGGCAACCAAAAAGTCCGACATATACGCTCTTGGTATTGTGATGTACGAGTTGTTAACAGGAAGGCTTCCTTTTTCAGGGGAGTCGGCTGTCTCCATTGCTTTAAAGCATTTGCAATCTGAGACACCGTCTGTAAAGCAGTTATACCCAACGATTCCACAAAGTATTGAAAATATCGTGCTCCATGCGACGGCGAAAGATCCGTTTCACCGATATGCGAATACAGAGGAAATGGAAGTAGACCTATCCACTGCATTGGAAGACTATCGCCTTCGTGAAGAGAAATTTACTATACCAGATGAAGATGACGAAGAGACGAAGTCAATTCCGATTGTTATACCAAAACCTCTGGAACGAATAATGGCTACACCAGTGCCGGAAGAAAAAACGGAGAAACCAAACCTAAAGAAAAAACGCAAAAAGTGGCCATGGTTTCTTGCCATACTCTTGTTAATCGCGATAGCCGCGGTGATTATCTGGCCAATTGTGACAGCGCCGAAAGATATTGAAGTACCTGATACAACAGAGGACAGACTGGATGCTGCGGCATCTAAACTCGTCACAGCAGGGCTCATTGTTGGAGAAACGCATGAAGAATTCAATGCGCATGTTGCAGAAGGAAAAGTGATCTATACGAATCCTGCGGCTGGTGAAAGTGTGAAGGAAGATAGCACGGTGGACTTGTACGTGTCTGCGGGCAAAGAGCAAGTGGAAATGACAGATTACGTGGGAAAGACATTGGAAGAAACACGCGAATTGTTGGAAGAAGCGGGATTTCGAAATGTGGATGTAGAAATGATTCATGATGAAAGTGAAGCAGGAACCGTGCTGGAACAAAATCCTGAAGCTGGTGAAAAAGTTATTCCGGAAGAAGTAGATGTAGAATTAACTGTAAGCGCTGGTCTTGCAAATGTTATCCTCATTGATTTGACAGACTACAACAAAAAAAGTCTTGAAGACTATGCGGACTCTGCTGGTATTATCATCGATATTGCGGGAGAAGAATATTCAGATACAGTCGATGCAGGACAGGTGTTGACACAAATACCACAGGCAGGTAGTGAAGTTGCACCGGGCAGCACGGTCAAAGTTACTTTATCAAAAGGACTGGAAGAAATTCCACCCAAGACGGTTAGAAAAGACATTGTAATTCCTTATGAGCCGGAAACAGAAGGTGAAACGCAAGAAGTGCAGATTTACATTGAAGATATCGACCATAGCATGACTGAACCGTATGAGAAGTTTTTAATTACTGAAGATACAGAGCGAACGCTTGAATTTGTCATTGAAAAAGGAACGAAAGCGGGATATAAAGTCATTCGTGACCAAACTGTCATTATGGACGAATCGATTTTATTCCCAGAAGAAGAAAATGAATAAGGTGGTGCTTCATGCCAGAAGGCAAAATTATTAAAGCGTTGAGCGGCTTTTACTATGTTCTAAACGAAGAAAACATCATTCAATGCCGAGGGCGGGGGGTATTCCGGAAACAGAATATTACGCCGCTCGTCGGTGATTATGTAGAATATGAAGCAGAAAATGATAAAGAAGGATATGTTTTGTCGATTGAAGAGCGCAAAAACGAACTTCCCCGTCCCCCTATAGCGAATATTGATCAGGCGGTGCTCGTTTTTTCAGCAATGGAGCCTGCGTTTAGTACAACACTTTTAGATCGTTTTCTCGTGCTTATTGAATCAAAAGATATTGAACCGATTATTTGTATTACGAAAACGGATTTGCTAAATAAAGTAGATGAACTGGCACATTATGTATCAAATTATCGGAATATTGGTTACACCGTGATCGAGACATCCTCTGAAACGTTCAATGGCCTGGAAGCACTTGGTGATTACTTAAAAGGAAAAACGTCTGTTTTTGCCGGCCAGTCGGGTGTCGGTAAATCATCTTTGTTAAATGCGATTCGTCCGGATCTGCACTTGAAAACAGATGAAATATCTAATTCGCTCGGCCGGGGCAAGCATACGACTCGTCATGTGGAACTCATTCTAGCAGCAGGCGGACTAGTCGCTGATACACCTGGATTCAGTTCGCTGGATTTTGATGGAATTGAAGTAGAGGAGTTGTCTTCTTGCTTTCCAGAAATGGCGGAAAGGAGTAACGCATGTAAATTCCGAGGCTGCATTCATGTGAATGAGCCAAAATGTGCGATCAAAAAAGCGGTAGAGGATGGCGACATTCCATCGTACCGTTACGATCATTATTTGCAATTTATCGAGGAAATTAAAGAGAGAAAGCCGAGGTATTAGTTGTGATGATCAAAACTATTCACAATAAAGAAGATCGAGGAGCTGCGATTAAAAACATTTGCTCAGCAGCAAAAAACGCATGATTATCCGCATTGTCGCCGGCGGGCCGGAGCAGGAACTGCCGGATTTGCAGTTATTAGATGTAAGGGACACTGTATGGATCGGAGTGGACCGTGGAGCGCTTTATTTACTGGACCGTGGGATCACACCGATGAAAGCACTCGGTGACTTCGATTCAGTTTCGGATAAAGAAAAGCAAAAAATTGTCAATGCTGTTCCTGATCATGTCCAGTTTCCTGCTGAAAAAGATGAAACGGATTTAGAAATTGCACTAACGTATGCTATTAGTAAGAAGCCGGATGCAATCCATCTTTACGGTGTGACGGGCGGCCGGCTTGATCACTTTTTCGGTGCCGTGACGCTTCTTATGAAAGACGAAGTAATGAACGAAGGAACAACTGTTGCGATTATTGACCGTTACAACCACATTGCATTATATAAACCAGGGCGGATAGAAGTAGAAGCAGCAGAAAACAAGCATTATTATTCGTTTTTTGCAATGAACGAAAAAGTGGAAGAATTGACACTTAAAGGGTTTAAATATCCGCTTGTAAATCATTTGCTAAAAAGCGGTTCATCTAGGTGTGTGAGCAATGAAATAATCGGAAAAAAAGCGGTCTTTTCATTCCGTTCAGGCATATTAATGGTTATAAGAAGTATTGACGGGGGGATGAACCGTTGAAATTTTATACATTAAAGCTACCGAAATTTGTAGGTGGGATGATTCGAATGGTCTTATCTGCAGGGAAAAAGAACAAATAAAAAGCACCTGTGCATGGTGTATGAACTGTGCACAGGTGCTTTTTTATTATGAAAAATTAAACACGTTCAACTTTTCCAGATTTAAGCGCACGAGCGGAAACCCATACACGTTTCGGTTTACCGTCTACGAGGATGCGAACTTTTTGCAGGTTAGCTCCCCATGTACGTTTGCTTGAATTCATCGCGTGTGAACGATTGTTTCCAGTACGTGCTTTACGGCCAGAGATTACACATTGTTTTGGCATTTTATTCACTCCTTACTGTTCAGGATTCATATAGTCTATTTTATATTTGCAAGACACTTAAATAATTTATCATAATAACATAACGAATGCAACTACTTAAACAAAGTCTTTCAAGAAAAAAACCTTGACAGTGAAAAAGCCGATCTATCTTGGTTAGTAAGTTGTGAACATATATATAAGTATAGTAAAATGACAATAGTTCGATTCGCAAGGAGGGACTTTTCGTGACGATTGAATTAAAAACAGAACTTGGACACATTGATATCTCAAATGAAGTTATTGGGATGATTGCCGGTGGTGCAGCAGTGGATTGCTATGGAATTGTCGGAATGGCATCGAAAAAGCAGTTGAAAGATGGTATTACTGAAATTTTGCGTCGTGAAAACTTTACGCGTGGCGTCATTGTTCGCCAGGAAGAAGACCAAGTGTTTATCGATATGTATATTATCGTCAGCTATGGAACGAAAATTTCAGAAGTGGCAAGCAATGTTCAATCAAAAGTTAAATATACACTTAATAAAACAGTCGGCCTTTCGGTTGAGTCTGTTAATATTTTTGTACAGGGTGTGCGGGTAACGGGCCCTTAGTATAAGGAGGAAACTTCGTGGTGATTAATTCATTGGACGGGGCTAGGCTGGCTAAGATGGTACAAGCCGGTGCACAGCATCTATCAGCGAATGCTGCAATGGTGGATGCGCTGAACGTTTTCCCGGTTCCAGACGGAGATACAGGAACAAATATGAATTTGTCTATGACGTCTGGAGCAAAAGAAACGGAACAAAACAAACAAATGCACTTTGGCAAAACAGCGGAAGCGCTCGCAAAAGGGCTTTTAATGGGGGCGCGTGGAAACTCGGGTGTGATTTTATCGCAGCTGTTCCGCGGGTTTTCAAAAGCGGTTGCGGGTAAACAGGAAGTAACAGCCATTGAATTGGCTGCTGCCTTTGAAGCTGGCGTTCAGACAGCGTATAAAGCGGTCATGAAACCGGTTGAAGGAACGATTTTAACCGTTGCTAAAGATGCGGCGAAAAAAGCAGTAGCGACAGCGCAGACTGAAACAAATATTGTCGCTATTGTCGAAGCGCTTGTAGAAGAGGGACAGGCTTCGTTAAATCGGACGCCTGATCTTTTGCCTGTATTAAAAGAAGTCGGTGTTGTCGACAGCGGCGGTCAGGGACTTCTGCTTGTGTACGAAGGATTCCTTGCTGGATTAAAAGGAGAAGCACTTCCGACAGCGCTCTCGACGCGTCAAGATTTTACAGACATTGTCAGTGCTGAACATCATAAAAGCGTTCAAAGCTTTATGAATACAAAAGACATTGAATTCGGCTATTGCACGGAGTTTATGGTGAAGTTTGATGATGAAAGACTAGCAAAACATCCGTTTTCAGAAGAAGGATTCCGTGATGAATTAAGTGAATATGGGGACTCACTGCTCGTCATTTCAGATGATGAAATGGTGAAAGTGCACATTCATGCAGAGTATCCGGGTGACGTACTGACAGTTGGACAAAAATATGGCAGTTTAATCAATATGAAAATTGAAAATATGCGTGAACAGCATAGTGCTATTACAGGGGGATCCGTTAAAGAACCAAAACGAGCAGAAAAAGCCCGTTATGGTGTCGTTACTGTCGCAATGGGCGCAGGTGTTGCAGAACTGTTTAAAAGCATCGGCGCTACATTTGTCATCGAAGGCGGACAAACGATGAATCCATCAACGGAAGATATCGTAAAAGCCATTCATGATTCTCATGCGGATCACGTCATCCTATTACCAAATAATAAAAATATTGTTATGGCAGCAGAACAAGCAGCAGAGATATCTGGAGCAAGTGTTATCGTTATACCGACAAAAACGGTTCCTCAAGGTCTTGCAGCACTGCTCGCTTTTAATCCGGATGGAGACGAGCAGACGAATAAAAGTGCGATGACAAGCGCTGCCGGCTATGTGAAGACAGGACAGATCACATATGCCGTCCGCGATACGAGCATCGATGGTATTGACATTAAGAAAAACGACTTTATAGGGCTTGCAGAAGGAAAAATTACAGTGACAAATCAAAATAAAATGACAGCTGTGACAGAACTTCTTGAGACTCTTCTCGAAGATGAATCAGAAATTGTGACCGTCATTTATGGACAGGATGCAACGGAGATAGAAGTCGAGCAAGTCGTATTTTATATTAAGGAGAAATTTCCCGATACTGAAGTGGAAATCCATAACGGGCAGCAGCCGCTTTATCCGTTTATTTTCTCGATTGAATAATAATGAGAGAGGGAGAGATCTCTCTCTTTTTCTTATTTTTAGAAAGGGGGGAACGATGTGAATAAAGCCGAATCACCGTTACAGCTGCCGGTAAGTGTTTTAAATGGAGCGGGAAAAGAAACGGAGATGTCACTTGCAAGTATTGGTGTATTAACGGTCGGTGATTTAATGGAATTCGTGCCAGCCCGGTATGATGATACGCGTTTAAAAAGCCCGTCCGATGCCGCACATGACGAGAAAGTGACAATTGAAGGAACGATTCAAACAGAGCCGTCTGTCATGTACTATGGAAAAAAGAAATCACGACTCACATTTAAGATGCTTTCTGGTTCGCATGTAATTAATGTTACGTTTTTTAATCAGCCATATTTAAAGAAAAAAGCGGGTATCGGCGATACAGTAACAGTGACCGGGAAATGGGATCGCCATCGTCTGGCGTTATCTGGTCAAGTACTTGAAGTAGGACAGTACAGACGCGAGACGGATTTTGAAGCAGTTTATTTGCTAAGAAATGCCATTCCGCTTAAATTATTTCGTAAATTGGTTTTGCAGGCCATTGAGTTATATGGTTTATACATTGAAGAAACATTGCCGGCGGATCTTCTGCAGAAATACCGGCTTATGGAACGGAAAGAGGCGATCAGGGCGCTTCATTTCCCAGAATCACAGGAAGAAATGAAACAAGCCCGGCGTCGTTTTGTCTATGAAGAATTTTTTTATTTTCAATTGAAAATGCAGGCACTCCGCAAAGTGATCCGTGAGCAATCGGGTGGCATTGTGCAAAAATATGATCTCGCCAAATTAAAAAAATTGATTGATTCTTTGCCATTTGAACTGACGAATGCGCAGAAAAAAGCGGTGAATGAAATTTGTGCAGATATGAAATCACCTTATCGAATGAACCGGCTCTTGCAAGGAGATGTGGGAAGCGGTAAAACAGCTGTGGCGACACTGGCATTGTACGCTTCTGTCACAGCAGGTTATCAGGGAGCACTTATGGTCCCAACGGAAATTTTAGCCGAGCAGCATGCAAAATCGCTTCATGATATGCTTGAATCGTTCGGCATTCATACAGCTCTTTTAACGGGAACAGTCAAAGGGAAAAAACGGAGGGCACTTCTTGAGGCACTTGCTTCGGGGGAGATCGATATTTTAATTGGAACGCATGCGCTCATTCAAGATGACGTTTTGTTTCACAACCTAGGTCTGGTTATCACGGATGAACAGCATCGCTTCGGTGTTAACCAGCGCCGCGTTTTGCGGGCGAAAGGGAAAAATCCAGATGTGTTGTTTATGACAGCCACACCGATTCCGAGAACACTTGCGATTACTGTATTTGGTGAAATGGACGTGTCGATTATTAACGAAATGCCGGCAGGGCGAAAAGCGATCGAAACATATTGGGCAAAAGAAGAAATGCTTGGCCGCGTACTTGATTTTACCGAAAAAGAATTGAGCAAAGGGAGACAGGCCTATGTTATCTGTCCGCTCATTGAAGAATCAGAAAAGCTTGATTTTCAAAATGCACTCGACGTTCATGCACAATTAAGCAGTTATTATGATGGGAAATTTGCAGTTGGCCTCATGCACGGCCGTCTGTCGGGCGATGAAAAAGAGGCGGTCATGAAATCATTCAGTGCCAATGAATTGAACATACTTGTATCAACGACGGTCGTTGAAGTCGGTGTAAATGTACCAAACGCGACGGTGATGATTATATATGATGCGGAACGATTTGGTTTGTCGCAGCTTCATCAGCTGCGAGGACGTGTTGGACGCGGATCCGAGCAGTCGTATTGTATGCTTATTGCGGATCCAAAATCGGAAACAGGAAAAGAACGGATGACTGCCATGACAGAAACAAATGATGGATTTGTCCTCAGTGAAAAAGATTTAGAGCTACGCGGACCGGGCGATTTTTTCGGTCGAAAGCAAAGTGGATTGCCTGAATTCAAAATGGCCGATATGGTTCATGACTATCGGGCGCTTGAGACAGCACGGGAAGATGCAAAGACATTCATTGGCTCTCCATCATTCTGGACAGGCGATGAATATCATCTTTTACGGGCTATGTTAACAGAATCGGGTGTACTGTCTGATGAAAAGCTTGACTAAGAATGCAAGATTATCCTTGCATTCTTTTTTTGTTGTCTCTATACTAACTTTAGTACCTAGTCCTAATATCGGATGGATGGTGGCAAATAAAATGAGAAGAACAAAAAAAGAGCGGCAGGAACATCTTCAGGAAACGATTCAGGCTAATCCTTTTGTGACTGATGAAGAGCTGGCGGGTCAATTTCATGTCAGTGTCCAAACGATCCGACTTGACCGGATGGAGCTATCTATTCCTGAATTGCGTGAACGAATAAAATACGTAGCAGAACGAAACATGGATGATGAAGTGAGATCTCTTCCGATTGAAGAAGTAATCGGTGATATTATTGACATTGAACTTGATAAAAGTGCGATTTCGATTTTCGATGTAAAAAAAGAACATGTATTTACACGAAATGGCATTGCGCGTGGTCATCACTTATTCGCTCAGGCAAATTCCCTTGCTGTTGCCGTTATTAATGACGAAATGGCGCTGACGAGAAAAGCAGATATCCAGTTTACACGTCCGGTAAGAGAAGATGAGCGCATTGTGGCAAAAGCGAAAGTGATCCGCACGGAAAAATTGCAAACAATAGTGAAAGTATCAAGTTTTGTCGGCACCGAACTTGTTTTCCGTGGAGAATTCTCCATGTTCCGCGCGCCGTTACCAGATAAGGAGGGCCAAGATGAAACTGGCAATTGATGCAATGGGCGGCGACAATGCACCGGAGCAAATCATTCTTGGGGTGAATCGGGCATTGAAGCAAATACCAGAACTCGAATTAATCGTGTTCGGAGATGAACAGAAAATACGTACATATTTAGACGTGAATAGCCGAGTGGAAGTTATTCATGCACCAGATGTTATTCTAGGCACTGACGAGCCGGTTCGGGCTGTTCGGAGGAAGAGGGAGTCATCGCTCGTAATGATGGCATCGGCGATCGCCAATAATGAAGCTTCGGCATGTGTATCCGCCGGTAATACAGGAGCGTTAATGGCTGCAGGGCTTTTCATCGTTAGCCGTATAGATGGTATTGAACGGCCTGCACTTGCCCCAACTTTGCCGACAATTGATGGTCAAGGATTCGTCCTACTTGATGCGGGTGCTAATTCGGATGCAAAACCAGAGCACTTGCTTCAATATGCTGTTATGGGCTCTGTTTATGCGGAAAAAGTGCGGGGCATTGACCATCCGCGCGTCGGCTTGCTGAATATCGGTACAGAAGAGAAAAAAGGGAACGAATTGACGAAAGCCGCTTTCGCTCTTTTAAGTGAAGCAGGTGATCTTAACTTTATCGGCAACGTTGAATCACGTGATTTGCTGAATGGAGTGGCTGACGTTGTCGTAACAGATGGGTTCACAGGCAACATGGTATTAAAAACAATCGAAGGAACAGCGCTATCTGTTTTCTCGATGTTAAAAACGGCTTTCACCTCTTCAACAAAATCAAAAGTCGGTGCTGTTTTGTTAAAAGATGAGCTGCGCAAATTGAAAAACAAAATGGATTATGCAGAATATGGCGGTGCCGGCCTTTTTGGCTTAAAAGCACCTGTTATTAAAGCGCACGGTTCATCGGATGCAAATGCATTTTTTCATGCGATTGAGCAGGCATACAAAATGGCGAAATCAAACGTACCAGCAATTATTGAAACACAAATTTCCAGTAGGAAGGAAGATTCAAACTAATGGGGAAAATTGCTTTTGTTTTTCCGGGACAAGGATCACAAACGGTTGGAATGGGGAAATCACTTGCGGATCAGCATGAAGACATCCGTGCGATGCTCGATCAAGCAGACGAAAAACTCGGGTATTCGTTAACGGATATTATGTTTAATGGTCCAGATGAGCAGCTAACGTTAACAACAAATGCACAGCCAGCTCTTTTAGCAACGAGTATGGCCGTATTAAGACGCTTTGAAACGGTTGGTATTGTACCGGACTTTACAGCAGGTCACAGTCTTGGTGAGTATACCGCTCTTGCAGCGGCAGGTGCTATTACATTTGAAAAAGCTGTCGTTGCTGTCCATCAGCGCGGGAAGTTGATGGAAGAAGCAGTCCCAGCAGGTCTCGGTGCAATGGCAGCAGTCCTCGGTATGGACCGCGATTCACTTGAAGAAGTGATGAAAGAAATCTCAAACAGCGGTGCTGTTGTGGCTGCAGCGAATTTTAACTGTCCGGGCCAAATTGTCATTTCTGGTTCAAAAGAAGGCGTTGAAAAAGCGTCAGAACGATTAAAAGAAAAAGGCGCTAAGCGGGTTATTCCACTTAACGTCAGTGGTCCATTCCATTCTCCGTTTATGAAACCAGCGGCCGAAAAATTGCGTGCAGTGCTTGATGCTGCAAACATTCAATCGAGCAAAGTACCGGTTATGGCCAATGTCGATGCGAAACCTGTGACAGATGCGGAAACGATTAAAGAAAATCTCGTTCGCCAGCTTTATTCGCCTGTTTTATGGGAAGACAGCGTAAATGCACTATTGAACGAAGGCGTAGATACGTTTATTGAAATTGGTTCAGGTACAGTGCTATCGGGATTAATAAAAAAAGTAAATCGCCGCGTGCGTACGTTTGCGGTGAGCGATGAGGAATCGATTATGAAAACAGCGGCAGCGCTGAAGGAGGAAGCAAAATGAATCTTGATGGAAAAATAGCACTTGTCACCGGTGCATCACGTGGAATTGGCAAAGCGATTGCGCTTGAACTAGCGCGACTCGGCGCTGATGTAGTAATTAACTATGCAGGCAATGAACAAAAAGCAAAGGACGTTTCAGAAGAAATTAAAGCGATAGGCCGTCGGTCATTCATCATTCAGTGCGATATTTCCGATAGCGATGCTGTTCAGTCAATGGTGAAAGAAACAGTGGATCAATTCGGCCGTCTTGATATTCTTGTCAACAATGCAGGCATCACGCGTGATAACTTACTTATGCGTATGAAAGAGCAAGAGTGGGATGACGTTATTGATACGAATTTAAAAGGTGTATTCCTTTGTACAAAAGCGGTGACACGTCAGATGATGAAACAGAGGAGCGGCCGAATTATTAACATTTCTTCTGTAGTCGGTCGAATCGGCAATGCGGGTCAAGCAAACTACACAGCGGCCAAAGCGGGAGTGATTGGTTTGACGAAAGCGTCAGCACGTGAACTAGCAGCGCGGGGTATTACCGTCAATGCAATTGCACCAGGCTTTATTGCAACAGATATGACCGATGAACTGCCAATTGAAGCAAAAGAGCAGTTAATTGGGCAAATCCCGCTAGGCACGCTTGGTGAAGTGGAAGATATCGCGGCTGCGGCTGCATTTTTAGCGAGTGATGGGGCTAAATATATTACGGGCCAAGTCATTGGTGTCGATGGCGGCATGGCAATGTAAGAAAAGACGTGTTCTAAGACTGCAAATCGACTATAATACATTGAAGGGAGGTGAATCATAGTGGCAGATGTATTAGAACGTGTAACGAAAATTATCGTCGATCGTCTAGGCGTGGAAGAATCACAAGTTAACCTTGATGCGAAATTCAAGGAAGATCTTGGTGCGGATTCTCTTGACGTTGTTGAGCTTGTTATGGAGCTGGAAGACGAATTTGATGTAGAAATTTCCGATGATGACGCGGAAAAAATTACGACGGTAGGCGACGCTGTAACATACATAAACAGCAAAAACTAATCGTCCATTAATGGCAGATCCGCTAGTGCGGGTCTGCTTTTTCAATTGTCTTTGCGCTATGCATTTTTTTCAGCTAAACTGTTTTTGTATGCATTTTAACTTTTCGGAGGAACATCAATGAAGAAAACAAATCGGGAGCGTTATTCCGAACGGAAAGATATGGAATTTGAACAATTTCAAGAAACCATGGATATCCGTTTTCAAAACGAATCATTATTAAAACAAGCATTTACCCATTCATCATATGTGAATGAGCATCGGAGAAAACCATACGAAGACAATGAGCGGCTCGAATTTCTTGGGGATGCTGTACTAGAATTGACCGTATCGCAATTTTTATATAAAACATATCCGGTCATGTCTGAAGGGGAATTGACGAAATTACGTGCAGCTGTCGTCTGTGAACCGTCACTTGTCACGTTTGCAAATGAACTTGAATTTGGCAAGCTCATTTTACTTGGAAAGGGAGAAGAAATGACCGGCGGAAGAATGCGTCCAGCTCTTCTAGCCGATGTATTTGAATCCTTTGTCGGTGCGCTTTATTTAGATCAGGGAATGGAAGCTGTTATTCCATTTTTAGAACGGGTTGTCTTTCCTAAAATCAGCGCCGGTGCTTTTTCTCATGTGATGGATTTTAAAAGCCAGTTGCAGGAATATGTCCAGCGTGAATTAAAAGGAGCACCCACGTACTGCATTTTAGAAGAAAAAGGTCCAGCGCATCATAAAGAATTTGTCACTGAAGTGTCACTAAATGGAACAGTGCTTGGCCGTGGTGCCGGCCGATCGAAAAAAGAAGCAGAACAGTTCGCGGCGCAAATGGCGCTAGAAAACATGAAACAACAATCGAATTAGAAGACAGGTGGATAGGCATGATCCTGAAAAAGCTGGATATTGCGGGATTTAAATCATTTGCTGGAAAGGTGTCGCTCGAATTTATGCCTGGCGTAACCGCGGTTGTCGGCCCAAACGGTTCCGGTAAAAGTAACATTACGGAAGCCATTCGCTGGGTGCTTGGCGAACAATCGGCGAAAAGTTTACGCGGAGGGAGAATGGAAGATGTCATTTTTTCCGGCAGTGATTCAAGAAGGAAATTGAACGAAGCTGCTGTTACGATTACGCTTGATAACAAGGATGGTGCGCTGCCGTTGGAATACAGCGAAGTAAGCATCATGCGCCGCGTAAATCGGAACGGCGACAGCGATTATTTTATTAATAAGCAAAGCTGTCGTCTGAAAGATATTATTGAATTATTTATGGATTCAGGTCTCGGCCGTGGTGCCTTTTCAATTATTGGACAAGGCCGCGTTGATGAAATTTTGAACAGTCGTCCGGAAGAAAGACGGTCGATTTTTGAAGAAGCAGCCGGGGTGTTGAAATATAAAACGCGTAAAAAACAGGCAGAACAAAAACTTAAGGAAACAGAAGAGAATGTAAGCCGCGTGAACGATATTTTGCATGAACTTGAACAACGGGTCGAACCGCTTGAAATGCAGGCGTCTGCGGCCAGAGATTATTTGGAGAAAAAAGCTGAGTTAAAAGAAATTGAGGCGGGAGTATGGGCACATGATATCGCCCAATCTCATACGGAATGGGAACATCAAAAAGAAGAAAAAAAGCGAAATGAACAAAAGGCAGCCGGATTGTCCGAACAAGTAGAATCTTCTGAGACATTAATGAAAACCATGGAACAGGATTTGAAGCAGCTTGGTGAACAGGAAGAGGCTGCTCAGCAAAATTTACTCATCATTATTGAATCACTTGAAAAAATTGAAGGAAAACGCCGGCTTATGGATGAGCGTCTAAAAAATGCATCATACAACGAAGAACGACTGGCAAAATCAATCGAAGAAGCAGAGCGAAAACGTTTATCTTTGAAAGCATCAAGAGAAGAAGCAAGCAAACTTGCAAAATTAAAGAGAGAAGAACTTGAAAAGCTAAAGCGTGAAGCAATAGAAAAAGAGACACTTTTTCAAGCTTTTTCCGAAAATACTGAAGAAAAACTGGAATCGTTAAAATCAGACTACATTGATCATTTAAATCGCGCAGCGGCAGCGAAAAATGAGCTGCGTGAGATTGATCGGCAGTTCGAGCGGCTTACATTACGATTAACCCGTCTTGGCGGTAGCAATAATCAATACTTGCACGAACGCGAATTACTTGAAGAAGAAAAACAGAAGCTTGAGCAAGCACGGGTAGCAGCCGAACAGAAACTGAATGAGCATAACGCTTATTATAGAGAAGCAAAAAAAGAACGTGATGCCGCAAAAGAAACAATCGAAAAACGACGCACTGCTCTATATAAAGCGTATCAAATTTTGCAGGAAGCATTGTCCCGCCGTGATTTGCTGTCGTCGCTAGAAAATGAGTATGCCGGTTTTTATTCTGGTGTAAAAGAAGTATTAAAAGAAAAAAACAATCGGCTGCTTGGCGTAATCGGCGCTGCTGCTGAACTGATCCGTGTCCCGAAAGAATATGAACTAGCAATCGAAACCGCTCTTGGCGGTGCACTGCAGCATATTTTTGTGACAGACGAGCAGTCTGCGCGCGCAGCGATTGCATTTTTGAAAAAAAACAAATACGGAAGAGCGACATTTTTACCGCTTTCGACGGTGAAAGAAAAAACACTTCCGGATCATATACTGTCAACCATTCGCCAGGAAAAAGGATTTCTCGGTACAGCGAATGAACTTGCTGATTACGATAAGCAATATGCCAGGGCAGCTGGTCATTTGCTTGGAAATGTTATTATTGCAGCTTCACTAGAAGAAGCAAATCATATTGCCCGCAAAATAAATCAACGTTACCGTATTGTAACTGTAGACGGTGATGTTGTGAATGCAGGCGGTTCAATGACAGGCGGCTCTGTGAAAAAAACAGGCGTATCGTTAATTGGGCGGAAAAATGAACTCGATACATTGAACAGCCAGATCGAAGCGATGGAGCGAAAAACAGCATCCGCTGAACAAGACGTAAAATCTTTGCAAATTCGTTCTGCTGAGCAAGATCAACATGTGCAGAAGCTGGAAGAAACGGGTGAAATGTACCGACAGTCATTGCAGGAAGTGAAAAACCAGCTATTGGAATGGTCATTTAACGAACAGTCCATCAATGATCGTTTAGCTGTATATGATGCAGAAAAACGGGAGTTTGATGATGAAAAAACTTTTCTGCAAAAAAGAAAAAAAGAAGTGGAATTAACGCTGAAAGAAGAACAAGAGTCTATTCAATCACTTGATCGTCAAATAGCTTCACTTGAATCAAAGCGGAAATCAGCCTCTGCCGAGCGTGAAAATCTCGCAGTGGAATTGAATGTACTTCGTCCGAAAATCGCGGTATTGGGTGAACAGCTTGACTATAAAAAAGAGCAGGAAACCCGTCTTCTTTCGGAATGGACAGATGTAGAAGAAATGTATGAACAGCTTTTAGAAGAGCGTTCGTTTATTCAGAGTGAACAAAGCAACAGCGGTACAACAGGTGTAACACTTGCCCGACAGTCAGAAGAACGGTCAGCTGAAAAAGATCGGACTGTCAAAGAGATTACCCGAATAAAATCAACACGTTTGAAAAAAACGGCAGAACTTGAACAAAAAACAAAATCATTAACCGAGTCCCGCCGCCTGTTAAAAGGATTATCTGAAGCACTGCGTGAGCATGATGTGAAAATCGCCCGTCTTGAAATGGAAATGGATTCACTTCTACAAAAACTAAATGAGTATTATTCGCTTACATTTGAAGAAGCGCAGCGTGATTATCCGCTCAACAGCCCGCTTGATGAAGCGAAACGACACATACGGTTAATAAAAAAAACGATTGAAGAACTCGGCGAAGTAAATATTGGTGCGATTGAAGAATATGAGACGACATTTGCCCGTGTAACTTTTTTGTGTGATCAGAAAACAGATCTTGAAGAGGCAAAAGCAACATTGCGTGATGTTATGGATGAGATGGACATAGAAATGACGCGGCGTTTTGCAGAAACATTTGACGCGATTAAGGCGGAATTTCAGCCAGCCTTTACACAGCTATTTGGCGGTGGCCGGGCAGAGCTAAAATTAACGGATCCGAAAAATATTCTTCATTCCGGTGTTGATATTTCGGCCATGCCTCCAGGGAAAAAATTGCAGCATTTAAGTTTGCTTTCAGGCGGTGAACGGGCACTCACAGCGATTGCGCTGTTATTTGCGATCTTACGTGTGCGTCCTGTACCATTTTGCATTCTTGATGAAGTAGAAGCAGCGCTCGATGAAGTAAATGCACATCGGTTCAGCCGCTATTTAAAACAGTTTAGCGAAAATACGCAGTTTATCGTTATTACGCATCGGAAGCAGACAATGGAAGAAGCAGATGCGCTGTACGGCGTAGCAATGCAGGAGTCGGGCGTGTCAAGTCTCGTATCTGTCCGTCTTGAAGAAGCGGCTGCGTCTATTTAATTTGTGAAAGGAATGAAATAAATGAGCTTTTTTAAAAAATTAAAAGACAAATTTTCCGGTTCAGCAGAACAAGAACAAACAACGGAAAAATATGAGGAAGGCTTAGCGAAAACGCGGACTGGATTTGCAGCAAAAGTAAATAATTTAATCGCCCGTTACCGGAAAATCGATGAAGATTTCTTTGAAGAACTGGAAGAAATTTTAATTGGAGCTGATGTTGGTTTCGATACGGTGATGGAATTGATTGATGAACTGAAATTGGAAGTGAAGCGCCGCAACACGAACGACCCGACAGCGATCCGCGAAATCATTACTGAAAAGTTTGTTGATATTTATTCAGGTAGTGAAGAAGTCGAGTCTGATTTGAACATTCAAGATGGAGAACTGACTGTTATTTTGTTTGTCGGGGTAAACGGTGTCGGCAAAACGACGACGATTGGCAAACTTGCGCATACATTTAAATCAGATGGTAAAAAAGTGATGCTTGCAGCAGGCGATACATTCCGTGCGGGTGCAATCGAACAGCTGGAAGTGTGGGGAGAACGCACCGGCGTTGATGTCATTAAACAGACGGAAGGTTCGGATCCGGCAGCTGTCATGTATGATGCTGTTCGTGCAGCAAAATCACGCGGTGCAGATATTTTACTTTGTGACACGGCGGGACGTTTGCAAAACAAAGTAAATTTAATGAATGAATTACAAAAGGTGAAGCGTGTCATCGAACGAGAAATTCCTAGCGCCCCGCATGAAGTATTGCTTGTCGTGGATGCAACGACCGGTCAAAATGCGCTGATTCAGGCGAAAACGTTTAAAGAAGCGACAGATGTATCAGGTATTGTGTTGACGAAGCTAGATGGCACCGCGAAAGGCGGCATCGTACTTGCTATCCGCAAAGAGCTTGGTGTTCCGGTAAAATTCGTCGGACTTGGTGAAAAAATAGATGACTTGCAGCCGTTTAATGCTGAGAAATATGCATATGGATTATTTGCACAGGCATTTGAAGAAAAGGAAGATAAAAACAACGACGAAGCAAGCGAATAAAAGGAAGTCGGACCGGGTTTTCATCTTTCTTGACAGAAGAGGAAGAAGCAGGTACACTATTTTGGTGTAAAGGTTTTTCACTTAACGAAGGAGAGGACGGCTATGCTTGAAAAAACGATGCGGATGAATTATCTGTCCGATTTTTATCAGATGCTTCTGACCGACAAGCAGCGCAGCTATATGTCCTTATATTACCTGGATGATTACTCGCTCGGCGAAATTGCTGAAGAGTATGGAGTGAGCCGTCAAGCAGTTTATGACAATATAAAACGCACAGAAGCGATGCTTGAAGAATATGAAGCGAAATTAAAGCTGCTAAATAAATTCCAGCAGCGCAAAGAACTGATCGAGCAGCTAAAGGAATGTGCAGATGCGCACTCCTTGCCGCTCGTTCTGGCGCTTGAGGAACTCGAATAGGGGGACTGCATGATGGCGTTTGAAGGATTGGCCGAACGGCTGCAAGGAACGATGCAGAAAATTCGTGGCAAAGGGAAAGTATCTGAAGCCGATGTGAAAGAAATGATGCGTGAAGTGCGTCTGGCGTTACTCGAGGCGGATGTTAACTTTAAAGTTGTGAAAGAATTCGTTAAAAAAGTAAGTGAGCGGTCTGTCGGCCAGGAAGTCATGAAAAGCTTAACACCAGGTCAACAGGTCATTAAAGTTGTAAAAGAAGAACTGACTGAACTGATGGGCGGTGAAGAAAGCCGAATCGGTACGTCAAAACGGCCGCCGACGGTCATCATGATGGTCGGTTTGCAAGGTGCTGGTAAAACGACGACAACCGGAAAACTCGCCAATCTGCTCCGTAAAAAGTACAATCGGAAGCCACTTTTAGTCGCGGCGGATATTTATCGCCCGGCGGCAATTAAACAGCTCGAAACGCTCGGAAAACAGCTGGATATGCCTGTTTTTTCACTAGGTGATCAAGTAAGCCCAGTTGAGATTGCGAAGCAGGCGATTCAAAAAGCGAAAGATGAGCATCTTGATTACATCTTAATCGATACGGCGGGCCGTCTTCACATTGATGAGACGCTCATGGATGAACTGAAACAAATTAAAGAGCTTTCTACGCCGGAAGAAATTTTCCTTGTTGTTGATTCAATGACTGGACAAGATGCTGTAAACGTAGCTGAAAGCTTTAATGAACAGCTTGGCATTACGGGCGTCGTGCTGACAAAATTGGATGGTGATACGCGTGGTGGTGCAGCGCTGTCTATTCGTGCTGTCACTGGAAAACCGATTAAATTTATTGGGATGGGCGAAAAGCTCGATGCGCTAGAGTCGTTTCACCCAGAACGTATGGCTTCACGTATTCTCGGTATGGGTGATGTGCTGACACTTATTGAAAAAGCACAGACGAATGTCGATGAATCGAAAGCGAGAGAGCTCGAGCAAAAAATGCGGACGATGTCGTTCACATTTGACGATTTTCTCGATCAACTCGGACAGGTGCGTTCCATGGGTCCGCTTGATGAAATTTTAAAAATGCTTCCAGGTGCGAACAAAATGAAAGGTCTTAATAACGTGCAAGTCGATGAAAAACAAATCGGCCGCGTTGAAGCCATTATTCGTTCAATGACACGTGAGGAAAAGCAGCAACCGGAGATTATTAATTCAGGACGCCGTAAACGAATTGCAACAGGCAGCGGCACATCGATCCAGGAAGTAAATCGTCTTCTTAAGCAATTTGAGGACATGAAAAAAATGATGAAGCAAATGTCCGCTATGCAGCAAAAAGGCAAGAAAAAAGGCGGCATGCCAAAATTACCGTTTATGTAAGAAAAACGGAGCCGACTGCTCTGGAGTGACAAGCAAAAAGACAGGCTAACGTAATTTATTCAAGGTTCGAAGGCTAAAAAGCGTGGTATCGGGCCGCAACGCCTTCATGACTCACTTTCTATGAGCCTTGTAAAGAAAAAACACTTTACAACACTTTAACTATTTGGTATTATTCTATCTTGTGTGAAACTATTTCGGAGGTGCTTATTAGCATGGCAGTAAAAATTCGTTTAAAACGTATGGGTTCAAAAAGATCCCCATTCTATCGTATCGTAGTAGCAGACGCTCGTTCACCGCGTGATGGCCGTCAAATCGAAACAATCGGCACGTACAACCCGGTAACAAAACCGGCGGAAGTAAAAATTAATGAAGAACTTGCGCTTAAATGGATGCAAGACGGCGCGAAACCGTCTGACACTGTTCGTAACTTGTTCTCAAACGAAGGCATCATGGAAAAATTCCATAATGCAAAATACAGCAAGTAATTCATTGCGAGACGACAATTCCCCAAAAGAAGGATTCTTTTGGGGAATTGCCATTTTTGTTCCATGAAAAGGAGCGGTGAATGTGCACATTTTACAAACAGTATCAGTCGTTCAAGTCGTAACGGAAACGTTAAAGAAGGACCGAATGTATGACTATGAAAGTCGAATGCGCCAGCTGGAACGAGAAACCGCGCAGCTTCTTTTTGAAAAGAAAAAAGCGGAACGTGCGGGATTGAAACAGGTGGATGTTGCTGCGCGATTTCAACAGGAAATTGATCAGCGTCAGGAGAAAATTTCGGTAATTGAATTTCAAATGAGCCAACTGGATCAGCTGCCGATGGGAACCGAATTGAAGGAACGTGATATTCAATCCGTTGTTGAAGTAAAGCCAGGCGACCGTTTTGATGGAGGAGACGGTGATACAATTGTTGTAAAAGATGGTGTTATTATTGAAATCCGCACGCAGAGGTGAATGATATGAGTAAATGGTATAACGTTGGAAAAATCGTCAATACGCATGGACTGCGTGGCGAAGTAAGGGTGCTGTCTCTCACCGATTTTCCAGAAGAACGATATAAAAAAGGCAGTACCCTTTCTATTTTTAAAGAAGGCGGCAAAGAGGGCATTCCAGTTACGATTGATGCACACCGCAAACATAAAACATTTGACTTGCTGACGTTTGAAAATTATACATCAATCCAACTTGTTGAACCGTTTAAAGGCTCAGTTTTAAAAGTACATGAAGATCAGCTCGGTGATCTCGATGAAGGTGAATTCTATTTTCATGAAATTGTCGGTTGTGAAGTAAGAACCGTTGACGGTGGCGTTATTGGCCAGGTGAAAGAAGTGCTTACACCTGGCGCAAATGACGTCTGGGTCGTCAGCCGAATCGGTGGAGATGATGCGTATATTCCGTATATTGATGACGTCGTGAAGTCTGTTGATCCAGATGAAAAAGTCATTATTATTGACCCGATGGACGGGCTGCTCGAATGAAAATCGATGTATTGACGCTGTTTCCGGAAATGTTTCACGGCGTTTTTTCATCATCCATTATGAAGAAAGCAGCGGATAAAGAAAAAGTATCGTTTCGCGCTGTTAATTTCCGTGACTATGCGGACGGAAAACATAAAGTTGTTGATGATTATCCGTATGGGGGCGGTGCGGGCATGGTATTGAAGCCACAGCCGCTATTTGATGCAGTAGAGGCGCTGAAAGAAGAAGCAGAAACGGCTCCGCGCATCATTTTAATGTGTCCACAGGGCGAACGTTATACACAAAAGAAAGCAGAAGAACTTGCACGTGAAGAGCATCTCATTTTTTTGTGCGGCCATTACGAAGGATATGATGAACGGGTTCGTACGCATCTTGTGACGGATGAGATTTCCATTGGCGACTACGTGTTAACGGGAGGAGAGCTTGGCGCAATGGTCGTCGCAGACAGCATTGTACGGCTTTTACCCGGTGTACTTGGCAATGATGATTCTGCTGTGCAGGATTCATTTTCTTCGGGGCTGCTCGAACACCCTCATTACACACGTCCCGCAGATTTTAGAGGGATGAAAGTACCAGATGTCTTAACATCGGGCAATCATCGTCATATCGACGAATGGCGGCGGGAGCAATCGCTGAAGCGCACGTGGGAACGTCGTCCAGATCTGTTTGATCATTGCCCGTTAACAGAAGAAGAAAAACAGTTAATTGATTCATGGAAAATGAAAAATACAACTTGATCTATGCAAAATAATATGATAAAATTTCGCGTGTAGTGTGCAAAAGTGCATAACTACATTAAAACGGTGTTCCGCTGCCGCCGATATGCGCGGGTATGAGCATTTGTTAGAAGGAGAGGAAAACAAAATGAACAAATTGATTCAAGAATTAACTCAGGAGCAGCTTCGTTCTGATCTCCCATCTTTCCGTCCGGGAGACACTGTACGCGTACACGTTAAAGTCGTTGAGGGTACACGTGAGCGTATTCAAGTATATGAAGGCGTTGTAATCAAGCGTCGCGGCGGCGGCGTAAGCGAAACATTTACAGTTCGTAAGATTTCTTACGGCGTGGGCGTTGAGCGTGCATTCCCGCTTCATACACCAAAAATCGCAAAAATTGAAGTAATGCGCCGCGGTAAAGTTCGTCGTGCGAAATTGTACTACTTGCGCAATCTGCGTGGTAAAGCAGCCCGCATTAAAGAAATCAGATACTAAGCGTATTAAAAGGAGTCTGCCTGCAGGCTCCTTTTTCTTTCAGATTTTGCCGGTTGCATGATATGATAATTGTACTTTGTATGGAGGTGTTATCGCGCATGACAGAAGGGAAAAATGAATTTTGGGAATGGACGAAAGCACTGCTCATCGCAGTCGGCATGGCAGCTCTTATTCGATACTTTATATTTGCGCCGATTGTTGTGGACGGTCTATCTATGATGCCGACGCTTGAGAGCGGCGACCGGATGATTGTGAATAAAATGAGCAACCCGGACCGCTTTGATATCGTCGTTTTTCACGCGCCTGAAAATAAAGATTACATCAAACGAGTAATCGGACTTCCAGGCGACACAGTCGAATATATAGACGATGTTTTATATGTAAACGGTAAAGCACTGGATGAACCATATTTAAATGAATACAAAAGCGAAGTAACAGACGGTCCCCTCACACCGGATTTTACACTTGCTGAAATAACCGGACAGGAAACAGTGCCGGACGGTGAAATATTTGTACTTGGTGACAACCGTCGTTTTAGTAAAGACGGTCGGCATATCGGGACGGTTAAAATAGATAAAATCGTTGGAGAAACGAAATTTGTTTATTGGCCATTTGACCAGATCCGTATCGTTGATTAAAAGGTAAAAGGATAGAAAGGATGGTATGAGTTTGACGATTCAATGGTTTCCTGGTCATATGGCCAAAGCACGGCGGCAAGTAACGGAAAAATTAAAATTAGTGGATATTATTTTTGAACTTGTAGATGCGAGACTCCCATTGTCATCACGCAACCCGATGATTGATGAAATTGTCAATCAAAAACCGCGTCTCGTTATTTTAAATAAAGAAGACATGGCTGATCCCGTGATGACGAAAGAATGGATCCGCTATTTTAAAGAACAAGGTATTGAAGCAGTGTCCGTCAATTCACAGGCGGGCAATGGGCTTGATAAAATGGTGAAAGCAGCAGAAGGTATTTTAAAAGAAAAGTTCGATCGGATGCGTTCGCGTGGGATAAAACCGCGTGCAATGCGGGCGATGATTGTTGGTATTCCAAATGTCGGGAAATCGACGCTTATTAATCGGATTGCAAAAAAAAATATTGCTAAAACAGGTAATATGCCAGGGGTAACGAAAGCGCAGCAGTGGATTAAAACAGCGCAGCACCTTGAATTGCTTGATACACCAGGTATTTTATGGCCGAAATTTGAAGATCCGGAAACGGGCTATAAACTTGCTTTGACAGGTGCGATTAAAGATGCGATTTTAAATCTACAGGATGTAGCGATTTACGGTCTTCGTTATTTGGAAGAACGATATCCAGCACGTCTTGAAGAACGATATGGATTTGCGGTATTGTCGGAAGATATGGCGTACGTGTTTCATCAAATTGGCGAGCGGCGCGGCTGTCTTGGGTCGGGCGGCGAAGTGGACTACGATAAAGTGACGGACATCATGATCCGTGATGTGCGTAGCGGTCAATTCGGCCGGCTTACATTCGATATTCCACCGGAAAAAGCGTGAAGGACTGCCTTCACGCTTTTTTTGTGTAAAAAAAATAGAAACGACCGATAAAAAGAACAGGGAGATGTATATGGCAAAAGAAACGATTGCATTTATTAAAGAACAGTTGTCTGTTATAAAGACAACAGACGACTCTCGTTTGTCCTTCTGGAAAAATGACGAACGAAAAGGGGTGCAGGCAGCTATTACAGCCTGTATACGCCGTCTTGAAAGAGAAAGAAAGGAAGAGGACCGCCTGCATCAAATCATGGCGTATGAACGTGCAGAGCAGGCAAAAGGAGTCTGTATCATCGCAGGCATTGATGAAGCAGGAAGGGGACCGCTTGCTGGCCCGGTCGTCGCAGCGGCCTGCATTTTGCCAGAAGGTTTTTTACCAGAAGGTATAAACGACTCAAAAAAATTAAGTGAAACGGCCCGTGATCATTTATATGAATTAATTATGAAGAACTGCCAGACAGGCGTCGGTATTATTAGTGCAGACGAAATTGATCAAATCAATATATACGAAGCGACTAAAAAAGCGATGATTGAAGCTGTGAAGGCACTTCCTGCGACCCCTGACCACCTTTTTGTAGACGCAATGGTGATTCCGGTTGATATTCATCAGACGTCGATTATTAAAGGAGATGCAAAAAGTGCATCGATTGCGGCTGCATCGATTATCGCAAAAGTGACAAGAGACCGGTTGATGAAAGAATATGCACGTCAATATCCTGGTTATGGATTTGAAAAAAACATGGGCTATGGAACACGGGAGCATTTACTCGGGCTTGAGAAATATGGCATCACACCTCAGCATCGCAAAACGTTTGCACCTGTAAAAGAAATGCTTCAATAATGATGTAAGAAGAGGTGACGAGTATGGAGATCGGTCAATCGGCGATTCAAAGGGGAGTTAGAGCACAGCTAGGGCGCAATCCGGTTGACATGTTGAACGAAGGACAAATTTTTTCTGGGAAAGTGATGAAACTACTGCCAGGGCAAATGGCCGAGCTGGTGGTCTTCGGTCAGCAGATCACTACCCAGCTTGAAGTGCCGCTTCAAGCGGGCGGGCGTTACTTTTTCCAGGTTGCTTCCCTTAAAGGAGCGATGCAGTTAAAAGTCGTGTCGGATAATGCGCCGATGCAGCGAACGCCCGACCAAGCGGCTGCGTTGCTTGAAAAATTACAGATACCGGTCACGAAAGAAAGCGTCGTTTTCACTGCACTTGCGATTGAAATGGGCCAGCCGCTTTCAAAAGATAGCATTCAGTTTGGCTCAGCTTGGCTATCAAAAGCGGGTCTGAAAGATGGAATGGAAGCACTCCGGTTTATGTTCAGCCGCAATTTACCGATTACAGAAAATGTCTTTCAGGCACTCGTATCAGCTCGTTCAACTGAATCATTGACTGGCAAGTTAGAAGCACTCCAACATACGCTCGTGAAACTAGGGGATATGCCAGAAGCAACGGCTGCACTTAATCGGCTGCTTGGGGAACCAACTTCATCAGGAAAAACAGCTGCTAGCCTGTTGTTAGATGTAAATGCAAAAGCGGTCCATCTGGCGGCAGCTCTTTCAACTGGCAGTCTATCTGAAAAAGTGGCGGCTGTTCAAATACTGAAACAAGTATTGAACATGCCGGCCTCATCCGCTGATGTGCCAAAACAGCTAGCCTCTATTGTGAAAAACAATTTGACGACAAGCAGATCGCCGGCCTCCATTGTAGCTGCTAATATACAGGAACAGCCAGTCACAGTGAAAAATAACGAAACAACAAATAGTCCGTCTGTTCAGCCGGTGCAAATGATGAAAGAAATGCTCGTTCAGCTGGCAGTCAAGCCGGTAACACTGGAGACAATTGCTTCATTTAAAGAAGCTGTGTTCCAGTCTATTCCGGCAAATCATCCAGACAGAGCAGCCCTTATGCAGCAAGTAACGCAATTGACCGATCAGTTAACGAAAGATGTACCTGCTGTAAACAGACAAATTGCTTCGTTATTTCAACTCGCTTTTTCCATTGCAGCGACAGTACCTGAGCAAGCGGCGGTACGAATGGCGCTGTTGCTTGGCACGGATGCATGGCCAATTGAAGAACCGCAAGTGCTGCCGATACATGTTAATGGAAAAGACGTGGCGGTTGCATTGAGAGATGCTTTTCGACTGCTCGGCATTGATCACGAAGCAATTATCACGTCTAAAAATCAGCCGGAAGCAATGCAGCAAAATGTAAAGCAGGAGCTCCTGAAGCTCATGATAGAAACGATACCGGCACCGATTCGTGAAGCAGCCGAGCAAATTGTTGGCCGGTTGAATGCACAGCATATTTTATCTGCAGAATCTGGCCCGCTTCAGCAGCTCGTTATGCAAGTGCCGTTTCAATTTGCTGCTTTTCAAGGAGATGTCACGATCAAATGGAGCGGTAAAAAGAAGTCAAATGGAAAAATTGATGCTGATTATTGCCGCGTATTATTTTATGTGGATATGACCAATTTGAAAAATACGGTCATCGATATGCAGGTGCAAAACCGAATCATTCATTTAAACATCGTCGCGGCCGCCGCACCGTCTTTGTTAAAACAAATGAGCATAAATACGATGGATCGTCTAAAAGAAGCACTTGAAGAACACGGGTACCGGTTGTCAGGTGTTCAATTTAAAGAGCCGTCTGAAGAAGAAGCGACGCAGAGACACGGAACGAAACCGCCGCTCGCCTGTGTTATGGACGATGAAGGATATTTGGGGGTAGACATACGTATATGAAACCGGCTAACCGTAAACAGGCAGCTGCGCTTTCCTACAACCCAGGTGTAGTCGGAGCACCGACTGTCACAGCGAAGGGAAAAGGGCTAATTGCCGAAAAAATTATTGAAACAGCGAAAGAAAATAATATTCCAATTCAAGAAGATCCCGGACTCGTTGAACTGCTTGGTCAGCTTGAGATAAATGAAGCAATTCCAGAAGATTTGTATCAGGCAGTTGCCGAGGTATTTGCATTCATTTATCGTCTTGACCGGTGCTTTGACGAATAACATTATAAGCATTTTGTGAAATTGTTCCGCGCTTGAAAAAGAGACCGTTTTTTTTTGTTCAAAAACTAGACATAATATCATTTTTTAACTACAATGAAGTCGCAGTCTGTTTTGTTTATATACTATGTTTTGAGATCGATAGGAGGCTGGATGATGAATATTCATGAGTATCAGGGTAAAGAAGTTCTCAGAAGCTACGGCGTTGCTGTACCAAATGGGAAAGTTGCATTTTCCGTTGAAGAAGCGGTTGAAGCAGCAAAAGAACTAGGCACAACGGTAAACGTTGTTAAAGCACAGATTCATGCGGGCGGCCGCGGAAAAGCGGGCGGCGTAAAAGTCGCAAAAAATCTTGATGAAGTGCGTACATATGCAGAAGAAATTCTCGGCAAAACGCTTGTCACACACCAGACAGGCCCTGAAGGTAAAGAAGTAAAGCGTCTTCTTATTGAAGAAGGATGCGATATTAAGAAAGAATACTACATCGGTCTTGTTTTGGATCGTGCAACGTCACAGGTTGTCTTAATGGCATCTGAAGAAGGCGGAACAGAAATTGAGGAAGTGGCAGAAGCAACACCGGAAAAAATCTTTAAAGAATACATTGACCCGATTATAGGCCTTAGCCCGTTTCAGGCACGTCGTGTAGCATTTAACATTAACATCCCACAAGAGCTTGTCGGACAGGCTGTTAAATTCATGATAAGCCTTTATACAGCTTTTATAGACAAAGACTGTTCTATTGCAGAAATCAATCCACTTGTTGTGACTGGTGATGGTAAAGTCATGGCGCTTGATGCAAAGTTAAACTTTGATGCAAATGCATTGTATCGCCATAAAGATATTTTAGCATACCGCGATCTTGAGGAAGAAGACAAAAAAGAAATTGAAGCATCTAAATACGACTTAAGCTACATTTCTCTCGGCGGTAACATCGGCTGTATGGTAAATGGTGCAGGTCTTGCGATGGCGACGATGGATATTATTAAACATTACAGTGGCGATCCGGCAAACTTTCTTGATGTTGGAGGCGGTGCAACAGCTGAAAAAGTAACAGAAGCATTCAAAATTATCCTATCTGATGAAAATGTGAAAGGGATTTTCGTTAACATTTTCGGTGGAATTATGAAATGTGATATCATCGCAACAGGCGTTGTTGAAGCAGCGAAACAGGTCAGCCTGTCTGTACCGCTCGTTGTCCGTCTTGAAGGAACAAATGTCGATGCAGGTAAAGAGATCTTGAATCAATCTGGTCTTGACATTGTTTCAGCTGATTCAATGGCTGATGGCGCCCAAAAAATCGTTAGTCTCGTAAAATAATAATGATGTTGACAATAGAAAGGCAGGTACAGGCATGAGTGTATTTATTAACAAAGATACAAAGGTAATCGTTCAAGGTATTACGGGCTCGACTGCTCTTTTCCATACGAAGCAAATGCTTGAATACGGAACAAAAATCGTCGGCGGCGTAACGCCTGGTAAAGGCGGTTTAGAAGTGGAAGGCGTGCCGGTATTTAATACGCTTGCTGAAGCAGTAAAAGAAACAGGCGCAAATGCATCAGTTATTTACGTACCGGCTCCATTCGCAGCAGATGCGATTTTGGAGGCGGTTGATGCTGATCTCGATCTTGCTATCTGTATTACAGAGCATATTCCAGTGTTGGATATGGTCAAAGTAAAACGTTACATGCAAGGCAAGAAAACACGCCTTGTAGGGCCGAACTGTCCGGGTGTTATAACGCCAGATGAGTGCAAAATCGGCATTATGCCTGGCTACATCCATACAAAAGGTCATGTCGGCGTTGTTTCACGCTCCGGCACATTGACGTATGAAGCCGTTCACCAACTGACACAGGCGGGCATTGGCCAGTCAACAGCTGTCGGTATCGGTGGCGATCCGGTAAATGGTACAGACTTCATCGATGTTTTAAAAGCATTTAATGAAGACCCGGAAACAAAAGCCGTAATTATGATCGGTGAAATTGGTGGTACAGCAGAAGAGGAAGCGGCTGAGTGGGTAAAAGCGAACATGACGAAACCGGTTGTCGGCTTCATCGGCGGACGTACAGCTCCTCCAGGGAAACGCATGGGCCATGCTGGTGCGATCATTTCAGGCGGTAAAGGTACAGCAGACGAAAAAATCCGCGTAATGAACGAATGTGGTATTCAAGTAGCGGAAACGCCATCTGTTATGGGTGAAACGCTTATTAAAGTTTTGGAAGAAAAAGGACTTTTAGCTGAGTGCAAAACACATTAAAATACCGAATAGGTACCTGTCTCTTGTACAGGTGCCTTATTTTGCTATGGACAAAAAGGAGGGGAAAAAGCATGAACGATACAACAAAATATTTGCTACTGCTTTACTATTGCAAAGGACCTGGGTGGAAAGATTTTTATTATTTATTTAAACATGATCCGGATTTAATGCTTTTGCCTAAAATCACACCATCTCAATTTTCCTATCTCACCGGCCGCTCCGAACTTCAGTCCGCCTCCATTTTACAGCAGTTTCATTCACTCTCTTTCGAGCACATTTTATCTTCACTCGCCCGTTCAAATACACATTTTATCCCGATCTACGATGAACGTTACCCGGACTTGTTAAAAACATTGCCACAACCGCCCTGGGCGTTGTTTGCAAGAGGGGACTTGACTTTATTGAAGGGGAAAAATCTGGCTATTGTTGGTTCCCGCCATGGTACCCAATATGGAAAAGACGCACTGAAGCTGCTCATTCCACCACTCGTTGAAAAAAATATAACGGTAGTCAGCGGTCTTGCGAAAGGAATTGATGCGTTTGCCCATGAGCAGACACTGCATTCATGTGGCAAGACAATCGCTGTTATCGCCGGCGGATTCAATCATTTTTATCCGCGTGAAAATGTTGGTCTTGCTCAGCAAATTATTAAACATGGACTCGTTGTCTCAGAATATGCACCGACAACAAAACCGGAAAAATGGCAGTTTCCAGCAAGAAATAGGATCGTTAGCGGATTATCTAAAGCAGTGCTCGTTGTACAGGCAGCGAAAAAAAGCGGCTCACTCATAACTGCATCATATGCCCTAGATCAGGGAATGGACGTGTTTGCCGTGCCAGGGCCGATTACACAGCCTTTGTCTGAAGGTGTTCATGAGCTTATTAGGGACGGTGCAAAAATCGTCCATTCAGCAGCAGATATTTACACAGAGTTTGATTAACTTTTTAAAAAATTATAGCACCTTTGTATAAAAATAGTTGCAATTCCTGCTAATATCATATAGATTTTGCAACAGAATGATTTTTACGAAACATGTTCTGTTTTGCAACATAGAGAGCTTGAAAATGAATGACACAAACAATAATCGTTTGACAAACATGGACTGTACGCATAATAATATGTCTAATTATTCATTTCACCTCTCGGGGGAGGTTTTATCTTATGTCGGATTATTTAGTAATAGTAGAATCCCCGGCGAAAGCGAAGACAATTGAGCGCTATCTCGGGAAAAACTACAAAGTTCGGGCATCGATGGGGCACGTTCGCGATTTGCCGAAAAGTCAGATGGGTGTCGATACGGGCAATAACTACGAGCCAAAATACATTACTATTCGCGGGAAAGGTCCCGTGTTAAAAGAATTGAAAAGTGCCGCTAAAAAAGCGAAAAAAATTTATCTGGCAGCTGACCCGGATCGCGAAGGGGAAGCGATTGCATGGCATCTGGCACATTCACTTAATATCGAGACGTCATCAGATTGCCGGGTTGTGTTTAACGAAATTACAAAAGATGCTATTAAAGAATCATTTAAGCATCCGCGTCCGATTAATATGGATCTTGTCGATGCACAGCAGGCGCGCCGTATTTTAGACCGGCTTGTCGGCTATAACATTAGCCCGCTTCTCTGGAAAAAAGTGAAAAAAGGCTTGAGCGCCGGCCGTGTACAATCTGTTGCGCTCCGACTGATCATTGATCGGGAAAATGAGATAAAAGCATTTATTCCAGAAGAATACTGGACGATTGAAGCACAATTTATAAAAGGCACTGATACATTCCAGGCATCGTTTTACGGAATGAATGGCAAAAAAACAAAACTAGCTTCGGAAGAAGACATGAAAAATGTGCTGTCAGCCATTCAAGGAAATGATTTTGACGTTGCATCTGTAACGAAAAAAGAACGCCGCCGTAACCCTGCTTCGCCGTTTATAACATCCTCGCTTCAGCAGGAAGCCGCTCGTAAATTAAATTTCCGTGCGAAGAAAACGATGATGCTTGCCCAGCAATTATATGAAGGAATTGATCTCGGCAAAGAAGGTACGGTCGGATTAATTACGTATATGAGAACAGATTCAACACGTGTATCAGAAGTCGCACAGGCAGAAAGCCGTTCTTATATTGTGTCTCAATACGGAAACGAATATGTGAAAGAGCTGGGACAGAAAATAGAAGCAAAAAAACCAAATGCGCAGGATGCGCATGAAGCGATCAGACCTACAAGCATGCTCCGTGAGCCATCTACACTGAAAGACTTTTTGTCGCGTGATCAGCTGCGACTTTACAAATTAATCTGGGAACGATTTGTTGCCAGTCAAATGGCAGCAGCCGTGATGGATACAGTAAGTGCCGATATTGTCAACGGGGAGGTCATGTTCCGAGCAACGGGTTCAAAGGTGAAATTCCAAGGCTTTATGAAAGTATATGTAGAAGGCTCGGATGATGCGAAAGAAGAAAAAGAAAACTTTCTTCCGAATCTGGAAGAAGGTGACGGCGTGAAGTCAGGTGAGATTGATCCGAAGCAGCATTTTACACAGCCACCGCCGCGCTACACAGAAGCTCGTCTCGTTAAAACGCTTGAAGAGCTCGGCATAGGCCGTCCGTCCACATTTGCACCGACACTTGATACGATTCAGAAGCGCGGATATGTGGCGCTGGATAACAAACGCTTCGTACCGACAGAACTCGGAGGCATTGTCCACGAACTAATGGTTGAGTTTTTCGCAGACATTATTGATGTTGAATTCACGGTGAAAATGGAGCACGATCTTGATAACGTAGAAGATGGTGTGAAAGAATGGGTTGCGGTCATAGACGAATTTTATAAAGGTTTTGAAGGCCATCTTGAAAAAGCAGAAAAAGAGATGGAACAAGTTGAAATTAAAGACGAGCCGGCCGGTGAAGACTGTGAAAAGTGCGGTCATGAAATGGTGTTTAAAATGGGTCGTTATGGAAAGTTTATGGCGTGCAGTAATTTTCCGGAGTGCCGGAACACGAAAGCGATCGTGAAGGAAATTGGTGTGAAATGTCCGAAATGTTCGGAAGGTAATATAATAGAAAGAAAAAGTAAAAAGCGCCGTATTTTTTACGGATGTGACCAGTTTCCTGAATGTGATTTCCTTTCGTGGGATAAACCGATTGAGCGGCCATGTCCGAAATGCAGCAAGATGCTCGTCGAGAAAAAGCTGAAAAAAGGTATCCAAATTCAATGCACAGAATGTGATTATAAAGAACAGCCTCAGTCATAGAATGTATAACAACTGTCTGAATCGGTTATGATTCAGACAGTTCTTTTAGTTGAATACAACATTTTTCTTTTTTTCTGCATACGAGTAGTGTAAAATGCTTAAAGGATGCATAGGTACGTACCTTTAATAGTAACAGCAGGAGGAAACAAACATGACTCAAACAATTAATGTAATCGGCGCTGGCTTAGCTGGCAGTGAAGCAGCATTTCAAATTGCAGAGCGCGGATTGCACGTCCATTTATATGAAATGCGTCCAGTGAAGCAAACACCGGCTCATCATACAGATCAATTTGCAGAGCTTGTCTGCAGTAACTCGCTGCGTTCAAATGGTTTGACGAATGCGGTGGGCGTATTGAAAGAAGAAATGCGCAAACTGGACTCAGTCATTATCAGTTCAGCTGACGCATGTGCAGTTCCAGCAGGCGGGGCGCTTGCAGTGGACCGTCATGAATTTGCTGGACACGTGACAGAGCGGGTAAAAAACCATCCGAATGTAACAGTGATCAACGAAGAAGTAACAGACATCCCGGAAGGCATTACGGTTATTGCAACAGGACCGCTTACAACAAGCGGTTTAGCTGAAAAAATTCAGATGTTAACAGGCGAAGACTATTTGTATTTTTATGATGCGGCTGCGCCGATTTTGGAAAAAGATAGTATTAACATGGACATTGTCTATTTGAAATCAAGATATGATAAAGGCGAAGCGGCCTATTTAAATTGTCCGATGAATGAAGAAGAGTTTGACCGTTTTTACGAAGCGTTAATCGCAGCTGAAACTGTACCACTGAAAGAATTTGAAAAAGAAATTTTCTTTGAAGGATGTATGCCGATTGAAGTAATGGCAAACCGCGGCAAAAAGACGATGCTTTTCGGTCCAATGAAGCCTGTTGGCCTTGAAGATCCACGCACTGGAAAACGTCCATATGCGGTTGTTCAGCTTCGCCAGGATAACGCGGCAGGTACGCTTTATAACATTGTTGGTTTTCAAACACATTTAAAATGGGGTCCACAAAAGGAAGTGCTTCAACTTATTCCAGGGCTTGAAAATGTTGAAATCGTCCGTTACGGTGTGATGCATCGTAACACATTTATTAATTCACCAAAAGCGTTATTATCAACCTATCAGCTGAAAGATCGTCCAAACTTATTCTTTGCCGGTCAGATGACCGGTGTGGAAGGATATGTCGAGTCCGCGGCAAGTGGATTGATGGCGGGTATAAATGCGGCACGGCTTGCAAATGGGCAAGAACCGGTTACGGCACCCGCTGAAACAGCAATCGGGGGCATGGCCCATTACATTACAAATGCAGCCGCCGATCATTTTCAGCCGATGAATGCAAATTTTGGTTTATTCCCTCCACTTCCAGTAAAAATAAAAGGGAAGAAAGAGCGATATGAAGCGCTTGCTGAACGAGCTTTAGAAACAATTCAAACTTTTTTGAAAACTTTGTAAACTTTATAAACTTTCTTGCAAGGGCTACTAACGTATGTTATCATGTAGTAGCCCTTTCTGAGGTGATAAAATGTCAAAACCTTTCAATAATTATACACATTCTTATTTTGCTTATTTGCAAATAGAAAAGAACAGCTCTGTCCACACGGTGAAAAATTACCGTGATGACCTAGAGCAATTTTTTATGTTTATGAATGAACAGCATATAGAAAAACTAACAGATGTAACACATCAAGATACTCGTCTTTATTTAACAAAACTGCATGAAAAAAAAATGGCTCGTGCGTCTGTATCTCGGAAAATTTCAGCACTTCGAGGATTTTACCGCTATTTAATGAGAGAATCGATTGTAGAAGAAAATCCATTTTTAAATGTGTATCGGCCGAAAGGTGCGAGAAAGCTGCCCTCTTTTTTTTATGAAGAAGAGATGAACGAATTGTTTGAAACAGTGCAGCAGACAGATAAATTGTCTATACGAAATAAAGCTTTGCTTGAATTAATGTATGGAACTGGTATTCGTGTAAGTGAATGTGCTGGACTCGAACTGAAAGATATTGATTTTGATCTTGGCGTGATTCTTGTTCACGGAAAAGGCGGCAACGAACGATATGTTCCCTTTGGTAGTTTTGCGGCAGAAGCATTAGAAGAGTATGTAAAATCAAGCCGGACTTCATTGATGAAAAACACCGATCATTCAATTCTGTTTGTCAATTTCCGCGGAGGTCCGCTGACAGCAGGAGGTATCCGCCACATTTTAACGGGATTAATGGAAAAAGCATCATTGTCCGGAAAAATTCATCCACATATGCTGCGGCATACTTTTGCGACGCATTTATTGAATAATGGAGCAGATATGCGGACGGTTCAGGAGCTGCTTGGGCACGCAAGCCTCTCATCTACGCAAATGTATACGCATGTAACGAAAGAACATTTACAAAAGACGTATATGAATCATCATCCGCGGGCATAAAGGAGAGAAAATAAATAATGGAACAATTTCACGCTACAACGATCTTTGCAGTAAAGCATAACGGTTCGTCCGCTATGTCAGGGGATGGACAAGTTACATTCGGCAATGCCGTCGTAATGAAACATACGGCTAAAAAGGTGCGTCGTCTCTTTAATGGAAAAGTCGTCGCAGGTTTTGCCGGTTCTGTTGCGGATGCTTTCACATTGTTTGAACTATTTGAAAAGCGGCTGGAGGAATATAGCGGTAATTTACAAAGGGCTGCTGTGGAACTGGCAAAAGAATGGCGTTCAGACAAAATGCTACGCCGATTAGAAGCGATGCTCATTGTAATGGACAAAGACAATTTGCTGCTTATTTCTGGTACAGGTGAAGTAATTGAACCAGATGATGGTATTCTGGCAATTGGTTCAGGTGGAAATTATGCATTGTCAGCGGGCCGGGCATTAAAGCAATACGCTTCTCATTTGTCTGCATTTGACATTGCGGAAGCATCGCTGAAAACAGCGGCTGATATATGCGTATACACAAACCATAACATTATTGTAGAAGAGCTTCAGTGAGGAGTGGGAAAATGAAAAGTAACGCACTGGAAATGACGCCGCGTCAAATCGTGGAGCGTCTTGATCAATATATTGTTGGACAGAAAGAAGCAAAAAAAGCAGTGGCCGTTGCACTGCGAAACAGGTACCGTCGCAGTTTGCTTGATGAAGCTCTCCGGGATGAAGTCATCCCCAAAAACATGCTCATGATCGGTCCGACTGGTGTCGGGAAAACAGAAATTGCAAGACGTATGGCTAAGCTTGCAGGCGCACCATTTATTAAAGTGGAAGCAACGAAATTTACGGAAGTAGGTTATGTCGGCCGCGATGTAGAATCAATGGTGCGGGATCTTGCTGAAACAGCTGTCCGTTTAGTAAAAGAAGAAAAAATGAATGCGGTGCGTGAACCGGCCAAAGAAGCTGCGAACTACCGCCTCGTTGAATTGCTTGTACCGTCCCGAAAAAAAGCAGCATCTGTAAAGAATCCGTTTGAAATGCTGTTTGGTGGAACGGGAGAACAACCAGCGGAAACAGATAATACGAAAGAAGATATGTCTCTTTTTGAAAAGCGCCGTGTAGTGGCGGAAAAACTTGCAGCAGGTGAATTGGAAAATGAAGTTATCACTGTAGAGATAGAGGAACAGCCACCTTCCATGTTTGATATGTTTCAAGGTTCGGGAATGGAACAGATGGGGATGAATATGCAAGATGCTCTCGGAGGATTAATTCCTAAAAAGAAAAAGAAGAGAAAGCTTCCGGTCAAGGACGCACGTAATGTGTTAGAGCAAGAAGAAGCTCAAAAGCTGATTGATATGGATGAAGTGACACAAGAAGCGCTAAACCGTGCGGAACAAACAGGCATTATATTTATTGACGAAGTGGATAAAATTGCTGTAAAAGGTGGATCGCAGGCGGGAGCGAATGTATCCCGTGAAGGCGTACAGCGCGATATTTTACCGATCGTTGAAGGTTCGACGATTGTGACGAAATACGGTACGGTAAAAACAGATTATATTTTATTTATAGCGGCCGGTGCTTTTCATATGTCGAAACCGTCGGATTTAATTCCAGAGCTGCAAGGGCGTTTCCCGATTCGTGTGGAACTTGAAAAATTAACAACGGATGATTTTGTCCGCATATTAGTAGAGCCAGACAATGCTCTTATAAAGCAATATAAAGCTTTACTTGAAACAGAAGGAATTCGTGTGGAATTTACAGATGATGCCGTACGGCGTCTTGCAGAAATAGCCTTTCACGTAAATGGAGAAACGGATAATATTGGTGCGCGCCGCCTTCATACTATTATGGAGAAATTGCTTGAAGACTTGTCATTTGAAGCTCCAGATGTGACGCTTGAACAAATAACGATTACACCACAATACGTAGATGAAAAATTATCAGCGATTTCACAAAATAAAGATTTAAGTGAATTTATTTTATAACTTGCGAAGGAGCAACTAACTAAATGAACCTTTTAGGTAAAACGAGAAAAATAAATAAAATGCTTCAAAATGCTGCAGGAAAATCGGTTAATTTTAAGGAAATGGCTGAATCGTTGTCAGACGTGATTGACGCCAATATATTTGTCGTCAGCCGGCGAGGCAAAGTACTCGGTTACAGCCTTTATCGGCAACTTGAAACGGAACGCATGAAGAAAATACTTATGGAAGAACGTCAATTTCCAGAACAGTATACAAAAAATTTATTTAGTATTACAGAAACATCATCCAATCTTGATATAAACAGTGAATATACAGCATTTCCTGTTGAAAACAAGGAATTATTCGAAAAAGGTTTAACGACGATTGTTCCCATTATTGGTGCAGGTGAGCGTTTCGGTACACTAGTGCTGTCACGCGTGGAAGAGCAGTTCCAAGATGATGATCTTATTTTGGCTGAATACGGTGCAACGATAGTCGGCATGGAAATTCTACGTGAAAAAGCAGAAGAAATGCAGGAAGAAGCTCGAAGCAAAGCGGTTGTACAGATGGCGATCAGTTCCCTTTCATATAGCGAATTAGAGGCAATTGAGCATATTTTTGAAGAATTGGACGGAAAAGAAGGGCTGCTTGTTGCATCGAAAATTGCAGACCGAGTTGGTATTACCCGCTCCGTTATCGTTAACGCGCTCCGTAAGCTTGAAAGCGCGGGTGTTATAGAATCGCGTTCACTCGGTATGAAAGGTACGTATATTAAAGTATTGAATGATAAATTTTTGATGGAATTAGAAAAAATAAAATCGAATTAATTGACATGACTTGCACTAGAAGCAAATATGCTTCTAGTGTTTTTTTTTTGAAAAACATTTAGTGAAATAGAGAAGGAGAATATATAATGAAAAAATAACAAAAATAAGATAAATGTGTCGTTTTTGAGAAAAAATTGTTAAGATTGTAAAGAAACGTGTAGGTAATTGTCTTTTATGATATATTTTTTAAAGAATATATATTATTAAGCAAGGGAATAAGAAAGATGGAGTGATAAAAGTTGAATCTCTTTTCAAATTCAATAACCTCTCTTGAGCACGGGTTAAACTATGCCTCATTGCAGCAAAAAGCGATTGCGAATAACATTGCCAATGTCGATACACCAAATTATAAATCTCAAGAAGTAAGTTTTAAACAAATTTTAGAAAAAAAGTCAGATTCATTACAGGCGAATCGTACAAATGAGCGTCATTTTACGTTATCATCTACTTCAGACGGTACCATCATTGCGAAAAGAAATCTTTCTTATAATGAGAGTGGAAATAATGTAGACATTGATCAAGAAATGTCGGATCTGGCGACTAATCAAATTTATTATAACGCGTTAACAGATCGTCTCAGCTCTAAGTTTTCATCGTTGTCAAATGTGATTAGGGGAGGCAGATAAACATGTTTAATGGGATGAATATCACGGCCTCTGCTTTAACGGCTCAGCGACTTCGTATGGACGTCGTTTCATCTAATATGGCCAATGTCGATTCAACGCGGGCTAAATTAGTGAACGGTGAGTGGCAGCCATATCAGCGGAAATCAGTCGTCTTACAGCCGAAAGAAGGATCTTTCGCTTCGTTTCTTAATATGGCGACAAATAAGGAAGAGACGGGTAATGGTGTGAAAGTAACGAAAATTTTAGAAGATACAGAGACACCGTTTAAAATGGTTTATGATCCCGAACACCCAGATGCAAATGGAGATGGCTATGTGAGTATGCCAAATGTCGACCCGCTTCGTGAAATGGTTGATTTAATGAGCGCGACCCGTTCTTATGAAGCGAACATAACGGTCTTTAACGCTTCAAAAGCAATGATGACAAAAGCACTTGAAATTGGAAAATAATAAGGAGAGGAATTAAATGGCGATTGAAGCATTAAATGCAGTCTCACCGAATGTAATTCAAAGTGGATCTCTGAAAAAAGTTTCAACACCGTACGAAGCACAGCAAAAGTTTGCTAGCTTTTTAAAAGATTCATTGAATGATGTCATGAAAACAGAAGCGGAATCTAATATGATGACAGATAAAATGATTAGAGGTGAGAACGTTGATATTCATCAAGTGATGACTGCGGCGCAAAAATCAGGCATCACGATGCAATTAACGATAGAAATGAGAAACAAAGCTGTAGAAGCGTATCAGGAAATCATGCGTATGCAAATTTAATTCATATATACAGCAATGAGGCAACCGGGGGATTGGAATGAACGAAAATATAAAACAGCAGCTAGCTAAAATAAAAGAATACTGGAACAGCCGCTCGAGGAAACAAAAAGCGATTGGTGTCGGTGCATTTACTTTTTTTGTCATCGGGCTGTCGCTTCTTGTTTTTTTTACGACGAGAACAACGATGGCTCCTCTGTATAGTGAATTATCGCCGTCTGAAATAGGTGCTGTCAAAGAAAACCTGGAGGGACGGGGAATCGCTTATGAAATTACGGATGGCGGTACAGGGATTCTCGTTCCTGAAGAAGCGGTCGATACGATAAAAGTGGATCTTGCTGCAGAAGGATTGCCGCAATCTGGTACGATTGATTACAGCTTTTTCAGTCAAAATGCAGGATTTGGTATGACAGATAACGAGTTTAATGTGCTGAAGCTTGACGCGATGCAAACAGAACTTGGCCAGCTAATTCAGGGCATTGATGGGGTGAAAAAAGCCAATGTCATGATTAACCTTCCACAGGAGCAAATATTTGTAACAGAAGAAGCGGAACAGGCATCAGCATCCGTTGTGTTAAATACAGAGCCAGGCTATGAGTTTGATGAAAAGAAAATTAAGTCCCTTTATCATCTCGTATCAAAAAGCGTGCCGAATCTCCCAGTTGAAAATATTGTTATTATGAACCAGAACTTCGAATATTACGATTTGGAGGGAAGCGGGGCTTCTTTCGCGGGTGATGGATATGCGCAGCAAATGGATGTCAAAAAGCAAATTGAACGTGACATTCAGCGTCAAGTGCAAAGTATGCTTGGCACATTGATGGGGCAGAACAAAGTAGCTGTGTCCGTTACAGCTGATGTGGATTTCACTCGGGAAAATAGAGAAGAAAACCTCGTTGAACCGGTTGATGAAGAAAATATGGAAGGCATCCAGATTAGCGCACAGCGTATTACGGAGACGTTTACAGGAGATGCAGCAAATGCGGCGGGCGGTATTCCACAGGCAGAAGACGCAGGAGATACAGCTACTACGTACATGGAAGGAGCAAATGGAACTGGCGATTATGAACGAAATGAAGAAACAATCAATAAAGAAGTGAATCGTATTCGCCGCCAAATTACAGAAAGCCCTTATAAAATCCGTGACCTTGGCATTCAAGTAATGGTCGAACCCCCTACAGCAGATGATCCAGAATCATTACCACAAGAGAATATTGATGATATCCAGCAAATGCTCGGCACGATTATCCGTACATCCGTCGATAAAGGATACAATGCGGATTTAACCGATCAAGCATTAGAAGGGAAAATTGCTGTTTCCGTTCAGCCTTTCAATGGAAAAGTTACATTTGAAGAAGAAACAAGCAGTACAATTCCATGGTGGGTATATGTGATCGGCGGCGTTCTTCTTTTAATTATCGGTGTCCTTGTATTTATGATGGTTAGAAGACGACGCGTGGAAGAAGAGGAAGAGTTTGAAGAAGAGCTGGCAGTCGAAACAGAAGATATTTTAACAGAAATAGAAGGCAGTACACGACGCAAGCAACTCGAAAAAATGGCAAAAGAAAAGCCAGAAGAATTTGCGAAGCTATTACGTACATGGCTGTCTGAGGAATAGGAGGATTACGAATGGCTGTAAGAGAGAAAAAACTAACGGGGAAACAAAAAGCTGCCATCCTGCTTATTTCCCTCGGACCGGATTACTCGGCTTCCATTTATAAACATTTATCTGAAGAAGAAATTGAGCGGCTGACGCTTGAAATTTCTGGTGTAAAAAAAGTCGACACCGAAATAAAAGAAGAGGTTTTTGAAGAGTTTCACAATATTGCTTTGGCGCAGGATTACATTTCTCAAGGTGGAATTGGATATGCGAAAACAGTGCTTGAAAAAGCGCTCGGTCCGGAACAGGCACAAAACATTATTAATCGACTTACATCGTCGCTGCAAGTTAGACCGTTTGACTTTGCACGGCGAGCGGATGCCGGACAAATTTTAAATTTTATACAAAATGAGCACCCACAGACGATTTCGCTCATTTTGTCTTACCTTGATCCCCAGCAGGCTGGCCAGATTTTGTCTGAGCTCCCGCAGGAAGTACAGGCGGACATTGCGAAGCGGATTGCGATTATGGACAGTACATCGCCAGAGATTATTAATGAAGTAGAAGCGATTTTAGAACGTAAATTAAGCTCAACTGTCACGCAAGATTACACGCAGACCGGTGGCGTAGAAGCAGTCGTTGAAGTGTTGAATGGCGTTGACCGGGCAACGGAGAAAACGATTCTCGATGCACTTGAAATTCAAGATCCAGAGCTTGCGGAAGAAATTAAAAAGCGGATGTTCGTCTTTGAAGATATTGTTACGCTTGATAATCGTTCGATTCAGCGTGTCATACGCGACTGTGAAAATGAAGATTTGTTATTGTCATTGAAAGTATCAAGCGACGAAGTAAAAGAAGTTGTTTTCCGAAATATGTCACAGCGAATGGTTGAGACATTTAAGGAGGAAATGGAATATATGGGACCTGTTCGTCTACGTGATGTAGAGGAGGCACAGTCACGTATTGTAGCAACGATTCGACGACTTGAAGAGACAGGGGAAATCATCATCGCCCGTGGTGGAGGAGATGATATTATTGTCTAGAGTCATTCGTCCGGACCATATGATATCAACAGAAAAACCGAAACGAGTAATCGGGATTAAATCGATACATACAGACCATGAATTTCGGGAAGAAGCAACACCTGATTATGAACACGAACGATCGGCCGTCATTCAAGAAGCAAATGGAAGAGCCCAGTCTATTATTGAGCAGGCAGAATCCGAGAAAAAGCGTATCATGGAAGAAGCAGAAGCATGGCAGGCGGAATGGGAACGGGAAAAAGCGAGAATTCAAACGGAAGCATATCAGGCTGCTTTTGAGCAAGGTGCTATAGAAGGCCGTGAATCTGGCTACCGTGATATGAATTCGCTGATTGAAGAAGCAAAGTCAACGGTTGCTTCCTCTAAGATTGAGTATAAAAAAAATGTCGAACGATCTGAACAAACAATCCTTAATCTAGCTCTCGTCTGTGCGGAAAAAATTCTTCAGACAGAGTTGGAAGGTAATGAAGAATTGTTTATGAGTATCGTAAAGTCGGCTATTAAGGAAGTAAGAGAACAAAAAGAAGTCCAAATTCACGTCCACCCGACTCGATATTCATTTGTTGTATCACAGAAAGATGAAATTGAAGCATTATTTCCAGGCGGAATTAATTGTTATATTTTCCCAAATGAGGAAGCGGAAGAAGAGGCTTGCTTTGTAGAAACAACTAGCGGCCGAATTGATGCGAGTATTGATGCGCAGCTACAGCAGCTAAGGAAAACTTTATTTGACATACTGGAGAGAGAATAAGCGATGAAAGCACGTGAACTGCGATCCATCATTCCAACTATCGATACATTTAAACGATATGGACGGGTCAAGCGAGTCGTCGGTTTGATGATTGAATCACAAGGACCTGAAAGTTCTGTCGGCGATATCTGTTACATTCAGTCAAAAGATGGAAAAAAGACTATTATGGCAGAAGTAACTGGATTTAAAGATGAAATGATTATTTTAATGCCTTATACAAATATCAATGAAATTTCACCGGGTAGTCTTGTGGAATCGCTTGGTCATCCGCTTATGATCAAAGCAGGGCCAGCACTTGTTGGAAAAATTATTGATCCGCTTGGTGAACCATTCGATGATACGGTGCTCCCGCGCACAATGACGTCCATTGAAACGGAAGCAGAACCGCCTAATCCACTAACAAGACCACCAATTCATGAGAAGCTTGAAGTCGGCATACGGGCTATTGATGGGATGCTGACAGTTGGAAAGGGTCAGCGCGTTGGTATTTTTGCTGGAAGCGGTGTTGGCAAAAGTACATTGCTTGGTATGATTGCCCGCAATACGAATGCCGATTTAAATGTCATCGCGCTGATTGGTGAACGGGGCCGTGAAGTTCGTGAATTCATTGAGCGCGATCTCGGTCCAGAAGGAATGAAAAAATCGATCGTTGTCGCTGCCACGTCTGATCAACCAGCACTCATGCGTATTAAAGGAGCTTTTACAGCAACAGCGATTGCCGAATATTTTCGTGCTAAAGGGCTCAATGTAATGCTTATGATGGACTCTGTGACACGCGTAGCAATGGCGCAGCGGGAAATCGGTCTGGCTGTCGGTGAACCACCAGCCACAAAAGGGTATACGCCTTCTGTTTTTGCGATCATGCCAAAGTTGTTGGAGCGGACGGGGACAAATGAAAATGGCACGATTACAGCTTTTTACACAGTGCTTGTTGACGGTGATGATATGAATGAGCCAATTGCGGATGCGGTGCGGGGGATTTTAGATGGGCACATTGTACTTGACAGGGAACTTGCGAATAAAGGACAGTATCCAGCCATTAATGTACTGAAAAGTGTTAGCCGTCTGATGCCACATATTGTGGACCGTAGCCATTATGATTCAGCACTTACCGTACGGGATTCATTAAATACGTATTTAAACTCGGAAGATTTAATCAACATTGGAGCTTATAAAAAAGGTTCCTCTCCTGCAATCGATCGGGCGATTCAAAATTACCAGCCTATTCTTTCTTTTTTGAAACAGCGGACAGATGAAAAATCAACATTAGAAGAAACAGCATACGGACTAGTTCAACTGGCAGATAAAGGGGACTGACTAATAAATGGGCTATCATTATAAGTTTGATAAAATCTTGCAGTTGCGTGAACGGGAAAAAGAAGAGTCAGAGAATGTGTATCGGGAAGCGGTTGGACAGTTTGAAATAGAAGCAGAAAAGTTATACGACTTATTGAAGAAAAAAGAAGAATTGATCGATGTGCAGGAGCAAAAAATGAAGACGGGTTTTTCTGTTCTAGATATTCAACATTATCAACAATTTATTAGCAATCTTGAAAAGCTGATCGAACAGCAGCAACAAGTTGTTATTACAGCCAGAGGACGAATGCAATGGTGCGAGCAGCAACTGCAAGAAAAAAATATTGAAGTGAAAAAATATGGAAAAATACGCACAAAAGATTTAGCAGTATATCATAAATGGTTGAACGTGGAAGAAGCTAAACAAATGGACGAGCTATCTTCTATCCAATTTATGAACCGAAAGATCAGGTGAGTGAAATGGCCAGAAAAAAAAAGAAAGCATTGGCTGTAGATGCGGAAGAAAAGCAAGGATACAGCATATTTCAATGGATCATCTTCGTTGTCTTTATTCCCCTGTTATTCGCTATGACGATTGCACTTATTGTGATGACGATTGCTGGAGTAAATGTATTTGAGAAAACGAAAGAAGTGGCAGATAGTATTCCTTACGTTTCGGAATGGGTTGGTGCGGATGTTAAGCAGGATGGGAAAAAAGATGGAGACAAAATAGTCGAATTACAGGCGGAAATGAAAAATAAAGAAGCTGAGATTGAACGTTTACAAGGAAAATTGACAGACTCTGAAACAGAAATTGAAGATCTATTGACCGAGCAGGATCGTTTAAATTCAGAATTAAAGCAATTGCAGCAACAGCAGCGAGAAGAGGGGTTAGATCAAGGCACCGCAGCAAAAACGGAGACAAAAACGCTCATTAAAACATATGAAACAATGGGAGCAAAAAACATTGCGGGCATTATTGTCAATATGACTGATGCAGAAGCAGTTGATCTTTTAAAGCAGCTAAGCATTGAGAAACAGGCAGATGTTCTTGAAAAATTACCTGCAGAAATTGCTGCCGAATATACAAAAATATTGTCGAATGAATGAAGAAAAATAAGGATATTTATGAGATAATAGGTAGCGGAAAGAGGTGTGAAAAGATGCAGGCTATTTTCGGGTCAATTGCTTTACCTGGTGCATCGATTCCAGCAGGAGTAAGTTCAATTGTAGGCCAAAAGACATCGAAAACAGAATTTAAACAAATGCTCGGCGCTGTACAGCAATCGATTCAATCTGGAAAAGTAGGGACAATGGCTGATGCAATCCCGCTAACTGCTGATTATACCACTGTACTCGGAGCTATCGTGAAACCGGTCGAATCGCTTATGGATATTCCAGATATGGACCTAGACCCGGAACTCGTGAAAATGGCAGAACGGCTGCTCAAAGATGGTGATATGCCAACAATGCAGGAACTTGCACTCATTCTTGGAACAGATGTCGAAACAATCATGGTATCCATTCAGCAAATGGCGTCTTTATTTGCGAATGAGGAAACGATGAAACAATTGCCGGAAACAGTACCAGTCGCAGAACTTGCATCAGTCGTACAATTAATTGCAGCTAATGCACTGCAAATTGTGAAGGAAAGCGATAAACAGGCAGCTGTTATGGTGATGAAAGCCGCACAAATTGCTCAGCAATTTACAGAACAACAACAGCCGCCGGCAGAACAGGCATCTAAATTATTGCAATCAGCATTACAGCAGGCAGCCTCAATGTTGCAAAAGGAAACGGTACAAACGAATTCTACACGTCAAATAGCGATGCAAACAGCATATGCACGCTATAACTCGGCGGCAATCAGTGGCCAGCCGGCTGGGCAGCCGAAAGTAGCCGAAACCCCGTTAGTAAAACAGGAAGTCACATTCATCCCAGCCGGCATTGAAAAGGCGAAAGTTGAAACTGTAACGGTACGGCCGGCTTTAGGCCAGGAGGCACTCAATCCTGTCATTCATCAAATGACGAAAATAGAACAGGTTGCGATGAGTGTTAAAACCGATTCACGTCCGATGAATATGGAGCAATTTATCGAGAAATTTACGCAAATTCTTGGCAATTCAAGTTTGATGAAAACGCCGAATGGCACAAAATTATTGATTAAGCTTTATCCAGAACAACTTGGCACGCTTCGTATTGAACTTTTGCAGCAAAATGGCGTGATAACGGCGAAAATTTTATCATCGACGCAAGCAGTAAAAGAGTTGCTTGAGCAAAATGCTCATCAATTAAAACATGCATTCGGTCAGCAAAACGTCAATGTGGAGAAGATTGAAATAACCAACCAGGAGACGAGACAGCAAATGTTTGATCGGAACAATCAACAAGATCGTCAAAATGGACAAAAGCAACAAAATGATCAACAGCAAGCTAATCAAGTAACGGAAGAAGAAAATGGTTCGTTTGCGGACCTTTTAACAGATATAGAAATCGAGGTGTAAATTCATGTCGAAAATTGATCCATCCCTTTATTTAGCCAATAATCCGGTTCAGACGAAACAGACGGGCAACAGCGGGCTTGGAAAAGATGAATTTTTGAAAATTTTGATGACACAGCTCCAAAATCAAGACCCGCTCAGCCCGATGGAAGATAAAGATTTCATCGCACAGATGGCACAATTTACAACACTTGAGCAAATGGTTAACATGACATCGATGATTGAAGAAATGGCGCAGACGCAGCAGGTATCACAAATGATTAACTATCAGTCCTTTATAGGGAAAGATGTTGTTTGGCATAAGATGACGGAAAAAACAGATGATGGGGGCGAACCGGTTGTAGAAACAGGTACAGGAACCGTTGCGTCGATTAAATTTACAGGTGAAAGTGTTCAATTTACGCTCTCAGATGGCACAGTCCTTGAGCCGGCTAACATATCAGAACTTATTGGCAGTAGCACAGGAACATCTGGCGGCAATGTAATCAGCTCGAACCCGCTCGTTGAGGCAAGCTACTTAATCGGACGTACAGTTACGTGGGGAGCAGAAGACAGTGAACAGAGTGCCTCAGTGAAATCTGTGTCAATGAAAGATGGACAAGTATGGCTTCAACTGATGAACGATGAAAAAATTGCAGCTTCAAGCTTAACGAAAATTGAATAGGCGGGTGAAGAACAGATGAAACCCGTAAATCCAATTATTACAGGAACCATGCAGCCATTTGCACCAGTTAAAAAAAACGTTGATCAAAAAGTGTCATCGTCATTTTCATTTGGTGAGACGCTTGAAAAAGTCATGTCAACCAGTTCAAAACCAATCATTTCAAAACACGCAGAACTGCGTTTAAAAGAACGAGGTATCGTGATTAACAGTGATCAATGGCAGTCAATTGGTGAAAAGCTTGCCGAAGCCGGTTCAAAAGGCGTGAAAGATTCACTCATCTTGTTAAAAGACGCAGCGCTTATTGCCAGCGCCAAAAACAACACAGTGATCACTGTGATGAATCGAGAAGAAGCAAGATCACAGATATTCACAAACATCAACGGTACAATTGTCATGGACAACGTATAATCGATCTATATATTATCAGGCTGGACCGAAAAGGAAGCCTAGCCGTCTGCCGACCGAATGACGCAGACGATATTCGAAAGGGGAAAACAAACCTATGTTACGCTCAATGTACTCTGGAATCAGCGGAATGAAAAACTTTCAATCGAAACTCGATGTGATCGGCAACAACATCGCAAACGTAAACACATACGGATTTAAAAAAGGACGTGCTGTTTTTAAAGATTTAGTGTCACAGCAAATTGCTGGTGCCAATGGGCCGACTGGCGGCGGGCGCGGCGGGGTGAACCCGAAACAAGTTGGCCTAGGCGCTCAACTTTCTGCCATTGATACGATACATACAGAAGGTTCGACACAAACGACGGGTCGTACGCTGGATTTAGCGATAAGTGGTGATGGTTTTTTTCAAGTGAATGATGGCACAAATACGTATTATACGAGAGCAGGTAATTTTTATATGGATGAAAACGGGGATCTCGTTAACTCAGATGGTTTTTATTTGGGTGCAGTAGGCACTCCGTTCAAAGTTCCAACGACTGCTACAAGTCTTAGCATTGGTACTGATGGAACGATAAGTTATATAGATGGTACTTTAAATACTAGTCAGCGAATAGAAATCGCTAAATTTCCGAACCCGGAAGGCTTACGAAAAGTAGGTTCCAATTTATATGAGGTAACGGACAACTCTGGAGTGCCAGTAGTTGGTATTCCAGGTGTAGATGGAAGAGGGATATTATCATCAGGTTCACTCGAAATGTCAAACGTCGATCTTTCAGAAGAGTTCACGGAGATGATCGTTGCGCAGCGTGGTTTTCAAGCGAATACACGTATTATTACGACGTCGGATGAAATATTACAAGAATTAATGAATTTGAAACGTTAATAATTGATAGATAGAGAGAAGGTTTTTTGGATGCTGCGAGCGATGTATTCAGGTTACAGTGGATTAAAAAGTTCACAGACTGAGTTAGATGTTACAAGCAATAATATTGCGAATGTAAATACTCACGGCTTTAAAAAAGGTCGAACGACATTTAAAGATATGTTAAGCCAGCAAGTATCTGGCGCTACTGAGCCAAGTGCGAATCGCGGTGGGACAAACCCATTGCAGATCGGACTAGGCATTCAGATTGGTTCAATCGACACCATTCAGACCCAAGGCAGCTTGCAGACGACAGGACGTTCACTTGATCTGGCCATTTCTGGCGAAGGATTTTTCATGCTTGGCCGTGGGGATGGCACGACAATCACTGATCACAAGTATACACGTTCTGGCAGCTTTTCACTTGACGAAAATGGTCATGTTGTGAATAGCGATGGAGATTATTTAATTAAAGCTGTGCCGGATCCAGCCAATCCACTTTTCGCTGTATTGTATATTCCGATTAACCTTCCGACAACAGCGAGCAACTTTAACATTGAAAAAGATGGGACGATCACGTACACAGACGAAAATGGAATGACGATAACGCAAGGCGGTCTTCCATTAGCAAAATTTACAAATCCGGAAGGTCTTGAAAAAAGTGGTACAAACAATTTTAGTGAAACGGTTAATTCAGGTGCACCTATGTATACCTGGCCAGGAGAAGGCGGTGTGGGAACTGTCGTAACAGGAATGCTTGAAATGTCCAACGTTGATTTTTCGGAAGAATTCACCGAAATGATCGTTGCGCAGCGTAGTTTTCAAGCCAATTCCCGCGTTATTACAACTGCCGATGAAATTGTTCAGGAAATTGCCAACTTAAAACGTTAATTCAGCATTTTCAACAGTGGGGAGGGGACAGGGCTGGGATCTGCTTCAGCCTTGGTATATATGATTACTGTGACGAGACTAAACGGCAAGACGTTTTCGCTCAATGCTATTTACATAGAAACGATCGAAAGTTTTCCTGATACGACGATTACGCTCACAAACGGAAAAAAATATGTTGTGCGTGAATCGCATAAAGAAGTGACGGCGAACGTTGAATCATTTTATACGCGTATTGCGCTTCTCGGAAAAGTAAAAGCAGGGGAGGACGACGATGGAGAGTGAAAAAAAAGAACAGAAAAATAAACTAATGATGATCATGATGATCGTGATGGCGGTCATCTTGCTTGCTGGGACAATAGCAGTTGTCATGATTTTAAAATCACCTGGTGGTAACAAGGCTGAAGAAGGGCCAAGCATTGATGAAGTTCTGGAAGCATCGGTGGATATGCCTGAAATGACGACGAATTTGGCATCAGATGACTTTATTCGTATTTCATTTAAAATACAGACAGACAGCGCAGATGCAATGGAAGAAATGACAAAACGTGACTTCCAGGCAAAAAATATCATCATCAAAAAACTTTCGGAAATGACGGCAGATGATTTAAAAGGTGAGGCCGGTAAAGAAAAATTAACAGAGATGCTCAAAAGCGAGTTGAATAGTATTATGAAAGGTGGAGAAGTAGAAGCCGTTTATATCACCTCATATATTATTCAATAAACAGGAGGGGACATATTTGTCAGGAGAGATCTTATCTCAAAATGAGATTGATGCGCTTCTTTCCGCTCTTTCAACGGGTGAAATGGATGCAGAAGAATTAAAAAAAGAAGAAGAGGAAAAGAAAGTGAAGGTGTATGATTTTAAACGTGCACTACGCTTTTCAAAAGATCAAATTCGAAGTTTAACGAGAATGCATGATAACTTTGCTCGTATTTTAACGACGTTTTTCGCTGCACAGCTCAGAACGTACGTCCAGGTCGACGTTGTATCTGCAGATCAGATTCCATATGAAGAGTTTATTCGCTCCATTCCTAATCGAACGATTTTAAATGTATTCGAAGTACCTCCGCTTGAAGGACGTATTTTAATGGAAGTAAATCCGAATGTTGCGTATTCAATGCTTGATCGCCTTTTAGGGGGACGCGGAGTCGGTGTAAATAAAATCGAGAATTTAACTGAAATCGAATCGAGAATTATGTCGAATATGTTTGACCGCGCATTTGAAAATTATCGTGAAGCATGGGCAAATGTTGTTGAAATTGATCCAATCGCGACGGATTTTGAAGTGAACCCTCAGTTTTTACAGATGGTGTCACCGAACGAAACCGTTGTGGTCATTTCATTAAATACAACGATTGGTGAAACGACGGGTATGATTAATATTTGTATCCCACACGTCGTACTCGAACCGATTATTCCGAAGCTTTCTGTTCAATACTGGATGCAAAATCCGGATAATAAAGAACACAGTCCAGAAGATATTCAAAGTTTGGAGAAACGGATTCGACAAGCCAATTTGCCAGTTATTGCAGAACTAGGAGAGTCAGATATTACGATTGAGGAATTTCTTTTATTAGCAGAAGGCGATATTATTGAATTAAACACATTAATCGATGCCCCGCTTACGATAAAAGTGGGAAGTGTTCCGAAATTTACGGCACAGCCAGGTCGAGTGAACCGAAAAGTTGCCGTGCAAGTACTCGATTACATGAAAGGAGGGGACAACGATGATGAGTAACGATATGCTGTCTCAGGATGAAATTGATGCATTGTTAAAAGGAAGCAGCGATGAAATGGACGATTTCACGCAACAGGAAAAAAGTACGGTTAACCGTGTAGAAGAATACTTAGATCATTTTGAGCAAGATACGCTTGGCGAAATTGGCAACATTTCATTCGGCAGTTCAGCAACAGCGTTATCAACGTTACTGAACCAAAAAGTGGAAATCACAACACCGACGGTTACAGTTATAGAAGAAAGTCGACTTAAAGATGAATTTCCTCATCCATATGCGGCGATTGAAGTTGAATATACAGAAGGATTTACTGGTGTGAATTTGCTTGTCATTCATCAGGATGATGCAGCGATTATTGCGGACTTAATGCTTGGCGGCAGTGGTGTTGATGTAGCCAGAGAGCTAGGCGAACTGCAATTGAGCGCAGTTCAAGAAGCAATGAATCAAATGATGGGTTCGGCGGCAACAGCGATGTCAACCATTTTTAATAAAAAAATAGATATTTCACCGCCGTCTATTTCGCTTTTGAATTTGAATGAAGGTAAAGGAAACGATACCATTCCAAAACAGGAACTTATAGTCAAAATTTCTTTTCGCTTAAAGGTTGGAAGTTTAATTGACTCAAATATTATGCAGCTCATTCCGCTGCAATTCGGAAAGCAGCTTGTAACGGAACTTATGAATCCTCCACAAGAAGAACAGGAGTCATCGCCTCAGCCGCCGCCAGTTGCAAATGAGGCACCGCCGCAGCCACAAGCTCCAGAAGCAACACCTCAGCCGGCTGTACGACCTGTTCATCAGACACGACCAATCCCGGTACGGGAATCGGAAGAACCGCGTCATATTGGTGGCTCTTCACTTGGACAACAGCCAGTCAACGTGGAAACAGCTGTCTTCTCGTCATTTGACACGCCACAGCTCGGTGAACAGGAAGCGCGCAATTTGAATATGTTATTTGATATTCCGCTGCAAGTAACCGTTGAATTAGGCCGGACGAATCGTTCTGTCAAAGATATATTAGAATTGACGTCAGGTTCGATCATTGAATTGGACAAGCTGGCAGGTGAGCCGGTAGACATACTCGTCAACAAACGGTTAGTGGCAAAAGGGGAAGTTGTTGTTATTGAAGAAAATTTCGGTGTGCGGATTACAAATATTGCAAGTCCAGCGGATCGGTTGAAAAATTTAAATTAATCTTTTACAGGGGGTCAGGAACAATGGCGAATCGAATTTTGGTTGTAGATGATGCTGCATTTATGCGCATGATGATTAAAGATATTTTGACGAAGAATGGTTTTGAAGTAGTCGGTGAAGCAGAAAATGGTGCACAGGCAGTAGAGAAATACGTTGAATTAAAACCCGATCTTGTCACAATGGATATCACAATGCCCGAAAAAGATGGAATTGCTGCATTAAAGGAAATTAAAGCAGCAGATGCTGCAGCAAAAGTGATTATGTGTTCGGCAATGGGTCAACAGGCGATGGTCATTGACGCGATTCAAGCCGGTGCGAAAGACTTTATTGTGAAGCCATTCCAGGCGGATCGTGTGATTGAAGCTATATCTAAAGTGTTATCCTCATAAAGGTGTGATCACGTGAACTTATTTTTAAAATGGATAATGCCCTTTTTATTCGCAATGGCTCTGTTCTTTGGCAATCAACTGATTGCCGCGGCAGAGCCATTTGATTCGAATGTGAAAGAATGTATTGAAAACCCAGATTTGTGTGCAGAAGAAGAGCCGGCAGGCAGCGGGAAAACAGAAGCGGATTCAAAAACCGCAAGTGAACCGGTCGGAATCGGATTTTTAGATGTCGTTCGCATGGTCGGGGCGCTCGTTTTCGTTGTAGCGCTTCTTTATTTTTTATTGCGGTTTATTAATAAAAAAAGCCGCTCGTATCAAGAAAATCATACTGTTCGTCATCTTGGCGGTACCGCGCTTGGAGGAAGTCGATCCGTGCAAGTTGTCAAAGTGGGCAGCCGTGTGCTTATTCTTGGTGTTGGTGAAAATGTGGCGTTGTTAAAAGAGATTGAGGATGAAGAAGAACGAAATGAGCTGCTTGCCCGCTATGAAGAACAATTGGACGCAATGATGCAGCCTTCTGATATCATTAATCGAATGAAGTCACAAGTAGAACGAAAGAAACAAACAACCGGATCATCAGATTTTAAACAGGAATTAGAGCGGAAAATGGCTGATCTGAAAAAAAGCCGTGGACAAGCCGTTCAAGATTTAACAGACAGGGAGCAGAATAAAGATGAATGAATTCATGGAGTTTTTCAATTCAAGCTCACCTGAAAATGTGTCTACGTCTGTTAAATTGCTATTAATGCTGACCGTTTTGTCGGTGGCGCCGAGTATCTTAATTTTAATGACCTGTTTTACACGTATTATTATCGTGTTGTCGTTTGTAAGAACGGCACTTGCAACGCAGCAAATGCCGCCAACACAAGTACTTCTCGGCCTCGCGCTCTTTCTAACCTTTTTTATTATGTCGCCTGTTTTGCAGGAAGTAAATGATGAAGCATTGACGCCTCTTTTTAACGAAGAAATTAACCTCGAAGAAGCGTATACATTGGCGAGCGGTCCATTTAAGGAGTTTATGAGCGTTCATACGAGGCAAAAGGATTTAGAATTATTTTTGAATTATACGCAGGCAGAACAGCCGGAATCGATTGATGATATTCCACTCACAACGCTTGTACCAGCATTTGCGTTAAGTGAAATTAAAACGGCTTTTCAAATTGGTTTTATGGTGTTCATTCCGTTTCTCGTCATTGATATGATTGTCGCAAGTGTCCTCATGTCAATGGGGATGATGATGCTCCCGCCAGTAATGATTTCATTGCCGTTTAAAATTTTATTGTTCGTACTGATCGACGGCTGGTATCTCGTCATTGAGTCGCTGCTACAAAGCTTTTAGGTAGGTGAAGAAATGAATACAGAGATGGTTCTTTCCCTTGCTGAAAAAGGGGTTTATACAACAATTATCGTTTGTGCACCACTCCTTTTGCTTGCGCTCGGAATCGGTCTTGCGGTTAGTATTTTTCAAGCAACGACGCAAATTCAAGAGCAGACGCTGGCATTCGTTCCGAAAATTGTGGCTGTTCTTGTTGGAATGATTTTTTTTGGACCATGGATGCTGTCACGTATTGTGTCGTATACAATGGAGATTTTCACAAATTTAACGAGGTTTGTTGGGTAATGGCAGATGGATGAATTATTTCCTAATCTATCTGTATTTCTACTTATTCTCGTACGTGTATCGGCATTTTTCGTGACGATGCCGCTCTTTTCATATCGTACAATCCCAGCGCAGCACCGGATCGCTTTTGCACTTGTACTTTCATGGACGATGTATTATTCAATAGATGCCAGTCCGCTTGAAATAAATGGTGAATACATATTGCTCATTTTAAAAGAAGCAATGACTGGATTATTAATAGGATTAGCTGCCTTTATCGTTCTATCTGCGATTCAAATTGCTGGTGGATTTATCGATTTTCAGATGGGGTTTGCCATCGCCAATGTTATTGACCCACAGACCGGCGCACAGAGTCCGCTAATGGGACAATATTTATACATGTTTTCATTGCTCATGCTGTTGGCACTTAACGGCCATCATCTTATATTGGATGGGATTTTTTATAGTTATGAATTTATTCCGATGGATCAATTGTACTTGCCCTTTGGGAATGGAGAAGCGGCTTATTATATGGCGAGGACATTTAATGCCGTCTTTATCATAGCGTTTCAAATGGCAATGCCTGTTGTTGCCGTGTTGTTTTTGACCGATGTCATGCTCGGTATCGTCGCCCGGACAGTTCCACAGCTCAATATTTTTGTTGTCGGATTTCCGCTCAAAATTGGTGTTGCTTTTATCGTTGTCTTTATTGTCCTCGGTGTTATTTTTACATTAGTACGCGAATTGTTCGGAATGATGCTACATACAATGCGTGATTTAATGACGATTTTTGGAGGCGGATAGCACCATGCTGTTGAAACTGAATCTGCAATTTTTCGCGGGAGAAAAAACGGAAAAAGCGACGCCGAAGAAGAAGCAGGACTCCCGTAAAAAAGGGCAGGTAACCAAAAGCCAGGATTTAAATACAGCGGTCAGTCTGCTCGTATTATTTGGTTTTTTATTGGTTTTTGCGGCGTCGATGGGCCGGAATATTTATCAGATGTTTCAGCACTCTGTTGAATACTACATGCTTATGCCTGTTACTGAAGCGAATTTAAAGGCGATTGTATTTGAAATTATGGAGCAGTGCGCATTGATACTAGGTCCATTTATGGGCGCAGCGGTCCTTGCGGGAGTAGTGGCCAACTATGCACAGGTCGGCTGGCTTGTAACCGGTGAGCCGATTAAACCGAAACTTGAAAAATTGGATCCGATTAAAGGATTTAAACGTATTTTTTCCATGCGGGCCATTGTCGAACTGTTAAAGTCGATATTGAAAATTGGTTTTGTAGGAACTGCGGCCTTTATTATTCTTTGGAACAATAAAGAAGATGTACTAAAACTGGCGTTAAAGCCGATTGAAGATACGCTTCCGCTCGTTGGAACATTAACCGTGCAGATGGGACTTGTCGCTGCTGCAGCACTGCTTGTCCTCGGCGTTCTTGATTACTTTTATCAAAAGTTTGATTTTGAAAAAAGTTTGCGCATGTCCAAGCAGGATATTAAAGATGAGCATAAAAACACAGAAGGAGACCCCCTCATTAAATCACGTATTCGTCAGACACAGCGTGAAATGGCCATGCGCCGTATGATGCAGGAAGTGCCGGATGCAGATGTTGTGATCACAAATCCAACCCATTATGCGATTGCGCTAAAATATGATGATGCAAAACTTGATGCACCGTATGTCGTTGCGAAAGGAACAGATTTCATTGCGCAAAAAATCAAACTGATAGCCAAAGAAAATGACGTCACAATGGTTGAAAATAGATCACTGGCAAGAGCCTTACATGATCAAACGGAAATCGGAGATGCGGTGCCAGAAGAATTTTTTAAAGCAATTGCAGAAATTCTCGCATACGTTTACCGTATTAAAAATAAAGTGTAATTTTTGTTGGGAGAGAAAAAAATGAAAGCGAGAGACCTCTCTGTTTTATTCGGAGTCATTTTAATCGTTGCCATGCTTGTCGTGCCGCTTCCTACGTGGCTATTAAGTATACTTATCATCATAAATATGTCTCTTGCGCTGCTCGTTTTGCTTATCTCGATGAATATGAAAGAAGCGCTTGAATTTTCTGTGTTTCCTTCGCTGCTTTTGCTGTTGACATTATTCCGGCTTGGTCTGAATGTGTCGACAACGCGTTCCATTTTAAGTCACGGGGAAGCAGGGGGCGTTGTCGAGACATTCGGCACATTCGTAGTCGGAGGAAATATTGTGGTCGGGATGGTTGTCTTTCTCATTCTCGTTATTATTCAATTTCTTGTTATTACTAAGGGTGCTGAACGTGTATCAGAAGTGGCAGCCCGGTTTACCCTCGATGCGATGCCTGGTAAGCAGATGAGTATTGATGCTGATTTAAATGCCGGTATGATCTCAGAAGTTCAGGCGCGTGAACGGCGTGAAAAAGTGAGCGGTGAAGCTGATTTTTACGGGGCCATGGACGGTGCGACGAAATTCGTTAAAGGGGACGCGATTGCCGGGATTATTATGGTTATTATTAACTTGATTGTCGGGATGGTGATCGGCGTCATGCAGCAAGATTTGTCTTTCGGAGAATCCGCTGCACGCTATTCTCTTTTAACAGTCGGCGACGGTCTTGTTTCACAAATTCCAGCGCTTCTCATTTCAACAGCAACTGCGATTGTTGTGACACGTGCCGCATCGACGGGCAACCTTAGCGGAGATATAAACATCCAGCTTCTTCGTTACCCATCAATGCTCTATATTGCGGCGGGCACGATCTTTTTACTAGGGATTGCAACACCGATTAACGATATTTTAACGATTCCGATAGCGATAGGACTTGCGCTAATCGGCTATATGAATTCCCGTTTACCAAATAAAGAGTTGGATGATCCGGCGCCTTCAGAAGAAGAAATCGAAACAGATGAGTTGAAAAGTCCAGAGTCAGTCGTGAATTTATTGACAGTCGATCCAATTGAATTTGAATTCGGTTACGGACTTATTCCACTCGCAGATACGAACCAAGGCGGCGATCTTCTTGATCGTATCGTCATGATTCGAAGGCAGCTAGCACTTGAACTCGGTCTCGTCATTCCGATCGTCCGCATTCGCGATAACATTCAGTTGCAGCCGAATGAATATCGGATGAAAATAAAGGGAAGTGAAGTAGCGGGCGGCGAATTGCTCCTCGACCATTATTTAGCGATGAGCCCTGGTGAAGAAGACGATATGGTTGAAGGAATTGATACGATTGAACCATCCTTTGGTCTTCCAGCAAAATGGATTACAGAAGATGCAAAAGAACAGGCGGAAATTTTCGGTTATACCGTTGTGGACCCACCAAGCGTTGTGTCAACTCATTTAACAGAAATCATAAAAAAACACGCGCACGAATTGCTTGGTCGACAGGAAACGCAGCAACTAATCGATCATTTGAAAGAATCGTATCCCATTTTAGTCGATGAAGTTACACCGAATCCACTATCCGTCGGTGAAGTACAAAAAGTGCTGGCAAAATTATTGAAAGAAAATTTATCAATCCGCAATTTGCCGATTATTTTTGAAACCCTCGCTGACTTTGGCAAAATGACATCAGACATGGATTTATTAACCGAATATGTACGCCAGGCTCTTGCTCGTCAAATTACGGTGCAATTTGCGGATGATAGTGGCTCGCTAAATGTGATTACATTATCAGGTCGAATTGAAAAATTAATTGCAGATGGTGTACAGCAGACAGAACATGGGAATTATTTGTCAATCGATCCGAATGACTCACAGCGCATTTTAGAAGCGACAGCCCAGCAAGTAGAGCAAGCATCATTTATGCAGCAGTCACCGGTTATTCTTTGTTCACCGGCAGTCCGCATGTATGTGCAGCAGCTGCTTGAGCGATATTTTCCACAGATACCTGTTTTGTCTTACAATGAACTTGAACCAAGTGTAGAAGTCCAGAGTACAGGGGTGGTGACAATTGAATGAAAATGAAAAAATATATGGCGTCATCTATGCCAGAAGTCATGAAAAAAGTGCGAGCTGAACTTGGCCCACAGGCGGTTATTTTACAATCAAAAACAGTGTACACAGGTGGCGTTTTTGGGCTGTTTAAAAAGAAAAATATTGAAGTGGTCGCAGCAATAGACCCATATATAGAAGCAGTAGAAAAAACACCAGATGTAAAGTCTGCTCCAGCATCCATTCAACAGCCGCCACCGCTGCCTGCAGATTTTAAAAAAGAAATGCTGGAAATGAAGCAAATGATCCGACAGTTAAAAGAATCAAAGCAGGCTGATTTTTTATATCCGGATGTATTGCAGCCAGTACTTGAACAATTAAAAAGGCAAGGGTTATCTGATGAGCTGCGCCAAATGGCAGCGGAATATCTTTTGACAAAGTGGCAAGAAGAACGAAGTGAGACAACGAGTGTGAAAGTACGCAAGTGGACGATAGAATTTCTTACGGAGTGTTTGTCACCTTGCCGTACAGTAAACGAAGAAACGGCAAAATACATATATTTACTTGGCCCGACTGGTGTCGGCAAAACGACGACAATTGCAAAACTTGCATCGCAAAAAGTGCTTGATGAAGAAAAAAAGGTGGCATTCGTTACAACGGATACATACAGGATTGCAGCTATTGAGCAGCTGAAAACATATGCAAGTCTTCTAAATGTCCCATTTAAAGTAGCTTATTCAAGAAGTGATATGGAAGAAGCGTTTCATTCTCTCACAAAATATGATGTCATATTTATTGATACAGCCGGCCGCAATTACCGAGAGAAAAAATATGTAGACGATTTACAGAACTTGATGTCGAAGAAAAAAGGAGAATCTCTTACCTATCTTGTTTTAAGTGCAGCATCAAAACAGGAAGATTTAGAAGAAGTCATTCATAATTTCACAACGGTTCAAGTGGATGGTTTTATTTTTACAAAAGTAGATGAAACAAAAACTAAAGGCACAATTTTGAATTTAATGTATAATTACAAAGTAGGTACAACATTCATTACGAATGGTCAAAATGTACCAGATGATCTTCAAAAAACAACGACTATATCTATTATTCAATCATTGTTCGAGGGTACATGTGATGAATGATCAAGCGGAAACACTCAGAAAAAAAATCAGGCAAAAAGCGGCTGAAATCAATAGGATGAAAAAAAACTGTGCAAAAACAGTAGCCATTGTCAGTGGAAAAGGCGGTGTTGGGAAAACAAATATTTCAGTGAACCTTGCTATAGGACTCGCCAAATTGGGAAAAAAAGTTTTGTTGTTTGATATGGACATCGGTATGGGTAATATATATCACTTAATAGGCCAAGATCCTGGACATTCTATTGCTGATTTCTTCATAAAGGGGGAACCGCTTGCGAGCTTGATCAAGTCTGGACCTGAAGGGGTTTTTTTCATTCATGGCGGTTCAGCAGCCATTCAACTATTTGAGTGGGATGACTCTTATATGGAAAAATGGATTCAGGCTCTCGAAGAACTTATCGATGACTACGATTACTTATTGTTTGATATGGGAGCGGGTGCATCAAAAGAAAGTTTAAATATTTTGCATGCCGCAGAAGAAGTGTTAACGGTCACGATACCAGAACCAACAGCGATAACGGATGCTTATTCTATGATGAAATATATTTATTTACGTGATCAGGAAAAAATTTTTTATTTAATATGCAATCGGGTTGAATCTGCAGAAGAAGGACGGAAAACAGCGGGTCGTCTTAAGCAGACGATGGAGACATTTTTGCATGTCAGCCCGACTATTCTTGGTTCACTTCCAGAAGACAGCGTTGTTCGGAAATCAGTCACAGCCGGACAGCCGTTTATGATTTTGTATCCGGAAGCGCGTATTTCAACAGCGCTTGATAACATTGTAAAGAAGTATGCTGGTTTGCCTGCGAATGAAGAAAATCAACCAACAGGTTTCATCGATAAATTGCGGCGTTTTTTTACAGAAAGAAGGGACAGCCGATGAAATCCAAAAAAATTCTTGTTGTGGACGACTCTGCATTTATGAGAAAGCTGATTTCTGAATTTTTATCCGAGCACCCGGACCTCGAAGTGATTGCGTCTGCACGAAACGGACATGATGCCGTTAAAAAAGCAATAGAGTTAAAACCGGATGTCATTACGCTCGATATTGAGATGCCGGAAATGAACGGGCTGGAAGCTTTGAAATTGATTATGGACAAGCAGCCATGTCCAGTAGTCATGCTGTCGAGTATAACGAAAGAAGGAACGGACACGACATTAAAAGCAATGGAAATGGGCGCTGTCGATTTTATTGCTAAACCATCCAGGGCGATCTCGCTGGACCTTCACGAAATTAAGGATATATTAATTGAAAAAGTGCTTGCTGCAGCAAAAGCAAATATTAGCATGAAGCCTGTATTAGCAGCAAAACCGACAGTTATCGAATCGTTTGTTCAGACCAATCCGGGTCAGAGAGATCGTATGACACTTCCTTCTCGATATAAAAAAATGGATAAAATCGTGCTCATCGCTACATCAACAGGCGGCCCGCGTGCACTGCAGCATGTTATAACGAAACTGCCCGCTGCGCTTTTGGCCCCCGTTGTGATTGTACAGCACATGCCGGCAAGTTTTACGAAGTCGCTCGCTGATCGGCTTGATTCGTTGTCGGACATGCGAGTAAAAGAAGCGGAAGACGGAGAAATTTTACAAAAAGGGACGGCTTATATCGCACCAGGAGGCTATCACTTAAAGCTTAGGAAAGTCGGTTCTTCTATTGTTGTAACACTTGATCAAACGGATCCAGAAGGTGGACATCGTCCAGCTGCTAATGTGACGTTCCGCTCTGCATCAGCAATCCAGGGTGTTGAAAAAGTCACAGTGATCATGACGGGTATGGGTACAGACGGTGCAGACGGTTTGATCAAGTTGAAAGAAACAGGCGTAGTCAAAGCCATTGCAGAATCGAAAGAAACGTGCGTCGTGTATGGCATGCCAAAAGCAGCGGTCGCGACACATCTTGTTGACGAAATAGTGCCGGTCGATGAAATTGCCGTAACGATTGTTAAATACGTAAATGATAAGAGGTGAAGACGGATGGATACGAATCAGTATTTGGAAATTTTTATTGATGAAAGTAAAGAACATTTACAAGCAATGAATGAGCATTTACTAGAACTGGAAAAAGATCCTGTGAATATTGCAATTGTCAATGAAGTCTTTCGATCTGCCCATACGTTAAAAGGGATGTCTGCCACAATGGGATATGAAGATCTTGCTGACTTGACACACAAAATGGAAAATGTGCTTGATGCGATTCGCAATCATAAAATTGCCGTTACATTAGAAATTATGGATGTTGTCTTTTCTTCTGTTGATGACCTTGAAGCGATGGTAAATGATATTTCTTCCGGCGGTGATGGGAAGCGGGATGTAACCGAAATCGTTACGAAACTGTTGGAAATTGAACAGGGTGAAACGGTTTTGTCACCAGAAGTAAAAGGAGAAGAGTCCCCTTTATCACTAAAATCAGACTTTCAGTACGATGAATTCGAGCGTACTGTCATCGAACAGTCTAAAGAACAGGGCTTTACATGTTATGAAGTTGCAGTCTTTTTGCGTGCTGACTGTGTGTTAAAAGCAGCTCGCGTGTTCATGGTATTTGAAGTGCTTGAAAAATGTGGTGAGGTGATTAAATCAGTTCCGCCTACAGAAAAATTGGAAGAAGAAAAATTTGATGAATACTTCACCGTTACACTTATTACGAAAGAACCAGCAGAAGATATTGAAGAAAAAGTAAAAAAAGTATCAGAAGTTGATCAAGTGACCGTCATGGAAGTTACGAATTTGAGTATGAATGGGTCTCATCAGGAAAAAACTGCTCCTGCGCAAGAACCGAAACAAATAGACGTGAAAAAAGAAATAAAGCCAGCGGTAAAGAAAAGGGACGACGTAAAAGAGTCAAAGCATGCTGTAACGAATAAGACAATCCGCGTCAACATTGAGCGACTTGACATTTTAATGAATTTATTTGAAGAGCTCGTCATCGATCGCGGCCGTCTTGAGTCGATCTCCAGCGAACTGAACCATTCTGAATTAAATGAAACGGTTGAGCATATGTCACGCATTTCAGGTGATTTGCAAACGATTATTTTGAACATGCGCATGGTACCAGTCGAAACAGTCTTTAACCGTTTCCCGAAAATGGTTCGACAGTTGACGAGGGATTTAAACAAGCAAGTGAACCTCGAAATTATCGGTGCAGAAACCGAGCTCGATCGGACGGTAATTGACGAAATCGGTGATCCACTCATTCATTTAATCCGCAATGCGATGGATCATGGTATTGAAATGCCAGCAGACCGTGTTGCAAAAGGAAAACCAGCTGAAGGTACAGTGAAATTAAAAGCATACCATAGCGGCAATCATGTTTTCATTGAAATTGAAGATGATGGAGCAGGTATTCACAAAGATAAAGTGTTGAGAAAAGCATTGGATAAAGGAATTGTCACAGAAGAACAGGCGCTTACACTGAGTGACCGCCAAATTTATGAACTTATACTGGCATCGGGCTTTTCAACAGCAGATGTTGTCTCTGATTTATCGGGGCGTGGTGTCGGACTTGATGTTGTCAAAACGACGATTGAATCACTAGGTGGTTCGATTACAATTGATTCTGTTGAAGGATCAGGATCGATTTTCTCAATTCAACTACCATTAACACTATCGATTATTTCCGTCATGCTTGTAGAAGTGGAGAAAGAAAAATATGCGATCCCGCTTTCCTCTATTATTGAAACGGCGATTGTCAAGAAGGACGAGGTGTTGAACGCCCACAACCAGCAAGTCATTGATTTCCGTGGCAAAGTCGTTCCGCTTCTTTTCCTTGAAAATATTTTCTCTGTCCCACATCAAGATGATGAGGACCGCTTCTATTCGATCGTTATTGTTAGAAAGGGTGAAAAAATGGCCGGTCTCGTCGTTGATTCCTTTATCGGTCAGAAAGAAGTCGTCTTGAAATCACTCGGTAACTACTTAACGAATGTATTTGCTATTTCGGGAGCAACGATTTTAGGTGACGGACAAGTGGCGCTTATTGTAGACTGCAATGCGCTCATTAAATAAGAAGGAGGTACGGCTATGAGTGAGACAAGTGCTCCAAGCGCTGTGAAAGTCATTGCTTTTCAATTAGTAGATAAAGAGTATGCTTTGCCTGTTCATCAAGTCTACTCCATCGAAAAATTAATGCACATTACGCGTGTACCCGGCACCGTGCCATTTGTAAAAGGTGTAATCAATTTGCGTGGCGTTGTGACACCAATTATTGATTTACGTAGTCGATTCGGCTTGGTAGACGAAAAATACGATGACACAACTCGCATTATTATTGCGGCGCTCGATGATATGGAAGTCGGTCTTATTGTGGATGGAGCAAATGACGTACTTGACATCCCTCTTGATGCGATTGAGCCACAGCCTGAAGTTGTAGGGTCCATGGGCGATGAATATATTACGGGAGTTGCAAAATTGGAAAAAAGACTGCTCATTATGCTTAGTCTTGAAAAGATCTTTAAATAAAGGCGGTTCATGATGAACTACATTGATAATATTCAACCGATTCATCTCGATATTTTAAAGGAAGTTGGCAACATAGGGGCAGGCCACGCAGCAACGTCGCTGTCTATTCTTTTAAATAGAAGAATTGATATGAAAGTACCGAGTGTAAGCATTGTACCATTTTCAGAGATGATGGAATTAACTGGCGGATCTGAACAAGAAGTGGTCAGTGTCAGCCTTCGAATTGAAGGAGAAGCAGGTGGAAACATGTTTTTTATACTCACAGTAGCAGAAGCAGACCGCTTTATTCGTAAGTTAATGTCAGATGATTTATTTACATTTCACAATCGTGAAGCACAGCATATTGGTTTTTCAGCCATGCAGGAAATGGGGAATATATTATCCGGTTCTTATCTATCTGCGCTGAGCGATTTTACGCACTTAAAATTGCAGCCGTCTGTACCAGAGCTTGCTATCGATATGTTCGGTGCGATTATTAGTTACGGTCTGCTTGAAATTTCACAGTACAGCGACTATGCCATTGTGATCGACACGGTATTAACTGAGCTTGAAGATGACAATGTAGAAACTGTGAAAGGACATTTCTTTTTACTGTTGTCTCCGGACTCATTCCCGGTTATATTCGAGGCACTCGGAGCCGGATACAGTGAATAATGTACATGATGTTGTCAAAGTAGGAATTGCTGATATAAATGTCGTTAGACCGCCAGGGACGATACGTACGTCAGGGCTCGGTTCCTGTGTCGGAGTCGTTATATATGATGAAACAGCTCGAATTGCGGGAATGGTTCATATCATGCTGCCGGACTCAAGCCTTGCGAAATCAGGTGCGAAAAACGAAGCGAAGTTTGCGGATACGGGCGTGCCTGCGCTCATAAAAGAGTTAACACAAAGCGGTGCACGTCCATTTCGCTTAAAAGCAAAGATCGCAGGCGGTGCGCAAATGTTTCAGTATAAGTCCGGTTCTGATTTGATGAAGATTGGCCCACGGAATGTAGAGGCGGTCAAACAACAGCTGAAAATAGCTCGTATTCCGATTCTTGCCGAGGATGTTGGTGGAAACAGCGGACGAACGATTGAATTTGATCCATTAACATCTATTCTGCATATTCGGTCGGTCAGTAAAGGCGAACAGCGGTTGTAGGCAAAGCAGCGGATATAAAACCGCTGCTTTTTTGTACATAACGTTGGCAAATACCTGACTTTTCTTTAAACTATTATTAAAGACAGAAATAATTCGTACCAGGTGATGTCAGTTGAGGGGGGGATGAAATGACGAAATTAACGCCGTACGAAGAGCATGATTTGTGGAAAAGATGGAAAAGAGATAAACATCCGGATGATGGAGATGCGCTCGTGGCCCGTTATTTGCCTCTTGTGACATTTCATAGCAGGCGAATTGTTTCAACACTTCCAAAAGCAGTGAGCAGAGAAGAAGTGACAAGTTTTGGTTTATCAGGCTTATATGATGCGCTTTTAAAATTTGAGCCCTCACGCGATTTGAAGTTTGATACGTACGCTTCATTTCGAATACGTGGCGCGATTTTAGATGGCTTGCGGAAAGCGGACTGGCTTCCGAGGTCTGCCCGGGAAAAATCGAAAAAAATTGAAGTAGCCATATCCATGCTTGAACAACGCTATTTGCGGGCAGTGACAGCAGAAGAAGTAGCAGAAGAACTCGGTATAACGACGGATGAAGTACACGATACGATCGCTGAACACTTTTTTTCACACATTTTATCGATAGACGAGCAAGTGAATGAACTGGGTCAGCCGGATGGACCGGGGTTTGTATTGAAAGACGACGGGAAAATCTCACCGGAGGAAGAGCTTGTAAAGCAGGAACAAATGAATGAGTTGGCTATTCAAATTGAAAAGCTGACAGAAAAAGAGCAACTCGTCATTGACCTTTTTTATAAAGAAGAGTTAACACTGACGGAAATTGGCGAGATTCTCGGATTGTCGACGTCTCGCATTTCACAAATTCATTCAAAAGCATTGTTTAAATTAAAACAGCAGCTTGTGAAGAAAAAGTAATCATTCATTATGGGTGAAATTGGATAAGGAGCACGTATGATAACATTTTTAATCACGACTTCCTTTTTAATACATGCGGTCAGTTTGTTTGCACTTATCTTATTATTTCAACGGCAAAATAATATGAAGCAGACAGAAAAGAAAATGCGGCAAACGGCTGCGGAAACAGAAGAGATGATGTCAGTTTTTTTAATGGAATTAAAAGAAGAAAACGAGCAGTTGATCAAACAGTTGTCGAAAAAAGAACCGAAGCGAAAAGAGCCGGCGCCTATACCGAATGAAGCGCCACAGGATGATACGGTTGTGCTCCCACCGATTGTCCCGCGGGCAGCAGTGGCTAAAGCATATGCAAGTGTGAAAAAAGAGCCGAAACAGCCGGTAAAAGAACGGTCTGCATCAGAACGGATGATGGAATTGAAAAAACAAGGATTCTCTGAAAAAGAGATTGCACGCGAATTAAAAATAGGTGTTACAGAAGTTCAGCTCGGCTTAAAATTTTATCGGCTACAATAAAATGGTTGCGGGGCACGAAGCGTTATGGTATAGTAACTAACGGTGTTAATACACACGTCTTTTGATTCAGGCAGACGGTGCCGTCCGTGACGGAATTTGTCTGAATAGGATAAAGGCGGAGGAAATCTAACCAAACAGGAGGAAACAAACATGTCAGTAATCTCTATGAAACAATTGCTTGAAGCTGGTGTTCACTTTGGCCATCAAACTCGCCGCTGGAACCCAAAAATGAAAAAATACATCTTCCAGGAACGTAACGGGATCTACATCATTGATCTTCAAAAAACCGTTCGCAAAGTGGAAGAAGCGTATAAATTTGTAAGAGAAGTTGCCGATGACGGTGGTAAAGTATTGTTTGTTGGAACGAAAAAACAAGCACAAGATTCTGTGAAAGAAGAAGCAGAACGTTCAGGTATGTACTATGTAAACCAACGCTGGTTGGGTGGTACACTTACAAACTTCTCTACAATCCAAAAGCGTGTTCAACGTTTGAAAAACATTGAAAAAATGCAAGAAGATGGTACATTTGATGTGCTTCCGAAAAAAGAAGTTGTTAAACTTAAAAAAGAACATGAACGCCTACAAAAATTCCTTGGCGGTATTCGCGATATGAAAGGTCTTCCAGATGCCCTTTTCATCATCGACCCGCGTAAAGAGCGTATTGCGGTTGCAGAAGCACGCAAATTGCACATTCCAATCGTTGGTATTGTTGATACAAACTGCGATCCGGATGAAATCGATTATGTCATCCCTGCAAACGATGACGCAATCCGCGCTGTAAAACTTTTGACTGGTAAAATGGCTGACGCTGTTCTTGAAGCGAAGCAAGGCGAAGAAATCGTTGAAGCTGTTGCTGTGGAAGAAGCGCAACAAGCTGAAACAGCAGAAGCTGCAGCTGAGTAATGAACAAAAAGGTGATAAGAGGGATACCCTTATCATCTTTTTTTGAAGCTAGACAATAAAGAAACAAGATTCATTCGAAAGCTAAAAGTGCGGTGTCCTGCCGCAACGCTTTCATGACTCGCATCATGCGGGTCACACTCTACATATTGAAGGAGGAACTATAATGGCTATTACTGCACAAATGGTAAAAGAGCTTCGTGAAAAAACAGGCGCAGGTATGATGGACTGCAAAAAAGCATTGGTTGAAACAGACGGTAACATGGATCAAGCAATTGACTTCCTTCGTGAAAAAGGTATCGCAAAAGCGGCGAAGAAATCAGATCGAATCGCTGCTGAAGGAACAACTTATATTATAAGTGAAGGCGACACAGCGGTTATTCTTGAAGTGAACGCTGAAACAGATTTCGTTGCGAAAAACGAAAACTTCCAAGTTCTTGTGAAAGAAATCGCAGAACATCTTCTTGCCAACAAGCCAGCTACTGTTGAAGAAGCGCTTGCGCAAACAATGCAAAACGGCAAAACGGTTGATGTGTATATTAACGAGGCCATTTCTAAAATCGGTGAAAGACTATCCCTTCGTCGTTTTGAAATCCGCACAAAAGGCGAGAATGCAGCATTCGGTGAATACTTGCATATGGGCGGACGTATTGGTGTTCTTGCTGTCCTTGAAGGTACAACTGACGCAGCAGCAGCGAAAGACGTTGCGATGCATGCAGCAGCATTGAACCCGAAATATGTTTCACGCGATCAAGTGTCTGAAGATGAGGTAGCACGTGAGCGTAAAGTATTGACGGAACAGGCGCTTAACGAAGGAAAACCTGAAAATATCGTTGCAAAAATGGTGGAAGGCCGTCTTGGAAAATTCTTTGAAGAAGTGTGCATCTTGGACCAAGGATTTGTTAAAGATCCAGATCAAAAAGTACGTCAATTCCTTGAATCTAAAGGCGCAACATTAACAGAATTCACTCGCTATGAAGTTGGTGAAGGTCTTGAAAAACGTCAAGAAAATTTTGCTGAAGAAGTTATGAACCAAGTGAAAAAATAATGATTCTTTTTCCGTCGGACGGAATGGAATAAGTGAAATCCCTTGCCGATCTGGTGAGGGATTTCATGTACATTACAGATGGAGGTCTACATGAGCCAGCCTAAATATAAACGCGTTGTATTAAAATTAAGTGGTGAAGCATTAGCAGGAGAAGCAGGTTTCGGTATTAACCCTGCCGTCATTCAATCAGTTGCTGAACAAGTAAAGGAAGTAAGTGAACTGGACGTAGAAGTGGCAGTCGTCGTTGGAGGCGGTAACATTTGGAGAGGGAAAATCGGTAGTGAAATGGGCATGGATCGTGCCACAGCCGATTACATGGGGATGCTGGCAACAGTCATGAACTCGATGGCGTTACAAGATAGTCTTGAACAGCAAGGCATTGAAACGCGCGTGCAAACATCCATCGAAATGCGTCAAATAGCAGAGCCATATATTCGTAGACGGGCGATTCGCCACCTCGAAAAAGGACGTGTCGTTATTTTTGCTGCGGGCACAGGAAATCCATACTTTTCAACAGATACAACAGCTGCGTTACGCGCTGCTGAAATTGAAGCAGAAGTTATTTTAATGGCAAAAAATAATGTAGACGGAGTATATAGTGCAGATCCAAAATTGGACAAAGATGCAGTGAAGTATGTGGAATTGTCCTATCTTGATGTTATTAAAGAAGGACTAGCAGTCATGGATTCGACAGCTTCTTCGTTATGCATGGATAATGATATTCCACTTATTGTTTTCTCTGTCACAGAAAAAGGGAATATTAAACGCGTTGTTATGGGTGAAAATATCGGAACAATCGTAAGGGGGAAATAATCTTGGTACAACAAATTATTAACCAGACAAAAGAGAGAATGGATAAAGCGATTCAAGCATTTACACGTGAACTTGCATCAATCCGTGCAGGACGTGCGAGTGCGAATGTGTTAGACCGCATTACAATTGATTACTATGGAGCACCGACACTGATTAATCAGCTCGCTTCTATTAACATTCCGGAAGCGCGTCTTTTAGTGATTCAACCGTATGATAAAACATCATTAGGTGATATTGAAAAGGCACTTTTGAAATCTGATCTTGGCTTAAATCCGTCAAATGATGGAGCGGTCATCCGCTTAAACTTCCCGGCTTTGACAGAAGAGCGTCGGAAAGAACTGGCGAAACTGGTAAAGAAAGAAGCAGAAGAGGCGAAAGTGGGGATACGCAATATACGCCGTGATGCAAACGATGACTTGAAGAAAAGTGAAAAAACCGGTGATATAACAGAAGACGATCTTCGTGGCTATACAGAAGACGTTCAAAAACAGACGGACGATTATATTCGCAAAGTGGATGAAATTGCTAAAGATAAAGAACAAGAGATTATGGAAGTGTAATACGCTAATTAGCAAACCCTCTTCTTATGCAAGAGGGTTCTTTTTTTGATTTTATCGCTGTATTTACCATGAAATCGTCTTATATGGTAAAATGTATAGGAAAGAAGCGATGTGGAGGATCTTGTATGGGACATAAACCGTGGTTCTGGCAATTAAAACAAACAGGTGAAATAGCCTTTTCAGAAGAGAATGTGCCTGAACATATTGCCATCATTATGGATGGAAATGGCCGGTGGGCAAAAAAAAGGGCTTTGCCGCGTATTGCCGGACATAATGAAGGCATGAAAACCGTACGGAAAATTACCCGCAGTGCCAATCGGATCGGGGTAAAAGTGTTAACGCTCTATGCATTTTCAACAGAGAATTGGAAGCGTCCCAAAGTGGAAGTTGATTTCTTAATGAAATTGCCGGAAGAATTTCTTTCTACTTTTTTGCCGGAGTTAATAGAAGAAAATGTACGTGTTGAAATGATCGGCGATATAGAGAAGCTGCCTGTTCATACGAAACGGGCTGTTCAAAATGCGATAGACAGAACGGCTGGCAATGATGGACTTATTTTAAATTTTGCTTTAAATTATGGCAGCCGTTCAGAAATCGTCAATGCCGTTCAGGCGATAATGAATGATATACAATCGGGTGTGCTGGAGAAACGTGACGTGACAGATGAAACGATTTCTCATTACTTAATGACTAGTCATTTACCGGAGCCTGACTTACTCATTCGTACAAGCGGCGAACATCGTCTGAGCAATTTTATGCTCTGGCAGCTTGCTTACACTGAATTTTTCTTTACAGATGTATTGTGGCCTGATTTTTCAGAAGAGGATCTTCTTGAAGCGGTGGCTGTATTTCAAAAAAGGTCACGGCGCTTCGGAGGGTTGTCGTGAAGAAAAAGCTGGGGGATAAAGAATTATGAAACAACGAATTGTAACGGGCGTCATTGCAGCGGCTCTGTTTTTACCAATTGTTACGTATGGCGGGTGGCCGTTTATCATACTCGTTTATATTATGAGTGCCACTGCGGTACTCGAAGCGTTAAGAATGAAAGGCGTTCCGGCTGTTTCGCTGCCCGCGCTATTATCTGTCCTGCTTTCATTCATGTTACTCATGCCAGAGGCTGTTGCGGGGAAATGGCAGGATGCGGGATACGGGAAGCTGGAATTATTGCTTGTTTTTGTGCTCCTTTTCTTAGTGTATACAGTCGTAACGAAAAATCGATTTACATTTGATGAAGCGGCCTTTTGCATCCTGACCCCGCTTTATATAGGCTTCGGATTTTCATATGTGATTGAAACGAGAGAAGCAGGTGTTCTATTCGTCTTTTTCGCTTTGCTCATTACATGGGCAACAGATTCAGGTGCTTATTTTGTTGGTCGTTCGATCGGCAAACGGAAGTTATGGCCCGAGATTAGCCCGAATAAAACAGTAGCTGGTTTTTATGGCGGGATTGGCTCCGCTGTTTTAGTGGCAGTTATCTTTTTATCTATTGTCGACTTTGATGCTAATCCATTTTGGGTACTGACGGCAACGGCTTTATTATCGGTTGCAGGACAAATTGGTGACCTTGCTGAATCCGCCATGAAACGTCATTATGATGTGAAAGATTCAGGTACATTACTACCGGGCCACGGAGGAATATTAGATCGAACAGACAGCTGGCTGTTCGTATTTCCGCTTTTACATATACTTCAATTGCTGTAAGGGAGATGATTTTTTGAAAACGATAAGTCTGCTAGGGGCTACAGGCTCGATAGGCTTACAAACGCTCGATATTATTAGAAAAAAACCAGAAATATTTAGGTTATCTTCTTTTTCCGCTGGGAAAAACATAGATGTAGCCCGGCAGATTATCAATGAGTTTAAACCTGATCTCGTATCTGTTCTTGAGAAAGATGAAGCAAATCGGCTGAAGATAGAGTATCCTCATATCCGTATTTTGCATGGAGCAGAGGGGCTTGAAGCGGCGGCGGTTGATGAAAAAGCAGATACGCTTGTCAATGCTGTTCTCGGCAGTGTGGGTCTGCAGCCGACATTAAAGGCGATTGAGGCAGGGAAAACAATCGCGATTGCGAATAAAGAAACGCTTGTCACAGCAGGGCATATTGTGACAGAAGCTGCGAAAAAAGCAGGTGTTAAGCTACTGCCGGTCGATAGCGAACATTCCGCGATTTTTCAATGTATGCAGGGAGAACATGAAAAAAACGTAAGCCGTCTCCTCTTAACAGCATCAGGCGGAAGCTTTCGAAATAAAAACCGGGAAGAACTTGCAAACGTGACAGTTGAAGAAACATTGAATCATCCAAACTGGTCAATGGGTGCTAAAATTACCGTTGATTCTGCGACGATGATGAACAAAGGACTTGAAGTGATTGAAGCGCACTGGCTTTTTAACTTGCCATATGATCAAATAGATGTTATTTTACATCGAGAAAGCATCATTCATTCGATGGTCGAGTTTCACGACCGTTCTGTTATGGCGCAGCTCGGTTCACCCGATATGCGTGTACCGATTCAATACGCATTGACGTGGCCAGATCGCTTTCCGATGCCGGATACAGCACCGCTTGATCTTGCTTCCATTGGCAAGCTTCATTTTGAAAAAGCAGATTTTAATCGGTACCGGATGCTTCATCTCGCGTACGAAGCAGGAAAAATAGGAGGCACGATGCCAGCAATCATGAACGCGGCTAATGAAGAAGCAGTAGCGGCCTTTCTTGATAGCAAACTTACATTTTTGCAGATTGAAGAAGTAGTAGAGCGGGCAATGGAACAACACAACCCGGTTGAGTCACTGGAGCTAGGTGCGATTATCGAAACCGATGCAGAAGGGAGAGCGTTTGTACGCTCATTCTTATCATAAAAAGGTGGTTAGAACCGTTTGAATACCGTAATCGCGTTTATCGTTATCTTTGGATCACTTGTTTTCTTCCATGAGCTTGGCCATTTTATTTTTGCTAAACGAGCAGGTATATTATGCCGTGAGTTTGCGATTGGATTTGGACCGAAAATTTTTGCTCATAAAAAAGGAGAAACAGTTTATACGATCCGGCTGCTGCCGCTCGGTGGATATGTCCGAATGGCCGGCGAAGATCCGGAAATGACCGAACTAAAAGCTGGGCAGCGTATTGGCGTTATATTTAATGAACAAGACGAAGTGATTAATTTAATTGTCAATGGCCGTGATCGTTTTAAAGAGGCCCGTGTGATCGAAATTGAAAAAGCGGACCTTGAACATGAGTTGCTCATCACCGGGTATGAAGAGGGCGAGGATGAATTAAAAACATTTCGCGTTCACCGTGAAGCGTTAATGACAGAAGATCATTTAAGCACACAAATTGCGCCGTATGACCGTCAGTTTAATTCAAAAACATTGCCTAAGCGTGCAATGGCCATTTTTGCAGGGCCGTTGTTTAACTTTATCCTTGCATTTATCGTTTTTGTCGTTCTGGCGATGATTCAAGGGATCCCAACAAATGAGCCACAGCTTGGAGAAGTCATTGAGGGTGGGGCGGCAGTCGAAGCAGGATTGCAAGAAGGTGACCGTATTATATCGATTGACGGTGAAACGATGTCGTCATGGGAAGATATCGTCACTGTCATCCAAAAAAGTCCGGGGGAAGAGCTCGCATTTAATATTGAGCGCGGCGGGGAGCAACTGACGCTTCCGGTTACACCGTCAGCTGAAAAAGCAGAAGGTGAAACATATGGGATGATTGGTGTATATACCCCGTTTGAGAAGTCGTTTTTCGGAGCATTTGTTTATGGAGCCAAAGATGTTTATGCATGGACAATCCAGATTATTCAATTGCTAGGTACAATCGTAACAGGACAATTTTCGATTGACATGTTATCCGGACCGGTTGGCATATACGTGTCTACGGATACCGTTGCCGAATCAGGTATTCTGAATCTCGCAAAATGGGCGGGTGTTTTAAGCATTAACCTAGGCATTATGAATTTGCTTCCGTTGCCTGCTCTTGATGGGGGCAGACTGTTGTTTTTCTTTTATGAAGCAGTACGCGGTAAGCCGGTTGACCGTCAAATGGAGGGAAAGATCCACTTTGTCGGTTTCGCGCTTTTAATGCTATTAATGATTGTTGTCACATGGAACGACATACAGCGATTCTTTTTATAATAAATAGAACCAATAATTTTCTAGTCGAGGTGCGATTGAATGAAGCAAAGTAAAACGTTAATTCCAACAATGAGAGAAGTGCCGGCTGATGCGGATGTAAAAAGTCATCAACTCCTTCTCCGGGCCGGCTTTATCCGGCAAAATGCGAGTGGTGTGTACACCTACTTGCCACTCGGTAAAAAAATGCTTCGTAAAGTAGAAGACATCGTCCGCGAAGAAATGGACGACGCAGGAGCAGTAGAATTATTAATGCCGGCCTTGCAGCAGGCAGAGTTATGGCAGGAATCAGGACGCTGGCAAACGTACGGTCCGGAATTGATGCGTTTGAAAGACCGTCATTCACGTGAATTCGCACTCGGCGCCACACATGAAGAAGTCATTACGGCTCTCGTTCGTGATGAAGTGAAATCATATAAACGCCTGCCGCTTACGCTTTATCAAATTCAAACGAAGTTTCGCGATGAAAAACGGCCGCGTTTTGGCTTGCTCCGCGGCCGTGAATTCATTATGAAAGATGCCTATTCATTTCATTCTTCTCAGGAAAGTCTGGATGAGGTATATGATCGTTTATTTGAAGCGTATTCGAATATTTTCCAGCGCTGCGGGTTGAATTTCCGTGCTGTTATTGCGGATTCAGGAGCTATGGGCGGGAAAGATACCCATGAATTTATGGTGTTGTCTGAGATCGGTGAAGACACGATTGCGTATTCAGATACATCGAGCTATGCAGCAAATATTGAAATGGCACCGGTTGTGACGGTTTACGAGAAAAGCAATGACGAACCAAAACCGCTTGAAAAAGTGGAAACACCGGATTCTAAAACGATTGAATCTGTAGCAGCCTTTTTGAACGTACCAGCTGAACAGTGCGTGAAAACGCTCGTCTTTAAAGTAGATGAAGAACTGGTCATCGTGCTTGCACGTGGCGATCATGAAATTAATGATATTAAATTGAAAAACTACCTAGATGCGGGAACGGTCGAAATGGCAACGGAACAGGAAGCGGCTCGAATTTTTGGCGCAACGTTCGGTTCACTCGGTCCAGTAGGTGTGCCGGCAGATGTGAAAATCATTGCTGATCAGGCTGTTCAGTCGCTGACGAACATTGTCTGCGGTGCAAATGAAGACGGCTGGCATTACGTGAATGCAAATATTGCACGTGATTTTAATATATCTGAATTTGTGGATCTTCGATTCATTTTAGAAGGCGACCCATCACCGGATGGAAAAGGCACCATTCAATTTGCGAAAGGCATTGAAGTCGGCCATATATTCAAATTAGGTACACGTTACAGTGAAGCGATGAATGCTGTATACTTGGATGAAAATGGCCGTACACAGCCGATGATTATGGGCTGTTACGGTATTGGTGTCTCTCGTATTGTGGCGGCGATTGCCGAGCAGTTCAACGATGAGAAGGGCTTTGTCTGGCCGGCTACTCTTACCCCATTTGATGTGCATTTAATTCCGGTTAACGTGAAAGATGAAGCTCAGGTGAATGCAGCGAACGTACTTTATGACACGCTTCGACAGTCAGGCTTCAGTGTATTAATGGATGATCGTGCTGAGCGCGCAGGCGTTAAATTTACAGACAGCGACTTAATTGGCTTGCCAGTACGTGTCACGGTCGGTAAAAAAGCGGCAGAAGGCATAGTGGAAATCAAAGTACGTAAAACAGGTGACGTCATTGAATCATCTGTTGAAAATGTTATCAACGTCATTCGTGACTTGCAAGGAACGATTTAAAAAAGAGGATGACCGGCATTTGCCGTTCATCCTCTTATACGTAAGGGGGAATGAACATGAATGGATCATCATCCGACGGTCGGAGCCGCTTTTTAATTTTGCTTGAACAACTCCGCTTAACGGAAGACGCAGTTGTACGTCATTTTGATGACACTGAAATTAAAAAGTTGACTGTCCATAAACAAGATAAAAAATGGCATTTCGTTTTTTCGGCACCGGCACTTATTCCATGCAGTGTTCTCATACGTTTTGCTGATGCACTTTCAAGTACATTTTCGTCTATTGCTTCGATTACGTTTGCCATTGAAGTCAATAACCGATCTTGTACGCCGGAGCATATTTTAGACTACTGGTCCTATTGTGTTCGCCAGTTAGACGGCATTGCACCACCGATTCTTGCTGCGTTAAACGAGCAGCAGCCAGGTGTATCTGGAACGAAATTAATCATTCGTACGCAAAATGAAATGGAAGGCATGGCACTGAAAAATAAATATGGACGCCGCCTTTGTGATATATATGAAAGTCTTGGCTTTCCGCCGCTTACATTTGACGTGCAAATAACAGAGAATACGCAAAATGAAGAGTATGAGAAGTTTCTTGAAGAAAAGCGAAAAGAAGATGCAGAACGAGCAAGACAAGCGGTTGTGGAGATGCAAAATCGTGCGAAAGAGCAGGACTCCGGTGCTACAGAAGATTCGGGTCCTGTTACGATTGGGTATACGATTAAGCCGGACAGTGAATTTAAACGGCTTGAAGAAATTATCGATGAAGAACGCCGTATTGCAACGGAAGGGTATATTTTTGATGCGGAAACGAAAGAACTGCGCAGCGGCCGTACGCTGCTTACATTTAAAATTACGGATTACACAGATTCATTAATGATCAAAATGTTTTCCCGTGATAAAGAAGATGCAGCAATATTTAATCGTGTCAAAAAAGGAATGTGGGTGCGTGTCAGAGGATCGGTTCAAAATGATACGTTTGTTCGCGACCTAGTCATGATTGCTAATGATATTAATGAAATTCGTTCGCCGTCACGTGAAGATACCGTAGAAAAGAAGCGGGTAGAACTTCATCTTCATTCGCCCATGAGCCAGATGGACGCTGTTACATCGGTCAGTGCGCTTGTCGGTCAAGCGAAAAAATGGGGACATTCAGCGATTGCGATTACGGATCATGCCGTTGTTCAGTCGTTTCCAGAAGCGTATAGCGCCGGAAAAAAGAATGGCGTGAAAATTTTATATGGCATGGAAGCGAATGTTGTTGATGATGGCGTACCCATTGCGTATGAAGATGCAGACAGAGAACTTGCCACCGATACATTCGTTGTTTTTGACGTTGAAACAACTGGATTGTCAGCTGTATACGATACGATCATTGAATTGGCCGCTGTTAAAATAAAAGACGGTGACATTATCGATCGGTTTGAACGGTTCGCGAATCCACATCATCCGCTTTCTGCGACGACGATTGAGTTAACAGGCATTACAGATGAAATGGTGAGAGATGCACCGGATGTCGATGAAGCATTGGGTGATTTTAAAGAATGGTGCGGCGACTCGATATTAGTCGCCCATAACGCTTCATTTGACATGGGTTTTATTCAAACAGGCTATGAAAAATACGGCATTGGCCGAATAGGAAATCCGGTCATTGATACGCTCGAACTAGCCCGTCTCATTTATCCTGATATGAAAAATCACCGGCTCAATACATTGGCGAAAAAATTCGATGTTGAATTAACACAGCATCACCGAGCGATATATGATGCAGAAGCGACGGGCTATATTTTACTTAAGCTATTGAAAGACGCGGATGCAAAAGGCATAAAACGACACAATGAATTTAATAATTATATGGGGGAAGGCGGCGCGTATAAACGGGCACGCCCTTACCACTGTACAATTTTAGTACAAAATGCGGACGGATTGAAAAATTTATTTAAGCTTGTTTCCAAGTCGCACATTGACTATTTTTATCGTGTACCGCGCATCCCGCGTTCTGTATTACAAAAACATCGGAATGGTTTATTAATCGGTTCAGGCTGTAATAAGGGTGAAGTGTTTGAAGCGATGATGCAAAAAGGGATGGACACAGCGCGTCAGGCAGCTGAATTTTACGATTACCTCGAGGTGCAGCCAAAAGCTGTTTATGCACCACTTGTGGAAATGGAGCTTGTAAAAAACGAAGCAGGACTTGAAGATATTATCGGGAATATGATTCAGCTCGGAGATGAACAGAAGAAATTAGTTGTTGCAACAGGAAATGTGCATTACTTAAATGAAGAAGACAAAGTGTACCGGCATATTTTAATTTCATCGATGGGCGGTGCGAATCCACTGAACCGTCAAACATTGCCGGACGTTCATTTTCGTACGACAGATGAGATGTTAGAGGCATTCTCGTTTCTCGGGGCGGATAAAGCACATGAAATTGTCGTCGATAATACGAATAAAATTGCCGATTTAATTGAAGATGTCAAGCCGATTAAAGATGATTTGTTTACACCAAAAATTGAAGGCGCAGACGAAGAAATGCGTGAAATGAGTTACGGGATGGCAAGAAGCATTTACGGCGATGATCTGCCTGAAATTGTGGAAGCACGTCTTGAAAAAGAATTGAAAAGTATTATTGGACACGGGTTCGCTGTTATTTATCTTATTTCACATAAACTTGTAAAAAAATCACTTGATGATGGCTATCTCGTTGGCTCCCGTGGTTCTGTTGGCTCATCATTTGTTGCCACGATGACAGAAATTACTGAAGTCAATCCGCTGCCGCCGCATTACGTTTGTCCGCAATGTAAAAAATCCGAGTTTTTCGATGACGGTTCTGTCGGTTCGGGTTTTGACTTGAAAGATAAAGATTGTCCAGATTGTTACATTCCTTATAAAAAAGACGGACATGACATCCCATTTGAAACGTTCCTTGGTTTTAAAGGAGACAAAGTACCGGATATTGATTTGAATTTTTCCGGTGAATACCAGCCGCGCGCTCATAACTATACGAAAGAGCTATTCGGTGAAGAGTATGTGTTTAGAGCAGGAACGATCGGAACGGTGGCGGAAAAAACCGCTTATGGTTACGTGAAAAAGTATGCGGAAGAGTATACGAAACAATACCGTAGTGCTGAAGTAGATCGTCTCGTGTCAGGATGCACGGGTGTGAAGCGGACAACTGGTCAGCACCCGGGTGGAATTATCGTTGTACCAGACTACATGGATATTTATGATTTTTCACCGATTCAATATCCAGCTGATTCTGATAAATCGGAATGGAAAACGACCCACTTTGACTTCCATTCTATTCATGATAACTTGCTGAAACTAGATATTCTTGGACATGATGATCCAACAGTCATCCGGATGCTGCAAGATTTGTCTGGTATTGATCCGAAAACAATCCCGACGGATGATCCGGAAGTGATGAAAATTTTCAGCGGTACCGAATCGCTCGGTGTGACAGAAGAGCAAATTATGTGTAAAACAGGAACGCTCGGTATTCCGGAATTTGGTACGCGATTCGTCCGGCAAATGCTTGAAGAAACGAAGCCGACAACGTTTTCAGAACTTGTTCAAATTTCCGGACTGTCTCATGGAACGGACGTATGGCTAGGGAACGCACAGGAACTGATTCAAAAAGGTGTTTGCGAACTGTCAGATGTGATCGGCTGTCGGGATGATATTATGGTGTATTTAATTTATCAAGGACTCGATCCCGCTTTCGCCTTTAAAATTATGGAGTCTGTCCGTAAAGGGAAGGGCTTATCGGATGAAATGGAAGAAGAAATGCGTAAAAATGAAGTACCTGAATGGTATATTGATTCATGTAAAAAGATTAAATATATGTTCCCGAAAGCCCATGCGGCCGCTTATGTGTTAATGGCGGTACGGATTGCGTACTTCAAAGTTCATTTGCCTCTTTTGTATTACGCAGCGTACTTTACGGTTCGTGCAGAAGACTTTGAAATTGACGTCATGTCGAGAGGGTCGGCAGCGATTAAAGCATTGCTTCAGGAAATCAATTCAAAAGGACTCGATGCGTCGCCAAAAGAAAAGAACTTAATGACGGTGCTTGAACTAGCACTTGAAATGGTTGAACGGGGTTTTACTTTTCAAAAGGTAGACTTATACCGCTCGAGTGCTGATGAATTCATCATTGATGGCGGTTCACTCATTCCACCGTTTAACGCTATACCGGGTCTTGGTACGAACGCAGCAAAAAATATCGTTGCTGCCCGAGCGGACAGCGAGTTTTTATCGAAAGAAGATTTACAGCAGAGAGGGAAAGTATCAAAAACGATTATGGAATACTTGGAGAAGATGGGCTGCCTAGATGCATTGCCTGACCAGAACCAGCTGTCCTTGTTCTAATGTGCTGTTTGCAAAAAGGACCTAATTATGGTATCCTTAAAGATGGAAATTGCATGATAACTCTCTTCGAAAGAGTGGGCCGCCCCCACTCTTTCGTGTTTGTTGCGGGGATGTTCCGAAACAAATTCTTTCATGCGGGAGGACAAAACAATGAGTAAAATCATCGAAACGGTAGAGAAAATTGCCGAACCAATCATTGAAGAATTGAATCTTGAACTTGTTGAAATGGAATATGTTAAAGAAGGAAAAAACTGGTTTTTGCGATTGTACATTGATAAAGAAAGCGGCATTGATATTGAAGAATGTGCCATGGTTAGCGAACGTTTGAGCGAGAAATTGGACGCGCTTGATCCGGATCCGATTCCACACAATTATTTCCTCGAAGTGTCGTCACCCGGTGCGGAAAGACCATTAAAGAAAAAGGAAGACTTCGAACGGTCTGTCGGTAAACATGTAAATGTAAAGCTCTACGAACCGATTGACGGCGAAAAAACGTATGAAGGCAAACTCCTTTCGTTTGACGGAGAAGAACTAACGATTGAATATGCGGTAAAAACGCGTAAAAAACAGTTGACGATTTCTTTGAATAAAGTAGCAAAAGCACGTCTTGCTGTTACATTTTAAAAAATTAATAAGATATTTATGTAAGGAGGCTTTTTAGCCAATGAGCTCAGAGCTATATGATGCCCTCACTTATCTTGAAAAAGAAAAAGGTATCGAACGAAATGTATTAATTGATGCAATAGAAGCAGCACTTGTTTCCGCTTATAAGCGTAACTTCAATCAAGCTCAAAATGTGCGGGTGGATTTAAATCTTGAAGGCGGTTCAATACGTGTATATGCACGCAAAGAAGTCGTTGACGAAGTATTTGATTCACGGCTTGAAATTGCGGTTCCGGATGCGATATTGATTAACCCAGCTTACGAAATTGGCGATATTGTTGAACTAGAAGTGACACCGAAAGATTTTGGCCGTATTGCAGCACAGGCAGCAAAGCAAGTCGTTACGCAGCGCGTGCGTGAAGCAGAACGCGGCATTATTTATTCTGAATTTATTGATCGTGAAGAAGACATTATGACGGGAATTGTACAGCGGCAGGATGCCCGATTCATTTATGTCAGTCTCGGTAAAATCGAAGCGCTATTGCCACAGTCAGAGCAAATGCAGAATGAAACATATAAACCGCATGATCGTATAAAAGTATTTATTACAAAAGTGGAACGGACGACAAAAGGACCGCAAATTTTCGTATCACGTACACATCCAGGGTTACTTAAGCGTTTATTTGAAATTGAAGTGCCAGAAATTTTTGATGGCACAGTCGAAATTCGCTCTGTCTCACGCGAAGCGGGTGACCGGTCTAAAATTTCGGTGCATTCTGAAAATCAAGAAGTCGATCCCGTTGGTGCATGTGTTGGACCTAAAGGAAACCGTGTACAAGCGATTGTCAACGAATTAAAAGGTGAAAAAATTGATATCGTGAAATGGTCAGATGACCCTGTTGTATTTGTAGCAAATGCTCTTAGTCCCGCAAAAGTCATTGAAGTGACGTTCGATGAAGAAAATAAAGCAACGACTGTTATTGTTCCGGACTATCAATTGTCGCTGGCCATCGGAAAACGTGGACAAAACGCACGACTTGCAGCGAAGTTAACAGGTTGGAAAATAGATATTAAAAGTGAAACAGACGCACGTGAAGCTGGTATATATCCGTCGTCTAAAAACAGCGTATCCATTGATCAAGATGACGAGTTTGAACGAGCAGCGTCAGATACCAACCTTGAAGATTTCTTTTCAGAAGACATCGAATAAGGAGGAACAGCGATGCCCGTACCCAAAAAAATCCCGCTCCGCAAATGCGCGGCCACGGGTGAAATGAAACCGAAAAAAGAAATGATCCGCATTGTCCGTTCAAAAGAAGGAGACGTGTCTGTTGACCCGACCGGCAAAAAGTCAGGGCGCGGCACATATGTAACAAAATCAAAAGAAGCGGTGGAAGCAGCGAAGAAAAAAAATGTTCTTGCCCGCCAGCTCAGTGCGGAAATCCCGTCATCCATTTATGATGAATTGCTTGAAATTATTGCAAAGGACAAAAATTAATATGGCCAGCCAGCCATGGACATCATTTTTAGGACTTGCAACTCGAGCAGGCAAAATTATTTCCGGTGAAGAATTGACTGTCAAAGAAATTCAGCGTGGGAATGCAAAACTCGTTATTTTATCAGAAGATGCATCGCGTAATACAGAAAAGAAAATTACCGATAAGGCGCACTTTTATGGCGTACCGCTCAGACGGATACAGGACCGCTTTGTACTAGGGCAGGCAATTGGAAAAGATGCCCGAGTCGTTGTTGCTGTGACCGATGCTGGTTTCGCCAAAAAGTTGAAGACGCTTATCGATGGGGAATGACGGCATATATATGACTGTCATGACAAGGAGGCCATTTAAACTTGGATAATAAAACAAATAATCAACAAACAACGAATAAATCAGCAAGCCAGCCGGCACAGAATCGTGGACCGGCGAAACCAAAACCGACTGGATCTAAACCAGGTGTACAGCAGAAAACAGGCGGCGGTGCACGTGGTGGCGCTTCAAAGCCAGGACAACGCGGAATTAATGGCGGACCACGTGGCAAAGGCCGTTCGGGAGGCCAACGTAAAGGAACTCCAAGACCGCAGCCCGTCGTTAAAAAGAAAGAAATTCCAGAAAAAATCGTTTTTTCAGGCTCACTGACAGTAGCAGAGTTAGCAAAGAAAATGAACGTTGAACCGTCAGAAGTCATTAAAAAGTTGTTCATGCTTGGCGTCATGGCGACAATCAATCAAGAGCTTGATAAAGATGCAATAGAACTTGTTGCAAGTGAATTTAATGTCGAAGTAGAAGAAGAAATACTAATCGACAAAGCGGATCTTGAAACCTATTTTGAAGAAGAAACGACAGAAGAAAATTTGAATGAACGTCCAGCGGTTGTGACGATCATGGGTCACGTCGACCATGGTAAAACAACGCTGCTTGACTCAGTTCGAAACACAAAAGTAACAGAAGGTGAAGCCGGCGGTATTACACAGCATATAGGTGCCTACCAGGCAGTAACGAATGGAAAGAAAATTACGTTCCTCGATACACCTGGACATGCGGCTTTTACGACAATGCGTGCACGTGGTGCGAAAGTGACGGATATTACCATTCTAGTTGTGGCTGCGGATGATGGTGTTATGCCGCAAACCGTTGAAGCGATCAACCATGCAAAAGCAGCGGAAGTGCCGATTATTGTGGCGGTTAATAAAATTGATAAGCCCGCGGCCAACCCGGATCGTGTGATGCAAGAATTAACAGAACATGGTCTCGTTCCAGAAGCATGGGGCGGTGAAACCATTTTCGTTCCGATTTCAGCGAAGCACGGAGAAGGAATTGACACATTGCTTGAAATGGTTCTTCTCGTCGCAGAAGTAGAAGAGTTGAAAGCAAATCCACAGCGCCGTGCAATGGGTACCGTTATTGAAGCAGAGCTTGATAAAGGCCGCGGTTCTGTTGCGACATTGCTCGTTCAAAACGGAACACTTCATGTCGGTGATCCGATCGTAGTCGGCAATACATTTGGCCGTGTTCGTGCGATGGTGAATGATGTTGGACGACGTGTGAAAACAGCTGGTCCATCGACACCGGTTGAAATTACAGGCTTGAATGATGTACCGCTCGCGGGAGACCGTTTCGTTGTATTTGAAGATGAAAAAACAGCTCGTCAAATCGGTGAAACTCGCGCACAAGAAGCACTTCAAGCACAGCGCAGTGAAAAAACAAAAGTCAGTCTTGATAACTTGTTTGAACATATGAAACAAGGCGAAATGAAAGATTTGAACATCGTCTTGAAAGCGGACGTACAAGGTTCAGTCGAAGCGGTAGCTGCTGCCCTTCAAAAAATCGAAGTGGAAGGCGTTAACGTCAAAATTATTCATACAGGTGCTGGTGCGATTACAGAATCAGATATTATTCTCGCTTCTGCATCAAACGCGATTGTGATTGGATTTAACGTCCGTCCTGATGTCAATGCGAAACGTACAGCGGATGTGGAAAAAGTAGAAGTGCGTCTGCACCGTATTATTTATAAAGTCATCGAAGAAATTGAATCTGCGATGAAAGGGATGCTTGATCCAGAATTTGAAGAAAAAATTATTGGACAGGCTGAAGTGCGCCAAACGTTTAAAGTGTCGAAAATCGGTACGATTGCCGGAAGCTATGTAACAGAAGGCAAAATTACCCGTGACTCGGGCGTACGTTTAATTCGGGATAGCATCGTTATTTTTGAAGGTGAAGTCGATGACTTGAAACGATTTAAAGATGATGCAAAAGAAGTTGCGCAAGGCTATGAGTGCGGAATTACGATTCGTGGTTTCAATGATGTCAAAGAAGGAGATATTATTGAAGCGTTCATCGAGCAGGAAATCGAGCGCAAATAACCTTTCGTTTTAAGGGGTGATATACATGTCAATGCGTTCAAATCGCGTAGCAGAACAAATGAAAAAAGAATTGACGGATATTTTAAGCCGGAAAGTGAAAGATCCACGTATCGGTTTTTTAACGGTAACTGATGTTGAAGTCACCGGCGATTTGCAGCAAGCTACTGTCTACATTACAGTGCTTGGTGGTGAAGATGAGCGGGAAGGAACGTTAAAAGCACTGGCGAAAGCAAAAGGCTTTATCCGTTCTGAACTCGGTCAACGAATCCGTCTCCGGAAAACACCGGAGCTTACGTTTGAGTTTGATGAATCGGTTGCATACGGCAGCCGGATTGATACTCTCTTAAAAGAAATCGACAATTCATCAAATGAACCGACCTAAGAAAATAGACGTCATGGCAGCAGCGGACTTGATCTTGCTGTCTGCCAGACGTCTTTTTTTATGAAGAAAGGAGGCCAGTCAAATGAATGGAATTTTACCACTATGGAAAGAAAAAGGCATGACATCACATGACTGCGTTTTTAAAGTGCGCAAAATACTGAAAACGAAAAAAGTCGGCCATACGGGTACGCTAGATCCTGATGTAGAAGGAGTATTGCCGCTTTGTATTGGCAAAGCAACTCGCCTCGCCGAATACATAACAGACAGTGGCAAAACGTACGAAGCAGAAGTGACGATCGGGATATCGACCGAAACAGAAGATGCGTCGGGTGCGGTCATTGAATCAAAAAAAATAGACGCTTCTATCACAGCCGAGCAGTTGCTGCTTATATTTGAGGAGTTAACTGGACAGATTGAACAAATACCGCCGATGTATTCTGCTGTCAAAGTAAATGGAAGGCGTCTATATGAATATGCGCGTGCAGGAGAAATCGTTGAGCGGCCATCAAGAATCGTGACGATTGATCAAATTGAGTTAATAAGCAGTATTGTACATGACGGTGAGACGGTGCGCTTTTCCATTCGTATAGTATGTGGTAAAGGCACATATATCCGAACACTGGCTGTCATGATCGGTGAAAAACTTGGTTATCCTGCTCATATGTCAAAGCTCGTCCGCACAAGTTCTGGAGGCTTTTACGAGAAAGACTGTGTAACATTGGAGGAGATTGCCGTAAGTATGCCAGAAGACGTGCTGAAGCCGGTTGAAATCGCGGTTTCTCATTTGCCGAAGTGGAACGTATTTGATACAGTAGCAGTGACGATAAAAAACGGAGCTGTCCTGCCAGTTCCTACTGATTGGCCGGATGGAGAAAAAGAAGCAGCAGTTTATTTAAACGATGAACTGCTTGCTATTTATCAGATTCATCCAGAAAAAGAAGGGAAAGTCAAACCGATCAAAGTAATGCCAGACTGAAAGAAAGACAGGTGTCAACGTATGGAAGTTATTATGCTTCATCATCCACATGAAAAAAAGAAAGACGAGTATGAGCCAATGGCGCTCGCACTCGGTTTTTTTGACGGTGTACATAAAGGTCATCAACAAGTCATTACTACAGCAAAACAAATTGCCAGCGAGAATGAATGGAAAAGTGCAGTCCTGACGTTTGATCCTCATCCGTCTCTCGTACTCAGCCGCAAACATACGCACATTCGTCATATTACGCCGTTAGCAGAAAAGAAACGGCTTATTGAAGAACTAGGTGTCGATTATTTATTCATCGTCCGGTTTACATCTGACTTTGCTGCGCTCGAACCACAGCAATTTGTGGATGAGTTCATCATCGGATTAAATGTGCAGCATGTCGTCGCTGGTTTTGATTACACGTATGGCCGTCTTGCCAAAGGAACGATGGAAACGATGCAATTTCATTCACGTGGCCAGTTCACATATACAGGAGTGAAAAAACTTGATTTTGAACAAGAAAAAATAAGTTCTACAAAAGTACGTGAACTTTTGTCAAGCGGACTCGTACGTGATGCGTCGGATTTACTAGGACGGCCATACCGTATGCGAGGAATGGTTATTCATGGCGATAAACGCGGACGTAAAATGGGCTTTCCAACCGCAAATATTGAACCGGACGACTCTTACTTTTTACCGCTTACAGGTGTATATGCAGTGAAAATGAATGTGCAAAATGAATGGCGTGAAGGAGTATGCAATGTAGGATTTCGGCCAACATTTAAAAGTCCGGACAAGCCTGTTTTATCGATTGAAGTGCATATGTTCCACTACAATGGAGACATTTACGGAGAAGAAGTCGACGTGGACTGGTACATTCGCTTACGTGGTGAACAAAAGTTCAACGGCATGGACGAGTTGTCTGCGCAAATTGAAAAAGACAAACAGGCAGCCATTCGTTTTTTTGACCGTAAGCGACTTGACGAACACCCTTAAGTTTCGTATAATATACAGTGCTTAACATTTTGAACCGCTGCTTGGCATGGCGAGTCTCCAACGTATGCTAGGCTGACGGGGATGAAACAAATTTAAAGGAGGAAACAAAATAATGGCATTATCACAAGAACGCAAAAACGAACTAATTCAGGAGTATAGAACGCACGAGTCTGATACAGGATCTCCAGAAGTGCAAATTGCTGTATTGACTGAACAAATCAACACATTGAATGATCATTTACGCACACATAAAAAAGACCACCATTCACGTCGCGGTCTTTTAAAAATGGTCGGCCGTCGCCGTAACTTGCTTTCATACCTTCGTAACAAGGATGTTGCACGCTACCGCGAGTTGATCCAAAAACTCGGCTTGCGCCGATAATTCACAAAAGCGGGATTCTTCCCGCTTTTTTGTTAGGGAAAAAATATGATGTTAAAATAAAAGAGGTGCAACTATATGGAGCAAGGAAAACAAACATTTTCCATCGAATGGGCAGGGCGTGAGCTAACTGTCGAAGTAGGACAAATCGCTAAGCAGGCCAATGGTTCAGCGCTAATACGCTATGGTGATACCGTTGTATTGAGCTCTGCAACAGCCTCAAAAGAACCGAAAGCAGTAGATTTCTTTCCGTTGACCGTGAACTATGAAGAACGTCTTTACGCTGCCGGTAAAATACCAGGCGGATTTATTAAACGTGAAGGCCGCCCGAGTGAAAAAGCGACCCTTGCGAGCCGTCTTATTGATCGTCCAATCCGTCCACTTTTCCCTGATGGTTTCCGCAATGAAATTCAAGTCATTAGTATAGTTATGAGTGTGGATCAAAATTGTTCTTCTGAAATAGCGGCAATGTTTGCATCCTCTCTTGCGCTATCTGTGTCAGATATTCCGTTTGAAGGTCCGATTGCGGGGGTACAGGTCGGACGCATTAATGGTGAATTTATCATTAATCCATCGGTTGAACAAGCAGAAGAGAGTGATATCGATTTAACGGTTGCCGGTACGAAAGAAGCGATCAACATGGTTGAAGCAGGAGCAGATGAAGTGCCTGAAGAAGTGATGCTTGAAGCAATCATGTTTGGCCACGAAGAAATAAAACGTCTCATTGCTTTTCAAGAAGAAATTGTTGCGAAATGCGGTAAGGAAAAACATGAAGTTGCTCTCTATGAAAATGATCAAGAACTTGAAGCGAAAATCCGCACAATGTGTGAGAGCGACATGATTCGAGCCATACAAACGGTTGAAAAACATGCGCGTGACGAAGAGATTAAAAAAGTGAAAGACGCTGTGAAAGCAACTCTTCAAGAAGAAGGCGAAGAAGAGTCAGTCCGAGAAGCGTCTGAAATTTTGGATAAAATCGTTAAAGAAGAAGTACGCCGTTTAATTACTGTTGAAAAAATCCGTCCAGATGGCCGTAAAATCAATGAAATCCGTCCGCTTGCATCGGAAACAGCATTGCTTCCACGGACACACGGTTCTGCCATGTTTACACGCGGACAAACGCAAGTGCTCAGCATTGCAACTCTCGGTGCGCTCGGTGATGTTCAAATATTGGACGGACTTGGCGTAGAAGAGTCAAAACGATTTATGCATCATTACAATTTCCCTTCATTCAGCGTCGGGGAAACGCGTCCGCTTCGTGCGCCTGGACGCCGTGAAATCGGTCACGGTGCACTTGGAGAGCGTGCACTATTTCCGATTATTCCAGACGAAAAAGACTTCCCTTATACGATCCGTGTCGTGTCAGAAGTGCTTGAATCAAATGGTTCTTCTTCACAGGCGAGCATTTGTGCGAGTACAATGGCTATGATGGATGCAGGTGTACCAATTAAAGCACCGGTTGCCGGTATTGCAATGGGTCTTGTTAAGTCAGGTGAACATTACACAGTCCTCTCTGATATTCAAGGCATGGAAGACCACCTTGGCGACATGGACTTTAAAGTAGCGGGTACAGCAAAAGGTATAACAGCCCTTCAAATGGACATTAAAATTGATGGCTTAAGCCGTCAAATTTTAGAAGAAGCATTGCAGCAGGCGAAAGAAGGCAGAATGCATATTTTAGAGCATATGTTGTCTATAATCGACACGCCGCGTGCTGAATTGTCCGCGTATGCACCGAAAATCATGACCATGACAATTAATCCGGATAAAATCCGTGATGTTATTGGGCCGAGCGGTAAGCAAATCAATAAAATCATTGAAGAAACGGGCGTCAAAATCGATATTGAACAAGATGGAACAGTCTTTATTTCATCGATTAATCAAGAAGATAATGAGCGTGCGAAAAAAATCATTGAAGATATTGTTCGTGAAGTCCAAGTAGGCGAACTTTATATGGGGAAAGTAAAACGAATTGAAAAATTTGGTACATTTGTTGAATTGTTTAAAGGAAAAGATGGACTTGTCCACATTTCTGAACTGGCAGAAGAGCGGGTTGGCAAAGTAGAGGATGTCGTGAAAATGGGCGATCAATTCCTTGTAAAAGTCATCGGTGTTGATAATCAAGGCCGTGTAAATGTATCGCGTAAAGCTGTTTTGAAGGAGCAAAGAGAAAAAGAAGAAGCGTCAAAACAATCATAATCATAAAAAGCGTCGATCTCTTTTGAAGAGCGGCGCTTTTTTTCTGGAATAAATGAATGACCTATGTTAATGTTGTTTATTGATATAACGAAATAGACATCTAGATGAAACAGATACTAGGAGGAATAGATTACGTTGATAAAACGATTTACATGTAACAATGGTGTGACCATAGTAACAGAGGAAATTTCAACTGTCCGCTCAGCAGCAATTGGAATCTGGATTGCGACTGGCTCGCGAGATGAGTCTCCTCAGCTAAATGGTGTATCCCATTTTATTGAACATATGTTTTTTAAAGGAACGAAAAACTTAAGTGCAAAAGAAATTGCTGAAAGTTTTGACAGTATTGGCGGACAAGTAAATGCCTTTACATCAAAAGAATACACATGTTATTACGCGAAAGTACTTGATAATCATGCGGATCATGCATTAGATGTGCTGGCCGATATGTTTTTTAATTCAACATTTGCGGAAGAGGAAATGGAAAAAGAGAAAAATGTAATATACGAAGAAATTAAAATGTATGAAGACGCACCGGACGATATCGTCCATGATTTATTGAGCAGTGCCGCATACGGTAATCATCCGCTCGGTCTGCCAATTTTAGGTACAGAAGAAACACTATCTTCTTTTACACGTGATACATTGAAAGAATATATATATAACATGTATACACCAGACCGGGTTGTTATTTCTATCGCTGGTAATATTGATGAAGATATCGTCCGTAAAGCAGAGGCACTCTTTGGTTCGTATACAGGGGGCAAGGCAGCTGAATTGGAAGCAGTCTCTCATTTTTATTACGAGAAAAAAGCGCGTTCAAAAGAAACAGAGCAGGCGCATTTATGTCTCGGCTATGAGGGTATTCCAATCGGAGATGAAAATATTTACAATTTAATTGTTATGAACAATATTATCGGCGGCAGCATGTCGAGCCGTTTGTTCCAAGAGGTACGGGAAGAGCGAGGTCTTGCGTATTCTGTTTATTCGTACCATTCATCTTACAAAGATACGGGTCTAATTACCTTTTACGGTGGAACCGGTGCCGAGCAGCTCGATGAATTATATGAGACGATTCAAAATTCGATTCATCTTGTGAAAACGGAAGGATTGACGGAAAAAGAATTGTACAACAGTAAAGAACAGCTCAAAGGCAGTTTAATGTTAAGTTTGGAAAGCACAAATAGCCGGATGAGCCGCAACGGGAAAAATGAACTTCTTTTAAAACATCACCGCTCATTGGATGAGATTGTCTCACTCATTGATGGCGTGACAAAAGAACGTGTTGATGAACTCGCGAAACAATTATTTGATAAACCATTTTCTGCATCATTAATCAGCCCGGACGGCAAATGGCCGAAAACAGCTGTCAATTGAATCCGCTTTTTGCGGGTTCTTTTTTATACGTAGTAAAATGGCACAGCAAAATAAACAGTTCATACAATAAAAAGAATACGTCAAAGATGGAGGAGATGAAGATGAACGCCGTTTTGTTTGGTGGCGATGCAAGGCAATTGGAAATAAGCCGCATTCTTGTTCAGCACGGATATGACGTGTGGATGATTGGGTTTGAACAAATAGAGATAATTAAAAATGTTAAAAAAATAAAAACGGATGATTTGCATAGTTTGTCCATCGATTTATTCGTTTTGCCTGTATCAGGTGTGAAGGAAAATGGAGAAGTTGAAGCTTCGTTTGCAAACGAACCGCTTTTTTTCACAAAAGAAATTGCAGACAAGATACCAGAATCGTGTGCAGTCATGAGCGGCATAAAAACAGCTGCGCTCAAACAAATGATACAACGTGAAGTCACTATTTTATTTGAACGTGAAGATGCAGCGATTCATAATTCCATTCCAACCGCTGAAGGAACGCTTATGATTGCTATGCAGCAAACACCATTTACCATTCACCAATCAAAGGTTATGGTAGTAGGGTTCGGACGCGTTGGAATGACGACAGCACGTCTCTTTCATCAGGTCGGTGCAACTGTATCAACAGCTGTGAGAGAAACAGGTAGATTTGCCCGTGCATCAGAAATGGGGATTGATCCGTTTTATATGGAGGAACTTCACACACAGGCGGGTCTGGCAGATATCATAATTAATACAGTACCGGCCCTTTTATTGACGGATGAAGTGATTCGGCAGATGAAAAAAACAGCGATCATTATCGATCTCGCTTCAATGCCAGGTGGAACGGATTTCAAAGCAGCAGAGGCAGCTGGTATTCAAGCCATCCATGCGCTCGGTCTGCCGGGGAAAGCGGCGCCGGAAACAGCAGGTAAAATACTTGGGCAGGTTATTGTCAATGCTGCCCGTGAATGGAAAATGGAAAGGGGACTGTAAACAGTGGAATCGCCTTTAGCAGGACGTCGAATAGGCTTTGGATTGACAGGGTCTCACTGCACATTTGAAGAGGTAGTGCCGGTTGTGAAAAAATTGGTCGAGCTTGGAGCACATGTTGTTCCCGTAGCGACGGCTACTGTTCAAAAGGAAGCGAGTCGTTTCGGTTCAGCGGGTGAATGGCTGCAAAAGATAGAGGAAGAAGCGGGTCGAAAAGCGATCGTAACGATTCAAGATGCAGAACCACTCGGGCCAAAGGAACCGCTTGACTGCATGGTTATTGCACCGATGACAGGCAGTACCCTTAGCCGGCTTGCCAATGCGAATACGGATTCACCGGTCCTAATGGCGGTAAAAGCAACACTTCGAAATGGGGGACCAGTCGTTGTAGCAGTTTCGACAAACGATGGACTTGGCTTAAACAGTCATAATATTGCTAAGTTGTTAACGACAAAAAACATTTATTTCGTGCCGTTTGGACAGGATGATCCAGTAAAAAAACCAAACTCACTCGTTGCTAAAATGGACCTCGTTCCAGAAACAGTTGTCGCTGCCATCAATAACCGTCAAATTCAGCCACTGCTTAGATAAAATACACGTAAATCCCCCAAAAAAACGGTCTTTTTTGCGAACAAATGATTTTCTTCTTTTATTCATCCTTTATTGTGTTAAAATAATGCTATTAAAAGTATCGAAATACTTTTTCACTAATTGCTACTATTCGACAACGTATTTTATACGTAAAATGAATTACTTATTCTGGAAGGGGAAGATTTACATGAGTAACAAAGGTTTTCACGTAGCCGTCGTCGGTGCGACGGGAGCGGTCGGACAACAAATGCTAAAAACACTGGAAGAGCGCAATTTTCCAATGAAGTCATTGACGCTGCTTTCATCCGCCCGTTCAGCGGGAAAAACCGTTTCTTTTAGAGGCGAAGACGTAACAGTACAGGAAGCGAAACCGGAAAGCTTTGACGGAATCGATATCGCGTTGTTTTCAGCAGGCGGCAGTGTGTCAAAAGAGCTCGCTCCTGAAGCAGCAAAACGCGGCGCTGTGGTCATTGATAACACAAGCGCATTCCGCATGGATCCGGAAGTTCCACTTGTTGTACCAGAAGTAAATAAAGAAGATTTGCGCGATCATAAAGGAATCATTGCCAATCCAAACTGCTCGACGATTCAAATGCTTGTGGCACTTGAGCCAATCCGTACAGCATACGGATTGAAAAAAGTTATCGTGTCAACGTATCAGGCAGTATCCGGCGCGGGTGCACAGGCGGTAGAAGAACTTTACAGCCAGACGAAAGCGATTGTTAACAACGAATCATTTGAACCGAAAATTTTACCGGTAGGTAGCGATAAAAAACATTATCAAATCGCATTCAATGCCATTCCGCAAATTGATAAATTTGAAGACAATGGCTTTACATTTGAAGAAATGAAAATGATTAACGAAACGAAAAAAATTATGCACCTAGATAGTCTGCCCGTTGCTGCGACTTGTGTTCGTTTGCCAATCGCAATAGGCCATTCAGAATCTCTTTATTTTGAAACGGAAAAAGGTGCACTTACAGCAGCAGATATACAAAATTTGTTGAAAGATGCGCCGGGAATTGTCCTTCAAGATAATCCGGCCGAACAAGTATATCCAATGCCGGCAGACTGTGTTGGCAAAAATGACGTATTTGTTGGACGTATCCGTAAAGATCTTCATACAGATAATGGTTTCCATATGTGGGTTGTTTCTGATAACTTGTTAAAAGGAGCAGCATGGAATTCTGTGCAGATCGCAGAAACATTGATTGACATGGAGATTGTCACAGAAAAATAAAGCGAAACTTCATTCAGTGGGGACCACCTGAGACCTTCTGAATAAAAAGAAAAACTCAGATAAAAAGCGCCGCGTCCTGCGGCAATACCTGAGTGACCGGGCTTCGTACAGGCACGGAACCAATCGGGCGTTTACGGACAGTTAACCTAACCTCTTTCATCGCTTTTTCTTTTCGATGACTGAAAGAGAGACGGGTTTACTGTCCGTTAATGCGGGATAAACGGCCGCCATTCTTCATGAAAAGGCCAGGTGTTCAATATGAAAATCATCATTCAGAAATTTGGCGGTACGTCTGTTCGCGATGAACAGTCAAGGCTCAGTGCCCTCAATCACGTACAGCGTGCCGTTCGCGAAGGATATAAAGTCGTTGTCGTTGTGTCGGCTATGGGCCGAAAAGGCGATCCGTATTCAACGGATACGCTATTAGCGCTTACAGGCGGCGGGGAAAGTATGCTGACCAGAAGAGAAACCGATCTTCTTTTATCCACTGGGGAACTGATCTCTAGTCTCGTTTTCTCGAACATGTTGAAGGAAAATGGACTTCAATCAACGGCGTTGACAGGCGGGCAGGCCGGAATTGTCACGGATCATGATCACATGAATGCAAAAATTATTGAAATGAACTGCGCACGCCTGTTAAAAGAACTGGAAACGAACGATGTAATCGTCGTGGCCGGTTTTCAAGGCACTTCAAAATTTGGTGAAGTGACGACGCTGGGTCGGGGAGGCAGTGACACGTCTGCAGCTGCTTTAGGCGCTGCAGTCCATGCTGAATTCATCGATATCTTTACAGACGTGAACGGTATTATGACAGCAGACCCGCGTATTGTGCAGCATGCGCGGCCGCTTTCTATCGTGACCTATACAGAAGTATGTAACATGGCGTATCAAGGAGCAAAAGTCATTCACCCGCGTGCAGTGGAGATTGCGATGCAGGCGAAAGTGCCGCTTCGTATCCGATCGACCTATTCAGAAGAAACGGGTACACTCGTTACCTCCGCATCGGATGAACATCACGGCTTTGATATGCACGATCGTCCTGTAACGGGCATTGCTCATGTAACAGACATTACCCGTATCAGAGTTCAGACAACGGATCAGTCCCGTATTTTTCAACTGATGGCGGCTGAAGGTATAAGCGTTGATTTTATTAACATATCAGAAGACCGTGTCACATACACCGTGACAGATGAAAATGCCAATCATGCACAGCAAAAGCTTATCGATAATGGGTATGAACCGATTATGGAGCCGGATTGTGCGAAAGTATCTGTCGTCGGCGCAGGAATGACAGGTGTACCAGGTGTAACCTCTAAAATCGTCACAGCTCTATCAGAAAAAGACATTAACATTATGCAATCAGCTGACAGCTACACGACGATCTGGGTACTTGTAAAAGAAGACCAGATGCCGGCTGCTGTTAACGCACTGCATGATACGTTCTTACTTCAAAACAACAAATCAACAAATCAACAGGCTGAATAATATTAGAAGGCCCGGGAATACAGGAGGCGAATGCGTATGATTACTTTCGGCCGGTTGTCAACGGCGATCGTTACGCCGTTTGATTCAAAAGGAAACATTGATTTCAATAAAACAACTCAACTGATTGAATATTTAATTCAAAATGGAACGGACTCGCTCGTTGTAGCAGGAACGACTGGTGAATCACCGACGCTTACAGCAGAAGAAAAAATTGCACTTTTCCGCCATGCGGTAAAAGTAGTGGCCGGACGCATTCCGGTTATTGCCGGCACAGGCAGCAACAACACGAGGGCATCCATTGAATTAACAAAAAAGGCGGAAGCAGAAGGCGTCGATGCCATTATGCTCGTTGCGCCATATTACAATAAACCGAATCAAGAAGGACTTTTCCAGCATTTCAAAACCATTGCTGAATCGACAAATCTCCCGGTTATGATCTATAATATTCCAGGTCGCTCATCGATTTTAATCGAACCGAGAACAACAATCCGTCTTGCTAATGAAGTACCAAATATTGTGGCAACAAAAGAAGCAAGCGGCAGCATCGATATTATTACGGAAATTATTGCGAATACAGCAGATGATTTTCTAGTCTACAGCGGTGATGATGGCTTGACACTTCCTGTTTTGTCCGTTGGAGGCACAGGCATCGTCTCAGTGGCGTCACACGTAGCGGGGAATGAAATGAAGAAAATGATCAATGCGTTTTATGCAGGGGACATCCAAACAGCTGCTAAAATACATCAGGCGCTTCTTCCACTTTTCCGTGGATTGTTTGCCGCACCAAATCCGGTGCCAGTTAAGACGGCATTACAGTTAAAAGGGCTGGATGTCGGCGGCGTTCGCCTGCCGCTCATTCCACTAACAGAAGAAGAACGGACAGCATTATCGACATTGCTTTAAAAGGTGGGCCGGTTTTTGCAGAATCATTCTGCAAAAACCGGCTTTTCCTTTTGCATATAGATTGTATTGGCTTTACTTTTCTTCATCGATTATAATAGACGTAACATGTAGATCGGGTTTGTTAAATGTTTAGGAGGAAATAATAGTGAGCAAGAAAACAAATGAATTAATTAAAGTCATTCCACTCGGAGGAGTTGGAGAAATCGGTAAAAACATGACGGTTGTGGAAGTGGATCGTGATATTTTTGTGATTGATTCAGGACTCATGTTTCCGGAAAATGAAATGCTTGGGATTGATATTGTTATTCCTGACATTACGTATTTAGAAGAAAATAAAGATCGGGTTAAAGCGATCTTTTTAACGCACGGACATGAAGATTCGCTCGGATCACTCGGATACGTATTGAAAAAAGTAAAAGCGCCTGTATATGGGACGAAATTGACACTAGCGCTTGCAAAAATGCGTCTCCGTGAAGAAAATGTAAAAGAAGATGTAAAGTTCTATACGGTACATTCCGAATCACGCCTTCGTTTTGATCATGCGGAAGTCACATTTTTCCGCACGACGCACAGCATTCCGGATTCAATCGGCGTGGCAATTCATACGTCTGAAGGGGCGATTGTTCACACAGGTGAATTTAAATTTGACCAAAGTGCAAAAGGACATTATGCACCGGACATCGGCAAAATGGCGACACTTGGCAAAAATGGTGTCTTTGCGCTACTATCTGACTCAACAGAAGCAGAACGTCCGGGGCATACGACGTCAGAAGCAGTGGTTGCGACTCAGTTGTCTGATGCGTTTCATATGGCAAGCGGGCGTATTATCGTTTCATTATTTGCATCGAACTTAATTCGCATGCAGCAAGTATTTGATACGGCTAATGAACATGGTCGTAAAGTGGCGGTCAGCGGCAAAAGTATTCAGCGAGTGAATGACATTGCGGTTCGTCTTGGCTATCTTCAGGTGGAAGACGACATCTTAATTAATTTAAATGAAATTGGCAAATATCCGGATCACCAAGTTGTTATTCTTGCGACAGGCGTACAAGGTGAACCAATTGAAGCACTGCAAAAAATGGCAAAAGGGACAAACCGTCATGTGAAAATTAAAGAAGGCGATATGGTAATCATTACTGCAACACCGTCTGCTGGTCTTGAAATTCTTTTAGCGAAAACAGTGAACTTACTGTACCGTGCAGGCGCAAATGTCTTAACAGGCAACCGTCGTGTTCACGTATCTGGACATGGTTCACAGGAAGATTTGAAATTTATGTTGAACTTAATGCAGCCGAAATATTTCATACCGATTCAAGGTGAATATCGCATGTTAAAATCACATGCGAAATTGGCGGAAATGACCGGTGTACCGCGTGAGAATATTTATATCCCTGAAAAGGGTGACGTTATTGAATTTAAGGAAGGCCGGATGCGTCCAGCTGGAAGAGTAACAGCCGGTAATATTCTTATTGACGGGATCGGTGTTGGTGACGTCGGCAATATTGTTCTTCGTGATAGAAAATTACTTTCGCAGGATGGGATTTTTACTGTTGTGATTACGCTCAGTAAAAAGCAGAAAAAAATTGTCGCGGGTCCGGAAATCATTTCACGCGGATTTGTATACGTTCGTGAATCAGAAAAATTAATTGATGAGTCTGTGAAGCTCGTGACGAATATTGTTGAAAAAAATCTGGCCGGTGAGTCGTTTGAATGGTCCGGTATTAAACAGGATATTCGCGATCAATTGAATTCATTCTTACATGAAAAAACGAAGCGTCGACCAATGATTCTGCCGATTATCATGGAAGTATAACCGCTCGTATGTTTGTTTTTATTAAATATGATATAATTGGAAAGCAGCCCATATTTGGCTGCTTTCGATTGTTTAAAGAACAAAAATAAGGGTGATTGAATTGGCACAAAAGAAACGAAAAAAACCGGTACGCCGGACAAATAAAGAAAAAGAAAGAATGCAATCATTAAAGCTTCAAGGAGCGGGTGGGATTATACTCGCAATCTGTACGGTTGGAATCGTTGGCACAGGAATAGCAGGCAAAATTGTTACACAAGCCGCATCTTTTTTCTTTGGCAGTCTATATATAATGGGATTAATAGGCCTTGCCGGAATGGCGCTTTACATGATAATCAAACGACAGCGCCCTCCTTTGTGGAAACGAAGCATTACTGGCGTTTTGTTGATCATCGCAAGTGTTCTCGTTTTTTTGCATATACGCTTGTTTGACACTCCAACAGACGGAACAAATTATTTAGCTGAAACATGGCTTTTGTATAAAGAAAGCATTACGTATAATGAAGCAGTCGATATTGGTGGTGGTATGATCGGCGGCACACTGTTTACCTTGTTTTACTTTTTGTTTGGGCGTCCAGGGACATGGGTTTTTGCCTTGTTGCTTTTCCTTTCCGGTGTTTTGATGATCGGTGGCAAACCGCTTATCCAAAAAATATCGCACAGTTTTGTATTATTTAGTGAAAAAGTGAAACAGGTATGGCAAGGATCGCATGAACGAGTGAACGAAAGAAGGGAAGAGAAAAGCCGTGTCCAGATGGAATCGGAAGCGTCAAAAGAAATAAGGCAGCCTGAACCGGATTTCCATGCAGTTGTAAGCGAACCGGAACCGGTTATTTCCAGCTTTGTTGAAAAAGCGTACAATGAAGAGCTGGCTGCTCCTCAAAAGCCCGTGCAGGAAAAAGAACTGGAAGAAGCTGTCTTATCATTTGCGGAAGAAGAAAACAAAGAATATAAATTACCCTCAGCTTCGATTTTGAAACAGCCTCAGCAAGTAGATCAGAGCAATGAAAAAAAACGCATTCAAAAAAATGCGCAAAAGCTGGAGAAAACATTTCAAAGTTTTGGCGTCAAAGCAAAAGTAACACAGGTGCATCTTGGTCCGGCGGTCACAAAATACGAAGTGCATCCCGATACGGGTGTGAAAGTGAGCAAAATTGTCAGTTTAACAGACGACTTGGCGCTGGCACTTGCCGCAAAAGATATTAGGATGGAAGCGCCGATCCCAGGGAAATCCGCGATCGGCATTGAAGTGCCGAATGCGGAAGTCGCCATGGTTAGTTTTCGGGAAGTCATTGAGGCAAAACAAAATGAAAAACCCGACTCGAAATTGCACGTGGCACTCGGTCGTGATATTACCGGTGAAGCGATCGGAGCAGAATTGAATAAAATGCCGCATTTACTAGTGGCAGGCGCGACTGGAAGTGGAAAAAGTGTATGCATTAATGGCATTATTACAAGTATTTTAATGCGCGCAAAACCACATGAAGTCAAAATGATGATGATTGATCCTAAAATGGTGGAATTAAACGTGTATAATGGCGTGCCGCATCTACTGGCACCTGTTGTAACAGACCCAAAAAAAGCGTCTCAGGCACTGAAAAAAGTAGTCGGAGAGATGGAACGGCGCTACGATTTATTTTCTCATACAGGTACGCGTAACATTGAAGGCTACAACGGACATGTGATAAAACATAATATAGAAACAGGTGAAAAGCAGCCGCATTTGCCGTACATTGTGGTCATTGTCGATGAGCTTGCAGACTTAATGATGGTAGCATCAAATGATGTGGAAGATTCAATTATCCGGCTTGCCCAAATGGCACGTGCTGCCGGCATTCATCTTATTATTGCGACGCAGCGTCCATCTGTAGACGTTATTACGGGGATTATTAAAGCAAATATTCCATCACGTATTGCTTTTTCGGTATCATCAGCTATTGATTCGCGGACGATTCTTGATATGGGTGGGGCAGAGAAGCTGCTTGGCCGCGGCGATATGCTTTTTTATCCGACAGGTGCCGTGAAACCGGTCCGCGTGCAGGGTGCTTTTTTATCAGATGAAGAAGTAGAAGATATCGTTGACTTTGTTATTTCCCAGCAAAAAGCGCAGTATCAAGAGGAAATGATTCCAGAAGACATCCCAGAAACGACGGCTCAATCAGAAGATGAGTTATACGAAGATGCGGTACAGCTCATATCTGAAATGCAGACAGCGTCTGTTTCGATGCTGCAGCGCCGTTTCCGGATCGGTTATAGCCGGGCAGCACGTTTAATTGATGAAATGGAAATGCGCGGTATTATAGGCCCTTATGAAGGAAGCAAGCCACGCACTGTGCTTATTCCAAAACCTTCTGATGAAATGGTCTGAAAAGAACAGTCTCATTCATAAGAAGCAAGCGGTTTATGACGAATATTGTCTTTTCAATTAGGGAAAGAAATGATATATTATGGGTAAATTAACGTAAATGTTAAACTTCAGAGGTCTGATGTCTGAAAGAAAAGGTGGTGAAAATCCGTGTCCATTAAACAGGACAACCGGCCTTTATATTTACAAGTAATTGACCGATTAAAAAAGGATATTGAAAAAGGCATTTATAAAGAAAAAGAAAAGCTTCCTTCTGAATTTGAATTAGCTAAACAGCTCGGTGTAAGCCGGGCGACGCTTCGTGAAGCACTTCGTATACTCGAAGAAGAAAGTGTAATTATTAGGCGCCATGGTGTGGGCACATTTATTCATTCAAAACCGCTTTTTATGTCCGGCATTGAACAGTTAAACAGCGTGACAGATATGATTGTAAACGCCGGGATGGAACCAGGCACTATTTTTCTTTCATCCAATGTACAGCAGGCAACTGAAGAGGATGCACGCCGCTTTTTATGTCCGGTAGATGGGGAATTAATGGTGATTGAACGAGTAAGAACAGCCAACAGTGAACCGGTTGTTTATTGCATTGACAAAATACCTATCGCTCTTTTTCCGGGGCATTTTGACGCGGGGCGTGAGTCTCTTTTTACATTATTTGATGAACAGGAAACGGGTCCAATTTCTCATGCAGTTACGAATATTGAGCCGTTCGGCTGGCATGAAAAAATATCACCCATTTTACAATGTGAACCTGAAACGGCGATGCTTGCACTGAAGCAACTGCATTATACGGAAAGTGAGCTGCCTGTTTTATACTCGATCAACTTTTTTCGTGCGGACAAGTTTAGCTTCCATGTTTTGCGCAGACGGATGTAAGGACGATGATTTTCTTAGGATATGCATAAGGCTTTACCATTCCCGCTTCACGTATTCTGGACGCTGGTATCGTAAAGGAAATAGAAAAGGAAAGCGCGTCCCGTTGTTGTGGACGTGTTTTTTTGTGTTAAATGCTCTTCGTACGGATAAAATGCCTTTATTCGTACGTTAGTCGCGTCAAAATCTTTTTCATTTCATGAATGCTCCTGTATAGTGAAGATATACTAGTAAAAGCTATATAGAAGTTCCGATTAGGGGAGGAAATATAATGGAAGAAACACGTGAGCAATCGTTTAATCAATCTGGATGTCATGTCCATGTGATTGAAACGGAAAAATATAAAACGAATACAGTTATCGTTAAAATGAGAGCACCGCTTGAGCAAGATACGATTACGATGCGCGCACTCTTGCCGCACGTCTTGCAGTCGGGAACGGAAAATGCACCATCAGCGACGGCTTTCCGTTCGGCACTCGATGAATTGTATGGCGCTCATTTTTTTGCTGATTCCGCAAAAAGAGGAAATGAACATGTCCTGACATTTACGATTGATGTGGCAAATGAAAAGTTTTTGCACGGGGAAAGCAATTTGTTTGATCAAGCGCTTACGATTATGTCTGATGTGTTATTTCGTCCATACTTACAAGAAGGTGCCTTTTCTGAGCAGACCATGAAACAAGAAAAAAGAAGCTTACAGCAGCGCATTCGCTCCATTTATGATGATAAAACGCGCTATGCGTCAATGAAACTTGTGGAAGAGATGTACAAAGGAGATTCGTATGCGTTACCGGCAGGTGGCCTTTTAAAAGAAGTGGAGCCGATTACAGCTGCGTCTCTCCATGATTATTACAAGAAAACATTGGCGGAAGATATGATCGATATTTTTGTGATCGGTAATGTGAAGGCTGCTGATGCGGCTGCGAAGATTGAATCGCATTTGCCATTTAAAAAACGAAAAGCGATCTTAAAAGAAAATTACCTTTCTCACAAAACAGAAGAGATACGTGTTATTCGTGAAACGCAGGATATTAACCAAGGTAAATTAAATATCGGCTGCCAGACGAGCATTACGTATGCAGATCCGCAATTTGCGGCGATGCAAGTGTTTAATGGTGTATTTGGCGGGTTTGCGCATTCAAAATTGTTTATGAACGTGCGCGAAAAAGAAAGTCTGGCGTATTATGCAGCAAGCCGTTTTGACAGTCATAAAGGTTTTTTAATGATGCTCGCTGGTATTGATCAAAAAAATTATGATAAAACGGTGCAAATTATGAACGAGCAGTTGGATGAAGTCAAAAATGGGCACATTTCAGATCTAGAAATGGATCAGACGAAAGCGCTGTTGAAAAACCAGCTGCAGGAATCAGCGGATACAGCACGTGGCATGGTGGAAGTGCTGTATAACAATATCGCAGCTGGCGTTGATCGTCCGATTGATAAATGGATTGAGGAGATTGACACGGTCACGAAAGAAGAAGTATCTGCGGTGGCAAAAACAGTTGTTGTCGATACGGTGTACTTTTTGTCAGGTAAGGAGGAAGCATGATGAAGAAAACAATCTTTGACCAAATGAATGAAACGGTTTATCATGAGCAGCTGGAAAATGGCTTGAACGTGTATATTTTGCCAAAAGTAGGCTTTAATAAAACGTATGTGACGTTTACGACGAATTACGGATCAATTGATAACGATTTTATTCCAGAAGGAGAAACGGACTTTTTGCACGTACCAGACGGGATTGCTCATTTTCTTGAGCATAAAATGTTTGAAAAAGAAGATGGTGATGTGTTCCAGAAGTTTAGCAGCCAGGGAGCATCGGCCAACGCATTCACGTCTTTTACACGGACAGCTTACTTATTTTCTGCAACGTCAAACATAAAAGAAAATACCGAAACGTTGCTTGATTTTGTGCAAGCACCTTATTTTACAGAGCAGACAGTGGAAAAAGAAAAAGGGATCATTGGACAGGAAATTCGTATGTATGACGACAATCCCGATTGGCGTGTCTATTTCGGTTTGATTGAAAATTTATACAAACATCATCCGGTAAAAATTGATATTGCCGGTACGGTTGAATCGATTGCAGACATTACGAAAGATTATTTGTATACATGTTACGAAACATTTTATCATCCGGCAAATATGTCTCTTTTTATCGTTGGACCCGTTGATCCGAATGAAATGATGAGTCTTGTACGCCAAAATCAGTCGGGTAAAACATTTGCTGAACCGAAGTCAGTCGAGCGTCGTTTTCCGAATGAGCCGGCGGAATCTGCTGAAAAGCATCGCGCTATCCATATGAGCGTAAACACGCCAAAATGTGAAGTTGGGTTAAAAATGCCAGCTTCCCTTAAAATAGGAACGGAGAAGTTAAAAGAAGAGTTGGCGGCAGGGCTGCTGCTTGAAATTTTGTTTGGCAAAAGTGCTGCGTTTTACGAAAAATCGTATAATGAAGGGCTCATTGATGATACGTTCGGATTTGATTATACAGGCGAACGTGGATTCAGCTTTGCACTTGTCGGCGGTGATACAGATGAGCCGGAAAAATTGGCAGAACGTATTAAAACACAATTGCTTGAAGCGAAAGATGGGCAAAATATTACGGACGAATCATTCAATAGAGCACGCAAGAAAAAAATTGGGGCGCAGCTGAGGGCCTTTAATTCACCAGAATATATTGCCAATCAATTTACACGGTATCAATTTAACGGGTTAAATTTGTTTGAAACAGTACCTGTGCTTGAAGCGATGATGATAGAAGACGTTATTGGCCTGGCAGAAAAGATGATTCAAGAAGAAGGCTTTTCATCTTGCTTTATTCTGCCAAAAGAAACAGCCTAATGCGAAAAAAAGCATTGATCACCGGTGCATCGGGGGGCATCGGTTCGGCTATTACGCTTAAACTGGCGGAAGATGGATGGGATGTATATATTCATTACAGCCAAAATAAAAAGTCAGCTGATCATCTCGCCGTCCGGATTCGTGAAAAAGGATGCGAAGCAGTCGTCATTCAGGCTGATTTAACGAAGCGTGAAGAGGTTGAATCACTTGTTAAGGCAACCCCTGACACGACAGCTGTTTTATTCGCGGCTGGGATGAGTCAATATGGCATGCTTCAAGATGTAACAGATGCGGAAATGGACGAACTTTGGCGTGTTCATCTGAAAGCACCGCTGATGATCTCGCGTGCACTGATTCCAACTTTAATTCATCAGGACAACGCGTCTATTACGCTCATTTCGTCTATTTGGGGCGAAACAGGCGCCTCTTGTGAAGTGGTTTATTCTGCTGTAAAAGGAGCTCAAATTGCTTTTGCAAAAGCATTGGCAAAAGAACTGGGTCCGTCCGGTGTACGTGTGAACACGATTGCGCCCGGTGCTGTACAGACGGCAATGAACAACGGATTTTCGATGGATGAACAGGAAGAAATTGCTTCGGATATTCCGCTCGGCCGTTTTGCCCAGCCGGATGAAATTGCTGGAGTAGCTGCTTTCTTGCTGTCACCTGCTGCTAGTTATATTACCGGTCACACGTTATCAGTGAACGGCGGCTGGTACGCATAATATTAAAACGGTCAGAACATACTACGAATGATTCCACTTTTAAAGGAGGCTTTCTTAATATGTCTGTACTTGATAATTGGCAGGACTGGAAGCGATTTTTAGGCAATAAAATGGATAATGCGGTGGTTAAGGGTATTCCAGAAGAAGTAATCAACAAGCTTGCACTTGAAGTTGGTGATTATCTGCATTCGAATGTGGATCCAAAAAATGAACAGGAACGTGTGCTGTCTGACTTATGGTCGGTCGCCGATGAAAATGAGCAAAAAGCATTGGCAAGATGCATGATGAAGCTCGTTCAAAAATAACCCTTTTATAAACCCTTCTTGAGCGTTCCTGTTCAAGAAGGGTTTTCTTTTCACTTCTGCTTTTAAAAATACATAATATCATTTATTATAGTAATCAGATGCAAAACATCAGGAGCATGCCCACTGGAGGAGTTCGATGGTGAAAAAAGAGTGGTACCTTGAATATAGAATAAAAAAGAACCGTCCAGGTCTGCTTGGCGATATTTCTTCTTTGCTCGGTATGCTGTCAATTAATATTGTGACCATCAATGGCGTTGATGACAAAAGCCGCGGGCTATTAATGCGGGCGGAAAGTGAAGACCAGATTAAGCGGCTTGAGTCGATTTTAATGACAATGGATACAATTGACATTATCAAGCTGCGTGAGCCGAAATTGCGCGATCGAATGGCTGTGCGTCACGGAAGATATATCGAGCGTGATCAAGACGACCGTAAAACGTTTCGGTTTATTCGCAGTGAGCTTGGACTTCTTGTCGACTTTATGGCAGAATTGTATAAAATGGAAGGGCACCGGCTAATCGGAATTCGTGGAATGCCGCGCGTCGGAAAAACGGAATCAATTGTGGCAGCGAGTGTTTGTGCAAATAAAAAATGGTTATTCATGTCTTCTACGATGATTAAGCAAACGGTACGCGAACAACTTTTGCGTGATGAATACAGTCCAAATAATATTTTTATTCTAGATGGCGTTATTTCCGCAAAACGGGCCGGTGAAAAACATTGGCAACTCATCCGGGAAGTCATGCAGCTTCCGGCAGTAAAAGTGGTTGAGCATCCGGATGTATTTGCCGCGAACAGTGATTATTCACTCGATGATTTTGACTATATTATTGAGCTTCGGAATGAACCGGATGAAGAAATTACGTATGAAGCAGTAGAAAAAAACAACCTGTTCCAGGATTCGAACTTTGGTGGTTTTAACTTTTAATATTGGAAGGTGTTACGGGTGACAGAATTAGGGAAAAAATTAAAGGAAGAGCGGGAGTCAAAGGGAATGTCGCTGTTAGATGTTCAAGAATTGACAAAGATCCAAAAGCGTTATCTAGCTGGTATTGAAGAAGGAAATTATGATATCATGCCAGGCAAATTTTACGTGCGTGCGTTTATTAAGCAGTATGCAGAAGCGATAGGCTTAAACGCAGATGAACTGTTTGAAGAATTTAAAGGTGAAATACCGTCTTCTAAAGAAGACGAAGTGCCGCTTCGTCCGACCGCTACCGGACAAACAACAAGTATCGATACATCGAAACGAGTTCGTGGTTCATCAAAGTTGCTAGAGTATTTACCGAAAATTTTAGTAACGGCATTTATTATTGGCGGTGTCTTCCTCGTCTGGATGATTATTCCGAAAGGCGGTTCAGAAAGTGAACCAGCTGTTGATGAAGAAGTACAAGTTCAGGAAGATTCGGCAGTAGGAACAGAGGAGCCTGTTGTTAAGGAGCCACCTGTAGAAAAACCCGTAGTAGAAAAACCGGCAGCACCTGTTCAAACACTGACTGCTGTATCAACGAGCGGAAGAAAAACAGCATATGAATTGGCTGGAGCCAAGTCGTTTGAGGTGGCCGTTTCATCAAAGGGCGAAACATGGGTTGAGCTGGCAGATGGCAGCGGTAAAAAATATTACAGCGGCATGCTTGCAAACGGACAGACGCAAGCCCATAACTTAACGGGACAGAAAGAAGCACATATCGTTGTTGGATTTGCACCTGATACCGTTATTACTGTGAATGGCAAAGCACTTGTGTATAAGTTGCCAGCAGCAGATCAAGTGCGGCAAGATATCGTCATTCGCTTAAAAGCACAATAACGGTCGTTTCTTGGAGGGAACTTTTTTGAATTTACCGAATAAGATTACCATTTCACGTATACTCATGATTCCATTTTTCATCCTCATTATGGTCGTTGACTTCGGATGGGGAACAGTTAGTGTATTTGGAACGGACATGCCGATTGAACATTTAGTTGGAGCGTTTTTATTTATTGTCGCATCAACGACAGATTGGATTGACGGCTATATTGCAAGGAAATATAATCTCGTCACAAACTTTGGGAAGTTTTTGGACCCGCTCGCTGATAAACTGCTCGTTTCAGCAGCACTTATTATTTTAGTAGAATTGAATTTTGCTCCATCATGGATCGTTATTGCGATCATTAGCCGTGAGTTTGCAGTGACCGGTCTAAGGCTCATTTTAGCGGGAACGGGTGAAGTTGTCGCAGCGAACACCCTCGGTAAAATTAAAACATGGACGCAAATTGTGGCGATTGCCGTTTTATTGCTTCATAATGCACCATTTGAGAGCATAGGTATTCCATTTGGAGACATTATGCTTTGGATCGCTCTTTTCTTTACGATGTGGTCTGGCTGGGATTATTTTAAATTAAATAAAGCTGTTTTTAAAAACTCGAAATAATAGATAGGTGCCTTTGGGAAACTCCACAGGTACCTTTTTCAAACTTAGGAGCGAATACATATGAATGCGGAAGTTATTGCCGTTGGATCTGAATTATTGTTAGGACAAATTACAAATACGAATGCCCGTTTTCTTTCACAGCACCTCGCTGAAATAGGTGTGAATATATACTATCACACGGTTGTTGGTGATAATGAAGAGCGGCTTAAAGCAGCGGTAAAACTAGCACAATCCCGCGCGGACTTAATTGTTTTCTCCGGTGGTCTCGGCCCAACAAAAGATGATTTAACGAAAGAGACGATCGCCCGGATGCTTGGTACAACACTCGAATATAACGAAGAGGCGCTCGCTGGCATTCAAGCCTATTTTGACAAAACAGGCCGTGTAATGACAGAAAATAATAAAAAGCAGGCGCTAGTCATTAAAGGCAGTACGGTGCTGAAAAATGACAATGGCATGGCACCAGGTATGTTTACAAAAGCGGATGGAAAGTATTATGTGCTGCTTCCAGGACCACCGCGCGAAATGCAACCGATGTTTTTAAATTATGGACGGCCTGAAATTGTAAATGTCATAGAAAAAGTAGAGCGAATTGAATCGCGCGTACTGCGCTTTTTCGGCATCGGTGAATCGACACTTGAAACGGACATTGATGATATTTTAATGAAGCAGACAAACCCGACGATCGCACCGCTTGCAGGGGATGGTGAAGTCACGCTTCGGATCACTGCCAAACATGAATCATCGGACGAAGCGTTCCGTATGATACAACAGGCAGAAGATGAAATTTTAGAACGGGTTGGACACTATTTTTATGGCTACGATGAAACGACCATTGCAGCAGAACTTGCAGATCAATTGAAAGAAAAAAAGTTGACCATTGCGGCGGCTGAAAGTTTAACAGGTGGATTGTTCCTTGGGGAATTGACAGCCATTCCAGGTATGAGCACTCATATTAAAGGCGGCATTGTTTGTTATACAAATGAAGTGAAAAAACAAGTTCTTGGCGTGAAAAGCGACACGTTATCAAGGTACGGTGCGGTCAGCAGTGAATGCGCAAAAGAACTTGCTGAAAATGTACGAAACTTATGCGAATCGGACATTGGTATCAGTTTTACCGGTGTTGCAGGACCTGATCCTCTCGAAGGACATGAACCGGGAACTGTTTTTCTGGCGATTGCAGCAGAAGGGCTGGAAACAATTGTTCATCCATTAAAAATGGTGGGAAGCCGTGAGGGCGTTCGAAAACGGACAGTGAAATACGGCTGTCATTATTTACTTCAGGCATTTGCTGAAATGTTCTGATAATAAATTGACGATGAACGCGAAGAATCGATATACTTGTAGCGAATGAACAACGAGGAGGAACGATAGATGACGAGAGAACAGTGGCAGCCCGAAACGAATTTGTTGCATGGTGGGCAATATCCAGATCCAGTAACAGGAGCTCGTGCTGTACCGATATATGAAACGACATCCTATGTTTTTCAAGACACAGATCATGCGCGTGCATTATTTGCGCTTGAACAGGCCGGCAATATTTATACACGCATTACGAACCCGACGGTTGATGTATTTGAAAAGCGGGTTGCACTTCTGGAGGGCGGTGCAGCAGCTGTAGCACTATCATCCGGCATGGCAGCTATTTCATTTGCGATTATGAACGTAGCCCATGCAGGAGATGAAATTGTAGCGGATGTAAATCTATACGGTGGTACATACAATTTATTTGCCAATACGTTACCGAAGTATGGAATTCAGGTCAAGTTTGTTGATTTAACTGATCCGGAAAATATCCGTAAAGCGATTACAACGAAAACAAAAGCTGTTTTCGCTGAAATTATTGGTAATCCATCGTTGAATGTACTGGATGTCGAAAAAACAGCAGAAATCGCTCATGAAAATGGCATCCCGTTAATTGTGGACAATACATTTGCTTCTCCATATGGTTCTCAGCCGATTAAATGGGGCGCAGACATTGTCGTTCACTCGGCAACGAAATGGATTAGCGGCCATGGAACGGTCATTGGCGGTATCGTGATCGACAGCGGGACGTTTAATTGGAATACGGATAAGTTCCCAGGATTTACAACACCTGACGAGTCGTATAATGGGTTAAAGTATGCGGATATTGAAGGTCCAGCGTTCGCAGTGAAGCTGCGTGTTCAGCTGCTGCGTGACTTCGGTCCAGCACTTAGTGCAAACAGTGCCTTTTTGCTTTTGCAAGGGCTCGAAACATTGCATCTCCGTATTCAGCGTCATCATGAAAATACACAAGAAATCATTGCATTCTTAAAAAGTCATCCGGGTGTTGAATGGGTTTCTCATCCATCACTAGGTGATCATCCATCTCATGAACTGGCACAAAAATATTTAAATGGCACTTTTGGTTCGATTGTCATATTCGGGATTAAAGGCGGCCGCGATGCCGGTAAAAAAGCGATTGACTCGGTTGAATTATGGTCGCATGTGGCGAATGTAGGGGATGGCAAATCATTGATCATTCATCCGGCATCGACTACGCACCAGCAGCTTAGTGCGGAAGATATGAAAAAGACAGGTACAACAGAAGAATTGATTCGTCTATCTATCGGTCTTGAATCACCTAAAGACTTAATTGCAGACTTAAAGCAAGCAATTGAAAAAGGAACGGGAATCAACTCATAATTTGATCGGCGCGCCGTCATATCTAGGCGCGCTTTTTTTATGGATGTTATGCTATACTATAAAAAGTACACTGTCTGGGTGTGCTGCAAGAAAACTCTTCTATTACTCTTCTGCTTCTTCTTAGAATCTCTCTACTCATCCCGACGTATCATTCTCAATTGAAAGCAGGTGGAAATAATCGAATAAATGTTCGTTTTTTGCTTGTAATTCACTTTTAAATACGGTATAGTTATGACAGGTTATTACACAACCCCAAAAAACAGCTGTTCCCACTATAGATTAAGAGATTTATGAGGAGGAATTTTATGACGAACGACCGTCAAGCTGCCTTAGACATGGCGCTAAAACAAATTGAAAAACAATTCGGTAAAGGTTCTATAATGAAACTTGGAGAGCAGGCAGAGCGCCGCATATCAACAATTCCAAGTGGTTCTCTAGCACTTGATGCGGCACTCGGAGTAGGCGGATATCCTCGTGGACGTGTCGTGGAAATTTATGGACCGGAAAGCTCAGGTAAAACAACGGTTGCCCTTCACGCGATTGCAGAAGTACAGGCAAAAGGCGGACAGGCTGCTTTTATTGACGCAGAGCATGCGCTCGATCCTGTCTATGCGCAAAAGCTCGGCGTTAATATTGACGAATTACTTTTATCACAACCGGATACTGGTGAGCAGGCGCTTGAAATTGCGGAAGCACTCGTACGAAGTGGTGCCGTTGATATTATTGTTATTGACTCTGTTGCGGCACTTGTGCCGAAAGCGGAAATTGAAGGCGAAATGGGTGACTCCCATGTAGGTTTACAAGCCCGTCTCATGTCGCAGGCACTCCGTAAGCTGTCAGGTGCTATCAATAAATCAAATACGATTGCGATATTTATTAACCAGATACGTGAAAAGGTCGGGATCATGTTCGGAAATCCAGAAGTAACACCTGGCGGCCGTGCGCTCAAATTTTATAGCTCTGTACGTCTCGAAGTAAGACGTGCTGAAGCATTGAAACAGGGCAATGATATCGTAGGAAATAAAACAAAAATTAAAATTGTTAAGAATAAGGTGGCACCTCCGTTTCGTGTAGCGGAAGTGGATATTATGTATGGAGAAGGCATTTCGCGTGAAGGTGAAATTATTGATCTTGGTTCCGATGAAGACATTATTCAGAAAAGCGGTGCCTGGTACTCGTACAATGAAGAGCGTCTTGGGCAGGGCCGTGAAAACGCGAAACAATTCTTGAAAGAAAACCCGGAACTGCGCCATGAAATTATGATGAAAATCCGTGAGCGTTATGGACTAGACCAAATCTCTGCGCAGCCGATAGAGGATGAAAATGATCAAGATCAAGATATGCCGCTTCAAGATCCGTCGCTTTTTGAAGAAGAATAAATTTTAAACAGGAGGGCTTCCTCCTGTTTTTTGTTTAAAACCGTGTCATTGCCTATATAATCGGTGTCATTCCTTGAGAAAACCTTGACAATGAATTTTCACACCGATAAAATTGAAGATATATATTTGACATTTTTTATCTTGAAAATGGAAATGTAAATGTAGTGCTGTTTGTTCCATTTAAATTTGTGACAGCAGCCGACATGTTAAAAACATGACAATCATCTATAGCAAGGGGAGGTGAAATGATGGAACCCATTACAATCATCTCCATTTTGCTTGGCCTTATCATTGGTGTCGTTGTTGGCTATTTTGTACGAAAATCAATTGCTGAATCAAAAATCGCAGGCGCGAAAACCGCCGCGGATCAAATTGTGGATGACGCGAAACGTGAAGCGGAAGCTTCGAAAAAAGAAGCATTACTCGAGGCAAAAGATGAAATTCATAAACTGCGTACAGAAACAGAACTTGAAATCCGTGAGAGAAGAAATGAATTGCAAAAACAGGAAAACCGCCTCCTTCAAAAAGAAGAAAACCTTGATCGAAAGGATGATTCCCTAAATAAGCGGGAAGAAACGCTTGAACTTAAAGAGGTAGCGTTAAACACAAGACAACAACATATTGAAGAGATGGACAGCAAAGTGGATGAGATGGTGAAAAAGCAGCAGTCTGAACTTGAGCGAATTTCTGCTCTGACCCGAGATGAAGCGCGCTCCATCATTTTAGAAAGAACGGAACAAGAATTGTCTCACGATATTGCTATCATGGTCAAAGAAAATGAGCATCGTGCGAAAGAAGAATCAGACAAGAAAGCACGTGAAGTCTTATCACTTGCCATTCAGCGTTGTGCGGCCGATCACGTCGCTGAAACGACTGTATCGGTTGTGACATTGCCGAATGATGAAATGAAAGGCCGCATTATCGGACGTGAGGGACGCAACATCCGTACACTTGAAACGCTGACAGGCATTGATTTAATTATCGATGATACACCAGAAGCAGTCATTCTGTCTGGCTTTGATCCAATCCGCCGTGAAACGGCCCGCATTGCACTTGAAAAGTTAGTGCAGGACGGACGTATTCATCCAGCACGTATTGAAGAAATGGTCGATAAAGCAAGACGTGAAGTGGATGAGCACATTCGCGAAATCGGTGAACAAACGACATTTGAAGTCGGTGTTCATGGACTTCATCCGGATTTGATCAAAATTCTTGGCCGTTTAAAATACCGGACAAGCTACGGTCAAAACGTGCTGAAACATTCCGTCGAAGTCGCGTATTTATCTGGTCTTCTTGCAGCTGAGTTAGGTGAAGATGAAACGCTGGCCCGCCGTGCAGGGTTACTTCATGATATCGGAAAAGCAGTTGATCACGAAGTGGAAGGAAGCCATGTTGAAATCGGTGTCGAGCTCGGTCAAAAATACAAAGAGCATCCAGTCGTCATCAACAGTATTGCTTCTCACCATGGTGATACAGAACCGACATCCGTCATTGCTGTTCTTGTGGCTGCAGCAGATGCATTGTCAGCTGCCCGTCCTGGAGCACGAAGTGAAACACTTGAAAACTATATTCGTCGTTTGGAGAAATTAGAAGAAATTTCCGAATCTTATGATGGTGTTGAAAAATCATTTGCCATTCAAGCTGGCCGCGAAGTACGGATCATGGTGAAACCGGAACAAATTGATGACTTACAAGCGCATCGACTTGCGCGTGATATTCGAAAACGCATCGAAGGCGAACTTGACTATCCTGGTCATATTAAAGTAACGGTCATCCGTGAAACAAGGGCTGTAGAATACGCAAAATAAGCGAAAGCGGTGTGCGCTAGTCACATCGCTTTCTTTTTGTTAAAAAACGAGAAAGAAGGCAGCGATTATGGAACTATTATTTATTGGCGATATTGTTGGTTCACCTGGCCGGGACATGGTAAGTGAGTATTTGCCAAAATTAAAACAAAAATACAGGCCATCGATGACGATTATAAACGGTGAAAATGCAGCAGGCGGCCGTGGCATTACTGAAAAAATTTATAAAACATTTATGAATGACGGGGCCAATGTTATCACGCTCGGTAACCATGCGTGGGACAATCGTGATATTTTTGAATTTATTGACGGGGCAAAATGGCTCGTCCGTCCGGCTAACTTTCCAGAAGGAGTGCCTGGAAAGGGGATTGCTTATGTACCGGCAGGTGAATTTGAAGTGGCTGTGATCAACCTCCAGGGGCGTGTCTTTATGAATGATCTCGACTGCCCGTTTAAAAAGGCAGATGAACTCGTTGAGGAAGCGAGGAAGCGAACACCGTTTATTTTCGTCGATTTTCACGCGGAAACGACGAGTGAGAAACAGGCGATGGGTTGGTTTTTAGATGGGCGGGTAACAGCGGTCGTTGGAACGCATACACACATACAGACAGCAGATAACCGGGTGTTGCCAGGGGGTACAGCCTATTTAACAGATGCCGGCATGACAGGCCCTTATGACGGCATTCTTGGGATGGAGAAAGAAGCCATCATCAAAAAGTTCCAAAATGCACTCCCAGCTCGCTTTGAAGTACCGAAAGAAGGCCGCGCGCAGTTGTCAGGCTGCATCGTCCAAGCCGACCGGAAAACAGGCCTCGCCAAATCGATCCGGCGTATTTTAATTAATGAAGACCATCCATTCAGCGATTATTAATTCATAGCCCCGCCTCATTTGAATATATATGAAAGACGAATCGAGGTTTTGAAAGGGGATAAACGAATGGACGTCTTGAAAGTATCATCAAAATCAAATCCGAATTCAGTCGCCGGCGCGCTTGCTGGCGTCATGCGTGAAAGAGGAAACGCGGAAATTCAAGCTGTCGGTGCGGGTGCGCTCAATCAGGCGGTTAAAGCTGTTGCGATTGCCCGTGGATTTGTTGCACCGGGCGGCATTGATTTAATCTGTATCCCTGCATTTACAAGTATAATGATTGCTGGTGAAGCGAGGACAGCGATGAAATTAATTATTCAATCCCGCTAAAAATTTCGGTCAATCGACCGGAATTTTTTTTTGTGGAAAAATCTTTTGCATTTTTAAAATAAAAAGAGTACACTACCAATATTATATAAATCTGATTTGTTTAATGAGTATTAACATAAGTGATTTGGTATTTTTAACATAAGAGATTCGGATAGTGATTTACTTAAAAAAATGATAGACTAAAGGAAGTAAATCAATTGATTTGGCACGATTAAAGGAGTGTAACAAACAATGTTAGAACAACTTTCATGGAAAGTAGGAGGACAACAAGGAGAAGGGATTGAAAGCACCGGGGAAATTTTCTCCACGGCCCTGAACCGCCTCGGCTACTATCTGTACGGATACCGCCATTTCTCATCCCGTATTAAAGGCGGACATACAAACAACAAAATTCGCGTCGGTATAACGAAAGTAAGTGCGATAGCGGATGACCTTGATATTCTTGTTGCATTTGACCAAGAAACAATCGATGTCAATTATCAAGAACTTCATCAAGATGGGATTATCATGGCCGATACAAAATTTAAACCAGTGAAACCGGCTAATACAGAAGCGGCGTTTTACGCGGTTCCATTTACAGAAATCGCGACAGAACTTGGAACGTCTCTCATGAAAAACATGGTCGCGGTCGGTGCAACGTGTGCGATCATCAACCTCGATGTATCGGTATTTCTCGACGTTGTTGAAGAAATCTTCGGCCGTAAAGGGGAAAAGGTTGTTCAAAAAAATATGGAGGCCATTCAACAGGGCTATGACTATATGAAAGAAAAAATGGATGGACAGTCAAGCGTACTTGAACTGCCGGCAGCGGACGGAAATAAGCGTATGTTCATGATCGGCAACGACGCGATTGCACTCGGTGCGCTTGCAGCAGGTGTCCGCCTCATGCCAGCATACCCGATTACACCGGCTTCAGAAATTATGGAATACTTAATCAAAAAACTGCCAAAAGTTGGTGGTACTGTCATTCAAACGGAAGATGAAATTGCGGCAGCTACAATGGCGATCGGCGCGAACTACGGTGGGATCCGCTCATTTACAGCGTCTGCAGGTCCCGGTCTATCCCTCATGATGGAAGCCATTGGCTTATCTGGCATGACGGAAACACCACTCGTTGTGATTGATACACAACGTGGCGGACCATCGACCGGTCTTCCGACAAAACAGGAACAATCCGATTTAATGGCGATGGTTTACGGCACACACGGTGAAATTCCAAAAGTCGTAATCGCGCCGGGTACAGCAGAAGAAGGGTTCTATGATACAATTGAAGCCTTTAATATTGCTGAAGAATATCAAGTGCCGGTTATTATATTATCTGACTTGCAGCTATCTCTAGGTAAACATACAGTGGACAAGCTTGATTACAACAAAGTTGACATTCGCCGTGGTAAACTTGTCACAGAAGGGCTGCCAGAAGTGGAAAATAAGGCGTACTTTAAACGGTATGAAGTAACAGAAGATGGTGTGTCGCCGCGTGTCATTCCAGGTGTCGAAAACGGCATCCATCACGTAACCGGCGTTGAGCATGATGAAACAGGTAAACCGTCTGAATCACCGGCGAACCGGAAAGCGCAAATGGACAAGCGTATGCGCAAGTTGAATAACTTGCATACGACGTTCCCAAATCCGATCGAAAAAAATGTAAAACACGAAGAAGCAGATCTTCTGTTAATCGGTTTTAACTCAACAGGCGGTGCGATTGAAGAAGCGATGGTGCGTCTAGAGGCTGATGGGGTGAAAGTGAACCATGCGCGTGTCCGACTTATTCATCCATTCCCGACGGATGAAATGTTACCATTAATCGAATCAGCGAAACATGTCGCCGTCGTGGAAAACAACGCAACGGGTCAACTGGCAAGCATCATTAAAATGAATGTCGGCTACCCGCAAAAAATTAAAAGTATTTTGAAATATGACGGCAATCCATTCCAGCCGCATCATATTGTTGATAGCAGCAAGGAGTTGATCTAATCATGGCAACATTTAAAGAATTCCGTAATAACGTAAAACCAAACTGGTGTCCAGGCTGTGGTGACTTCTCGGTGCAGGCAGCGATTCAGCGTGCTGCAGCGAATGTTGGCTTAACACCGGAAAACTTAGCTGTCATCTCTGGCATTGGCTGTTCCGGCCGTATTTCCGGCTACATTAACTCATATGGACTTCACGGCATTCACGGCCGCGCGCTTCCGATTGCGCAGGGCGTTAAAATGGCAAACAAAGACTTAACGGTTATTGCCTCAGGGGGGGATGGTGACGGCTTTGCCATCGGTATGGGTCACACGATTCATGCAATGCGCCGTAACATCGACTTGACGTATATCGTTATGGACAACCAAATTTACGGATTAACGAAAGGACAGACGTCTCCGCGTTCAGCAGCTGGATTCAAAACAAAATCCACTCCGCAAGGTTCTATCGAACAGACGCTCTCTCCTATGCAGTTAGCCGTCACAACAGGTGCAACATTTGTCGCACAAAGCTTTTCGACGGACTTGAAAGACTTAACAGCCATCATCGAGGCAGGCCTTAATCATAAAGGTTTCTCCTTGATTAACGTCTTCAGCCCCTGTGTGACCTATAACAAAGTGAACACGTATGATTGGTTTAAAGAAAACTTAACGAAGCTTGCGGACATCGAAGGCTATGATCCATCGAGCCGTGAAGGTGCAATCAATACATTGATGCAGCACGACGACTTAGTGACAGGCATCATTTATCAAAATAAAGAACGCCCTTCTTATCAGCAGCTCGTCAATGGCTATTCGGAAGAGCCACTCGCGCATGCTGATTTGAAAATGGATGAAGCCGCATTTAATGAGCTCCTGAAAGAGTTTATGTAATTTTCTTGACGCAGAGAATTCAAATCTCTGCGTCTTTTTCGTCTGTTTGCTTGAGCCCATTGTTTTTACGTTATATACTAAAGGAATGTGCACGATAGTTTAGCAAGATCGGAAAGGGGATTTACGATGAACGAAGAACAGCGAAAAGACGGGCAACAAGCGATTAATCCATCGGACAAAAAATCCGACAAGGATTACAGCAAGTATTTTGAAACCGTTTATACACCGCCTTCGTTGAAAGAGGCGAAAAAGCGTGGAAAAGAAGAAGTCACGTATCACCATGACTTTAAAATTGATGAACGGTTTCAAGGAATGGGCAGAGAACGAAACTTTTACATTCGTACGTACGGATGCCAAATGAATGAACACGATACAGAAGTGATGGCAGGCATTTTCATGGCGCTCGGTTATAAGGCTGTCCATACGCCAGAAGAAGCAGACGTTATCTTATTGAATACGTGCGCTATTCGCGAAAACGCAGAAAATAAAGTATTTGGAGAACTCGGTTTTTTAAAGCAGCTAAAACGAGATAATCCAAATCTATTACTCGGCGTCTGCGGCTGCATGTCACAGGAAGAATCCGTCGTCAATAAAATTTTGAAATCGTATCATCACGTCGATATGATTTTCGGTACGCATAACATTCACCGTTTACCAGAAATTTTAAATGAAGCGTATTTATCGAAGGAAATGGTCGTCGAAGTGTGGTCAAAAGAAGGCGACGTGATTGAAAACTTACCGAAAGTGCGCCGCGGCAACATTAAAGCGTGGGTGAACATTATGTACGGCTGCGATAAGTTTTGCACGTACTGCATCGTCCCATATACGCGCGGGAAAGAGCGAAGCCGCCGTCCGGATGAAATCATTCGGGAAGTGCGCCATCTAGCTGCACAAGGGTATCAAGAAGTGACATTGCTCGGTCAAAACGTCAATGCGTACGGGAAAGATCTTGACGATATGAAGTATGGTCTCGGAGAATTAATGGATGAAATTCGTCATATCGGTATTCCGCGCGTCCGCTTTATGACGAGCCATCCGCGTGATTTTGATGACCAGTTAATCGAAGTGCTGGCCAAAGGCGGCAATTTAATGGATCACATTCATTTGCCTGTACAATCAGGTTCAACGGACGTGTTAAAAATTATGGCACGTAAATATACACGTGAAGGCTATCTGGAACTCGTACGTAAAATTAAAGCAGCGATCCCGAATGTGACGCTGACAACGGATATTATCGTAGGCTATCCAAATGAAACGGATGAGCAATTTGAAGAAACGATGTCGCTTTACCGTGAAGTCGGCTTCGAACTTGCATACACATACATTTACTCACCGCGTGAAGGAACACCGGCGGCAAAGATGGTTGACAATGTACCGATGGAAGTGAAAAAAGCACGTCTTCAACGTTTAAATGCACTTGTTAATGAGCTTGCCGGTGAATCAATGAAGAAATACGAAGGGCAAGTTGTTGATGTATTAATCGAAGGCGAAAGCAAAAAAAACCCGGATGTTTTAGCGGGCTACACGTCGAAAAGCAAGCTTGTCAATGTAAAAGCACCAAAGTCAGCGATTGGGAAAATTATTCCGGTGAAAATTACGGAAGCAAAAACGTGGTCGCTTGATGGAGAAGCAGTAGAAATTCAAAAAATGGCCGGGGTGAACTAATATGGAAAAAGCAATCTACACAAAAGATGACATTATTGCAAAAGCAACAGAAATTGCAGACATGATTTCAGCAACGGAAGAAGTGGAATTTTTTAAGCAGGCAGAAGCGAAAATTCATGAAAATCAAAAGCTGCGTGAAAAAATGGCGAGCTTGAAAAGTTTACAAAAACAAGCGGTAAACTTCCAGCATTACGGCAAAGAATCCGCTTTAAAAATGGTTGAAGAAAAAATCGAAAAAATTGAAACAGAACTGGATGAAATGCCCATTGTCCAGCAGTTCAAGCAGTCTCAAACGGATGTAAATGAAATTTTACAAATGGTTGCAACGGCGATTTCAAACAAAGTAACGGACAATATTCTTGAAGAAACGGGCGGCGATTTGCTTAGAGGCGAAACCGGCGCACAAGTTCAAAATAGCACACCAGGCAGCTGCTAAAGAGCTGCATATCCCGCTGCGGTCATCGTGGCGGGATTTTTTTGCGCGGAAAAAATGGCGAACAGAAACGGAATACTGTGCGAATAATTTTCATGGGCACCACACTTACACATGCTGCATACAATACAGAGACTAACAAAGGGAGGGACGCACATCTTGAGTCAATATCGCGAAATTATCACGAAGTCCGTCGTCGCCAAAGGCCGGAAGTACACGCAGACGCATCATGCTGTTTTGCCGCCTAATAAGCCGTCCGGCATTCTCGGTTGCTGGATCATTAACCATGAGTACAAGGCCAAGAAAAACGGTCACAAAACAGAGGTGTTTGGCACGTACGAGATCAACGTCTGGTACTCTTATCACAACCATACGAAAACAGCTGTCGTAACGGAAAAAGTGGACTATAAAGATGTGATTAAGCTTTCATATCGTGATGATGACTGCAATGGAGATGACGACGTCTGGGTGAAAGTCATTCAGCAGCCAAACTGCCAGGAAGCGGTTATTAGCGATTGTGGCACGAAAATTAATGTGCAGGCCGAACGGGAGTTGACGGTGGAAGTAACCGGTGACACAAAAATAACGGTGTCTGTCCATGAGTTTGAAGACGAGTGGGACTGCGAGCGGGAAACGGCTGAGGAGCATCATCACTAAAATGCGCTGCGGGGAACAGACTGTTTTCCCGCTTTTTTTCTATGTGCTATACTAACAGAAGAAGACCAACAGAGAGGGATTAAACATGGCACACTATACTCCAATGATTCAACAATATTTGCGTGTGAAGGCAGACTATGAAGATGCCTTTTTATTTTTTCGCATGGGCGATTTTTATGAAATGTTTTTTGATGATGCGCAAAAAGCAAGTCAAATACTTGAAATTACTTTAACGTCACGTGAAGGCGGCAGTCAGGACCGGATTCCGATGTGCGGCGTGCCCTATCATTCGGCGAAGGGATACATAGAACGACTCATTGCAGCAGGACATAAAGTCGCGATTTGCGAACAACAAGAGGATCCGAAACAGGCGAAAGGTGTGATTAAACGAGAAGTCGTACAAGTCATAACACCTGGCACAATGATGGAGGGTGCAGGGATTCAAGAGAAAGAAAACCACTATCTTGCTTCATTTGAGCAGTCAGGCAATGACTATGCTGTTGCTGCCGCCGACTTAACAACCGGCGAATGCCGTACGGCTGTTTTTCATTCATTTGACAGCGCACTGCACGAGCTCGCTGCCTATGGTGTAAAAGAAATCATTATGAATAGCGCATGGAATGCGGAAGACCTGAAGAAAATCAATGACCGTTTTGGAGCGGTTATTTCGATTGAAGAGAATACAGATGAGTTTGAATTTGACGCGCTTTTAACTAAATTAACGCATTCCTTAACTCGAAAAGCGTCCGTCCGTCTTTATCATTATCTCCATCGGACGCAAAAGCGAAATCTCGATCATTTGCAGCCGGCAGAACAGTACGAAATCCGCGATCATATGAATATCGATTATTATTCCAAGCGTAATCTTGAACTGACCGAAACGATTCGTTCAAAAGGGAAAAAAGGGTCGCTTTTATGGCTGCTTGATGAAACGAAAACAGCGATGGGGGGACGGCTGCTTAAGCAGTGGATCGATCGTCCTCTTTTGAATGAAAAAGACATTAACCGCCGTCTCGGCATAGTTGAAACGTTCATAGCCTCTTTTTTCGAGCGTGAAGAACTACGCGAACAGCTAAAAGAAGTGTATGATCTTGAGCGTCTTGCAGGGCGTGTAGCGTTTGGCAATGTGAATGCACGCGATCTTGTTCAGCTGAAAAAATCACTCGGCCAAATTCCGCGTTTAACAGACTTATTGAAAAAAATTAATGGGGATGCCGTACAGCAATTAGCGGACAAGCTTGATCCATGTACCGAGCTTTTTGATCTGCTCGAAAGTGCAATCATTGCCGAGCCTCCGATTTCTGTGAAAGAAGGCGGCATGATTGCAGACGGATTTCATCCGCAGCTTGATGAATACCGTGATGCCGCGCGTAACGGCAAACAATGGATCGCGGAACTGGAAAAAGAAGAACGGGAAAAAACGGGAATTAGGTCGTTGAAAATTGGCTATAACCGCATTTTTGGCTATTACATTGAAGTGACGAAAGCGAATCTTGGCTTGCTTGAAGAAGGCCGCTATGAGCGGAAACAAACGTTGGCGAACTGTGAGCGGTTTGTGACGCCAGAATTAAAAGAAAAAGAGACGCTTATTTTAGAAGCGAATGATAAAATGATGGAACTCGAATATGAACTCTTTACACAGTTGCGTGAAAAGGTGAAAGAGTTTATTCCACGATTGCAAAACTTGGCCCGGACGGTCAGTGAAATTGACGTGCTCCAATGTTTTGCCGCTATTAGTGAATTACGCCGGTTCGTGCGTCCTGTTTTTTCAACAGACCGGACGATGATTATCGAAGAAGGCCGCCATCCGGTCGTGGAAAAAGTGATGGACGCCCAGCTTTTCGTACCCAATCATTGCTTTATGGGACCGAAACGCGATATGCTGCTCATCACCGGTCCAAATATGTCTGGGAAAAGTACGTACATGCGGCAAGTGGCAATCATTGTGATTTTGGCGCAAATTGGTTGTTACGTACCGGCTGATAAAGCCATATTGCCTGTATTTGATCAAATATTTACCCGAATCGGAGCGGCAGACGATTTAGTTTCAGGACAAAGTACGTTTATGGTGGAAATGTTGGAAGCGAAACATGCGATTGTGAATGCGACAGACCGATCACTCATTTTATTTGATGAAATTGGCCGTGGTACGTCAACCTATGATGGGATGGCACTTGCACAGGCGATGATCGAATACATTCATACAAACATTCAGGCGAAAACGTTATTTTCAACACATTATCACGAATTAACTGTGCTTGATCAGTCACTCGAGCATGTGCAAAATGTGCATGTCACCGCCGCTGAACAAGAAGGGAAAGTCGTTTTTTTGCACAAAGTAAAAGACGGGGCTGCGGATAAAAGTTACGGCATTCATGTCGCGCAATTAGCCGGTCTTCCAGATACGGTCATCACACGTGCGGATGAGCTGCTGCACTCGTTCGAAAGTAAAGAAAACAAGCCTGAAATAATTAACGAAGGACAGTTATCTTTTTTTAAAGAAGAACTAGTATCAAAGCCTACACTAAAAGAGGATAAAACAATCGTTTCGAAGCTACTAAGCTATGACATTATGGAAATGACACCGATGGAAGCGATGAATACATTATATGCCTTGCAAAAATCAGCAAAAAAGTCAGCAAACTGAGTAAAGTGGCCGTAAACTGAGTAATCGGATTGAAAACTGAGTAAATACTCCGCAAACTGAATCAATCGCTACACAAAATGAAGTCATAAAATGAGGTGATAAAATGGGCATCATCATTCAGCTCAATGAATCGCTGTCGAATAAAATTGCCGCTGGTGAAGTTGTCGAGCGTCCAGCATCGGTCGTGAAAGAATTAACGGAAAATGCGCTTGATGCCGAAAGTACAGTCATTGAAATTGATGTAGAAGAAGCGGGCCTCACTTCGATCCGGGTTTCAGATAATGGAGCGGGAATGGAAAACGACGACGTTGAACGTGCTTTTTACCGTCATGCGACGAGTAAAATTAAAGATGAAGATGATCTATTCCGTATTCGTACACTCGGCTTTCGCGGCGAAGCATTGCCGAGCATTGCATCTGTCTCAGATTTAACGATGACAACTTCAACGGGTGAAAATGCCGGCACGGAAATTATTCTTTCCGGAGGGGTCGTTCAATCTAAAAAACCAGGACCCGCACGAAAAGGAACAGAAATAATTGTGTCCAATTTATTTTTCAACACACCGGCACGTTTGAAATATATGAAAAGTGTGCATACCGAACTTGGAAACATTACAGACGTTGTCAACCGGATCGCGCTCAGCCGGCCGGACGTATCATTTCGTCTTCGCCATAATGGCCGTGAACTGCTGAAAACGAATGGAAATGGTGATGCGAAGCAAGTTATCGCTGCGATTTATGGCATCAATATTGCCAAAAATATGATACCAATTAACGCTAGATCACTCGACTTTGAATTGTCCGGATTTCTTTCATTGCCGGAAGTGACGAGAGCTTCACGCAATTACATGTCGATGATGGTCAATGGGCGGCTTATCAAAAATTTCAAAGTATCGAATGCTATTTTAGAAGGATATCACACGTTTTTGCCGATCGGCCGCTATCCAATCGTGCTCGTCAATATGAATATGGACCCGCTGCTTGTCGATGTCAACGTACATCCATCCAAACTTGAAGTCCGTTTCAGCAAAGAGCAGGAACTATGCGCGCTTTTATCAACAGCCATTAAAGACGCACTGCGAAAAGAAACGCTCATTCCAGATGCTCTGCCGACGTTAAAAAAACGCAAAGATTTCACCGAGCAGCGAGCCTTTCAATTTGAGGCACCGAGGCCGAAAAAGCCTGCTATGCCGCCAAAAAGAGAAGTGGAAAAGCTTTATAGGCCCGAATTTTATAATCAACCGGTGAAAGAAACGATACCAGTGATTGAAACCGTCACGATCCCTGATCGGGAAGAACCTTCAAAAGAACGGATGCCGCCGCTTTATCCAATCGGTCAAATGCATGGCACCTACATTTTTGCGCAAAATGAAAATGGGTTGTACATGATCGATCAGCACGCTGCTCAAGAACGGCTAAAATATGAATATTTTCGTGAAAAAGTGGGGCAGATTGAAAACGAACTGCAAGAATTACTCATTCCAATAACATTTGATTTTTCTGCAGATGAGTATTTGAAAATTGAAGAAAACCGTGTATTCCTTGAAGAAGTCGGTGTCTTTTTAGAACCGTTCGGTGATAAGTCGTACATTGTTAAAGCGCATCCGTCCTGGTTTCCAACAGGAGAAGAGCGCGATGTGATTGAAGAAATGATTGAAGAAGTGCTTCAGATGAAAAAGCCGGATGTGAAAAAAATTCGTGAGGAAGCGGCTATTTTAATGAGCTGCAAAGGCTCGATTAAAGCGAACCGTCATTTGCGAAATGATGAAATTGAGCAGCTATTAAATGATTTGCGTGAAAGCGAGGATCCATTCACGTGTCCACATGGCCGTCCGATTATGATCCATTTGTCAACCTATGATATTGAAAAAATGTTTAAACGCATTATGTAAAAAGGGAGGAACAGAAAAAGGGCGTGATCTCGTACAGTAGATCACGCCCTTTTTCATTAAGCATTAAACAATGCGTACTCTGGTAAGAGAATCCCTTTTTTTGTTAAATATTTTTCAATATGCTCAACTGTTTTTCGCAAAATCGCGACGCGTGCATATTTCTTATCATTTCCTTCAATAACGTGCCATGGTGCATAGTCGTGATGGGTTCGACGCAGCATTTCTTCCGCTGCTTCTATATACGAATCCCATTTATTTCGGTTGCGCCAATCTTCATCGGTAATCTTCCATCGCTTAAGCGGATTATTTTGCCGTTTTTCAAATCGTTTCAGCTGCTCATCTTTTGAAATTTGCAGCCAGAATTTCATCATAATGTACCGGTCATCCGTTATTAATTTCTCGAAACCGTTTATTTCATCATACGCGCGCTTCCATTCTTCCTTCTCCGCAAATCCTTCAATGCGCTCGACCAAAACGCGCCCATACCATGACCGGTCAAAAATCGTCAATTGTCCGTACTGTGGAATTTTCCGCCAGAATCGCTGCATGTAATGATAGCGCATTTCATGCGGTGCCGGTGCGGATATCGGATGAACAGCTATGCCGCGCGGATCGAGTTTTGCGGTCATTCGTCTGATCGCGCCGCCTTTTCCGGCTGCATCCATCCCTTCCATAATGACGATTAAGCTGATTTTTTCACGAAATAATAGCTGCTGTAAACTGAGCAAGCGGCGCTGGTATTTTTCAAGTTCTGCTTGATACTCTTTTTTCGCATCGATGTGCTTGTCCTGTTTTAATTTATTTAACTTCACTTCCATATGTATGCATCGCCTCCTTTTTTTATCATACCCGAAAAAAAGGCTCTTTGAACAAACAAAAAATATTTGACACCGCTTCCAATAGCGTGTAGGATAAACAGTTGTTTTAACAAGGAGGGATTTTCGCATGGAAAAGTATATTTTATCCATTGACCAGGGAACGACAAGTTCACGGGCGATTTTATTTAATAAAAAAGGCGAAATCGTTCATTCCGCACAAAAAGAATTTACACAATATTTTCCACAACCAGGCTGGGTCGAGCACGATGCGAATGAAATTTGGGGGTCTGTTTTATCCTGTATAGCAACGGTGTTAACTGAAAAAGAGATCCGGGCCAGTCAGATCAAAGCGATTGGCATTACGAATCAGCGTGAAACAGCGGTAATCTGGGATAAAGAAACGGGCCGGCCGATTTATCATGCGGTTGTCTGGCAGTCGCGTCAAACAGCGGACATTTGCGCCGAGTTAAAACAAAAAGGGTATGAGCAGACATTTCGTGATAAAACAGGTCTTCTTATCGATCCATATTTTTCTGGAACGAAAGTAAAATGGATTCTTGATCAAGTGGAAGGAGCCCGTGCGCTGGCTGAACAAGGAAAATTATTGTTTGGGACAATGGATACGTGGCTCATTTGGAAATTAACGGACGGCGCGGCGCACGTCACCGATTATTCGAACGCAGCGCGTACATTACTGTTCAACATTCACACACTTGAATGGGATCAGGAATTGCTTCATATATTGAATATACCAGAAGCATTGTTGCCGGACGTGCGTCCGTCATCATCTATATATGGAACGACCGCGCCGATTCATTTTTTCGGTCAAAAAATTCCGGTTGCAGGAGCCGCGGGTGATCAGCAGGCCGCTTTGTTCGGACAAGCATGTTTTGAAAAAGGAATGGCGAAAAACACATACGGAACGGGTTGTTTCATGCTCATGAACACCGGTGAAAAAGCGATTAAGTCTGAACATGGCTTATTGACAACGATCGCATGGGGCATTGATGGAAAAGTCGAGTATGCACTTGAAGGCAGTATTTTCGTCTCCGGTTCTGCGATTCAATGGCTTCGAGATGGGCTTCGCATGTTAAAAAACGCGAGTGACAGCGAGCAATATGCAGAACGGGTATCGTCAACGGATGGTGTCTATGTCGTACCGGCATTTGTCGGACTAGGCACCCCATATTGGGAAAGTGACGTGCGCGGTGCGGTATTCGGTTTAACACGCGGTACAGAAAAAGAACATTTCATACGTGCGGTGCTTGAATCTCTTGCCTATCAAACGAAAGATGTACTGGAAGTGATGGAAGCCGATTCCGGCATTTCATTAAAAACGCTCCGTGTTGATGGTGGTGCGGTTATGAATGCCTTTTTAATGCAATTCCAGAGTGATCTGCTGAATGTGCCTGTTGAACGGACGAAAATTAATGAAACGACCGCACTCGGCGCAGCCTATTTAGCTGGTCTAGCGGTTGGTTTCTGGAGTGACCGTACAGAAATTGCCCGTAATTGGCAGGTGGAGCGTACATTTGAACCAAGCATGGAAGAAGCCGTTCGTAATGAATTGTACAGCGGATGGAAAAAAGCAGTGAAAGCAGCTATTGCTTTTCAATAATGGTACTGATCCATTACACATATGTTCATACAATGTCCGGAGAATTGAAGAGGTCTGGAAAGCGAAACAGCGATGACTGTTTCGGCTATTCAGGTCTTTTTATTGTCTTTTTAGGGTACATAATAAGACGAGGGGATGAGAAGATGAACTTTTCCAATAAAAACCGTGCAGAAAAAATAAACATGATGAAAATCGAACCGTTTGATGTACTCATTATCGGCGGCGGCATTACGGGTGCTGGGATTGCACTCGATGCAGTGATGCGCGGGATGAAGACAGCGCTTATTGATATGCAGGACTTTGCAGCGGGTACGTCTAGCCGCTCAACAAAGCTTGTGCACGGCGGGCTTCGCTATTTAAAACAGTTTGAAGTAAAAATGGTTGCAGAAATTGGGAAAGAACGTGCGATTGTGTATGAAAATGGACCGCACGTGACAACACCGGAGTGGATGCTTTTGCCGCTGCACGAAGGAGGCACATTCGGGAAATATACAACGTCCGCTGCACTGCATGTATATGACTTATTAGCCGGTGTCAAGCGGTCTGAACGTCGTTCCATGCTTTCGGTCTCTGAAACAATGAAAAAGGAACCGCTCGTTAAAGAAGCTGGTTTAAAAGGTAGCGGCTACTACGTTGAATATCGGACAGACGATGCAAGATTAACGATTGAAGTAATAAAAAAAGCGATGGAAAAAGGTGCTCTTTGTTTGAACTACGTGAAGGCGGCCGAGTTTCATTATGATAACGGACGTGTAACAGGAATTGAAGCGGTTGATCAAATCGATGGCAGCCGCTTTACCATTTCAGCTAAAAAGGTCATTAATGCATCCGGCCCTTGGGTAGATTCCGTCCGAAAAAAAGATGGCGGTGAAAATGGCAAGCATTTGCGTCTCACAAAAGGGGTTCATATCGTCATAGATGAGTCTGTGTTCCCGCTTCAACAGGCCATTTATTTCGATACAACAGACAAACGGATGGTGTTTGCGATTCCGCGCGATGGCAAAACGTATATCGGCACGACGGATACGTTTTATGACCGTGATCCAATCCGCCCGGATGTGACAGCGGAAGACCGCGCATATTTGCTTGAAGCGATCCGATTCATGTTCCCATCTGTTAATGTGAACGAGTCGAACATTGAATCTTCATGGTCAGGCGTGCGGCCGCTTATTTATGAAGAGGGAAAAGACCCATCGGAAATTTCACGCAAAGATGAAATTTGGGAATCAGAGACAGGTTTATTGACGATTGCCGGCGGGAAATTGACAGGCTACAGGAAAATGGCAGAAACGATTATGGAGCGCGTGGCAAAATGGTTTAAAGAAGAACACTCCATTTTATTTAGCCCGTCCGAAACGAAACATTTGCCGATTTCAGGCGGTGACGTCGGCGGTTCGGCGAAGTTTCAGGCGTATGTTCAAGAAAAAATAGCCACTGGCATGGAGAAAGGGTTCTCAAAAGAAGAGGCAAAGACACTCGTTAATAAGTACGGTTCGAACGTAGATAAATTATTTGCTCATAAGAAGGAAAATAGCCCGATGCCGAATGTGCTTTACGCGCAGCTCATGTATGCGATAGAGGAAGAAATGGCATACACACCGGCTGACTTTTTCATTCGTCGTATTAGTGCGCTTTTGTTCGATTTGAAAACAGTTCTTGACTATAAAGAAATATGCACGGATATTTTAGCTGATCATTTTAACTGGTCACAGGCAGAAAAAGAAAAGCACATTGCGGAATTAGAAGCGGAAATCGCCGCCTGTTCTTAAACATAGGGATCCGTTATAATAAGGAGACTGATATGGAGAAGGCTGTGAGACATATGACGAAAGAAAAAGTGGCGGTCATTATTGGACCGACTGCATCTGGAAAAACGGACTTAAGTATTTTTATTGCGAAACAGTTAAACGGTGAAATTATAAGTGGTGACTCGATGCAAATTTATCGAGGACTCGATGTTGGGACGGCGAAAGTGACGAAAAAAGAAATGGATGGTGTGCCGCATCATTTAATTGATATAAAAAATGTGGACGAAACATTTTCAGCTGCTGAATTTCAACAGCTGGCGCGGGAGAAAATAGCGGATATTCATGCGCGGGGCAAATTGCCGATTATTTGCGGCGGAACGGGGCTATACATTCAATCTGTTTTATATGATTATCAGTTTGCACAGGATGGCAACGATGAGACGATCCGTAAAGAATTAGAAAAAGAGGCAGACAACATCGGTGCAGAGGCCATTCATGAAAAGCTGCGTGCGGTTGATCCTATATCTGCCCAGTCCATTCACCCGAACAATGTACGCCGAACAATTCGTGCACTCGAAATTTTTCATACGACCGGCCGGCCGGCATCTAAGCAGCGAGGCAGTAAAAAACCGGATGAGAAATACGACAGTGCCATCGTCGGTCTAACAATGGATCGGGCTATGTTATATGAACGGATTAACAAACGGGTCGATCTGATGATGGAATCCGGACTGTTAGAGGAAGCAGAAAGGTTGTATGACCTTGGATTAAAAGACGTCCCAGCTGTTCAAGCGATTGGCTATAAAGAATTGTTTGGCTATATAAAAGGCGAGCAGCAGTTGGATGAAGCAGTGAATCTATTAAAACAAAATTCGCGCCATTATGCGAAGCGGCAGTTGACATGGTTCTACAATAAAATGAACATTGAATGGGTGGACATGACAGATGCAGCATTGCGCGATGAAAAAAAACAACAAATTTGCGCGTTGCTGGCAGGAAAGCTGAATCTAAGATAGAATAAGTATTAATGGATACAGATAGAAAGAGGAGGACGAAGCATGAAACAGCCAATTAACATTCAAGATCAATTTTTAAACCAGCTGCGCAAAGATAGCACAATGGTCACGGTTTTTTTATTGAATGGATTCCAGCTCCGCGGACTTATTAAAGGATTTGATAATTTTACGGTACTGGTTGAAACAGATGGCAAACAGCAGCTCGTTTACAAACATGCCATTTCGACATTTGCTCCTCAGCGCAGCGTCAGTTTAAATTTTGATGAAGTTAGCTTACAATTGGATAAACAATGACGATGTGAATGAAGGGCCCGCATAGATGCGGGTCTTTTTTTTATTTCTAAGCATACAATTGAAGGAAAAGGGGGCTGTTGGCATGAAGCAGATCAATCAACCAGGCCGCATTCATGTCGTCTTTCAGCCGAAAGAAAAAACGCCGCTGGCAGCAGAACCAGAATGGTACCGTCATCCTGCCCACGAGGTACTTCTCGATATTGAAAAAGAGATGGAACAGTTGATCGGCCTTGCCGATTTAAAAATACTCGTTCGTGAATTATATGCAACAGCTTATATAAATCAAAAGCGAATCGAAGCAGGCATTCAAGCGAAAGGGCAAATGCTTCATATGCTCTTTACAGGCAATCCAGGCACAGGAAAAACGACGGCTGCCCGCATTATCGCCACGATGTTTAAACGGCTTCGTATTCTTGAAAAAGGACATTTTATTGAAGCGGAACGGGCTGATCTCGTCGGAGAATACATCGGTCACACAGCGCAAAAAACACGGGATCTCGTTAAAAAAGCGCTGGGCGGTGTGTTGTTTATTGATGAAGCCTATTCACTCGCACGTGGCGGCGAAAAGGATTTTGGCAAAGAAGCGATTGATACGCTTGTGAAGCAAATGGAAGATCATCAAAACGACTTTATTTTAATTTTAGCGGGATATCCAAGGGAAATGGCACACTTTTTAACGCTTAATCCAGGGTTGCAATCTCGTTTTCCCATTACACATCATTTTGCCGATTACACGGTGGATGAACTGTACCAAATAGCAGAACAGAGCGCGCACGAAAAATGGTACGACATCGATTCGGCAGCGAAACCGATTTTGATGGAAAAGATAGCTGAAGAAAAAAGAAAGCAAGGATTTCGTTTTGCGAATGGCCGTAACATACGGACGATGATCGAGAAAGCCGCAAGAAAGCAGGCGATTCGTTTAATGAAACAGACGATGCATTCGAAAAAGGATTTGAGACTATTAAAAGGGGAAGATTTTGAATTGTCGAAATAATGACGTATGTGGTAAAATGTCGAAAAGGATGATGATAATGAAAAAGAAACCCGTTAAAGAAAGAATCATTGAAACGGCCTTAATTATGTTTGAACAACATGGTTACCACGGTGTGACCGTCGATCAGATTGTCGATGAATGTGGTACGTCAAAAGGCGGCTTTTATCACAATTTTAAATCAAAAGATGAACTGCTTTATCATATTCACGACGTATTTATTTCGTATTTACTTAATAAAGCGAAGGAATCACACGATAAAGAAACCGATCCTGTGTCGAGGCTATGTGCCATCATCACATCATTTACAAGAATTTTTGACCTGTACAAACCGCATATTACGGTATTCTATCAGGAGAGTACGTATTTGAAAGGTGATTTTGAAGAGCGAATTAACGAAAAACGGGATGAATACCGCAAACTGCTTCTTCAGGTCATTCGAGATGGGCAGTCTACCGGTGATTTTCGTCAAGAAGTACCCGCTGAAATTTCTACAATGGCGATTATGGGTATCATTAACTGGATGTATAAATGGTTTAAAAAAGATGGAGAACTGTCCATTGAAACGATCGCCCGCATCTTCAACGATATGATGATTCATTCTTTGCTGACAGAAGAAGCGATGAAATCAGGAAGAGGCGACAGATTTTTATTGAAAACAGAGCCAGTGTGATCTAGGCTCTGTTTTTGTACGTGGACCAAGCTCTTCGTACCTATTCATCTTACTCATTTTCTGCGTGTCGGCAAAAGAAAAAGCACCTGCTGAATCTAGGCGAATGCTAAAGTTTATCGTTTCATTGTTCGTTTGGGTAAATGCCAGCTATATTTATAGGAAAGAATACGTAAAACCGTTATGAATAGGAATAAAATAAAGATTTGTGCGGGTGACTGTACAATGTTTAGTGCAATGAACATGCCGGCAAGCGCCGCCCACACACCGTACACCTCATTTCGTAAAAGAGTTGGTTTCCGCTGAGCAAGCACATCGCGGACAAGTCCGCCGCCACTTCCGGTTAACACTGCTGCCATGACAACGGCACTGAGCGGATGCCCCATGCCTACTGCGTATAAAGCGCCTTGAATAGCAAACGCAGACAACCCAATCGCATCAAATAAGTTGCCCCATATAGGCCAGTAGCGGAGCAGGTTTTGTGGAAATAGAACGATCGCTGTTATCGATAATATCGCTATCGTAAAAAATTCACTTTGTTCCCATAAAGTTGAAACAGGAACATCGATTAATAAATTTCGGATCGCTCCACCGCCAAATGCGGTAATCATTCCTAATACATATATGCCAAATAAATCGTATTCTTCTTCCATCGCAACGATTGCGCCTGAAATCGCAAAGGCAAACGTTCCAATGATTGTTAACACATCCCATGTAATATCCATTCTGAGCCTTCTTTCATTCAACGTGTAAAATGTTCGGCTTTATTATAATCCATCATTCGACGAACGGCTATTTTTCTTTTAAGAAAACGGTGATTTTGCTATGATGGAAAAAGTGAACAAGAAAGAAGGATTATAATGATGACTAGTATATTTGATTTACTAAAAAATGGAGCTCTTATTCGTGAAAAAGCAGAGGAAGCGGAACGGAAAATTGCGACTGTTCATGAACAAGTAGAACAGATGGCGGAATACAATCAATTTCGCGTTTTGCAAAGCTTTCAAAAAAACCAGGTGAGCGATTTTCATTTTACCCCGTCTACTGGATACGGGTATGACGATTCAGGCCGCGATACACTTGAACATGTATATGCAGATGTATTTGGCGGTGAAAGTGCGCTCGTGCGTCCGCAAATTATTTCTGGCACACATGCCATTACGATCTCTCTGTTTGGCATTTTGCGCCCGGGCGACGAGCTGCTCTACATTACCGGAAAACCGTACGATACGCTTGATAATATTATTGGCATACGAGAACCTTCAAACGGATCGTTGCGGGAATTTGGTATTACATACAAGCACGTTGAGCTCAATGAAAACGGACGACCTGATTTTGAAAAAATTCGTACAAGCATTACAGATAAAACAAAAATGATTGCGATTCAGCGTTCCAAAGGCTACGCGGTCAGACCTTCTTTTACGATAGAAGAAATAGGTGAAATGTGCCGCTTTGTAAAGGACATTAAACCATCTGCGGTCGTCTTTGTTGACAATTGTTACGGTGAGTTTGTTGAAAAAAAAGAACCGCTTCATGTAGGAGCTGATCTGATTGCAGGCTCATTAATTAAAAACCCAGGAGGCGGTCTTGCCAAAATAGGGGGCTACATCGCGGGGAAAAAAGAATATGTAGAAAGCTGTTCTTATCGTATGACATCGCCGGGAATTGGTGCAGAAGCAGGAGCAAGTCTTTACAGTCTTCAAGAAATGTATCAAGGATTCTTTCTCGCGCCGCACGTCGTGACAGAAAGTTTAAAAGGGGCGATTTTCACCTCGGCGCTGTTAGAGCTATTCGGTATGAAAACAATGCCATCATGGAGAGAGGAGCGCACCGATCTTATTCAAGCCGTTCAGTTTGATGATCGGGACAAAATGATCGCGTTTTGTCAGGCGATTCAATATGCCTCACCGGTTAACTCACACGTTACGCCATCCCCAGCGTATATGCCGGGCTATGAGGACGATGTTATTATGGCAGCTGGCACCTTTATACAAGGAGCGAGTATTGAACTCACCGCAGATGGTCCATTGCGTCCACCGTATGCAGCGTATGTGCAGGGAGGGCTCACATATGCACATGTGAAAATTGCCGTAATAAGTGCGATCGATCATTTAATTGAAAAAAATCAGATATAAAGAAAAAATTTCTCCTTTTTTCTCCTTTTTTAAGGAGAAATTTTTTATGTTATAAAATATAACATTGTATTGACAAATTAAGTGACATCATTTAAAGTAAAAGCATCAGATAAAGAGGAGGGGAAAACATGAGCAGCCATATTCGCCGGACAATGCCACTTTTTCCAATGGGAACCGTTATGAAACTTACTGATTTATCTGCAAGGCAAATACGCTATTATGAGCAGCATCATTTAATTACCCCGGATCGTTCTGAAGGAAATCGGCGACTTTATTCATTGAACGATATTGACCGTCTTCTTGAAGTAAAAGACTTACTCGACCAAGGTATTAATATGGCCGGGATTAAAAAAATTTTACTAAAAGATGAATCACAGACAGAAAAATTGGAAACAAAAGAAAGTAGTGCAAAACCGAAGAAAGAGTTCACTGACGAAGAACTGCGGAAGCTGCTCCGGAAGGAATTAATCAATGCTGGACGTTTCAATCGCTCTTCAGAAGTGGAGAGACGGTTTTTCCACTAATCTTTTGCCATATAAGGTTTTACATTTTTGAGGAGGAGTGAATGAACATGAGCAAGTATACTCGCGAAGACATTAAACGATTGGCTGGAGAAGAAAACGTGAAATTTATCCGCCTTCAATTTACGGATATTCTAGGTACAATTAAAAACGTTGAAATTCCAGTGAGCCAACTTGATAAAGCACTCGACAATAAAATGATGTTTGACGGATCTTCCATTGAAGGTTTTGTCCGCATTGAAGAATCAGACATGAACCTTTATCCGGATCTTGACACATGGGTTGTATTCCCTTGGACAGCTGAAAAAGGAAAAGTGGCGCGTCTTATCTGTGATATTTATATGCCGGATGGCACACCATTCGCAGGAGACCCGCGTACAAACTTGAAGCGTGTGTTAAAAGAAATGGAAGAGCTTGGTTTCACAAATTTCAACCTTGGGCCTGAGCCTGAATTCTTCCTCTTCAAATTGGATCAAAATGGTGACCCGACACTTGAGCTAAATGATAACGGTGGTTACTTTGACCTTGCGCCGACCGATCTTGGTGAAAACTGCCGCCGCGACATCGTGCTTGAGCTTGAAGAGATGGGCTTTGAAATTGAAGCATCTCACCATGAAGTAGCACCTGGTCAGCATGAAATCGACTTTAAATATGCTGATGTTGTGACGGCATGTGATGAGATTCAAACGTTTAAATTGGTTGTTAAAACGATTGCCCGTAAACATGGTTTGCACGCAACGTTTATGCCAAAACCATTGTTCGGCGTAAACGGTTCTGGTATGCACTGTAACATGTCTTTATTTAAAGAAGGCCAAAATGCATTCTTCCAAGAAGATGGTCAACTTCAAATGAGTGAAACAGCATACCAATTCATCGCGGGTACACTTAAACATGCAGAAGCATTCACAGCAATTACAAACCCAACTGTTAACTCATACAAGCGTCTCGTACCTGGTTACGAAGCACCTTGCTACGTCGCATGGTCCGGCCAAAACCGCAGCCCATTAATCCGTATCCCGGCTTCACGCGGAATGAGCACACGCGTAGAAGTACGCAGCGTGGACCCGGCAGCGAATCCATACCTTGCTATGGCTGTTCTGTTGAAAGCCGGCCTTGATGGAATCAAAAACCAATTGACTCCGCCGCCAGCAGTAGACCGCAACATCTATGCAATGGATAAAGAAGAGCGCGAAGCAGAGGGCGTACGTGACCTTCCAGCAACACTTGCTGCGGCACTTGAAGCTCTTAAAAATAGCAGCACGATCAAAGATGCACTTGGCGAACACATCCTCGAGCATTTCATTGAAGCGAAAGAAATTGAATGGGATATGTTCCGTACACAAGTGCATCCTTGGGAACGTGAACAATACCTTACAACATTCTAATCAGCTAAACCCCTTGAGCCGTATGGCTTTAAGGGGTTTTTCTTTGTTTGAAATTGTGGGTGAATCAAATAAAAAAGGAGTTCTAAAAACGCGGCACCCACAAAACACCCACAAGACGTCATTTTTTATTAAATAGATGCTCTGAAAAGTCTTCATACTTTTGAAGGTTACCGGATTCGATCTTTTTCGATACGTGCGCATACACGTCAGCGGTTATGGCCATACTTCCATGACCGAGACGCTCTTGAACATATTTCATATCAGCGCCGGATTCCAGAAGTAGGACGGCGTGTGTGTGCCTCGTTGAATGGATCGGCAACTGAGGCAGGTTTGCTTTTCTTAAGATGCGTGCAAAGGCATTAAATAGCGTCGATTTCGGCAAGATATCGCCGTCATTGCGACAGAGGATAAGATTGAGATCATGACGGTATAAGTCTTTAAGAGCCAATTTGTTTTGATTTTGATATTTTAGATGAAATTGAAGCGCGTTGTTTAGGGATTGGCTCATCGTAATCACACGTGTGGATTTATATGTTTTCGTATCGACGAATTGCCCTTCGTTTTCGCCAGGATTAAAATCCAATGTCTTACTAATCGAAATGGTTTTTTCTTTAAAATTCACATCTGTCCATTGAAGAGAGGCTGCTTCTCCTTTCCGCATACCCGTTTCGATTAACACCATAAAAAATACCCAATACAGATAATTGTCAGCGTATGCGGTCTGCAAAAATAACGAGATATCGTCTGAATCAATAAATTTCAACTTCTTATCACGTTCTTTTCCTTTAATCGTTGCACCAGAACACGGATTTTTTTGAAGAATCTCGAGGACAATGGCTTTGTTCATGGAGTTATACATGGTGCCATGAATTAACTCAATGGTTCGTTTACTGTATTTTCGTTCAGTAAAAGTGTTCAAAAACTTCTGGTACATCATCGGCTTAATATCTTTCAACAGGACGTTTTGGAAGTAGGGCAAAATATGATTCCGGACGTTCCGTTCGTGGATAGCATACGTGTTTTTACGGACCGTATCTTTCTTGTGGTCGGAGAGCCAGAAGTTCAAATAATTTTTCAAAGTATACACTTTCTCATTTACTTCAAATCCTTCGATTAATCGCTTTTCTTCTGTAGCAGCGGCAATCTGAGCTTCAATGGGAGAGGTGAATCCCCGCTGTGATTTCTCCTTGTATGTATGAGTGATCGGATCTTTATAGCGAATACGATACTCATAATAGGCCTTTTTCTCGCCTTTCTTTTTATATTTGCGAATACTAGCCATTGAAATTCTCCTTTCAAATCTTCTTTACTTGAGCGTAATGTTAAAAAAGTACTTCTTCAAGACGGTTCAAAGTACAAAGTCACTCTCACGTTAATGTTCATTAAAGACAGTAAGGAGTGAAATGTACTTAAATGATCTTTGGAACATATGTTTCTATTCATTGTAAAAGAAAAAACCTGTCTCATAAAGGGACAGGTTGGGTGAGAATTGTTAAACTGGTGAATTACGACTCGCAAGCCCAATTATCTTTGTCACGGTCATGCTGTGATTCATAGGCAGGGTGATCGGAAGCGACGCCAGCTGGATAAACTTTTCTCAACTCTGTGCAGTTTTGAAATGATAAGGAATGATTTAATAATGAATTTAGTTGTAACCAAAGTACGATAATGAACGCTGAACATGAAGACACATTTCAATTTTTCGTTCGCTATGGTAGAAACCGGTAGAAAGTGGATCTTAAAGTGGAGTTATCCATAAGAAAGTAATGCTACCCATCCTTTATCTTTTGTGTTTTAATACCCTATAAAGCTTTTATATTATATGGAATTTTGAATTATTTTGGAATTATGTAATAAATCAATAGTTTTTTGCCTTTAAACATTAAAAACAATACCAATTATAATTAGAATGAGGTTGATCAGGATGGAATTCAGACAACTAGAATATTTTATGGCAATTTGTGAGGAGTTACACTTTACCCGGGCTGCTGAAAAACTAGGCATTACACAGCCTACACTTAGTCATCAAATTAAAGCATTGGAAGGCGAAGTAGGAATGCCTTTATTTGATCGGATAGGAAAGAAAATCGCCATTACTGAGGCAGGATTATTGTTGCAAGAGCAATGCACTAATATCTTTAGCAACTTAAAAAGTGCTTCAGAAAAAATTCGGGAGCTTCAGAAAATGAAAAGAGGGAAACTTGCGATTGGAGCGTTACCAGGAGAAATAAATCACCTTGTTTCATTACAATTACTGGATTTTCACTATAAGTATCCTGATATTCAAATAAAACTCGTGGGCGTAGATGATCTTTATGAACGTGTTTTAAAAAATGAGATCGATTTAGCAGTCACCATTATACCTATTCATGCCGATGAAAGAGTTACCACTATACCTTTATACCGTGAAGAATTCTTCTTAACTGTACCTGATACTCATCCTTTAGCCAGTAAGGAGGAGATTGATTTTGCAGAAATAAATAAGATACCTATTATTATGTTTCCACAAACCCATCAGTGTAGAATATTAGTTGATATTATATGTAACTCTATAGGATTTAAAATACAGCCCCATATAGAAACGAATACTTTTGAATCTATAATCAGCTTAGTACGGGCTGGGGCAGGAGCAACAATTTTATCCAAAACATTATTAGGTCTTAATGATACATCTAAATTAAAAGTGATTAAAATTGTAAATCCAACGATTTGCAGGCAGGTTGGTATTGTTATTCACAAAGATAAATATATTGGATTTGCAGCCCGGCATTTTATAGATTTGTTGACAGATCACGTCAAAAGCTTGAATTTAAAAGAACCAATAAATTGTGATGCAATTGGATGAAGGCTGAATTTTTGCAGAATATTCCTTTGTGAGATAAACAGGCTGTACAGGAATTACTGATTATCTCATAAGGGATTCATAAGCTAACATATAGTTTTATGATAGAAATTATCTATCATTATTATTGAAAACATAATATTGTTATATAAATCCCTCTCATCTATAATTCAGTCACATATTAGTGAACATCATTGGGCAACTATAAATTAATGATAAGATTGCTAGTATTAAATTTAGAATTATTAGGAGTGAGGAAAAATGGGTGCATATTCAAAAAACGATCATGTAATGAGTGATGAACTAACAGCCAGTAAACAAAGTACACTGCAATTCTTGCCTGTAAACTTATTTGGTTCTGTAATGGGGATATCGGGGCTCGCCCTAGCATGGAGATGGTCTCATGAACTATTCGGAACATATGCACTTATTGGTGAGTTAATTGGAGCCTTAGCTGTTATCATTTTTATCGTATTAAGCATTTCTTATATAACGAAACTTTTTAAGTATCCACAAAAAGTTATTGAAGAATTTAAGAATCCAATAATCGGCAATTTCTTTGGGACAATAACAATTGCAATCCTGCTACTTTCCTCAGTTATTGCACCCTATAGCAAAGCGCTTTCTGAAATAGTATGGGTTACTGGGACAATTCTTACCATAGTTTTAGCTTTTATCATTGTTCATCGCCTGATGAATCAAAAACAAGAAATCCTTCATGCTACACCTGCCTGGCTAATTCCAGGTGTAGGAACACTTGATATAGCTGTTGCAGGTGGCACAATGCCATTTTCTTGGAGCGAGGAAATAAATTTATTTGGCTTTGCAGTAGGAGGTATATTAGCGCTCGTGTTTTTCGTTTTAATTTTCTCACGCTTGATGCATCACGATCCTATGCCTGAAAAACTAACCCCTTCACTAATGATTTTAATTGCACCGTTTGGAGTAGGTTTCTTGGCATATACAAACATTATTAAAGACGTTGATATGTTTGCCTCAATATTATTTTATTTTGGATTATTTTTAGGAATTGTTTTTTTTGGAAAGGTATTTAAAAGACGACTGCCTTTCGATGCATCTTGGTGGGCAGTAAGCTTTCCAATGGCTGCTGTAGTTAATGCAGCGTTTAAATATGCAGCACATGTAAATACGTGGCCGCTAAAAGCAATCGCTGCTATTACTCTCCTTGTGCTCACTGTAGTACTAGCAGTTATATTTGTTCGTACTTTAATTTATCTTTTCAAAGGTGAACTTCTAAAAGCATAATCATCAGAAAAAGGAACAAAATATTGTTCTTTTTTCTGCTTAATTCACATATACAAAATAAAATTAAGGGATGTGAGATTCAATGAAACGCTCAAAATTACTCTATATGATATTAATGTTGTTGGCTGCTGCATTCCTAGGGTTTACATCATGCTTATAAATATCGTTTAACGTCAGTTTATTGTTGTTCTGCCATTTCTTATGATCCCACAGCTCATTCATGATTGACTGGCTCATCACAATTTCACGCTTTGAGTTATAGTTTTTTGTATCTCCGCATAAATCTTCTTCTGAATCAGCCTGGAAATCAAGCGACTTCGTGATGCTGATCCGGCTTTCTTTTAAATCGATGTCTGTCCATTGGAGTGCAGCAGCCTCACCTTTTCGCATACCACTTTCAATTAAAACCTTAAAGAAAATATAGTATATGTAATTGTACTTAAAGGCAGTCTGTAAGAAAGTAGGGACGTCTTCTGAGCGCATATAATTTAAACCGGTATCCTCTTTTGCATTTCGATTGGAGATCGTCGCGCCACGGCAAGGATTCTTTTTCAATTTGCCCAGAATAAGAGCTTTTTCCATGGCATTGTACATGGTCCCATGAATAATTTCGACTGTACGCTTGCTGTAATCTTGGTTGGTGAGATGGTTCAAAAACTTTTGGTACATGATCGGCTTCACTTCAACAAGGTTGATATTTTTGAAGTAGGGGAGAATATGATTCCTCACGTTCCGTTCATGCAGCTCATACGTATTTTTCCGGACTGTTTCTTTTTTATATTCAACAAGCCAATTTTTTAAATAAAAGGAAAGGCTCATATTTTCCTCGCTTGTTTCCGAGCCTTCAACAATTTGTCTTTCCATATCTGCAGCAGCAATCTGCGCCTCTTTTTTAGTGGAAAACCCGCCTTTGGACTTTACTTTATATTCTTGTGTAAAGGGATTTTTAAATGAGGCACGATACTCCCACTTATACCCACGTTTTCTGAATGCTGCCATGATCATTCTCCTTTCAAATCTTCTTTGTTTGAGCGTAATGTTAAAAAAGTACTTCTTCAAGATGGTCGTAGGTACATAATTGGTGCAGCTCTAATGTTAAGCGGGGAAGCTATTATAGAGAATGTACGTAAATCACGAAATAGAACAGGCGTTTGTTTAAAGTATAAAACAAAACCCCGTCTCATAAAAGGGAGGGGTTGGGTGAGAATTAATGTGCGTTTTTGTATAGAACAAAGTGACCTCCTCATTTTTATTTAAACAATCAATATGCATAGGACTGGAAGTACTCGGACAAAATGGATGAAAAAACAAAGAAAGGTAAGTTAATACGATGCTTTCATTTTGTACAACGTCGAAAAGGAAGGGAGAGTGATCACGTGATGGAAAAAGCGAAAATAAGTGGCTATCAGTTATTCACACTCATCCTTTTATTTGAATATGGAAGTATCCTGCTGATTCCGGTTACCCCTGAAGTGAAGCAGGACGCCTGGCTCGCGATACTCATTGCAATGGCCGGTGGTTTTTGCCTGTTTTTCATTTATTACAGCCTTTACTGCTACTATCCGGATCTTCCGCTGACGGAATATGTGCAAAGATTACTAGGATCCTTTTTAGGAAAAGTGCTCGCCTTCTTTTATGTTCTCTTTTTTGTGTATATAGCTGTAAGGATATTGCGCATTTTCGGGGAAATGCTGATCACCATTGCTTACCCAGATACACCTTTATTTATCATCAATGTCCTGTTCATTCTGGTGATCATTTATACGGTTTATAAAGGAATTGAAGTCATCTCCCGAACAAGTGAAGTGTTGTTTATCGCCATGTGCTTGCTTCTCTTGAGCGGCTTCCTTTTACTGATCATTTCAGGAATTATTCATCTCGAAAACGTAAAGCCGATACTGGAAAAAGGAATTTCTCCGGTGATCAAAAACGCTTTCACACACACGCTGTTCATCCCGTTTGGAGAAGTTATCGTCTTTGCGATGATTTTCCCTTATGTCAAAGAACGTGAAAAAGTGAAACGCACTGGATTATGGGCCATGGGCACGAGTGGTCTCCTATTGGCGCTTTTCGCAGCGATTAACATAAGTGTTCTTGGTGTTGATCTTACTTCCCGTGCATACTTTCCTCTTCTCGCTTCGATCCAGTCGATTGAAGTAGCTGGATTTTTGGAGCGTTTGGATATTTATTTTATCCTTTTTGCGATGATCGGCAGTTTTTTTAAAATAAGTATTTATTTCTATGCGGCGGTGATGGGAGCGTCTCATTTATTTCATGTGAAGCACCCTTCCCGTCTTGCTTATCCGATGGGCATTGTCATTTTACTTTTATCTATGGCCAGTGGAAGTAGTATTATGGAACATATTCAAGAAGTGGTAAAGATTATACCGCTGTATGTTCTTCTTCCTTTCCAAGTCATCATCCCTGTTCTTCTCCTCATCATTGCTTTTTTCAAAAACAGAAAGAAAGCAGTCTAGAAAGAATAAGATAACTTTTAAGGAGAGATCCATTTTAGTTACAACATCCCCGCCAGCTGCTGTTACTCTTTTTGGTTAGCACAAAAGCAGGCGGGGGAAGTATTATATATTAGTTCTCACAAGCCCAATTATCTTTATCACGATCATGCTTTGATTCGTAAGCAGGGTGATCGGAAGCGACGCCAGCAGGGTACACTTTTCTCAACTCTGTGCAGTTCTGATAGGACTCATATTGAGCAACCGGTTCTGGGTCGGGAGCAGGTTGTGGTTCAGCAACAGGAATTGGCTCGGGTTCTTCTTGAACTGGAGCAGGTATCGTCTCTGGTTCTTTATTTGATTCAGAATTATAACCATCGTCCGTCGCGTAATTTTCAATAGACCATATCCCGATTGCTTTACTCTTTGCATCAGCCTGTATTTTTTCAAATTCGTCAAGGTACTGCGTATTCGGTGGATATACAGCTACACGAGCTAATCCTTTTTCTAACAGCATCTTATTAAACATCTTTTCTCCGACATACACGTAGGCAAGCAGACGACCATAACGATCTCGTTCTTCGATGCCCGGTTCAATCTTTACTTCTACACCCGACAGTTGTTCAGTCGTAAAGGCAGATGCTTCTGGGCCGAATGGTTGCACGCCTTTTTGCGGATGCTTTGTTTCCGGCGTATCGACAAGAATCAGTCGAACGGTTTCTTCTTTGCCATCTATAGTCACTTTTAGCATATCGCCATCTACGACTCTATTGACCGTAACGGCAATTAACCCGTCAGGAAGGGAACTGGCTGCTTGTTCCTTATTAACAACTGCTGTAGTTGCCGGAGCAGCGACTTCTTTTGCGACCTGTTCTTCTTGCTGCAGCGTATCTTCTAATTCTTTTTCTTTAGCAGCTAATTCTTTTTCACGTTCTTCAAGAGCTTTCTCTTTTTCATCTAACTCTTCTTGCTTTTTCTGCTGTTCTTGAGTGACTTCATTTACATTTTTAGAATCAGAAAAAGAAGGTAAAATAAGAAGGAGAAAGATCCCCGCCGCGACAACCCATCCAGGCTTTGAAACCTTATTTCGTCCATGTCTTTTATTCCGCAATTCATAAATACCATAAGCAAGAACAGCCAGACCTATTAAGGTTAATGGAGCATTTATAATAAGACTAAGAAAAAATAATGCAACCAAGGCAATAAGGCCCCACTTGATAAATTTCATATTGTTTTCCTCCTTTAATTAAGTTTGGTTAAGAATATTAGTTGTGGGAAAGTTCACTCACTTCACAACTTCACCCTCAATCAATTTTGCTTCAACAAGTGGAAGAAGCCTTTCCGGATCTATACCTTTGTAGATTCCGTACACTTTTATATTAGAATTCAATTTAAACTTTTCATCAGTTTCATTCTCTACCCAATAGGCAATAGCATCTTCATCTTTTGCTAATGTGAAAGTAGTGCCAGCTGTAACAGCATTGTCATCACTTAATTCATCAGCATGTGTAACATCGCCATCAATAACAACTTCAGTTCCTTCCTCGATTCCTTCTTCAACCATTGTTTTATAATTTAGTACTTGAGCATCCTTTTTAAGCTGTTCTTCGGAAGACAATACAGCTTCTTGTGATGAAGAGTTACTTCCATTAGTAAAGTCTTCATCACTATTACAACCACCTAAAATCAATCCCACAGACAATAAAGCAACTCCTAAAACCCAGATTTTTTTCATTTTTGTAACCTACTCTCAATTTATTGATTCATATTTATTGCGTAAATAGTACCGGTGTGTGATTAAAATAAAAAACGCCATAGCGTGCTGATAATGCCTGATAAGTCATTCTATCTATCTTCCTATAAAAAAAGGCTGATTTCCACACTTTTCCTTCGACACAATGCGACAAAAAGTAAGTGAGAAATAGAAACCTTTTCTTTTATCCGTAATACACCATAGAGGGTTGAATCAGCCAACGTTCAAGCCGTTCTTCGGCAAAATCATATTCAACACCGAATGTTTGAGCAATAATTTCTATAGCTGCTTGCTTATGATCTGTTAAGTCAAGTTTTTCGAGCAAAAAAGTCGGAATACAAAAATACAGGGCAAAGCTATTCGCCTGCCATTCCTGCATCCTTAAAAAGAAGGGAGTAAGTGTATAGTGATTCCCTGCATGGCGCAGCAGATGACAGAGCTCATGAGCAAATTCCTGCCATTGCACAGCAGGGGAGAGATTTTGATTCAGCATGATAAATGAAAATTGTTCATGCTCTATGCACTTGCTGGCGCCATTTACATAATCAACGACAATACCAAGCTTTTCGGAAATTTGTTCAGGGTTTAGTTGTCGAGGATGGTGGATTCCAATGTTCATGTAGAGATTTTCGATAAAATCTTCTAAATGTGTTTTCGTATAGACCAAAGTGACCGCCTCTTTTCCAAATTAACAGATATAGGAATGTATGTTTGGTATAATTATACAGCAAAAGCTTATCTAAGGAAAGGGAGAGTTTAGAAAATTATCATATTATCAACTGAAAATGGCTCTGTTAGTGAATAGTGTTAATTTCCTTATTGAACTAACGGGGCAGGTTGAACAAGTAAGGTGAAATACAGCTCTTTTTTATGTTTATTGGAAGGAAATCATACAAAAAAAGAAATGGGGTTTCTATGCAATAGTTGTATTTGTTTATCCGTACTTTATTGTCACTCATTAAATTCAAAATTTCATTTTCCTAAGGAATTTTTAATCAAAGTAGTTCATATAATCGATAAGTCAAAACATAAAAAAGGTGGGAACAATTCTATGTTTAAACCAAACCCAGCGAATACTGCAATAGTTATTACTGACCCTCAAAATGACTTTTTGTCTCCAGGCGGAAGAGGATATCATTTGACAAAGGCTAACATTAAACAGAATAATACTTTAGCCAACTTGGAACTACTATTAAGCACTGCCCGTAGTAAAGGTTATCAGCTCTTTGTTTCCCCGCACTTTTTATATCCACATGACTATGATTGGCAGTTTACAGGGAACGAACAAGAGATGTTGATTAGTTTGCGTGTTTATCAGAAATTAAATCAATTTAGTCCTCCAACTCCGGAAGCCGATTATGTTCCAACTTTAGCTCCGTATATCTGGGACAAAACATCCGTCATTGCAACACCGCACAAGGTGGCCAGTCCTCAGACAAATGATTTGGTCTATCAACTAAGGCAACGCAGAAAAGAACAAGTAATTTTGGCTGGGGTATTATCAAACGTATGTGTTGAATCGCATATGAGAGATTTAATCGAAAATGGCTTCAAGACAGCTGTTGTTTACGATGCAACTGCCACGATTAGTGAAAACGATTTTCATGCTGCTGTTACGAACTACCGAGCTTTCAGTAGTGCTACATGGACAACACGTGAAGCCATTTCAAATATGTAATGATACTCTTAAAAAGGCATACTAAAGAAGAGATTATTCTTTGATTAATTGTAATGTTGCAGCCGTTAGGTGCTTTCATTAACGATATCCAATAAGTCCATTCTTATAAAATTTAGATTCAAGTACAGTGTGTTTCATTAGATAGATTTCCACCATATCCATTGCTAGTTCCTGAATCTCTCCCATCATCTTGTAGCACTTTTTCAAATATCTAACCGATCTTGATACAGACCTACTTTTCGATAATTGCTTCCAACTTAAACATCACAGCAGTTCTGGGTGATTTAAGCTCATGCGATATGATAGCAACAAATTCACTTTTATTCATACTTCTTTATTAGCTAGTTCAATATCACCAATAACTTTGATTTTGTAAAGGTACGGAAAAAGATAAGTTCGTGTAAACGACCTTTCTGCAGTTTTTTATTATGAATATTTACGATTTGTGAGTTTGTGAAGAATTGTACTTAAATTAACGGGTGCTTTTGTTGAAAATGGGAGTTGCTGCGGCAGCTCTTTTCTTATGTAGCAAACGGGGCCGGATTGTTCAACAAGGAAGTTAAAGAATAAGCATTGAAGTATACTTACATACAATAATTATAGGAGATGAAATAAAGGAGGAAAATCAATGGATTTTTATTGGATTGGTCTTATTTTTTGGTTTTTAATTGGAGCTTCGGTTCTTTTATTTATATGGGGGTATATGGAAAAATATTGGGAAGCATTTTTATTTAGTGGAATCGCACTAATACTACCATCACTATATTTCTCTGGTGTAGAAAATTGGTTTAGATTACTTGTCTTGCTTCCTTCGATTTCTTTTTTTCTTGCTTTTCACACAAGAAAAAGAGCTATGTAATTATCAGGTTCTTGTTGCACTAACGAGTGCGTTAGTTCAACAACAGAGACAAAAAAGGCCGATTTTTTCGGTCTTTTTTCTTTAGTTAAAATCAGCACTGAATTTTAACAGAGCCTACAAAAAGAAGTAATTTTAAAACTGTGAAAATTGAGTTTTTAAAAGAAGAAACGGAGAGCATTAAAGAGAGAGTCAGAGCAGTAAAAGAGCAGCTGCTCAAGCGTAATCAATAAGTAAGAGCCGTATCAGTCAGTATACTGGTACGGCTTTTTATCTGTTTGGTAAGAGAGAGAATAAACAAAATTTCTAAAATTGATTCTTAAACTTTAAACTTTCTCGGTAGAGAAGACTTCAATTGGCTTCCAAGTAAACAGTAATTGGCTGAGAGCCGGATTATATAGATCATTAAAAACCGCAAAACCATCAAAATAGGATGGTTTTGCGATCTTCGTGCTAACATATAATATTTAATTATTTGCAGTTCTGCATTTACGACATGATATAGCTCCAAGACGGAATACGTTAGAAGCAATGCTATCCCATGCCGTTTGATGTTCTTTACAGTAAAAGAAAATACGTCCACTATGACCATAGGAAATCTTATCAGGTGTGATGGTATTCTTTTTAAAATCCCAATATTTTTCAACTAATTCACTATGTGTATTAGCGACACTTTTTTCAAACGAAACTCTTCGACGTGCAGCAGACTTTTTTTTCGATTCACATGCCTTACAACCGCTTGAATTATTACCAAAAACACTAAATGCTACTGCTTGCCAAGATTTATGGTGTTCTTTGCAATACAAATCAAGCTTGAAGTGTGAACCTGCTGTAATCTCTTCGGGTTTTACTCTATTCTTTTCAAAGTCCCAATATTGCTCGACTATTTTAGGATGGGTAAAGGCTACACTATCTTTAAAATCCACTTTGCTTCTTCGGGTACTCGCACTTTTGTTCGCTTCACATTTTGTACATCCAATATAGTTACCGTTAAAAATGTTATAAGCATAGGCTTGCCAACTTTGCTTGTGTGTTTTGCAATGAAAGAATAACCTTACCTTACTTCCTGAAGAAACATGTTCAGGCTTAATCAGATTCTTTTCAAAATCCCAATAGGTTTCCACTATTTCTTTGTGCGAATACAGAACACTGTTGCTGATTTCACTTTTATAATACTGGCTTTGGATTGCAATGAAGTCTGCAAATGTGTTTACCTTTACTTCATTAAGTTTCTCAGTGTTTGAGGTATCTTTTTCTGCCAGATAAGTTAATAAGGTTTTTATTACTTCATCCAGCGAAGAAAGACTATTAGGATTATTTCTAATGAAACAAATTGATTGCTCTAAAGGTGGTAGTTTCTCTCTAATACGAATGGTTGTCAATCCTGCGCTAAATAATTGTCTATTTTTATATATGTCATATGTCTCTTTAGTTTTTCCAGAGTGGAAATAGTGACCATCGTATTCAATTACAACGCTTAACGATGGTATAAAAAGGTCTGCTTCGAAAGATTTATTGTCAATTTTTAAAATATGTCGATGTTGAATGTCTGAATAGACTTTGGAAAGGTAATATAAAATAGCTTGTTCTGGAAGTGAGGTGCCTTTACTATTGCACCTTTTACAACCTGTATTTCTGACATGGCGTAGCCAAACAGTCGTTTCCCATTCATAATTACATCTATGACACTTCCACCATACTTTTCTTTGGCTTCCTGTACTAATTTCTTCCGGAACAAGTGTCCCGTTTTTATTTGGGTGCCACTGGGCTGACAAGTAAGGATTATTTATCGAAAGTCTATTACAATCACATAGTCTAGGTTTACTCCCTTTTACTCTAGATTGAACAATCATTGGATAAATAAATCCACAATCTTCACAAATCCAGTACACTTTTTTATTGCTATTGATCGTTAACTTATCAGCTGTAATATTTTTATTTATTTCTGTTGATGCAAGCCATTTTGCAACGTCTGGACGTTTGATGGATAAACGATTCTCATCCGTCAATTTGTTACTCCCCATTTAATCTCACTCCTTTATAACTTGTTAATTGTAGCAAAAAAAACATCGTGATTTATTGGTACTTACTGTAAATATAGGATTTGGATGGTGAGAATTTAGATAGGGAATTATGATTTGTATGTGGGGAAGTGGCAATTGTTAATAAGTCTTGGTCACATTAAATGAATGTTATACGTAAAATGGAAGAGTATTGAGATGTGATGATTTAGTACAATTACAATAATAATTCTATAAGTAAAATTGCCTTTCCAACACGCTGAATCATAGATGTGTTTTTTCCTTTGTAAGAGAGAGATTTTTCATATTGAATAGCTTTGCTAAGATGCCTCTCATACCTCGAAGAATCAAGTCTAAGTCATCAGACTATTAAGATAATAAAGGATACAAAGTTTTGAATGTTTAGGTAAGGGGGATTGTATCATAGCGGATCAAAAGTTCACTACCGCATTTCCTCCAGCAAAGCTGTTCTGGTACGAGGACCAATCGATTCAGAAGTTAATGTTAGTTGAAAAAATAGAATTAGATGTGTAGGAAGAGGAATTAATAAGAATTGAATTGTCTCCAGGCGATGTAAAAAATGAGATTTTAAAAGAAGAAACGGAAAGTATAAAGAGACAATAAAAGCGATCAAAGAACAGCTGCTCAATAAAGATTAATAAGTAAAAGCCGTATCAGTATACTGACTGATACGGCTTTTCCACTATGTAAATAAGTGTTTTAGGAGAGTTTCGAAACTTTGGATTAAGGCTCTGTTAGCGAATAGTGTTAATTTCCTTATTGAACTAACGGGCAGGTTAGCTGTACAAGTTATAAATTTAATGGTTTAAAGTTATAGAGCATTTCTTTGAATGAGGAATGCTTTTTATTTTTGCTTAAAACAAAAACTTACAATAAAAATGTTATTTAAATTAATAAAAATTTATTGTAAAACGATAAAATGTATATTAAAATAAAAATCAGAAAAAATAAGTGAGGTGCTTTTTATGGAAAAAGTAACAACGTTGTTTTTAAAAATAGCTGTTATTCTTTTAGGAGTCCCAGTTCTTGCTCTGTGCATCTTTTTGGTGCCTGAGATGGCGAATCTTGCAGCAAAATTGCTTCCAGAGTTTGCTTTTATAAAATATCTCGTTTTCATCGCTTTTGATGCATCGGCGATACCTTTTTACTTTGCTTTGTATCAGGCTTTCAAGCTCTTACGCTATATTGACAAAAATAAAGCTTTCTCCGATTTATCTGTAAAAGCTTTAAAGAAAATCAAATACTGTGCCATCACAATCAGTATTTTGCATGTGCTAGTTTGGCCGCTCTTCTATATCTTTGCGGAAGTAGACGACGCACCAGGAGTTATCTTTGTCGGATTGGTTGTTCCTTTTGCTTCGATGGTTATCGCAGTCTTTGCGGCTGTTCTCCAAAAACTTTTACAAGAAGCAATTAATATCAAATCAGAAAATGATTTAACGGTCTGAGGTGAATAACAATGGCAATTATAATCAATATTGATGTGATGTTAGCAAAAAGGAAAATGAGCGTAACAGAACTTTCGGAGAAGGTTGGAATAACAATGGCGAACCTTTCTATATTGAAAAATGGAAAGGCAAAAGCGATTCGATTATCCACTTTAGAGGCAATTTGTAAGGCTTTAGAATGTCAGCCTGGAGATATTTTAGAATACAAAAGTGACGAAGACAGTTAAACATTGTGGATGAAACTTAATATAACAATTATTAGGGGAGGTATAACTATGGACATTAACAATTTGATTATTGAAAATATTGCTAACCCTCATGAGCTGGAGAGAATGTATAGAAAAGACCCGAAAGCTTTTAAAAAGTCATTCTCACACGCATGGGAACAAAATCCTGATTCTCAGGTTCTTGATGTTTGGTATGAAAGATTACATTTCAAGGAGACGGCAAATACAGAAAAATCTTCCTTGCTTCAAAAAGGTTTCTTATTCATGGGCATTTTAGCTATTCTGGCCGGGATAAGCACCAGGATCATTTTCCATTTTGTCGAACAGGAAGCAATTGCTCCAATTAACCTGGCTTTTGGTATAATTCCCTTTATTGCTGCCTATTTTGTTTACAATAATACTCCGAAAAAAAGTGTTATTTATTCCCTTGCAGCGTTGTTCCTAATTTCCGGGTTTTATCTTAATATGCTGCCATTAAATTATAAGGACAGTATTATCCTTGCTTATTTACACCTTCCCATATTCTTATGGGTATTGGTAGGGCTTGCATTTACAGGAAATGAATATTCAAAAGGCAGTACAAGATTAGCCTATATTAAATTTAATTTGGAATATTGTATTCTCTACGCCAGCATGGCAGTTAGCGGAATGGTACTAGCAGCATTAACCATGCAGTTATTTAGCTTTGTTGGCTTGGATATAGAAGACTTCTATTTTAGTAATGTCGTTTTATTTGGTGCTGCCGCTCTCGCTATTGTGGCTGCATATCTGGTATCAATAAATCTTAAACTTGCTAAGAATATTACACCATATATAGCTAAAATTTTTAGTCCTCTTGTCCTGGTCACATTGTTGGTCTATCTTATAACGGTTATATGGGTCGGAAAAAATCCATTCTTGGACCGCAATTTCCTGATAGCCTTCAACGGAATACTCCTTGGTGTATTGGCCGTTACCATATTTTCCATTATCGAGAGCGACTCAGACGAGAAAAAGAACATTTCAGATTATATAAATTTTGCCTTAATTGTTCTTGCGCTTATCATTGACAGTGTGGCTTTGTTAGCCATCGTGTTCAGACTTTCTTCTTATGGGATTACGCCTAATAGACTTGCTGTTTTAGGAGTAAACATACTTATCTGGGCAAATCTAATTTGGATTATGCTCTCCTATATGCGTTTTCTACAAAACAAATCCGGACCTTCAACTATCCAAGATGCCGTTACTAAGTATTTGCCGGTCTACGGACTTTGGGCAGCTTTCGTTACATTTACTTTTCCTATAATTTTTAATTAGAAAGGCTCTGTTAATGTAACGAAAAGCTAATCTTCTATAACGTATAAAATCCTTAGAGCCGATATTATGCAGCTTTTTATACAGAATTGCATATTTTTGGCTTATTTTCATTACTAAAGTTAAAAAGAGGGTATTCAAACTAGAAGACATAATATATTGTTGCAACTGGATTCTTTAAAATATGTCCAGTATCATGTGCCCAACGAAAAAGGACTTCATGAAACGTATTTGATAAGCTAAACTTGCAGGTTTTAAGTTTGAGTTTGATTTAGATTAAATGTGAAAAGATGTACTTACACTAACGGGTGCGTTAGTTCAACAACAGAGACAAAAAAGGCCGATTTTTCTCGGTCTTTTTTCTTTGGTTAAAATCAGTACTGGATTTTAACAGAGCCTACAAAAAGAAGTATTTTTTAGAACTAGGAAAAGGGAGTTAAGAGAAGATATGAAGATTGAGTTTTTAAAAGAGGAAATGGAAAGTATTAAAGAGAGCCAGTGCAATAAAAGAGCGACAACTTAAACGAGTCGAATGAAGAAAAGTCGTATCAGTCATTATGCTCATACGGTTTTACTTCTTTTGGGCGGAGCTTTGAAACTTTAGATTAAGGATCTGTAAAGAATAGTGTTAATTTCCTTATTGAACTAACGGGGCAGTTAATTGAATATAAGTGATGGCAAAGAAATAAAGGAAATGTTTTTAGCAATCGAGAAGAAATCCATAGCCATCGTGTGTGATAAGCTTAAGAAAACAAAAGAAGGGAGAAGACTATATGAAAAAAACGCAAAATCATCTGCAACTACCAAATGTCGTGTCACGAGACGAATGGCTTGTTGCTCGTAAGGAACTGCTGGCCAAAGAGAAGGAATTCACTAGGGCACGGGATGCGCTGAATGCCGAGCGCCGTCGACTCCCAATGGTAGAGATTAATAAGGACTATGTCTTAGATGGTCCGCATGGTAAGACCAGTCTGCTTGATCTGTTTGAAGGACGTCCTCAACTTATCGTGCATCACTTCATGTTCGATCCTGATTGGGAAGCAGGTTGTCCGGCTTGCTCGCTCGCTGCGGATAACATCGGCCATCTCGCCCACCTGCATGCACGAAACACGTCACTGGCTCTGATATCCCGTGCTCCACTTCCCAAGCTCCAACGCTACAAGGAACGCATGGGTTGGAACATTCCTTGGTACTCGTCCTTCGGTAGCGACTTTAACTATGACTTTCATGTTACGCTAGACGAATCCGTCGCTCCGATCGAATACAACTACTTGACCAAGGACGAGCTTGTTCAGAAGGGCGTACCCCTTGATTCCGGACAGTCAATGGAAGTGCCTGGCGTGAGTACCTTTCTTCGCGATGGTGAAAGAATTTTTCACACGTATACGACTTACGCCCGTGGAACTGACCTATTAATTGGCACCTTCAACTACCTCGATTTAACAGCTCTTGGCAGGCAGGAGGACTGGGAACAGCCACCTGGACGCAGTGACGGCAACGGCAAGACATGGCTTCGTCGCCATGACGAATATGAACACTCTTTTGAATCGGATTCTTGTTGCCATTCAAAAAAGAGCGATTTGTAATCAATGTAGTTCATCTATATATAAATATTAGTTAACAGATGTTTAAGAAACGGGTGCTTTTCTTGAATAAGAAGGCGTCTTTTTGTATTGGACATTTTGTGGAGTAAAAGCAATTTCACTTATTTTCTTGTTATAATTTTAATAGGGAAAATTAGTTAAGGAGTGATGAAATGTTAATCGGACATATCAAGGAAATTGTTCGCCATCCTGTAAAATCTTTTCATGGCGAGAGTGTAAATCAAACTAAAATAATGGAATATGGATTGTATGGGGATCGCAGTCATGCTTTTTTAGATGATACAAGACAAGGAAAGTTTTTAACCATTACACAATTTCCAGAAATGGTTCGATATAAAGCAAGATTTGTAGGAGAAGAGTTAATAGAGAAATATCCTAAAGTTGAAATTATGACACCTGAAGGTAAAATATTCAATTGGGGGGATGAAGAACTAACGAAAGAAGTAGAAACTAAATCAGAACGAAAAATCTCTCCAATTATATATACCCCTTCGCATGTACCTTTAGGGGCCATTGAGGAAGAAAATATTCAACTAGTAACCGATGCCTCATTAGATAAATTAAAAGAAATATGGGGAAAGGCAGAGGTTGATCATAGACGTTTTCGTCCTAATTTACTGATAACATTAAGAGAAAAAATTCCATTTGTTGAGGAAAAGTGGTTTGGCAAACGAATGAAAATAGGAAAAGAAGTAGAAATTCAATTAAAAAGACATTGTGAAAGGTGCATGATTATTACTGTTGATCCTGATAATGCAAAGCGAGATTCGACTTTGCTCAAAACGGTTGTAAAGGAAAGAAATAATCATTTTGGAGTTTATGCTTCGGTGATAAAAACAGGTGAAGTTCAAGTGGGTGATGAAGTCCTTTTAATTGAATGAATTTATAAAATCAACTCCAGTAAAAATTAAACTCTATTAATTTAACGAATTCTTCAACACGGGGTTTTAAATGAAGGTTACTTTAGATTTTATTACTACCTTTAAATAATCATATTCCACAATCGGGCGCGATTATGCAATAACACTTAGATTTAAATAACTTGATTGTTAGCACTTTTTAGTGCAGTGAAGTATTTTACATTAAAAGTTAAATACACATAACCCCGTTTTGGTAAGAACGGGGTTATGTGTATTTGGATTAATCATCAAAAATGGTGGTCTCTTTAAAGACGTGTAGTCAAAGTGAAATAATTGATTTTATAATATTTTTTACACTTTACTCTTGATAAGACCCGAAATTTAATAAGAATAAGTATCTATGTGAGATCAAAACAAAAAACACGCCGTAGCGTGTTTATTTATTCAAACCACGTTTTTTAATAACTTCCCAAATCTGCCGTATTTCCTCCAGCTGATCCTCGGGCGCTTCTTTCATTTCTTTTTCATACTTAGATATATCGGTTTTAACATTAGTACTTTCTTTGCCTGTTATCAAATAATCTGTAGTTACATCGTATAATTCAGCAATTTTAGCTATCATATCTTTGTCCGGGTCACGGAACCCATATTCCCAGTTGGCATAGATAGAAACTTAAGACTCGATTCCACTAGGAAACTTTTCGCCTCTTTATATCTTCCCCAATTATTTGCAACAGAACCCTCTCACTTATCTTTATGGTTGTCAGTACTATTGAACTTAATCCCCTTTTAAATTGGACTGAAAAAATGAATAAACCTCTCCCTTATAGTGAAGTAGAGGTGCGATATTTATTAGTCCCTGAAGAATGCTTTGATCCTTGGGAGCAATGGGCTTACTTTTACGAACGTCTGGAAGACATCATTATTCCGATTAATAAGAGACTCCTCGACTTCTTAAGAATAGAAGAGCTGGAATACTCATTTGGCCAAAGTGCTTGCCATCATTACAGTGGCTAAATTGAGCTTATCTCCTGCATGCTTTAGCAACCCGATGTAAAGTTCATATTTAGTTCATACATTTGTTATATGATCTAATTCAGGAACAGTTGAACATCAAATTGAAACGAACCTTTTTAAGAGCGTTTACTTTAATAACCTAGAGAACTTCGATACGAAGCGGGAGGAAAAAATATGAATTATCTAAATGGCAGTAAAATAACGCCAAACAATGGCGATTTGGCAGTTGAAGCGTGTGGCCTTGTCAAGAAGTTCGGCGATTATCGTGCAGTTGACGGTGTAGATCTTAATGTACGCGCGGGTTCGATCTACGGCGTGCTTGGTCCAAACGGGGCAGGTAAAACGACCACAATCCGAATGTTGGCGACTTTGCTTAGAGCAGATGAGGGTTCGGCACATATCTTCGGGCATGATGTGGTGAAGGAGTCGCAGATTGTACGTCAATTGATTGGCATTACGGGTCAGTATGCGTCGGTTGATGAGTCACTTAGCGCGACGGAGAATCTGGTCATCTTCTCTAGGCTGCTCGGGCTTGGACGTGCAGAGGCGAAGCAAAAGGCAGCGCAGTTGTTGGAGGAATTCAGTCTAACGGAAGCTGCGAAACGTCCACTGAAGAATTTCTCCGGGGGCATGCGTCGCAGGCTAGATCTTGCGGCAAGCCTCATTGCCCAGCCACCGCTCATTTTTCTGGATGAACCTACTACTGGGCTCGATCCCAGGACACGTAATCAAATGTGGGATACGATCCGCCGCTTGGTTGAGTCGGGTTCGACTGTATTATTAACAACGCAGTATCTTCAAGAAGCAGATGAACTGGCCGACCGGATTGCGGTGATTGATCATGGCCGCGTTGTTGCTGAAGGTACTGTGAATGAACTAAAGGCGTCCGTTGGTACTTCATCCTTGCAATTAAGCATCCAGAATCCCCATGATGTCGAAAATGCGCGTCAGAAAGTGGAAGAGGTGCTCAAGGTCCAATCCATTGTTTCACCAGAGGGCGGGAAGATCACGGCCCCGATGGCAGATGCTGACAGAGTCACCGACTTACTTATTGCCTTCCGCCAGTCGGGCATCCAATTGGCCGAGCTAAGTGTGCAGAAACCGACGCTTGACGACGTTTTCCTAACCATCACCGGCAATAATCCTAATGAGGATGCAGCAAAGCCATCAAATAAATCACAACAAGCAGGAGGGATAGAAGCATGAAACCGAGTTCCATGACACAAGGTACTGAGCGTCGTTTGCGCAACAAAACAAGCTTTGGCCAAACAATCCGCAACTCATTAACAATGGCCTATCGGGGCTTGCTCAAAATCAGGCGCACACCTGAGCAATTATTCGATGTAACACTTCAGCCAATTATCTTCACATTGATGTTTACGTATATTTTTGGCGGCGCCATTTCGGGAGATGTCCAAAGTTATTTGCCAGTCATTATACCCGGTATCCTCGTTCAGACAGTCATTACGACATCTATCGTTACCGGTACCCAATTGCGTGAGGACATGGATAAGGGTGTGTTCGACAGGTTCAAGTCATTGCCCATTGCGCGCATCGCACCACTAGCGGGCGCCCTGCTTGCAGATACGGTTCGATACACGATTGCGACAGTACTCACGCTCACTATGGGCTATATTATGGGCTATCGACCTGAAGGCGGTCTGGGCTCTGTTGTCATCGCAGCCCTGCTTGTCATTGTGTGCGCTTGGGCCATCAGCTGGATCTTCGCCTTCTTCGGCGTTATTGCACGTACAGCATCAAGCGTACAAGGGATATCGATGATTATATTGTTCCCGCTTACATTCCTTTCCAATGCATTTGTTCCAGCAGATACAATGCCCAATTGGCTGCAATGGTTCGTGAATGTTAACCCAATCTCGCATCTCGTTACTGCCGTCAGAGATCTTGCCAATGCCGGGACTGTCGGCTGGGACCTGATTGCCTCTCTTATTGGAGCAGCTGTTATTGTAGCGATCTTTGCACCGATAACAGTTCGGGCATACATGAGACGGACTTAGGAGAAAAAGGTTTAAGATACACGTAATCTCCGGATAATAGGCAAAAGGCCAGGTGCACAATCAGCAATTGATCGTGTACCTGGTCTTTGTTATAAATTCTCAACCTGTTGTATCCTAATATATAGCACAATCTGTCGTGGTGATTAAGTGACGATTTCTAGCTCATTAGGGTTAAGGGGAATTTCATACGCTGGTTCTGGGAGCGGCTCTGCCTCAATTGTAATCGTTTCGTGATCTCTTTCCATTTAGCTGAATTGTACTATATAAGTAGGAAGTGTACGATTTTAAGAGTGCCTACTAAGGAATTAACGAAATGTTTTAGCAGTGGGTGAAGGAGGTATTCATGGAGCAGCAATTCTTGGGGGAGTCTGTACGGCCCTCATTCTATATGGGACCCAAGGGCTTCGTGGTTTGCCGAACTTAGAATAACGCTCTATAGGAATGAAGATTAAGACATATAAAGGAGTGAACAACCATGCCAAAAATATTAATCGTTGATGATGATCCCCATATCCGTGAATTGATTCACATCTTGCTATCCAAAGAAGGGATATTGATTGCAGAAGCAACAGATGGCGAACAAGCATTAGCGATACTTGAAACAGACAAGATCGATCTAATCATTCTTGATATTATGATGCCGAATATGGATGGGTGGACATTTTGTCGCGAGGTAAGAACGTATTATTCCGACTCCATGCCAATTCTAATGGTCACGGCCAAAGGGGAAACAGCTCAAAAGGTAAAAGGCTTCGATCTTGGAACGGATGACTATATGGTGAAGCCATTCGCCGCAGCTGAGCTGGTCGCCAGGGTAAAAGCGTTACTCAAGCGTTACCAAATTAGCCTCTCCAACCAAATTGAAATAGGAGACATCATAATTGATCGAACCTCTTACAAAATATATTTCAAGGATCATGATCTGACCTTGCCACTTAAAGAATTTGAAATATTATTCAAGCTAGCAACACATCAGGATAAGACCTTTTCAAGGGAACAATTGATTGAAGATATTTGGGGATTCGGCTATGAGGGGGATGAGCGAACTGTTGACGTACATATTAAACGTTTGCGGCAACGATTTGCCAAAGAAGATTGCCCATTCATCATCACCACCATTCGCGGACTTGGTTATCGTTTGGAGATGAAACATTGAAGATACCTGAAGTAGTGAAGCGCATTTTGGGCTTTTTAACGGGCGCTGTATCTTTACTATTATGCTGGTCTCTTGCTTATTGGTTAACATCATTGCTCTATAGCGCCATTCATTGGGCAACCCCTGAATTCGCAAGGCAGCTAATTACTTCCTTTCTGGGAATGTTCCTGTTTGGCTGTTGCATGTATTATATTTCCAAAATTAAATTCGTGCGAGAGCGCCAAGATAAATTCCTGCACCCAATTATTCATGCGATGAAAATGATGGCTGAGGGGAATTTCAGTATTGATCTATCCCATTATAGGGATCAATTTAAAGGAGGTGAACATCCGTATACGAAGATTATTGATAGTATGAATCATATGGCGGATAGACTCGGTGAAATGGAGGAAATGCGGCAAGAATTCATCTCCAATGTCTCGCATGAAATCCAGTCGCCCCTGACATCCATTAGCGGATTTGCCCATGCACTAAAGAATGAGCATCTTACCCCTGAGGAACGGAATCACTACTTGGAAATCATTGAAACAGAAAGCAACAGGCTTTCGAAATTAAGTGATAATCTATTGAAGCTAACGGCGTTGGAGTCTGAGTATATCCCCTGCGAACTGAAGGCCTATCGACTGGATCATCAGCTCCGTCGCATCATCCTTGCTAATGAACCGCAATGGTCAGAGAAAGAGTTGAACATGGATATTTCACTTGAACCCCTGACGATAATTGCTGATGGGGACCTAATGGAACAAGTATGGATCAATCTACTGCACAATAGCATTAAGTTCACACCGAAAGAGGGTACCATTAAGGTCAGAGCATTCGAAACGTCCGATCACCACGTAATTGTAGGAATAACCGACACCGGTATAGGCATGAGCGAGGAAACACAGATGCATCTGTTCGAACGATTCTACAAAGCCGATCCATCGAGAAACCGGAATTCAGGCGGCAATGGCCTCGGTATGCCCATTGTCAAAAAGATAATTGACTTGCACAAAGGCAGGATTCAGGTCAAAAGTGAACTCGGAAAAGGATCTGAAATAACCGTGACGTTTAATCGACCTTTAAGTGATCATGATGGCTAATAATGCGGTGTAAAAATGATGAAAAGCTCAGTGATGATGAAGGTCTGTAAACACACTTGGTCAACCTGTGGAGCAGGGGAGAAATTCTCTGGCCTCTTTTTAACGGTAATTTATCGGGTTCTGGTGCAAATACCAAGATAAATAGAAAAAGGTTGTAGGTCCACTTTCAGAGGTTCTGGTGCAAAAACTTCAAGACAGTTGCACCAGAACCGAGAAAATTATTGTTTGGATTAGAAAGTTTGTTAGAACAAACAAACTTAGAAAAGATTAACGATAATAATAACATACCATTAGAGAGTATTCCTGAGATTCGATCAGCAGCATCTGAACTGGCTTCGTTGCTTTACCAACAGTATCAGTTAAACGGTGAGGAAATTCCTGATACATTAGAAAAATGGAAGCATTCTTGTGAAATAGATCCTCTTCCTGAAGTTAGAAACTTTTGGAACGGAATTTCTAGCGATAAAGACTCTATAACACCGGATGAACCAACAGAGTAACTTAATTCATAGTTATTTAAATAAAGCCTCTAAACTTCTAATTAAGAAGTTTAGAGGCTTTGCTTTTTATACGGCTATATGCTTATTTATTTAATCCTCGTTTTTTGATAACTTCCCAGATCTGCCGCATTTCCTCTAGTTGCTCTTCAGGCGCTTCCTTCATCTCTTTGAAGAAAAGATTAAGGTTTGGATCTTTAAAGAACTCCATCATTTCTTTTTCACCACTGGATATATCGGTATTAACATTGATACTTTCTTTGCCTGTAATTAAATAATCAATTGAAACAGAAAAATGCTCAGCGAATTTTTGAAGAATTTCATAATCGGGCTTTCTCTCGTTTCTTTCATACATACCTATTGTACTCTCGCTTAAGTCAAAGAGCTTACCAAATTCTTTTTGTGATTTTTTTGTATCTTGACTCAACCGTAATGCTTTTAACCGTTCGCCTAATGTGTTCATAAATTTATCACCTATCATAATAATAACACGATGTGTGTTAATTTTTAAATTACCGCATGAAATGTGTGGGTTATTATAAAGTTACAACCAGCACATAACGTGCGGAAAGGGTGGTGAAAATGAATAAAAAAGAGATTGGACAAAAACTTATGATGTTACGAGGTGATGAATCTCGTGAAAAAGTAAGTATTGAAATAGGTATTAGCATCAGTGCATTACAGATGTATGAAAATGGCCATCGTATACCAAAAGATGAAATAAAAGTTAGACTGGCTAATCATTACAATACTACTGTCCAAGAAATTTTTTTTGATCCTTCACCGCACGTATCGTGTGGTAGAAAGGTCCGAAAAGAAGTTAGCTAAGGAGGTGGTCTGGTGGCAATCGCAAAACGAAATCCAAGAAAAAAGTAAAAGCACCCAGTACTGAATGGAGCAACGTGAAAAGTGTAAAGCTAGATCGTCTCATTTTTGAACGCAAGAAACGAAAGATGAATCAATCTGAAAAAAGGTTTTCAGGTGCTGATTGTCTCGGATGCAGTCTTCATTGATGACTTGATGCAGGCGAAACGAGCAGGGGATGAAGGGGAGCAGCTGAACCGTCTGTTAGAACCTGCGCTTGAAGCGGATGTATTGATATGGGACGACATCGGTAAATCAAAATGGACGGAAGCAAGGGAAACAATGTACTACCGGATTATTAACGAGCGGTACCGCAAGCAAATGCCGATTGTCTTTAACAGTAATGAAGATCGAGGCACGCTGGCGGACAAGATCGGATATGCTGCAGCTAGCCGACTGATTGGGCAATGCAGCGATGAACAATATCGCTTTCTGCTTGATGCAGAAGGACAGGATTGGAGGTTGAAACGCAGTGTGTAAATTATGCGGCGGCACTCATCGTGTCGCATACGAAGGAGCGATCGGACGTCTTGTGAAAGCGTGCCCGACATGCGGACCGGTACCAGAACAAATTCGAAAGGCGCGGAGAGAATTGCTTGATAAAAAAATAGCTGAAGCTGAATTGAAGCTGTTAGGGGGCGATGCAGCTTGAGTCGTCATGAAGTGTATCGAATATTGAAAGCTCATCATGATCGTACAGGCAAGGTCATGAGCGCGGGTGAGGTTATTGATGCTTGTGGATCGACGGATCCGGCAGAGTTGATGTTTGGGCGCCGCATGCTTGATAAAGATCTGGACCTGCAGAGAGGGGGAGCCGCGTGAACGAAATCAAAGGCTATAACGAATTAACCGAAGTACAGCGCAAACTGTTCTGGCTTGTCCAACGAAAGCATTTATCATCAATGAGCCCAGGTGAGCGTGACAAATATGGGACCGGCAACATTCAGAAAGTGAATTGGAATACGCAGGACGCTTGTGTTGAGGTACATTTTGTAGACGGAAAATGGTGGATATATGCCTCAAATGGAACATGGTATTGAAGAAATAACAAATAATTTAATTAACAATGTGCAAAATTCAATTAAAAACATACGAAATGAAAAGAGGACGTTTCTTAATGAGAGCGCGTAATTGGAACGCGAAGAAAACATTTGTATACGGGATTCTTTTTGACAGCAAAGCCGAAGCTGATTATTACATGCGTCTTTTAGCAGATCCAGGCGTCGAAAAGGTGGAAGTGCAACCGGTATTCGAAGTGATTCCTTCATACCAAGTCACATGCTATCGCTGTAACGGATCAGGCAAGGGGACAAGCCCGAAAACGGGACGAGCTATCAATTGTACTCGTTGCTCGGGAAAAGGTGAGAAAACGAAGGCAGGGGCCAAATACACGGCTGATTTTAAAGTTTATTACAAGGATGGCCAGACAGAAATTATCGATGTTAAAGGTGGACCTGCTTCGAGGGATTTTACATTGCGGCGTAAGCTATTAGAAAAGGCGATCGAGCAGGAAGTGACAGTCATGGAATACAGCAAAGGCAAATGGTACAGAAAACGCTGATCAACGGTAGACACAAACTGTGAAGGAGTAAATTTCAATGAGTGTAAAAGGAGTTTTTGAGAATTGGAATGGAGATCAGGTATTAAGCGATTTGCATAATTATCAAGACTAAAAAGGGTTCATGGGACAAGCTGAAAAGTACAGAAGGGAAACGAGAAGTTAGCGCGTTTCAATAATTCGAAAATTCATTACGAATAGTGATCATTTTCAAATGCCATAATGAACTGAAAATCTATGGTATGTAGCTTAATTCTTCCGTCTATTATTATTTGATAGTTGATCTGTTAAGTAGTCAATTTGTTTTTGCATCCTTATCAACTGCTGGTCTCGGTCAGATTGACTTCTTTGATCTTGTGTATTGGAGTTAGCAGCCTCTTCCAATGCTAATACTGCTGCAACAGTTGCTAAGGCATCACCGAACGTACTAATTGCTGAAGCAATGACGGCGAGCTTATCAGCATAATTTTCTGGTAATGATGAATTTTGGCCTTTTTGATTATTGTTTAAATTATTTTTATTCATAGATTTCACCTCTCAATAATAAAACGATGTTAAATGAATCATCGTATCAATCTTATTTTATGCTAAAAATTACATTTCGGTACAATACCTTAACAAATCTCAAACGAAAGAGTGAAGGAGAATGGTTAAATAATCAATCATTGAAAAGAGACAATTTGCTACTGAGAGTTAATTTTTAATCAACAGTACGATCAAAATGTGAACTGAAAAGGAGTGGTAGCCTTGATGTTGCAAGGGACATGCATCGATTCGGATATTTTACCTGCAGGCGAAACATTTTATTTATTCCCTGCAGGTACGGATTATGTGTACGCATCTAGGTTTCCGCGCAAGAGTGCACACACCGGCTGTTTTCCAATCGATAGATTCAAGGTCAAAGAAGAAGTTGAAACGACTGAGTGGCCACAGGAACCGCCAAAACGAGTGGTAGAAATTGAACTAAACGAAGTATATGTCGCAAAGCTTGTATGGTGTTGGGAAGCATCAAAAGATCGGCGAGATAAAGAATATTACGTCATTGCTCGAGGATATGGTAGCCATGTGGATTACTATCCTAATCCAGAACTAGAAGGATTACTTGGCAGCCTGCCTGTGCACTGGTTTGAGAATTTTAGACACGTTGAAAGTTTACAAGCTATCCAATCGGGAGAAATCGCAACGGAACAGATTCCAGAGGTAGCAATATTCGATAGAGAAGAATCATCGCAGTTTATCGAACAGCTCAGTTTATTTTAAAAAAGGGGTGGCGTGATGAACATTGGGGATTGGGTTTTAGCAGCATCTAGCCGGTATTGGTACATGAGTTATATCGATAGCTTTTCGCAAGATTTAGAGACGGTTCATGTGACGAAAATAACCAGGTTTGTAAGAGGTATTCCCGAAAACATCCAACCAGCGCCAGCTACGTGCTCTATGAGTTTAATTGTACCGTTGGATTCGTCTCTTATAAAAGAGGATTATGATGAACTGATTGATTTAGCGATGAAGACAGGAGATCGACAATGGTTCTTTGAGTTAAGAGAAAGGATGCTGCAGGATGCGTAGGGGAATGATCGAGATAAAAAGGAGGAAGCATGATGGCGAGTATGACCATTAGCATTCTTGTTATTACTGGAGTTTTACAAACAATTCGCCTTTCAAGGGCAGAAAAGCGCATTGCCAGTCTTGAAAAGAAAGAGGGAAAATCATGCACTTGACCAAACGTGAGCGAGAAACACTTGCTTTTGTCCGGACGTACCAAGCAGAACACGCAGTACTTCCAACATACAAACGGATTGGTTTTGCTCTGGGAGGAGTGAGTGATAGTACAGTCGGACGATATATGCAAACCTTGCGAAAAGCGGGGGTTATTAACTATAAGAGTAAAAAGAAACGTGTTGAAAAACAGAAAGAAGTCACACGAATTGAAAATAAACCGGTGCAGAAAGTGATGGATGTTGTGAGATCAGGAGTACATGAATTGAGTCGTAAGGAAATTGAAGCAAAGGCATACACAGTGGATTTAATAACGGCTCGTCTTCCAGACGGCATGGAATGGCAATTTTTATTCACCGTCGATCGTCACCGTGGTTATGACGAATACGAACGGATTAAGCAGCAAAGAAAAGCAGCTGGATATAGTCGGTATGGGAATAGTCTTTTTTGTGGAATGTTTAAGAATTGGTGAGGGAAACAGATATATTTTTCAATAAAAAAATAGCCAGGTTGCCCCGGCTATACTAACGGAAAAATAAAGGGTTTGGAGTGTGACGGTAAACCGTCGTATAAAAACAGTGTGCCCATATCAGAAAAGTTTATACAAAAAAAACCGAGGTAAGTCCCCAGCTTTTTAAATATTACTCGCAATTCTATTTTAACAGACTGGGGGCGTCCTGTGGTATGAAGATTAACCATGAAAAAATGACAGCTGAAATAGATTTAATGAATGATAAAACAATGTACGTGGTGAAGGACGGTCAGTTAATCCCGCATGAGCTGCCGGATTACGGCGAAACCGTCGTCATTACGATGGGTGGGAATGTGGACCGATTCGAGACAAAAGAGAAAAGGAAGGTGTGATATGGAAATCTTTTTCGAGCATCCATGGTGGACGACGTTGTGGATTGTACTCATATTTGGTTGTTTAAGCGAAATCAAAATAGGCAGTCGAAAAGACGATTGATCAACAGTAGACACAAACTGCGTAACAAAATATACATCAATAATAAAAAAAGAACTGTCCTAAAAAGGAGCAGTTGATTATTAGAATATTATTTCACTGTTTTTAAAAGAGTCCTTCCTTTGGTATAGACAAATCTTTCTAGTTTGGCTAACCAACCATTCCCGTTTTCTCCATTGGCTATTTGAGAAGCGTGATTTTTATGGAATTCTTTTACACGTTTATTATGATCTTTTTGCCATTGGTGCAAAGCATTATGTTTCAATTTCAATTCCTCCTTTCGTTTAATTGCTTAATTATATGGTTAGAATTGATAAATTAAAAGTAATTTTATATTTAATGTTTGGAAAGCAGAAATGGATAAGCAATTTAAAAAAATACGTCACAGTACGTCAAAACTATCTATTAAAAAGGGAGTGGCAGCCTTGAAAGCAGGCGATTGGGTTTTAGCGGCGTCTGGCCGGTATTGGTACATGAGTTATATTGATAGCTTTTCGCAAGATTTAGAGACGGTTCATGTGACGAGAATAACCAGGTTTATAAAAGGTATTCCCGAAAACATCAAACCAGCTCCAGCTACGTGCTCAATGAGTTTAATTGTACCGTTGGATTCGTCTCTTTTGAAAGAAGATTATGACAGTCTTATCGATTTAGCGATCATGAATGCAGATAAGGAATGGTTCTTTGAGTTAAGAGAAAGGATGCTGCAGGATGCGTAAAACGTTCACAAATATTGAATTTAAAAAGCGACTGTAGCTATTTTATACAGTCGCACAATAATGTATTTAATTCAAAAGGGTCTTATGGATAATGGTTTGGTACCTAGCAGCAGCATCCACCACCACCACCACCGTATCCGCCACCCATGAAAGATGCGCCAACGATGATTAACAAAATGAACAAGACAACAACTAGTGCAAAGCCTGATCCATATCCAGATCCAGAGTCATTACAATTTTGGGAACTCATAACTATCACCTCTTTCTAAATATAGTATGAAAAAATAGAGCCGAATCTTGTAGGAATGGTTCTATAAAAATCAAAAAGTGTTATCTGCAGCGAGGACGAGGGCAACAATCCGTCGGATAACCAGGGTCTACCACGACATTTCTTGTAGTAGGTTGATAAATATGGCGGGGAACATTGACAATATGTTGACGATTGATATTCACGATTGGGTGAATAACAGGAACCTCACGTGTAATGTAGGAATCATGAAATACACACTTTGGGGGACAGATGATTGGTCTAACAGGACGATACATTAAAAACACCTCCTTACTTACTCTATTAGATGCACCTCATAGTAACTTGGAAACGGACAAACAACATGGGTGAGATTTTAAATTTGCTATAAATGACATAAACCTAATACAGATAGCTACCTAGCTACCTGTCCTTTTGACAGGGTGGAAGATTAAAGATACGAAAAGTAAAATCACAGAATTCAAATATCCAGATGATAAAGGGGAAGTTATTTGTCCTCAATGCACGTTTGCACAGGCTCTTCGATGCGGACAAGAGTTACCGAATTACATTAAACGAGGATTAATGCATTAAAAACAGAGGGGGAATTGATATGTATTTTGTAATTGTTCCAGGTGGATTTGGTGCATACAGCATCGAAAGTTTTGAATTGCTAGATGAAGCGAAAGATCGGGTGAAAGAACTCATTGAGCCAGGCCATAGAACAGCAAAGATGGCGCAGGAAATTCCAATGAAAATCAAAGTGAAAGTGGAAATTTAAACAAAAAATAGCCAGGCCGGAGCCTGACTGTAAAAGAGTTGTATTTGCAGGGTGCGTCTGACGAGGGAACGTCATACAAAAACAATATACCCGTTATTCAAAAGTTTACACAAAAAAGGCCGAGGGAAATCCTCGGTACAAAATATAGAAGGAATTTACCCTGACGTAATACTAGTTTATTCAATTCATAGAAATATATGTACAATAAGTAAAGTTAAATAAGACCGGTTTCCCTGTCCGGATGCAAGAGTGGGAAGAGAATGACGGTTAGGTGAAACCGACTTATAACCAAAGTATAACCAATTCAGAAAAATATATACAAAAAAAGCCAAGGAAAGTCCCCGGCTACGAATATTTGGAAGGTTCTTACTCATGAGAAAACTTAACACAGTAACAGTTTAACCATCAAAGAGAACATTATACAAAAAATGATATTTATTCTCGATAGTTTTTTAAAGTCTGCTTTGCAATTGAAATTGGAGAATTAATTTGTCCAGTTCTTCGCTATATTTAAGGGTTTCGATATCTGTAAATCTCTTTTTTAAACCAGAGGCTATCATTAACTCGCGAATATCGTTAATCTGGGTGGATAAGTCATCTAAATTTAATTGAGTAGATAACATTTCAGTTTCACGTAACAATCTTGGTTTACTTAATAAAGCCACTAAAGAAAAAATGAAACTAATGAATAAAATTATTGATATTATCCACGCAACAATATCGATTAGCATCATACTGTGATGGTCTCCTTCGTTGAGTAAATTTGAATTAGTTACTAGTCATATCCAACTGGGAAAAAATTAAACAAAAAGGATACTGTGGAAACAGAAATCAAGCACAAAATCTTATATAAGAGGTGTAAGGGAGAGTGATCAACAGTAGACATATAAGGAGGATGAAATCAGTGGATGAAGTGCAAAAATTCAATTCAGAAAATAGTCATCAACTAGGGTACATCATGATGGCAGAAGAAATCCCGATGAAAATCAAAGTGAAAGTGGAGTTTTGAACAAAAAAACAGCCAGATTAATACCTGACTGTAAAAGAATTGAGTATTAAAGAATAAAGGCCTGAGATGAGTATGACGAGAATACGTCATACGAAAAAAATATATTCAATTTAGAAAAGATTATGCAAAAAACTAAAATTAAATAAGATCGATCTTCCCCAGATTTTTAAAGTCTGCTTTGCAATTGAAATTGGAGAATTAACTTGTCCAATTCTTCACTATATTTAAGGGTTTCGATATCTGAAAATCCCTTTTTTAAACCAGTGGCTATCAGCAACTTACGCATATCATTGATTTGAGCGGATAAGTCTTCCAGACTTAATTGGGTAGATAACATTGCATTCCCCCTGTACGCATTTGTTTGCTAAAGCATAACAGGGAATATCATAAAATACCGCGGAAAGAATTACCATGCATTCGACAAAGCATCTAAAAATATCACAATTTTTGATGGGTTACAGAAAAGGTAAAAAGCCAAGGCAAGTCCCTGGCTACAATCATTACTTATTTTTGAAGTTGAAGTTGAAATTGAAGAATGAGCTCATCTAATTCTTCACTGTACCGTAACGTTTCTGGGCTGTTAAGACCATGTTGCTTTTCGGCAGTAATCATAAGATGTCGAAGGCTGTTAATGTGAGATAGCAATTCGCAAAAAGTAACCTGAGTGTTACTCATGATAATCCTCCTGGTTTCCTGGTAACTAACACGGGTAAAATATATCATAAAACTAGGTAAAATGAAATGGTTTTTGTGAGAGGATATTATCTTTAAAATAAAAAAAGCCGAGGAAGCCCCGGCTACAAATATTGGAAGGTTCTTACTCATGAGAAAACTTAACACAGTAACAGTTTAACCATCCAGGAGAAAACTAAACAAAAAAGACCGAGATTTCTCCCGGTTACAAAGATTAAAAAGGTATTAGAGATGATTGAGAAAAAGTATTGAACAATTAAACTATACCCGTTTCGACAAAATGTATGCAAAAAAACCGAGATTTCTCTCAGCTTTTAAAATATTACTCGCAATTCTATTTTAACATTCTGGGGGCGTCCTGTGTTATGAAGATTGACCATGAAAAAATGACAGCTGAGATAGATTTAATGAATGATAAAACAATGTACGTGGTGAAGGACGGTAAACTGATTCCTCATACATTGCCTGACTATGGTTCAACCGTTGTTGTTATGGTCGGTGGCAGAGTAGATCGTCTTGAAGATAATACGAAAAGAAAAATTTAATCAACAGTAGACACAAACTGTTGATGAAAAAATCAATGGAAAGTACCATTTCACTTTTAGTTTTATTAAATAGAGGTAAAACCAATAAGCAGAGAGGTAAGGGATCAGATACGAAACAAAAGTCCAAAGAATGTTCCATCCGTTTCCATAGGTCACTTTCCCCATTAAAACGAATATGAATTCAAGAATAGTAGTAAAGAGTGTGGCGAGAAAAACGACAAAGTAAGGGTGGGTCATTCTCTTTTTTATAAAAAAAATCATGTAGCAGCCAAGGATAGGGAAAAGGCCTAAATTAAAAGGGAGCGTGGCTATGGTTTTAAGATCTGGAAAGGGATACACTTCCCAAAAGCCAAAATAAAGTCCTAACTCATTTGTTAAAAATGAGACAACTACACCAAATGGACCGATCAAAGGGATTAGTTTCTTATCTTTTGGATGAAGATGTAGCAGCACAATGAGCCAAGGAATGATAAAGGCGATGATTATAAAATACATGTTGTTCTGCTGCTCCTTTTCGCAACCAGAGTTTTTACCTAAAGTATCCATTTGAAAACAAAATATACGATCAATATACAATATAAACTTATTTTTTGCATGTTGAAAAGCAACTATTCGAGGAGCAGAATAGTTGCTTCGAAGAAGGTCGTTGAATAGGGGGAAGATGAGCCCCTATCTATTTTTAGTATACGCAGCAATGATTCAAACGGTGAAAATTCAATCAGTTAAATGAACAGTACGAACATATCGCAACACAAAAAAGCCGGGTTTCCACCCCGACTTTGAAAAACTGGACATTAACACAGCAAAATGTTCCGGCAAATAAAATTATATCCATATTAATTAAGGTTTAACAAAAAGACCAGGGGGGAGCCAAACCCCTGGCTGAGAAGAGTGAGGTTGACACATACGCAAGAGTGAACGCTCATGCAACAACAGTTTAACCATCCAAGAGAAATTTATGTAAGGCAGCCAAAAGTGAACAACAGTATGGCCAAGGAGTAACTATTCCATGATAAGAATAGTTACTCGAAAAGGGCAAGATTTCTAAAAAAGTTAAAAAGCAAGGAATTGTTTTCAGTATACGCAGCAATAATTCAAAAGGTGAAAATGTAATCAGTTAAATGAAAAGTACGAACATATCGCAACATAAAAAGTCGGGTTTCCACCCCGACGTTGAAAAACCGGACATTAACATAGCAAAATGCTCCAGTTAATATAATTATTTCCATTTTATTTAAAGTTAAATCAAAAAATCGAGGGGGCCAAAACCCTCGGCTAGTAGGAGTAAATCTGACGTATGCAAGAGGGAGTTGAGTTCTCATGCAAAAATAGTTTAATCATCCCGGAGTAATTTATACAACTTAAGCTTTAAAGAAATGCAAGAAACAAGCGGGGCTAATCCCCGGCCTTTCTTTCCGTCTCATATAGAATATATGTCCTTATTAAGACAAAAGAAAAAGCCTGTAGACTCATTGGTTACTTACTACAGTATTTCTTCTAAAGTGCGATTTACGGGAAGATGCTCAATGACCGCTTGTGCTCGATCAGGCGAGAGTCTTCGTTCCTTTTGTAGCCAGTTATACATGTGAAGCTGGACTGTCTCAAACTGATCTAGTTCGTACTGTCTTGTTTGTTCGTCGAGTCGGAGTAGGTAGTCTTTATGAATCTCAAAATAGGTAGTTTTTTGGTTCATATGAAACTCTCCTTTTTATAGGCTAATACCCGAATTTGTACGGTTTATTCAAAAAGGGCAAAAGAAAAAGCCCTGCGTGAGCAGAGCCGTAAATTTATTCTAATCCTAATTGCGTTTTTGAATCTAGTTTATCAGCCGTGAAGCTAAGTATTGCATTAGCTCCAAGTGAATCACCGTAATACGTAATCATGGTCATGTGGAATTGGTCGCCTTCGCTACCTGTTTCAGATGTTAGCTCACCAGCGCCGCCGACAATTTCTTGTACTTCTGCATAGCTCATGCCGTTTTGGATCTGGTTAAATTCTTCAGCGGTAATCTTTACATCGCTTGATTTACCAAGCCCTGCTTGTGCTTTGCTGATTAATTTGCCGCCTTGGAACATGAAGCTTGCATTGCCGAATGTGGTGTCAGAGGATGTCCACTGGTACATGAGTGTGTGGAATTCAGTACCAGCCTCACCTGTTTCAGAAAGGAGCTCACCTTCTGAACCGATAATGCCAACGACTTCTTCATAAGACATGCCATCCTTGATTTGATCGAATTTATCTTGTGTGAGGACACCTTTTGGAGCAGGTTCGGATGTTTCTGCCGGCGCTTCTGTTGTTGTTCCGGTCGATGATGTCGGAGCGGTTGCGTCATCGCCGCCATTTGCTACAAAGGTAATGATGACAATGATGATAATGATTAGAGCGATTAAACCAAAACAACCCAATTTAAAGAGTTTACCCAAGTGTATAACCTCCTTTTATATGTATATTTTCACACTAGTTTACATTACAAAAGATGTACATTCAAGATAAATTTGGTCAAATTGGTAAATATATATAATTACATAAGGATGGTGGCGCTTATTGGTTGTCGTTTTCGATTTTAATTAGCTGCTCGAAAAAAGCAACTATTCCAGGACAAGGATAGTTGCTACAAGGTGATAAAATGAAGGCATCTAAATAGGAGAGGGCAAGGGCTCCTATTTGTTTTTAATAAGTGATTCAAACGGTGAAAATGTAATCAGTTAAATGAACAGTACGATCATCTTACAGCATAAAAAGCCGGGGAGCTAAAAAACCCCCGGTGGTTAGGAGTGAATCTGCCGGATTCAGTAAGGAACTATCGAACAGTGACAGTTTAACTAGTCAAGAAAAAAATTATACAAATTAAAAACTAAATAACCAACGTCCCAACGGAAAAACCGACGGACATCAAACTTTAGAGTAGGTTTACACCTGCTTTAGAGCTTGGTGTCCTTTTTTATTGTCGAAAAGGAGTGAACGTGATGAAACCTAGTTTGAAAGAGCAGCTGCAACATGAAGGACGATCAGTTGATTCCACATGAGCTGCCGGATTATGGAGAAACAGTCGTTATTACGATGGGCGGCAAGGTGGACCGTCTGGAGACAACGCAGAAACGGAAGGTTTAATCAATGGTAGGCGTTGCACAGCAAATAATAAAGCATCACGCAGTACTTAATTATTTGAACTTGTTGAATTTTAGGCAAGCATCATCATTTTCTTTTAAGAGCATCTTTGTTCAACTTTGAGGAAAATTCACTTTCAGTTTCATGTGACAATTTCGGTTTTTTTAATAAAGCAATTAAAGAAAAAACGAAACCTATAAATAAAAGGATTGAGATTATCCATGCAACAATATCAATTAATTGCATACTGTGATGGCCTCCTTCGGTGAGTAAATTTGAATTAGTTACTAGTCTTATCCAAAGGAGAGAAAATTAAACAAAAAGAATATTGAGGGAACAGAAATCAAGCATAAAATCTTATATAAGAGGTGTAAGGGAGAGTGATCAACAGGAGACACAAACCTTGAAAGTGATCATTTTCAAATGTGAAAATCTATGATATGTAGCTTAATTCTTCCGTTTATTATTATTTGATAATTGATCTGTTAAGTAGTCAATTTGCTTTTGCATCTTTATCAACTGTTTATCACGGTCAGATTGACTTCTTTGATTTTGTGTATCGGAGTTAGAAGACTCAGCTTCTTATAATGCTAATGCTGCTGCAACAGTTGCTAAGGCATCACCGAACGTAGTAATTGCTGAAGCAATAACGGCTAGCTTGGCAGCATAATTTTCTGGTAGCGGTGAATTTTGTCCATTTTGATTAAAATTTAAATTAATTTTTATTCATTATCTTCACCTCCTGTTAATAAAACGATATCAACTAACTCTTCGTATCAATCTTATTTCATGCTGAAAATTACTTTTTGGTACAATACCTTAACAAATCTCAAAGGATTAATTTGATCAGCGTACGCTTAAAAATTGTATAAAGGGATGGTTGCTCTCATCATTGGGTTGAGACGACCTTTATTGAACATACTAAGAAAAAATTTTTAGAGGGTGATGATGTGAAAAAAAAGTTATTTTGTTTTTAAGTATAATGTTTGCCGTTCTAATAATAGCAGTTGTTATTCGAGACATGTTAAATGGAAATTTCTCTACCTGGCCGGCTGCACTTGGCAGGATCTTATGCGGTGCGGTGCCCCTTTCGCTTTTATTTTTTAAAAAGACTCCTTTTAACCTGCCTTTGATTATCAGCTACTATCTTCTCTTGTTTTGTACGCTTTTTTTGGGAGCCACCTTGAAATTTTATGATCGTTTTCCATGGTGGGATACAATGCTTCATTTCTTTGGGGCTGCCTTTTCAGGTTTTAATGGCATAGCTATTTACAACTTTCTTTTGCCAAATGGGTTACAAAAAGGAGTTTCGCGATGGATGATCTTTTTGTTTGTTTTATCATTTTCGGTGATGATCAGTGTTCTGTGGGAAAGCGCTGAATTTACCGGGGCTGTTATAGGTGCTTTAAAAGAAGACAGCAATAAGGATACAATGACGGATTTGATAATGGGTTTAGTGGGAGCGGTGGTTGTAGCTATTTATGCAGTGCTTCGAAAAAATTTGACTAAAACAAAATAAGTTTTGCCTTTTGAAGTCGAAACGTTAAGACAGCATAAAATATTTATTAACTTAAATATCGATAAAGCCTCTACGGAAAAACCGACAGGCACTGAATGAACGCAAGCATATTCTGCAGCTGCGTCTATTCGGTGCCCTTTTTCTTTTCCATGTTTTTAGATTGTAACAAATTTACCCAAAACCAATCATTTTGGCAACAGCGTCTATCGTTGCAACCAATCTGCAATTTTATATCTATTTTTGCTACCAAAGAAGTGTTCGTGATGAATCTATCGATGAAAGAGCAGCTGAGGCAGTGGAAGAAGGACCACCAGGAAGTGAAACAAGAATGGAAGAAAGAAAAGCAACCACAGAAGAAGCAGGAGAAGCTGTCTGAACGAGAATGGAAAGAAATCACGGGAATGGGTCGAGCACGATATGGACGAGCAAAAGGCGGAGCGTTTAGACAAAAATAAGGAGGACAACCATGCGGGCACTCATTTATGAATACAAACAATCATTGCGGTCATTGAGAGAAATGAAGGCAGCCATAGAATCGAAACCGGAATTGTCGGAACAAGACAACCAGGATAAAAGCTTAATCAACAGCATGATCAGCGAAACAGAGTTTGTGATTCAATGGATGGTGTCCGGACGGAATCCAGATGCAAGGCGTGGAGCGGATCAGACTGGTGCTTATACATTGGATCCGAAACTGATTGAAGCCGTTGTGCCGAATCGTGTGGTTATGGAAGAACGAAAGATCACAGCGGATGAACAATGGCTGCTTGATGACGTGCTTGGTGATTTAACAGAAAGGGAAAAAGATGTGTTCACACTGGTTAGGGCAGAGGGATTATCATTTGAATATACAGCCGAATTGCTCGGTGTCACAAAATCATCCGTTCAGACGTATTTAGAACGGGCAGAGCGGAAAATTGAAGATCGGAAAAATGGCAGACTTTTTCTTGTTTCATAAAGGAGTCTGACTTATATTTATAGGTATAAAACATCAGGAATAAAGGGTGGTTTTTTTGTTTGATGAAATTTATAGATTATTTAGTTCAGAAGATACAGGAAAAACAACACGTAGAAGATCAAGGCAAGAAGAGGTTGAGTTTCAAATAAATGATCTTAAAAAATCAGGAAACCATATTAGGAAAATCGTTCAGAGGGAGGAAGATACAGTTATAATCTTTAATAGAGACGACATGGAGCCTGAATTTATTCTTATTAAAGCATTAATAATACCAGAAGAAAGAGTTAGTATAGAGAGAGCTCATTTGCACGCATACCAAGATGAGAATGGTAAGTTAATTTTAGCCGATATTGGAGTATTTGGGGAAATTATAAATAAGGGATATGGCTCTTTACTTTTAAACTGTTTAAAAGAATATGCGATTGATAATAAATTTAAGGTTATTGAAGGATGGATATCTAGGATTGACGAAGATCACATTGAAAGATTGGAAAAGTTTTACAAGAAACACGAATTCGATTTGATCTATAACTCGGAAAGAAAGATGAACATGGTAGATTTGGTTTGGAGAAAGAAAGATACTTAATTTTTGTCGTACATCTGTTGTATATATGAGAAGGTAAAAAATAAAGTACGCAGGAGTTATCTTTAAGGTAGCATTTTGTATTGAAGGAAATCATCACCTTTTGTCGAAATGTAACGAAATATAAGTTGAAAGGTGATGTTTAAGTATGAATTTTGAAAGTCAGTTACTACAGCATTTAAGACGGAAATATGTCAAAGCTTTAGATTATCAAACTAAATTAGATGAAGCTGAGAACTATATAAATAACCATGTTAAGCGATTTGAAGAGGGTATGAGAGTCTTCATTCCTGTTTCAAGGGGGGAAATTCAGGTTAATTACAATATACCAGGGGAAGAATTTTTCGCTAAAATTATAATTAATGACAATAAACTGGCCTTTAAACGCAAGGTTGGGAGTATTGAAGTGTGCATCGATGTAGGAGAAGAAAGTGAACTAAAGATATTGGATTCGATCTTACCTTCTAGTAATGAGATTTGTGTTAGTCGATTGGGTGGTTATTTAAATGATTGCAGATTTGATTCATATTTAAAAAAGGCGTTCGAAAAAATTATAAATGCGTAAATAAAAGCATCCTAATGGGGTGCTATTTTTATGACTAAAATAAAGGCTGTTTTCGCAAAGATTGTTGTTTTTTTACCGATACTGCTAGGACATGGCTATAGAAAACAGCCTTTAAATTAATGGAAGCCAATAATGGACGGATTAAGCTGGCTGCAATAGAAATAGAACTTTTGGAACCAGTTGATAGTAAAAAAAAGATGCTACCGCACTGAGCAATAAAGTAGTATTGAAGGTGAAAACAATTTTATCTAATTAACCAGTTATTCAGAGATTATACTATCCTAGCTAACAACAAAAAAACTATTTACTGACTAGATAAATAGTTTTTTGTTATGGTGTCTAAATTTAAATTCAATTTACGTATTTGAGGCCATAAACAGAGCCAACTGTCATAAGAATTGACCAAATGATTAAACTGATTCCCATCCAAGTAATTACTCTAATTCTAGATGAACCAAGCAAAAGAGCTGTTAAAGCTGCTAAATCTGTTCCAAGTAACGAGGGTGAAAGCAAAGCAAACACTGGAAGACCATATTTTTCCCAAATATGTCTGGCTCTAGTTTCTCTTTTTGAAGGCTCTGATTTCCCCTTTTTTTCTCTCCGTTTGTTACGCCATTCAGAAATTTGTCTAAAAAACATTGCAAAGACTAAAACCATAATAAAATTTCCTGAAAAAGCAATAATCCCAACGGCTACAGGTGACATCTCCAACATAATACCTACTGGAATAATATAAAAAACATCCAGTAATGGCAATATTGATATTAAAAATAAAGCGATGTATTGCCAAATTCCATCTGCTTGTTGAACCCATTCAACCATCTGAACAACCCCTTGTAAAATAACAAAATTTTCTCTCTTTACCAATTATACAATAGTAATAAAAAACCGTTTAATTTTCTTGTATTATTCAAAAGCAACAATGTTTACGAAAAGAGCCAAAATAAATAAAGCAATTAGCGCAAGGGGCTGATATGACGTGAAACATTTTCAGTGTTCTTCTATATTGCAGGGGATTGTCTGATTTTGTCGAAATATAGGATGAAGGGGATGTGATTTGATGGCTGATATTAAAAGGAGAGAAATTTACATGATTGACTTTTCTCCAGGGATAGGGTCGGAACAATTGGGGGTTAGACCGGCACTTATAATTCAAAATAATGTGGGCAATAGATATTCAAGCACTGTGATTGTAGCAATAATAACTAAAGTACATAAGAAGCCACTTCCAACTCATGTAGAGATAAACAAAGGGAAACATGGTTTAAAGGTAGATTCTACAATAATGCTTGAACAGATAAGAACAATAGATAAGTTCAGAATCGGGGCGAAAATCACGGTTCTTGATGAAGAAAAAATGCGAGAAGTAGAAGAAAAAATATTGGTTAGTTTAGGAATTGATACAGAAACAATGATAAACATCAGTTGAAGCATCCTCCGGGGTGCTTTTTTCTTACTCAAAATAAACAAAGCAAATAGCACAAGAGGTTGATACGATGTGAAATATTTTCAGTGTTCTTCTACATTGCAGGAAATTGTCTAGTTTTGTCGAATTATGTAAAGGAGAGGGGGTGGTATTTTGAAAGCGGTAGTAAAACTTAAAAATGGTAAGGTTTTTGCTTATAATTCTATTGAAAATTATGATCCGAACGAAACGGAAGGTCCGTTTATCGATGTCCTAATAGCAGGGATTAAGAATAAATCAGGGGATTCTAAATTTGAGAATACCACTGGTGAAAGAACATTTTCATCTGCTGATATTTATTCTATAGAACTTATAATGTAATTATACAAGCATCTCCGGGATGCTTTTTCTATGTCCAAAATAAACTTTTTATGTCGTACTGCTGCCGTATATATGAGAAGGATAAACTTTTTTAATTGTTTTTATTTAGTGAAGTAATTTCTTAAAAAGGAAAAATGAAGGGGTGTGTTAAAATAATAAAAATTAATATTAAAGGAAATGATGTTATTGTTTGTTAAACTACCGATTCTTTTTCGACATATTAAAGATATCCTTGCGGAAGATATATTCACGGAAGAGTTGACTAGACTAAATAATGAGATTGTATGGTACAGAATAAAAATTGCTTCTATAGTGTTAGTCATGAGTTATGTCTTTTATTTATATTTTGATTTTATAGCATTAAAGGATGTATTAGATTCGATTTTTAAGTTTACTCTTGTATGCATTCATTCAGCTGGGTTCATTTTATCCCTTGTTTTTTTATCTTTTCAGAGGTTGATCAGAAATAGAAAACGATCAATAAACCCTAAATTGTTGTCCGCAATAGCGCATTTTTATATTTTTGGTTATGTTTTTTTAGGTGCATTAGCATCAATTAATAGCCAACGACTGACTGGAAATATTGATGCTTATGTGATTATTCTTATCACGGTGGCTGTGTTGTTTCCAGTAAATATAAAATACTTGTTTTTTATACTTTTAATAAATCATAGTTTTTTTCTTATAGGTCTTTCCATCTTAGAAAAATCGAAGTATTCCTTACTATCAAAACAAGTAAATTCTACGGCAGCAGTAGTTTTCGCTGTACTGATTGCTACAACATTCTTCTTTTATAGAAAAAAAGACTTTTACAATAATAAAAAGCTAAAGGAAAATGAAAGGAATTTCAGGAAAATATTCGAGGTAAATCCCTATCCTATGCTCCTTACAAGTGTTAGGGATGGTAAAGCTATTTTAATTAATGAAAAAGCTAAGTTTTTCTTCAATTCGATTACAGATTCACTTGAAAAGTTTGGAGCAAGTCATTTATATAAGGACCTAAGTGAACGGGATATCCTAGCCAAGGAACTTGGAGATTCAGGCTGTGTTAAAAACTATACACTTAATTTAAAAGATTCTAAAGGATCAAATGTATGGGTATTACTAAATTGTGAACTAGTTGTTTATAAAAATGAAAATTGTATATTAACTGGAATTACAGATATTACTCATCTAAAAAAGATGGAAAATGAGTTGTTAAAACATGCTTCTACGGACACTCTTACAGGGATATTCAATAGAAGGTATGGTATGGAATTACTTCAACATGAACTGGAAAAAGCACAAAAGCAAAATTTGAAGTTAACTGTCTGTTTTATTGATGTCAACAAACTAAAATATGTTAATGATGTATACGGGCATTTCGAGGGTGATTGTTTAATTCAATTGACTTGTCTAGCAATTAATAAAGCTATTGAAAATGATGATATTCTATTTCGTTATGGTGGAGATGAGTTTGTCCTTGCTTTCTTAAACAAAGATATTTCCAATATCAATAACATATGGAACAATATAATGAAGGAAATAAATAAAACGAATCAAACAATAGATAAACCCTATTTTATTTCTATTAGCCGTGGTATGTTCCATTATAAGAGTGGAATGAATATCACTCTTGAAGAAATAATAAAATTTGCTGATATGGAAATGTATAAAGACAAAAATAAAATAGTGACTAAATAAGAAAAAGTTCACTTTGTTTTACCACATTTACCAGGATGCTTTTTTCTTTGCTCGAAATAAACAAAGCGACTAGCGCAAGGGGTTGATCGAATGTGAAACTAAAGATGGGGAGGAATGAAGGTGATGTGACATGGTCAATTGGGATGCAATACGAAAAGAATGGGAAGCAACTAAAATCGACGACGATAATTTTTCAGAAACAGAAATCAGAGTGATCATTGAGCTAGTACCCTGCGGGGTGTTTTTTTCTTTTGTTTCAAAAATCGGGGCATGAAGAAATAGAATCCCGGTTAAGGTGGTATGTGGTTCTTCTTTATTTATATTTATAATTAATCTCCTTCTATTTCTGTTATACTATATCAATTAATGAATATATTTCCAATTGGAAGTAAGGGAGAGAAATTTATGAAAAAGTTCAAACGTATTATAGCAGTTGCGGCAATAACAGGGGCGTTATTCGCTTCAGCGATCCCATCAGTATTTGCAGAGGAGCAACCACAGCCGACAGAGTTGCCACCATTAGAAACTGGCGAAGGGTTCTCACCGTTCCAAGACGCTAACGGTACAAGATACGCAAATGCTGTTTACTTCATGTGGATTAACGGAATTGCTCAAGGCAAGAGCGAAACTCGGTTTGGCGTTTCCGAGCCACTTAAACGAGTGGATGCGGCGATGATCGTTGGAAACTATGGCATCGAAGGACTCAATCAAAATCCTAAAAAAGCACCGTTCACAGATCTTCCTCAACGTGCAGTTCGAACGGTATCCGCTCTTTATGAGGCGGGAATTATAAGAGGTAAGACTGATAAATTATTTGGATCTAATGATACGATGAAAAGGGGCGAAGCGGCAGTTATTCTTTCTGGATTGCTTCCATCTGATAAAAAAGCGAACATTAAGTTTGACGATGTGGGGGATCGATACAGAGAAGTTATTCAAAATCTAGTTGCTTATGGCATTGTACAGGGTAAAACAGAGACTCGATTTGGCATGGACGATCCTTTGACAAGAGGTGAACTGGCGTTGATGATTCATAGAATTTTTGAAGCCAATAAACCAGACCCAGATCCATCTTTGTATGGTGAACTACCGTCCTCTGATAAAGATATATCTATGACGCTAGATAAAGATAGCTACAGCAAATCAGAGTCGCCTAAACTGATAATCACAAATGATAACTCATTGAATCAAATGTTTGGAGCAGAATTCGGAATAGAAGTAATGAAAGATGGTTCGTGGTATATAGTGCCATTTAACAAAGAATTAGCTTTTCCAGCGATTATAAACACGTTGCAAACTGGAGGAAAATATCAAAAGTCTATCTCACTTAAGGATGACACATTTGAATCACCGCTTAAAGCTGGTAAATATCGAGTAGTGCAATCATTTAACAATAATAATAACAATAACGATGTTGCTAAGTGGACTACAACTTTGGCGGCACAATTCACAATTACTGAATAAATTATTAGTTTGTAATCATCTTATTTACAAACATCCCAAAATGAAGGGAGCACTCATTAATGCTAGTGGGTGCTTTTTTCTTTGCCCAAAATAAATTAGTGGAGGTGGTGATGGTGTGACGTGGCGAACTGGGATGAAATCAGAAAAGAGTGGGAAACATCTAAAATCACGCTGGCTGCATTAGCAGAAAAACATGATGTAAAACTCGGTGCCTTAAAGAGCCGAAAAAGCCGTGAAGGATGGTCGAGAGATCCAACGAAAAAGGTTGCAACCGTCGACAAAAAGGATGCACCCAAAAAGAAGGGCGCACCCGTTGGTAACTCTAATGGGAAAGGGAATAAAGGAAACAAATCAGCATCACCTCCGAAACAAAACTCAAATGCTCTCAAACATGGTTTTTATGCAAAGCACCTTCCAGAAGAATTTTTAGAAATAATGGATGAAGTGAGACGGGCAAATCCGATTGATTTAATTTGGGAGCAAATCGTTATTCAATATACTGCTATCATCCGTGCTCAAAAAGTGATGTGGGTGGCTGGTGGTGATGATCATCTAAAAGAAGAGTCAGGAAGTAGCTGGGGAGATACCGGAGGCAGTGCATCGCATAAAGTGTCTTTTGCGTACGAACAATATTATGCTTATTTAAGCGTCCCGTGCCATGGCAGAGCTTCGCAATCTGATTAAACAGTTTGATGAGCAAGCTCACATTCAAGATGAACGCCGCTTGAAGCTTGAGCATATGAGCGCTGTGGTTGAGAAAACGAAAGCCGAGGTCGAAAAACTGAATGGCAACCAGGATGAGGGGCCAATTGAAATATTCATCAAGAGAAAGCAGGCGGGCTCATGATTGAAAAAGAAGTGAACCCCCATTTTGAAGATTTTCTGTTTGATTGGTCAACGAAGTTTCAGTTCCTTGTTGGTGGTTATGGCTCATCAAAAAGTTATCATGTGGCATTAAAACTCATTTTGAAGATGCTAGAAGAAAAGAGAACTGCTCTTGTTGTTCGCGAAGTATATGACACGCATCGTGATTCCACATATTCATTACTGGAAGAGCTGGTGATTGATTTAGGCCTGGATGGTCGAATTAAATGCATAACATCTCCTGTGCAAATCCGCTTCCCAAATGGCAGCAAGATCATCTTTAAAGGAATGGATAAGCCGCAAAAGCTGAAATCGATCAATAATATCTCCATCGTCTGGATCGAAGAGTGTTCTGAAGTGAAATATTCGGGTTTTAAAGAATTGCTCGGACGGCTCCGACATCCCACATTGAAACTGCATATGATTTTGTCTACAAATCCAGTAGGTGAGGATAATTGGTCCTTTAAACATTTCTTCAAGGATGAGATAAACAACCGCTTGATACTTGATGACGCGGATCTGTATGAGAAAAGAACAGTTGTGACGAATGATACTTACTATCACCATTCCACAGCAGAAGATAATTTATTTTTGCCAGAAAGCTATGTTGCCCAACTAGATGAATTGAAAGATTATGATCCAGACCTTTACCGTATTGCCCGGAAAGGTCATTTTGGCGTGAACGACGTGAAGGTGTTGCTACAATTCGAAGTAAAGCCGCACGATGCTGTGATGGAAGGTAAATTTATATCAACAAAATCAGATAGCCGAATTCCCAGTAATATTTGATGTAATTGAGTTATTGCATACAGATGGTGATGATATTGTTCGAGAAGTAGCAACAATTGGTTTATTAGAAGATATACAAAATAAATTAATTAGTAATCGGATTGATACTGAGATCTTTAAGCAATATTTGAAGGAAGAATCATTAAAATGGTGAAGCCGCCTTAATGATTTTTGGAGTGAAAAACAAAATATGTAGGTGGCCCAGAAAACAAGAGATTTAAAAAGGAAAAAACCACTTATCGCTCAACAGTTCGTCCCTATAAGTAAGCAGCACTAATCCCAACTTAGACGGCAGTTGATCGAAACTGTTGAGTAAAAGGCTCCTTCGATAACTGACTTAAAGGAAAGGCTCGTTAAAGGATATTATTGATTTTCTTGTTGGCGAGACCCCTAAAGGGTCAGATCGCGGAGTAATGTACTTAAACTATAGGTTAGGATTATTTAATAAGAATATCTTTAAAGATTTAAAAAAGGATCATTAATTTCCTATATAATTATAACAAATAAAAAATAGATTATTTAAGGATGGCTGATATCTTGAAAATAAAAGCTAAATATCAAACTTGGATACGAATTTACAAACTACTTATTTTTTGCGTTATTTCACTCATTCTTCTCTTGGTCACATTATTACCTGTTAATTTATATCTGCGAGTCCTATCAGGGATTTTAGCGTTACCTTTTATTTATATAGCATTTATACTTTCTTATTCAGTTTACCAATTTGCAGCATTTGGGGGGAATTATCAGTCAAAAATACATGATTTAATTGTTGCTAAGGTGAATTGGGATGGAAAAGGAAAAATACTAGATATAGGAACAGGCAGTGGTTCACTGATTATTAAACTAGCAAAGACTTTTCCTAAGTCCTTTTTAACTGGAATTGATTATTGGGGCGGGAATTGGGAATATTCGAAAGCTCAATGCCAACAAAATGCTGAAATAGAAGGGGTCTCTGATAGGATTGATTTTCTGAAAGCCAGTGCTGCAGAACTCCCTTTTAATGATGATGAATTTGATATAATTGTAAGTTGTTTAACATTTCATGAAGTAAAAGATACAGAAAATAAAACTGAAGTAATTAAAGAGGCATTAAGAGTGTTAAAGCCTGGTGGTGAATTTGTCTTCTTAGATTTGTTTATGGGTGAAAAAATATTTGGGGATGAAAAAGAACTCTTAAATGTCTTAAAGAAACATGGTGTATCTGAATTGAATGGCTACAAGCTTGCTAAAGAAATGAAATTGCCAAAGCTCTTATTGAACAAAAAAGTATTAGGAAATGCCATGATTTTGAGTGGAAGGAAATAAGCGTTCACTTCTCTATTATAAGGGAAACTCCTTTATTTAACTAACGAGGGCGTTTATTTAACAAGGTGATGCAGATCTATATGTTTTCTAATTAGTGTTGACCATGAATACTTAATGTAAACGTTTAGTTAAAACGAACAGAATGTAAGGCACGCATCGCCTCTACGAGGTGGTGCCCCCAATGAGTTTCGAAATCGAATTTCCAATGCCAGATTGCTTCTAGAGGTTCATTTCGCTGATATAATAGGATTCCTTTTTTTACATCTTGATAAATATCCAAAATGTCATCAGTCAAGCTTCCCTGAATAGGTTCTTCTAAGTGATAAGGTTCGAAGATGGTCCAATACATTTCGTGCTGGTCAAAATCTACTTGTGGCAAGGTTAAATCGGAGCTTACTGCCTCTGTTGCATTAGATTCAACTTGAGGTAAATACAACGCTTTTGAATACAAATCAGAAAGAGAAAAAAGGAGTTTATTTAGACGGTTAATTCCATCATTCGTATTAAATAAATCAATTAGATGACAGTAATGTAATGCTGATTCCAAAAAGTCTTCTGCTGCTTCAAATTTCATTTTCCATCCCGCCTCATTTTTAATCATAATCAATGACAGTTTTTGCGTTAGCTACTCCATTATTTTAACAGGAAAATAAATAATAAACTCAAATGAAAAGAGCGTGACAAACATTACTTAGTGCATTTCTTACTAATTTCGCACTTAAAAGAGGGATTTCTTACTCAACAGTTCGAACAAAATGTCGAAGTAAATAAATGATTCTGTATTAATTTATCCAAAAGAAAAAGAGCCTAAAAAGGCTTTTCTTATTCTACAACTTTAAACGGAGCAGCCAGCTCGCTAATAGTAGCTCGATATTCACCAGGTGTTAGTTCATATTTCAGGTCATTTACATCCAAACCCATGGATGACAATTCCCCTGGAAAATGAACAATCCCCTCCTCTGTGAAAGAGTCTGCTTTCATTGGCACTCTGTACCATATATCTTCTATCTTTTTTTCAAGGAAAACGTGAGTGCCTGTACCGTATTGTGTATTGCTGTCATTTTGAATTTCAACAATGATATTCTCAACTGATATCGGGTATTGGGCTTTTTCCGTTTTGATGGTAACGCCATTTTCCGAGTTCGGTCTTTCTTGAGCAGGAGCTTCTTCTGTGAGATATGTGTCTGAATCTTTTGTGCTTTGAGAGTCATCTGGTTGGCAGCCTGTTATAAGAAGAATTAACGCTGTGAAACAAAAAGCAGCTAGTGAATATTTCTTCATTACTGGAGCACCTCCTATCTTTATTGTACCAATAATTGGAGGGGGAAACAGCAAGAAAAGTTAATCAACAGTTCGTCCAAACAACGTATTACAGAACAAACAGGGTGTTTACCATATCCAAAACGTGAATAGCTACCATAGTCGACTAAAAAAATGGATGAACCGCTTTAACGGCGTTGCAACGAAGTACCTGCAACATTATTTGGCTTGGTTCCGTTATCTAGACAGCAAGGAATATGAGAACACAACGTCGAATAAGAAAAATATGTTGGTCGCCTCGTGCCTGTTTACTGTAAACGAGACAAACAATAAACTTCGACAAACGGCTTCTTCTTGCTGAACTAATGGGTTCGGGAGGTGTAACATGCAAAAGGCAATCGTAGTTTATTATTATTCCGATAAAAAGAATAACTTAAGTGAGTTAAATCAACTTCTTCAAGAGGGATGGAAGGTTGTATCTCAGAGTGCAGCAGGTGGGTCGGTACCAATGGTATATTCACTTGTTATATTAGAGAAAAATTAGGGAACAATGCTTCGGAATTCGTTGAAGAAACGGAGAACGATAGTTAAATTAACCGCCTTTTCAAAGGGCGGTTTTCTTTTGGGGTAAAAAACAACATTAAGATTTAACGTAGCCTAAATATAAATATCATTAATTAAGCCATGGTAAACAATAAGTAAATTTAATTTAATTTTACCAAAACGAAAAATCCGCCTGCTCATATCGAGTGGACGGGTTTTTATATCTCAATCTTTATTATAGAAGAAACACGATATCTCTCTAAATTAGAGGTTATCACCTATATTTATTTTGTTCATTGCGATTCCGAATGTGGCAAAATAAAGCAAGAACATCAATGCAAAAGGCTGCGATGCTTTTGTGCATATAAACGCATACAAAAACAGGTAATATAAAAGCGTACAAGGGAGCGGACTCACCATAAATCTCTTTTTGAAATGTATGTTCTTTATTGAAGGTTGATAACGCCTGTTTCTGTACCGAATACACCAGTTTGTACTTGCATTTGTGGATTTGGAAGGTCTGCCGGTACATCGAATACAACATATCCTTCAAGTGTCACGTTTGGATTTACGCTTTCATAGAAAAATCAGCGTTTTCATTTGCATAAATGGCTGCTGAACTGTCTGATTCATATGTCTTTCCATCTGACAGCAATTTAAAGAAGGATGAATCCACTGTGATTGCTTCGTTTCCTTCGTTAAGTACGCTAACTTTTACAATAGTAAACTGACTTTTCACATTAACCTTTCAAGTATCTATATTGTCATTTCTTATAAGGTCCCCATATTGAAAAGATAAATAACAATCAAAAATAGTTGACTGTAAGAAATGATATGATATATACTTAAAAACATATAAAATTAATCGGAATTATAATTTTCTGTTATCAATAAAAATGAAAAAAGGGAGCGATCTATCATGGCATTATCAACATTTAAAGCAAAAACAGTTTTAAAAGAAAATGTGTTAGTGGAAGCTGAAGCCAGAGGACATAAGGTAATTATCGATGAGCCCACCAATTTAGGCGGCACAGATAAAGGGATGAATCCGGTTGAGCTTCTTCTTTCTGCTCTAGGTGCTTGCCAGTCAATTGTAGCGAGAACTTATGCGAAGAAATTTGGGATTGATCTGCAAAATTTTTGGGTTGAATTAGAAGGAGATATTGACATTGATGGTTTTCTTGGCAAATCTGATGTGCGACCTGGTTTTCAATCAATAAGATATACATTCCATATTGAAACAACAGCACCTGAAGAAAAAATTGAAGCATATAAAGAATATATTGAAGCACATTGCCCTGTAGGAGATACAATTGCAAATACAGTTAATCTTGCTTCCGCTAAAGTAGTGGTTGAGAACCTAGTTAAATAACTTTAGCTGTCATTATCACAAAAAGGGAACCCGTTGTAAAAAGTGAAAATAAAAAGCCTTATTCCTCTTCTTATTAAGGGAATAAGGCTTTTTTGGTTATTCGCAGGTGGATTTCATATTTTGTATAGAAGATCAGATGTAAAAGACTTTATCATCCCATCAGAGGCAAGTTTATTAGTCAAGCAGCTCAGGCAATGCTGTCACAAGCAAATGAGCTACTGTAAATAACAAGTAAATTTAATTTTGCAGAAATGAAAAATCCGCCTGCAGAGTTAGGATAGTTTCGTGGACACAGTTTAATTAAGTCCTTACAATTATTTTTGAGAGGATGTATCCGGATTGAAACGTAAACCTGCAGGCAAAAAATATCGTGATGATTTTAAGAAAACGATTGTGGATCTATACCACTCTGGGAACTTGCTCAAGGAATTAAGCAGCGAATATGGCATATCAGACGTAACGATTTATAAGTGAATCAAAGAATTTACACCTATCGGTTCAGGAGAAGAAGCCCTTACACCAAAAGAATTAGCCGAGATGCAGAAAGAAAAAAGAAGTCAGCCATGCGCAATACATAGACTATCCATCAGCAAAGTTAGCTTTATTTCGATTTATAGAAGGCTGGTATAATTGAAAAAGAATCTATAGCAGTATTGGCTATTAAACATCATAAGCCTTAAGGACCAGGTTAGAAAAACAGCTTAAGATTAATTTTTTATATACAGATTATTGACTCAGATCTAATCCAATCCTTTTTTGTATTATTCATAAAAATTCTTACTATGCTAACAGAAAAATAAAGGAATTGTAGAAAATAGAATAACTTCATTGTATAATGCTTGAATATCTAGAATACACAAATTATAGAAATGAGGATTTGATGATGAAGGAAAAACATTTATTAGGATTTGAAACAATTGCACTTCATGGAGGACAAGTACCCGACCCAGCTACAAATTCTAGAGCAGTTCCTATTTACCAAACAAGTTCATATGTTTTCAACGATACAGATCATGCTGCAGACTTGTTTTCTTTAAAAGAACCCGGCAATATTTATACACGTATTATGAATCCTACTCATGATGTTTTTGAACAGCGTGTTGCTCAACTAGAAGGTGGAGTAGGTGCGTTAGCTACTTCATCCGGACAGTCAGCTATTACATATTCTATTTTGAATATTGCGGAATCAGGAGATGAAATTATCGCTTCTAGTAGTCTGTATGGGGGCACATATGCTTTATTTGCCCATACTTTGCCAAAGCTTGGGATTAAAGTTCACTTCGTTGATGTAGATGATCCAGCTCAATTCCAGGAAAAAATGAACGATAATACAAAGGCGGTATTTATAGAAACAATTGGAAATCCCCGAATTGATATTGCGGATATTCAATCAATTGCCGATGTTGCCCATGCAAATAATGTTCCACTTATCGTCGACAATACATTTGCTTCTTCTTATTTATGCAGACCTATTGAACATGGCGCAGATATTGTGGTTCACTCAGCTACAAAATTTATTGGTGGCCACGGAACCTCAATTGGAGGTGTTATTGTAGATTCTGGAAGATTCGATTGGGATAACGGGAAATTTTTAGGTTTGTCAGAACCAGACCCAAGTTATCATGGGCTAATTTATACAAAAGCACTGGGATCGCTGGCTTATATTACAAAAGCACGGGTTACTTTGCTTAGGGACATTGGAGCTTCTGCTTCGCCATTTAATACCTTCCTATTTCTTCAAGGATTAGAAACTCTTCCTTTGCGGATGGAGCGCCATGTAGAAAATACCCTTAAGGTGGCAAAGTTTTTAGAAAAACATCCGTACGTCTCCTGGGTTAATTACCCGGGTCTTGACTCAAATCCTTATCATGAACTTGCTCAAAAGTATTTACCGAAAGGAGCAGGATCTATCTTCACATTTGGCATTAAAGGTGGTGTAGAAGAAGGGAAGAAATTTATTAACAATGTGAAGATTTTTAGTCATTTAGCAAATGTTGGTGATGCAAAATCATTAGTCATTCACCCTGCCAGCACGACTCACCAACAGCTGGATGAAGAAAGTCAGGCGAAAGCCGGTGTTACTCCAGATATGATTCGTCTTTCTATCGGTATTGAAACAATCGATGATATTCTTTATGATCTAGATCAGGCTCTCCAGGCCAGCCAGCAATAATTAATTACCCGCAACTGATCATAAACTAATTAAAAACGCTACTCTATCAGTTTGTAATGATAGAGTAGCGTTTTTAATTGAAAGAAATAACAGGATTTGGGAGCCATTTTGTTAAATATACTTTTGCTTTTTTTATTGAAGAAAAGTTTTTAAATCATGAAAATATGAAAAAGAGAGATGTAGAAGAAACACGATATCCCTCTAACTCAGAGGTTATCACCCCTTATTATTGAAATGATGATTGTTTTACTTGTTATTACCGTCTTATTGTTCATTGCGATTCCGAATGTGGCAAAACAAAGCCAGAACATCAATGCAAAAGGCTGCGATGCTTTTGCGCATATAAACGCATACAAAAGCAGGTACTGTAGAAGCCTAGAGTGGAGCGGCTTCGATTCACTTAACGGCTAATTTCTAGTGAAATTTCATGATGGGACTGAAAAACAATTAAACGTATTTTAACTAGAGTTTAAATGGATTGATTTTTATGATAAATATAATAAAACTGGTAGACGATGATGAGGAAGTCTTCAGAAGCACGTGTAGCCTATTTTATGAAGAAGGTAGTAGTTAAGATGGAGAAATGGGAAAACGCCTATAGAGGACACAAGCTTCCGCCAGATGATCGCTTTGGTTTATAAAGCAAGAACGATCATACGTATATAAAGACTGTTGTTGATTTTCTTCTTGAACTAACGGGTGCATTAGCTCAAGAAGGCATACAAAAAAGACCAATTTTTTTGGTCTTTTTTATTTGGCTAAAAATTAACAGAGCCTGTTTATTAAACGTACTTATTTAAGCCATGCCATAAACTAATGTTTGAAAGGCAGAGATCCATATAGATGTAAAGAAAACCGTCTCTTCCTAATAAAAAAGATTGTTAGGTGATTTACCGGCAGACAAAGACATCGATACGTCTAGCATCTATTCCAAATGCTCCTGACCCTAGAGGCCAAGTAAAACCTGCAACTGATGTGGCACCAACAAAAACCGGCCAAAACCAAATCTGGGTTCCATTAGTAAGCCATATAGAAGTCCATCGGAAAAGGCAAAGTGCCATGCTTGGTGCATCAATTGCGAAACCTCTTATAGGTTTTACTGGTACTACAGATGGAGGAGGTGTTGTTGGTCTTTGCCCTTGCCCTTGTCCTTGTCCTCGTCCTTGCCCTTGCTGACCTGGCCCTGGACTGCGTTGACCGGGAAAAGGCATTGGAAATGGTAGTTGGGCAGGTAAGGTTGTCGGGTTAGTATTACCATAGTAATAATACGGAACAAAAGGATACATATAATACATATAAAAACCCCTTTTTTAAAAATTTTCTAACCAGTAATCTCAAAGTGTGAACACTGAATGAACGAAACCATTACGATTCGCAACAATAACAAAACTAGGACTATCTTTTGCATTCTGGATCATGACAAACTTCTTAATCTCCTCTTTCTATTATCCATACCATCATACTCCGCTTAATTTATAATGACTGTACAAAAAACATGAGAGAGGGAAAAGTTTTTTATAGTTATGGTAAAAATCAATACTTGAAATGATGGGCTCAGTATAAAAGGAGGAATAGAAGATGAAAAAGTGGCTGCAGAATGAAAAGGGCTTTACCCTAATTGAAATGATGCTCGTCCGTTTGATTACTACCTTTCTATTGTTTATTGCGATTCCAAATATAGCGAAACAAAGCTAGAATATCAATGCAAATGGCTGCTTCGCTTATGTACACATGGTACAAGGACAAGTGCAGGCGTATCGGATTGACAATAAGAAATTTCCTGATTCCATTGAAACGATGGTAACAGATGGATACTTGCGGGAGAATGAAACGAAATGCTACGCTGGGGGGGTATTACCATTGATGCGGAAGGCAAAGTTTTGGTAAGTGAAACATAAAGAAGACGGCTTTACACTGTTGGAAATGATGCTTGTTTTTATGTCAATATAAGGACAGTCGTTTCTTATAATAGATTGAGAAGGGAGCTGCTGAAATGAACGGCTTGTTACTTATGTCATTGCAAGAGAAGATGCCAATTGAACTGATGGACATGTTTGACGATAGTAAGATCACGAAACGCCGAATCATCATCACGGCAGTCAACCAGGATTATATTAAGGATGATTGCTTCACGAGAAAGCAGAAATGGACGTTTAAGCTTGAGAGCATTTTAGCAACTGTGAAACCAGCTAAAGGGAAATGGCGTAAACTACTTTCACCTATAGTACTCAATAGGAAAAAGTTAATGATACAAAAAAGACCGGCCGAAGCCAGTCATACAAGATCATTAATCACCATCGGCAAAACTTGAACCTTCATTTCCTTCCAGTCATCAAAATTAATTTCCTCTTCATGATACCAATCTAACATACCAGGATCCCAATCATTACCGTCATCTACAATACTTCTTGAAATTTCGTCGAAGAAAAGAGCTTCCGTGACTTCTTTTCCTTTGCTATTCCAAAGGCGATATAACCCAGGCACTTTAACTGCTTCGAGCAATTTCAATTGATCATCTCCTTTTCTCCTAAACTATCTCTATGTATATATATGTGGGGAAATAATTATATATGCTAGAAATATAGAAAAAAGAAGGCGTTTTAAAATATTAGGTAGATAAAAAAGACCTGCCGAAGCCCGTCATCCTTGCTCATTCATTATTTTATCGTTAATAAAATGATTTCAGGCTAGTGGTGCTTCCACTTAAATACATGTTTATTCGTCATACGGATTTAGCACCTTTGTGAAAGTAGTATTATCCGTGTGTTCAAATTTCATAGATTGTGTGCATCATAACCCTTTATTTTACATACACCATATATTAACAATCTATTTACGGTTAAATAGGTTAATGTTACAATCAGCGTAATACTACAAGATAGGGGTTCAACACGATGAATACATATAAACTTTTCACAGCAGCAACGGCTGTGACTATTGCTGCTGTTAGTGTTTCAGCACCTGCTAGTGCAGCATCTGGCCATCCATTTACAGACGTAGGGCCAAACTATGAGGAAGCAGTCAGTTTTCTCTATGAAATTGAAATCATTAAGGGGATCTCTTCTACAAAATTTGGTACATCTCAGTCGTTAACGCGAGGAGATGCGGCGGTTATTTTAGCCAATGCTATCGGGGTGGATACAGAAAATGCCCCGGATGCAGGATTTAAAGATTTAAACAGCCGAGTTAAAGGATCTGTTAATGCATTGGCTGAAATAGGTGTGATTTCCGGTGTAACGAAAACAGAATTTAAGCCTAACGATACATTGAGCCGGGGTGCCATGGCAAAATTTCTTGTGTTAGGGTTCGAATTGCAGGGTTATGAAATAGAAACGCCGTTCACAGATGCAGGAGGTGTGTTTGCTCCTTATATTGAGGCCCTTTATGGTACCGAAATCACTAGTGGCAAGACACCAACTTCATATGGCACACATCTTAATATTACACGTGGTGAGTTTGCTAACTTGTTAGACAAAACGTTTACGTTTATGATTGAAAACTCCTATTCTCCAGTCATTGAAAGTGCGAAAGTAACATCGACGACTTCTACTCAAATTGTCTTCACAGAAGCAGTCCCGGCCGAGTATAGACCGAGAGAATTAGCAGATTTCTTCTACTTTACAGTAAAATTAGAAGATGGATCGGAGACAGATCTTGAGCCGACGTTAGCCACACTATCAGCCGACCGCAAGACATTGACAATTCAGCATAAAAATTATGATTTGGACGGAAAAAAAGGTGTTCTGCTTATAGACGATTGGGAAAATACCATTGAAGCGCCATTTAACTATGAACAAACCGAGATAACAACAAGTTATAATCTACCAAACGAAAAATTTGATTATACAAAACTGCCTGGAACAGTAGGTACAGCCGTATAAAAGGGAGCAGAGAGCCAAATGGCTTTCTGCTTTTTCTTTGCTAACATCAGGGTGATAAATCTTCAAGCCCAATTTCCTGCCAATCTTCAAAATTAATCTCTCGTTCGTTGATCCAATCGAAGCTACTTGGGTCCCAATCATCACCATCATCGACAATACATTTTAAAATTTCACTGTAAAAAAGAGCTTCGGTGACTTCTTTTCCTGTGACATTCCATAATCGAAATAATCCCCGATGTTTGGCTGCTTCGAGCAATATCAACTTGATCAACTCCTTTTCTTCTATTATATAAAGGAGCGATAAGGAGGTTTGTAAAGTTTAGATAAAGAAAAAGACCGGCTGTAGCCGATCTGCTTAATATAATTGCGAGCATGCCCCGGTTCCGGCTGGGGCTTTTATTATAGCAATCCCTAAACATAACTAGTTGAAATCTAAACGTCTGTTTATGCAGGAATATATTCAGACATTTTCTATTGCTATTGGATTAACTATGCCTGTCACTTTAGGAGGTAATTTGCGCTTATTTTAAGTGCTATTTTGCACATCCAACTTTAAAATCCAGCTACCTTCACATTAAAAGATTAGCTGGGTTTCTTCATTTTATAGATTGATTAAATTTTCTCAACAGATCTCCAAATCTTTCGCAATCCTCATCCGACCATCCGTTCAGCAATTTTGTTAACCTATCCAATCGTCCTTGTTTATATTCAACTAACATCTTTGTTCCTAAATCAGTAATTTGATAGAAGTAGGCCCTTCCATCCATTGGGTCTGGAACTTTGTCCACATATCCTTTTTGCTCAAGAGCTGCAGCTTGTCTGCTTACGGTGGAAATATCTAATTGGAATTCATCTGCCAAAGCTCTTACTCCAGAAGAACCTTGAAGGTATAGTTGATGTAACAAAAGATAGGCAGACCGATCTAGAGTAGCATTTCTTTTATCAGCTGTAATAGATGTGAGACGGCGAATCAAGACCGCCAATTCAAGTTCTATGGTTTCCAGTGGATTTTCATTCATCTCTTTTAACACCTCACAATTGCCTTCTATAAAAACTATGATAACCTACCGTAAGCGTTTGTCAATTTACCACAATCAAGCAGAAGCCGTATTAGACGAATTGGAATATAATTGTAATATACAATCATATGGTTGTATGATACAATTACATAGTTGTATCATACAATTAAATATAAAAGGAGGCTAATTAGGAATAATATATACAACTATCTTAGTGATACTGTCAGAAATAATTAATGATTTCTATAGATCGAATCCTAGCCAGCTGTTTTTTGTCTGTGGTTCCGATTTTAAGCACTATAGGAGGATGCATATGCATGCTCATGAAATCATGAACAGCCAAGTGTACGCTCAGTCATTAGTTATTAAGGATCACTACAGGTAGTTAATGCAACATTTTATTAGAAAATATTCCTGTTTCGAATCAAACTATGAATGCCAAACAAAATATTTAGTAGAAGAGGGGAAGTATATGACATCCGCAACTCAAAAGGATTCATCTGTTATAAGTAACACAAAACCAACTAATCAAGAAGAGGGAAGTCTTCTTAAACAGCCAAAGGCAGTATGGGCAGTCTTTTTCGCTTGTATTATTGCCTTCATGGGGCTGGGGCTTGTTGACCCGATTTTGCCAGCAATTGCCGAACAATTAAACGCCTCGCATAGTGAAGTAACTTTACTTTTCACCAGCTATAATGCCGTTATGGCCGTTGCGATGCTGATTACCGGTACCGTTTCTTCAAGAATTGGCATTAAGTGGACAATGCTTACTGGTATCGTAATCATTGCATTATTTTCAGCATTCGGAGGGCTTTCGAATGATATTTGGACACTCGTTGGACTACGAGGCGGGTGGGGCCTTGGTAACGCACTGTTTGTTGCTACGTCTTTAGCAGCGATCGTGTCTCTTTCAAATAGCGGGACCGCGAAAGCCATCATTCTATATGAAGCAGCGATCGGACTTGGAATTTCAGTCGGACCCTTGATTGGCGGTTGGTTAGGCGCTATGTCATGGAGAGATCCATTTCTCGGGGTCGCCACATTGATGGTCATTGCTTTTATTGGTCTTTTTATATTAATGCCAAAATCCAAAAAACCAACAAATACTGTAAAATCCAAAACATCTTTAATGGATCCATTTCGGGCATTGAAGCACCGCTCTCTCTTAGTTTTCGGAATTGCAGCCGCTCTGTATAATTTTGGGTTCTTCACTTTGTTGGCTTATGCGCCTTTCGTTATGGGTCTAGATGAGCATGGATTGGGCTTTGTATTCCTGGGCTGGGGGATACTGCTTGCCATCACCTCTGTTTTCATGGCTCCAAAGCTTCAGCAATGGTTTGGAACAATTAGATCTATGTGTATGATGTTGATCTTGTTTGCTATCGTCTTGGTCGCAATGGGCATCTGGACGTCGACCCAATGGGTAGTTATCGCTGCTGTAATTTTCGCTGGTGCATTATTGGGGAATAACAATACGTTAATTACGACAGCTGTTATGAATGCAGCACCTGTCGAACGGTCAACCGCCTCTGCTGCTTACAGCTTCTTGCGTTTCATAGGAGGAGCTATTGCACCGTATATGGCAGGGAAACTGGCGGAGATTTACAACCCAAGTGTACCTTTCATTGTGGGTGCATTGTTTGTATTTATTTCGGTGCTGTTTATTTGGTTCAATTATAAGCATGTAAAGCATGTTGATTCTGTTGAAACAGTTCATTGATTTTATTTAGAGGATCTGCCATATGGCAAATCCTTTAGTATATATAGGATTGCATACAAAAGCAGGTACAATTGAAGTCTAGAGGGGAGCGGATTCGATTCACGTAACGGCGAATTTCTAGTGAAATTTCATAATGGGACTGAAAAACAATTAAACGTATTTTAACCAGAGTTTAAATGGATTGATTTTTATGATAAAGATGATGAAATAAGGTAGACGATGATGAGCAAGCCTTCAGAAGCACGTGTAGCTTAGAGAGATGAAAAAATGGGAAAACCCTTATAGAGGACAAAAAATGCAGCCAGATGATCACTTTGTTTTATAAAGCAGGGATGATCATATGTACAAAAAAATTTTATTGATTTTCTTATTGAGCTAACGGGGCAGGTTAGTTTAAGAGTCGTGTTTTATTTGTGACTAACAATAGGGCTATTTAATGGAGTAATACCTTGATTCTAAGCGTTGTAAGCAACTAAAACAGAAGGCATTGTAAAACATTTCTTTCTTACCACCAGTTCGAGAACATAGTGCCAACATGCATTAAGTGGATTCCTACATAACACTCACGCGTTCAGACGGTATTTTTGCTGACGAATGGTAGTTTGTTATAGGATAATGGTGATGTATTTGATGGGCAAAATATTAGGGGGAAAACTCCAAAAAGAAGGAAGTGCTAAACGATGAATTTAGAAATGGTTATGCAGGAGCTTGAAGCCCTTGGCAAGGAACGAACTAAAAAAATATACATATCCAATGGTGCGCATGAGCCGCTTTTTGGCGTGACTACAGGCGCTATGAAACCAATCGCAAAGAAAATAAAAATAAGTCAACGTTTAGCTGAAGAGCTTTATGCCACAGGGAACTACGATGCAATGTACTTTGCAGGCATTATTGCAGACCCAAAAGCCATGACTGAGTCGGATTATGATCGGTGGATGGATGCGGCGTATTTTTATATGCTGTCCGATTTTGTAGTGGCCGTAACTTTATCAGAGTCAGATATCGCACAAGAAGTTGCTGATAAATGGATCGCAAGCGGTGAAGAGCTGAGAATGTCAGCGGGCTGGAGTTGCTACTGTTGGCTTTTAGGGAATCGACTAGACGTTGAATTTTCAGAAAGCAAGATTTCCAATTTGCTTGATATTGTGAAAAATACGATTCACGACTCGCCAGAACGAACGAAATCCTCTATGAATAATTTTCTATACACCGTGGGGATTTCATATTTGCCGCTCCATGAAAAGGCAGTCGAGACCGCAAAGGCAATAGGTACAGTAGAAGTCAAACGGGACAAGAAAAAAAGCAGTTTCCTAAATGCTTACGAAAGTATTCAAAAAGTAGTCGATAAAGGAAAGCTTGGTTTTAAACGCAAGTATGTAAGATGTTAAATTTTCCTCGCATCGCGAAACGATCTTCAATTATCCAGAGCGTTGATCCAACGAGGGTTTATCGCTATTTTTGTTGAAATACTTAAACTAAAGGGTGCGTTAGTTCAATAAGACCTATAAAAAATAACAGAGCCTGTTTATTAAACATATTTATTTAAGTTATGCCATAAACCCATATTTGGCTGTTCCGCTTATTTACATATGGTACAAGGACAAGTGCAGGCGTATCGGATTGACAATAAGAAATTTCCTGATTCCATTGGGACGATGGTAACAGATGGATACTTGCGAGAGGATGAAACGAAATGCCCTGGTGGTGGGGATATTACCATTGATGCGGAAGGCGAAGTTTTGGTAAGTGAAACATAAAGAAGGCGGCTTTACGCTGTTGGAAATGATGCTTGTGTTAACGGTGTTTATGGCTTGCTTTGGGGCAGTACTCATTCCGATTTTGAATGTAACGAATGAAGTGAATGAGAATATGAAAGAAGCTGGGTATGTTACATGGGGAGAAGGAAAGTCGCGGACGTTGAGAGTGATTTAACAGAGTGCATTTTAATTATAGAAAAAAGCCGTATTAGTTGTTATGCTGATACGGTTTTTTAGTTGAATTAAGAAGCTCGAAAACTTTCGGGTATTTTCCTAATCATTCATTATTTTAATGCTGAGAAATTGTGCTTTATATTTTGGAATTTCCTTAACGTTGTAAATTCGCGTTTTGCTGGCGGTACCCCATTAATACATATGCTCAAATTTTATAGTGAAACCTTATTGATTCCATATTGGAATTAGATTTTTACTTATTATTTATTAGAACACTCGACATTAATTGATAAAATAAACTTAGTGGAAATTATCATTGTTGGGAAGGGGAAGTTATATGGATACAAAAATGGCTCGAAATCGGGCTGAGTTATCGGGAAAGTTAACAAACGTATTAGATTCTCGATCGTTAACAAATTCTCATAAAAGGCTTGCAGAGATACTCACCAAAGGAATGACGATTCTTGATGTTGGTTGTGGTACAGGAGCAATTACACGTGGAATAGCAGAAGCAGTAGGTCCAAACGGGCGAGTTGTAGGAATTGATAGTAATCCAAGCCTAATCGAAAAAGCCCGTCAAGCTCATGGCAATACGCCAGGATTAACTTTTGAAACAGGCGACATCTATAATCTTACCTATGACAAAGAATTTGACATCGTTACCTCGGCTCGTGTTTTAATATGGCTGTCTGATCCTTTGAGGGCATTGAAAATGATGATATCAACCACTAAAATTGGTGGGCGTATTTTGGTTGCTGATTATAATCATAAGAAAATATCATGGGAACCACAGCCTCCCTCAAGTATGCTTTCTTTCTATTCTGCATATTTGAAATGGCGTTCCGATGCGGGTATGGATAATGCGATTGCCGATCACCTTCCTGAAATGTTTCAAAAAAGTGGTATTGAAGAAATTATTATAACCCCCCAACATGAGATAACTAAACGAACAGATCCAGATTTTAAAACTCGAATTGGAATATGGGCGGATACTGCTTCAAGCAGAGGAATCCAAATGGAAAGAGATGGGTTCATCACTGAAAAAGAATATGTGACAGCGGAAAACGAATATCGGGAATGGATGATTCAAGAGGCCCAATCTTTAACGATGTATATGTTAGCTGTAGAAGGGGTGCGGCTCTTATAAATTATCCAAGAAGGCTGCCTACAAAAGTTATTCCCTTGATACAAATTGGTAATTATGAATAGCTATATTGATGTGATTTCTTTTGATAAACCGATTATAACTAAATTTATAAGAATTTATTTGTTCAACTAATGAGGTGCTTGAATTAAAGAAACAGGGTTGCTAAGGCAGCCTTTCTTATTGAACTGCCATGGAAGAACGGTGGATCTTCCATCTTCTGTGGTGACACACTGTAGCATGGACTGCTAACGGGTGCGTTAGTTCAACAACAGAGACAAAAAAGGCCGATTTTTTCGGTCTTTTTTCTTTGAATAAAAATCAGCATTGGATTTTAACAAAGCCTAATTCAAAAGAATTATTTTTTTGATTTCCTCATTAAGTAGACAGTACCATTTGCTTGGTAAAATAAAAAGGGATTTTGGTTGTTTATGTAGAAATATGGTTTTGATGAGAAAAAATGGTTAATAAAATTAATTAAGGAGTTGGGAACTTTATGCCATCATTTAAAAATATCAAAAAAGCGTTTCAAATAGTTGAATATAAAGGGTCAGCAATAGACGCCTATATTTCAAATAAAGAATTAGTGAAAAGAAGGCTATCTGATAAAGAGTTTGTAGTTGGATTTAAAAAAGTTAGAACTGATGGAAGTCTTACAAAAAAATTTGCAACATTGATGATGATTAAAGGGTGTCCGAATCTAATTCTTCACATAGGAAAAAAGCGTGGGGGGCTAGGACTGGAAAAACAAAATGAAGTAGATGAGAAATTAGGTCAATCATACGACAGAAGTGAAATGCAAATTAATGAAAAACCTAATGAAGTTTTTATTAGACTAGACTGGGTTAACGACCTTGAAGATATTAAAGAATTTATCGACGAGGCATATGAAAAAAGAGAATAACCTCTCTGCGATATATAATAAAACTCCGTCTGCTGAATCCATAGATCAAAGGAAGACGGAGTCAGATCATATTCATCAATAATCGCTCTTTTCGTTTTTCCATTTTAGTACAGCAGCACCATTTGCTTTTTGAACTGGGGCGTGAATGTGCGGCGTTCTCGCTTTGTCATATTTGGAGCTCCTCATCTGTTTTAGGTCAAGTGTACGTGACCTTAATTTTTCTGTCCAGATAAGTGTAGACGCTCCATGATGAAGATATACAACTGCACTATGCGATAAAAAGGGGGTATTTAAATGCCAATTAGCTTCTTAGACAAGAATTTTGGAAGTACGTTTTTCTCATTATTAGATTCAACTAAGAAACAGATTCGAATTATTTCTCCATTCATTGGTTATAAAACAGCATTAGCCTTAGTTAACTATTGTTTATGACTATGGTAAGTACTGATAAAGATGATAAAGGGACTCCTATAATTGTAGGTTATGCAATTACATCAGGATATAATGAGAAAAATATTGTCGATGATAATGCACCTTTTAATTCAAATGAAAGGAGAGGTAGATATCCTTACTTTGTCGAATTAACGAGTGGTCGTTTCCTAAAGGGTCCTATTAAAGAAGGGATTACACTAAGAGAGTTTGCTCGGGAGTTACAAACTGACTTGTACCCTAATCCAAAGTCAAACTTCAATGAGATTATTTATACACATAGACAGAAGTCTCACCTGTAAGTAACAGAAAGAGCACATGACTATATAATGCAACGGTTAGAATCATTGTTTAAAGAATATGGGTACGAAGAGCTGTAACAAATCTAATACACATAATAAAGGGGGCAATTGTCCTCAATGAGACAAGCTATTAAGCTTGTCTTTATTTACTTTAAATCCAACCTAAAGTCAGGTCTTATAAATGAAATTTCAATTAGATTATGCTATTTTTCTAAATGAAAAATAAAAACCTCATTTAGATACGTTACGGTGAACCGTATCATAAATAACTGTAAACCAAAGAAAAATCCCCCGGAGGAATAACGAATCCAGCGGGATTTTTAGTTGCTTTCTTTAGAAGACAATCCAATATGAAAATAATAAAGACAGCTCGCAGCGTGTTTATTTATTTAATCCTCGTTAGTAAAACAAGAAATCACAAGACTGCAAAGCTTTCTTGAAGAACCACGGTTTTCAGCGAATGCTTCTTGCAGGAATGCTGCTACTGGAATAGCATACAGAAATAGCGTTAATTCTGCCTATTTATTTTGAAAATCATAGAAGGATTTTGGATAATCAACATCCGTGAAATAAAATATTTAATAATTCTGATTTGTATTTTAATTCTGAAAATTTTGAATTACAATAAAAAGATCACATGTGATTATGTTTATTATAATGGTAGTGATACTAGTCAGTAAAAGAACGTTATTCTACTCCTTAGCAAGTGATATTTGATAGGAAAATAATAGACTAGAAAAGAGGAGTTATATGACATTTAAAAAGAAACTATTTTTAGCTTTTGGCATTATTTATGGAATCGATGCTCTTATGCATATTTATGTTGGGACAAGGATGGTTAACTTTAATCAAGAGATGGAGAATTTTACTAAAAGCAATGAGGTACTTATGTATGCGAACATCATTCAAGATGGATTGAATGATTACAGCAAAGAATCAAGAGATCTTATTGCGAATCCACCTGAAGACCTTCAAGGTACAATTGAGGTAAATCGGGATCAAGACCTTCAAGATGTGAATCTAGCGATTAATTCCCTAGAAAAGTTGGAGAAAAGCGAAGAATCACAGGAAATAGTGGAGAATTTAAAGGCAACGATGAGAACGTATGCTGAAATAGATAAAGAAATGTCTACTCTCATAAAAGAAGGAAAAAATGAGGAAGCAGCTCAACTGTACTGGTATAAGGCTCGAGAAAGTATGGACAATATGAATGAAGTTGCCTTTCAACTAAAAAATAGGGAGAATAGTATAGCAGCTGAAAATTCCATCGAAATAAATAAAACGTATAATCAAATATTTATAATAGCTAAAGTATATGTGTCTGTCTCTTATTTGCTTGGATTAACAATGTTACTGTTTATTAGGCGAAATGTAACGAGCAGATTGAATAAGGTCAGTTCCGTCATGTCAGAAGTTAATTTTAATAGCTTGAATAAATTACCTCGTATACACCTTAAAACAAAAGATGAGATTGGAAAAATTGCTATTTCATTCAATGAAATGGCGGAAGCTCTTGAAACACATACAAGGCAGGAGAAAGAATTAAAAAATGCGGCAGAGAAACAAAGCTGGTTAAAAACGAAAATTGCTGAAATTGCGACCATGTATCCTGGAATAGATAATGTAGAGACGTTAGCCCACATCTTCATCACAAAAGTTACTCCTATGGTGAGGGGAGCGTATGGCGTCATCTATATAAAGGAGGATACGAGATACAACGGGAGCTTCCAGAAGCTTGCTGCCTATGCAGATCATTATGATAATCAACAAGAGGTTGGTGCTAGCAGCTTCCGTTTAGGAGAAGGAATCGTTGGTCAGTGTGCACTAGAGAATCGCATCATTTCACTCAATCAAGTTCCAGAAGACTATATAAAGATCACTTCTGGCTTAGGTTCAGCCCGACCGTCTAATGTACTCGTTCTTCCAGCAGAATTTCAAGGAGAGGTATTGGCTGTGATTGAATTAGCTTCATTTGAACCGTTTAATGACCTAGAGGAAATGCTGCTGCAAGAGGTCATGAGCAATCTCGGTACGAACATAAAAAGTATTTTAAGACATATGCAAGTAGAAAAGCTGCTTCAAGAATCACAGGCTTTAACGGAAGAATTGCAGAGTCAATCGGAAGAACTTCAATCTCAGCAAGAGGAGTTAAGAAACGTTAATGAACAACTGGAAGAGCAGTATGAACACTCCGAACAGAAGACAAAAGAAGTCGAAAAAGTAAAAGATATTCTGGAAGAAAAGGCACAGCAGTTAACGCTCAGTTCGCAATATAAATCGGAATTCTTGGCTAATATGTCCCACGAGCTGCGAACGCCACTTAATAGCTTGTTAATTCTCGCTCAAATGCTCACGGATAATGTCGATGGAAATCTGACGGATAAACAGGTGAGTTACGCGAAAACCATCTACTCGTCAGGGAATGATTTATTGCATTTAATCAATGATATTTTAGACATCGTGAAAATTGAAGCAGGAAAAACAGAGGTCATATCTAAAGATGTGGAACTGACTAACGTGAAAGAATTTGTGGAGGCGCAATTTACTCCTGTCGCTCGTAAGAAAAATATTCAATTGCATGTTCAGCTCGCTTCTGATTTGCCAGAGGTTATTCATACAGATAAACAGCGACTACAGCAAATATTGAAAAATTTATTATCCAATGCATTTAAATTCACCGAACATGGTGCTGTCACATTAACAATAGAAAAAGCGGAAAAAGGGATGTTTTCAAAAGAGAAAGAGGATGCTTTCACGCATTCAAATATAGAGTTTGTCTTTTCCGTTAAAGATACAGGAATTGGGATTGCAACAGAAAATCAGGACATCATTTTCGACGCGTTTAAACAAGCGGATGGGACAATCAGCCGAAAATATGGTGGAACGGGATTAGGGCTTTCCATTAGCAGAGAACTCGCTCAGTTATTAGGCGGTTTCATTGAAGTCGAAAGCATAGAAGGCTATGGAAGCACCTTTACGTTATATTTGCCTCATTATCAAAACATCGTAAAGGAGGAAGGTCAAAACATAGCAAGGAAGGAAATAGCCCATTCTGAAGCAGAGGCAGCCACAACGCATCTCGAAAATTCAAGCAACGTACCTGTTGTTTCGGCTGAGTATCCATTTCAGACAGAGGATTCTTGGAAACAAATACCTGAAAGGAAAGCGTTGCTAGAAGGTAAGAAAATACTCGTAGTGGATGACGATATGCGTAACGTGTTTGCTTTAACAACAGCGCTTGAAAGCTATCAAGTTGAAGTAATGTTTGCAGAAAACGGAAAAGATGGGATTACCGTTTTGCAAGGAAACCCAGACATCGATCTCGTTATTATGGATATTATGATGCCTGAAATGGATGGATTTGAGACGATTCGAGTAATCCGTCAATTACCTGAATTCCAAAGTCTTCCGATCATTGCCCTTACAGCTAAAGCAATGAAAAATGATCGAAAGGAATGTATTGAGGCAGGGGCATCCGATTATATTAGTAAACCAGTAAATTTAGATCAACTGTTTTCAATCATACGGGTATGGTTATACAGATAGGTGAGAGTTCAGTATGATTTATAGGATTCTGGTGCGAAAAATCTATGATATTGGGACATTATACTACTGCTCTCGAAAAGATGAGGTGCGTGATCAGTATGATGAATGAAAATTTATTGATGAAGACAATCAATTTGGCTACTTTCATTTTGGCCAGCCGAAAGCAACAGATTTAATAGGCACAATGTTCCCGGGGGAAGACTATTTGATTCCAGAAGGGACCGTTATTCATGAATTTGCAATCAGCTCAGGTTCAAGTTCGGAAGAATGGTATAAAAACAAATGCCAATCGACATGTTGAAAGTAGGGGAAGTAAATATTTTCTCTGATTATGGAAAGGTAAAAGGCATTGCGCTTGATGAAGAAACGATGTGGCACAAAAGATGTACGTAAAGATCATTGGGCACGCGGAAACATCACTTGGGCATTTCGGACAGGCTTGATTCAAGGATATCCGGACGGACGCTTCCAGCTGCTTGTATTATTAAAAGAAGCCGATTTTACAGTGATCGCAGCTAAGTATCTCGGCCTTAAGCCAGGCGCAACGTATGGACATCGGACACAACAATACTATGATTTCTTTAAACCGTATAATCTGCCACTGAAAGGATACACGAATGATACCGCGAAAAACGGTACAGTGACACGCGGCCAGTTAGCGCAAGTCATTGCAGCTCGCAAGGAGCCGTTTACGGACCAAAAGCAGCAGTTGGATTTATGTATAAGAACAACCTTTCGTCTGGAACGACTGGTGCTAAAACGTTTGAAGACTATCACTTCTCTTAGCCATTAACCCGCGCTCAAATTTCTGCTTTTTTCCAACGCATGGAAGAGACTGGGATGACGACATTAAAGTAAAAAGCAAACCGCCAAGCTATTTGGCGGTTTTTTACTATGTAAGTAAATGTTGTGGAGGGAGCTTTGAAACTGTAGATTAAGGCTCTGTTAGCGACTAATGTTGATTTTCATGATTTAGTAATTGTCTTGTTTATAGAGAATAATTTTGGAATGGTTGAAATTCTTTTATACATGTGAAGTTAAAAAGAAAGTTGTACCTGAAATAAGCAAGTGAGTGTCATTCTAGAATATTCCCTTAAATATACTCATAAGTTTTATCGATGAGGGAGGGATCTTCATGGATGATAAGCGTAAAGTAAATGAAAATAGTAAAAATGAACAGTTAGAACCATTTCGAGTTGATGATAAGGGAAAAAACCTTACAACGAACCAAGGATTAAAAGTATCAGAAGATGAGTTTTCCTTGAAAGCTGGTGAACGCGGTCCTACATTAATGGAAGATTTTCATTTTCGTGAAAAATTAACTCATTTTGACCATGAACGTATACCGGAACGGGTTGTTCATGCACGTGGTTTTGCTGCACATGGAGTGTTCGAATTATACGAAAACATGAAAGATTATACAAAGGCAAAATTTTTGCAGGATACATCTGTAAAAACACCTGTTTTTGTTCGGTTTTCTACGGTGAATGGAGCACGTGGATCTTCTGATACGGTTCGAGATGCAAGAGGATTTGCAACGAAATTCTATACAGAAGAAGGAAATTACGATTTAGTTGGTAATAATATACCGGTTTTTTTCATTCAAGATGCAATTAAGTTCCCAGATCTTGTTCACTCATTTAAACCAGAGCCTAATAATGATATTCCTCAAGCTTCAACTGCGCATGATACCTTTTGGGACTTTGTAGCGAATAACCAGGAATCTGCACATATGATTATGTGGATTATGTCAGACCGAGCGATTCCAAGAAGCTTCCGTATGATGGAAGGATTTGGCGTGCACACTTTTAGATTAGTGAATGCTCAAGGAAAGGCGCATTTTGTAAAATTTCATTGGAAGCCTCTGCTGGGAGTACACTCACTTGTTTGGGATGAGTCACATAAACTCGCAGGAATTGATCCTGATTTTCATCGTAATGATTTGTGGGGTGCAATTGAAAACGAATTTTACCCTGAGTACGAATTAGGGGTTCAAATTCTTAAAGAAGAAGATGAATTTAAACTTGGCTTCGATATTTTGGATGCAACGAAAATTTGGCCAGAGGAAGTTGTCCCGGTTAAAATTATTGGAAAGATGACATTAAATCGAAATGTAGATAATTTTTTTGCAGAAACAGAGCAAGTTGCTTTCCATCTAGGAAATGTGGTGCCGGGAATTGATTTTACAAATGATCCATTACTACAAGGTCGTTTATTTTCATATTTAGATACACAATTAATCCGATTGGGCGGACCAAACTTTCATGAAATTCCAATAAATAGACCCGTCGTACCTGTCCATAATAATCAAAGGGATGGATATCACCGACAAACCATCAATGTAGGAAAAGTGAGTTATCACCGAAATTCTTTAGCGGGAAATACCCCAGAACCTGCTAGTCCAGCTGAAGGTGGGTATGAATCTTATCAAGAAAAAGTGGAAGGCCGAAAAATTCGTGCCAGAAGTGAAAGCTTTAAGGATCATTTTTCACAAGCAACTCTATTTTGGAATAGTATGAGTCCAACAGAGAAAAAACATATATTTGATGCATTCAGCTTCGAGCTTTCCAAAGTTAAGAGTGATTCCGTAAAACAGCAAGTGGTCGAGATGTTTGCTAACGTGAGCTTAGAATTAGCCAAAGCATTAGCTAGAAACATTGGTGCAAAACCTCCTAAATCAGGAGGTTCAAATATCAAGCAATCCTCACCAGCACTTAGCCAGGAAAATACCATAAAGAGTCCTAAGACACTGACAGTCGCTGTAATTGTTACAGATGGTTTCAACGGTCCAAATTTAAAATATGTGTTGAACCGCTTGACAGCAGAAGGAATCATGCCAAAAATTATCAGTAAAAACATTGGTGTAGTGAAAGGGACAAATGGCGTAAAATTAAAAGCAGAATATACATTTTTAACAGCAAAGTCAGTCCAATTTGATGCAGTTTATCTCGTAAGAGGAAGTAGTGAGAGTCAGAAGTTTAATAAAAATGCAGTTTATTTTATTGATGAAGCATTTTCTCATTATAAGCCAATTGGTGCCAATCTTGAAGTAAAGAACTGGATGGAAACAAACAATTTTGCTGGAAAACTGGGAGTAGTCATAGGGGATGATATGGAACAATTCTCAAATGAATTTATTAATGCGATTTCACAACATCGCTTTTGGAAGAGAAAGGTAATTTAATGAATTTGTAATCTAAGAGTTCATAATAGAGAAATATAGATTGAAAATAGATTAAAGTGATAACTATATGAAAAGTTAAATTTCCTTATTGAATAGGGAATGATACTGTAGAGTAAGAGTGACTTATATAAATAATAAGGACAATTATAATATAGAGATTACAAGTAATACGTTTATATAAATAAATTTGAGGTATCATTTTAAAATAAAACAAGTATCCAGATAAAACTAACTGGGAGCGTTGATCCAAGAAGGATTAACGCTCTTTATGTTGAATTTCTGTACTAACGGAACAGGTTAGCGAAAGAGGTAAAGGTTAGTTTTCCCAAATAGTTGTGCTAACATTTATTTAATTCTTCAAAAGCTGATTGAGAAGAAACATGAAGAAAACGATGATCACCAGAAGCAATGCAGAGAGGTAGACAACAGCCTTACTTTGTTTTTTCATAATTACTCATACCCTGCAACTTTAAATTACTACTTGTATGAAGCCAAAATAAATACACGCCGCAGTGTGCTTATTTATTAAGACCTCGTTTTTTAATGACTTCCCAAATCTGCCGTATATCCTCTAGTAAAGCTGTTCTGGCGCGAGGACGAATTGATTCAGGAGTTAATGTTAGTTGAAAAACTTGAGCAGAATCAAATTCTTTCTAGAGGGTGTGAAAGTGGAACTTTTAACAGAAGAAATGGAGAGTATTAAAGAGAGCTAGAGCAATAAAAGAGCAGTTGCTCAAGCGTAACAAATGAATAAAAGCCGTATCAGTCAGTACACTGGTACGGCTTTTTTACTATGTAAGTAAATGTTGTGGAGGGAGATTTGAAACTGTAGATTAAGGCTCTGTTAGCGACTTTTGATAAATACTTACTCATCAGAAGAATTGCAGAACTTAGACCTCTCAAAAGTAAAGTTACCTCAAGATTGGTTTATAGATTGGTTAAAGCAATTAAACGAAAAATAAAAGGTAACTCCTTCTTCCGCTAAAGGGGAGGTTAGCTGGAGAAGCACGATAAGATATAAATATACAGGGAAAGAGAGTGAAACGAGAATGGAATTCAAATATTGTTTAACCGGATCCGGATGGGCAACTTGCTTTATTGAAGTTAACTCACAAAAGTTTGAATTCACAGCTAGTTACCTCTCTGATTGTTTAGATGATTTCCTGAAAGCGTTAATGTATTTAAATATCCATTGTGTTCCAAAATACGAGTTGAAGAAACAAACGGAGTGTGAATGGGATGGAGAACCAGAGGGAATTGTCTGGTCGTTTGAGCTGAAAGAAAAGTGGATGTTGTCTTTGAAGGTTATGTATTATGAAGACTTAGACGATAAAGAGAATCAAGAATTGTTAATCAAAACAGAGTACCCGTATGATGATTTTTTAAGAAAGGTTGTCATCGAAGTCGATTCTTTAATTAAAAGAAACGGTCTCGTTGTCTACCGCGAAAAATGGAATGAATTTGATTTTCCGTTAAGTGCATTTTTGAAACTAAAACATGCTGTTATTTATCGAAACAAATACCCATCAGCAGGAGTGATGGGAGAACGGGATGAGGAAATGCGAAGTTATTTGAAAAATGAAATGGAGTTATTGCTACAAGAAATCCATTAATCTTTTTATTTAACTAACAGGTGCGTTAGTTAAACAAGGAACAAAAATGATCAAACTTTTTTATAAAGAAGTTAATCCATCGCATTAGATAAGAGCATGTTTTGATAAAATATGCTCTTTCAATTCGTTCTTATATCAAGGTTAATTAGAGTTAATTTGATCAAACTTATTTCAAAGCTACAATAGCTACTGGATTTTTTGCACTAGAACCTTTTTATAAACTCCCTAAAATCCATCCGGCTATGGCTCATTTTTAGTTAGTTTTTATCAAACCTATCCAACAAATCTATAATCGCTAATTCCACCAAATCTTGAAGTGGTAATCTACGTTCTTTTGCGTAATTTTTCAATCGTGCATTTGTTGTTTTGCTTAGATTATAGGCACATCTTTCAATTTCTTCATCAGTAGGAACTTTCGATAACTCATCATAAATTTTATATTTATCAAACAACTCATAATCGTTTTTACGTTCTTCGATCATGTTTTTAAGTTCTTTTATTTCCTCGATGGTGAAATCACTATTATCTTTTGCACTTTTTTGTACATTTGCGTTCTTTTCTAAACTCGCTTTTACATCTTCATTATTTTCACTTCTTGTAGATGTTCTTTTATTTGTTACTGGTACATATTTGTTAACTTCATCTTCTAATACATTCTCATCTCCATTAAACACCCACTCTCTAGATAGTTTATTGTACTCTAAACCTAAATCTTTCAAAGCATTCCGTGACCTTTTTTCAGGTATTTGTACTTCTTTACATAAAGACCTAAAAGTATTTGTATCATTTAACCTTTCTATAAATTCATTAACTTTCATATATTTACCTACACTCCTATGTACTTATTTTTAAAAAAATTTAATATTACGTACTTAATTGTGCATTAAAGAATTATTTTTCACAAAAAAACTTAGTATAAGTATTTATAAAATCCTTGTATAATAAGTTTTATATTAGATGTTATCTAAATAACTTCTGTTTGGGACCGTGCTAATAATGAAGAGGTGTCTCATGATGCGGCTCAGGATCTACTTTATAGGGTTGGATTGGATTAGCCTATGCAAGCAAGCTGCGCCGATTGATGACGTATTACTTTAATTGGAAAAAGAACTGTCTCATTTAGTGGACAGTGCTTTTTTATTTTTTATAAGACTGCACAGAAGTATTCATTTATTTTTCGGATCGCAGTAAGCTGTTAAAGTTTGCGGCAATTTATTCTGTTCAACACCTCATTCAAAATCACTGGATAGTGGCGTACCTAACACTTTTTCTAGTTCTTTAAAGATGCTGTCATCAAAGTCACCGTTACCAAAAACAATATCTTTCACCTTGTCGATTTTAGTTTGTTGTTCATAAACCAATACGGAAGAATCTTCATTATAATCAATCATAATGTCTTCTTCAGTTCCCATGTAAGAGCGGGTTTCTTTACATAGTCCGTCGTGGAGTGCTTGCGCTGGATGGCTAACGGGGACAGGTTAGCTGAAGAAAACAGACAAAAAAGGCCGATTTTTTCGGTCTTTTTTCTTTGGTTAAAAAAAATCAACAATAAAATTTAATAGAGTGATAAGAACTTAGCATTTGAAAATAGAGTGGAGCAAATACTTAGTTCGATTTGTCAAAATCGAATAAAGCGACTGTTCAAATGCTAAAAAGTGCATAGAAAAACGGCTTCATTATACAGCCGTTAATCGTTCCCTTTTTTTCTTTGTTCGTTCATATCGTCAATTTTCTTCTCAATTCTATTGAGTTGATTTCTGCGGTTCTTGTTAGAACGAAAAAATGACACGATTAATATGATAATTAGTGCAAGAAACCCAAGAGAAAATAATTGAAATAACATATCTCCAATATTAAAACTACTCAGAATAAATCCCCCTCAAAATAGCATTTTTTAAGCGTTGTACTATACACTTATAAATATTTATAATCCATCTTGTTAAAAACAACATTCTTTAAGAAAACAGCCTTTAATAAAAGTAAGTACCAGTGTAAGGTCAAAATAAATACACGCCGCAGCGTGTTTATTTATTTTGACCTCGTTTTTTGATGACTTCCCAAATCTGCCGAATTTCCTCCAGCTGATCCTCGGGCGCTTCTTTCATTTCTTTAAAGAAAAGATTAAGGTTTGGATCTTTAATGAACTCCATCATTTCTTTTTCATCAGTGGCCAAATCACTTAAGGGCTTTTCATTACGACCTAAAAGGTAATCCGTAGAAACGTCAAAGAGGTCAGCGAAAACAGTGATTACCTGATCAGTTACCGTTCTTTTTCCGATCTCAATGCGGTTCATTACACTAAAGTTTAAGCCGGCTCTGTTTGCTAGTTCACGTTGGCTCCAGCCTCTTTTTTCTCTTAACTTAATGATTCTTTCGCCAATCACTTGGCAATCACCAACTTTTATATCAGCAATATTATTTTATCACGTTTCTAAGCTGTTAGGGGGCGATGCAGCTTGAATCGTCATGAAGTGTATCGAATATTGAAAGCTCATCATGATCGTACAGGTAAGGTCATGAGCGCGGGTGAGGTTATTAATGCCTGTGGATCGACGGATCCGACAGAGTTGATGTTCGGACGTCGTATGCTTGATAAAGATCTGGACCTGCAGAGAGAGGGAGTCGCTTGACAGTACGTTTTAGACTGGCTGTATTAATGGCTGGATGGAATGGGACGTGTCTGCAAGAAAAAGCAGGCCATTGAAGATGCGGAGTTTGAAAAGATCCAAGTCAAGATGGATGAAGTAATCGATATGCAGGAAACGACAGCTCATGGTGCGTAATTGGAACGCGAAGAAAACATTTGTATACGGGATTCTTTTTGATAGCAAAGCCGAAGCCGATTTCTACATGCGCCTTCTAGCAGATCCAGATGTCGAAAAGGTAGAAGTGCAACCAATGTTTGAAATCATACCGATATATAGAGTTATATGCCGCCGCTGTAATGGATCAGGTAGGCTGCCAAGCTCGAAAAAAGGACGGGCTATCAATTGTACCCTTTGCTCGGGAAAAGGTGAGAAAATGAAGATAGGGGCCAAATATAAGGCTGATTTTAAAGTCTATTACAAGGATGGTCGGACAGAAATTGTGGATGTAAAAGGCGGACCTGCTTCGAGGGATTTTTCATTGCGGCGAAAGTTGCTTGAAAAGACGATCGGGCAGGAAGTGACGGTCATAGAATACAACAAAGGCAAATGGAACAGAAAGCGATAAGAGGTGATGGCCATGTTGCAAGGGACGTGCATTGATCCAGATATTTTAGCGACAGGAGAAACGATTTACTTATTTCCTGCAGGTACGGATTATGTGTACGTGTCGAGGTTTCCACATAAGAGCGCACACACCGGCTGTTTTCCAATCGATAAAGAAGAAGTTGAAGCGTCTGAGTGGCCGCCAGAACCGCCAAAACGAGCGGTAGAAATTGAACTAAACGAGGTGTATACTGCAAAGCTCATATGGTGTTGGGAAGCATCTAAAGATCGGTGTGGTAAAGAATATTATGTCATTGCCCGAGGATCAGGTACCCATGTAGATTACTATCCTAGTCCGGAACTAAAAGGACTATTTGGCAGCATGCCAGTGCATTGGTTTGAGAATTTCCGACTCGCTGAAAATTTACTGGCTATCGAATCGGGGAAAATCGTAACGAAACAGATTCCAGAAGTAGCAATATTCGTTGAAGAAGAATCATCGCAGTTTATCGAACAGCTCAGCTTATTTTAAGAGAGGAATGGCATGATGAACATTGGCGATTGGGTTTTAGCAGCGTCTGGTCGGGATAGGTACATCAGCTATATTGATCATTTTTCGGAGGATACTATCGCCGCGTACGTAATAAAAGTGGCCAGAGTAATAGACGGGGAGCCGGAATCGATGGAACCCACCCTGGCTATCGTCTCACTAAGATCGATATCTGTAATGAATAATACGCTCGAAAAAGAAGACTATCAGGCAATGATCGATTTAGCAATCATGACTGCAGATAAGGAATGGTTCTTTGAGTTAAGAGAAAGGATCATGGCCGATGCGTAAAACGTTCACAAATATTGAATGAAAAAAAGCGGCTGTATTTACTATATACAGTCGCACAATATTGTATTGGTGGCTACAGCAGGGGGAGGAGGCAAAAGCTAGATTAATTCAAAAGGGTCTTACGGATAATGGGTTTCTTCCTATCAGTATCCGCCACCCATGTATGATACTCCAATGATGATTAACAGAATGAACAAGACAACAAATAGCGCAAAGCCAGAGCCGTATCCACCAGATTTTTCACAACTCATAATTATCACCTCTTTTTAAATGTAGTACGAAAAAATACAATCGAGTCTTGTATGAATGCTCCTATAAAAATAAAAAAGTGTTATCTGCAGCGAGGACGAGGACAATAATTCGTTGGGTAACCAGGGTCCACAACAACATTTCTTTTCACGGTCGATCGTTACCGCGGTTATGACGAATACGAATGAATCAAACAACAAAGAAAGGCAGCTGGATATAGTTGGTATGGTAATAGTCTTTTTTGTGGAATGTTTAAGAATTGGTGAGGGAAACAGGTATATTTTTCAATAAAAAAATAGCCAGGTCGCCCCGGCTATACTAACGGAAAAATAAAGGGTTTGGAGTGTGACGGTAAACCGTCGTATAAAAACAGTATGCCCATATCAGAAAAGTTTATACAAAAAAACCGAGGAAAGTCCCCGGCTACAAATATTGGAAGGTCCTTATTTATGAGAATTACTCACACAATAAAAGTTTAACCATTCCAAAGAAATATATACAAAAAACTCAAATTTCTCTTGGTTAAAATTTTTAAAATCTGCTTTGTAATTGAAATTGGATAATTAACTTGTCTAGTTGTTCACTATATTTAAGGGTTTCGATATCTGAAAATCCCTTTTTTAAACCAGTGGCTATCAGCAACTTACGCATATCATTGATTTGAGCGGATAAGTCTTCCAGACTTAATTGATTAGATAACATTGCATTTCCCCTGTACGCGTTTGTTTACTAAACACAATAGGAACCATCATAAAATAATTTCGAGAGAATTACCATATATTCGACAAAATATCTAGAAATATTACATTCTTTTGTTGAGTTAAAGAAAATATAAAAAGCCAGGACTCTGCCCAGCCGTTAGAATATTACTCACAATTCTATTCTAACAGACTGGGGGCGTCCTGTGGTATGAAGATTGACCATGAAAAAATGACAGCTGAAATTAATTTGATGGAGAATGCCACTTATTACGTAGTCGATGGAGTACCTAAGAAAGTGGATGATCTGCCGACGGGTTTTGGTTCACAAACTATTGCCTGGCAGCACGGGAAGCCCATTGGATTCGACATACATTACACGAGTAGAAAAAGATGAATGATCAACAGTAGATCGAAATTATGTAGTAAGGGAGGAAGATTAATAGAGTCATTTATGAATAAAAACTCTAGTGCCAATTGAAACTTTAGATGATAATTCTAGAACATCATGATTAAACATTCTAATACATCCATGTGAGACATACTTACCGATTGAAGCTGGGTTATTTGTTCCGTGTATACCGTAATGAGGTTTTGACAACCCCATCCAAAGCACTCCAAATGGTCCGCCAGGATTAGGTTGTTTATTGATAATCGTGTATGTCCCGGAAGGTGTTGGTGACAATATTTTACCAACTGCAATTGGGTAAGCTTTTATAACCTTATTTCCATCAAAAAGTTTTAATTGATGTTGTGATGTTGATACGTCAATCCATTTTGCCATGAAGATCAACTCCATTTTTTAAATTATTGTATGAAGTAACTCAGGCATTTGTTAATTAACAGGCATTGATTGAACAGTTCGACAATATCGCAACATAAAAAGCCGGGTTTTCACCCCGACTTTGAAAAACCGGACATTAACATGGAGAAATGTTCCGGTTAATAAAATTATTTCCATTTTATTTAAAGTTAAATCAAAAAACCGAGGGAAGCCAAAACCCTCGGCCAGTAGAGGTAGGTGACGTTGGCGCAAGCAAGAGTGAACGCTCATGCAACAATACTTTAACCACTTCTGAGAAATTTATGTATGGCAGCCGAAGTTATATCCAGCTTGATCAAAAGAGCAGCTATTCTAAGGGGAGAATAGTTGCTCGAAAAGAAAGGTATATGGCTTTTAAATAGGAGGGAGAAAGAACTCCTATTTGTTTTCAGTATACGCAGCAACGATTCAAACGGTGAAGATGTAATCTGCTAGATGAACAGTACGATCAAAATGCATAAAAAAGGCCGGGGGATCCGGGCCCCTCGGCCGGAGAGAGTGGGGAAACATCATATGCAAGAATGAACTCTCATCCAATAAAAGTTTAACCATCCAAGAGAAATTTATGTGCGGTAACCAATATATAAACAGAGGAAGGGATGACCAGTTAGGTATCCCGTTCCAAAGCAAGACTATTCAATTGTAGGAAGGGTAATACCCTTGTTTACATTATGGACGAATCAAGTTTGATTTATACATGGATAGTTAATTTACCAATCTTTCGATCACAATGGCTGCTTCATCTACATTTTCATATTGTTCAATAGATTGAGTTTGAAGCATTGTTACTTCAATTGTAGAAGTGTCTTTTAAGCAACAAACAGATGCTATAGATTGTCCGTCTCTTTCAAAGGTATGAGTGATGTCGATCGTATTGTAAGAACATAACGTTCCTAACAGATCTTTTAGACTTTCTAAAGACATTTTCAACCCTCCTCTTTAGCCGATGGCATTAGTGTAGTGGATTTTATACTCCATCTATAATGCGCATGAAGTTAGAGCGATATCGCATAGATCCATAATTTGAAGTTCGACGATATATAGCAGAAAACCTCTGCAAAGAGGAAATTTTGGAACAGGTAAAAACCAGCCAGGACAAAGACTGGCTGGAAAAAGCCCATTACCATAAAAGTCGAACATCTAATTATGAAGAAGTTTACCCTCTACATGGAATTTTATACAAAAAGCTGAGGAAGACCTAAGCAAAAGCAGATTGGAGGAAGGGGATCCTACCTGTTTTCAGAATATGTAGCAACGATTCAAAGGGTGAAGATGTAAGTAGTTAAATGAAAAGAACGATTAAAAAAGCCAGGTTGCCCCGACTTTAAAAACCGGAAATTAACGCAGCAAAATGTTTCGTATAATAACAGTATTTCCAATTAATTAAAGTTTATACAAAAATAAACAAAATGTATCCAGTTAATACAAAATGGAAAAAAGTCGCTATGAATGGTTATATGTTAATCGCTGTTGTCGCAAGTTTAATCACCAACTTAGTCACTTTTTTTTATAATACTTGCACCAATATAGACGCAATGAGTAGACCTATAAAGTGAAGGGGTGAAAGTGGAATGGCCGAAAAGAAAATCTATTTAGCGAATGGCGCTTTATTAATTAGAACAGAAGATGGCATTTACTTTTTGCAACGAGAGGAAAATGGTACGCCTATCCCCATTGAGGAAGAACAAGGCGAGCATCTACTATTTGAAACCGTGGAACAACTAACAACTGTTATTGAAGCAATATACGAAACGAGCAGTATTAACAGTAATCTTATTGTTGCTTATGAGGAAGCACTGCGAGAAATAAACGACTCTGAACCTTTGTTAAATGAAAATTACTTGTTACAACTGTATAACTTAAAAGAAATTGCAAGAAAGGCACTGGAAGGTTAGTCAACAGTATTATATAAACAACTAAATAACCAACGTCCCAACGGAAAAACCGACGGACATCAAACTTTAGAGTAGGTTTACATCTACTTTAGAGCTTGGTGTCCTTATTTCAAGTTGATGATGCCTGTTTCCGTTCCCCAAAATCCCGTTTGTACTTGAAGTTGTGGGTTAGGTAGATCAGCAGGAACGTCAAACACCACATAGCCTTCTAATGCTACGCCAGGATTGACGCTTTCTAAAAAGAATCCGGTGTCGTCATTTGCATAAATGGCAGCCGATCCGTCAGCTTTATACGTTTTACCGCCCGATAACAATTTGAAGAAATTAGAATCGACTGTGATAGCTTCGTCGCCTTCGTTCGTGACGTTCACTTTTATGAGCGTGAATTGACTTTTCGCATTACCGCCATATTCACCACCTAAGTTTGTAGCAGTAGACACTTCCTTTGCGATAAAGGTTACATCAGCGACTTTGAGCGGCTGCTTCTTGTTCAGTCTTAGCTTTGGCTGCTGCTTCTTTTTCCTTTTTTTTAGCAGCTACTTGTTCAGCTTTAATCTTTTCGTCAGCGGCAGCTTTCTCAACTTTTTCAGAGTTGACAGGTTTCGCTGCTTCCTTCTCGGAAGTTTCTTCTGATTTTTGCTCAGACGCTGTTTCTTCCGACACCGGCATTATTGCTATGTCGCTAATCCACCACCGGCGATAAATGCAGCTGGTTTCAACGACCGCTTTTTGATTGCGCGGACAATCAATAAGACGATCCCAACACCGATAGCGAGAAAACCGAGTAAAGCCAAAAGTAGGGCGGTAATATCCATTATTTATCATCCTTTACGTATTTATTATCTAAACGATACAGGACAAAAGTTTGGCATACAAGATAAATTTCGACAAATAAGGGAAAAAGCGCAAAGAAAAAAGCCGTCATTGGCTCGGCTTTCTCATACATAAAGGTGGTGGTGCTTATTGAAAATCAACATGAATGTCGAACGATTCGCCAATCTCATTATTGTTTTCATCATGAGGTGGATCAATCAAAACCCGTATCCATTCAATATCTTCGGGCTGTGAGTTTTGCAAAACATATACATATGATCCTGTATGATTCACTTTTCCGTAAAAATCACCAGATATCATATTCGACAACGTGATGTCCGGATCAAGTTGCTCGCCCGTATTCGTTACGATTTTGACAAAACTGAGCCAAAGATTGTCTGTCGCTTCGGTTGAATGCGCTATATCCATTTCCACTTGGACGAATTGCAAGTTATTTGTTCCGTAATAAGTAGCGGCTTCGCCTGCCAGTTTACCGGATACAGTTGATACGAGTGGGAGTGAAACAGTGAATGGGCCGGACGTGACAGGATCAACGCTCATGCTCTTTTTAATCTGTGTGAACGTACCTGTTTCGTTCAAGATTGTTTTGTTTTCACTGCTGGTTTTCGTTGCAGCTGGTTCTTCTTTTGTTTCTACCGCAGTTTCTTTTTCAGGTGTAGCTTCTTCGCTACATGCTGCCAAAACAAAGCTTAAAAGCAAAAAAAGTAAAGATAGGCCTAATTTGTTTTTCATATGAAAGTCCTCCCTTTTATTAAAGGATACAGAACGAAAGTTCCTATTTAAATCTGGAATTATACAAATTAGTAAATATATAAAATTGCATAAAGGCGGTGGTGCTTATTGGTTGTTTTCTTCTTCTTAACAAAGTAAATCACCGATTTTGATATTAAAGAGTCGGCAAAGCTTAAAGATTGTTTCAAAAGCAATCGTTGTGGACGTTTCATTAAGTAGCTTTGAAATTGTTGTGCGGCTTAACCCAGTAGCATCATGAACATCTTTGATAGACATTTTATGTTGTTCCATTAATATGCGCAGGTTGCTTTTAATACGCCCAACACGCAGGTCCGGGTATTGGTGATTATTCACTAGCGTTTTCTTCTTTTTCAACAAGCTTAATTAGATCGCCGATTTCACATTCGAAGAATTTGCACAGTACGTAGGTAGTATTGGCATCGATACGCTTTGTTTCATTCTCCGATATTTATTACAGGATAAGTTTAAAAAGGGCGGCACAACACAACGGAAAATTGAATACATCGCTGATTTTGAAGTATTGCATCATGACGGGCATATTGAAGTGATCGACATAAAAGGTGTGTCAACACCTGTATTTGCACTCAAAAGAAAGCTGTTTGAAGCGAAATATCCGCAATCATCTGTCTGTGGTGGCTTATTCGCAGATTGATTGATGGAGGGTGGATCGAGCTAGACCAGCTGGTGAGGAATCGGACGAAAAGGAAGAAAGAGAAGGAAGCGATCAATAACGAACTACCTGTCGGTGCAGCTAAAGCAATAGCGACGCATAACAACATATTGAAATCAAGTAAGAGTGTATAAAGGTTTGAGTGCGTACGGTATGGATACTGTGCAGCAGGACAGCAATACTTATGCCTATCAATTTATCCAAGCGCGGTCAGCGATAGCGGAAATGAGTCTGCCTGTTTCTGTGCCATCTGCTGTTTCAAGCAATACAAATACCACACATGGGCAATTAAACGGATTACGAGATAGCTTAAATTCATTGATTTAAAAAGGAGGAAACAACATTATGAACCTTTCAATCACTTTAAATGACGGGAGCTCCATTTCGGCCACAATTCCAGACTTTTCAGCTTCAGCTTTTGCGTCGAATCTGAACGAACCAAAACTCATGGCCATTGCCATTGGTAGCATTGTTTTAAATAAAAACATTATCGTCTCAATCACGCCGTCTGAAATTGATCCGAATGCGAACGTGGCGATTTATCTCAGTAACTGACCAGAAATGAAAGAAACCGTCGAGAATTACAAAGCTACTGACTATTCATCTCAAATCAATGACCAGCGCCTTTCCGTCGTTGTTATTGGTGACAGCATTGTTAATAAAAATATGATCAAGATGATTACGCCTATTGCACAGCCTGCGTAATAAATAGAAGGTTATTCAAAGAAAGGTCGTGTGACTAGGAAATATAAGGATGAGTAGTATGTATTAATAAATATTCATGAAGAAGAGAAAATAATTGAGGAAATTCGGAAGAAGCGCCCATATCGAGTGCTTTTTTTATTGATAGTTTTATATGTTAAATACTAGAAAATTTACAATTATAAATACAGTACCCATGATCATACTACTATTTAAAAACAATTATTAAGCTAAATTCTACAAAGATCGACAAATTTCAATAAAATTTAGCTTATATTTTTATGTGAATTGTCGTATGATAAAAGAAATAAATTGAAATTGTACGAAAGGGCAAAACTACTGAAAAGTGGGGACGCAAAACTACAGGGGCTAAAGTAGACGCCAAGCCAGCCAGTTGCCGAATACGGGCCTCCGTACGATTTAGATGGGGGAAACAAAATGAATAAAAGAAATATGAGAAAAAACGCTCGGAGAATTTATATAGGCTATTTAACTTCAAAACAGAGCAAAGCAATTGAATGGTACGAGCAAAAAAGAAAAGAAAGTAAACTAAAGGTATCAAAACTTGTTTTAGACACGATCAGTGGTTGGCATAGACATAGATATCTGAAATATGAGTATTTAGAGCGGGGATGTATTAATATACTAATCAGAAAAGAGTTCAGAGAAAAGAAATTATATCATTACAAAAAATATGCTGAATTATCCTTAAGCTATGAAGAGCAGGTAAAAGCGTAAGTTGAAAAAGTTTAGTACAGACATTAATCGTTAATCAACAGTAGTATTTATTTCTCTTTAGAAATGGATATAAATGCTGATAAATCAACGTTTACAGATATGGAATCCTTGAGGAACAAATAGTGGATTAACGAAAAATAAATAGCAACACAACGAGCGTCCATTCGGGCGCTCTTTTTATATAGATTTTCATAAAGGAGAGTAAGGAGACACACCATTGGAATTAACTCAACTACCACCAGAGTTATGAGCGCAGGGAGTATTTTGTACCCTTTTTTGTATGGCTTTTGAGATTTCAGATGACGGAATCAAAAGAGCGGGAGAATAAGCTTATGGCTCAGATTGATAAACAAAATGAAACGCAGGATAAGATTGTCTCGTCTCAGGCGCAAAGATATTTGTTTCGATCCACCTAAATGCAGGTGGGGGAACGGGTTATGAAACACTTGTATACTCCCAAAATAAAGAAGCCAGTATCATTCACGCCGAAATTAGAAAGGTTCTGGATAAGTACAACGTAAAAGATCGAGGAATTAAAAATCGACCAGATTTAGCAGTGTTAAAAGGAACGAAGGCGACGGCTTTGCTGCTTGAAATGGCTTTTATTGATAATAAGGCTGATATGGATCTGCTTAATAATCAGACATACTTAGCACAGTTGTGTCAGGTTCGAGCCAAGCTATATCAAGCGAAAAGGAGGATACAGAAGTGGAATATAAAAAAGACGCAGCACCTTCACCACGGTTTGAAGAAGCAAAACAATGGGTGAAAGAAAACGGCATTAGCGATGGAACATATCCGCAACGTCCGGTTACACGAGAAGAAGTGTGGTCGATGTTGCATCGTATGAGAAGCAAAATAGCAAATAGCCCCGGTTTCGACCGGGGGTGTTATTTATGAAACAATTGATAAGGTTTGTAGTCAGGCATTCGGAAATACTCTGCGAACAGCATCACTAAATTCATCGAAGAACCCTTCAACTGGTTCACCGCCCCTTATCCGATCAGCATAATCCTTCATTTGAGTGCTGAAATCTGGATCTTCGGAAACATACACTTTTTCAACAGAAGTATCCGCTTCTTTTACTTTTTCTTCAATTTTATTTTTCAGATCGTCATTTACTTTCGTGCCGTTTTTTAAATCAACGGCTGCATAAGCCTTATGATCTGTTACAAGTACTGTTGCACCATTTACTTCGTCTAATTCTTCAACACGGTCAGCAGTCTTTTCTGACACATCCAAATTGGCATTAGTGGTTTGATCAGTATTATCCATGCCATTGTCTGCTTTTTGATCATCATGCACAACATTTTCGACCGAATCGTTTTTGGCATTATCCGTAGCATTATCACGGTTATTCATACAAGCCCCGAGTGAAAACATGGTCATGCAGGCTGTCATATAAATCAATATTTTTTTCATTGAAAGTCCTCCCTTATAAATGTTAATAAAGGATAGGCTCTCCAATGGATTAATTTATATTCAGTAAGGGTAATAAAAAGCAGTCATTGAATAAACAAATGACTGTTCCAATGTGAAAGGGGTAAGGAATAGTCTCCCCTGTCGGGCTGAGGACATACAGCAATACATTTGCTAAATTGGGATCAGCGAAGAATTAGAATAAACACAAGCATGCCCCGGTTACGGTTACGCTTTTTGCGGTAGGGGCTTTTTTTGAAAAATAAGTTTAAAACATAAGGATAGAGTCAATTAATCATACTAAACACTACTAAAGTTAAGGAGGATCGATATGAGCGATTTTGCAGAAACACCGGAAGAAACACCAGTAAAACCACTGGAAGAAACACCAACAGAACCACCAGTGGAGACACCGATAAAACCCCCGGAAGAAACACCAACAGAACCACCAGTGGAGACACCGATAAAACCCCCGGCGGAAACACCAACAGAACCACCGACAAAGGATAAACCAAATAAATAATTATTTTAATTTGAAACTTTTAAGCCCCCTATCTGTTATTGATGGCGGGACTTTTTTTATTGGATCAAATTGATCAATTAAGCTAACGATACAAAAAAGACCAGCCTCAGCCAGTCATCCTTGCTCAGTCATCACCATTGGCAAAACATCAACCGTCAGTTCTTGCCAATCTTCAAAATTAATCTCATCTTCATGAAACCAATTAAAAACACCAAGGTTCCAATCATTATCGTTATCACCGATGCATTTTAAAATCTCACTAAAGAAAAGGGGTTCAGTCACTTCTTTTTCTTGGACATTCCACAATCGAAATAAACCATGAAATTTAACTGCTTCGAGCAATATCAACTTGATCAGCTCCTTTATTTTCATTATAATATCCCTTCAGTAAGCTACTCTAAAGACTAGGTAAATTTAATTTTATATTAACGATAACGAAAAACCCGCCTGCTCATGACGAGTGGGCGGGCGCTTTTTTTATAATTTACCTTTTTTAAATGCTCTTAAGTAACCCATTGACGCTGCATATGCTGCTGTTCTCGGTGGAACGCCTTTTTTCTTTAGTTCGTCCACAGTGTTTTGAATCTTTTGTCCAGGATCCTGGTTTTTGGGGCTCAAATATAATACCTCCTTACTTTTGGCATTGTTAACCATCTTGACTTTTACGAGTTTATAATCAACCCAAACTTAATTTGCCAATGAAAAGAGGTAAGTATGCAAAAAAGACCGGCCGAAACCGATCTTATACCATCATTCCGTTACACATATCATGCACCTGATCTAGTCTAGCCGTTAAGATGTCTGCCTTCACAGGTTCATTAATCTGAGCGCATAATTTTATATAACTCATCATATATATGTCATCCTTGCCATTATCCACGCATTCTTTCCAAAATGCGGCTTGCTGTTTGATTTGGTCTTCATTCAATTTTTCTTTTAAAATTGTACCCTCGTTAAAAAACAATCCATTAATCATAAATATCACCTCTAACGCTAATATACCCAATAAATAAGACAGGCGTTTTACAGTTCTATTACATTTCTATAACTTTCCAGTAAAGGAAGTAAAATACGATTGCTTTTTTGTTGATCTAAGAATGTTTGTTCGCTGTAATAAAGTGAAGAAAGAGGCTGTAAAATGAAGAGATGATTGCTTACGTCGAAAGAAGAGAATTTGCCGATTGAGATCATGTACATGGCTGCGGATAATACGATCACCGACGTATTATCGTCACGGGTATGGACGACAATTATATTAATGCTTATTGCTTTACGGGAAAACAGAAGAGGATGTTTAAGCTGGAGAACATTTTAGAAGTTGCCAAACTACGTCAAAGACAACAAGAAGCAACGTGAGGTTAGCTTTCTATATGAAGATATTCGTCTAAGAAGTCCTTTTATGTAAAGGGCTTTTTTATATTTCAATATTATATAGAAGAAACACGATATCCCTCCAAATTAGAGGTTATCCCCCTTATTATTGAAATGATGATTGTTTTACTTGTTATTACCGTCTTATTGTTCATTGCGATTCCGAATGTAGCAAAACAAAGCCAGAACATCAATGCAAAAGGCTGCGATGCTTTTGCGCATATAAACGCATACAAAAGCAGGTATCATAGAAGCCTAGCGGGGAGCGGATTCAAGTAACGGCGAATTACTAGTGAAATTTCATAATGGGACTGAAAAACAATTAAACGTATTTTAATCAGAATTTAAGATGATCGCTTTGGTTTATAAAGCAAGAACGATCATACGTATATAAAGACTGTTGTTGATTTTCTTATTGAACTAACGGGGCAGGATAGTTCAAGAAGGAATGATAGGTAAATATATAGGGGTTCAGCCGAGATACGTGTAAAAATGGGTCATAGGCTTACTTTTATTTCCATATCTACGATATACAAAAAAATTAAAGAAACACGAATTTTATAGGGTAAGATATTTTTTGGAAGTAAAAACCTTGATTATTCTGCTTAGTGTAAAAAAATCAAGGTTTTTTATTTGTAGAGTGACAATAAAGTTATTTAATTTTTGATGTAGATTACTTCACCGCACTTAAAAATATAACAATAAAGTCGTTTAAATCTAAGAGTTATTTCATAATCGCGCCCGATAGTGGAAAAGTGAAGAACGCGAAGGAGTTACATTAATAATCCTCAGCTATTTTACTAATACAGCTGCTGGATGGGAATGATCCGCGGTGTAATCATTTTGAAAGAAGCATAGGAGGAAGTAAAAGCTCCATAAAGAAAATCGGCTGTATCCAATGGGGATAGCTGGTTTTAAAAATATTTAGAAAATCCAGTTGACAGTCCACCTACTACGTGTTACGGTATACCTGTAGTAGGTCACACTGGATATCAACACCACTGAATAGTTAGGTTGCAAAAATATTTTTAAGAAAAATAGCTGACACCTCTGCTACTCGGTGTTACAATGTACATGTAATAAGTAATACTTAATAGCGTGATTTCCCAAAAGCTATTCAGTAAAAATTTCCCTTAGTACTAAGTTATACTGAATATAAGTCAGACAAAATAGAGGAGGCTCTGAAAATGGAAAATTTAACTGAAATGCTGAAGGGTTCGCTGGAAGGCTGCGTACTGGAAATCATCAGCCGCCATGAAACCTATGGCTACGAGATTACCCGCCGCCTGAACGAGCTTGGGTTTACTGAAGTCGTGGAAGGGACGGTCTACACCATCCTCGTGCGATTAGAAAAGAAAAAACTGGTGAACATAGAAAAGAAACCGTCAGATATGGGGCCGCCCCGCAAGTTTTACTCACTTAATGAGGCTGGCCGCCAGGAACTTGAATTGTTTTGGAAAAAATGGGATTTTGTATCATCAAAAATCAACGTCTTGAAGTCAATCTAGCTTCATAAGATATTCCGTACGATATTTTTGGAGTGTCTTGTTCAGCTTTATAAAAAAGGAGGAAAAATAACATGATGGAAATGTTCAAAAAAATGATTGGTGATAAAAAAGAGTACAAGATGATGATGGCACGGGTTGAAGCCCTGCCAGAGGACTACCAGTTTGTATTTAAGAAAATTCAAAACTACATGTGGAATTTCTCAGCGGGCAGCGGGATGGATATGCTACACATGCAGTATGAATTAATCGAGTTGTTCGAAGCCGGTGCGGCGGAAGGCAGACCAGTGCTAGAAATCACTGGGGACGACGTGGCGTCCTTTGCCGACGAACTAGTGGCAAACGCTAAAACCTATGTCGCCAAGTATCGTGAAGATTTGAATCAGAGTATCATGAAGCGATTGGGAAAAAATAAATTCAATAGATAATACCGACTGAATAGCTGGTTACAAATGTGAATTGCCACCTTCGCTATTCAGTTATATTTTCAACTCGGTAATAAGTTATACAGATTATCAGTCAGACTAAATAGAAGGGTATAGGCAATCTAGCTCCGCAAGGCGCTCGACCGGATAATTACGGATCTCGCAAGCGGCCTTGCTGCGCTTTTTATAAGGAGGAAAAAAGTATGAGCAATGCAGCGATTTCTGTAAAAGGGTTAAAAAAATCCTTTAAAGACAAGGAAGTCTTAAGGGGGGTGGATTTTGAGGTGCGGCGTGGCGAAATTTTCGCACTGCTGGGTTCAAATGGAGCGGGCAAGACGACGACGGTCAACATCCTCTCGACGCTGATGAAGGCCGATGGCGGCGAAGTAGGTATTTGCGGCTTTGACGTCCAGCGTCAACCGGATCATGTTCGCCAGAGCATCAGCCTGACAGGGCAGTTCGCAGTTTTAGACGGCATGCTCACCGGGCGGGAAAACCTGATGATGATCGCCAAGTTGCGGGGAGTTTCCAGTCCCGCTCAAGTCGCCGACAATCTGCTTGCAAGATTCAGCCTGACCGATGCGGCCAACCGCCGGGCGGAAAAATATTCCGGCGGGATGAAGCGCCGGCTTGACATCGCCATGAGCCTGATCGGGACGCCAGCAGTCATTTTTCTCGACGAACCGACGACAGGGCTTGACCCCGAAGCGCGGATTGAAGTCTGGGATACCGTCAAGGAGCTTGCCGGCGGCGGCACGACCATCTTGCTGACGACCCAGTACCTGGAGGAAGCCGAACAACTGGCGGACCGTATCGCCATCCTGCATGGCGGAAAAATCATCTCGACCGGGACCCTTACCGAACTCAAGGAGATGTTCCCGCCAGCGAAAGTGGAGTACATCGAGAAGCAGCCGACATTGGAGGAAATTTTCCTCGCGATCATCGGTAAAAAGGAGGAGATGTAAATGAAAAACAAAACAGGGGTATTACTAGGGCGTTTAATGCGTAACATCATGCGCAGCCCGGATACAATTATCGCGGTGGCGATTACGCCGATTATGATGCTGCTGTTGTTTGTCTACGTATTTGGCGGCGCCATAGAGACAGGCACGGACAACTACGTCAATTATTTATTGCCGGGAATCTTGCTGATGGCTATCGCATCCGGTGTCGCTTACACTTCCGTGCGGCTGTTTACGGATGTAAAGAGCGGGCTGATGGCGCGTTTCATTACCATGCCCATCAAGCGCTCGTCGGTATTGTGGGCTCACGTGTTGACCTCGATTGTTTCCAATGCGCTTACTGTCGTGGTGGTTATCCTCGTCGCGCTCTTGATGGGCTTCCGTTCCAGCGCTGATATCCTGGATTGGCTCGCGGTAGCTGGGATACTCGGGCTGTTTACGCTGGCGCTGACATGGCTGGCGGTCATTCCCGGATTGACAGCGGGGTCTATGGAAGGGGCGACAGCCTACTCGTACCCGCTGATTTTCCTGCCGTTTATCAGTTCGGCCTTTGTCCCCACCGAAACCATGCCTAAAATTGTCCGTGCGTTCGCTGAGAACCAGCCCGTGACTTCAATCGTGAATGCGATTCGTGCCCTCTTGTATGAAGGGTCTGTTGGCAACGGTATCTGGATCGCGCTTGCCTGGTGCGTCGGCATCATGGTCATCGCTTACTTCTTCGCCAGTAAAGAATTTAAACGCCAGTTAGGGTAAGTACACCATTATGGGATTAGCCATATCAATAGTCAGCCGCTGCGATGAATGCATTTGCTATCACATGGAAGGCTGCTTAAATACCGGGGCAACCATCGATGAAATCATGGAAACCCTCAAAATTGGTGTGATTGATGGCGGCTCGATCACTTATCCCAACGCGAGGTTTGCCATGCATGCTTTAGAAGAATTTACAGCGGGTAGTGCTCTTTCGCAGGAGGAGAAATTAAAAGAATAAAGCCCATAGATATTATTGACAGTAAAAGAGTAGATTCCGAGGCAAAACCGCTTTGGTAATCAATGTCATTAACTTAAGGAACTATGGATTACATTTCAGTTGGAATGTGATTCATAGTTTTTTTTCGATTGAAGGAAAAAATTTTAAGGCAGCACGAAAAGAGAGAATTTTTCTCACTTAAATCGGATTTCGAATCCTTCCAAGTCCTCTGAATGAGGGCTTTTTGCTTCACAGTTTGTGTCAACTCTGCAATAAGTCTTATAGAACTAACAGGTTCTTTACTTCAAATAAGGGAGGTTGCTTTCTTTCTTTCTTATTCAACTAACGGGTGCGTTAGTTGAATAAGAATAAAGAAAAAAAGACCAATTTTTTTCGGTCTTTTTTATTTGGCTAAAAATTAACAGAGCCTGTTTATTAAACGTACTTATTTAAGCCATGCCATAAACTAATGTTTGAAAAGCAGAGATCCATATAGATGTAAAGAAAACCTTCTCTTCCTAATAAAAAAGAATATTAGGTGATTTACGGGCAGACAAAGACATCGATATGTCTAGCATCTATTCCAAATGCTCCTGACCCTGGAGGCCAAGTAAAACCTGCAACTGATGTGGCACCAACAAAAACCGGCCAAAACCAAATCTGGGTTCCATTAGTAAGCCATATAGAAGTCCATCGGAAAAGGCAAAGTGCCATGCTTGGTGCATCAATTGCGAAACCTCTTATAGGTTTTACTGGTACTACAGATGGAGGAGGTGTTGAGGGTCTTTGCCCTTGACCAGGTTGACTAGGTTGACTAGGTTGACTAGGCCATAGACCAGGTCCGATAATAGGCCCCTGCCCAGGAAAAGGTGTTGGAAATCGTAGTTGGGTTGGTAGTGTTGTTGGATTAGGGCTACGATAGTAATAATGTGGAACAAAAGGATACATATAATACACATAAAGACCCCTTTTCAAAAAAATTTTCTAACCAGTAATCTCAAAGTGTGAACACTGAATGAACGAAACCATTAATGTTCATGCCCCTATCTCTGGGTATAGAGGGTAGAACTGTTTTTAAATCAGTTTTTAGGTCTTGAGCGTCATAAAATTAATGCTCAAAAGCTTAAGAAATTATATTAGCAACAATAACAAGCATCAATCCAAGTTTTGCAGTCTGGATCATTACAAATTCGGGTACAACACGTAGAGCCAGTTGGACATGCAAAGCCTCGTGATCCACCAGGCGAGGGCATTCCAGGTCTAGGCATTGTTGGTCCAGGCATTGTAGGTATCGAAAAAGTCCCTGTTCCACCAGGTAATGGGAGTATTGGAAACGAAGTTGGAGATCCAGCTCCTTGATCTACTCCAATACATGTTCCATCTGGAAGGCAATGAAATGAACACCTTGATCCTGCTGACTATAAAACACAGGAATTACAGGGATAAAATAGTACAAGTTAATTTCCTCCTTCATAATTAGTATCCATACCATCATACTCCGCTTATTTTATAATGACTGTACAAAAACCATGAGAAAGGGGAAAACCGATCTTTGCTGCTAATAATCATGTACGGGTGAAATATCATTAGTCGGAATAATTTGAGAGGTATATTAGTTGAAGAAGATATACAAAAAAGACCGATTTTGTTTCGGTCTTTTTTCTTTGGTTAAAAATCAACAATAGAATTTAACAGAGCCTGTTTAGTAAACATAATTATTTAAATTATGTCATAAACCCGTGTTTGGCTGTTTGGCTTATTTACATATAAACGCATACAAAAACAAGTATCATAGAAGCTTAGCGGGGAGCAGATTCAATTAACGGTGACTTTTTAATGAAATTACATGATGGAACTGAAACAGAGAGACTATGACGGGCAAGCCTTCAGAAGCACGTGTAGCCTATTTTATGCATAAGGTAGTGTGAAAGATGGGAAAATGGGGAAACGCCTATAGAGGACACAAGCTGCCGCTAGATGATCGCTTTGGTTTATAAAGCAAGAACAATCATATGTATATAAAGACTGATGTTGATTTTCTTATTGAACTAACGGAGCAGTTTAGTGGAAGAAGAATCCTTTTAATTCTCTTGAATAAGTGAGATTATATGGTAAGTTTAAAATGGGGAAAATTGATTTTTAAAAGGGGAAATCCTATTGAAAACTATCCAAAAGATGTATGACCATTTAAATTGGGCTAATCGACGTATTCTTGAAACATTGCAAAGTATTGAAGATGAAAATCAAGAGGGGAATCGTTTATTTTCCCATATACTATTTGGAGAAAGAATATGGATAACTAGATTACAAGGAATGGACAGTTCACGACTGCCCATCTGGTCAAATGTCGATATTGAAGTCTGTGCAGAACTTGTTAGGCAAAATGAAGAGAGCTTCACAGCGTTTCTTACTAATTTAGTAAATGCTGACCTAGATAAATTAATATTCTACACAAATAATAAAGGAACAGAGTTTAAGAATTCTGTACGGGATGTTTTAACTCATGTAGCATTGCATGGTCAATATCATCGAGGACAGATTAACTCACGACTTCGAGCAGATGGTATTGAACCAGTTAATATTGACTTTATTACATTCGTGAGATAGATGTATTCAGGGTAGCCTTGTTCAATACTGAATGGATGGAGAAGTAATAAAGCAATTGCTTTTCGATCAATGATACAGATAGAGGGAAAACCCTTTTATATCAACGGTTTATGCCGCTATTTTGAGTGATACAGTTTACGCTTAAATGGACTAATACAGTCATTTGGGTGGTAAATGGGTGGTAAACTTTATAAAAACACAAAAAAAAGCACCGTTTTGCGCGGTGCTTTTTTTCTATGCCTGCTTATTCTGTTCTTGTTGTAGTGGAGAAAAAAGAGCATCAAGTAAAACGAGGGAAAATTCTTATTTATCAAGGATTTATCCTTAGCGTGAGAAATGTGAAGCTAAAAAAGGATATAGAACCATCAGTTCAGTTTGAGTATATATCTAGTCCGATATTTTAAAGAGGGAATCGCCTACATGAAATGAAGAACTAAAGAAACCGACCTATAACTAAACGGTCTCTTTATTGCCCAAATGCATCAATCCTCCGGCGAATATTTTATCCATATTATACCACATAAAATTATGTGATGATATTCATTCTAATAAGGGTACATTGTCAGGTGCTGGGACTTTCTGTACACTCCTGCCAAATAGCGTGGCGAAGGGGCTGCTCATTGCAGCCCCTCCTGTATTAAAAGTAAGTGTCAAATGTTAACTATTATCATTCTCGAACAGTTGTCGCGATTGTTGCCGTTGCTTTCGTGCCAAATGAGACATTCCCCAGTCATGCATCATATCAAGAACCATTTGGAGCGACTCCCCATATTTGGTCATCGAATATTCAACCTTCGGAGGAACCTGAGGGTAAGTTACCCGCATGATTATTCCCTCCTCCTCCAACTCTCGCAAGTGGGTGGTGAGTACTTTTTGAGAAACGCCGGGCATTACTTTTCGTAATTCATTAAACCTCATCGTCCCGTAATGAAGCAAATGGAGCATTATGGCGATTTTCCACTTGCCCACAATCATATCCAACGTTGTCGCGACTTTACAATTATCCGGTTTTTCATCCATTTTTGGTCCTCCAGCCTGTTGATTATCCTATTGTATCGTAATTTCAATTTTATTACGATTCGACTTGATGTGTAAAGGGCATCCAGAAGCTTTGCTAATCCGCAAGGTTACTTTGAAGATACACGGTTTCATTATTGTGCGTACTTCATAAATCATTCGATTCGTTGCATAATGAATCCACACCGCCTAACACCTTTGTTAGTTAATAAATAATTTACGGAAGGAAGATTATGATGAACAATCTAGATGTATTTAGTCGAGGTATAAAAAGTGTCCGTACCCCTCATTTCCAACGAAATAGCGACATTCATACGATGGCATGGATAGTTGAACCCGGTCATTGGGAAGAGCATGATCCATTTCTGCTCATGGCACATGACCATATGCGCAGCGGAGTGTTTGGCATCCATCCTCATCGCGGAATGGAGACGGTCACTTTTTTGATTGACGGCAACCTTAACCATTATGACAACAAGCATGGAACAGGCGCGCTTCATGCCGGCGACGCGCAATGGATGACTGCGGGCAGAGGCGTTGAACACCTCGAGGACGCGGCAAAGGGCGAGACAGTAAACCTTCTTCAATTGTGGGTGAACATTCCCTCGGGACAGAAGATGTCACCCTCCAGGTATCAGGACTTGCGGAAGACCGATATGCCTGTCATTCATGAAAACGGGGCTGAAATCCGTCTATTTTCCGGGTCACTCGGCGATAAGGCCTCAGATACATTAAATATTGCTCCTGTTACGATGGCTGAGATCAATATGGGGCCAGGCGCAGCCTTCAAGTATGAGCTTCCAGGTTCCTACAACGGGTTTCTGTATATTTTGGAAGGCGAAGGCTCCTTTGGGTCCGATAGCACCGTAGGGAAGCAAGGACAGGTATTATGGATGGGATCTGCGGGAACTGCCGAGCGGAGCGAAATAAAGATCGAAGCACGCAGCAGTATGCGTGTCATGTTGTATGCCGGCGAGCCGATTCGCGAGCCTGTCGTTGCAAGAGGCCCTTTCGTCATGAACACCGAGCAAGAGATCATACAGGCTTATCGCGATTATAACGATGGTAAATTTTAAATTGAAATTTATAATAACATCCTAAAGGAGAGTATGGAATTTTCATGGAAAAAAAATATATTCTAATGATAATAGCTTTATTTGTTGCATCATTGAACTTGCGTCCGGCAATTAACTCGATCGCACCAATGCTCGAAACGATTAGAACCAGCTTAGGAATGAACGCCTCCGTAGCGAGTTTGCTGACCTCGATTCCTGTTCTTTGCATGGGCCTCTTCGCTCCTGTAGCCGTAAAGTTCAGCGGAAAATGGGGTATTGAGCGGGTATTGGGATGGTCGCTGCTTGTCATCGGAGTCGGTACTATTCTTAGGTTCTTCACGAATTCGGTCTCATTTTTGCTTATTACCGCATTTATCGCGGGTATAGGGATTGCATTTGCAGGACCGCTTCTTCCCGGATTTATTAAGCGCCACTTTCCTAAGCATGTGCCCTCGATGATTGCGATATACACGGTTGCGCTTACTCTGGGAGCAGCACTAAGCTCGAGCTTGATCGTGCCGATGCAGAATAGTATGAACTCTTGGCAGAGCGCGCTCGGGATATGGGCGGTAATCGCATTCGTCGCAGTGCTGTTATGGTGGTTGTTCGTTATGCGGCATATTAGACCGCAAGATCATCCCACTTCAACCGGCACGAAGATGAGAATGCCATGGACAAATAAGAAAGCGTGGCTACTTACACTGACGTTCGGCTTGATGGCCATGCTATTCTATTCATTCACAGCTTGGTTGCCAGACATTATTCAAGGGATGGGCTATAGTAAGTCCTACGCTGCAAGCGTGCTTACGATTTTCGTCGTTGTTCAGATTCCGGTAAGCCTTGTTCTGCCGATCTTGCTTCGCAAATTCCCTTCCCGTCGCCTTTGGCTAATGGTTGCAGCGCTGTTGGAACTCGTCGGGCTTGTGATGCTTGCGTGTTCCATTGAACCGTGGGTTGCCACGATCTTTATTGGTGTAGGCGCCGGCGGGTTGTTTTCTCTCAATCTACTACTGCCTTTGGACGCTACCGACAATCCGCAGGAGGCGGCTGCTTGGTCGGCCATGACTCAATCAGCCGGCTATGTGATCGGGGCAACCGGCCCCCTTATTCTTGGCTGGATTCACGATGCGACGGATAGCTTTTCAACAGCAATAGCGGGGCTGATTGTAATTAACGTAGTGATGATGGTCGTGCAGATTGCCGCTACTACCATAAAAAGAAAACAACAATCGGGAGAAATTAATCGCAATCATAGAATATCGTAAGCCAACCTTATGGGACACAAATTTAGTGTTTTACGAAAACTATAGAAAAGAGACTATGATTTCTTTTAGAAAATAATTATTACCTAACGAAAAAATCAAAAGACACTGAATGACGCATTACGTTTTGTTTAGTGTTTCTTTTTCTTATTACAAGGGTAGGTAGAAGCAGATGGGGATTAGGTGGTAGATGGGTGGTGAACTTTATAAAAGTACAGAAAAGCACCGTTTTTGCGCGGTGCTTTTTTCTATGCCTGCTTATTTTGTTCTTGGTGTACGGGGGAAAAAGAGCATCAAGTTTACTGGCAGCACGTTCATCCGCTTCCTGTAAATAATGGCTGTAAATATTCATCTCCTTTTTTTCTATTATATAAAGAGAAGGCGTGACTCATTGTATAAAGGTTATGTAAATAAAAAAGACCAGCCGCAGCCAGTCATCCTTGATCATTAATTACCATTGGGAAAATTTGAACCTTCATTTCCTTCCAGTTATCAAAATTAATTTCCTCTTCATGATACCAATCCAACATACCAGGATCCCAATCATTACCGTCATCAACAAGCCAATTTAAAATCTCACTGAAAAAAAGAGCATCGGTCACTATTTTCTCTTGAGCAGTCCATAATTGAAATAAACAATGAAATTTAACTGCTTTGAGCAATATTAACTTGACCAGCTCCTTTTCTCCTCTTTCACTTCATTATATATGCTGGATAATATGGTGTAAAACGGTATATATGTAAAGATTAGCGAAAGTAAATAAGCGAAAGTCTGTTCTTTTTGTTTGGTTATAAAGCATATGTTCGTTAAAATTGTAAAAAAGAAGGGAGCATCTGAAATGAACGGAATATTACTTACGTCGAGAGAAGAGAAATTGCCGATTAAATCATGGTGATATTCTTCTGATTGGAGAGGGGGCTAAAGGAGATGACTGGGCAAGTGATCGTTTCACAGCTGACACCAGAGCAGCTGGGGAATTATAAAAAGCGTCTTGATCAGAAACGGCCGCGCTATTAGAAAGGTGAAAAGCCACGTGATTGGCGATGGCCGCAAAATAGAAAAAAGGCAGAGCAACAGCGCCCCGCCCCAACAAACTAGTTAATTACATTATACCGAAAATCATGGGGTGAAGAACAGTGGCGAAACGTGAAATTAAAGAAGTTGAACTGCAAGATGATTTATCCATCACTGAACAAATGGAGCCTGATAAAGTTGTTGTCATCGTCATGGATGGTGTATACGGCGATGTTCGGAAATTCGAAGCAGCTGAACATGGCAAAACGGTTATTGAGACATCGAAAGGCAAGTTTGCAAAAGCGTACTGGGATGAAAGCACGTTTGCAAGGTGAAAAGCCGGATGTGCAGCCGGACAGCTGCGAATTCATTAATACTGTACGTGATTAGAAACAATAAAGTCGTTTAATTTTGATTAACAAATGACACAAACTGTGAATTATTTATCAAGCATTCTACAAAAAAGTCTCTATCTTTAAAAAATAGAGACTGAAAAATGGTTAATCTGTTTTAAGTCTTGAGTAAGTATTAAGATCAATAAATCTATCTTTAGATTTCTCGCTTTTTCTAAGTGTAGCTTCAAATGTAAAGCCTAATTTTTGCAGTACTTTAATTGAATTAAGGTTTTCAGGTTCAACTTTAGCCTCAATTCTAATGAAATTTAAATGTTCAAATGCGTAATCTACCAGACAAGAAACGGCTTCAGTTCCGTAGCCATTACCCCAAAAAGTGCTATCAAGATCATAACCGATTTCTGCTTTCATGTTTTCATAATCAAGTGTATTAAATCCGCATGAGCCAAGGATTTGATTCGTTTTTGCTTCAATGATCGTATAGCGCATAGCCTTGTTTTGAGCAGAAAGTTCATTTAGAAAATTAATCATTTCTTTCGCTTGATTTTCACCTGAAAAGTTCTCGATGTTCATAAATTTTGTAACATCTGGGTTTGACCAAATTTTAAATAAACAGGGGGAATCGGCTTCCGTCATTTTTCTTAAATACAATCTTTCTGTACGTAATAAATCGGTTATCAATATCTTAACCTCCAATTTTAAATTTAATAGTGGATTTAAGTATTGATATCTGCGCATAATTCAGTCCCTTCGAATACTGTGATTTTTCAATTATAACTTAGTTCAAAGATTTTTTAAAAAGATTAATTTAGTCAACAGTACGTTCCAAAAGTAAACAACTTTATAAAATATTATCAAGACCTAAATTATAAAAGTCCTTAAACGACAATGAACAAGGACTGCCAACAATTGGTGGTCCTTGTTTTTGAATTCTAATGTTACTCGCTATTAAAGTAGAATGATTATTGTAGTGAAAATTTATAATTTTTAAATAATTATATTACATTCCGTTTACATTTAGATTTTATAATGAAGAAGGAAACACATTGGTACTAGTTATCTCCTGTCAACGTTGGCGTCAATGTAGCTATTGTGGTAGCCAATATATTATTTAGGAGGAAAGATAATGAATTTGGTACTTAAAAAGAAATGGATGATCATCCTGATCATCTGCGCTTTGTTGTTATCCATGCTTTGGGTATTCACAAGCATGAAAAACAACAACGCCAAAGCTGCAACCACATCGTTCCGCTTTGTAGTTATGGGTGATAGCCGAGGATCAACGGACGGCATCAACAGCAGTACATTGCATTCGTTGCTGCAAAAGGTAAAAGGATTGTCTACACAACCTTCTTTCATCATGTTTACAGGTGACCAAGTACAGGGCGGTTCCGATGTCGGCACAGAATTAACGGATTGGAAAGCGATTGTAGACGATTACTATCCAATCAACCAGTACTACCCTTCCTTAGGAAATCATGAAAATGACGAAACGATTTTTAGTAATGCGTTTACTCATTTGCCGACAGGACAATTGTCCGGCTATCAAAGAACATCGTATTATTTTGACTATGGGAATGCTCGTTTTATTACACTGAACTCCAACCGCAAAGATGCTAACGGCAAGTACGTCGTTGATGCCAACCAACGCGCTTGGCTTGAGAGCGTGCTGCAAAATAACGGTAAAACTCATAACTTTGTACAGTTCCACGTTCCGGCTTATCCGATCGGAGCGCACTACGGAGCTTCCCTTGATGCAAATCCAGCTCAACGCGATGCACTTTGGGATATTTTCGACAAATATAATGTGACAGCTGTATTAGTAGGGCACGAACACAACTATAACCGCCGTGCAATCGACAGCACTTTTAACGGCAACGGTTATACATTTGAAAATTCAATTAATCAGGTGACTATCGGCGGAGGCGGCGCACCGCTTTCTTCCACGAACAGCAATTCAACAAACGTAGTTGTTGGACCGGTAGCAAAGTATAGTTATATGGTTGTGGATATCGCGGATGAGATAGCAACCTTTAAAGTTTATGATGTTAACAATGTCCAAATTGATTCTTTCACGGTAAATAGCAACGGTTCGACACCTCCTCCGGCATCGAATTCAAAATCGTTCCAAAATGGAGTGTTGCCTACAACATCTTATGCAGGCAACTGGGATACTTATATTTCCCAAAACGCCCTGACTACAAATTATGGAAATGTAACAACCCTTCTTGTCGATGGAGACGAGCCTAGCGCCAGCTCGAAGGATGTATCGTCCATTCTGAAATGGGATGTTTCAGCCATTCCTGCAGGAAGCACGGTGACTTCGGCCAACATTACGCTAAATGTGGTTGACCCGAGTACCCAAACATACGAGTTGTATGAAATGAAACGCAACTGGTCGGAAAGCTCTGCGACATGGAATCAATATACATCTGGATCCAATTGGGCTACTGCAGGAGCGAATGGGTCCACTGACAGAGGGGCGACAGTGCTTGGCACAATTACAGCAAGTGCAAACGGAGCCTATACGATCAATTTGAACACGGCAGGTATTGCCCTTGTTCAATCCTGGATCAATAATCCGGCAGTTAACAACGGAATGATTTTGATGGATGGTGCCAATTCTAACGGACTTGACTTTTCTTCAAGCGAAGCGTCGACAACAAGTCAGCGACCAAAGCTCACAGTAAATTATTAAATCCAAAAATTTATAAAGGCGATGACAAAACCTATGAAGCCTATTTTTAATTCGCGTGATTTGGCGATAACGCAGGCGTGCGTTGCCGCCCTTTTTTTTCTTTTGATTCCTTTATTTAATCTAATGGGAATCAGTTCCTACACACTAGCCAGCGTTCTTCACGGATTAGGTGCAACTATTACGGTTATAATCAGCTGTTACAGCCTCCATCAAGTATATCCGCTCCTTCGGGGGAAAAAAGGGTCGGCGGCTAAGCTGGAATTAACGCTATGGTTAACTAATGTTCTTGTCCTTGCGACAATTATTACGGCGAACTGGCTCTATATCGGTTATCGCGCGCCGGACAGTGGGCAGCAGTGGCTTTTACACCATAATCCGCTAGGGCATACGGTGATGATGGAGTTTAAAGAATTCGTCTCTTTATTCCCGCTTCCGTTAGGCGTTGCTGCTGCTTGGATACTGCGCCGTTTTCGTGATCAGCTAAGTGAAGATAGGGGCTTCGCCTCCGTTATAGCCATACTCGTGACGCTCATGTGGATCTGTTTAATAATCGGATTTGTACTTGGCATCGGTTTAGCGAAATTACGGATGGTTTAATTAAAGGAGAACAATTGTCATGGATAAAAAACAAAGAAACACAGGGGAAATTGCGGCCGCAATTCTTGCTATATGCATTGGTTTAATAAGTATGATAGCAAGTCATATATGGAGTGTGGTTGACCAAATCAACTCTCATTTGATACTGCTGAAAATCGGATCCTGGATGCCGGGATGGTGGGGCATCGGGCCCTACGCAGGGAAAGAAACGGTTGGTCTCGTGCTTTGGATTGCAAGCTGGTTCGTTCTTCATTTTATATTCAAACGTACTAACGTATCTTTAAAAGGATGGACATATGGTTTTATTATTATGTTTTCAATAATTATCATCTTTACATGGCCGCCTGTCTATCATGCTATTTGGGGTTGGCTTCCGACGCTGCCATTTTAAACGATGGGATACATTAAAGAGGTTAGGAGTCTTGCCGGTGTCCTTTTTTAAAAAATATAAACTGTCTTCTATGATGCTATTGATGTTAGTCATTATTGCCAGCCCTTTATTTTTGACTAACCTTCCCAAGGAAGGTTCATTAAGTAAAAATACCCCTGAACAAACGGCGTTTCGATTCGGATATATGCTCGATTCGCCAGATCGGGTAAACATTAAGGAATGGTTGGATAAAAACAAGAGCGTTCCTTTTATCGCAGGAGCGGATCGTTTATTTGACAAAAATTCAACCGTGCCCTTGTCAAACTTTTATCCTGTTTTCGACGGTTCTTCTTCGCTGGAGCAATTTAATGCCGTTTATCCTTACCTTCCGTCAGATGCCATTGAAAATTTCGGGAGGTCTGTTTACACGATAGATTATGCGAATACCCGTTTTTTGTTTTTACATGATAAAGCTATCTTAGATTCTGACCATGCAGGCTTAAACTGGGTACAACAAACGGTCATAACAAATAAACAACAGCACTCTGTCGTCTTCATCAATAAAGTCCCGACGTTTCTGTCTTTCTGGGAAACGATGCGTAATTTGAATGTGAATCTCGTCATAACCGAGGATGAAGTATTTGCCCCTGCACACCTAATTGCTCAAGAGCCGTCGGAATTGGGTTTAGGAAAACATCCGGATTGGAGGGTATGGAAGCCGGCGGTGCAATTTACGGATACACAAATGCTTGTGATTGAAGGACAAGGGGAACGATTGAGCGTGAAAGCCGTTGATCGTCAGGGAAATCCACTTGATCAGCTAGAGGAGGATGTTACTTCGATTGAACTCAATGCAAACGAAAATATGCCGACACTAGTAGGTATGAAATCCGTTTGGCGTTATCATCCCGGCGGGAATGATATTCAAAACACGCTTCCCGAAGGATATGACATAACAGGGGAGAATCCGATCACCAAAAGGCTGACTGTGCCACCGGAAGATTGGCGGAGTTCCGAGTATAACGATTCTAATTGGAGTTTAGGCCAAGCACCGTTAGGGCATACGAAAGACAATGAAATGAAACGAGTAATCTATAAAACGTTGCCGGTTATTGCGGAGTCTCCAACGTATTATTTTCGTAAATCGTTTGTTATTAACGAGGATCCGAACCAATTTACAAAACTGCTTCTTCATATGACATATGAGGATGGCTACGTTGTATACCTCAACGGAGAAGAGGTTTCCCGTGATGGGATTCGAACGGGATTATTGATGCATTCATCGTTAGCATTTCATAACGAACCTGCTATTTATCAAAGCAAAGATTTAAATAACCATATTCCTAAGCTTGTTAAAGGAACAAACGTAATTGCTGTTGAAGTTCATCGTAGCCATCCTAAATCGCCTAATTTGCTATTTGATTTAAGCCTATCGTATGAAAAATAATGATAATGAGAAGAGATGAGGTGAACGAGTCATGCGGAAAATCGGTCTGTCAAGATGGGCGATGATATTGCTGCTTAGTGGCTGCAGCTATGCCAATGAACCGAACCAATTGCCATTAATTGCTTTGATTACGACAACGAATCAGCATCTTATTATTCAAAATGGAGATCCTACCGTATGGGAAAATGCAACGATCACCATTGATGACCGTTATACATATCATGCAGAACTGGTTCCTAGGGGGAGTGAGAGTATTCCATATACAAGCTTTATCGATGAAGACGGACAGGCTTTTCATCCTGGACTTTTAAAAATTCGTGAAGTGAAAATTCACGTTCCTAACTTTGCCGGTGATAAAGACGGTACATTTAAGTGGTGACCTTACGTAAAATAATGCATGGCGAGAAGTTAATTCAAAATCGATAAGAAACTAATGTGTGAAGAACTGAATGATATTTCTTTCATTTTTTCTAAGGTGGCAGGAAACTCAACTACAGCAAATTGATTGTTTAGTTTTGTATACTTAACCATTTAGATGCTCTTCTCACTATTGCATAGTTCATACAAATCATGAAAATAATACCACTTAATATGCAAAAATAATACACGCATTTGCGTGTTTATTTTATTTTAAGCTGCGTCGCTTCAGTACTTCCCAAATCTGCCGCATTTCCTCCAGCTGTTCCTCAGGTGCTTCTTTCATCTCTTTGAAGAAGAGTATTGGTTCCGGCTTATTGAAGAATTCACACATCATAAAAGAGAAGGGGAATTATACATAACGCTCATCATAATTTTTGCCTTCTCATCCATTGTGTTGCAACCCACTTTTCACCAGTTATAACTGGTGTTCCACCATGTAAAGTTAGTTCGTTTACGTTTTTATCGTTATAGAAATATTCGAAATACACCGCCGTTCCCTTTTGTGGGGATACTGAAAAATTTAGTTTAGGAAAAAAGGTTTCTCCACCTTGTTCTACATCATTTAAGTACATGACAAGTGTGCTAATTCTATTATTTTTTGCTGCTTTACTTGTTGGTGAAAAAAAATCAAAATGAGCTTTATACTCCTGACCAGGAGTATATTTAAGAATTTGAATACCATCCCCATGTTCAATGGGTATATTCATAATAGATGATATTCTTTTTTCAACTTTGGTAATGATATCGTTTTCATTTTTTTGAAAAAACATGCCACTACTTGTTCTTATCTCATTTACTTCGCGTGCAGTTCCAATTTTTGAACGCTGCATTTTGTCTTTTGATAATGTAATTAGCTCATCACATTCTTCGTCACTCAAAACATTTCCTAAAATGACTATTAGAGGTTCTTCTAATCGAGCGATGATATTAATTTCTCTATCTTCAGTTTGGATATTACTTCCAATGTGATTAAAAATGGTTTGTTCTTTAATAGTTGATTGTTTACTATCCATTATCAACTTTCATCAGCCCCTTAAAAGATTTAATTTTCTGAATAATTCATTTATTTTATTTGTGTAAGCGGCTACCTATAGTAATTATATCATAAATTTAGTTCAAAGTTCCAAATTGTTGTTACATGAACAAAAACTAATACTCCCTTGTTAAAGGGGTGCATATATAAGTGCCCAACCCGCACGGCTATAAAATGATGCCGCATTTTCAAATTGCCGTTTGGCATACGCAAGTATTGGTGCAATAATTTGCCCTTTTTATGTTCAATGAAATGTTATGTGAGAATAAAGTTAGTTAATTTTAAATGGTCCTTCGTCAACTATAGGCTGTGTTAGTTGACGAAGGAGATGGTTGACCTAATTCAACCGTAACCAATAAGTAAATGTTTTGGACGGAGTGTTGAAGCTTTAGATTAAAGATCTGTTAGCGACTAATGTTGCTTCCGCTAATGGGACAGGTTAGTTTAGTAGAAAAATGGTAAAACTCATCGCTAATAAAAGAATTGCTTTTTATTTTGCTGTATGTTTTATTAATTTGTTCTTGGTAGCAGGAAAGAAGAGGCGAAGCTGTTTAAATGCTGGATAACTCATGAGGTATTGCCGACAATTCGAAAAACCGGCGGATATGTAGCAAACGATGATTTGTTTGTTCAGACATATTTAACCCATGCAGATCCGCAGACAAAATTGATGTTCAGGGCAACACTTGAAACGGTCAGAAAGCAGAACGAGCAAATTGAAGTCATGCAGCCAAAAGCAGAATACTTTGACGCGCTCGTGGATCGCCATCTGCTAACGAATTTTCGTGATACGGCTAAAGAATTGAAGACTGGTGAGCGAAAGCTAATTAATTAGCTTTTGGAGAAACGCTATTTATACCGAGATTCAAAAGGGAAACTGAAACCGTACGCGCAGCATGTACCGGTGCTTTTTGAATTGAAAGAATGGAAGAGAAACGGAAAAAGAAATATGTATCTATTAAACAGTAATGTTAATTGTCTTATTTAAACAAAGAAGCTGAGTAATTATAAAAAAATATGATAAAATAAAAGAAAATATAGTTTTTAGGGGGAAATATGGATATTCGGAAACTAAAGACAGATGAAGAGCTTCCATTGGATTTATTGTTATTAGCTGATCCTTCTCAGGCACTTATTGAGGATTATGTTCAGAGAGGAGAATGCTTTTTAGCTGAGAGTGATCGTCAAATTATTGGGGTCTATGTGTTACTTCCGACGAGACCTGAAACGGTAGAGTTAGTGAATATTGCCGTAATGGAAACCCATCACGACAGAGGCATTGGGAAACAGTTAATAATAGATGCCATTCAGAGAGCCAAGTCAAAAGGATACAGAACAATAGAAGTCGGTACTGGAAATTCAAGTATAGGACAATTAGCTCTCTATCAAAAATGCGGTTTTAGAATTACTGGTGTTGATAGAGATTTTTTCATCAGACACTATTCAGAAGAGATTTTTGAAAAAGGTATACAGTGCAGGGATATGGTTCGATTATCGCAAGAATTGTAGAATTTGTTAGTTAACAGTACGTGCATTATATTCAAAAGTAATTAGCGACTTTTTCGATTGGAAATTTGTTATAATATGTGTAACTGAATACGCCCAAGATAGGAAAGCCTGAGGACACTGATTGTGCAGCTGAATTGCTGTGTGATCGGTGTCCTCTTTTTTCGTTTTGAGAGGGGTGAGGGTGAGCACGTGAAGGATTTTAAGGATCAAGTAGTGATTTGAGCGAAGAGAAATGATGTGCAGGATAATCTTGAAAAGCAGGGCCTACCTGCAAAACAGAGAAAGCTGGAAATATTGTCTGAGCAGGAAGTGAAGGAACTTATGGGGATGGGCAGACCGCGGTACGGTCGGGGACGGGGCGGCGCATTGAGACAAAAATAATCGAATTTGAAAATAGTACCATTTTTACGTAAAAATAAAAGGGTGTTTGTAGAGGGGAAGTTACTTATATAAGCCAGCAGTCAAATCATGAATTAAGAGTATTCTCCACTTGGGACGTATTAATAAAAAGGGCGGAAGAAAAGAGACGATCACTTATAAAGAGCTTGCAGAAAAAGTGGATGTCCATCATAGAGTCTGTAGCTATCTTTAGAATTAATTGAGGTTAACCGTATCATAAGTAAATGAGGTTATTCTAGATTAATTATAATAAACCTGCTATAAGTAACTTGAAAATTCAAAAAAATCCAGCAGCACACAGCTGCTGGATTACATTTTAGGTAATAATATAAGTGTTTAATTTACTTCTTTATAGATCATATAAAAAATGCAGAGGAGCCAGATTGAATGTTTTCTTAAGCGTTGTTGCTGAATTCTTGAATACTAAATAAATCAATGAAATCAGACCATTTCATTTTTCGTTTCAAATAATCATAAAAGGAATAGCAGCTTTTTTGTTCAGGTTTATTGTAAATTGTTGAAATAAAAACTTGTAAACGAACTTGAATCATAAAATGATAATGATTATTTTTTTCTAATACAGGAATTTCAATGACTTTTACTTTCTGTCCAACAATATTTTTGAACTCAAGGCTCTTATATAACAAAAATATCATCCTCTTTTACCCGTTTCTTTATATTATACCTTATTATCATCCAAAACATGTATAAATAGGATGTGTTAAATAAAATTCGATATACTTTTGGATCAACTGAAGGCTAAAAATATCGTTTATTTCGAGAAACATCTAGCTGATCTCTTAAGAATGGTGGTTTATTGTTATGAATAGTAATAACAAGGAAGCTCGTTGCATTTATTAAGAAAGACTTCCTGCTTCTTGCATCCCTCCACACAGATTAGCATCTTATCCAATATCAACATTAAAGATTACCAGAGCTTTTCTTAAAATTATGTTAAACCCGTCAAACAGGATTTTATAAGTTTTTACACAAAAAACCAGATTCATGTTTCAGAATCTGGTTCTTTAAAAGGTATTCTGTGAGGAGCCTCATTTTTAAGCCGTGCTCTCCATTACAGAAACAAATAACCTATGAATTTTATACTGCTCCTTTAAGATAGCCTCATTTTAAAATCTTGATAGCCAAATTCGCGCACGACCTGACAATCTCCATCTTTATCTTGTACAGCAATGGCTGGAAGTGCCATACCGTTAAACGTAGTATTTTTCACCATCGAGTAAATGGCCATATCACCAAAAACTAATCGATCCCCGCTCTTTAATGGTTGATCAAACGAGTAATCTCCTATCACATCGCCTGCCATACAAGTTTGGCCGCCAAGTCGATACAGAAATGGCTTCTCTCCTGCTTCCCCTGAATCAAAAAGAGGGGGACGATAAGGCATTTCCAATACATCAGGCATATGACAAGATGCAGAAGTGTCAAGAATAGCAATCTCTATTCCATTTTGAGTCGTATCAAGGACAGTCGTAACCAGATATCCTGCATTAAGAGCAACGGCTTCACCTGGTTCAAGATAGACTTCTAAACCGTATTTCTCCTGCATTCTCTTAATACAATCTTCAAGTAATGAAATGTTATAATCTTCCTTCGTTATATGGTGGCCGCCTCCAAAGTTGATCCATTCCATCTGCGGAAGCCATTGTCCAAACTTTTCTTCCACTGCCTGAAGAGTGGTTGCTAAATCGTCAGAGTTCTGCTGACAAAGTGTGTGGAAATGCAGCCCTGAAACACCTTCAAGCAATTCAGGACGAAACTGCTCTTTGGTTACACCGAATCGAGAACCTGGTGAGCATGGATCGTAAATGGCATGCCCATCTTGGGTGGAGCATTCTGGATTTATACGCAAGCCAACTTTTTTACCAGCTTGAAGCACTTTCTCTTTAAATTTTTCCACCTGTGAGAAAGAATTAAAGATGATATGATCACAAATCGAGATAATTTCGTCGATTTCATCCTCACGATAGGCAGGGGCAAAGACATGATTTTCTTTGCCCATTTCCTCGTAACCCAGGCGAGCTTCAAATAAGCCGCTTGCTGTCGTACCACTTAAATACTCTGCAATGAGAGGATACATCTTATACATTGAAAATGCTTTTTGTGCCAAAATAATCTTACATCCTGTACGTTCCATGACTCCGTTCAGGATTTTTAGATTTTTTTCCACAAGACCTTCGTCGACTACATAACATGGTGTTGGTAATTGTTCAAACCGCATCTTAACGAACAAGCCCGGATTCTTTAACTTTAATAGGATCAGAATCTACAAGATCTGGATAAAGGTCTTCTTGCCATGGAAGTCCCCACTTGTTTAATGCATCCATAAATGGATCTGGATCAAATTCTTCAATATTGTATACGCCCGGTTTATTCCATTTTCCAGTCATTAACATCATGGCACCGATCATAGCAGGAACGCCTGTTGTATAAGAAACTGCTTGAGAACCCACTTCTCTATAGCATTCTTCATGGTCACAAACATTGTACACATAATACGTTTTATCTTTTCCGTCCTTTTTACCTTTGAAGATACAGCCAATGTTCGTTTTACCTTTTGTGCGTGGTCCAAGTGAAGCAGGATCTGGTAATACTGCTTTCAAGAATTGAAGCGGAATGATTTGTTTTCCTTCGTATTCAATAGGCTCAATGGAAGTCATTCCTACATTTTCAAGGCACTTTAGGTGAGTAAGGTAACTTTGGCCAAATGTCATGAAGAAACGGATACGCTTAATGCCTGGGATGTTTACAGCAAGAGATTCAAGTTCTTCGTGGTAAAGCAAATACATATCTCTCTCGCCAACTTCAGGGAAGTTATAAACGCGTTTGATTTCCATTGGTTTAGTCTCGATCCATTCACCATCTTCCCAGTATCTTCCGTTAGCTGAAACTTCACGGATATTGATTTCAGGATTGAAATTTGTTGCAAACGGATAGCCATGATCCCCTGCATTACAGTCGAGAATATCGATATATTCAATTTCATCAAAATGATGCTTAAGCGCATGAGCAGAAAATACACCTGTTACACCAGGGTCAAATCCGCTACCTAAAAGAGCTGTAATACCAGCCATTTCAAAGCGTTCGCGATAATCCCACTGCCATTTATATTCAAACTTTGCCGTATCTTCCGGCTCATAGTTTGCTGTATCCATATAGTTTGTTTTTGTTGCCAGGCAAGCATCCATGATTGTTAAATCCTGATACGGTAAAGCTAAGTTCATCACGATATCTGGTTTTACCGCTTCAATCAAAGCAATCAGCTCGTCCACATTGTTTGCATCAACCTGTGCAGTTGTAATTTTTGTTTTACCGCCATCTAGTATGGCTTTTAAGTCATCACATTTTGACTTTGTACGACTTGCGATACAAATCTCTTCAAATACGTCACTGTTTTGAACACATTTATGGATGGCTACTGATGCCACTCCACCACAACCTATAATAAGCGCTTTTCCCATTCTCTTATCATCTCCTAGCTAGATTTTTGTAAAGCAAAGAGGGACTCCATAACAGCCTATGGAAAAGATTATTGTAAACCCCCTCAAAGTTTTGAACAACAAAAAAAGCAAGTGCAAAACGCATAATCGCGCACAACACTTGCTTTAAATATATTTACCAAATATTAAAAAGAATAAGTATATCTATGATAAAAGTCATATGTATACGTCTACCTTAAAATGCTCTGGGACATTATAGTAGAAGCTTATTAATATTCAAAATATATCTTCATAGGATCAGAGTCTAAATAGCAAATAATTACTTTTATCACTCTTATTGACTGTTTCACAAGTTGTATGCATATGCACTGGTTGTAAAGTAACCAACTTATAAAATTTGAGCTTTTAACTCAATCAATAAGGCAACTGAAGTTGCCAATCGGCATTTGACCCGGCTGTCCGTATGGCCTTAACTTCCTTAAGGGAAGTGGTCAAAAATTATCTGCTTGGAAAGACTCAAGAATTTTGAATATTAGCTTTCCAATTCATGCTTCTTTATATTATCAGCATGTAATGAAAATAGCAATCAGCAAGTTTAGAAATTATTCAAAAACTCCAGCTAGCAATATAATTCATTGGTAGAAGCTTTAAGAGTTTAACTTATTTGTCCTTTGATTAGGACTATGCCTATAAAGCCTTGATAGTAAAGGCTTTAAGGGTAGTTCAAGAAATGAGAAAAAACGCTTATTTGTGAATTGACAGGGTAGAGGTCACTTAATAACAAATGATATTTAGTTTTAGTGTTTTTTCTATTCAACGTTAAAATAATTTATAACTGTTAACTAAAAAACTCCTGTTGGAGTGAACTATACCCCGAATAGCGGACACTTAAAAAAATCCCTGTTCGGGATTTTTGTTGTTTTAAGTCCATTGAATGGGAGATTAAATAAACGTATCAGAGTGTTTATTTATTCAGTCCCCGTTTTTTGATTACTTCCCAAGTCTGCCACAATTCCTCCAATACAGCTGTTCTGGCGTAAGGACGAATTGATTCAGGAGTTAATGTTAGTTGGAAAAATAGGATCAGATGTGCAGGAGGGGGACTTAATGAGAATCGAATTGTCTCCAGATGATGTGAAAGATGAACTTTTATAAATATATGTTCTTTTTTAGTTTAAAATAAAACCCCATCTTATAAAAGAGAGTGATTGGTTGAGAATTGAAATTTTACTGATACTTATTTTTCGCATAGCCTGTTTTTTATCTTTGCGAACAGATTAAAAACACATCGTTAACAAAGATAGAAACAGGGGGTATTCTAGACCTCTTGCAGCAGACTTCTGCTGTCACAACCACTTTTTCACAAATCATGGGGATATAAAAAAGAGAGCCGTCTTTTCCTCTTGTGTCCCCTGTTCACTGGGCTGTCGAAAAGGAATATTTTTCATGTTTTTTGAATAAACTTCCGCTTTTGTAGAAAAGATAGAGGTTACGGGGAACGAAGCCTTTGTTTTACGAGAAAACAGCAAGGCAAAAACCCCCGGTATCTATTTGCATCGGGACACCTAGCACACTACGTAAAAAGGAGGTGCCTCTTATGAAATACGTACTCATGTTGCTGCTTATGCCGGTTTTTATGGTGCTGTTAAGTGCTGGATTAAGCTTATCAGCTACAGTGGAAGAATGGTCTTCTTCCAGCCTGTTTGGAAAAATAGAATCCCTTGTCGCTTCTGAAAATACGGGCGGAGAGGAACCCGGTTTTTTGGGTGAACAGACCATCAGCAAAGAAACCCTTCACTCGTTTTCCATGACGGAATGGGGCAACTTTACCCATCGCGAAAAAATGCGTTTTGTTCAAACTGCGCTGCCTGCTTATGAATTAACCGGCCAGGCTGTTTCAGACAAACCGGAAGGGTTTATCGGCATGATGGACGCACGCTATGAAGGCTATCTGACCAACAAAGTCGGCCCTGACGAACATATTGACCTATCCGAACTCTCGCTTTTTCATGAAATGGAATTAGCGGGACAGCAAGACGGCCGGCTTGAGCAGGGAGACGACCATTAAGCCAAGGATATGCATGCGGCCATCAAAAAAGACCTTGCAAGGATACTTTTATCAAAAGTACCATAAGGTCTTTTTTGCTTTTAAACTGACCCATCCAGAACCAGACCGTCATTCACCGGCAGGAAGCAATCTGCTTTTAATTGAAGGCTCTGTTAGCCAATAGTGTTAATTTCCTTATTGAACTAACGGGGCAGTTTAGTTTAATAACACCTTTAATTTTTTGAATATTAGTTGTAAAATAATGAAGTACACTAAAAATAAAAATTATAATTTATGAACTGGAAAATTGCAGCTAGGGTTCCGCTATTTATATAGGTCTGTGACCGAGGGCTACATCTTTTACAAATGTAAAAGGCACCTATTGACATAAAAGGTCCGAGGGGAAAGGTTCAGCGTATTTGTTATGCGTTGAAATCTTTCCTTTCGGACTTTTTTTATTTTTAAAGGAGGTTTTATTGTTATGAAGAGAATTGATGAATTAAAAGCTGGTGTTGCTGTTATTATTTTGAATGAAGAGAATCAAGTTTTGTTACAGAAAAGAGCTGATGTAAAACTATGGGGTATTCCTTCGGGACATATAGAAATAGGTGAAACGGTCTCTGAAGCAGCTATTAGGGAAGTGAAAGAGGAAACCAACTTAGATATAAGAATTAAAAAGTTAATTGGTGTTTACTCTGATCCTAATTCACAAGTGTTTTATTACCCAAAAGGTAAAGTAGTACATTTTATAACAACTTGTTTCCTTGCTGAAATTACAGGTGGGGAACTTAAATGTAATTCTTCTGAATCATTAGAAATTAAGTTTTTTGAACAAAAGAACCTACCGCAAGACTTGTTGAAAATGCATCCTCGATGGTTAAAAGATGCCCTTGCTAAAAGAGAAATGGCATTCATTCGTTAAAGTGATATCCTTATTGAAGTAAAGAGTGCCATACATCAAGAGGGAAGTATGGCTCTTCATATTGAAGTAACGGGTACGTTAGTTCAATATGAGATCTATACAACTTAGTTTTACCTAAGGATGTGGAATAAATGAAACATTTAACACCTCATATTTTTATGGAAGCCTTATAGTGTTTATAAGGAGGTAAATTGTAATGATTAATCGTGCAATGAACATTATTGTTACTGACTATGATGACGACTGGATTCAATTTTTCAGAACTGAAGCAAAAAAAATCCGTGAAATTTTTAAAGACGAAATCGTTGAAATTCATCATATAGGCAGTACAGCCGTACCAGGTTTAAAAGCTAAACCAATCATTGATATTATGTCAATAGTTAAAGATATTAAAATTGTTGATACGTTTAATGCAAAGATGGTTGAAATAGGATATGAGGCTCTTGGGGAGTTAGGGATTAGGGGAAGAAGATATTTCCGAAAAGGTGGAGAAAATAGGACACACCAAATACACATTTTTCAATTTGATAATGAATTTGAAATTGAACGCCATCTAGCTGTTCGTGAATATTTAATATCACATAAAGATGAAGCAATTAAATATGGGGAATTAAAGGAACGTCTTGCCGTGGAGTTCCCAAAAGACATCGAAGGATATAGTGATGGTAAGGATAACTTTGTCAAAAACTTGGAACGAAGAGCAATTGAGTGGAGACAAAAAAATAAAAGGTAATCTTCTATTTTTGTCTATTTCAACTAACGGAGCAGGTTAGTTGAACAAGTTATAAATTGAATAGTTTAAAGTTATAGAGCATTTCTTTGTAATGAGGAATGCTTTTTATCTTTGTCTAAAATTAAAAGAATATTTATATAACAATAAAAATATAATTAAAATCAATAATGTTTTATTGTAAAACAATAAATCGCGTATTAAAATCAAATTAACAATAAATCAGTGAGGTGCTTTTTATGAAACGAGGATCAACATTTTTCCTAAAGGGAGTTATTGTTCTTATTGGAATTACGGTACTTGCTTTGTGTATATTTTGGTTGCCTGGGATAGCCAGTAGAGATGCGGAAGCGAATCCAGAGACTGCTTACTTGCAATATCCCTTTTTAGTATGTGTGTATATATTGTCTATTCCATTTTTTGTTGCGTTGTATCAAGCATTTAAACTTTTAAGCTACATAGATAGGAACAAGACTTTCGCGGAATTATCTGTTAGAGCTTTGAGGTATATAAAGTACTGTGCAATCACAATCAGTATCTTAATTGTAGTAGGAATAATATTCGTACTTATATTTATTGAAGGTGACGTAGCAGGTGTTATAAGTCTGGGATTAATGTGCACTTTTGCTTCAAGCGTAATTGCAACCTTTGCAGCTGTTCTTCAAAAGCTTTTAAAAGATGCACTAGATATAAAATCAGAAAATGATTTAACGGTCTGAGGTGAATAACATGGGCAATTATAATCAATATTGATGTGATGCTGGCTAAAAGAAAAATGAGCGTCACAGAACTTTCAGAAAGGGTTGGAATAACGATGGCTAATCTTTCTATATTGAAAAATGGAAAGGCAAAAGCGATTCGATTATCAACTTTAGAGGCGATTTGTAAGGCTTTAGAATGTCAACCCGGAGATATTTTAGAATACAAAAGTGACGAAGACACTCAAGGATAATAAAGTAGGAATATTTAACATCGAAAAGAAAAGAAAGTTATTCGGCGGTGAACCTATGTACATAACCCTAAATCTATTTAGCTACTATACTAAGCAGGACTTACATATATTCAGAAAAAACCTTTGGAGGCACAAATCATGAGAGCACTAAAACAACTCGTTCGTTTTGGTTGGGAGCAGGCCCTATCATGTTTGTTTCCTGTCGTTATTTTTGCCTCTTTGGCTTTTACACAAATCATGCAACTTCCCTTCCTACCACGGTATGACTGGCTGCTCATCATCTGCCTTCTGATGCAGTGGTGGATGGTGCGTTCTGGGCTTGAAACACGGGATGAACTAAAGGTTATCACATTGTTCCACCTTATTGGACTTGCTCTTGAACTTTTCAAGGTACATATGGGCTCCTGGTCTTATCCAGAGGAAGGATATTTCAAAATTTTTGGAGTGCCTTTGTATAGCGGATTCATGTACGCAAGTGTAGCGAGTTATCTTTGCCAGGCGTGGAGGAGGCTTAAGGTTGAACTGGTTAAGTGGCCACCGCTTTTCGTAGTTGTACCTCTTGCAGCTGCGATTTATTTGAACTTTTTCACCCACCATTATTGGATTGACGTTCGTTGGTGGTTATCTGGACTTGTAATTATCGTCTTTTGGCAATCATGGGTCACATACGAGGTTAATGGAACTCGTTACCGTATGCCACTCGCACTTTCTTTTGTGCTCATCGGATTTTTTATATGGATAGCCGAAAATATCGCAACGTTCTTTGGAGCTTGGGAATATCCAAACCAAACCGATGCATGGAGTCTCGTTCATCTAGGAAAGGTGAGTTCATGGCTCTTATTAGTGATTGTTAGCTTTCTTATAGTAGCGACGTTAAAGCAGGTTAAAGGAAAAATTCCACTAGGATAGATACTAGTCAATTTTTATAACTGTTAAGAACCCTCTTTTAAAAAAGTCGGATCCTTAGCATAGTAAGGAATTCGACTTTTTTAGGTTGAAGTTCTCCTAGCGTACAAAATTCCGAATAAGATAAATTGGAAAAAGCAACGTTCGAATTGTTGCTTTTTTCTTTATAAATAGCTTTTGATAATACTGCCGGAATGCATTTAATAGGGGTTCTTGTGAAAATATTCACTTAAACTATAGGGTGCGTTAGTTCAAGAAGACATGCAAAATAGACCGATTTTTTTTCGGTCTTTTTTATTTGGTTAAAAATCAACTGAAAAAAGGAGAAACGCTTGTAGAGGATAAAATCTGCCGCTAGATGATCGCTTTGGTTTATAAAGCAAGAACGATCATATGTATATAAAGACTGGTGTTGATTTTCTTATTGAACTAACGGAGCAGGTTAGTTGAGAAGGTTAAGGGGAAAAGGCGTTTTTTGCGAAAAAGGGAAATTTGAATATAATGAACTTCTTTTAAAAAAAGATACCAAAATTCTTTCCTGCTTATAATAATTCTTGAAGGTGAGGGAATATATTGAAAAAAAGGATAAAAATAATCGGTGGAGAAAGGGAAATCAGATTAACCGTTCAAGTTGCAGATACTCAAGAAAAAAGAGAAAAGGGCTTAATGTTTGTTGAAAAATTACCCGAAAACGAGGGAATATTATTTGTGCTTTCAGAAAAAACATATGGCGGTTTTTGGATGAAAAACACCTTAATTCCTTTATCTATTGCTTTTCTTGATTCAGATGGTAAAATTCTCAAAATACTAGATATGAAGCCTTGTAAAGAGGAAGGATGCCCTACTTATGATCCGGAACTTTCTTATCGTTATGCAATTGAAGTGAATCTTGGATGGTTCGAAAAGAATCAAATCAAAGAAGGGGATTATGTATTCTCAGATTAAATTTATTTGAAAGTATCTGCGCTTATTTTTTTCTTTTTTAATATTTAGTGATGCAGATACTGAAAAGGTTTATTTTAAAATTGGGTCATTTTCCTATAGCGATGGTAGGGTGTTTTCAAAAGATCAGTAAGAGAGTTATATATAACTGTATTATCTTTACAAAATTAGGTTGAAAGGACAACGTGAATCGTTGTCTTTTTGTTTTGTGTTTTTATAGTAAGGACATAAACCACTTCTTATTCGATGAAAGGGCTAATCAAAGACAACCACAATAGGCCGTTTTTCTTTAACCTAAAGTAAAACTTTCAAGTATCTATATTGTCATTTCTTATAAGTCCCCATATTGAAAAGATAAATAAAAATCAAAGCAAATCTGATGTGCGACCTGGTTTTCAATCAATAAGATATACATTCCATATTGAAACAACATTTATACTATATTTAATTACAATATTAATTAAAATGTTTTTAACTACGGGGAGAATTTAACAGTGGCAGAGTCCAGAATACGTGATATGGATATGGCAAAGAGTATGATGGAATTGACGAAGAACAATATTATTAGTGAAGCCGCTCAGGCAATGCTGTCACAAGCAAATCAAACAAATGAGGAATGCTTTTTCTCCTTGTCTAAAATTAAAGGAATATTTCTGTAATAATAAAAATATAATTAAAATCAATAATATTTTATTGTAAAACGATAAATCGTGTATTAAAATCAAATTAACAATAAATAAGTGAGGTGCTTTTTATGAAACGAGGAACAACACTCTTTTTAAAGATAGCTGTTATTCTTATTGGAATTCCAGTTCTTGCATTGTGCATATTTTTGGTTCCTGAGATAGCGAATTTTGCAGCAGAATTGTATCCAGATATTGCTTATATGAAATATCTCGTTTTAATCGATTTGTATGCAGCGGCGATACCTTTTTACATTGCTCTGTATCAGGCTTTTAAACTTTTAAGCTATATTGACAAGAATAAAGCTTTCTCGGATTTATCTGTAAAGGCTTTAAAGACTATCAAATACTGTGCAATCACAATCAGTATCTTGTATGTGGTAGGCATGCCACTCTTTTTTCTCATGGGGGATAAAGACGACGCCCCAGGTATCATAGTAATCGGATTGGTCATTATTTTTGCTTCAATGGTGATTGCAGTCTTTGCTGCTGTTCTTCAAAGGCTTTTAAAAGAAGCCATAGATATAAAAGCGGAAAATGATTTAATAGTCTGATCTGAGGTGAATAATATGGCAATTATAATCAATATTGATGTGATGCTTGCTAAAAGAAAAATGAGCGTAACAGAACTTTCGGAGAGGGTTGGAATAACGATGGCTAATCTTTCTATATTGAAAAATGGAAAGGCAAAGGCGATTCGATTATCAACTTTAGAGGCGATTTGTAAGGCTTTAGAATGTCAGCCTGGAGATATTTTAGAATACAAAAGTGACGAAGACACTCAAGGATAATAAAGTAGGGATATTTAACATTGTGAAGAAAAGGAGAGATTTTTAATTTCTATTCCTATTTTAGAAAAGCGGCGCAGACGATGCTAGCACAATCGAACTAAACACCAGAACAAGTATTACAGTTATTGAATTGAAAACAGGAGGGGCTGGTTCTTCCTGTATTTTGTTTTATAAAATTAATTATAAAGGAGCAAAGAAGAAATCATATAAGGCTGTCAAGTCCCTATACATATAAACGCATACAAAGGCAGGTATCATAGAAGCCTAGAAGGGAGCGGATACGATTCACGTAACGGCGAATTTCTAATAAAATTTCATAATAGGGCTGAAAAACAATTAAACGTATTTTAACCAGAATTTAAATGGATTGATTTTTATGATAAACATAATAAAACGGGTAGACGATGATGAGCAAGTCTTCAGAAGCACGTGTAGCCTATTTTATGAAGAATGTAGTAGTTAGAGAGATGAAAAATGGGAAAACACCTATGGAGGACAAAAGCTGCCGTCAGATGATCACTTTGTTTATAAAGTAGGGACGATCATATGTACATAAAGACTGGTGTTGATTTTCTTGTTCAACTAACGGGGCAGGTTAGTTGAACGAAGTAAGGAATGGTGCCCTTTTTTGTTGAAGATACTTGACCGTCATTAGACTGTATAAAACTTTGTTATCACAATCATAAGCAGAAAAGTTGAAGAGTCATTTTTTCAACAGCTGCACTGCTAACGTCTTAACTTTTTGAAAGAAAGATGTCAGGCACCTTCTATGAACAGTTGCCCATGAAGGGTGCCTGACACCACGACTTCTTACGATAATCATAAAAATAAAAAATGGCAGTATCCGTGGTTATTGAATAATCATAGCCACAGACACACGCCACTAATTTATTTTAGTGCCTTATAAAAATCATAACTAGAGCATCTCTTCTTTGCTTTTTTAAATGGTTGTTTGCTCTGCATATTTTTTGAAATTATCTAGAATTGCCTGCCATCCTTGTTGTTGTAACTCAATTGGATTCGTAGTTTCAGCATCAAAAGTTTCAATTACTTCGGTTTCGTTTTCTTGACCTTTAAAAGTGATTTTAACTTTTCTTCCATCACCCAGTGTATAAGCAATAACCTCATGTAATTTTACTTCATCATAAATTCCACCAAAATCGAAACCAAAACTGCCATCTTTGGCTTCCATTCTTGAAAGGAATTTCCCACCTGCTCTTAAATCATTTTCAGCAAATGGTGTGTGCCAGTCATCTGAAGCTTTACTCCATTTTGTTATATGAGTTGGCTCTGTCCAATATTTCCATACCTTTTCTACTGGTGCTTGAACTATTGTTTCTACTGTTATTTTTTTAGATGTTTCCATTTCATTTACCGCCTCTCTTAATACGAATATTTTTTAAGCGATTTGTCCACAATAGGTGCCTGACTATATAGTAGATGATTTCGGAAAGTTACGCTACTTCTTCATTGGTTCCTTTTACCGTCCTTGTAATCCATTTCTTCCCTTCCACTAACCTTGTAACTAGCATTGGGATTTTGAAATGGAAAATGAAGATCGATTTAAATTTTTCAGGAACATTTTATTCCCATGTTTTCTGAATGCCGCCATGATCGTTCTCCTTTCAAATCTTCTTTGTTTGAGCGTAATAATAAAAATGTACTTCTTCAAGCCTGTCGTGGGTACACAATTGGCGCAGCTCTGATGTGAAGCAGGAAAGCTATTATAGAGAATGTACTTAAATCACGAAATAGAACTGGTATTTGTTTTAAGTGTAAAAGAAAAAACCTGTCTCATAAAGGGACAGGTCGGATGAGATAGATTGAGAAACTGTAAAAAATTAATTTCTCAATTGTAACTGGAGTACTTGTTGACAAGATTGGGAGAACTACAATGGCAATTGCTTCTGGATTCACTCTACTGGTTGCGGGCGTTTTGGCTGCTATTGCACCTGCCGATTCCATGCTAGTACTCATCATTGCTCTAGCTTTGCTTGGACTTGGCTGGGGCATCTGGGGGAGCGCTTTCTGGGATAGTTGTAGCACAATTGAGTTACGCTACGCTCTCACTTGTCGGAGGTATTCTTTCACTACTGCTTATCCCCATCGTTATCTGGTCCCGTTCAAAATAGTGGCTAGCATAAGTTAATATTTGTATTGGATGATATTTAATGGATTGGTCAGGGTATATTACTTTTTTTAATTGTTGCTTCGTGATTCTATGGTCATCTTATTCATATTCTCTATCACACATTATTTGTTACTTTCTTGTTCAACTAACCGGGGCTTTTCTTTAATAAGGATCATCAGAAATTATCAAACTTTGTTATAAAAACATCATAAATTTTCACAAGAATAGAAACCATTCTGATCAATCTTTGTTTCAAAATGGTTTCTTATTGTTTATTGCCAAATTAGGATTTGCTGCCCCCTTTTTTATCAAACTTTATTCAAAAGCTACAAACGATATTATTCCTCTCTTCACGAAAGGAATAAAAGGAGAATTAATGAAAAACAGGTACCATTTTCTTCAATAAGAAAAATGGTACCTGTTTTTCAACTTTTCTTATTTTTTGTCTTGAAATAGTCCTGTCGGGATTTTTGCTTCCCAATTTTCAGGGATGTCCAGACGTAGTGCACGGGCTACGATGGCTGCAGTATCAACCACTTCTACTTCATCAGACAACACGGTACCAGGTTTAATCGATTTTCCTTTTGCTGCCCAAAAAACAGTCTGTTCTTCAGGGGAGCTTCCGCCATGACCACCAGAACTTGTCCCGCCATGATCAGCAGTCAGGATGATTAGCGTATCCTCCGTCAGTCCTTCTTCTTCTAAAGCTTGGACAATTTGACCAACATACTGATCCGCTTTTTGTACTTGCTCATAAAATTTGGGGGTGTAATAGCCATTACCGTGACCGGCACCATCCACCTCATCCAAATGAACAAAAATGTTACGAGTGCTTTGACCTTTTGTTTTAATATAGTCCACAGTTTTTTTTGTCGTAGTTTCATCATTCCCACCATTTACTTTATATGCACCTGCAGAATCTTCAATGATTCCTTTGTTGATCGGTGACCATGTGGTGAAGGAAGCTTGTTGGAGCATAGGACGCTCTTGTTTCAGCATTTTCATATAGGACGGATAAGGATTTTTCTCAGGATAAGGATTTTTATTTACAATATCGTTGGTTAGTTGATGTTTTGAAGGACCGACTCCATGAAACATGGATCCCCAGTTTTCTGCACTTATCGTCGGTAGCATTGCTTTTGCTTCATATGTTCCAGCACCTTCGCTTATTAGCTTCTGAATATTTTTTGCGTTTGCTTGTGGGTCTTTTACTGCATTCCCAGCCCCATCGATTCCGATGAATACAACCCGCTTGTAAAGAAAATCTTTCTTGTAAGGAGCCAACTTATCTTTCATCATTTGTACATCAGCGCGATTTACTTTTTTATCATCGTTAATATCCGCTTTTTGAGCTTGTTCCCAACGATTGTCACCTTCACGGCTATTTTGGTTTTTCAGGATGATTTTTAAATCATCATTCGTTAACAACCCATCTCCCGACACATCAATAGAGTTAGATACATGTACCTTGGCTGTCGCTGTTTTGCCACCATCAACGGTTTTGACCGTGATCGTTGCGTCGCCTGGCTTCCCAGCAATGATAGTGGGGCGCTGGTTGATCATTTCTATCTTCGCTACCGTTGTATCACTAGAGATCCATTCGACCTCTTTTACCGTCGCATCAATTGGAGAGACCGTAGCTGTCAGCGGCATAGGTGCACCCGCTTTCAGGTTGACGTTAGTCTGATCCAGCGAGACGGATTCTACTAAAGTGGGTGGAAGGGGAGGAGCGCTATCGTACATGGCGCGGACTTTCGATTCGCTCAAGACATTTTGATACATTTGAAGCTCATCAACTTGTGCAGTCAGAGTAGAACCGTATTTTCCTGTACCATCTTGACCAATTTTGGTCGTATAGGATGAGTCAAGCGTTCCTTTCATTCCGGAGATATCGACTGTTTTAATCAGGCTTCCGTCTTTATAAAAGCGGGCGCTTCCGTTTTTTCGGTCGTGCGTGACAACGATATGATGCCACAAATTGTCGGCAACATTCGGCATGCGATAATCTAATCGCCCGCTCCCAGATGTTTTGTAGTTCCAGATGAGTTCACCCGAACCGTTCACGGCCAAAATCCACCCGGTGTTGCTTCCGGAATTCCAGTCCTTATTTGAAATAATGGAAGGGTCGCCCTTGATTCCTTCCGATTTGATCCAGAAGGCAACAGAAAAATCTGTACTTTCACCGAAACGGAACCCGTCGCGATTGCCCAAGTCTACATATTGTCCTGGGGATCTAAATTTAATGGCTTGTCCGATACGCCCCTTAACAAATTCGGGATTGCCGAAGACCGAAGGAGTTACGACGCTTGAAGAGTTATCGTTCGCATTGTTGTCAAATTTTAAGTCTAGAACGGTTTCTTCATTAGCAAATGCAATGGAAGACGTCCCATGGGATAAGACATTATATGGGATATCTGTACTAGTTACAGCAAACGACATCGCCATGGATAATGTTGTACCCACTACTACTTTTTTAAACATGTTAGATTTCATTCATTTTACCTCCAATTTAAAATAATGTTACATGTCAATTGTAAAGAGGGAATGTAAATAAATGAGTTGATTTCTGTAAAATTTCCTTAAATGTTTGTAAAAAACCATAATAAACAACGAAAACAGTCATTGTAATCTTTAAAATTAATTTGTTTCATGTTGTTTTTTGAATCGATTTCATAATAGGGAAACTGAAGAAATAAAACAACGAAATCAACGAAAAATATTAAATTTAACCATTTTCTTGAACTAATGGGCCAGTTTAATTTAACAAGAACTTTATATTAAGTGGAAAAAATTGTGATATGATATTATTAAAAATTAGGATTTGGAAGTGAGAATATGAAGAGAAAAATCGATGTTTTATCTCTTCTTGTTTTAGGTTTGGCAATAACATTTTTCTATTTTCAAGGGAACAGTGTCGATGCAAAAGGTAGAAATGAACTCGAAGCAAATATGATTACATCTCAGTAATTCATTTAAAGCAAATAAAATAAGAGTTTAATTATTCAAGTAACTGGGGGCTATTTTGGAATAAGGGATTGTTATGGAAAAAAATTTTTTATTTTTCTGATGTGGTAGTAATATTAAAGACAATTGCTCCAATAGAATGGAGGGAAAATTTATGGATATGGATACTGATATTAATAAAGCAAAGAAAAGGTTTCGCAAAAGAATTGGGCTTCCAATAAGTAAAAGCCGTATCAGTCATTATACTGGTACGGCTTTTTTACAATGTAAGTAAATGTTTTGGGCGGAGTCTTGCCACTTTAGATTAAGGCTCTGTTATAGAGCATTCAATCTAAAACTCTTTTGTTGAACTTGAACTAGCTAAAAATGCAGTATCAATTAACTTTTTATTATGTTACATAGTATCGATAAAAAAAATGGATACTAAATTTGAAAGCTAAAAGGAGTGATACTTATGGCAATGTGTCCTTTATGTAATTCATTAAAAGTATTAGAAATGTATTGTCCAAAATGTAATTCTCAATTAGACGATTCAGGTAAGGTATCAGATTTTTTAGACCCTTACGGTCATTATAATGATGAAGAGACTGTAAAAATGGGTGATGGCTATCCCAATACAGCTAAAAATCAGATTTGTCCTCATTTAATGGTCTGTAATAAGTGCGGATATGATGTGGTGAAGTTCGTACAAGAAGAATAGCTGATTAAAATTGCTGACATTAACCAATACGAAAGTATGAATTTAGCTGAATAAACCTTTAAAGGCAACGACACCTAGAAAGGGATGTTGCCTTTTTTGTACAAAAAATACGCTTGCTACACTACCCGCATCCAATTGACAGGAAAGGTGATGACGAGTGAACAAATGATATTGGCCGTCGGTAATACAAGTCCAATGGAATTGATTAGAGGCATCCGGATGTTTGATAAATATGTGGACCTGCAGAGAGGGGGAGCGGAGTGAACGAAATCAAAGGATACTATGATTTAACCAAAGCCCAGCGTAAATTGATTTGGTATGCGCAACGAAAGCATTTGTCGGCGATTAGCTCGAAAGAACGTGACGTGGCACAGGCAGCATTCAAAAGGTTGGATGGAATGAGCAGGACGCTTGTGTCAAGGTACATTATGCCGCGGATGGGACGCGGTATTGAGGAAATAACAAATATAATAATAACATAATTAACAGTATGTAAAATTCAAATAATAAAATGAAAAGAACAAAGTTATAAATAAAAAGAGGACGTTTCTAAATGAGAGTGTGTAATTGGAACGCGAAGAAAACATTTGTATACGGCATTCTTTTTGACAGCAAAGCCGAAGCCGATTATTACAAGCTTCTTCTGGCAGATCCAGCTGTTGAAAAGGTGGAAGTACAGCCAGTATTCGATGTGATTTCTTCAAGCCGAGTTACATGCTATCGCTGTAATGGATCAGGACGTCGAACAAGCCTAAAAGATGATTTATAATCTTGAATTATTTAATCGATCATATTCATTTAATAATGCATCAAGCATTTGGCTTGTTTCAACGACTTCTGGGTCAGATAGGGATTTTTCTTTTGTAAGTTCATTGAGATACGTTCTTAATTTTTCAATTTGAGTATTGATGCCTTTGAGCTTATTATCGCTCATAATTTTTTCCTCCAAATTTTTTCTTAGCTTTTATAACGGAGAATGAATTATACATTGCTCATTAAAAACCTAGAAGTATTTATTTTCATAGTAATGCACAGTACGAGAAATCAGTTGCATTTAAAGAATTAAAGCCCCACTCGAAAATAGGGCTTCAAAACATTATTCTTTGGTTCGATTTTCATTGATCCACCAATCAATATGGTCCAAATCAAAAATAACAAGGCTGTTAATAGGTCTTTTGTGAGGAATTTCCCTTTTTAAAATTAGATCATGAATTTCCTCTTCAGTTAGTGGAAAGTTGATCGAATCAAGGTAAGAAATTAATTGATTGATTCCTTGTATTCTTCTCATTTAATCACCTCCCACCAAGATTTCTCTAAACCTTAAAGATAGTAGAGAAAACTTTGTGTAAAGGATAAACGAGAGGACCATAGTATTTGTTATATACCCATTTATCAAATGAATATTCCTACTTAACAGGTCGACGAAAATGTGAACTGAAAAGGAGTGACAGCCTTGAAAGCAGGCGATTGGGTTTTAGCAGCGTCTGGCCGATACTGGTATATGAGTTATATAGATGGCTTTTCGCAAGATTTAGAAACGGTGCATGTTACGAAAATAGCTAGATTTATAAGTGGAATTCCTGAATACATCCAGCCGGCACCGGCTACCTGCTCATTGAACTTAATTATGCAGTTGGAATCGTCTCTTTTGAAAGAAGATTATGACAGCCTTATCGATTTAGCGATCATAACTGCGGATAAGGAATGGTTCTTTGAGTTAAGAGAAAGGATTCTGCAGGATGCGTAAAACGTTCACAAATATTGAATGAAAAAAGCGGCTGTATTTACTATATACAGTCGCATAACATTATATTGGTGGCTACAGTAGAGAGAGAAGGCAAGAGCTAAATTAATTCAAAAGGGTCTTACGGATAAAGGTTTGGTACCTAGCAGCATCCGCCACCCATGTAAGATGCTCCAATGATGATTAAAAGAATGAATAAGACAACAACTAGCGCAAAGCCTGATCCATATCCAGATCCAGAGTCATTACAGTTTTCGGAACTCATAATTATCACCTCCTTGTTGATTATAGTATGAAAAAATTCAATGGAATCTTGTACAAATGGTCCTATAAAAATAAAAAGTGTTATCTGTAGCGAGGACAAGGGCAACAATTCATTTGGTAACAAGGGTCCATAACAACATTTCTTTTCACGGTCGATCGTTACCGCGGTTATGACGAATACGAATGAATTAAGCAGCAAAGAAAGGCAGCTGAGGCTAGTCGGTACGGTAATAGTCATTTCAATAGGATGTTTAAATATGTCGGAGAAAAATAAAAAGCCAGAATAATTCTGGCTCAAAACGGCTGACTGTTTCATAAGAAAAAAGTAATCAAATTAAAAAATACCTTTTAAAAGCTCCAAGGGTTGTTGCCATTGCCATGCAGAGATGAGTTGATTCAAAATTAGAAAAAGGTTAGGAAACACTCGAGATACAATTATTACGATCAATACAAGAATAATTAGGCCTAAACAACCGCATCCATATTCTGGGATGATAAAAAATAAAATTGCTAGAAGTATTAGACTAATAATTAAATACGTCACAATGGATACTCCTTTTATGTGAAAACTGAGTAAATTTGGGTTAGTTACTAGTCATACCCAATGGGAAAAAAATTAAACAAAAAGAATACTGTGGAAACAGAAATCAAGCACAAAATCTTATATAAGAGGTGTAAGGGAGAGTGATCAACAGTAGACATATAAGGAGGATGAAATCAGTGGATGAAGTGCAAAAATTCAATTCAGAAAATAGTCATCAACTAGGATACATCATGATGGCAGAAGAAATCCCGATGAAAATCAAAGTGGAAGTGGAAATTTAAACAAAAAAACAGCCAGATTAATACCTGACTGTAAAAGAATTGGAATTTAGAGGATTGACATAAAGCAGTAACAGTATGCCCGTATCAGAAAAGTTTATGCAAAGAGGAACTATTTTATATTTTGCAATAAAAAAATAGCCAGGTTGCCCTGACTAAAACGAGTGGAAGGAACTTACTTATGAGAAAACCTAACACAATAACAGTTTAACCAATCTAGAGACACTTATACAAAAAATGATATTTATTCGCGATAGATTTTTAAAGTCTGCTTTGCAATTGAAATTGGAGAATTAATTTGTCTAGCTCCTCGCTATATTTAAGGGTTTCGATATCTGTAAATCCCTTTTTTAAACCAGAGGCTATCATTAACTCGCGAATATCGTTAATTTGGGTGGATAAGTCATCTAAATTTAACTGAGTAGATAACATTACATCTCTCCTGTGCGAGTTTGTTTATTAAACATAATAGAAGCTATCATAAAATAATCTAGAGAGAATTACCATGTATTCGACAAAATATCTAGAAATATTACATTCTTTTGTTGAGCTAAAGAAAATATAAAAGGCCAGGACTCTGCCCAGCTGTGATATATATCAAGGTTAGGTACTATTATAATCGGATTGATATTAATGGAGACGGTGTACCAGAAGTAATCGTATATCTTGTCGGTCCTTTCGTTTGCGGAACTGGTGGATGCAGTCTAGTCATTTTTAAACAACTCAACCAAAGCTACCAACTCATCTCCAGTTTTACGCTAGTAAACAATCCAATTATCGTAAGCCGCAATAAAACAAACGGATATAACGATCTGATTATGTTTGTATCTGGGGGAGGGATAGAACCATATTATGCGGAGATTAAATATAGAGCTAATGGATATCCATCAAACTCTTCTGTTCAGCCCGAAGTAAGGCCGGGTACGAAGGTAACGGAAATTGCCGTTATATCAGATGACATATCAACGAGTCCAGGAATTCAATTTTAATAAAAAAGCAGTTTCCCTCTTTAACAAGAGTATTGGGGTGGTTATGCAAGACATAACACTAATATGACAAAAAGCAACTATTCCAGGGCAAGAATAGTTGCTATAGAAGAAATGGAAAAGGCGCTAGGAGGAAGAAAAGGCTCCTATTTATATTTAATCTATGCAACAACGATTCAAACTGTGAAAATTCAATCAGTTAAATGAACAATACGACAATATTTCGATATAAAAAAGCCAGGTTACCCCAGCTTTAATTATTCGAAATGAACATAGCAAAATGTTCCGATTGAAAGCAGTATAACCATTAATGAGAAAATAATGCAAAAAATCCAGGAAAAGTACCCAGCATAGAGGGGGGATGATTCCTTTTGTCGAAATGTAAGGCGAAGGGAGGTGTTACTATGTCGCAGGATGTATTGTTAACGAAGTTAAAAGAAGCAGGCGGAAATCACTTAGTTATCGGTTGTGACACGGAAGAAGATATGAATGCTAAATACTTAGCAGCTTCAAAGCTACAAGATGATGGAATAATCGAAATAATAGACATTGCTAAAAATGACGACAGCACATTCAGTATTAAAGCTCGTGTACTATAACGAAAGAATAGTGTAGAAGCATCCTATGGGATGCTTTTTTCATGACTAAAATACACAAAGCAAATAGCATAAGGGGTTGATACGATGCGATGTGAAACATTTGTAGTGTTCTTCTACATTGCAGGAAATTGTCTGATTTTGTCGAATCATATAAGGGAGAGGAGATGGTATTTTGAAAGCGGTAGTAAAGCTTAAAAATGGTAAGGTTTTTGCTTATAATTCTATTGAAAATTATGATCCGAGTGAAACGGAAGGCCCGTTTATCGATGTCCTAATAGCAGGGATTAAGAATAAATCAGGGGATTCTAAATTTGAGAATACCACTGGTGAAAGAACATTTTCAGCTGCTGATATTTATTCTATAGAACTTATAATGTAATTATACAAGCATCTTCCGGGGTGCTTTTTTCTATATGAGATTGATGATAGGTATGTATTGATTCCAGAAAGTGAGATAAACAAAGAGTTAAAAAGGAGTATAGTTGAATTAGAGAAGTGTTGAATTAGGGAAGTTAGGAGAAGAACGGAGTAAAGTTCTTCAAAGAAAATATGTAAACGAATTTAAAAGCCAGGAAAAACAGAACTTAAGAGTGTGGGTTTGCAGAGACATTGTGGAGACGAAATAGAAGGCTTAACTTCTGAAAAATGTTTAGAAAAAGAGTACCGTTCTCAAATAGCAATCGATTACGATGGCCCAAAGTTTGATGAAGATTTTTATGCGGCTACCATTGAGTTATGGCATTACTTTGAACTTGAGGATTATGAACAGACAAGCTCTTCCTATTAGGAGAAGAGCTTATCGTCGTTTTACGGTACCACACGATACGCCTTTACGCCTATCACAATGATTTACCAGAATAAAACACTTTTGAGTGAAGCACATCCAGAGCGCGGTCGATTTCTTCCAACTCTTCTTCAGAAGCATCCTTTATCCGTTGCAGGAAACGGGCTTCTATACGTTTAAAGGCTTCGTTCATAATGGCTTCCCCATCTTTGGAAAGACGGATATATTGCTTTCGTCGATCTTCGGCAACGGCAAATTTTTCGCATAGCTTTTTTTCGCTTAGTTTTTTCAGTTCACGACTCGTGTTCGGCATGGACATATGCTGACAATCACTAATTTGACTAAGGGTAACAGGCTGACTAACCGCTATATATTCAAGAATACTATATTGAACGGGGGTAATGGCATCGGATTTAACATCTTTTGTAATTTCATGTGACACTTGATGAACAGCGGTAGTAAAGGCCACAAATTTATGAAAAAAAGCTTTTTTGTCCACAGGGATCACCTCCTATTGACACGATAACAAAATGATTATCAAAAAACAATTATCATTTGACAACTAAAAATAGGGTGTGCTACGATTTATTTATCAAATGATAAGTAAAGAGGTGGTACGATGAAAGCACTGGTTATTTATACGCATCCTAATCATCAGAGCCTAAGTTATGCATTTTTGAAAAAAGTCATGCAAGGAAGTAGTGAGAACCCCAATATAGCGGAAATAAAGGTGCTAGATTTATATGAGAAGGAGTTTAATCCGATCCTGGTTTTCAATGAGAAAAAACGCAGAAGGGATATACACTCCGATCCCCAACTTGAAAAATATCGAGAACAAATTATTTGGGCCGATAAAATAGTTTTCGTGTATCCGATCTGGTGGGGACGACCTCCCGCTATGCTTATGGGGTATATAGACCAAATGTTTGCCTCAGACTTTGCCTACAAAGATAAGGGTGGACTTCTGCCAGAAGGACTTTTGAAGGGGAGATCGGTTGTTTGTATTTCAACGATGAAGGGACCTACAAATTATCCGCTTCTCTGGTTGAATAATGCACATAAAATATTGATGAAAAGAGCCTTATTTAATTTTGTAGGAATCAAAAAAGTGAAGTTTTTTGAATTTGGCAATATGGAAAGTCCTAAGGGAAAACAAATAAAGAAATTAGAAAAAGTTTATCGTTATTTCAGAAAAGTAGACTGTTAAGAAAAACGTTTTCGTTACTTTTTAAATGGTTGGTACTGAATTTTTTAATAAAGTAGAAATGTTTCTTTAGAAGACGAAAACGCTAATTCATCAAATTATGAAAAGAAGCCGTCCGGAATAAATTCCAAAGGGCTTCTTTTCCAAACAAGTTTTCACGTTATCATGATTATCATTGTGAAAAAGAATATACCTTATCAATTATTAGTGGAAAATGGAAAGTTGTTGTTTTGTGGCATTTAGGTGTAGAAGGGCCACATCGCTTCAGCGAACTTCAAAGGCTTTTCCCAAAAATATCCTATAAGATATTAACAAATCAATTACGTGAACTCATAGATGATGGAATTGTTCATAGAGAAGTGTATCCAGACATTCCTCCGAAAATCGAATATTCAATGACTGACATTGTATGACGTTATTACCAATCGTTGAGATGATGTATGAATGGGGAAAAATGAGAATAGATCAAATTAAACAAGAAAACAACTATTTTGAATAAGAAAAATAACGAGATCGTTTTCAGTTATATAAAATGCCTGTCCTTTAAACGATAGATATATATTAGATATTTTGTTATGTGTGAGATTTCGGGCTTAATCCTCACTTATATTAAAAAGGCAGAAAGGGAAAAAAGGTTTATTTTGTTCAACAATCGGGCGCTTTAATTGAGGAAGGATCACAGAAATGATCAAACTTTTTTATAAAAGAATGATCCAATTGAGTATAGAAAGAGCGTGTTTTGATCAAACTTTATTTCAAAGCAACAAAAGCGACCGATCACCAGAAAAGGAGGACAATATATCTGCAAATTACTTATTATATAAAAATAGTATTGACAATTATTGTACCTTTTAATATTATAATAATTGATAATGATTATCATTTTCATAAAAGGAGGAGAATGTACATGTTATAAAATACTTAGTTTCTTAAGGTGGCTTTTTAGTTTAAAATTTCTGATTTTTTAAAATAGGAGGAATTAATTTTTAATTATGAATACGGGAATAACTCAGAAAAAATTAATTGCGGAATTTATTGGTACTTACTTTTTAGTATTCGCCGGTACTGGAGCTATTATCAGTAACACATTGACAGAAAGTTTAACACATATAGGCATTGCCCTAACATTCGGCTTAGTCGTTATAGCGTTAATTTATACGTTTGGTCACGTTTCTGGCGCTCATTTTAATCCTGCTGTAACGATTGGATTTTTAGTTAGTCGAGATATTTCTATAAAAGAAGCTATTCAATATATTATTGTTCAGATCATTGCAGCTATTGCAGCAAGTTCAACTTTATTGGCGATGTTCGGTAATGTAGCTAATTTAGGAGCGAATATGCCTAGATATTCATGGCAGCAATCATTTGTATTGGAATTTATACTTACCTTTTTATTAATGATGGTCATATTTGGATCAGCCGTTCATGGAAAAGCAGTAAAATCCTTTGCAGGTATTGCTATAGGTTCAACAATAGGTTTAGAATTAATGTTTGCTGGACCTATAAGTGGGGCATCAATGAATCCTGCTCGTGATATAGGTCCAGCGCTTATGTCTGGACAATTAGAATATTTATGGATTTATATTGTAGCTACAACATTAGGAGCTATTGTAGCTGCCATCATTTATAAATTGCTTCATGAATAGATTACTGAGGATGAATAATTGCTTCTTCAGTAAAAGATTCAGCTTTCATAGGAACATTATACCATACATCTTCAATTTTCTTTTCAAGAAAGACTTGAGTACCAGTCGAATACTCCATACCGCTAGCATTCTTAATATTAATTATGATTTTAAAAGAAATGGTCTCGTTGGCTACCGCGAAAAATGGAATGAATTTGATTTTCCGTTAAGTGCATATTTGAAACTAAAACATGCTGTTATTTATCGAAACAAATACCCATCAGCAGAAGTGATGGGAGAGCAGAGTGAGGAAATGTGAAGCAGTCTGAAAGATGAAATGGAATTATTGCTACAAGAAATCCATTAATCTTTTTATTCAACTAACGGGTGCATTAGTTTAAGAAACCAGACAAAAATCAATATTAGACCTTAACAGAGCACAATTCAAAAGAATTATGTTTTTGTCTTCCCATTTTAGGTAAAAAGTATCATTATTTACCTAAAATAATTTTGAGTCCAATTAATATTTTTTTCGGTAATATGTACCCTTGAACCAAATCGTTTGATAAATGGAAGTCCAAGTTTCTTCCCAAATATATAACTTATAACATCTAGGGATCTAAAAAATCAAATAGCATGTTCGTGTTGTCAGCTTCATGAAAATTTTTGGAATTTTGATTGACTTTATTAGAAAGCGTGTGTAGAGTAAATATTAAATTAATAGGAAGACCACTAGGGGAGTCATTTAATGGCTGAGACAGGAGTGATCCTGGACCCTTTGGACCTGATCTAGGTAATACTAGCGTAGGAAAGTGGAGTCTGTGTATGGATATATACAATTATTCTGCCGCTCCTTTTTTGGAGCGGCTTTTTCGTTTTTAATTTTTAGTCGCTTCATCTAGTGTCTTCCCATTTAACCAATAAGGGGGAAATAGTATGAGTTTTTCAGCAGAACTGAGGAAAGAAGCAACGCCTATCTTTAATGCGATTTTTGAACATCCTTTTGTACAAGGAATTGCCAATGGAGAATTAAAAAAGGAACAATTAATTCATTATGTTAAACAGGACTTTGAATATTTGAATTCCTTTACCAGAATCTATGGAATAGCGGTTTCAAAGTGTGAGAAACGTGAAGATATGGCTATGTTTAATCAGCAAATTTCATTTGTTTTAAACAGTGAAACCCATCCACATAATAATTTTTGTCAAGTTGCAGGTGTTCCATTTGAGGTATTACAAGGGTATCCGTTAGCTCCATCTGCCCTTCATTACACCCGTCATATGCTTACAGTTGCACATGAAGGAACATTAGGGGAAATTTTAGCTGTGTTATTACCATGTCCGTGGACATATTGGGAAATTGGAAAAAGATTATTAACTGAGGTTAATCCAGATCGTTCTCATCCATTTTATGAGTGGATAAATTTTTATGGTAATCGTACAGATTCGATAACACCAAAATTTTGTGCCCGTTTAGATGAGTGGGCAAAGGAAGCAACAGAGAGAGAAAAAGAAAAGATGAAAGAGCATTTCTTATTAAGTTGTCAGCTTGAATATATGTTTTGGGATATGGCCTATAAACTTGAAGAATGGCCTGTAAAAATGGAGGTAGTGAAATGATGGATTGGAAGATGAAAGAAGTCGTTCTTACTGTCATTCTAGCGGTGGCTTGTGGAGTGATCTATTTAGGATGGTCTACGCTTTGGATTCCGATTTCCGCTATTGTGGGGCCGACGGGTGCAGGTTTTATGTTTGGAATTTGGGTGATTGCTAGTCCAATAGTAGCGTATATAATCCGTAAACCAGGAGCTGCGTTTATTGCAGAGGTTGCAGCAGCAGCTGTTGAATTATTAACTGGAAGTCATTTTGGTCTATCAGCTCTTTTAATTGGTGTCTTTCAAGGTATTGGTTCAGAAATTGCATTCGCGATATTCAGATATAAACGCTACACTCTCTTTACATTAATGCTATCGGGGGCTCTTGCAGCGGTTGGAGGCATGATCTATAACTTAATGGCCAACGGTTTTGGATACTACACTACGGGAGTACTTTTTACCACGTTAGTAATTCATATCATTAGCGGAATGATTCTTGGTGGTTTGTTAGCGAAGGTAGTCGTGGACGCACTCGCAAAAACAGGTGTTTTAGAACAATATGAAATTATGAAGGAAAAAAGGAAAAGGGAAATCGGCAATGAAAATGTTTCTGGGATGTAAAGATCTTTCCATTCGCTTTTATAATCGATCTGAAAAAATACTCAGTAATATTACTTTGTCAATAAATAAAGGAGAGAAAGTATTAATACTAGGGCCTAGTGGGAGCGGGAAGTCTACTTTGATTTCCGCTCTTGCAGGGATTATCCCTGAGCATATTGAGGCAGAGTTAAGTGGTGAAGTATTTCTCAGGAAAGATGCTGGTGTGATGTTTCAAGATCCTGATTCTCAATTTTGCATGCTTCATGTGGATGAAGAGATTGCTTTTAGTCTCGAAAACCGATCAATTCCGCGAAAAGATATGGACAAAATGATTTCTGACTTGATGAATAAAGTAGGGCTAAAGATAGATAAAAAAACACCAATTGAAACACTATCAGGTGGGATGAAACAGAGATTGGCGTTAGCTTGTTTATTAGCATTAGAACCAGAAGTATTGTTCTTTGATGAACCAACAGCCCAACTTGACCCTGCTGGCAGGAACGAGATATTTGATTTATTGAATCAACTTGGCCAACAGACAAACCAAACGATGGTATTTGTAGAACATGTACTAGATGGCTGCATCGAATGGATGGATCGGGTCATTATCATAAATGAGAGTGGAGATATTATCGGGGATGGGGAGCCAAAAGAGATTCTGTTAAATTTTAATCATCAAATGGAAGAAGCGGGTATTTGGCGACCTAAGGTATTTCCAGAAAAATGGACGGAAGTTGTTCGAAATGACTCACACCCATTAGCGATCAAACTATCGAAAATGTATGGAAAGAAGCCGCTAGTAAAAACGAAAGAATACGGAAAAGAGGATATTTTTATCCGTACAGAAAATGTTGAGATTGGCTATGGGAAAAAGACAATAGTGAAAGACATTAATTTAAGAATACATAAAGGTGAATGGATTTCAATCGTCGGAGAAAATGGTAGTGGGAAAAGCACCTTCTTAAAAAGTCTTATTCGTTTGGAGCCGATAAAAAAAGGTAAAATTCACTTTCAAGATACGGAATTAAAAAAATGGTCAGATCGAGAATTATATGAAAAAGCAGGCTTTGTTTTTCAAAATCCAGAACTTCAATTTATAACAGATACTGTATTTGAGGAAATTGCCTTTGGCGGCCGACAACGAAATTGGCCTGAAGAGCTAATTAATACTAAAACAAAACAACTGTTACAGGAGTTTGGATTGGAATCTCATCATCATGCTCACCCTTTTACTCTAAGTTTAGGGCAAAAACGGCGGTTAAGTGTTGCGACGATGTTATTGTTTGATCAAGCTTTATTATTGCTTGATGAACCAACATTTGGTCAAGATGAAAAAACAGCTAGAGAACTTATTAAACGCTTAAAGGAGAGACAGGAACAGGGAACAACGATTGTCATGGTAACCCACGATATGGATGTAGTTGATGAATTTTCAGACCAAGTCATTCTCTTCAACAAGGGAAGAGTAACCTATCAAGGGACACCAAAGGGGTTATTTACTAATCAAACTATTTTACGTGAAAGTGCGTTAATTCCACCACTCCATTACCAGTTGATGCAGGCACGAAAGGAGTGTATTTTGGTATGAAGGCTAACGACTCATTCCTCGCTACTCTAAATCCTTCTTGCAAGCTATTTTCTCATTTTTTAGTTATGTTTCTACTAATGGCAATTTCAAATCCAAAAGTGACTTTTTTGATATGGTTAGTTGCTGTATTAATCGGCATTTTTTTAGGCGGATGGAGAATTACTTACCTTTTGAAAAGGCTTTTTCCTTATTTAGGTTTTTTTATTCTTGTATTTTGGATGATGGCGGCTTTTGGAGAAGGAGAAGAAACGATTTGGAAATGGGCCTGGTTCCATATTACTGAGGAGAGTATGAATCATGGCTTAACTATATCTTTGCGGATGTTAGGGTTTGTAACGTATGGATTATTATTTACCTCTACAACAGACTTAACGTTGTTCATTATGAGTTTAATTCATCAATGTAAACTGTCACCTAAATGGGCGTATGGGCTATTAGCGGGGTTCCGCTTTATCCCGCTATTCCAATCTGAACTAAGCCAAATGAAGACTGCTCATAAAGTCAGAGGGTATAAGCAAAAAAATAGATGGAAAGCTTTTATGAGGTACTCTTTACCGCTGTTTACTCAAGGAATAAGAAAATCAGAACGAATTGCTATAGCCATGGAAGCACGTGGATTTACGGGTACAAGGGACAGAACATATTATCAAACAACTAAAATAGTAACAAAAGACTGGGCCTATTCACTCTCTTTGTTAATAGTTGTACTGGGGGTTCTTATTTTTATTAAATGAAGTGGAAGTTAGGAGACGGCTTCAATGAAAATTCAAATATAGGATAACTACCCATAGTCTCCATTCCTGTTTAATATGAAAAACACTCGATTACTTAAACCTCATTTTGATTAGTAGCGGTGAACCGTACCATAAGTATATGAGGTTTCGGGTTTTGTTAAATGAAACAGTTTAACAAATTTTGTTGGGCTGTTTTTCTCCAGGTGCAGTGAAGTACGGCCAAGAATGGATATGGAGCTGCTAAACAATCAGGCGTACTTTAATGCGCTATGTTAGGCAACAGCTGACGGTATTGCAAAAGCGGTTGGTGTAGCTCCTAAAACGGAGAAGGCTGCCACGACAACGTCTAGCCTGTATCGTGTATATATAGGGCAGTTCACTTCGGGGGAAGCACGGGATAAAATTGCAAAGGCTGTTGGGTTTAAACCGATTGTATGAAAAGAAAAATGATAAACACGAGCATGCCCCGGTTACGCGTTTGCGGCCGGGGCTTTTTTCATTTTACAATCACTATTGGCAAAACCTCAACCTCGATTTTCTGCCAATCCGCAAAATTGATTTCATCTTCAAGGTACCAATTAAAGGTGCCTGGATCCCAATCATTTCCATCATCAACAATACTTTTTAAAATTTCATTGAAAAAAAGAGCTTCGGTCACTTCTTTACCTCTACTATTCCAAAGCCGATATAAACCGGGCTGCTTAACTGCTTCGAGCAATTTCATCATGAAAAACTCCTTTTCATTCATGATAACTATCTTCAATTAAACTACTATAAAGACTAGATAAATTTAATTTTACAGAAGCGAAAAATCCACCTGCTTATAATGATTGGACAGGTTCCTCTTTATAATGTAAAAAACTATCTCCTTCTATTAGATAAGGAAGAGGTGAGGGGCTTTGTCAAGATTATGTAAATAAAAAAGACCGGTCGAAGCCAGTCGTCATTGTTCAATAATCAATATTGGCAAAACCTCAATCTCAAATTCCTGCCAATCTGCAAAGTTAATCTCCTCTTGATGGTACCACTCAAAGAAGCCCGGATCCCAGTTAGTCTCCTGATTACTAATAAACTTTAAAATTTCACTGAAAAAAAGAGCGTCGGTCACTTCTTTCTCTTTGACATTCCATAACCGAAATAAACCATGAAATTTAACTGATTTGAGCAATTTCAAATGATCATCTCCTTTTCTTCGTTAAAAAACAATTTATTAAGCATAAAAATCACCTCTATCGCTAATATACCCAATAAATAAGACAGGCGTTTTACAACTCTATAATATTTCCATAAACTTTTAGTAAAGGAACGAAAATACGTTTGTTTTTATGTCGATTAAAGAACGTTTGTTTGGTGTGATGGAAATGGAGAAGGGGGCTGTAAAATGAATGGATTATTGCTTACGTCGTTGGAAGAGAAAATGCCAATTGAAATCATGTACATGGCTACGGATAATACGATCATGAAACGCCAAATCATCGTAACGGCGGCCAACCAGGATTATATTAAGGCTTATTGTTTTACTAGAAAGCAGACACGTACGTTTAAAAGATCGAACATTTTAGCAGCTGCCAATTTTAAATATAATTATATAATCATTTGAATTAGTAAGTAGACGGGCTACATATTTTTTCCGGGAGAATTAGATAGTAATTTAGAATATACTACAAAAAACAATCGTCCCTGCCTGTTTAAACAACCAATATGTATAAGGAAGGAAGTACTCGGATGGAATGTGTGAAAAAAGAAAGAAAGGTAAGTTAATATGATGCTTTTCATTCTTCAAGCAAAAGAAAAACAGAAGGAATCAACAGCAGCTAAGGATTAGTCAACAACTCACTTCATACAACGTTGAAAAAGGAAGGAGAGTGATCATATTATGGAAAAAGCAAAAATTAGTGCTTATCAGCTATTCACACTCATCCTTTTATTTGAATTTGGTAGTGCCTTGGTGCTTCCGCTTGCCAGTGAAGCGAAACAAGACGCTTGACTGGCGATTCTCATCGCAATGGCCGGCGGTTTTTGCCTATTTTTCATTCATTACGCCCTTTACCGCTACTATCCGGATCTTCCACCGACGGAATATATGCAAATTTTACTAGGATCCGTTTTAGGAAAAATACTCGCCTTCTTTTTCGTTCTCTATTTTGTGTATGTAGCCGCAGGCATATTGCGCGCTTTTGGGGAAATGCTGGTCACCGTGGCTTACCCGGCAACGCCTATATTTATCATCAATGCTCTGTTCATTCTGGTGATTGTTTATATGGTTGATAAAGGGATTGAAGTCATCTCCCGAACAAGTGAAGTGTTGTTTGTCGCCATGTTTCTGCTTCTTTTGAGCGGCTTCATTTTAATAATGATTTCAGGAATTATTCATATTGAAAACTTAAAACCGGTACTGGAAGAAGGACTTTCGCCGATTATCAAAACCGCTTTCACAGAAACACTGTACTTTCCATTTGGACAAATCATCGTCTTTGCGATAATTTTGCCTTATGTCAAAGAACGTGAAAAAGTGAAACGCACCGGATTATGGGCCATGGGCATGAGTGGCCTCATATTGGCACTTTTCGCAGCGGGTAACATAAGTGCTCTTGGCGTTGATCTTACTTCCCATGCACAATTTCCTCTTCTAGCGACGATCCAATCGATTGAAGTAGCCGGGTTTTTAGAGCGTTTAGATATTTACTTTATCCTTTTTGTAATCATCACTGGTTTTGTTAAAATAAGTATATTTTTTTATGTGGCGTTGTTGTCAGTGTCCCGTCTATTTCAGGTGAAGCACCCTTCCCGTCTTGCTTATCCGATGGGCATTGTCGTTTTACTTGTATCCATGGCCATGGCAAGCAATTATACGGAATATACTCAAGAATGGACGAAGATTTTCTCGCCGTATGTCGATCCCTCGTTTCAAGTCATCATTCCGATCTTTCTTCTGATCATTGCTTTTTTCAAAAACAGAAAGAAAGCAGGATAGAAAGAATAAGATCACTTTTATCGTTTATTCGTCATCGTCATTTGGTATGTTACGGATACTCCAGAGTTACTATAAAAGGAATATATGAAATATACCGGTAGAGATCCCCACTACATACATTAGAATAGATTAAAAGATAAACGTATATGGTTAAAGTAAAAAGGAGAGATCCGAAAACTGAAATAAAAATTGTAGAAGAATAAGGTGAAGTTGCTTCGAAAAAGATAATGTATTAGTTATTCTATACTAGCTCCCAAATTAATATATACTGTTTTTAGAAAGAGGGTGCTTCTCATGAAAATTTTAATCTTAGGTGCAACAGGCCGAGTTGGAAGCCAAGTGGTTTCATATGCCCTGCGTGATGGACATCATGTTACTTCATTAGTTCGTACTCCAGATAACATTCAAATTATGGATAAAAAATTAACTGTTATTCAAGGTAACGTCTTGAACAAAAATGACATTGAATGTGTGATGTCTGAGATTGATATAGTCATTAGCGCATTAAATACTGATGGTACCAATACTTTATCAGAAAGTATGCCATTAATTATTGAAGCGATGAAAAAAGAAAATATAAAACGGATAATAACTGTTGGTACAGCTGGTATCCTACAAAGTCGAACAACTCCTGATTTACTCCGTTATCAGTCAAGTGAGTCAAAACGTAAGTCAACACGTGCAGCCAAAGAACATCATAGAGTTTATGATATTCTCACTCACTCAGAATTAGAATGGACTATTGTTTGCCCTACGTATTTACCCGACGGAGAATGTACCAATATGTACCGTGTTGAACATAATTTTTTGCCTGAAGGTGGAACGGTAATATCTGTTGCAGACACCGCAAAATTTACATATCAACAGATTAAAAGTACAAAATATTTAAAATCTCGTGTCGGCATCGCGTACTAATATGACTTATTATGAAATTTTGCCCAAGTAGAACAAGAAACACAAAAATGATCAAACTTTATTCTGAAGCAACAAAGAAAACAAATACAAAAACGGCTGTAGTTCATACAGCCGTTTAAAGAGTGGTGGATAGAAAACATGAGCAGAAACCAGAGCCACTGAATACTGACTAAAAAAGCGTTCCAAAAACTAGATATTGGGGTTTAGTACCCTCCTCCGTAAAAAGAAGCTCCAACAATGATTAAGAGAATGAACAACACCACAATTAAAACAAAGCTAGAACCGTAGCTGCCACCTGAGTAACTCATAATACACTTCACCTCCTTTTAATACAGTGTATGAAAAACTCCATTGTCTGGTTGGACAAAGAGCTATAAATAAAGAAAAATAAAAGAGAAAATAAAAGTGATCAAAGAACAGCTGCTTAAACGAGAAGAATGAGAAAAAACTGTATCAGTTATTATGCTGATACGGCTTTTTTACTATGTGAGTAAATGTTTTGGGCGGAGTTTTGAAGCTTTAGATTAAGGCTCTGTTAGTGAATCGTGTTAATTTCCTTATTGAACTAACGAAGTAGGTTAGCATAAGAAGAGTTTTCCATTTTATTTCCAAATAAATAGTGTTGAATGAGATGATTTTACAAGAGATTGTGCAGAACATAGGGGGAATATATTGTTAAATATAATTAAAATTATCTTAGCAATCCTTTGCATTTATCCTTTTAAATCAGGGAAAAACCTCTATCATTTTATTGAAGTAAAGTGACTTTTCCATTACACTAGTTTTATTACATCACGTGAACTATTCACCGCTTAGCTAACGCTTGAAGTGGGAGCTTCTCAATTCCACGGCGAAAGTAACCATTCATCTCTTTGAGCGTTATTTCAGATAGTTCCTACCCTAGATGTCCGTCGTTTGCAGATTTCTTCAGATTATGAGGGCAAATGATTTTAACGATCTCGCAAGACTACTATTGGAGAAAACATACAAGATTTGTTATGTTTGCCGAGAAAGTCCGTTTTCAGAAACGATTGCAAATGGGATTAAAGAATATTTTTCTAAGTAAGTAGATATTGTAAGGGGAGAAAATTGATATGGTTCAAGGAGTATTTACTGGAATAACGGGCTTAGATATTGCATTCTATCAGAATGAGTTCCCGAAAGAAAACTTTAAAAGTAAAACGAATGATTATCAAACATTTATTGGTGGACCTGCTGCAAACGCAGCGATTACATACGCTATTTTAGGTGGTAATGCTACGCTCATAACTTGCCTTGGCGATACAACCATTGCTAAAGCAATTAAGTCTGAATTATTCGATGTTTACAATGTCACTGTAATTGATATGGCAGCCGGTTCTAACCTTTTGCCTAGTTTATCAAGTGTGTTAGTTAATATAGAAAAAGCAACTCGTACCATTTGGAGTGGGCAACAACAATTTTCTATTCATAAAGAAACTAGTTATGAAAAGTTAATTAATGAAGCGAGCTTCTGTTTTTCGGATTGTAATCTTCCTGAAGTATCCATCGATTTTTTGAAAAAATCTAAAGCATTAAACAAAAAAATTATTTTAGATTCTGGTTCATGGAAACCGCATTTCCCTGAATGTCTAAAACTGGCAGATGAAGTTATTGCATCGGTAAACTGTCAGCCGCGGGAAAGTGATCTACTCACATTTTTGGAAAATACACCTGTCAATAATATAGCGATTACAGACGGTGAAAATGATACATTATGGTTTGAAAAATCGAATAGTGGAGTTATTAAAGTGCCGAAAGTTCAAGCGGTCGATTCATTAGCCGCTGGAGATGTATTACACGGTGCGTATTGCTACTATCGTTATCATGAGGGATTATCGTTTGTAAGTGCATTGGAAAAAGCTACAATAGTAGCCTCAGAAAGTGTAAAATATTACGGCGCTCGTGAAGGTGTCTATCATGTTGTAGAGCAAACAAAATAAGATACAACATCATAGTAAGAAGCCTAACAAAAGCCATTCATTGTCATTAAAAAGATCTTCAATGGCTTTTAAGTTATATAATATTTCCAATTAATAAATTTTGTAGTTTATTAAAGTTACGGAGAACAGTATCATAAATAACGGTAAATCAAAGAAAAAGTCCCGCTGGAGGAATAACGAATCCAGCGGGATTTTTAGTTGCTTTCTTTAGAAGGCAATCGAATATGAAAATAATAAATACACGCCGTAGCGTGTTTATTTATTCAGTCCCTGTTTTTTGATAAAATCCCAAATTCGCCGCATTTCCTCCAGCTGCCGATTGCGGAAATATCGGTTTATGAAGCACCGGAAAATGAGCATCTGGAGAAGGTAAAGCAGTTGGAACGTGAAGGGGCTGAACGGATTGAGAGAGATAAACACCGACCTAAATCACCAAACCCTTTCGCTTGACGTTTATCAGTCAACAGAGGTAGAAGGCACAGCAATCGGCTCTTCTTCCTTGAACCAGATCTGGCATATGAAACGATTTTAACCGTCGGGCATTTTACGCTATCACCCAACCGAATCATTTTTCATGCAGTGAAAAAGCTGACCGAATCCAATACACCAGTCGATGTCATGACCGTTACTCAGGAGCTTGTAAATACGGATCAAATTGAAAATATTGGCGGCACAACTTATCTTGGTCAATTGGCTGGATCGGTACCGACAACGGCGAACTTTCCGTTTTACCAAGCAATTCTGATTGATCAGTACAAAAAGCGCTTGATGACACGAGCAGTCACAGACTACCTGGCAAATCCGACAGAAGAATCCGCTGAGAAAATGTATAGCACATTTATTGAGGCGTAGGAGATCGGGCAGGAAGTGACAGTCATAGAATACAAATGGGGTGAATGGAACAGAAAACGATAAAAGGTGATTGTCATGCTGCAAGGCACGTGCATCAATAATGACATTTTACCGGCAGGAGAAGCATTTTACTTATTTCCGGCTAATGATGATTATGTGTACGTTTCAAGATTCCCGCGAAAAAGCGCGCATTCTGATTGTTTTGAAAAGAAGTACTTTCAGATCAAGGAAGAAATAAAGCCGATATCATGGCCGCCAGAACCGCCAGAACCGCCAGAACCGCTAGAACCGCCAAAACGAGCGGTGGAAATGGGATTAAACGAGGTATATGCCGCAAAGCTCATATGGTGTTGGGAAGCATCTAAAGATCGGATGGATAAAGAATATTACGTTATTGTCCGAGGATCCGGTATTCATGTTGATTACTATCCTAATCCAGAACTAGAAGAACTACTCGGTAGCTTGCCTGTGCATTGCTTTGAGAAATTTAGACGCAATGAAGCTGTCACGTTTATGGCAAGCGAAGAAAGCGTATCAGAACAGGCTCCAGAAGCAGTGAAATTCGATGAAGAATCATCGCAGTTTATCGAACAGCTCAGCTTATTTTAAGAGAGGGATGGCATGATGAACATTGGCGATTGGGTTTTAGCAGCGTCTGGCCAGAGTAGGTACATCAGCTATATTGATCATTTTTTGAAGGATACTACCACCGCATACGTAATAAAAGTGGCCAGAGTTATAGACGGGGAGCCCGAATGGATGGAACCCACCCTGGCTATCGTCTCACTAAGATCGATATCTGTGATGAATAATACGCTCGCAAAAGAAGACTATCAGGCAATGATCGATTTAGCGATCATGACTGCAGATAAGGAATGGTTCTTTGAGTTAAGAGAAAGGATGATGCGGGATGCGTAAAACGTTCACAAATATTGAATGAAAAAAGCGGCTGTATTTACTATATACAGCCGCACAACATTATATTGGTGGTTACAGCAGGGTGAGAAGATAAGAGCTAGACTAATTTAAAAGGGTCTTACGGATAATGGCTTGGTACCTAGCAGCATCAGCCGCCGAAACTGGCGTTGTTGAAACCAGCGTTGTTGAAACCGCCGCCGTATCCGCCAACGTCGTATCCGCCGCCGTATCCGCCACCCATGTAAGATGCTCCAATGATGATTAAAAGAATGAATAAGACAACAACTAGCGCAAAGCCTGATCCATATCCAGATCCAGAGTCATTACAGTTTTCGGAACTCATAATTATCACCTCTTTGTTGATTATAGTATGAAAAAATTCAATGGAATCTTGTGCAAAAGGTCATATAAAAATAAAAAACGTTATCTGCAGCGAGGACGAGGGTAACAATTCGTCAGATAACCGAGGGGAATTGACATGTATTTTGTAATTGTTCCAGGTGGATTTGGTGCATACAGCATCGAAAGTTTTGAATGGTTAGATGAAGCGAAAGATTGGGTGGAAGAGCTCGTTGAAGCAGGTCATAGAACAGCACGGTTAGCGTAGGAAATCCCAATGAAAATCAAAGTAAAAGTGGAAATTTAAACAAAAAAACAGTCAGGTTAATACCTAACTGTAAAAGAATTGGAATGTCGAGGATTGACATAAAGCAGTAACAGTATGCCCGTATCAGAAAAGTTTATGCAAAGAGGAACTATTTTATATTTTGCAATAAAAAAATAGCCAGGTTGCCCTGACTAAAACGAGTGGAAGGAACTTACTTATGAGAAAACCTAACACAATAACAGTTTAACCAATCTAGAGACACTTATACAAAAAATGATATTTATTCGCGATAGATTTTTAAAGTCTGCTTTGCAATTGAAATTGGAGAATTAATTTGTCCAGTTCTTCGCTATATTTAAGGGTTTCGATATCTGTAAATCCCTTTTTTAAACCAGAGGCTATCATTAACTCGCGAATATCGTTAATTTGGGTGGATAAGTCATCTAAATTTAATTGAGTGGATGACATGACATTTCTCCTGATAAATATTGTTTTATTAAGTTTAAAATATAACGAAAAGCATCATAAAATATTCTGGAGAGAAATACAAGATATTCGACAAAAGTTCCAGAAATATTACATTCTTGCAGGGGTAAAGAAAATATAAAAGGCTAGGACTCTGCCCAACCGTTGAATATTGCTTGTAACTCTAATTTAACAGACTGGGGACATCCTGTGGAATGAAGATTGACCATGAAAAGATGATAGCCGAAATAGATCTAATGAGTAACAAAACAATGTACGTGGTGAAGGACGGTCAGCTGATTCCGCATGAGCTACCGGATTAAGGTGAAACAGTCGTCATTACGATGGGTGGCAAGGTGGACCGTCTGGAGACTACGCAGAAACGGAAAATTTAATGAATACTAGACCGAAACTATTAGGGAGTGAATAACGTAATTACATGTAAAGATTGTGAAGGCTTCACTGAGGGTGGTAAGGACAGAGAAGTTATTTGTGTAAGATGTAAACTTGGACGATTTTAGTAAACAGTTCGATCATATTGCTGCATAAAACAGCCCGGTTGCCTCGACTTTAAAAAACGGACTAATAAAAGTTTATACAAAATAATCAAACCGTATCCATCCAGCAGACAAATAAAGAAAGGGATGACCACTGAGGTATCCCATTCCAATGCAAGACTATTCAATAGAGAACGGCTTTACTCACATGTTTATTGACAATTTAAACATTGTAATTCAGTACGCCGATAAAGTTGGCCGATTACGAAAAGATGCTGGAATGTCACTGGAAGCATACAAAGAAAATTATGAGAAATGGAAAAAAAAGCAGGAATTTGTATTAAAGCCTTAGAAGAATTATAACGAAATGGTGGCTTATTATTCAGAAAAAGAGCGGGCTTTAAATCCCGATAAAGTTGGTCATGTGACGGTGGAAGCATTAAACACCTTAGAAAAATAATGATAAGCAGTTCGGCTAAACTGTGCATTAGGGAGGGTGACATAATAAATTTAGATAAGAAACATCAGATGAATGTTCTAACTCGCTTACGCCAATTATTTTGTGACCATAAAGACTATAGTAAGGTAGCTTTTAGTAAAGGCCTTAATCGTAAGGAAGGCTATGAATTGGTTGTTTACGAGTGTTTAGAATGCAGACATTGTTATACGCAGTGGGATAAAGAAGAGGATTGGTAAGCAATTCGATGATAAAACGTAAAAACTAAATAACCAACGTCCCAACGGAAAAACCGACGGACATCAAACTTTAGAGTAGGTTTACATCTACTTTAGAGCTTGGTGTCCTTTTTTATTGAGAAAAGAAGGAGATAATGATGAAATTACAAGATATTGTGATAGATCCTAGTACTATGCGACTAGAATTGGATATAATGGAATTGAATAATAAAGCCATTGTCATCTGTGATGGCAAGGTGAAAATTGCTGACCTGCCGCAGCATGGTGAGACAAAGATTATTACGTATCAGGGGAAAGTGAAACGTGTTAAATGGGATCAGGGAGAGGAATGCTAAAGGAAGGCCAGAATATTCGAAAAGAACTATGGGAGTCGAACTAATAAAATTTCAATAATTAATAAACGCAGCGATAAGAAAAGAAAGAGGGATTATGAATAAGATGGAAAACTTAATTAAGGAAATTTTAAAATTTAGAGATGAACGAAACTGGGAACAGTTTCACAATCCTAAAGATCTGGCTATATCTCTTTCTATAGAAGCGAGTGAGTTATTAGAGAATTTCCAATGGAGAACAAACGAAGAAGCAGCGTCCGAGAAAAAAGATGATATTAAAGACGAGCTTGCGGATGTCATGATTTATTCCTTGTTATTAGCTCATCAACTAGGAATCGACCCGGGAGACGCAATAACGCAAAAGATTAAGAAAAACGAAAAGAAATATCCAGTTGAAAAAGCTTTTAACTCAAAGAAAAAATATACTGATTTATAGAAAGAGAGGGAAAAAATGCTTTATTACTTTACTGCTAGTGATAAACAAGCTCAAGTCCATTTTTTAGAGAAATACAGTAGAGGAATTGACCTCGATTATTTGTATTATGAGTATGCTATTAAATAGGTCAATATCGTAAAGCAGATCGGTTTTATCAGACGGGAAATGAAAGTGACCCCCGCTAATATACCGCCTTATCATGGCCAAACCTATTCCGGGGCTAATCCTGCGGAATAGGCCGCTATATGGAACGCTGAGAAGGAGCAAGAACTTGAGCACTTAGAAAACAATTTAGATCGAGCATTAAATCGTCTTTCCAGAATCGAGCGGGCACTCACTGTTATTCGTGGGTGTTTTTTCATTGCCTAAAATAAAAACCCTATCAGATGACAGGGTTAAAGAAGAATCCTTTAAGGAATTTATAAGCAGGCAGGTATCTTTAAAATTATTTCTTGTTGGCTAGACTAGTTAATTCACTAATCGTTACGCCATTAGAAACTGTTTTTATAAATCCAACATTTTGAGCGTAGTAAGTTGTATAGCCATCACTCGAATTTACAGTAATTACATTTTTAAAGGTTCCCGCTGGAGTAGTTAAGGTACCGTTTACAGCTGTTATCTTCTTTTTGTGATACAGCTGCCGTATATGTGAGAAGGTAAATAAAAAGGTGGATATGAACACAAACAGGCGCTATCCTTGCGGTGGCGTTTTTTGATAATCATTAGAAAAATATCTCTATTATCAATATAATAATTGGCAAAGAGGTGGTATTTATGAACAAGTTACTGATATTTCATCGGGCATCCTGAATATAATAGCTTGGGCGATTGGTGAAACAATTATCTCAAAAATTACACAGCTGGAAATATTATGTGTAGATGTAAATAAAGGTTTGATAAATGAATTTGTCCCAGTCAATCTATGGCTTTTTTCATATGATAAAAATATAAGTAGTACGAAGAGCAAAATGGTCACTTGCGAGATTTTACTAAAACCTTTTAAAAGAAGAGAGGTGATGAAGAATGTCGTTTTATCCTCCAAATCCCGGTCCTAGACCATACCGGCCTTATCCTAGACAAATGTCCCACCCGCCTAGGTATTATCCGTCCGGTCTATATCCTAGACAGCGCCAATACGAGTATAACGGGCAACGATCTCCTAGTATGTGGAACAATCTAAATCAGGTTATGAAACATGTAGGGAATGTATCAAATGGAATCAATATGTTAAGACAGGCTGGTTCTTTCATGTCATTCTTTAATAATGGTAGATGATATAAAACAAGGACATCCTTGACTCCAGGGAATGTCCTTGTACAGTCTGTAGACAAAGTTTTTATTTTGAAGACGATGTCTGCAGGCTTTTTTGTATAATAAAAACAACAAGATCTTGTGGGGGGATTTGTATAGGCTGGAGGATCACCGAAATTAAATGGAGGTATCAGCTCGTGCCGAACGATCATTTAGTCCGTAAAAACAAGGCGGCCATTAATTTTGACTTTATTTATCCACTCGTTGAGGAAGTGTCGATCCAGTTATTCTCATTCGTTTTGCGGAACTCTCTTTTTCAATGAATAGTATTTCTTAAATATAGAAATGATATTCATTGAAAGGTGGGATATGAATTGGACGTTACAGAAGTAATCATTAGAATTTTATTATCATTCGTACTCTTATTATGTCTAACTAGGCTTATGGAAAGAAAAGAAATTGCACAAATGACTTTTTTCAACTTTGCTTCTGCTATTGCCATAGGTTCCATAGCTGGGAACCTTGTATTCAATTCACAATTAAGCATTCGTAATGGTGTTATTTCACTAATCGGATGGGGCTTACTTACCTTTTTCACGGGATGGATTGTTATCAAATCTAAAAAGGCACGAAAAATCATTGATGGAGAGCCATTAATCATCATAAAAAACGGTAAGATTATGGAAAAACCACTTCGTAAAGCTAGTTTAGATTTAGATACTCTAAATGCCTTGCTAAGAGAAAAAAATATATTTTCAATCAGAGATGTGGAATATGTTATTTTTGAAATCAATGGAAAAATTTCAGTTGTGAAAAAAGATCAAAAACAGCCTGTAACAAAAGGTGATTTGAATATTGAAAATCATCATAAGGCTATTCTCCCTACAATAACTGAAGTTGTGTCAGATGGAATTATTAACACACCAAACTTATTGAAACTGAACCTAGACACAGCCTGGCTGAAACGACAATTACAACAGGCTGGAGTAAAAACGATTTCAGATGTCTTTTATGCAGAAATCCAATCAGATGGTACTCTTTTTATAGACTATAAAGATGATGTAAATAGAGCAAGTGAGTTGTACTCTGAATAATGAAGAGTTAAAAAAGTCTCTATTTGGGGTACAGTTCAAAACAGCCTAAGAAATAATTTAAATAGCCTTTGGTCTTATTGTGCTAACGGGTGCGATGCTTAAATAAGGCATCGCCTGTTTTGTTTGATTAACGTAGAAGATTGTGAAGTATTGTACTTAAAGTAACGGGTGCGTTAATATAAGAAAGTCCAGTAGAAAATTTTTTCCGTTTGATTGTGAAAAAAGAAAAGCAAAAACAAAAAGGAAGGGAAACGAGCTATTTGAAAAAAGTTCGTTGAAGAGACAAAAGACTGCAGCTATTGCCAGCAGAGGGACAAAGCAACGGATGTTGCTGAAGTATTTTCCATCTTACATTCAACTTTAATGATTTAAAGTTAGACAGCAAAAAAACCTTAAGGAGAAAAGATAATGTTAAATTCTGATTTGGATATACGCTTAGAACCGCGCATTAAAGAATTATATCAATTACATAAGGAACGTTCTGCAAATATTGACTGGAGCTATCACGAATTTATTCCATGGGACAAGGCCATGTCCTTTAAACGAGTTCCTTGGGATGAGAGTCAAGTAACTCTTCCAGAAGGTGTAATTGTAGCGATAGAAACAGCGTTACTTACAGAAGTAAATTTACCTTGGTATACTTCGCATTTGGATTATACATTTAAAAATTCAATGGAAGTAATAAATGATTTCGTACGCACTTGGACGGCTGAAGAAGACCAGCACTCTAACTTACTTGAAACGTATTTATTGGTGACACGAAACGTAAATCCTACAAGGTTGCATGAATTAAGAAGACGAGTAGTTGAAAGCGGTTGGTTTCCAGACTTCACTAACCCTCTAGCAACAATGGCCTATACTTCATTGCAAGAGTTAGCCACACTAGTTTTTTATAATAATGTAGCTAAAATAGCGAGTCCGCACGACAAAGAGTTAGCAACAATACTTCGACGTTTAGCGAAAGACGAAGCACTTCATTATGCATTCTATCGTGACACAGTAAAAGCACATCTTGAACTTGATCCGAATTTCATTGTTTATTTTGAGAATGTAATTATTAATTTCTCTATGCCAGGCGCCGTTATGCCAGACTTTAACGATAGAATGAAAACCATTGCAATAGATGCGAATTATGGCCCACTACAATATTTTGACCAAGTATTAGATGTAATTGTGTCTTATTGGGATATAGCCAACTTACAACCTACTAGCGAAGATGCCAAACAATCACAAGCGAATATATTGAAATATCATGGCCGTTTAAAAAGAATTAGAGATCGCCATCTAGTAAAAAAATAAAAGGTAGATGTAAGAAAGGATTTTTTATAATGAAAGCAACTTGCGAATTATGTGAAAAAGAAACGAAAGATAAAGTAAGTTATTTAGAACTTGAAACGTGGGAATTTGATTTTTTAAAGAAAGAGAAAAAAGATTTTTACTCTATTTGTTTCGATTGTTTTGACAAACATACCAATAATTTTATTGACAAAGAAATGGATCTTGAATTGAGAAAAAAACGTTCTCTCTCGGTAAATAAAGAGATCCAAGAAGAAATCGAGGCTATTCTTGAAATCGAAAGTTAATTCTAGTTGCAAATTACTAAACTTGGAAAAAATATAAAATAATAATTTGACCAGTTTCCAAGGAGGAAATTGTTTTTTTGTCCTCTAGGAGTAAGTATACAAAGGGCTAGACCAATTATAATTCAGTTCTTCATTTTTCATAACCTACCATGGATTAACCGATGAATACCGTGGTTACTTAACTCCATTTCAGCAGCTATCAGGATTCCATAGCACAATAACAAAAAGCCAGTTTTTCTAGTTTGCGGAAAACTGGCTTTTTATTTATTATATATTGAACTAATCGTTTGTGAAGAAATATACTTAAACTAACGGGTGCGTTAGTTAAACAAGCCTTACCAAACAAAGACCGTTTATTGAGGTCTTTTTCTTTTGATTAAAAATCCAACAACAAAGTTTAACAGAGCCTAAAATCAAGAAATTGAATGAGCTATAAGGAAGAGAAAAATCAAGATGGTTTAAAACACTTTTAATCATATTCTTACAAATTATAATTGGGTGTGCTTTTATTTATTACGTATTATTCAAGAGTGAATCAACATGAAAAAGTAAAATGTATTGAGTAGAAGCACTTCATTATTGCTTTTATTTGTATTTGTTTAAAAAATTATTGACTTTTAAATTTAAAAAATGATATTATTTCAAAGCTGTCGTTTAAATAAATTATTCCGCAGTAGCTCAGTGGTAGAGCAATCGGCTGTTAACCGATCGGTCGCAAGTTCGAGTCCATTCAGGCCCATTTTTTTTGCTTTAGTTTAGTGCTGCATTTTTTTGAGCAGTCTTTTTTATATGGAGGGGTAGCGAAGTGGCTAAACGCGGCGGACTGTAAATCCGCTCCTTCGGGTTCGACAGTTCGAATCTGTCCCCCTCCACCATTATTCTTTATAGAGTGGCGGTCGTGGCGAAGTGGTGAACGCATCGGATTGTGGCTCCGACATTCGGGGGTTCGATTCCCCTCGATCGCCCCATATTTTTATTTTTTATTGGGCTATAGCCAAGCGGTAAGGCAACGGACTTTGACTCCGTCACGCGCTGGTTCGAATCCAGCTAGCCCAGCCATTTTTTGCAGAAACATTCAGTGATCGCCCATACTTGTAAGGGCCAGAATAGTTTTGTTCGATTTCAAAGGAATCATTCACTTATTTCTATTTAAAGAATGTCGTATGAATCGTCGATATCTTTATGTTAGAGTGAAAGAAAATTCGTTTTTTTGGTAAATAAATCTTTTGTTGAAATCATATTGATTATCCACTCTATAACATGTTATATTATTCATCCGCCATTAATAAATGCGGCATTCAATTTTTAAAGAGAGACAAAGATAGTAGCTTTCTAGTGAATAATTATTTTCCAAGAATAATTATCTTCGAAAAGTATTTGACTTTCAGTTTTAATGGTGGTATTATTATCTAGCTGTCGTTGATGGCGGTGAATGAAATTGATCTTTGAAAACTGAACAAAATAAACGCCAACGTTAATTTTTACTATGTTTTATTTATGAGCAAGTCAAACACTTTTTGGAGAGTTTGATCCTGGCTCAGGACGAACGCTGGCGGCGTGCCTAATACATGCAAGTCGAGCGGACTTGACGGAGCTTGCTCCGTTCAAGTTAGCGGCGGACGGGTGAGTAACACGTGGGCAACCTGCCCTGCAGATTGGGATAACTCCGGGAAACCGGGGCTAATACCGAATAATATCGAAGATTTCATGATCTTCTTTTGAAAGATGGCATCTCGCTGTCACTGCAGGATGGGCCCGCGGCGCATTAGCTAGTTGGTGAGGTAACGGCTCACCAAGGCAACGATGCGTAGCCGACCTGAGAGGGTGATCGGCCACACTGGGACTGAGACACGGCCCAGACTCCTACGGGAGGCAGCAGTAGGGAATCTTCCGCAATGGACGAAAGTCTGACGGAGCAACGCCGCGTGAGTGATGAAGGTTTTCGGATCGTAAAACTCTGTTGTCAGGGAAGAACACGTACGGGAGTAACTGTCCGTACCTTGACGGTACCTGACCAGAAAGCCACGGCTAACTACGTGCCAGCAGCCGCGGTAATACGTAGGTGGCAAGCGTTGTCCGGAATTATTGGGCGTAAAGCGCGCGCAGGCGGTCTTTTAAGTCTGATGTGAAAGCCCACGGCTCAACCGTGGAAGGTCATTGGAAACTGGAAGACTTGAGTGCAGAAGAGAAGAGCGGAATTCCACGTGTAGCGGTGAAATGCGTAGAGATGTGGAGGAACACCAGTGGCGAAGGCGGCTCTTTGGTCTGTAACTGACGCTGAGGCGCGAAAGCGTGGGGAGCAAACAGGATTAGATACCCTGGTAGTCCACGCCGTAAACGATGAGTGCTAAGTGTTGGGGGGTTTCCGCCCCTCAGTGCTGCAGCTAACGCATTAAGCACTCCGCCTGGGGAGTACGGCCGCAAGGCTGAAACTCAAAGGAATTGACGGGGGCCCGCACAAGCGGTGGAGCATGTGGTTTAATTCGAAGCAACGCGAAGAACCTTACCAGGTCTTGACATCCCGCTGACCGGTATAGAGATATACTTTTCCCTTCGGGGACAGCGGTGACAGGTGGTGCATGGTTGTCGTCAGCTCGTGTCGTGAGATGTTGGGTTAAGTCCCGCAACGAGCGCAACCCTTGATCTTAGTTGCCAGCATTTAGTTGGGCACTCTAAGGTGACTGCCGGTGACAAACCGGAGGAAGGTGGGGATGACGTCAAATCATCATG
>NZ_KB889752.1:883294-1293523 GCF_000372765.1 Bacillus sp. 37MA
AGATAGGTTCGGGGTGGAAGTGTGGCGACACATGGAGCTGACGAATACTAATCGATCGAGGACTTAACCAATAAAAGCGCAGGCGCTCTCGAGCGTCTGACGCTGGAAGACAAGAATCAACCGTATGGCGCGGTTTGTCGGTTACTTATACGAATAATATCTAGTTTTGAAGGAATAATTTCTTTCCATTTTATACAGTCTGGTGGCATTAGCGAAGAGGTCACACCCGTTTCCATCCCGAACACGGCAGTTAAGCTCTTCAGCGCCGATGGTAGTTGGGGGTTTCCCCCTGTGAGAGCAGGACGCCGCCAGGCAAACGGTAAGGAACAGCAAAAGCTGTTCCTTTTTTCTTTGATGCTATTTAAAATTTTCAATTTGTAATGCAGAAAGAGAATAGAATAATAATTGACAGTACTGTGGAACCATGACTAGCTTAATTCTTCTTTACTTCAATCATAATCGCATCACCTTGCCCGCTGCCAGAGCAGATCGCTGCGATACCAATGCCACCGCCGCGTCGCTTCAGCTCATACGCGAGTGTTAAAATAATACGTGTTCCGCTTGCGCCAATAGGATGACCATATGCGATGGCACCGCCATTTACATTCACTTTCTCATGATCAATGCCAGCGATTTTACTGCTGGCCAGCGAAACAGCTGCAAACGCTTCGTTTATTTCAAACAAATCAATATCCTCAATAGATTTGCCTGTTTTCTTTAAAATCTCTTTAATAACAAGGCCCGGGGTTTGTGGGAATTTTTCTGCTTCAACCGCAACTTCTGCATGACTAATCACTGTTGCAAGTATTTTTTTCCCTTCCTTTGCTGCCCGCTCATCGCTCATTAATACAAGTGCCGCTGCGCCGTCATTAACGCCGGGCGCGTTCCCGGCTGTAATCGTACCATCTTTGCCAAATGCTGGACGTAGTTTTGCGAGCACTTCTGTCGTTGTGTCTTTACGTGGCGCTTCATCTGTATCTACGATAACTGGAGCCCCTTTTCGCTGCGGCACTTCAACCGGAACAATCTCTTCTGCTATCGTGTCCTTTTCAATGGCTGCAATTGCTCGTTCATGGCTGCGTACAGCCCAATTGTCCTGTTCTTCACGAGACAACTGGAGTTCTTCAGCTGTTGTGTTTCCATATGTCCCCATGTGAACGCCGGTAAAGCTGCATGAAAGTCCATCATGAATCATTAAGTCAACCATCGGTGTATCGCCCATGCGTGCCCCCCATCTTGCTTTCAACACTGCATAAGGCACATTTGACATCGACTCCATGCCACCGGCTAAAATTACTTCTTCATCGCCGGCCCGAATGATTTGGTCTGCCATAGTGACACTTCGAAGGCCGGATGCGCAAACTTTATTGATGGTTTCTGTTTTAATATTCCATGGAATGCCCGCAGCTCGTGCAGCCTGCCGTGAAGGAATCTGTCCTTGACCGGCCTGCAGCACATTGCCAAAAATAATTTCATCGAGTTCTTCGGGCTTCAAACCGGACCGCTGTAGAGCTTCTTTCATGACAATACCGCCAAGTTCTGATGCCTGTAATGAAGAAAGAGTGCCGCCAAATTTACCAATTGGTGTACGCGCGCCGTCTAAAATCACTGTTTTGACCATTTACTCACCCTCCAACAATTCTGCAGAAACGTGAAATGCTGCTTCCGTTTTTTCTTTCACTTCCTCTATGGTCACACCATCCATTGTTTCAATCAGTACCATGCCGTCCGGTGTAAAATCAAATACAGCAAGGTCCGTAATTAACCGGTGTACAACGCTTTTACCCGTCAGAGGCAAAGTACATTCTTTTTTTATTTTCGACTCGCCCTGCTTGTTTATATGTTCCATGACGACGACGATGCGTTTAGCTCCATTGACAAGATCCATGGCGCCGCCCATGCCTTTGATCATTTTACCCGGAATCATCCAGTTGGCAAGATCACCTTTTTCGGACACTTCCATTCCGCCAAGGATGGCAAGATCAATATGACCGCCACGAATCATCGCAAATGATTCAGCGCTGTCGAAAAAAGAGGATCCAGGAACTGTTGTAATCGTTTCTTTTCCTGCATTGATCAAATCCGGATCTTCCTCACCATCTATCGGGTAAGGACCGATGCCAAGTAGTCCGTTTTCCGACTGCAATAATACCTTGATATCCTTAGGAATCTCATTTGCGACCAGTGTCGGCATTCCGATTCCGAGGTTGACATTCATCCCATCTTTAATTTCCTGCACCGCTCTTTTAACAATCGTTAAACGTGTGTCTTTCATTTTCATCCGCTCCTTTTATCGGGTTATGCTTGTCCAACAGTCCGCCGCTCAATCCGCTTTTGATAGTTAGTGCCCACCAGAATACGCTGTACGAAAATACCTGGCGTGTGGATTGCATCCGGATCTAGCTCGCCCGCCTCTACTATTTCTTCGACTTCAGCAATCGTGATTTTTCCTGCCATCGCTGCCAGTGGATTAAAATTGCGGGACGTCTTACGGTATATAAGGTTGCCAAGAGTATCTGCTTTCCAGGCTTTCACGAGCGCAAAATCCCCAACGATTCCTCGTTCAAGAAGATAGGTTTTCCCGTCAAATTCTTTAATTTCTTTTCCGTCTGCGATGGGTGTCCCAATACCAGTTGCCGTGTAAAAGCCCGGAATACCAGCTCCGCCAGCTCTCATCCGTTCCGCGAGTGTACCCTGAGGCGCCAACTCTACTTCCAGTTCACCACTTAGATACTGCTGTTCAAAAATTTTGTTTTCTCCTACATAAGAAGACACCATTTTTTTAATTTGCCGATTAGCCAAAAGAAGGCCAAGGCCCCAGTCATCTATGCCGCAGTTATTGCTTACAACGGTTAAATCTTTTGTCCCTTGTTCGCGAAGTGCCTGAATAGAGAATTCTGGAATACCGCACAAACCAAATCCACCAACAATAAGCGTCGCGCCGTCTTGAATGTCTGAAACCGCTTTTTGAAAGGATGTCATCACTTTGCCCACAAAAATCCCTCCTCAATTTTTCTCTTATGTAAGAGTTTACATTTTGATTTTCTATAAAATACATAAAAAGTATAAAATCTATCGGATAATTGACGTGTCATAAGACACGCCTTATCCAAAGCCTATTCATCTCATGATTAAAATCACGAGTGTTCTTGGCTACCTCATAAATTTCCTGCATTTTTTGATGCCACTACCGAAATAGATTTTTTTATGTACAAACTTTCAATACGTATCCTACAGGATCTAATGCATCTTTAATTGTTCAAGAACTTGGAAGAAGCGCAGATAGACAAAGATTTAAGAAAAATCAAGGTGAATAAAAGCCAGGGAAATCGGGCTTTTAAATCAGGAAGGAAACAGCATAAAAATAAATAGCATTAAATAACAAAATCAAGAATACTTTATAGATTATAAGACAAACCACAAATTGTATTATCAATCTTATTTTATATAATTAATCATTCAACAGTATTTTTGTGTAAAAACTACAAATTTTTTTGATTTTCATGGAACGGAAAATCTAAAATGGGTATTTCCATTTAACCAACTAATTAGATAGTATTAATAAAATTTATGAAAATGAAAAAAGAAAGGATCGAAGTTTAATGGATTTTGATTTAACGAAAGAACAAACCATGATACGTAAGTTGATTCGTGATTTTGCGGAAGCTGAAGTTGCTCCAGGTGCAGATCAAAGGGATCGTACAGGTGAATTTCCAAAGGAGATATTCGATCAATTAGCAGAGCTAGGGATAATGGGTCTTCCTTTTCCTGAACAATATGGTGGTAGTGATGCAGATACAATCAGCTTTGCTATTGTTGTAGAAGAGTTAAGTCGAGTATGTGGATCTACAGGTATCACCTATTCTGCACATATTTCATTAGGTGGAGCACCTATCCATTTATTTGGTACGCATGAGCAAAAGGAGAAATATTTAACGCCACTTTGTACAGGGGAGTACTTGGGTGCTTTTGGTCTGACTGAGCCAAATGCTGGTTCTGACGCAGGCGGAACACAAACAACAGCGATTCTTAAAGAGGATCACTGGGTGCTTTCTGGTTCTAAATGTTTTATTACCAATGCAAGCTATGCCAAAAATCTCGCAATCACTGCCGTAACAGATCGATCAAAAGGAATTAATGGAATTAGTGCGTTTATTGTACCTACTGATGCGCCAGGATTTACTGTGATTAGTAATTATGAAAAGATGGGACTTCATTCTTCAAATACAACGGAGCTAATTTTTGAAAATGTAAGCGTCGCCAAAGAAAATCTTCTTGGTGTAGAAGGAAATGGGTTTAAGCAGTTTTTAGCTACTCTTGATGGAGGAAGAATCGGGATCGGAGCAATGGCTGTTGGGATTGCTCAAGGAGCTTATGAGAAATCGCTTCAGTATGCAAAAGAAAGAAAACAATTCGGTAACAGCTTATCTGCGTTTCAAGCCATTCAATTTAAGCTGGCTGACATGGCTATGAATATTGAATTAGCTCGCAACATGGTTTACAAAGCGGCATGGTTGAAAGATCAAGGAAGGGTATTTAAAAAGGAAGCAGCCATGGCTAAATTATATGCTTCGGAAATGTGTATGAAAGTATGTGATCAAGCCGTACAGATCCATGGAGGGTATGGTTATATGAAGGAGTATCAAGTGGAGCGATTTTTCCGTGACGCTAAGCTTTTAGAGATCGGTGAAGGAACCTCTGAAGTACAACGAATGGTTATTGCTCGTCAAATCGGCTGTTAAGAAAAATATCATATTTAAAAGAGTATGAGATCATTCCTGAGTTAAAAACATCTACACCTGGCTGTCTTCAATCAGAGAAATTGCCTTTCTTAAAGGAGGAGGTAAAGAATGTTTACAAAGGTTCTGGTCGCTAATCGAGGAGAAATCGCAGTACGGGTTATGCGAACGTGCAAGTCTTTGGGTATTTCTACGATAGGGGTTTACTCAGAAGCCGATGCGGAGGCGCCACATGTCAAAATGGCCGATGAGGCCTATTTAATTGGAGGTCCGCGAGTAGCGGAGAGTTACGTAAACATTGATAAGATTTTAGAAGTCGCCCGATTATCCGAAGTGGAGGCAATCCACCCCGGATATGGCCTTCTTTCAGAAAATGCTGAATTTGCTCGCCGTTGTGAGCAAGAGGGGCTTATATTTATTGGTCCTTCTTCTGAAGTTATTTCCCGCATGGGCAGCAAAATTGAATCGCGGAAGGCAATGGAACAAGTTGGTATTCCAATAGTTCCGGGTATAACATATCCATTAGCTGACGCGGAGGAAGCGGTGCAAGTAGCCGATCGTATGGGTTACCCAGTTATGCTCAAAGCCTCAGCAGGTGGGGGCGGTATTGGGATGCAGATTGTTCGCAGTGCAGATGAAATTCGTAAAGCGTTTGGGGGGAACCAAAAACGAGCAACGGATTTTTTTGGTGATGGTGCTATGTACGTAGAGAAATATGTAGAAAATCCAAGGCATATTGAGATTCAAATCTTGGCTGATGGGTTTGGAAATACAGTTTACTTATGGGAACGTGAATGTTCGGTACAGCGTCGTCATCAGAAAGTAGTAGAGGAAGCTCCTTCATCGTTTCTAGATGAAGTTACTCGCAGCAAGATGGGGGAGGCGTCAGTAAAGGCGGCCAAATCAATCGGATATCGAAATGCTGGTACGATTGAGTTTTTGGTTGATGCTGATAAGAATTTCTACTTTCTTGAAATGAATACTCGCCTCCAAGTTGAACATCCGGTCACGGAAGAAATTACTGGATTGGATTTAGTTGCAGAACAACTCCGGATTGCAGCCGGTGATTCCTTAAATATTATTCAGTCTGATGTAAAACTTGATGGGCATGCAATCGAAGTACGAATCTATGCTGAAGATCCGAAGACATTCTTCCCGTCACCTGGCACGATTACGAGATTGGTGTTACCCGAAGGCCCAGGTATTCGCCATGAATTAGCAGTGAGCGATAAGTCAGTCGTTACTCCTTTTTATGATCCGATGATTGCCAAACTCGTGATAAAAGGTAAGGGGCGTAATGAGGCGATTGATCGTCTCCAATTTGCGTTAGCCCATTATCAAGTCGAGGGAATCAAAACAAATATTCCGATGTTACAAGAAGTGGCAGCACATTCCGCATTCCGTTCAGGCGATACGACAACTAACTTTGTGGAAAAGTACTTATAAGAAAAACAAGGAACCATATAAACCGCGTGAAATAGGAGGAATAAAGATGAGTCAAATATTAGCGATTATGGCGGGGAGTGTATGGAAGATTCTTGTTAAAGTTGGGGACCAGGTAGATGCAGGACAGGATGTGGTCGTTTTAGAATCGATGAAAATGGAGATTCCAATTGCAGTGGACTTCGGTGGGACTGTCAAAGAAGTAAAGGTGAGTGAAGGCGATTTTGTTAATGAAGGAGATGTAATGGTAGAGTTTGAGTAATCCCCTAAAGATATTAAATGGGATGAAGGGAGACGTGGCGATGAACTGGCCGACCAGCGTAATGATAAAAGAAGTAGGACCAAGGGATGGATTGCAAAATGAGAAGGTGTTCATTTCTACGGAGGATAAAATCGCTTGGATCAATCAATTGTCTGAGAGCGGATTGAAAAATATCGAGATTACTTCCTTTGTCAATCCGAAATGGATTCCTGCCCTTTCAGATGCTGTTGCGGTAGCAGCAGGCATTACGCGTGTGCCGGGTGTAACCTATACGGCTCTTGTTCCGAATCATCAAGGTCTGGAGCGGGCGCTGGAAGCCAACATTGATACAGTGGCTGTGTTTATGTCAGCCAGTGAAACACATAATCGGAAAAATATTAACAAATCGATAGAGGATACATTTCCTATTTTAAGAAAAGTGGTGGAAGAGTCCCAATCAGCAGGAAAGTCTAGCCGAGGATATGTTTCAACCGTATTTGGATGTCCTTATGAAGGTATCGTTGATATAGAAAAGGTTATTAGGGTATCGGAAACTTTGTTTGAGATGGGAATTGGAGAGCTGTCTCTTGGTGATACCATCGGTGTGGCTAATCCGAAGCAAGTACAAGAGGTGTTAGAGGTCTTATTAAAACGTTTTCCTGCAAATAAATTTGCTTTACACTTTCATGATACCTATGGGATAGCATTAGCCAACATTTTAGTATCGTTAGACATGGGGATTACCATATTTGATGCCTCCCTTGGCGGTTTAGGAGGATGCCCATATGCACCCGGTGCATCTGGCAATGTGGCTACAGAAGATTTTCTTTACATGCTGAACAGTATGGGGATTAACACAGGGGTGAATCAGGAAAAGCTGCTTAGCGCATCCCGTTTTATTCAGGATAAGGTAGGAAGGCCTTTACCAAGCCGTAGTCTTCAAGTCTGCGGCTTGACTGGATAGGCTAGGGAAGGGAAGAGAAGAGCTAAAGAGCTGATTTTCACTGTCAGACGGATTGATGTTGGGGAAGCAGGGGAGATTGGGTTAGTTGAGTATGTAATGACGGCTCAATCCTTGCTTAAAAAAGCATCAGATATAGCTAATCAGATCGTTCAGAATGGTTCCATTACAGTTACTCAGGTTAAATTCTCTATTGATAAGAGGGTCGACGTAGATTTAAGCAACCAACTTGCTATTGAGCAAAATGTTTATGAATTAATCATTCCGACGAAGGAGCGATTAGAAGGGCTATAAGCTTTCAAGGAAAAAGATCTCCCGTCTTTGTTGGAGAATATTAGGGAATAAGGGAGGAAAGACAATGTCATTTGATGCGAACTTCATGCAGCAAACGCTACAAGATAGAATGGAACGGATTCAAAAAGGAGGAGCCCTTAAATATCATCAGAAAAATAAAGGGCAGGGTAAACTGTTTGTTCGTGACCGTTTAAAGTTATTGTTTGATCCGGGTTTTGAGCTAGAGGACGCACTCTTCGCAAACTGCTTAGCCGAGGACCTTCCGGCGGATGGAGTAGTGACTACGATGGGGAAGATCAACGGCCAGGTTGTTTGTATTATGGCTAATGATTCAACAATAAAAGCGGGTTCTTGGGGATCTAGGACCGTAGAGAAAATTATTCGGATTCAAGAAACAGCTGAAAAAATGAGAGTGCCACTCATCTACCTTGTAGATTCTGCGGGGGCACGTATTACAGATCAAGTAGAAATGTTTCCTGGGCGTCGTGGGGCTGGCCGAATTTTTTATAACCAGGTCAAACTTTCAGGTAAAATCCCTCAGATTTGTATTTTGTTTGGTCCATCTGCGGCAGGGGGAGCTTACATCCCTGCGTTTTGTGACATTGTAATAATGGTAGATAAAAATGCATCGATGTACCTTGGGTCCCCAAGGATGGCAGAAATGGTTATTGGGGAAAAAGTAACATTGGAAGAGATGGGTGGTGCACGTATGCATTGTTCTCTTTCAGGATGCGGGGATGTACTGGCTAAAAATGAAGAAGAGGCCATTGCGATAGCCCGAAATTATCTCTCTTATTTTCCTGCTAATTTTTCTGAAAAACCGCCGGTCCAGGAAGCATTCGCACCTAAACGCTTCGAGAAAATGTTGGAAGAACTCATCCCTTCCAATCAGAATACTTCGTTTAATATGTATGATCTGATCGATGGGATTATAGATGAAGGGTCATTCTTTGAGATTAAGAAGCTATTTGCGAGCGAACTCATCACGGGGTTGGCCCGAATGAATGGAAATCCGATCGGTATCATTGCTAATCAGCCGCGTGTCAAGGGAGGCGTGTTGTTCCACGATACGGCGGATAAGGCAGCTAAATTTATTACCCTTTGTGACGCGTTTCATATTCCGCTTCTGTTTCTTGTTGATGTCCCTGGTTTTATGATTGGGACCAAGGTGGAACGGGCAGGAATCATTCGCCATGGTGCGAAAATGATTTTCGCTATGTCTGAAGCGAGTGTACCTAAAATTTCGGTTATCGTCCGTAAAGCATACGGAGCAGGTCTCTATGCCATGGCCGGCCCTGCGTTTGAACCAGATTGTTGTCTCGCCTTACCTACGGCTCAAATTGCGGTCATGGGACCGGAGGCCGCGGTGAATGCCGTGTACGCCAAAAGAATTGCTCAATTACCTGAAAATGAAAGGGCCTCTTTTATTGAACAAAAGCGGGAAGAATATAAGCAGGATATTGATATCTACCGCCTAGCCTCCGAAATGATTATCGATGGGGTTATTCCAACCAATTCGTTACGTGATGAGTTAGTGAATCGATTTGAGGCGTATTCATCAAAGTATGTTGTCTGCTCTGAGCGAAAGCACCCAGTATATCCAGTCTAAGCTACTATCATTTTGAAGCAAGCCCGCTTTCCATGCATTTCTATGCCAAAAGAGAAACAGCACTAGCAAATATAGTGAAATCACTTGAAATGGGAATCACAACTTTTGACAGTGCACTTGGAGGATTAGGTGGATGCCTGCATACAAAAGGATCCTCAGGAAACGTCGCCACTGAGGACTTGCTGTGTATGCTCCATGAAATGGGTATAGAAACAGAGATTGACTTCAACGCAGTGGTGAAATCAGCTCAGCTTATTGAAAAAGTACTGGGTAAAAAGCTGAATAGTCACCAAATGGATATTTTGCATAAAGGAAGAAAGGGGTGTTTGTCATGAATGAGGTCGTAAAAAAGACAGTAAGAGTTGAAAAGCGGAGTGACGGAATTGCTATCGTCATACTAAGTCGTCCAAATGCCGCCAACGCCTTATCAAGGCAGATGCTCTATGATCTGAATGATATTGTATATGATTTGAAAAATGATCTGGACGTTCGAGTGGTCATCCTGACGGGTGCCGGAGAAAAAGCCTTTTGTGCAGGAGCGGATTTAAAAGAACGTAAAGGAATGACGGACAATGAGGTCAAGCAAGCCGTCCGATTGGTTGGTGCGACAGTGAATGAAGTGGAATCATTGCCACAGCCGGTCATTGCTGCTTTGAATGGGGTGGCATTCGGAGGTGGACTCGAATTGGCGTTGGCATGTGATCTTCGCGTCGGTGCGCTAGAAGCAAAAGTTGGATTAACCGAGACATCCCTTGCCATCATACCAGGGGCTGGTGGAACGCAGCGGCTGCCACGCTTAATCGGTCTTGGAAAAGCAAAGGAACTAATCTTCAGTGCTAAGCGGCTAACAGCAGAGGAAGCCGAAGCCATTGGCATCCTTGAATATGCGGTCCCACGCGAAAAACTGCTGGAGAAGGCGCTGAAGATTGCTGAATCTATGGTGAAAAATGCCCCGCTTGCACTTATCCAGGCAAAGGCTGCGATCAATAATGGGGTAGAAGTGGATCTTTCTACCGGACTGAAAATAGAAGAACTGGCATACAACACATTAATACCCACTGAGGACAGGCTGGAAGGCTTAAGGGCTTTTGCAGAAAAACGCTCTCCTCAATATAAAGGAAAATAGGAGGTAACAAGATGAACGTGACACAACGAAAAACAGACTGCCAAATCAAAAAAGATTCAGCCTTGCAGGGCGGCCAAGAGAAGTATCATCAAAAAATTAGGAACAAGGGAAAATGTTCGTACGCGACCGGTTGAATTTAATCTTTGGTTTCCCTGAGTCTCCGAAGCTTTGGGAAAATGTATTTATAATGGTTGAAGTTTGGCAAGATACACAAGCGGTTGCAAGTCATAATTTGCACCAGAACCCTTTAGTTTAAACATTTCACCTCAAAACGGAACTATTTAATAAAAGGGGGGAAGGCTTATTTAACTTCCCTTAAGCCCTTTCCTTCAAGAATCTCTTGAATACCTTCTTCACAAACTCCATATGACCGCCAGGAACAAGATTCACACACAATTTGAATGTCGGAGGGGACGATATATTTTCGGATGAGCGACTCAATGCCCTCCCAATTCAGAATTTGTCCGATTTTAAGCCCTAATTTCTCTAAAATAGCGGCATCTCTATCATAAATATGGTCGTCTTGGCAGTGGTATTCACCTGAGTTTGGGTACTTTTCACACAACTGATCGGGACCCTTTACAAGTTGAATCTTCATCTTGGGGTTGTCTCTCAAGGTTTGGTGCAGACGTGTCATATTTTCCACGTATTCTTGGGAATAGCCCATTCCCCTATAGCCCAAAAGGCAAAAAAGATGATGACCTCGCAGCTTATACATAATTTTCCCCCAATTCGACAGGTTCGATTAAATAAAATGTTAACCAAAATAATTAATCAGTTAACGAATCTTAATTATCATAACATATCACACCCAATCAATTGGGAACTTTCTATTTACTAACGGGTGCATTACTTAAAAATCCAGCATTTAAACCTGAAGAGCCCTGAAGTAAAATGCAATGTGGGATAGTATATTGAAACAGTTTAATAAATAGCCTAACGGAAAAACCGAGGGCACTGAATGAACGCACTAAGCTGCGTTTGTTTGGTGCTCTTTTTTGTTGGTATTTAGTCATTGCAACGAAATTACCCGAAATCAAACGTTTTGGCAACGGACTCTATCGTTGCAACCAATCTACAATTTAATCTCTATTTTCGGCAGAACCATTTGTGGGATCGATATTTGTTCAATACCACCCCATTTATATTTATGTACCCAAAGGGGATGTACAGGATTTGATGATGTATTTGAAATGGAGAGACTTTGGCGGCAGAATGATCATCATCACTGAATCTTTGAATCATCTTAGCACCTTGGAATTATCGGAAGGACTAAAAGTAAGAGCAGCTTTAGAAGAGGAACTGCGTAACTCTTGTAGGGGAGAGCTGTTTTACAGCAGGATATCAGAGGGGAACTGGGTCAAGGAAGCGGAAAATAGTATTCTCAACGTAAATGAGAAATTATATAGCTAGGTAGATGCAAGACACTGTATAACACTAACTAATTGAGCGTAGAAAATTAATGTGCATTTTTATATGTAGTTGGATCTTTTGTTGAAAAATGGTAAAAAAGAGCCTGAATATGATTAGACTGAACAGGTATTTACTCTGTTGAAACAAAATAACCAATAAAAAAGGATAGTCAGCTCTTATATTGAACTAACTATCCTATGATTTAATATCTAAATTTAAGTTATATCGTCCTTTTTCACCCACGGGATTATTTTAGTACAATTTTTGATGCCGATGGCTTACGCATTGTTAAATCTTTTATAGCTGTCTAGCTCTTTTATTTAAGCGTCCTACGAGTGGTACTACAATTATACCGGCTATTACGACTTGCAGAACGTTTCCGGGGATAGAGCCGATTGGCTGTATCCAGTTACCGTAAAGGATAGCTTCGGCAAAATAGTAGCCTACGATTTTTATAATCAGTGCAACGGCCACTGCCAGTGTGTTTACAAATATTCTTTTGCCGGGTACCTTTTCGGATATGAGGCCGGCTAAAAAGCCCATGGTACCTACAATGATGAATGTAAACGGTGCCCATATTGCCCAACCAGAGATAAGATCGAACAAGCCCATCCCGAAGGCGCCTGCTATGGCTCCTGTTTTTTTACCGTAAATTAAGGCTGCTATAAAAAGAGGCACGTTACCTAGATGGATTAGGCCTCCGTTACCCATTATTGGGAGTTTTATGTTGATGAACATTGTGGCTACAACGGTTAACGCAATGAAAAGTGCATTGATGACTAAAGCTTTTGTTTTAGTTGTTTCTGTCGGTAATAATGTTGAATGCATATGATAACCTCTTTCTTTTTTTAGAATATTATCTTACTACTAATTAGATAAATAATAAATACGTAATACTGTTAATTTGCTCAGGTACCGAATTTTGGTTCTGGTGCAAAAAAATTTAAAACAATTGCGGGTAATCTCTAACTCATGAACATACTGATACTCCAATTATTCTTTTTTAAATACAAAACATATTGCTGCTGTCTACAGGGGGAGTTTGTCTTTACGATTGTACAAGGCATTATATAAAATTCAACTTTACTGGAATAACGGAGTATGACTTTCCAATATTATGGGGAAAATAAAAATAAGTTAGGGAAGGGGGGTAAGTAAATGGAAGTGAGTATGAGCATTGAAGAAGTTATGAATCAAATTTCTGAACTAAAGCAAAGAGACGGAGAGCAACTTCGAAAGAAACAAATAAAAAAGTCATATCCAGAGCTAATGAAAAATGCATTGTATCATTTTCCGAATTGGGAAGCTGCGATAGAAACTACAGGAGAGCATAGCAGTGGTTCTTAATTATTAAACCTACATCTGACTCCATAGAATGTAGGATAGGATAGAGGGTACCCGGGCTGATATTATAACCATGTTTCTTAAGTTCATCGAGCATCCATACACCATAAATCGGATATTCCTTGGCATGGTGTAAAATGTGTATCTGAATAAATCCAAGGAAAAGTTTCCGTAAAACCTTATCTTCCAATTTTTCACTAAAAGGGTTTTTAACGCAAAGATGAAAAAGGGCAAGCTAATTAGCCTGTCCTTTTTCATCTTTATTTCTGGATAAATTGTTGTGTCCAGTAATTGCCGTTTGGCTCATAGCCTACGCCAATTTGAGTGAAGTTCTTGCTTAAGATGTTTGCTTTATGGCCAGACGAATTCATCCAAGCTTTCATGACTGCTGCAGGTGTCGTTTGACCCTTGGCGATATTTTCTCCGGCTGATTTATATGTAATGCCGAAGTTTTTCATCATATTAAATGGAGTACCATATGTAGGTGAATTATGACCAAAATACTTATTTTTCATCATGTCTTGAGATTTAATTTGAGCGACACGAGAAAGCTCCCAGTTTTGTGTCAATGGCTTAAGTCCTGCCTTTTGACGTTCTACATTAACCAAACGGATGACTTCTGCTTCAGCATTTGTTACACTTGTGTCAACCGTTGGAATATTTAGCTTCTGACCCGGATAGATCATGCTGGGGTTCTTTACTGATGGGTTTGCCGTGATAATCTCTGAGGTTCCCACCTTATATTTGCTGGCAATCTTCCACATTGTATCTCCAGATTGAACGGTATATGTGGTGGCTGCCGAAGCGATAGATGGTATTAGGGTGACGGTAAGCAGTGTTGCAGCGATAATCTTCTTCATGTATCCTCCAATAGTTTTTATTTGTCTAGCTAGGACTCTTTTCTATTTAAACACAATTCTGGAAACCAACCAATAATCAATTTTTTCCACTATAAGAGGAATAAGACAATATAGTAAAAAATGCGGTGATCCAGACAAGTACTTGCACTAAAGATCTCTCCTCAATCTATATATTCGTAAAGATGAGATTTTACGCAAAATTAAATAGTCTCCTTGAATGTTGATTTGGTGGAAGATAATGCGCTTAATGGCGGAGTGGCTTCGGCTGCTCCGCGTTTTTTTATATTCAAAACAACTTGCGATGAAAAAGCCTTGGATTCTATTAAATCCAAGACTTTTTTGGTCGCGTATAAGAATAGTTATGTTAACTAAAGATGAACAGGTGGTACATAACTACTTTTTGTTTTTATTTTTGATATTGTCGCAAGCGAGTCCACATGAACATCGGACATCGCCAAATTCTAAAGAATAGGCTGCAGGAAATTCCCTGTTGACTTCCTGCACTTCCCTTGCAAATTCTTCTCGATCTGCAGGAACTGGTCTAAGTGCATCTGCTTTTTTCTGAGTATCAATAGTAGCTCCCGGCGGCACGAATCGGTTCGGTGCAATACGAACACCATTTGTAACAACCGCATCTGATGATATAAACGAACCTTTCCCGACAATGGCATTAAAAACAATGGATTTAAATCCAATAAATACATCATCCTTAATCACAACTGGCCCGTGTACAATTGCACCGTGGGCAACCGTTACCCCTTCACCGATAAAAATGGAAAACTTTTTACCGTTTACCTTAAATCGCTGGTCCCGTAATCCATGTAAAATGACACCGTCTTGGATATTGGTGTTGCGACCAATGAAAAAAGGGAATCCTTCATCGGCACGAAGAGTAGCCATAGGGGCCACAAACACATTGTCTTCTATGGTTACATCTCCAATTACACTGACGAAAGGGCTTATAAATGCCGTATTATTGATCTTCGGCTGCCGGCTGACAGGATTAAATGAGGTGACCGGATTTGGTGCCAGAAATCTCACGAATGCATTAAATGGACCTATTGGATCAAAATTTGAAACAAACTGAGGTTTTTTTAGAGATTCTTTCTTTTTCTTTTTAGCCATTAATTTCCTCCTTCAAGAATGAATAATGAGTGGTACAATCTTATTTTATTCACCATTAATAACAATGCTTGTTCAATTGTCTATTAGTTAATGCGGATTTTATAGAATATTACTAAAATCAGGAAGTGTTAATTAAATCTACTATATTAACGAGTTTTGTATAGGATACACATAAAGGTATGCTCCTTGTTAATTAGCAATACGTCATGGTTGGCTAATGGGGGCTTAAGTTCAACAAAGGAAGGCTTCTTCTTCAAAATTAACAAACGGGGGCTTTAGTCGAATAAAGATTTTTAAAGTTGATTCCCTAATTAGGGAATCAACTTTTTTAATTTTGTCGAATGAATAGTGTCGAAACTTAAGAGTTTTGGAACTAATACAATAAAAAAGGAGCAGGCATATCACCTACTCCTTTGAATTAATTTTGTGAAGATTAAAAGTTACAAAAATCACGGTGTGCATCGAGTATCAGCCAAGATACTGTTTTAATATTTTCAGTCCCATTTTTAACTCATTTAATGAATTTGTAGAAGAAAGCGCAATACGTAGATACTTATCAGGTGTAGTCTGTCCACTGAGAAAACGATCAGAATGAAAAACTCGAATACCATGCCTCTTCAAATCTGTTTCCAACTGTATTGCATCATGGTGTCCCTGAATAGACAGCCAGCGATAAAAACTAAGAGGATGTCCAATAGGATTCCTGAGTGGAAAATACTCCGAATAAATATCATTTGCAGACTGTGCAAGCTGTTTCTTTTGGGAGACAATTTCATGAGCCCTGCCTGATAGAATAAGCTCCGTAATCACCTCTGCATCTAAAGAAGATGTTTTTACATTGACGTTAAAAATGGCCTGCATTATTCTCTTGCGCAAGACTTCACTATAAACCATATAAGCGACTCTTAATCCAGAGCACATACTTTTAGAGGTCCCGCAAATATAAACACTCTGTTCTGGAAGTAAATTGAACATGGGCTGCTGATAGTCAGAGATTATTCCTGCCGTCATAAATGCATGAATATCGTCTTCAATCAAAATTAACTGATGCCTACGGATAACGTCTGCTAACTCGTGCTTTCGAAAGTCTGAAATCATCACCGTAGTCGGATTGCCGCAAGAAGGCATTAGAAAAATACCGTGAATATCTACTTGGCAGCACTGTTTTTCTAGTTCATTTGGCCGCATTCCAAACTGATCTCCGGGAATAGGGATTAACTGAATATGAAACATTTTTGCCAACTCGATAAAGTTTGAATACGTGTATAAGTCGGTTGCAATACGATTACCTGGCTCAAATAAGGCAGTTAATGTGATTGCCAGTGCATTCTGTGCGCCTGAAACAATCGATATATGCTCTTGGTCTGTACGGATACCGAAAGATTCTATCCAGTTTAGCCCGGCCGTTTTTTGATGTGGAATACCAGTCGGATCATTATAATTCAGTAGCTGCTTCAAATACCTTTTATCCGCAACCTTTTGAATGACCTCTGCTACAATATCATTGGATTGCTCAAAAGAGGCGCCAAAACCAAGGTCTATCCAGTTTGTGGTTTCATTTGCTGACATGGCAATAGATCGGGTAGCATTGGGTGAGACAAAGGTCCCGCTTCCGGTGACTGCATAAATTAATCCCTTTCGCTCACATAATTTGTAAGCACGGGTAATAGTAGTAAAGTTTAAATCCAGAAAATCTGCTAATTCTCGTTGTGGAGGGAGCTTGGTTCCCGGTGCTAAAAAGCCGTTTACAATATGTTGTTCAAGCAGTGACGCAATAGAATGATAAAAAGGACGCTTTAATGCCTTTTTATCCGGTTTCCAGGACATCGGATAATTATCAAATGAGTTTACTGGCATACTACACCTCTTATATCTTCATTCATTTCTTAAAACCCTTATTTCACCAAAATGAGAGTTTTTATTTATTTAAAGAGAATTGTAATCCATACAATTATCTTGTACTTTGTATGGATTTATTATGTTAAATTAAAATAAATTTAGCAAGTTAGGAAGTGAACTGTATGAAAAAAAGAAATCAAGTATGGAATGCATTTCTTGCGGCTTTTCCCTATACAGCCCCCATATTTGCAGGCTTTTTATTTTTAGGAATTGCTTATGGAATTTATATGAATTCATTAGGTTTCAGCGCCGTTTACCCGATCTTGATGAGTCTCTTCATATTTGCCGGGTCAATGGAGTTTATTGCAGCCAATTTATTACTTGTCGCGTTTAACCCAGTTAACGCGCTATTTCTGACTTTGATGGTAAATGCACGGCATTTGTTTTATGGTCTTTCCATGTTGGATCGGTATAAGGGAACGGGGAAGAAAAAGTTCTATCTGATTTATGGGTTGTGTGATGAATCCTTTTCGATCAATTACACAGTGGATGCCCCAAAGGGGATAGATAAGGGCTGGTTTATGTTCTTTGTCACAATACTTAATCACTTGTATTGGGTCATAGGAGCAGCGATTGGTGGTATTTTTGGATCTCTTGTGCAGTTCAATACCGAAGGGCTTGAATTTGTTATGACGGCTCTCTTTGTTGTCATCTTTATTGAACAGTGGATGAAAGAGAAAAAGCATCATAGTGCTCTTGTAGGACTTGGGCTATCAGCTGTCAGTCTAATGATTTTTGGCGGAAGCCATTTTATTATCCCTGCTATGATTGCGATCTTGAGTATGCTTACTGTTTTTAGAAAACCTTTAGAGAAAGTTGAGGTCGCGGCATGACGATGAGTTTAGCACAGCAGATAATTACGATCGCTATGGTTGTTTTAGGAACAATGCTTACAAGGTTTTTACCGTTCATTCTTTTCCCAGCGGGTAAACCTACACCGGAGTATATTAAATATCTTGGCAAAGTACTGCCCTCAGCAGTTTTAGGGCTTTTGGTTATTTATTGTTTTAAGGATGTGAGCTTTCTATCTGGCAGTCATGGCATCCCTGAATTTATAGCAGTAGCGGTGGTTGCATTGCTTCACTTTTGGAGAAGACAGATGCTCTTATCCATGGCAGGAGGGACAATTGTCTATATGTTTTTGGTGCAATTGGTTTTTTAATTGAGAGAAAGAGGCGATTTTACATAATTTTTTTTATTTCTTGTGTTCAGAGAATCCCAACTTTCATCCCTAAAGAGCGAAGAGAATCCCCCCGGCTTTTTCTCAAAGTTTGTATTTTATCTCTGTATCCCATTATTATCCCTCTGCATCTTATATATATATAGTGATTTTTCAGGTAGCAATACCCAATAATTTTTAATATGTGCGGCAATTTAAGGGGGAAATAACGATAATATTATATAGTGTGTGTTGTGGCAAGTGTAGACGGTGTTCGCTAGTCAGTCCAGCTGATTCAAATCATATCTGCGACAAGTGTAATCGAAAGTTAACAGGCACAATGGAAGCATTTGAGATTGATTGCCCAATGGGCACAAAAGAGGCTTCAAAACAGATATTGGCACACTTTGCAAAGCGAGTGGAGTCAGAACTCCCCTTTTACCGCATGATGTGCGACGAATGCTATCAAATAACGTACATGTTTTGGGAAGATAATATCCAGTTTTGTGCCGGTTGCGGTAAAGAACTGGTGGGGGAAGCAGAGTGTATCGATATGGGAAAACCACGCCCATTCGGATGATTTTTTATTAATTATATCAACCTTCATTTGTTTACAAATTAATAAAATTAAATAAATACTACATTAAAAGCAACAAGGTATTACTTCATCAGGGGTAATACCTACTTTTATATTAAAGAGCTTAATTAGTTTTGATTTTGTGAGGTAATGTACTTAAACTAATGGATGCTTTAGTTTAATAAAATTATTTAAAGTCGATTCCCTAACTTGGAAATCGACTTTTTTGATTTTATTAAGGGTATACGTAAATTTCTGTTTTAGTCGTTTTAGCTTGTTAACAGTAGTATTCAAATTGTGAATGAACGTTATTTTCAAAAACGAATTCATTCACAACGGAGCGGACATGGATCCGGATTGGAAGCTAGTTGGACAATACCCTTACCTCTCACATCTGGGACAAACCTTTGTCTTGTTTTTATCCATTTCTCTTTTTAGGGATGGGGAAACGATGGGATTGAGGGGGTTCTTTGTGTCCCATGATTTGAGTGGATTTTTTCTGTTAGGGGTATTTTGGGGAATGGGGGATGGGACACTTTCCAGCAACACATATTTCTATGGGTTTTGTCATGATTGACTCTGTATTGATTGCCTATTGATTCGAAAACTTTCTCTTTTTTTATATTGGGCAAATGGGGAAACACCGATGACCGCTTTGCAGACCCTTGAGCCGATTGGGTTTGTGAGTTTGGAAATAGAGGAAAAAGCCAGGTTGCTTTTTACCTATTACCTGAACAGATGTTGAAGGTTGAACCGGCAACATAGGATCAAGTTCGAAAGACAGCATAATCCTCACTTTTTTGTGCCCAACTTATTGAATCAAATCCAACCATTCCACATTATATGGAGTGTTGAAGCGCACAGTTAAGAATATAACGAGTAAGGGCGGTGGAGATTCGCTTTCATATTTTTAAGCCATAACGTCTCTGATTTCAGTACGTAACTAAAAAATATTTAAAGGGCATCATCATTGTGTGGAAAGGGTATAATAAATTGGCAGAAGTAGACATTAAAAAGGGGCTGCCTTGTGTTGATATAGAAAGTAAATAACTAAAAATAACATAGAATGCCTAATGATTTTGTTTTATGTAAAAGAAAAAACTAGGATACAAAAAGACAAAAGAAAAAAAGGAGATACCATGACAAAGAGAAAAGAAATAATAGAAACAGGATGGAACTTAGACAACAGTTATGCCCGTCTGCCGAAATCATTTTTTACCAGCCTCAACCCAATCCCTGTACGCTCACCGGAGCTGATCATTATCAATTATCCGTTGGCAACATCCCTGGGGTTGAACGTCCAGGCGTTGCAAAGCGAAGATGGCGTAGCGGTGCTTGCTGGCAACCGGATTCCTGAAGACGCTACGCCGCTTGCTCAAGCTTATGCTGGGCATCAATTCGGGCATTTTAACATGTTAGGGGACGGCCGGGCTGTGCTGCTTAGCGAGCAGATCAATCCCCTAGGTGAGCGGGTCGATATTCAGCTTAAGGGTTCAGGTAGAACGCCATACTCCCGCGGGGGTGATGGTCGAGCTGCGCTTGGACCGATGCTGCGCGAATACATCATCAGTGAAGCCATGCATGCGCTTGGTATTCCGACCACCCGCAGCCTAGCGGTGGTGACAACCGGTGAGTCAGTAATCCGTGAAACCGACCAGCCTGGTGCCATTCTGACCCGCGTGGCTGCCAGTCATCTGCGCGTCGGCACCTTTCAATATGCTGCAAAATGGGGCACAGTTGAGGAACTTCGGGTCCTGGCGGACTATACACTACAGCGCCATTACCCAGACGTTGAAGCGGATGAGGACCGATATCTTTCGCTGCTTCAGGAAGTGATCAAGCGTCAGGCCGCGCTGGTTGCCAAATGGCAGCTGGTTGGCTTTATCCACGGGGTGATGAACACTGACAACATGACCATTAGCGGAGAAACTATTGATTATGGTCCTTGCGCCTTCATGGATACGTATGATCCGGCAACGGTATTCAGTTCCATTGACGTTCAAGGTCGCTATGCCTATGGCAATCAGCCGATGATTGCCGGATGGAACCTCGCGCGATTTGCTGAAACCCTATTGCCGCTGCTGCATGTCAATCAGGAGCAGGCTGTCAAACTGGCCCAAGATGCGATTTCAGATTTTACTGAGTTGTATCAATCTAATTGGCTCGCGGGAATGAGAGCAAAACTGGGGATATTTAACGAAGAGATACAAGATAAATCCCTTATTGAAGACCTCCTCAGCATGATGCAGAAGTATCGTGCGGACTATACCAATACCTTCCGCGCATTAACTTTTGATACGCCGGAGGATACGGTCCTGTTTGGGACCCCAGAATTTGCTCAGTGGCATGAGCTCTGGCAGGCGAGACTAGGCAGGCAGCAGGAATCGAAATTCTCCCCGAATCAGTTGATGCGGAACAGCAATCCTGCGGTAATCCCTCGGAACCACCGGGTAGAAGCCGCACTAGAAGCCGCAGTGGAAGGAGACTATAGCGTGATGGAGCGCCTTCTTGATATTCTTTCAAGCCCCTACGCGCACTCTCCCGAACAGGCTGATTACTGCACACTGCCTGCGCCATCAACCCATCCTTACCGAACCTTTTGCGGTACCTGATATAGAAGCATTAGGGGGATGGTTCTCTCTGCTTTTCTCAATCTACGGTTTACTAATAGTACAAGGGAACGAAAGCAAAATCCCAAAGGAGTTTGTTGGGAAGCAATCCGTATTGATTTCGCAACTATGCGGAAACTCTCCCGTTATTTTGTATGTAGCAACTCAAGAAACAAATTAGTCTGTGTGGCGAGTTTTTGAGCCACATGGGCTTTTATTATGGAGAAAACTTGGATTTTTCAGGTTGCTTTTTACCTATTACCTGTGGAGGTTGAATGTGGGAAAGCTTTTTTTCGTGAAATAAGTTTGGGGCAGAAAATGGGCAGTGTATTTGAGAAATCAAAGCACTGCTTTTTCTCTTAGTTAACGCTGCAGGCTATTTTTATGGCAAGCATGATTCGTGGAGATGTACTTAAATTCATGGTACCGTGGCAATGTCTTGGTTTGTTATTTTCCATTTCTATACAAAGAGGGGGAGTCTTGTAAGTGTACTTCCGGGTTTAACAAATATGGACCAGATCCATAGGCACAATGAAAGAGACAAGAATGAATCAAAAAATGATTTCAATGTTCCCTCAGACTAAAGGTTTTTTGGGATAAGTTCCATAAATATTAATTCAAGTAAAACTATAAAATATATCTTTAAAGTGTTAAAGTATTAATTTAATGGGCATTACTTAAAAGCGGCAGGTTTTTGTATTGTTGGAGATACGATCTTAAGGACCATTCTTCGTGATACTATTATATTTTTACCATGATAAGGATTGAAATTAGGAGTGTTTTAGAGAATACGCTTTGACTGTTGTGCAAATAGTCAATATTTTAGGAGGTTTAACGATGAGTATGAATAATGATGATATATTAATTAGATTAAGATATGCTCTGGATATAAAAAATACGGATATGGTAGAGATATTTAAACTTGGTGGCATTGAAGTAACAAAAGAAGAAGTGCTAGAGATGCTCACAAAATCAAAAAACAGTTACCCTAATGAAGCTGACAGTGATGGTGATCTAGCTGAAAATGACGAAGTAATAAAATGCAATAATAATATGTTAGAGTCGTTTTTAAATGGCTTTATTATTTTTAAAAGAGGAAAACAAGATCCAAAACCAGGGCAGCCTGATAGACAAGCAATGTCTGTAAAGAATAATGAAAGTGTTAATAATCTCATTCTAAAGAAATTGAAAATAGCACTAGCATTAACAAGTGAGGATATGCTTGAGATATTAGAAGAAGTAGGAGTCATTATAACAAAAGGAGAATTAAGTGCTTTATTAAGAAAAAAAGGCCATAAGAATTATAAAGAGTGCGGCGATAGATACGCAAGGAATTTCTTAAAAGGATTAGCTGTGAAATATAGGGAATAAGAGAGCATCAACTAACTTTTTAATAGAAATTATAATTAGGAAACATCTTCTACACATAAATTTGCATGAGAAACTATCCCAAAGCAACTTTATCATTTTTAGCTTTGAAACAAAGCATTTTTTCTCAACCAAACACAATGCATAGTCATAATGCGAAAATTACATTAAACAGATACTCTAGGTGATTAAATGATACATACACACTCCGGTGAGACCATTAGTTTTGATATAAAGTACAAAAAGCGGACATCCATGGGTATTTATATAGATCTTTATGGAAATATTGAAGTCCAGGCTCCTAAAGGGACACCTAATGAATGCGTGCTTCAATTATTAGAGGAAAAATGGGATTGGATTCAGCAAAAAACAAAAGAAATGAAGGATAGAATGCTTGGGCCAAAAAAGAAGGTCTATGATCATGGTGAGAGCCTTCTTTATTTAGGAAACGCCTATCCCATACAGATCTCTCAAGATATAAATATCAAGCAAGACCATGTAGTGTTTGAAGGGGATAAGTTACATATACATGTGAGGCAACTTGAGGAAGAAAAAATAAAACAAGCCCTAAAACGATTTTATTCTAGGCAGTGTAAAGCGTTAGTAGAGAAGAGGATTCAGTCCTATCAAAGCAACTTTAAGATAAAACCACGTTCTATCCGTATTTCTGATAGTAACCGTACCTGGGGAACCTGTGATTCAAATCTGCAGTTAACATTTAATTGGAAGCTGGCAATGGCACCACTGAAGGTGATCGACTACGTAGTCGTTCACGAAATGTGCCATATGGTCCATCTAAATCACGATCGATCCTTTTGGCGCCTTGTTGGAAAAATAATACCCGATTATAAGGAACTAGAAAACTGGTTAGCATTATCAAGTTGGAAAATGACTGTTTAGCAGTAGGCATCATTGGAAACATTCTAAAGCAGGTGGACATATGATGAAGAAACATATTACGACATATCGTTGTCCGGTAACTTTGACGAATAAGGCGAAGGACAAGATGCGGGAGCTCGGGCTGGATGAGCGCTCGTTTTTTTCGTTGGAGAAATCGTTTCACGTTTATATAGAAAAGTATCCGCAGGCGGCGGATCGCCTTCTTTCGGCCGCGTTGTTCTTTGACAATGAGGCGAATGCGCGGATGGCCGATAAGTACAATGGGCTTGTGGTCGTTCTGCATTGTGTGGTGGAGAAGGACCGGTTCATTGCGACGAATGTGACGACGAGAGCGGCGCATACATCGGTGCAGACGAATTGGCGCCGCCCGGTAGATATCACGTTTGATTTGAACGTACAGCGTGGGGTGCCGGTCCCGCTTGATTTACTGAACCTGATTCGCGAAATGCCGGTTGCGCAGGAAAGTTCAGTGTATGTGAAAAAGCGTATTGCGAGCTGGGAAGGCTATTTGAAAATCCAGGAGCGGTATGCGGATATTCCGGACATGACGTCGCGCTATTCGGGGCTTACGTTCAATGGTGATTTCAGCCGGGTGACGATCACGGGCTGCCAGTTGGGTGAAAAGGAATGGAAGTCACTCAAAGATTTGAGCGTCAAACTCAAGGGGATTGACCAGGATGTTGGGAAGGTGCTGAAAGCGAATCGTTCCGCTCGCACCGTTGAAGTGGAACTGCACGGTTATATGGAGGAACGGGCCCGGCAGCAGCGGCTCGATATGAATCAAAAAGAAGTCGTCTTTAGCAATTTTGCGACACTGAGCCAGGTGAAAAGACTGCGGCAAGGGTTTAAGCATTTAGAAAACGGCCTGGCTGCGAATCCGGAGCTTGAACGCCTTTTATTTGAAAACAAGCCGCCGGTCCGAGCGCCGAAAAAGCAAGCCGCGCTGCAATTTCACAATCGATTGAACGAGTTCCAGCAGGAAGCGGTCATAGGCGCTATGTCTGCGGAAGACTTATACGTCATTCAAGGGCCGCCTGGAACCGGAAAAACAACGGTCATTTCTGAAATTTGTCTGCAAAATGCGAAGGCGGGGCTGCGCACACTGGTCGCTTCGCAGTCGAATTTGGCGGTCGACAATGCCCTTGGACGATTGCTAGCGAATAAAGACATTCGCATTCTTCGGGTGGGGCGCACGGAAAGCATTGAAGAAGAAGGCAAGAAATTCATTGAAGAAAATGTGGGGCAGTATTGGAAAGACCAGACGCAGCAAGAAGTCTCTGCTCAGTTTGAAGCGCGCAAAAAACGGAAAACAGAACTGGAAGCAGAATGGGCTTCGAATGAAAAAGAGCAGGAGCAGCTTCAGCCGGTGCTTGCTCAAGCAGAAGTGGCACTGGAAGTTAAAAAAGTAGCGCAAAAAGAGTTTGGCGAAGGCCGATCGTTTGTTGAAGAACAGAAAAAGGATGTGCAGGCAGCTGAACAAAAACAGTGGGCTGCTGGGCAACAGGTACGGGAAGCAGAGCAGGCGCTTCGCTCACTGGAAACGTCTATCGAACAGGATGAAACGTTTCTTCGTGATGAGCCGGATAACGGGGCGCTACAAAAAGAATGGGAATCTGTCCAGCAAGTGATGCAGCGGCTGCGCCATGTGATTGCCTGCGATGAACTTCAAGACAAAATCCATCGAAAAAAACAAAATATCGATCAAGCGGCCGGCGAATGTGAGAAGCGGGCCGCTGAGATCAATCAGACGGACGTTGCTTCTGCAAAAATAGCAACCGTCAAACGAATCGACGGCCTGAAATGGATCTTGCTTGAACATTATATAGAACGATCTCTACGAGCCGAGCAGCTGATGGACGAGCTGGACGGCATTCGCGGAGAAATGAATCAGCTCACGAAATTAAAAGCGTATAATGACCAATTAAACCGCGCAATTTCGTACGTTGAGCAGCTTTTCATGCGGCAGCGTGTATCGATTGATCAGCTGAAGCAGCGTGCCGGGAATGGATCGTCATCTTATAGGGCCGATGAAATCGATCATTTTTTGGATGAATTGAGGAATGCAGTAAAGCAAAATCCGAATATAGATATGAGGACGTTAGGGGACTATCTCGAAGGATTATACCGCCGGCGGCACTTTGTGTGGCAGAAAGCGAAAAAGTTAAAGTCGTATGATCATTATAAAGAAACCGCGAATGAAACATTTCGCTTACTGAAGCAGGAAATGATCCATCTGCTGCAGCAAAAGCAGCAGATAAATAAAGTGTCATACCAAGAATTCTTGCAAGCGCTGGAAGATCAGCGGGCTGAGCTCCGTTTGCTTCAAAGTAAGTATCAGCAGATGGCAGCGTCACAGGAGCGGATCGCTAACGCAAAAGAAGCTCTTGGGCAATACGAGGAAAAAGCTCTTCATTTGCAAAAAAAGAAAGAACAGTACGAGCAAGTGGAGCGGCGAATTGAAACAAATCGCACTGAACGAGCGGGAAAAGCCGCTCAGCTGCAGGCGGCTGAACAAAAGCTCGCTCAACTGGGGACTCATCTAAAGCAACTGCGTGACACAATCAGCCGAAAAGAAGAAGAACTGGCGCTTTTACATGCAATCCTCTCTACACAACCGGAACGGGAACATGAAAAGGTGTTAAAGCAGCTGGCGAGTCTGTCCTTTACACGGGAGTCGTTAAAGCAGGAAAAGCAGAAACTCCCGCTGTTCCAGTCGGTTCAAGAAAAGTGGCTGTCACTGCTGGAAAAAGCAAGTGATCACGACTTGGACGAAATCCGAAAATTATATGTGAAGCATGCGAATGTGATTGGAACGACGTGCGTGGCATCCGCGCGAAAAGATTTTATCGACAATTACCCTGTTTTTGATGTGGTGATCATCGATGAAGTATCAAAAGCCACCCCGCCGGAGCTGCTTTTGCCGATGTTGAAAGGAAAAAAAATCATTTTAGTCGGCGACCATCACCAGCTGCCGCCTCTTTTAGGAAACGATACGCTGGAAGAGGCGCTGCAGGAAATGGCGGGCGAAAGTGAAGACTTTGAAGGAAAAGTGGAATTAAAAAAGCTGTTAAAAGAATCACTGTTTGAACGGTTGTTTAAAAACTTGCCGAAAAGCAATAAAACGATGCTGGCGATCCAGTACCGGATGCATGAAAACATTATGGCAGCCATTACGCCGTTTTATGAGCAGGAAAACGAACGGCTCCAATGCGGCTTGACCGATTCTGATTCGGAACGGGATCACTTGCTGGAATCACCGCTCATACAGCGGGACAATCATCTATTATGGCTGGATATGCCGAACGAGCATGCGTTTTTCGAAGAAAGAATGAAAGGCGGAAAAAGCCTGTATAACCCGGCTGAATTGAGGGGGACTGGTGCTTTGCTGAAGGAATTGGATGAAGCGGCGGCACAGGCGAAGCAAGCTGGAAGAATGAAAGCTGATGAGAAAAAAAGCATTGGCGTAATTAGTTTTTACGGGGAACAAGTGAAAAGGATTGACCGCTTGATTCATCAGGAGCTTCGCTTGCGCCACTTGACTATTCGCACCGGGACAGTGGACCGGTTTCAAGGCATGGAAATGGATGTCATTCTGTTAAGCATGGTGCGCAATCACCATAATAAACAGGACGACATCGGCTTCGCCAAAGACTACCGCCGGCTGAATGTCGCCCTGTCGAGAGCGAGAGAGCTGCTCGTTTTAATCGGCAGTAAAAAGATGTTTACCGAGCGGACGAAACAAGCGGACACAAGACACATGTATACGCACGTATTAGAAGCCGCCAAAAAACAACATGGTCTGCGAACGCTTGAAGAGGTGAAACAGCATGGATAAGTTGACAAAACGTTTACGTGCCACCTTGCTTGAGAATCCAGCTGTCCAAATCAAGGAGTCGGCTATGTGGCATTTGCCGGTAGTGACATTTGATGTGGCATTTAAGCGGGTAAAGCGGTCTAAAATGGATATTCTCATGAAAATGCTGCTGCTCGCTTTTGGACAGGTCGATATCCGGCGGGCAGCCAATTTGTCCGAAATGCTACTGGTAGAGGAGCTGTTCATTGCGGATTTAATCGAAAAAATGCAGCGAACGGGCTTGATCCGGCTGGAAAAAGAAGGCTACAAGCTAACACCGAAAGGGCATGAACAGCTGAAGACAGGCATCATTGACGAAGAAATGGAAGAAGAGTGGACAGTGCTTTTTTACAGCACGGGTCATGATGAATTTTGGCCGGCGATGAACGAACCTATGCCCGGAACAGACGAAGAACTGCCGCTTTATCGGTATGTGAATAATCAGGATCTTATCAATGTGGACCGAATGTTGCAGGTTCTTGTCGAGAGAGAAAATGGGCTGGAGGAAAACGGCTTTCAAACGGTAGTAGCTGACGTAAAGAGCTTCGATCAACGGATGGTCAAACATGTTCCATGCCTGGAATTTCGAATGTACAACAAAGAACAGGACATTTTCTACGCGCGCGTTTGGAATACGTGGCTCGAACGCTGGGATGATACGCTCGAAAAACAAATAGAAGAGCAAGAACGGGTGGAATGGCGGGAAAAATGGACGGCAACAGCCGAATTTTCTGAGGAAATACGCAGTGTTAATTCTCCGATCTGATAAAGCAAAAAAAAGCAGGAAAGCCGTATAAGCTTTTCTGCTTCTTCTTGTTAAGCACAGTAATGAATGAAGGTTTTATAAATCTCCTCCTTCTGCTTAACTGAACAGATGTTGACATGTTGAAGAAGTAACATTCAGGATAGAAAAATAAGCTCTTTTCGTACCTTGCATTTCAAAGTCAATAAAATAAGTACTGGTATGAGATTAAAATAAATACACACCGCAGCGTGTTTATTTATTTAGACCTCGTTTCTTGATAATTTCCCAGCTTTGCTGCATTTCCTCCAGCAAAGCTGTTCTAGCGCGAGGACGAATCGATTCAGAAGTAATGTTAGTTGAAAAAATAGGATCAGATGTGTAGGAAGGAGACTTAATAAGAATGGAATTGTCTCCAGGCGATGTGAAGATTGAGTTTTTAAAAGAAGAAATGGAGGTATGAAAGAGAGAGCCCGAGCAATCAAAGAGTAGCTGCTCAAGCGTAACCAGTAAGTAAAAGCCGTATCAGTCAATATGCTGGTATGGTTTTTTTGCAATGTAAGTAAATGTTTTGAACGGAGTAAGTCTTGGAAGAAACAGATATCCGATTAAATAGTTTTATATCTGAAGGAACAGTAACGCGGAAAACTTCAAATGGATTAGTACATGGGATGCCTGTTTTTTGGGAGAATTAGATGAATATGCTACAAAAAACAATCGTCCCTGCCTGTATAAACAACCAATAAGTATAAGCAAGGAAGTACTAGGACAGAATGGATGAAAAAAGAAAGAAAGATAATTTAATACGATGCTTTCATTGTGGATCATACAACGTTGAAAAAGGAAGGAGAGTGATCATATTATGGAAAAAGCGAAAATGAGTGCTTATCAGCTATTCACACTCATCCTTTTATTTGAAATTGGTACTGCCGTATTTAATCCGCTTGCAGTAGACGCGAAACAGGACGCCTGGCTGGCGATTCTCATCGCAATGGCCGGCGGTTTTTGCCTGTTTTTCATTTATTACGGCCTTTACCACTACTATCCGGATCTTTCGCCGATGGAATATATGCAAATTTTACTAGGATCTGTTTTAGGTAAAATACTCGCCTTCTTTTTTGTCCTCTATTTTATGTATGTAGCTGCAAGCATATTGCGCGCTTTCGGGGTAATGCTGGTCACCATTGCTTACCCGGCAACCCCTTTATTTATTATCAATGCCCTGTTCATTCTAGTGATTGTTTATACGGTTTATAAAGGAATTGAAGTCATCGCCCGAACAAGTGAAGTGTTGTTTGTCGCTATGGGCCTGCTTCTCTTGAGCGGCCTCTTTTTATTTATCGTATCAGGAACTATTCATATCGAAAACTTAAAACCAGTACTGGAAGAAGGACTGTCTCCGGTAATCAAAACCGCTTTCACAGACACGTTGTACTTCCCATTTGGACAAATGGTTGCATTTGCGATGATTTTCCCTTATGTCAAGGAACGTGAAAAAGTGAAACGCACCGGATTATGGGCAATGGGTATGGGCGGTTTGATATTGGCTCTTGTCGCAGCAATTAACATAAGTGTTCTCGGTGTTAATCTTACTACCGATGCACAATTTCCCTTTCTAGCTTCGATCCAGTCGATTGAAGTAGCCGGATTTTTGGAGCGTTTAGATGTGTATTTTATCCTTTTTGTGATGATGGGCGGTTTTTTAAAAATAAGTATCTTTTTCTATGCGGCGGTGATGGGAGCGGCTCATTTATTTCATGTGAAACACTCCTCCCGTCTTGTTTATCCGATGGGCATTGTTATTTTATATCTATCTATGGCCATTGCAAGCAATTATACGGAATATATGCAAGAATGGAGGGCGGTTTTCTTACCATATATCGATCGCCCATTTCAAGCCATCGTCCCTGTTCTTCTCCTCATCATTGCTTTTTTCAAAAACAGAAAGAAAGCAATATAAAAAGAATGGGTTCACTTTTATTTCTCATCGTTCGGTATGTTACGGATACTCCATAGTGACTGTAAAAGGAATATACGGAAGATCTCAGTCGAGATCCCCACTGAATACGCTAGAATAAATGTTAGTTGAAAAAATAGGATCAGATGTGCAGGAAGGGGACTTAATAAGAATCGAATTGTCTTCAGGCGATGTGAAGATTAAGTCTTTAAAAGAAGAAATGGAGAGTATGAAAGAGAGAGCCCGAGCAATCAAAGAGCAGCTGCTCAAGCGTAACCAATAAGTAAAAGCCGTATCAGTCATTTGAAAAGTATACAAAAAAGCCAGGAAAAGTCCCCGGCCTTTAAAATATTGCTCGCAATTCTATTTTAATAAACTAGGGGCATCCAGTGGTATGAAGATTGACCATGAAAAAATGACAGCTGAAATTGACTTGATGGAGAATGCTAAATATTACGTAGTCGATGGAATACCTAAGAAAGTGGATGATCTGCCGGCTGGTTTTGGTTCACAGACTATCGCCTGGCAGCATGAGAAGCCCGTTGGATTCGATATACATTACATAAAGAGAAACAAATGACACAAGAAGTATTGTATTCATTTATCCCGTTTAAGCGTATTTTTATTCAATCGTGAGGAAATTTCATTCTCAGTTTCGCGTAAAAATCTCGGTTTTCTCCATAAAGCAACTAAAGAAAAAACGAAACTAATGAATAAAAATATTATTAGTACCCATGCAAAAATATTGATAGGTAACATACTGTGATGGCCTCCTTTTTTGAGTAATTTTGGGTTAATTACTCGTCATACCCGAATAGAAAAGAATTAAACGTAAAAGAAATAGCTTTTCAAGAAATGAATGTAAGAACCTTGAACAACATGAATCCAGAAGAGAACGAAGGACGGTGGGAGCTGATAATGAAGGATACAACAGCATTTGAAAACAAATATTGCTAAACAGCCCGTCGAAAAAGCAACTATTCCAGGATAAGAATAGTTGCTCGAAAAGGAGTAAGGCTTCTAAATAGGAGGAAGTAAGAGACTCCTATCTGTTTTTAGTATACGTAGTAACGATTCAAACTGTGAAAATTCAATCAGCTAAATGGACAATCCATCGATATTACAGCACAAAAAAAGCCAGGTTGCCCTGGCTAAAACGAGTGGAAGGAACTTACTTATGAGAAAACCTAACACAATAACAGTTTAACCAATCCAGAGAAACTTATACAAAAAATGATATTTATTCTCGATAGATTTTTAAAGTTTGCTTTGCAATTGAAATTGGATAATTAACTTGTCCAATTCTTCGCTGTATTTAAGGGTTTCAAAATTATTAAGCCCCTTTTCAATACCAGAGGCTATCATCAACTTACGGATATGATTAATTTGGGTGGATAAGTCATTTAAATTCAACTGAGTGGGTGACATGACAATTCTCCTGTGCGAGTTTGTTTGTTTACTAAACACAACAGAAAGAATCATAAGATATTTTTGAGAGATTTACAACATATTTTACAGAAGTTTTGAAAATTTTACACTTTTTGTGGAGTTAAAGAAAATATAAGTTGGATAAGATTCTAAATTTTTCGATACTTTTACGCAAGCTATTTAAATAATTTAGTCCAAGACGGAATGCCTGAAGACACTGATTATGCAGCTTTATTGCTGTGTGATCGGCGTCCTCTTTTTTATTTCTGAAAGGGGTTGTTCAATGTTGGAGCATTTTCAAGATCAATTAACCTGCTGGGCTGAAAAGAACAATACATCCTACAGTAAAAAGTAAATGCTAAATGACCAGTTGGAACAAACTACGTAACAGTGACATTCTAAAAATGACATAAAAAGAACAACCGAGGATGCTCTAGTTGTTCTTTTTATTTGGAACATATTCGATGAGATCGGACAACATATTTCTAATGTTATATAAACTTCATTTGTACCAATATAAATTAGGATACATACTCTATAACGAATGTCATTTAGATATGAAAAAGGAGGAGTTAGGTGTATTATACTGATGGTTATTATATATACGCCCATTCAGGTGGAACGCCGGGTGGAATGCCAGGTGGAATGCCAGGTGGAATGCCAGGAGGAATGCCAGGTGGAATGCCAGGTGGAATGCCAGGTGGAATGCCAGGTGGAATGCCAGGTGGATATCCAGGAGGAATGCCAGGTGGATATCCAGGAGGAATGCCAGGTGGATATCCAGGAGGAATGCCAGGAAGAAAGCCGTGTGGATGTCGAGGAGGGATGCCAGGTAGGTCACCAGGAGGAATGCCGGGTGGATATCTAGGAGGAATGCCGGGTGGAATGCCGGGTGGAATGCCGGGTGGAATGCCAGGAGGAATGCCAGGAGGGATGCCAGAAGGAATGCAAGATGGATATCCAGAAGGAATGCAAGATGGATATCCAGAAGGAACGCCAGGTGGATATCCAGGAGGAATGCCGGGTGGAATGCCAGGAAGAATGCCGGATGGGATGCCAGAAGGAATGCCGGGTGGGATGCCAGGAAGAATGCCGGATGGGATGCCAGAAGGAATGCAAGTTGGATATCCAGAAGGAATGCCAGGAGGGGCTTTCTAGGTGGGGCACCAACAATGGCATCGCCTACTTAAAAATCTCAAAAGCTACAAAAGAATTATGCTTATTTGCAGCTTAACGAAGATTTAGTACGTCCTTGCAGAAGAAAAATCACTTATATTTGGATATTGAATTTAGAAGAATTCTGGTATTACCCTACTAATATAAGTAATAACAATGTTACCGTATTTTTGAAATGCGAAATATGATGAATGAGAAAGTGATATTAGAAAGAGGTCAATATTTCTCCTATCAGCTGCATTAGCTCGACGATAATATTCAGCATTATTTAGTGACTTTTCCCATTGAAGATTTGTTATAATGTGTGTAACTGAATAGGTTCAAGATAGGAGAGCCTGAGGACACTGATTGTACAGCTTTATTGCTGTGTGATCGGTGTCCTCTTTTTTATTTTTGAAAGGGGATGTTCAACAATGAATCAATTTAAAGATCAATTAACTAGTTGGACGGAAAAGAATAAGATGACGATCGACAGTAAGGAGAAACCGACAAAGAAACAGTAAAAATTGTCTGAACGGGAAATCAAGAATCTCATGGGGATGGGAAGGACACGTTAAGGCAAAATTAAGGAGGATGGATATGCGGATACTTATTTACGAATACAAACAATCATTATGTGCGCTGAGAGAAATGAAAGCAGCTATTGAAGCGAAAGCCGAATTAACAGAGCTTGATTTGCAGGATAAAACACTCATCAACAGCATGATACAGCATGATCAATGAGACAGAGTTTGCCGTATATATGAGAAAAACAAAATCGCTATCTCTGCAGTAACGTTTTGTTTTGCAGGAAATTGACTCCTTTTGTTGAAATATAAGGCGAAGGGTGGTGACAAAATGAAAATTAAAGTGATTATGGATAGTGGGAAAGAATACGAGGTAACGCATGAATCTGCAACAGTACAAGATTTTATTAATAGCCTTTATCAAGAAATGCCGAATGGTATGACAATGATGATGAGCGGTTTTTTGGCTGTTGATGAAGGGCAAAAAGAGCTTTTTAATCCGATGCATATATCCTCAATTGAAGTAATTGATTGAAAGAATTGATGAAGAAGAAAAAATGCCCAGGCATTTAATTTTGGTTTTATGTAAGCACCCACCACGGTGCTTTTTTCTATGCTCCAAAACAAACAAAATCAGAAAGCTGTCACTCATGGCTTCTTTGCGAAGTTTCTGCCGCTGATTTATACAAATTCAATATGTAGCTATTATCCGAGCACAGAAGATTATGTGGATTGAGGATAAGAATGAAATGATCAAGGAGCTCAAGAAGGAGAAAACGGAACTCGAACTAAACCGTGGTAAAATGATTGGGCGGATTCAAATACATTTACTAAATCTGGACGTTTTGTTGAAGGAGTTCTATAATTTTTGAGTATACAGGAATTAAATGCTCTTGGTTTATATCTTATAGGAGAATATACACTAAAAGATCTAAGTTCTTGAGCTGTATATTCAATTTCACAATAAGTAGAAAAGATATAATTAGCTGCGTAATCTAGTGGAGAAAGGCAATTCTCCAAAAAGTTATTAATTATTACCTTCAAATAGGGTATTACGTCAGAGTGAGTTACCGATTCATTGATTAAATCTTGAATGTTATCAAGCATCACTTCAGCAATTTCTAGGGAAGCCTTTGTATCATCTATCCATTCCAAGATATTTCACCTCCTTTGGAAAAGATTATGCATTATTTTCAAGGGATTGATTGGCGTGGGAGATGAAGGTGACTTCGAAGAATTGTTAATATGGAAAGAGGAGTATAGACAAAAAATTTATTCTGCTTTGAACGATTAATAAATACATTGTGGCTGCTGTGATAGCGAGGCCCACGGTTAAAAGAGGTGTAAAAGAAGAAATAAAGTAACCCGACTAAAAGAGTTCATACTGGAGAATATGTATATTCATAATGGAAGGAGATGTATATATGAAATTAAAGAGAATGAGCCTTATTTTGTTGTTAGCAGTTGTTTTAATATCAATCTCAGTAGTTGTATTTGGAAAGATTAATTCAGAAGAAAGTACCAAGGATTCTTCTAGTTCTGATGAAAATGCTCAGTTGGTAACAAACGAAGAGCCGAATGAAGAAGCTGTTCAACAAAACGAGTCTAATAGCAGTGATGAAAAAGGAACTAAAGTTATAAAAGAAGATGCTAATAGTGATTCGATTCATTTAGATCAAGAGATAGAATTAAACCAAGAACAAGAAACAGAAATACAAAGAGAAGCGGAAAAAGCCCAAGAAACGAAAACGGTGAAAGAAACAGAATCAAATGAGGTTGAAAATACTCAGGCAAACGCCCCTATTAAATCGCGTTTTTCTTCGAGGGAAGAGGCCATGCAATTTGTGTTTAGCCGATTTACTGCAGAAGAAATTGCTATGTATAATCGTATCGCAGAGAATGGTTTAACACCAGAACAACAAGCAATGGCAGTTCAAGTAGCATCTTCACGGTTCTCTGCTGAAGAAATAGCAGCGATTGAAGCGGCATTGGGACAATAACTTATTAGTAAAACTAAGGGATCTGCAAACGCAGGTCTCTTTTTTATGCAAAAAATGAAAGAGGTGCGGGATGCAGCATAATAAAGACGCAGCGCTGTCACCTTGATTCGCCGAAGCACAAAAATGGGTGAAAGAGAATGGAATCAGTGAAGGCACGTATCCGCAACGTCCGGTCACACGAGAAGAAGTGTGGTCTATGATGCACCGGTATGATAAAACAAGTTTCGGCTAGGGTTGTTATTGATGAAACAATTGATAAGGTTTGTAGTCAAGCACTCGGGAATACTCTGCGAACAGCATCACTAAATTCATCGAAGAACCCTTCAGCTGGTTCGCCCGCCTTTATCCGATCAGCATAATCCTTCATTTGAGTGCTGAAATCTGGATCTTCGGAAACATACACTTTTCCGACAGAAGTATCTGATTCTTTTACTTTTTCTTCAATTTTATTTTTGAGATCGTCATTTACTTCCGTGCCGTTTTTTAAATCAACGGCTGCATAAGCCTTATGATCTGTTACAAGTACTGTTGCACCATTTACTTCATCTAATTCCTCAACACGGTCAGCTTTGAATTTTAGAATGTGACTTATTTTTTATTCCTTTCGTGAATCAGCCAATAGATAAAAATGCAGACCATAAATAAAACCGATGTTAAAGCTCCATATATGAAAAACACTTCTAAATTTTTCATTGTTACACCTCGCAATTATATTGCCCGAATTAGAGGTGAACTTATACAAAAAACCGGCCGCAAAAGTCATCCTTACTCAATCATCACCATTGGCAAAACCTCAACCTCAATTTCCTGCCAGTCTGCAAAATCGATCTCCTCTTCATGAGACCAATCGAATACACCCGGGTCCCAGTCATTACCATTATCGACAATGCTTTTTAAAATCTCACTGAAGAAAAGGGCTTCGGTCACTTCTTCGCCATCTACATTCCACAATCGAAATAAACCATGAAATTTAACTGCTTCGAGCAATTTCAAATGATCATCTCCTTTTCTTCTATTATAGCTATCGTCAATTAAGCTTCTATAAAGACTAGGTAAATTTAATTTAACAGAAATGAAAAACCCACCTGCTCGTAACGATTGAACAGGTTCCTCTTTATAACGTAAAAAACTATCTCCTTCTATATATAAGGAAGAGATGAGGGGCTTTGTAAAGATTATGTAAATAAAAAAGACTGGCCGCAGCCGATCTACACATTCTGCATAAACGGATATTTCCAAGGGTATAGCCGATTATGAAACTAGTTTTAACCCTATTGCTGCAACTAAAACCATTGCTATGAAAACAACTCTTCTCCAGTCTTTTGATTCACTATATAAAAACATTCCTAATATTGCTCCACCAGACGCTCCAATTCCGGTCCAAATTGCATAAGCAGTCCCCATAGGTAGTGTTTTCATTGCATAAGCAAGAAATAAAAAACTTGCTCCAAATCCGATAATTAACAGAACTAGGGATTGCCAATTCCGGTCCTTATGCAATTTATTTATCATAGTAACACCAAACATTTCAAATAGTCCTGCTAAGATTAAAGAAACCCATGCCATTAGGAATCAGCTCCTTCCTGAACTTTGTCTTTTGTAACTAATTTCAAGCCAATTACACCTGCTAATAAAAGTAAAATTAAAAGTATTTTGGCCATTTTAAATGATTCTCCAAAGAATATGATTTCAGAAAAAACAGTTCCTGCTGTACCCATTCCTACAAAAACTGCATAGACAGTCCCGACGGGAAGTTTTCGTCCAGCCATAATCATTAAATAGAAGCTGATGATGATAGAAATAACAGTTCCAGTCCAAGTCCAAAAGTCATTTGCGTGTTTTAAGCCGATAACCCAAAAAACTTCAAAAAAAGCAGCAATCAGTACATTAATCCAGTTTGTATTCATTTAAATAACACCTCCATTTTATTCCTGCCAAAAAAACAAAAAAGCCTAAGAGATAACTGTTAAACAGTTTCTCCCAGGCTTTTATCCCTCCGTGACACAGCAAAGCTGTGAGTTTTCTCTCGGACCAGTCCAACAACTTGTTGCGGAACCCTAGAAAACATTTAACTTATACAATTACCCTACATTATACATACATTTGAAACTTATTCAAGGGCGCATTATTGCATGGGTATTAAAAGTTCTTTCACTATTTAGGTAAGAAAGTTCCTATTCGTTGGGTACTTTACTTCAATAAGAGAATAAAAATTTAACACGTATTAAACATGAATAATATCAAGAACATTAAGGGTTTTAATCGAAAATCATAAAAAACCCTCCACAAACGGCTTATAGTAAGGACAGTATTAGTATCAATGTAAAAGGCGAAGCTAATAGTAGCAGTAACATCAAAGAAAATATAAACAGCAAAAGCCCTGCTCGTGTGTGTGGCTTTTGCTGTTTATTTATGGCACTAGACTTATTTAGAATGAGCGTCAGGAAAAACTCTACCAATCATGTCATTAAATTCTTCAAATAAGCCCTCTACAGGTTTGCCTTCCTTGAATTTAGTTCCATAATCCTTCATTCGGCTTACAAAGTGAGGATTTGCTGACACAAATACTTTCTGAATATTTGAATTATCGGATAATATTAGGTCGGAAATCTTGTCTTTTAAGGCATCTGTTATCTCTTCGTTATTTGAATCCTTCATGGCAACGGCAACATAGGCAATGCGTTCTGAAACGAGCACAGTTGCATTCTCGATGTCCTCAAACCTGACGATTTGTTCTGCAATCTTATCAGCCACATCTACCCGCTTTTCATGATTTTGAAGATCATCAGTAGTTGTCTTCACATTCTCGTCAACAGCCTCATCTTTTACGGCCTTGTTGTTTTGATTACATCCTATCAATGCCACGGTGACCAGACAAGCCATAGCAAAAAGTTTTAGTATCCCCATAAGTGTAATCCTCCCTTATTTTAGATACAACAATTAACGTGTACAATTAGAGGATTTAGTATACAGTGGAACTTTCTTATTTAAGTTGATTCTCCGCATGCTACAAGCCTTGTCCTAACATGGTTTTTCAATTGGCCCGAACAGGTTTCTAAACAAGATGACCCGGGCACAATACCGAGGACACCTACTGGTTGCAGGAGTAGCGGAATTTTTTAAACTGCCCGTTTTACGGGTACAGTTCACTCTTATTATTATTAAGTGGGTTCTTTATGAATCGGTTTATATTCTGGAATTAATTCTGACACCGAAACAATGTTTGCCTTTTTTTCGTATAAGGGTATATATTCTTTTAAAACACTAACCATCATTGACCCGGATATCCCCACATGACCAATGGCAACTAGCTGTTCATATTCGGTTAATTTTTCCGCCAGTTTTTTGCTTTGTTTTGTAATATGCTGGGTTGTATATACATCATCAAAAAAGAAATCATTTTCCAAAAAAGGGACGTTCATTTCCTTAGCCAGCTTCCCGACGACACTTTTTCCCGTCGTCTTGCTATCGAGATAAAAAAGCCCGTTTTCCTTACACACCTCCAGAACAATTTTCATCACTCTTTCGTCCTCTGTTGCTTTTGAGCCCATATGATGATTCATTCCGACAGCGTGAGGTACATCTTTAATAGCGGCCTCTACACGCTTACGGATTTCCTTATCGCTTAAATCAGTAGTAATTGCGCCTGGACCAAGCCAGCTTTTCTTCCCAATTTTCGGCTCCATTGGTAAATGAACAATAACTTCATGCCCATATTGGTTAGCGAGCTCCGCATCTTCTTTCGTTGAAGGCATAAAAGGCATAATTGCAACGGTCAGCTTTACCGGGAGCTTAATCATCTCCTCCGTCCCCTTCATATTATTACCTAAATCATCAATAACTATGGACAAATTACTCTTCGGTGAAGAGAGAGGTTCAGCTAACACTGGCTGAGATAAAGAAAAAAGAAGAAAGACACTGCTAATCCAAATTTTCATCTCATCACTCCTTGTTTTTTTATTAGCATTTCCCATTGTTCTTAAAATTACAGTGAGTAATGAATACATCCATACCATTTTAAGACAACTTTTTGTATGTAATTTAAAGCTTTTTCGAAATATAATGAACGGGTTATTGCTTACGTCGAAAGAAGAGAAAATGCCAATTGAGATCATATACATGGGTGCGGATAATACGATCACGAAACGGCGTATTATCCGCACGAGTATGGACGACAACTTTATTAAGGCTTATTGCTTCATCGGAAATTGGAAGAGGACGTTTAAGCTTGAGACCATTTTAGCAGCTGCCAAACCACGCGAAAGAAAAGTGGTTAAATATACTTGAAAATACATTTGCCAAGAAGCAAAGAGGTCTAGTGCTATAATATAAACAATAGATGACCGAAATTTCGACCAAAAAACGACCAAAATTTTTGATCAATGTTCATTCGTGACAGTAAAGAGCGAATTGTACATAAGTGCTTTTTAAAGCATACGTTCCTATCCGTTAAAAAGAAAAAACCTGTCTTAAAAAGAGACAGGTTGGGTGAGAGTTGTTAAATTGGCTGCCGGCTCTTCATCTTGCTGCTGTTTATCTTCTAATTCTGTTTCTTTGTCGGCCAAATCTTTTTCGCATTCTTCAAGGAATTTCTCTTTTTACACTAACTCATCTTGCTTTTTTTGCTGTTCTGCAGCGAGTCATCTGTCTGTGGTGTAGTATTAGTTGAATCTTCAGCAGGTTCCACGAAAGCAATGGCAAGGAATAAAGCAAGAATTATTCCGCCTGTTGTAACCCATCCAGGTTTTGAAATAGTATTTTGACCATGCTTTTTTAGTTCATTCTGATAAATTTCATATACGTACGATCAAAAATCTTAGGCGTGTAGGGCCAGCGTTATTTTTTTGAATAAATCAATTTATCAAGTTGCTCAATATATGCTTTCTTTGAAGGTAATGGCTGGTACTTTATACTTCCGTCGGCGTTGTACGATTCACTGAAACGTATAGTAAATGAACCCGCCTGATGGTCACCAATACCTTTAGCTAGGATCTTTTTAGCAGTTACTTCATCAGGCCATTTATAAATACTAACTACCTCAGTGGTGATAAGTTGAACACATTTAAATTTCATACAATTAATGGTATTATCTCTTGGTTCAGGAACAGATAACCCTGCAGATTTGAAAGCCACTAAAACTTTACTGGCTCGTGGTGGATTTGCACATATAGAAAATGACTCGTGTTCTTTTGCATCATACTGGTAAGTAAAATCGATAGTTTCCGTATCTGACCCGGTTTGTGCTTGACCGATATTATCGAGGACAAGACGGCCAGATGCAATAGGGTATTTTGAAGGACTGTCTTTTTTTAAGATATCCACAAAAATAGAAGCTACTTTTACATCTTTTTCTTTGGCCATTTTTCTAGTGTGGGCAACTAAATTTTTTAGTTCTGTCTCATTTGTAGAATTTGTTTCTAAAGTCAACCTCCATCTACCGAGTTCAGCAAGATCATCTTTCACAATCGAGTATTCAGGGATTTTCGTTTTTTCTTTTTCTACGGATTTCGGCTTACTTGCAGATTGTTGTTGTATGTCTGCTCCATTCTCAGAAGAGAACGTAGGTACTTCAACACCAGTTAGCTTCCCAATGCCTACAAAAATTACGGCGAATAGATAAAAATAAATAACCCCCGAAATGATCTTATTCTTGCGTTTGTCTGATCGAAATCCAGAGACTTTCTTCAAAAAACTTTTTTTCATATGATATAATAACCAATCCTAATCTGTATTTGGTAAATAAATAATCTATAAATATCACGAAAATAGAACTACTAAATAAATAAAATAAACACACGCTACAGCGTGCTAATAATTCATGATTAATGTTTCTATCTATCTTCCTATAAAAAAGAGATGAATTCTACTTTATTCCTTCGACAAATAGTGACAAACAGCACGTAAGATATAGAGTCCTTTTCGTTTATCCGTAATACAACACCATAGCACGTTGTATCAGCCAACGTTCAAGCCCGCTCTTTAGCAAAGTCATGCTCAACACCAAATGAAGAAATGTATGTTTGGTATGATTATACGGCTAACGGGGCAGGTTAGTTCAATAAGACCTGATTTTTAAGCGACTTTATTGTTACTGATTTTGAGCAAATTAGTAAAGGTTAAATAAAATTAAACAACTATTTTAAACACCGTCCGAATAATCGAGCGGTGTTATGTATGTTTATAGCATAGAAATTAAACAACTTTATTATCGCTACACAAGAAAAATAACTTTACCCGTTCGTAATATAACTATCGTTCCTGATGTTTCCCATCACTATACCAAGATGTTTGTGTATAAATATTAGGGGAATCCGTATGAGAATAAGTATAATCCGCATGGGGTTCGTCTGCAAAATATACTTTCACATTAGGAAACAATAAATCTTCACTTTTTAGATCATAATATGGTTCCATAGTTAAAACATCTTCCTCGTTATATCCTTGTTCTTTTAAATGTTTCATGACCACATCCTTAGCATATTCCAATCTCCAATGATAATATCCAATATACAAAAGAAAAATAATCAATATTATGCTAAATAATCTAATCTTTATCATATTTCCCACCTTATTGATTAAATTGTATTATGCTGGAATTGTAACATAATAAAAGGTGTAGAAGAAATGAGTAAAATGTCAGGAAAATGTATTTTAAGTTTACTAAGTTTTCTGCTGGTTTTTTCACACTTTCCGTCAGACCGTTCAATAGACGCTTCATCAAACGAAGTTAATCAGCTTGATCAACAAGAGTTTAATGAATTAAAACACAAGAGAATTATCGGTAAAAATATTCCTTACGAGGCGTTGATTGACGGTTTTGACGAGGAGGATATGTTAAAGGAAATAGATAAAAATGATGATGTGGCTGCTTATGATTTAATGCTCAATGATAGCGGTGAAATAGTATCCGTTCTAAAAAAGATAATAGGATATTAAATAACTATTTTAAAACACCATCTAAATAAGGGGAAGGTGTTTTGTATGCTTATAAAAGAAAAGTAAAAGCAATAAAAGAGCAGCTGCTTAAACGAGTCGAAGTTTGTGGTAATTATACAGCAAAATCCTATCTTAATGATTGGAAGAAGCAGGTGCCTGAAGGAATAGTAACGTGGAAGACTTCAACAGGATTAATAGATGGGATACATGTTTTTCTGGGAGAATTAGATAGTAATTTAGAATACACTAAAAAACAATCGTCTTTGCCTATTAAAGCAACCAATAAGTATAAGTAAGGAGGTACTCGCATAGAATATGTGAAAAAGAAAGAAAGGTAGTTTGATATGATGTTTTCATTCTTCAAGCAAAAAAAACAACAGAAAAACAGAGTGAATCCACAACAGCCAAAAGAAGAGATCTATGCACATAAGCCTTCTATCATGATCGACTTTTCTCTCTCCAAAAATCTGGAGGACATCAAACGAATAACAGGAAACAGCCCGGATATTGTCATTCGAAAAGTCAAAATCGGCGATCAGGCAAAAATAGACGCAGCGGTTCTTTTTGTGAAAGGACTCGTGGACAGTCAAGCCGTGAACGATTTATTCATTGAGTCGATCATGAAGAGCAGCCCTTTACAGGAAAACCTCGATCTTCAAGGCATGATGGAGCTGATCGCTGATAAAGTCATTCCGCTCGGTCAAGTTCAATCGATGCGTAACCAGGAGGAAATCGTTGGCTCCTTAATGGCAGGCAATACAATCATTCTGATTGATGGAATAGACGAAGCGCTGTCAGCCGGTACACAGGGCGGGGAAAAACGATCCATTCAAGAGCCGACGACGCATGTTTCGATCCGCGGATCCAAAGAAGGATTTACGGAAACGAATGAAACCAACATCGCCATGGTTCGCCGGATTATTAAAAGCCCGGATGTATGGGTGGAATCGATGACAATCGGGAAAATGACGAAAACAGACGTTTCGATTATGTACCTAAAAGGCATAGCGAAAGAGGACATCGTGGAAGAAGTACGGACACGATTAAAAAGAATTGATATTGACGGCATCCTTGAATCGGGCTATATCGAACAATTGATTGAAGATCAGACCATGACGCCCTTCCCAACGATTGAAAACACGGAAAGGCCCGATATGGTCGCGGGCAATCTTCTTTCAGGAAGGATCGCGATTTTTATTAACGGGACGCCGTTTGTGCTTCTCGTTCCTGCTATTTTTGTTGAATTTTTCCAGACTTTTGAAGATTACAGTAGCCGTTTTGATATCGCCAATGGCCTCCGCTTGTTACGCGTCCTTGCTTTCTTTATTTCTCTTGTGGGACCTGCTCTTTATGTAGGGGCGACAACGTTCCATCAAGAGATGATCCCGACCCAACTGGTCTTTATTATTGCGGCCCAACGGGAAGCCGTGCCGTTTCCGGCCGTTGTCGAAGCGCTTATTATGGAATTAACCTTTGAAATTTTACGTGAAGCGGGGCTCCGTCTGCCAAAAGCGATCGGGTCGACCGTCTCGATCGTAGGGGCTCTCGTCATCGGACAAGCGGCCGTGCAAGCGGGAATTGTATCACCGGCGATGGTCATTGTCGTCTCTATTACCGCCATCGCCAGTTTTGCGACACCTGCTTATGGGCTGGCCATTTCAGCCCGTTTGATTCGGTTTGCCTTTATCATCAGCGCGGCCACCTTTGGCTTTTTCGGGTTAATTCTCGCTTTCTTTCTGATGATTGTTCATCTGTGCAGCTTGCGTTCATTCGGGGTTCCCTATATGACTCCGTTTGCCCCATTTTTCCCGACCAATTTCAAAGAGACGTTTTTCCGAAGACCTTTATGGGCAATGAACGAAAGATCACGAATAGTCGCTGGGGACAATATCATTCGTCAAGGCGAAAACCAGAAACCGCAGCCTCCGATCTCTCGTGAGATGATCATGACAGACCAGAAAGAAGGGGACACGCATGAATCGTAAAGGGGTGTTTCTTTTTTTGCTGGTCATAAGCGTGTGTTTCCTTTCTGGATGCTGGAGCAAAAGAGAATTAACCGATCTCGCCTTTATCTCCGCCTATGCCCTTGATCTCAATGAGGAGGGAAACTATGAAGCGACCATACAAGTAATTAATCCAGGGAACATCACCAGTGGACTTCAAGGCGGAGGTGGGGGGTCATCCTCTCCACCCGTTATTGTGTATTCGGTCACGGGAGAAAACTTGAGTGATATGGACGCCCTTCTCACCAAAAAACTCTCCCGAGCGCCTTATTACGCCCATACCGATCTGGTCGTTATTAGCGAGGAACTGGCCAAAGAAGAAGGGCTTCCGCCCATCCTGGATGAGCTTGACCGCGACATCGAATTCCGGACGACGACGGCGATCGTTATCGCGAAGGAGACAAAAGCGAAAGATTTACTCACAACATTGACAGGGACGGATCGAATACCTTCGACAAACATTGTAAAAACGCTGGATGAAACAGAAAAAATTTTAGGTGAAAACTTACGTGTCGATGTTCATGAGTTAATTACTCAAGTCACCTCCACGGGGAAAGAACCGCTTCTGTCCGGTTTCACATTAAAAGGGGATCCCCTGGAGGGGAAAACGATGGAAAATGTTCAATCATCGGAACTTGAAGCGGCTCCTGAAGCGGATGGATTGGCGGTTTTTAAGGAAGGGAAGCTGATTGACTGGATAGAAGGGGAAACGGCGCGAGGAACGCTGTGGACACTGGATAAAATCAAAACTACAACAGTCAGCATGAGCTGGGAAAAAGAGAAAAAAGCCATTGCCTATAAAGTGATGCGCCAAAAAACGAAGGTCTCTGCGACCCTCACAAAAGGGGAGCCTACACTATCGATTTCAACGCGAGCAGAAGGAGATATTGCCGAAGTAAAAGTGCCGGTGGATCTGATGGACCTACATGTCATTAAAAAGATTGAAAAGGAGCTTGAGAAAGAAATCAAGAACGAAATCGAAAAAGCGGTCCAGCAAGCGCAAAAAGACAAATCGGACATTTTCGGGTTTGGCGAAGTCGTGCACCGTACCGATCCAAAAGCGTGGAAGAAGCTTGAAAAGGAGTGGAATGACCGTACGTTTGCGGAATTAGACGTCGACGTAAAAGTTGAGGCGTTTATACGCCGTACAGGATTAGTCAACAACTCCCTTCATACAACGTTGAAAAAGGAAGGAGAGTGAGCACGTGATGGAAAAAGCGAAAATAAGTGCCTATCAGCTATTTACACTCATCATTTTATTTGAAATCGGTACTGCCGCAGTGTTTCCGGTTGGAGCAGGCGCGGAACAAAGCTCTTGGCTGGCGATTCTCATTGCCATGGCTGGCGGTTTTTGCTTATTTTTCATTCATTACGGCCTTTACCGCTACTATCCGGATCTCTCGCCGACGGAATATATGCAAATTTTACTAGGATCCATTTTAGGAAAAATACTTGCCTTCTGTTATGTTCTCTATTTTGTGTATATAGCCGCAAACATCTTGCGCGCTTTCGGGGTAATGCTGGTCACCATTGCTTACCCGGCAACACCTGTATTTATCATCAATGCCCTGTTCATTCTGGTGATCATTTATACGGTTTATAAAGGAATTGAAGTCATCTCCCGAACCAGTGAAGTGTTGTTTGTCGGCATGTGCCTGCTTCTCTTGAGCGGCTTCCTTTTAATGATCATTTCAGGAAATATTCATCTTGAAAACTTAAAACCGGTACTCGAAAAAGGACTTTCTCCGGTGATCAAAACGGTTTTCCGTGACACATTGTACTTTCCATTCGGACAAATAGTCGCATTTGCGATGATTTTACCTTATGTCAAGGAACGTGAAAAAGTGAAACGCACCGGATTATGGGCTATGGGCATGAGTGGCCTCTTATTGGCCCTTTTCGCAGCGGGTGACATAAGTGTTCTCGGTGTTGATCATACTTCCCGTTCACAATTTCCTCTTCTCGCTTCGATTCAGTCGATTGAAGTAGCCGGATTTTTGGAGCGTTTGGATATTTATTTTATCCTATTTGTAATGATCGGCGGTTTTTTAAAATTAAGTATCTTTTTCTATGTGGCAGTGATGGGAGCGTCTCATTTATTTCAAGTAAAACATCCATCCCATCTTGCTTATCCGATGGGAATAGTCGTTTTACTTGGATCCATGGCCGTCGTAAGCAGTTATACAGAATATATTCAAGAATGGAGGACCGTTGTATCGCCGTATATCGAGCCCTCAATTCAAGTCATCCTTCCGATCTTGCTTCTCATCATTGCTTTTTTCAAAAATAGAAAGAAAGCAGGATAGAAAGAATAGGCTATTTTTTATTATTTATTCGGTACTTTACGAATGCTACATAGTGACTGTAATGGAATATATGCAGATCTCAGTCGAGATCCCCACTTCATACACTAGAATATTTGTAAGAATCGAATCGTCTAATGCTGATGTAAAGATTGAGTTTTTAAAAGAAGAAACAGAAAGTATAAAAGAAAAAGTAAAAGCAATCAAAGAGCAGCAGCTTAAACGAGTCGAATGAGAAAAAGCCGTATCAGTGAATGAGCTGGTACGGCTTTTTTATTTATTAAACAACCAATAAGTATAGGACTGGAAGTACTCGGACAGAATGGATGAAAAAAGAAAGAAAGGTAAGTTAATACGATGCTTTCATTCTTTAAGCAAAAGAAAAACAGAAGCAATCCACAACAGCCAAAAGAGGAGATCTATGCAAAAAAGCCGTCTGTCATGATCGACTTTTCTCTCTCCAAAAATCTGGAGGACATCAAACGAATCACTGGAAACAGCCCGGATATTGTCATTCGAAAAGTCAAAATCGGCTATCAGGCAAAAATGGACGCAGCGGTTCTTTTTGTGAAAGGACTTGTGGACAGTCAAGCCGTGGACAATTTCTTCATTGAGGCGATCATGAAGAGCAACCATTTACAGGAAAAACTTACTACTGAAGACCTGATGGGTCTGATTAAGGATGAGGTCATTCCGCTCGGTCAAGTTCAATCGATGCGTAACCAGGAAGAAGTCGTCGACTCCTTAATGGCGGGCAATACGATCATTCTGATGGATGGAATCGATGAAGCGCTGACAGCCGGTACACAGGGCGGGGAAAAACGATCCATTCAAGAGCCGACGACGCATATTTCGATCCGTGGATCCAAAGAAGGATTTACGGAAACCAATGAAACCAACATCGCCATGGTTCGCCGGATTATTAAAAGCCCGGATGTATGGGTAGAATCGATGACAATCGGACAAATGACGAAAACAGACGTTTCCATTATGTACCTAAAAGGCATAGCGAAAGAGGACGTCGTGAAAGAAGTGCGTACACGATTAAACAGAATTGACATTGACGGCATCCTTGAATCGGGCTATATCGAACAATTGATTGAAGATCAGACCATGACGCCCTTCCCGACGATTGATAACACGGAAAGGCCTGATATGGTCGCGGCCAATCTTCTGGAAGGAAGGATCGCGATTTTGATTAACGGAACGCCGTTTGTGCTTCTTGTTCCCGCTCTTTTCGTTGGATTTTTCCAGACTATTGAAGACTATAGCAGCCGTGTTGATATCGCCAATGGCCTCCGCTTTTTACGCGTCCTTGCTTTCTTTATTTCTCTTACGGGACCTGCACTTTACGTAGCGGCAACGACGTTCCATCAAGAGATGATCCCGACCCAACTGGTCTTTATTATTGCGGCCCAACGGGAAGCCGTGCCGTTTCCAGCCGTTGTCGAAGCGCTTATTATGGAATTAACCTTTGAAATTTTACGTGAAGCGGGGCTCCGTCTGCCCAAAGCGATCGGGTCGACCGTCTCGATCGTAGGGGCTCTCGTCATCGGGCAAGCGGCCGTGCAAGCGGGGATTGTATCCCCGGCCATGGTCATTGTCGTCTCTGTTACCGCCATCGCTAGTTTTGCGACACCTGCTTATGGGATGGCTATTTCCGCCCGTTTGATTCGCTTTGCCTTTATCATCAGCGCGGCCACCTTTGGCTTTTTCGGCTTAATTCTCGCGTTCTTTCTGATGATTGTTCATCTGTGCAGCTTGCGTTCATTCGGGGTTCCGTATATGAGCCCGTTTGCGCCATTCTCTCCGTCCAATTTCAAAGAGGCGTTTTTTCGAAGACCTTTATGGGCGATGAACGAAAGACCACGGATGGTCGTTGGGAAGAATGTAACACGTCAAGGCGAGAACCAGAAACCGCAGCCTCCGATCTCTCGTGAAATGATCATGACAGACCAGAAAGAAGGGAACACGCATGAATCGTAAAGGGATGTTTCTTTTTTTGCTGGCCATCAGCGTGTGTTTCCTTTCTGGATGCTGGAGCAAAAGAGAATTAACCGATCTGGCCTTTATCTCTGCTTATTCCCTTGATCTAACTGAAGAGGGAAACTATGAAGCGACTGTACAAGTGATTAGTCCAGGGAACATCACCAGTGGACTTCAAGGCGGAGGCGGTGGGTCATCCTCTCCACCCGTTATTGTGTATTCGGTCACAGGAGAAAACTTGAGTGATATGGACGCCCTTGTCACCAAAAAACTCTCCCGAACGCCTTATTACGCCCATACCGATCTGGTCGTTATTAGCGATGAACTGGCCAAAAAAGATGGGCTTCCACCTATCTTGGATGAGCTTGACCGCGACATCGAATTCCGGACGACGACGGCGATCGTCATCGCGAAGGAGACAAAAGCGAAAGATTTACTCACAACATTGACGGGGACGGATCGAGTACCTGCGACAAACATTGTAAAAATGCTGGATACGACAGAAAAAACTCTAGGGGAAACGTTACGTGTCAATGTTCATGAGTTAATTACTCAAGTCACCTCCACGGGGAAAGAACCGGTTTTGCCTGTTATCACATTAAAAGGGGATCCTATGCAGGGGAAAACGGTGAAAAGCGTTCAATCAACGGAACTGGAAGCGGCTCCTGAAGCGGATGGATTGGCCATGTTTAAAGAAGGAAAGCTGATTGACTGGATGGACGGGGAAACCGCACAGGGAACAGTGTGGATACTGGATAAAATTCAAACAACCATTACAAGCATTAGCTGGGAAAAAGAAAAAAAAGCCATTGCCTATAAAGTGATGCGTCAAAAAACGAAGGTCTCTGCGACCCTTACAAAAGGGAAGCCAAAACTATCGATTTCAACGCGAGCTGAAGGAGATATTGCGGAAGTCAAAGTGCCGGTGGAACTGACGGATCCGCACGTCATCAAAAAGATTGAAAAGGAGCTTGAAAAAGAAATCAAGAGTGAAATCGAAAAAGCGGTCCAGCAAGCGCAAAAAAACAAATCAGACATTTTCGGGTTTGGCGAAGTCGTGCACCGTACCGATCCAAAAGCGTGGAAAAAGCTTGAAAAGGAGTGGAAGGACCGTACGTTTGCGGAATTAGACGTCGACGTAAAGGTTGAGGCGCTTATACGCCGCACGGGATTAGTCAACAACTCCCTTCATACAACGTTGAAAAAGGAAGGGAAGTGATCACGTGATGGAAAAAGCGAAAATGAGTGCCTATCAGCTCTTCACACTTATTCTTTTATTTGAACTTGGCAGTACCTTGGTGCTTCCACTTGCCAGTGAGGCGAAACAAGACGCTTGGCTGGCGATACTTATCGCAATGGCTGGCGGTTTTTGCCTGTTTTTCATTTATTACCGCCTTTATCACTACTATCCGGATCTTCCGCTGACGGAATATGTGCAAATATTACTAGGATCCGTTTTAGGAAAAATACTTGCCTTCTGTTATGTTCTCTATTTTGTATATGGAGCTGCAGCCATATTACGTGCTTTCGGGGAAATGCTGGTCACCATTGCTTACCCGGCAACGCCTTTATTTGTCATCCATGCCCTGTTTATTTTGGTGATCGTTTATATGGTTTATAAAGGAATTGAAGTCGTCTCCCGAACAAGTGAAGTGTTGTTTGTCGGCATGTGCCTGCTTCTCTTGAGCGCCTTTCTTTTAATGATGATTTCAGGAAATATTCATATTGAAAACGTAAAACCAATACTGGAAGAAGGACTTTCGCCGGTGATCAAAACCGCTTTCACAGACTCGTTGTACTTCCCATTTGGACAAATCATCCTCTTTGCGATGATTTTCCCTTATGTCAAGGAACGTGAAAAAGTGAAACGCACCGGATTATGGGCAATGGGAATTAGTGGCTTGGTATTGTCACTTGTCGCAGCGGTTAACATAAGTGTTCTCGGTTTGGAGAATGCCTCACGTGCACAATTTCCCCTTCTAGCTTCGATCCAGTCGATTGAAGTAGCCGGATTTTTGGAGCGTTTGGATATTTATTATATCCTTTTTGCGATGCTCGGCGGGTTTTTCAAAATAAGTATCCATTTCTATGCGGCGGTGATGGGAGCGTCTCATTTATTTCATGTAAAACATCCTTCCCGTCTTGCTTATCCGATGGGCATGGTCGTTTTACTTATATCCATGGCCATCGCAAGCAGTTATACGGAATATATTCAAGTTTGGATAAAGGTTGAATCGCCGTATCTCAGTCCCTCATTTCAAGTAATCATTCCGATTCTTCTTCTCATCATTGCTTTTTTCAAAAACAGAAAGAAAGCAGCATAGAAAGAATAGGTTCCCTTTATATCATGTATTCGTTATCGTCATTGTAAAAAGTAGAGATCCAAAAAGGAGGATGATCTTATGATAGAAAAAGAAAAGGTAATCCAAATTTATCAGGATGTATTGAATGGAAAAAGAGCATGATTCCCTCAACATTGAAAAAAGAAGGGAAGTGATCACGTGATGGAAAAAGCGAAAATGAGTGCCTATCAGCTCTTCACACTCATCCTTTTATTTGAAACTGGCAGTGCCGTATTTTTTCCGATTGCCTTAGACGCGAAACAGGACGCCTGGCTGGCGGTTCTCATCGCCATGGCCGGTGGTTTTTGCCTGTTTTTCATTTATTACGGCCTTTACCGCTACTATCCGGATCTTCCGCTGACGGAATATGTGCAAAGATTACTAGGATCTGTTTTAGGAAAAGTGCTCGCCTTCTGTTATGTTCTTTATTTTGTGTATATAGCCGCAGACATATTGCGCGGTTTCGGGGCATTGCTGACCACCATTGCTTACCCCGCAACCCCTTTATTTATCATCAATGCCCTGTTCATTCTGGTGATCGTTTATACGGTTTATAAAGGAATTGAAGTCATCTCCCGAACCAGTGAAGTGTTGTTTGTCGGCATGTGCCTGCTTCTCTTGAGCGGTTTCCTTTTACTTATCATTTCAGGACTCATTCATCTTGAAAACTTAAAACCGGTACTCGAAGAAGGACTTTCACCGGTGATCAAAACCGCTATTACCCAAACGTTGTACTTCCCATTTGGACAAATCATCGTCTTTGCGATGATCTTTCCTTATGTCAAGGAACATGAAAAAGTGAAACGCACCGGATTATGGGCAATGGGCATGAGTGGCCTTCTATTGGCCCTTGTCGCAGCAGGTAACATAAGTGTTCTCGGTGTTGATCTTACTTCACATGCACAATTTCCTTCTCTAGCTTCGATCCAGTCGATTGAAGTAGCCGGATTTTTGGAGCGTTTGGATATTTATTTTATCCTATTTGTGATGATCGGCGGTTTTTTAAACATAAGTATCTCTTTCTATGCGGCGGTGATGGGAGCGTCTCATTTATTTCATGTGAAACATCCTTCCCGTCTTGCTTATCCGATGGGCATAGTCATTTTACTTGCATCCATGGTCACTGCAAGCAATTATATAGAATATGTTCAACAATGGAGGGAGGTTTTCTCTCGGTATTTCGAACCCTCGTTCCAAGTCATCATTCCTATTCTTCTTCTCATCATTGCTTTTTTCAAAAACAGAAAGAAAGCAGCATAGAAAGAATAGGTTCCCTTTTTATCCATTATTCGTTATCGTCATTCGGAGTGTGTGTTTCTATAACTTAGACCTAACGGGGAAAAACATTATAGTGTTAAAAACTAAACATTTTATGTCACAGTTCGAACAAACTATGAAGCAATGAGGATGGGGCGAAATGTTGCAGGATGCGTAAAACGTTCACAAATATTGAATTAAAAAAAGCGGCTGTATTTACTTCATACAGTCGCTCAATATTAGATAGGTGGCTACAGCAGGGGGAGGAGGCAAAAGCAAAAGCAAAAGCAAAAGCAAAAGCTAGATTAATTCAAAAAGGTCTTACGGATAATAGGTTGCTTCCTAGCAGTCAGTATCCGCCACCCATGAAAGATGCGCCAACGATGATTAACAAAATGAACAAAACAACAATTAGCACAAAGCTAGAGCCGTATCCACCAGATTTTTCACAACTCATAATTATCACCTCTTTTTAAATATAGTATGAAAAAATAGAGCCGAGTCTTGTACGAATGGTTCTATAAAAATCAAAAAGTGTTATCTGCAACGATTACAGCCATGTGAGTGATTACGGTGACTATGTGATGGATTCATGTAATTTTGTGATGGATCCATGTGACATTGTGATGGATCCATATAGCCCGGATCTACGACGACGTTTCTTGTCACAGGCTGATAAATATGGCGAGGAACGTTAACAATATGCTGCCGATTAACATTCACGATTGGGTGAATGACAGGAACCTCGCGTTTAATGTAGGAATCATGAAATACACACTTTGGGGGACAAATTATTGGTCTAATAGGACGACACATCCAAAACACCTCCTTGTTTACTATAATAGATGCACTATGAAGCGATTTGGAAACGGACAAACATCATGGGTGAGATTTTAAATTTGTTAAAAATGACATACACACAATGCAGGTAGCTATCTGCTCTTTTGAAAAGAAGACGATTATCGTAGGGCATTTGAGCAAGTTGGAAATACTAGAGTTACGAGCTTCGGGATGGAAACACCAGAGGGAAAAGAGAAATGGGATTCTGATTGCGAGGTAAAAAGGGAGGAAGCTCGATGTCAGGAATTATCGATGACGGCCAGGCTTCCGGACAGCATGAAGTGGCAGTTTTTATTCACGGCGGCGGATCATCACAGGGGCTATGAAAAATATGAATGAATTAAGCAACAAAGAAAGTCGGCTGGATATAGTCGATATGATAATAGACTTGTTAACGGGGAATTGGCATGTATTTTGTAATTGTTCCAGGTGGATTTTGTGCATACAACATTGAAAGTTTTGAAATGCTAGATGAAGCGAAAGATCGGGTGAAAGAGCTCATTGAAGTAGGACATAGAATAGCACGGTTGGCGCAGAAAATCCCGATGAAAATCAAAGTGGCAGTCGAGTTTTAAACAAAAAATAGCCAGGTTAATACCTGACTGTAAAAGAGTTGAAAAATGACAAAATAGGGTTGGGATATGACGGGAAACCGTCGTATAAAAACAGTATACCCATTCTAGAAAAGTTTATACAAAAAGATCGAGATTTCTCCTGTCCAGGCGAATTTAGAGCGGGCGGAGCAGAAAATTGAAGATCGGAAAAACGGCAGCCTTTTTCTTGTTTCATAAGAAAGGTTACTTTGTGTCGTCAGGAAAAGGAAGTTTAGTCAAGTTTCTGCATTGTATAGGAATATGGTTCTATTACAGTAACGTTGTCAATTTTTATACGGCGATCAGTCAACAGTATTTAAGACATGTAAAATAGACTATAGAGTACCTTTGGTATGTATCTCCCCCATAAAATGAGTAACAATAGCTGAATTTCTTATTAAATGAACCAATAAGTCTCCTATAAATGAGTAAATATACTTTAATAAATAATGAGTAAAATGAACTTTAATAATTGAAATAATTACTATTTTTGTTGACGTGACATTATTCGACATGATTTAATGTATATAAATTCTTAATGAAAAAGGCAAACTTATCGAAAGGTAAGGACGCAAAGCCATGGGTCTAATGTTCTGGTGAATTATGACAGCCAGGTTGCCAAATAGGGCTTTAACCCCGTATTTGGATCAATAACTGTTTAAGGTAGGGTGAAAAATGCGGGGAGAAAAAAATGAATTAAAAATGAACGTTGAAAAGTTTTTTTTGTTATTACAAAACTATCCGGATGACTTTGATTCGACTTCAGTATTTGTAAGGTTTTTGCGATCTTTTTTAAGGGTAAATGCTCGCGGGAAAATGTTACCTACTATTGAAATAATGACATTGATAAAAGAGCAGAAACCTAATGTGTTTCGTTCGATGAGCAAACTTTCAGAAGAAGATAACATGTTAGCCTTTTTGACTAGTTTATCGATGGATTTTCAACAAGCAGAAAGCCGACTCCAATCCATTTACGAAGGTAAAAGAGTAGGGCAATAAGGATGAGACGAAAATGGACAGATAAAGATGTTTACTTTTTAGAAAAACGGGTTGGGAACTGCTCCTTATCAGCCATCGCAAGCCAACTTAATCGAAGTGAGACAGCTATTTCGTTGAAATTAAAGAGACTGGGCCTGGGGAACACTAAAAACGCTACGGGCTTCTTAACTAGTAGTGAGTTAGCTGAAGCGTTAAATGTGGACAGAAAAACAGTATACAATTGGATTCAGTTTCATGGACTTGAATCAACATCGCGTATAACATGTTATAAACGAAAATTTTACTTAATTGACGTTCATTCTTTTTGGAAATGGGCTGAACAAAACCAAGAGAAAATCGATTTCAGTATCATTGAAAAACATGCCCTGCCTCCTGAACCAGATTGGATAGATGAAGCTCGTCAGACTAGTACAGACAAGAAAATAAAGACATATAAACGTTGGACAACAAAAGAAATTGAACTCCTTTTAAAGTGGAAAAAAGAAGGGTTAAGTTTCAAAGAGATTGCCGAAAAGCTGAATAGAAGCAGAGTTAGCGTTGAGCGTCGTTACGCACGATGTCAAAATAGCTAATAGTAAGGTTTGGAGCGTATAGAAAAGAGTACAGATTCCGTGAGTACTCTTTTTTGTTGTACAGTTACTATATATGTGAGCAGGGTAAATTTTTAATTACTTTTATTTTTCGGAATAATTTCTTGTGCAGAAAAATAGAGGGTATGTGTTAAAATAACAAAAATTAAATATTAAAGGAAATGATATTTTTGTTTATTAAATCATCTATTCTTTTTCAATATCTCTCATTAAAGAGAAAGTCGGATTGAATCCGTTCATTCGAAAAGAAGAATAACAAACAGCCCGCCTACTCGTCATGAGTAGACGGGCGATTTTTATTATGATAATTTGTCTTTTTTAAAAGCTCTTAAATAACCCATTGACGCTGCATATGTTGCTGCTCTTGGCGGAATCCCTTTTTTCTTTAATTCATCCACAGTATTTTGAATCTTTTTCCTAGCATTCACATTATCTTGGTTCAAATAGAACAACTCCTTATTATTTTCTATTTTCCCTTTTTGTCTTTTACGAGTGTATAGCCACCCTGGACTTATTTTGTCAACTAAAAGAGGTAAGTATACAAAAAGGACCGGCAGCAGCCAGTCAATCTCGTTCAGTTTTATATTCAACTAGCCAGTTATTTAAATAAAAGGAAAGGCTAATACTTTCCTCGTTTCATGTTTAGATACGTAAGCAGGGTGATCGGATCAGAAGCGGCGCCAGCTTGGTATACTTTTTTCAACTCTGTGCAGTTCTGATAGGACTCATATAGGGCAACAGGTTTTGGTTCTGCCTCAACAAGAGAGTAAGTAAAGAAAAAACTCCACCAATGAAAGAAAGAGTTTTGGGAATTTCTATTTTGATCAAAAGAAGAGTCATCTCATAAGAGAGAAGGGACAAAAAAGTGTGTTTTAAGCTTTATCAGCATTTGTTGCAAACAAGTTGATATAGATTCCTTCAAACTATTTTTCGAATTCTTCAAAAGCCTGTTGGATAAAGCCTCTCCTATTCGGGGCTATTGGTTTTGAGAATAAAACCAAAGCGACATATTTAAAAACAGCCTGTCTTGAAAATCGCTTGGAAGGATATGATATTATTAAGTCACATTACATTAGGGAGCCGTGTATATGCGAAGACAAGACAAGCGAAAAAAAAAACGAAGTAAAAGTAGCTTTTTAGTAGGTTTCTTTTTGATCGTGCTGCTGGTCGGGGCGGGTATTACATTTATGTTCTATCAGTTCGTCGAAAATACGTTGAGCGGTGAAGACCTTTATTCAGACAAACGGACAGATGATGTGTCACTCCAGGATAAAGAGGGGTTTACGGTTCTTTTACTTGGCGTGGATGAGCAGGAAGGAGACACAGGCCGTTCTGATACGATGCTGTTTATGTCCGTGAACAGGGAAGAAAATAAGGCGAAAATACTAAGCATTCCCCGGGATACACGTGTAGAGATTGTGGGAAAAGGCACGAAAGATAAAATTAATCATGCCTATGCATTCGGTGGTGTGAAAATGGCAGCGAAAACGGTTGAAAACTTTCTTGATGTTCCGGTAGATTATTATGTAGAAATAAACATGAAAGGCCTGGAGGAAATTGTAGATGCTGTCGGCGGTGTGGAAGTACAAAATGATTTTACTTTTTCATATGGCGGAGATGATTTTGCTGAAGGACGCATTACATTAAGCGGATCTGAAGCATTGAACTACACGCGAATGCGCAAGGAAGATCCAAACGGCGACTTTGGCAGACAGGCCCGGCAGCGTCAAGTGATTGAAAGCATTTTAAGCAAAGGGAATGACGTGGAAATGATATTCAGATTTACAGATGTGATGAAGGCGATTCGTGACAACGTACAAACGAACTTGTCGTTTAGAGATACGATCGCTATTTATGCATCAACACGTGATAACATTGAATCCCTAACAATTGACGGTAATGATGAAAGAATCGGTGGCGTTTACTATTATGTAGTGGATGATGAAGAAGTATCACGTGTATCAGATGAATTTAAAGAACATTTAAATTTGAAATAAAGAATCAGGCTAAAAGAGCTGATTCTTTTTTCGATAAGAAGAGAGTGATGATTCGAAAGAAGAAAAAGTTGAATTGAGGGAAAATCCTCCCGAAGAAGGTTATATTGTTAAGAAGTTTGAAAATAATATAATAAAGGAATTATTAAATTCAAGAAAACAGACAAAAAGGCCGGTTTTTTTCGGTCTTTTTTCTTTGGTTAAAAATTAGTACTGAATTTTAACAGAGCCTAATTCAAAATAATTATACTTATATATTGAAATAAAAAGATGTTTGGAAGGGAGAAATTAGTTAGATGAGAAAGCGGCCAAATCATGAAATAAGAGCATTTCACACTTGGAATGTATTAATAAAAAGGACGGAGGAAAAGAGACTCACAATTTAGAAAGAGCTTGAAGAAAAAGTTGGTGTACATCATAGAGTCTGCAGCTATCTTTAGAATTAATGGAGGCGAACCTTACCATTTTTTACTTATCCACTTTAGGCTGAGGTTATTCCTTTTATCTGCAAAATTCTCGGACATTTCGAAATCCATACTCCTCCCTTATTAAGCATGTGCCTTTCTCAAAGGTCTTTCATAGTATATAACATTCACTCTACATCATTTGAGAAAGGGGTTCTATTTTGGAGAAGATAAAGCTTACAGGGCGAATTGTTACCCCTGATGATTCTGAATATGAACAGGCAAGAATAAATAATAACTTAAGCATTCCAAAATTCCCGAGTAAAATTGTATTTTGTCAAAATACTGAAGATGTATTAAATGCATTGAGGTGGGTAAGGGAAAATCGTACACCATTTCGGATGAGGAGCGGCCGGCATAGCTATGAAAATTTTTCATTAGTCAATGATGGTCTGATCATTGATGTCAGCGAAATGGACGAAATTATTATCAATGGTAAAGAAATGACAGCGAAAATAGAAGCCGGCGCTAATTTGGGGCATGTATATAATAAATTATGGGAATACGGTATGACTATTCCAGCAGGCACCGAAAGCAGTGTAGGTGTTATTGGCCTTACACTCGGTGGGGGAATAGGTATGTTAACACGACTGTTTGGACTTACTTGTGACAATTTGATTGAAATTGAAATGGTAAGGGCAAGTGGACATAGAGGTGCCGAGCTTATTAAAGCAAACAAGAATCACAATAGTGATCTATTTTGGGCTTGTTGCGGAGGCGGTGGCGGAAATTTTGGTATTGTCACGTCCCTTACATTCAAGCTGCATCGTATTTCAAAGGTGTCAGTCTTCTCCGTTACATGGGGATGGGATGATTTCGAGGCTGCATTTAATGCATGGCAAAATTGGGCACCTAACACGGATGAACGTTTAACTTCACAAATTGAATTAAAATCAAAGGAAGCAAACCAAATTATCGCTCAAGGTGAATTTGTTGGTCCATCATCCAAGTTAAAGGAGCTTCTTCGGCCTTTAACGACCATCGGCTCACCAACAAGTGTATGGGTAAAGGAAGTCCCGTACATTGAAGCTGTGCGATTCTTTGACGTACCAAGTGGAAACCGACCAGCTCTCCGTAAGAGATCAGGATCCTTTCTTGAAAAACCTTTTCCACCTAAAGCAATCTTGACGATGAAACAATTTTTAGCAAACGCTCCAAATGAAAATTCTGGCATATGGCATCAATCTTTGGGAGGTGCAGCAGGCCGGATAGCCCCTAATGAAACGGCTTTCTATTACCGGGACGCCATTATCGCTCAAGAGTATCTGGCTACATGGAACAATTCCGTAGAAGAACGGCAAAACATCCGCTGGATAGAAGAATTAAAGAGAGCACTATCTCGATATACAACGGGTGACTATGTGAATTTTCCGGATCGGTATATCAAAGATTGGCCAACAGCGTACTATGGAGATAATTTTAAGCGGCTTCGAGAAGTGAAAACGGAATATGATTCATTCAACCTATTTAATTTCCCTCAAAGTATCCCTCCTTTTAAGAAGTGGTTTTAAATGGTAAGTATCAGTTAGATACATTACGGTGAGCCATAAATAAGGATAAACCAAAGAAAAAATCCCGTTGGATTTGTTATTCTTCTAACGGGATTTTTAGGGTTTTAATTTAAAGTTCATTAGATTAAGGCTTTATTAGCGACTGATGTTGATACCCTTGTTAAACGAACGGGGCAGGTTAGTTTAACAAGGGTATAGTAAAACAACAATAATTAAAAGATTAAGAAATCTTCTTTGTTGGACGATCCTTTATTTTTTTCTCTGAAATAGTCTGCTGTGTAAAGGATTTCTCTGTTTCAGTTTTAGAGGTCATTCCTTTTGGTAGTGCCACTAAAGAACCAATAAAGACAACGCCTAAAATCATTGAAATAATCCATCCAAAAATTTCGATCGGTAACATAATATGAACTCCTCCTTTATTTAATAAATTTGGATTAAGTAGTATGTATACCCATTAAATGAGGATTTAAACATAGAGGGATTTTGAAATTAGGAAACAGTCAATGAGTATTAGATGGTGGAGTAATAGGCAGTATATTCAAACTATGAACTAAAAAGGAAATGAGAGCTGATCAACAGTAAAACACAAACTGTGAAGTAAAAGAGTGAACTATGATCTAATTCACTCTTGAAAAATTAATTATCTTTTTATCGGACGTTCTAGAGTTAATATTTCATCTTCAAGTGAGGAAAATTGCTGTTCAACTACATGTTTAACATCTAAAACAGCAGCGTTATAGAAATGAGGAGCAAGTGAATCTTTAACGAAATCTAATACTCTTTCTGCAGCAAATTCAGTTATTTCTTCATCTCTTTCTTGTGAAAAGAAATATTGAATGTCAGAAATCATTAATTGTTGTTGCTCTTTTGTAAGCTTTAAAAACAAAATAGAACACTCCTTTTAAAAATATATTACTGTAACTTTACATGCGAAATTCAGAAAAATACAGACTATATTTTTACAGATTGTTATGTCAATAAAGGAGAGAGTGAGCATCTTTAATTACGGTTAGTAGATACTAAATTTATTGCATAGTCAGTCCGTTGAAGAGAAGGAGTGGGATAAGAGAGATCAAGTTTAGAGGCTCATCTATATTGGAATTAGTTACCTCTACGCAGTGGGTTACAGATAAAGTTATTACATTTACAATAATGTTGTTTAAAAACACGAGTTATGTTATTCAACGATTGGGCGCGATTTTGGAGTAACACTGAGAATTAAACGACTTTATTGTTATATTTTTTAGTATGGTGGAGTATTTTTTATTAAAAATTAAACACCTTTATTTTAACCTTGTCCTTACTCGGATCAGGGTTATGAGTGTTTCTGTTTTTAAAATTAAATACCTTTATTTTCACTTTATAATAAGGGGATTTTTTGTCCTCTTTTAGACATCATAGAATACCTAAATCTACCTTTAAATGAATAATATCTAGGAAGGTCTTATATTGGAGGTACTCAATATGTATCATACAGGTAGAGTACATTTGATCGTGGGTTGGATTACATTGTTTCTTATGGGAACAGATTTATTTGTGGTTTCTCCATTATTGCCATTTATTTCTGAAGAGTATGGGATTCCTTCTGCCATTGCAGGATGGATGGTAACAGGCTTTGCAGTAACATATGCTATTACTGCTCCTTTTTTTGGGTGGTTATCCGATAAAAAGGGAAGGAGCTTCTTTATCACCTTGGGCTTATTTCTCTTTGTTATTTCTAATGTATTAACGGGTCTTGCTCCTTCGTTTTCATGGTTAATCATCAGTCGAGTTTTTGCCGGCTTATCTGTTGCATCTATTACACCTTTAATTTATGCAATCATTGGAGATATAGCGCCTCCTAACCGACGGGGAATATGGCTTTCTATTGTTGTTTCAGGGCATTTAATGGCCCTTTGGGCTGGGGCACCTCTTGGAACATTGTTACAGCATTTTGTTGGTTGGCGTTCGGTATTTTTTGGAATGGCTACTATTGGGGCATCTTTAGCCATTGTCAACTTCAAAACATGGAGAGCCATTCACCAAAAGCATTCAACTAGAAATCTCGTACAAGGGAATTTATTTAGAATACTGGGTTCAGTTAGTGTAACAGCTATCTGGGCAATTTCTATGTATACTCTTTATGTATATCTAGGGGCCGCCCTTTACTACGAAAACAAATTTTCCTCATCTGATATCGCATTAGCTGTTACCTTTTATGGAATTGGTGCCGTTTTGGGGAGTCTTTCAAGTGGGCAATTAATAAATAAGTTCGGAGAAAGCATGATTTCTAAGGTAACACTTGGTTTATTAACTATAAGCCTAATTTCCATAGGTATTTTCTTTTCATCTGGAGATTGGATTTATTTTTTCCTGTTCATGTGGGCATTGGTTGGATATGCAGGATTCACCTCATATCAGGCTCGACTTGCAGCTGAATATCCCGATAAAAGAGGTATCGTCATGGCATGGAATAATACAGCCCTTTATATTGGGATTACACTAGGTTCCATGATTGGAGGGTATGTCATCACTAATTGGGGATATTCGATGCTACCATATATTTGCGCGGGAACAGCAACCATTAGTTTCTTTCTAAGCACTCAGAGGGTAAAAGAAATAATGAAGAAATAAAGGAGGGAATCAATGAGTTTTTATTGGCTTGGTCTTATTTTTTGGTGCTTAATTGGGGCTTCGGTTTTTTTATTTATATGGGGTTTATGGAAAAAATCTTGGAAAGCATTATTAATTAGTGGAATCACACTAGTACTACCATCACTATATTTCTTTGGTGCAGAAAATTGGTTTAGATTAATTGTATCGCTACCTTTGATTTATTTTTTTCTTGCTTTTTACACAAGAAAAAGAGCTATGTAACTATCGGGTTCTTGTTACGTAAACAGGGGCGTTAGTTGAAGAACTAAAGAAAATGCTCGAATTTTTTTATAAAAAATAGAATTGTAATTATAAGAGAAGAAACTATTTTGATCAATCTTTGTTCAAAATAGTTTCTTTTCAAATGACTGTCGGATAAATAATGAGCTATTTGTCGAACATTCCAATCACCGGGTCGCTACAAAAGTTAGTATTATTTAATTCGTTTAAGTATCTGGAATAATTGTAACAGCGATTGTTCGAACTGGAGCATCTATTTCATTGCTCGTGGTATGGTAGTATTTTGTCATTAATTCGTTTAATTCGTTTTGAAATTGTATAAAGTGTTCCTCATCTATTTTTAATTCTACTAAAGAAAAAGTAGCACCATCTTCCCGGCAGTTTTGTTCTTCTAATTTCTTAAGATAACTTTGATATTGAGTTATAAGTGATAATTGATAATATGAAACATAATCAAGCTTTTTCTCACTAGAAGCTTTTTTCCAATCTTCTACATTAAGCCTAGCCTCAATTTCATTTAAAGCGTAATATTTTTCGGAAACAGATTTCACCTTTTTTTCTTTAATAACGCGAATAATACCAGAATCCAACATGACTTGTATATGTCTATATAAAGTTGCTTGAGGTACATCTTTAATAATTTTTACCATTTCTAAAGGTGTTAATCCATTGTCTTTATTCCTCATTAGTACCTGAGAAATTTTCATTCTTACTGGATGCAATAAAACTTCAACTTTATTAACCATAATGTTCTCCTCGTTTGTGTTTAATAATTGTTTTTCTATTTACCATCAATTTTATTCTTATTATAAATAATGAGAATAGGTATTGCAATGCACTTCCTTTGAAGTTATCATTATCAATAACGATAACAAGATGGAAAGGAAGTGTTAAAAATGCAACTGCACTATGGGTTTGATGAATTAAAAGATATTGACTTTATGGCTTTTATCCCCATAATATTGCCGTTTTTTGCAGTGGGTATCTTATTAGTTTTAATTGCTTTAATTGATTTATACAGACATAGAAAAACGAGAAAAAGCCTTCTCATGTGGACATTTATTATCCTTTTTGTTAATACACTTGGTCCAATTCTTTACTTTGTTATAGGGCGAAAGGATAGTGAGAGATTATGAAATTGGAAATCAAAAATGTGACGAAAACATTTAAAGAAAAAATCGCTGTCAATAATTTCTCGATGGAACTGCGATCGGGAGAATGTGTCGGCTTGATCGGACCGAATGGAGCTGGGAAATCCACATTAATAAAAGTGATTTCAGATATTATCGACCCACAAGCAGGCGAAGTTTTGCTGGATGGGAAAAAAATATCGAAAATGAAAAGGGAAATTGGCTACCTGCCACAGTACCCTAACTTTTTTCATTGGATGACAGCGAAAGAAACTCTTACGTTTATGGGGCAGCTTTCTGGATTGCAAAAAGAAGAATTAACAAACTCAATACCTGAAATTTTGACAAAAGTTGGACTAAGAGGCGAAGAAAATTCAAAAGTTGGCACATTTTCCGGTGGAATGAAACAGCGACTCGGTATTGCACAAGCACTACTGCATAAGCCTTCGCTTATTGTCATGGATGAACCGGTATCCGCATTAGATCCAATCGGCCGAAGAGAAGTGTTAAACCTGATCGAAGAAATAAAAAAAGATACAACGATTTTATTATCAACCCATATATTGGGCGATGTGGAAGAAATATGCGGACGATTTGTAATTATAAAAAATGGAACAAAAATAGAAGATACAACGATCACCGAACTGTTAAACCGCAATAGCAAAAATAAGCTAAACGTAGAAATCACAGCAAAGGATCAAAAATGGATTGACGTTGTAAAAAAATTACCTTATGTGAAGGAAATAGAGGTCATTGGGCATAAAGTCCAAATAAAAGTTAAAAACATCGAAAAAAACAAAAATATGTTACTAGAAAATGCACTTGAGCATAAAGTGGACATCGTAAAATTCGAAATCAATAACGATACTTTAGAAGAAATCTTCTTAAAATTGGTGGTGAAGGAATGAATAAGTTTATTGTACTGATAAAAAAAGAATTTGTTCAAATGGTACGTGATTTTAAAGTTATTTGGCTACCGATCGTTTTTATCTTATTAGGGATAACTCAGCCTATAGTAACTCATTACTTGCCATCAATTTTGGGAGCATTAGGCGGTAGTCAGGGAATTACAATTGATCCGAGCATGACCGCTCAAAAAGGCGGAGAAGTACTAGCCAGCACGTTAGGATCTCAATTTGATCAGCTCGGGCTTATGATTCTTGCAATCTCAATGATGGGTATTATTCAAACAGATAAAGCAAATGGCATGTTAGCCTTTATTTTAACACGACCTGTTACGGTTATTTCATATATAGCTGGAAAAATTGTATCAAATTATTTGATAGCAGCTTTTAGTGTAGCAATTGGATACTTTGCTTCTTATCTATACGTAAATTATCTCTTTACAGATGTTCCATTTTCACACATGATTACTGCACTAGTATTTTATCTTGTATGGGTTCTTTTTATCGTATCTTTTACAACGATGATTAGTACTATTTTTAACAGTCAGGGTATTATCGCATTAATTTCAATTGTTTTCCTTATAGGTTGCAGAATTATTGTTGGTTTAAGTACAGTTATCGATTTTGTAAACTCAGCAAGTATGAGCAAACATGCAATGGAAGTGCTGATCACAGGATCAGTAAATTCAAAAGCAATAGACAACGCACTAGTAACGCTTGTTTGGATTGTGCTGATACTCTTTGTAACGAATTATTGGATTGCCAATAAAAAATTTAATTATGAATAAGAAAAGAATAACTGTGATGGGAAGATAAGGATTTTTGCTTTGGCTATGTCAAAAATGATTTTTCAAGATAAAGAAATAGTTGAAGTGAGGAAAAATGATGACGACTTTACAGAAGAAACTCGTCAAAAAAAGAGCATCTGCTTAGGTGAAAGCAGATGCTTTGTCACAAATAGGGGAATATGCTATCATATTTACCAGTTTTTCAGATTTATATACATCTATTTATTCACTCATTTTACATACTATAATGAGTGTCTTTTCACTTTTAACGTTAATAAGTATGTTTAAATCTTTGATAATCATAAGAAAGGCACCCACCGAACATAAGGGTAAAAAATTAACTTTTTTTAATATTATTTTAAATAGTTTTTAATTTATTTTTTGTATCATAACGTCATTATTTAAATACATGATAATGAATATTATTTTCAATTGAAAATAAATATAGAAATGTTAATATTAATTATAGAGTGATGAATAAAGGAGACAAACTATAATGAAATCACAACCATGGAAAGTGATGACGACAGTTGCATTGGCTTCATCACTATTATTAACGAGCGCTTGCTCGTATGAGAAAAAAACAGTAAAAGAAGAAACAAAACCACAAACAAGTAGCGTATCTGTTCCTGTTACAGATTATACGTTCGATACAGCGGGCAACATGTTCGCTTATGCAGAATTTGAACTATCAGGGGAACCTTTAGTAGAGGGACTAGGCCTTGATTTGGATGTTCTTGATCCGAAAAAATTAGATTCACCTACAAAGTTTGATTATACAGCAGGAATCGAATCATATGAATATTCAGAGGAAGCTATGTATGAAGTAGTTGAAAAATCAGGATTAGGATTACATTTAATTAATGGTCCTGTTGTCAAAGAATTAGCAGAAAAGCAAGGGAAAGAATCACATGAACTATTAGGAGAGCGTTTCTATAAATTAGCCGATGCAGTTGGCTATCCCCGTGAAGAGATTTTTAGAAATATGTTTCCGACCTTTATTGAATATGCAAAAGGTGATCCTCATTATGTTCAAGAAGTAGATACTTCTAAATATGCGTCAGGTGAAGAAAATACATACGTTCCTGAATATCAAGTTAACTTCAAGTCGCTTCGATGGGATCGTACTAAAATGGATAAAGTATTAAATCCGGCAGCCTATGGGGGAACATTCTTAAAACAAGCTCTTTGGGCCGGAGATTTTATGGGGGGATTTCATACTGTAGACAGTGATGAAGAATTGGAAGGTGAAAAGCCAACAGACGATCATGATGAAAACATTGCTCTTGGTGTTAGCTCAGCGGATGGTATGCAAGGAGCAATTTTAATAGAGGAAATATGGAACAAATTAAATTATGTTCGAAATCACTTATTTTACAGTTCAAATGATAATGGATTAACTGCTGCAAATGTTGGAAGTCAGTATGATCCATCAAAAGGTTTTGTTTATTTACCCCATACAATTCAAGTAACAGAAGACGGAAATATGGACGTGCCAAATGCTGAGTCATTAGAAGTAACAGATGCGCGTAGTGTTTTAACAGATCAATGGTTAATGCTCTGGCCTTCATCTGAATTTTTCGGAACGACAGATCAGCGTATGGAAAATGAAAATGTCGCACCATCATTCAGAGCGCTTTTTGATAATGATCCTTATCCTTCTGCAGCACAAGTAAATCTTGATAACAATGCAGAAAACGATGTGACATCAAATGATCCATATTCTGTTAACCGTGATGTATTGCTTCATGTGTTTAAAAATATTGATGCCATGCACTTTAATGAAGAAGAAGGTGCATTTGTAGTTGAACATAATGGTAAAGAGCAAGGAAATTATGTAGACACGTTTAATGCAGGTTATACAATTGAATCACTTCGAATCTTCCAGCGTGCAATCGATGGTCTTCCAGTTGGATATTCAAATGCAGAAGACGCTAAAGGATTAAATACAGCTGAAGGAAAACGTGCAATTGAACTAATTACAAAACAAGCAGATTTTATAATTGATAAACTGATGACAGATTCAGGCTTAGTTGCAAAAGGCTATACATTCGGTAAAGGTGCAGATGAGGAAATTACATTAAATGCACAACTTGGAGCCGTTCGTGGCTTAACAGCAGCATATCTTGCGACAAAAGATGAAAAATATCGTAATGCTGCGCGAACCGTTTATCAAGCAACGGATGAAACGCTTTGGGATAGTAAGGCCAAAGCCTATGAAACTGTGAAAGACGAAATGAAATATGATGCTTTTACTGCAGGTGGAGTATCTGCTGTCTTACGTTCAGCAATTAATAATCTAAGTAACGTTGAAGGTGATGAAAAGCAGCCAGAAGCATTAGAAATGGAAACCATTATTTCACGATATGTTGATTTTTATGAGACAGTCATAGATGGTCCGGATCTTGAACAAGGAATGCAGGCTAGTGAATTCTGGGATACAGGGGATTTCTACATTGATAGTGATGAGTCTGGAAATACAGATGGGGATCAAGTTCCACAAACTCAAGCTGGACATGGAAAATACGGCATTGCTCCTGTTCTTGTACCTGTTGAAGTAAAAAAATAAGATAAAGAGGGTAGATAATCGTGAAGAAAATTGCCCTTTTCTGGTTAACGCTCCTATTAATGGGGGCGTTAGTTGGTTGTAAGGAAGGAATAAAAACAGTAGTAAAAGAGAAAGAGCCAGAAGTTGTTCGGAACTATGCTGTAAACAGCAACAATATTATTATGAATAAGGCTGGCGATACCATTTATATTGCCAATATTGATATAAATACAGTTACCGTTGTTGACAGTCAAACAAAAAAGGTGACAGCTGAAATACCAGTCGGAAAATCCCCCGTACAGCTAACCCTTTCACCAGATGAAGATATATTGTATGTTTCCTGTAGGTATGACAATAAAATTGACATCATTTCCATTGAAAAAGAAAAAGTGGTTGATTCCCTTGATGTCGGAATTGAACCTTATGGTATTGTAACAAGTCAGGACGGTAAAAGGCTGTATGCTGCAAACTATCGATCTAACACAATATCAGTAATCGATCTAAGTGAAAAAAAGGTAGAGTCTGAGATTGAAGTTGGTGATCGACCGAGAACATTAGCGATTACGGCAGATGGGCATAAGTTATATGTACCACATTATCTAGAGGGAAAAATTAGTGTCATCAATACCAAAACTGAAGAAATAAAAAAAGTGATTAATCTTGCCGTTTCACCTGATAAAAATGATCGCAAAAAAAGCCAAGGGATTCCAAATGCATTGGAACAATTTGTTGTTTCACCAGATGGAAAAAAAGCTTGGATTCCTCACATGTTAACAAATGTTGATACACCCATTCACTTTCAAGAAACAATTTTTCCAGCCATCTCTGTTATTGATTTAACAACAGATGAAGAGATTATTGATGAACGGAAAGAATTGTTCGAAGAAATGAATATTACAGATGAAAAGAATGAGACAATCATTTTCGCGAATCCTTATGATGTCGTCTTTCAACCAAACGGCAACAAAGCATATGTTGTCATGTCTGGGAGTGAAGATCTCGTTGTGTTCGATTTAAATCGTGGAGGGAACGCAACGCAAAGTTTAAGAAGAATTGAAGGAAATAATCCAAGGGGTGCAGTGATTTCACCGGATGGCGAAACTATTTATGTTCATAATGCAATGAGTCATGATCTTGCTGAAATTTCGACCGGGGGTGAGGGATCCTACGCTCGCGTCAAAATGAAAAGTGAAAATCTTGTATTGATATCAAAAGACCCTCTTTCCCCACTAGTACGGGAAGGGAAAACAATTTTTTATAGTGCCAATAGCGATGAGTTTGCGACTGGAATTACAGGTAATAACTGGATGAGCTGTATTTCTTGTCATAGCGACGGCGAAATCAACGCATTACCGCTAATGACCTCAAAAGGTCCACGAGATGTACCAAGTAATGTTTTAACTACAAAAACCGGGTTATTTATGTGGGATGGAAGCCGTGATGACTTTAAAGATTACCTTTTAACCGTTCAGGGCGAAATGGGTGGTATGATGGAGCTTGATCCTAGTAAGCCGCTTCCAAAAGAAGTAGAGCATATGTATGATGCGATGTTTGCCTATCTTGATGATCCGAACTCATTCCCTGTACCAAAAAGTCCTTATCGTAATAAGGATGGAAGTCTGACAAATACAGCAGAAGAAGGTAGAGAATTATTTGAAGGGAAAGCAGGATGTATTACTTGTCATGCAGGACCTCAGTTTACAGATAGTGTAAAGGCTGTTGATGAAAATAGTAATTTGACAACTAACAATACTAATTTTTTGCATGATATCGGTACTACTAATCCGTTAGATAAACCATCTAAAGGTGATGCAAGAGCAGGTTATTCAAACCCAAGAGATACTCTTCATTTTGATGTTCCAACATTAAGAGGGGTATGGGCAACTGCACCTTATTTTCATGATGGCAGTGCAAAAACGATTGAAGAGGTTATTGAACGAATTCAATATGAAGGGAAGCCTGCGTTTACAGATGGTGAAATTTTAAAATTAGCTGAATATGTACGTTCAATAAAATAGAAGATTATGAAAGTGTAACGTGCTGTTGATTTGAAAGGAAACACCAACGATTTTTATTTAAGCATAACATGAGGTCAAAAAGGCTATAAAGCGATTTTTCGGGAAAGCTTTGCTCTCTTTTCATGTCTTTAAACCTCGTGTCATTACTATCGATAAGAATTCGGCTTCCAAAATATCTCTTAAAATAAAGCATCAGTAAAAGTGCACTGCACATTTTTACTGATGCTTTTTCATTTATGGATTTATTAACCGATTATTTAACTTCTCTGTTCTAAAACTCGTCCTATTCTGAACACGATCATTCATGTTCAGAAAGGACGAGTTTTTATTTTATTTCCTGTCATAAAACTCTGTTCATTATTTTATGTTCAACAACTGGGTCGCTTTTACCGCATTCGGATTCAATGCATGCACTCGATATGAACAACGTAATAATCTAACCCCGTTCCAACTACCATAAAAGCTTGTTTACTAAACTTTTGTCCTCCCTCACATTTGAAAACCATAATCCGTGATTGTTAAAAATGTTAAAGAGTAACATTATATACCGTTTTTTACAATTTACTCACATACAAATTCGATTATTATGATGACAATAGACGGAACGCTAAAAAACACGATGAAAATAAGGTTTTTATTGTGTTTATGGATACATTCGATAAGTTTAAAAGTCGAATTTGTTCAATATTTTAAAAGTGAATGGAGGGATTGGATGTTATGTTGAGAATAAAAACAACAAATATTAACATGAATAGAGTGAGAAGAGACCTCTCGGGTTTCTAAAGTTAGTAAAAGATTAGCTGTGTCTAGAGCGACCGTCTATCGTGACATAAAGTTATTAATCGAGTGACAGAGAATGTTCAAAACATCAAATGGTATTATTTGTATTGCTGAAACCTATGTTTTCTCTAACCCTTGTTTTTGAAGAAGCTATTTAAGCAATTATGGAAGATTTAAATAGTGGTATTTTCTTCCAAACAAAAATAAAAGAGAAGAGAAAAAATGGGAGATGTAAAAGCAGAAAAGTCAAATCAAGATGAAGGGAAATCAGCTGAAAAGTGTACCTCTTGAATACTTAGTAAAATGGATTGAAATTTAAAATAATGAAATAACAAGATCCCTAAAGGAGGAATATACATGCGTACGGTATTAGAAACAGTTGGACATACGCCATTAATTCGTTTAACTAATCTACTTCAATCAAACGATTCAGATATTTTACTAAAGATGGAGCGGACCAATCCAGGTGGAAGTATTAAGGATCGACCAGCACTTTTTATTATAGAACAAGCTGAACAAAAAGGATGGTTGAAACCAGGGGGAACCATTATCGAATCTTCATCAGGGAATTTCGGCATCTCACTGGCTATGATTGGAGCGGCTAAAGGTTACCGAGTCATTGTTCTCGTTGATCCAAAAACGACCCCTGTAAATCTAGCGATGATGAATGCCTTTGGAGCAGAGGTCATTGTCGTTACTGAACAAGATGATAGCGGATCTTATCACAAAACGAGAATTGCATTAGCGAACAAACTTCATCGTGAAATTCCTAATTCCTTTCGGCCGGATCAATGCTTCAATCCGTGGAATGGACAAGCACATTATCATCAAACTGCTCAGGAGTTAATGGAACAATGTGATGGAGATATAGATGCTGTTGTATTAACTGTTAGTACTGGTGGTCAGATTGGTGGATTTTCTCGATACTTCAAAAAACATGCTCCTCATGTCAAAATTATTGCTGTAGATGCTGTCGGCTCTACCATTTTTGGGGGACATGCCCATGCTTATTTATTACCTGGAATGGGGCTAAGCTGGACACCTACCAACATCGATAATTTAAGCTTGATTGATGAGGTATATAAAGTTCCAGATGAAGATGCTTTTTTAATGTGTCGCCTTCTAGCTAAGCACGAAGGGATTATGGGAGGAGGTTCTACCGGAGCTGGTATGGTTGCGGCTTGGAAAGCAGCACAATTAATGGGTGCAAATAAGAGGATTGTTTGTATGGCGGCTGATAATGGAGAACGTTACCTACCTACTATTTATAACGATGAATGGCTAACAGAGCTAGGATTACGTACATATCTCACTCCGGAAGAAATGCGCATTCGTGCAAAAAAACTTGAACCCCATAGTACGAATCCGATAGAGACAGCTAATTATCAACCGGAATTAGATGAATTGCTTGATTCTCCTAGTCGGTTTCTTGAACAGGTGACGTTGCAATGACCGTTCAAGAACATCCATTTTCTTTAAAAGCATTACAGGTATATGCTGTCACGATTTTATTTTACTCCATTATCTATATGGTATTGATGGTTCTTCCATTCTATTCTATTACCATTGGGGCAAGTAAAACCCAAATTGGTTTCATAATGGGGGCCACAATGCTTGCTTCGACGATTGCACGACCGATTGCAGGCAAGATTATTGATCGATACGGAACAGGTAAAGTCTTTGTCATCGGTTTATTGATCTTTGCGATTTCACTTTCAGGATATTTTTTTCCTAGCATCGGGATGTTTGTTATTGTACGGCTGATTCAAGGAGTGGTTGCGGCTTTTTTTTCAACCGCAATGGAGATTATCACAATCGATTTGCTGTCTGAGCGAATGCGGGCGCAAGGATTATCTTTGTACTCCTTAGCCACTATCCTGCCTACCACCTTCGGGCCGGCAATAGCGTTACTATTAAAAGACTACATGCCGATGTCTTGGATTTTCTTTTTGTTTTTCACAATGGGGGTAGGAAATTTTGTTTTCGGATTGCTTATTTCTAGACAAGTTCAAAGCCAAATAGAACATAAACAATCGAACCATTCACCTTTTCTTGGATCTTGGAAACATCGCATCCTGTTATTGTCTTCGGGAATCATGTTACTTGCTTCCATTGCAAATGGAGCGATATTTACATTTTTACCCTTATACTTAGAACAAAACGGATCAAATTTTGCAGAAATCTATTTTCTCATACAGACTCTTGTTCTTGTGTTTTCTCGTTTCTGGGGACGTAAATGGATTCCATCTGACGGTACGGTCCCTTATAAAGTAGTGTTTTTAACCATTACTCTTGCTGCAGGTGGAACATTGCTCATTGGGGTAAGTAATTCCCCTATTTGGTTGTCTATCGCTGCAATTTGTAATGGAGTCGCGTTCTCACTACTATATCCAGCACTTTTAACATTTGTTTCATTCTCAGTCCCACATCAAAATCGAGGATTTTTATTGGGTCTATTTATTGGTGCTGCCGATTTAGGATTTGCCATGGGGGCATTGGTGATGGGTCCTCTTGCAGATGGTACTTCTTTTTCTCTTATGTTTATCACATGCTCCATTTGTTGTTTATTAGCTCTAGTATTCATTCCAGGGTACCGGAGAAATCAACTCAAAAAGGAACAAAAGAAGGAAGCTGTTTAATAATAAGTCGTTTAACTCTACTTACTAGAAGAAATATCATGAAATTAAATCAAAAGAATTTTTTACTGAAAATATGAGGTGCTGTAAATTGAATAGTCGGAAAAGTTCAAATTTATTTTCTATATTCGCCATAATTGTGGCTCTGTCTATGCTAATAATGGGCTGTAGTCAGGGAGACAAGGCGAAATCTCAAAATAATGTAAATACGCAAGATACCAGTCATGCAAATACAATGACACTTTCTTGGAACAAGGATATCGGTCCTTTAAATCCTCATATGTATGCTCCAAATGAATGGTTTGCACAAGCAATGGTTTATGAATCTCTTGTTCAGTACGTAGAAGGAGGAAAGATTGAACCTGCCCTTGCAGAGAGTTGGGATATTTCCAAAGACGGTAAAGAATACACATTTCACTTACGCCAAGGTGTCAAATTCTCTGATGGATCTGATTTTAATTCCAACATTGCCAAGAAAAATTTAGATGCTATCCTTGCTAATGCAAATAAGCACGATTGGTTAGAACTGATTAATCAAATGAAAAGTGTAGAAGCAGTAGACGATTATACGCTCAAAATTTCGTTCGAAAATCCTTACTACCCAGTGTTGCAGGAATTAGCGTTAATTAGACCTGTTCGTTTCCTTGGTGAAGCAGGGTTTCCTGACAGCGGTAACAATACGGAAGAAATTAAAAAACCAATCGGTACAGGTCCATGGGTACTAAGCGAATACAAAAAAGATGAATATGCAACTTTCACAAGAAACGAAAATTACTGGGGCGAGAAACCAAAGCTTGAGAAAGTTGTAGTTAAAATTATCCCAGACGGGGAGACGCGTGTACTAGCTTTTGAAAAAGGAGAATTAGATCTCATCTTTGGAACTGGGCTCATTAGCCTTGATTCTTTTAAATCGTTGAAAGAATCCGGTAAGTACGAAGCGAAGTTCTCTGAACCACTATCAACTCGTGTACTGGCCGTTAACTCAAACAAAGGAGCTACGAAAGATTTGAAGGTTCGTCAAGCATTACAATACGGACTTAATAAACAGGCTCTGATTGATAATTTGTTCTATGGGTTTGAGAAAAAAGCGGATACGTTGTTTGCTCCTAACTTTCCTTATTCTAATCTGGGGCTTAAACCTATGGATTATGATATAGAAAAAGCAAAGCAGCTTCTTGATGAGTCGGGTTGGAAATTATCTGACGGAAAACAGATGCGTGAAAAGGATGGGAAACCTTTAGAATTAGATTTTGCTTACGTCAGTGATGACAATGTGCAGAAAGCCGTTGCAGAGGCGATGCAAGGAGAATACAGCAAGCTCGGAATCAAAGTAAATCTCGTAGGATCTGAATATCAGTCTCATGTGAAAAAACAAAAAAATGGTGAATTTAACCTAATCTTTAGTGAAACGTGGGGTGCCCCTTATGACCCTCACTCTTTAGTAGCTACTATGCGCCATCCTTCACATGGTGATTATCAAGCGCAGTTAGGTCTACCGATGAAAAAAGAAATCGATCAAAAAATTAACGAAGTTCTGATCAGTACGGATGAAAAAACAAGACAAGATTTATACAAATATATTTTAGGTACATTGCATGAACAAGCCGTATATTTACCTATTTCATATATTTCTAATTTCGCCGTCTATCAAAAAAATGTGAGTGGAGTTACTTTTACTCCTCAACAATACGAAGTGCCACTGCAAGATATTGAAATTAAATAAGAAATAATAAAATAGCCCCCTTATCAACGATAAAGGGGCTATAAAAAAGATATAAGAAATATTATTCAATAAAATAGATTGATACTACATTATTTGAGGAGTCAGAAATGTTTGGGTTTATCATTAAACGTCTAGCTAGTATGATCCCCATATTGGTAGGCGTATCTTTTATTACATTTATTTTGATTCATTTAGTACCTGTAGAACCTGCAGAAGCATACTTACGACTATCAAATGGGGTACCAACTGAAGAAGCGATACAGGAAGTTCGGGGGGAGCTTGGATTAGATAAACCACTTTATGCTCAATATGTAGACTGGTTATATAAAGCAGTGCAGCTTGATTTCGGAACATCGTTTGTCACTAAACAGCCTGTATGGGATGAGATGATGATCTATATTCCAGCAACAGTACAGCTTACCGTCACGGCGTTCATATTGATGCTCATTCTAAGCCTTCCAATAGGGGTATTTTCTGCGCTCTACAAAGATAAGCTTTTCGATCAAATAAGCAGGATGTTTTCTTATGTTGGGGCTTCAATGCCTGGTTTTTGGCTAGGATTTCTGCTGATTTATTTCTTTTCTTTGCAATTAAATTTATTACCAACATCCGGGAAGGGGACATTATTTCACCTTGTTTTACCATCACTGACCCTAGCATTAGCACATATCTCTACCTATGCAAGATTACTACGAACCAGTATGCTGGAAAATTTCAATCAGCCATTTGTTTTTTATGCCCGTGCAAGAGGATTACGAGAGAGGACGGTCATTGTAAAGCATGTCTTAAAAAATGCTTTGTTGCCAGTTATTACTGTCGCTGGAATGGGATTTGGATATATGCTGGCTGGTTCGGTTATTGTAGAAAATGTATTTGCATGGCCAGGTATAGGTAGATTTTTTGTCTCTGCTGTATTTAATCGAGATTATCCGGTGATTCAATGCTATGTTTTATTTAATACTGCAATTTTTGTGCTTGTAAATATGATTGTGGATATAGCTTGTGCTGCTCTTGATCCACGTATTCGTTAAAAAGGAGAGAGTCCAGGATGGTAAAGATGGATCGAATAAAAATCTTTCAGAATAAGCTGCTTGTTCTGAGTCTTATCATTATTTCCATAATGATAATGATCGCCATTTTTGCACCAATTCTAGCTCCTCATGATCCAAATCTAATTGATTTATCAAATAAATTAAAAGAACCGTCTTTAACTTTTCCGCTTGGCACGGACCACTTAGGTCGATGCGTTTTATCTAGAATCATTTATGGCACACAAGTTTCTATAGGTGCTGCCTTTCTTGTTATGGGTATAAGCATTTTTATCGGTATCATTATCGGTACCTTTGCAGGCTATAAGGGTGGTTGGATTGATCAAGTTTTCATGAGACTTTGTGATGTACTATTGTCATTTCCAAGTCTTGTCTTATCCTTAGCGCTGATTGGAATATTGGGACCAACTTTTAAAAATCTCATTATAGCTTTGGTGATTGTTCAATGGGTGCCCTACGCACGCATGATTCGGGGATTGATGCTTGTTATGAAAGAGCGACATTTTATTATGGCTGCTAAGATAGCTGGTACGACGGATACTATTATCATTATTAGACATATGTTACCTCACATATTGCCTCAAGTTCTTATTTTTGCTTTTTTGGATATAGGGACGGTTATCTTGCACATTTCAGGATTATCTTTTCTTGGTCTTGGCATTCAGCCGCCCACCGCTGAGTGGGGCGTGATGATTAATGATAGCAAACAGTTTTTGCGAAATTATCCATCATTAATGTTATATCCAGGTATGATGATTATGCTAGTTGTGATGTCCTTTAATCTGCTTGGGGATTCACTGCGGGATCTTTTAGACCCGACTCATAAATAAACGGGGTTATGGCTTATGAATAAAAAAATGGTGTTATCTGTGGATAATTTGCATGTACAGATACGGACACCCTCTCAAACTGTTCAGGCTGTTAATGGTGTAAGCTTTCAAATGGAATCTGGAAAGGTATTCGGGATCGTAGGAGAAAGTGGATGTGGAAAGACATTAACTTGTTTGTCTGTAATGAATCTGTTACCAGATGGAGCTAGTGCCGTACAAGGGAGTATTTATTTAAATAATAAAAACATCTTCCATTCATCAGTAAACGAAAAGAGGTTATTACGAGGGAAAGAGGTAGCCTTGATTATGCAAAATCCAATGACAGCTTTTAATCCTGTGCTTACAATCGAAAGTCATTTTATAGAAACGTTGAAGAGCCATCTTCCTATAACGCGAAAGGATGCTCGTGAGTTGGCTGTCAAGTATTTGCAGGAATTGGGACTCACTCATCCTCATAAATTACTTCACCAGTACCCTTTTCAACTAAGTGGCGGGATGTTGCAACGGATTATGATTGCTTTGGCTGTTTCTTTACAACCGTCTTTAATCATTGCTGACGAGCCTACGACTGCTCTCGATATAAAAAATCAGCTTAGGGTTTTAGATCAGTTGAATAAATTGCGTGAGAACTATGGGACAGCCATTTTACTTGTTTCTCATGACCTTAATGTGGTATCTCAATTGGCAGATGAGGTAGCAGTGATGTATAAAGGCAGTTTTGTAGAAACTGCATCAGTACAGAACTTGTTTGAGAACCCACAACACTTCTATACGAATTTGTTAGTAGAATCAAGACAACGGTTAAACAAAAGAAGAGTCAGAAGAAGTAGCTTTATTAGTTATGAAAAGGAAGGCTCATGTTAAAGGAGAATGACATATGTCTTTATTAGAGGTGAGCGAAGTAACCAAAACGTATTCTCTTAAAACCCGTTACGGGCGTACATCTCAAAAAAACGAGGTAGTTAATAATGTTTCTTTTAGCCTTGATCGAGATACTTGTCTAGGGTTGATAGGAGAAAGTGGATCTGGGAAGAGTACACTCGTAAAAATCATTCTAGGGTTAGAAAAACCCGATCAGGGAGAGGTGCGATTTCGAGGCAAGAGCCTGTTCAAGTTACATTCCCATGAGCTTAAAATACTCAGACGAGATTTACAAGTTGTTTTTCAAGACTGTTACAACTCGGTAAATCCTCGATTAACCGTAGAAGAGATTGTGGGTGAACCATTACGAAATTATGAAAAAATGACGGCAGAACAACAAAGAAAAAGAGTGCAGGAGCTTCTTGAGATTGTCCGCTTACATCCGGATGAGATGAAGAAATATCCTCATCAATGTAGCGGCGGTCAGTTGCAAAGAGTGAATATTGCTAGAGCGATTGCACTCAAGCCCAAAATGATCCTACTTGATGAACCGGTGAGTAGTTTAGACATGGTTGTACAGGCAGACATCATAGATCTCTTGGCCGATCTAAGGGACATGTTTCAATTGTCTTATCTATTTATATCTCATGATTTACATACGGTTCGATATCTAGCTGATCAACTCATGGTCATTGATAAGGGAAGGATTATTGAAACTTTAAACGATATGGATCAACTAGATCAACTGAAGCACCCGATCTCCCGTGAACTGATAACTCCTATTTAAATTGCACTTTTGACTGGAATGTCAGAGCTATATTTAATGGACAATCGTTTGTATTCCATGGATTAGAGCATCAGATGTTCTAAACTATCAAAAGTCATCTGATTGACAAACACCGTTTTTATGATTATATATGTTAAATCACTCATGACCACCTTTTTCGCTTGTTCATGGTTTGGGCTTATTATCTGTTTTAGATCAAGGGTATATGACCTTTGTTTTTCTGTCTAGATAAGTATAGACAATTCAAGTGCGTGATCCGTTTCGTTAAGAGTTTTGGGTAGGTTTTTCGTTTATGCTTAAAGTTAGGTGTATTCAAATCAATGTCCCTTAACGAAACTTGTGGTTCTGATACAAAAATTCCTGTTTTCATTCAAAAACAGGAATTTTCTTGGATAATTTCTTATCGTTTTAAATCTATAACAAATTTGATTTCCCCTTAGCGTATGAAAAACACAATCCCATCTTACTTAAAATCTATTATGGATCTGAAATGGCGGTCTACTGCAATGCCACAACAAAATAAAGAGGCTCAGAGGCTCATCTGAATAGCTGTCAATCACAGCTCATTGTGTTCGATTCTATATAAATCCCGTTTAACCTTTCAATATCCTACCTGTATTAAATACATATTTATACTGGACATCCTTGTTTTCCTTTGTTTCTTATAATTTCGTCTGTTTCTTGACGTCTGCTATTATCTCTTTAAAGTCGTCTCCTAGGGTAAAGCTATAATCATTTATAATTTCACCGTTTTGGTTGATTAAATAAAAATTAGTCCCATGTATGACCTGATCAGATGATTCAGGTTTTTGAATAAGGGTTTGAAATTCTTCTCTTGCAAACTTCTCAATTTCCTGCTGAGAATAGCCAGTCAGCATATTCCAATTAGAATCATCGTTGGTAAATTTTTTCATAAATTCACGAAGTTTTTCTGGTGTGTCGACTGAAGGATCGACGCTAATGGATATGAACTCCACTGGGATGTCTTCAGATTTTAATTTTTTCTGCAAAGCAGCCATATTAGCGGTCATTGGCGGGCAGACTGTCTCACAGCTAGTAAAGATAAAATCTGCAATCCATACTTTTCCTTTCAGATCTTCAACTCCAAAAGCTTGTCCATGTTGATTCGTAAAAGTAAAGGATTTCATTTGATAAGGTTCATTACCATTAAAATTACATGCTGAAAGAAATCCTGAAATTAGGACCATGACAAGGATCATAATATTTTTCAATTTGCGCCTCATTTCTATAGTATTCTTGGACAGATAAAGAATTTGCATATGTATAACAAGAATAAACGATGATTGTGAAATATGTGTGAGGAAAGATTATAAATTCTTCAACAATATACCGATATTATTTCTTTAAAACAAGAAAGCAAAAGCAGACAATCTGGAGAAAAAAGTTTAATAATAGGTAAGGTATTATATTTTACAGTAAAACCGGATGGCGATAGTCAAGAAAAAGAATCATATTGAAACACCGTCCTATTAGTATCTCCATTCACAATAAGGTCTTCTTGAATATCTAATTTGATTTTTAACTGTTTTTCGGGTAAACGGGGGATGGAAGTGCCTGTATCGTGCAGTGGACTCCAAAGGAACCACGATTGATTTTATTTTATTCAAACAAGAGACAAACAGGATGTACCGATTTTATGGAAGTGAAAGTGTTTAAAACGGTTATTCAAAGTACATAATGCATATGAAGGAGGTGTACGCATGAACAAATGTGATGTTTGTGGATTTGAAAGCAATGCGAAAAATCACCAATTAACGGCAACATATAATGGGAAGACTTATACATTTTGTTGTCCTATGTGTGAAGCAACGTTTAAAACATTACCAAAACAATTTGAATCAGCACACGAATAAAAAATCGTCCAAGTGCTTGGTTATGACCAGGCAATTGGATGGTTATCTTCTCTGATTATTGTCCTAATAAGAACTTTACTTTTATTTCTATGCCAAACCTGTTATGTCTATTCCTGTGTCGAATATGATAAGAAAGAGTATGAACGAACAAGTGAAAGTGAGGGTAAAAAATGCCGAAAAAATGGATCTATTTTTGTACCACCTCTACTATACTTTTGACTGTAGGGTGCTCTGAAGATACAGCAAATGTCCAAACAAATCCTACTGACCAGCCTATTTCTGTCGCACACTCTCCAAGCATCTCTGTTGAAGATAAAAAGCCGAACCTTCAAGTCAATATGAATCCTCAACCAGCTAAAATTCTAAAAGAAAATGAACTTCGTATCACATGGGACGATTCAATGAAAAAAAACCCAGAAGCGATAATAGTCAATCTTTCCATGCCAGGAATGGATCATGGTGACCTAGTTGTTGAGGCTGAAAAAAAAGGAGATAGGGCCTATGTAGCCAAGGTTGTTCCTGTTATGGTGGGAACCTGGGTCGCTGATATTAAAATCCAGACCGATGGTCATATTACTTCCATTAAACACACATTCGAGGCTGTTCGTTAGACATACTCACCATAACAAGAAGTTAACATTGATCCAACTGTTGATTACTATTCTCCTTAAGTATAAAAATGATTCCGATAGATAGATCTAACCCGATTTACGGCCAACAGAGAAGCCAGTCTCAGAATGTAAAAACGTATTAGAATCAACTTCACAAGCTTCTCCCTTTTTATATCATGGATATTTACGATGTATAAAAGCGGTAAATTCACTCAAAAAGTGAATTATATTTCCCGTAATTTTAAAACCTTCTGGTATAGTAAATCACATGAAAAAAGTCCATCATAACAGCGATGGACTAGACTAATATTCTAAGAAAGAGGTGTTCCATAGAAAAAAGTTCTTTATTTGGTAAAAAAGATGTTTACTGAAGCTGTTGTTATGAGCTAATCATAATAGCAGCTTTTTTCTATTCAAATAATGGAGGTTTCCTTATGTCAAAGCGCACAAATGGTTGGAAAGAAGAAAAAATCGCTCGTTACTACGCTGAAGGACGTGGAAAAGGTGAATTAGCAAGTTACAAACCATGGCTGACGATTCAAAATGTTCCCTCTTCAGGTCGTGTACATCGATTTAAAGGTTGGAAAACAAACCGTATTTATCACTTTCTTTCCGATTTAGAACGAGATTACTGTTATCTTCTTGACTGGTCAGAAGATGTGATTGATATAAGAGAACAATTTCCCCTTGATCAAGAGAAAACAATCCAGATAGCCGAGGATAAGCAGATTAACCACTCCGTAGATCCCACAACTCGAACTCCCATTGTAATGACTACTGATTTTCTTATGACTGTTCGTCGTGATAACGAAATAAAATACCTTGCAAGAACGGTGAAGCCTTCTGGAGAATTGAGTGATAACCGAGTTATTGCTAAGTTTGAAATTGAACATCAATATTGGATTGAATTTGGGGTGGATTGAGGTATTGTGACAGACATTGACTGGAGTTATATAAATCCAAATTAAGTAATCAACATATGAGGCTGACCGAATCTGCTTAATACAGCGTCAGGGGATTGAGCCATTTTTTAAGAAATTGTTCAATTTGTTCTAAAAAAGTCTAACTTTAATAGAATGAATCATAAAGTATGAAAGTGGTGAGAAAATGTCATGAAACAAACAACGCATATAGAAGTTAAAGGAATGCATTGTGCTGCATGTTCTGCAAGAATAGAAAAAGTAGTTTCAAAAATAAAAGGCGTGTCTGACGTTAATGTAAATTTAACAACTGAAAAAGGTCGTGTTACGTTTGATAAAAATCGGACAGGCATTTCCGAAATCATAAATAAAATCAATAAAATCGGATTTGAGGCAAGTGAAGCAGGCCAAAATAACGTTCAATCAGATAAATTAAAACGCAAAGAAATTAGCATTCTCCAATGGAAGTTTGTTCTTTCGGCATTGCTTACTCTCCCCTTAGCATGGGCGATGCTTGCTCATTTTAAGTGGACTTCTTTTATTAATGTACCAGAGTTATTTATTAATCCATTGTTCCAATTGGCTATTACATTCCCAATTCAGTTCATTATCGGGTTTCAATTTTACGATAGAGCTTGGAAAGCACTGAAAAATAGAAGTGCAAACATGGATGTTTTAGTGGTGTTGAGCACATCTGCTGCCTTTTTTTATAGTCATTATCTTACTATGGTTTCCCTAAAAATAAACACTCTAAATGACTCTCATTCAATGGGTTTGTTCTATGAAACAAGTGCGTTTATTATTACGTTTATCTTGTTAGGAAAGTTGCTAGAAGCGAGAACAAAATTAAGAACAACAGAGGCTATCAAGAAACTGTATCAATTACAAACCAAAACAGCGACCTTGTATTTGAACGGTAAGGAGACGAAATCATCGGTTGATAAAATTTTACCTGGAGAGATCATTGTTGTTAAACCAGGCGAAAAGGTTCCAGTTGATGGACAAGTTATCAATGGAAACTCCATGATTGATGAATCTTTATTAACTGGAGAAAGCATACCAGTTGAAAAGGATCTAGGAAGTTCTGTATATGCTGGGACAATGAATCAGAATGGACTATTGAAAATTAAAGTAACAAAAAAAGACTCTGAAACTACCTTGTCACAAATTATTCGTATCGTAGAGGAAGCACAAGCATCTAAAGCACCGATCCAACATATAGCAGATAAAATTACTGAAGTATTCGTACCCATTGTGATTACAATTGCTGTGGTTACATTTGTAGCCTGGTATACCGTTTTTCAACCGGGTTATTTTAACGGAGCTTTGGAAAAAGTGATTGCAGTTTTAATTATCGCCTGTCCATGCGCCCTTGGATTAGCAACCCCTACTTCTGTTATGGTAGGAAGTGGTCGCGCCGCACAACTAGGAATTCTTTTTAAAGAAGGGAAATTTCTTGAACTGCTAGGTAAAAATAACACCGTAATCTTTGATAAAACGGGAACGATTACAAAAGGAAAGCCTCAGGTTACCGACATTTACGTTGAACATTTTAGTGAAAATGCATTTTTAGAAATCGTAGGTGCAGCTGAAAGTGCTTCGGAGCATCCTGTAGCTCAAGCAATAGTAAAAAAGGCGAAAAAAAAGATAAGTATTCTTCCAAATGCAACTCAAGTTCTATCTATTCCGGGATATGGTATTAAAGCGTCAGTAAACGGGAAAAAGGTTGTGATTGCCAACCCAAGGCATTACATAAAAAATAATGTTTCCCTTCCCCTTAAAGCAACTAATCTGCTTAAAGAGCTTGAGCAGGAAGGAAAAACGGTGATGGTAGCATCTATAGACTCTCGTTTTGCTGGGATTATAGCAGTTGCCGACGAAATAAATTCATTTTCAAAAATTGCAGTTTCTCGTTTGAAACGGATGGGAATAGAAGTAGTCATGTTGACAGGAGATAATAGATATACTGCCATGTCTGTAGCGAAAAAGATTGGCATAGAAAAATATCATGCAGAGGTTACGCCGCAAGACAAGGCAGAAATTGTACAACAATTTCAGCAAAAAGGAAATAAAGTGGTGATGGTAGGTGATGGTATTAATGATGCACCAGCATTGACAGTCGCCGATATAGGAATTGCGATAGGGACCGGTTCCGACATAGCTATTGAATCAGGAGATGTGACGGTTATGAAGGGTGATATAAATCGGGTTGCTGATGCGATCATAATTAGTAAAAAAACAATGACGAATATTAAACAAAATTTCCTTTGGGCATTTTTATATAATATTATTATGATTCCATTTGCCATGCTTGGTTTTTTGGCTCCTTGGTTGGCAGGCGCAGCAATGGCTTTCAGCTCAGTGTCTGTCGTGTTAAACTCACTTAAATTAAAGAGAGTTAAAATCTATTAGCTCCATTAGGGATACCACCAACATTTTTACATATTACCCACGATAATACATTTTATGGAAGACGAAAGTACAAATTGCTAACGCTAAAGAAATATTCATAAAAAATCCGGTCTTCAAATGAAAACTGGATTTTCAAATAATTTTAATGATGATGACCATGATCATGACTTTGCTCTTGATTTTGAGATTCTTCGTTAATGGAATTTAGTTCCTCTTCCGAAACATTTCCTACAACGAATTGTTTCTTTGGCATGACATTTAGACCTCGTGTCGTGACATGGGTATGAACGTAGTATATTCCATCGGTTCCGGTGCGAAAATAACTCACTAGGAACATTGAAATGGCCATATCTTGTTAACTTGGAGATTAAGCAGCTAATCCAAAAAACTTATGAATGAATTCAACTTCATTTTGGACAGATTTCCCCTGTTGTTGGTGAACCTGCCCTTTTTTCATCATATGCATAGCTTCTAAGCCACTTACAATACAAATGGCTGTTTGAAAAGACTTGAATCCCAACATAGTACGAACACGCCTTTTGACGAATCGATAGTCTTGTTCTACGATATTGTTTAGATATCGTATTTGCCTAACCTGAATGCCTTCAGGCACTTTTTCTCCTGTTTCAGTTGTTGAATGGCGACTGGATAGGCAGGGTTCTTATCAACTGCTATGACACAAGGCTTAGAAACATGAAAAGACCGCACCCGAGGAACCGATAAAGCTTTCAGGCACTTTTTCTAGCCTGGTGCTTAAAAGAAGGCCTGTCCAGCTATTAAATACAGATCATTCCTGTCATGGTTGGTACGTACGTGGATGGCAAAGAAAAAGATGGTTCTGCAACAACTACATTGTATATCTAGCCGTTTGTTAATGAATGTTTTACCACAACCAAGGATTAATACTTGGAATCCATCCATTAATCACCATCCCTCTTAATATCGATACGATTCCGATGAAGACAGCTAATGCATTGGCAAACAAAAGAACTTTACTACGAAGTGTTTTACTTAATGCTACAGAAAACAAACCGACGACAAGCAAAGCTGGCAATGTACCTATCCCAAAAAATAATAAAGTAATTACTCCACTCCAAGTACTACCTGTGGCAGCTGCTTTCATATGCATGGCATACGTTAATCCACAAGGTAAAAATCCTAATAACAGACCACTGAAAAAGATGGGAAACACACCGACTTTCTCCTTGTTTTTTGCTAAAATGTTCTGAACAATAGGAAGTTGAATGGGAGTCCATTTTGTTATTGGCAAAGAATACTTCTTAAATACCCATAACAAAATAAATAAACCACCCAGGATGTTAGCCATCCCCTGCAAACCTACGATCCTTCCTGCGGCATCCACAAAAGAACCGATAAACCCCATAAATCCCCCAACAACCATATAGGTAATGATACGTCCAACATTGTACGCCATAACTGTTTGCAGAAGAGGAGCTTTTGATTGCAATGTCCACGTAGACATAATTCCGCCGCACATTCCGACACAATGAGGAGCACTTAACAGTCCTGTCAGTGAAATGAGCAAATATTCATAGAGGCTTTCGTACATCCCACTTGTCTCCTTTATTTTTGTCTTGCACTAGGGTTTCCATATTGAACCATGAATAATCATCCGTAATATAATTTTTCACATTCTGTTTATGATAAAAGACATTGGACAGGGAGTATTGACGCTCCCTGTCCAATGTCTTTAAAACAGGAAAGAAACAAACAGACAATCTGGAGAAAAAATTTAAATAGTAGGTAAGGTATTATATTTTACAGTAAAACCGGATGGCGATAGTCAAGAAAGAGAATCATATTGAAACACCGTCCTAATATTAGAACGGTGTTTGTGTATATTACAAAAAAATAAACAACTTGTCTAAGTCAAATCTAACGGCTTATAAAAGAAGCGGCAATTTGATCGTAACGGTTGTCCCGTTTACTGAATCGCTGCTGAGTGAAAATGATCCACCATGCAGTCTTATAATTTCTTTTACAATCGATATGCCTAGACCTGTACCGCCTGTAGATCTGCTTCTTGCTTTATCTGTACGGAAAAATCGTTCCCCGATATGGTCAAGATCCATTTCAGATATATCATTTCCTTTATTATTTACTTGAAACAATAGCTTTTTGTTTTCTGCAATTAGGTTCAGCTTAATCATGCTTTGTTCAGATGAATATTTTATAGCATTATCTAAAAGGTTGTAGAAAACCTGCTGCATTCGTTTAGTGTCTCCGTTGATAATAAGGTCTTCTTGAATATCTAATTCGATTTTTAACTGTTTTTCAGTTATACGGATATCAAAAAGAGCAAGAGTATCTAAAAATAGTTGGGCAATTGCCATAGGTTCTTCATTCAGAATGTACATATGTTCTTGAAGATGGTCCAGTTCAATTACATCATGAATAAGCTTCTTCAAACGATTTGTTTCATTTTCAATGGTGTTCAAATAATGTTGAGCTTCTTCAGGAGAAGTATAGATTTGTTGTTTTAACGCTTGAGTATAGCCACCGATATAAGTTAAAGGGGTCCTCAGTTCATGAACCACATTTGATAAAAACTCTTTTTTTCGAGCTTCTTGCTCCTCTAACGACTGGCTCATTGAATTGAAAGCAAGAGCTAACTCACCAATCTCATCATCATTCGTATTCAGTAAACGATTTGAATAGTTGCCTTTTGAAACCTCTTTTGAAAATTCTTGAATCTCATTAAGCGGCTGAAACAGGGATCTTCGAATCTGATTAACCATAAGAAAAAGAAGAATGAAAAATATAGAACCAGCAAGAACTAAAATAGGGAGACTTCCTTTAAATACTTCCTGAAGATCAGCTAAAGGGACGTATACGTAAATGAAACCTATAAGTCCGGTTTCGCCCATTATGGGGAATACCGCACCTACAATTTCCCTGTTAAACTCCTTTACATAACCGTCCTTGATGATATAGTCCCCATTTTCTAAATGTTTACGATCCTGATCATTAATCAGAGCTTCATAGTTAACTTCATAAGGAAAATATGTCGTTAGTTCATCAATATTATCTACCACGATCACTTCATATTCAGATACAATATTGTACCATTGGATTTTTTCGATGATTTCATCGCTAAGAGAACCATAGTGATAATGAGAAGCCGTCCTTTCTCCTTGATAAATAACAGATTCTTTAATGCTGTTAATGTACAGCTCCTTATATAGAAAATGAAGAAAGAAAAATGAAAACAGAATACTAAATAGAATACTTGCAACGATAAGAAATAAAACTTTTTGACTCAAATTTAACTTTTTGATTTTCAACGACTACACCTCAAATTTATAGCCGACACCCCAGACTGTTTGAATGAGATAGGAATGTTCTTTTAATTTTAATCGTAATGTTTTAATGTGAGTATCGACTGTACGCCCTGTGCCACTGTAGATATTTCCCCATACAGATTCCAAGAGCTGTTCTCTTGTAAAAACGGTCCCATTGTTCTTAGCGAGCATGGAAAGCATTTCAAATTCTTTTAATGTTAATGACAGAGCCTGATTATTTATTAATGCTTTGTAAGCAAGTGCATCAAGAACCAGTGGTCCAATGGTTACTCTATCGTGTGATGTTGGAAGTTGTCTTGTCCTTCTTAAGACAGATTCAATTCTTGCCAGTAGCTCACCTGGGTGAAATGGTTTCACAATGTAATCGTCTCCACCAAGTTTAAGTCCTTGCACTTTATCCCATTCCTCTCCTCTTGCGGATAAAAATATGAGAGGGATATTGTGATTCTTTTTCAATTCACTAGCAAATGAAAATCCATCCATATAGGGCATCATAACGTCCACTAATAGAAGATCCGGTTCTTTATTTTTTATCAACGTAAGAGCATCCATTCCATTTGAGGCTTCAATAACAGAATATCCTTCTTGGTGTAGAAATGTTTTTACTAATGCTCTCATTGTTTCTTCATCGTCTATAATCATCACAGTTATTCCACTCACGTTTTAAACCTCGCTTTTCAATTTCATATAACAGAAGTATTATACCTATCTTATTAAAATAAATGTGAAGTTTTTATGAGTTCCTATAGAAATTCTATTTAAAATCATGACTAAAAAATAAATCATCTAGGAATTCACACATATTTCATATTTTGTTTCTATAATGAAAACCTGTAAGGGGAAATATATAAATTCTGTTTAACCTTTTAACAACTTAAAAAGGGGTGGTTACTTGTTTTTGAAAATTTTGTTTAAAAGTCAGCTTATACGGAATACACGTATTTGCCTAGCTTTACGAAGTGAATCTAGATAAGAGCGAGATACTTAAACAATGAAAAGAATTAATTACATCATGTTTGTCATCGAATTATCTGAGATGGGAAAGTCAAAATAATTTAAGACGTTGAGCATCTTATAAGAAGTGAATGGAATGTCTCAAAATGATCAAACTTTGGATCTGACGATTATTGGTGGAGGTCCAATAGGTTTATTTACCGCTTTTTATGCGGGAATGCGGCAATTATCAGTGAAAGTTATTGAAAGTCTACCACAATTGGGAGGGGGGACAGCTATCCGCGCTTTATCCTGAGAAATACATTTACGACATCGAGGGTTTCCCAAAAGTGCGAGCGCAAGAGCTTATTGATAATTTATATGATAGCTTAAGAAAGCCCTAATTCAATGGAGGAAATCGATCATAAAAATATAAAAAAAACGGAATCATAAACTATATTTCATCTATTTATGTTATCAAATGTTATAAATGAACAATCAGAACCGCTTTTTACAATCTATCAAGAGCAGTTCAATTTATGATAGTATACAACGGAAGCATAAGTATAGTATCTAAAAGGACAGGAATAGCAATGGATTCAAGGAGATATTAACATGTATTAAAAGACGATTGTAAACTTAGTTAAAAAAGAATGGAGCAGTCACATTTTTCTAAACGAACAATTAAAACATTTTTTAACATAGATAGAACAAGTATCAAATTTGAGATTTTCCGATGTTTCCGTATTAAAAAATAAAAAGGAGCAAATCAAATGGAAGCAATAAAAATAGAGCAACCAAGTCAACAACAAGAAAAATCAACAAAAAAACGAACAAGGGCCTCTCTTTATCAAACGGTATGGAGATGGCACTTTTATGCGGGTCTTATTTTTTCTCCATTTCTTATCATTCTAGCTTTTAGTGGCGGTGTCTATTTATTTAAACCACAAATTGAATCTGTGCTTTATAAAGATTTGTATTATGTTCAAGAAGAAAGTGCATCTACTGTAGCACCTTCTGCACAAATAGAAAAAATAAAGGAAAACTATCCTGAAGCGACCATTACTTCATTTAAAACGTACGATGATTCATCTCGAACAAATGAAATTGGCTTAATGGAGAACGAACAAGCTTTTTCTGTTTTTATCGATCCTTATAACGGGGAAATAACGGGTTCATTAAACAATGACGAAAAGTTAACGACGATATTCAAAAAGCTGCATAGTGAATTAATTGTTGGCGGTACATTTGCCAATCGGTTGGTGGAACTTGCTGCATGCTGGGCAGTGATATTGCTTATAACGGGATTATATATATGGTGGCCAAGAAATAAAGCATCCATATGGGGGACCATCTTACCGAGGTTTACAAAAAACCGTAGAATCTTTTGGCGGGATATGCATGCCGTGCCAGCCTTCTGGTTATCTGCAGGTATTTTGATTTTAATTGCCACTGGACTTCCGTGGTCAGGCGTCATGGGACCACAAATTCAAAAATTAGCAGTCGCACCACAATTTGCCTATGACTGGGGAGAAAAACCGGAATCTATTACGTATACGAAAGATGTTGCAGAAGATATACCATGGGCAAATGAGAAATTACCCGTTCCTTCTTCATCAGTAGGTGAATATGTTCCTTTAACGCTGGAAGAAGTCACTCACATAGCGAGTAATGAAAACATTAAAAAGCCGTATACGATATCGCTGCCAGAAGGTGAAAAAGGAGTCTACACGATTTCACATTCAGAAACACCTCAAAACTTAGCCACTATACATGCGGATCAATACAGCGGGGCTATTTTGAGTGATGTTCGCTTTAATGATTTTGGATTTGGGGCAAAAATGGTGGAAGGTGGAATCGCTCTTCATGAGGGCCGGTTGTTCGGTTTAGCCAATCAACTTATCGGTCTTATCGTTTGTTTAGGTCTCATTGGTGTAGTAATTAGTTCGTTCATGATGTGGCGTAAACGAAAACCTGAAGGGAAATTAGGATCACCCGCCAAATCAAAAGATAAGAAGATTACGAGAACAGTATTCTTTATTATGTTAGCGATGGGCATCATTATGCCACTGGTAGGAATTTCTATTATTATTGTCTTTTTATTAGATCGTTTTGTCCTACCAAAAATAAAACCATTAAAAGCGTGGACGAGTTAAGATAAAGGTTCGATTAACGCAAGATCAAGAAAACGTAGAAGATGCAGAAGATGTGCAATTTGAAATATGGAAAGCAAACAGTCAAGAAGAAAGTGAACTAATTGAAGCGAAGTATGAAAAAGAGGGAATCTATAGTGTCAAAAAAACCTTTCAAGAAGATAGAATCTATTATGTTCAAACTCATGTGACAGCCCGCGGCATGCATGTCATGCCGAAGAAACAATTCGTTGTAGGAAATGTTTCGGAAGAGGCTGAAGAGGATCAAAGTCATGGTTCTCATTAAAAGAGTAGAGGGACCGGCTCCGTTTTCGGACGGTCCTTTTTTTCATTTTGATCATTGGTTCTTTTTTAAATAAAAAGATGGAGGGGTTAGATGCTGCCGAGAGAACGACAACAACAGATTTTGTTATGGGTGGAAGAAGAGGGTGCTTTACGGGTTTCAGAAATTAGTAAGCGGTTAGCTGTGTCTACAGCAACCATTTACAGTGACATCAAGCCATTAGTGAAGCAGCAGTTGATTTTAAAGTCATTGAATGGAATTTTTTACATGCCTAAGAAAACCCATGCGTCCTCTTATGTTTGTTCGTATTGTAATAAACAATCAAATACGAGATTATCTGTTCAACTTATCAAATTAAATCAACGAATTGAGCATACATGCTGCGCGCATTGTGGTTTACTTCGGTATCAACAAATAAAAAAAGAAGTTTCTCAAATTATTTGTTATGATTTTTTAAAGGATACAATGATCAGCGCCAGGATTGCCACTTATGTAATAAATTCAGATATTCATCTTAATACTTGTCAGCCACAGGTGATTATTTTTGACTCTATGAAAAAAGCGAAGCAATTTCAATCGGGATTTGGCGGAAGTATTCATAATTTTGAAGAAGCGATTCAAGTGATGCTAGAAGCAAAGAATGGTGATCGTTGTTGCCAGCCTCAAATAAAGAGAAGAGAAAAGAATGAACGCTATAAATACAAAGAAATTAAGTTATTAAGAAATTGTTAAAGAAGATAAATAAGTTTGAGAAAACATCATTTCTAATGGCACTTATACTGGTATTTTTCACCATAAGGTCCTGTGCACGTGACAGGAAACACGATATCCGATATTTCATATCGCGGTCTGTTTCATTATTGATCAGCCGATCTTCTTCAATACCCATATACATATTGGCTATACGGGTATGTTGATAAATCAGGCCCACGAATTGATAAGTAAATGAGTAACGGAGAGGGAGGTTTAATTTTGCATAACCCGGTGTACCGGTCCGCTTACCCATACCTCTTTCACCGATGGTAGATGATAGGGTTGGTAACCTTCGCATTGGCTTTTCGCAAATATTCTTATATACAATTTAGAACATACATTTGTTTTGATCAAATATCAACAGAGTTATTTAACAGAGCCTAAAAAATAAATAATTAAAGCCAAATGAATACATTAAGAGCATGTTTTGATCAATCTTTCTTCAAAACATGCTCTTATTATTTGTATTAATTTAATCAAGCTTTATTTTAAAGCGACAAAAATCACGATAACTCCTAATTATTTTGCTGCCAAAAGATATATCTCTCCAATTGTTTTACAATATTTTCTAGTTCATGTTCTTTTCCTATAAAGCCCAGTAAAGCATGAATAAGAACAGATTTAGGGTATTCGTTTGCTAGTTCTTCCTGAAGCAAAGCGATCGCATCGCTCAGCTCTGCTTTTCGGAAATTTGTTATAGAAAGCTCTTTGACTGTCGATAATAAGTTTTCAAGTAGATTTGTCCGATACTCTGCGATCGTGATCGATTCGTCTGCCATCTCACATTGCATATAATTGTTCATGATCGCATTTTGCAGAATCGGCTGTGTTTTCTTCTGTACGATACATGCGGCCATTTCTTCTATACGATCAACAATATAAAAGGCAATCTCTCTGACATTCAGCGGTTTGTTTTCAAATATCAACAGGAAAATAAATTCCCTCACGATCCCATTATACATGATAACCAAATCCCAAATATTCGGATCGACTTCTTCTCCAAGTAACCGAATCAAACCTTCCTTGCTAGATTTTAGGAGGTTTGCTCTTAAGCGAAGGAAAGACGGGGCAAAATGTCCTTTCGAGACGTTTAGTTCTTTAATATCATGCATAATGAATTTATTGTTCAGGAAAAATTCGAAATGACATTCGGTCTCGAGAACAAATGCCTCCCGCAAGGATAGTGTTGCATCTGCTCGAATGCTTTCAATTTCAGTGTAAAAGGCCTTTTGCTGCGAATCGTGAAAAGCGATAAACAAATCTTCCTTCGATTGAAAAAATTTATATAATGACCCTTTAGCAATTCCACAATCATCTGCTATTTCTTGTATTGAAGTAGCCGCATAGCCATTCTTTGAAAAATGCCGTGTTGCGGATTCCATAATATTTTGTCTGATAATACTCAACATTTTTCATCCTTTCAAAAACAGATTGACATTGAACCGAAATAAAGTAGAATAAAACTTAACGTTTGACTATATGGTTTTTTAAAAAAACTATAAGTCAATATTAATGCGTTCATAACTTTTCGTCAAGGAGAGGAACCAACTTATGTCAACACAAAACACTACTACGGCAGCACCCCAGCCTGAATTTTCAGTGAAGGCACTCATTATGCCTCTTATGGCTGTAATCATCGGGATGATTATGGTTATTCTAGACAGCACAGTCGTTAATGTTGCTATTCCCAGTCTACAGGCGTACTTCAACACTTCGCTTAAAACGATCCAATGGACAATTACAGGTTATACCCTATCTTTGGCGGCTGTGATTCCCTTGGCTGGTTGGTTAACTGATAAGTTCGGGGCCAAGCAGGTTTTTCTGTCCACAATTGCTCTATTCACGCTCGGCTCGGTTCTTTGTGCCATCGCTCAGACTTCAGAACAGCTCGTTCTTTTCCGAGTTATTCAAGGGCTTGGCGGCGGAATGGTCTCTCCAATCGGAATGGCCATGATCTTTAAGCTCTCACCGCCTGATAAGAGAGGCTCTGTAATGGCTATGCTTGGTGTTCCCATGCTTCTCGCACCCGCTGCCGGACCGATTCTGTCAGGATGGCTCATTGGTCTCGCATCATGGCACTGGATATTCCTTATTAACCTGCCTATCGGTATTGCTGCATTGTTAGTGGGTGTGAAATACTTGCCAATCATTGAGCGGCACAAAACTCCTGCTCTTGACATCTGGGGAATGATATTAGCACCAATCGCATTCTCCATGCTGGCATTTGGTATGAGTGAAGGCGGTTCGGATTGGACTTCTACCCGAACATTAACTGGATTAATCGTTGGGGGTGTCGCGCTTATCCTGTTTATTATCGTGGAGCTTCGTCAGAAACAGCCGCTTCTTGAACTTCGCGTATTCGGCTCATCCGATTTCACAAGAGGTGTCATCTTAACCTGGATTTCTCAAATTGCGCTCATTGGTTCCATTCTGATGGTTCCCTTATTTTTACAAAATCTTCTAGGTTATACGCCATTGGAAAGCGGATTAACCACGTTACCGATGGCACTTGCTTCTGTCGTGTTCATGCCAATCGGGGGCAAGCTATTTGATAAAGTGGGGGCCCGTCCGCTTGCCTTTGTCGGATTAATTATTATAACGGCCGCTTTATTCCTGTTATCCCAAGTCGACCTCGATAGCTCAAGGACTACGATGATGCTGCCGCTAGCTATGATGGGAGCCGGTATGGGTTTATCGATGATGGCGCTCAATACACACGTATTGAATTCCGCTCCACGCAGACTCGTTAGCCGGGTAACACCGCTTACCACAGCTACCCAGCAGGTCGTGATGTCGTTCGCCATCGCCGGATTAACAGGTTTTTTAACTTCTAGAACAACCCACTATATGGCAGAAGCAGGAGCCAACGCCAACTTGGCCCAAAGCTCCGCATCCGCATTTGGTGATATCTTCTTTCTTACCGCCTGTGTCGCCGCCTGCGGTGTACTCATGAGCCTCACCCTGCGTAAACCACGTTTGAAGGATGATCACGAAGGGGATGGAGCAGAAGAAAAGCCGGATGCAACGATGATGATGGGGCATTAAACCTTATACTTACCAATAAAGAAAGGATTGAGCAGATTAAACTGTTCAATCCTTTCTTTATTGGTAAGTTACGTTGGAATATGGGCTGATACTGCATCAAGCAGAGGACCCCGAATGGAAAGAGACGGGTTTATCACTGAAAAAGAATATGTGAAAGCAGAATTTATCTTGATTAAAACGCAGGTGGGGTAACTGAAAATAATACAACTGCATTTTGACTAAAATTATTTTCCCATTTATGTTTCAAATTTGCTGGTATTTTCACACTATCACCAGCTTCTAATAGATATTCTACTTCACCTAAATACACCTTAATTTTTCCTTCTAAAATAAATGCTACTTCCTCTCCTCTATGTTCTAGAAGTTTCTCTGACGAAGAAGTATTCGAGGGAACATTCATAATCGCTGTTGCTAAATTACCCGTAAAATCAGGTGATAATAACTCATAAGACAAATTATCAATGATCATTTTCTTACGTTTACTGGACCTTACTATTAAATCCTCCGTATTTGTTTCTTCAAGTAAAAAACTAAAAGTTGGAACATTTAGGGTTTTAGCTAAGACCTTTAGGGTTTGAATAGAAGGATTCGCCAAACCTCGTTCAATTTGGCTTAACATTGAAGGTGTAATTTCAGCTAATTTTGCTAACTCTCTATTACTCAATCCTCTAGCTTTTCTGTATTTTTCAACTTTCTTACCAATATCTATATTTTCCATAATCGATCCTCCTTAATGAAATGTTAAATTTAATTTAAATAAAGTAAATACAAATTAACATAAAGAAAATTGTGTGTTAAACTGTATTAAAATTTATTAAATTATAATTTATAAAGCAACTTACTACAAGAAAATTAGGAGGATTAGACAAATGAAGGAGATTGAAAGCAACGATATACAAACATGGAAAGACCAATATCCTTTACTAAACAAGCTTATTTCGATGGAGGAAGTATTTTGGATTAATCCTAATATTAGAAAATTCCAAGCGGGAATTAAAAAATCCCCCCTTACTCAAGAGGATGTAAAGGATGCAGAGGAAAGGTTGATACGTTTTGCTCCATATATCGCCAAGGTTTTCCCTGAAACAAAAGGAACGAATGGTATCATAGAATCTCCTCTAGTGAGAGTTCCTTTCATGAAACAATCCTTAGAACAGGATTATCAACAACCTATATTAGGAGAATTATTGCTAAAGTGTGATAGTCACCTTCCTATATCAGGATCTATTAAAGCAAGAGGAGGGATTTATGAAATTCTCAAACATGCAGAAGAATTAGCTTTTCAACATCAGTTGTTAACGATTCAAGATGATTATTCGATTTTAAATAGCGATAGGTTTCGAACCTTCTTCTCACAATATTCAATTGCAGTAGGCTCGACTGGAAATTTAGGACTTAGTATAGGCATCATGAGTGCAAAATTAGGTTTTAATGTGTCTGTTCATATGTCAGCTGATGCAAAACAATGGAAAAAAGACTTGCTTAGAAACAAAAATGTCAAAGTTATTGAATATGAAGCTGATTATAGTAAGGCAGTAGAGGAAGGTCGAATCCAAGCAGATGAGGACCCTACATGTTATTTTGTAGATGATGAAAATTCCCACGATCTATTTTTAGGATACGCAGTGGCCGCGTCTCGGTTGAAAAAACAATTAGAAGAGTTAGAGATAACAATAGATGAAAATCATCCTTTGTTTGTTTACCTTCCATGTGGAGTAGGTGGTGGTCCTGGAGGCGTAGCTTTTGGGTTGAAATTATTGTATCAAGACCATGTTCACTGTTTCTTTGCAGAACCTACCCACTCTCCATGTATGTTACTTGGTTTAATGACTGGACTTCATGATAAAGTTACTGTACAAGATGTTGGTATTGATAATGTAACAGACGCGGATGGACTTGCTGTAGGAAAGCCATCTGGATTTGTGGGTAAAACTATAGAACCTTTTTTAAGTGGTAATTATACGGTTAGTGATGAACAATTGTATAAGTTGCTAAAGGCACTAGTCGATACAGAGGGGATTCATTTAGAACCTTCTGCACTAGCAGGCATGATAGGACCAATGAAATTATGTAAAGAGGGAACCGATTATTTACTAAAGCATAATTTAACGGAAAAAATGAGCAAGGGTACACATATTATTTGGGGGACTGGTGGAAGCATGGTTCCTAAAGAAGTGATGACGCAATATTATCAAAAAGGATTGAAATTAACTAAGGAGGGGTAAAGGAAAGGTTAGTTGAAGATGAAAAAGATTTATACTCAAGTTATTTATATTTTTGAAAAGTTTGATTGACAACTCAAATTAATGAATGTAGAATTACATACAATTAAATAAACTATTAGCAATGATTGGAAATATTAAAAGGAAACAGTAAGCTTATCAGAGAGCCGATGGTTGGTGAGAATCGGTAGTTATTGCCCTTTGAACTCGTCCAAGAGCTACTCCCTGAACTATAAAAGTAAGGGTTGTCGGTTTTCTACCGTTATGAAGATAGGTGGTGATAGCCACCGAAAATGAGTGGATTAATTATTGATTAATCAATTAGAGTGGTACCGCGAGCAATGCCTCGTCTCTATATTTTTATAGAGACGAGGCTTTTTTTTATACATTAATATAACAAAGGAGTGTTTCTGAAATGACGAGAAAAATTTGGGTGTTTGATACGACTTTAAGAGATGGAGAGCAAGTTCCAGGGGCTAAGTTGAATCTCTATGAAAAACTAGAAGTAGCACAGCAACTTAAGAAGTTAAAAGTCGATATTATCGAAGCTGGTTTTCCTGCGTCTTCAGCCGGTGATTTTAATGCTGTGAGGGAAATTGCCATGAAAGTCGGAAATACAGAGGATACTATCATCACAGCATTAGCAAGAGCAGTAAAAGCTGACATTGATGCTGTTTATAATAGTGTGAAATATGCTGAAAAACCGTTAATCCATATAGTTTTAGGTACTTCAGACATTCACGTGGAAAAGAAATTTGGGAAATCGAAAACTCAAATTTTAGATATCGGTGTGGATGCAGTAAAATATGCAAAAACATTTTTACCGGATGTGCAATATTCAACAGAAGATGCGTCTCGCTCCGATTTTGAATACTTATGGGCAACGATTAAAGCTGTTGTAAAAGCAGGGGCGACCATTATTAATGTACCTGATACAGTTGGCTATGCCGAGCCGGAAGAATTTGGTGAACTAATCTTTAAATTAAATGATCGATTGAAAAATGTGAATGATAAAGTGCTTTTAAGTGTCCATTGTCATAATGATCTTGGTATGGCAACTGCCAATACATTAGCTGCGATTAAAAATGGTGCGGATAAAGTTGAATGTACTATTAATGGGATTGGTGAACGTGCAGGTAATGCTGCACTAGAAGAAGTTGTGATGGCGATTAATACGCGTTCATCAGTCTATAAAGCGTGCACAAACATTAATACAAAAGAAATCATGAATACATCCAGGTTGGTAAGTAGTTTTATGGGACTTGATGTACAAGTAAATAAAGCTATTACAGGAGATAATGCCTTTGCTCATTCTTCAGGTATACACCAAGATGGTTTGTTGAAATCAAGAGATGCTTATGAAATCATTAGCCCAATTGAAGTCGGTTTAGACGATATGGAACTTGTTTTAACAGCTCGTTCTGGCCGTCATGCGGTGAAAAATGCGCTTGAGAAATTAGGTTTTAATCAGTTAACCGATACACAATTTGAAGGGATATTTGAAGCTTTCCTTGAATTAGCAGATGCGAAAAAAGAAGTATATAATCATGATTTATATGTCATTGTTGAGAACTATTACGCAAAACATGATATCTATAATCAAGATATGACGCACTATAGTGATAATTTCTATGAATTAATGGACTTGCAAGTGATTAGTAATACCAATTTCCCGTCTGCAAGTGTGAAAATTAAAAAGGGCGATCAAATATTGAAAAGTAGTGCAGTCGGTTCTGGACCAATTGATGCTTTGTATTCTGCTCTTACAGAAATTAGTGATTTAGATATTAAATTGATTGAATATAATATTAGCAGTGTCTCAAGAGGTAAGGAAGCATTAGGGAAAGTGAAGATTCAAGTGGAATACAGAGGAGAAAAATATATTGCCAAAGCAACAGACACGGATATTATGAAAGCAAGTGCATTAGCTTATATCAATGCTATAAACAGTATTGTAGTTGCTAAATTACTGCCGGTTGAATAAGCATCCAAAAAGAGCTCGTTGAACATGAGGAGACATCCATTCACGTGAAGCGATTGCCAAGTTTGAGACGGGCGCAAGAACGTTTTCGAAGAGCTTGTATCCAATTTTAAAGCGACTAAATAGAGAACAAGGCTCAATTATGCGTCGATTAAGCGTGCTCGGCGAAGCGTACTGAAAGCCACTGGCCAGCGAGAAAACCGTTGGATGACCGATGATGTAAACCATCCATAAGCCCCCACCCCTAAGCATAAGCGTAGGTGGCGGGAGTTGACCAAAGAGATTAATGTAAGAGCTTATTGAATTACTTTAATCTCTTTGAGAAAGGTGTTTTAAAGCTTCACGCTTGCTAAGTGGTTTTAATCGGTGTTGAGAAACAAAAAGTTTTACGCTAGAGGGGCGAGTTTTTGCATATTCACGCAGTACCCAACCGATTGCCTTTTGGACAAAGAATTCATCGCTAGTTGCTCGTCTTAAGATGTATCGGAATAGGAGTTTTTCATCCGTTTCATCTTTGTAATAAAGTTGATACAATATTGCTGCTCTTTGTAACCAAATATTCTCATCTTCTATCCACTGTTCGGCATAATGAGGAATGAGTTTAGGATAAGTTGAAAACATGTATCCCATGAGGTGAGGGGAAAGTACATCTACTGTATCCCACCAAGATTTACTTATAATTAAATTGGCTAACCAAGGCATATCATCTGGGCAGAGATTCTTTTTTGCCTTTTCGAGAATATCAAGGGCTGCTTTTTGGTATTCCCGCTCTGGAAGGTTCCAAAGGATAAGAATGACATCTTCTAGTTTATCTTTTGGGGGTAATCCGTGTTCTTTCAGAAACTGTTTAGTCAATGTTCTTCGAATTGGCGTTCGTATACCTAAAAAAACAAATTGGTTCCTCAAATAGTTTTTAGACCATTCAGCGTATTTCACATCAGTATGTTGGGAATATAAACTAATTAGCGCTTGAATATAAGAATTCATAAGTACCTCCATAAAATAATAAATGCTTTGTAAGATGACTACTATTCAATGACAAAGTACAAAAAAATAACATTACTATAAAGTTTGAACAGATTACAGCATAAAAAAGCCGGGTTGCCCCGGTTAAAAGGTTGAAAGAACATTCGAGTGAGGAGAAAGCTAAAAGTATCGCAAAAAAACAGTATATCCGTTCTGGAAAATATTATACAAAAAGGCTAGGAAAAGTCTCCGGCTGTTAAAATAGTGCACGCAACTCTATTTTAACAGGCTGGGGTGTCCTGTAGTATGAAGATTGACCATGAAAAAATGACAAGATCTGATGAGCAACAAAACAATGTACGTGGCGAAGAAGGACGATGAGCTGATTCCGCATGAGCTGCCGGAATATGGTGAAACAGTCGTCATTACGATGGATGGCAAAGTGGGCCGCTTTGAGACAAAAGAGAAAAGAAAAGTATAACAAAAAGGAGATGTTTAGGTGAAAAAAGTCAACGTTTAATTGATTTACAAAGTAAAAAGATCCCTGTTAAGGGATTCTTGACAATCTATTATGATTTTTGTTTATAGAATTCTATTAATTCTTGAATAGAACTTACTATTCCTTCGAATTGAAATGCAAATAATGACAAAGCTGACAAAGAGAAAAAAATAATAGGGATTAGACGAAACCAATGCATTTTATTCCCTCCGTTTCTAAGTGATGATAAGAATATAATCCTGAATTAGTCGTTTATCAAGTTTAAAGATGGTGAAAATCAGTCCGGAAATTAACTTAGACAGTCTAAGGAGGAGTAACCATGAGCATTACACAGGAAAATTGGGAATACGAAGTAAATCGAACAAAAGAGATGTTGGAAGTTTATAAAACAATCCCTCTGGGTTTTTCGGAGCGACACATATAGCCTAAATAATCGCTCGGTACGAAAATGGAGAACGTTCAAAGGATTTATACGAAGCACTTGAGAGTATCGAGTAATTCATAGTTCGACGAGTATCGATCACAATTAATGACATATGTAGGGAGAAGAAAGAGCTAATCAACCTCTCTTCTTCTTAGATGATTATATTCTTCTTAATGATTATATTCCGATATGTATTTCTTATTACTTCCTTTTTACCTGAGATCGATCGAAAGGCAGCATAAAAAGTTAGAAGAAGCACTTGAAAGCGTTCGGATCTATAAGCAGATAGGCTTTGTTAGACGAGAAATGAAAGTGACCCTCCGCATATACCCTACGTTATCAAAACCTATTTTGTGGGTACTTCTGCGGAAGAGACAGCTATATGGAATGTTGAGAAGGAATAAGAAGTCGAGAACTTAGAAATCAATTTGGATTGTGCTTTACATTGTCTTTCCAGAATGGAGCGGGAAATCATTCAAAAAAGATATAAGGAGCGCCTTTTTAAATATATCTTTTAAACTGAATCTGATAAGCCTTCATGTAAGGATTTTTGTCTAATATATATATCTTGTAGGACAAAGTCCGTAAAAACAAAGGGCGGGGGAAGAGGATGAAGAGATGGTTTTTGGTAATAGTTGTTGGAATGTTAAGTGCGTGTTCGTCTGATGAAGAGAGGTTTGTACAAGAGGTTTTTCCGGAAGAAGTATCAGCAATTATTGAAGAACCATCAGAAGAAGAGCTGACTGAACTAATGAGAGAAGAAGCTGAACCTGCAGTTTTTACCGCGTTGAATATTGATAAGCCGCCGGTAGACAAAAAGGTGACAGCAACGGGTAAAGTCACAAGGGTGACAGAACCAGGTATGATGGGTACATTTTCTCTCTCGACGGATGACGGAACGTATACAATCATGAACTTGACTAAAACAGAAGTGGAAGAAGGAAGTAAGGTTACTATTTATGGAGTTGTTGCTGTTGAGAAAGCAGCAGATGGAACACCAACTATTAATGCAGTCATTATTGAATAGTATAAGTAAGCATACCTCAGTTACCCTTAAGGGGCTGGGGTTTTTCTTTTGTGCTGAAACATGACAATGAGCAGACAAGAAAAGGGGTGAAGGGCATGAAGAAGTGTCAGAAATGCATATGGCTCATAAAAGCGGGTGACAGGGCTTCGTGTCCTTTCATAAAATATGTAAAAGCGGAGGGATGGAAAGCACATGTTGCCAAACAAAGTGAAGATCGGCGGGATTGAATATATGGTTAAAGAAGTAGAGGGCATGGAAGGAGAATTCGATCTTTTAGGGCAGATTCTCTATACAAGAGGAACCATCAAAGTGGATGCCGACTTAGCGGCAGACAGAAAAGAACAGGTGCTGGTACATGAAATCCTGCATGGTGTTTTCTTTGAAGCGGGGATTGAAGAACAGGATGAGGATATGATCAACCGTGTTGCGATTATTCTGCATCAAGTATTGAAGGACAACGATTTACGATTTAATGATAAAAACGTCACATGACAAGGCTAAATAATCTTCTACATGCCACACTTAAGGCATTAATGGGGGAAATAAAAAAGCGCTAGAAAGCGCCTAGGTTTAATAATTTTTAATTGATGACCTTTATTGAATAAATTAGGATTAATTACTAGTGATACCCTAATAAAAATAATTTAAACAAAATGACAATTAAATAAATAGCCTAACAGAAAAATCGGGGGCACTGAATGAACGTACAAGCTGCGTTTGTTTGGTGTCCTTTTTAAATTTCTTTTTTACCTGAGATCGACAGGAGAGCGACACCTGCTTATACTCCACATAGGAATCTACTGCAAAATATACCGCACGATTAACTCATTAGCGCATTTAATAATTAAAAGGTGAAGAATAGCGAATGGGTACACAGAGCGGTGAGAAGCATGAAGAAATGTTGGCATCGTATCTGGTTAAGACGTAGTGGAGATAAAGCGTTATGTCTGCATAAAAAAATGTGTAAAAGTAGAGGAGTGGACATCTTGGAATTCGAAGAAAAATGGCGGCTTAAAAACGGAGGATACAACAAACAAGAATTAGTGGAATTATTTATGAAAGATCTGCCGGATATTAAAGAGTTTGTAATCATCTGCGAATATAGAAGCGGAGAGATCGGTGGATATAACTCAACAAGCGATGGACTGCGCCAGATCGGGATGCTTGAAACGGCAAAAGTAATGGTAATGGATAATCAGGGAGAAGAGTAACAAGAACAATCTAGAAGCAGGTAAACAAAAATAAAACTCCATCAAAGGATAGGGTCAAAGATGATTCCTTTATTGTTTTCGTATACGACGTAGGTTTCATTAGTAGTATGGTCAATTCATTTATTTCAGTTACCGTATTTACCAATGAAGGACAATACACTTTTGACTATCTTTTTTGTCTACATTATCTAACCTCCTCGTTAATATTAGGGAGACTATACTACATCAGTAAAAAGGTGTAAGAATCCGTATGGTTTACAGAAGGATCTTTTTTGTCGGACAGCAGCCGTATATATGAAAAGGCAAAATAAGCGCTATCTTTGCGGTAGCGTTTTTTTATCGGTAAAGGGTTTGTCCAGACGATCCGTTCAAGCGATTGTCGGTATTAGAGGAATAATTATTGGAGGGTAAAAGCTCTTTTTTTCGAGATATTAAGGGAAAGGAAAAACAAATATTAGATTCATATTGAACCAAGGCTAAAAGATATTGAACATTAGTGCCGTGATAGTTTGACGGAAGAGGAAAATGCCCCCTTTTTTACATATGAGATTGTTATCAAGCGAAAAGAGAAACCCAATCGTTAAAGAAATAAGTTTTCGATGTTTTATGAATATTTTTCGAAAAATAGGAAACCATTAATGAGAATAAACGAGGAGAGGGGGATTAAGATGAAACATAAAAAACATATTCTTGCGCTTATGTCGATGATTCTATCAGCAGGATTTTTGTTCGGCTGTAATGGTGTTGACGAAGATGAGCCAGATCCAAGTGAAGAACCATCAGAGCAACGGGAAGATAATACTCAATAAATGTTTATTGAAAAATGGTATTAATACGTACTTCAACATCGTTCAAAATAGAACGGTGTTTTTTTATTTGGTTAAAAAAGTTCTGATAATCAGACTGTATAGGAGAGATAAGTAAAAAAGGTGAACACTGATGATTGTAAAAAGAGTGAATCCGCGTTTTGAAGATTTCCTTTTTGATTGGTCAACTCAGATTGAAGATCAACGCACCATGGAGTGCAATTTTGAAATGATTCAGATCGCACAACAGGTGTTTTAACAACGGGCTCTTGTTTAGGAGCCCGTTGTTCTTTTTTCTCCGAATTATAGCCACCATCAATCTCTCGCTTTTTTAAATAAATTTACAGTATATTTCTATTTTCCTATAGAAAAGAGGGGATTTCACATATTTCATTCGATAAATATCAACAATTATAAAATTCTCGCTAGCTCCGGGGACTTTTTCTATAGAGATGGGGTGAATAACTTACCTAGCTTATCCTTCGTGGGAGACAGAGAGTTTTCAGCTATAGGAAGAAGAATAGAGAAGCTAGTTCCTTTGCCTATCTCGCTTTTTACTATAACTTCCCCTCGCATCGTTTTAATAATACTATAGGCAACCATTGTACCCAGCCCAGTGCCAATATCTTTTGTTGTGAAAAAGGGACTACCTAAACGTTCGAGTTGTTCCTCATCCATCCCGATACCTGTATCTGTCACAGTGATAATGGCATTGTCCACAACACGTCGCAACTCAATTAGTAAGTTTCCTCCTAGGGGCATTGATTCAATGCCATTTTTCACGACATTTATAAGACACTGATGAAGCTTTTGATCTTCACCAGCAATATAGATATCTTCTTCAAGTCGTACTTTAATTTGTACATTGTTCATAGCGGCATAAGGATCAATGAAATTTTCGATGTATATTAGTTCTTTGTGTAGATCCAATATCTTTATGTTTTCTAATGAAGGTTTTGCAAAGGTGAGGTAATCAGTAATCGTAGATTCTGCTTGATCTAAAGCATCGACTGCAATGTCTATATAACCAATCTTCTTTTCATCTGTAAGATCGGGATCTTTTAATAATTGAAGAAATCCCTTTGTCACAGTCAATGGATTGCGCACTTCGTGAGAAATACTTGCTGCAAGTTCACTGACTGTCTTTAGTTTTTCAAGCTTGCCTATTTCATTCTCAAGAGTGATATCCCTTCTCGCTTTTTCGTTAAAAATCACAAAAAACGTGCTTCCTATTGATTGAAGGAATAAGGTGAAAATAAAAAACTCGATGTATTCTATAACAGTTTCTTCTGATAAAAATAGAAGCATCATTGCCATTATAGATAATACTCCAAATAAAGAAGCTAACACGGCAAGGTATACTTTTTTTCTTATATTCACGGCGTTTTTGAAAAAGGGAATAATAAAACATAATAAAATGAGAAACAGAAAATAGATAAATAGAGCTATATGAAAGTTAGACATATCTAAATAAAAGCGATATGTCAGCGTAGTCAACACTAATATAACGGCAACCCTGCGCCCTCCATATAATGCCCCCACAATTAAAGGAACTGGAGAGAAATCAATGGTTTGTTCTTCAAAATATGTCAAAGGAAAGCTCATACAAAAAATAATCGATATTCCAGAGGCAAGAGTAATTATGGTTTCATTTGTTAATTGATTCTTATTTCTTTCAATGAACTTGAAATATAGAGTGAAACAAATATAAACTAAGAAAATATTTAACAAAAAGGTCTGAGTGTTATCAAATATGGCATTCATTTATTAGCTCCATTCTCATTTAATATCACCTTCACAACATCCTTGTCTGTTCCCGGCGCCCAGAAGAGAGGGCTTTATACAGCCTCCCGTTCTCGGAAAAAGTACGAATAGAGAAAGGCTGCTGTGGGGAGGGAAGAGATCTTTTAGTTCTTATAAGCCCAATGATCTTTATCGCGGTCATGTTTCATTCGATTTGCAACACAAATTGCTTGGTGACGGGTTAGTCATGGAGAATTAGTAAAGCGCTTAAGCAGAACGATTTCATTCAGCAGCCAGATTCTTATGGCAGACAACTTTGTGATAACCGTTGATTACTTATAGACGATTTATTATGATTGATCCTCAAGAAAACCATAATTACTTTTTAATCCTGTTTGAGCAATACCAGTACTGGACGTATAAGAAGCACTTTCTTTTAGAAAATCACCTACCTTTTTAACAACAGATGGGGCTATATCACCAATCCGATTTATTCCATTTTATCCTGTCGCGTGGCAATTGATATCCTTATCACACTAATGTACACGTATAATGAAAAAACTTGATATGTTGGTAGAGTAAGTACACGCCGCAGCGTGCTCATAATGCATAACTAATATTTCTTTCTATCTTCCTACAAAAAAAGGGAGAATTCTACACTTTTCCTTCGACAAATAATTACAAATAGAGGAAGCTGAGGAAAAAATAGAATCTTTTTCTTTTATCCGTAATCAACCATAGCGCGTTGTATTAGGCAACGCTCCAGACGTTTTTCAGCAAACAAGATTTGTGAACGTTGAAAACCCAAATAAAAAGAATACCCTTTTTCGGAGCATTCCTAAAATATCGAATTAAAAAAAGCGGCTGTATTTACTTCATACAGTCGCTCAATATTGGATTGGTGGCTACAGCAGGGGGAGGAGGCAAAAGCTAGATTAATTCAAAAAGGTCTTACGGATAATAGGTTGCTTCCTAGCAGTCAGTATCCGCCACACATGTAAGATGCGCCAACGATGATTAACAAAATGAACAAGACAACAACTAGTGCAAAGCCAGAGCCGTATCCACCAGATTTTTCGCAACTCATAATTATCACCTCTTTCTAAATATAGTATGAAAAAATACAGCCGTATCTTGTGCGAGTGGCTCTAAAAAACAAAAAGAATTATTTGCAACGATTGCAGCCACGTGCTGGATTCATGTAATTCTGTGCTGGATTCATGTTATTTTGTGCTGGATTCATGTAATTCTGTGCTGGATTCATGTTATTTTGTGCTGGACTCATGTTATTTTGTGCTGGACTCATGTAATTCTGTGCTGGATTCATGTGACATTGTGATGGATCCATATAGCCTGGATCTACGACGACGTTTCTTGTCACAGGCCGATAAATATGACGAGGAACGTTAACAATATGCTGCCGATTGACATTCACGATTGGGTGAATGACAGGGACTTCACGTGTAGTGTAGGAATCATGAAATACACACTTTGGGGGACAGATGATTGGTCTAACAGGACGATACATTAAAATCACCTCCTTGTTTACTATATTAGATGCACTTCGTAGTAACTTGGAATGGCCAAACATCATGGGTGAGATTTTAAATTTGTTAAAAATGAGATAAACCTAATACAGGAAGCTACCTGCACTTTCGAAAAGAAGGCGATTATTGTGTTGGGATCTATGAGTATTGGCAGTGACATGAATTAAAAGCGGAAATATGGAAAGGATGGAAGGTATGAACATGACCCTATTACTTATCGTTGGTATTTTTCTAGCAAAGGGAGTTGCAGCGCCATTGACGAAACAACAGAATGGCGGCATGATAAAAGAAAATGACGAATATCGTCGAATTATGAAAAAGGTGTGAAGATGGGCACGGCAACAAAACGTATTCGCGCGAGTTAGGTGAACGGCGGAAGAAAAAAATCGGAATAGAGGATTTTTAAACAAAATGAGGAGTGAAGCACAATGAAGCTTGAAAAATTATTTAATATGCAAAGGGTATTAGATGAAAGAATCGAGATGGAACACCCGCCGGTAGATGGGGAAGATCGGTTTCAGAAGAAAATACTCGCGCTGCAGGTAGAAATAGCGGAGGCGGCGAATGAATGGCGCGGATTTAAATTTTGGAGTAACAATCAGAAACCAAACGTTATCCAATTTGACCACGATGGAACGCCACACTATCCGCTCTTAGAAGAATTCGTAGACGGTTTACATTTTATTTTAGGCATTGGGGTAGATCACCATAATGAACATATAGAAAAATACGATTACCAACCGGTTAAAAGAGCTGATGTGGAAACGATTGAAGAAAGATTCTCCTATCTCATGTCAGATGTAAATGCAGTGAATAACAGTTACGATTACATCTGCTACTTTAATAATTTCATCGAACTTGGACAAGCGCTCGGATTTACGTGGGAACAAGTAACAGAAGCGTATATGAGTAAGAATTCGATTAATCACGCCAGACAGGATTCAGGCACGTACTAATAGATAGAGAAACAAAGATCTGGACGATATTTAGATAACCTGTAACCTGTAACCTGTAACTGAGAGGAACAAAACCTTGATACGAAAGAGTTTTGTCGTAAACAGATATCTTGTAACCATCTGAATTTATGTTTGTAACCTAATGTTAGGCTCGATCATAATACTTTTCAAGAGAAATTTATAAAAAAAAGTCTATTGAGTAGATAACATGTCATTTCTCCTGTGTGATTTTGTTTGTTAAAGATAATAGAAAGAATCATAAGATATTTTCGAGAGAATTACACTATATTTGACAGGATTTTTGACAATACTACACTTTTTGCGCACTTAAAGTTAAAACTATCCGTTGAGATGTCTTTTTCTTATGAATGGTGTTTTAAAAAATTGATATTAAGACAAGGGTATTATACGATGACATAAGAATGATTTGGGAGAGAGAAGAAGTACGAGAGACAGTGTATTTCTTATTAAGGGGGGAATTCGATTTAAATGAAGGCGTTGAAGATACTCTTGAGTGTTGGAATTATTGTTATTGCCTTGGGATGGGGTGTCTACTATTATGGCACGAAAATAGCTTCAGACAAAGTAATGGATCAAGTAGCAGCGCAACTTAAAAATAGTGGTGAAATCGAAAAAATCAAGCAAGAAATTAATAATGATCCTGAATTACAAAAATTCGTTGCCGAGGGAGCAAATGCGGACAATTCCATGTTGCCATTTGAAACGAAAGAAGAAGCCACTAGGGAATTAGTTAAAAAATTCAAAGTGAGTGAACTACAAGAAATTCAGTCAAGCGTTCAAGGCGGACTTACAGCTGAAAAGAAACAAGAATTATTAAATACGCTTGAAAGTAAATTAAGTGAAGAAGAGATATTAGCGTTAAAAGTGTTAGCCTATAAGGAACTGAATAAATAAGATGATAAAAGCAAACTAAAGTTTGCTTTTTTATATGGCGATAGAACTTAAGGCTGAGGAATTTAGGGTTATTATTTTGATATGAAAATGTTGAATTTTATTTTTTGTGCTATGATACGGGACTACAGTTACTTGATTTGAAAAGGATTGGGTTTTACGTGTGTCCAATTGATTCAAGTCCACAACAAGAAAAGCCTCGGTACTCATGAGAGCACCGAGTACCGAGGCTTTATTTCATAGAAAAGTATATTTCATTTCCTATATCGGCTGCAAATCTAGCAGCGGCTTTTTCATTTACATACTTCAAGTTAGAGTACAAGCTAATGATAAATGAATATTTTTCACGAGAAGTAGTAAGCAGACATAGCATGACGTTTAAAGAAATAAGAAAATCAAGATAATCATTTGCAGTTCCTTTATACAGCACTTGAAAAGGGAGCCCAGCAGACCGTTCTCTCGTATAAAATTTTATACAGCCTGCGGGCGTTTCAGAAATGATCGTTCTATACTCTTGCGGATTATGTTCCAGCCTATCTACTGTGCAAAGTTCTTTAGCAGACTGAGTTAACTCCTCAAGAGATTTATTGCAAAATAACTCCTTGTATCCTTCCACGTCTAATACATCATCATGGAGATGTCTCCAAAAAATAATTAAATGACTCAACAAACCACCTCTTTAACTATCTTTGTGTATGAAATATGTTCGACGCGCAGTAGCTTATTCCTTTTTAATATTCAAAATAGTATGAATATTAAAGCGAAATAAAGAATTTTGTTTCCATGAAATTTCTTGTGTAAGGCCTAAGTATATTAAAAGCCCATTCTTAAACAGGTACTTTTAAGAGTGGGCTTTTTTATGAAATACTTATTTAAGAGCCAGGTTTCGATGATTGCAAACGCTTTTACCTACTTAATTTATTATCCTTTTTGCACCAAGATAACGTTGTGACCAGTATGAATTATCCAGTGATGTAGTCGTTACTCCTTTTGAGGAAGAGCTATGTATAAATTTATTTCCGCCAATATAAATACCGGCATGTGAAGCGCCTTTTTTATAGGTTTGGAAGAAAACAACATCGCCGACTTGTGGAGATGAAACCTTTGTCCCTTTATTATAAATATCAGCTACGGTTCTTGGAATGTTAGTTTCCGCACCTTCATTGAATACATATTTTAAAAAACCGCTGCAATCAAACCCTTTAGGTGTGTTGCCTCCCCATACATATGGAACACCCGTATATTTTTTCGCCACGCTCACAAGGTTGGAAGAAGCGGCCTTAACTTGTGAACTTGGTTTTTTCGTTACACCCAATGCTTTGTATGTATTAGCCCCAACAATTCCATCGGCCCGTAATCCTTTTTTCTTTTGAAAATTCATCACGGCTCTCTTCGTACTTGCGCCAAAATAGGTACTTCGATGATTTGAATTAAAGAAGCCTTTCTTTTGGAGTATTCCTTGTAATTCCACTACATCTTGATGTTTCATATTTGCTTTTAATGCCCGGTCGCCCAAAGCAGCTTCACTATTGATTGGTCCGCTAAGTAAAATGCCTGTGACTGCCAATGCCGCTATAATCTTTTTCATCTCTATTATCCTCCTGAAACGCATTTAAGGCTTTTTTTATAAGTTTAGCATTTAAACATCACAATTATATTTTGATAGGGTAACAATTCAATGACGAAACATTGCAGTTATGCAACAAATAAAAAACGCAGAAAAAGATTTTTCTGCAGTAACTTGTTCCATTCGTGAATAATAGTCGGCTATAGTATCGAGCATAAGTGGAACGATTCAATTTAAGCGTTTTTCATACTCTACAATAATGCTCTTTTTTTAATGTCGTCTTTACGATTTTATTATAAGTGAAAAAATGCCCATTCATATAATTGTGTGAAAAATGGATAAAAAAACATAATTCAACTTACTTCTTTGTCAATCAGACATATAATTTAATAAGGAAGACAGGTGAAGAGTGTTTGGATTCATTTTGAAGGAGTGAACGGAAATGGGAACACGTAAATTTCAGGGGATTTATCAGCTTCATTATGAAGAAGCAATGGATAAAATACAAACGGGCGATCTTTTGTTTTGTAGTGGCAGCTCCCTGGTTAGTGAATTCATTAAAAAAGCATCCAACTCGTTCATGAGCCATGTGGCCTTTTTATTTGAATGGAACGACCGGGTGCTTGTTTTTGAAAGCGTAGAGAGCATGGGCGTCCGTATCGTTCCTCTTTTGCATTACATGACGAATTATAAAAATACGGGGAAAAAGTATAACGGCGGGCTTTTCATTGCACGTCATGAAAAACTGATTGATTCTTATTTTGACCGAACGCTTCTGAAAAATATGATTGGAACAGGGATTGATTCGCTCAACCGTAGCTATGATCAAACGGAAATTATTCGGATTTTGACGAGGATCAAGTTAGGGATTGGCAAGCATAAAGAAGATAATTATGAATATATTTGTTCTGAATTCGTTGACCATTGCTTTCAGCAAATAGGCGTCCGTTTTCCACGCACGATGGAAGGCTTTATTTATCCAGAGCATATTGCGGCTGATTCCAACGTATATCCGATGTTTGAAATTGTTTCATGATAGGGAACTCCGGTCCAATTTAAGGAAAGGAGAGTGTAAACATGAAGAAACAACATTATTCAGTAAAAGGTTTTGAACATAATAAATACGAGGAATTAACTAGAAATATTAATCTTTTTATTTATCATCAGCTATATGAAGGTCAATTAATTGATATAAAGTACAATATGGTCCCTTTATCACTGAGTACTCACACAGAACCCGATGTACAGCCTAACATTCATTACACGGCTTTAGTTATTTACAAAAAAGTGCATCAATAATGAACAAATGCCGCCTCGGGTAGGGGCTGGCATTTTTCTTTGTTTAGGAAATTATAAAGCTACTAAGATGGTGGATAAGTTATCAATATCTAGCTCCAGCTCCAGCGCTTTTGTTCTTTGTCATACGAAATTTTTCGTTGCTAATGCCAAATTGATAAAATCAACTAAATATTGGGGAGTAACTGGCACCATTTATCATGAAAACTAGTATTTGTACACTTTGCTAAAAAAAGCTATTATAAAACACAATGGTATTCAAAGAATGTTAAAAATACCACGTGTGAAAAATACAACTAATGAGGAGAAAATCATGAGTAATCAAATTAGAGTAGGAATTGTAGGGTACGGAAATCTTGGCAGAGGAACTGTAGAAGCAATCAAGCAATGCCCAGATTTGGAGCTTGTCGCTATTTTTACAAGAAGAGTTCCTGAAAATCTTGTATTAAATGAACCAAATATAGAGGTTTTACATATTTCTAGAGCAGAGGACTATCAAGACAAAATTGACGTGATGATTTTGTGTGGAGGCTCAGCAACGGATCTTCCGGATCAAGTCCCTTATTTTGCAAGAATGTTTAACACGATTGACAGCTATGATACACATGCTAAGATACCTGAATATTTTAGTATTGTTGATAATGCAGCGAAGGAAAGCGGGAAGACAAGCATTATTTCTGTAGGCTGGGATCCAGGTTTGTTCTCTATTAATCGTTTAATGGCAGAGGCTATTTTGCCGAACGGTGAAAATTACACCTTCTGGGGGAAAGGGCTCAGTCAGGGACACTCAGACGCAATTCGTAAAGTGGAGGGTGTGGTAGGCGGTGTTCAATACACTGTACCAATTGCTGAAGCGGTAGAAAAGGTAAAAGGTGGAGCAAATCCTGAACTAACTACTGCAGAAAAACACCGACGTGTTTGTTATGTAGTTGCTGAAGAAGAATATGATAAAGCAAAAATTGAACATGACATTGTAACAATGCCAAACTACTTTGCGGACTATCACACAGAAGTGAACTTTATTTCAGAAGAAGAATTAAAAGCGAATCATTCGCAATTGCCACATGGTGGATTTGTCATTCGCGGGGGGCAAACAGGACAAAATCATAAACAAATTATCGAATTCTCACTCAATCTCGAAAGCAATCCGGAATTTACAGCTAGTGTACTCGTAGCTTATGCGCGAGCTGCTTATCGATTAAATAAAGAGGGACAAGTTGGTGCAAAAACGGTTTTTGAAGTTGCGCCTGTTTATTTGTCACCGAAATCTGCAGAAGAATTGAGAAGAAATTTATTATAGAATCTGCCCAAGGATTTTTTTGAAATGTATATTCTTTTGATCGTTTTGTGAAAGTGAACAAAGTGTCAAACCTTATAGCGGGAAATGGAAACAGTATCAGTTTCATGTTGGTTAGCTTTAATGGCTGAAAATATAGATGAACATTACCACAACAATAAGTTGATATATCAATATTTATAGAGGGAAGGATCAAAAAGAGTTATATTAGTTTGTTATGGGTCTTACCAAGCGATTGGTAAGACTTTTTTTGTCCGAAACAAAATAAGGGTGTCCCTAGTCAGTTGTCGCTGACTTTTGGAACATCCTCTTTAATCTTGATGGTTAAGGCAGAAGATAAAAGGTGAATTCATTCAAAAGGGCCTTACAGATATAATCGGTTGCTTGTTAACAGCATCCACCACCATCGTATCCACCACCCACGTAAGATGCTCCAATGATGATTAAAAGAATGACAAGACAACAACTAGCGCAAAACCAGAGCCATATCCAGCACAGTTTTCGGAACTCATAATTTATCACCTCATTGTGAATATAGTATGAAAAAAATCAAACGAATCTTAGACAAATGACCATAGGAAAATAAAAAAGTGTTATCCATAATGGGGAAACCTAATGAGAGAAGGCGATTTTTTAAACAAATTCCCACATTTATAGGCTTTACGAAGACCATAAGCTAAATGAACGTATGAATAATGGATGGAAGTTTGGGCATAATAGGGACCAAAATGCTGTTAGCCAGTCAGAAATAGATCGGCGTGTTAAGCAGGTATAAATGGAGGCACAGGTTAAATGAACGATAGAAACGATCAATTGCAAGAATGGATTCGTCAGTTAGAACAAGCTCATGAATACGGAATGTTCTTTGATAAGCAAACAGTGGCTGAAATGTTGTTCTTAATGGAGCGCCAGCAGCAAGATTTGAAGAGGATGGATGCGGTCATTAAGGCAATGGACAAGCAAAAAGTGAAAATGGTACAACGTCATACCGCGACAGTCGAAAAAAGCTTTTCGTTGTTAGAAGAACTTCAAAAGATGCAGTCGAAAATAACGAGGTATGAAGAAGAGTTGGATTTTTGTGCGAATGCTATTAAAGCCATCGCAAACGATGCTCGTTCAGGCAGGTTGATCATACGAAAGGAAGAGGGGGAAATGGCAGGGAAAGCATTGGAGAGAAAATGATGGACACATAAGGAATGGATTGAGGGGGTTATGCTGAACAAATCGCCATAGCTTCACTTAAAAGCTGGATATCACTCTGAATTTGCTGTTTAACAAACAAATCTTTACATCTGTAATAATCATCAATTAAGCGTTCAAGTTCTTTAAAAAGATAAATAATTAAATCATTCAAAGCAGATTCTCCTCTGTAGGCAATTTATGCATCATTAATATAATATATGACGTAACGATAAGTAATAGAACAATTTTATCAAAAATATTTTTAAAAAACGGAAAAATAACATGAAAAGACAAAAATATAACAAGTAATCCTGTTTCCTTCGACGAAACGATGAATTAAAAAAAGCCGAGGGAAACCCCCGGCTACAAGGAGTGGAAGGAGCGTACTGACGGGAAAGTCTCACGCAATAACAGTGTAACCAATTCAGAGAAATTTATACAAAAAAACCGGGATTTTTCCCGGTTGGATACATTTTTATCTTAAATGAAAGGCATTTAACCTTTGTTATGCATTTGTATCTGATTAATTTGAATGTTTCGTTCATTCAAATGCTTAGCTTGAATATGTCCAGTTTGTACTTGGCTGTTTTTTAGAAAGTGAATTCATCTTCACCTTCATGACCGCGACGGTGTCTTTAACTGTAATGATTTCGCCGTGTGTGTGATGAAGATTAAGCGCTATACTTTTCAGTTTAGCGTCTTTTTTTTCTAGGCGATCACAAATGACATTGACTAATTCTATGTTTTTCTTCAGTTGAGATTGCATCGTGTCCATTTTTTTTTCTAAATGGTTCAACTGAGAATCCATACTGTCTAATTTGGATAAAACTTGTTGCAGCAGTTGCTCACTCATAAGAGTCTCCTCCTCATCAAATAATAATGAATCTTCAATTTGTTTTAGTTGTTCCTCAACTAGTAAAACGCTTACAAAAAAAGCGCCTGAATTTCTAGCAAATCTAGATAAGCCGATTGATTGAGTGGTTTCTATTTAAATACGTTTTCCTCTCAAAAATACAAGTTGAACCCTATGAATCTTTTTTCTGTAAGGATTGCCGCCTTATCTGTTTCTATTATAAATAAAAAATGATAACAATTGTATTAATGATAGAAAATGTTATAAAAAAATAAAAATCAAAATGTGTAAAATTTAAATAAAATAAAAAAAGCCAGGGATTTTCCTGGCTTAAAATAGTTAAAAAACGAATAATGCTATCCAAGTAAGGCGGGGGGATGAAATGAAACAACATCAGTATACATGATGAAAGAGAAATGTATACAAAAATCAAAACGGTTTCTAGATGGATAAAAATAAAAGCATTTTAATAAAGGAATTTAACATCAGCTTTTCAATTGTGCTTGAATAATTAATTTATCTAGCTCTTCGCTATACTTAAGAGTTTCACTACTTCCGAGACCTTTGGCTGTTCCAACAGAAATCAATAACTTACGTAACTCATTAATTTGAGTGTTCAACTTATCCAAATTCTCTTGACTACTCACAATGAAATCTCTCCTGTGTATTATTATTTATTTACGTGCATGTTTAAAATATGACATAAGCATAAATTATCTTTTTGTTAATGAAAATAGCTTCGACAAAAATGCTGACAATATAACATTTTTTGTTTGATGAAAGAAACATATAAGATAAAAGGATCAGGCATCAACGGGTGCTCCTGTCTATTTTTACTGTTATATGAGAGGGGAAGCGAGAAAAAAGGAAAAATATCTACTTTTGTCGAATTATTATAAAGTAAAGTCAAGAAGGGGATGGTATTTTGAAAGCTATAGTAAAGCTTAAGAATGGTAAAATTTTTGCGTATAATTCTATCGAAAATTATGACCCAAACGAAGCAGAAGGGCCCTTTATCGATGTCCTAATAGAAGGGATTAAGAATAAATCAGAGGATTCTACATTTGAAAATACGACTGGAGAACGAACATTTGCAGCTTCTGATATTTATTCAGTAGAACTTATCCTATAATGATACAAGCATCCTGTAGGGTGCTTTTTTCTTTGGATCAATAAAAAAACCTCTCCTACTTGCGTAGGAAAGGCGCCGTGAAAAGTGCGACTATAGGCGCTATTTCTAGTGTCAATTAGGTCGTCAATTCCACAGCTATCATCCTTTCTGACAGGGAAGTCCCATATCCATTCTTGGGCGTAATCCGCAAGAATAGAAAACAGAATAGGTGATTTTATTATGATACAGCATAATGGAATATATGGGAATAAATATTTCTATATTAGGGATATCGATATAGATATAGATGTTTCAGATGATTGATGTACCTTTTATAGGATGAAGAAAAAGACACTTGAGCAGACTAAATAGACGAAACAGAATGAATAAATAAGGAGTGTGTTTGTAATCATGGCGAAATTCAGAATGGTTCATACAGCGTTTTGGGACGATTCAAAGGTGAATGAAAAAATGACGCCGGAGGACAGATACTTTTTTCTCTATCTTTTAACTAATGGGAGCACAACTGAGGTTGGTATTTACCAGATCACTAAAGAGCAAATGGCTTGTGAGATGGGCTATTCCATCGAAAGCATCCATTCATTAGTGCAACGGTTTACGGATCATTATAAATTGATCAAATACAGTGAACAAACATGTGAAATGGCGATTCGGAACTGGGGACGATATCACTTCAACGAAGGTGGAAAACCGGTAATGGATTGTATACAGGTTGAGCTGAAATTAGTGAAAGAGTTATCGCTTATTCAGTTCGTTGCAGAGCGAATTGAGAAGCCAGAAATTAAAACAATGTACACTATGTACTATGACTCGTTATACGATGCGTCTATGAAAAGAGGACAAAAACAACAAGAACAAAATCGTGCTAGTCGTTCATATTTTCAATATAAAAATGTCTCTTCTTTTTACCAAAACAATTTCGGTGTAGAGTCACCTTTCATAACGGATAAGCTGACTCATGCTATAAATGAATTTGGTGAAGTCATCGTCATGGAAGCAATGAAAAAGACGCTATCGGGCAACAAACGTAATTGGAATTACGTAAATGGCATTTTAAAAAAATGGCGGGATCATAAAGTGAAGACATTGGGCGATATAAAGGCACTGGATATAGAAATCGAAAACAGTCGCAGCCAATCCAGTGGTCATCGCGGATCGACTCGAGTAGAAAATCCGCCTGCATGGTTTGGAAAATCTGAAGTGGCTGAACAGCCAAATGAAATTGATGCAGATTTCGAACGGGAAAAACAGGAGCTGCTTGCTTTATTACAGAAGAGAGAACGAAAGATAAATAAATTAGGCTAATATGACGAGCGGGTATAAACAAAGTTTATAAAAAAGATGCGATGTTTTGAAGATTGAGTTAAAGATCCTGTTTAAGTTTACAGGATCTTTCTTATTTAACTATAGGGGCAGTTTAGTGAAATAAAAGTGTTGGAAAGAAAAAAAGAACGTCTCCTATTAATTGCTTAATTCTTTACTGTTTATTTTATCCTTATCAATAATCTCCTTTACAACATCTTCAAGGGTTACATTTCTCAAAGTTTTCTCTAATGCTAATTGAGCAGCTGTAAATAATGGACCTATTGTATCTTGGATATTCCTTCCTACAGTGCAAGCTGGATTTGGTTCTTCGTGTACACTAAACAATTCATTCTCTTGTACTACATTAACTGCCTTATATACGTCTAGTAATGAAATATCAGATAAAACCCTAGCAAGTTTAGCTCCCGCAATACCAGGATGTACTTCTACTTTTGCAGGTATCGATCGCTTATTAATTATTTCTGCGGATGGAGACAATGAAACAAGAATTCGCCAGCATACAGATGCGGTAGCTGCGGCAGAGCGTGCTCAAGTTAAATTAATTGCTTATACCAGCTTAGGGAATGCAAGCGAAAGCGACATGTTTCTTGCCCCACCACACGTTGCTACGGAAGAAGCTATCTTGAAAACAGGCATTTCTTACTCTTTCTTACGCAACAACTGGTACTTGGAGAATGAAATCTCATGCATTCAAGGTGTCCAGGCAGGAGCACCTTGGGTGACGTCTGCAGGTTCTGGTAAGGTTGATTGGGCACTACAACAAGATTATGCAGAGGCTGCGGCAGCTGTACTGGCGGGGAATGGACACGAGAATACGATCTACGAGCTTTCTGGCGAGCTAATGACTCAAGAAGAATTTGCATCTGCTCTTGGCACTGTATTGGGTAAAGAAGTACTTGTACAACAGGTCGATGACGTTACTTATGCTGACATCATGAAGGGTGCAGGCGTACCAGAATTCATTATTCCTTTTCTTGTAGACATCCAGAAAGGCATTCGGGATGGAGCTTTGGAAATCGAAAGCAATGATTTCGAAAAACTTCTCGGACGTCCAGTTACGCCAATCAGCAATGCACTGACTCAAATTGTTAACGAAATCCCTCAAACAAAATAATTGAACTAAATTGAAAACCGACCTTTCTGAATGTAGCAGAGGTCAGTATTTAAATAAGAATAAAGCAAAGCTAATCAGTTTCAAGATAATTCAAGATAAAAAAATACCATTAGTGTTTATGCTAAAGGTATTTTTTTATTTATTTATAAAAGAGTGAAGCAATAGTTTAGTAACCGAATATAAATATTAAAATCAACACAGTTATTTAACAGAGCCAAAAAATAACAAAGCCGAGTAAGCCTCAACTAAAGATTAGAAAAAATCGAACAATAAAAGTATGTCCAGTATAAAAAAATGTAGAAAAAACTGAGAATTTTGAGAACGGTCTCAACTGGATATAATGGCAAAGTAAAATCCTAATTGCTTTTAGGACTTTGCTTTTTTAAGTTCACAGCAATGTAGATCAAGGATAATAAAAGAATGAAGATTTTTTCCCATCCGCCGCTATTTTTCTTATACATATTTTGTGAAGCTCGAACATTTTGCTGATTCATTTGATTTTGCTGCCTCTGCCTGTGCCTCTGTCTTTGAATTTGAGAAGATTGTTTTTGACTGATTAACGCTAAATCTGCTGCGAATTCGGTTTCAAATGCTTTTTTCGCATCTTCAATGATATCTATTTCATTCTGTTCGATCATAAATATTTCCTCCTTGAAAAAGTTAAGTGATGAACAGCATTAGAGTACCTCATTAAGAGAATTAAATACCAAAAATAATACGTTTTACCGATTTAGAGCGATTGATCAATTCTTTAGATTGAAAAGACAATGCCAATTAAAGAGCATGATAAAGATGGACTAGGTGTATTCATCTTTTCAATTCATTAAAAATTGCTTGAAAAGGCGATTAAAATAAGGGTCACTAACATAGGATTTAATAATGGGATTTGGAAGAGAAAATAATAAGGGGTGACAGCCTTGTATGTAGGAGAGTGGGTAAACGTTGCAAGCGGTGATTATAAAGATGTTGGTTACGTGAGTAATATTGGATGTTATAGCGGCCAAATTGAAATCATAAAAGTGGCCAGGATCAGAGATGGCATCATTGAATGGTCAAAGCCAACACAGAAATCGTATGATGCACGCCTGCTCAAACCGATCGGCACGTTATTGGATCAATTGCAGGATAAATCAGCGTTAATCAATATGTCGCTCGATACGAAGGATAAGGAATGGTTTGAAGAACTTACCAAGAGGAAGCTGCTTGAAGAGTGATTGCGAATGTATGTTTAAGTAGCTTCCTGCGCTACAAAGGGAAAAGAGGTTAAAAAAACAGGGAGAAATAAGAGAGAGGGACAGGTGCCTAAACCCGTCCCTAAAAAGTATTGAGTTTAGATTATTAATCCACGGCGCCCTCTACCGTAAGCCCCGTATCCGTATGGATTGTCATCACCGTAGCTGTCATAGGAACTGTATGGATCATATCCTCCATATCCGCCATATCCGCCATAAGGATCATAACCACTTTCGCAACAATCTCCACCACGACCGTATCGGCGGCCTGCGTAAAATGCTCCACCAATGATGAAAAGGATGAATAAAACAATCAGCACTTTAGAGCCATAGCCGTATCTACTGCCAGCCGGTTCTCCAAATGAACAACTCATAGACATTTCCACCTCCCTCTGTTACATATTATATGGAAAATGTCACTAGGTGATTGGACGAAAAATGAATTAAAATGAGATGAAAGCTGTTAAGTGGTTGTCAGAAAGAAGATGGTTTAAAAAGTGTAAAGGCAAAGACAAAATCCATCCGTGTGAGGGATGGATTTTGAAAAGACGATTAACGATTAAGTTCTTGTTGTGCCAGACGAATTAAACGCTTTGTGATTTCACCACCGGTCGAACCATTTGCGTGAGCGGTTGTATCGGCTCCCAGGCTGACACCGAATTCGTTGGCAATTTCGTATTTGAATTGCTCCAAAACACGTTCTGCACCAGGGACTAAAAGTTGATTTTGATTTCCACGATTACTGGACGGCATCTTTTTCACCACCTTTTTTGTATGAAGTTAATATGGGCCGCAGGAGATACAATCATTCAAAAAAACCGATAGTAAATTCTAGCGGTTTTGGGGAGAAGCTGCTTATGGGATAACGTGTTCATTTTATTCAGCGCTGAATATAGGAATACTTAAAAATGAATAACGATAAATTCAATCCTTTTGGCACATAATAGGGGAAAGCTGGGAGGAGAGAAGAGAATGGAAAAGAAATTTTCTGAAATACAGCAGATTGACGATCTTGAAGAGTTTCTTCACTCACTTGAAGCTGACCAGATGCCTTTATTGGAAGGATCAACCTCTCTTTTTCACTACAGTAATGGACAAGGGTTAAAAAGTATTATTGAAAATGGTGAAATGTGGCTGTCTAAAAGCGGGTTTCTGAATGATAAGTTAGAAATAAAATATACACTCGAATTGGTGTTATCCATTATCGAAGAACTTTTAGCGGATGAACCATCTAAAGAAGAGTTGCTTTTTAACGAATGGTTTAAACAGATGATTGAACAGAATTTGTTTTCTTTTGAAATCTTTACACTATCGTTTAGCAAGCACGGCGATTCTAATCTTCTTTGGTCCAATTATTCAAATAATGAAGGATATAACATCGAGTATAGTTACCCAGAAATAGCTAAAATACTCATTAAAAATTTAAAAAATGCCTATCCAACTAGAAAATTCACTATTTACCCGTATTTTGTTATATATGATAAAGAACAGCAAATACAGTTGCTGAAGAGAGAAATCATTAATTTGTATAAACTGTTTCTCTACGATCATTATCGTGGGGAAGAACAATTTCATTTTCAAAAAGGAAAAAGAATTTTAGCGAATATTATGTGCTATTCCACTTTCTTCAAAGACGGTAGTTTTCATCAAGAAGAAGAGTTCAGAATCGCTGTTTTTAATCCGGAAAAAAACGAAAAACCAGTTTATCATTGCAGGTTAAGCAATGGAGTGTTTATTCCTTATATGGGCATTCGAATATCAAATGAATCAAATAATATGCCGATAAAAGGTATAACGATTGGTCCGAAAAACAGTCTGGACATTGCAGAAGAAGGATTAAAGCATTTTTTAGATCTCAACGGGTTATCGGACGTCTCCATAAGTAAATCGAAAATACCATATAGATATTAGCGACATGAAAATAGAGAAAGGACTTGCGGCCGCAAGTCCTTTTTTCATACCATCCATCGACAATAGCGTTTAGGTTCATCATGCCAATTTAAGCATAGCAGTGGATTAATACCCGCCGTACCCGCCAGCGAAAGATGCACCGATGATGATCAAAAGAATAAACAAAACAACGACTAGCGCAAAACTAGAGCCACTATATGAGCTGCCCATAAGTTTCTCACCTCCTTTAATACATGATATGAAACAACATTCATAACGTATGGACGAAGGTATAGATGAAAAAAATAAAGATTATCGACAAATTTCTTCATAAAAGACTTTTATTCAGCATAAATAGAAAGATACGCATATGATAACTTACTATTTATGACGGAGGTTGTAGGGATTAGTCGGTATTTGGAAATATCTTTCATAGCTTAAATAAGTTAAAATAAAAGACATGATCATTTGAAGAGAGTGGGTTATTTATTATGGAAACCCTTTCGTTAAAGTGCGTAGCTGAGAGGCAAGTTAACTATAAAACAGCAAAACTCAACGGAGGTATACGAGTGAGTGTAAACGTCGAAGAAAAGCTGATTCAACCGTATGATATGTTAAAAGACGAAGATTTGATAGAACGTGTTCATAATGGAGACAGCGAATCATCGGATTTTTTAATTAATAAGTACCGGAACTTTGTTCGAGCAAAAGCGAATAGATACTTTTTGATTGGTGGGGATAAAGACGATATTGTTCAAGAAGGAATGATTGGCCTTTATAAAGCGATACGTGATTTCAAAGAAGATAAACTGATTTCTTTTGTCGCTTTTGCTGAACTTTGTATTACAAGACAAATTATAACGGCAATCAAAACGGCTACCCGTCAAAAACATGGACCGCTTAATTCGTATATTTCTTTGGACAAGCCTATTTATGATGAAGGATCGGACCAAACGATGATGGATGTTATTGCTGGAGCGAAAACGATGGATCCGGCAATCGTCATCATTCATCGAGAAGAAGCGAAAGATATCGAAATGAAAATCGCAGAATTGCTTAGTGAATTTGAAAGAAAAGTATGGGATTTGTATTTGGAAGGCCAATCCTATCGAGAAATTTCCATTGAACTGGACGCGCATGTAAAGTCGATTGATAACGCCATTCAGCGGGTAAAAAGAAAATTGGATCAATATTTGAGCAGAAGAGAAGTTACTTCATAAGACATAATGAAGAAATGGATTGGACACATCCATATACAAATAGAAAGAAATGATAAAACGTCTTGCTCACACGGGCAAGACGTTTTCTTTGAAAAGGAAACAAAGAAAACAGAAGTGACTAGAAAACATACAAATAAGGAGTAAGTGAATCATGAAAAGAGGCCTATAAAAAGAGAGGTTTACGGTCTAGAATAACCCGCCATAGACGCCCCCAACATAGCAGCATTCGCTACCGCCTGCGTCCACAATCTGAGTTTGCCATCCGTTTTCAACTCCTTTAGATATAAGTTATGAAAAATTTAATTCGATGATTGGACAAAAGCTTCAGAAAAATAAAACAACTGCTTTTTGTGCTAAAATAGTAAATTATTCGGAAGGAATAACAAAATTCTAAATGTGTAAAATTCAAAAATAAATACCTATTTACAAATAATAAACCGCTAAAGTAGTCATCGAGAAAATAATAATGTCATTTCCTATATTGTTTAGTGATCCAGTGGCACAAGAGCGCCTACAAGCATCTACTGTTAATAGCAGTGTTCCAATTCAAAAGATGACAAAGTGAAATTACGGCAGTTGAGGAGGTTCCATCTGAAGTGTAGGAGGAAATACAATGCTCAAAATAGGGGATTGGGTGCTTGTCGCCCACGGATCGGAGCGGATCATCGGCTATATAAGGGATTTTTCCCGGTTGCGGAATGAAGTGTACATCATACAAGTCTCCACCTATTTCAATAAACGAATCAGTCGAATGAAACCCGTTCTTGGCGTAATAGACGTTCAATACATCGTGCCGCTTGGTTTAACATTGGCTAAAGAAGATTGGGATTCAATGATCGATATGGCCGTTTCAACAGATGATCAAAAATGGTTCCTTGAATTATCAAGAAGGATGACGGGTCATCCATAAGCAAAGGAAAAGGCTATAATCTTTCTCTCCTCATTTAAAAAATGGTATAGTTATGTATATCAAAAAGAGAAAAGAGGAAGTCAAATGATTGATCATATTGTACTCGTTAAATTTGAAGAAACGACAACAGAAGCACAATTACAAGAAGTGGTAACCCGGTTTAAAGCTTTGCGGAATCATCTTGAAGGACTTATTGATATTCAAGCGGGCCTGAATTTTTCCGAGAAAAACCAAGGTTATCAAGTGGTCCTGACAACTCGATTTGAAAATCAAGCAGCTCTTGAAGCATATGGGCCACACCCGGAACACCAGGCAGTTGCTGCTTATATTCGCGAAGTGGGTAGAGTGGATAGTATTGTCGTTGATATCGAAATTTAACAGCAGTGCCCCCTTGAGCTAAAAGTTCAAGGGGGTTTTTCTGTGAATTGCTTTTGCCATGAACCATAGCGGGATATGTTTTTTTTGTCGAATTATCTCTTTGATTAACGCGATTTACTGAAGATTTTGTCGATGAAAAAGTGTTAAGAAAATGATGTATATGTTTTATAATTGAAATATATACATAAGATTATTTTGAAAGGCAACATCTTTGAAATAAGGAGGAAGCAAAACTACATAGGCTTCGTTTCAAGAACCTTGATTGTTTAGTCATCGAATACGAGCACCTATCCATTTATAGAGAGGAAGATTTATATGCCATTATATCAGATGAAAGAAGTTTGGACTCCATTAAAATTGATAGGAATTAAGCTTTTTAAATTCCCGATATCTGGAGACTATTACATTAAAATTCGAAAAAATCCTAGAAAGAAAATAGAATTTTTAGCGAACAATTAAAATATGTATCTAGTTATATTTTTCGATAAAGGAGTTTTTTAATTGAATAAGCAGCAGACGAAAAACACCTCTTGCAGGTGTTTTTTTATTTGGATGGCTGTCCGCGCTAGTGTTTTAAAAGAACTATATTATATGATTATATTTAAAGTATAATGTGTTTAACATGAAGATTTGCCCAGCTGATACGATTCGTGAAATAATAAGGCAATGAAGTGATTAGCAGTAAAAAGTGTCAATACAGTTGGATGGTAAACGATCAAATAGATAAGGGCGTGAAAAGTTATGAATTCGATTGCAGCTGTTGCTAAATATTTTATTGAAAACGCAGGGTTGTTGGCTAATGAGATTGTTGATGATATTATTGTTAAATTTGAATTTGAAGTACCTAAAGAGGAAATCGAGCAGGCAATTATGGTTTATACTGCCTTTATAGGATTTTTAGGAGAGTCAATTACTCTCGATGATGAGCAAGTATCAGAGGATCTGATTAAATGGAGCAAATGGAATGGGGAACGTGAGGCATCGCTGATGGGGAAAATTTCGAGCATTATTGAGCGCTACACTGATACGCGATTAATTTTTATAAAACGTATCACTGCGATCACTATGGAACATGGACTTACTATAGAAGAAGTTACCATGGTTAATCGACGGACGAATTATATGTTCGATATTAGTATTACAGAGACGATTCTTGCGTTTGAACGCCTTACAGCGAATATTATTAAAGAGAGGACGCGAGAGATAAATGAATTATCTGCTCCGGTTGTACCGATTCAGGATGGGATGGCTGTTCTTCCACTGATTGGTTCAATTGATTCTGATAGGACAGAACATCTTTTAAACAACGTAGTGCCAAGGATTTCTGAACTAAAAGTTGAATGTCTGATCATGGATTTTTCAGGTATCGTCACCATTAATACAGAGGTTGCAACCCTTCTCTTTAATATTTATGATATTCTGGGCTTATTGGGAATAAAAATCATTGCGACGGGTATACGCCCTGATTTAGCGGCAAGAGTTGTGCGTGATGGCATTGATTTTTCAACTATTAAAACATATGCCACTGTTAAGCAGGCGATAGAGAGCAAGGTTTGATCTTCAATTATAAATAACATGGACTTGCCTGCTACTTCATCAGCATTCGGGCAAGTCTTTTTGATTGGAGAAAACAAAGTGAAACAATGTAGTCGGTGAACAACTCATGATAGAAATATTGAACAAATTATACGAGGATGAAGGTGAGTTTATGAATGCTTTTTATCCGAAAAAAGGACGGGTGATTTTTCATATTGATGCGAATGCCTTTTTTGCGAGTGTGGAGATGGCGGAAGATCCGACACTTCAGAATAAACCGGTTATCGTCGCGGGCAATCCAGGTGAGCGAAAAGGGATTGTCGTAGCAGCGAATTACTTGTGTAAAAACCGTGGAGTCTACACGACAATGCCTCTTTGGGAAGCGAAAAAGCTTGTACCAGAAGCCGTCGTAAAAAAGCCCAATCACAAGCTATACCGCGAGTATTCAGTGAAAATATTTGCATTTTTGACTGGAATTTCACCGATCATCGAATTCGCCTCCATTGATGAAGCCTATTTGGATATTACGAACTGTGCGCATCTCGGCTCACCAATGGAGATTGCTCAAACGATACAGAGGGACATAGTGAAGCTCTTTAACATCCCGATTTCAATCGGTATTGCACCGAATAAATTTTTGGCAAAAATGGCGAGTAACATGCAAAAACCGCTTGGGTTAACGGTGCTTCGTAAACGGGATATCGAACATGTTTTATGGGGAAAGCCGGTCATTGAAATGCATGGAATTGGCAAAAAAACTGCAGAAAAGCTGCATGATAGAGGCATTTTGACGATGGGAGATTTGGCGAGAGCAGATGTGAAATTCGTGAAAATCCTTCTCGGCGTGAGAGGCGTACAGCTGCATGAGCGTATCAATGGAAAAGACGACAGGCCTGTAAATCCTGAAGCGAATACATCGTTTAAAAGCATCGGCAACTCGTCGACATTCCCGAAAAATGTGACTGAAACAGAGGATATTTCTAATAAAATCAATAGATTGGCATGCTCTATCAGTCAACGGATGAAGCAGAAAAAAGTCGTATCCAATACGCTTCAACTAACGATTCGATATGGGAATTTTAAAACGATTACTCGAAGTCAGGCGTTGGAGAAAGACATTGATGAAGCGAAGGACATTATCCAGTACGCAGAAACACTCTTTTTTAAACACTGGAATGGTAACCCCGTCCGGCTAATCGGGATAACGGCACAAAATGTAGTGAAAAAAAGTGAACAAACAACGCAGTTAGACATTTTTTCGTATGCAGAAGAAGCCGATAAAATTGAACCGCTGCTTACAACTATAGAGGCAATCAAACGAAAATTTGGCGACGCGATTATTAAAAAAGGATCTGATTTGTAAGGGCTAAATGAACATTCGGCAATCCCTTTTAACCGAGTATAAAAGATTATCTCAATCTAAACTGATTAGGTGCTTAAAACATGGTCAGTTTTTCTCTGCTGGGAGAAAAGTAAATTACATTGTCACTCTGTACACTCTTCGGTAAACTAGATTAAGGTATATAGATAGAGGAGTCGTTGATTGTTATGGTAGAAAATATGATTGAAGTAAAAGAGTTACGTAAAGAGTTTAAGTCGCATTCGAGCCGTTCTGGGTTGAAAGGAGCGTTTCGCGATTTGTTAACGCGCAATTATAAGGTTGTTCCAGCGGTGAATGATATTTCATTTACTGTGAAAAGTGGCGAGATGGTCGGCTATATCGGCGAAAATGGAGCGGGTAAGTCAACGAGTATTAAAATGCTGACGGGAATTTTAACGCCAACTTCTGGCGTGGTGAAGGTGAATGGGATGGATCCGCATAAAGAGCGTGAGCAATTTGTTCGGTCGATCGGAGTGGTGTTTGGACAGCGGTCACAGCTATGGTGGGACATCGCTGTTCAAGAATCGTTCCGTTTGTTAAAGAAAGTGTACAATGTGCCGGATGATGTGTATAACGATCATATGAATCACGTCATTGAATCACTAGACATTGCACCGCTTTTAGATAAACCGGTTCGAAAACTGTCACTCGGTCAGCGGATGCGTTGTGAGCTGGCGGCGGCCCTTCTCCACAATCCTCCTCTGTTGTTTTTGGATGAACCGACAATCGGGCTGGATGTGCTTGTGAAGTTGAAAATTCGTGAGTTTTTGAAAGAAATGAACGAAAAATACAATACGACGATTTTGCTGACGACACATGACTTAACCGATATTGAGGCGCTTTGCGAACGGGTTGTGATGCTGGATGAAGGAAAAATCATTTACGACGGGAAGCTTGCCAATTTGCGTTCCAATTGGGGAGAAGGAAAGCAAATTGAATTTCAGTTTGCGGATCTTCATATGACAAAAGAGCGGTTAACGCCGCTATTGGTAGGGTTTGATGCTGTATGGACGCCGGGAGATCGGAACAATGTATGGGTCGCAAACGTGAAAAATGATGAACAGATCATTTCAAATGCAATTGGCTGCGTCGTCGCTGCGCATAAAATAATGGATTTAAAAGTCCATGAAATGTCGATTGAGGACATTATTCGCAATATTTATGAAGAAGGTATTATGAATGGGTAAGTATATTGAAATGATCCGGATTCGTTTTCTTATGATGCTTGCCTACCGGACGAATTATTACAGCGGCATTTTGATTTACAGTATTAATATTGGAGCGTATTACTTTCTTTGGACAGCAATCTATGGAGACAAAGGGTCGATTGAAGGAATGACCGTTCTTCAAATGACCTCATATATTGCGATTGCGTGGATGGCAAGGGCCTTTTATTTCAATAATATTGATCGGGAAATCGCGCAGGAAATTAAAGAAGGCAAAGTTGCGGTTGAATTGATCCGTCCTTACAACTACTTACTTATGAAAACGATGCAAGGATTCGGGGAAGGTATTTTCCGATTATCGTTTTTCTCGATTCCCGGCATGATCATTGTTGCGCTTATATTTCCGATCACATTTTCAGCTGATCCGATTGTGTGGCTTTTATTTGTGCTGGCACTAGTATTCAGCTTTTTAATCAATATGCAAATTAACTTGTTAACAGGAATTTTGACGTTTTTCTTTTTTAATAATGCAGGTTTGATTCGGGCAAAACGTGTCATTATTGATCTCTTTTCAGGATTATTGCTGCCGATTAGTTTTTTCCCCGGATGGGCGCAGCGGATAATGGATTTTCTGCCGTTTCAAGGAATCAGTTATGTTCCGAGCATGATTTTCACGGAAAGTTTGAGCGGATCAGCGGCCGTGAATGCGCTATTATTTCAATTTGTATGGGTGTTAATTTTGACTGTGCCAATTCAAGTACTATGGCTCACTGCGAGAAAGCAATTAGTCGTTCAGGGGGGATAAGAGATGAAATATGCAGCGATCTTTTTTCAATATGCCGCCCAGTATTTGAAGACGAGGTTTACATACCGTGTTGATACCGTCATTGAAATTGTGTCGGACCTGTTATCTCAAGCGGTTAATTTCATTTTTATTTTACTCGTTTTTAATCATACATCTTTTATTAGCGGCTGGTCGCGGGATGAAATTATTTTTATTTATGGCTTTTTTCTCGTGCCATTTGCGATCTTTGGAGCATTTTTTAACATTTGGGATTTCAATGAACGGTATATCGTAAAAGGAGAAATGGACCGCATTTTAACGCGGCCGATTCATAGTCTTTTTCAAATTGTACTTGAGCGGATGGAACTTGAATCGCTCTTTGGCGTGATCACCGGGATAGGTGTCATGTTCTATGCAGGAAGCAGGTTAGAGTTAAGCTTTTCATGGTACGATCCGTTTATCTTTGTCGCCATGGTATTAGGCGGCACGCTTGTATATTCAGCGATTTTTGTCCTCATTGCGAGCATTAGTTTTTGGTCCGACAGCCCGACAAGCATCATGCCGATGATATACAATATTGGCAACTACGGTCGTTATCCGGTTGATATTTACAATCATGTCATCCGATTTGTGCTTACATGGATTTTGCCATTTGCATTTGTCGGCGTCTATCCAGCAGCCTACTTTTTAGGTCGGAAAGACTGGTATGTGTACGCGTTTATGACACCCGTGGCAGGTATCATGTTCTTTATGATCTCTGTCGTTATGTGGAATATCGGTGTCACAAAGTATAGAGGGGCAGGAAATTAATCGAACCGTAATAAATCGTTCCTTTCATACTATGACGAATTATGTTGACAATGAGTGAAAAATTTTATATATTTATGTATGCGATGAGCTCATTTGCGTAAGACGGACGGACATTCCTTTTAGGAACATGTTGTGGAGCATGGTCTGGACGCCGCAAATTTCGAGAAAACACTCTGTCTTCTGACAGGGTGTTTTTTATTTGTTTTGAAAAATCCCCTGAGACCGAGGGGATTTTTTGTATTGTCATACGCCAGGTTGATCCATCATAACGTGGAGTATACGGACGGGCAGTCATTTTAAATAACTTCTCGATACACGCCGGTGACGATTCCTAAAATGGTGACCGTTGGAAGCAAAATTGGCTCCATGGATGCGTTTTCAGGCTGAAGACGGATATGATCCGCTTCTTTAAAGAAACGTTTAACCGTTGCTTCATCATCCTCTGTCATAGCAACAACAATATCACCGTTTTTCGCTGTTTGCTGCTGTTTGACAACAACGTAGTCACCATTTAAAATGCCAGCTTCTTTCATGCTTTCGCCGACGATTTCAAGCATAAATACGTTCTCATCTGGTGGAGCGAGTCGTTCAGGAAGCGGAAAATACTCTTCAATGTTTTCAATGGCTGTAATTGGTATGCCGGCAGTCACTTTGCCAATGACTGGTACGTTAACGGGGTGCTGTTTTGGTACAGAACTATCCGTGTCTAAAATTTCAATCGCACGCGGTTTTGTTGGATCGCGGCGAATATAGTTTTTGCTTTCAAGTCTTGCCAGATGTCCATGAACAGTTGAGCTTGAAGCGAGTCCAACCGCTTCACCAATTTCACGAACGGAAGGTGGATACCCTTTTCTTCGTACTTCATCCTTAATGAAATCAAGAATGTCTTGCTGACGTTTTGATAGTTTTGTCATTACCTACACCTCTCTTATTTTGTGTTTGCCTACAGTATAACATGTGTTCTGGAAAATGACAAACGTAGGTTCGGAATTCTTCTTGACTGAAACGAGCGTTCGTTTTATTATGAGAATATGTAACGAACGAGTATTCGAGGAAAGGGTGTTCTTATTGGGAAAAGCCAAAAATTATGCATTTATGTTAACATTAGCCGTGATGATTATATTAGCAGCCTTCTATTTTACTTTTAACGGAGTAGAGGCCCCATCCTATTCTGAAATAAAAGTGGAAAAAGGAGATTCGCTCTGGAGTTTGGCAGAAGAGTACAAAACACTTCATGACATGGATGAGATAGAATTCATTAAATGGGTACAGGACGAAAATGGTTTGATCACAACGAAAATTTTGCCAGGCGAACAGCTTATCATTCCGGTGCCGTCTGTAAAAAGCGACGGTGGGCTGCAACTGGCGGATGGAGACTGATGATAGATGAAAAAAGCGGTTTTATATTGCCGAGTGAGTACAGAAAAGGAAGAGCAGGTAACATCGCTTGAGAGGCAGGAAGAAGAACTAAAAGCACTAGCAAAAGCAAAAGGATTTCAAACGGCAGCGGTTATTAAAGACCAGGCGAGTGGATATGATCTCGACCGGCCAGGTATGCTCGAGCTGCTCGATCTAGTAAAAAGTGATGATATTGATGCCGTGTTAATTCAAGATGAAACGAGAATTGGACGCGGCAATGCTAAAATTGCGCTTATCCATTGTTTATTTAAAGAAGGTGTAGTGGTTTATAGCATTGCAGATGACGGTGAACTGCACATGTCTGATTCGGATTCAATGATTTTGCAGATTGTCAGCATAGTAGAAGAATACCAACGGAAAATTCATAATTTGAAGATTAAACGGGGGATGAAACGGGCGGTGGCCAAAGGATATCGGCCTGAAAAGAATTTAAAAAATCGTGGCAATGATCAAGGGCGCAGTCGGAAAGAAATCCCGGTGACAGAGATTGTTCGGCTTCGTGAAAATGGCTTAACATACGAGGAAATCGCCGCAACATTGCGCGGATTCGGGTACAATATTTCGCGCGCGACGGTTCACCGGCGTTACATAGAATATAAAGAAAGTGAATTAATCAACTAGGAAGCTTTTTTCTTGTCATGGTTCGTTCTGTTGTGTACGATAACGGCATAAATAGAAAGGAGCATGATCCCATTGTTATCATCTGAAAAGATTGCACGCATAAATGAACTAGCGAAAAAAGCGAAAGAAACGTCTTTGACGGATGCCGAATTAAAAGAGCAATCCGCGCTTCGTAAAGAATATTTAACAACATTCCGCTCATCAATGCGTCAGACAGTCGAATCTGTCCGCATTTTTGATCCGACAGGCGATGAAGTGACGCCGAAAAAGGTGCGGGACATTCAAAAAAGAAAAAAGTTAAATTAAGGAATGTTAAAAAAAGATAAAATCTGATGATTTTCTCTTTTTTTTCACATTGTTCTGCTTTATTGTTGTGTATTCTTCAAAAGACATTTAATATAGAGGAGTAAATCACCTTTTGAAAGGATGGATCACATGTTTGATAAAACAGACCAACTAGCGGTCACAACAATCCGTACACTATCTATTGATGCAATTGAAAAAGCGAATTCCGGCCATCCGGGTTTGCCGATGGGTGCTGCTCCGATGGCGTATGCACTCTGGACGAAAGTGATGAACCACAATCCGAAAAATCCACAATGGTTTAACCGGGATCGATTCGTATTGTCTGCAGGTCACGGTTCCATGCTTTTATATAGCTTGCTTCACCTTGCTGGCTATAATTTGCCACTTGACGAGCTTAAAAATTTCCGTCAGTGGGGAAGTAAAACACCGGGTCATCCGGAATATAAACATACAGACGGCGTTGAAGCAACAACAGGTCCGCTTGGCCAAGGGATTGCGATGGCTGTCGGTATGGCAATGGCAGAGCGTCATCTTGCATCTGTTTATAACAAAGATGGACACGAAGTCATTGGTCACCATACATACGCACTTTGCGGTGATGGTGATTTAATGGAAGGTGTTGCATCAGAAGCAGCGTCGCTTGCAGCACATTTGAAATTAAATCGTCTCGTTCTTCTTTATGATTCAAATGACATTTCACTTGATGGAGATCTGGACAAATCATTCTCTGAAAGTGTAGAAGGCCGCTTTACAGCATACGGATGGAATTATATCCGTGTAGAAGATGGTAACGATCTTGAAGCTGTGACAAACGCGCTTGAATCTGCGAAAAAAGAAGACAACCGTCCAACAATCATCGAAGTAAAAACAGTGATTGGCTATGGTTCTCCAAACAAATCGGGTAAATCTGAATCACATGGTGCTCCACTAGGCGCAGACGAAATGAAGTTAACAAAAGATTATTACAAGTGGACATTTGATCAAGATTTCCACGTGCCGGACGAAGTATACAACCGTTTTGAAGAAGCCGCTGTTGGTCGTGGTGCGCAGGCGCAAGCTGAATGGGAAAAATCATTTGCATCATACAAAGAAAACTACCCTGAATTGGCGGCACAGCTTGAAAAAGCGATTAGCGGTGAACTTCCTGACGGATGGGATGCTGATCTGCCTGTTTATAAAGAAGGAACAGCTTCTGCATCGCGTGCAACGTCAGGTGATGCATTAAATGCAATCGCGAAAAACGTACCGACACTTATCGGTGGATCTGCTGACCTTGCTGGTTCAAACAAAACAACAATCAAAAACGTTGGCGATTTCATGCCAGGACAGTATGAAGGACGCAACATCTGGTTTGGTGTACGCGAATTCGCAATGGGTGCGGCGATGAACGGTATGGCCCTACATGGCGGTCTTCAAGTATTTGGCGGGACATTCTTCGTGTTCTCTGACTACCTTCGTCCAGCGATTCGATTAGCAGCGTTGATGGGTCTTCCTGTCACATATGTATTCACACATGACAGTATTGCGGTAGGAGAAGATGGTCCGACACATGAGCCGATTGAACAATTGTCTTCATTACGCGCAATGCCGAACTTGTCTGTGATTCGTCCAGCTGATGGAAACGAAACAGCAGCTGCATGGAAACAAGCGCTGACAAGTAAATCAACGCCGACAGCGCTCATCTTGACACGTCAAGACTTGCCGGTTCTGCCATCGTCAGAAGAGCAGTCGCATACAGGTGTTGAAAAAGGTGCTTACACAGTTGTGAAAGCAGAAAAAACACCAGATGTTCTTCTTCTTGCGAGCGGTTCTGAAGTTGGCATCGCCGTTGAAGCACAAGAAGCACTTCTTAGCGAAGGCATTCATGCAAATGTGGTCAGCATGCCATCATTTGACCGTTTTGAACAACAGGATGCAGCATACAAAGAGTCCGTTATTCCGAAGTCAGTGAAGAAACGTCTTGGTATCGAGATGGGCTCTTCATATGGCTGGCACCGTTACACAGGAGAAGAAGGCGACGTACTGGCGATCGATCAGTTTGGTGCTTCTGCTCCAGGTGAAACTGTAATGAAAGAATATGGCTTTACAGCTGAAAATATTGTGGCACGAGTAAAAGCTCTTCTAGAAAAATAAGAATTGAAAAGTCCGGGACCTTTGTTCCGGACTTTTTTTTCGGCAACAATCAACAAAAATTTACCTGCCCTTATTGTATAATCATCAATGGTTTAGTACACTTTGAATAGACAACTTGAAGGAGGAACACGTTTATGTTTTGGTATGTGCTTACGGCTATACTGGCACTCGCTGCCGGCGTTGCCATCGGTTTTTTCATCGCACGCCGTTACATGATGGATTATTTGAAGAAAAATCCACCAATTAACGAGCAAATGCTGCGAATGATGATGATGCAAATGGGACAAAAACCATCACAAAAGAAAATCAATCAAATGATGGCGCAAATGAATAAACAACAAGATAAATAAATCCTTGTTGTATAAGGGATAGAACGATTTTTATCTGCTTATTCATTTAAACAGAATGTTGAAAGGTTAATCTTTCTTCACTGTTGTTGCATTTATTCGGTTTATTTTCCTTGTAAATAACGATAACCACCTTTTCTTGTTGAAAGATTAATCAGAAAAGGTGGTTTTTATTATGTTGCATTATGAAGAGCAGCTAGAAGAAATCATTGATTCTTCTAGCTGCTTTTTTTACATAAGAATAAACAAAAATGCTTTTTGAGGGAGGTGGAAAGAGTGGCGGAATGGTGCCAATATCGAATTTATCCAAACAAAACACAAGTGAAACCCATGTAGTCATTTTGCGGAGATAAAAATGAACAAAACAAGATTTGTTTATGTTTAATATTCTTTTTCATTCAAAGGGCTTATTTTTCCTTCACTTAAAATACACAATAATTTGGAAGGGAGTGAGTAGATTTTATGAAAAATTTATTCAATAAAGATGTGCAGTCACTCGAAATTTCTGGGATCATAAAAATGTCTGAAATAATTAAAACATACGATGGTGTCGTGGCATTAACAATAGGCGAACCTGACTTTCAAACACCCTTTCTGATAAAAGAAGCAGGGAAGACTGCCATAGACAACAATCGTACGTTTTATGCACCAACGGCGGGGGAACCCGCACTGCGAAAAGCAGTGTCATCATTTATGGAAAGGAGATATCATTTATCGTATAACCCCGACACTGAAATTATTGTCACGAATGGGACAACGGAAGCCGTGTTTCTTACGTTGAAGACCCTTTTGTCACCAGGTGATGAAGTTATCCTTGCAACACCCGCTTATCCAGGGTATGAGCCCGTTATAAAGTTGTGCGGCGGTGTACTCGTGCCTATTGATGTTAGCGGCACCCGTTTTAAGTTAACAAAAGAACAACTGGAGCAAGCCATTACACCTAAAACAAAAGCAATCATTCTAACGTTCCCCTCTAATCCAACAGGCGCTATCCTAACAAAAGATGAGTTAATGGATTTGGCGAAAGTCATCGAAAAACATAATGTTTTCGTCATTTCAGACGAATTGTACAGTGAATTGGTTTTTGATCAACCTCATCAATCCATCGCATCATTTCCTTCTATAAGAGAAAAAGTGATTGTTATTAATGGCGTGTCCAAGTCTCATGCGATGACGGGATGGAGAATCGGATGTACGTTTGCGCCTTCCTATATCACCAATGAACTGTTTAAAGTTCATGAATGCCTCAATACAAGTATCTCTTCTATCTCACAAGAAGCTGCTGCCTATGCCTTCAATCACGGAGAAAAAGAAGTGGAACAAATGAAACTCGAATATCAAAAACGGAGAGATTACTTGTGTAAACGATTAAATGCCTTGGGATTAGATACAATTGTGCCTGATGGAACATTTTATGCGTTTCCAAGTATAAAAAGATTTCATCATGATTCGTATGCATTCAGCATGGAACTGTTGGAGCAAGCAAAAGTAGGTCTTCTGCCCAGTACCGTTTTTACAAAAGGAGGAGCGGATCGACTGCGTATCTCCTTTGCTTATTCGATGGAAAAATTGAATGAAGCGATGAATAGAATCGAGCAATACTTAAAAAACAAATAAAAAAGGCATTTAAAATGAAATCTGTTTTAAATGCCTTTTTTTATGAGCATACTTTTGCTCTGTTCCTTTTTGCAAAAGAGATCGAAAAAAGATGCCGTGTTAAATGCCGCTTTCTGTTGGTGTTTGTTCGGTTTGTAATGGCAGCGGTTCTGCAAACAGGTTCTTCGGATGGCGGTTCTTCAACAGGCGGTTCTGTCGGTGTAGGAACTTCAGGCGTTTCCACAGATTCTTCTTTCGGTACTTCTATTATCGATACTTCTTTTTTCCGTTCTTCTTTTTTCGGATTCGTAGCAATGTTGATGGTAGAGGGATCGCTGGCGCCGCGCGTCTAACTGCTATGTCAACTATTTAAACAAGCTGTGCACTCACGAAACATTTCAAGCCGCTGAGTACGTTGGACGAAATGAAACGCTGCTTCAAGATCATTAATATCTTTTACCGCTTTTGCTCTAAACTTGTTTAAACGTGAGAGGGGCATGATCTCACCAATTGTCCGATTACTCTTTATTAAGCGCATAGGGGTACTCTCACTCTCGCAATCTGATTGAATTTTGCGTATGTATGCTTAGTTGTTAGGAGCGGATCTTAGCCTGCTTCTTCTTATTTCAAAACTAGGATGCTTATACCTTCGGATTTATGAGAGAATGATTACTACCGGATCAAAACTATGCCGATGTAGAGGAACAGGTTATCTTTGCGATTATTGAGTATGTCCGGCAGCAATCCAGACATACGTGAAGTGGCTGATTATACTATCAGTCGCTTCTTTTTTTATTACAAGGGCTTTTATGCACAAGGGATGTTCTACTCACCCGGACAATCACAAATTTTTAAATCTTGGTCAGGGATAAGTAAAACTATATTTTGTATTATGCCAATCTGTCCATTTTCATCCAAAGTAAAGAAATCTAGTATAGCTAAATCAAAAGGTGAACTGGGATCTTCATGCAGAGCAATTTGGAAAGCCGTGGGGAAAGTCTGTCCATCAATAGTTAAAAAACCTTCTCCTGCTGCAATTAAAACTTTACCTCCACCATTAGATACACAACTAGATGGTTTAACTCTGGTGGATCGGAATGATAAATCATCTTCAGCATTAAATATCACTAAACTACTTTCACAACTACATTTTGGACAAATAATTGCAATAAATATAGTGTTTCCTACTTGTAATCTTGCTATGCCCGAACAATCACATTCACATTTTTCTTTTTGTCTCTTTTTCATAATAATCGCTCCTTTTCTATTAGTATATGAAGTGAAATAGAATAGAGATTGGACAAATTAAGTACAAATAAAAAAAACAATTACTTCGTCTGGAGGTAATTGTTTTTTGTTTGCCCTTCTAGTGCCATAACTTAATAGTTGTGAAAGAGTTTCTTATTCAACTAACGAAACAGTAAAAATAAATATTCAACATAATATGAATTACGTTGGATTTACAAATGAAAAAAAGCCTTGTGGTTTTAATTTCCACAAGGAGCTTTTACATTTAGTAAAGGGTAGGGGTAGGATAACAGGCAACAGCATCAATAAGTCTTGGGTCTATACCATAAAACATCCAGAATGCACCATTCCATCTGTATCCGGAAATTTCGCCATACTCGACACGAGTTGGATAAAACCAGAAACCTTCCCCATTTCTAAGCCAAACATAAGTGTTTTGAAATACACAGTCTATGATATAGGATGGAGAAGAAGGTTTTTGTGGAATAAACGGTGGTGGAGGGAATTCAGGTGGCATACGATTTCACTCCTTTATTAGATAGTTACTCAACATAATATGCTGAAATAAACAGAAGTGATTTAGGGCAATTGTGTATGTAGGATTACTTGAAAACACAAGGAAGGACGCAAGATATTTTCAATTAATGGAAACTCACGAAAATTATCAATTTATTAAGTGATAGGATTTAAATACGTCCATGAATGGCGTGTTTTTTCTTTGGTGACAGCAAAAAAACACTCACATATTCGCAAGTGTTTTTAGGTGTAATGGCTATATGTACAGCGGTATTGGCAATCCCCTCATAACGGGGAGGGCGTTGCAACCACACCTATTTTAAACCGTTGGTGCGTAAGGGCTGAAATCGCATTTTTGCGAACCTCTAAAGAAAACGGAAGATCCGCCGCAAATTTCTTCGCTTTGTCTACTGTCATTGTACGAGACCCCTTGATAGTAGTGAAGTTTTTTCTTTTGCGAACCTCGACGGAAGAATGCGGGTTGAGAAGTTTTTGGGGAGGTTCGCACATTTTTCATGAAGATCCCTTTCTACATTCAGCCAGAAAGGATACCCTATGTCTTCATTTTAAAATAGGTCTGCATTGGGTAAGAAAAAATATATAACTCTATATGTTATTTTCCTAAATTCAGATTGAGGAAATGAGTCGCTAACATACCATTTTACACACCCAAGAAAAAGGATTAAATAATATTTTTCGTACTCATTAATAAAAGATTCATAATAGTTACTAATATACTTTATATCAACTGAAGAAACCTAATTAATGCTAAAAATAGTAGGAGAGAATACTTGAGAACTAATTGTTGACCTTAGCGTATTTAATACAATTCCTAAATAATCACTTTCAGACGAGAAATGATGTACTTCTTCTATTGTAATTTTATAAATACAATCAACAGTAACAATAGTTTTTTTGTCATAACTTTGAAAGGGTTTTGAAATTTTTAAGATTTTAACTATTGTTTCGGCCTTCATGTAAGGTTCTAATTTCTTATTTACTATACTTTCATAATCATTATGACCAACTACTATATTTACAGAAAAGACACCTGCTACTTCAAGCATAATATCAGACCTCTTTTTATTTTTACACATATTATATTGCATAATTGTAGAATCATAAAGGGTTCCCTCTTTTTGTATCGAGTGTATTAGGTATAAGGAGGGATTTTCTGTGCCTGAAATTAATTCCTTATCATACATACTCTTAATCTCTTTCTTCCTTATTGGCTACTCAAATAAAGAATCGGTTGCAGTAGAAAGTGAAGAAACAAAGGAAAGAAAATTTTATCTGGTAATAACACAGCCGAAACATCGGATAATATTCTGATGTCATCTCATAGTGATGTGTGGGGTCTGACGAAGCAGTCAGTAAAAAACTGGGGGAGGAAATAAATGGAAGAAAAAAGAAGCAAGAACAGGGACAGCTGCCAACCTACACAAAAACTCAGCAGGGGATAGGCTGTCTTTTTCTTATCGGCGTTATTGTTGCTGTGGTCCTACTAATTAGTTCATGTGTTGGCGCATTGGTGAGTGACGACGATTTTGACGACGAGCCATACACAGAAACAAATTCGGATGATTTTGATTCCGATGGCGATGTTGACTATGATGACGATGTTGACTATGATGACGTTGAAATTCATTTAAACGAAAGCCTGGACGCAGATGTTAACGATGGCGACGATTGGTAATCTGTTATCGGCTAACTCAAGTCGTCAATGACTAAGCATAAGCATTTGCAAAAAGATTTTAAATGTGTTTTGAGCATCGTCTTGATAAGCGGTTCTTTTTATTAGAAAAATGAATGAAATTTCAAATGATAAAAGAGTGATTTTATTCGAATCATGTAATAAGTATTTTTTACATGGAGGGACCGGTTCAGCTATATGAGCCGTTTTCTATTTAATTTATTAAAAAATACATATTATGCAAAATTCATAATTGAAATATTTACTTCAATAAAGAATAATGATTTGATAACATTACGATGGCGTAAAATATTTAACTTTAATTCACTAAAAAAGAAGTTATTTACATAATTTCTAACGTCCGATAATATATAGTTATCGGACGTTAAGAATGGAGATGACACATATGTTAGCCAATCAGCAAACGAAATCGCCATGCAGCAACAGATGGATGAAGTGAAAAAATTAATTGAAAACTCGGTCAGTGAGAATACGAAGAAGGCGTATCGGAATGACTGGACACAATTTGAAGAATGGTGCGTTCGGCATAAGATGGAGGTGTCCTTAATTAATAAGAAGGTAAGAGTGATAATTGGTTTAATAAGTTGCCTTATTTTATTCATTTTTGGAGTTTATCGTTTAATTGTTGTGTATCCAAATGGATTATTTGTTCCTGTAATATTTATAATCGTTGGTTATATAGGATTTATTAGTGGAATTATAGAACTAAAAAAAATAAAAGATTCTTGAACTAACGGGTTTAATTCAGGAAAAAGACTGTCAAATAGACGGTCTTTTTTATGCTTTTAAGTTTCAAAAAGTGCACTTTTTAATGGTTCTGTTCTTCACTCAACATGGAAGTTTAGTTGATGAGGTGAAAAAGGAAAACGGTTGTTTTCCTTTTGAAAATTGGCTCTGTTAAAGAATGGTGTTGATAAAAACCTTGTTATTTGTATGCAAAACTTGATAATGCACAATTGGGACGTACTGTTAATTAAAAAAGCAACATTAGGGTATCCACGGAAAGAACAAAAAGCATCAGGTAATGTAGCAATGGCTCTTTTTTATATGCGGTCTGGAATGAAGGAGTATAGTGGGGACATCTCGTCATCCTTCAAAGCCTATAGCAAGATCAGTAAACTAGAAGACAAGGGTGCTAAAGAGGGCTTTGTCTTGTTAAACGAAGGTCACGACCTTATGATACATGGAAATTTAAAATATCATTGAGAAACGGGACTAAATTTATCTGGTTTCTTTTTTTATTTCACAAAATTTCGTCGTTTTTTACAAAGTAAATTATTATAAAGAATGTGAGCATATTATAGAGGTAGATGCTTAATCGAATAAAGAAGCCCTCGAAAAATATAAGGATTTTGACTGTATTACAGGTTATGAAGTCCAAGGCCTTAGAGAGAAAGTAATCAGTGTAGAATTAAAGGAAATCAAGGATTCGAGTTGGAAAGAAGCAAAAGGTAAAACACTTTGCAATGATTGCTTAGAGTCTTTATAAAAGTGAAACTTTAACGGGAAGGAATGTGATCATTAATGACTGTCCAAGAAATGATTAACGAATTAATGAAAATTAAAGACAAAAATCAAGAGGTTGTAGTTGAATGTACTCTAAAAGCTACAGAAGATGGTGAATATGAAGCTGATGTTGCATTAGCAATTGATAGTGCAGAAATAGAATTAATGAGTGAAGTAGCAGCAACGTGTAGCAAATGCAATAAGGAGACTACAGGTAAAATATACGATCCTTGTTATTGTGCTGAGTGCAAAGTACAGGAACTTAAATATCGCTTAGATATAGCGGAACAGTCGTATAGGATGTTAGTCAAAGAAATTATAGAAAATGGTCGTTTAAATTAAAATTAAATGAAACGATTAATTTATTCAAAGCTTTATACGAATCTAAGAAAACAAGCAATGATCAATAAAATTAGTCAACTATGACACGTCAACTACTGGTGTGTTTTCTTTTTTGTCTATTTTTATGCTAAATCTCACATACTGGGAAAACAGGCAATACACCGGTCGTCAACGCTCATACGGTGAGCGCCCGCAACCGCGATTGGCGATACGAAAAATCTCCGGCATATACCCCGAATATAAAATATGTGTTTCTTCATATTGATGATGATACGTCTTTATAAAATGCCTTTTTAGGATTTTATCACCATAACAAATATGACAAGCAGGTTACGCTTTTAAAACCTGCTTTTTTTTTTGAAAAAAGCGACCTGATTAAATCCAAGCCCTGTGTGTGTTGAAGCTGGTGGTGAAAACAGGAAACTATTATTATGGAAAGCTAGCTTAATTTGGAAGGTTAAAACCTATTGCAGGATTGTGAGATTTCCGGCAACATTAAACCCGAAGCACGGGCACCACATTCACAAACAAATGACCAAGGAGGATTCCAAAAATGAAAAAGAATCTACGTATGGCCGCGATTGCGGGTGCAATGTCAATTGGATTATTTACAGCAGGACAAGCAGAAGCTGCTACACCAACTTGCAACTGGAATCAACCTGTTCAATATAAAACAATAGTAAAATATTATAATGGTGAAAAAACAGTCGAAAAAGTACAACAGCCGGCAGAAAAAGCACCAGTAACAACGACACAAGCGCCGGCAGAAAAAGCACCAGTAACAACGACACAAGCGCCGGCAGAAAAAGCACCAGTAACAACGACACAAGCGCCGGCAGAAAAAGCACCAGCAACAACGACACAAGCGCCAGCAGCAACGACTGGTTCTGTCAGCGAATTTGAAAAGCAAGTGTTTGAGCTTGTGAATCAAGAGCGCGCAAAAGCAGGAGTAAAAGCACTTCAACTTGATACGAAGTTAAGCGATGTTGCCCGCACGAAGTCAGCGGACATGAAAAACAAAGGCTATTTCTCTCATCAGTCACCTACTTACGGTTCACCGTTTGATATGATGAAACAATTCGGCATTACGTACAAGACAGCTGGTGAAAACATTGCAAAAGGGCAAAAAACACCAGAAGAAGTAATGAAAGCATGGATGAACAGTGACGGACACCGGAAAAATATTTTAAGTGCAGACTACACACATATTGGTGTTGGATATGTAGACGGTCATTGGACACAAATGTTTATCGGAAAATAAATCGATTCGCCCGCTGGCTTATATGCTGGCGGGATTTTTTATCTTTCATTTCCTGGTTTTGAGAATTTTACTTTTTTCATTTTGGTGGGAAGTTCAGATGTTGATTTGTATTTAGCCGCGTAAATAACTAAGCCACCTTTTCTTGTTGAAAGATTAACCAGGAAAGGTGGCTTTTATTAAAGTATTTACCTCGATGATTTAAGGGCATATTTCCGCTATCCTCACCGCCGTTTTTTTCTATGATGAGACTCACTGAGAGAATGGTCAATGATATCTTGCGCAATGTAGGTTTCGTGTGAAAGACCTCTTCATTAAGAGATCTTTTTTTCTCGTTTCGCTGCTTGATCTATCATAAATATCAGTGTTAGAGAAAAGCCGATAAAAGAAAATACCCAAAAAATACCCGTAAAACCGTTAATCCCGGCAGACAGCATGGCAATGAGAATAAGATAAATAGTAAAGAAGCTCTGCACGATAATGGTTAACCCGATTTTTTTCATAAGAATCGCCTTTTTTACAAAACCGATGTATCGATATACTTGCCAGACAAAGACTGCGAGTGTAACAAAGAAAAACGTATAGGCAGCAACATTGATTACATCCTTGATGGTCAACGATTCCATAGTAGCTAAAAAACTGATGATGATTTCCTTCATGATCCACCGCTCCTTTCATACCTATTTGAAAAGCCTATTAATATCCTTATTCCAGAATAAGAGGGTATAATCCTCATTGTATCCAAAAAATCCAAATTAAAAACCATTATACTTCGCATTTATAAAGTCGGTAAAAAAAGATTTTCCAACAAACCACTTTTAGGTTGACGATTACATTTTTATTTATATAGCTCGGGGATGATGAAATCTAGGGATCATTCACTATTTTCATTAAAATCATTCATAAACCAGCTTGAATTCGGAAAGGATAAAAAAGCAACCATTAAAAAGGAGTGAGCACTGTGGGACAAAATCATCAATTTAAGCCTGGACAAAAGGCGCCGAACAATGGATCTTATGTGGAAATTGGCGAAACAGGAAGCACGGTAAACGATCCAAAGAAAATCAAGCTGGAAGCAGGAGATACTTTCCCAGATACAACAAATCACAATCGTGTTTGGACGTATCAGCCAAAAACATAATCACTTAAAAATCTTTCCCTAATTCATTGAGCGTATCATCATATTTTTGTTTCTTTTACACACAATAAAAAGAAGCGGAACGAGCAGATGGCACAATCATATCTATAAGAAATCATAAGCGCTTCAAATAAAAGAACGGCAGATACTTAAGACAAAGTGAAATTTTTAACTTTAGCCAGCCGATAATGGCTGGCTATTTCGTTCCACCAAGTCTTTTAGAAAAATATGTAAATTATGCCATTTTTATCAGAATAAGGGGTTATTTCAGGTTATGTAAATGGACGTTTTGGATCCGAAGATAAAGTGACTCGTGCAGCGGCAGCAGTGATGATTGGTCGGGCGTTGAAATTAGATGGGGCGAAAAGAAAAACAGCATTCAAAGATGTAAATGCCACAAATTTCGCATCAGGCTCTATCGATTCAGCGGTAAAATCAGGAATTATTTCAGGCTATCCAGACCATACATTTAAACCGGGGGAAGCGGTTACCAGGGGACAATAGGTTATATTTTAGCGCGTGCGTTTAATTTGTAAGGTGGAAAAACTGTAAATATCAAAGACGTGTCAAAAAGTTCCACAGCTTATCCATATAATCAAAAGATTTTAGCGGCACAGATTACAACTGGCTATCGAGATAATACATACCGCTTGATGTAACAATGAAGTTGAAAAATAACACAGCATCATTACAACAAAACGTGTACCGCCAGTAGACTTAAACGTTGAAACATACTTTGAAGACAATGAAACTTACAATTTGCATAAGGTGAATAAAATAACAGAATAAATAAATCGAGATCGATAGAAGACCGCTTTTTTAAATAAAAAAGCGGTTTTTTTATCTTTTGATGCATAATTACGCTGAGTAATGGATAAAATATATTAATGAAGGAAAAGGAGTGATTGCCATGGAGAAACGATACTTGCCTTTATTCATAACGATCTTTATTATAATTGGTGCAAGCGCCCCTGTATATGCTTATGAAGACGAGCCAACGGGTACACCGTTTGAACAGCTCGAAAAAGAAGGCATTTCATTAAAACACTATATCGTGACATTTAAATCACAAGATATCGAAAAAGGCTACTACCGGGCTGTTTCTAGTAATGGTGAGACCCTTCGTTTTAAACAATATGATGTTGAAATTGAACTATCTGTCGGTGATCGCATCCGTTCGTACTGGGAAGATGGCGGTTTTAATATAGCAGAATACGTGAAACCGAAACGGATTGATTATAAAGTAACGCGTGTATGGAATGAACATAATGAAACGTATTACGAAGGAACAAGCGCTTCGGATGGTGATATCATCTTTACAGCAGAAAATGTAATGGGTCAGAAAGTAAAGGCCGGACAGTATGTTACAGCTGAGTTTGACCAAATGTTTATTGAAAGCGGTTTAATCTGTGTATATAAAAAGAAATAAGGAAGAAGGGCGATCCCATTTAAGCGGATCGCCTTTTTACTTTAATTCAATATTTTTTGGTTTTACGAATATGTAAATCTTCATATAAATTTAAAAGCCGATCCAATTCTTGGCTATACTCGATCGCAAGCGGTGAAGTGAGTCCATTATCAAACGCGATGTTGAGAAGCTCGGTACGCTTTTCTTCAATTGCGGACAGCAGCATGTCTTTATTCATAGCGGACATCCCTTTCTTATTCTACCTGTAATAGTATACCCAATCATTTACTTATTTTCAAAAAGAACTGCCAAATTGTAGTTTTTTTCTGTTCACAATTTATTCGGAGTACGAATGAGGCCAGTTCTGTTACAATGGGAAGGAAAGGATGTTGATGATGGCTGATTTAAATATTTTTCTGGCATTCGGAGCAGGGTTTTTAAGTTTTATTTCACCGTGCTGTCTGCCGCTTTATCCTGCCTTTTTATCGTATATTACCGGCATGAGTGTGAATGAATTAAAAAACGATAATGCAATGCTTCAGCGCCGCAGTATGCTGCACACACTATTCTTCTTAATTGGATTTTCTCTTGTCTTTATTTTGCTTGGGTTCGGTTCGTCCTTTATCGGTCAGTTTTTGAAAGAGTGGGATGACTTAATCCGTCAACTTGGCGCCATTTTTATTATTTTCTTTGGCCTTATTGTAACAGGTATATTGCAGCCTAAGTTTATGATGTCGGAGAAAAGGGTTGCGTTTAAAAACCGTCCGGTCGGCTATTTAGGATCCGTACTTATTGGCCTTGCATTTGGTGCAGGGTGGACGCCGTGTACTGGCCCCATCTTACTTGCAGTTATTTATATGGCGGGGACGCATCCTGATTCAGCGATGCTGTATATGATCGCATATACGCTCGGATTTGCCATTCCATTTTTCGCACTTTCATTCTTTATCGGCCGGATGAAGTGGATCCGGACAAATAGCGCTAAGATTGTAAAAATCGGCGGTTATGTTATGATCATTATGGGTATTGTGCTCTTTTTTGACTGGATGACAAAAATTATTATGATTCTCACTCCATTATTTGGAGGATTCACTGGTTTTTAACACGTTTGAAGGAATGATTGACATGGATTGGATGATCTGGGCATCATCAGTGGCCGCTGTTATGATGGGGATCGCTGCATTCTTTGTCAGAATGCGTGCAGCTAAAAAGCCGACAACAGCAAAGAAAATCATTATGCCACCGCTGTTTATGAGTACCGGAGCTCTTATGTTTTTATTTCCGGAGTTCAGGGTGACTTGGTTGGAGCTGCTTGAAGCAACAGCGGTCGGGATGGTCTTCTCTCTTTTATTAATGAAAACAACAAATTTTGAAATACGCGACGATGCGATCTATTTGAAACGATCGAAGGCATTTCCGATTATTTTAATGACCCTTTTAATCGTACGCATTATTAGTAAACTTGCTTTATCGACAACGATTGATATCGGGGAACTCGGTGGTATGTTTTTCATTTTAGCATTCGCGATGATCGTCCCGTGGCGCATGGCGATGTACAGTCAATATATAAAACTAAAACGGCAGATGTCTGTTCAGATGATAGATACCACAAAAAAAAGCACCATTCGTCCAATTTGACGAATGGTGCTTTTTTCTAAAACAAATGATTATATGGTGAAGCATCAATCTGCATTTCATCAAGTTTTTTGCGCAAAAATTTATGGTCACGTTTCGGTGTAGCCATAATGTAGCCACGTACGATAAGATCAGTTGATATGTGGCGCGCTTTTTCTTTTAATGCAAGTTCACCGATTTTGCCAGCAATTTTATGGCGGGCGACGTCACGAAACAATTCAGGCACTGGACTAACGAGTTCTTCAAGCATTGCTTTTTCATTCTTCCCCCAGATTTTCCTTGTCTGATCGACATAATACTCTTCCCAATCCATATCTGATCGGCCATCTTGCTTCGGCATTTTTTTCAAAAACTTGCGGAACATAAAAAAACCACCGATCGCAAACAATGAGACAAGGACGACTGTCCATATCATAATAAAATAAGAAAACCAGCCTTCAAGCATGATCAAACCCCCGTAAGATTATCTTCTACTGTTTATTATAGCAAGAAAAGCACGCTTATTCATCCTTTTCATTCTCTGAATATTCCGTTATGATAAGAACATACATACGAATAGAGGTGAATCATGTGAAATTTATACATACAGCTGACTGGCACCTTGGAAAAATTGTACACGGCGTATCGATGACGGAGGATCAGCGTTTCGTTCTACAAAAACTGATCTTGCTTATTGAGCGTGAAAAACCGGATGCACTTGTGATTGCGGGTGATTTGTACGATCGCTCGGTTCCAACGGCTTCTGCTGTTAATCTATTAAATGAAGTACTTTATCAAATTAATGTCGAAATGAATGTGCCGATTGTGGCGATATCAGGCAATCATGATAGTGCAGATCGCCTAGCATTTGGCTCGACATGGTTCCGTCAAAGCCGCTTTTATCTGGCCGGAAAAATCGAGAAAGAGATGTATTGTCCCGTGATCGAAGATGTTCATTTCCACTGTATCCCATTTGCGGAACCGGGAATCGTCCGTCACGTATATGAAGATGAATCGATTCATTCCCATCATGATGCAATGAAGGTAATCATAGAGCGTTTAAGCGAGAAAATGGATCGCGATGCCATTCACATTGCTGTCGGTCACGCCTTTGTGACCGGTGGGGAAACGAGTGACTCAGAACGTATTTTATCCGTTGGCGGAACAGGAAATGTGGGGGCTGAGCTGTTTAGCCCTTTTCACTACACCGCGCTTGGCCATTTACATAATCCGAACGCCATCCGTCATGAAACAGTACACTATTCCGGTTCACTCTTGAAATATTCGTTTTCGGAAGCGGCGCATACGAAAAGTGTATCAATAGTAGAAGTAAACGGAAAAGGGACGTTGAGCGTGAGGAGAGAAGCGTTAACACCGATTCGTGATATGAAAGAAGTGAAAGGGTTATTTGATGAAGTAATGGAAATGGATGAAACAGATGATTATATGAAAGTAACGCTACAGGATGAAGGCGCGTTAATCGATCCAATGGCGAAGTTGAAGCAGAAATTTCCGAACATTTTACATATGGAAAGAGCAGCGGGAAAAATCCTTTCAATTGAAACAGTTTCTGCTAGGCGAAAGCAAAAAAATGAACTGGAATTGTTCGGTGAATTTTACGGGGCTATGACGGGACTTGATTTTACGGATGAAAAAGAAGCCTATATGGCAGCGGTGATTGATGATGTGAAAAAAGGACGTGATCAAGCATGAAGCCGATAAAATTAACGATGACCGCATTTGGTCCGTATGCAGGCCGAGAAGAAATTGATTTTTCACTGCTTGAAAACAGGAAAATGTTTGTTATTTCGGGCAAGACCGGTTCTGGTAAAACGACCATTTTTGATGCAATTAGCTTTGCGATGTATGGCAGGCCGAGTGGTGACAACCGGAGTGCACAAGAAATGAGAAGTCAGTTTGCGCAAAAAGGACAGTTAACGGAAGTGGAATTGTTATTTGAACTGAAAGGTCGCCAATATGTGATCCGGCGTACACCACAGCAAGAAAAAGTGAAAGCGCGCGGAACGGGTACGACGATAGCGGGTGCGACGGCTGAACTAAGTGAAATAACAGATGCAGGAAAGAAAGTGCTGCTAGCAGCCAATGTGCGTGATACAGATGAAAAAATAAATGAACTAATCGGTCTAGAAGCGAATCAATTCCGTCAAATTTTAATGATCCCCCAAGGTGAATTTCAAAAACTGCTCATGGCAAGCAGTCAAGATAAAGAAAAAATTTTGCAGAAGCTGTTTCAAACGGTTTTTTACAAACAAGTAGAGGATCAATTGAAAGAAAAAGCAGATATTTTGAAGAAAGAAGCAGGAAAAACAGTAGCTGAACAAATCACGATGCTAAAAAATTTGGCTCCATATTCAGATGAAATGCGTATTCTTCTAAACGAGGAGGACATGATGAAAGATGCAGTCTTCAAACAGTTGGATATCGATATGGACATGATGCAGCGAGAGCATCAAGCGATGAAGGATAAAATTGTGAAGATTGGAAAAAAACGCGATGTACGCGTCGTAGAACGCGAGCGAGGTATGGCGCTGAACCGGCAGTTTGATCAGTTGATACAGTCAATTGAAGTAAAAAGACAGCTCGATGACCGACAGGAACAAATGCAATCGATTGCTCTAAATATCGTTCGTGGTGAAAAAGCAGAAAAGTTGCATTCATATGAAGCGCATGTTCAAAAAGCTGAAAAAGCATTGGTACTGGCACACGAGCGAAAAAAGGAAGCGGTGCAAAACAAAAAATCGGCGTGTGCGCAATTTGAACAAGCAAAGGAAGTGTTGAAGCGAGAAGAGAGCCGACAGCCGGAGCGTGATAAAACGATCGGGCGCTATCAACAGCTGGAATCAATGAAAGAATCTGTTTATGCTTTTGAAGAAGCGATGCAGAACGAATCAACATACCGGAAACAGCTGGAAAATACAGTAGCTGACGGTGTACGATTACGTGAAATGCTTCAGGAAATGGAACAAAAAATAAGCGAGGTCGAACGTACAATCAAGCCGCTTGAATTAGCGGGTGAACGGTTTATCGAAGCGGACCGGCTCGTTGAAAAAACAGAGCAGCTGCTTGAGCTGCATAAAGAAGCAAGAGTTGCAGCAGCTCAATTGTCGACACTCGAAGCCGAGGAAAAAGAAACGGAGCAACGGTTCACCGAGGCCATGCAAAAAGCAGTTGAAAGTAAGAAACAAGTACTTTCTTTACGGCAGGAATTAAAGCGTGAACAAGCGGCTCTTCTTGCATTGCAATTGACAGAAGGCGAACCGTGCGCTGTTTGTGGCTCCATTCACCATCCTAAACCGGCTTATTTGGGTAATGATGATCCGTTGATTCGTGAAGAGGCCGTCGAAGAAGCGGAGAAACATGCTTCATTGATGGAACGAAAGAGTCATGATGAAGAACGCAAACTGTCATCCACCCAGTTTGCTATTCATACCGTAAAAAAAGAAATGGAAAAAATGAAAACCAAACTGCCTAAAGATCAAACGATTGAAGATGTTCAAGAAATGCTTCAATGTGTGAAAATGGACAGGCAGACGGCTGAACATGATCGAGAGAAAAAACAGCAACTGGCAGAACAGCTTCAATTATTCAATCAGCAAAAAGAAATGATCGTGCAAAATATGGAGCAAAACCGGCAAACGGAAGCAGCTGAACAGCGCGCATATATTGAGGCGAATAGCTTTCTTTTGCAAATGAAAAAAAACGTACCGGATCAGATGCGAAATGTAGCTCAATTTATTGAAGCTTTTGACCAAGTAAAACAGCAAGTAGAACAGGATAAACAGCAATTCGAACAGGCCAGTACCGCGTACCATGAATGGCATTTGACACTCCAGTCAACGGTCTCCATTCTAAATGAACGAGAGCAGGCGATGATAGAAGCAGACGTGTCATTCAAAGACGCGGCTGCCACCTTTTCCGAAAAGCTTCTGGAAAATGAATTCGTCACTGAACAGTCCTATCAAGAAGCAAAACGGTTTGTCGATCATCTTCTTCGGATGAAGGAGTCAGTGGAGCGGTATAATGAAGAGCAGCGTACGATTCACATGAAAATTCGTGAATTGGAAAAGGCAACAGACGGTCTCGAGCGGATCAATCTTGATGAATTGAGCGATACAATTGACGCGTTGAACGACGAGATGAACGAATGGACACATAAGGCGGGGATGCTTGCGGCGCAGATGAGTGAGTCGATGCGGACAAAAGAGGCTGTCATGCATCTGTCCAAGCAAATCGCGCGCGTTGAGGAAGAGTATCGTCTTGCCGGACATATGTATGAGATTACACACGGGAAAAATGAATTGAAAGTGACGTTTGAACGTTACGTACTTGCGTCTTTTCTAGAAGATATTTTAATCGCTGCGAATACACGGCTTATCGGTATGACAAATGGACGATTCCGCCTTGAGCGGCAGACGGAGCGTGCAAAAGGAAATGCGCAGAGCGGACTTGATCTATTAACTTTTGATCAATATACGGGGGCAAGCCGTCATGTAAAGACATTGTCAGGCGGTGAAAGTTTTAAAGCGGCACTTGCTCTTGCACTCGGCCTTGCGGAGGTCGTGCAAAATTATGCGGGTGGTGTGTCACTGGAGACAATGTTCGTAGATGAAGGATTTGGTACGCTTGATCCCGAGTCTCTGGATCAAGCGATTGAAACGTTAATGGATATTCAATCAGATGGCCGGCTTGTAGGGATTATATCGCATGTACCGGAATTGAAAGAGCGAATTGATGCTCGTTTGGAAGTGAAGCAGTCAGAGGTGGGAAGCAAAGCGATGTTTGTGTTTTCAGGTGAAGTATAAACAATTTTCATAAATAGTTCACGAGAAAGTGAATTTGTCCATTGAGTAATGAGGGGAATTCCTCTACGATGAATATATAAAAACCGTTTGGAGGGAATTTTTTTGAAGTTATTTCGTTATATGATAATCATGGGAATTGTAATGATTGTGTTGTCTGCATGCAGCAACAGTGATTTTCAAGGCAACATGGATGTAGATGTGAAGGATTTCAAGAATACGAATCAAGATGGAGAAGAAGTTAGTTTGTCCGATTTGAAAGGAAAAGTGTGGATTGCTGACTTTGTCTTCACAAATTGTACGACTGTTTGTCCACCGATGACGAAAAACATGAGTGATCTTCAAGACAAGTTAAATGAAGAAGGAGTGAAAGATTACCACATTGTTTCATTTAGTGTTGATCCGGAGCGCGATACACCGGAAGCATTGAAAGAATATATTTCCCATTATGAAGCAGATGAATCAAATTGGGATTTGCTAACGGGTTATGACGGCGATTATATTCGCGATTTCGCGGAAAAGAGCTTTCAAACATTAGCAGTTCCAGATCCAAATTCCGACCAGTTCATGCATGGAACGAGCTTTTATTTAGTGGATAAAGAGGGCACGGTTGTCAAGAGTTATGCAGGCAATATGGACGTGCCATTCGATGAAATTGTGCTTGATGTGAAGCAATTAACAGAACAACCTTGATAGAAGGCCCCGAATCACGTATTCGGGGCTTTTGCATATAAATAAATGAGCATAAAACAAATAAATAAGCTTGACTTTTATAAAATTCACAAAAATTTAATAATTTTTTAGTTGCGGGAAATTGGCTTTTTGTTTAAGATAAATGTACAGGATTTTCTGAATATTTTGTTAAGGGGTGATTGTATGAACTATGGATTATACAAATATGGCTCAATGAACAGCGTAAAATGTGAATGCGGCTGGGAAGGGCAGCGTGCCGAACTCCGAAGTGCGCTTGTCGTGTTGGAACAAACAAAATGCGGTTCCATTTATGATGCTGAAGATGTTTATATTTGCCCGAGCTGTGGATCTAGAAAGTATTAATTCCTCTCTACTTGTTTCTCCCTTCGACTTTATATGATCCTTTCTCTACGACGACTTCGACGACCGCCAGTAGCCATTCGCCATCATGTTTTGAAGCGGAATCATCCTCATGATTCCGCTTTTCCTATTTTTTTTTACAACTACTCTTTCGCCATTTATAATAGAAGTAGTCAAATGAGCGGAGGAATAAAATGTCGAATGTAGTCAATCAATATTTTGCCCATGAATACGAATCGATTGAAATGCTTGCTGATCGCATTAGTGACGCCCTTCACTGTCCCATTACAATTGAAGATGCGAATCATCAAATTATTGCGTACAGCCGCCATGAAGGAGAAATAGATCCGGTACGGATTGCAACGATTATGCGCCGTCGTGTGCCGGAGCATGTTATTAATAGCCTATGGAAAAGCGGAGCCATTCCGAAACTATTTGAAACAGAAGAGCCCGTCATCATCCCGGCGATTGATCAAGTTGAGCTCGGTGAACGCGTCGCTATTTCAGTCAGAAAGCAGGGGAAAGTAATCGGTTTCATTTGGGCGCAATCAAAGGCGCATTTTTCGGATGAGCAAATGTTTATTTTAAAGGAAGCCGCAAAAGCGGTGAAAAGCCAGCTTCTACAGCATGAGAAGCGAAAACGTGCGGCTGAAGAAAGCCACCAGGAGTTTTTTTGGAAGCTGTTAACCGGGCACTTCAACGGACGAAATGAAGTGGATCAAGTGAATAAGAGCTACGGAATGCCGTTGTCAGGTGAGCTGCTGACGGTAATTTTTGACTTTAAACGGACGATTGACCGTACACTTGAGCGGCAAATAGACTATCTTGTTGAAACGCTCCAGCAATTATCCTGTATAGCAAGAACGTACGATGGAGATCAGCTTATTTTACTCATTCGATTTCCGGATAAAGGTGAAACAGATACAGTGCAGCATTATATTCAAGATTTTATTGCGAAAGCATCAGAACGGCTGCAAGTACAGCCGACAGGGGCAGCGGGAAGTATTGTGAAAAATCCACTCGATGTGCAGACAAGCTATCAAGAAGCACTATATGTGCTGCGTATGAAAGAACTGTTTTCCACGATACAAGTGCCGCACTGTTACGAAAAAATAGGCATTTTTAAATCGATTGATGATTTTCGCACGGTCCGGAAAGGGATGAGAAATCCCATTATTGAAAAACTGAAAGCCTATGATCACATGCATCATGCGAATATGATTGAAACGATTTATACGTTTTTAGCTCATGACGGTAATATGAACGGGGCGGCTGGAGTTTTGCATGTTCACCCGAATACGCTTGCATACCGGTTAAAACGGATTACAGAAATTACTGAACTTGATTTGAAAGATATGAATGAAAAAACATTGCTTTATATTGATTTATTGATTCTGCAAGTGGATGATTCATTTTTGTGAAAATAGACAAAAACATCTCTCCTGATTTTTTATTTGACCCGATAAATATGTCGTTCATCTGTCATAATATGATGATAAGGAAAATAATCAACTAGGGAGATGAATCGTCATGATTATTGGTATACCAGGAGAAATTAAAAACAATGAAAATCGGGTTGCCATTACACCAGCAGGCGTTAGTTCATTTGTCAAAGCAGGACATCATGTACTTGTACAAAGTGGCGCGGGGATGGGAAGCGGTTTCTCTGATGAAGAATATAAAAAAATAGGCGCGGAAATTCTGAACATGGCGGCTGAGGTATGGAGCCGTTCAGATATGATTATGAAAGTAAAAGAGCCGCTCGCATCGGAATACGAATATTTCCGCAATGGACTTATTCTTTTTACGTACCTTCATCTTGCAGCAGAGCCACTTTTAACGAAAGCACTTGTTGAAAATAAAGTGACAGCCATCGCATACGAAACAGTCAGTGTGAACCGGACGTTGCCGCTTTTATCGCCGATGAGTGAGGTAGCAGGACGAATGGCGGCGCAAATTGGCGCGCAGTTTTTAGAAAAGCAAGAGGGGGGAAAAGGGATTCTGCTTGGTGGTGTACCAGGTGTTAAAAAAGGTAAGGTGGCGGTCATTGGCGGTGGAATGGTCGGGATGAATGCTGCTAAAATTGCGGTTGGTCTTGGTGCTGACGTTACGATCATTGATTTAAGTGCAGATCGTCTCCGGCAGCTGGAAGATGTATTTGGTTCATCGATTCAAACGTTAATGTCGAATCCATTTAATGTCGCAGAAGCAGTGAGAGAGTCTGATCTTGTGATTGGTGCCGTATTAATTCCGGGAGCTAAAGCACCGAAGCTCGTAACAGAAGAAATGGTCAAGTCGATGTCAGATGGCTCGGTTATTGTGGATGTAGCGGTGGATCAGGGCGGTATTTTTGAAACGGTTGACCGCATTACGACACATGACAATCCAACATATATAAAGCATGGTGTCGTTCATTATGCTGTGGCCAACATGCCAGGTGCTGTGCCGCGAACATCGACTGTTGCATTGACGAATGTAACCATTCCGTATGCGCTTCAAATCGCGGACAAAGGGTTTGAGAAAGCGGCAGCTGAAAATGCGGCTTTAAAATGCGGCATTAACACGCTAAAAGGGTTCGTCACACACAAAGCGGTCGCTCATGATCTTGGCTATGTGTATAAGCAGCTGGATGAACTAATGTAACAGTAAAACTAAAACCGGTCATCAGCTGATGACCGGTTTTTTGTGCCATTAAAGAGCATTCAATTCTTTTTGGATCGAATCCGTTGTACCAATGACGATTTTGGGCGTTTTCGCCGGGTCAATCCATTTCATTAGGACTGTTAAATGCGATTCACTGAGGGCAATGCATCCCGCTGTCGGTGTTGTACCGCTGCGCCACCGGTGAATGAAGATCGCACTGCCGGCATTTTTCACGACAGGATTTTCATTATAGCGAATAATAATCGCGTGTTTGTAGAGGGTATGATTCAGCCGTTCAAACGATTTCCAGCGTGTGGATGGATTGCCGCGGTAGTATATCCATTTGTTGTAGTCTTTTGACGTAGCGTCATCTACCCAATAATGAAATTTGTTTGTAACTGTATAACGTGATTTTACGCCGGCAGGTTTTGCTGCAAAGCCAAACATTTCACCGATGGCATACATCCCTGTTGGTGTAGCACCATTTCCTTCTTTCTTCGTAAAAGACAGTCCGTTTTTACCGGCGACAGCCGGTGAGACCCGTTTTAACACCCAGTTGCTCCCGGCTTTTTCATATAGTTTCACTGTAGCTATACTAGATGATGTCTGGCCTTCCGCAATGATTACCTGTTTGCTGTCAGTTACGTTGGATAATGCAGCGACGTATGGATCAGGAGCTGCTTCGGTTGACTGAGGAGAAATAGAAATAAGTAAAAGAATTGCTAAACACATATAAATCATATGCTTCACTATAGAGCCTCCTTTTTCTTTCTAACTAGTGACTTGAACTTCGGTCTAGCCGCAATTGCTGCGTAATTATGTTTCATTTGCGGCGATTCGATGCGCCCTGCTTCCTGTTGCATATAAAAGACCTCCCTAGTAGTTTGTAATTATGAAATCGTTTCCAATTAACGAAATTGTAACTCTATTCTAAGAAAGCAATTTCTAGATAGCAACTCTTTTTGACAAAAAAATAAACTTTTTCGATAATTACTTGTTTTCTTTATTTATCTAGTAAAAACTCTCATTCATTTTCTTTCCAACTGATTTCGTGTACAATCAAAAAAAAGACAACAAATGGAGCGGATGGTTATGACGGAAAATAAATCGATAGGTGCAGCTGTTTCATCATTGACAGGTATGCGGCTGCGCGTCGTTCATTCAATCTTGCATCAAATCAATGCGCGCGATTTAATTGCGTTAAAAGCAAAAAGTCAGTTTTCAAAAGAAGAGATGACACCGTTTTTCAGTGCCATTACAGCAGAAGCAAACAAACGAAGTGAGCAAATGGATGCTGAGCTACAGCTCGATGTGTTTATTGCCTTAATGAAGATGTTAAAGCTTCCAGCTGCCCGTTTAAATGAAAAAGAAAAAGTAGCTGCACGCTCTGATGAAATCGTTCATAAATGGTTTGAAAAAGCGGCGAAACAAGATAAATTATTGACGGAGAAATTTGATCAGTCTCTTATCACGGACAAACTTGAATTTTTGCTTCACTATGAAAGTGTGAAAAGAGTGGAGCGTGTGCTGAAAAATGAAAAAGTAGATGAAAAAAAAGAACCGCTTCAAGAAAAGATCCGCCGTTACTGGGAAGAAATGCCGGAATACAAACGAGTGCAAATCTATGAGCATCTCCATTTAAATCGTGGAACATTGCTTTCAGAGATCTTGGAAGAAAAAGGACTCGCTTCTTTTCTATTTGAAATGGGGACAAGAAGCGGTTTATCGATGTATGAAGCGCTGCTGTCTGATATTCGTACGGATGTGCCAAAAGGGGATCCTCGTTATTTATGGGTGCTTCATCCTGACGCATTGTTTACAGCAGATGTCGCATTGAAAAGCCTCGTGTTGGGGAGTTGGATGCTGCCCTCCGCATTGCTTTTAATGTATATGTCGCCGGAAGATGATTTGAAAGAAACAGATCTGGCGGTGATTGCAGCAGAGTGGGTCAGAAGAGAGTCGAGTTACCAGCTGTTAATCAGGCAAATTAATGAATTGAAAGTAGATCAGCAGGGGACGGAGAAGCACATTGAATCGGTGCGGTTGGAACTTGGAAAGGCGATGAGTGCTGAAGAGAGAGCTCGGTCGGTCTATCGCAATTTACGGGAGCGTCTCATTGCCATTTTAAAAACAGATCCAGCACGCCCTTATTTAGGGGACATTAGCGTGTCTAATACACGAATTCGCGAAAAATTAAGCCGTGTGCAGTCTAAAATGAAATCGAATGAGACGAAAAAAGGGCTTCTTCAGTCTGTTGGGGCCTGGGTATCAAATACGTATTGGCAGACGGAAAAAAATAGTTTAGAAAAAAAACTGCACGTGTCATTTGAAAAAATGGCTGATGAAGTCATGCGAAAGTATCCGTATTATGAAACGGATTTAATTTCAGAGATGAACACTGCCTTTATCACAGCGAACCAGTGGCAGTTTGAAAAGGAGCGTTTGCAGAAAAAAGAAGTGGAATCCGTCAAGTCGCTTTCAGAGATGAAAAGTGAAGAGCTAAAATTGCGTGAGAAAGCGGCGGAATCCGCTTCCAAAACACCAGGATTAAAGCAGCTTGGCGCTGTTGAAACACACGTGGAGAGCCCTATCATTTGATAGGGATTCTTTTATTTTTATCGTTTACATTTGTTTCACTTGAAGTTTTCACCTGTCTTTTCTATGATGAGGAGAGCACGTTTTAATAAAGGAGTGCAACGTGGTGAAACGACGAAAGTTACGAAAACGGGCAATGTATTTTTTATCCACTCCATTTATTATTCTAGGACTGCTTTTATTGATACTGTTTGCGCTCAGTGATTCAACATCTAAATTAATAGATTCAAAAAAAATTCCAGAAGAATTTATTCCGATTTACAAAGCGGCTGCAGAAGAATATGGAATTCCGTGGGAGCTACTGGCAGCGCATCACCGAGTGGAAACTAAATTTTCAACAATGGATCCGATGATTTCACCGGTCGGTGCAGAAGGACCGATGCAGTTTATGCCGTGCACATTTGTCGGTTGGCAGCACCCTACCTGCAACGGACTCGGTACGGGAGAAATTTCAGAAAAAGAAAAAGTAGACCCTGATGTCATTGCAAAATACGGTGGATACGGTGTTGATGCAAATGGGGACGGCAAAGCTGACCCATTTGATGTTGAAGATGCCATTTTTAGTGCGGCAAATTATTTGCAGTCAAATGGAGCCGCTGAAGGTGATTTAGAACGGGCCATTTTTGCTTATAATAGAAGTGATCAATATGTCTCAGATATTTTATATTATGTCGAGGAGTATTCGAAACAGGAAGAATGAGAAAAGAGTACCTAACCGGTGAAATAAAAAAATGTCTTTGCCATTTGTGGCAAAGACGTTTTTTTAGTGATTTTCTTTTTTATTGTAATAATCAACAGCAAATTGAGAACCTTCGCTGACCATTTTATTGTCGTCAATGTCTTCTGGATGGGGATTGCCGCCTTTGTAAACCGGGAATGCATCCCCTGGAGACGTTTCGCCGCTTAATTTCTGTTTCGCCTGGGTCATCCAGTCATCAAACTTTGTGCGATTTTCATCTTTTGACAGCCACCACGCTGCGGCACCGGCACCGAGAAGAAGGTAACCAATTCCACCATTTTTTTGCTTCATCGTTTTTTTACTGCTATACATTCAAAGTCCTCCTTAGTAGTGTCACTTTATCGCTTGCTTACTAACAAGTTTACCCACATGGTATAAATTCAAAACATGGACCATTTTTTAATGAAAAAACAAAGCGTTTCGAAAAAAAGAAATGAGGGTATATTGTGTAAGGATGATCCAGGGGAAGGATTGGATTTAAATGGAACATACATTCCACTCGTCGCAATGGAAATGGATAGAGTTCAATATGAAAGACGATGTCCACGCGAAAGAGCTTACGAAAAAACACTCTACATATAAAATGTGGACCGATAGTGTGAAAACGAATAAAATGAACTTGCTTGAAATGTACACAGGTACTGCAGAGGAAGAAATCATCTGGGGCTCGCTCGTTTATATACAGGATCTTCATGAAAAACAAGAGAGACGTGTATTTCACTTTTATTTAACACGCAATGAACTTGTAACGGCAGATTTGAATTTAAATGAGCTGGATTATCTAGATGTAAAAGCAATGAAAGAAAAAATGCATCAATCAGAAACATCGATTGAAGGATTTTTTGTACTCATCGGTGAAATTATGGCCTACTTTTTAAAGGAAATTGATAAATTTGAAGTGCGGCTGCGTGATTTGATCTGGGATGTTAAAGAACGCAATAATACAAAAACGCTCGATCGAACGGCGAATGCTGATCATGAACTGCTTATCTGGAAAAATTTAATTATTCCGATGATCGAAATTCGTATGGCGGTGGAAGAAGCATTTGGCGACGAGATTATGGAACAGCCGCAATATAAACGAACGAAGCGCCGCATTACACGTGCGCGTGAACTGATTCGTGAGTATGAAGAGGAAATCGATGCGCTGCTTGATCTTGAAAGTGTTGTTTCCACACACCGGGGGAATGAAATTATGAAAACATTGACGGTTATTACAACGTTGTTTACACCGGTGACTGCATTTGGTGCCATCTGGGGAATGAACTTTAAGCATATGCCGGAGCTCGAATGGAAATTTGGCTATTTATTGGCCGGTGTATTAATTGTGGCATCGACGTTTATTCTATATGCATATTTGAAGAAAAAAGGGTGGATGGGTGACATTTTATCGGTCCGTTCAAAAAAATCATTTTTCAAGTGATTAGTTTTTCTTATGAAAGGTGATTAACTTCTTGTTATTTACTTATATAGATCCGTATAATATGATAAAGGATGTGGAAAATTAGAAGAAAAAACGAATAACTAATTTTTCGGATGTCTTACATACTGATATTTAAGAGGGGGAACCGAAATGGCGAAAAATGATATATTTAACGCCCGCACAAGCTTTGACCTTAATGGTAAGCAATATAATTACTACCGCCTGGCTGCTCTTGAAGAAGCGGGAATAGCAAAAGTTTCACGCCTGCCATATTCGATTAAAGTATTACTTGAATCTGTACTTCGTCAATTTGATGGCTATGTCATTAAAAAAGACCATGTTGAAAACTTAGCAAAATGGGGACCGAATGTAGATAAAGAAGCAGAAGTTCCGTTTAAACCATCACGCGTTATTTTGCAGGATTTTACAGGTGTGCCGGTTGTTGTTGACCTTGCGTCTCTTCGTAAAGCAATGGCAGACATCGGCGGCGATCCTCAGGTCATTAATCCAGAAATCCCGGTTGATCTCGTTATTGACCACTCTGTGCAAGTAGATGCTTATGGTACACCGGCAGCACTTGAGCGCAATATGGTACTTGAATTTGACCGCAATGCGGAACGCTATGAGTTTTTAAGCTGGGCGCAAAAAGCATTTGATAATTACCGTGCAGTTCCACCGGCAACAGGAATTGTTCATCAGGTAAACCTTGAGTATCTCGCGAATGTCGTACATGCAGTTGAAACGACTGAAGGCGAGTTTGAAGCATATCCGGATACACTCGTTGGTACGGATTCTCATACAACAATGATTAATGGAATCGGCGTTCTCGGATGGGGCGTTGGTGGCATTGAAGCAGAAGCGGGTATGCTTGGACAGCCTTCATATTTCCCTATTCCAGAAGTAGTCGGTGTTAAATTAACAGGCGAACTTCCAGATGGCGCAACGGCTACTGACCTTGCGTTAAAAGTAACACAAGTTCTTCGTCAACAGGGTGTAGTAGGTAAATTCGTTGAGTTCTTCGGTGCAGGTGTAGCTTCACTTCCGCTTGCAGACCGTGCGACAATTGCAAACATGGCACCTGAATATGGCGCAACGTGCGGTTTTTTCCCGGTTGACGCAGAGTCTCTTGATTACATGCGTTTAACAGGACGTGAAGAAGAGCATATTCAAGTCGTTGAGCAATATTTAAAAGAAAACGATATGTTCTTCACACCAGAGAACGAAGAACCAATTTACACGGAAGTCGTTGAAATAAGCCTTGCTGAAATCGAGCCAAATTTGTCCGGTCCGAAACGTCCGCAAGACCTAATTCCACTTACTCAAATGCAAAAAGCATTCCAAGAAGCAGTCAGTGCGCCTCAAGGCAACCACGGCTTTGGTTTGACAGCAGATGAGCTTGATAAAACAACAACGATTAAATTCAATGATGGTGAAAAAGTAGAAATGAAAACGGGTGCGATCGGTATTGCGGCGATCACATCATGTACGAATACCTCAAATCCTTACGTTCTTCTTGCAGCTGGTTTGGTGGCGAAAAAAGCGGTTGAACTCGGTCTTGAAGTACCTAAATATGTAAAAACATCTCTTGCACCAGGTTCAAAAGTTGTGACAGGCTACCTTCGTGATTCTGGACTCCTTCCTTATATGGAAAAACTCGGTTTCAACCTTGTTGGCTACGGCTGTACAACATGTATCGGTAACTCTGGTCCGCTAAAAGATGAAATCGAAAAAGCGATTGTTGATTCGGATCTTCTTGTTACATCTGTTCTTTCAGGTAACCGTAACTTTGAAGGTCGTATTCATCCGCTTGTAAAAGGAAACTACCTTGCATCTCCACCACTCGTTGTTGCCTATGCACTTGCAGGTAATGTAAACGTAGACCTTCAAAACGAGCCGATCGGTAAAGGCAAAGATGGACAGGACGTCTTCTTTAAAGATATTTGGCCTGGAACGGCTGAAGTAAAAGAAGCGGTAAAACGTACAGTTACACCTGAATTGTTCCGTAAAGAATATGCTCAAGTATTCAACAGTAATGCGAAATGGAATCAAATTCAAACGAGCAATGAAGCACTTTACAGCTGGAATGAAGATTCAACGTACATTGCGAATCCAACATTCTTCCAGGATCTTTCAACAAATCCAGAGCCGATTCAAGCGCTCACAGGCTTGCGTGTAATGGGTAAATTCGGTGATTCTGTCACGACAGACCATATTTCACCAGCTGGTGCGATTGGTAAAGATACACCAGCAGGCTTATACCTTCGCTCTAAAGGGGTTGAACCACGTGACTTTAACTCATACGGTTCACGCCGTGGCAACCATGAAGTAATGATGCGTGGTACGTTTGCGAATATTCGTATTCGTAACCAAATTGCGCCGGGTACAGAAGGCGGACTTACAACATATTGGCCAACAGGCGAAGTTATGCCGATTTATGATGCATGCATGAAGTATCAAGAGCAAGGAACAGGACTTGTCGTTCTTGCTGGTAAAGATTACGGAATGGGCTCTTCACGTGACTGGGCGGCAAAAGGTACAAACTTGCTAGGCGTTAAAACCGTTATTGCGGAAAGCTATGAGCGTATTCACCGTTCGAATCTAGTGATGATGGGCGTGCTTCCGCTTCAATATAAACTGGGCGAAAATGCAACAACACTTGGACTTACAGGTGAAGAAACAATTGAAGTGGCGATTACAGATAGCGTGAAACCACGCGAAGTTGTAACTGTTACAGCAACCAATAAAGAAGGCAAGAAAACAGAATTCCAGGCGCTTGTGCGTTTTGATTCAGAAGTAGACGTGGACTACTACCGCCACGGTGGCATTTTACAAATGGTCCTTCGAGGCAAATTGCAAAATGTTAAAAGCGACAAATAAGTTATACAAAAAAGAAGCCGGTTCCATTTACTTGGAATTGGCTTCTTTTTTTAGAGAGATGATTGAATATTTTGTATAAAAATAATATTTAAGGAAATAATAACAATACAGAGAAAGGAGTGAAAACGTGCGTAAAATTCATAAAAAAACATTTGCAGATCTAATTAAAGAAAATAAAGAGGAACTGCTCGCGGATGCTAAAGCAATGAGAGTCCTTGAAGAAAGACTCGAGTCAAAGTGGCTTGCATATGATAAAACAGGAAAATAGGCCGGTATTCGTACCGGACTGTATACATAATTGTTAGTTGCTATTAAAATATGATTATAGTTTAATGGAATTTATAAAAGGATTTTTAATCAGGCTTTGTTTCTTTTGTAAATTAAGTGCTTATTTAAAACCTTAACTTCACATGTTAAGGTTTTTTGCATAGATAAGAATTCTGTAAGAAGAAAGGATGATATAGGGGGATGGGGAACTTATTACGAACAATACATATACCCAAACTTGATGAAAAAACAGGTGCTCATGTACAGCAATATGTTAACTCACTGACAAAACCTCTTGGGAGTTTAGGCCGATTGGAGGGTTTGGCGATTGAACTGGCAAAGATGACAGGAGATCCTTTTCCGGACGTGTCACCGCCGGGGGTTATTGTGTTTGCAGCGGACCATGGTATCACTGATGAGGGTGTATCTGCTTATCCGCAGGAAGTGACAGGTCAAATGGTCCGTAATTTTTTGAATGGTGGCGCAGCCATTAATGTATTTAGTAAATCAATCAACGCCAGCTTATACATCGTGGATATCGGGGTAGCTAGTGATATAGATGAGGAAGGGTTGATAAAGAAAAAAGTACGATATGGAACAGCTAATTTTTATAAGGAAAACGCAATGTCTCCTGATGAAGCAGTTAAAGCTATTGAAGTTGGCTATGAGCAGGCACAAAAAATGATTAACGAGGGAGCTAAATGCCTCATTCTCGGTGAGATGGGAATTGGCAATACGACCACAAGCAGTGCTATTGCAGCTGCTGTCAGCGAACAAGATATTCAAAAGCTAGTCGGAATAGGCACAGGAATTGAGACGGACAAAATTCAGTATAAACAACAAATTATTAAAAGTGCTCTTGAAAAAAGAAATCCGAAGGCAGATGATCCTATCGACATTTTATCGAAAATTGGGGGGCTTGAAATTGCTGGAATGGCAGGTGCAATGCTTGCTGCTGCAAGTAACCGGATACCTATTCTTGTCGATGGATTTATTTCTGCAACTGCTGCTTTGATCGCGAAAATGATCTCCAGTCAAGTCGCCGATTATATGATTATGGGGCATCGTTCTTTAGAACCTGGGCATGACGTTCTCATTCAGTTGTTGGGAAAAAAGCCGCTTCTCGATCTCGAAATGAGACTGGGGGAAGGCAGTGGCGCTGCGGTTTCTTTTCCAATATTACAATCAGCTGTACTAATGGTGAAAGAAATGGCCACATTTGAAACGGCCCAAGTATCCAATAAGGAGTAATGGAGGATCAATGTTTGTTTACAAATGAAGAAAAAGAAGCGATTTACAAAGTAATTTATTCCAGAAGAGATGTAAGAAGCTTTACATCTGATCCAGTTCCTAAAGCAGCGATAGAACGGATTTTAGAAGCGGCTCATCACGCACCATCAGTCGGATTTATGCAGCCATGGAATTTTATTTTGATCGAAGAGGAAGAAATCAAACATCGGTTAGCATGGGCGGCAGATAAAGAGCGAAGAGCCCTTGCGATTCATTATGAAAACGATGATCGTTCATCGAAATTTTTGAATTTGAAAATTGAGGGAATGAAGGAAGCACCATTAACGATATGCGTCACTGCCGATCCTACGAGGGGAGGATCGCACGTACTTGGACGGAATTCAATACCGGAAACAGACATTATGTCGACAGCATGTGCCATTCAAAATATGTGGCTGGCATCCTGTGCCGAAGGGCTGGCAATGGGATGGGTTAGTTTTTATAAAAAATCCGATGTGCGGGATATATTAGAGATACCGCCTCATATTGATCCAGTTGCCTTAATTTCCATCGGTTATACAGATGATTATCCGAAAGCTCCTATTTTGGAAACAGCCAAATGGGAAAAAAGAAAAGAACTAGAAAAATTAGTATACCATAATAAGTGGCCGGTATTAACGTAATGATAAAGGGATCCCTTACATAAACGGGATCCCTTTTATATTAAAATGGATTTACGGCAACTGGAATACCAGGGCGTGAAGAATCACTGCCACCAAATAATTCCCCTGTTTTGGCGTTTAATAATACGGCCTGCACATTGCCAATGGAAAGTGCAATGTTATCGAACTGGTAATTCATCTGCTCCAGCTTTCGCTTTGCTTTTTCTGGAATCCCTTTTTCATGCCAGATAAGCGGTCCGGTCCCATTATAAATGCGCGGCTCTTCAATGGCATCTTTTACATCCATTCCGTAGTCAAGAATATGGATCATCGTTTGCAAGACTGATGCAGGAATAGTCGGGCCGCCCGGTGAACCGAGTGTTAGGACAGGCTCCCCATCTTTAAATACAATAGTCGGTGTTTTCATGCTGACCGGGTATTTGCCGGGTTCGACAGAGTTAATACCAGCAGGATCTGGATCAAAATCAGTCATATCATTATTTAGTAAAAATCCATAACCTGGCACCATAATACCGGAACCGAAAAAGTGCTCGAGAGAAGACGTACATGTGGCAATATTGCCATCCCGATCAACAGCGATGAAATGTGTCGTCTCTGATCCGGGTTCTTTTTTATTTGATTTTTGATGATGCGGCTGTTTTACTTTATCATAGTCCCACGGATTCCCTTCTGTTATCGAATCATTGCGGAATTCAAAGTTAAGCAGTTCCATCCGTTTCGTCAAATAATCATTATGGAGAAGCCCTTCAAGGGGGATATCATAAAACGCGGGGTCGCCCATAAAAGCGAGTTTATCAGCGGTCATGATACGCAGCACTTCAGCGATCATATAATACTTTTCCCACGAATGAACGTCATATTGTGCGATATTCAGCTTTTCTAGCAGTTTCAACATATAGAGAAGCGAAAAGCCGCCGCCATTTGGTGGAGAAGGGACAGCGATCGTATAATCTTCGTAAGTACCGGTCATCGCTTCAGACACTGTTGCTTCATATTTCTCCAAATCCTCTTTTTCTATAAATCCATCAAAAGATTGGACCGTTTTAACGAGTGCATCTGCAATTTCACCTTTATAAAAAGCATCCGTTCCTTTTTCTTGCACTAATTTCAATGTTTTCGTCAACTGCTCATTTACGACCACTTCTCCTTCTGTCAGTGGTACACCATCTGGAAAGAAAAAAGTGCGGGCTTCTTCGCCAAGGCGATCACTGAATCGTTCAAGGCCGGTATTCCACGTTAAGTTGACGCGAACACCTTCTTCAGACAACTTGACTGCCGGCGTCATTACGTCTGCCCAATTCATCGTACCGAACTCTTCCAGCGCTTTTTCAAACCCTTTTAAAATACCGGGTACTGCTACAGCTGTCCCAGGCGTCGATCGCTCGATAAATGATATGATGTCTTGATGCTCGTCAACAAAGACATTTTTATGCGCTTTATTTGGGGCGATGGAATGCCCGTTAACAACAAATGTTTTTTGCTTTTTCGCATCGTAGTACATAATAAATCCACTTGCGGCAAGGCCGGTGTTGAACGGTTCTGCCACTGCAAGAGCAAACTGCATTGCAGCAAGTGCATCCATTGCATTTCCGCCATTTGACAAAACATCCGCTCCGATTTGAGATGCTTCTTCTGTTGCGCTGGCTGTCATGCCATTTTTTCCACGCGCCTTCTGTCTATGTGATGTTTCTTTTTGATTGGCCCATATATGTTCCATTGTCATGATGGTTCCTCCATCTCTATTTAAGACAAACGCTCAATTGTTTTGGCAAGAAGAGTTGTTCGTTCAATTAGTGAATCAACTACTGTATATTCATCTGTTTCGCTATGGGAAAATTCGCCGACCGGTCCAAGCCCGTCAATCGTCGGTATGCCAACACTAGCAGTGAAAGAGGCATCTGATGCACCTCCTGTTGACTCACCGTGAATATCGAGCCCAATTTCTTTACCTATTTCTTTCACGCGATCCAGCAGCTTTTGAGATTCTTTCGTCATTTCCATCGGTGGTCTTGAGATCTCGCCCGACACTTTCGTATCGGTCCCTTGCACGATCTCTTCTTCCGCAATCGTATAAATCTCTTTTACGGTATCTGTTGCCTGTTCTTTGCTTTGAACGCGTACATCAATGACTGCTTCTGCGTCGGGTGAAACAGTATTCGCAGATATTCCGCCGCTAATTAAGCCGACATTGACCGTCAGCCCGTTTTCAAGATCATTGAGCTGCTGCAATTTAATCACTTTATATGCGATTTCTTCAATAGCACTTCGACCGATTTCGGGCTCTACACCCGCATGGGCACTTTTACCGGTTACGCTCATTTTAAATCGTCCGACGCCTTTTCGTGCTGTGATGACACCTTCGTTTGGCCGTCCACACTCAACGATGAGACTGTAGTCTTTTCCTTCAGCTGCTTCTTTTATAAGTGATTTTGAAGAGGGAGATCCAACTTCCTCATCGCTGTTGAAGATAATATGAACGTTATGGAAACAGGTTAATCCCGCATTTTTCAATGCTTTCATCGCATATAAAACTTGAACGTGGCTGGCTTTTTCATCGTTTACACCTGGTCCATACGCTCTGTCTCCAATAATTTCAAATGGCCGTTCCTCTGCTTCACCGTCTGGAAATACGGTATCCATATGGGCGATGATTAAAATGCCAGGCCTTTTCGCATTGGGTGATGCAATACTTAAATGATTCCCGAATTCTTTTTCTCTATGTACATCCACTTTCATACCGGCGTTTTCAAACTCTTTTTGAAGAATCGAACCTATTTTATCGACGTCCTGTTTATTGTAAGAATGGCTGTCCGTATTGACGAGTTTTTCAAGAAGTGCAATCATGTTCTCTTTTTCGTTTTTCAAATACGTAATCAAAATAAATTCCTCCTTGCGGCTGATCTTTACCTATACCCGAAAAGACAAAAAAGATAAACGTTAGCGGAAAACATGGTAAAATAAATAGAGGTGCAAGTGAGATAAAGGAGTTTTTATATTGTTTATTTCAGAAACAGAGGTAGAAGTTCGCTATGCGGATACAGATGCAATGCAAGTCGTTTACCACGGCCAGTATGTCGTTTGGTTTGAGATTGGCCGCACACGTTTAATTAAAGATCTTGGTTTCAATTATGCAGACATGGAAAAAAAAGGTTTTGTTTCGCCTGTTGTCGATATTCGCTTATCCTATAAACAGCCATTTCGCTACGGAGAAACAGCGACGGTACGGACGTGGATTGAGGCACACAGTGGTATCCGCACGACGTACGGATATGAGATTGTGAATGAAAAAGGCAATGTATGTGTGTTAGGTTCAAGCGTTCATACGATTGTTAACAAAGCTACATTCCGGCCGGTGAAATTTAAAAAAGAATTTCCAGAATGGCATCATGTATATGAACAGGAAAAAAAACCAGTTTAATGACATTTGGACTTAAACGGGTGGACGTGGAAAATGGAAACCGGTCATATTGCATTTTTAACACATTACTGTTACGATGAGCGGTTCCCGCATTACCGTACCGTAACGAAAGCAGGCTGTATTTATGTAAGCAGACTGGTGGAATGGGGACATATATACGGATTGACGCCGAAATGGGGTGATATAGGTACCTCATCCAGGCCGCATTTTGACTTACTCGGTGAAAAACAGCTATTTATTTTAAAGCATGAAAGATTAGGAGATCATATTCGAAAATTTCAACTGGAATAGATCAATCGCGTATGTATTTATAAGTTGGTTCGTCTAATTGTTCATCAAACTCGACGACTAGATGATGCCCGTCAAAATACCATAGATCCTTATCTTCAACAAAATAGGTGACGCCGCCGTGCTTTGCTGTCACAGCAGCTTCAATCGGTTCTTCTTTCGAAACGCCAAGTGAAAACCCGTCATGCAGAGGACTGGATCCCCCATAGCGTACGTAAAAACGGATAAAGTCCCCTTTAGCTGCATACATTTCTTCTTCAAACCATTTTTTTGCTAGATTGTTCAATCGAATATTCATGCCGAATTAACTCCAATCCTTTTTTCTTAGTGTAGCACGGAATAATGTACAGTCAAAATAAAACACAAAGCAAGCGGCTTAACGCGATAACGTTAAACCGCTTGTTTCAATTTTTTTTACCAAAACTTGCTTTCGGTTCTGTTTTATTTTTAAGACGGACAATATTGGCCCGATGGCGGAAAAGGACGAAAAAGAATATAGCTGTAATCGCTGCGAGAAATGGGAGATCATTCGTATAAATTGTATGAATGATCGCATAGATGAATGCGACTGTAGCTGCCAGTACAGAAGCAAGAGACACGTATTTTGTTAGTAAAAGGACAATAACAAAAATCGCAACTAAAAATAAAAAGACAAGCGGGCTGTAGGCAAGTAGAACACCAGCCGACGTCGCCACGGCTTTACCACCGCGAAAACCGGCAAAAATAGGAAACATGTGCCCGATAACCGCAACAAGTCCGGCGATCAGCGGATGAATGCCTGCATCGAACCAGATGGGCAGCAATGTGGCGACTGTTCCTTTTAAAATATCGACAGCAGTGACGACTGTACCCGCTTTTTTGCCGAGAACACGAAATGAATTAGTCGCGCCAAGGTTACCGCTGCCATGCTCACGTATATCAAGACCGAAAAAGACTTTGCCGGCAATGAGTCCAGACGGGATTGAACCGAGTAAATAAGCGATAATTAAAATAAGTGCTTGAATCAATTTCTCAATCTCCCTTTTCATAATGTATAATCATTTGAATAACGTTCATTCATCATTTTACCATGACGGGTGATGCGGCGGGAAAAATATTTCGGTTGATTCTCTCTTAAAAGTGACGTACTCTTTTAACGAAATACAGATGATATTGGTGAATGATTGACAAGTATGATATGATAGTTAGGAACATACGTTTCATCGTGCGGTTTTTTAGAAAGAGAGGGAAATTTTTATGGCGGATTCAAAGCAACAACCAGTATACAATGATGAATCCATTCAGGTGCTTGAAGGACTTGAAGCAGTCCGGAAGCGCCCGGGAATGTATATAGGTTCGACGGATGGGAGAGGTCTGCACCATCTTGTTTATGAAATTGTAGACAATTCGGTCGATGAAGCACTCGGCGGACATGGTAAAGAAATCAATGTTACAATCCATGAAGATAATTCGATCAGCGTGCGTGACTATGGCCGCGGTATGCCGACTGGGATGCATCGCACAGGGAAACCGACAACAGAAGTCATTTTGACGGTTCTTCATGCGGGTGGGAAATTTGGTCAGGGTGGCTATAAAACAAGCGGTGGATTGCACGGTGTAGGTGCATCGGTTGTAAATGCTTTATCTGAGACATTGACTGTTACTATATGGCGTGACGGCTTCCAATATGAACAGCATTTTCAAGATGGTGGAAAGCCCGCCACGACACTTGAGAAAAAAGGTAAAGCAAAAACGACCGGAACAGAACTTCATTTTAAACCGGATCCGACTATATTCTCGACGACTGTGTATCAATTTGATACGCTCGGCGAACGGTTGCGAGAGTCGGCGTTTTTATTAAAAGGATTAAAAATAACGCTTGAAGATAAACGGAAGGACCAGGAACAAGTAGAAGAATATTACTATGAAAACGGCATTGAAGAATTCGTCAAATACTTGAACGAAGAAAAAGACGCTCTTCATCCCGTTGCGTCTTTTTTCGGCACACAAAATAACATTGAAGCGGAATTTGCGTTTCAATTTAATGACGGTTTTTCAGAGAATGTTCTGTCATTTGTCAACAATGTCCGGACGAAAGACGGAGGAACACATGAAGCCGGGGCACGTGCAGCGATAACACGCACATTTAATGAATATGCACGGAAAAGCAGTCTGTTAAAAGAAAAAGATAAAAATTTAGAAGGAACGGATATTCGTGAAGGGCTGACAGCTATTGTATCAGTCCGTGTACCGGAAAACATGCTTCAGTTTGAAGGGCAGACAAAAGGAAAGCTTGGCACAGGAGAAGCGCGCTCGGCAGTTGATCAAATCGTATCGGAAAAGCTTCTTTATTTATTAGAGGAAAACCCGGAAGTCAGTACACTTCTCATAAAAAAAGCAGTAAAAGCGGCACAAGCGCGTGAAGCAGCCCGAAAAGCACGTGAAGATGCCAGAAGCGGAAAAAAACGTAAAAAAGGCGAATCCATTTTATCTGGAAAACTGACACCGGCACAGTCGCGCAATCCAGAAAAAAATGAACTATACCTTGTCGAAGGAGACTCGGCGGGCGGTTCGGCGAAACAAGGACGGGACCGCCGTTTTCAGGCTGTTTTGCCGCTTAGAGGGAAAGTCATTAATACCGAGAAAGCAAAACTTGCTGATATTTTTAAAAATGAAGAAATTAATACAATTATTCATGCAGTCGGCGCCGGTGTAGGTCCGGATTTTGCTGTAGAAGATGCAAATTACAATAAAGTGATTATCATGACGGATGCCGATACAGATGGTGCGCATATTCAAGTGCTCCTTTTAACCTTTTTCTACCGGTATATGAAGCCGCTCATTGACAGTGGAAAAGTATTTATTGCGATGCCACCATTATTTAAAGTAAGCAAAGGCACCGGCAAAAAAGAAGTTGCAGAATATGTTTGGACAGAACGTGAACTCGATTCTAAGCTGAAGAAAATGGGCAAAGGGACGACGATTCAGCGCTATAAAGGTCTTGGTGAGATGAATGCTGATCAGCTCTGGGATACGACAATGAATCCAGAAACGAGGACGCTGATCCGGGTAACGATTGACGACATCGCCCGTGCAGAGCGCCGTATTATGGTTTTAATGGGGGATAAAGTTGAGCCACGCAGAAAATGGATCGAGTCAAATGTTGCATTTGGACTTGAAGAAGAAGCAGTGCTCTTAGAAAATGATCAGTTGTCCGGTATCAGGGAGGAATAATTAATGGAAAAGGAAAACATTCAAGATTTACCGCTTGAAGACGTCGTTGGTGACCGATTCGGGCGGTACAGTAAATACATTATTCAAGAGCGTGCGCTGCCTGATGCACGTGACGGATTAAAACCAGTACAGCGCCGTATTTTATTTTCGATGCATACAGAAGGAAATACGCATCAAAAACCGTTCCGGAAAGCCGCCAAAACGGTTGGGAATGTCATTGGTAACTACCATCCTCATGGCGACTCATCCGTCTATGACGCGATGGTCCGTCTTAGTCAGCACTGGAAAATACGGACGCCGCTCATTGAAATGCATGGAAATAATGGCTCTGTAGATGGCGATCCTCCTGCAGCCATGCGCTATACCGAAACGAGATTGTCCGCTATTGCGGGTGAACTGTTAACCGATATCGAAAAACAGACCGTTGATTTCATTCCAAACTTCGATGAATCGACGAGCGAGCCGGTTGTACTTCCTGCGAGATTTCCAAATTTGCTTGTCAATGGATCAACAGGAATTTCAGCCGGGTATGCGACAGAAATTCCACCGCATCGCCTCGATGAAGTAATCGACGCGGCTATTATGCGGATGGAACAGCCGGATTGTACGGTTGAACAGTTGATGACTGTTATTCCAGGCCCTGATTTTCCAACGGGTGGTATTATCCAAGGCGTTGACGGTATTGAAAAAGCGTATAAAACAGGCAAAGGCAAAATTGTCATCCGCAGCCGTGCAGAAATTGAAGACGTTCGCGGCGGCCGTCAGCGCATCGTTGTGACGGAAATTCCATACGAAGTGAATAAAGCATCACTCGTGAAAAAAATGGATGAACTCCGCATTGATCGAAAGCTTGATGGGATTTCGGAAGTGCGTGATGAAACGGACCGGACGGGACTTCGAATCGTTATTGATTTGAAAAAAGAAGCTGATGCTGAACTCACGTTAAACTATTTGTACAAGGCAACAGATTTACAGGTTGCGTACAATTTCAATATGGTGGCGATTTACAATAAACGCCCTATTTTAATGGGGCTGAACCGCATGCTCGATGCGTATATCGAACATCGGAAAGAAGTCGTGACAAACCGGTCAATATATGATCTTGAAAAGGCAAAAGCGCGTCATCACATTGTAGCGGGCTTAATGAAAGCTTTGTCGATTCTCGATGAAGTGATCGCTTGCATTCGTGCATCTAAAGATAAACAGGATGCAAAAAACCGTCTCGTAGCGGAATTTGCTTTTACAGAAGCGCAGGCGGAAGCCATTGTTACATTACAGCTATACCGGTTAACGAATACGGATATTACCGCCCTTGAAAAAGAATCGGCAGAGCTTGAAAAAACAATTGAGCAGCTTGAAGCTATTTTAGCGAGTGGGAATAAACTTGTATTAGTAGTTAAACGGGAATTGAAAGAATTGAAAAAAACGTATGCAACAGGGCGGCGCACAAGCATTGAAGAAAAAATTCAGGAAATAAAAATTGATCGTGAAGCAATGATTACGAGCGAAGAAGTCATTGTGTCTGTCACGCGTGAAGGATATATTAAGCGGACGGGCATCCGGTCATATACGGCATCCGGAGGGCTTCCGGCAATGAAAGAATCAGATGGTCTTTTATTTAAACAAGAGATGAACACGACCGATGTTCTTCTTGTATTCACAAGCAAAGGTAGCTATTTGTATTTACCAGTGCATGAGTTGCCAGATATTCGCTGGAAAGACACTGGTCAGCATGCTGCAGGTCTCGTAAACGGGTTGAAAGACGAATCCATCATAGCCGTTTATCCTGTCCAAGATTTTACAAAACCGAGCTATATTCTTTTTACAACAAAAACAGGCATGGTGAAACGAACAGGGCTGTCTCAATTTAAAGTACAGCGCTACTCGCGCCCGCTGATGGCGATGAATGTAAAAGATGATGATGAAATATGTACAGTTGTGATGACAGATGGCCGTTCCGATGTAATGCTCATCACGCATTTTGGCTATGGCGTCCGCTTTGGAGAAGAAGAAGTACCAGTTGTCGGCCCCCGTGCTGCCGGGGTGAAAGGTCTAAGTTTAAAAGAAGACGATTATGCCATTGCGGCCATTGCCTCTCCGGATGGAGATCACGCGCAGTTTGTCGTTGTGACAAATCGGGGAGCGGTGAAACGGAGCGGATTTGACCAATTTGAACGAACGACAAGGGTGAAACGCGGTGTAGTGTTGTTAAGAGAACTGAAAAGCAATCCGCATCGTATCGTCGGTGCCGCTCTCATTGATGAACATCATGCATATTTGTTGAGAACGAAAAAAGGAGAAGATATTGAGATACACGTACAGTCATTTAAAAAAGTAGATCGTTATTCAAATGGTTCTTTTGTTGTTGATGAAAAAGAACAGGGAATGGTTCAGCGTCTTCTTTTGTCGGAAAAGACAGCAGATTAATAAAAAAAAGCTTTGCGTCATCATGATGCAAAGCTTTTTTATGATAATCAGTTATTTGTTTACTAAATACATTATGTACAAAATTCAAAATAATATATTTAAAAAACAAACAAATAAATAATATAAACGAAGACATTTGCATAATTTAGGGTGAGAGAAGAGGGATTTTCTATAAATATGCCGAAATGAAGTTACTAAATAGGTACAGTATCTTGACTTTTTTGTAGAAAGAAAGGGGAATACACGGTCAGTGGACAAACTTTTAAAATTAGAATGTCAGAAGCAGGAATTACTATCTGCCAATCGTTTTACGCACGTAAAGGACAATCAGTTTGAAGAGATTTGTGGACATGTGGCAGAAGGAGTTTTATTTGTTGATGATGAATGGGGATTAACATATATAAACGAGCAGTATGAATCACTACTTGGTGTTGATAGTGGAGCATTGATCGGGAAGAATATATGGAGTGTATTTCCAGAGTGGAGCGGTAGTTTATATGAGCGGAATCTGCAAAAAGTCGCCGCGACACGGCAGGTGATGAAATTTGAGATTTTTTCAAAAATGTATAGCCGGTACTTTGAAATATGTGTGTTTCCTCAGCCAACAGGACTGTCCATATTTATGAAAGACATACATGATCAACATAAGATGTGTACCCGTCTACAGGAAATAGAGCAGCGGATGATAGAAATGAGCGAAAATATAAGAGAAATGTTTTGCATATATACCGTTGGAGATATCGAAATATTATATATAAGCGAAGCATTTGAAGAAATATGGGGAATCAAGAGAGAAACGATTTATAAAAACCCTTTATCACTTATTGAAACTGTTTGTCTAGAGGACAGAGATATGTTTATTAGACAACTACACCACCCCGAAGGCACGTTCGATTATCAGATTATTCGAGCTGATGGCTGTATTCGCTGGATCCGCTCTCGCCAGAATGTCGTGTATAATAATCAGGATGAACCTGTACGTGTGATTAGTGTTTCTGAAGACATCACGGAATTAAAAGAAAAAGAGGAGCTTATTCACAATGCCGATACGCTCGGAGCAATTGGCCAGCTGGCAGCGGGTATTGCCCATGAGATTCGCAATCCAATGACAGCCATTAAAGGATTTGTGCAACTCTGGCAGCAAGAAACGTTCAATCCTTATAGTGAAATTATTTTATCGGAACTCGCCCGGGTTGAGTTTATTATGAACGAATTTTTAATGCTTGCAAAGCCGCAGAAAACGAAAAAAATGAATGCAGTCAATTTGCATGCCCTAATCGATGAAGTCGTCACATTTATGCGTGCGGAAGCGTCTTTAAAAGATATTGAAATTAAAATGGATATAGAAGGTTCGCTGCCATTGATTGAGGCGGAACCAAAGCAAATTAAACAGGTCATGATTAACTTGATAAAGAACGGCATGGAAGCGATGTTTGATGGCGGCTGTGTGGTTGTTTCAGCAACATGTGTACAGGAGTCTGTCCTCATCCATATCATTGATCAAGGAGTAGGTATTCCAAAAGAGGCTATTCCACGCCTTGGAGAAGCATTTTATTCAAATAAAGAAAAAGGAACGGGACTCGGTCTGATGGTCAGCATGAAAATGATTGCTCATCATAACGGCAATTTGTCTTTTACAAGTGAAGAAGGAAAAGGAACGAAAGCAACGATCACATTACCTGTAAACAAGGAAACTTGAGGTGAATATCGTGCAGATTATTGCTTTTTTCATTCATCTATTCATTTACGCCATTCCGGTTTTTTTCGTGACGCTATTTATCCGTTTATTTAAATCAGAACAAAAATTGAACCGGCGTTTAGGAGAAAGAGAGCGGTTGAAAAAAGAAGAGTAAGTCTTTTTCACTCAATTCATTCTTTTGTCGAAAAATAGGTTTCACCACTTTGAAATGGTGATATATTGAAGTAGACAAAAGAATGAGAGGTGAAGATTATGATTAAAGAATTTAAAGAGTTTGCGATGCGCGGGAACGTCATTGATCTTGCGGTCGGAGTTATTCTAGGTGCAGCGTTCGGTAAAATTGTGGCGTCACTTGTTAGTGACATCATTATGCCGCTTATTGGTCTTTTGCTTGGCGGAATTGATTTCTCCAAATTATCAATTACCGTTGGTGATGCAGTCGTAAAGTACGGACTGTTTATTCAAACGATTGTTGATTTTGTGATTATAGCCTTTTCCATTTTCCTATTTATTAAACTCTTTAATAAAATTTACATTCGTGAGAAAAAAGTCGAAGAAGCACCTCCTTCTTTAACGAAAGAAGAAGAGCTGTTAACTGAAATTCGCGACTTATTACAAACAAAACAGCTATAAAAAGATATCCAGGCAGCCGCCTGGCATCTTTTTTTTATGAAACCTTTGTAAAAGCAAACTACTTTTCGTGCACATTTAATCTACGTGAGTTAGAATAGAATTGGACAGATGAAAAGACAACATGAAAGTGAACAGAATATTTTTTAACTATTAATATTACTATTGATGGAGGTTATGTTCATGAGTAAAAAAGTTTTGATTGTTACTGGTGATGCTGTAGAAGCGCTTGAAATTTTTTATCCATATTATCGCTGTCTAGAAGAGGGATTTGACGTAACGATTGCCTCACCTTCTGTTAAAAAACTACAGACAGTATGTCACGACTTTATAGAAGGAATGGAGACATATGTAGAAAAGCCTGCATATGGGATTGATTCTCATATAGCTTTTGTTAATGTTAATCCCTCTCAATATGACGGATTGATTATTCCAGGAGGACGAGCACCCGAATATATTCGTTTGGAGGAAGCATTAACGAAAATTGTACGCCACTTTTTTGAGGAGAATAAACCAGTCGGTGCTATCTGTCATGCGGCACAAGTGCTATCTATTATACCGGATTTGATGAAAGATCGGGAATATACAGCATATATTGCCTGTAAGCCTGATGTAATTGCTTGCGGAGCTACATATATTGATGAAACATTACACACACATCAAAATCTTGTTTCTGGTCATGCGTGGCCAGATCTGCCTGGATTCATGTGTGAATTTGTTAAATTACTGAAATAAGATAAATTTCCCTACAATATCCTGAGATAAAAAATCTGGAAATTCAAGTTAAATAAGTAAAGATCGATTTATTTCATAGATAAATCGATCTTTTTTTATGATGTAAAACTCTTTAATAGTGTAAATTCATATTTTTCTTTGACGCTGCCTCTTTATAAGGAAAACTATTAACCTAACAAGTGTACCTAGAATCATTACATTGCACTACCCTCCTTATCCCCCTTGCAGGTTGTTTGAAGTAGGAGATTCCTAAGAACACCAACCTATCGGCTAGTTATTGATTATGCAATCCAAGATGTACGTAGTTACATCGAACTTACAATTAGGCGTGATAGCCCCCTCGTTAACCCTTCTGGGACTTGTAGGATTGGATTGTATATCACTAAGGCTAAGGATGTTGGACTTTTAGGTCTTATCAGCTTCTTAATCGCCTTCATCGGTGGCGTCCTTGATGCGGGGAATGTGTGGATGCGCACGTTTCTATTTCCAATCCTCGAGGATATTAGTCCAGATCTTCTTGCTGCCGGATAGCCCCCGCATTAAAAATGATCATTCAAATCGGATTCGATACGATGCTTTTAGGCTGGTTTTTATTTGGAATCGCTTCGATAAGGGGAAAGCTTATTCTATCAAGGCTGCATGCTTCCTAATGATTGGCATTATTCTTGGCAGTTTCGTACCTTTAGGATTTCTCTTAGGCGAGCCCTTATATGGAGTCGGGCTCATATTTCAGTTCGTTTATGTCAGTATTTGTAGCATACTGAATTTCATTATGCTCAGCTTATTCTAAAGAAGTAGTTTCCGTAAGCACAATAAGGTCTTCCTCTACAGGCGAAATTGGAATGGGGAATTTTTCCGGGAAGAGAGATAAATCTTTAGTAAATTCGACTTGAACAATATGGAAGTAACCCTCATATTCGTCGCTTTTGGTTATGTCAAGTGTGATGGAATCTCCCTATCGAAAATGGCTGGGAACGAACAGGGCTTTGCAGCAGGAATGAACAATGCGTATATGAGCATTGGTAATATGATCGGTCCAGCTCTGGCTGGAATGTTATTCGATATGAGCATGGGGCTTCCTTATATATTCGGGGCACTCATTATCGGTGTTACGCTCATTATTTGTATGAACTGGGCAAGAGGAAGGAAAAGACAAAACGTCTCCAGCTCGGTCTAATAAAAAAGAGTGCAGGCAGAGGAGGCCCGCACTCTTTTTTTATCCTCTTGATGCAAAATCGACAATATCATCCGGTGTTGCGGCTTTTAAATCAGGGCCGTTGATCAATGACTCGTCGTCATAACCCCACGATGTCCAGACGGCACGAAGGCCGGACTTTTTACTTGCATCGATATCACGCTGCTCATCGCCGGCATAAAAGGCATCTTCTGCTGTGTAATCGTACTGCTTAAGCAGCTTTTTAATGAGTTTGTCTTTGCTGAAAATGTATTTGGAAGATAAAATATCATGTACATAGTTGATGCCATTTAATTCAAGGCAATTTTTAATGATGTCGCTTGCGTTAGATGAAATAATAGCAATATGAATGCCACGGCTGTTCAATTCATCAAGCATTTGCTTTATACCGGGAAAAAGCGGAAGTGTTTCTCGGGATTCACGTACGTAGCGGTATAATTTCGGAGCGGCGAATGGTATGTTACGCATCGGGAAATTTAAATGACGGCACCGCTCTGGAATACTCATTCTTTTTAAATCATCCAAATCTTCCGGGTCAACTTTATTATAGCCTTCCTGTTCAGCAAAATTGTTATAGGCTTTAATAAACACCTGGAGGGAATCAGAAAGTGTTCCATCAAAATCAAATATTACACATTTTGTCATATAAATATCACCCTTTCGAATAAGGACAGAGTTGCCCACGTATACTGTTAGTTTAACACTGGAATGGTACGTCAAACATAAAAAAGATTTTTTTTCAGGATGTATGCATTCTGTTATAATGAGAAATGGAAAATCAAAAGAGAAGGAATGACCAATATGATCGTAAAAACAGATGAAGAATTGCAAGCATTAAAAAAAATTGGCGGCATTGTCGCGGCTATTCGTGATGAAATGCGAGCTTATACGAAACCAGGTGTAACAACAAAAGAAATTGATGAACTTGGGGGTCGTTTATTTAAAAAGTACGGTGCCATTTCTGGCCCTAAAAGTGAATATGATTTTCCTGGCTTTACATGTATTAGCGTTAACGATGAAGTAGCACATGGTATTCCGGGAAGCCGTGTTATTTTAGAAGGAGATCTTGTGAATATTGATGTATCCGGTTCCTATGATGGTTATTTTGCGGATACAGGCATTTCATTCGTCGTGGGTAAGGGCGAACCGATTTTAACGAAATTATGTGAAGCAGCAGAGCAGTCATTTGAACGCGGCCTACTGAAAATAAAAGCAGGCACCAAGCAAAATCAAATCGGGAAAGCCGTTGCCAATGAAGCACGCCGGAATGGATTTGCGGTCATTAAAAATTTAACAGGCCACGGTATCGGTAAATCACTACATGAAGCACCGGATCATATTATGAATTATTTTGATCCTTGGGATAACGCCCTTTTAAAAGAAGGCATGGTACTTGCGTTTGAACCGTTCGTATCAGAAAAAGCAGATATGATTAAAGAATCAGGGGACGGATGGACGTTCAAAACACCTGATGGCAGCCGAGTCGCGCAAATTGAACATACGGTCATTGTAACGAAAGGCGAGCCGATTATTTTAACGAAATAATCAGTTGCCAATTCTGAATATACAATACATGTTGTTCAGAATATTTATATATCAACGTTTCAAACCCCATATATCAATAAATTATGGGGCTGTTTTTTATTATTTTTACACTCTCTGACCATAAATTGACCATTTTTTATTTCATCCCTTTCCCAATAATTACGTTTTTCTTCTTTTACCAAAAAATCTTCTACTTTTATTGAAACGACAACATGCTGCATAGGATTTCTTTCAATGTATTCCATTCGTTCAGCATATTTAAAAACAGCATTGATTAAATTTTTAATGTCTCTTCCAATGCTGACTTAAAAAAAGGCATCCATTCTTTTCAAAAATGCTTTTGCGGATTGACTTAAATATTTATCATTACGATAAAACATTTCTAACTTCCTGGTAGGTGAATGCTTGATTGAAATTGCACGGATACCGAGCGACTGGAAACTTTCAATCAGTTGACTAGGTTGAATAGTAGCTCCAATCCCTTCTTTTACGAGTTGAAACAAGGAAGTAGCTGATCCTGTTTCCATAAGCGTATCGATAGAAATTTCTTGATTTTTGCACCATGTATCAATCAAATCACGTCCATAGAATCCCTTAGGATACATAACTAAAGGTACATTTACCAAGTTTTCCGGTAAAATAATTTCTTTTTCTGCTAAATCATGTTCTTTATTAACATAAAGACTATACGTTTCGGTATAAAAAGGTATACGATTTAAACGACTGTCTGGTTGAATCGCTAAACCAACCCCAATATCAACTTCATTTTCCAGCACTTTATTTAAAATATCAATTGATGGAATCACTTGAACTTTAGTATTTGGGAATTCCTTGTGAAAATCTATTAGTAATGATGTTAATCGATAATCAAGATCGGATGGTAGTACCGCTACACGTAAGTGACCGGTATTCAGATTTGTAAGATCTTCTATGGAATTTTTTGCATTTTCTAGTAGTTGAACAATTTGTAAAGCGTAGTGCTCAAGGAGATTACCTGCTTCGGTCTTAACTGTCTTTTTTCCAATACGATCGAACAGAGGCACTCCTAACTCATCTTCCAATACGCGTATTTGCTGACTTAGTGTTGGTTGTGAAATACCCAGTTTATATGCAGCTTCAGTAAAATGAAGTTCATTGCATAACATAAGAAAATATTGTAATTGTCTGATTTCCATTTAACATTCTCCTTTTATGATAGCCTTATACTATGGTTTGTATAGAAAAAATAGTATTGAACTATTATAAGCGTAAATATACAATGAATGCGATGATAAAGGAAGGAGGCGTTTCCTGTGCGTTTTGTTTATCTCGCTATGATTATATTTTTTGTTTCATTGAATTTAAGACCATCCATTACTTCTGTTGGTCCTTTACTTGATATCATCCAAACAGATTTAGGAATGAGTGGGGTGACAGCTAGTTTAATAACGACGCTACCTGTTTTTTGTATGGGCCTATTTGCCATTTTAGCCATTAGGTTAAATAACCTTTTAGGAATTGAAAGATCTTTACTTCTAGCAATGCTTTTGATATTAATTGCCACATTCCTTCGAGTGTTCGTCAATAGTAGTCTTTTCTTACTTACTACAGCCTTATTCTCTGGGGTTGGTATAGGAATTGCTGGACCATTAATTTCAGGGTTTATAAAAAAATACTTTCCTGAAAAGCCTGGTTTAACGGGTCTATACTCCGTATCTATGGTGACTGGTGCAGCGATTGCATCTAGTTTTTCTGTACAATTATTTCAAAAAATGAATGATTCTTGGCAACATTCATTAAGTTTCTGGAGTATTTTAGCGGTACCCGCTTCTTTACTACTTCTCCCACTTTTAAAAAAAGGGGCTACAAATAAAGATTCCATATCTATTTCAGCTTTATTTATAAAAAATAAACGTGTTAATTTGTTTATATTATTTTTTGGTTGCATGGCGGCTATTTTTTATACTGTAACAGCTTGGTTGGCTCCAATCGTGCAATCAACAGGTTTAAGCTATTCTCAATCTGGCATTATCCTCACACTGTTTACAGTCATTCAAATTCCTGTAAGTTTTTTAATTCCCATACTTGTTAGTAAAACAGGGGATAGAAAAACTTGGTTACTAGTATGTAGTCTCTCTGAATTAATAGGAATTGTATTGTTACTGATACATTTCTCCCCATGGGTAACTACTATTTTTCTAGGTATCGGAGCTGGCGGTCTTTTTCCTTTGGCTCTACTAATCCCAATTGAAGAAGCTAGTAATACAGAAGAAGCTATATCATGGTCTGCTATGATGCTATTTGGCGGCTATTTGTTAGGATCCCTTGGTCCTGCATTTATTGGGCTCACAGTAGATCTATTTGACAATTTTGTTCCAGGGTTGTTAGTACTAGTGATCATTATATGTATGATGCTTTTTACTATCTTAAAAATAGGGAACAACAAAGAAAACATGGATGAAACAAAATGAACCAACATTTGGAAGGTGAATGGTTTCTTTAACAACTTTACCTCTTCAATTAACGGGTGTTTTAGTTTAAGAGAGCAGATAAAAAAGATCGATTTTTTCGGTCTTTTTTCTTTGGTAACATCATTCGGTACGTTACGGATACTGCATAGTGACTGTAATGGAATATATGAAAATCTCAGGCGAGATCCCCCACTTCATACATTAGAATAGCGTAAAAGATAAACGTGTATGGTTAAAGTAAAAAGAGTGAAACATAAAGTTCAACTTCAACATAATAGTTAATATATTGCATTAAAAGCTTCCGAAATCTATGAATTCCGGAAGCTTTTTCAATATTTATTCTCGTGGTGGCTTAAGAGTCAGATCCTTCTATATCTCCTGCTTTGATCACTTTATAATCATCATCCCAAGTTCTTGGAGTAACCGAACGACGTGGTTCAATCTGAAAAAGGACGGATTGTTTTATTTGTGAAAGCTACACATTAAAACGATGCTTGAATATGCTAGGTAATAATGTAAATTAATACTCGAACTTGAAAAGAGGTATATTATGATTCAACTATCGGGGATGCCCTTTCAACAAAGAGGCATGTGGCCGTCTGGTAGCATTGAAAGTATAATCATTCAACAGATGAATAAAGATACAGTCGTTTACTCGTATCGATCCATAGGTGAATTATCGTTTGAGCTTAAGTTACGAAAAAATATCATATTAAGTGCAAGAGCCATGAATCAAAGCAATGTGCGGTTTGCAGTATTTGCAAAATCCCGTTGTAATCCTCAATACTGGTATTTGACGAATACCGGCGGATTCATGCTGCGGAATGGTGTAAAACCATCAGACGCGATTCAAGATATCTACAGGAACAGTTCACAATATGCGTTTGAATGTGCAACGGCAAAGGTCATTATCTATTACCATGCGGTCCTAAACCTTATAGGCGAATCCTTATTTAATCAATTATTTCAAAACATCTATTTATACAGCTGGCATGCTGATCCTGATCTCGGAATAACCTCAAATTATACAGGCCATTTTTTGCCTGGAGATGTCGTCTATTTTAAAAATCCGGACTTCGATCCGCAAACCCCTCAGTGGAGAGGAGAAAATGCCGTTATTCTAGGAGATGGTACGTATTTTGGGCATGGATTAGGAATAAAGACAGCTAAACAAATGATTCATGCTCTGAATCGAAGGAGAAAGCCGGGGACAAAGCAATCAGCTTATCTGACAAATGTAGTTACAAGACCATCTTTTAAACATTTGGCGAAACTTTCGATGTCGCAACGAGGTTATTCGGTTCATAAATATCAACATATCGTCGTCCAACATAACGAAAGTTCGATTTCATTTGATCAATATGTGTTCTACTTGTAATCGCCAACTCAAAAGTGTAGGTTTAAAATAAAATTCGATTAAGGTGCTGCTGAAAACGTTGATTTATCGATAAATAAAAGAACCTGTTTTTGAAAAAAAGAATGATCAAAAACAGGTTCTCAACGTATTTAAAAAGATTTCTTTTGATAAAAAAGTTTGATCATTTTCTATGACAGTTATTCAACGAAAGTACCCGTTAGATAAGTAGATTTAGAAAATCTACATATTCTTATTAAAGTATTGGATGCCGGGGTCATAAAGTATGTATGATAGGCAAGGAGTGAATTGATGAGAAAAATAAGAATTGCTTTATTACATTTAATACCTATTGCTGGAGATATTAAATACAATCAATACCTTATTGAAAAAGCAGTTAAGCATGCAGCAGAAAAAGAAGTAGATTGGATTATAACACCAGAATTAGCTACTAGCGGATTACAGTTTACTCATATCATTGGAACTGATTGGATTAAACAACAACCCGATAAATGGATGACTAATTTTCATAACATTGTTGAGTCAATAAAAACAACTGTATTTCTTGGCTGTGCAGAAAAATCAAAACAAGATAATAAACTATACAATTCAGTTTTTGTGATTAATCAGAAAGGTGAATTAATAGGAAAACAAAAAAAGATTGCAAGGGTAGATAATTGGTCTACACCAGGTGAGTTCATTGAACCAATAGATTTGGGGTATATAAAAGTTGGTGTGCTGATATGTGCAGATGCCTATACAAAAAATATTGCGGAAACATTATTGACCAAAGGGGCAGAAATCCTAGTTGCTCCTTCATCTTGGGGACCAGGTTTACACGGACCGAACGGTGAGTGGGAACAAAGATCCATTGATACTGGATTGCCCATATTTGTGTGTAATCGTACTGGGGAAGATACGACTGTTTCCTTTTGGGAAGCTGAAAGCTTGGTTATTAAGAATGGTAAACGACTTCTTTCACATAAATCTGCACAATCTGCAATTTTAATTTTTGAATGGAATTTGGATGATATGAATTTAATTTCTTCTGATTTTGAAATTAATTATATTGATTGATTTTTTAGTTAAATAAAATACTTCAACAAAAAGGAAACTTTTCGTCTCTTTTTATCATCTCCAATTATTTGTACCAGAACCTTCGTAAGTGTATCACTGCTTATGAAAATAAAAAGACAAATAAAGCGGGTCGTCGTCTAATTGAATGGACAGGATTTCCACCTTTTTCATATGTGGTGGAGCGTAATCGTTAAACATAATATTACAAATCGTATATAATATGGATATAGTTAATAGAATATGAGGTGATGGGACTGCAATTACGATAACAGTTTGATATTCTGGTTCGATGATGAGAAGCATTCGGGGTGACCGTGGATTACTGGATTCCATACTACAAGTATATGCAGCAAAGGGAGGTCAAATAAAGATGGTTGATTACTTGGAACAGAGCCTAAATGTATACGGTCGAAATAAAACAGAGATTGCCATCCAGAAAGCAATCAGGGATTATGTATCGCAGGAATTAGTACAACCATTGTTTTTAACGTTAGATGGCAGGATAAAATCCATTGTACAAGCTTTGAATGATAAAAACAGAGTAGAGTTAGCGATGGAGATCCTGCCGCACATTATAAGCTCAGTAAAACAGGTGGAGAAAGTTGGCCCGCAGGAGGTCATAATTGAAAACTACCCGACTTTCGTGCAAGAGGTTGCAGAATATGCTGATTATGTCATTCCTAAGTATTATCGGACGCATAAAGATGAATACCTGACAGGTAGCTATCAGCGTGCCTGTATATCCTCATTGGTAGACGGTCTCGTGTATAGAGTGAATGCAAATGTGAAGAGTCCATCGATATCGCCACAGCTTAAAGCCACTGAAAAGCAACAGAAATTCGTTGAAAACCTAATTAAAATAAATGAAATCAAACTCATAAAAAAGAGTACAGAACTTACCAGAGAAGAGGCGGGCGTGATCATTGCTGTCTTGCACCACAATGCCACAGGTGAAGAAGCGAATACATTATGTCAGAGTCTTATAAAGCCGTTATGATGACATTGGTACAACTTGAGCTTTCGTGATTTGGTGGAAATGATGGAGGAACGGGGCTTATCCGTTGCTCATATAACGATCATGCGTTGGGTTCATCAGTATGGTCCTGAATTAGACAAGCGAATTCGTCGTCATCTCAAGCAAACCAATGACTCTGGGAGAGTCGATGAAACATATATCAAAGTAAAAAGTCAATGGATGTACCTGTATCGTGCTGTCGATTCGAAAGGAAATACCATCGATTTTTACCTAAGCAAAACAAGAAATCATAAGGCTGCAAAGTGGTTCTTAAAACTTTGCAGTCTTTTCATCATTCTGAGCCTCGTGTCGTGACAGTCAATAGGAACCCGGCTTACCCTACAGCCGTTGAAGAATGGAGAAAAAAAGATGCCATTAGACATCCAAATAAGACCAGTGAAATATCTCCATAACATAGTGGAAATAGAAGCTATGCATATGGTGAAAAAAGGAAACTTGTTTCACAGGATAAGTCTGTCCAAAATCAGGTGAAGTTCATCCATCAACTATTTGGAATTGTTGCTTAAGACCAAATTCCACTAGGAAAATATTCGCCTAATGCTAATGTGAAGATTGAGTTTTTAAAAGAAGAAACGGAAAGTATTAAAGAGAGAGCTAGAGCAATAAAAGAGCAGCTGCTCAAGCGTAACTAATAAGGAAAAGCCGTATCAGTCAGTATACAGATATACAGATATACAGGAACAGCTTTTTATTTTTTTTCGCATACGATGGAAGGCTTTATTTATCTAGATCATATTACGGCAGATTCCAATGTGTATCCGATGTTTGAAATTGTTTCATGACAGAGGTCTCCGATCGTCGATCATTTAATAAAAAGTGGAGAAGAAATAGGTTTGCAGAGACATTGATGGAGACGAAATAGAAGGCCTAACTTCTGAAAAATGTCTAGAAAAAGAGTACCGTTCTCAAATACCAATCGATACAGACAAAAAAGAAGGATGAATACTGTTTTGTATGATATTTATTGCCCAGACCGGTATCGGCTTGTTAAATGAATAGCAACGTAGGAGAGGAAGGGGCTACTTGACCCGTTTTTTACGATTAATTCGGGTGAGCCGTATCATAAGTAAGCATAAATTTACTTTTATGTAAATAAGTCGAAAATATATAAAGGTGAACAAAACCTTGTATATTTTCGACTTGATGCTAAAGTACCGGTTTATCATTCACATCTGTACTTGAACTTAGGCTCTGTCTGAATATAAAAAGCATTTCTTACTTGTGCACTCCAATTTGCAAAGGCTGATCTCCATTCAGGAGTGTTAAAGAATTGATCAACAGTTTGAGTTTCAGAATGCCAAACTATAAATAGGTTGAGTGGGGCAATTCCTCCTGCCCAAATTCCATTATTTGCGTCAGTATCTTCTTCCCTTACTAATAATAAGGGTAGACCAAATTGAAAAGCCATTGAAGGTTCTACTTGTGAATAAACTGATCCTTCCCAGAACGGAGTGGATGGTGGAAGGGGTCCTGCATTGACATCAACGGTTTGAATTTTAAAACGACGAAGGTTTACTGCCAACATTCCATAGCTTGATGAAACTAACCGGCGAATATCAGTTAAAATGGATTCGGGATAACTTTCGCTTAAAGGTAATGTACGCGGAAAAAGCAAAGCATTCTCAATCTCTAAAATTAGACGGTTTAGAAACCGTTGTTGGTTGTCATTTAAATGAGTTGTCGTACTTAAAAATATGGGAATACGATACGCACGGTCAATACACTCTTGGTGTGCCGATTCTATTTTTACTTTATCTTTAAGTAAAGAGCTATGCTCATTATTACTCACTTGCTCTTCATCCTTGCGTGAAGAGCTATCCTTATTCTTACTCACTTTCTCACCTCCTTTTTTATTAGTATATGGAAAAGGAATAAGTGAGCTTGGACGTAATAGCTAGATTCCATAATATAGGGGCTTTATAAAGCGAAAATTAATCATTTTATAAAAAATTTATTTAATTTAACTGAAGCAGGAAATAAGTAATTTATCATTAGCCATCCAAAATAAGCTTTTTGAATGAAGTCAATGTTGGGGAAAAAATATAACCCACAACAAGATTGTGGGAAAATGCTATATAGATATGAATACTTTGTGTTCAAAATTAACCATGTTATTATGTTTTGTTCGGTGAACCGTATCATAAGTAAAGACGAAAAATAAATAGTAAAATCTAGGTAGAGTTAAATTCAGACAAGTGATTGTGGCTTATGTAAAGCATGAATCAAGCCAAGGGAATATTCTTTTCTCGGCGATTTGCAATTTGAAATGATTTAAGACTTTGCGTGAACTCCCCCGCGTTCAGGTTTTTACAAATAATCATTCATCTAGATTTTCTTTAGCACAGAAGTATTATCTAAAGAATTTTCACAAAATTAAAACTATATTGAAATAAAAATTCCTTTTCTTTCTAATATAGTTACTGTTTTGAATTTAATCAATACATATTGATTAATAAGTGTTTCCCTGAAAAATACAATTGTATTCTGTTGGAGAATTTATTATTATAAGATAAGTAATTTAGGTATTATCTAACGAAGGGAAGATAAAAAATCTTTCTAACTGTTAGGAATGTTTAATAAGAAGTGAAGAATGATTTTAGGAGGCAGCTTTTAAGATAGATTGAAAAAAGTGGCGCCCGCTTCATCATTTCGATACCGAATAGAGAGTGTATTAGCAACTTGCTTGAAATTGTGGCAATACTGTAAGAGGAGGAAATGAAGTGGCAAACAAAGAATTGAAGAGAGGCTTGGAAGCACGTCATATTCAGATGATTGCTTTGGGCGGTACAATTGGTGTTGGCTTGTTTATGGGTTCAGCCAGCACGATTAAATGGACGGGTCCATCCGTATTGCTTGCCTATGCAATCACAGGGATTTTTATATTTTTCATTATGCGAGCAATGGGAGAAATGTTATATTTAGAGCCAAGTACAGGTTCATTTGCGACATTTGGCCATAAGTACATCCATCCATTAGCAGGGTATATGACGGCATGGAGTAACTGGTTCCAATGGGTGATCGTTGGGATGTCAGAAATTATAGCAGTTGGGGCATACATGCAGTATTGGTTCCCAGACCTGCCTGCTTGGATACCAGGTATCATTGCAATGGTGATTCTTGGTGCAGCGAACTTAATTTCTGTTAAATCATTTGGTGAATTTGAATTTTGGTTTGCGATGATTAAAATCGTTACAATTGTATTGATGATTATTGCAGGGTTTGGTCTGATTTTCTTCGGGTTTGGTAATGGAGGGAACGCAATTGGACTATCTAATCTTTGGGAACATGGCGGCTTCTTTACAGGTGGCTGGTCAGGATTTTTCTTCGCTCTATCACTAGTTATTGGGGCTTATCAAGGTGTCGAACTAATTGGGATTACAGCCGGTGAAGCAAAAGATCCTCAAAAAACATTAACTAAAGCGATTCAAAGTATTATTTGGCGTATTTTAATCTTCTATATTGGTGCGATTTTTGTCATTGTAACGGTTTACCCTTGGGATCAGCTAGATTCCATCGGAAGCCCATTTGTAGCAACTTTCGTGAAAATTGGCATCACGGCTGCAGCAGGAATTATTAACTTTGTCGTCATCACAGCGGCAATGTCCGGCTGTAACAGTGGTATTTACAGTGCAGGACGTATGCTTTATACATTAGCAATGAATGGACAAGCACCAAAGTTTTTTGCGAAAATATCTCATAATGGTGTGCCTTTATTCAGTACGCTTGGTGTGCTAGTTGGTTTAGCAATGGGCGTTATTTTAAGTTATATTGCACCAGAAAATTTATTTGTGTATGTATACAGTGCAAGTGTACTTCCTGGTATGATTCCATGGTTTGTTATTCTGATTAGTCAAATTCAATTCAGAAAAATAAAGGGAGCTGAAATGGATAATCATCCATTCAAAATGCCTTTTGCACCGGTGACAAACTACTTAACGATCGCCTTTTTAATTATGGTTTTAATCGGTATGTGGTTTAATGATGACACACGTATATCGCTTATTGTAGGAATTGTTTTCCTAGGTATCGTTGTCATTAGTTTTTACGCTTTTGGAATGGGCAAGCGTGTTCCAGTAGATGCTCAAACAGAGGATCAAGAGACTAACCGATAATTCACTTTGTTTAATGTTAGAGTAAGCAATAGCCAGTAAAAAAATCAATGAATAGGGACAGTTTTGACAAATGTCCCTATTTTATTTTTGAAAAACCGCACTTAGACACATCGCGGTAAGCCGTACCATAAATAACGGTAAACCAAAGCAAAAATCCCGCTGGAGCAATAACGAATCCAGTAGGATTTTTTAGTTGTTTTCATTATAAGTCCATCGAATATGAGCTTAAAATAAATACACCCCGTAGCGTGTTTATTTATTGAGTCCACGTTTTTTGATAACCTCCCAAATCTGCCGCATTTCCCACTTTTATTTTTGAATTAAAATGTTAAAGTTACATCTGCATCTTTAGTGAATTCTAAAAACGTGACTGCTAAGCCAACTTTAATACGACCTACAAAAGCATTTTTTCTACTCCCACAACATTAATAATCATCTGACACCTAATCAATGTGCTCTCCATCTCTTGAGACATTCTACGTGATCTAGGATAGAATGATCCCTACTTTTATACTCATATTCTTTTTCCTTTTTACTTATTCAATAGCATTGAAACTGCAGAATAGTAATAGAAGACACTTTAATTCTTTTGCATTTGAAGTTATTTTATTGTTATGAGGCAGGATTTGCTACAACTGTGACTGTATCGTATTGACCTCTTTGTTATTCATTATTTTCTAATATTCCTTTTTTATGTATAAAAACTATCAAACTTCCCCATCCTGTGGAAAAGGGAGTGTGATCTGTATGGCAGTTTGGCGAAGCGGTGAGGATGATCCGCTTTCTCTTACGGCAGGTGGGAATACGAAGCCCCAAAGTAATGATAGTAGTCTATTTTCTCTTTCAGCGGCTGAAAATACGAAGCAACTTATCGATCTACTCGGTAAATCAGGAGATCTAAAAGAGCGGACCTTTTCATATGAAAAAGCGGAAGGCCGGCTTTTGTATTTTGAAACTATCGTAGATTCAGGACGGATTGAAGAAAGTATTCTTCGGCCTCTTTCGGAAACAGACATGCAAAATGTGGAAGAAGCACTGACGGTTCTGGAACGAGAGGAAATAGCAGATCCAGACAAAGCAATCGCCGCATTAATGCAAGGGAAAGTGCTTCTTTTCCTTGAAGGACGTTCGGTATGCATCGCGTGTGGTGTGGAAACATTTTTCTTACGCAGCATTATGGAGCCAGCGAATGAAAAAGTAATCCGCGGCTCCCATGATGGCTTCGTTGAAAACTTAAACACGAATATTGCCTTAATAAGAGAGCGTCTTAAAAGTCCAGGACTGATGATCGAGTATGTCCAACTTGGACAGAAAACAAATACGCGTGTCGCGATTGTTTATGAAAAAGAAATCGCCAATCCAGAGCTTGTCGAGGAGCTAAAGCGGCGTGTGAACAGCATCGATATGGATATGATGTTTGATCCTGGGTTTTTGGAAGATATGGTCGAAGATTCAACGTTGTCTCCATTTCCGCAAGTATTGCAGACAGAGCGTCCGGACCGGGCCATAGCAAATATAATGGATGGAAGAATTGCACTATTTGGAGATGGGAGTCCGACGTGCATCATCATGCCGATCAGTTTTTTTGCTCTGTATCAGTCTCCAGATGATTACAACGCCCGCACCCTTCCAGGCTCCTTTTACCGGCTGCTCCGGTTTTTGTCCTTTTTCATCGCGATCCTGATGCCGGGTTTTTATATAGCCATCGTTGGCTTTCACTTTGAAGTGTTGCCAGCCGATCTAATCTTAGCAATAAAAGGGGGCGTTCAGACGATTCCGTTTCCGCCGATATTTGAAGTATTGGCCATGGAGCTCGCCATTGAAATCATACGGGAAGCCGGTGTGAGACTTCCGACGCCAATCGGACAGACCATCGGGATCGTCGGCGGTCTCATCATCGGTGATGCCGTTGTCAGCGCAGGGTTTGCCTCACGTACGACCGTTATTGTCGTGGCGGTCACGGCGATTTCATCATTTGTCGCGCCGTCAGCGGAAATGAGTACAGCCACTCGGCTCATTCGTTTCCCGTTAATGATCCTCGCTTCTTTATTTGGCTTTTACGGCCTTATGTTTGGATTAGTGCTTATTGCTATGCACCTGTGTAAGCTTGAATCACTCGGCAGGCCTTATTTTGCGCCACTCGCCCCTTTTCGTCTGAAAGACATGCTAAGAGATACGTTTATAAAACAGCCTGCTTGGAAGAAGAAAACACGGCCGCTCGACAGTCATCCAATTAGAGAAGGCGTGGAGTTCGGTTCAAGAGAGTGGGTGAAAAAATGAAATCGCCCGCAACGATTTCGCCTGTTCAGCTGTTTTTCATTATATTGCAAACACAAATAGGCATTGGCCTTTTATCGCTTCCTTACACGGTCCAAGAGGGGGCAGGAAAAGATGGATGGATTTCCATTTTGCTCGCTGGTCTGTTCGTACAAGGAGGCATTGCGGTGATCTGGCTGCTTTCGTCGCGTTTTCCAGGGCTGACCTTCTATGATTTTGCACCGCTTCTTGTCGGGAGAATCATCGGTACCGTATTGACGATGATGTATATACTTTTCTTTTTTGCTATGGTTTGCTATCAGCTGTCTTATTTTCTTGCCGTATCATCCAACTGGGCTTTTCCACGAACACCGCATGTCATCTTTGCGGTGTTGGCGGTCGCGGTGTCGGTTTACCTAGCAAAAGAAAATTTGAGGATCATTGGACGATTTCACAATTTAGCTTCTTTTTTACTCGTGTCTATTATATTCGTGCTTCTTCCCCTCATTCCACACTTCGAGATGCGATACTTGCTGCCATTCGCTTCAAATGGAGTGGAGGACATAATGAGAGGCGCGGGGAAAGCTGTTACCGCGTTTGCAGGATTCGAACTTTTACTTTGGTTATACCCTTTTACGGAAGGATCAAAAACAGCTAAATGGAAAGCAGTTGCCGGGGCAAATGCGGCAACCAGCATCATCTATGCAATACTCGCTTTTGCTTCTTCTGCTATATTCAGTCCAGAAGAAATAAAAGTCGTTCCGGAGCCGGTTCTATATATAATGAAAGAAGCCGAACTGATTGTCGTTGAACGGATTGATCTTCTCTTTTTGACGGTATGGGCCGTGCTTGTTCTGACGTCGCTGATCAGTTATTTGTATGTGGCATCGACTGGACTGACGCACCTTTTAAAGGCGAAGGAGCACAAGAAATCGCTCTATGTATTGGCTGTTCTCGTTATTCCAGTGGCGATTGCCAATGAAAATCGGATGGAATTAATGAGGATCGGGGATAAAATCAATAGCGTATCCATCATTCTTCTTTTTGTCATCCCTGCCTTTCTGCTAATGGTTGCGTTGATCCGAAAAAAACGGGAGGAATCGGTGTGAAAAAATGGATTGGATTGGGGCTGTCCTGCCTGCTGTTGGCAGGCTGCTGGGATGAACGTCAGCTAAAAGAGAGAAGTATTATCTTTGGAGCAGCAATCGATGCGCCTTCAAAAGAAGAAATCGCGTATACAGTTTCCATTCCACAACCGGGCAACGAGCAAAAGCCGGCCTCTACAAAACAAGTGGTGACGGAGACGGGACGAACGGTTCGAGAGAGTGCACGTAAAATCGATCGTAAAGTAAGTTCCGTTGTGGAAGTAGGGAAAATGCGTGTTTTACTCATTAGTAAAGAATCGATCCAGCATGACATTTATCCGCTGCTTGACGCCCTCTATCGGAATGCCTCAAGCCCGCTGAATTCCAAAATTATCATTACGGAAGGGAAGGCTGAGTCTTTTTTTAGAAATGAAATAAAAGGAGAACCGCTGTACAGTGGCTATTATGAAAACATGATTGAAAGCGCCGAAGACTTGACAATGGTGCCGAAGACGAATCTACAGCGATTCGCTTCGCCGCTATTTGATAAAAATGACGGCGAAGCTGCGATGGCCCCGCTCATCGCGTTTAATAAAGAAGAGAAGATGGCGGAAGTAAAAGGAACAGTCCTTTTTAATGATCGGCGCATAGCGGGTGAATTATCTGTAGCAGAAACGACCGTTTTGCTTTTAATGAACGACGAAAAGAGGAAAGAGGCTATGCTGACATTTCAAGTGGAAAAAGAGGAGCCTATTTCGATTCAGGTGGAAGAAATAAAACGGAAAATGAAACTCCACATGCCGAAGGACGGACCAGCATCGGTTGATTTATCGTATCAAATACGTTACCGTGTGACAGATTATCCGCCAGGTCACTTAGAGGAACAAAAAGTGGTAAAAAAAGTGAACAAAAAAATCTCAGACGAAATCAAACAGTCGATGGATAAAACGATGGATAAAATAAAAGAAGCCGAATCCGACGTATTGGGCATCGGGCTCAGTATATCGGCAAAGGATCCGGACCGGTTTAAACAATTAAAATGGGAAAACGCCTATCCGGAATTGAAAGTCAAGATTCATGTGAATGCAGAGATCATCGAAAGCGGAATTACGTTCTAATGCATAGTGCGGTGAAGAACCGAGCGATCAAAGATATCAAAAGTACGTTTGATTCCAATGTGTATCCGATGTTTGAAATTGTTTCATGACAGAGGTCTCCGATCACCGATCATTTAATAAAAAGTGGAGAAGAAATAGGTTTGATGAAACAGGCAAACACCACGCTAAGTGGTGTTTGCAGGGTCAGTATTTAGTTTAAATAATTAATGTTCTCTTAAAGCAGCTAAAGGAACATTTTGTTCGTTCTGCGGTTCATCAAGAGGATAAATTCTAGCCGTTTCGTTGCTTTCTTCCACACGTTGAATATAGATGGGTACTTCATTGAAAGTGACATTAGCCATCACTGGTGAAGCGGCAATTTCTTGCGCTCGTTGTTTATTCATGATCATGACCTCCTTTCGATTTGTAACAGTAATAATGTTTACTGAAAAGCTTTAATTATTCTTAATAATAAATATTAAGTTTCAGTTGTGTTGAGGTTCAATTTATGGGTGGAAAAGGGTGGAATTATGCCGTGGATGGGACGTGGTATTGAAGAAATAACAGATAAATCAATATCTTAATTAACAATGTGAAAAATTCAAAATGTTGAAAAGGTGGAAGTGCAACCAGTGTTTGAAATCATACCGAAATACACAGTTACATGCCATCGCTGTAACGGATCGGGCAAGCGAATAAGTCCGAAAACAGGCCATCCGATTAATTATGAACTCCGTGTAAACAGTACGAAAAAAAGCAACTATTTCAGGATAAGGATAGTTGCTCGAAATGGGGTAAGGCTTCTAAATAGGAGGGAGAAAGGGCTCCTATTTGTATCCAGTAGACACAAAACGTGTAGCAAGTAATATGAAAAAGTGCATTCCTCTTTAGTTAATCGAGAGACGTTGTTATTAATATAATGGTTGTTGGTTCTGACAAGGAGGAAACTCATTTATATCTTGGATCATACGATAATCGTATTGTTTTAGTGCAAATTGAGATTGATACAAATATTCAATAACAAAAACTTTTCCTCCAGACGCATTGCATAAAATACCTGAAGTTCCTTGACCGTTAGATAATGAGATTCCTACTGGTTGACCAATTAAGTACCTAATTTTATGTTGCCACGGCATATTGATCCCTCCTTTAAATACATCTTATGACTCCAATAAATTTGGGTTCTTGTAAAGGTTCAATGGGTTAAAAAGTATGTCACATTTCGTTGAAGCTACTCAAAGAGAAGCGAGAGAAAAGAGAGTGGATATAGTCGGTATGGTAACAGTTTTTTAACGGAATGTTTAAAAATTGGTGAGGGGGAGCAGGAGTGTATTTTGCAATAAAAAAATAGCCAGGTTAATACCTGACTGTAAAAGAGTTAGAAATTGACCAGTAGGGTTTGGGGTGTGACGAAAAACCGTCGTACAAAAACAGTATGTCCATTCCAGAAAAGTTTATACAAAAAAAGCCGAAGAAAGTCCCCGGCTACAAACATTGGAAAGATCTTATTCATGAAAAAGTATCACGCAATAACAGTTTAACCATTTCAGATAAATATATACAAAAAAATAAGATTTATCCTGAAAATAGGAAAGTTTTTATGTTTTTGGAACATCGATCCATTTAATTATTTTCGCTGGATTTCCACCTATGACGACATTATCAGGGACATCTTTTGTCACGATTGCACCTGAAGCAATAACGACATTATTTCCTATTGTTATTCCAGGATTGATGACAGCTCTTCCGCCAATCCAAACATTATTACCGATGGTTACTGGCTTGCCATATTCGGCACCCGAAATTCTTTCAAATGGATTTAATGGATGAGTAGCAGTATAAATATGTACGCCTGGAGCAATGAAACAGTTATCGCCAATTCTGATTTCACATACATCCAAAAATACACTATCAAAATTGGCGTAAAAATTTTCTCCAATATGGATGTTATAACCATAATCACAACGTAGGGTAGGCTCAATGTGTATATTTTCTCCAGTAGAGCCAAAGAGTTCTTTTAAAAGGGTTATACGTTTGTTGTTCTCAGTTTCTAAAGTCTGGTTAAATAATCTTGTTAACCGGCGGGCATTTTCCCGCTCATTCATTAGTTCAGGATCGGCTGAAAGATATAATTTACCATCCAACATTTTTTCTTTTTCAGTTCTCAATTCTCTTCCCCTTCACTACTTAGTTTTAATCACACGTTCGGAATTATTGTAGCTAAACGGAGAGAAAAAAGGAAGTTGCTTAATGAACAGTACGACAAAAAGCAACTATTCCAGGAGAAGAATAGTTGCTCGAAAGTGATAAAAATAAGGCTTCTAAATAGGAGGGAGCAAGAGACTCCTATCTGTTTTCAGTATACGCAGTAACGATTCAAACTGTGAAAATTCAATCAGTTAAATGAACAATCCATCGATATTACAGCACAAAAAAGCCAGGTTGCCCTGACTTTAAAAACCGGAAACTAACGCAGAAAAATGTTCCGGAAAATAATATTATTTTCATTTTAATTAAAGTTTAACTAAAAAACCGAGGGGAGCCAAGCCCCCCGGCCGGGAAGAGTAAAACTGTCATATGCAAGAGGGAACTCTCGTGTAGTAACAGTTTAACCATCCGAGAGAAATTTATGTATGACACTCGAAATTATATTCAGTAGACCCATAAGGAGAAGCAAAATGAAAGCCTATGTACTAAAAGAAAAAACAGGCAGATAACGTTGCCATAACGTTTATGTGAAAAAAGTGAAAAACGGCAGCAGTCCGAATGAAATGCGGGACTAGCTGGTCAAACGCATCGGTATGACGGAGGGACGGGCTAAAATCATTGCTCGTGATCAGATCGGATCCATTCATGGACAGTTGATAGGTCATCGTCACAAGGGAATGGGGATCAGAAAGTATAAATGGAGCACCTCACAGGACGAGCGGGTCCGAGATGCTCATGAAAGCTTGGATGGGAAAACCTTCGAGTATGCCAAGTCGCCTGCTGTTGGCTGGCCTGGTACGGATTATAATTGCCGTTGCACGGCTAACCCTGTTTTTGAAGATGATTGAAGAGGATTAACTGCCTTAGGTAAAATGATTCTGACAGTCGTTCCTTTACCAAGTTGACTGTTAATTTCTATCGTACCGTTGTGGTTTTCTATAATCCGTTTACACATCATAAGTCCTAACCCTGTCCCTTTTTCTTTTGTTGTATAAAAAGGTTCAAACAGTCTTTTTTGTCTCTCTGGTGAAATCCCGCTCCCTTGATCAGTAATTTTTATTAAGAGGCTATCTTTGTTTACATTTTTAAGCGAAACCACTATTTTTTGTGTAGACTCGGTAGTTGCTTCAAGAGCATTTTGTATCAGGTTCATTAGAACTTGTGTTAAATGATTGGGGTCACAATGAGCAGTGATTATAGAATCAGAATTAATAAATTCGATAAGGTTTAGCCCTTTTAGACTTGCTTGGGGTTTCATAAATTCTATAACACGAGAGACCAAAGCTTTAATGTCTGTATTTCTAAATTCCATGCTTTCTTTAGGTTTAGATATACACATAAATTCATTGACGATGGTACTAATTCGGTTTAATTCATTAAGCATTATCTCAAGGTACTTATCTGTTGCTTCGTCAATTGAACTTTCTTTAATTATCTGGGCAAACCCTATTATAGATGTTAAAGGATTTCGAATTTCATGGGCAACTCCAGCTGCTAATCCCCCAATTAATGAAAGTTTTTCTAGTTCTTGGATCTTCATGGAATTCTTCCGATACTCTGTAATGTCGATAGCTATACTATTTACTTCAATAATTTTTGAATTGATAACTACTGGAGTTAATGAAGCAAGGTAATGGAATCCATTTATGTATCCTTCATAGTTAACAGGAACACCATTCCAGGCCAGTTCATAAAATTTATGTTTTTGATTTGCCTGATTTTCAGGTAAGAATTCATGCAAAGATTTACCGATAATATGAGAAGGGGAAAGTCCTAGTTTTTCTAGAAACTCACCTTCAATGAACGTATGGATAAAATCGTTATCTTTCTTTACAAATTTAAATACAAACCTATTTGGTCCTGGGATAAGATTTTTATAATCAATTGTATTATTGTTAATATTCTGATTGTTTTCCTTGTAGGTATAATCCATAGGTCACATCCTTTGTTTATTTTAATGGTTGATAAATTCAATTCGTCATAATCGATAACATCCCTTTAAATTATAAAGTAATTTTTGCTATTTTTCCTCACATGATTAAATTTATCTAGGCCGGGGTTTTCCCTGATCAGCGTGGTGATGGACCGTGCAAATGGAAGCAAAGTTGCCAGATGATGTATTCAGTGATTTGGCGATTCACAAGATTGATAACAAAATGATCATATTTTTAATATTTAAAGATATTATATGATATATCCATACTTCAAAAAACTCATGGAAGATGAGTGTCAATATACCGGAAATATGATATAGTAACATTCGATATAATGCACATACGATTTTAACGAAGTGAAATGAAGGCATTCATTTGAATATTGGTGAATGCTCTTTTAAATCGTAATAATTATTATTTGCAAATCGGAATGATTACTATATAATAGATGTTACATCATATTTGGAGGGGTTTATTGTGAAAAAATGGGCAGTTATTGCCGCCGCCCTGTCATTAGCACTAGCGGCATGCAGCAATGAAGAAGATAAGGAAGCAACATCAATAGAAGAAAATGAAGCCAGCCAATTGACTGTTTATACAACCATTTATCCGCTTGAATATTTTGCTGAGCGGATTGGCGGCGATACGGTGAACGTGGAAAGTATTATGCCGGCAGGTGCAGATGAACATACGTACGAACCGACAACAAAAACAATACTAGAGCTGGCAGAAGCTGATTTGTTTTTATACAACGGGTTGAACCTTGAGCCATTCGCAGAAAAAGCGGAAGAAACGCTGGCAGGAGAAGATGTCAAGATCGTGAATGTTGGTGAGCATGTCGATGTGGAAGTGGACAGCCATGAGGGTCATTCACATGAAGATGAAACAACGCATGAAGAAGTAACAGAAGACGGTCACGCGCATGAAGATGAAACAACAGAAGGTGGCCAGGATCATGAACACGGCGGTGTTGACCCGCACATTTGGATTGATCCGATGTTGGCGATTGAAATAGCAAGCGTTGTGAAAGATGAACTTGTAACGTTAAATCCTGATGGGAAAGGGACGTATAATGAAAATTTTAAATCGCTAAAAACAGATCTTGAATCGCTGGATGAACAATTTCATAAGATGACGGACGCCGCAGAACAAAAAGAAATTCTTGTGTCTCACGCAGCTTACGGCTATTGGGAAGAATCATATGGCATTGAACAACTTAGCATAGCTGGTCTTTCATCAACGGAGGAACCGTCACAAAAAGAATTGAAGGAAATTGCTGATACTGCAACAAAGCATGACATTAAATACGTTATCTTTGAACAAAATATTACACCGAAAGTAGCAAAAGTCATTCAAAACGAAATTGGTGCTGACTCACTCCGCCTTCATAATCTGTCAACTTTAACAGAAGAAGACATTGAAAATGGCGAGGATTATTTCTCTATTATGGAGAAAAATATTGAAACGTTGAAAACAGCCTTGGCGAAATGATAAAAAGCTGCTTCCGAAACGGGAAGCGGCTTTTTTGGAGAATGAACTGATAGGAGCTGAAGCGATCATGAACTGAAGGGTGAGATTTTGACGGTCAAATACTGGACTGCTAGAATTAAAGAAATATGTAATGGAGATGATTGCGTTGAACGTTACGAACATGATTCAAGCACAAAAAGCTTTTTTTGATACTGAAATCACACGCAGTGTCGACTGGCGGATTGCCCGATTGAATGAATTAAAAGCGGCTATTAAAGCACATGAAGATGAAATTATGAATGCACTCTATCTCGATTTGCGTAAAAATAAATTTGAAGCATATACGACAGAAATTGGCTTTTTATACGAAAGCATTCGCTTTATGATCCGTCATCTGCCGCAATGGGCTGCACCGGAGAAGGTAAAGACACCTATTCATCAAATGCCGGCCGAAAGCTTGATTTTAACTGAGCCGTACGGTGTTACTTTAATCATTGGACCATTTAATTATCCGTTCCAGCTTGTAATCGAGCCGCTTATCGGTGCGATTGCAGCCGGCAACACGGCCATTGTGAAGCCATCTGAAAGTACCCCGCATACGTCTGCTGTCTTAAAAAGTCTGCTCGAAGATACATTTGATCCGTCGTTTATCGGCGTGCAGGCAGGCGGAAAAGAAACGGCTACAGAACTTCTGGCCGCGCCGTTTGACTATATATTCTTTACTGGGAGTGTGCCTACCGCGAAAGTTGTGATGGAAGCGGCTGCGAAACAACTGATTCCAGTAACACTTGAACTAGGAGGGAAAAGTCCGACGTTCGTTGATTATTCGGCTGATCTAAAACAGGCAGCGAAGAGGATTGCATGGGGGAAATTTTCCAATGCAGGTCAAACCTGTATTGCCCCGGATTACGTGCTCGTTCATCAAAATGTGAAATCCGCTTTTTTAAAAGAATTGACGCTGTCTATGTTTGATTTTTACGGAGCGGATCCGCAAAAAAGTCAGGATTTCGGACGTATTGTGAATGAAAAGCAGTTTGATCGTTTGCAAACAATCTTGCAAAAAACAAACGGGAAAATTGTACAGGGCGGCGGGACTGACCGTGATGATGTCTACATTGAACCGACAATTGTCGAAGCGGGTTGGGATGATCCGCTAATGGAAGATGAAATTTTTGGCCCGATTTTACCCGTTTTGACTTATTCAGAGCTAGATCAAGCGATCAAATGTGTGAAAAAATTACCTAAACCACTGGCGCTTTACGTGTTTACGAAAGAAAAAGCAATCGAAGAAAAAGTGATTACGTCTATACCATTTGGCGGTGCGAGTGTAAATGATACGCTCGTTCATGTGTCGAGTCCATATTTACCATTTGGTGGTGTTGGTACATCAGGTATGAATGCCTATCATGGGAAAGCTAGTTTTGAAGCTTTTTCCCATAAGAAAAGCATTATGAGAAAAAGCAGTTTACTGCAACCAAATTTATTGTATCCACCATATGATAACCGGGTTAATCTTGTACGAAAATTGATTCAATAAACAGGAATATATTGTTTGAAAATAGAATAATAAAAAACGAAGAGAAATGGAGGGGGACAAGTGCCAATTAGTTTAGAACGCTTAAAAGTACCGGATGAATTTATATTAACACAGGAAGAAATTATAGAAGAAGCGCTTCAATTTTTAAATCAAAATGGCTGGACTGCTCATGTCGAATCCACAGTAGGGGGTCACGATATTCAAGCTGAAAAAATGGAGTGGACCGCCTATGTAAAATGTAAAGGATCAAGAGGAAAACGGCAGCAAGAAGGAATGGTATATGATAATACACAGCTTCGCTCCAATGCGGCAGATCAAGTGGAAAAACTAATGCGTATACAGGAAGAAGCGGAAACGCCGAGTCTATTTGTTATGGCAAATCCAGGACTTGAACGGATGAAATGGACCGTCTCAAAACTGTCTGGAGGTCTTGATAAACTTGATATTATTCGCATGTGGATTTATCCGGATGGCGTTGTAAAATGGGACGTCCCAGCACATCTTTTACACGTTGCAAAATCACTTGAAATTGAGAAAAAATGAAAGGTTTAGTTGCAAGAGGATTGGAAAAATGGTACATTAGAGACAGCTGTTCGTACGTTTCAAAAGAAAATGGTATATTGTTTTTTCGTCTTGAGATAGTAGCAAACAGCAAGAATGATTGTGTGCATAAAGTATAAGGAGGACAAGACATGTTACAAGGTAAAGTAAAATGGTTTAACGCAGAAAAAGGTTTTGGTTTCATCGAAGTTGAAGGACAAGATGATGTATTCGTACATTTCTCAGCTATTCAAGGTGAAGGCTACAAATCACTTGAAGAAGGCCAAAGCGTGACATTTGAAGTAGTTGAAGGACCACGTGGCCCACAAGCTGCTAACGTTGAAAAAAACTAATCTGATTGAAACTATAACAGGTGAAGCCGAGGCTTCACCTGTTTTTCGTTGTAGATTTCCTTATGCATATTTTGAAAACGCTGTCAATACAATTACAGAAAAAATGTCACAAAAACGTTATAAATTGATCGAGGAATCGGATCTATTTTTATAAAAAAAGAGTACAATGTATGAGGAGAAAGAAAATGAAATAGAACGATCAGGAGGATGAGTATGTTATATATCGCAGCAGCTATCGTCGTTGTTGTTGTAGGAGCTGTACTCGCTAACCGTTATTTAGCCGGCCATAAAGTAGAAAAGGGATTGCTTGTTGTCAAGTCAGGGGACAGAGAAACAACTATTCCGATGAATGAAATTGTTGAAGTATTTGAAATGGATAAATTCCCGAAAGATTCATCATTTATCGAAAAATATATTGTCCGTCCGTACGTAAAAAAGAAACGTGTAGCTGTTTACACTCGTTCCAATGTATCTTATTTATTTGTATTACGTAATAAAGATCGGCTTGTAAAATCAGTAAAAACACAAAATCCACGCGTCCATATAAAAGCAAAAGTTTTGTGAAAACGGATGTTGATCCGTTTTATTTTTTTGAATAAATAAACCATAAATTTATTATGTAAACTTAATGTCTTCTTATGCCTATTTACAAGGGCCACAGAAGCTGTTACGTTAGAATAGTTAGTATGAAGAAATGGGGTTATCTATATAATGGTGATCTTTACGGAAGAGCAGCCGGAAGCTATCGTAACCAGCACATCATATTGCTGGAAGAAAAACATAGTCAAGGTAGAAGATGGATATTTAAAAAGTACCGGCATGATCACGAATACTCGTATTCCTATTGTTCATATTGATACTGTTGTGTACTCTTACAATCCGAAAAAGCCGGCCATTGTCCCGGTTTTAAAAATTATCGGCAAAGGTGCAGTGTTGTGTGAAATGGAGATTTCAGCTGAACATATTGAAGCTGTTCAAGACTGGATATTGTATGTGATTAATCCGTCGTGACCATACAAAGCCGCCTCTTATTAGGCGGTTTTTTATTTGCAAAAAGAAAGGAAGTTAATCAATGAAAGGATCTACTCACGCAGCAATTGGCGCTGTATCGGGTCTTGGTGTCTCTATCTGGATCAATGCTACACCACTTGAAACGGCTATTTTAGTAGGGGTTGGCTCTGTTGCTGCACTCGTTCCGGACCTAGACGTAAACGGAAAATTGGCGAATAAAATCACAGTCGAAAAGAAATGGCTTATTTTGTTCTTTTCGATAGCTGGCCTTTTTTTGGCGCTTTACAGTTATTTTATGCTGATCGGTATTAAACAGATGAGCGGTTTTCTAATTAGTATGGGCCTTCTGTTATTACCGAGGTTGTTCATTAAACAACGGACAATGCTATTTATCACTGGAGCACTCGTACTATATGCAGGGTGGTATATAAAAGAGACTTGGGTCATGTATACAGCTTTGTTTATTATATTTGCTTCACTTGTTTCGCATCGCACATGGACGCACTCTATTATTGGTGTAGCGGTTTTTTATTTTGTGGCCGTAGAAATCGTTAAAGAATATCCATTGCCTGGTTTATTTGTGACGCTTTTGATTAGTTATATTTCTCATTTAATTGCTGATATGAAAATGCTGCCAGCAAATAAAAAAGGAACAAAATGGTTTTATCCATTATGGAAAAAAGAATTCTAAAAAGTCGTTTAAACGGCTTTTTATTTTTAATACATTATGTGCAAAATTCAAATAAAAACAAAAAAATAGTATTAAATAAGTTAAATACGGGAATAGAAATAAAAAACAAGCAGGAGATTATTTATATGTGGAAAAAAATTTTTTCAAGTATTGGCATTGGCAGCGTAAAAGTGGATACAATTTTACATGATAAAAAAGCAGCATTAGGTGAAATGATAAAAGGAGATGTGTTAATCTGCGGCGGCCAGACAGATGAGCCCATCCAAAAAATAAATTTACTTCTGTACCTGCAATATGAAGAAGTACGTAAAGACAGTGATTTTTCATGGCATGATAAACATATAGACGAATTAACAATTGTTGTGAATCGACATATTAAAGCAGGAGAGAAAGATCGTATTCCATTTACGATGAAAATTCCAGCTGACGGTCCGAAAACCGGAGAAAAGCATAAATGGTTTTTACAAACAACAGTTTTAATTAATCAATCAGTTGATCCTACTGATGAAGATGAGTTAATGATTGTATAAAAAGCAGAAATCTTTCTGCTTTTTTTTATGAAAGGGTTTGACAATACGCTAATCGTGTTATATATTAATTAAAATAAATATATATTGTTATATAACAGAGGAGGAACAAACAATGGATTTGTACAAAGAGGCTTATGAACACTATACACAGATGTGTGAAAATTACGGCATGGACTGTATTCCTTTTTATCACTTTATGCACAACTTAACAGATGACCAGATTCAGCAGTACATACAAACAACAAAATAACTTTAGAAAGGTTGATTTATCACGGAAAAATCAAGTAAATGTGATGTCTAAAAACCCCGTTAACTTCTTGCAAAAGTAGACGGGGTTTACACATGTTTTTGCACGTTTATTTTGGGAAAATGACAAAAAAATCACAATTCTTGTTCTTTTGTCATTTCAAGTATGGCTCCTAATTGTGTTTTTCATTTTAAAAGCTGTAGTCTTTTTCATTCGATTAAATATGGCATACGTTACAAAAGGATAACCATTTTTTCTACTTTATCAATATCGATTGTGCGAATAGCTGCTTTTATCTTCGGCGAAGTTAATTTGTATTCTCGCATATTGTTGTTTTTGTTGTACAACGTTTTAGTGAACCGTATTTCGTTTGTATCAAAAAGGTGTTAGAGTCTGTTCTGATCGATCTTTTTTCAAAATAGGCTCTTGTCTTTTGTTCGTCTATCAAGGTTAAGAGGGCTATTTTGATCAAACTTTATTTCAAAGCTACACTAAGTACATACGGATTTCAAAAATAAACATAAAATTTTTTATTTTTTTAATATTTAGTATTGACTAATAATAAAAACATTGCTAACATAATGAAAAATAAATACTAAGTATTTCAATAGGTTTTATTAATTCGTTAACCGGTCAGCCGGAGACGTTTCTTTAATACAAAGAAATGTCTCTGGCTTTTTTGGTTGATGAGCAAGCTGACCAGTCCGCTGGAGGCCTTTACAGCAAGCGTTATTCGTTTGTGGTAAAGGTTTTTTCTATTGGAGAGGAAGTAAAAAAAGGAGGAATTCATAAGCTGTTTAGTGATTATAACTTATTCGGTACCTTTACGAGAGGAGGCTATATCTTCACAGGGGAAATTTATTAAAGAAAATCCGAACACGGCGAACAAATTTGTAGAAGCAACAGCAAAAGCCATTGAATGGACAGGGACAACGCCTCGCGAAGAAGTTATTCATCGTTTTGAATCGATTATGGAGAAAAGAAATCGTAAAGAAGATGCAGAAACGATTCAATACTAGAAGAGAAAAAATAAATGAGGTGAAAAGGATGACGGATAAAATTCGGTTTGAACATGTAACGAAAATATTTAAAGTGCGTGATACCGAACAAGGAAAAAGAGCGCTGAAGGAATTTACAGCGGTAAAGGACTTGAACTTTTCTGTAAAAGATGGTGAATTTTTAACACTAGTGGGTCCAAGCGGTTGTGGTAAATCTACTTTGTTGGATTTACTTGGCGGCTTAACGAAACCAACATCCGGTAGAATCCTTCTTGATGGGAAGGAAATAACGGGCCCAGGGTTAGATCGAGGAATTGTATTCCAACAATATGCTTTGTTCCCATGGAAGACAGCTTTAGGCAATATCGAATTTGGTTTAGAAGCAAAGGGTATTTCGAAAAAAGAGCGCATTGAACTAACTCGATATTACTTATCACTAGTTGGTTTAGAGGGGTTTGAAGATCGTTACCCCCATGAATTGTCGGGAGGTATGAAGCAGCGTGTTGCAATTGCTAGAAGTCTGGCTTTTAATCCAGAGGTATTGCTAATGGATGAGCCGTTCGCAGCATTAGATGCACAGACGCGAGAAACATTGCAAAGTGAACTGTTAAGAATTTGGGAAAAGACGAAAAAAACAATTATTTTCATTACACACGGAATTGATGAGGCTGTGTATTTAGGTCAGCGTGTAGCGGTTATGGCTACAAAGCCTGGATCGATTAAACATATGATTGATATTCCTTTAGATTCACGATTAAACGAGCTAGATGTTCGTTCCCATCCAGAATTTGTTAAAGCACGTCATCAAATTTGGAGTCTACTTCACGGAAATGTCTATCAAGCGGCTTCCATCTAATAAAAAGGAGTGATTATATTGTCAAATATAGAAAAAGTGATTGCTGTTCCAATAGAAAGAAGGCAACAAATACAATTTTCTTTTCATTGGCTGCAAAAACTTGTGAAACAGTCAGCTGTTATCGTACTACTGCTTTTAATTTGGGAGATTGCCCCACGTATCGGGCTAGTAGATACAGCATTCTTTCCATCCTTTTCTGATGTAGTGAAATCTTGGTGGGCAATGCTCGTATCAGGTGAGTTGTTCGCTCATTTCACAGCTAGTATTGTGCGTTCTTTAGCGGGATTTTTTTTAGCTTTACTGATTGCCATTCCACTTGGGCTACTCATTGGCTGGTATCCACTAGCGAAAGATTTGCTTAACCCAATTTTGGAGTTATTCCGAAATACAGCAGCACTGGCATTACTACCTGTTTTTATGCTGTTACTAGGTATCGGCGAAACATCGAAAATTGCGATTGTACTCTTTGCGTGCACGTGGCCGATTTTATTAAATACGATTGCAGCTGTTGGCAATGTCGATTCGCTACTCATTAAATCGGCACGCTCGATGAATATTTCATCCTTTAAATTATTTATCAAGGTCATTTTACCAGCTTCTGTACCAACCATCTTTACCGGTATTCGCATGGCAGGTACTGCTGCTATTTTAGTCCTTATTGCGGCTGAGATGGTAGGCGCGAAAGAAGGCTTAGGTTATTTAATTACGTATTCCCAATACAACTTCCAAATCCCTGAAATGTACGCGGGTATTATCACAATTGCTTTGTTGGGCTTGCTCATCAATCAAAGTTTATGTATGCTCGAACGTAAATTTTCAAAATGGAAGCAACCAGTGCAATGAATAGTCTGAATGATTATACGTAAGCGAACATACTTTTTTTTATATTAATTCAGATTAAAACAATATGATAAATAGGAGTGATTGGTATGGCAAAAAAACAAATAAAATTAGGTGCGTTTATTCTTTTACCAGGGCAGCATGTAGCAAGTTGGCGTTATCCATCAACGCAACCACATCGTACGTTTGATTTGGATTACTTAACTGAAATAGCAAAAACGGCGGAACGTGGAAAATTCGATACAATTTTCTTTGCGGACGTATTTGGTCAAAATCTTGCAGAAAATACACCATCAGCATTGAAGTTAGATCCAGTCATCCTTATTTCGGCGCTTGCAGCTGTTACTAAAAATATTGGTTTAACAGCTACATTGACAACAACGTACAACGAACCATTCCAAGTAGCGCGTAAATATAGTGCCATTGATCATTTATCAAAAGGGCGAGCAGCTTGGAATGTCGTAACATCAGCAAACGACAGTGAATCTTTACTATTTGGTAAAGAAAAGCATTTACAACATGCTGATCGCTATGAACGCGCAGAAGAGTTTGTTGATGTCGTGAAAAAATTGTGGTTCTCGATTGAAGATGAGGCATTAATCATCGACAAGGAAAATGGTGAATTTTTAGATTTAAATAAAGTACATCCAGTAGATCATGAAGGAAAATGGTTCAAAGTACAAGGAACATTAGATTCTCCTTCAACTCCACAAGGTCATCCAGTCATTGTGCAAGCAGGTTCATCGGAAGCAGGAAAAGAATTGGCTGCAAAAACGGCGGAAGTGATTTTTACAGCGTGGCAAACGCTTGAGGAAGCACAAGCATTCTATCGAGATGTTAAAGGACGTCTTGCGAAATATGGTCGTAAGCCTGAGGATTTAAAAATTATGCCTGGTGTATTTATTACAGTTGCTAAAACAGAAGAAGAAGCGATTGCTAAACGAAAAGAACTAAATAGCTATATTTTACCTGAAATCGGCTTAGAGTATTTATCTGGCTTTACGGGGGTAGATTTAACAGGTTATGACGTTGATGGACCAATTCCTGACTTTGCAGAAATAGAGGATCCAACAAATCCAGGTATCCGCCGAAATCTTATTCGCGGGCTAGTAGAGCGTGAAAATTTAAAAACACTTCGCGAAGTATATGAACGTATTTCTGGAGCACGTGGTCATCGCGAAATTGTTGGAACACCTTCACAAATTGCAGATCAATTAGAAGAGTGGTTCTTAAATGAAGGTGCAGATGGTTTTAACATTCAACCTCCAACATTCCCAGATGGCCTGAATGATATCGTTGATTTAGTAATCCCAGAGCTTCAACGCCGTGGTTTATTCCGCACGGAGTATGAGAGCAATACACTTCGCGGGAATTTAGGGCTTTCCGTACCGGTTAATCCAAATAAAAAACAGCCACAAACAGTGGGAGAATAAGGAGATAATATATGAAAAAATTAACGTCATTTATTTTAATAACAAGTTTAATCAGTAGCATTTTAGCAGGTTGCTCAGACGATAAGACAACATCTGCGAATGGAGAAGAAGATAAGGTACTACAATATCAAGGTTCACCAGGTAGTGTAAGCTTCCCTGAGCTAGCAGAGGACTTAGGTTATTTAGGGGATTTGAAGTTAGAGTATATAGGTGATAGCGTAGGCGGTCCAGAAAGTATTCAATTAACCGCGACAAAGCAAATTGATTTTGGTGCAGCATTCAATGGAGCCATTATTAAATCTTATTCACAAAATGTGAAAATAAAATCAGTCGTTGGATATTATGGTAGTGACGAAAATACGTATATAGGTGCATATGTGCTTGAAGGGAGCCCGATTAAATCGGCTAAAGATTTCATTGGTAAAAAAGTAGGTGTGAATATTCTAGGTGCTCATTTGGAATTTGTTACCAAAGATTATTTACGTCAGGGCGGCTTAACTGAAAAAGAAATTGAACAAGTGACATTAGTGACGGTTCCAGCAGCCAATGCTGAACAAACATTACGAAATAAACAAATAGATGTCGTTTTATTAGGTGGTATTGCGAGAGATCGAGCTTTAGAAACAGGAGGAGTCGAAGAATTATTTAAAGATATTGATGTGTTTGGTGCAGAATTTACTGCAGGTGATACGTTTTTTACAGAGCAATATATCAAGGATAATCCGAATACCGTAAAGCAATTTACTGAAGGGGTTGCAAAGGCGATTGACTGGGCACAAACAACACCGGGGGAAGAAGTCATTGCACGCTTTGAGAAAATTATAAATGAGCGTGGACGTAAAGAAACAGCAGACAATCTTAAGTTTTGGAAGAGTACAGGCATTGCTGAAAAAGGTGGTGTCATTACAGCATCGGAATATGACCGTTGGATTGATTGGCTTGTGAAAAGTGGTGAATTAAAAGAAGGTCAAGTAAAGGCGGAAGATCTATATACAAACGAATATAATCCTTTTGCTAAATAATTTTTTAATTAAATTCTCATTAAAAAAATATGATAAATAGGAGTAGTTGATATGACGAAAAAACAAATGAAATTAGGCGCCTTTTTCATGATACCAGGGCATCATGTCGCAGCTTGGCGCCACCCTAAAGCAGAAGCTCATAATGTAATGAATTTTGATTTTCTAAAAAGGCTGGCGCAAACAGCTGAGCGTGGAAAGTTTGATATGGTTTTTCTTGCGGACGGTTATGCAGTGAGAGCAAAAAATCAAAAGGTCCTCGACCAAACTGTCAATACTCATTTTGAACCATTCACCCTTTTATCCGCACTTTCTGCGGTCACACAGCATGTTGGACTTGTAGGGACGGTATCAACTACGTATAACGAACCTTTCCACGTGGCTCGAAAGTTTGCTTCACTTGATCATTTAAGCAATGGTCGTGCAGCGTGGAATGTGGTGACATCGAATACGGAAGAAGAGGCTAGGAATTTTAATCAAGAACATCATTTGCTGCATTCAAAGCGCTATGATCGGGCTGGAGAATTTGTCGATGTTGTCGAAAAACTGTGGGACAGTTGGGAGGATGAAGCTCTCATTATAGATAAAGAATCAGCACAATTTGCAGAAGGTTCAAAAATACATGCTGTCAATCATAAAGGCGAATGGTTTTCTGTTGAGGGGCCACTAAATGTGTCCCGTCCTGTGCAAGGTCATCCTGTTGTCGTTCAAGCAGGATCTTCCGAAGATGGAAAGGAACTTGCAGCGCGTACAGCGGAGGTTATTTTTACTGCATGGCAAACACTTGAAGAGGCACAAGCTTTTTATTCCGATGTAAAAGGACGTATGGCGAAGTATGGCCGTAAACCTGAGGAATTGAAAATCATGCCTGGTATCTTCCCGGTAATCGGAAAAACCGCAGAAGAAGCAGAAGAAAATAAAAGGTTGCTTGAGGAACTTATTCCAGAGGAAGCGGGGATTTCCCTTTTGTCGGCCATGATAAGTTTTGATTTATCGGGCTTCCCAGTGGATGGACCATTGCCGGAGCTACCTGAATTGGATCAGGTAAACGGTGGGAAAAGCCGTTTTAAGTTACTAAAGGATCTTGCCGATCGTGAAGGATTGACGATTCGTAAACTGTATCAACGAATTGCCGGTGCCCGTGGACATAGAGAAATAAAGGGTACACCTGAACAAATTGTGGATCAAATGCAGGAATGGTTTGAAAATGGAGCAGCGGATGGCTTCAATGTTATGCCTCCTTATTTACCAGGTGGACTTGATGATTTCGTAGATCACGTCATTCCTGTACTTCAACAACGCGGACTGTTCCGCACAGAGTACACAGGAAACACTTTACGGGAGAATTTAGGATTGAAACGACCAGCCAACACGCTAATTGCTAAAACAAAAGAAACGATATAACGGATGTTAGAGGCAGACGTGAACGCAGTTCTTGTTTGCATCTATCGGTTTTCTTGAATGGAGATGAAAAGCATAGCAGGATTAGTCCCTGAATCTCGGAAGTACACTTTTATTTTGACAGCATTAGTAATCGGTTCTTTTATTTCAATTTATCAGTCTGTTTCCTTGAATGTCTCATTACCCGGTTTTATGGATATTTTTGATACGGATTTGACTACGGTGCAATGGCTCATGACAGGGTTCACCCTCGCAACGGGACTCATCGCTCCTTTATGCGGCTATCTTGGAAATCGATTTGGAACGCGTGAACTTTTTTTATTTTCAGTGGCAGGGTTAATAATTTCGTCACTTTTATGTGCTTTTGCTTGGAATATTGGTTCGCTGATCGTATTCCGGGTCGTACAAGGCGTTTTTTGCGGGGTTATTCAGCCTGTAACCTTGATGATCATTTATCAAATGCTTCCGGAACACAAACGTTCCATGGCTTTAGGGTTGTGGTCGGCCTCTTCTGTATTAGGCCCTGCATTAGCCCCTACCATCAGCGGCTGGCTTCAATCATGGAATTGGCCAATGATCTTTTTAATAATGATTCCGTTCGGAGTGATCGCATGGATATTTGGATGGTTAAGCCTAGAGAAAAGGACAGATTACCAGAAGTCTGCATTTGATGGAATAGGCATGATCGGCATTGTTTTTGGCAGTCTGGCTTTATTGGTTTTATTTAGTAATCTTTATCAGTGGGGAATACTTTCAGGAAAGTCAGTCATCTGCTTAATTATAGGGATTTTCTTTCTTAGTCACTTTATTTGGAGGGAACTTCGAATGAAGGAACCGTTATTGGAGCTGCGACTTTTTACAAATAAGACATTTGTTTTGAGTCTGATTACCTCGCTTATATTAATTAGCAGCCTGTTTACAGGAATTTATTTTATCCCGTTGTATTTGTTAGAAGTTCATCAGATGACCCCTACTGAAGTCGGTGTATTACTCCTTCCGCCTGCACTCTCGATGGCGGTAGCCACTACGGTGAGTGCCAAATATTATGAGAGGGTTGGGCCACGGCCGTTGATATTGGTGGGAACACTCTTTTTAGTGATTGCCACTTGGGAATTTAGTCGTTTAACGGTGGACTCGACTCCAGGTTTCGTCATGCTATGGATGACTTTTCGCTATATAGGACTTGGATTATCGATGACCTCTACAATCAACGCAGGGATGAGTGCGGTCCCATCTAATCTGTCTGGTGACGCTTCTTCTTTGATTAATTGGGCCAGGCAAGTGACAGGAGCAATGTCTATCGGAATATTCACATCTTTTTTCTATACAAGAATGGACTTTTATGGAAGTATAGATGGTCTTTCTCCCGAGATATATGTAAAAGGATTGAATGATGTATTTATTCTGGCAACGATCTTGACTTGTTTGAGTATCCCGTTTTCGTTATTGCTTAATGGAAGACTGGGCTACAAAAAGAGAAGTGAATGGGCGAAGAGATAGAGGCATAAAAGGAACCGCTTGTGCGAGGTCCCATATTGAGAGGAGGGATGCTAAGCCGATTACGCAGAAGGTATCATGATTTTAAACCAAAAATGTATAAAATGTAATCATAACTAAAATGAATTCTATAGGAAATGAGGTTATCTATAATGAGTTTAACTGTTAAGCCTGTTGAGAAACTTACAAGCGAGGTTAAAGAATATCGTAAAGCGGAGCATTCTGTTAGTCCCTTATTTTTAAATCGTTGGTCTCCCCGTGCATATTCTGACGAAAAGATTTCTGATGATGATTTGTATAGTGTTCTTGAAGCTGCACATTGGGCCCCTTCCGCTTTCAATGATCAGCCTTGGCGCTTTATTGTAGCCAAAACAGAACCACAACTGAAAATTTTTCATGAGTTCTTAAATCCTTTTAATCGGGCTTGGGCAGAAAAAGCTCCTGTTCTTGTTCTAGTAGCATCAAGTAACCGGAGAGAGAATGGCGATCCAAACGAGGCACATACATTTGATTCCGGAGCCGCTTGGGGTTACTTAGCGATTCAGGCAACTTTACTGGGGCTTAGCACACATGCAATTGGGGGATTTGATAAAGAAAATGCCCGAAACTTATTGAATGTTCCAGATGATTTTGATCTCCATGCAGTTATTACCATTGGCTATCGAGGGGAAAAAGAAGCACTCGATAAGAATTTGCAAGAGCGTGAGAATCCAAGCACCAGAAAGGCATTAAAAGAAGTTGTTTTTGAAGGAGCAATCACTTCGTAAGCTGAGATAATATTCTCCAATTATAGTGACAACCTACTTAATCTTAGTTGCCATCAGCTCAGCGGAGGCCAGCGACAGAGAGTGGCCATTGCGAGGGGAATAAGTCTTCAGCCAAGTTTGTTTATTTGTGATGAACTAACATCCAGTTTAGATGTATCGATTCAAGCACAAATTTTAAATTTGCTGAAGGAGTTGAAGAGTGAAGTCAATATATCCTATTTGTACATTTCACATGATATAGCCACTGTGCAATATATGTGTGAACGAATTGCGGTTTTAAAAGAAGGCATGTTGGTTGATTTATTTTCATCCAAAGATCTCTTTTCAGAAAATCGTCATCCATATACCGAGAAGCTTGTAGAAGCTGCATTAGAATAATATAGAAATTTCCTGTAATCAATTCATAATTATTACGGTTAATGAGAACTCTTCTTTGAATAAAAAATTCCTGTAACAGTGGGGAGCGGTTGTTTAGGAGAGAGAGGGAACATGTATTGAATCATCGCTCCTATCTTGCTTTAGCCATCCCACTTACCGTCTCAACTCTGACAACTCCTTTACTGGGAGCTGTAGATACTTTAATTGCCATTCTTATAGGAATAGGCTTTATTTTCCTTTTTATTATCACGTAACAGAAAAGCCGAGTCAAAAGTATCGTTATTTAACGACCTTTTGACTCAGCCTCTAGAGATCATTCTTTTAAAATGTGTTTAAATAAGAATTAGGAACGAAACCAATTACGTTAGAGCCGGTTTTAATAAGTGTCCAGCTTCCAACTTTATAGCCAATTATTACTTTCTCATTATGTTTAAGTATACCTACTTGAGCATAATTTTCAGACGGTCCCTTTTTTATAGGAAGGGATTCCGTATTTACATACATCTCTCCACTAAACGGAATCATTGGATTGTTTATCCGAAGATTATAGTCAATAGCTCTTGCTAAGAATATCGCAAAGTCTGCTCGGATAATACTTAAATTAGTTCCGAAAGTACCATCACCCAGACCTTGAGCAATATCTCTTGATGTCAGAGCTTTTTCAGCTCCCGAAGTTGTATTTCCATAACTATAGTCGAACGATCTGCTGATCATAAGAGCCATTTCGCCACGAGTTACGTTTTCATAAGGCTTAAATGTCCCATCTTTATAGCCAGATAAAATCTTCTTGTCTACGGCAGATTGAATATACCCTGATGCAAACATGCTAGCACTGACATCTATAAAAGAGTTCTCTCGTTTTGTACCATCAAGGTTTAAAGCACGACCAATCATGGCAGCAGCTTCAGCACGTGTTACTTGTTGATCTGGATTAAAATTACCTTTGAGATCGCCATTCGTAATTTCTCCTTGTGCTAAGTATGTGATTTCCTTATACGCACGATATGAGGAACTAATATCATTAAATAAGGTTGCTTCTCCTGAATTACTTCCTTCTTTCACAACATATGCGTCTTTACTTTCAACACCAGTTGCTGACACAGATGTAATTCCATACGTATATACTTTGTTTGAATTTACTGTCTTGTCTAAGAATACCGTATTTCCTTTCGTATTATAGACAACATCCACTATGTTTCGTGGATCTTGATACGACTCTTCTTTGTTTCCTTCAAAACGATAAATCACATATTTTCTTGGTTGTTTACTATTTTGATCTTTGATTTCGAGCATCATACCAGCCGCATCCTTGTTAACTCGTACGAATGTTGGCTTTAAAGGTTGAACAGCGTTTTTCCAAGAAGTTGCTGGAGTTACAGCTGTATAATTATAAAGTTGTTGCTTAAGAATCGTTGCATAACCAAGCGAATTATTTTGTATGCTTCTTAGGGAAAAGTGCATTTGACCTTTCGCTATTTTGTCAGCTCTGTTAGCAATCACTTGATTCGGAAGTTCCATTTTATTATTCCATGTTGCATCGGAGTCATTACCGACTTTATAATCTGCTAAACCAATATAGAGATTAACAGGATGAACTTTAGCATACGTTTGCACTTCATAGCTCCACCAGTTTAATAGAGTATTATACTTCGCAACTGACAAATTTTTAGACCAGTAAATTTGTGGAGTAATGTAATCAATGTTACCGTCTTTAATCCATTGTCTTGTATCTGCATATAAATCATCGTAATTATTTACACCGGCTTGTGTATCACTTCCAGTTGGATCAAGCGATTTATTACGCCAAACACCGAATGGCGAAACCCCAAATTGAACATGCGATTTAGTCGCTTTAATAGTTGAATATAAATTTTCAACAAGTTGATTAACATTATTTCGGCGCCAATCTTCAATTTTTTTAAAAGACGTTCCGTATTTTTTGAATGCAGCTTGATCTGGGAATACCTCATTCTTTATTTTATATGGATAAAAGTAATCATCCATATGAACGGCATCAATATCATAAATAGATACTAATTCTTCGACTGTAGAAATTAAATAGTTTTGCACTTCAGGAAGACCCGGATTTAAATAATATTGTTGCCCATATTTAACTACCCAGCTAGGATTTGTACGAGCTACATTATCAGGTGCAAGACTTGTTAATGTTTGCCCTGGCATTGTTACTCGATAAGGGTTTACCCATGCATGTAGCTCCATACCGCGTTTATGCGCTTCTTCAATCATGATTAATAAAGGATCATAACCCGGGTTTGTTCCTTGTTTTCCCCCTGTTATATAGAATGACCATGGAGCCAACTTTGAAGGATACAAAGCATCATTTGTTGGTTTCACTTGATAAATGACCGCATTGAATTTATTGGCTTTCAATTGATCCAATGTTTGACGTACCCAAGTTGTATATTGGGCTTTATTCATTCCGGCTTTCATATCAACATTTTGAACAGTCGCAATCCAAGCTGCGCGCATTTCATTCTTAGGAGATGTATTGCTTGCTCCTTTAGTTGGTAAAGGAAAGATGGAAATAAATAAAACTAGTATCATAACTGCTGACATCATAAATCTAAACATATCTTTTTTCTTCATACGTAAAAATACACTCCTTGATTAAAAAATAGATTAATTTATTTTTTATGGATGAAATATGTGGAACGACAATAAAATCTTCCATTAGCAGCACCTCTATTGTATTTATTTTGGGTAATTAGTAATAGTACGATCACCACTAATTTAGTATACAGGAAAATACAACCAAAACAAACTATATGGTAAAATGCAAATGTAAGATAAACGAAGAGAGGTAGGAGAATAATAGAGTGAAAGTACCATTTTGAAAAAAGAGTATACGCCAACGGAAGATACACATGAATCGATTAGAAGAAGCCACTCTAGAAATGTTCCAACTACAGGTTGAAAAAAGAAAAATAAACCACCACTTGATGCATTTAGCGTTTGTAACCCACGATTCTAAAGTAGGAATCCACCAGCCGTTAAAATAACTCCCAAATATAAGAGTCCACCCCAAATAATAAATATTCCCTTCTTTAGATTTATTCGTTCTTTAAGTGATGAACGAGCAAAAAGAACCATGAATGCCCGTGTTACTGAAGGTATAATGGCCCCCATTTGTGTTGAAGATAATTTAGTATCAATTTCCTGAGTAAAAATAGAAATTGTATGCCAATTACCCCGATGGCTATTATTAATAGCAAATCACGTTTATGAATTCGCCATGATTGTTTTGTCATCAAGCCAATAGTGAGAAGTGTAATGATAGCGATTAAATAGCGCACCTATACCAATTCTAATGATAGTGGAACAGGATCATGTTTATTAAAAAGCGAGTTCGTTCGATGGGCAGTAAAATTATATAAAGAAAGAAATATGACTGTAAATCAAATTTGTGAAATTACAAATGTCTTTAGAGCTTCATTATATAGAAAGCTATCAGAATTGAATAATTAGCCAATCTTTATTCCGCTAAAGGACCAGATTGTTGAAGAAGATAAGTAATAATTGCAAATAAAACTAATATGCGATATATTGGTTTTATGAAAAAAGACATTATAAAACCAATTAAACGATTGTCATTTAGAGATGAAGTATATCAAACTTTAAAAAAGTCGATTATCACTTTGGAATTACATCCAGAAGAACGCTTAAATGACAAAAAATTAGCAGAGAAGTTTGGAATTAGTCGTACCCCTGTTAGGGAAGCACTTAAACGACTTGAAGACGAAGGACTTGTTGAGTCACTTCCAGGGTCATCTACTCGCGTAGCACCATTAAAATTAGAGGAGGCGAAACATGCTTTTACTGTTGTAGCAGCTTTACATGCTTTAGCTGCTCGACTTGCATGTCCTTTATTGAAGGAAACGGATATTGAAGAATTAGAGTTTAGCAATAAAACTTTGCGACTTGCAATTGAAAAAGGTGATGTTATTAAGGCGGTTGAGACAGATGGAACTTTTCACAAGGTTTTCTTAGACGTGGCTGGGAACCCTGAAATAGTGTTCGCATTAGAACGTAGTGTACCTAAAATTCAACGATTAGAGATTTCACAATTTACTACGCTAAAAGGGTTAAATTCGGTTGAGCAGCACAAACAAATTATATCGGCTTGTAAAAACCGGGAATACGAAATAATCGTCCGTCTTGTAGAAGAAAACTGGCTAAGTCTTGGCGAACTACTAACACAACAAGCGGACCCGAGGTGAGTTCAGTTGCAACCAATTTTAATAGGTATTTGTGCAGCCTTCTTTTTTGCTTTTACATTTGTTCTCAATGCATCTATGGAGTTATCTGGTGGTAGTTGGATTTGGAGTGCTTCGCTCCGATATATCTTTATGGTTCCATTTCTCTTATGTATTGTAATAATTAGAAAAAATTTACGACCACTCTTAAACGAAATGAGAAAACAACCAAGAACATGGGTTTTATGGAGCTTTGTTGGGTTTGGGTTATTCTATGCTCCCTTATGTTTTGCATCTGCTTATTCACCTGGTTGGCTTATCGCTGGAACATGGCAAATCACTATTATTTCAGGTGCTTTACTTGCACCGTTATTTTTTGAAACAATATACACAAAGAATGGACCTTTACAGATAAGAGGGAAAATTCCCTTTAAAGGTCTTATAATGTCACTTATCATTCTGTTAGGTATTGTTCTAATGCAAATTGAACATGCAAAACAACTTTCTTTAGAAAGTATATTATTGGGAGTTGTTCCCCTTTTAATAGCATCATTTGCATATCCTTTAGGGAATCGTAAAATGATGGATGTGTGTGAAGGGCGTTTAGATGCTTATCAACGAGTGTTAGGAATGACATTGGCAAGTCTCCCATTCTGGTTTTTACTTTCCTTGTACGGCTTTTATACCGTAGGATTACCAAGTAAGGGGCAGAGTCTTCAATCTTTATTGGTGGCACTTTGTTCAGGAGTCATTGCTACTGTCCTATTTTTCAAAGCAACAGATAGGGTAAGAGGAAATATGCAAAAGTTAGCTTCTGTTGAAGCAACGCAATCAATGGAAGTACTTTTTGCATTAGCTGGAGAACTAATATTTTTGTCAATACCAATTCCATCTCCATTATCTTGGTGCGGTATTTTTATCGTCATTCTAGGAATGATTTTGCATAGTTATGTTTCAAATAGAAAAGAGGAAAGTCATTTTAAACAGTCAGTGAATCTTTAAATTATCTTTATAGCATCATAACTCGCAAGTTAGTAGGTAATATAAGTTCTATTTTTTATCAAATTATTTTTGCATCAGAACCTCCGCTTTCGCTACGATCATTAATTTCGTTGAACGTCATACATATTGTCTAAATTGCTGAACATTATGTTTGATAGCTTCTAATAAAACTTCTGCCCATGTGTCGCGATAACTAGGTTGATTCATGTTGTGACCCCTCCAAATGTCTGCATGAAAAACCCCTCAAAATTGGTTTTTTGAGGGGACATATTGTGGTCGAATAAGTTAATAATTAGCTAACTATTAATTCTTTTTCAAGAGTTTTCTCAACTGTTACATAGTCATAGCCAAGGTCTTTTGCAACAGCTTCATATGTGATTTCGCCGTTTGCAACGTTAACACCAAGCTTTAATGCACCGTTTTCAGAGATCGCTTTGAATACACCTTTGTTTGCAAGTTGCAATGCGTAAGGAACGGTTACGTTTGTTAAAGCGATTGTAGATGTTCTTGGAACTGCACCAGGCATGTTCGCAACAGAGTAGTGAAGAACCCCGTGTTTTTCGAATGTTGGGTTATCATGAGTTGTTACATGATCGCTTGTTTCAACGACGCCGCCTTGATCGATTGCCACATCCACAATAACAGAACCAGGTTTCATTGTTTTTACCATTTCTTCTGTTACAAGCTTAGGAGCTTTTGCACCCGGAATTAATACCGCGCCGATTAAAAGATCTGCTTCTTTTACAGCTTCCGCGATATTGAAAGGGTTAGACATTAATGTTTTGATTTGGTTACCGAAGATGTCTTCTAATTGACGTAGACGGTCAGCGCTTAAATCGATAATTGTTACGTCTGCACCTAAGCCAATTGCCATTTTCGCAGCGTTTGTTCCCACTATACCACCGCCAATGATTGTTACTTTACCGCGGTTTACGCCAGGAACGCCTCCAAGAAGGATACCTTGACCGCCGTTTGTTTTTTCTAAGAACTGAGCACCGATTTGTCCAGCCATGCGACCAGCAACTTCACTCATTGGAGTAAGAAGAGGAAGTGTGCGTCCAACTGCTACAGTTTCATATGCGATGGCAATAACTCTTTTATCTTTAAGAGCTTGAGTTAAAGAAGGTTCAGCTGCTAAATGTAAGTAAGTGAATAAGATTAAGCCTTCACGGAAGTAGTTATATTCGCTTGAAAGAGGCTCTTTAACTTTCATGATCATTTCTACTTGAGCCCATACGTTTGCAGCGCTTTCAATAATTTCTGCACCAGCAGCAGCGTAATCTTCATTAGTGAAACCGCTTCCGAGCCCAGCGTCTTTTTCTACTAATACTTTATGTCCGGCGTTTATAAATGAAACTACCCCAGCCGGAGTAAGAGCAACTCGATTTTCGTTATTTTTAATTTCTCTAGGTACACCGATAATCATATCGTGATTTCCTCCTTTAATAACTTGCTTTACATTTCCTTGCGACTTCATTATAGAGCGCTTTCATCAATTTTTCTTTATTGAAAAAAGAGAAAAATTTCACGGGTTTTTGATTTTTTTCACAAAACGTTCATAATCACTTAAACATCTCAAGCTTGAGGTTAAGATAGAGCGTCCTCTTTTGATTCGGATCCTTCAAATCAATTTCGCCAAAAAATCATTTAATTTGTTGAAAGGCTGTTCTATCTGATTTAGAGAGATCAACAAAATTAATTGATGATGATCAATCGAATAAAGTGCAATCTTCAATTGTAATAGGACAATGAAAGAACTTCACTTACGACGTCGGCAAACTCCTCTAGACTGTCAGAGTTAACTCTAAAAGGGTCATTTTTCATATATGTCATATAAAATCCCTCTTTATCTAAATATAATTGATTTATTTTTGTTATTCTGATAGGTTTATTAGCTTTTCAGGTTAATGATTTGTTTAAATCAACAAAATCACAACTTAATTTTTTAGTGAAATCACATAGAAGTTTGTTCACGAAAATGTTGTAATTATATTGCAAGCATTTAGAACTTACTTTTATAAAATGAAAGCGTTCACAATTAAGGTGCAGTGAAGGAGGAAGAAATCACTTTCTAAATTTCATAAGTAAGCAAAAAGTTTCATAGGAATTTTCAACTCACTTCTCTTTTATTCAATAAGTATTTGATGGTAATTATTTATTTATATTTTAAGGAGAACAAACAGGGAAAGATAACATGACGATTACACCATTATAAACATCATGATCATGATGGATAATGAAAAGCCTAGTCAGCATGGGAATTAAGGCTTGAGAGAGTAATCATGTTATTCATGTGATAACGACTGGAGGAAGAAAGTATGCAAAAGAATGCTTCAGGAAAAGGGTTACAGCGTGGTTTAGAGGAAAGACATGTTACACTTATGTCTTTAGGAGCAGCGATTGGGGTTGGCCTATTTCTTGGTTCAGCATCTGCCATTAAGTTAGCAGGACCTGGTATTTTGTTGGCGTATGTATTTAGTGGTATGATCATGTTTTTTATCATGAGAGCACTTGGAGAGATGGCAATTCAAAAACCTGTAGCTGGCTCGTTTAGTCAATATGCACGTGACTATTTGGGACCGCTTGCAGGCTATATAACAGGATGGAATTATTGGTTTTTATGGGTTGTTACGTGTATGGCCGAGATTACAGCGGTGGGAATTTACATGGAGTTCTGGTACCCGGATACCCCGCGCTGGATTTGGGCGTTAGCAGCATTATTGATTATGGCAGCAGTTAACTTCCTTGCTGTAAAGGCGTATGGGGAAATAGAGTTTTGGTTTGCTTTAATTAAAATTGCAGCTATTATCTTTATGATCGCTATAGGTGTCGGCATGATTGTGTTCGGGATTGGTAACGATGGAATCGCAACGGGTATCAGCAATCTTTGGAAACATGGAGGATTTTTTCCAAATGGTATTACCGGGGTATTAATGTCGTTACAAATGGTTATGTTTGCTTACTTGGGAATTGAGATGATTGGTGTTACAGCAGGAGAAGTGAAAAATCCTGAAAAAACGTTATCAAGAGCAATCGATACAGTTTTTTGGCGAATTCTTATCTTCTACGTAGGTGCCTTATTTGTTATTCTGTCCATCTATCCTTGGACAGAAATTGGTACACAAGGAAGTCCGTTTGTTTTAACTTTTGAAAAAATCGGCATCCCTGCAGCAGCAGGAATCATTAACTTTGTTGTTTTAACGGCAGCTCTTTCTTCCTGTAACGGCGGTATCTTCAGTACAGCACGTATGTTGTTTAACTTAGCTGAAAATGGAGAAGCACCAAAGGCATACAGTAAATTGAACAAAAACGGCGTACCTAATTTGGCGGTTTTAGCGACTGCAGGAGCTTTATTAATCGGGGTAGTATTAAACTACCTAGTACCTGCTCAAGTATTTACATGGGTAACAAGTATTTCGACTTTCGGTGCGATTTGGACATGGTGCATGATTTTATTATCTCAAATTCATTACCGTAAAGGCTTAACTCTAGAACAAAAACAAGGTTTAAAATATAAAATGCCTTTATATCCATTTACTTCCTATTTGTCATTAGCTTTCTTAATCGGAGTAGTTGGTTTAATGGCTTATTTCCCGGATACAAGAATCGCTTTAATAGTAGGACCTGTATGGTTAATTATTCTAGTCGCATTCTATTATGGGAAAGGATTCCATAAAAAAAATAAAGCACAAAATGAAACTCATAAACAAGTTAGCCAATTAACCAAGTTATGATTCTAAGCCTCTTAGAAAATGGATTAGAAACCTTTTAAGGATAACCAATCAAATCTAAGAGACTTTTTATCACCATTGTGGATGAAGAAAACAAAAAGGGGACTTCACTAAAGTCCCCTTTTTATTTTTAGGTTACTTTCGTTGCTGCCACCACTATTGAATATAAACGATTGTCCCTTAAAAAAGTTGACTGATTTAGTGCTGACAATCCATAGGTAAAATAGTTATATAAGAATTAGGAAAGCTCAGGTGATCATAAATTGCTTGGGCTTTTTATATAGGCTCTGTTAAAGAACGTTATTGATTTTCTTGTTCCATTCCCATGTAAGAACAGGTTTCCGTACATAATCTGTGGAGCAGGGTTTGTTCAATAAAACAAGATGCGTCCATCACGCTAATAATGCCCTGCCTATAATGGGAAACCTCTCCATTTATACGTAATATAACTATCATTCCTTATGTCTCATAAAACTTGTCTTAAAATGATTATCGTTGTAAATCCGCATTTTCCTGACGCCACTCCTTAAAGAAAGGTTAAATATGAGCATTTACAGACAAAAACAGATTTGGATTTTTTATATTATTCATATGGTATAATATGTTGTATCGTAAGTGGTAAATAATGCACTTTTTATTAATTACTAAAATAGATAGAGGGGCAGGATATCATGCATATTATTAAGAAAAAATTAGACATTCAAGACTTCATTGAAAAGTTTGAGTTAATAGCTTCATATGATGATGGTGGACAAAAGCATTACCTTGTGATTGAAGATAGAGAACGAGAGGGCGATTGGACACTGATGAAATATTCAGACAGCCAATGGTCCCTTCATGGCAAAGGCCTGAATTATTGTGATCATGGTGAACAAAGCTTGGCTGGTAATGATTTTGTTGATTTTATTTGGAAAAATCGGAGCTTGTTTAATCGGAAAATTAAAGAAGCCGTATTAAGATAATGGTTGCTATGACAGGATCTACACCATCTTCTTCAATCTGTTTTGCCAAAGCTCATAATGTACCTGACAAGGTGCTAACAGCTTGAGATCCGAAGCCATAGCAGCTAACAATTCAGAAGCCATTATTGAAGGGATGATAATTATGTTTGTCTCAGTTACTAGGTTGCATCTAAAAGAAAAGCGTAAGTTACCTGTCTTTATTTGGCATACAGGCAAATCATTTAGTCAATCAAGAAAAGCAGAAGGTCTTTTGTATTCTTCATTTGATAAAGAAGGATGGGATACATACTGGACACTAACTGTATGGGAAAACAAAAATAGTATGAAAGAGTACCGAAACAAAGGGAATCATTTAAAAGCAATGAAAGTATCTAGAAATATTGCTGACGAATTAGAATCAATCAATTGGGAAGCAGATAATAAACCTTCTTGGGATGAATGTAAGGAGCGTTTATATAATGAGTTTGGAAGAAAATAAAATTAAGTTAAACTAATTTTCCTCTTCAAGTAACGGGTGCAAGATTTGAAGATCAATGAATGGATCAGCAGTTCTTTTTTCTTATTATACTAACGATGCAGGTTAATTAAAGATCTTTTATTAAAAGAAGTTCTCAATATGCCTTGATAGGAATATTCCTTACTGGTTATATTCAGAAGGAAGGGAGAAAGGTATATGGGCGTCAACATCACAACAACTTTGAATGCACTTGCCGAGCCCAACCGACTACACATTGTTGAGCTATTGCGTAATGGGCCCCTTACTGTAGGGGAAATTGCTGAACAACTTGGTCTCCTCCAGCCGCAAACTTCAAAACATCTCCGTGTACTTAGTGAAGCTGGACTCGTCGAGGTGCAAGCGATTGCTAATCGGCGAATCTACAAGCTAAGGCATCAGCCGTTTCAAGATCTAGATGATTGGCTGGAATCTTTCCAGTGTGTCTGGAATGAAAGATTCGATCGTTTGGATGATTATTTGCGTAATTTGCAAGGGAAAGACTGACATTGCGACGGAAAGAATTACTATGGAAAAGAGTGACCAGCTTAGTACGAAAATTTCTGGTAGGAGGAATTGAAATGTCCGAAAACAAAGTAACAAACAGTATGACGACGAACATAGAAGGGCAAGTTCTTGTCATGGAGCGGATCTTCAACGCGCCGCGAGGTCTTGTATTTAAGGCATTTTCGGAACCAGAGCGCTTGGCAAGCTGGTGGGGACCGAGAGGATGGCAGACAGAAAATCGCAAATTTGAGTTTAAGCCTAATGGCGTGTGGCATTATTGTATGCGGTGCATAGATGAGAATCAAGGAGAATTTTATGGTCAAGAATCTTGGGGTAAAGCTGTCACAAACGAATTGCTGACAAAGTTACAGCCTAAGTTTTAGTAGATATAGCTAATTCAATAAAGTAAACCTAATACAACATAAAAGGATAAAAAGCGAATGAAGATAGAGGATGTTGTTGTAAATGTGGAAAGTATCGCTTCAAAAAAAGATTCTGGGGTTGGTATTATCATTAAGCTTATTTCTGATCCTCCTATTAACGGCTTATTTTACCTACATGGAAGGAAAGCAAATAGCAGAGGATAGGGGCCGCTTGGCTTTGGAGTTATCAAAAACCATAGCTTTTATACCTACAATTGTCGACGCATTTAAATCGGAAGATCCATCTGATACCATCCAACCGATAGTTGAAAAAATTCGTCAAGAAACAGGTGCTGAATTCATCGTCGTGGGGAATGCAGAGGGAATTCGCTATTCCCATCCCTTGGTATCAGAGATAGGAAAACCTATGATTGGCGGAGACAACAAACGGGCTATTCAAAATGGTGAATCTTATATTTCTGAAGCTCGTGGTTCTCTTGGACTTTCCATGCGGGGAAAGTCACCGGTATTTGATAAGAATGGAAACATCATTGGCGTTGTTTCGGTTGGATTTTTAGTAGAAGATGTTCGTCAACAAATCTTTAAAGATTTATCTAGGGAGATTGTCGTATCATTCATAGCTCTTGTCATATCCGTCATTGGCAGTTATATGCTTGCACGCAGTATACGTAAGGATACATTAGGGTTAGAACCTTTTGAAATTGCCCGTTTATATAAAGAAAAAAACGCTGTGCTTCACTCAGTGAAAGAGGGAATCTTAGCGATTGACCAAAATGGGGTTATTACGTCTATGAATCAGCCGGCAAAAAAACTGCTGAATATAAAAGGGTCTGTTCGCGATTTGAAAGTTGATAATCTCTTTCCTCCTGCTTATTTGTACGAAGTGTTGAAATCAGGAAGGCCGCAAATGGATAAAGAAATGCTGTGGAGGCATAAAAAAATTATTATAAATTGTACACCGATCTTTGACGATGAAGGGGTGAGCGGTGTAGTCGCTTCATTTCGTGATAAAACAGAAATTGAGCAGATGGTAAATACATTATCAGAAGTAAAAGTGTATTCTGAGGATTTAAGAGCACAAACCCATGAATTTACTAATAAATTATACGTGCTATCCGGTTTACTCCAATTAGGGAAATATGACGAGGCTATAAATATGATACAAAGCGAGACATCTGAACTGCAATCTCTAAACCGAATTGTCTTTGAACAGATAAAAGATACCAAGGTTCAAGCTATTTTACTTGGGAAGTTAGGAAAAGCCTCAGAAAAGAAGGTTACCTTTGAAATAGATATGCAAAGCTACTTAGAGACACTGCCGAGTCATATAAAGTTGTCCGAGCTTACCTTAATCCTTAGTAATATTATTGATAATGCATTTGAAGCTGTTTCTGGTATTGAGGAACCACTCGTAAACTTTTTCGCTACTGATATCGGAGAGGATATTATATTTGAAGTGAGTGACAATGGAAAGGGAATAAAACCAGAAAATATTTCTCTCCTTTTTGAACGGGGCTTTACTTCAAAAATAGGAAAAATTCCAAGTGGCTATGGACTTTCAAACACTGACCATGCAGTAAAAGAGCTAGGCGGTATCATTGAGGTGCACAGCGGGGCAGAAAACACCGTCTTTACAGTGTATCTTCCGAAAAGACAGAGAGGGAGAGAGGAATGGTTAAAATAAGAGTGGCCATTGCGGAAGATGATTTTCGTGTAGCAGACATTCATGAGAAGTTTCTGAATAGGTTTGAAGAAATAGAAGTAATTGGTAAAGCGTTAAATGCAAAACAGACTATTGAAATTTTGGATCAACAGAAACCTGATTTGCTTCTTCTTGACGTGTATATGCCAGACCAGCTTGGTTCCGATCTGCTTCCGGTCATTCGTCAAAAATACAAGCAAGTAGATATATTAATGATCACCGCAGCAACCGATAAGGAGATACTTGAAAAGGCACTTCACTATGGTGTGGAATATTTTTTAATAAAACCGGTAAAAATGGAGCGTTTCTATCAAATTATTGAGGAGTATCTCAATAAGTATCAGCTTTTGCAATCTAAACGAGAAATAGATCAGGATTTTGTTGATCTTATCTTTAATAAATCCTCCACGTCCACAACTGAACAGGAGACTTCGTTACCAAAAGGAATCGATGAAATCACATTATCGAAAGTAAGGACAGTCCTTGAAATAAGTAACAAAGGCTTATCAGCTGAACAAGTGGGCGTTCAAATTGGCGCTTCAAGGACAACAGCCAGGCGTTATCTCGAATATTTGATATCTGCTCGGGAATGTAAAGCTGAAGTGGTATATGGTGCAGTAGGGAGACCAGAGCGTAAATATTATAAAATTTGATGGAAGTATCCTTTTAAAGAAGGGAAAGATCGGAATGTTATTGATAACATTCCGATCTTTCTTTTTATAAGAGATAGTTTATCAATTTACAAGAAGCTTTCATGGGCGTTTCTACTTTCAATGTGTTGCACTTAATACTACAACCCGTCAAGAAAAAATGTTTCCGGTATTATCAAGTGTCAAAAAGCTTCTGTGAACAAAATGAACAAAATCTTCAAAAAAAGTTTAAAACACATTAAATTGAAAACGCTTACAAATCAAGATACATAGTTTAAAATTTATTTAATTAGAATTGAGGGGTGAAGGATATGCTTGCTTTATTAGGGTTTTTAATGATACTCGTATTTATGATTTTAATTATGACAGGACGACTTTCAGCTATGATTGCTCTCATTATCGTACCCGTCGTATTTGCTCTTTTGGGCGGATTTGGAAGGGAAATGGGTCCAATGGCATTAGAGGGGATTAAAAGTGTAGCTCCAACAGGAATCATGATTTTATTTGCGATTCTTTTCTTCGGTATTTTGATTGACGCAGGAGTATTTGATCCCATTATCAATACGATTCTTAAGCTAGTAAAAGGAGATCCTGTAAAAATTGCTATCGGTACGGCTGTTTTAGCCCTTTTTATTTCATTAGATGGAGATGGTACCACCACATACATGATCACCATTTCTGCCATGCTTCCCCTTTATAAAAGGATCGGAATGAAATCGCTTACATTAGCAGGGATCGCTGTTTCGGCATCAGGGGTAATGAACCTCCTTCCATGGGGGGGGACCGACAGCAAGGGTGATGACTGCTTTGAATCTTGAAATGTCAGACGTATTTACGCCTGTTATACCTTCCATGATTGGTGGTGTCCTATTTGTTCTATTCATGGCTTATTTTCTCGGCAGAAAAGAAAGAAAGAGGATTGGTGTGGTCGAACTTGATTATGGTGTGGTGGCTCAAGAGGTGGCGGCTACAACCGAGGATATACATCTTAAACGCCCGAAGTTGATCGTCTTTAACTATGCATTAACAATAATCCTTTTAGTAGCTTTAATCATGGAATTACTGCCAACAACTGTATTGTTTATGTTTGGCTTTGCGATTGTCATTACTATCAATTATCCGAAAATGAGTGATCAAAAAGAACGTGTGGCCAATTACGCCGATAATGCTCTATCTGTTGTTTCAATGGTTTTCGCTGCTGGAATTTTCACTGGCATTCTTTCAGGAACTGAAATGGTGGATGCCATGGCAAACTCGATGATCAAGCATATTCCAGATGCAATGGGATCCCACTTTGCTGTAATTACAGCAGTAATTAGTGCACCGTTTACTTTCTTTATGTCTAATGACGCTTTTTACTATGGCGTTTTGCCATTACTTGCAAAAGCAGGAGCTGCATATGGAATTGATCCTGCTATGATTGGAAGAGCTTCTCTTTTCGGTTTACCAGTTCATCTATTAAGTCCTCTTGTTCCGTCCACCTATCTTTTGGTCGGGATGGTAGGAGAAGACTTTGGTAAACTACAGCGCGCTTTTTTAAAGTGGGCATGCGGATCGACAGCAGTACTAATTCTTGTTGCTCTCGTTTTAGGTATTATCCCATTGTAATATCGTTAATGATTATTACAAGGCAGTGGCATGTATATGTAGGTACGACGACTATTCAAGTGATTTTGACACGAAGGATACCGATGAAGAGACTGTTTCCTCTCTTCAAGTCGCTTAAAAGGTAGTTGTTACGTTTGATATATACGAGCATTCTGCTTCATTGTATGCACATGCTACTGAAATAAAAATTGTAGAGGAGCAGTAATAAAATAAAAAACCCTGAATGATTCAACATATTATTCAGGGTTTTTTGTTTGCAAAAAAAGAAAAGTGAGTTAAGTAAAAATAAAGCCCTTTACTTACAATGATAAATAACAGTAAAGTTGTTCAAATTATGAACTAACAGGTGATTTAATTACCAATCTTATATGAGGACAACAGATGCTTGGAATTAAAGAAGGTTAAAATGGTGGTCGAAGGTTTCGATATCAACTAAAAAAGAAAGGAAGGAAGGAGGTGGTACGGGAATCAACCAGAGAAAAAGAAAGATATTCCGATATTGAAAAAGTGCTGGCATTATCATGAAAAGGGAAAGACATTGCCGTTTTTGTGAATGTAGAAATAGGAGAGATTCTGGACGTTTACGAAGCGGATTGATGAAAGTGCGATGTATGGGCATGACACGCATAAATGGATAGCAGAACAGGCAAAACTATATAAAAGCTATCCGTTTGCGCCCACTGTGGCGGGACTTGGAAGGATGTAGGCATATGATGTACGACCAATTTAAAAAACGTTATGTCAAACGTATGATGCAGGATGCGCCGCATGTGTATATTTCAGAAGATGACATTGTGAAGATGTGGGATGCAATTATCGTCTTTAGTCAGCTGCAGAACGAGGAAAGGAAGCCACCACTGGAAACTGTCAACGAAAAAGAACTAACAGAGAAAATACAGGAACTAGCGAAAGATCTTATTAAAGAAGTGCAAAAAGAATTACAAAAAGAAACGATGGTAGCGGAACCTCCATCGCAAATATCAGAGACATTTGAGCAGTATAACTCAACCGATGTAATAGAAACTAAAGAAGATATATCATTTGTAGAGCTGTGTAAGATGTGTGATGGGCTCGGTTATTTATTGATGGATGTGCCAGGGACACAACATACGCTGTGCCCGACTTGCCGGGGTGCGGGTGATGAAATACAACATCCGAGAAAAAGAAAGGAGGAACCCGAATGGCTGTAATGAATATCGTGCCGGAAAGTTTGGCCTGTAATACAAGCGCGGCCGAAGCGTCAGCCGCTTCGGCGGAAGGAGTCAAGACAAATAGCCCATGGTTAAAAAATCATTGATCGGCATGAAAAGTGACTGGATGATGAAGGGATCGAACAGTTCCAATCCGCTAAGGTATACTTGAAATGACAAAGCAACTGCTAGATCTGCCACTGTTGCTAAAAAATCCTGTGGTTTTACATCTGACAGTTCAACAACTGCTTTTTTCAGCGACTGACGTACAAGCTGACGCGTTTTTTTTTGACGATGGGCATATTCCTCTAACGTAAATATTTTAATCGGTATAGAGTCTTTTACTCGTGACAAGAGATGTGACAGAATGGGAATATCAATATGGATCATTAAACACTTAGCTTACTGTGATATGCTGACTGGTTTGTATGTTTATGAGCCAGTCGGTTGCGTAAGGAAATGGGATAGGTGAATTGTGATAAAACAACAGGGATAACAGTGATTATGTTTAGAAAAAAACAAAGGCTTGGAGCGAATATGCAAAGTATGCAGTTACCAAGCGGGGGATGTGAATCTTTCATATGCGGATTTTTTGTATAATTGGAGTTGCTTAAGACGGTTTTTTAGGGTATTTGATGCTAATAATTCAATTAAATCGTAATAATTAAAACAAATTTTCCAAAAAAAACTTGTAAATAGTAATCATTACGGTTTATTATGTATGAGTAGCATCTATTAAACAAGTTTTTAACTTTTAAATCGTAATCGTTCTTATTTATTGTTGAGGAGTGAATGTAGTGGAAAGTGGAAAAATTCCGGTTACCGTTTTAAGTGGTTATTTAGGTTCGGGGAAAACAACGCTATTAAATCATATTTTAAAAAATCGTGAACAAAAAAGGATAGCTGTTATTGTCAATGATATGAGCGAAGTAAATATAGATGCCTCGCTTATTAAACAGGGAGGGTTTTCGCGTACAGAAGAAAAATTAGTGGAATTGCAAAATGGATGCATTTGCTGTACGCTTCGTGAAGATTTAATTCTTGAGGTAGAGAAGCTGGCTGCTACGGGAGGCATTGATTATATTGTCATCGAATCAACGGGAATAAGTGAGCCTATACCAGTTGCACAAACATTTACATATATAGATGAAAGTCTGGGCATTGATCTATCGAAATTTTGCCGCCTTGATACAATGGTAACGGTTGTGGACGCAAATCAGTTTTGGCAGGATTTTGCTTCGGGTGAAACATTACTGGATCGAAAGCAAGCTGTAAATGAAGAAGACAATAGAGAAATAGCCGATCTTCTCATTGATCAAATTGAATTTGCTAATGTCATTATACTGAACAAAATGGATTTAGTTGATAAAGCTCATTTAGTTAAATTAAAGGCCATCCTTCAAGTTTTAAATCCCGATGCAAGTATAATCAAAACAATCCATTCACAGCTCTCATTGCACCAGGTGCTTAACACTCAATTATTTAATTTTGAAATATCAAGTCAAAGTGCTGGATGGATGAAAGAGCTTAATGAAGAGCATGTCCCTGAAACAGAAGAATATGGTATTGCATCATTTGTCTATCGAAGCAAAAAACCATTTCATCCCGATCGTCTGATGAAATGGATCGAAGAATGGCCGGACGAAGTTGTCCGTGCAAAAGGGTTTCTTTGGCTTGCAACACGTAACAATGTCGCTGTTTTGCTTTCTCAGGCGGGTCCATCCTTAACGATAGAGAGAGCGGGGGATTGGGTTGCTGCTTATCCAGAAGAAGAACAGCAGCAAATTTTAAAAGAAGAACCTGAGCTATTAGCACGCTGGGATGAGGAATATGGAGACAGGATGACGGAGTTAGTACTTATTGGTATCGGAATGGATCAAAAACAAATGATCGAAACATTAGACAGGTGCTTACTTACTGAAGAGGAGCTCGTTCAAGAGTGGACAAATTTTCACGATCCACTGCCAAGTTTCTAAACTAACTTTAATATAAATGAGGGGAATAATGATGAGAGTCATAATTACGATAGCATGTACAAAGAGACAATATAAACATAAAATTTTTAAGATTAAATCGTAATAATTACGTTTTATATTGAGGAGGAAATGAAAATGGCTAAAAAATCGAAAATAGCTAAAGCAAAAAAACAGCAAAAGTTGGTTGAACAATATGCAGAGATTCGCAAAGAACTAAAGGAAAAAGGGGATTTTATAGCTCTAAACAAGCTGCCTCGGGATTCTTCTCCAACCAGACTTCACAATAGATGTGAATTAACGGGCAGGCCAAGGGGATATATGCGGAAATTTAACATGTCGCGTATCGCTTTTCGCGAGCTAGCACATAAGGGACAATTACCAGGAATAAAAAAAGCCAGTTGGTAAAAATACTCATCTATCCTTACAAAAAGAATCCAATTAGTAGAACATCACACCTCTCAAATCGTAATTATTATTATTTGAGAAGTGGATGAATTTTTACAAAAGATAATAAAAAAAGAGGGGGATCATAATTGATCACGATTATAGGAGGCGGCCCAGCAGGAATTGGAATGGGTTTGCTGCTCAAACAAAATGGAATAAAAGATTTTATTATTTTAGAAAAGGACCAAGTTGGTTCGACATTTTTACAATGGGCTAAAGAAACAAAATTCATTACCCCGTCTTTTACAGCCCACGGATTTGGCCATTTGGATTTAAATGCAATTCTGCCAGATACATCACCGGCTTATACATTTGGAAAGGAGCATTTATCAGGGGAGGAATATGGTGATTATTTGGCTATGATCGCTGAGTACTATGATTTGCCAGTTCGTGAAAATACAACAGTCTATAAAATGGAAAAAAAGGAGGGGAAATATTGGGTGCAAACAAGTGAGCTCGGAGATGGATTCTTTTCAAATTCAGTTATTCTTGCTTGTGGTGAATTCCAATTTCCAAAGAGGCCTTTTACGTATGGGATTCATTATGGTGATGTTACTTCATGGGCAGAACTTGAAGGAGATCGGATCATTATCGGAGGCGGTGAAAGTGCAGCTGATGCTGCCTATCATCTAGCCACAGCTGACCAACAGGTCGATGTGTACTATTCTGCACCTGTTTGGTTTGATAAAGAAGTCGACCCTAGTCGGACATTATCTCCATTTACGAGAGAAAGACTCAAGTCGCTTGTTGTGTTTAATCGAACCGTTGAACATCCCAGCAAAAGGGCGGTATCAATTGAAAAAGATGAGGCAAAGGAATGTTATCTTGTCCAATTTGAGGACGGTGAGGTCGTAGAAACAGACCGGGAACCAATCATCTGTACAGGTTTTTCGAGCGGCGCGAAACAATTTAAGCATTTATTTGACTGGAATGAAGAGGGGCTTCCGATCTTAACCGAAAAGGATGAATCCACAATTGCTCCTTCTGTTTATTTAATTGGGCCGAGTGTAAGGCAAAAAAATACGATCTTCTGTTTTATTTATAAATTCCGTCAACGGTTTGCGATTATTGCCGAGAATATCTTCTTTCATCACCATCTGCCCTGTAATCCCGACGTTTTTCAGTTATATAAGCAGTCTTCTATGTATTTAGATGACTTATCTTGTTGCGAAAAAGATTGTGCATGCTAGGAGAATCGATATGAGGATTGTATTAGTAGGATTGGAATCATCAGGGAAAACGACCTTATTGAAGAGTTTAGTATCAAAGGAAGTCAAAGTTCAAGGATCGAATGTAAAAGGCTCTACTTCTACTGTTTTTGAAGTGAAAGAAGAACAAATCAGGTATGTGGACACACCGGGAATACGCTTAGGCAGTGAACTTGTCTCAAGTCAGTATATAGGAAAAACGGCAGACTCTGCAGATCAGCTTTGGTTTGTGGTAAGAGGAACTCACTTTAAAACGGAACTTGAAGCATTTGAAAAAATCTTTTCATTTAATCATAAACCGGTAGCGCTCCTTGTTACCTTTGAAGATAAAATGGATCGAGAATCGCTGCAAGCATTACGTGATTTTAAAGCGAAAACGAACTTCCCTTTATATGTTATGGATACCCGTACTATCGATTCTAGTGTTGCAAAAAATGTAATACAACTGGCCAGATTCGTTACTTCATCCGAAACAGATGAACTTGCTAATTTGCCAATACAAAAAGTAAAAGAATCACCAACGTTGTTTCAAAAAAGAGTAATTGGCCCTTACCTGGCCCTTTTTACTGTACTAAGCATCTATACGTTACCTATTTTCTTAGCATATCAATTTTCGAAAAGAGCAGAGGGTTTCGTAGGATTAAATATTCTCAGGCCTATGAAGAGTTGGTTTTCAACTTTTCCAGAATCATTGAAAACTTTGCTATTTGGGGATTTTGGACTTTTTTCGTTAGGAATCTACTCCTTTATATGGGCTTTCCCGGTTGTGCTTCTGTTTGGTTTAGCCGTAGCGATTACCGAGGAAAGTGGATTAAAGGATCGGATTACGGACTCGCTAGATCCGCTCATGCGTAAAGTGGGTTTGACTGGACAAGACCTTGTTCCGATTATCAGTGGCTTTGGCTGTAATGTCGTCGCAATACAAGCAAGCCGGAGCTGTAGTATATGTACAAGAAAGAATTGTATTTCAGTCATTTCATTCGGTTCTGCCTGTAGCTATCAATTAGGAGCAACACTTTCTGTCTTTGGGGCATCAGGGAATATCGTTTTAATCATTCCTTATATTTTTGCATTGATCGTGATTTCACTTATTCATGTGAAGATTTGGAATAGACGAACGATGGTTCCTCTATTTCAAAAGCGGGAATCTTTTTTACAATGGCCATCAGGGCAAACTTTATGGTTTAGAATCAAGCCTGTTATAAGCCAATTTCTTTTACAAGCTATGCCGATCTTTCTAATCATTTGCTTGATTGCTTCGATGTTTGAGTTACTAGGATGGTTGGACTATTTAAAGAACTTCGTTGCACCGCTCTTAGTCGTGATCGGTTTATCTACTGAAATCGCACCGGCATTCGTTGCAAGTTTGTTTCGAAAAGATGGGATACTCCTTTTAAATCAAGGATCAGGGAGTGTTTTGGAACAAATGACACCTGGAGAATTATTTATCGCCGTTTTCCTTTGCAGTACGTTTACAGCCTGTTTAGTAACGTTAATGAAAATCATGAAAGAATTATCTTGGAAGGATGCAGTTATGATTGCTGGAAAACAAATGACAACGAGCATTGTCAGCGTTATCTTGTTTTCCATTCTTTTTTCCATGTATGAATAAGTTATTCACACCATCTTGTAGTCATTGGTGAAAAATAGTTATAAAATGCACAATAAGTAAATAAAAAAAGCCAAGGAAAGACCTTGGCTAAAACGAAGCTGAAAAACGACTAGGACTATGAATAAAGCAGAAGGTGGAGATGGCTAAACTAACATCATTGTGTACTTATATTTAATAAATCTTAACTGTAGGACGATCCTTTATTTTATCCTCTGAAATAGTCGATTGTACAAAGGATCTCTCATTTTCAGTGTCTGAGGTCGGTTCTTTATATAGTGCAACTAAAGAACAAATAAAGATAACGCCTAAAATCATTGATAGTATCCATCCAAAAAGTTCGATTGGTGACATAATGTGAAGTCTCCTTTCTTTATAAATATTAAGAACTAGTATATGTAGTGAGTATCGTTTTTATGCTTACAGATGGCAAGTATCATTGTTACAACCAGATTCATCAGTATATTCAAACAGCAAAACAAATATAGGAAAGTGGAGTTAGCACAGAAAAATCAAGTATAAGTGCCAACTAAAAAACCCCATCCACCTATAAAAGTGGATGGGGTTTACATGTGTTTATGCGTTTAAATGTATGTCACAGTATTCTTGTACAAGTTCGATTTCATCATCTTCCAGTTCAAAATCAAGCACGCTGTCATCTGCACGATTATGCAAAAATAAGCCTGCTATCTTTTTCTCTGTTTCTGTTACGACATATAGGACACGAATGTAAAAGCCTTCAGCAGAGTATAAATCGTCATCTTCATCAACTGCCGCAAAAAGATGATATTCGTACCGATCTCCTTCTAAAATGCCAAACGGGTCCGCGACCTTTTCTAATTTATGATCAGTAATATTCATGTTGTTGCCTCCTGTTTTTTATTTAGAAAGTGTAATAATCCATTTTTTCAGCCGCCTGATTCCTTCTTCAAACTGGGCGGGTCCTGCGTATCCATATGATAAACGGATGGAACGGGAAGTCCCTTCTGTATAAATACTGCCCGGATGAAATAAAATGCCTTCATTTACAGCTTCTGTGTATAATTCTTTTATTGAAATATCCTGTTTTAATTTCAGCCATATAAAAAAGCCGCCGTTCGGGATCCGCCAGTCTGCTAGTCCAGATAAGTGGCGTTCTAGAGACGCAGATGCTTCTAGACGCCGCTTTAACAGCTCTTTCCGTACATATTCGAGATGATGCTCATATAATCCTTCTTCAAGCCATTCTGAGGCTACACGCTGCGACAATGAACTCGTCCCGTAGTCTGCTTGCCTTTTCAAATTAGCCAAGCGTTCAATGACTGGTTCTGCACCAGCAACCCAACCGATCCGCAGGCCAGGGCTTAATGTCTTTGATAAACTTCCGATATACAAAACATTGCTGTTTGTGTCCATCGATTTTAATGAAGGCGGTGGTGGGGAATCGAGCCAGAGTTCCCGGTAAACATCATCTTCAATAATAGGAAGGCGGTGGGCAGCACAAAATGACAATACTTCTTTTCGTCTCGACTCGCTCATCATGATACCAGTTGGATTATGAAAACAGGGTATCGTATAGAGAGCACTAGGATGATTTGGACGCCATTTCGATTGCAAATCAGCCGTGACCAATCCATCAGCATCCATTTCAATGCCTGTAAGAGACATACCAAGCGATTGAAATGTATGAATGGAATATAGGTAAGAGGGTTCTTCTAAAAAAACAGAGGCGCCGCGTTCCATAAGCCCTGAGGCGATCAGTTGAAGTCCTTGCATGGCACCGGATACAATTAAAATGGATGAAGGAGTGACAGGAGTACCTTGCCTTGTCATATATCCTGCAACAGCTTCCCGGAGCGGTTCATAACCGCCACGCTCCTCATAACCTAGTGAGTGGATTTTGCCAGACAGTCGGGCGAGCACATCGTTTAAATATCCGTCGGGAAACACATCTTCCGCCAGTTCCCCTTTACTTAAATCTATAATTCCAGTTTCAACGGGATGAGATGGCTGTGTATCTTTTGATCTTGGAAGTGATGCGAGAAGAGACCAAGTATCGTTAGCGATAATCGTACCTTTCCCCATGACACCTTCTATAATTCCATCTTTTTTCAGTAGTTCAAGTGCGGTCACAACGGTGCTTCTATTGACGGAAAATTGATCAGCAAGTACGCGCTGACTCGGGATTTTCGCACCGGCAGAGCCCCATTTACCGAGCTTAATCTGCTCTTTAATCCAGTCCGCAACGATGTCCGATTTCATTTTAGATTTCATTTTGTCATTGTCCAATGTTCGTTAAATCCAGGAATGCAGCCCGTTTGGTGAAATCAGTCTCCGGATAATAGGCGTTTTTTACTAAAATATTCGGTCCGAGGCAGCGGACAGATGAGCAATGGCAGCCCGTTTCTTTTGCCAGTTTCGATGCGGTCCACGTCTCATAGGCTTCTTGAAATGAATTTGTTTGAATGTTGCCAAGTGACGGTGCATCCGCAAAATCGGTGACAATAATATCACCTGAAAAAATATTTACATTTAAACGCGACCGCCCATCAGGATCGTTTCGTACTGTGACGTGCTGCTCTTTTTGCAGGCGATAGACAAGTTCCCGATCTCGAACATCTTCATTGCAGGCGAAAAATGGAAGTGTGCCGAACAACATCCATACATTTGGGTCTCTTACGTCCAGCAGGTGATGAATAGCTGCTCGCATGTCATCAAGTGAAAGAGATTCAAGGACACTTGCAAAGTCACTCGGATACATCGGATGAATTTCATGGCGTGCGCATCTCATCTCATCAACAACTTGACGATGAATCTTCTCAAGATAAGGAAGCGTCCGCTTATTTAACATCGTTTCTGCGGATACTAAGACATCCGCACCTGCTAAAATTTGACTATTATTGATCATCCGTGTAAACAGCTGCTCTCGTTGTTTATACGATGGTTTGCGCTCCATATGCGCAAAGCCCGTTTCCACAAACTCGTCTACGGTTCCCCAGTTATGCGAAATGTGCAGAACATCCAAATACGGCGCAATCAGCTCGTATCGCGCTGCATCAATCGTCAAATTCGAATTCATTTGCGTGTACACACCGCGCTCATGTGCATAACGAAGCAGCGGCAATACATAATTTTGCACGGATTTTTTAGACAGCATCGGCTCGCCGCCCGTAATACTTAACGCACGTAATGATGGGATTTCATCAAGTTTGGATAACAGCAGTGAAAGAGGCAGTGCGTCGGGATCTTTCGTCTGTAATGTATAGCCGACGGCGCAATGTTCACAGCGCATATTGCATAACGTCGTCGTTGTCAATTCAATGTTTGAAAGCTGTATTGATCCAGATTGATCAATGTCCAGATAACTTTCCCAAGGATCAAAAATAGGAGTAATCGCTTTTTTCATATGTGAAACACCTCTTTTTTTCTTTCAACATTTTATTATACCTTCTTTTCGTGAAAAAGAAAAAGATTGTGATAGTGACAATTCAATACATTCATTCAAAAAAACGAAGATGTTGTAAAGAAAGAGAACATTTTATTCACACTTTGTTCATAATTCTTATACATAATTATGTTAATTTCTATACATTAAGTTCACATCTTCTTTATATTAGGTGCGTACAATGGATATAGGGATGGGGGAATATATGAAAATTATGGCCCGCCGGGGAGTATCAAGTCTTTACCCCGAAAATACAATGGCATCATTCCAAGCAGCGGCAGATTGCGGTGCAGGTGGCATTCATTTTGATGTACACATGACAAAAGATGGACAGCTAGTCGTCATTCAGGATGAACACGTAAACAGAACGACAGATGGGACAGGTTTAGTTGCTAATTACACGGCCGCCGGGATTCGCCAGCTACATGCTGGAAAAAGTATAAATTCCACGTTTTCAGGTGAAAAAATTCCTTTTCTGGAAGAGGTGCTTGAATGGGCAGAAGAAGAAAAAATGTCTTTATCCATCGAACTGAAAAACAACGTGATTGGCTACACGATGATGGAAAATACATTATTGCAAGCCTTGTACAGGTTCGGTCTCGAAGACCGAGTTATTCTTTCTTCGCTCAATTTAAAAAGTATGCTCAAAATTCGCCGCCTTGACCCGTTTATCGGGACGGCTTTACTTTGTACAGGAATACCGTCTAATGCCGTACAGATGATGAATAAAATAAAGGCACATGCTATTCATTGTGAAACACCGTTTTTATTTTCAAGCGGCAGCCGTCAAGCAGCAGACCAACATATACCTCTGGCTGTAACGATATCGAATGACACAGGAAATAGAGCTATTCTTCGTAATCTAGGTGTGGATACGATTATGACAGATTGCCCTCATAAGTGGCTTGCTCTCACCTTTTAATAGGGAAAACAGTTCATTTGTGCTGTTTTTAATCATATTGCTTTTCATTACTGGAAAAAAACAGTATGATTTGAAATATGAACACATGAGGGGGAATTACATAATGAATAAGATAACAGGTTTCATAGGTGCTGCACTCTTAACAGGTGGCGTACTTGCAGGCTGTTCTGCTGATTCTGAAAATGCGGTTCCAGAAGAAAATACAGCTGAAGAAGCGGTAACACCAGTTGAAACAGAAGAAACAGAGCCGGTAGTAGAAGAAACAGAGCCAGCGGTGGATGATGCTGCAAGCGATGCTTCTAAAACGATAGAAAATGCAGCTGAAAAAGTAGATGAAGCAACACAAGATTTACAAGAAAATGCGAATGATGCAGCGGATGCTGTAGAGCAGAAAGTAGCTGAAATCGGTGACGCTGTTGAAGAAGCTCCATCAGATGCACAGGAAAGTGTCGATAATGCGACAACACCGAAAGAAGAACCAGCTCCAGCTGTAACGGAAGGAAAGGAAGTAACGGGCACATTTAATGGATTGGCTGATCCTCATACCGTTGAAATTGAGGTAGATGGAGTCCCAGCTGCTTATCAGGTTGATCCAGACGGGGAAGCAATGGCCAAGTTTGCAGAATTAACTGAGGGTGACAGCGTGACATTCGTGTATGTTGAGAAAGGAGAACAGCTCGTTATTAACGAAGTGATGTAACGAAAAAAAGCACATCTTTTTCAGATGTGCTTTTTTCGTTTAAAAGAAAGAGTGGAGGGAAAGGATAGGAAAATACAATTTATGGGACTGGAGATGCAACATATGAATACTTCAGGAATGCTGAGAAGCTACTTAGCAAAAGTAATGGATCAAGAAAGTTTCTTTTTTCATGTTATTAATTGCATGGAAAAACAATTAATCGATTGGGGTAACGATACGATACTTCTTTTTGATTGGGACAAGATGTTAAAAAATGTATCAGGGATATTTATTATTGACGAATTTTCATATGTCTTTACATTTGAGAAAAAACAATTAAAAGCTCTGCAAGAACAGGCTCCTTATGCACTCGATCGACTTTTGTGGGAAGAGTTGGTTGAAGGCGGTTTTGTCTTAAAAGAAAGCAATTATATTGATAAAGCTTTTATATAAAATAAGCGTCAGGAATATTCCTGACGCTTATTTTTATTGACGGATTTGACCAGTGCCGCGCACAAGCGATTTGACGGTTGTGATCGCTTTTAATCCCATTGGACCCCGCGCGTGAAGCTTTTGCGTGCTAATGCCGATTTCTGCACCGTATCCGAACTGTTCTCCATCTGTAAAGCGTGTTGACGCATTACGATATAAAACAGCTGCATCAATACCTCCGAAAAATAAATCAGCGTTGTTATTATTTTCTGTAACAATCGCTTCAGAATGTTTCGTGCCATACTGATTAATATGTGAAATCGCTTCACGTGTATCCTTAACTATTTTTGCTGATAACGTCATGGATAAATATTCTTGCCCCCAGTCTTCCTCTGATGCCAATGTGACAAAATCATATTTGTCCGCTAGTAACGCATCTCCGTGCACTTCTACATCTGCCTGTTTCAATGCATTCAATAATTCATTTTGGTAGGGCCAGTTTTCATGAACGAGTAAACTTTCTGCTGCGTTGCATACAGATGGGCGATGTGTTTTCGCATTAATCACAATATCGATCGCCATGTCTTTCTCAGCGGATTCATCAATAAAGATGTGACAGTTACCGACACCTGTTTCAAGAACGGGAACCGTTGCCTGTGTGATGATGGATTGAATGAGGCCAGCCCCGCCACGTGGAATTAACACGTCCAAATATTTATTTAGCTTAAACATTTCCGTAGCTGTTTCGCGGCTCGTATCTTCTAACAGCTGCAAGGCATCTGTTGGAATAGATGAAGCTTCGAGCGCTTCTTTCATAACCGTTACAAGGGCTTTGTTAGAGTGCAGGGCAGATGTACTTCCGCGAAGAAGAACGGCATTGCCTGCTTTTAAACAAAGAGTTGCAGCATCAACAGTCACATTAGGACGTGCTTCATAGACCATACCGACCACGCCTAGTGGCACACGAATGGTTTCAATTTCGAGACCATGTTCTGTTGTCCATGATTCGACCGTTTCGCCAATGGGATCCGAGAGCTCTGTTAACTGACGGACAGCACCGGCAATTTGGGCTATACGGTTTTCTGTTAATTGAAGGCGATCAAGAAGGGACTCGGTGAACCCAGCTGCGCGGCCAGACACCATATCTTGTTCATTGGCATTTAGAATATAAGCTGTTTTTTCGATTAATGCATCCGCAATCAATAATAATGCTTCATTTTTATCTTCTGTTGATATTATGGCCATATCAAATGAAGCCTGTTTTAATAACATTGCTTTTTGTACTAATTCACTCATTTTATTCACTCCTATTGATCTGTTTTTAATGTTACCCAGTTATCACGGTGAATCACTTCAGCCCGCTGATTGATAGAATAGGCTTTCGTTTCTTTGTTTGGCAAACCTTTCACTTTTTCAAGGTCAATCGATGAATAGTAAACTTGTCCACGTCCAAGAAGTTCTCCAGCTTCGTTTACCACTTCAATGATATCGAGCGCATCGAATAATCCATTGACTGCTTTTACACCGGCAGAAAGCAAACTTTTTCCACCTTTGACAACAGCTCTTTCGGCACCAGAATCAATCATAATCGAACCTTTAGGCTGGGCATGGTGTGCCAGCCACTGTTTTTTTCGCTGCATATGCGGCTGTATCGGCGAACCAATATATGTCCCTTCGCCTTTTCCCTCTAAAATATCAAGTAATTTCTGTTCACCAGAGCCATTTCCGATAAAAACAGAGACACCAAGCGACTGTGCTTTATCGGCAGCAAGTAATTTTGACTTCATGCCACCTGTTCCAACAGAAGATCCACTTCCACCGGCCATTGACAACATATCTTCCGTGACAGCTGGAACAAAATTAAATCGCTTCGCATCGGGATTCGTTTTAGGGTTACTGTCATACAATCCGTCGATATCGGTTAAAATAAAAAGTCCATCTGCCTGTAAAAAGCCACTGACAAGAGCGGATAACATATCGTTATCACCGTACGTTAACTCTTCAATGGAAATCGAGTCATTTTCATTAATAATCGGCACTGCTCCACGGTTTAGGAGTCTCGTCATAGCTTGATAAAAGTTTTGAAAACGATCTTTTGAATAAAAATCGCTTTTTGTCAGCAACATTTGAGCGACCGTATAGCCTTTTGGTGAAAGATAAGCAATATAGCGCTGAATGAGTAAACTTTGCCCAACAGCAGCTGAGGCCTGCCTTGCGGATATTGTTTTTGGCCGCGACTTGTAGCCAAGTTGTTTAAATCCCGCTGCCACCGCACCGGACGAGACAACAATGACTTCATGACCCTCATCTTTCATCGCTGCAATAGCAGATGTATGATCCGCGATTTTTTCTTCTACAATATTTCCATAATCATCGGTTAACGAGCTGCTGCCGATTTTAACAACAATCCGTTGTTTTTTCATTAAGATCAGTCCTTTTCAATAAAAAAAAGCACACCTCACTATCCAATAAAGGACGGGGTATGCTTGCCGTGGTACCACCTTTTTTGGCGCTGAAATGCGCCCTCTTAAGTCCTTAACGCGGAGAACGGCTTATGTTTTCATAAGCAATGTACGTACAGGGCAGGTTCAATGGTGTTTGCCGCGGGAGTCTTTCAGCCGGTGGACTCCTTCTCTTATCCGGTTACATACCATCTACTAATCCCATCATTTTGATATCCAGTTCTTTTTATTATCGTATATTCTAACTATTTGTCAAGTCTATCTGGAGACACTCGGATAATATCTAAAAAATGCTTTAATATACGGGCTGTTAATCCCCAAATAATTCGGTTTTCATAAAAATAAAAGTATTCCTCCATTGATTTCATTTGCCAGTTATAGTCTTTTCCGCGCGTAATTAAGTGATATGGAAAATCTTCTTCTGGTTCGGGTCGAAGTCGAATATGATGAAGAGCAGGTTCTGTCTTCAACAAAAAGGACAGAGGGACAGTAAAAATTTCATCAACTTCTGCTTCATTCAATTTCATTTCTTTTAAATCAATGAATCCCACGTAGCTGTATATAATGGTACCAAATGGCGACAGTATAAAATCAAGTGGGAATAAGACACGGATATTATCCATCGGGATGCCAAGCTCTTCATGTGTTTCGCGCACCGCAGCGTAATCGGGCCCCTCGTCATCTGGATCAATTTTGCCACCAGGAAAACATACTTCACCTGGTTGACGCCGCATGGAAAGAGAACGTACTTCAAATAATAGATGGAGACCGTCATCTTTTTGGATGAGTGGCAGCAACAAAGAAAATTTAGCAAAATTTTCGCCACCTAGAATATCTGGTGTTCGGTGTTCAAAAATCATTTTTAACTCATTAATATCCATACTAGCAACTCCAGAACATTTTCTTCTATTATAATGGAAATAGACAAGATAGTGAAAAAATTGATTTTATAGTGTGAAAATATACGAAAGAATTGTAAAATGAGATAAGCACATACATCAGCACTTTGCTGACGAATATTTACAATGAGGAGTCCTTGATCATGACAGAACAAATTAACGTACAATTAGCAGAGACAAAAAGAGAAAAACCAGATCAAACAAATCTCGGGTTTGGCCGTGTTTTTACTGATCATATGTTTATGATGGATTATACGGAAGGGAAAGGCTGGCACGACGCACGGATTGTCCCGTATCAACCAATCACACTTTCCCCATCCGCTATGATATTCCATTATGGACAGACGGTCTTTGAAGGAATGAAAGCATACTTAACAGAAGATAAACGTGTTTTTTTATTCCGTCCTGAAAAAAATATGGAGCGGTTGAATCGTTCAAATAACCGACTTTGTATTCCACAGATTGATGGTGACTTTGTAATTGAAGCGTTAAAGAAATTAATTGAGGTAGACCAAGAATGGATTCCGACAGCGGAAGGCACATCTTTATACATTCGTCCGTTTATTATTGCAACTGAGCCATTTTTAGGGGTTGCCCCGTCGAAAAATTATACATTCATGATCATTATGTCACCGGTCGGTCTTTACTATAAAGAAGGGATTGCTCCGGTTAAAATTTTAGTAGAAAATGAATTTGTACGTGCAGTAAAAGGCGGAACAGGAGAAGCGAAAACAGCTGGCAACTACGCATCAAGCTTAAAAGCTCAGGAAATAGCAAGTGGAAAAGAATATTCACAAGTATTGTGGCTTGATGGTGTGGAGAAAAAGTACATTGAAGAAGTTGGCAGCATGAACGTGTTCTTTAAAATTGATGGAGAAGTTGTGACACCTGCATTGAATGGAAGTATTTTACAAGGGGTGACGCGTGATTCGGTTATTCAATTATTAAAATATTGGAATGTACCGGTATCGGAGCGTCGTCTGTCAATGGAGGAAATTGCTCAAGCACATCGCGACGGTAAATTGGAAGAAGCATTCGGTACAGGTACGGCTGCCGTTATTTCACCAATCGGCGAATTTTTCTGGGGAGAAGAAAAAATGGTACTGAATAGTGGTAAAACAGGTGAGCTATCCAAAAAACTCTATGATACGATCACAGGTATTCAATACGGGACGCTTGAAGATCCATTCAATTGGGTAACGGAAGTACCAATTGCTTCATCAAAATAATTCACATAAGACGAACTGCTTAACAGCAGTTCGTCTATTTTTCTAAAAAGAGGTGCAATCTATTGGGGACAGTTTCATTAGGATTTGATGTGTCATTAATTGATCTTCACGATTCAGGATTTGCGAAACGGACGGGTTTGTCTATTTTTCATGAATCAAAAAAAGCCATTATAGAAACAAGTGCGAGTCCATCTATTCCGTATTTGCTTGAAGGATTGAAAGAACTGGGCATTACGCCTGAAGAAATTGAGTATGTGATTGTCACACAAGTACACCCTTGGGAACGTGAACAATACCTCACTACATTTTAATTAGTTAAACCCCTTGAGCCGTATGGCTTTGAGAGGTTTTTCTTATTTTGGTCAAATACAATATTTTTAGTAGGAATACGGTTTTGACCAAAATTTGACCAAAATTATTTTAAGAACAATGAAACATACTTTTCATACTCTTCAATGGTTTCTTTGCTGAGACGGTCGCTGACATGCGAATATACATCCGCCGTAATGGCCATACTGCCATGACCGAGGCGGTCTTGAATGAATTTCATGCTTGCACCAGATTCAAATAGCATCACCGCGTGTGTATGACGCAGTGAATGAATGGGCAGTTGTTGAAGTTCGGCTTGTTTCAATATGCGCTTAAAAGCGTTGAATAGGGTAGACTTTGGTAAATAATTTCCATCGACACGGCAAAATACTAAGTTTACATCATGCTTATAAATATCGTTTAACGTCAGTTTATTGTTGTTCTGCCATTTCTTATGATCCCACAGCTCATTCATGATTGACTGGCTCATCACAATTTCACGCTTTGAGTTATAGTTTTTCGTATCTCCGAATAAATCTTCTTCTGAATCAGCCTGGAAATCAAGCGACTTCGTGATGCTGATCCGGCTTTCTTTTAAATCGATGTCTGTCCATTGGAGTGCAGCAGCCTCACCTTTTCGCATACCACTTTCAATTAAAACCTTAAAGAAAATATAGTATATGTAAATGTACTTAAAGGCAGTCTGTAAGAAAGTAGGGACGTCTTCTGAACGCATATAATTTAAACCGGTATCCTCTTTTGCATTTCGATTGGAGATCGTCGCGCCACGGCAAGGATTCTTTTTCAATTTGCCCAGAATAAGAGCTTTTTCCATGGCATTGTACATGGTCCCATGAATAATTTCGACTGTACGCTTGCTGTAATCTTGGTTGGTGAGATGGTTCAAAAACTTTTGATACATGATCGGCTTCATTTCAACAAGGTTGATATTTTTGAAGTAGGGGAGAATATGATTCCTCACGTTCCGTTCATGCAGCTCATACGTATTTTTCCGGACTGTTTCTTTTTTATATTCAACAAGCCAATTTTTTAAATAAAAGGAAAGGCTCATATTTTCCTCGCTTGTTTCCGAGCCTTCAACAATTTGTCTTTCCATATCCGCAGCAGCAATCTGCGCCTCTTTTTTAGTGGAAAACCCGCCTTTGGACTTTACTTTATATTCTTGTGTAAAGGGATCTTTAAATGAGGCACGATACTCTCACTTATTCCCACGTTTTCTGAATGCCGCCATGATCATTCTCCTTTCAAATCTTCTTTGTTTGAGCGTAATGTTAAAAAAGTACTTCTTCAAGATGGTCGTAGGTACATAATTGGTGCAGCTCTAATGTTAAGCGGGGAAGCTATTATAGAGAATGTACGTAAATCAAGAAATAGAACGGGCGTTTGTTTAAAGTGTAAAACAAAACCCCGTCTCATAAAAGGGAGGGGTTGGGTGAGAATTAATGTGCGTTTTTGTATAGAAAAAAGTGACCTCCTCATTTTTATTTAAACAATCAATATGCATAGGACTGGAAGTACTCGGACAAAATGGATGAAAACAGAAAGAAAGGTAAGTTAATACGATGCTTTCATTCTTTAAGCGAAAGAAAAACAGAAGCAATCCACAACAGCCAAAAGAAGAGATCTATGCACAGAAGTCTTCTGTCATGAACGACTTTTCTCTCTCCAAAAATCTGGAGGACATCAAACGAATCACAGGAAACAGCCCCGATATTGTCATACGAAAAGTCAACATCGGCTATCAGGCAAAAATAGACGCAGCGGTTCTTTTTGTAAAAGGACTCGTGGACAGTCGAGCCGTGAATGATTTCTTCATTGAGTCGATCATGAAGAGCAGCTCTTTACAGGAAAAACTTACACTTCAAGACATGATGGATCTGATCGCTGATAAAGTCATTCCCCTCGGTCAAGTTCAATCGATGCGTAACCAAGAAGAAATCGTCGACTCCTTAATGGCGGGCAATGCGATCATTTTGATTGATGGAATCGACGAAGCGCTGACAGTTGGCACACAGGGCGGGGAAAAACGATCCATTCAAGAGCCGACGACGCATATTTCGATCCGTGGATCCAAAGAAGGATTTACGGAAACCAATGAAACCAACATCGCCATGGTTCGCCGGATTATTAAAAGCCCGGATGTGTGGGTGGAATCGATGACAATCGGACAAGTGACGAAAACAGATGTTTCCATTATGTACCTAAAAGGCATAGCGAAAGACGACATCGTTCAAGAAGTGCGTACACGATTAAACAGAATTGACATTGACGGCATCCTTGAATCGGGCTATATCGAACAATTGATTGAAGATCAGACCATGACGCCCTTCCCGACGATTGATAACACGGAAAGGCCCGATATGGTCGCGGCCAATCTTCTGGAAGGAAGGATCGCGATTTTGATTAACGGAACGCCGTTTGTCCTTCTTGTTCCCGCTCTTTTCGTTGGATTTTTCCAGACTATTGAAGACTACAGTAGCCGTGTTGATATCGCCAATGGCCTCCGCTTTTTACGCGTCCTTGCTTTCTTTATTTCTCTTGTGGGACCTGCACTTTACGTAGCGGCAACGACCTTCCATCAAGAGATGATCCCGACCCAACTGGTCTTTATTATTGCGGCCCAACGGGAAGCCGTGCCGTTTCCAGCCGTTGTTGAAGCGCTTATTATGGAATTAACCTTTGAAATTTTACGTGAAGCGGGGCTCCGTCTGCCAAAAGCGATCGGGTCGACCGTCTCGATCGTAGGGGCTCTCGTCATCGGGCAAGCGGCCGTGCAAGCGGGGATTGTATCCCCGGCCATGGTCATTGTCGTCTCCGTTACCGCCATCGCTAGTTTTGCGACACCTGCTTATGGGATGGCTATTTCCGCCCGTTTGATTCGATTTGCCTTTATCATCAGCGCGGCCACCTTTGGCTTTTTCGGCTTAATTCTTGCGTTCTTTCTGATGATTGTTCATTTGTGCGGCTTGCGTTCATTCGGGGTTCCGTATATGAGCCCGTTTGCGTCATTCTCTCCGTCCAATTTTAAAGAGACGTTTTTTCGAAGACCTTTATGGGCGATGAACGAAAGACCACGGATGGTCGTTGGGAAGAATGTAACACGTCAAGGCGAAAACCAGAAACCGCAGCCTCCGATCTCTCGTGAAATGATCATGACAGACCAGAAAGAAGGGAACACGAATGAATCGTAAAGGGATGTTTCTTTTTTTGCTGGCCATCAGCGTTTGTTTCCTTTCTGGATGCTGGAGCAAAAGAGAATTAACCGATCTCGCCTTTATCTCCGCTTATTCCCTCGATCTAACTGAAGAGGGAAACTATGAAGCGACTGTACAAGTCATTAATCCAGGGAACATCACCAGTGGACTTCAAGGCGGAGGTGGTGGGTCATCTTCTCCACCCGTTATTGTGTATTCGGTCACAGGAGAAAACTTGAGTGATATGGACGCCCTGGTCACCAAAAAACTCTCCCGAACGCCTTATTACGCCCATACCAATCTGGTCGTTATTAGCGAGAAACTGGCCAAAGAAGAAGGGCTCCCGCCCATCCTGGATGAGCTTGACCGCGACATCGAATTCCGGACGACGACGGCGATCGTCATCGCGAAGGAGACAAAAGCGAAAGATTTACTGACAACATTGACAGGGACAGACAGAGTACCTTCTACAAAAATTGAAAAAACGCTGGATTCGACAGAAAAAGCTCTAGGTGAAACCTTACGTGTCAATGTTCATGAGTTGATTACTCAAGTCACTTCCACGGGGAAAGAACCGGTTCTGCCTGGTTTCACATTAAAAGGGGATCCTATGCAGGGGAAAACGGTGGAAAACGTTCAATCATCGGAACTGGAAGTGGCTCCTGAAGCGGATGGATTGGCGGTGTTTAAAGAAGGAAAGCTAATTGACTGGATGGACGGGGAAACCGCACAGGGAACAGCGTGGATACTGGATAAAATTCAAACGACCATTACAAGCATTAGCTGGAAAAAAGAAAAAAAAGCCATTGCCTATAAAGTGATGCGTCAAAAAACGAAGGTCTCTGCGACCCTCACAAAAGGGAAGCCAAAACTATCGATTTCAACGCGAGCAGAAGGAGACATTGCGGAAGTCAAAGTGCCGGTGGAACTGACGGATCCGCACGTCATCAAAAAGATTGAAAAGGAGCTTGAGAAAGAAATCAAGAGCGAAATTGAAAAAGCGGTCCAGCAAGCGCAAAAAAACAAATCGGACATTTTCGGGTTTGGCGAAGTCGTGCACCGTACCGATCCAAAAGCGTGGAAAAAACTAGAAAAGGAGTGGGATGACCATACGTTTGCGGAATTAGACGTCGACGTAAAGGTTGAGGCGCTTATACGCCGCACGGGATTAGTCAACAACTCCCTTCATACAACATTGAAAAAGGAAGGGAAGTGATCACGTGATGGAAAAAGCGAAAATAAGTGCCTACCAGCTCTTCACACTTATTATTTTATTTGAAATTGGTACTGTTGCATTTTTTCCGATTGCCTTAGATGCGAAACAGGACGCCTGGCTGGCGACTCTCATCGCCATGGCCGGCGGTTTTTGCCTGTTTTTCATTTATTACGGCCTTTACCGCTACTATCCGGATCTTCCGCTGACGGAATATGTGCAAAGAGTACTAGGATCCGTTTTAGGAAAAATACTCGCCTTCTGTTATGTTCTCTATTTTGTGTATACAGCTGCAGACAGATTGCGCGCTTTCGGGGAATTGTTAGTCACCGTTGCTTACCCGGCAACCCCTTTATTTGTCATCAATACCTTGTTCATTTTAGTGGTCGTTTATATGGTTTATAAAGGAATTGAAGTCGTCTCCCGAACCAGTGAAGTACTGTTTGTCGGCATGTGTCTGCTTCTCTTGAGCGGCTTCCTTTTAATGATCATTTCAGGAAATATTCATATTGAAAATGTAAAACCGGTACTCGAAAAAGGACTTTCGCCGGTGAGCAACACCGCTTTCACAGAAACGTTGTACTTCCCATTTGGACAAATGATCCTCTTTGCGATGATTTTCCCTTATGTCAAGGAACGTGAAAAGGTGAAACGCACTGGATTATGGGCTATGGGCATGAGTGGCTTCCTAGTGGCACTTATCGCAGCAATTGACATAAGTGTTCTCGGTGTTGATCTTACTTCCCATGCACAATATCCCCTTCTAGCTTCGATCCAGTCGATTGAAGTAGCCGGATTTTTGGAGCGTTTGGATATTTATTTTATCCTTTTTGTGATGATCGGCAGTTTTTTAAAATTAAGTATCTATATCTATGCGGCGGTGATGGGAGCATCTCATTTATTTCAGGTGGAACAACCTTCCAGCCTTGCTTATCCGATGGGAATAGTCGTTTTACTCGGATCCATGGCCATCGCAAGCAACTATACGGAATATGTGCAAGAATGGGAGGTGGTTGTAGCGCCGTATATCGATCGCTCATTTCAAGTCATCATCCCTGTTCTTCTTCTCATCATCGCTTTTTTCAAAAACAGAAAGAAAGCAATATAGAAAGAAGAGGTTATCTTTTTATCATGTATTTGTCATCGTCATTGTAAAAAGGAGAGATCCAAAAAGGAGGATGATCTTATGATAGAAAAAGAAAAGGTAATCCAAATTTATCAGGATGTATTGAATGGAAAAAGAGCATGATTCCCTCAACATTGAAAAAAGAAGGGAAGTGAGCACGTGATGGAAAAAGCAAAAATGAGTAGCTATCAGCTCTTCACACTCATTATTTTATTTGAAATTGGTACTGCCGTATGGTTTCCGATTGCCATAGACGCGAAACAGAACGCCTGGCTGGCTATTCTCATCGCAATGGCCGGTGGTTTTTGCCTGTTTTTCATTTATTACGGCCTTTACCGCTACTATCCGGATCTTCCGCCGATGGAATATGTGCAAAGATTACTAGGATCCGTTTTAGGAAAAGGAATCGCCTTTTGTTATGTTCTCTATTTTTTATGTGTAGCTGCAAACATATTGCGCGCTTTCGGGGAATTGCTGGTCACCATTGCTTACCCCGCAACCCCTTTATTTATCATCAATGCCCTGTTCATTCTGGTGATCGTTTATATGGTTTATAAAGGAATTGAAGTCATCGCTCGAACCAGTGAAGTGTTGTTTGTCGTCATGTGCCTGCTTATCTTAAGCGGTTTCCTTTTATTTATCATTTCAGGAATCATTCATACTGAAAACTTAAAACCAATACTGGAAGAAGGACTTTTGCCGGTGATCAAAACCGCTTTCACACAAACGCTGTACATTCCGTTTGGAGAAGTCATCGCCTTTGCGATGATCTTTCCTTATGTCAAGGAACGTGAAAAAGTGAAACGCACTGGATTATGGGCAATGGGCATGAGTGGCCTCCTATTGGCTCTTGTCGCAGCAATTAACATAAGTGTTCTCGGCGTTGATCTTACTTCCCATGCACAATTTCCCCTTTTAGCTTCGATCCAGTCGATTGAAGTAGCCGGATTTTTGGAGCGTTTGGATATTTATTTTATCCTTTTTGCGATGATCGGCGGTTTTTTGAAAATAAGTATCTGTTTCTATGCGGCAGTGATGGCAACGTCTTATTTATTTCATGTGAAACAGCCTTCCCGTCTTGCTTATCCGATGGGCGTTGTCATTTTACTTTTATCCATGGCCACTGCAAGTAATTATACGGAATATATTCAGGAAGGGCTGAAGGTGATAACGCCGTATGTTCTTCTCCCATTCCAAGTCATCATTCCTATTCTTCTTCTCATCATTGCTTTTTTCAAAAACAGAAAGAAAGCAGCATAGAAAGAATAGGTTCCCTTTATATCATGTATTCGTTATCGCCATTTTAAAAAGTAGAGATCCAAAAAGGAGGATGATCTTATGATAGAAAAAGAAAAAGTAATCCAAATTTATCGAGATGTATTGAATGGAAAAAGAGTACGATTCCCTAATCATTTCTTTGTGGGAGAGCAGGGAAAGAACTATTTAGCCATCCTAACGCGTTACCTTATTGAGGAGTACTTAGGAATTCCTCTAGAGGAAATTCCACGAAACGTCAAAGCTGAAACCCTTTGGGATTACCGATTACGACCGGCTGCTCACGTTCAGGGATGGACGAATTTTATAGAGGTCATTGAAAATGCGTATCCTGGAAAATTTAAACCGTGGGAATTCACCCAAGTTCCCTGGAAGTATTGGCGAGGAGAAGCAGGGAAAAAAAGAGCCATTGAAGCCGTTCGATATGTTATTGAAGAAAAATGTAAGATGACTCATCATGAAATTCCATTACGAATTAACCATCATTTTTTTAAAGAATATAGACTTAGTGGTGTTTTTCATTTTTTTGGAGAGTCGCCTTATCAAGTCATTAATGCTGTGTATCCTGGTCAATTTCAACCGTGGGAACTGGCGAACGTTCCAATGAATTATTGGAAAAATCCTGAGAACGTCAAACAGGCGTTAGATGGCTTTCTTTTTCAAAAGCTCGGTTTTTCTTCTTATGAAGAAGCTCTTGTCAAACTCAAAAGAAATGATTTTTTCCAATATCGAATGAGTGGGGTCCTTCAAATGGCCTTTGATTCCCAACTGGCCAAGGTGCATCAATGGATAAGAGAGCAAACTATAACCGCTTAAAAGCAATAAACTCCTTTGTTTTTACCGTATAGGACAATGAATATAAGATAAAAAAATGGAAAGAGGGATAATTGTTTTTAATTAGATGTATCACAACATCCCCGCCAGCTTTTGATACTCTTTTTGGTTAGCGCAAAAGCAGACGGGGGAGTGTTATATATTAGTTCTCACAAGCCCAATTATCTTTATCACGATCATGCTTTGATTCGTAAGCAGGGTGATCAGAAGCGACGCCAGCTGGATACACTGCTCTTAACTCAGTGCAGTTTTGAAATGATTCTATTTGTAAAATCGGTTCCGTCACTGAATCAGGTGATGGTAGTGCTTCAATGACAGTCACTGGTTCTGGCTGAGGTTCTTCTTGAACTGGAGCAGGCATAGACTCTACCTCTTCATACGACTCAGAATTATAACCATCATCAGTCACGTAATTTTCAACAGACCAGATCCCGATTGCTTTACTCTTTGCATCGGCCTGTATTTTTTCGAATTCGTCAAGGTACTGCGTATTTGGAGGATAAACGGCGACGCGGGCCAAGCCTTTCTCTAATAGCATTTTATTAAACATTTTATCTCCGGCGACATACACATAAGCAAGTAAGCGGCCATAGCGGTCTCGTTCTTCAATGCCAGGTTCAATCTTCACTTCTTTACCTGCTAATTGTTCAGTCGTGAAAGCAGATGCTTCCGGTCCGAATGGCTGCACACCTTTTTGTGGATGCTTTGTTTCCGGCGTATCGACAAGAATCAGTCGAACGGTTTCTTCCTTGCCATCCATAGTAACTTTAATCGTGTCGCCATCCACTACACGAATTACAGTAGCAGCAATTAACCCAACGGGAAGGGAACTAGCTGTTTGTTCCTTATTAACAACTTCTGTAGTTGTCGGAGCAGTGACTTTCTCAGTGGTCTGTTCTTCAGCAGTAGTTTCCTCTTCACTTACTTCCGTTTCTATAACAGAATTATTGCTAACCTCAACGCCCTCATCTACATCGAAAAACGCAGTACATCCGCCAACGAGTAAAGCCAACACAACAAGCAGTCCTAGACAACCAAGACATCCTTTGAACAGATTGCTCATTTCGAAAAATCCCCCTTTTAACAATAAGTCATCCATATCATGAAAATAGTACTATTCAATGGTTAAAATAAATACACACCATAGTGTGCCAATAATGCCTGACTAGTCATTCTATCTATCTTCCTATAAATAAAGAGTGTATTCTACACTTTTCCTTTGGCAAATAATGAAAAAAAGAACTAAGAGTAACCTGAAGTAATGTTGCTCTTAGCTCTATATAGATTCTGATAAGGGAGAGATGCTCGTACTCCACCTCATATAGTTACTACATCAACCCTGAAAAAAACGACCAGAGAAAGGCAACCTATCCTTCAAAACATCCTCCCCAGCTCCTGGTACTCTTTCTATAGAGGCGGGACGGATAAATTACTTAGCATATCCTCTGTGGGAGACAGAGGGTTTTCAGCTATAGGAAGAAGAATAGAGAAGCTAGTTCCTTTGCCTATTTCGCTATTTACTATAATTTCCCCTCGCATCGCTTTAACGATACTATAGACAACCATTGTACCAAGCCCAGTGCCAATATCTTTTGTTGTGAAAAAGGGGCTTCCTAAACGGTCGAGTTGTTCCTCATCCATCCCGATACCTGTATCTGTTACAGTGATAATGGCATTGTCTACAACACGTCGCAACTCAATTAGTAAGTTTCCTCCTAGGGGCATTGATTCAATGCCATTTTTCACGACATTTATAAGACACTGGTGAAGCTTTTGATCTTCACCAGCAATATAGATATCTTCTTCAAGTCGTACTTCAATTTGTACATTATTCATAGCGGCATAAGGATCAATGAAATTTTCGATGTATATTAGTTCCTTATGTAGATCCAATATCTTTATGTTTTCTAATGAAGGTTTTGCAAAGGTAAGATAATCGGTAATTGTAGATTCAGCTTTCTCCAAAGCATCCATTGCTGTATCTATATAATTAAGCTTATCTTGATCAGTAAGATCAGGCTCCCGTAGTAGTTGAAGAAACCCCTTTGTAACAGTCAATGGATTTCTTACTTCATGAGAAATACTTGCTGCTAATTCACTTACTGTTCTTAGCTTTTCAAGTTTTCTTAATTCATTGGCGAGAATAGTTTGTTTTCGTGATTTCTCGATAAGATAGACAAATGATGTAACGCTAAATAATTGAACAATCGAGAAAGCGCTTACAAGTGTAACGAATCTTACGTTTATTAGTTCTGAAAAAAATAAAGAGATCACTAGTATCTTGGCTAGTATTATAGAAAAATAAGCTAACATGGTAAGATACACTTTTTTGTTAATATTAACTGCATTCTGGAATAAAGGTATAATATACCATGAAGCAATAAGTAAAGATGAATTTATTGCCAACGCTAAATAAAAACCAGAACCGCCTAAATAGAAACGATAAGTAATTAAAATGACAAATAAATAAACGGCAACCCGACGACCACCATATAACGCCCCAATGAGAAAGGGAATTTGACGCATTTCCATCAGATGATCAGCTTTCGTAAGAACTGTATACGATACACAAAGAATGATAAATGTTCCGGACATGAGAGTCATGACAAGTTCATTATTTAATCTACTGATTTTACCTTCAATAAACTTAAGATATAGATAGAAAAAAATAAAAACGAAAAAAATGTTTAGTAAAAAGACTTGAATATCATTGATTATGCTGTCCACTATATCGCCTCTGTTCCATCTAAGATAGTTAACGGTTACATACATGATTTGAAATACCATTCAATAGTTAAAATAAAAACACGATATAGCGTGCTAATAATGAATGAATAGTACTTTCTTCTATCTTCCTATAAAAAAAAGGTGAGTTCTACACTTTTTTTTAGACAAATTACGACAAATAGTGAGGGGGATAGAATCCGTTTCTTTTATCCGTAATACACCATGGCACGTTGTATCAGCCAACGTTTAAGCCGTTCTTCAGCAAAATCATATTCAACACCAAATGTTTAATCAGAATAATCGGGGAAGTACTCGGACAAAATGTACGAAAACAGAAAGAAAGGTAATTTAATACGATGCTTTTATTCTTCAAGAAAAACAGAGGGAATCAAGAGCAGCCAAAAGAAAAGGATACATTTATAAAACAGCCTACTTGGAAGTTGAACACACGGCCGCTCGACAGTCGTCCACTTAAAGAAGACGCGGAGTTCCGTTCAAGAGAGTGGGTGAAAAAATGAAATCACCTGCAACGATTTCGCCTGTTCAGCTGTTTTTCGTTCTGTTGCAAACCCAGATAGGCATTGGCCTTTTATCGCTTCCTTACACGGTTCAAGAGGACGCAGGAAAAGATGGATGGATTGCCGTTTTGCTTGCAGGTTTGTTCGTACAAGGAGGCATTGCGCTGATGTGCCTGCTTTCGTCACGTTTTCCAGGACTCACCTTGTATGATTTTGCCCCGCTCCTTGTCGGGAGAATCATCGGTACGGTGTTGACGATGATGTATACGCTTTTCTTTTTTGCCATCACCTGCTACGAGCTGTCTATGTTTCTTGCCATATCATCAAACTGGGCTTTTCCACGAACACCGCATGTCGTCTTTGCCGTGTTGAGTGTCGCGGTGTCGGTTTACCTAGTAAGAGAAAACGTGAGAGTGATGGCACGGTTTCATGCCCTGGCTTCTTTTTTACTCGTGTCAGTTTTATTCGTGTTCCTTCCTCTCATTCCACACTTCGAGATACAATACTTGTTGCCAGTCGCCTCAAACGGAGTGGAGGCCATCATGAAAGGCAGCGGGAAAATAGTGACTACGTTTGTAGGATTCGAACTTTTACTTTATTTGTACCCTTTTACGGAAGGATCAAAAATGGCTAAATGGAAAGCAGCAGCCGGGGCAAGTGCGGTAGCCACCATCGTGTATGCGTTCCTCGCGATTGTCGCCTCTGCTGTATTCAGTCCAAAGGAAATAAAAATCGTTCCGGAGCCGGTTTTATATGTGCTGAAAGAAGTCGAACTGATTGTCATTGAACGGATAGATCTTCTCTTTCTGACGATATGGGCTGTGTTTGTTCTGACGACGATTATGAGTTATTTGTATGTGGCATCGACTGGACTGACACACCTTTTGAAGGCGAAGGAGCACCGGAAATCGCTCTATGTGTTGGCTGTTCTCGTTATTCCAATCGCCATTGCCAATGAAAATCGGGAGGAACTGATGGAGATTGGGGGTAAACTCAATAACGTGTCCACGATCTTTCTCTTTTTCATCCCGATCGTACTGCTAATGGTTGCGTTGATCCGAAAAAAACGGGAGGAATCGGTGTGAAAAAATGGGTTGGATTAGGGCTTTCCTGCCTGCTGCTGACAGGATGCTGGGATGAACGTCAGCTAAAAGATAAAAATATTATCTTCGGGGTAGGAATCGATGCGCCTTCAAAAGGAGAAGTAACGTTGACGTATACCATTCCACAACCGGGCAACGAATCGCAGCCGGCCTTTACAAAACAAGTCGTATCAGCAACGGGACGAACGGTTCGAGAGAGTGCAAATAAAATCGATCATAAAGTAGGTGCCAGTACGGAAATCGGAAAAGTACGTGTTGTACTACTTAGTAAAGAATCCGTTCAGCAGGACATTTATCCGCTGCTTGATTCTTTCTATCGGAATGCTAAAAGCCCACTGAATGCCAAAATAATCATTACGGAAGGGGAGGCAGAATCATTTTTTAGAAATGAATTAAAAGGAGAACCACTATACAGTGTCTATTACACTTCCCTGATTAAAAGTTCTGAAGACCTTACACTGGTGCCGAAGACGAATATACAGCTATTCGCTTCGCCGCTTTTGGATGAAGGCGAAGATGCGATGGCTCCACTCATCAAGTTTAACAAAGAAGAGAAGGTCGCGGAAGTAACGGGGACGGCTCTTTTTCACAATAAACATATGGTCGAAAAATTGTCTGTAGCTGAAACGACCGTTTTACTTTTAATGAAAGACGAAAAGGGGAAAGAGGCTTTTCTGACATTTCCAGTGGAAAAAGAGGAGAGTATTACGATTGGGGTTGAAAAAATGAAACGGAAAATGAACGTCCACGTGCCAAAGGACGGACCAGTAACGGTTGATTTATCGTATCAATTGAGCTACCGTGTGACAGATTATCCGCCAGATCATTTAGAAGATAAAAAAATGGTGAAAAAAGTGAACAAAAAACTGTCAGACCAAATCGAACAGTCGATGGAAAAAACGATGGACAAAATAAAAGAAGCCAATTCGGATGTATTGGGCATCGGGCGCAAGGTGAACGCAAAAGATCCGGACCGGTTTAAACAATTAAAATGGGGAACCGCCTATCCAGAAGTGAACGTCAAGATTCATGTGAAAGCAGAGCTCATCGAAAGCGGCATTACGTTCTAACGTCTTACAAGTCATGAAACTTAGAAAAAGACAAACATTATGAGAACGAACGTAACATTGTATTCCCTTTTGTTATGCTTAGCATGATGGCAATGTCGCTGTAACCCCAGGTAAGGGCAAGACACATGATTTTCATTTGAATAGCTACTTATGTTGCTTTATGTTATCCAAAACTCGTCCTTTTCTGAACTCGATCATTTTGATTCAGATAGGGCGAGTTTTTATTGTCTCTTTATCCTTAATACACCATAGCCCGTTGTATTAGCCAACGTTCTAGCCTTTCTTCAGCAAATTCATATTCAACACCGAATGTTTGAACAATTATTTCTATAGCTGTTTGTTTATAATCTGTTTGTAAATAGGTGTTTTGAGGGAGTTTTGAAACTGTAGATTAAGGCTCTGTTAACGAATAGTATTAATTTCCCTATTGAACTAACGGGCAGGTTAGCTTAATAAGAAAATAATAACTGTCGAAATCTACGTCTAAAGTTGTATGGAAAATTCAGCCTTAAAATGTATTGAAGATTTCCATTAAATTGTTATATTTAAACCATAAAGGATTTTAGTATACCCAATTGAAGTATTAAAAGATACTGGGTTTGGCAGAGGAAAGAGTGAGTATTAATAAATATCTTTTTATATGTTTAACGTTAATTTTGTCATTCTTGCTAGTGCTTGTTTTGGAAAGGAAAAAGTTATAGAAAAGGAGGAAAAACTTTGTTTTTAAAAATTGTAAAGAATGATTGCTACAGGAAAAAAATCATAACTGTGACAGTGTTTGTATTTATAACTCTGGCAGTTCTTTTGGGAGCTAGTGCAACAAATATTATTGCCAATCTGATTCAGTCGATGTCGGAACTGCAGGAACGTGCAGTCCCAGCTGACATTACGCAAATGCATTCCGGAAAATATGACCCGGCAGAAATACATAAATTCACAGAAGAACAGCGTGAGAATATAGCGATGCAGGAGACGATGGTTCTTCTGAATTTTGATGGAAGTAATATTCATTTTGGCCAAAATCAAACGATGGCTGGAACTATACAGGATATTTCATTTGTTGTACAGAATAAGAAATTTGATTTTATATTGGATCTGAATAATGAAAAGCTGGAAGTAAAGGAAGGTGAAGTGGCGGTTCCCATCTATTTCATGGAACAATATGATTTAAAAATAGGTGATACGATTACGGTGAAAAGTGGAGGGTATCAGAAAGAGTTTGTCATTTCAGATTATGCAAGAGATTATGAGATGAACTCTTCCTTTACTTCTTCGAAACGGTTTGTTATTAATCAGGCGGACTATGATGAAATGCTTATAAAGCAGACAGGGGAACTGGAATATCTTATCGAATTCAAACTGAATGAAAACGGGGATTCTCAAGCTGTTCAGACTGCATATATCGAAGCAGGTCTTCCAGCAAACGGTCCTACAATCGGAGGAAAGATATTTCTGCTGTTTAATGCCATGTCAGATGCGGCAGTTGCAATGTTCATTATACTTATCAGTATTCTGCTAATTATTATAGCTTCGCTTTGTATCAGACTTACGTTTCTGGCAACAATTGATGAAGATTTAAGAGAAATCGGTGTTATGAAAGCAATTGGAATATCCAAAAAGGATATAAAGAAGGTATATCTTAACAAATACAGAGTCTTGTCAGTAGTAGCCGGTATAATAGGATATCTGCTTTCTTTTGTAGTGGTAAATCTGTTTAACGGTAATATGAGACTTTATATATCTTCGGATTTATCAGGAAACTTAAAATATGTACTATCTCTTATAGCTCCATTATTTGTATATTTCATGATTGTGATGTACTGCAAGAAAGTACTGAAAAGTATCGATAAGATTTCTGCGGTGGAAGCATTGCGTTCAGATATCATGGAGCGTGGAAAGAACCGAAAAAACAGTTTTCCACTGCTTAAGAACAAATTCTTCAGCACCAATATTTACATGGGACTAAGGGATGTATGGAAACGTTTCAAATTATACAGGTTACTGTTTTTTATTTTTGTCGTATGTACGTTTATTGTAATAATTCCCTTAAATATTTATAACACCATGAATTCACCAGAATTTTCCACATACATGGGAATAGGAAAATCCGACATGAGAATCGATCTTCGAAGGACAGATACGATTACAGAAGATTTCAAAAAGCTGCAGGAAGAATTGCAGAATGATTCGGATATTGAAAAGTATGCCGCATACATCACAAGTTCCTACCAGGTCAAAAATGCGGAAGGTTCCTGGGACTATATTAATATTGAAATCGGAGATTTTTCCGTATTTCCATTAAATTATCTGGAAGGGAGAGCACCGAAGGGTGAAGGGGAAATCTCACTTTCCTTTGCAAACGCGTCAAAAGACGGATTAAACAAGAAAGTGGGAGATGAAGTAGTAGTAAATGTTGCAGGGACAGAAAGGACTGTGAAAGTAGTTGGTATTTATCAAGATATTACAAATGGCGGGAAAACAGCAAAGGCGGATACCAGTCTTGGTTTAAATGAAGATGCCGTTCTTTGGTATATTGTGAGCATGGATGTGGCTCAAGGCGTGAATATTCGTGAGAAAATGGACTACTATCAGAATACCTATGATTCTGCACAGGTAAATGATATCAAAGAATATACACAACAGACTCTTGGAAATATCATTGATCAGATGATCACAATTGTTATAGGCGGGATCACAATTGCAGTAATAATTGTTGTATTGATAACTGCATTATTCCTTAAGATGTTATTGTCAAAGGATATGTCCCAGATTGCAATCATGCGAAGTGTGGGTTTAACTTCCAAAAATATTAAGCGTCAATATATGGCAGGAACCTTAATGGTACTGATATTGGGAATCATACTTGGAGTGCTGGCTTCAGATTATTTAGGGGAGTTTCTTGTAAGTATGGCAATGTCCTCTATGGGAGCTGCAAGAATTCAATTTGTTCATATTGCATGGCAGACTTGGCTGCTTTGTCCGTTAGTGCTGATTGTAGTAGTTGGATTTACTATATCTGTGTGCTGTAAGGTAACAGTAGAAGATGATTTATCTGTAGCTTTAAGAAGTTAGAACTTCTGAAAAAGGTCCGGGCAGGAGGCGTATCTGCGAAGGTGGAAGAAGTCCCCTGCGTGAAGGCACCGATGTAGATAAGAATGCAGATTCCTGAAAAATAAGACATTCCGGAATATAGACTTTGATTTAAATAGTTGACATTGGAGGAATATATTTGAGCAATATATTAGAAGCAAGAAGTATGAACAAAAAAGTAGGATTAGGGAAAGATCATGAGCTTCATATCTTAAAGGATGTAAACTTGGAGATAGAAAAAGGTGAATTCGTATCGGTCATGGGGCCATCCGGAAGCGGGAAGTCAACGCTGCTATATAATGTAAGCGGTATGGACAGAATTACTTCAGGTAGTGTGAAATTTAAAGGCCGTGAAATCGGTAGACTCAAAGAAGAAGAACTGGCGAAGATTCGACTGAATAACATGGGATTTATCTTTCAGGATATTAATCTTTTAAAGAATCTGTCATTGATTGACAATGTTATGTTTCCTGCTCTTGTATCAAAAGATGCCGATAAAAATGCGGTACATCAAAAAGCAAAAAAACTGTTGGAAATAACAGGAATTGAAAAGCTTGCAGATCATAATATCACCCAGGCATCTGGTGGACAGCTGCAGAGAGTCGGCATCTGCAGAGCATTGATAAATGATCCGGATATCATATTTGGAGACGAACCGACCGGAGCATTAGATTCCAAATCGACAGAAGAGATTATGTCACTTCTTACAGAGATTAATAAAAAAGGGACAACCGTAATGCTCGTTACGCATGATGTAAAGGTGGCAGCAAAAACCGAAAGAGTATTGTATATGGTAGATGGAAATATTGTGGCACAGAAGAAAATGCGTAAATACGATGCGCAGCATGACGATATTAAGGAAAGAGAAGAAAGCATTATGAAATGGTTAGTGGAAAATGGATTCTAATTTTTCATTTTTTATCAATATCCCAGGCTTTTTTCAAGATGAAGGGCGTCTTTTTTATTCCACAAGATAGTTTGTGAAATATTGTACTTAAACTATCGGGGGCGTTAGTTCAAGAAAACAGACAACAAAGGCCGATTTTCTCGGTCTTTTTTCTTTGGTTAAAAGTCAGCATTGGATTTTAACAGAGCCTACAAAAAGAAGAAACGGAGAGTATTAAAGAGAGGACTAGAGCAATAAAAGAGCAGATACTCAAGCGTAACCAATAGGGAAAAGCCGTATCAGTCAATATACAGTTATATAGGTATAGCTTTTTATTTTTTTCTGCATACGATGGCAATTTGGACAAAGTGACTGTGCGTTTACAACAGTATCATCTCCACCTTTAGACAATGGAATAACATGATGAACTTCTAAATAAGGAGTTCCATTCGACGCATGAAGAAATGGTGCTTCATGGCCACATGAAGAGATTATTTTGAAGCCGCCGAGCGTCATCAGTTCGAAATGGCGCATCCTACCGCAATACGTGACCTTTGAAGAAGCGATGATAGCATACAGAGAGGGAAAAATTATTGTCTCTTATTTGGAAGAAGATGAAGGTGATCGTTACGCCGATTACTCTATAAATCGTAAGAATCATGAAGAATAAAATATTGAAATTAAAGAGATACTGAGTGCTAAATGGGAAATCATTCAATAACCAAATAGGGGGCGTTTATCATTTTTAACATGGGCGAATGGGTGGAAAGTCTGTTAGATAAGAAAATGGGATTCGTTGAAGGTGAAAACCAATTTGGGGCAACAGTGAACTGGATTGTGAACGGGAAACTCATTAAGGGCAACGCCACGCAGCACACGTTGATTAAGCTAGGCGACAAGCTAAAGAGCGAGGATCTGAACGAACTGATTGAACTATCGCTACTAACAAAAGACGAAGAATGGTTTGTGGCTTTAATGGATCGGCTGAAGCAGCAGAAAGAAGGAGAGATGGCGGAATGATTGGACAAACCTTCATAATGCGTATAGAAAAGCCAATGAGCTACCACGAACGATTATTCCGCGCAGAAGGATATACAACGGGTGACATCGGCGCACTGGTGACGCAGATGATTGATAAGGGATTCATTGAAGCAGACGATCCACATGCAAGAGAAATAGCGTGTGTCGCGGAAATGGCGAAAGTAAGGGCGCGGCAGTACAGGATAGTAGAGGGTGAAGCGGAATGAAAAGTAGTGATTACTTCTAGCGAAAAAGAAAATTGGTATGTAGATAAAGTCGGAAATGTATTTGATGTATTGCCATCAAAGGCTGTGAGCGAATATTACTATGTTACAAGTGGAGCCTATGAAGCAAAGACGATTCGGTTCGAGCATTATATAGTCACCGAAGAAAGCAACAATCAAAATGAGCAAAATTCAAACTTTGATCCAGTAGACAAACCAGAGCATTACCACTGCACAGGCATTGATCCCAACACAGTCATGAAACGCACCTTCACGAAAGAAGAGTACGCCGGTTTTTGTAAAGGCAACATCTTAAAATACGCAATAAGGCATTGGTTAAAGGGCGGCGTAGAGGATTTAAAGAAGCTACGTTACTATATGAACGAACTAATAGCTTGGAAGAGTGAATGACATAGATCGCGAACGTTACGAAGCACAGCCATGCATAGTCACGGTGAGTGGAGGAGGAAACGCTGAAATCGTTCTTTAACTAATAAAGAAGCCGTAAAACGACTTCTCAATAAAATTAATATAATAGAAACTGTCCAGGCATCATTTGTGGAGCATAGTTATATCCTCTAGGTATCATTGTGCTTTTGATAATAATGCATGTGCTTTTGAGGATCCACGTATTCGTATTTTTTTGCCAGCAGTCCATATAAGTTTGCTTTTGCTAAAAGATCTTTTAACGTTTGATCCAATTGCATTAAAAATCCCCCTTGTTAAAGTTAATTCAATGAAGTATATGTCGCAAAGCTCATATGGTGCTGGGAAGTGTCAAAAGATCCATGTGATAAAGAATATTATGTCATTGCACGAGGATCTGGTAGCCATGTAGATTATTATTCTAATCCGGAACTAGAAGGATTACTCGGCAGTCTGCCTGTGCATTGGTTTGAGAGTTTCAGATATGTTGAAAGTTTACAAGCTATCGAATCGGGAGAAATCGCAACGGAACAGATGCCAGAGGTAGCAATATTCGATGAAGAAGAATCGTCACAGTTTATCGAACAGCTCAGTTTATTTTAAAAAAGGGGTGGCGTGATGAACATTGGAGACTGGGTATTCTGCAAAGTCGGAGAGGAAACAGCCCTTGGCTACATTACCGGGCTTCCTCACTCAAATGGGCAAGTTTATGTGACGAGAGTAGCCAAACGCGTGAATGATACACTGATTTGGGTGAAGCCAGAGTCCAGAATTTATGACCAAAACAAGACAGCAGTAATAGATAATACGCTGGCAAAAGAAGACTATCAAGACCTAATAGATTTAGCGATCAAGACAGGGGATCGGCAGTGGTTCTTTGAGTTAAGAGAAAGGATGCTACAGGATGTGTAGGTAAATGTAGAAGTGGAGTTTTAAACCAAAAAAAGCCAGGTTAGTACCTGACTGTACAAGGATTAGATTTTGCAGGGGAGTATGACATGGAAATATCATACAAAAAGAATATACCCGTTATTCAAAAGTTTACACAAAAAAAGCCAGATTGCCCCGGCTTTAAAACATGGAAATTACCATAGCAAAATGTACCGATTGAAAGCAATATAACCATTAATGAGAAAATAATGCAAAAAAAGCCCCCAGCTCTTGAAACATTACTCGCCATTCTATTTTAACAGACTGGGGGCGTCCTGTGGTATGAAGATTAACCATGAAAAAATGACAGCTGAAATTAACTTGATGGAGAATGCAACTTATTATGTAGAGGATGGAGTACCTAAGAAAGTGGATGATTTGCCGACGGGTTTTGGCTGCCAGACTATTGTCTGGCAGCACGGGAAGCCTGTCGGATTCGACATACATTATACGAAAAGAAACAGATGATTGATCAACAGTAGATACAAAAGTAGGGAGTTCTTTTAATGACTAAAATCCTACTCAATAGTAGGACTTTAACGAACGATTTTTGGTTCTATTTTCATTAATCCACCAATCGATATGGTCCAAGTCAAAAACAATAAGGCTGTTATTAGGGTTTTTGTGAGGGATTTCCCTTTTTAAAATAAGATCATAAATTTCTTCTTCGGTTAGCGGATAGTCGACCGAATCAAGATAAGAAATTAATTGCTTGATTCTGTGTACATTTCTCAAATAATCACCTCTATCAAAATTCTAGATGGAATGGAGAAAACTTCGTGTAAAGGATAAACAAGAGGAGCGTAGTGTTCTATACCCGTTTATCAAATGAATATTCTCGATCAACAGTACGTCGATTCCGGCATGAAAATAGCCGAGGGAGTAAAACCTCGGCTAAAAGGAGTAAAACTGTCGTGTACAAGCAGGAACTCTCATGCAAAAATAGTTTAACCATCCAAGAGAAAATTATACAAAAAATGATATTTATTCTCGATAGTTTTTAAAGTCTGCTTTGCAATTGAAATTGAAGAATTAATTTGTCCAGTTCTTCGCTATATTTAAGGGTTTCGATATCTGTAAATCCCTTTTTTAAACCAGAGGCTATCATTAACTCGCGAATATCGTTAATTTGGGTGGATAAGTCATCTAAATTTAATTGAGTAGATAACATTTCAGTTTCACGTAACAATCTTGGTTTACTTAATAAAGTCACTAAAGAAAAAATGAAACTAATGAATAAAACTATTGATATTATCCATGCAACAATATCGATTAGCGGCATACTGTGATGGTCTCCTTCGTTGAGTAAATTTGAATTAGTTACTAGTCATATCCAATTGGGGGGGAATTAAACAAAAAAGATACTGTGGAAACAGAAATCAAGCACAAAATCTTATATAAGAGGTGTAAGGGAGAGTGATCAACAGTAGACATATAAGGAGGATGAAATCAGTGGATGAAGTGCAAAAATTCAATTCGGAAAATAGTCATCCACTAGGGTATGTCATGACGGCAGAAGAAATCTCGATGAAAATCAAAGTGGAAGTCGAGTTTTAAACAAAAAATAGCCAGGCCGGAGCCTGGCTGTAAAAGAGTTGAATGTTGACGAATAAGGTTTAAGTTGAGTATGACGAGAATCCCTCGTACGAAAACAATATATTCAATTTAGAAAAGATTATACAAAAAAAGCCAAGGAAAAGTCCCCAGCTCTTGAAATAGTTCTCTCAATTCTATTTTAACAGACTGGGGAGCGTCCTGTGGTATGAAGATTAACCATGAAAAAATGACAGCCGAAATAGATTTGATGAGTAACAAAACAATGTACGTGGTGAAGGACGGTCAGTTAATTCCGCATGAGCTGCCGGATTACGAAGAAACAGTTGTTATTACGATGGGCGGCAAGGTGGACCGTTTGGAGACTACACAGAAACGGAAGGTGTAACATGGAAATCTTTTTCGAGCATCCGTGGTGGATGACGTTGTGGATTGTACTCATATTTGGTTGTTTAAGCGAAATCAAAATAGGCAGTCGAAAAGACGATTGATCAACAGTAGAGTAAAAAAATCAAGCTGGGTTGAGCGCTAAATGGTATTAGTTCAGAATTAAAACATAAATTTAGTGTGAAATACAGACAGGTGAGTAAGTGCTAAATAAAATACAATAAAAGGAAAGAGGTGGAGTGCAATGCTGAGAAAGGTATATTGGTCTAAACTCAACGATTCATGCGATAAAATAACAATAAAAGCTGGTTTTAGGAAGGAAAGTAACGAGCTTTATGAACCTTATGAACTCTCAATTGAAACATGGGAAAAAGAACCGGCTGGTTGGGTGTATAAAGGGGAGCAATCAAAACAAAGGCAACAACAATTAGAGGAGCATCCATCTATACAATTGCTGTTAAAATTATAATAATTACTCAACAGTTCGAGAACAAAATATAACAACTAAATAGCCAACGTCCCAACGGAAAACCGATGGACATCAAACTTTAGAGCTTGGTGTCCTTTTTTATTGAGAATAGGAGCGATCAAGATGAAATCAAGTTTGAAAGAACAGCTAAAACAATGTATGTGGTGAAGGACGGTCAGTTAATTCCGCATGAGCTGCTGGATTGTTGTTATTACGATGGCGGCAAGGTGGACCGTCTGGAGACTACACAGAAACGGAAAATTTAATCAACAGTCGACACAAACCGTACAACAAGGGTGGAACAGTTAAATCACCACACGTGGAAACTAATATCTTTTGGCATAATTGTTTGAATAAATTCAATTTGGTTTTTATCTGAATCTTTTCCAATAAATTCGGAGCCATACATAATGTTCAGAAGAAAAAAATCGAAATTTTCGTTCCAACAATGAATTTCAATTGAGTCACAATAATTTAGAAAGTAATTCATTAAAGGAATTCAATAGGAATAATTCTCTGGTATATGATGGCCTTCATCTACATTAGCAAACTGGGTTATTTCAAAATGAACATTATATTTAAGCATTCAAGGCCTTGCCTCCAATTATAGAGTTTAGTTCTAATATTATAACAATTAAAAAGAGGTAAACGGTAGCTATTTAATACACAGTTAGTTCAAAAAGCAACTATTCCAGGGGAAGAATAGTTTCTCGAATTAGCCTAACGGAAAAACCGAGGGCGCTGAATGAACGCACAAGATGCGTTTGTTTGGTGCTCTTTTTTCACGAAAAAAGGAGAAAATAATGGTTAAACTACAAGATATTGTGATCAATCCTTCCACAATGATGTTGGAATTGGATATAATGGAAATACCGAAAGCTTGTGTGGTGGTGATCTGTGATGGAAAAGCAAAATTGAGAGAATTGCCGCCACACGGTGAATACAAGATCGTGACACATCAAGGGAAAGTGAAACGGATGAAGAAAGAAGAGGGGGAGGAGTTTTGAGTAATCTAAAAAAATTATAAGGAGAGTGGTTCAGTGAACAAAATTGTATACTTGTCAGTAAATGCATTAGTAACGACTTTTACTATTCAAACAGTAGTGGAAATGGTCATAGAAGAGACAAGTATGTCCAAAATTTTGTTTTTCATCATTATGATGTACGTAGTATTTAACACTTTGCTCTTTTTAGGAATTTATATAATGGATTATCTAGTTAGCAAGCTGGACTCCTTTTTAGAAAGAAAGAAAAAAAAGAAGTATTCATTATTTAACTGGTTAAGTGACCCGTATTTAACACTCGACTTTAGAAATGAATTATTGAGAGAAATGGACTTTGATTCAAAGAATTTTCACGAAAATTATCAAAAGATAAAAGAAAAAATAAAAGAAAATAAAAGCCTCAATGATTTAAAAGCATTAAAAATGTATATGGAAATGAAGACAGAAAGTCCACGCTATAATTCAATATTAAGCTCAACACAGACAATTTTGATCGCAGTATTAACAACCGCACTTATAACAATGTATAACATTGATAGTACAAATGTTTTTGAAAGGAATAAAAGCCTAATTTTTTTCGGGGGATTCTGGGCTTTCCTTTTATTAACTATTGATTATATAAGTAAAGAAATAGATAGAAATAAACTATTACTTAAATTAATTTCCGAATGTGTTGAGGAAGAAGAAAAAAGAAAAAAAAGCAAGACATAATATATTAGTTCTGCCAGCCCACTGGAGGACACTGAATGACGCATTACGCGTTGTTTGGTGTCCTTTTTTGTTTTTTAACGGACTGTGTCGTTGTAACCGATCTACAATCTCATACCTATTTTTGCAACCAAAGGAGTGAACGTGATGAATCCAAGTTTGAAAGAGCAGCTGGAGCAATGGAAGAAAGACCGTCAGAAAGTGAAACAAGAACGGAAGAAAGAAAAGCCTCCACAGAAGAAGCAGGAGAAGCTGTCTGAACGAGGATGGAAAGAAATTATGGACATGGGTCGGGCACGGTACGGACGAGCAAAAGGCGGGGCATTCAGACAAAAATAAGGAGGTTGGACATGCGGACACTCATTTACGAATATAAACAATCATTGCGGTCATTGAGAGAAATGAAAACAGTTATTGAATCGAAAGCCGAATTAACAGAGCTTGATTTGCAAGATAAGACACTCATCAACAGCATGATCAGCGAGACAGAGTTTGCCATTCAATGGATGATGTCCGGCCGGAATCCTGTTGAATATACAGCGGAATTGCTCGGTATCACCAAGTCATCATAGCTTGAAAAAATCAATAAAACAAATAGTTCTATTATAATACTCTGAAGAAAAAGGGAATAATCTGGGTGGGAAAGGGGTAAAATTACATAAATGTAATGGAGGGGTTCAATTGAAGAGTACAGGATATGTAAGGAAATTAGATCAGTTAGGTAGAATCTCTTTACCAATGAAGCTAAGGTGTAAAATAGATATAAAAGAGAACCCTGAGCTCGAATTTTTCGTTAAAAATGAAATGATCATTCTTAAAAAGTATAACCCCTTATCCCCTTGTCTTATAACAAATGAATTTAATGAACAGAATAAAGAGCTTACAGGTGGTATAATCCTTAGTCAACAAGGGGCAGAAGAGTTGTTGCTAGAACTTCAAAGTAAAATAAAAGTGGAGATGAAATAAAGATTTGAAATAAAAAGTTCTGTTCTCAAAAGCAGGGCTTTTTTGTTTGTCTTATTTAAGTTGATTCAACGCACCCTATGAGCCTAGGTATGACGCAGTTCTACTGGGTTTCTAAACAAAAAAGACCGGCCGAAGCCAGTCATCCTTGATCATTAATCACCATGGGTAAAACTTGAACCTTCATTTCCTTCCAGTTATCAAAATTAATTTCCTCTTCATGATACCAATCCAACATACCAGGATCCCAATCATTACCGTCATCAACAATGCATTTTAAAATCTCACTAAAAAAAAGGGGTTCAGTCACTTCTTTCTTTTGGACATTCCACAATCGAAATAAACCCTGATGCTTGACGGCTTCGAGTAATATCAACTTTGATCAGCTCCTTTTCTTTTATTATATAAGGAAGGGATAAAAAGGTTTGTAAAGTATAGGTAAAGAAAAAGATCGGCTGTAGCCGATCTGTTTAATATAATTGTGAGTATGCTCAGGATAGGTATTTGCGGCCGGGGCTTTTATTATTATTCACCGACATCGGATTTCAGCAAAGCTTTCCGCTCATCTAGGAGTATGTGCAACTCTTCAATATCTTCGAGCGTTGCTTGATTACGTATAAAGCTGCGGGCACGGGAGTGGTTGCTCAAATACTTAGCGTGTTCTTTATTCTTTTCTTGCCACTTTTTATTTGCCTCGGTTTGATTGTTCTTCATTCAATCTATCCCTTTCTTTCTTTAACTTGTTTCGAGTTTTACGGAGGAAAAGGTAGTGAACACTTAAAGCACCTGCTATGGACCACAATACAATCATACTTAAAGAGGAGTTATTCTTGGTAACAAGAGATTTATAGGCATATAGTGATAAATAAATAGGGGGGTTACTATGGAAGAAACTCTAATTATCGAACATGAAGAAATGCTTCGAAAAGCAATGTTATCAAGTAATTTAAAGACCTTAGATGAAATGATTCATGATGATCTTATCTTTGTTAATCATTTTGGACAAATCCTAACAAAAGAAGCTGATATTGAAGCTCATCGTTCGAGAGTGTTGAATTTCACTGATATTGAAGTTATGGATCAACGAGTAAAACTTCTAGATCGTTCAGCAGTGACAGTAACACGAGTCTCTTTAAAAGGAACTGTTGGTGCTGATTCAATTGAAAATGAAAAGCCCCCTTGGTGCTCAAAGGGGGGATTACATCCTAAAAATATTAATTGTTAAATTACGGAACTTAATATACATTTTTAAACACCTAAAGATCTTGTTTTCACCAAAAATGAGCTTGGCTTTTTTGCTTCAAATTTGTTCGGTTCTCCTCTGACTATTCTTGCAAAAAATTCTTAACTCGTTTAACATACGGTTCCTTATCGTAGGAAAAATACAATTTACTCGAAAGTTTAATGGGATCACCAAAGAAAAACCGTTCATAAAGCGTTTCGCGTGTACCAAAGGAGCTCATCGTTAAATCCCATGCTAAACGGAAAATCTTAATACGATCCTCTGCATTTCGGGATTTAGCCTGTAAATATTGATCTAAATCTGTTCTAATACTGGATTGAAATGTCTTTTCTGTTGGAATCGTCATCAATCCACTTGCACTTAACAGCTGAATAATTTCGGTAAACCTTGGATAAACTCGTGGAAATAAATTGATGGCGATTTGGAGTGTTGTTTGATCTGGTCGCATAAATCCCCATTCATCGATTTTGGCTTCAATCTCTGATTTGATCACTAAGGCTTTCATCGTTTCTAATGCGACAATAATTTCAGAAGCTTTTTCCTGAACATGCTGATATTCCGCAATGTTAATTGTGTCGATGATAGATTGGACAATCCCCAAAACAAATTCTGTTTTAACAATCTGTCTAGAGACAGCTTGATGCAACGTAAAAGGTAAAAACGAACTAGAAGCCATGAATCTGTTCGATACTTCTATGTTGTCATAATAAAATACGCGTTCCCATGGAACCAACACATTGTCGAAAATAACAATCGAATCCATTTCCTCAAACCGTGAACTTAATGGATAGTTAAACGAAGAGTCGCCTTCAACAAATGAATCTCTACAAACAAACTTAAGGCCTTTGCTATCGCTAGGGATAGAAAAAGCAAAACTTTTCGTTTTATCCTGAATGCCTCCTGCTGAAAAAACCACTATTTCATCCGTTATTCCACCCTGTGTGGCCAGTAATCGAGCACCTTTTACGATGATACCCTCTTCGTTCTTCTCCATCACTTTTGCTGCAATAGGTTCATCGGTATCTTCAAAATAAAATTTTGCTCGATTTACTTGTGGATCAATAAATGTATGTGTCATGGATACGTCATTTTCACGTGCATATTCATAGAACTTTATTATATTTTCGGGAAAACAATTTTCTTTTCCTTTCAAAAAATTCACAGATGACGCAAAGGCCATTAACACTGTATTCATATAGTCTGGGCTTCTTCCCATCATTCCATTATTCGATATAGCCCATTGTTGGATCATTGCTCGTCTTTTTATTAGATCATCTCTTGTTTTCGGCTGTAAATACGACATACCTACGGGCTCTCCAGTTGATGGTGATGGATAGGTCATGACATCTTTAAGTGATTCAGCATGTTGCAAGTCATATAACGCTGCTTGACTTTTCATTACCCCTTTGAACGCAGGATGTTCGGAAATTTTGCCTGTCACAAGGGCTCCATCTATCCATACACATGTTTTTAGGTGATCAATTCGTTCAATGTAATCATTACCGGTTATAGCGGGCATACGCACACTCCTAAAAGTTAGCTAATTGTTATCGTAATGGACGTATAGAATTCGTTCATCCATTTCTTTAGTTACAGCATATTAATATGTCTTTTTAATTGTTACCATTAGGTGACCTTATCCTGTCGCATAGACACTAATAAAAAATGAAAGAAAAGGACAGAGGATTGCAAATACAGGCAGGATCGCTCTTTGTGGCATCGAACTGTTTATGGCAGGAGGTGTTCCCATGAAAATTGGTGAAATAGTTGAACTCACTCAAACAACTATGTCACTGGCAGAGGTCAGAGCAAGCTTTTGAAAACATATTTAGACGAGAATTAACATTAAAAGGTTTCTAGAATTCTTATTCTGCACCATTCCAGGTGAAGAATGGATCAAGAGTATTGACTTTATAACGAATGGGAGAATTCATTTAAAAAACTAATCTCCCATAGCTATAAACTCAGGGGTACCCAGAAAGCTTTCAACATAATTATCAATCGTGAACAATCTTATGGCAAAATGTTAATAATTCCAAACGAGGAGTGAAAGATACAATGAAAGCCGTAATGAAAGTGGAACTAGGTTATGATAATATGTCACTAGTAGAAATCCCAGAACCAGAAGTAACAAGTGATTTGGTTAAAATTAAAGTTGCTTACACAGGAATTTGTGGTACAGACATTCATACATTTACAGGAGAATATAGAAACTCAAAAATTCCCGTTGTATTAGGACATGAATTTTCCGGCGTTGTAGTAGAGGTTGGAGATGCAGTAAAAAATGTTAAAGTAGGGGACAGGGTTACAAGTGAAACCACATTTACAACATGCGGCAAGTGTGAGTACTGCTTAGAGAAGGATTATAATTTATGCTCTTCTCGTAAAGGAATCGGTACTCAAGTAAATGGCAGCATGTCTGAATACGTGGTTTCTCGTGAGGAAAGCGTTCATGTTTTGTCCGAGAATATAAGCCTTGAAGCAGCTGTATTAACAGAGCCGTTAGCTTGTTGTGTACATGCAGCATTAGAAAAAACAACTATTAATAAAGACGACAAAGTACTTATTTTTGGACCAGGGCCAATCGGTCTGCTTCAATGCCAGGTTGTGAAAGCACAAGGTGCGTTTGTCATTTTAGCTGGCATCACAAAGGATAAGCAGCGCTTAGAATTAGCGAAATCATTAGGTGTAGACGTAATTGTTGATGTTCAAGAAGAAAGTTTAGAGGAAGTTGTCATGAAACATACAAATGGTTATGGTGTTGATAAAGTGTTTGAATGCTCTGGTGCAGTGCCAGTGCTTAATCAAGGCTTGCAATTAGTGAAGAAAAAAGGAACATTTGTACAAGTAGGTATTTTTGCGAATAAGATGAATCAGCTGGATCAAGAATCGATTATTCAAAGAGAATTAAAGTATGTTGGTACACGCTCGCAAAAGCCTAGCTCATGGCACATAGCATTACAACTCCTAGAAGAGCAAAAGATTGATACAAACAAAATGATTACAAAGATTGTACCTTTAGAAGACTGGCGTAAAGGTTTTGAGGCAGTAATGGCAGGAAACCAAATTAAGGTTATTATTGCGTCATAATCTCATGATTTCTATGCTATAAACTTTCTGGAATGCTAGAACGCTTTATTGGTGAACTGTACCCCATAAAGTGGACAGTTTAAAAAAAGCCCGCTGCTTATGTAGCCAGTAAATGACCCTAGTATTGTGCTGGGGTCATTTTGTTTAGATCCTGCTGATCTCATGTCATTCTATAATTTCAAATAGAAGAAACTGTTGGTTTGAAATAAAGTTTAACTGTTTATAAAAAAGTCGTACCGTTTTGAAAAAAGTTTAACCATTTATAAAAAAGATGAACTGGAATGATCTACATTTCGGTTTTTCTTATTGAACTATAGGGGCAGTTTAGTTGAATAAGTGCATAGTATGGTCGGACTGTGATTAAAAGAGAAGATGTAAACATCTTGATCTTTTTTTCATTTTAAATTATAATCAATTCCAGATATAAAAGGTCTTTAATGTATTTATAAAGGAGAAAAGTAATGAAATATTCAAAAGCCACAAATTATGCTTTACACACAATGGTATATTTAACACTAACACCAAAGGGAAAATCGATTGGAGTAGAACAGTTAGCTAAAATGCAAAATCTCTCACCAACATACCTTTCTAAGATTTTAACAAAACTTGTTAAAGCAGGATTAATTGAATCAAATCCTGGTGTTAATGGTGGATATAGTTTAGTAAGACAGTCTCATGATATATCTTTTTTAGATGTCATTCATGCTATTGAAGGTCAAACAACTTTATTCAGTTGTTCACTGGAACATGGAGAATTATTTAGAAATGAAGATTGTTTAATTGAGAATGTGATGATTGATGTAGAAAATAAGATGAAAGATGAACTAAACAAAAAATATATTATTGATATTGCAAAACAAATTAAATCGATAAAGAATCATAAATTTGATTGTTAATCATTCCAATTTTTTTTATTTTAATTATAGATATTAAGAATCTGGAATACATTTAATATAAGGGAGGAAATAAAATGTTGTTAGATTGCGTAATCATTGGTGGAGGACCATCAGGCTTAAATGCTTCACTTGTACTTGCGAGGGCAAAAAAAAAGATCATTCTATTTGATGAAGATAAACCTAGAAATGCTGTAACTCATGAATCTCATGGGTTTATCACAAGAGATGGTATCAAACCTTCAGAATTTAAAAGAATAGCTAAAGAAGATTTAATGAAATATTCGAATATATCGATTCAAAATCAACGAGTGATTGATATAAAAAAAGAAAATCGATCTTTTCTGATACATACAGAAGATGGGGATTTTTATCGTTCTAGAAAGGTTATTTTATCCACGGGTCTTACAGATATAATGCCTCGTATAGAAGGTATAAATAATTTCTATGGTACGAGCTTGTTTAGTTGTCCATTTTGTGATGGATGGGAATTAAAAGACCGTGCCTTAGTTGTCATATCAGAAGATCAGCGTGCTTTTCATATGACAAAAATGATTTTTAATTGGAGTAAAGATCTCGTTGTTTGTACTAATGGGAAGAAAATTTTCTCTAAAGAGCAAAAAGAATTATTAACAAAGAAAAATATAGAAGTTATAGAAGATGAAATATTAACTTTACAAGGTGACAAAGGTCAATTAAAAAAGATCCAATTTAAAAATGGTAAAGAAATATTAAGGGAAGGAGGATTAGTAACTACTGGGTTAAAGCAAGCGTCTTCATTTGCTGAATCCTTAGAGTGTAATATGAATAAGAATGGGGGAATTGAAACAGATAAATTTGGACGTACGAATATTGAAGGAGTTTATGCAAGTGGAGATAATTCAATATCAACACCTTCTCAATTAATTATTGCTGCAAGTGAGGGAACTAAAGTTGCTATGGGAGTAATAAGTGATTTAATTAATGAAGATTTTTAAAAAGGTGCACAGTCTCCGTCAACTATGCATTATCCTTATTGTACTAACGGGGTTTTAACACAATAAGCATCACCGAAATGATCAGACTTTTTTATAAAAACAATATAACTAATATTAAGAAAAGAATCCATTTTGATCAATATTTTTTTCAAAATGGATTCTTATTGTTGCTGTCAAATTAGGATTGATGAAATACTTTAAATGTAATTAGTTATTAAAAAAATCTAATTCATCCATTCGGAAAAACATATACAAATGCCAACTGTTCCTCACAAAAGGAGCATTTCCCCCTTAGATTGTGAAGTATTGTACTTAAACTACAGGGTGCGTTCCTTAAATATCTTGCTGCCAACCCAAGCGGCTTTTTTTATTGAACTAAAGCTAAAGTATCCGTTGGTAACACATTAAAAATCATTTAGGGTGAGTGGAGATTTATTCTTTAAAAATAGGACGATACGAACTTTATTCCTTTCAGCTATTAAAATTGAAAAAACATTAAGTATTACTATTTTCTTGTCTGAAAAGTATAATTAGGAATGGGAGATGAGACAAATGAATAAAAAAGATATCACTAATATCCGAAAGCAATTTAAATTAGACAATCCTCTTATGAAAATTCGAGAAATCCTCAATGTTTATGTAAAGAAAGAATCAGGTGAGATTTACCATCAAGTCAGCCAACCGTTTCAAATGTTAGAACAGGAAACACAAGAATTGTTTTTAGCAAACTTTAAAAAGGTTTTGACAGGTCATCTTGACGCGAAACTGTTTGAGCTGAAATTTCAACGCAATGTGGAAGATAGCACACAAACTATCCTTTTTGAAGGATTACGAGCAGAATCAACGGAAGATTGGAAAGAAAACATGCTGAAAATTGTCGGGAAAATGTTTGCTCATGCTGCTTATGAATTTGATACAGTGGTAACATTTATCCAGGGAGAATATCAAAAGGCGATCAGAAAACGGGATCCGGAATCCGAAGAAGGAGGGAATGATGAGGTTTATTCCAACGAGTTTATCCTTTGCAGTCTCAATAAAACCGTTCAGCCGAAAAAAGCCTTGCTGTTTGATTATATCGAGAAAGAATTCAAATCAAATAACGCAGTTGACCCCATTATTAATTTGACTTCTCCGTTAACAGGTTTTCTGTTTCCTGCCTTTAATAATGATTCAGCAGATATTAATCATATTCTCTATTGTGGAGGAAAAGTGAATCAACCAGAAGGTTTATTTATAGAAGAAGTTCTCAACTGTGAAGAGATTATTACTGCCATGGAAGATAAGGATAGCTTCGAACAGATCTTAAAAACAGTAATGGGAGACAAAGTGGATTCCATAGTCATTTCTAATGTTTATGAGGAAATCGATAAAATGGTGCAGGAGAATGAAGAAAACGAAGAAGAAAGTGAACCCCCTATGTTGGATTATCGGGACATCGAACGCATATTAACGGTAAGCGGCGTCGAAGATGTGGATACCGCCAAAGTGGAACATGCCTTCAAAGATGTCGTAGCGGACGAAAAACATGAGTTCAAAGCAAGCAGTTTAGTTCCAAAAAACATTAAAATCAATACGAAGGTGGCAGATGTATCCGTCAGCCCGAAAGACCTGAAAAATATAAAATATATTACTTACAATGGAAAACGATGCTTATTAGTAGAGATCGATGAAGATGTAGTCGTCGAAGGATTTCGACTAGAAACAAAGACACTCTAGTGGATTTTGAGGGACAGGTTCCTTGAATCCATTGCAAGATATATTAATGAGTTTTAGTTGATTCTCTACAACTGATAGGGACCAACTTTTTTTGTTTTAGATTGCTTCCAGACAACATTATAATAAAGCAAATCAGGTCAGTACCATTTTTATGTTAAAATAAAAAGGCGTTTGGAGGGGAGAAGTTCCTGATATGCGTCAGCAGTCAAATCATGAAATAAGAGCATTTCACGCTTGGAATATATTAATCAAACAAGCGGAAGAAAAAGATCACTTATAAGAAACTTGCAGAAAAGTTGGTTTACATCATAAAGTCTACGGCTATCTTTAGAATTCATTGAGGTGAACCTTACCATAAGTACGGCGGAATTTTTGGTATTATAAGTGAATTTAAATTGATACTAGACTATTATCAAACAGAAATTAACATTTAGAATCTAGAAATAGATAGATAAGGGTATGTGTGTGAAAAGCTGAGGGATTGCATTCCTCAGCTTTTTTAGATTTGAAAAATGAATAAATCTCGAATGTGAGGTATATTAAAGTAAATTGATATAAGTATGAAGAAATTGCTGCTGAAATTACAAAAGTCCGAAGTCGTGTCTTGGTTCGGTAAACATCGTTCGGCCATTGCCAATCTTGGTGTGTATCCGCGTCCGGTGCAAAATCCTTTGCCTGTATGGATTGGGAGCGGGGGCAATAGTGAATCGGTCATCCGCGCAGGACTGATGGGGCTGCCACTTGTTCTGGCAATCATAGGAGGACGTCCAGTCCAGTTCGCTCCACTTGTCCAGCATTATAAACAAGCGGCGGCTCAGGCTGGTCATGACGTATCCAAATTGCCGGTTGCGTCCCATTCACATGGATTCATTGCAGAGGATAACGAGACGGCAGCAAATAAATTTTTCCCTCCCACCCAACAAGTCATGAATGTGCTGGGAAAGGAGCGGGGCTGGGGGCATTATGACCGGGCAGCATTCGATGCGGCACGAAGCTTTGAAGGTGCACTGTATGTGGGGGATCCGGAAACCGTGGCCCAAAAGATCATTCACCTTCGAAAGAATGTAGGCATCACACGGTTTATGCTTCACGTACCGGTTGGTACCATGCCACATGGGGATGTGATGAAAGCCATCGAGCTATTGGGGAAAGAAGTGGCACCTATTGTTCGGGAAGAAATCGCCAAATGGGAAGCCACGCAGTAAACCAGCCCCTACTACTGGACAATCTTTGCCAGTGAGAATTCCTTGTTTCCCATAAAACATATGCCACCTATACAGAAGACCAGTTAATTGAGTTATGGAATAGTTGTCCAAATTAAACCTCATTTAGTTACATCATGTGGAGTCGTATCACAAATAACGGCAAACCAAAGAAAAAATCTCGCTGGAGGAATAACGAATCCAGCGGGATTTCCTCCAACCAAGCTGCTCTAGTGCAAAGAAGTATCGGTTGAGGAATTAATGTTAGTTGAAAAAATAGGATCAGATGTGCAGGATGGGGACTTAATAAGAATCCAATCGTCTCCAGATGGTATGAAAGTAGAATTTTTAAAAGAAAAAACGGAAAGTGTTAAAAAGAGAGCTAGAGCAATAAAAAACAGTTGCTTAGGCGTAACCAATAAAAAAGCCGTATCAGTCCCATATACTGGTACGGTTTTTTTACTATTAGTAAAATGAAAAATTTTTAATGTAAATATTAAGCTGTTTTTATTTTGGATTCATAAGCACTTCATGATAAGGAGTTATGATCATAAAGCACGATAAAACAAGTTATCAGGAGGAAGATAAAAATGAAAAAGAAACTTTTAGTCCCAGCATTAGCAGTTACAGTTCTTGGAAGTGGTATCGCAGGTTCCGTAATAGACTTTTCAGCATTTGCATCAGATAGTACACAAACAGAAGTCTCTGAAAAAGTGGAACAAAAGCAATTAGAAAAGAAGACGAAACTAACGAAACAAGAAAGTATCGATATTGCCTTAAAAGAAGTCCAGGGTAGTGCATCAGATGTAGAACTTGAAGACGAAGATGGAGTAATTATCTACAGTGTGGAAGTCACGGATGATCAAGGTCAAAAACATGAGGTCGCGGTAGATGCCAATACCGGTAAGATTTTGAAAATAGAAGCAGATGACGAAGAGTCTGAGAAAGAGGACGGCGAAGAAAACGATAAAGAAGAGCAAAAACAACTTGAAAAAGAAGCAACAGTAACAAAAGAAGAGAGTATCGCCATTGCTCTTAAAGAAGTTCCAGGTAAAGTAAAAGACACAGAACTTGAAGATGAAGACGGTGTTGTTGTATATACTGTAGATGTTATAGATGACAAAGGGGAAGAAAGGGAAATCGTAGTAGATGCTAAATCTGGCAAGGTGTTAAAAGTTGAAATCGAAGAAGATGATGCTGAAACAGATGATGATAACGAATAAGTAAACAAAGATGAGAAAAGGGGGTCCTATTTGCTTATTGCAGATAGGATTCTTCCTTTAGGTTTTTTAAAAATGTCAATTCAGGATAATATGATAAAGAAAAATGTTCACAGGAGAGTAAAGTTATGAATGAAGGGAGTTAAATGATGCAAACGATCTTGATTGTAGAGGATGAAGAAAGATTGGCTGAATTTTTAGAACTTGAGCTCAAATATGAGGGATACTCCGTTGAGATTGCATATGATGGACGTTTAGGTTTAGAAAAAGCATTACATCAAGATTTTGACATCATTCTTCTTGATTTGATGCTGCCGGGACTAAACGGAATTGAAGTATGCAGGAGATTACGAACAGCCAAAGACACACCCATCATTATGCTAACGGCAAAAGACAGTGTAATGGACCGGGTGATGGGGCTTGATAATGGGGCAGATGATTATTTACCAAAACCTTTTGCCATTGAAGAATTACTGGCAAGAATGCGCGTTATTTTTAAGCGCCAGGAAAGATTGGCAGCAAATCAGACCATTTCTTTGAAATTTAAGAATTTAGTGCTCGATGTAGAATCCCGTCTCCTTACGAAAGAAAATGAAACCATCGAGCTTACGAACAAAGAATTTGAACTACTTTCTTTTTTTATGAAAAACATTAACCGGGTATTAACAAGGGACATGCTTTTAGAGCAAATATGGTCTTATGATACGACAGTAGAAACAAACGTGATTGATGTGTACGTCAGGCATTTACGTAATAAGTTAAATACAAATGAAAAAGAGCCTTACATTCAAACAGTAAGAGGGGTTGGGTACGTGATGCGGGATTGAATAAATTTATTACATATTACTCTAATTTGCCGATCAGATGGAAAATAACGATGTGGTCATCGGCGTTCATGTTTATCCTGTTTCTATCGTATTCAATCCTCCAGTATATGATCATTGAACATAGAACTTTAAATTATGAGAAAGAAAATATGAATCATCAGTTAGATGAAATATTGACGTTTATTGAATCGAACCATCAGCCACTTACCATAGATGAAATAAAACAAAGCGAAAACGACTTTTCAATTATAAATGAAGAAGATCAATTAATTCGAATCATTGATCAAAAAGGGACTATCGTCATGAACGTTACAGAAGATTTACACGAAGCAGAGGTATTACCAGTATTAGTAAACAGTAAGGAGTTTGAAATCGTTAGAAATAGCGAAGATCCTCTTCTTATTTTAAGAGCGCCTGTTGTAACGGATGAATTTGCTGGGACGATTGAGATTATTAGAAGTATGGAAATGATTGACGACTTCATTGATAATATCTTTTTTGTGTTGATTACCGGGGGTGTCGGTGGACTGTTACTAAGTTTCCTTGGAGGGACATTTCTTTCAAGACAATTGCTTTCCAATGTACGTGTGATCACAGATACGATGCAAAAGATAAAAGTGAATGGTCTGCAGGAGCGTGTTCCTACCTATGAAACGAATGATGAAATTGCACAACTAGGAAAACTGTTTAATGAATTAATGGATGATCTGGAAGAGTCTTTTATTCAACAAAAACAATTTGTTGAAGACGCATCCCATGAATTACGAACACCACTGGCTATCATTCATGGTCACTTATCCCTGTTAAATCGGTGGGGAAAAGATGATCCCGAAGTGCTTAACAAATCGCTTCATTCAAGCTTAAAAGAGGTCGACCGCCTGATAAAGCTTGTTCAAGAGCTGCTGGAACTATCAAAAGCAGAAACAGGAACAATGGGACCTACTGAAGTGAATCCGGTTCATGTCGTTCAGTTAATTCAATCTGTTAAACATAATTTTGAACTATTGCATCCTGATTTTATGTTTACTACACATATAGAGGAAGGAACACAGTACGTAGCTGTACCCCCTCGTCATTTAGAGCAGATTTTGATTATATTATTGGATAATGCTGTGAAGTTTTCAGCGGTAGAAAAAAATGTAGTAATTGCTTGTTTTGCTGAGAATGAAACAGTACACATACAAGTAATCGATAAAGGAATCGGGATTTCAAAGCAGGATATTCCTTACGTGTTAAATCGGTTTTATCGGGCCGACAAAGCGAGAAGCAGTAAACAGGGAGGACAAGGTCTCGGCCTCGCCATTGCGAAACGATGGATTGAAAAATACAAAGGAACAATTCATATTGATAGTGAAGAGGGGAAGGGAACAACCTTTACGATGACTTTTCCGATTGCTAAATCACCTTTCTAAATCTGCCGTATTTCCTCCAGCAAAACTGTTCTGGTGCGAGGACGAATCGAATTGTCTGATGCTGATGTGAAAGTTGAGCTTTTAAAAGAAGAAACGGAGAGTATTAAAGAGAGAGCTAGAGCAATAAAAGAGCAGTTGCTCAAGCGTAATCAATAAGGAAAAGCCGTATCAGTCAGTATACTGGTACGGCTTTTATACTATGTAAGTAAATGTTTTGGGCGGAGTTTTGAAACTTTAGATTAAGGCTCTGTTAGCGAATGATGTTGATTTCCATATTGAACTAACGGGGCAGGTTAGTTGAAGAAGAAATGAGTACAAACTCTAACAGCAATGAAACGAATACTTTTGAGATAGAGCACTTCAGTTTTGGATTTTCTGAGGAAATAGAGTTTTTGCAAGAAGATTTTCCATCACCTGTCGTTCAGTTAGATTTCGATGCTTATGTTTCTCGGATGCTTAATGAAAATCCAGATGAATGAGTGAGAATTGAGTTTTCTCAATTAAGGGTGTGTTAGTGTCAACAAACCTTAGAAAAAAAGACCGAAATAAACGGTCTTTTTTTTTGATTAAAAATCAACATCGGAATGCATGGAACGTGGTATTGAGGAAATAACAAATATAATAAAAACATAATTAACAATGTGCAAAATTCAAAAAGTAAAATGAAAAAAACAAAGTATCAATAAAAAGGGGACCTTTCTAAATGAGAGCACGTAATTGGAACGCGAAGAAAACATATGTATACTGCATTTTTTTAACAGCAAAGCCGAAGCCGATTATTACCTGATTCTTTTGGCAGATCCAGACATTGAAAAGGTGGAAGTGCAACCAGTATTCGAGGTGATTCCATCATATCCAGTCACATGCTATCGCTGTAACGGATTAGGCAAGGGACAAGCCCAAAAACGGGGAAACCGATCAATTGTACTCTTTAAATTATTAGAAGAAGGAGCTCGGGTAGAAAGTAAATGTGATGGAGTGGACCCGAGCGGAGTAGAAGCGCAATCGATAAATAAAAGTGATGCAGCTGAATTTTTAATGTTTTTTAGATGCTTCTCTCGTTAAATAATCGAGTTGTTTTTGTATAGTATTTAATTGCCGTTGAATGGGCCCTAGACTTAATTGATCTTGAGAATTATCGTTTGACAGTTCTTCTAAAGCCCGCACCTCGGCAAATACTCCTATAGCCTGACCAAGGGCTACGACTGCTGAACCAATGATTGCGATCTGTGCGGCACTAATTTCAGAAGATAACGAAGGTTTTTCTAACTTAACCTCTCTTAAATGATCAGGTTTCATCACATTAACCTCCTGAAATGTAAGAATTAATAACGTTTACATTTTATGCGGAAAATTATTTAGTGTGATAAGGAAAAGGACTATAAGGACCTTAAAATAGGCGTCAGGATTGGAAAAAGCTGTAGTGATATTACATGAAGAAGAATCATCGCAGTTTATCGAACAGCTCAGCTTATTTTGAGAAAGGGATGGCGTGATGAATATTGGGGATTGGGTTTTAGCAGCGTCTGGCCGGTATTGGTATATGAGTTATATCGATAGCTTTTCAAAATATTTAGAGACGGTGCACGTGACGAAAATAACCAGGTTTATAAGAGGTGTTCCTGAAAACATCAAACCAGCTCCAGCTACGTGCTCAATGAGTTTAATTGTACCGTTGGATTCGTCTCTTTTGAAAGAAGATTACGACAGTCTTATCGATTTAGCGATTATAACTGCTGATAAGGAATGGTTCTTTGAGTTAAGAGAAAGGATGATGGCTGATGCAAGAGCGTAAAAAGATGCGAGCAGGCAGGTACCTGCTCTTTCGAAAAGAAGGGGATTATCGTGTTTAGATTTATAAGTATTTGCAGTGGCATGAACTAAAAGCACGAATTAATTCAGGCTGGAGGGTTTGGACATGAGCAAAGTACACACATGGTACATGACACTGGAAGAAGTAAAGGAGTACTGCAAAAAGTTCAAAGGCAATAGTGGGCTTTAGCTGCAACTCTTCGTAAACAGAAAAAGCAGCCAGGCGATCGGCGGAAAAAATAAAAAAGCGCCAGAAGCGCTTTAATAAAATAATTTATCTTTCACCTTGAATTTTTGATTATTCTTTTGGGTATATTCATATTCGGATTTTGAAAAAAAATTTGATTTTTCTAACTTGAAAACTAATGAACAAATTAGGCTAACCTCTAAAATGGTTAACATTATCCATGAAAAAAGTTCATTTGGCGACATACTGAGAAAACCTCCGTGCTAATAAATATTATTAAGTAGATAACCTTTTATTTATCCGGTAAAAATAAAATTAATCATTTTTTCTTGTATGTAATTCATTTTTATTGATCTTGCCATCGTTATCCTTGTCAATACCAGTAGCATTATTAACTGTTTGTGCAATCAAGTTTATCCCTTGATCCATAGCATTCATTGAATTGGATTTTTGACCAGCATCTTTAGATTTTTCTTGTTTTTTCATTTTTATCACCTCCTAAAATATAGGATTTGTAGTAAATGAAAAAATATTCGAAAGAAATTACATTACCGAGCTTCCTCACTCATTTGAGCAAATTTATGTGACGAGAGTAGCGAAATGTGTAAATGAAAGAGTGATTTAGATGAAGCAAGAGTCCAGGATTTATGACAAAAACAAGACGGAAGGATTAAATATTACGCTGACAAAAGAAGACTATCAAGACCTAATAGATTTAGCGATCAAGACAGGGGATCGGCAGTGGTTCTTTGAGTTAAGAGGAAGGATGCTGCAGGATGTGTAAAACGTTCAAAAATATTGAATAAAAAAAAGCGGCTGTATTTACTATATACAGTCGCACAATATTGGATTGGTGGCTACAGTAGAGAGAGAAGGCAAGAGCTAGATTAATTCAAAAGGGTCTTACGGATAAAGGTTTGGTGTCTAGCAGCATCCGCCGCCGTATCCGCCGCCCATGTAAGATGCTCCAATGATGATTAAAAGAATGAATAAGACAACAACTAGTGCAAAGCCTGATCCATATCCAGATCCAGAGTCATTACAATTTTGGGAACTCATAACTATCACCTCTTTCTAAATATAGTATGAAAAAATACAGACGTATCTTGTGCGAATGGCTCTAAAAAACAAAAAGAATTATCTGCAACGATTGCAGCCATGTGATTGACTATGTGATGGATTCATGTAATTTTGTGATGGATCCATGTGACACTGTGATGGATCCATATAGCCTGGATCTACGACGACGTTTCTTGTCACAGGCTGATAAATATGACGAGGAACGTTAACAATATGCTGCCGATTAACATTCACGATTGGGTGAATAACAGGAACCTCGCGTTTAATGTAGGAATCATGAAATACACACTTTGGGGGACAGATGATTGGTCTAATAGGACGACACATCCAAAACACCTCCTTGTTTACTATAGTAGATGCATCCCGTAGTATCTTTGAAACGGACAGACATCACGGGTGAGATTTTTAATTTGCTATAAATGACATATACCTAATACAGATAGCTACCTGTCCTTTTGATAGGTTGGAAGATTAAAGATACGAAAAGTAACATACACAGAATTCAAATATCCAGATGACAAAGGGGAAGTTATCTGTCCTCAATGCACGTTTGAACAGGCTCTTCCCGCAAATTACTGTGGAGGATGCGGACAAGAGTTACCGGATTACATTAAACGAGGATTAATGCATTAAAAATAGAGGGGGAATTGATATGTATTTTGTAATTGTGTCATCTATAATCGGAAATTCTATAGTTGAAAGTTATGAATATAAGGAAGAGGCCAAAGAACGGTGCGTATGGCAGAAGAAATCCCGATGAAAATCAAAGTGAAGGTGGAAATTCAAACAAAAAACAGCCAGATTAATAACCTGACTGTAAAAGAATTGGAATTTCGAGGATTGACATAAAGCAGTAGCAGTATGTCCATATTAGAAAAGTTTATGCAAAGAGGAACAATTTTATATTTTGCAACAAAACAATAGCCAGGTTAACACCTGACTGTAAAAGAATTGAAAGTGACAAAATATCGGGTATGACGGGGAACCGTCATATAAAAATAGTATGCCCGTTCAAGAAATGTTTACACAAAAAAAGCCGAGAAAAGTCCCCGGCTACAAATATTTGGAAGGTTCTTACTCATGAGAAAACTTAACACAGTAACAGTTTAACCATCGAAGAGAAAATTATACAAAAAATGATATTTATTCGCGATAGATTTTTAAAGTCTGCTTTGCAATTGAAATTGGAGAATTAATTTGTCTAGCTCCTCGCTATATTTAAGGGTTTCGATATCTGTAAATCCCTTTTTTAAACCAGAGGCTATCATTAACTCGCGAATATCGTTAATTTGGGTGGATAAGTCATCTAAATTTAACTGAGTAGATAACATTACATCTCTCCTGTGCGAGTTTGTTTATTAAACATAATAGAAGCTATCATAAAATAATCTAGAGAGAATTACCATGTATTCGACAAAATTTCTAAAAATATTATATTTTTTTGAGAGTTAAAGAAAATATAAAAGGCCAGGACTCTGCCCGGCCGTTAAATAGTGCTCGCAATTCTATTTTAACCTGTGAGGAAAATTCACTTTCAGTTTCACGTAACGATCTTGGTTTTCTTAATAAAGCCACTAAAGAAAAAACGAAACTAATGAATAAAACTATTGATATTATCCACGCAACAATATGGATTAGCACCATACTGTGATGGTCTCCTTCGCTGAGTAAAATTGAATTAGTTACTAATCATATCCAACTAGGAAAGAATTAAACATAAAGTATTTCTTCAAAAAAGAAATTGAGCACAAAACCTTATAGAAGTGGTGTAAGGGAGAGTGATCAACAGTAGACACAAACTGTGAAGGAGTAAATTTCAATGAGTGTAAAAGGAGTTTTTGAGAATTGGAATGGAGATCAGGTATTAAGCGATTTGCATAATTATCAAGACTAAAAAGGGTTCATGGGACAAGCTGAAAAGTACAGAAGGGAAACGAGAAGTTAGCGCGTTTCAATAATTCGAAAATTCATTACGAATAGTGATCATTTTCAAATGCCATAATGAACTGAAAATCTATGGTATGTAGCTTAATTCTTCCGTCTATTATTATTTGATAGTTGATCTGTTAAGTAGTCAATTTGTTTTTGCATCCTTATCAACTGCTGGTCTCGGTCAGATTGACTTCTTTGATCTTGTGTATTGGAGTTAGCAGCCTCTTCCAATGCTAATACTGCTGCAACAGTTGCTAAGGCATCACCGAACGTAGTAATTACTGAAGCAATGACGGCGAGCTTATCAGCATAATTTTCTGGTAATGATGAATTTTGGCCTTTTTGATTATTGTTTAAATTATTTTTATTCATGGATTTCACCTCTCAATAATAAGACGATGTTAAATGAATCATCGTATCAATCTTATTTTATGCTAAAAATTACATTTTGGTACAATACCTTAACAAATCTCAAACGAAAGAGTGAAGGAGAATGGTTAAATAATCAATCATTGAAAAGAGACAATTTGCTACTGAGAGTTAATTTTTAATCAACAGTACGACAAAAAGCAACTATTCCAGGATAAGAATAGTTGCTGAAGAAGAAATGGAAAATGCTTTTAAATAGGAGGGAGAAAGGGCTCCTATTTGTATTTAATATATGCAACAACGATTCAAACGATGAAAATTCGATCAGTTAAATGAACAGTTCAAAGATATTATGGTATAAAAAAAGCCAGGTTGCTCTAGCTATAAAACATTGAAATTAACAGAGCAAAATGTTTCGTACAATAACATTATTTCCATTTAACAAAAAATTATGCAAAAAAATCCATGAGAATATCCCCGGCTTTAACAGACTAGGGGCGTCCTGCGCTATGAAGATTGACCATGAAAAAATGACAGCTGAAATAGATCTGATGAGTAACAAAACAATGTACGTGGTGAGGGACGGCAAACTGATTCCTTATACGCTGCCTGACTATGGTTCGACCGTTGTTGTTATGGTCGATGGCAGAGTAGATCGTCTTGAAGATAATACGAAAAAAAATATAATGAATAGTAGACACAAACTGCGACATAAAAAAGACATCGATTTTCCAGACCAATAGTTTTATTAGTTTGTCTATTAGCGCCAATATTGATAATACTGGGGAATGTAAGGAATTCGTGAGTATTGCTGAATGTATTGTGGCTGTTGATACTGTCGATTTAAATATTGATTAGGCGTATTTTGCTTTACTCTATTACAGTTCTTGTATGGACCTATATATGTTGATGGTTTAACCGGTTCAATTGCTTGTTTCCATTGATTTTCATCGATGCAATAAGTATGAGACATGATATTTGCAGGAGTAAATTTTAAGATGTCAGAGCCTAAAATCACTTCTGGAGTTGGTGCATTGAAAATTGCCAAAAGATGAGTGTTATCAACTGTAGCTACTTCGTAATGCCACCAACCTTGTGGAATGTTTGCCACTTGTCCAGGTGTAATAGAGTAACTGAGAAGCTGTTTTGTAAAGGGGTTCAGCATCGATACAGTAGCAGCACCAGAAATACAATAGACTAGCTCAGCCGCATTTTGGTGATAGTGAGGTTCTACAACGTTATTAGTACTTAGGAAAATGTCCAGCAACGACACATTTTCCAATGTATTTAACTGTTTCACACCTAGTACGTTAATATAGTTTTTTTCATCTTTTCTGAACAAGGGACTTTTATTTACGTCAAAAGTGTATTCAGTTGATGGAGATGTGTAATCCATATATGAAACCATAACTTCTTTTCACCTCTTTATAAGAACTATAAAACAAACTTTATAGGCATGTTATGCACTTACAATTAGCTTGGTGTGCGTAGTTATTAAAAATTAATTAGTAAGCAGTTCGACGAAACCGTACATTAGAAAAGGTGACATATACTTTAGCGGCATACTTCACAATTACTGAATAAATTATTAGTTTGTAATCATCTTGTTTACAAACATTCCAAAGTGAAAGGGACACTCACTAATGCTGGTGGGTGCTTTTTTCTATGCTTTAAAATAAACATCGTCGTTTTTGTCATATAGCTGCTGTATATATGAAAAGGTAAAAATTAAGACAGATAGGTTTAAGCTTAATGCTAAAAGGTTATATAAATAGTCAGTATCCTTATCTCTACCTTTGACTATTTACCCCGACATTCCTGTCGGGGGTCTTTTTTCTATGTCTAAAATAACGAAAGCAAATAGCGCAAGGCGTTGATCGAATGTGAAACATCTATAGTGTTCTTCTACGAGGAAAAGAGCCATTTGGCGTTGAGTATAATAATTTGACGAAAAAGGAGATAATAAAGTGGAATCCAAGCCAGATCTATCCGACTCAAGGAAGGAGATGATAAAATGGAATCCAAGCCAGATCTACTCAAATCAATGGACGATAACGAAATTTGCAATGAATTACCTATACCAACGAATACACCGGGACAAAACTTGGCAAGTGAACTTTATAAGCATTTGAAAAAAAGAGCTGAAGATTTTGACAATAAACTAGATGGCAGTCAAGGGGTGGGGGTTAAGCTTATTCCATCTGGGCAGTCGGTTACTTTTCAGGTAACTGCATTAGGTTACTGTGATCCCAGTTTAATCATTTTTGCGGGAGTTACTGATAGTGGATTGGAAGTGCAATTGATTCAACATGTATCACAGCTTAATTTTTTATTGATGGCAATGCCTCGACCGAACCCCAAAGAGCCTAAAATTCCATTAGGTTTCATCCAATAATAAAAAGGTCACTCTGATGAGTGGCTTCTTTATTTGCTCAAAATTAATTTCGGAGAAAGAAGGCGTGACGCCCGCTTCAGTTATCGTCGATATAGATACAACCATCGTTTTCACGAATCACCTTATCACAGATACGCCACCTGCAGATCCATATGGCATGTACTATTCTACTACCAATTTTATACAGATTCTCGACTACCTTTATTCCCAAAAAGACGAGATCGAAGTCATTACATTGAATGAAGTTTACATTGAACGAACTTTTGACAGGTGCCAGGCGTTTATTCGTTGGGATGCAAGGCCAGAAACCCGATGGTTCATTTTCCACAATAAGGACAAACGAACGGTTATATGTTCGGATTCCCGATGTACCATATAAATACGCAGGTTACGATTTAACAAGTAGTCGGAACATGCAGTGTAATAAGAGTTAAAAGATAATCAACTGAATGGAAACTAGAATAAATGGCCATAATAGCCATAGATAAAAACATAAAGGATGATATCATGATTTATATCTATAATGACTATGGTGGGACACATACAACGGCTCTGGCAGCCGCCTATCATTTAAAAGAAATTACCCAATCAGAACGAAAACTAACTAAAGAAGAAATATTAAATGTTAACTATTTCAATAAATTATCTAAAGATGATTCAGGAAAAATCATTTTTCACGGGATAGATGAAAATGGGGACTCGGTATATACAATAGGACGAAGATCCTCCAAACTTGTTGTTCCAGCATTAAAAAACTTAAGCTTATTACTACAAAGCAAACATCAATTTCAAGAAAAAATAATATTCTCTAATACATCACCAACTGTACCGTTCGTCATGTCAATTGGAGGGTTTTTCTCAAGAGGACTAAAAATTGATTTTATAGGTGTACCATTATTAATTATAGGTGCCAAACAATGCTGTGATAATATTTTTCGTTTGGTTGAAAATACGAAACAAATAGGGAAATCCTCAAATGAGGAAAAAGTGATTATTTTAGAAAATGAAATATATAAGTAATAATATTTAATGTTTTACCTCTGTTAGTAAAAGATTGCCTTAGCACATAGGAAATCGGTTTTTACATTTTAATAGACTAAAAGGTCAAGTTGGATACGTTGAGTCAACCATTAATGTTGGCTATTTGTTGTTTCACATACGGATTAAACTGTTAATTAAGCGCTTCGTAATCGGAGCGCTATTTTTACAGAGATTTGTCGAACGAATAAGCTTAATATAATAGGAGCTAGATATTATAATGGACATGTACTTTAAGTATTATGTGAAAGGGCAAGACTGCCAAAAAACGGTGATGCAGATCTACAGGGGCTAAGGTGCTAAGGTGCTAAAACTATGTCAGCCAGTTATTGAATATGATTTCCAAACCATATCTAATAGGAGGTATACTGTATGCCATTATACAGTATGAAAGAAATCTGGTCGCCGTTGAAGTGGATTGGGGTTAAGTTTTTTAGAACTCTTGATGAAGATGGTGCTTATTATATTAAGGTTGGAAACAAGCCTAGAAAGAGAATGTAACAATGTGGAGTAACGAAAAGGAAATAGCATTTCAAAGAGCGTCCATTTCGGGCGCTTTTTTATTTATAAGGAAAGCAAGGAGGCTGTACGATGGATTTTACGCAACTATCACCAGAGCTGTGGGCGTAGGGGATATTCTGTGCCCTTTTTGTATGGCTTTTACAGTTCCAGATGACGGAATCAAAAGAGCGGGAAAACAAGCTCACGGTACAGATTGATAAACAAAACGAAACACAAGATAAAATTGTTTCATCGCTTGAACGATTGGAAAAAGACATCATGGACATTAAAAATAACAAGCGGGAGGGATCTCATCACCGGTGTAACTATTATTTACCTTACTAATGTAGGTGTGGAGAACAGCAACTAATATATGGAATATAATATAGAGAAGGAGATCAATAGAAATGACTAAACATATTGAAATTGATCGTAATTCATTTAAATAGTGGCGGTTTAGATTTTAATAAATACCAAATATTATGTTGTAAAAGAGTAGTAGAAAAAACAATTGAATTTCAATCGATTAAAGGGGGGGATGAATGATGGACTTAACACAATTGCCAGCTGAATTTTGGGCACAAGGGGTTTTTGGCGTGTTGTTTGTATGGCTGTTACGCATTCAAATGGCTGAGTCAAAAGAACGCGAAAATAAATTGATGGCGCAGATCGAACGACAGAATGAAACGCAAGATAAAATTGTTTGTTCATTAGAAAGATTAGAAAAAGACATCTACGAAATTAAAAGTAACGAGCGAGAGTGATTTATATGCAAGGCATTAAAAATATCGATAATGGAACCATCGTGCGGACGGTGGTTCTTTTTGTTGCGTTTTTGAATCAATTTCTAGTGTTAGTAGGGTATTCACCGCTGCCATATGAAAGCGAAGAGGAAGAGGTCGAACATTTTGTGGTAGGAGTATTAACGTTTGTTGCAGCGGTTTGGGCTTGGTGAAAGAACAATAATATCGCAAGGGAAGTACGGCGAAAAGCGGCAATGATTGAAAGAGAGGGGAAATTGAAATGAGTAAAGACATCATCGAAGTCGACATTGATCCAGGACATGGAGGGAAAGATCCAGGTGCCGTATCGAATGGATTGCAGGAAAAAGACGTGGTGTTGGACATTGCTAAAAAGACTGCCGATTATTTAATGAAAAATTACTCAAACGTCAAAATTAACCTTACGCGCACGACGGACGTTTACCATGCTCCGGAAGCAAAAGTGCGTATCGCGAATGCTCATAAAGCAGCCTGCCTTGTGTCTATCCATTTAAACAGCTTATATCCAGATTCAAACGGTTTCGAAACGTTCCGTCAGCAGGGGGTGACGGAGAAACGGTAACGTTCCAAAAAGCTGCTCACGATGAGATTATGTCGTTTTTAAAACATTATGGAATCCGTGATCGAGGTATAAAACAGCAGAACTTAGCGGCGCTTCGTGTATCCAATATGCCGGTAGTTTTAACGGAAAATTTATTTGTGAGTAATCTTACTTCGAGCGCGATTGTTGAACAAGAAGTAAAAGGTTGATACATATTATACATGACTAATATGTATCAGCCTCTGTAAACGTGGTTTGAAGATCAGAAAATATATCCTTGGAGCAGGGCTTTTTTGTTTGTCTTATTTAAGTTGATTCACCGCACCCTATGAGCCTTGGTATGACGCAGTTCTACTGGGTTTATAAGCAAAAAAGACCGGCCGAGGCCAGTCAACATTGCTCAGTAATCACCGTCGGCAAAATCTCAACATCAACTTCCTGCCAGTCCTCAAAATTAAATTCTCTTTCGTTGATCCAACTAAAAATGTTGGGATTCCAATCAGTTTCGTTATCGCCAATGCTTCTTGAAATCTCGCCGAAGAAGAGAGCTTCGCTCACTTCCTTTCTTTCGCTATTCCAAAGGCGATATAAACCGGGCAACTTAACTGCTTCAAGCAATTTCAATTGGTCAGCTCCTTTTCTATAGTAGATATTCTCTATGTATATGCTAGATAAGAAGGACATATGCTAGAAACATAGTAGAAAAGAAGGTGTTTGTAAATGTTCAGAACCGATCTACACTTTCTGCATAAAAGGATATTTCTCTAAAATAAACTCGTCCCTGCATCTTGAGTGCCCTCGTTTTGCGGTGGTGAACCGTAAACCAAATGATAAATTGTATTTATATGAGACGACGCAACAAAATCTTTCTTCTCTAACACCTTATTGCATTTGTTACAGTCATTAATCCAAGAACATTCATTAGACCAGCTCCTTTTCTTCTATATATAAGGAGAAAACGTGACATGCTGTAAAGATTCGGTAATCAAGTAACGGAAAATATGTTCGTTTTTTTTACTTGGCCACAAAACGATGTATTATCGTCACGGGTATTGAAAACAATTATATTAACGCCTATTGCTTCACTAGAAAACAGAATCGGACGTTTAAGCTTGAGAACATTTTAGCAGCTGCCAAACCACGCGAAGGAAAAGTGACTAAATATGCTTGAAAATACGTTTGCCCAAAAGGAAAGAGGTTTAGTGCTATAATATAAATAATAGATGATCAAAATTCCGACCAAAAAACGACCAAAATTTTTGATCAAGGATTCATGAAATTTGAAAAATGAATTTACTAAACGCTTATAAATAAAGGGTTTTAAGTCTAAATTAAATGATATTGAAATTTATATATACACCAGGACATGCTAATCATCATTATTCCATTTACGATAAAAAATCAAATGGGATTTTCACAGGAGATACGGCCGGTGTTCGTTATGCAGAGCTGACAGACGAGGGAGAAGCCTTTTATTTACCGACTACATCACCTAATCAACTTAATCCAAATGACATGAGAATACCCATTTAAAATAGGAAAGGGGCTTTAGAATGGATAAAAAGAAACAAAAAAAGTCCTCTACATCTATCTCACTTAAATCTACTGAGATTCATTCGACAATAAAACAGGCTTTTGAGATTAAAAAGAATCCATTTCCATGGATAAAGGCTTTTAGTGCTGGAGTAAGTGCATCGCTGCCTGTCTTTATAGGGTTATTATTGGGCAGTTTACAATATGGTTTGTTAGCGGGAATTGGCGCCTTTACCTATCTTTATGTATTTAACCAGCCATATGCACAGAGAGCTAAAAAGCTCTTTTTTGTCATGATTGGAATTTCTTTATCAGTCGGAGTAGGAACACTTATTGCTCCATATCCACTTGCATCTGCTATTATGATGGGTGTGATTGGTGCTGTAGCTATTTTTATTTTTGGGGCGTTAAAAATTTCTGGTCCTTCTGCTATCTTTTTTGTTTTAAGTTTCGCCATGGCGACTGGTATGCCTGTCGATCCATCACTTGCTCCTCTGCGCACCGGGCTCGTTTTTCTCGGAGGGGTGTTATCGTGGCTAATTGCTATGCTCGGCTGGTTGATCAGCCCTCGTGAACCTGAAACGAATGTTGTAAAAAGAGTGTATATGGAATTGGCGGCATTTTTGGATTCAGTCGGTAAAGAGAACTTTAATGAGACAAGGCAAAGAACAGTATCAGCGATGAAACAGGCAGAAGATATTCTTTCAGCAGGATATATATCTTGGCAAAGTTCAGATATGTTTAAACGATTATATTTATTAACCGAGCATGCAAATACGATATTTTTAGAAGTACTCGAAATAGCTTTAGAAGAAAAGGCAAAGCTACCGCCAGAATTAGGGGAATCTATTCGGGCTCTCGCAAACTCGATTGAACATAAAAAGAAAAACAATACGAAAATTCTTCAGCCGGACCATGTTAATGAAGCGGCAGAGCATTTATTCGTCAAAATTTATAATGCGGATGCCATCATGAATGAACCGATTTCTAGGATTAATCAAGAAGTTCGAATTTCAAAGCGATCATTAAAAACGGTTTTTTTAGGCGCTTTCGACAAAAATTCGATTGTCTTTCTGTCATCTGTTAAATATGGAACGGTCCTTACGTTTGCTGCGATTATTGCGTATACATTTGACTTTAACCGCTCGTATTGGATTCCATTATCCTGTGCAGCTGTCATGTCTGGCGCGACAATTATCGCTACGTTTCACCGCGCCGTTCAACGATTTCTTGGAACAATCGTCGGCATTCTCGTAGCGAGCATCATTCTGTCATCCACGCCTCAAGGATATATTATCGCCATTATCATTTTGGTTTTGACATTTTTCACAGAACTTTTTATTGTGCGAAATTATGGCTTTGCTGCGATGTTCTTTACACCATCCGCTTTAATCATGGCAGAATACACGACTCAAGTGCATGACTTCGCTTTTTTTGCAACCGTGAGAGTAACAGATATTTTTATAGGATGCGTCATAGGTCTTATTGGGACATTGTTGATAGGCAGACGTTCTGCTTCCAGTCTACTTCCGCATTTTATTGCTAAAACAATTCGAAGTGAGGGACAGTTTCTACTCATGCTGTTTTCTGAACATAATAGTCGTATTGACTATGAAGAGAGCAGAGAAAGAAGTAAAATGCAAACCAATTTAACCAATTTAAAAACGGTATATAATACAGCATCAGGGGAATTATTTAGCAACAAGACGGTATTAGATTCTCTCTGGCCTGTCATATTTTCCATAGAACAGATGGGCTATTTACTTGATTCAAGCTTAAAATATGATAAACGACCTGTTCTTTCAGATGAAAGTCTCGCTCAATTGCTTTATACTTTTGAAACGATGGCGATGGCTGCTGAACAAAATCAGCCGCATACAGAAAAAAACACACCTGATATTCAAGGTTTTTCAAAAATAAAAAAAGAGATTATCGCTCTCCAGAACGCTCTTCAAATCAGTGAGAGAGTCCCCGGCTAAAAATGAATGATCAGTCAGGGTTTTTTCTTCCATCAAATGTCGTTGCATCGAGATGTATAGTTACTCAATTTTATCATTTTCGATGCGCGAGAGAGCGAATCTCAAACATCATCAAAAACACACATTTTTTAAATGATCGTGCATCGGATCTTCTTGAATCCATTCTAAATATAAGTTGGTAAGCGATATATCTGTACGTCCAACTAAATCTTTTACAACGGATAGAACGGACTATGCCTATTATGCTTTTCCGATCACACCCACAAGTAAATCACCACGATTGTTGCGGTGGAAACATCCCCAATTTAATTGGATTAATTCTGATGCCAGAATGCCAAGCGTCAATAATAGAAACCCAACCAACCGGTCGCGTGCTTCAATTTGCAAGCGGTTTTTTTATGTTTTCACTGCTTTTGAAAAGCAGTCGATAATCGCTTTTGCTTCACAGGTGGGCAATTCACGCATCGTCTTCCGATTTCCGTTTGAATCCAGACAGAAAATTCTTCGTCTGTGCAGTTTTCGAGCGATAAATTACGGTCGTTATCCAATAAATGCATTCTTGACAGCAGCATTTCTAAAAAAGCATTTTGCGATTGAAAAATAGATAGTTCAAACATGGAAGTCCTCATTTACTATAATTTTATTATGTAAAGTATAGATAATTTATACTTATGCAAACTAAAAACAGAAAATCCTTATATAATAAGGATTCAATAGGTATTTTCATCGTATTTTTTATTTTAGGTGACTAAAAGGGGACCAATAAGCTTAAAACATGTTTGAAAGCTTCGTAACGGCTTCCAGTTCATTTTCTTTTGTTAAATGTGAATACGTGTCGATTGTGAGTGTGATACTACTATGCCCTAGACGCTCTTGGATAACTTTTATGTTTACACCTTTAGAAAGAAGAAGAGACGCGTGCGTGTGCCGCAAGTCGTGGAATCGGATTCGTTTCAATCCGTGCCTTTCGATGAACTCTAAAAAATATTTCGAAAAGGCATTGTCTGAATGAGGGTATCCGTCAGCGCGGCAAAAGATTAAATCCATCCCCTCAACACCACACCAATCAGGACCTTGAAACATACGGTCTTTCTTCACTTCTTTTATATAGTTTTTGAGCGATGCCATAAAGTGTTCTGGCATCGGAATTACACGCACCTTTTTATTCTTGGTCGCTCCAAGAAAGAAGGTGTCGTTTTCTTTATCATGTATTAACGTATGTTTGATCGTGATGGTATTATCGTTAAAGTTTACATTATCCATTGTCAGGCCAGAAATTTCACCAATCCTCATTCCGGAAAAGAGTGCCATTTGAATTACCATCCGATGTTTCGGCAAGGCAGACGGTAACAGATCAAGCAGCTGCTTCACTTCATTTTCATCGTAAAACGACATTTCTTGTTTCTTCTGCTTTGTCTTTTTCACTGCATCAGCCACATTTTCATCAAGTAAATCCCATTCCACCATCTTTTGAAGCATGACGCGATTCACCCGCATTTTATAGTTGGTTGATTTCTCGTCTTGTTTAGTCAGGTGGTTCATAAATTCAACGATGTGAATCTTCTTTAAATCCTTCAATTTTAAGTCGCCCAAATATTCGACAGCCGGCTGAATGTTCATCTTATACGCTCTTTGCGAATGATAGGTTAAATGGGTCACATGGTTTTTTAGCCACAGCGCAACAGCATCCCGGTACGTCATATTATTCGTGTCTATCGGTCCACTGTTTGCGACTGCAATCTCAAACTCCGTAATCGCTTTTTTAATCGCGCGATCAGATAAACTTTTAAGCGAGACGGTTTTCTTACGTCTGATCCGTTTCCCGCGTTCATCGTACCCTAATTCAGCGGTGATTTTAATGCGCGGCAGTTCGCTTTTATCAGCCGGATTTTTCTTATCCAATACGATGTAACTTGCCATGCGAAACACTCCATTCCTTGAAAATCGCGTCCTTTTCTTATTTAATACAACCTTAATATAAGTAAAGATAACTGTCAAAATTTTATTTATAAACAAAATAATAGTTAATAACTAGTAGACTCTAACAATCTACGGTAAATATGAAGGGGGTATAATGCACTCTTACTTATGAGGGGAACAAACATGACCGAACAACTCACATCCTGCTTATTCAGCATAAAAAAAAGCCGGGTTGCTCCAACTTTTAAAAATAGAAATCAACATAGCAGAATGTTTCGGTCAATAACATTATTTCCAATTAATAGAAGTATATACAAAAAGCCGAGGGAAGCGAAGACCCTCGACCAGAAAGAGTGAAAACACAGTATGCAGGAGTGAACTCTCATGCAACAACAGTTTAACCATCTCAGGGTAATTTATACAAATTAAGCTTTAAATAAATACCAGAAACAAGCGGGGCTAATACCCCGCCTTTATTTCCGCCTCATATAGAACGTACGTGTGAAAATTAAAAAAGAAGCTCGTAGGCTCAATCTTCTCCTATCGTGCAGGAATCGTTAATCACAGCTTGTGCCTGTTCGGGCGAGAGACCTTGTTCTTTTTGCAACCAATCATAAAAGTCGAGATGGAGTGTTTCAAAATGATCGAGTTCACCGGGTCTAGTTTGTTCACTCATTCCGAATAGGTATTCTTTATGCAAATGAAGATAATGAGTTACCTGATTCATATGAATCTCTCCTTTATATAGGCATATACCCGAATTTGTGTGGTTTATTCAAAAAAATAAAAGAAAAAGCCCTGCGTGAGCGGAGCCGTAAATGTATTCTAATCCTAATTGCGTTTTTGAATCTTGTTAAATCCCTCAGCAGTAATCTTTGCATCGTTTGATTTACCAAGACCTGCTTGGGCTTTGCTGATTAATTTACCGTTTTGGAACATGAAGTTCGAGTTCCCTTTCTAAAGTGCTTCTACTGGTGATGTCGAGGGAAATGAACGGACGAATAAAGCCGAGAAAATAGGAGCATGAATCAAGTGAGTGAATGGCTAACAATCTGGCAACTAATTGATCAGCTAAAACCATGCGAAACAGCAACAGATGAAAATGAAGAGTATACAGTTTCATGGAAGCATAGTCTTTTTTTTGAGGAAGAAGACGGAAATGTGCATAAAGATATTATTCTGTCGTATAAATGTTTAATATGGCACATACTGTCGAAACACGCACCCCTTGAGGAAGCGATGAAGGCGTTGAAAGCGTTGAAAGACGGATAATTTGTGACCTTGCATCTATTAAATGTTGAACACCGTTTTAGTGCAGAAAATCACTTTAGAACATTCGTAGAAAAGGGCATAACAATCGAAAACTTTGTTAACGGCATGTGGTCAATTTACGAATAATCAAATAACAGAGAGCGTTTATCGTGTTCGAAAGAGACTCTTGGGTTAAATAGAAGATTGAAAAGACAATCGAGTTTGTAAACTTTTCTAATGCGAATGTGTCAACGGTTTGTTGTGTTAAAAACAGAAAAATCCTGAGAACGTCATGAACGGCAATATTCACAAGCTAGGTGAAAAGCCGGAATCAGAGAATTGATAAACGTCGCACTCCTCATGAGGGAGATGGAATCGTTTGAACATTTGAGCGGGCGATTGAAACGTCTGGCAGAAAGGGAGATGGCAGAATGAAATCCTTTACGATGTACATTGAAAAGCCAATGAGTTACCACGAACGATTATTCCGCTCCGAAGGATATACAAGAGATGATATCGACAAGTTAGCGGCGCAGCTGATTGAGAAGGGATTCATCGAAGCGGGCGATCCATACGCACGGGAAATAGCATGTGTGGCGGAAATGGCGAAAGTAAGGGCACGGCAGTGCGTGGATGGCGGTGATGCATCATGACAACATTTCGAGAAGAATTCAAAAAAAGTGAACTCATACTTAAACTAGAACGCCGGTTAAAAATAGCTGAAATGAAATCAAGGCATGCAGAGAAGATGATGGGGTGATTAAAAGAAATTGTATTTGACGAAAGAACGCCCGTTGCGTTTCGGTTGGAACGAGTACAAGGGCTAGTAAGGGAAAACCAGCGTGAAAAAAGGAGATGGGATTTTTGAGATACAGCCAGAGACGATATGAAACGGTGCTAAAAGAAAACAGCCATGCAGGGAATCCGAAACCGTCATTTGAGGAACGGGAAAAACTGATTGCTGAATATCGCTTGAACAGTATGACGCGAGTAGAGAAAATCACGGACGAATCAAAGAAAGATTTGAATCACAAATGAAGGCAGCTATCAAGGAGTTGGATGGACGAACACTAACACTTGAACAGGCGAGGATACAGTACGAGAAAATGCTTTATAAAGAGGTGAATCGGTTTTCGAAGTGGGGAAAATTCGTCGGATTGGAAATAGAGGACCTTTTCAGTTATGCAAATGAAGGTTTGATAAAAGCATTTAACCGGTTCGATACAGAAAGAGGATTACGATTTTCGACGTATTGCGTGCCCATGGTAGAAGGCGAAATAAAAAGAGGGCTGCGTGATTTTGATAGCAAAATAAAAGTCCCGCGGCTTACGAAAGAAATTGCTAATAAGATCAAAATGCAGAGTCTTGAAGATGAAACGCCTGAAAAGATAGCAGAAATCATCGGTTGTAAAGAAGAAGCGGTTGAACACGCGTTAATGGCACTAGAACTTCGATTCACCAATTTGGATGCGCCGGTTATTAATAAAGACGGAAATGAACACACGTTTTCTGACATGATCGGCAAAGAAGAGGACGTCACAACGGTTATCGTCGATGACTTTATTAACAGTATTCCGGAAAAATTGAAGCTTGTTATTCAGTTGAGCATGGAAGGAAATACACAGGAAGAAGTTGGTAGAATTATTGGAGTTTCCCAGGTTCAAGTATCTAGGTATTTAAAGCAAATCGGCGAGCGTTGGAAGCAATATGACAAAGAGGAGGAAAAACAAATGGCAGTAACAGCAAATCGAATTGATGAAGCGATCTACATGAATTTGAAACGTGAGTACATTATTAGAAGAAGGAGCTCGGGTAGAAAGTAAATGTGATGGAGTAGACCCGAGCGGAGTAGAAGCGCAATCGATAAATAAAAGTGATGCAGCTGAATTTTTAATGTTTTTTAGATGCTTCTCTCGTTAAATAATCGAGTTGTTTTTGTATAGTATTTAATTGCTGTTGAATGGGCTCCAGACTTAATTGATCTTGAGAATTAGTGTTTGAGAGTTCTTCTAAAGCCAACACATCGGCACATACTCCTATAATCTCACCGAGGGCTACGACTGCGGACCCAATGATTGCGAGCTGTGCGGCATTAATTTCAGAAGATGACGAAGAATTTTCTTTCTTAGCACCTCTTAATTGATCTGGTTTCATCACATTAACCTCCTGAAATGTAAGGATTAATAACGTTTACATTTTATGCGGAAAATTATTTAGCGTGATAAGGAAAAGGACTATGAGGACCTTATAATAGGCGTCAGGTTTGGATTGGAAAAAGCTGAAGTTTAATCAACAGTACTATGTCAGGCAGTTGTCGAATACAGGCCTCCGTACGATTTAGAATGGAGGAAACAAAGTGAATAAAAGAAATAGGAGAAAAAACGCTCCGAGAATGTATATGGGCTATTTAACTTCAAAACAGCGTAAAGCTGTTGAGTAGTATGAGAAAAAAAGAAAAGAAAGTAATTTAAAGGTCTCAAAATACGTTTTAGAAATAATTAGTGGTTGGAATATAAAGACAAGCAGTGACAAGTATATAAAAACACCTTGAACGTCCATTCCGGGCAAAAACGTAGCCGTATTGCATGAAACAAAGGCGAAAGCCTTATTGCTCGAATGCTTATTCGTCGATAATAAAGGTGATATGGACAAACTCAATGGCCAGGCATTTTTTGCGGAGTTTTGCCGGGCGATTGCCGATGGGATTGCAAAAGCAGTTGGAGTGACTCCTAAATCCATGTCAAGCTGTGACAGGCTCGGGCCAAGTAACAGCTGGCAAGTACCGAATTCTCACCGGAGTATTCGACAGCAAGGAATCGGTCGAAGAAACCGCTGCTTTCATTAAAGAGAAAGTCGGCTATAATCCGTTTATCCGTACAGAAGGATGATATAATAGAAACGAGCATGCCACCGTTACGTGTTTGCAGCCGGGGCTTTTTTTAATGGTCTTATTCAAGGTGAATCTCTGCATGCTATGAGCCACTGACATGACGTGGGTTTACCAATTTGGTCAGAATAGAAGAAGACCTGCCGCATCCAGTTACCTAGCAAGCAATCCTACAATTACCCTAGTTCCTTCACCTAGTTTACTCTGAACCTCAATCGTTCCTTTGTGAGCCTCTATGATCCATTTACATAAAGATAACCCTAATCCTGTTCCTCCCTGACTTCTTGACCGGGAATCGTCCACCCGATAAAATCGTTGAAAGATAAAAGGCAAGTGTTCCTGCGGAATACCGATTCCATGATCAATTACTTCAATATAAATTATTTCTTTTATACTGCATGCCTTGATTTCCACTGTTCCACTTGTTGGGGTGTACTTAATTGCATTCTCCACCAAATTAATAAATAATCTTCGTAAGAGATCTTCATCCCCGTAGAGAGTGAACGGCTCATTAATTTGAATATTCAAATTAATCTGTTTTTTCAGGACTAAGGGTAATAAATGATTTCTTACATATTGAAGTAAGAACACTCCGTCCACTGTTTTTCGCTTTATCTGATTTGAATTTGAGGTATCTCTCGATAAATATAAAAATTTTTCTACCATATCAGATAAATAGATGACCTCTTCTAAAATAGTATGTAGGACACGTTTATATTCCACTTCTGATCTACTTCTATTTAAAGCAACATCCAATTCTCCTCGCATAATCGTTAAGGAAGTGCGAAGTTCATGAGAAGCATCGGAAGTAAACTGTTGAATTTGAGTGAAAGAGGCTTCCAATCGATCCATCATACAATTAAGAGTTATACATAAACTCTGCAGTTCATCTTCCGGCCCTTCAATAGGGAGCCGTTCATATAAATTTGTTGCTGTAATTTGATTAGTAGTATTGATTATTTGATGAATCGGCTGTAATGTTTTTTTGGAAATTAGCCACCCCATGACCACCGAGACTCCTACAAAGCAGCATGTAAGAAATAAAAGAATGTGTTTTAAATTCAAAATGGACACTTCCAATATCCTACTGTATGTAGCCACTGTGACTTGATATTTTAATATCCCCTTAGAACTCATAGACATTGACATTGCACGAATGGGTGTATCACTCAAATCGGTATTCCAGACGGAAACATTTTCAACCTTCCTGTCTAACACATTTGAGCGTTTGATTTGTTTGCCATGCAAGTTATGAGATCCCGCAATGAGTTGCCCCCGTTCGTTTTCAATTTGCCAATATATTTCTTCTTTATTAATCCCCGCAAAACTTGGCAATCCATTTATGTGTTGTTCAATTTCAGTAAACGAATCCTTTTTCTCTAAACAATACGTAATTAAACCGAGCTCTCTAGCCAGCATCGAATCAACTTTTTTAGTTAACATATCCGAAAATGTAATATACAAGAATCCACTAAATAGGAATAAAACGAACATAAACATAACCGAATGCCAAATTGCAATTCTCCATCCAATCCTTTTTAAAAATTTCATGATGTCTTATTCATTTCCTCCTTTGATCATATAACCTACACTATAAATCGTTTGTATGAGTTTTAAATCAAAGTTTTTGTCGATTTTATTCCTTAAGTGATTGATGTGAACATCCACCACGTTCGTTCCTATATTGTAAGCATCCATCCATACATGCTCTAGAATCAGAGTTCGAGGCAAAATCTTACAAGCATTTCTCATCATAAATTCCAAAATTGCATATTCCTTATTGGAAAGAAAAATAGGCAGCTCCCCTCGAGTCACTTCTCTCGTGGAGGGATTTAACTTCAGATCTTCTATTTGTAAAAGTGGTGATGTCTTTTCTTGTTTTCGCCTTAACAGACTACGTAAACGTGCTAATAATTCCGTAAAAGCAAAAGGCTTTGTCATATAATCGTCCGCTCCTATATCAAGCCCTTCTACTTTATCAGTCACAGAATCTTTGGCACTGAGAATAAGAATAGGAACATTTTTTCCATTTAACCTCAATTCCTTGATTAATCGAGCCCCATTTTTCTTTGGGATCATAAGATCGACAATTAAAAGATCATAATCCTCAGCATAAGCCAGCTCACAGGCCATTTCACCATCGTACGCTACATCTACAACATAATGGTGCTCTTTTAACCCTTGTGATATAAACCGAGCTACTTTTATCTCATCTTCGACCAACAGCACTCGCATTTCATTTCCCCCAAAAAATACACTCATTTTATATTTTAATAATGATAATCACTATCAATTTTTCATAACTATATCTTAGATTAATATGACTGGTCAATCCGCTAATTTATCCCATATAAAAACCAATAAAAAATCACACTTTAACAGATAGCGATGTTGTTTCTTTGTAAAACTTAATATAATAACTATCTTTATGATCATTTAACTTGAACAAGACAATTTAAAACTTAGATTAAAAGAAGTAAAAAACGAATCATAAGGGAGGAATTTTGGAACATCGGGGCAAAAAATTAATTTTTTTTAATTTTGTTTTTAAAATTTTTTAATTCTTTTTTTGTATTATGACGACATCGCCTGATTTTTTGATAATGATTATCATTATTAAACTTAGCATCTCTATACTATCTAGGAGGAATTTATGATGTAACAGGAAATAGGGATTAGAAAAGAAGTACATATATAGATAGATGAAATATGAAAATAGTCTGTTGAAACGGAATTTAAATAGGGATTCCAGTATGAGGGGTCTAAAGAATTGTGAAATTAGTAATGGAGATTTTATATAAATTTGAAATTCAAAGTTGACAGGAAAAAGCTATTTTATTAAGAGGTGATGATATGGAAAAATCAATGGATAACACTGTAATCAAATTTCTAGTAGTGCTCATGAGGGTATTATTTGGAGTAGGGTGGTTTTTGGCAGGATTAACCAAAATTACAGGCAAAACAGGAGAAGTATCATGGTACGACCAACCGATGGTGTTCCTTACAGAATATTTGACAAAAGCATTGGACAAGCCAAATGTTCCAGAATTTTATAAAAGTTTTATTGATGGGATAGCCTTAAATCATGTGCTATTTTTAAATTACACAATACCCATTGCCCAAATAATTATGGGCGTATGCTTAATAGTTGGCTTTATGACACTACCAGCTATTTTTATCTGCTTATTTATGCAAATTAATTTTATCCTTTCCGGTAATATGAATTTACTTAGCTTAACTCTCTATACATCTGCATTCGGATTATTATTCTTCAGAAAAGATGCATTGATTTTAAGTTTAGACCGATATTTTAAAATTGAAGATTTCTTCAAAGCAAAGAAACCTAACTATATGAGATGGAATCAAACAGAATGAAGCTAGTATATTTTCATGGACACTGTTTAGTTTCTTTCGTTAGGCACGGTTAAAAACTATGTGTCGATCATTTATTCAAAATTAAATGTAAAAACCGCTCCTCCGCTATTATGAAAGCGATAGATGAAAGCTTGATCTCTAAAAAGTACGGCAGCGCCTTTTTTATTGCTTGAATTTTAAAAAAGAAACTTCATTCCCATTAAACTTAGATAATAATTTATAGGATAGTTAGTCTATTATAAGGACTAATTATCCTTTTTTATTTACATAATTGAATATATAATGAGCAATACGAAGTGAGCTGGCTTCTTGGTAAATTGCAGCGCTACACGCCTCCATGGATTCTTTTATCTGCTGTTGTAATGGTCGCTGTCGGGATTTTAACAGGTGCCATCGCACTATAAAATAAAATAGAGTAGCCCATAAAGGGAGTAGCGTCAGGAATATCCTGAAATAAAGTCGTCATTACGTGGAATTAATTCCTCCGGCTTTATTGACATCTTAATTATTTAAGTGTTCAGCGAGGCCTTTGCCATTATATAATGGTAAAGGTCTTTTTCTTTTTTAAATATGAAGGGAGAATAAAAAGATGGAAACAGAATTTTTAACAGCGTTATTTGCCATTATTATGATTGACCTCGTTTTGGCTGGTGATAATGCCATTTTAATCGGTCTGGCTGCGCGTAAACTGCCGAAAGACCAACAGAAAAAAGTGATCTTTTGGGGTGCGATCGGTGCAATTGTCATTCGAACGATTGCCACTCTTTTGGTCGTGTACTTGCTGCAAATTCCTGGCCTGCACTTGATCGGCGGAATCCTGCTCGTATGGATTGCCTACAAGCTGCTTGTAGAAGAAGAAGAGCATGAGGTTACAGCCGCAGATTCCTTGTGGGGGGCCATTAAAACGATTATTATCGCTGATGCGTTAATGGGACTTGATAATGTTCTGGCGGTTGCTGGTGCCTCTCACGGAAACTTCCTTCTTGTGATGATCGGCCTCCTTATTTCTATCCCGGTCGTTATGTGGGGCAGCACACTCATTTTAAAAATGATGGAGCGGTATCCCGTCATTATCACGATTGGCGCCGCTATCCTCGGTTGGACCGCAGCAAAAATGATTGTGGGTGAGCCATTCCTGGCTGACTATTTCGTTTCCCCCTGGGTGAAATACGGTTTTGAACTTATCATCGTCGCCGGCATCCTCATTGCGGCTACACTAAAACAAAAACGGGTAAAGTTTGGCGAAGATTTGCCAAAAGCAGACTAGCAGTAAATGATCATAACAAAGAGGCTTTCGATTTTAGAAAGCCTCTTTGTTTGATTAATGACAAGAAATTAAGCTTTTTCTGCTTTTTCGAACGGTTCAGTGGTCATCTTTGGAGAAACAAAAAATGGTTCATTGAATACAAAATATTGGGAAAATGCTTATATCGGTGCCAAGCGAGTCGTAAAGTAGAGAACACTATCTAATCTATCTGGAAAAACCGACGAAAATCGGTTTTTTCTTTTTATTTCGGCTTTTTTGTCTTATTTTTCTTTTAATGTTAGAAGTTGTAGAGACTTGGAAACTATTATATTATTAAAATCACAAAGAAATTCCTAATTTTTGGAGGATGGAGGAAAAGAAATGGGAAAACAGAAGAAATCGAAAAAAGTTGGAGTTGCCGTCCTAACAGCCATGATAGGAACTGGTGGCATCATTCTGCCTATAGAAAATAAGGCGATCGTACATGCGGAGGAGTCAGCCGGCACAATTGCTCCGATGAATGCTGAACAAGTGGCAAGCGCATTTATGACAGCGGTTACGAATGAGAAGTGGGAAGAGGCTTACGCCTTATTAAATGAAAACTTCAAACAACATGTATCAAAAGATATGTTGCCGATTATTTGGGAAGCAAAAACGGTCCCTTTCGGTAAAGTAGGAAAACAATTATCCATCAAGAGGGAAACAAACAGGATTCATACAAATGTTGTGATGACGTATGAAGGCTCCGTGTCCCCGATGGACGTGACGATTAATCTCGATAAAGCGGGAAATATTGATGATTTTTATATGCCGTTTTATTATACACCGCCGAGTGAGTATAAGGAGCCTTCTTATGAACGGAAAGATAATTATGTAGAGCGGCAAATGAAAATTGGAGAAGGAGGATTTGCTCTTCCAGGCACGTTAACGTTACCAAAGGGAGAAGGGCCTTTCCCTGCAGTCATCCTTGTGCATGGTTCGGGACCGAATGATCAAGACGAAGCCCTTTATTCTACGAAAGCTTTTCGTGATATAGCAGTCGGTTTAGCAAATGAAGGGATTGCTGTCTTGCGCTATGAGAAAGTGACAAGAGAGCATCATATTAAAACAGCGATGAACATGAAATTTAGCATCTATGAGGAGACGATCGATGATGCACTGAAGGCTGTCAACCTTCTGCATTCCCTGCCCGAAGTGAGTGATGAAGTCTATGTATTAGGACATAGCCAAGGCGGATATGCATTGCCACGCATTTTAGAAATGGATCATGAGAACCAAATTGATGGGGGCATTATCGTATCGGGACCAAGCGGCAAGTTTCAGGATGTCATGTTATGGCAGCAACAAGAAGCGTTGAAAAGAGCGGAAACGCAAGGGCTGCCTGCCGAACAGCTCGAAGCGTTACGAGCAAATCTTGATTTTTGGCAGCAACAAATGGCTCTTATCAACAATCCGGTCTATTCAAAAGACAACATTCCGGAAGAACTTCAATTACCAAACGCTTATTGGTGGTACGAACTTCGCGATTATGTCCCATCACAGTTAGCCGCTGAGCAAGACGATCCTCTTCTTATTATGCAAGGAGGTAAAGACTTGCAAGTACCGCCAACCTATTTGGAGGAGTGGGAATCCGCTTTAAAAACGCGGGATAATGTTTCGTACAAAATGTACCCAGATTTAATTCATTTGCTCGTCAATTATGAGGGAGACCCAAATTTTTCGGAGTACGCTATTCCAGCGAATGTACCTGAGACGTTTATTCAAGATACAGCAAACTGGATCAAAGGGGTAAAGGACTCTCCATCATTTTCAGATGTAGATACAGATTTCTGGGCATATAAAGAAATTATGTTTTCAGCCGAAAAAGGCTATTTAAATGGATATTCTGATGGAAAGTTCCAGCCAAATAGAGCGATAACGAGAGCTCAAGCTGCTAAAATCGTAGCGAATGCTTTACAGTTCGAGAAGGACAGTATAACAGATCAGACGGTCTTTACAGATATACAGTCAAACAATGAATTTTTGCCGTACATTCGCTTTTTGAAGCAAAAAGACATTATGTCTGGCTACAAGGATGGAACCTTTAAACCGAATGAACCATTGACTCGTGCTCAAATGGCACGACTATTATCAACAGCCTTTCAGCTAGAGGAACATTCCGCCAAGTCTTTTAAAGACGTGAGAAAAGACCACTGGGCTGCGCATTATATTAATGCTTTAGCGACTAATAACATTACAGTCGGAAATTCGAACGGTACATTCGGCCCTATCCAACATGTAACTCGTGCTCAAACAGCTGCATTTTTATATCGTGCGATCAATCAACGCAACTAACTTGTTTGCGTGAGTGAAGACTTAAAAACGCCAGAACAAAAGGGTTATGGCGTTTTCTTTATATCGATTTATTCCTAACAATAATTTTTAAAATAAGAGAAGGGGAAAGTAAATGAAAGAATTGGCATTGCAGTTAGTGAATGTAGAGAATAAAAGTGCAGCAGAAACAGCACAAGCATTTTTAACAAGTAAAGGCCTATTAAACGATTGAATTTGTGGTATGTTGTCAAAGCAGCTGCACAAAACGAGCTGCTTTTCCTCATACGCTAATTGATGCAAATAACTGTTTTAAATTTTGTCATATACTACCACTTTCCAAGTAAGGACTTGCATCTATCATTTACATAGTTATGAAAATATACTATTATTATGAATAGTTAAACTATTCTAATAAACTAGAGAGAAGAAGTATTTAGGCTGCCTGTTCTCGATATTCAATTGAGAACAGGTAGTTTCATTTTTCCCAATCGTGGTCCAAAAAGGATAATGCTACTCGATTAATAAATTGGTACAATTAGACACATAGCTGCATCTTTTTTATCAAACTTAGGAGGAAATTGAATGGAAGCATTAGGTGAATCTTTATCATTTATCGGTATGGTTATTATGTTGGCGGGTATCCTTTCTTTTTTTATGAAACGGATGAGAAGACGCCCGGGTGTGAGAAGAAGTTTGTACATGATTGCCGCGGGCCTTGTTCTTACTGTCATAGGCAGCATCTAAATTACGGCTCGACATCGAATCGAGTTTCTCGTCCACTTTTATATACCTGTATACGTATGGCCTTGAAATATTTAAGATTTCAAAATATCAAACCTCTTTTCAATAAAATAACGAATAGTACTAAGTGAAATAGAAAAAGCAGCCTCTCACATGGTTGCTTTTTCTTATACATGAAGCTGCTCATTCAACTGTTTCAAAAACATTCATTCATTTAGCCTATACTTGGTCCAACCTAAATGTTTCTTAAGGAACCAGCTTTATTTGAATGGGAGGCTCTACGGTCGGATAAAAACGGATGTGCCAATTGGAATGGTTTTTGCCAGCTCTTCAACATCTTTATTGTACATGCGGACACAACCCTTTGATACATACTTTCCGATTGACGATGGATCGTTTGTACCATGTATGCCATAACCTTTTTTAGATAAGCTCATCCACATAGTCCCATAAGGTCCACCTGGATTTGGCGCTTTATTAATAATAATAAAGTCACCAACTGGTGTGTCATGAAGCATTCTGCCAACACCAATCGGATATACTTTTCTCGTCTGTCCTTGATAGAGTAAAGTGAGTGTTCTTTTTGAGAGTGAGATATGGATGGAAAAAGGAATGGTGGCGGGAGAAGGAAGGCCGGGGATACGGATTCTTTGCCCGACATAAATCATATTTGGTGTGATCCCTGGATTCGCTGCAATAAGCGATGCTAATGAAACGCGATAATCTCCAGCGATTGATGAAAGAGTTTCTCCTGCTTTAACCGTGTGAATCATGTTAAATATCTCCTTTACGCATTGATACTTCATTTTATTCATAGCCATTTTAAAATTGAACGTTAATTGCATAGCCGAGCATGGATCGTGTAGATATTAATGCTTATTTTTATTGAAACACATTTTTCTGTGCGCTATGATGGAGGAAATAACGTACGTCAAGGAGTGGTTTGGATGAGCGGGCTTAAAGCGAAAAAAATAATGCTGCTCGGTTCGGGGGAACTGGGGAAAGAAGTAGTGATAGAGGCGCAGCGTTTAGGCGTAAAGACAGTAGCCGTTGACCGGTATGTAAATGCGCCGGCGATGCAAGTGGCGCATTCATCTCATGTGATCAATATGCTCGATGGCGCGGCACTACGTAAACTTGTTGAACAGGAAAAACCAGATTATATTATTCCGGAAATTGAAGCGATTGCGACAGAAACATTGATTGAGCTTGAAAAGGAAGGCTACAACGTCATTCCAACCGCAAAAGCGACAAATTTGACGATGGACCGGGAAGGGATTCGCCGTCTGGCTAGTGAAACACTTGGGCTGCCGACCGCAAAATATGAATTTGCGGATACGCTTGATGAATTGAAGGAAGCTGTGCAAAAAATCGGTACGCCGTGTGTCATTAAACCGATCATGAGTTCATCGGGAAAAGGACAAAGTGTTTGCCGCTCGATTAATGATGTTGAAACATCATGGAATGAAGCAATGGAAGGCGGACGTGCGAAAAAAACGCGTGTGATCGTTGAAGAATTTATCACATTTGAATCGGAAATTACACTTTTAACGGTCCGTTCTGTCTCTGGCACAACGTATTGTGCACCTATTGGACACATTCAGCAGGACGGCGATTATATTGAATCTTGGCAGCCACATAACATGACCGAAGCACAAATTGAAGAAGCAGAAAACGTGGCGAAAAAAATCACCGATGCACTCGGTGGATACGGGCTGTTTGGTGTGGAATTATTTATCACGCAAAACGGTATCTATTTTAGCGAAGTGTCACCGCGCCCGCATGATACAGGTATGGTCACACTCGTCACACAAGACTTATCTGAATTTGCTATTCACATCCGCGCGATTTTAGGCTACCCTATTCCAGCGATCCGTCTCCTGAGACCGGGTGCGAGCCGGACGATTAAAGCGTGGGAGGAAAGTACGTCATACGACTTGGATGGTATCGAGAAAAGCTTAGAAACACTTGATTCGCAAGTTCGTCTTTTCGGCAAGCCCGAAACGAAAGTCGGCCGACGTATGGCTGTTGTATTGAACGCAGCGGATTCTGTTGAACAAGCACGTGAACAAGCGAAACAAGCTGCTTCCCACATAACCATTTCGTATAAGTAAAGAAAAAGCTGTTCCGCTTTTTTTGCGGAGCAGCTTTTATAACCAGTCTGACCGCTCTTTTTCTTGAATTTCTTCCACGATGGTCTGTAAATCATACATATTAATCATCATGATGGAATAATTACTGGACTCAAGCCGGCTTTCAGCTGCTTCTTTCAAAAATTTTGGTGAGCCTTCTTTCTCCTCATCGTAGACGAGCAGAAGGGCATCTGTATGATCGAGTGAGAACTCGTCACGCGCTTTAAACTGCCACGGGGCTATGTACGGCTTTTTCGAGACCACATCCACAAAATCAGCCTGATCGATAATCGTCTGATAATGCTCTTTCCGTTCCTCTTTCCAATTTTTCTCTTGTTCTAAAAAGGGCATTAACACACCCAATTTCAGCTCAGAAAATTCGTTTTTTAACTCTAGGACTACTTCTGCTGCCCACAGCTCAACCCCAGGCTGACCGCCAATAATGACCCATTCTAGTCCATCTTCTACGAGCGTACGCAGCTGTTTTTCAATCGCTGTTTTTATAATGATAATGCCTGGATTTTTCGTATCCCAAATACCGAGTTCATGGCTCTTATAACCTGACAGCAATAAAGTTTTTAGCAAAATCTTCACCTCATTCATCATTTTACACGATTTTTCTAGGATTCGTTTTGTGGAATATAAGGAAAGCCGAACCATGACAGTTGTCATCGTCAATGATAAAATGAGGATCATACAGCTAAAATCATGTATCCTTAGATGACGATTTATTAGATCGATAAATGGAAGACTTGAATTGAGAAGTAACGGAGATAGAGGAACAATTAGAACAACTGCACACTCATGATGACCAAGTCCAGCTTCCTATTCAGTTACTTACATTATTAAAGAAGATTAAGACGATATAACCCCATTATACGATGATTTGTATTGAAATTTATAAAGAATAGGATGTACATATATGAAAGTTTATACGATAGACGGTTTAACAAAAACGCTTGGTGAAAAAACGCTATTTAATGATATTTCTTTTTCGATTTCGGAAGGGGATAAAATTGGGGTCCTTGGTATCAATGGAACCGGAAAATCAACGCTGCTTAACATTATTGCAGGACTCGATGATTATGACAAAGGGGCAAAAGATCATCCAAATGATTATTCGATTTCGTATTTATCGCAAAATCCACAGTTTAATGAAGAATTATCAATTATGGAGTTTCTTTATGCAAGTGAATCACCGGTTTTTATAGCTATAAAGGAATACGAAAAAACACTAATGCAACTGCAAAATAACCCCGATGATACAGATGTGCAAAGTAAATTAATGAATCTTCAGCAGCAAATGGATACGTTAAATGCATGGGACACGAGTGCTGATGCCAAAACAATTTTGACAAAACTCGGTCTGCCAGACTTTTCGAAAAAGCTGGCTGAGCTTTCAGGAGGCCAGAAAAAGCGGGCAGCTCTTGCTAAAACGCTTATTGAAACCCCTGACTTGCTCATTTTGGACGAACCGACCAACCATCTCGATTATGACAGCATTAAGTGGCTGCAGGAATATGTGCAAAAATATAAGAAAGCGGTCTTGTTTGTTACACATGACCGGTACTTTTTAGACGGCGTTTCAAGCGAAATATGGGAACTTGAAAAAGGGCATCTCTTTGAATACAAAGGAAATTACAGTGATTTTCTAGAATCTAAAGCAATAAGAGAAGAAAATGAATTGCTTGAACAAGGAAAAAAAGAAAGTTTGTTTAAAAAAGAACTAGCGTGGATGCGAAAAGGGGCTAAAGCACGGACGACGAAACAAAAAGCCCGTATCCAGCGCTTTGAAACACTAGATGAAGACGTGAAAAATAAAACAAATCAGGATTCACTTGAAATTGAACTAAGTGGCGCGCGTCTTGGCAAAAAAGTACTTGAACTAAAAAGTGTGACCAAATCCTTCGGCAGCCAGCCCATTCTTCATAATTTCTCCTTTTTATTCAAACGGGGCGACCGTATTGGCATTGTCGGGCGCAATGGCTCCGGCAAGTCGACACTGTTAAATATCGTTTCAGGTAGAGAGATGATTGATTCAGGAGAGCTGGATACTGGCCAAACGGTCAAAATTGGCTACTATACACAGGAAAACGACGATATGAATGACAATTTGCGTATGATTGAATACATTCGTGAAACAGCGGATTCTATTCAATTGAAAGACGGCAGCTACATTTCAGCTGCGCAAATGCTCGAGCGGTTTTTATTTCCGATGCATACGCACGGTACACCGATTCGGAAGTTATCTGGAGGAGAAAAACGTAGATTGTATTTGTTGAACATTTTAATGTCTGCACCAAATGTATTACTTTTAGATGAACCGACGAATGATCTTGATACACAAACGTTGACGATACTAGAAGATTATTTAGAAACTTTCCCGGGCGTCGTTATTACTGTATCCCATGACCGTTATTTTCTCGATAAAGTGTGCCACCAGCTGCTCGTTTTTAAAGGGACTGGCGTTATCGATTACTACTATGGCAGCTACTCAGACTTTTTAGAAGAAAAAGAAGAACCGGCTGAGGTAGAAGTAAAAACAGCTTTGGTTCCGCAGCAGCGTCCTGAACGAAAAAAGAAGATGTCGTATTCTGAAACGAGAGAATGGGAAACCATCGAGGAGGACATGGAAGTGGCGGAACAACGATTGACCGACATTTCATCAGAAATGGCCACTGCCGGAAGTGACTTTGAAAAACTCCGCCAGCTCATGGAAGAAGAATCAGAGTTGAAAGCAAAACTCGATCATATGTTAGAACGGTGGGAGTACTTAGCAGAAATAGCAGAAGGGTGAAAAACTCCACCTTATCGATCTTGCAGTCTGATTGAAGAAGGAACTTCCTATTTCACAGACAGCATAAGAGGGTGACCCAATACGTTTTACATGATCTTCACAGGCGTAGTCTAAACTGTTCGGATGATGCACTATTAACGAAAAAATCCGGAGAGAAATGAAATTTCTCTCCGGATTTTCTTTATTTAGAGGGGCTTATGAGACGGCTCCTTTTTGGTCTATGAAAAATTTTCTTATCCAATGATCGTAGCACTCCAATTTCCGCCGCCACGATCACATGTGAACTGACCGGTTACCGTTCTGCCATTAGGGCTCATAGTCCCTCTGTACGTGCAATTATTCCCGTCGCTGCTATTTCTTCGTTGAACACGGACATTGTTGCCCTCTATCGTAATCGTCAAAACAGCGGTAATATCTCTTTGACCTGGCTGCGTCCATATACCGTCAAAAACATTGCTGTTGCCCCGTCGAGTCCAAACGGCTCGCCATGCGCCTTCTTGTACATCCCATCTTCTTCCCAATCTGTCTTGCGGTTGGCCCCGGTGTTCAATAACAGCACTCCAATTTCCGCCGCCGCGATTACAAAACGTCGTACCTGAAGCCGTTCTGCGATCACGGCCAAATGTTCCTGAATAGTTACAATTGTTTCCATCACTGCTATTTCTTCGTTCAATAAAGACGAAGTTACCTGATGTATACATCGTCAAAACGGCCGTAATATCCCTTTGTCCAGCCATTGACCATCTGCCGTCAAAAACATTGCTGTTGCCCCGTCGAGTCCAAACGGCTTGCCATCCACCTTCCTGTACGATCCATCTTACTCCTAAACCGACAGGTTGCTGAGCATGGGCGATACTAGTAGGAACGGCCTCATAAGATGGAATTCCTGGGAAGTATGGGTTTTCATAGTAATACGGATACCAATTGTTATACATATGCATTCTCCTCCGGTAGAATATAATCTAAAAAAGACTTCGAATCATCATATGCAAAAAACAAAAATGGGTACGTTTAAGGCGTTGCTGAGAAGCCTTTTTCATCAACTGCTCAAAGGTTATTTTTGCATTTTAGTAAATATTTGTAAATGATAGGTTTCTTGACACCATTCCTTAGTCTTCTTATAATGAAAATGAATATTATTCAAAAATTTTAAGATAAGGTGTTTTTATGAAACCATCAACCCTTGAGCAGCTTTGTGAAATGCATACTAACTTGTCATCGGCTGATATCCAAATCATTTCAGAAGTGGCCAGTACATTGCCGATGTATGCGGATTTATCGAATGCGTACATGTTTATCGACTGCAAAATGAAGGAAAACGAACAAGCCATTGTTGTAGCAGAAGCATTCCCGAGGACGCCGGAAGCGGTATACGAAAACTCTGTTGTAGGAAAAATCGTCTTTGAAACATTCGAACCCGGCGTCTACTATTGTTACAGAACAGGCAAAAAATCTATTATGCATCGTGCCTTAACTCAAGAAGGGAAAATGGTAGAACAAAGTGTAGTACCGATTAAAAATAAACAGCATCAAGTCATAGGCGCATTGATCATGGAAGCGGAAGTTATTGCATCGTACAGTGAAAAAAAGCAGGAACCGACTCATTCATTCGGCCAAAAAGCCATGAGTAATCTGCTTGCGAATACAATGGATGAATATCCAGTTATATCAGATTTACTAATGGAAATTTTTCTGCTGACAGATGCAGAAGACCGATTGGTTTATGCTAATCCATCCGGCGTTCGCTTTATCCATGAAATAAGCCAGACCGAGTATATTCAAAACGAACCTATTTTAAAGCTTCTTCCTTTTTTGGACCCCATATTAAATCAGCAGGAAGAAGTATTTGTTTTAGAACTGACACTTGCTCAAAAAAGTTTAGAAGTTAAAAAAGTGAAATTGCGCAATAAAAAGAATGAATTACAGGGAACTTTATTCATCATACAAGATTTAACAGAACTCCGGACAAAAGAAAAAGAGCTCATGATGAAGTCAGTTGTTATTAAAGAAATTCACCACCGCGTCAAAAATAATTTGCAGACCGTAGCAAGTTTGTTAAGACTTCAAATGCGCAAAGGATTTCCTCTTGAGAGTAAAAGCCACTTTGAAGATACATTAAATCGAATCTTCAGTATTTCTTCAGTTTACGAGTTAATTTTAGCAAATGACAACGCCGATGATGATGATGTAGACTTAATCGAACTAACACGAAAAATTGGCTCAACCATGGTGATTAATGACCTTAATCAAAAAGTAGACTTGATTATTGAGCCAAATGGCAATAAAATATTAACATCATCCAGAAAAGCAGTTTCAATTGCGCTAATTGTGAATGAACTTGTTCAAAATTCAATCAAACATGCTTTTCCCGGCGGAATATCTGGAGAAATCCATGTCGATTTCTTCTCAAGCAAAGACTTTGTGGAACTTCACATTCAAGACAACGGCGTCGGAATGGGGGAAGCAGGGTATTCACTTGGATTGGAAATTGTCCATAATCTAGTCGTCAACGACTTGGCGGGTGAATTTCGATACAGGCTTGTCGAAAGAGGCACTTACGCAATATTAACGTTTCCATTGAGTCCGGAGGTTGTCATTTATTATGAAAAAACGGATTCTGATCGCTGAAGATGAATCAATTATTCGAATGGATTTAAAAATGATGCTCCAAGATCATGGCTATGAAGTAGTGGGCGAAGCCGGGGATGGAGATCGGGCTGTTGAACTGGCTTTTGAGTTGAAGCCTGATTTGGTATTGATGGATATTAAAATGCCGAAAATCAACGGTCTGCAAGCAAGTACCATTATCGGCCAGCAGTTGGATTTACCTGTATTGCTCATAACAGCTTATAGTCAGAAAGAGTTTGTTGAAAAGTCAAAACAGGACAACATCGTCGGTTATTTAGTGAAACCGATTTCAGAATCCAGTCTCATGCCGGCAGTCAGTGTTGCACTGCATCAAGCGGAAAAAGCAAAAAAATTAAAAAAATCAATCCGGACGGCTCAAGATGAAATTCAAAAGCGGAAGCTGATTGAGCAGGCAAAAGGACTGTTGATGGAAAAAGAAAAATTATCTGAGCAGGAAGCCTATAAATTATTGCGTAATCAGAGCATGTCTCGTCAGCTAACAATGGAGTTGCTGGCACAGGAAATCATCTCAAAATACGCAGACTAAACAAGTCCATATGAATGATAAGCAAAGACGCTTAAAGAGAATCCTTTCTTTAGGCGTCTTTTTATGCATGCTTAAGGGGGGTGAGAGCAGCTCAAATTGGTCTATTTCTATGACTGATCTTAGTAAATACCAGGGGGATTCATATGGAGTTAATTGGAACAATAGTAGTTTATATTATCATGGCTTGTGCACTGGCCGGGGTGATTGCAGCCATCCGTAATGCAGATCAAGGTCTTGGAAAGGAGTTTATGGATGGCCTTCATACCATCGGTCATATCTTTGTACCGGCTGCCGGGATTATGGCATCTATCCCTTATTTAACATGGTTTATTGATACGTTGATTGGTCCGTTGTTTCATCAATTAGGCGCGGATCCGGCGATTGCGGCTACGGCCATTCTTGCCTCAGATATGGGAGGCTATCAGCTGGCCAATGCATTGAAAGAATCTTATGAAGGATGGATTATGGCGTTGATTGTCGGTTACATGGCGGGTGCCACGATTGTTTTCTCAATTCCGATGGGTCTTGCGATGCTAGATAAACGGGATCATAAATATATGGCACTTGGCATTATGTCCGGCGTATTAACGATTCCAATCGGGGCGTTTATTTCTAGTGTACTCGTTGTCTTATTCAATACGAAAGTTCGTCAGGAAATTAGTACAACGACTGAGTCTACACATGAGTTTGTCCTAGCTTACGGACAAATTTTTATTAACCTGCTGCCACTTCTCATTTTTGTCCTTGTCATTGCTGCCGGGCTGAAATTTTTCCCATCTCTCATGATCAACGGATTTATGTTATTTGGTCGAATTATGGATGTGGGAATTAAACTTGTCCTTGTCTTTTCAATTATTGAAATTTTCACAGGTCTTTTTTCTACTATTTTTGGTTCGTGGGGATTCCATCCGATTATGGCGGACGAAGAAGATCAATTTCGGGCACTTGAAACAGCCGGCTATATCGGCATTATGCTTGCCGGTGCATTTCCAATGATATATTTGCTTCGGAAGTATGCATCAGCGCCGCTTGAAGCAGGCGGACGCAAATTGGGCTTGTCTTCTGTCGGAAGCGCAGGACTGCTTGCCACAATCGCCAATATTTTGGCCATGTTCCAGCTTGTTCGACACATGCCTCCAAAAGATAAAGTTATTAACATTTCCTTTGCCGTGTGTGCAGCTTTCTTATTAGGCGATCATCTATCCTTTACGGCCAACTTTCAGCCGAATTTAATTTTACCGGTGATTTTGGGTAAATTCTCAGCTGGGATATGTGCCATCGGTCTTGCATATTGGCTCTCCGTTCCAACGGCTTTAAAGTTGGAGGAAAAGGACCGAGCAGAAGGCATCATTCGAAAAGGCGAATATTTAGAAGAAAACGAATCAGAAGAAAACGAATCAAAAGAAAAACTAGTTTAAAAATAAGCTCAAGCTTGATTTGTAGTTGAAAGGAGCAGGAAAATGTCCGAAGAGAAAAAGCGATTTATACAGGAATTTGTTCCCGGCAAACAGCTGACATTAAGTCATGTAATTGCCAATCCGGATCCTGATATGTTTCAAAAGCTAGGCATTCAGCAGGCGGGGGCACTCGGAATATTAACACTGACACCGAGTGAAACGGTGATTATCGCAGGGGATCTTGCGACGAAAGCGGCGAACGTCTCTATTGGCTTTCTCGATCGTTTCACAGGCAGTCTCGTCATCGTAGGAAGTGTGTCAGAAGTGGAAATGGCGATGCAGGAAATTAATCGATTCTTATCAGAGAAACTTGGCTATACGCCAGCCCCGATAACGAAATCATAAGGAAGTGGAGCTTATGCAGAACAGGGCCATGCTGATCGGTTCCGTAGGAGCAGGGAAATCCACGTTGACAAACGCTCTTCTTGGAAAAAGTGTTCCAGCGATCAAAACACAGTCTCTTCTTTACTATGATTGGATTGTGGATACACCGGGTGAATATACAGAAAACCCTATGTTTTACAAAAGTATTATGGCCACTTCTTTAGAAGTGACGCACGTTTTATATTTGCAAGATGCCACTCGAAATAAGATCATTTTCCCGCCTAATTTTAGTTCAGGTATTTCAAAGTTGCCAATTGGCATCGTCACTAAATCAGATCATCCAGATGCGAAACTTGTGGAAGCGCTGGACATGTTAAAGAGGACGATTGTCTGCGGACCTATTGTTGTGACCTCTGCCTTGACAGGGAAAGGTTTAACGCACATTAAAGAGCTGGTATCGTTATCAACGATCGATAAAATGAAAGCGTATGCAATTAAGCAAGATGATGGTCACGTCATCTTTTATGATAGCCTTTACAAATAAGAGACTATTTGATATATTTACCCTATGAAAAGTAAATAATTTCGGCAAAGGCGCCTTTACGACTCGACGATTCTAATCGTTGAGTTTGTGAAGGTGTCTTTTTTTATTGGGAAAAGAGGTGTTCGAATGGCCGGATTTCAGCCGAAAAAAGAAGCGATCATCAGCGCCGGAATAGATATTGGCACGAGTACAACCAAAATTATTATCAGCCGTTTTTCATTAATGAACGTGGCCGGCAGTACGCACGTGCCCCGAATTGAAATTGTAGACAAAGAGATTTTGTATAAAAGTCCGATTTTCCGCACGCCACTTCAGGATGCAACGACAATCGATATTAAGGGAGTAGAGCTGATTATTCGTTCTCAGTATGAAGATGCAGGCATTCAATCATCAGACATTGAAACAGGCGCTGTTATTATCACTGGGGAAACAGCGACCAAACAAAATGCACGTGAAATCGTTCATTATTTGTCGAGAGAAGTTGGGGATTTCTTGGTGGCAGCGGCCGGTCCAGACTTAGAAGGAATCATTGCAGCGAAAGGGTCAGGTACTTATGATTATGCGCTGAAAACAGGGCGTGTGACCGCCAACATTGATATTGGCGGGGGCACAGCTAACATTGCGGTGTATAAAAGAGATAAGCTTCTCGGAACATGCACCATGCACATTGGCGGACGGCTGATCGAATTTAAAGATTCAACTGTGATGTCCATTTCACCTCCGATTGAACAGCTGTTAAAACAAGAAAATAAAAGTTTGCGGTTAGGAGATACGAACCGCCATCCCGATATCAAATTCATAGCAGACTTTATGGCTGATTCGATCACCCGTGTTTTAGCAAAAGAGGTAAAAGCAGAAGACGAAGTCCTGCTATTGGGCCATAAACCGAATTGGAACGAACCTGTAGAAGCGATTATGTTTTCCGGCGGAATTTCTGAGTGTATGTATGAACAGGAAATAACGCGGCCATCGGATATTTCATACAACGACATTGGCAAGCAACTGGCCGCATCACTTCAATCAAACCGCCGCCTTACTGAATGGGATTGGATTGAGCCGGAGGAAACCGTTCGTGCTACTGTACTTGGAGCCGGCACGCAGACGACCGAAATAAGCGGTGCGACTATTCAAGTCGCTCCGGATGAACTGCCAGTAAAAAATGTACCCGTTTACAAATATTCGTTTCACGGCCATTTAGAAAAGGGATTGGCAGCGCTTGGGCAATCAATAAAAGAAGCTATTAATATTTATGATTCGTTTCAAGAAGGGCAAAATTTCGTTTTATATTTAGCGGACTTACCTTATATGGGCTTTAAAGATATTCAGAAGCTGGCAAGAGCCATTTTGCAGGTGATGGCGCTTCGGCATGATCCCGAGCAGCCTATTTTGCTTGTAATGCAGATGGATTATGCAAAAGTGCTCGGCCAGACGCTGCTTGCAATGAACGCAAGACAAAGTGTCATTTGTATCGATCAAATCAATGTCGATCATGGCGATTATATGGACATTGGCCGGGCACTGCAGTCAGAAGTTGTGCCGGTTATCGTCAAAACATTAACATTCCACTCGTCGTGAAGGAGGCTTGAGTGATTTGAAGTTAAAAACAACTTTAGGCAGTGAAGTATATTCGTTCACCGAATTAAAAGAAGTATTTGCAAAAGCGAACGAAGAAAAGTCTGGCGATCGGCTTGCCGGTATAGCCGCGAAGACAGTGCAGGAGCGTATTGCAGCGAAAATGGTTTTGAGCGACATCACACTTGCAGACATTCGCAGCAATCCGTTTTTGACAGCGGATGAGGATGAAGTATCCGCTGTCATCGAAGGCGATGTAAATGAAACGATATATAGAAACATGAAAAACTGGAGCGTAGCTGAACTCCGTGAGTATATTTTGAGCAATGAAACAGGTGACCGTGAATTGAAGCGCATCAGCAAAGGATTAAATAGCGAAATGATTGCAGCTGTCACAAAGCTGATGTCTAATCTTGATTTAGTGCACGCCGCGAATAAAATGGAGGTTTTGACGACGTGTAATATTACAATCGGCCATAAAGGAACACTGTCATCGCGTCTGCAGCCGAACCATCCAACAGACAATGTGGATGGAATGATTGCCTCGCTGAAAGATGGGCTATCGTATGGTATCGGAGACGCGCTCATCGGGATCAACCCGGTAGATGATTCTGTTGAAAGTGTAAAACGTCTGCTGCATGCAACGCATGACTTTATGAACGATTGGAACATCCCGACACAGAACTGCGTACTCGCACATGTTACGACTCAGATGAAGGCTATTCAACAAGGGGCTCCTGCCGATATGATATTTCAAAGCATTGCAGGCACGGAAGCGGCCAACCGCTCATTTGGTATTTCAGCCGAACTCATTGCAGAAGCAAATGAGCTGGCGAAAAAACAAGGAACGGGCTCCGGTCCTCAGCATATGTACTTTGAGACAGGTCAGGGATCCGAACTGTCGGCAGAAGCTCATTTTGGTATTGACCAAGTGACACTCGAATCACGAAACTATGGTTTTGCCCGTCATTATGATCCGTACATTGTGAATACTGTTGTCGGATTTATTGGACCGGAGTATTTATACAACAGCAAGCAAGTAATTCGAGCAGGTCTTGAAGATCATTTTATGGGCAAGCTGCACGGCATTCCAATGGGCGTCGATATTTGCTACACGAACCATATTAAAGCGGATCAAAATGATATTGAAGATTTGGGTGTTTTGCTTACAGCAGCCGGTGTAAACTTTATCATCGCAACGCCAATGGGCGATGATTGTATGTTGAATTATCAGTCTATGAGTTATCACGATGTGGCTACATTAAATCAAACATTTGGCAAAACGCCTGCACCTGTTTTCCTGGAGTGGCTTGAAAAAATGGGTATTTATGAAAACGGACGACTTGGGCGCAATGCAGGAAACGCTGCTCTATTTTCTTAAAGGGGGTGAACGAAGTGAATGAGCAACTAATTCAAACCATTACAAAGCTGGTCGTGGAAAAACTAAAATCAAACGAAGTATCTCAGCCGTCTGCCGGCACAGCGGATGTACAGATTAAGCTTCATAGCAAACAGGCAACCGGTGCGTTAACAGAGCTGCCACCCCCTGAAAATCCAAATGGCAAGGTGACATTTCATCAAACGACTTCCGCAAAGCCGGAGAAGAAAAGTACTGTTCATCCCCAGCCTGCAGAAAAGACCATTTCGAAGCAGGAAGAATTTATCGAAGAGTTGAAGAAAAAAACACCGTCACGTATTGGCGTAGGGCGGGCAGGATCCAGGCCGAAGACGAACACGTGGCTTCAGTTCCGCCTGGATCATGCAGCAGCAGTCGACGCGGTTTACGGTGAAGTGCCTGATAATATCTTACATCAGCTCGACTTATTCCAAGTGCAAACCAGAGTCAAAGACAAGGAAGAGTACATTCGCCGTCCAGACCTCGGCCGCAAACTTTCAGATGAAGCGAAAGAATTAATTAAAAAACGCTGTGCCTTTTCACCAAGTGTCCAAATTGTCACATCTAATGGATTGAGCGCTAAGGCGATCGAAGAAAACCTTGAAGATGTGTACCTATCACTCGTACAGTCGCTCGGAAACTTAGGAATTGAAACAGGGACCCCCTTTTATGTCGACAAAGGCCGTGTGGCTCTTATGGATGAAATCGGTGATGTGCTGCAGCCGGATGTCGTCGTTATGTTAATCGGTGAAAGGCCGGGACTTGTCTCCGCGGAATCATTAAGTGCTTACTTATGTTACAAACCCCGTATCGGCACGATTGAAGCAGACCGCATGGTTGTCTCCAATATTCATAAAGGCGGCATTCCTCCGGTGGAAGCGGGGGCCTATTTAGGAACACTGATTCAAAAGATTTTAAAATACGAAGCGAGCGGCGTTTCACTCGTGAAAAAAGAAGGATAGAGAGGTGACTGAAATGACTTCACAAAAAATCTTTGCAGAGCTACTGGCTATGAAAGTTATTCCAAACGTTGATGCGGGATTAGCAGAAAAATTGAAGTTGAAGCCGTATCAACGGAGTATCGGTCTCTTTACCTCCACTATCGATGATGTAGGTTATACAGCAGCAGATGAAGCTACTAAAAAAGCAGATGTAGAGGTCGTGTATGCGAAAAGCTTTTATGCAGGAGCTGAGCACGCATCGGGTCCGCTTTCCGGAGAGTTTATGGCCATTTTGGCTGGACCAACATCGGAAGAAGTGAAAAGTGCTCTCGATGCGATTCAGATCAAAGTAGAAAGTGATGCTTATTTCGAAATGATTAGCGGAGATCCAAATCATGCGTTTTACGCGCATACGGTTTCACGAACCGGCAGCTTTTTATCCAAGATGGCAGGTATTCCAGAGGGGGAAGCACTTGCTTACTTAATTGCACCGCCTTTAGAAGCGACCGTCGGATTGGATGCTGCCTTAAAAGCTGCAGATGTAAAATTGTGTGAATGGTTCGCGCCACCATCAGAAACAAACTTCAGTGGCGGGTTGTTAACTGGCAGTCAATCTTCCTGCCAGGCGGCAGCAGACGCATTCCGACAGACAATTTTAATTCTGACGGCGAACCCGAAAAGCTACTAGGGAAGGAGTATCACATATGGTAACAACAATGGATTCAGATTTACTCGCAATTCAAGAGATGCGCACTGCTGTGAAGGCCGCGAAAGATGCCCAGCAAAAATATATGTCCTACTCACAGGAACAGGTGGATCGCATTGTAAAGGCTGTGGCGGATGCTGCTTATGAAAAGTCGGCTGAACTTGGTCGAATGGCAGTAGAAGAAACAGGAATGGGCGTAGCTGAACATAAAAAGATTAAAAATGAAGTTGGCTCAAAAGCCGTATATGAAAGCATTAAGGATTTAAAAACCGTCGGGATTATCAAAGAAGACAAAGCGAACAAGGTGGCCGAAATCGCTGCACCATTTGGGGTGATCGCTGCTATTATTCCAACAACCAATCCGACATCAACCGCTTTTTTCAAAACATTAATTTCATTAAAAACGCGTAACGCGGTTGTTGTCAGCCCGCATCCATATGCTGTGAAATGTACGGCCGAATCATTAAAGGTTTGCGAAGAGGCAGCGGTTGCTGCAGGAGCGCCAAACGGGCTTGTTCAATGCCTAACGATGTCTTCCATGGAAGCGACGCAAAAATTGATGACGCATCCGGATGTAAACTTAATTCTCGCCACTGGCGGCGGTGCACTTGTTAGAGCCGCGTATAGCTCCGGAAAACCCGCTTATGGGGTTGGCCCGGGCAATGTACCTGTCTATATTGAACGAACTGCTAAAATCGAAAAAGCCGTTGAAAATATCGTCAACAGCAAATCGTTTGATTACGGGACAATCTGTGCGACTGAACAGGCTATTGTTGTCGATCATAATGTGAAAGAGATGGTGCTTCGTGAGTTGAAGAAAAATGGAGCATATATCTTAGACTTGGAAGAAAAGAAAAAGATGGAAAAAGCAATATCACCGGTTCCGGGTAAGGTTAATCCGAAAATTGTCGGGAAAAGCCCGCAAACGATTGCTAAATTGGCCGGTATTACTATTCCCGATGGCATACGCATTATCGTCGGAGAAGAGACAGAAGTTGGTAAACATATTCCATTCTCGATGGAAAAATTATCACCTGTTTTTGCGATGTATACTGCGAGTAACCGCACTCATGCGAAAGAGCTTTGTCTCTCATTATTGTCTCTCGGCGGCCGTGGTCACAGTTTATCTCTTCACACTGAAAACGATGAAGTTGCCCGGGAATTTGCGGTGGACATGCCCGTCTCTCGTATTTTAGTTAACACGATGTCATCAGTCGGTGCAGTCGGCGGAACAACGGGTTTGCTGCCATCTATGACACTCGGTTGCGGCACGTTTGGCGGTAATATTACGTCTGACAATGTTTCCGCCAAGCATTTAATGAACATTAAACGAATGGCGTATGGTATTAAAGAAATCGAACTCCCTAAAAATGTAGAAACAGTTCCACCTGTCCAAAAAAGTGAAACCGAACAAATCGTTCAGGAAATGCTCAAATCTATGAATTCGGCTGATAAGGTGGATCCAGAAACCGTGAGCAATCTTGTCAATCAAATTATAAAACAATTACAAAATAACTAATAAAATCTGGAGGTAATGAAAATGAATAGAGAAGGTACAGCATTAGGAATGGTAGAAACAAAAGGGTTGATCGGGTCAATCGAAGCAGCAGATGCGATGGTAAAAGCGGCAAGTGTAAACTTAGTTGGCAAAGTACACGTCGGTGGTGGAATTGTGACCGTACTTGTGCGTGGTGATGTTGGGGCAGTAAAAGCGGCAACTGATGCTGGAGCGGCTGCAGCGCAGCGCGTAGGCGAATTACTGTCTGTCCATGTCATTCCAAGACCACACAACGAGCTTGAAATGATTTTACCGAAAGAGCTAAGCTAACACAACTAACAGAAGATTTAATAAGACAAGAAAACGATCAGGCACCTCTTAACAAATGACAGGGAACAAGCAGTTTGACAGAAAGGCGGGAAACAGATGAATAGGGAAATGATTGCGCGCATCGTAGCGGAAGTTATGGGTCAGCTTGGTGAAAAAGTATCAGCAGAAGCCCTTTACGATACGATTCCAGTAGCTGTTTCTGCGCGTCATGTCCACTTATCGCCGGAACATGTGGAAGTACTTTTCGGTACAGGATATGAATTAACGAAGAAAAGTGATTTATCGCAGCCGGGTCAATTTGCAGCGAATGAAACAGTCGTTATTGCCGGACCAAAGGGAAGTCTTGAGCGTGTTCGTGTACTCGGTCCTTCCCGGCAATTGACACAGGCTGAAGTCAGCTGGACAGACGCAATGAAATTGGGTGTAAAACCACCACTTCGGGAATCTGGGAATATTCAAGACTCAGCCCCTGTTACATTAATTGGACCATCCGGAAGTCTGTCTCTTTCGGAAGGATTAATAATCGCTCAGGCGCATATCCATATGTCTCCAACGGATGCGGACCAGTTTCAAGTGAAAAATGGCGAATACGTCAAAGTGAAAATACATGGCGAACGACCAATCTTGCTGGATAAAGTATTAATCCGTGTATCAGACCGCTATAACCTTGAAATGCATATTGATACAGATGAAGCAAATGCCGGGTTTGTTAAGACAGGCGGAACCGGAGAATTGATTAGGGAAACAAAATCGGTTCCCCATACGCCTTCTTCTGTAGTGGTTACGTCACAAAAGGTAGCGCCTGTGCGCCAAGTACATGAGTTTAAACAAAAACTACTCTCACGTGAACACATTCAGTCGATTGAAGAACTGGAAATCGTTATCGGCAAAGGAACCATTGTGACACCACTTGCAAAAGATACAGCAAAAGAACTTGGGAAAACGATTACATTTATTAAATAGAAAATCAGGTGATGTCATCGTGCGAATAGGAAGAGTGATAGGAAATGTATGGGCAACAAGAAAAGAAGAGGGCTTGCAGGGACTAAAACTTCTAATTGTGCAGCCGATTCATGTCGACGGAAAACCTGTAAACAGCTCCATAGTGGCGGCGGACCGGATTGGCGCAGGCATTGGTGATAATGTTCTAGTGACAAGTGGCGGATCATCCCGGTTTATTATGCGGGACAATCCGATTCCAATTGATGCGGTTATAATTGGAATTATTGATTCCCTGGAAATAGAAAGAGGTGAATAATATGGGTCAGGCAATTGGAATGATTGAGACAAGAGGATTGATCGGTTCGATTGAAGCGGCCGATGCGATGATGAAAGCCTCTAATGTACGGCTAGTTAAGCAGGAAAATATCGACGGTGGTTTAATAACCGTTATTGTTGAAGGGGATGTCGGGGCTGTTCAAGCGGCTGTTGATGCTGGCAAAGAAGCCGTGAAACGGGTTGGTGTCCTTGTTGGGGCACACGTAATTCCACGTCCAGACCAATCGGTTCATGATATGATGATACCGTCAGAACCAGAACCTGTTCTTGAAAAAGAATTACCCGCAAAACGAGAGCCTCAGACAGGTACGCAGGCAGACAAAAAATCGGATAATGCGTAAACGTAAACAGTCCGTTATTCTCAGCTGAAAAGCGTGAAAGGAGGAATTGGTTTTGGCTTTTCGAAGAAACAAAATTGCGGTTATTGGAGCTGGTTATACTGGTGCAACCGTAGCATTGATGACAGCACAAAAAGAATTAGGTGATGTCGTGCTACTTGATATCCCTGACCAGGAGAACGCAGCAAAAGGGAAAGCACTCGATCTGCTGGAAACCGGCCCTGTTCAGCGATTTAATGCGAAGATTACCGGTACGTCCAATTATGAAGATATTGCGGGTGCGGACCTTGTTATTATTACAGCAGGTGTCGCAAGAAAACCGGGTATGAGCCGGGACGACCTCGTTACGACGAATGCAAAAGTGATGAAGCATGTAGCCGAGCAAGTAAAAATACACGCGCCGGAAAGCTATATTCTAGTTCTTAGCAATCCAGTCGATGCGATGACCTATGTTTGTTATAAAACGACGGGTTTCCCGAAAAATAGAATTATCGGCCAATCAGGCGTTCTCGATACGGCTCGTTTTAACACATTTGTCGCAGAAGAACTGAACATCTCAGTAGAAGATATCTCCGGTTTTGTTCTTGGCGGACATGGTGATGATATGGTTCCGCTCGTTCGCTACTCGTATGTAGGTGGCATCCCAATCGAGAAAATTATTTCAAAAGAGCGTCTTGATGCAATCGTTGAGCGTACGCGAAAAGGCGGCGGTGAAATCGTAGCTTTGCTAGGCAATGGCAGCGCTTATTACGCCCCCGCTGCAGCGCTTGTTCAAATGGCGGAAGCCATTGTCTGTGATAAAAAACGCATTTTGCCATCCATCGCTTATTTAGAAGGCGAGTACGGTTACAATGATTTATATTTAGGTGTTCCGACCGTTATCGGCGGTGACGGCATTGAGAGTATTATTGAATTGCCATTAACACCAGATGAAAAAAGAGCGCTTGATCAATCGGTTCAATCCGTCCGAAGCGTGATGAGTATCCTATAAAAAAACGGTCCAAACACAAATTAGGAGATTAAAAGTGATCCATACACTTTAATCTCCTTGTTTTTGTTTCTAAAGAATTATTTGTTTGCTATTGAAGACATAGTTTCATATTCGGATTTTTTTACAACACTCGTGTTTGAACGTTCCTCTTTTTCTTTTTTTTGAATGGATTGGTTAAGTAAGCCTTGAATCCCCAACATAAAGGCTAGTTCCACTTTCGGGCTAAGTCTTCCTCCTGATTCAATAAGATCGTTTAATTCATCTAACTTGTCCAACATAATATCACTAATAAATTGAAGATCTTCTTTCAAACACATCAGCTCTCCTTTATACGTAAATTATGTTTGATCTATAATCATCAAGTATATGCAGCTCACTATAAATATATGCAAAAAAACGAATGAACTTTGGTGTAGCATAAGTTTTGTCTACAATAGGAATCCCCCACTTTAGCGCTGCTAAGTGGGGGGAGCTTAATTCAAGTCTTCAATTGAATCAATATCGACATATTCAGGTACAACTAATCCATTCTTCGTTCCTTGGAGATTTGCTCCAAGGTCAACGATGTCGTCCTTATAGGTATTATAATATTCGAGATGGGTGCCGGGTAGCCATGCAGCTACCATTGCATCTGCACTGCCGTTGGCAATACCTGCAAACATTGGGCCAACTTCAACTTGCCTCAGTGTAACAGTGTAGCCATTCTGCTCAAGAACCTTGCCAATGACATTTGTACTGGCTATTTCTGTGTCCCAGGCAACATAGACAAGGTTGATACTTTCACCATTCCCTGCTTGGGCACCCTTTGTCCATTGGACTACTTTGTCCTGATGTGCGTCTATCCATTTCACAGCAGCTTCGGATGGCTCCATACCGTCTGCTATATCGACCATCACTTCTTCCATGTCACTCGTTTCCCAGGAGAATTGATCAAGGATTTTATAAGCTCCAGGAGCATCCTGTTCAAGTCCTTTTCGAACGATTGTATGAATATCTTCAGATCCACCAAAGGAATTATTCGGGTCTTCAAGATATTTTAAATCGAATGAGGAGAACATCCAATGCGGGGACCATCCAGTTACAATAATTGGCTCTTGATTATTATAGGCTTTCCGCAATTCAGCAACCATTGCTGCTGAAGAGCCTTCAATAAGCTGCCAATCATTTAGTCCGTAATCTTTAATCGCATCCCTAGTTAACTTCATCAATCCTGCTCCTGGTTCAATCCCAATGATTTCATAATCGGTTTGGGAACCGATTCCATTAGCATTCTCTTTCACAGTATTTTCTTTTGTAAACCCTAAAACGAGTGCAGTGATCACCACAAGCATAGCTAAAATTGAAAAAACAATTTTTCGATTAACGATATGCTCATAGGCTGGCTTGCGTAAGTTTTGCGTGATACGGTCGAGAATGATCGCAATGAAGACAATGGATAATCCAGCTTCAAAGCCTTGCCCCACATTAATTTGACTGACAGCTCGATAAACATCTGCTCCAAGTCCAGGTGCTCCAACTAATGAAGCAGTAACAACCATAGATAGAGCAAGCATAATACTTTGGTTAACCCCGGCCATAATCGTTGGAGTTGCCAAAGGTAATTGGACTTTGAACAATTTTTGCCTGCTACTTGAACCGAAAGCATTTGATGCTTCAATTAAATCTTTAGGTACTTCCTGAATTCCAAGATTGGTCATGCGGATTGTCGGAGCAATAGCAAAAATAAACGATGCAATAATCCCTGGTACGACTCCTATTCCAAAAAATAAAATGGATGGGATTAAATAAACAAATGCAGGCATGGTTTGCATAAAATCTAAAATGGGAGTAATGATGTTTCGCACCGATTTTCTTTGTGCACACCATATTCCGATTGGTACCCCTATTACTATGGTGAGCAATCCTGATAATATAACGATGGCAAGTGTTTGAATACTTGATTCCCAATAACCAAGATTATCAATCAACAGTAAGCTAACTATCGTAAAAACTCCTAATGGCCATTTGCTGGTATATGTAACCAAAAGGGCTAAGATAATCATTAATACGATAGGAGGGCCTGCACTTAATACATCAACTAGAATATTTAATGTCCCCTCGATCGCACTTGTTATAAATGAAAATAATCCAGCAAACGTAATGGTTAACCAATTCACTAGAGAATCGATCCATTCTCCTAGTGGGATTTTCGGCAAATTCATTGAATCAATCACTCTCCAAATCGTTCAAAGAATCTTTATTGCCTGCTAAAGCACCAATTACGGCTCCGCGAATAACGATTCCTTTAATTCTTTTCTCTTCATCGATAACCGATAAGGGAAGACTTGAGGTCGCCATCTCGTCCATGAGATCTTCAAGTAATGCATCCTCTCTAACGGTCGGTATGTCGGTTGTCATCACTTCAGAAATGGATTGGTTCTGATCAATTGCCTGACGTGCTTGTTCAGCCGTCAGTGCTCCCAATAGCTTCTGTTTACGATCAACGACAAAAATGCTGGAATAACCTTGTTTCCGCATAATTTCCAGTGCAACCCTTGGACCTCGGTCTACGCCGATCTTCTCTGGTCGTTTCATAACATGTGATGCTGTTAATACTTTGGATAAATCGACATCTTCAACGAACTTCTCGACAAATTCATTGGCTGGATTCATCATAATTTGTTCAGGGGTTCCCAATTGAATGACACTGCCATCTTTCATCAAAGCAATTCTGTCTCCAATCCGTAATGCTTCATCTAAATCATGAGTAATAAAAATAATCGTTTTTTTATATTGATCTTGAATTTCAAGTAATTCATCCTGCATATCTTTACGGATTAACGGATCTAAAGCACTGAAAGCTTCATCCATCAATAAGATATTGGTATCACTAGCGAGAGCTCTTGCAAGGCCTACCCTCTGTTGCATTCCGCCGCTCAACTGTGAAGGCAGTTGGTTTTCGTAGCCTTTTAATCCGACGACTTCAAGCGCATTCATCGCTTTTTCTCGACGTTCATCAACAGGGACTTTCTGAATTTCGAGACCATACTCGGCGTTTTCCAATATTGTTTTATGTGGAAATAGAGCAAAGTTCTGAAAGACCATACTGATTTTTTTTTGTCTGACTTCCCTCAGTCTGGCGGCATTCATCTTAACGATATCTTCATTTTCAATCAAAATCTCTCCGATTGTAGGATCGATCAGCCTGTTAAACATACGGATTAAGGTTGATTTGCCGCTTCCGGATAAACCCATGATGACAAAAATTTCACCAGGGTAAATTTTGAAATTAACATTCTTCACGCCAACTGTCTGTCCCGTTTCTTTCAAAATTTCTTTCTTTGTTTTGCCTTGCTTCAATAAATCAATAGCTGCTCTGGGAGATTTGCCAAAAATCTTCGAGACATTCCTGACTTCTACATATGGATTCATCAAGTCACCTCATTATTAATTGCCCATATTATCTTCAGTTTTGCCGAGTCTTCTCGTTTTATGCTGATTTATCATAAGAAAGTGCAAGCGCCTATATGCTATAGATCCCTAGATATCAGAAATTCACAAATATTTACTGAATCTCATTAGAATCTCACATAGCTTTACCTGACATTGATTCCATAACGCGTGAAAAATGAATGTAACATGTAATATTTCCATGATTATGTTAATTGTTTGCAACAAACTTATTAGTAATGGATAATAAAAAGGATTAATACATCGACAACAACACTAACAATGACGCGTCGTTTTGATTCAACTGTGGAAAGAGTGTTTGACGCTTGGTTGAACCCAGATCTGATGAGAAAATGGTTTTTCACGATGGAATCAACGAATAAAGTGGCAAAGAACGAGCCTCATGTTGACGGCACATGGGAATTTGTATTGCGATCGTGTGTTGTTTAGTATTATAGAATGGATAGCTTTGCTAAAATAGCGTTATGAAAGCGAATTCAAATAGGAGGAGCGAAAATGAAAGCATTAGTAATTGAAGAACCATATAAAGCAATAGTGAAAGAAGTACCTTATCCAGCACCGTCGTTTGGGGAAGTGACAATTCAAGTAAAACACACTGGAATTTGCGGTACTGATATTCATATTTTTAAAGGCGAGTTTGTATCACCCTATCCAATTATTCCGGGGCACGAGTTTTCCGGCGTTATTCATGAAATCGGCAAGGGAGTGACAGGATTTGTAAAAGGAGAAAGAGTCACCGCAGACCCTTCTTTATTTTGTGGAGAATGTGAATTTTGTTTAACCCATCGTGGCAACCAATGTGAAAATTGGGGTGCTCTCGGAAACACCACTGATGGGAGTATGGCGGAATATGTAAAGGTTCCTGCGAGAAATGTTGTAAAAATTCCAGATTCACTTTCTTTTGAAGAGGCCGCGTTCATCGAACCGATGGCATGTGTTGTTCATGCGATGAACCGCCTTGATTTACAAGTAGGAGACCGGGTTCTTTTATTTGGAGCAGGAGCAATGGGCCAGCAGCTTGTCCAATCATTAAAAATGGCTGGTGCGTCTGAACTTGTCATTGTGGATATTGATCAAGCGAAACTCGATATGGCGCTGGAGTGGGGTGCTACGAAAGGCGTACTGAGTCAAGAAATCGAAAAACACCTGAATAAGGAAACATATCCGAATGGATTTGATGTTGTCGTAGATGCTACTGGAATTCCAGCTGTGATTGAAACGGCATTTGGCTATCTTGGAAAGGCGGCGAAATATTTACAATTTGGTGTCACGCCTCAAGATGCAAAAGTAACCTTGGATCCATTTAAATTATACAATCAAGATTGGACAATTTTGGGTTCTATGGCCATTAATCATACATTCCTGCCTGCTTACCACTGGGTGAAAGAAGGAAGAATTCAACTTAACCATCTCATTTCCGATCAGTTGTCTCTCGAGGAAACGATTGATTTCTTAAAAGGCCCACGCAGCAGCAGTCAATTTAAAGTACAAGTGCAAATCGAAAAATAAACATTTACCCGGTTCAGATCAAACTCTTGTGGACATCTGTACTAAACGAGGATAGTGAGATTTTGTTTTTGAGATAAGTTCTAACACTCATTTTAATAGCACCTAACCGATTCTTTTCGTTAATTCCCATTGAAAGCAGTAAATTTTCAGGAGGAGAAGACGGTGAAATCATCATTTAAATTTAATTAACGTTAAGCTCACAATGAAGAGATATAGTTGTAGAGCTTACGGCTTTAGCCGTGGGGGTCTCAACAAGGGATACTTTAAAAAAATTTGAAAAAGAAACCGGGTGCCTAGACAAAGTCTAGACCCGGTTTTATTTGTTATTAGACAGGTAACTCCTCCACTTGTCGGCAAACTTCATTAGCCGACAAGCCGCTTGCCTCAATGACAGGAGCTAGTGTTGAGATATCTTGCATCCCCATTACGTTTGAATCTATCCCCGTCACAACACAAGCAGAACAATTTTTTGCGTCCTCGGCCGACTTTAAATCCACCACATCATAGCCTTTTTCTCGAAGGGCCTCGGTAATATTTGTTAACGACTGTTCCACGGCAATTTTTTTCGCCATTCATTATACCTCCTCATGTTAATCCCGCATTAATGGGCAGTAAGTCTCTCACTTTTTAAAAAAACAAGTGGGGTCCAGCTGACCGTTTATAGATTGTCTTTTCAATCGTGTTTTTATACTGCATTTTTCAGAGAATAAAAATAGGTACTAATTGAGACAATTAAGGGAGGAGGTGATAAAATGGGAAAAAGGAAAAAAGACCCGTCAAAGGCAGAATTAGGTTCACCAGAAGTCAAGGGACAAGGAACGACGAATATAGAAACTGATGGAAGAACGGTATCTTCAGCCCGACATAAAAAGAAGAAATAGCTATATGATCATTAGTGATCAGAAAAGCGTTTTTGATTAAGAAAACAAATCCATTAGTGGAAATAAATATAAACTAAATCGAGCAATTTACTAAATGGAGACAGTAAATAGGGCGATTCCACCAATGATGTGGAAAATCTTTTCCACAAAAAAGCAGGAAGGGAGAATCCTTCCTGCAAATAGTATTATTTATCCATTTCAGCTTATTAGTCCTAATCTCATTACTTCTTTTAATCCCATCCCGCAACATCCTCAACTTGATAAAACAGGGTATAGTAGTATTAGAAATACAAAAAGTATATATATCCTTTTTGAAAATGTCTCGAGAAAATTACATTCCCATTTCTCCACTATCATAGTTAAATTGCCAATTAATTCCGAATTTATCTATTACTTGACCATAGAGCTTACTCCAGAATGTTTCTTGAAGGTCCATGACTACAGTGCCGCCTTCTCTCAGTTTATTAAAGATAGATTTAATTTCATCCATATTCTTATTAACTAATGCGAGGCTTATGTTGTTACCTTCAACAAAAGGCATACCAGGAAAAACATCAGAAAACATAACATTGCTTCCATCAATATCAAGCCTTGTGTGCATTACTAAATTTTTTGCTTCATTTGGCAGAGGAAATTCTGGATTAGGTGGTGTTTCACCAAAGGTCATAATTTGTGGTTTTTCTGTTCCAAATACCTGTGCGTAAAACTCTACTGCTTCACGACAGTTCCCATTAAAATTAATATATACATCAACAGACATTCGTTTCACTCCTAAGTATTAAAATGTAAATCATTGCTAAGTTCTTTGTTTTTATATTGTATCATTTAACTGTACAGAATCAAAAATTTTATCAAAAATACCTACAAAATGAAGACTTTGTCTACAAGCTGTCCCTTTCTGCAAGAACCAGGTTTTTTAAACTGGATAATATATAATCATACTTAATCGAGTTAATGTTTCCCCTGAATTATGATAGTTATGGGGTCTGTCAGCCTTGAATCTGATAGAATCACCACTTCTTACTATATATTTAATGTTATTTACACTGACAGTTAATTCCCCATCAAAAACAGTTAAAAATTCCTCAGTTCCTCCTCTGTGCGAATCCGCATTTAGAAACCCTCCTTTTTCTATCTCAACTGAATAAACTTCGAAGCGTCTATCATCTTGGAAGGGAAAATAGGGATAAACTCGATACTTTCCGTTATCTTCAGATAATGTTTGAACCTCACTTTTTAAAATAACTTTGGTATCTGGTTGCGGATTATTTATTAGAGAAGTAAAAGAGATCTTTAAGCCATTGGCAATTTTCCAGATAGTTGTAATAGTGGGACTCGATTCGCCTCTTTCAATTTGACCAATCATTGTTTTACTTACTCCAGTCAGCTCTGCGACCCTCTCAAGGCTTAATTTTTTATCTTCTCTCAAGGCTTTTAAGTTTTTTGCAATGATAAGATTTATTTCCTCCATAAATACACTCCTCATTTACAATATAACGGTCATGTTGTACAATAAAAAGTAAATCGTTATAATGTATATTTTAGTCATTATAACATACGTTACAGAAGGGAGACCAATATGCCTTTATTGTCGTTTTTTCTATATGTTTTTGTTACTAGTTTTACTCCAGGCCCTAATAATATTATGGCAATGTTATTTGCTAATCAATACGGGTTTAAAAAGACACTTAGGTTTTGTTTAGGAGTAGGTGCAGGCTTCTTTGTAATAATGTTATTGTGTAGTTATTTTAATCTACTGCTTAAAAATTTCATTCCAAAAATTGAATTTATTATGATTATCTTAGCTGCAATCTATATGTTGTATCTGGCTATAAAAATAATGTTAAGTAAAAATAATGATAAAGACCATGAAGGGGACAAGAATAACAGTTTTTTTTCAGGTATGCTTTTACAATTCGTAAATCCGAAAGGTATTTTATATGGCATAACAGCAATATCAACCTTTATCCTTCCATATCACACTTCCAAATTCAGCTTACTAGTATATTCATTATTTCTCGCTTTTGTTGGTTTTCTTAGTACTATGTGTTGGAGTGTGTTTGGTTCACTGTTTCAAATGTACCTAACAAAGTATAGAAGTCAGTTTAACATTATTATGGCTTTGTTATTAGTGTATAGTGCAGTATCGATTCTTGTAGAATAAAACAAGACACATGAAAAAGTCGATTTCCTGCAGTAAGATAGAATCGTTTGTTTGTTAATTTATCTCATCAGTTTCTAAATTTTTTATTTATTCATTTATAAAAACCTTAATAAAGGTCAGGATATAAATAAACACTCCTAGGGTATAGGGATATATAGAAAAATAGGAGGGCGGGCATATATGGCGATCGTTCAGCTATTGAAAAGGGGAAATACATCTTCAGGTATTGCAGCAATTGGCAATATGGTGTTAGCGATTTTGAAGTTTTTTGCGGCCTCGTTCAGCGGCAGCGGCACGATGTTTGCATCGGCTATGCATTCACTAGCAGATGCTGTGAACCAGGGATTTGTGTATTTTGGCAGTGCACTGGCGGAGATGAAGCCTTCAAAACGGTTTCCAACCGGGTTCGGCCGGGTTGTTAACATCTTTTGTATGATCGCAGTCATCGTCGTCACGATTATGGCATACGAAACGATTTTAAAAGGATGGAAATTGCTTCAGCATCCAGAAGAAGCTACAGATTTTTTATTAAATGTTGCTGTTCTCGTAGCGGCCATCATCGTTGATGGATTTATTTTATTTAAAGCGATGAAAGAAATTTTAGAAGAAGCACACGTTGAAAAAAGCGGCAATATTTTGACGCAGGCGTTTCGAAATGTCGGTAAAGCATCACCGGCAACGCGTCTTGTCTTTTATGAAGATCTCGTTGCGACATCCGGCGCATTTTTAGCGCTGATCGGGATTACGCTCGCACAGTTTTTTGGCATTCTAGAAGCGGACGGTGTTATAACAATAATAATCGGATTATTGATGGTTTTTGTTGCCTTCCGCGTTGGGTATGACAACATGGTAGGCCTTATCGGTGTGGCAGCTCCTATTGAAGTAGAGGAAAAAGTAGCAAAGATTATTTTAGAAGACGCGGATACGGTAGACATTCATCATTTACGCATTTTACAGGAAGGCCGCTCGTATCATGTTGACGGAATTATCGAACTGCGTAAAGGATTTTCACTTGCAGAAGCGGACGACATTAAATTCCGAGTCAGAGACCGATTGCTAAGGGAAAAAGAAATTGCAGATGTCGCGCTCGGCATTATTGAAGATGACGATAAATCGAGTTGGCAGCCGAAAACAACCAGCAAATAATGAAGAAAAATCGAATTGATCCATATCAATTCGATTTTTGTAGTTAAAAAGGACTATATGGCTTATAATGAAAAATATGTATGTTTTTTCTTTTTATGAAAGGAAGATTTGTAAATGGATAAAAGTTACACTCTTTTTTACTTAAGTACAACTCATTACGAAGTACCCATTCAATATGAACGTGTTGTGAAAGACTTGCATGATATTCATTACGCACTCGATCAATCATCTATTTTAGTGATCACAAATGAAAACGGTGTCATTACTTATGTGAATGATCGTTTTTGCGAAATATCACAATATGAACGTAGTGAACTTATTGGACGAACGCACCGCCTCATCAATTCGGATTTTCATCCCAAATCGTTTTTTCAGTATATGTGGAAAACGATCAAGCAAGGTGATATTTGGCAAGGCGATATAAAAAACCGAGCGAAAGATGGGTCAGAGTACTGGGTGAGCACAACGATTGTGCCGTTTCTTGATGATCATGGCTCTCCTTACCAGTTTGTCTCGATACGAAGTGATATTACCGACCGAAAAAAAGCGGAAGAACAACTGAAAACGGCACTGAAAAATGACTTTCGACAAACAGTGAAAAACTTACAAAATGCCGTTTTTAAATATAGGCAGACGGATGAGGGAGAATTTCAGCTAATATTGCTTGAAGGGAAAATTTTGGAGCCTTTAGGCTATACGACAAGTCTTGTGCAAGGGAAGAAGCTGGATGAACTTTTTTCAGCAAAAGTGGTCAGAAAAACAAAATTCTATTTCGCCAAAGCGTATAAAGGAAAAGCTGTTGACTTTGAAGTCAGAATTTTCAAACATACGCTTCTTATTCACTTATCGCCTATCTTTGAGAAGGGCCAAATTATCGAAGTAGTCGGGACAGCTACCGATATTACAGGGCGAAAAAAAGCGGAAAAAGCGATCTATCGTGTCGCTTATTACGATTACTTAACGGGGCTTCCAAACCGCCGTCTTTTTCAAAAACACATGAAAACAGTTGAATCTTCTGCCCGCCATAATCCGTTTGCAGTTGTATTCATCGATCTTGATCGAATTAAACATGTTAATGATACGATGGGCCACACCATCGGTGACCAAGTATTGAGTACGGTCTCAAGACGTCTTGAGGAGTGTCTTCGCGAAGGCGATATGGTCGCTCGCATTGGTGGAGATGAGTTCGCTGTTGTACTGCCTGGTGTATGCCGTAAAGAATCAGAAGGAATAGCAGAGCGCATGATCCGTCATATAGGGAAACGGATGTCCTTTAATGAAATAGAACTTTTCGTGACGGCAAGTATGGGCATTAGCATATATCCGGATGACGGACAAGACAGCGAGACACTGATTAAAAATGCCGATGCAGCCATGTACTTAGCGAAAGAGATGGGCAAAAATAATTATCAATTTTTCACAAAAGAACTCGATGAAAAAAATGCGAAGAAAATGATGCTTGAGCGAGAGTTGCATAAAGCCCTTGAACGTGGCCAATTTCAATTGCATTATCAGCCCCAATTCGATCTTCAATCGGGCTGCTTGTTAGGTGTGGAAGCCCTTATCCGGTGGGAACATCCGAAGCTCGGTACGGTCTCACCCGCTGACTTTATTCCGCTTGCCGAAGAAACAGGCTTAATTGTACCGATTGGCAATTGGGTGCTGCAAACAGCCTGCCATCAAAATAAAAAATGGCAGGATGCCGGTTTTCCAGCTGTCCGGATCAGCGTCAATGTTTCTGTACGACAGTTCACACAGCCTAATTTTGTCGACAACGTGAAAGAGGTGCTTGAGCAAAGCGGTTTATCGCCTGACTGTCTGGACCTTGAAATAACGGAAAGCATGACAGTTGAAGGTGAATTTTTTCATTCTGTGCTGCGAAAATTAAAAGAGTTGAATATTCATGTTAGTCTAGATGATTTTGGGACAGGCTATAGTTCACTCAGTTCGCTTCGTCATTTTCCGATTAATCGGCTTAAAATTGACCAGACATTCGTCAAAACACTGGATGATACGAATAAAGCCATTGTGGCGATGATCATTACACTCGCTAAAAGTTTGAAAATAAATGTCATTGCAGAAGGAGTGGAAACGATGGAACAGGTCATCTTTTTAAAAGAAATGAACTGCCATGAGGCACAGGGCTACTTTTTTGCAAAGCCGATGCCCGCAGAACAAATAACCGTATTTTTCGCGCGGTCGTTCGCTTACTCTCTACAATAAAACCGGTCAAAAGGCAGTTAGTTATTTTTTTCGTTTGTTCATTTCTTCCATCACGATAAACGACAGATCGTCATTTCCATATAACGACAGCACGTTTAGCAACGTTTCATTTGCAATAGTACCCGCTTCTTCTTTAGGTACGGTTAACTCGACTGCTTGTTTTAGTGCGTCGTTAGCCGCTTGATTCGGATAGGCTTGCGTATACAGTTCAATTGGATCAAAATCGTTATTGACACACCACTGAGCGAAAATAAATACCATCATTTGTTCATCACGCTGATAATTTTCAATTATACTGTTTTCTAGCTCTTTTTTATTCATTTATCTTAACCCTTTCCATTTGTAAGTAGTTGAGTTATTGTTCATTTTTACATAAGGAAGAGGAAAAAGACAGCATTGTGATCGGCGCTATTTTCATTTCACAAGCAGCTAATGTCAGTAAATAATTTCATCGTATAAAAAAGAATCGTTGCTCCATAATAAGCGCGTACCACAATCTTGAGGAGGCGAATACACATGAATATTTCCCCACAGTTTAACCATGGTGCACATGAGATCTTTGACGTCCATGAAGTATTATCATGCACAATCGGCGCATTAGACAAATACACGGTGCTCCGGTCAAAAGTAAAGGATCAGGAATTGCTCGACATACTTGATCGTCAGCATCAATTTATGCATCAGACGTACAACACGATTGTAGATTGTTTCCAATCTGGTCAAGATCCGGCCGTGCCGACGAAAACCTATATGATGAAAGAGAACAACACATTCAAATTTGGACTGACACCAACTCAGCCAAAAAAACCGATTCAATCAGAAAGTGAAATTAATGATGAGATCATTTCTGGATGGATGCTTGGCACGGCTAAATCATTAGCTACAGTAAAAACAGGTGCTGCGATGGAAACGACAAATCCTGTCGTACGCCGTGTGCTCGCTGATTCGATTCCAAACTGTATCGAAATGGCGTATGAGATCTCGATTTATCAAAATAAAAATGGCTACTATCAAGTGCCACAGCTTCCAATTACAGATATGCAGGCGATCATGCAATCATATGCACCAGCTTCTGCGGCAGTTGCAGCACGTTAATTAAAAACAATCCCGTTGTCTTCATGACAGCGGGATTGTTTTTAATACTACATAAAAGTGTTTAACAAAAAATCTTGATTTTACTTTACTGCTTTATTCTTTATTGAAAACAGGCTGGTCATGATCCCTACACAACAAACGGTGAGACAGGATAAAAAGGGGGTACCCTTTAAAAAGATGATGCTTCCGGTAAAAACAATGAAGAAATCAAGAAGAAAAATCATGATTCCTGGATTCATGTTTAGATGCCTGGCGAACATTTGACCGAGCAAATCAGTTCCGCCAATACTCGTATCAAACCGAAGCATGAGGCCAATCCCCGATCCTACAAAGATTCCCCCGATCACAGCATTTGTAAGAGGAGCTAGATACAAATTAGTTCCTAAAGAATGCAGTGGATAGAGCACATCGATTATGAACGAGGAAAACATCATTCCATGAAGACTGTTATAAAAATAGGCGCGGTTATAAATCCATGCCAACATAAAAATAGGTATGCTCATGATAATCACGACGAACCCGATTTTTATGCCTGTCAAATAGTGCAAGATCAGACCAATTCCAATGGTTCCCCCATCCAGTAATTCATAAGGAACAAGAAAAACATTCACCCCAATACCTAATAAGAAGCTTCCTATCGTAATCGAGATTGTTTTGTGTAAAAAGGGCATGTTTTCCCCACCTTTAATATGATGTTCTAGCATATACAAGGAAGGAAATGTATATGATTACAAAGCAAGTCATTTAGTGAGGTGAGGAAAAATGAAAAGTAATCCAAAGACGTTTACAAAAGTAAAGTCGTACGTTCCATATCACAGTCCCTGTGACCCCTGTCCACCCATTGGACGTAAATATTATAGCACCCCGCCAAACTTATATTTAGGATTTCAACCGCCAAACCTTCCGCAGTTTTCTCCTATAGAGGCATTGAAAAGAGGTACATTGTGGCCTGTTTTCTATGATTTTTACGAAAATCCTTATAAGAAGAGAGCGGATAAGGAACATGGATAAAACATTACCTCAAGAGTACTATAAGCAGTTGGAAGAAATACAAGTGGCTGACTTTGTTCTCATTGAATTGACTCTATACTTGGACACTCATCCGACTGATACGCAAGCGATCGAGCAATACAATCAGTTTGCTCATTACAGCAAACAGCTTAAAGTAAAATTCGAGTCAGCATTTGGTCCTCTTCAACAAGGCAGCCTTAATCGTACACCTGAATTTTGGGCATGGAAAAGTGGTCCGTGGCCGTGGCAAGTATAACGAAATGGAAAAGGGGGGAATCCAATGTGGAGTTATGAAAAAAAGCTTCAATACCCTGTAAAAGTCAGCACTTGTAACCCCACTTTAGCCAAATATTTAACGGAGCAGTACGGCGGGGCGGACGGTGAACTTGCGGCTGCTCTCCGCTATTTAAATCAACGTTATACAATTCCGGAAAAAGTAATTGGTCTGCTAACAGACATTGGGACAGAAGAATTTGCTCATTTGGAAATGATTGCAACGATGATTTACAAATTAACAAAAGATGCAACGCCACAGCAGTTAAGAGATGCAGGACTCGGTGAGCACTATGTCGCTCATGACAGCGCTTTGTTTTATAATAATGCAGCGGGTGTCCCATTTACTGCTGCATATATACAAGCAAAAGGAGATCCGATTGCTGATTTATATGAAGATATTGCAGCGGAAGAAAAAGCGAGAGCGACTTATCAGTGGATTATTGATATGTCCGATGATCCGGATTTGAATGACTCGCTCCGTTTCTTAAGAGAAAGAGAAATTATCCACTCACAGCGTTTCAGAGAAGCTGTTGAAATATTAAAAGAGGAACGTGATCGTAAAAAAATATTTTAAGATCTAAACGGAACAGCTTAATGAGAAAGTACGTTAAATATTCAGTGTTATAATACGAATGTCTTTATTTATACGGACACTTTCACTAAAATCAAGTGGAAGTGTCTTTATTTATTTGTATATTTAACAGAATGGAGATAGAGTGATGACTTTAGGACCACGTGTACTGAAAACAGGGATTGCTGTTACATTGGCATTATACATATGCTTTATTTTGAATTTGGAACCTGCTGTATTTGCAGGAGTAGCCGCGATATTCACGGTCCAGCCGTCGATTTATCGTACATGGAGACAGATGTTTGACCAGATTATAACGAATACATTAGGTGCAGCAGTTGCTCTCTTTTCAATTTATTTTTTAGGGGATAATCCAATTATGATTGGATTCGTCATCGTGTTGGTTATTTCTTTAAGTTTAAAATTGAAGATGGAAAGTACGATCCCGCTCACACTCGTTACAGTGTTAGCAATTATGAGTGCGCCAGGAAATGAGGAGCTCTTTTTTACGATGAACCGCTTTTTCATTATTATGGTTGGGATTGGATCAGCGCTGCTCGTTAACCTTTTCATATTACCTCCAAAATACAAGGTGAATTACTTGGAAAAAGCGCAGTCCATTTTCCAAAATATGTCACTGCTTCTACGCACAGCTATTTCAAACGAGATGACTGAGACATCATTTCAAGAACACAGCAAAAAGTTACAGACTGACGTTCGAAAGTTAGAAGAGCAATTTAAGATCTTCGATGAAGAAAGAGCAAAAATGGCAAAATTAAAACCGGTCGATGTGAGAGAATTCGTTGTATTTAAACAAATGTTAAAAACGCTTCAACAAGGGGAAGAAGTATTAGAAAACATTGAAGAGCACTATTTTCAGAGCAAGGCGACAGCCGAGGAAGATCATCTATTCGACGCACATCTTGAACAGCTGACGAGGTATCACGAATATTTATTTTTGAAATATGAGGGGAAAATAAAGGAGCAGGAAGATCGTATTGACCAGGGTATATCGGGCCAAAGCGGAATATTTTTCGAACAAGCATTGGAACGGTACATCCAAAACAAAGATCAAAAATTGCGGCTATTCATTATTGCCTCTTCTATAGTGGAATATACGTTTCATTTACAGCGATTGGATCAATTAATCGATCAGTATTATAAGGGAAGGAATAAGTAAATTTTAATATTCCTAAAATATCCTTTAATGGATAAGTAAAGTATAAAAGGAAAGAACATTTGTTTACATTTGTATGACAGAAGGGAAGAATATATTGAAAATATATACGTCCTGGGAGGGTACAAAATGATAGTTGTTTCAAATCGACCTAAGCGAATTCAATGTAATAACGAATATGATGAACTCCAAAAAGTCATTTTATGTGAACCTCAATTTATGGCCATTCGTGAGGTTATTAATGAAACACAGGAGCATTTTAAAAACGAAAATATTAATGTTGGTCGTGCGATGAAACAGCACGGTCAATTTAGTCAATTGCTTAGCGATCACGGGGTAGAAGTCATTAAGCTTCCATCCTTCCAGCACTACCCGGAACAAGTTTTCACAAGAGATATTGGATTTACAATCGGCCAAACAATTTTTACTGCTGAAATGGCAGCTGACATCAGGCAAGGAGAGGAAAATGAACTGCAAAAATGGCTTAAAACAGAGCATATTTCATTTCTCAATCTGAGTGAACATTCGATTGAAGGCGGAGATGTTATTGTTGATGGGAACACTCTCTATATTGGGATGAGCAGCCGGACAAATGAAGGAGCGATTCATCAGTTAAAAGGCATACTCCCTGATTACGAAATAATCCCCATTTCATTTAATGAAAAATATTTGCATTTAGACTGCGTTTTTAATATTATCTCGCCAAATGAGGCATTAATTTTTCCAGAAGCGATTGACCATAATACTGTAAAGATGCTATCATCGCGATTTGATTTGATCGAAGTGACTGAAAAAGAACAGTTTACACTTGGAACGAATGTGCTTTCAATCGGACGAAAAAAAGTGTTTAGTTTAATGGGAAATCATGATGTAAACAATCGCCTTACAGAGCGGGGGTATGATGTGATTGAGGTAGATATTTCAGAGATCATTAAATCAGGAGGCTCTTTTCGCTGCTGTACATTGCCAATTTTACGTGGATAAGACAAATAGTTTTCATCTGTCATTTCAGGAGGCTTCTACCCGAATCTTTGGTAATTTGTTCATGTTTCAAAATAAAACGTTAATTACCACTTGACTTATAGGTTTAATTTGTTTTAAAGTGTCATTAAAGATTTTGAAAATTTAGCAGGCCGACCGGATTACTGGAGGCTCCCCATTCAAGATAAAATTTATCTTGAATGGGGAGCCTCTCTTTTTGAGAAGAGGAGTATGAAAATCAAAAATATATCTGATTTGAAAATGGAGGACTTGTATTAATGAATAGAGCAACGACAGAAACAAAACGTGATTACCTTCAGATTGCCAATTCATTAGCAATGGAATTTGCTAAAACGGCAATCGAGCGAGATAAACGAGGAGGAACAGCAAAAGTCGAGCGCGATCTACTGCGTGATAGTGGATTGCTTTCACTTCTTATTCCGACCTCTCTAGGAGGAAAAGGAGAAGAATGGAAAACTGTTTTTCAACTAACACGTGAACTCGCAAAAGTAGATGGATCGATCGCCCATTTATTCGGATATCATTTTTTATGTTTGACATCTGTCCATCTGTTCGGATCTCAACAACAGAAAGAGAAGCTTTACGCAGAAACAGCCGAAAAGAATTTGTTTTGGGGAAATGCCTTTAATCCTCGAGATGAAAATTTGCTGCTGAAGAAAGAAGGATCTCAATGGCTATTGAGTGGGAAAAAAAGCTTTTGTTCAGGTGCAAAAGATTCTGACCGCTTATTGATTTCAGCAAAGAGCCCAGATCATGATCGGCCGATTATTGCGGTTATTCCGACTAACCGGACAGGAATTATCATAAAAGATGATTGGGATAGTTTTGGACAGCGGCAAACGGACAGCGGGACTGTTCTTTTTAATGAAGTGTTACTGAAGAAAGAGGAAGTGCTTGATTTTCATGAACAACATCTCGAAAGTTTATTTCCTACATTACGGACACACATTGCCCAAACAATTTTAGTTCATGTCATGCTTGGCGTTGCGGAAGGGGCATTTGAAGAGGCAAAGAACTATACAAAAAAAGTGACTCGGCCTTGGCTGACTTCTCACGTGGAGAAAGCAACGAGTGACCCCTATACGATTCGCCAATATGGAGAATTATTCGTTCAATTAAAAGCTTCAGCTGCACTCGCTCAACATGCCGCAGATGCCTTGCAGGATGTATGGGGAAAAGAGTGGTCGTTAACAGATCAGGAACGAGGGGAGTGCGGGATCGTCATTGCAACAGCAAAAGTGTCCGTTGCGAAAACGGCCTTAGAGGTGACAAATCGAATGTTTGAAGTGATGGGAGCAAGGGCTACCTCAGCTCAATATCAGTTTGACCGTTTTTGGCGAAACGTAAGAACTCACACATTGCATGATCCGATTGATTATAAAATTCGTGATATTGGAAATTGGGCTCTCAATGATCAGTTGCCTGAAAAGACACCCTATTCTTAATCAATAAAGCAATGGATCAGTGTATATTGGAGTGTAATCAAAAAACAAGCAGATTCTTAGGAATCTGCTTGTTTTTTGATGAATAATATATATGCTGAATATCTGTCTTGCAAAGGGATAAAAAACAGACATTTCGATTCTTTTCCGGGAGTGAAAGGATGTTATAATGGAGGAACAATAGTATAGGTTTTCTCAAGGGTGGTCGGCGCATGCTTTCTCCATGTTTATTGTGGAGAGGAGGTGATGCCGTATGACAGTCTTTCAATCACTTATGTTCGCTGTTGCGTTTGCAGGTCTGGTTGTGTCGATTCTGTCATTTTATAAAAAAGACTAAAACCGCCCTTGAGTTTCGTCGGCTCAGGCGGTTTTAGCTGTTTTGGTGTCGACTCCTATTAGGGAACCAACTATTGTATGACCGTTTCGATGTTGTAGCATCGAAACGGTCTTTTTTAATGTAATAAATTTATAACACCATTATACCCGATTTCCCAGAAAAATAAAACCGATTTAATTTAGCGAATGATCGATATGAGAAAATCGGCTTTCGTCAGTGGATATATTTTCAATTCATAAAAAAACTTTTTTACCTCATTCTAATATTGTTCTTAATGATTTCGAGGAGGAATTAAATATGACAGTAATTAATGATGTAAAGCAAACAATGGCCGGACTTAAAACGGTCCAAGCAAGCTTTGAAACGTTTGCGCTTAGTACGGATAATCAACAAGCGAAAACGCTCTATCAGAATGCTGCTCAGCAAGCACAGACAATTATTGATAATTTCTCTCCGCGCATTGAGCAAATTTTACAAGAAGAGCCTCAATACAAACAGTAATAATGATCTGAAAAGGTTGGTTATTCTCACCAGCCTTTTTTCCCATTTATCAATTTGAAGGCACATACAAGAAAAAAGAACTGGAAGTGGTATAAATATGTCAAATAATCAAAAGAAAGAATTAACACCTGTTCAACAGGAATACCAAGTTCTTCAAAAGCAGAGGGAAATAAAAAGACCTGTTGTTCGTAATTGCATAAAAGCTTTTTTTATAGGTGGTTTGATCTCTTTAATCGGGCAGGCCATCCAATTCTTTTATATATTTTTTTTCAATTTTACCGAACAAACAGCTTCACATCCAACGGTAGGAACTTTAATTTTCATCGTTATGCTTTTAACAGGCTTTGGTGTTTATGATCGACTTGCTCAATTTGCAGGAGCGGGATCGGCTGTACCGGTTACCGGCTTCGGAAATGCCGTCATATCTGCTGCTATTGAACACCGGACGGAAGGATTTGTGCTAGGTGTAGGTGGTAACATGTTTAAATTAGCCGGTTCTGTCATTTTGTTCGGCGTTTTTTCCGCTTTCGTGGTTGCTACGATCAAAATCATTTTGATACAGTGGGGTGGTTTTTAATGTTAGCGGGTCATCGTACATGGGTCTTTGATCAAAAGCCTGTTATTATCTCCACTGGGACGGTAGGCGGACCGTTCGAGGCAAACGGGATGCTTGCGAATGATTTTGACCTTCTTCATTCTGATTTATGGTTAAAACAAGATACGTATGAACAGGCCCATCGAGTGCTTTTTGAAGAAGCTTGCCAAAAAGCAATGGAAAAAGGCGGCCTGAGAAAAGAGCAAGTTCAGTTTCTTCTTGGAGGAGACCTCATTAATCAAATGACACCGACAAGTTTCGCCAGCGGGACATTGGGGACTCCGTATCTCGGTTTATTTGGTGCCTGCTCAACCTCTATGGAAGGGCTCGCTCTTGGCGCCTATATCGTAAACACGAAAGGAGCCAAATATTTATTAACAGGGGCTTCGAGTCATAACGCAGCGGTTGAAAAGCAGTTTCGCTATCCGACTGAATACGGAGCGCAAAAACCGCCTACATCACAATGGACAGTAACAGGGGCTGGAGCTGCTTTGTTGAGTGATGAGGGAAAAGGTCCCCGCGTGACGTCTGCAACGATCGGCCGTGTCGTTGATATGGGGTTGACCGATCCATTAAATATGGGAGGGGCGATGGCGCCGGCAGCCGTCGATACGATAGAGGCGCATTTAAGAGAGCGAAATCTCGATCCTTCCTACTACGACTTGATTGTAACAGGAGACCTTGGACGAGTTGGACATGAAGTTTCTCTTGATTTATTTAAAAAACATGGGACTCCTATACAAGAAGAGCAATATAAGGATTGTGGACTGATGATTTATCGGGAAGGGCAGCCGGTTCTGGCTGGAGCCAGTGGACCAGGATGTTCAGCAACGGTTGTGTATGGTCATTTGTTAAACCGCATGAAAAACGGAGAATTCAAACGAATGCTCGTTGTCGCGACAGGGGCTTTATTGTCGCCATTAAGTTTTCAGCAAGGTGAAACGATACCTTGTATCGCTCATGCCGTGTCAATTGAATATGGGAATGAATAACACAATCTGATCGTATTCCGTTCTTTGTAAGGGACACCATTGATATTTAAATGAAAAAAAGAAGGGAGAGTATAGGATGACTGTTGCATCAAGTGTGAAACAATGTCTAGCTAGCCTCAAAGGCGCAGAAGCCAGCTTATCTAGTTTAACTTCGCGAACGCAAGACGATGAATCCAGGCGGACTTTGCACGAAGCGATGATGGAAGTAAACGAAATTGTGACCGATTTAAAAAAACGGATTGGAGAATTAGAACGAGAAGAACCTCAGTATAAAGGTTTTTAAAAAAGGATTACAGTGTGCAGGAGGTGTTAGGCAGTGCCAGAGTGGTTACAAGTAGTACTGCGAAGTTTATTGTTTTTAACGGTTCTTTTTGCCACGACGAAGTTACTTGGTAAAAGGCAGCTCTCTCAATTGTCTTTTTTTGAATATGTTACTGGTATTACCATCGGAAGCATCGGTGGGGAATTGGTTACAGGGGTTGAAAAAAACGTTCTGCACGGTATTCTGGGACTGGCCATTTTTGCAGGGATACCCTTTTTAGTTGGATGGATTTCATTAAAGAACAAAGCCTTTCGCGATTTTATGGAAGGAAGAGGGGTTGTCTTCATTAAAAACGGGAAAATTATGGAAGACAATTTAAAAAAGGAAAGGTATACAATAGATGAATTATTGGAATTACTTCGAAAAAAAGATGTTTTTCAAGTTTCTGATGTTGAATTTGCTGTATTAGAGGCGGCAGGTGATTTGAGCATATTACTAAAAAAAGAAAACCAACCGTTGACGCCTAAAGATTTAAACTTACAAGTCGCTTCTATAAAAGAGCCACAAACTGTCATAATGGATGGGAAAATACTGGATGAGCCATTGTCCACCATCAATCAAAGCAGAAATTGGTTAAACACCGAACTGGACAAACTGGGCGTTACGATTGAAAATGTCTTTCTTGGACAGGTGGATTCTTATGGGCAGTTAACCGTTGACCTTTTTGACGATAAAATTGAAGTCCCGCCTCCTACAGAAATGCCTTTACTGCTCGCAACAATGAAAAAATGCCAGGCGGACTTAGAGCTATTTGCTCTTGGAACAGAAAAAAAAGAAGCCAAGGATATGTACAGCAAAAACAGTGAAAAGTTACAAAAAGTCATTGATAAAGTGGAACACATTTTAAAAGGGTAAATTAAATCATGATGAAAGCCACTATTTCGAGTTCGAATCAGTGGCTTTTTAGCTAAAAAAAACGGAAATTTATATAAAATTTTACTGAAATTTAAAAGTAAGCGAAACAACATGCAGTCGTACACGACCAATATCGAAAAGAAGAACCAGTTTCCTGACGTAAGCATAGCCGGCAATAAGTGGAGGATAGTTCACTTAGGACTTATATGAATACCTTCACTATCCCGCCAATCTGCAAAAAAGATCCCTTTTTCATCATGATATCCATTGGCCTGTAGTTCTTTAATCAACCATTTCTGATCAAATCCAATTTCCTGTAAATTATCCTTCAAAATTTCGCCATCGATAATCAAGCTGACTGGCAGATCTACAGGATTACTTGGAAGATTAAGGTCCTGTCGGTTCGGATTTTCATACTTAGATTTCAGCAATATGCTTATATTACCATTTTGTTCCAATATACCATATTTGACTTCACGTACGGAAAATACATTGTTTTGCCGAAGTAAACTCGCTACTTCATTGACATCTAATTTATTTTTACTAAGCATTTCCCTGTCCAAGATACCATTACGGATGAGAATAGATGGATTTCCCTCCAATAGAAAACGTGTCGATTTCTTTTTTTGTGTGATAAACTCTATTCCCAACATGCAAAGTGTCCATAGTCCAGTTGCATATAAAAAATGATAAAGCTCCACCGTGTCATCATATAAAGTATTTCCTAATAAATCCCCAAGTACTAACACAAAAACCAAGTGATAGGGCGTTAATTGATTGATAGATGTTTTGCCTGTTAGGATTACAATAAAAAATAAGGCAGCAAAACCGACGACAATTTTGATTGTCAGCATACCAATAAAAATGTTTTCCATCCTCCCATCTTATTTTCTCAGCGTTTTATCAGTATGGACATATAGAAGGAATGATTATACGTCTGAAGGGTAATTTAATGCGGCAATTCATTAAAATTTTATATAAATCATGGTACACTTATAATTAAGAGGTGACATGATGGAATGGATTCAGCTGCCACTTGGGCCGCTTCCAACAAATGCGTATATTGTCTATAACGATGAAAGGTCTTGTTTAATCATCGATCCTGGCGAAGAGGAACATAAAATTCGTCAGTTTATAAGAAAGAAAGGGCTGCAGCCAAAGGCCATCCTGCTTACACATGCCCATTTTGATCATATCGGTGCAGTGGATCCGATCCGTGAAGGTTACAGCATACCTGTGTATCTTCATCGAGCCGAAAAAAAATGGTTGTCGAATCCTTCATTAAATGGATCGTCTAATTATGAAGGGATTCAGCCAATCATTGTGAACCAGGCAGATCAGTTGTTTACAAAAGATGGACAGCTTTCAATTGGAGGTATCTCCTTTTATTTGTATGAAACTCCCGGTCATTCTCCAGGAGGCGTTAGCTTTTATTTTAAGGAAGATGGCTTTATTATCGTCGGAGATACGCTCTTTGAGGGTGGAATTGGCCGCACCGATCTGCCAGGCGGTCAAGAAGAACAACTTTTAAAAAGTATCCATAACAAACTTTTAATATTGCCTAAAGATACATATGTATTACCTGGACACGATGGTGTCACAACGATTGGTCAGGAATTAGATCACAATCCTTTTTTAAAGTAACTCGTGCTTTAAAGATATAGATAGAGCAACAACAAAATCAGTTCATTTGCTCCTGATTTGAATAGAAATACAGGATGTTGAATATTTTGACGATAAATAGCGCATTTACATTCTGAGGGATGAATATTAATCCAATGTGTGATGAAAAAATAAGGCCAATCGAATTTTAAAATCATTCCTGAATGAAAGGCCGAATGGTGTTAAAATGGTTTTTATCTTTGAAAAATAAGTTTGACACCTTTAAATGAATCATGATATAAAGCATAAATATTAAAAAATAATATGATTAATGAGCTTAATCAACAGGAGGAAGTTACAACTATGGAACAACGCAGCAAAATTTTAGACTGTACCATCCGTGATGGAGGTTTAGTCAACAATTGGGATTTCAGCATTGAATTTGTTCAAGACCTGTATAATGGTCTAAGTGCAGCAGGTGTTGAATACATGGAAATCGGCTATAAAAACTCAGCGAGGCTTCTTAACGCGACTGAGCCCAATCCGTGGAGATTTCTTGACGATAATTTCCTGAAAGAAATTATCCCTGAGAAAAAGTTCACGAAGCTATCAGCATTAGTAGATATCGGGCGTGTAGACTCAAATGACATTCTGCCGCGTGAGCAAAGTGTTTTAGATATGATTCGAGTAGCATGCTATGTCCGTGAAGTGGATAAAGGCTTAGAGCTTGTACAAATGTTCCATGATTTGGGTTATGAGACTTCGCTCAACATTATGGCTTTATCCAGCGTGCCTGAGAATCAGCTTATTGAAGCGTTTGAATTGGTGAAAGAAAGCCCCGTAGATGTTGTGTATATCGTGGACTCCTTTGGGAGCTTAGATCCTGCGGATATTGAGCATCAAGTGAAAAAGTTTCAATCGATGATTCCTAACAAACAGCTTGGGATCCATACGCATAACAATATGCAGCTGGCATTCGCCAATACATTAACTGCGATGCAAAATGGGGTTACTTTCCTTGATTCGTCTGTTTATGGCATGGGTCGTGCGGCGGGTAACTGTAACACAGAGCTTCTCGTTAGCTACATACAAAAACCACGTTATGAAATTAAGCCAGTTCTAGGCGTCATTGAAAAGCACATGTTAGAAATGCGTCAAAAGTGGGAATGGGGCTATATCATCCCTTACATGATCTCTGGTGTGCTTAACGAACACCCGCGTGTCGCCATGGCTTACCGTGACAGTGCAGATCGGGATAAATTTGTAGATTTTTATGACAAGGTAACAATACCCGAAGTCACTTTGGCCTCAGCATCGAAGTAGATTATATTATTAACTGCAATTCATATTGGTATCTTACAGTTGCCTGCGGGCGGTTCTTTTTATTATGGAACCAAGAGGCAGGTTAGCATGATTGTGAATGATTGTACTTGAACTAACGGGTGCTTTACTTCAATAAGAGAGGTTGCTGAGGCAGCCTTTTTCTTATGGCACTAACGGGGCAGGTTAGTACTATAAGTATTGTATTAAAATTCGGATAGAAAACAGGAGAAGGTTTTTTTAATCTTAGTGTAAAAAGACAATAAAGTTATTTAATTTTAAAACCTAAAACAAGCATAACCCCGTTCTAAATTTAGGACGGGGTTAAAATATAGTTGTTTAATTTTCGATATAAGATACTTCACTTAAAAATCTAAGTTTTATTCAACAATAGCGCCCTATTCTGGAATAACTAAAATATAGACTAAGTCCTCAAATCACTACATAATCGGAGATTAATCAACCCGTAAGCTTAATAATTTTCAAGTTCTAAATCATTAAATAATACATCAATGCTAACGACTGCTGAATCACCATCAGTTGGAATATTAATATCAAATATCCATGGATTATTAATCAGCATCTCAAAGTCTAAGTAATCGTGCTCACTATGTAACTGGGTATTTTCACCAAGAGGAATGTTTACAATTTCAACCATTATGGTAAATATAATACTTGAATGAATAATGAAAATGGATAATCAATAATATTAAATAATAAATTAATATTATTGATTTTTTTGATTAAAAATTTAAATTTTATTATTTATATTTTTAATTCCTTGTTATATAATCGAATTAACTAAAAGGAAGGAATTTCATTATGGCTTATAAAGTAATTACAAATTGTCCTGTCTGCAGTAAAACATTGAAAATTACAAAGTTGCAGTGCTCTCATTGTCACACTACGATTGAAAATGAATTTGAATTATCTAAGCTGGCATCCTTATCAAAGGATCAGCTTCATTTTGTGGAAGTATTTTTAACATGCAGAGGGAATATCAAAGAAGTTGAAAAGGAACTGGGGATTTCGTATCCAACGGTTCGAGGAAAGCTAACAGACATCATTTCATCCCTTGGATATGTGCAGAAGAAGAAAAATGAAGTAGACGAGAAAAAAGTTGTCACCATGTTGGAAAATGGCGAAATCACACCAGAAGAAGCCATTAAGCTCTTAAAAGAGGAATAGGGAGGAATTTATCATGAAAGAGGAAATTACAAGAGTGTTAACAATGGTTCAAGAAGGGAAGATTGATGCAGATAAGGGATCAGAACTGATTCAAGTATTAAAAGAGAAAGAAGAAACAGGTAATAAGCTTTTTGAAAAACCGACTAAATATTTAGATAAAACATTAAAAATTCGTGTTGTATCAGCCGAAAATGATAACGTCACGGTCAATTTGCCTATAAAACTTGTCAAGGTAGTATTAATGGCTGGACACAGCATCGCAGCGAGTATTCCTCAATCGGAAAAATACGTTAAAGATATAGACATAAGCCTTATTATTGAAGCAATCGAAAACGAATTAGATGGCCAAATTGTTGATATTAAATCGGCAAACGGGGATACTGTTTCGGTCATCATTGATTAGTGATTTGCTTATGATGCATGTCAAAGTGAAAGCAAAAGACGTTCGGTTTACCATCCCAATTCCATATGCTATTTTAAACATTGTTATTTCAATTTTGTCTTCAAAATTTTTTCAGCAAAATGCAAACAAATGGACAAAAGAGCACTTCGAAAGAAAAAAACTGGACTTTACCTTTCCACTAATAGACAAAAAAACGCTAAAGCCTATCGTCAAGGAACTGAAAAATTATAAGGGGATCGTGCTAGTAGATGTCAAAGCTAAGGACGGTACTGAGGTTAAGGTTAGACTATAATTTATTATAGAATACACCGACCACTGACTGGAATTTTGAAGAAAAAGCTAATTTCTCGCTTACAATACCGAGAAAATTGTAAAAAGACAATAAAGTTATTTAGTTTTAAAAGAACTATTCTTCACTAAATTAGTGAAGTGTCACTTCTACTTAACGAAATAGACTTTATAATCAGAACTGAAAGTATAATTCACTTATAAATGAATTATACCGACTCACATTGTGATAAATTGTACTTAAACAAACAGGTGCGTTAGTTTAACAAAAGAGACAGCTTATGCGTTAAATGTATATTAAGCCCGTAAGGGCTTGATAAGAAAAGCCTACATCTTAAATTACTAAGAAATAAAAGATATAGGCTTTTTATAATGATTTTGCTGGTCAGTAAGTATTTTTTTGTATTCTTGAAATAAGGGTAAAACGATCGGATGAGGGGGAAGAAGGCGTTCTTTTTTTCCTTTACCCCTAACAAGTATCGTTTGATTAACTAAATCAATTTGCTCCCAAATCAAGTCCACTAATTCTTGCCGTCTCATGCCTGTTGTAGCTAATAATTTAAACATTAATTCATTTCTTAGAGCCAAAGATCCCGATTTTTTTTCTAAATAAGTAAATAATTTAGTCAACTCCTGGATTGTCATGTATTTTGGCAACTTTTTATCATCTTTAGGTGCTACAATACTAGCTGTAAAATCTAACTGCATAAAACTTTCCTTTAGACAATACTGGCAAACTAAGAATTAAGTTCGATACCATGAATTATGTAATTTAGTCGACTTATGAGGATGGACCCCAAATATTATAGTCAACTTAAACAAAGTAAGGGGAGGATATAATATATTATAGGTACTTGAAGCGTTAGTTCCTAAATCCTCTTATGTTCGTTTGAAGTTAACATAATATTTATTATCATTAGTTATAAAGTTATTTCTCATTTCAAAAGTAAACTTTTAATATTGAGAAAAAATGATTTTTTTTATATGATTATTGAACTGGCATCAAATTTATCCTGTTTGGCTTTTTCGCTGCCAGTTATGTGTATTTGTGTTATTGGTATTTAAATAAATACTCGTGATCTTATAAGATCATCTTTACAGTAAATACTTGCGTGTATATTAGAAATAAGTACTGATAATACTTGCGTGTATATTAGAAATAAGTACTGATTCAGGCCGGTGAATATTAACGTGTTTGTAGCAGTTGCAAAAACAAGCTCAAAAAAGATCACTGTTTTATTTACTAGAACTACCCTCCAATATTTGCTAAGCAAAAGTTGACACGCAAAATCCTTGTGGAACTGGTAAACCCGCTTTCGTCATCTCACCAAGATTTGCATCTTTTCCACCTACATATGGTGAATAGGACTTGTCTATTTCCTTGAATTTCAGCACATATTTTTCCATCATATTCACTTACCCTCATTAATAAGTTTAATAACATGTAAAACAAAGAAACTATAAATGAAATTGCTTTTAAACAGACAGAAATAATTTCCGTTGCCAAAATGTAAAAAAGAAAACATCCATTAGGATATTTTCTCTTTTACATTTATAGCCACGTGTTTATCCATTCCTGATATTCGCTCTTTTTTGATCATGTAACCAATAAGTGGGATCCAGATGACAACAAGTGCGATAAAGATAAACTTCTCTGCTGAAGCAGGAATACTTGTGTAGTTTAAGATAGCATTTAAGTTTGTCATGATTAGCATACCGCTGACAATAACTGCTAAAACGCGTGTCGGTAAGCTTTTAACGATCCAGGCTGCAAATGGGGCTGCGATAATACCGCCAAGCATGATCGCTCCTGCCCAGAGCCAATTGATCTGTGATGGTCCTAAAGAAATCATAAAGCCGATTGTCGCAGACGCCGCAACGGCAAATTCGCTCGCTGCAACGGTTCCGATCACCATACGCGGCTGCATCCCTTTTTGAGACAAAAGAGCAGGTGTTGCGATCGGTCCCCATCCGCCCCCGCCGCTAGCATCGAAAAACCCACCTACAAAGCCGAGTGGAACGTAAAAACGGTTCGTCAGCTGTTTTGGATTTTGTTTGCGAGCGTCCTGAAAAAATAAAAACCGTGCCAGAATGTAGAGTCCAAGGCAAAGAAGAAAAGAGGAAACGTAAAGCCGCACGTTATCTCCAGTCAAATTGCTCAAAAAAGTGGCGCCGGCAAATGCGCCGATTGAGCCAGGGATAATTAATTTTTTTAGCATTGCTTTATCTACGTTGCCAAAACGTCGATGGCTCATGCCCGATGCGGCGGTCGTGACGACTTCTGCCATATGGACAGAAGCAGATGCAATGGCCGGTGCAATACCTGCTGAGAGCAATAATGTGGTTGATGTGAGGCCGTAGCCCATTCCGAGTGACCCGTCAACGAGCTGAGCAGCAAGTCCGACGAGTGCGAGAATTAAAAAACGTTCCATAACTGTTCCTCCTGTTGTCTACAAAGCGGGATAAGCAGATGTTAGTTCTGTTATGTACCGCTCCCGCTCTTCCGGGTAATCGAGATAATGTGAATCTGCTGCTTTTTTCAGCCATATCCGCCGTTCATGGCGGCTGTCGACATGTTTTTTAATATACTGTCTTGTATCATATAAAAAATCAAGATACGTTTCATATCGTTCATCAAATTGATCCTCGAGATGATTGCGGATGTTTTTCGATAAGGTAGGGCTTGCGCCTCCTGTTGAGACGCTGATCATGAGCTTGCCACGAATGAGAACGGCTGGAATTTGTGCATTGCCAAGATCGTTGTGTTCGGCATGTACAACGAGCTTTCCATGTTCTTTGGCAAGTCCCGCCATTTGTTCATTCGCTTCTTTATCATCCGTTACAAGCATGATTAAAAAAGCATCTTTTAAATCGTTCCATTCCACTTTTTTTCGATGTAGAATGACTTTTTCTTTAGCGGCGAGCTGTTCAATCGATGGATGAAATTCAGGACTAATAATATGTGCACAAATACCGAAACGAAGCAGGTTTTCGATTTTATGAAGCGCGATCGGTCCGCCTCCTGCAATAACAACCTTTTGATTAGTAAGGTCAATCATGATTGGAAACATGACGGTACCTCATAAAACGCTTCTTCAACACGCTGTGCCAGTATTTGACCAAGCATTGGGTCGTAGCCGAGATGACGGCATAAATGCACCTCTGCCTCTGTTTGAAGTTTTCTCACTTCACGATCCATTGTTTTCGTTAAAATGCCTGTAAAAAGCAAGTATGGGACGATAAAGAGCTGTCTTGACTTCATTGCAGCTAATTCATACAAGGCATCTTCAAACGTTGGTTCACAGGCTGCTAAATATCCGATATATACATCGGATAACTTGGTTTTTTCTTTAAAAAGACGGCTAATCTGGTCGAAGTCCTGTTTCGTTTCGGGATCACTGCTTCCTCGTCCTACGAGCAATACACATGCATCTTCCTGAAAAGGTGCCGCTTCTTTCATTCGATCGATTAGTACATCAACAATATGTTCATGCACACCAAGCGGGCGTCCGTAGCGAATCATAAGATTAGGATAGTGCTGTGCTGCTTTTTTAAGTTCTTCTGGAATGTCTTTTTTCGCATGACCCGCTGTTAACAAAAGAAACGGCATGGCAATGACTTCCGTGGCCCCTTTTTGTACGCATCTCGCTAAACCTTCCGCAATCGATGGGTCCGAAAGCTCTAAATAACAGATTTCTTGAATTTGAGCATCGACAAGCGGCATTGTTTCTTCAATAAACGCCGCTGCTTGCTTAGCTCCTTCTTTTACACGGGTACCATGACAAATGTAGAGAATTGCTCTCATTGTTCACTGCCCCCTCGTGTCAAAGCTCCATCTTTTTCTTCAAACCATTGCAGTTGATCGCGCATTTTTACGACTTCACCGACAATGATCATACTTGGATTTGTAATGCCTTCTTTTTGAGCGACCTCATAAATGTTTACGAGTGTGCCTGTGACTGTTTGCTGCTTCGCCGTCGTCCCCCAGTGAATAAGAGCAGCTGGTGTTTCCGGCGGTTTACCGTGCTTGATGAGTTGCTCTTGAATGTAAGGGAGATTTTTAACGCCCATGTAAATGGCGATTGTATCGATTCCTTTGGCAAGAGAGGCCCATTTCATTTCTTCATCCGCACCTGTCTTTCGGTGGCCGGTTACAATGGCAAACGATGCACCATGATCACGGTGAGTAACAGGGATACCGGCATAGGCAGGGGCTGCAATACCTGATGTAATACCAGGGATTACTTCAAATGCAATGCCGTGATGGGCAGCGAACGCTGCTTCTTCACCACCGCGTCCGAAGACATATGGATCGCCGCCTTTTAAACGGACGACTTGCTTGCCTTCTTTAGCATGTTTAACAAGAAGTTCGTTAATGTTTTCTTGTTGAACAAAATGACGGTCCGGCAGTTTTCCGCAAAAAATCAGCTCGGTTCCTGTTTTTGCATGATCAAGCAGTTCCATGCTGATTAAACGGTCATACAAAATGACATCAGCTTGCTTGATTGCATTTAAACCTTTTACTGTAATTAAATCCGGATCACCCGGTCCTGCACCGACAAGCCAAATTTTGCCCATCGTGCCACCTCCCCGTTCATTGTGCGTTGATCTTCTCTATTTCGAATCCGTTCCGGGAGCAGGCCATATGAAGCCTACTCCACCGCGGATGCGTTTTTTCATACACCGTAATTTCTTCCTAGTCAGGGAGCAAGAAATAAAACATCTCTAGCTCGTCATCGACCTGGCTGAATACTTTTAAATCATCACCTGCGAGGATAACGGCCTGTACCGTTTCCCCGCTTGTTATACGATTTCTTTAATTATAACCAGTTATTACTCTTTAAATAATCAACAAGCTGATCGACACACTCATCAACAGTGTACTGATCGGTATTTAACACAAGTTCTGGTTTATCTGGTGCTTCATAAGGAGATGTAATACCTGTAAACTCAGGGATTTCACCTGCTCGTGCTTTTTTATATAATCCTTTTGGATCACGCTCTTCGCATTTTTCAATCGGACATTCAACAAATACTTCAATAAATTCACCATCTTCAAGAAGAGCGCGAACGGTATCGCGGTCTTCACGGAATGGCGAGATGAACGCAGTAAAGACGAGCTGACCGCTGTCTACAAATAACTTGGCTACTTCACCAATACGGCGAATGTTTTCTTTACGCGCTTCATCGGAAAAACCAAGATCTTTATTTAAACCGTGGCGAACGTTATCCCCATCAAGGACGTACGTGTTCACACCAAGATCAAACAAGCGGCGTGCCGCTGCATTCGCAACAGTCGATTTGCCGGAACCAGACAGCCCAGTAAACCAAAGAACCGAGCTATGGTGTCCACTTTTTGTGCGGCGTTCTTCTTTTGTTAGTGATTGTTCATGCCAGACGATATTTTCAGCCATTATGATTCTCCCCCTTAGCTATGCGCTGTTTCTTTCATTCCGCGAATCAATACTTCAACCACTTCTTTACGGCTAAATTCTGCCGGTGGAATTTGACCGGAACGAAGCATTTCACGCACCTTTGTACCAGAAAGAATCACATGATCTTCCTTGCCGTGCGGGCAAGTTTTCGAAGACGCCATGTTGCCGCATTTTTCGCAGTAGAAGCTATGTTCAAAGAATAAAAGTGTAATGCCGATTTCTTCTGCCGTAAAGTTTGAGAAAATTTCTTGTGCTTCGTATGTGCCGTAATAATCACCAACGCCTGCATGGTCGCGGCCTACGATGAAGTGAGTACAGCCGTAATTTTTACGGACAATTGCATGGAAAATTGCTTCACGCGGTCCAGCGTAGCGCATTGCGGCCGGGAATACAGCAAGCTTCACACGGTCCGCCGGGTAATAGTCACGAAGCAATACTTGATAGCTTTCCATACGAATATCAGCTGGAATATCATCTGACTTCGTTTCGCCAACGAGCGGATTTAATAGAAGCGCATCTACAATTTCAAGCGCTGACTTTTGAATATATTCATGCGCCCGGTGAACTGGATTACGTGTTTGAAACCCAACAATTTTGTTCCATCCGTTTTCGTTAAAAATGCGACGTGTTTCAGAAGGATCGAAGTAAAACTCTGCAAATTGTTTACGCTCAATGCGTTTGACAAGAGTCACCGGTCCACCGAGATAAATATGGCCTCGGTCATATAACTTTTTCACGCCTGGATGCGCTTCTTCAGTCGTCTTGTACACGTTTTGTGCTTCGAATTTTTGATCAGGTTTATAAATGTCGGTAATATTTAAAACACCGTAAACAATTCCTTTTTGTTTTAATAGAACAGCATCACCTACTGTGTAGTCCGATGCATCTGTGACGGGAAGTGTAATTGGCAGGCTCCATACTGTACCGTTTGCGAGACGCATGTCTTTAACGACAAGGTCGTAATCTTTTTCTGTTAAAAATCCGGTAAGCGGGCTAAATGCGCCGGTTGCGATTAATTCAAGGTCGCTTAATGCTGTAGCATCAAGCTCCACTTCTTTCGTAATTCCGGACAAATCAAGATCTGGCTGGTACTGATTAATTAGATGGCCTCCATGGGCAGCAATGTTTGTCATGTGTATTAAACCTCCGATATAGTTGAAATCATATATAGATACTTGGTATTGTATTCAAAAAAAATTACGTTGTATGCAGACCACATTCTGTTTTTCCCGAACCGGTCCAACGGCCAGAACGAATGTCATCAATTGAAAATGCTGGTTTTGTGCACGGTGCACAGCCAATACTAGGATATCCTTGATCGTGAAGAACGTTGTAGTCAAGCTCATGCTTCGTTACGTAGCGCCATACTTCTTTCCACGTCCAGTGAATAAGCGGGCACACTTTAATTTTTTCAAATCGTTTATCAAGATTTAAGTAATTCGTATTGGCTCTTGATTCCGACTGCTCGCGGCGAAGTCCTGAAATCCAGGCTGTCGATGGCGCGAGTGCTTTTTGAAGCGGAATGATTTTACGGATCTCACAGCATTTATTCGGATTTGTTTTAAATAGATCCGGTTCGAACTGTGCTGCCTGCTCTTCAATAGTCAGGTCAGGCTGTTGTATACGGATGTTTAGTTGTGGATACCGTGCTTTTACTTTATCAATCGTTTCGTACGTTTCTTTAAAATGATAATTGGTATCGAGAAAAACAATTTCAGCATCCGGTTTAATTTGTGCAATTAAATCAATAAGGACAATGCCTTCAATACCGAAGCTGCAAGCGTAAACGAGTTTCTCTCCATATGTCTCATAGGCCCATCGCAGCGTTTCAAGCGCGCCTTTCGTTTCCGAATCTGCTGGAAAGTCAGGAATCTGTGCCTGTGCGTCATTCCATGATTCAAACGTAATCATTTGTTCCACCCCATTCATTATGTCTCTTTATGGATGAATTCAGTTTATCAGAAAATGGTGTAAAGTCAATCCCATTTATATACTCGGGATTAAAAAAACTCATTTTATCTTTCTGATAAGTGTATTCAATATTGTATATGTTCTTTTTTCAGTCAGGTGATGATATAATTAGATTTGATGAATTCATTTTGGGAGGATAAAAAATTTGATTACAGTACAAGATGTTAGTCTTCGCTTTGGCGATAAGAAATTGTTTGAAGATATTAACTTGAAATTCACACCAGGTAACTGCTATGGCTTGATCGGTGCGAATGGGGCAGGTAAATCCACATTTGTGAAAATCTTGTCAGGTGATCTTGAGCCGCAAACAGGCCACGTATCGATCCCGAAAGATTCACGGCTTGCTGTGTTAAAACAAAATCACTTTGAATATGAAGAATTTGGCGTACTTGAAACAGTCATGATGGGCCATGCCCGTTTATATGAGGTGATGAAAGAAAAAGACGCTATTTATATGAAAGCGGATTTCACAGATGAAGATGGAATGCGTGCTGCAGAACTTGAAGGTGAATTCGCAGATATGAACGGGTGGGAAGCAGAATCCGAAGCGGCGATTTTGTTGTCAGGTCTTGGAATTCCTGAATCACTTCACGATAAGAAGATGGCAGATGTAGACGGTTCAGACAAAGTAAAAGTACTTCTTGCACAAGCTTTGTTCGGCAAACCAGACGTTCTTTTACTCGATGAGCCGACCAACCATCTTGATATTCAAGCAATCCGTTGGCTCGAAGAATTTTTAATTAACTTTGAGAATACCGTCATCGTTGTATCCCATGACCGTCACTTTTTGAATAAAGTATGTACGCATATAGCCGATCTTGATTTTGCAAAAATTCAAATTTATGCCGGGAACTACGATTTCTGGTATGAATCCAGCCAATTAGCACAAAGACTACAAGCGGATTCGAATAAGAAAAAAGAAGAGAAAATTAAGGAACTTCAAGCGTTTGTTGCCCGTTTTAGCGCAAACGCATCAAAATCAAAACAGGCAACATCACGTAAAAAGTCACTCGAAAAAATTACGCTTGACGATATTCGCCCGTCATCACGCCGCTATCCGTACGTTCAATTTCAGATTGAACGCGAAATCGGCAATGATATCCTTCGTGTAGAAGGTTTATCAAAAACAATTGACGGTGTTAAAGTGCTTGATAACGTGAGTTTTATTATGAACAAAGATGATAAAATTGCCCTTGTTGGTACAAATGAAGCGGCGAAAACAACCCTCTTTAAAATTTTAGCAGGTGAAATGGCGCCGGACGAAGGCACTTACAAATGGGGCGTGACAACGACACAAGCCTATTTCCCGAAAGACAACTCCGATTACTTTGATGGATCGGATATGACACTTGTGGAATGGCTTCGTCAATATTCTCCGGCAGATGAAAGTGAAAGCTTTCTGCGTGGATTCCTTGGCCGGATGCTTTTCTCGGGCGAAGAAGCGTTGAAAAAAGCTAGTGTCCTTTCTGGTGGCGAAAAAGTACGTTGTATGCTGTCAAAAATGATGCTGTCCGGTTCAAACGTTTTGCTTCTTGATGAGCCGACGAACCATCTTGATCTTGAATCGATTACAGCCCTTAATAACGGATTGATCAATTTTAAAGGATCACTCATTTTCGCTTCTCATGACCATCAGTTCGTACAGTCGATAGCTAATCGTATTATCGACCTTACACCGAAAGGCATCGTCGATAAATCAGTCACGTATGATGAATATTTAGATGATGATGAGCTACAGAAAAAAGTAAAAGCGATGTATGCATCATAAGATAAAGAAGGTTCTTTTTTGTATAAGTACTAAGTAACGATTAAGTAAAATAATGAAATAACCAATTTAAGCCTACTCTTTGTCAAAAGGAGTAGGCTTAAATTGGTTGGCTTTTCTTGATTATTTTTGATCGTCATAATGCCTTTAAGCAAGACTTCTCTATTATCCTTCTACATCTCTATAATTTTCGTCATCTAAACCAAGCTTTTTGTTTCGTTCTTTAAATCGGATATTATGTGAGGACACATACGCTACTTTCGGTGCATCCGGCTCAATACGTAACTTAGCGCTATTCAACGCAAGTATTCCATCCGTGAATGCCCCTGCAATCAATCTCACCTTGCTCTCATGGTCAATGAAATCTCCAGCACCATATACACCAGGAATATTTGTCTCCCTTTTGCTATTCACAATCGCTACATCCTCTTTCATTTCTAATCCCCATTCGGTTAATGGACCGTAATCACATTTCAAACCATGATTGACAATGACCGCATCCACAGTGATTCTCTCGACTTCACCTGTTTCTATATGGGACATGGATACCTGATCTATGGTATCTCCATTACCATGCAGCTGTACCACTTCATAAGGCGAACGTACATCCACAGAAGACTCTTTCATCTTGATGACATTCTTTTCATGTCCTCCAAAGTCATTACGCCGATGGACGACTGTTACACTTGCAGCGATTGTTTCTAATTCATTTGCCCAGTCAACTGCTGAGTTTCCACCTCCAGAGATCAGCACATGTTTGTCACGAAATACCTCCAGTTCTTGTACTGTATAGTGTAAATTTGTTACCTCATAGCGGTCTGCTCCTTCAATTTCTAGCTTTTGCATTGTCAAGACACCATATCCTACAGCTAATATCACCGTTTTCGAATGATGCTTCTCACCTGTTGCAGCCGTCAAAATAAAGGTTCCGTCCTTCAATTTCTCCAACCCAACGACTTGTTGATTCAACACAATCGTTGGATCGAAAGTTCTCGCTTGCTCTTCTAACTGAGCGATTAATTGTTCTCCTAGAATTGGGGTAACTCCACCAACATCCCAAATCACTTTTTCAGGATAAATGAGCACTCTGCCCCCAAGCTTTGGTCCATACTCAATAATTTTAGTTTTTAAATCACGCATTCCACTATAAAAAGCTGTATACAACCCTGCAGGTCCTCCGCCAATAATCGTTACATCAAATAACTCTAATTCTTCCACCATCTCGATTCCCCCATACTTATTTATATTAGATTCCAAATTGAGCACGATGAAGCCTGCTGCGAGCTTCTTGTATAACTAACAAACTTATCATGACCTCCAACAATGCCACCCTCCATCATAAAAACAATAGGATAGCGGAGCTGGGTCTGTGTTTAACTCACTGATCTGACAGCTCCACTAACGTTAAGTGCCAGAAATGTTCAATACGTTAGAAACCCCCACTTAATTTTCTGATGAAAATTAAGTGGGGGGATTATTCTATTTGGATAATAACTCTATCGCTTCATCCAATGACTTCTCGATGGCAATCGGTGCATACGTAAACCATGGATCATCATCAATGTAATTGACTTTATTATTTTGTACAGCAGCTAAGTTTTTCCACAAAGCGCTGTTTTCAATATGATAGAACATACCTCCTTCATCTTTTGTTTCTTGATCATAGGCTAACATAATAATATGATCACCTGCATAGTCAGGCAGCTTCTCCATCGAGATATCATCATAAACAAACTCTGCAAAATTAGGATCTTTCGCAAGCTTTTCTTGAATAAAAGGTGGAGGTGTCAATTCTAATAAGCGGTAAAACACATGACCTATATTCCGTGCACCATAAAGTCTTAGACTATCTTTACCATACGTCATGAAAATGGAAAAAACTTCATCTTCTCCAAAATCCCCAGCAATTTTTTCTCTACCTTCAGCTGCTTTTGTATTTAAATTTGCGAGCCAAGCATCGGCTTCCTTTTCTTTACCTAAGATGCGAGCAACCTCATTTAGTTGAGTATATACATCGCCGTATTGCCAAGGAATCACAACAGTCGGTGCAATTTTGCTTAACTGTTCCACTTCTTCAGGATCCGCAGAAATTATCAAGTCAGGTGCTGATTCCAACACTTTCTCTATGGAAAAAGGACTTCCAATGTCTTCTACACCCTCTTGTAATTCACCTAAATAATCGTTATCCAATACGTGAGTAGGTGCGCCAATCGGCTTAACGCCAAGCGCTAACATTGCATCGAGGTATTGCGTCGTTAATACACGCTTCGGATTGATCGGGATCTCTACTTCTCTACCTGTTACATCTTTATAGATTCTTGTTGTTTCCTCCTGATTATCCTCGGGCTGTGTATCAGAGGTATTGGCTACTTTTTCACCACAACCAGCTAAAATAGCCGAAAATAATATTACAATGAATAATGGGTAAAAAATTGTTTTTCCTCTCATTTTGATTTCTCCTTTATGGCTAAATTACTATGATCCTTTAGTTCAAATTACTGTTACGAAATGTTTTAATTCCCTTTTACTAACATTTCAGCCATTTCCTCTGCTTGTAACAGTGCTGATAATGGATCACTAGTGAAATATTTTTTAATATTTAGTTCATATACGTGATGATTTTTCACAGCATCGAGCGAATTCCAAACGCTCGGCAACTCTGGCTGGGTATCGTCACCTGTTGTGATCATAAAAATATAATCACCGGCATAGTCGTCTACTTTTTCCCATGATACATCGAGTCTGCTCTCATCCTTATCAATGATTTCGCTTTTGACCAGCGGATGCGGTGTAACTCCTAAAATTTGATATAGGGCATCTCCGCCTCGCTCTCCTGTTTCACCGACAACAATGGTCGATTTAGTCGTACCTACGTCAATAATAGAGAAGGTAGCGCCTTCTGGAATCACTTCTTCGATTTTTGCCTGAGCGGCTGCGACCCGTTTATCAAAATTAGCAAGCCATTCTTCTGCTTCTTTTTGTTTATTCAAAATTTCCCCCATTGCCGTCATTTCTTCATGAATGTTGTCATAATTTTGTGTTTCAAATACGACCGTTGGGGCAATTTTACTGTATTGTTCAACCGCATTACGGTCCCAAGTAATAATTAAATCTGGTTGTAATTCAAGCATTTTTTCCACCGACACTTGTCCATCCTGTCCGATATCCTCTGTCCGATCGGTTACATATGGCGTAAGAAATTGACCATAATCTAGAATCGTTTTGGAAGCACCGATTGGTTCGACTCCAAGTGCAAGTACATGACCGAGGTCCCAATCGACAATTACGCGTTCGGGATTGACAGGTACTTCAACATCGCCTGTTACCGTGGAAATGATTCGTGTCTTATTTGTATCTTTTTCTGCAGTCGCCTCACTTGTACTTTCATTGCTTGCTCCTTCACTTGAACAAGCAGCAAGAATGAACATCAAACATATAAGCAACATCCATGATCCTGTTCTCTTTACATTCTGTTTCATCATATTAACTCAACCCTTCTTCTCTGTTTTACCAAGAGCGAGGTGTTTGACTCTTTTCCAAGACAACCCCGCACCGATTTTTTTAACAAATAGCTGCTGGTTCTTTTATGTTTGTTTGTTTCTTTTCTGCCCCATCTGCCAGCTCATAAGGCAGGCAAAGTGGACCGCCTGTGCGTGGGTCAGTGATAATATCTGCTTCGATCGCAAACACTTTACGCAGCACATCAGGAGTGACCACTTCTTCTGGTGTTCCTGCGCTCACCACTGTTCCTGATTTGATTGCCACCATATGATGGGCAAATCTAGTCGCATGATTCAAATCGTGAACGACCATAATAATCGTTCTTTGCTCCTCTTCATTCAACTTTTGCAGCAATTTCAGTACTTCAAGCTGATGAGCCATATCAAGGAAAGTCGTCGGTTCATCAAGAAACAAAATGCTTGTCTGCTGAGCAAGCGCCATCGCAATCCATGCTCGCTGGCGTTGCCCTCCTGATAACTGGTCAACAGCCCGATCATAAAATTCTGTCATTCCAGTTACTTTAATCGCCCAATGAATGATATTCCGGTCTTCCTTGGTCATTGTGCCTAACCCTTTCTGATGCGGATAGCGGCCATAGCCCACCAGCTCATATACGGTTAATCCATCTGGTGCAATTGGATTTTGCGGCAAAATGGCTAAATCCTTAGCCACTTCTTTTGTTGACTTCTTATGAATCATCTGCCCGTCAAGCATTACTCCCCCATTAATAGGTGTCATAATACGTGCCATCGTTTTCAAAATAGTTGACTTGCCAGAACCATTGGCTCCTACTAAAGCGGTAATTTTCCCATTCGGCACAGACAAATTCAGCTTATCGACGATGATATTTTCCCCATAGCCAATAGTTAAGTCTTTAGTTGATAAACGATCAGCCATTTTCTTTCTCCTCCTATCAATCTAATCATCTTCTAAAATCCGCTTTTTCCAGCGAATTATGGAAGGAACTATGAATTACATTTGAAACTGTGCATGATGCAGTCTGCTGTATGTACCTCCTGCTTTAAGCAGTTCTTTATGTGTTCCTTGCTCTTTAATGCCCTCTTCCGTGATAACTAGAATTCGATCAGCATTTTTAATCGTAGCAAGGCGATGGGCAATCACGAGCTTGGTTCTGCCTTGAGACAGTTCATTTAAGGCTTTCTGAATTGCTGCCTCCGTTTCAGTATCTAACGCAGATGTCGCTTCATCGAGAATGAGAATCGGCGGATTTTTCAGGAACATCCGAGCGATAGAAAGCCGCTGCTTCTGTCCTCCTGATAATTTGACGCCGCGTTCACCAATTAATGTATCCAACCCATCTGGCAGTCCGAGGATAATATCTTCCATTTGTGCCCGGTTTGCGGCATCTCGAATTTCCTCTTCAGTCGCATCAAGCTTTCCGTAGGCAATATTTTCCCGAATCGTTCCATCAAAGAGAAACACATCTTGCTGCACGATCCCAATTTGTTGGCGCAATGATTGAAGCAACATCTCCTGAATATCAATGCCGTCAATCGTAATGCTGCCTGATTCAATGCCGTAAAACCTTGGCAGCAAACTGCAGATCGTCGTCTTGCCAGCTCCTGATGGGCCGACAAGTGCTACCGTTTCTCCTCTACTGACAGTAAAATGAATATTATTGAGCACTTTATCTTTTCCTTCATAGCCAAACGTAACATTTTTATATTCAATATCTCCGTTTAAATGTTTAACATCAATCGCATTAGGTATATCCTCCGTATCAGGCTCGGTGTGAAGCAACTCCTGATAACGGCGGAAGCCAGCTACTCCTTTTGGATAAGTTTCAATAACAGAGTTAATTTGCTGAATCGGTGTAAGAAAGATATTGGAAAGAAGCACAAAAGCCATAAATTCTCCAAATGTCATTTCTCCCTCGATCACAAACCATGTACCACATCCTAAAACGAATAACGAAACGACTTTCATCAGCAAATGGCTGACCGATGAGTTCCACGCCATCACCTTGTAAGTAACAAGCTTCGTTGTACGGAACCGCTCATTGTTTACACCAAATTGTGCAATTTCGTGATCTTCATTAGTAAATGCTTTTACGACCCGAATGCCGCTCACATTATTTTCAACTCTGGCATTAAAATCGGCAATATCAGCAAACATTTGGCTGAATGCACGCGACATTTTCTTGCTAAAATAAATGGATAGACAAATTAAGAATGGAATAATAATGAATGTCAGTACAGCAAGCTTCCAATTAATCGACAACATTAAACCAAAGGCTCCAAACAGAGTCATCGCCGCAATAAACAAGTCTTCCGGGCCATGATGGGCAATTTCGCCAATATCCATTAAATCATTGGTCATCCGTGAAACGAGATGACCGGTTTTATTATTATCAAAAAATCGAAAAGACAGCTTCTGGACATGGTCAAATAATTTTTTCCGCATATCCCTTTCAATATTAATCCCAAGCATATGACCCCAATATGTAACAACGTAATGCAGGAAAGAGCTAAGCACATAAATCCCAAGCAAGCCGACACATGCCCATATAATTGAACTCCAGTTGCCGGCTGGCAGTAAGTCATCAATCACTTTATTAACTGCTAAAGGAAAAACAAGCTCCAATAAGGCCGCTAAAATTGCGCAAGTAAAATCGGCAGTAAATAACCATCTATATGGCTGGTAATAAGAAAAAAATTGTCTTAACATATTGAGTAAGATCTCCCTTCGTTAGAACCGTCAAGCTTTTGAGCGGGCAAGCAAGTATAAAAAGTAAGGCGCTCCAATCACCGCAACAACGATACCTGCTGGAATTTCCGAAGGCTGTATAATCCAACGTCCAATTGTATCAGCTACTAGAACGAGCAGTGCTCCTGCCAGGGCAGATCCAGGAAGCAGAAATTGATGTTGCGGACCAATCAGACGGCGAACAAGATGGGGAGCAATCAATCCGACAAACCCGATGCCGCCGCTGACAGAAACGGAAGAGCCTGCTAATCCAACCGCTGCTGCAAGAAGAACCAGTCTTTCTTTTTCTACAGAAGTTCCTAGTCCGACAGCCATCTGATCGCCAAGGTTTAATATATTTAGCACGCGAGCTTTATAACATACAAATGGCAATAAAATCACAATAAACGGAAGCAGTGCCACAACAAATTTCCAGTTAGAGCCCCAGATACTTCCGGCCATCCATGTTGCTACAAACTGATATTGCTCTGGTGAGAGGCGCAAAGTTAGCACAATCGTAAACGCACTGATACCTGCAGCAACAGCAATTCCTGTCAATAAGAGCCTAGTAGGTAACAAACCCTCGCCTTTTTTAAAAGAAAGGACGTAAATTAACGCAGCGGTCAGACCAGCTCCCAGCCAGGCTAATACTGGCAGGAGCAGCATAGAACTAACAGTTTGCGTTGGAAAAAAAGCAACGTACAGCATCACAACGAGCCCTGCTCCGGCATTGATTCCGAGTATTCCGGGATCTGCCAATGCATTTCGGGAAAGTCCCTGCAAGACACAGCCAGAAACCGCAAGTGCAGCCCCGACAAGAACAGAAATGATAATACGTGGAAGCCTAAAATCAAACAAAACCAGCTCCTGCTTGTCCGTACCCGCTCCAAATAAAGTTCTAATTAATTCTATTGGTGTTAATCGGATATGCCCTGTATTGACACTGATAATAAAGGCAACAACAATTAAGACCAAAAAAACAGACAATGTCGTTATACTCCTTTTTCTTCTCTTCGTTTCAGCAGGTGAAAAATCAGATAATTCCACTTATAGTCCTCTCCTTTCTTTGCGGGCAAGGTAAAGGAAGAATGGTACACCAATTAAAGCAATTAAAGCCCCGATCGGTGTTTCATAAGGGGGATTAATCATCCTAGCGGTAAAATCGGCCCATAGGAGCAATAAGCTTCCAAGCACGGCTGAACACGGAATAATATAGCGGTAATCTACCCCGACTAAATATCTGGTTAAATGCGGAACGATAAGCCCTACAAATCCAACTGCACCAACAACCGAAACAGCGGATCCAGCTAATATCAGGACAATAATCACTCCCGCAAACTTAACCGTTTTCGTTTTTTGCCCTAAACCGGAGGCAATCTCCTCACCAAGACTGAGCAGCGTGATAGATCGGGAAAGCATAATGGCAGCAAGAATTGCGGCACCAACCCAAGGAAGCATAATTTTCAACTGCTCCCACTTCGTCCCAGCTACTCCGCCCGCATACCAAAAGGCAAGATCCTGCCCGATCCTAAAATATAAAGCAATTCCTTCACTTAACGCACCGAATAAAGCACTGACAGCCGCACCGGCAAGCACGAGACGCAGCGGTGTCAAACCACCTTTTGTCATGGAACCAACTCCAAATACAAGTCCCGCTCCTCCTGCAGCTCCGATAAAGGAGAACATAATTAAGTACATGTACGGTAGCCCTGGAAAAAAAGCAAAGCAGAGCGCAAGCGCCAATACTGCACCAGAATTCAAACCAAGCAGCCCCGAATCAGCAAGCGGATTTCTTGTCATTCCTTGCATAATGGCGCCAGCAACCGAAAAGCTCGCGCCTACTATTACTGCCCCTAGTACTCTAGGCAACCGCAATTCCCTGATAATCTGATGATCATTTAAATTAGGATTAAAATGAAAAACAGATTCCCATACAACAGATAATTTAATATCAGCTGCTCCAAAAGAAATGGAAAGAGCTATACTAAATATAAGTGCGGCAATGCCTCCTGTCATAATGATCGTGGCGGCTAACGGACGTGAACGTAGCTGAGGTTCCGATATCTCAATCTCCGTTTCTTCTATTTTCATTGCAGTCATTCCCATCATCCATTCACCTTTAACTTAAAATATTTACATCCAAACAAAATTGACTATCATTATCAATCAAAAATTATAAAACAACTCTTATGTTTCAAGATACTAGTGAAGCTTCTTTACATACGATTTCATCTGCGACGGCACATAGATGGTTTTATCAAATAAAACTATTTCTCAAGCGCTTCCAGCATATCGGCAAATTCCTCAGCTTGGTTTGCCACAGCAATAGGATCATAAGGCCAGAAGCGATCCGGGTCCGGGAACATTACATGGTTATTTTTTACTGCATCAAGATTGTTCCATATCGGACTTTCCTTATCGAGTTTTCCACCATTAGACTCATCTACGAAGATATAATCTCCTGCATAATCCTCCAATACTTCATATGAGATTTTAAGGAATTCATCCGGGTTTCCAATGACATTTTTAGCAATCGCATCAGTCGGTGTTAATTGCAAATGCTGATACAATGCTTCACCGCCCCGATATAAACTATCTCCATACACATAAATATCCTTATCATATGCTCCGATCAGCGATACGGTCCGATCACCGACGACTGCCCGTGCTCTTTCTCTAGCTGCTGCCATTCTTGCATCGAACTGTATTTCCCATTCCTTCATTTTCTCTTCTTCCCCAAGTAGTTTTCCGACTTCTTCCATCTCTTCTTTAACATTATTAAACGTTAAGTATGGATAGACAATCGTTGGCGCAATTTGTGACAGCTTCTCATAGTTGCTTGGATCATCATATTGAGTAATAATCAAGTCTGGTTCAAGCTCAAGAATTTTCTCATAGTCTGTTCCTTCACCAATATCCTCTACTCCATCAACTAAATCTTTAATATGGGGATTTTGAAGATACCTACTTGCTGCTCCGACTGGCTTTACGTCTAAAGCCAGGAGCGTAGCTAACAATCCCTCCTGTGCCACGACACGCTTTGGATTTGCCGGGATTGTCACCTCTCCATTAACCGTTTCGACTACCCGCGTTTCTTCAGCAGCCGCCTTATTATCTCCTGCTTTTTTCTCTGTACTTTGGCTACCCTCGTTACTGCTGCAGGCTGTCAATACAGCAAGAAAAATAACAGTTAGTAGTATGAATAGATTATTGTGTATTTTCATAAGTATGCTCCCTCTTTCACTACAAATGATAATGATAACCATTTTCATTTGTAATTGTAACAAGAGCGATTTAAAAAAGATATGGACAATCATAACTACCTCAATATGGACAAATGTCAGATTCACGACCTGCCCAAGATGTATTTCACTTGAATATCCAATTGTTTCTCCAAAGCGACACCTTCACTCGCCCAAAAATCTTCAAGGCGTAAGAGATAGATTTGTCCGTTTTTTGCTGCCGGTAGCTGACGCCAAATTTCACGTTCAAAGATTCTTGCCGCTTGCTCTACAGAATCGACCACAACAAACATATGGTCAGCTGCATAAGCGGAAAGTTCATTTTCAGAAATCATCAGATGCTTATTAGGCTCCAATACCTCCTTTTGAATACGCTTGGCAGGAGTCAACTTCAACATTGTATAAAGATTGAAAGCTCCTCTTGCAGTCGCTTTCCATATCCCTACATCCCCGGTCCAATATAACTCATAAAGCCCGACCGTCTCTCCCTCTTTTAGCACCCCTTTCAGCATTTCCCTTGCACATTCCGCTTTTTCCCGAAATGTCTGAATCCACTCATTCGCTTGCGTTTCTCTTCCAACGATTCGTCCGATCAGCTGTACTTCTTCCAAACGGTCATATGTATCCCAATCAAGCATCATTACTGGTGCTACGGACTCCATCTCCTCGATCATCTTTTGATTTGGATATAAATAAGTAGGAGCAATAATCAAATCCGGCTTAAGATCACGCCATTGCTCGATAGTAGGCAGTCTGTCAGGGGCTAATTGGATCGATGAGATTACTTCCTCTTTCAGCAGCTCAGGGACATTATCATACGATGAGAGAACAGCGACCGGCTTTATTCCTGTCGCCAGTAATGCCCCTGTAAACTGAAGGGTAGCGATTCGCTCAAATTTCCTTCCTTTTCTGAACTCAGTCGGCGACATCCCAGTCATTTTACGAAATTTTCTGCTTAAATAAAGACCATCCTGATAACCAACTTTGCGCGCAACCTCCCCAATCGTCAGACTATGTTCAAGTAAAAAGAACTTCGCCTTATCCATGCGAATGTGCGCTAAATAGTCAGAAAAACTCCAATCTGTTTCTTTTTTAAACCGCTCAGAAAAATAGTTTGGATGATAGCCAAAGTATTTTGCTACGGAGTCCCTTGACAAGGCTTGATGAGAATGTGAGTGAATATATTGCAGCACCGAATGAAAAGACGAATTAAATATACGCTGTTGAAATAAATTGAATTCAACCTCAATTTTTGCAATTAATTCGTTCAACAAATAAATAGCTTTTGAATTATCAGCTTCTTTAGCAAATATTTTAATCAGCTGAGCTGCTAAATTTTTCACCTCTGCTGAAGCTGGATGATAAAACAAACCACTCTGCGGAAATACATCAGCCGAGCGCTGATAACTTAGCTCTTCCTCTGTCACTCCTGTCAGCTTATAACTTGAAAAAAAGAACAAATCATAAATAAGTTCAGTTCCCTCTGTATGTCGAATCTTTACCTTTTCCTGAGGTTTAATTAACAACACTGAGTTGTTCTCAAGATTGAACACTTGGTTTCCACATTGAACTTCTGCCGTTCCAGATAAAATAATGATCATAATCTCCAGTCCTGTTTCATATTCAACTTGCTTCCTCGTATTGGTACGAATATGAATGCCTTTTTTAAAGCAATAAACTCTTTTCTGTATTAACATCTTATCCTCCTTCAGCCGCTGCATTGATGCTTTAATGATCAGCATCGCTTTTGTAAATAACTCAAACATCAATGTGATTTTTTCAACAGGAATCCCACTAGATAAATCATTTATATACAAATAAACTTATCTCTTTATCTTATCCACTTAAATGAAAATGATTTTCAATATCAGTTATTCATATTAAATTCTTTTAAAGGACTTGTCAATAAGAAGTAACAGCCACTTATTTTGTGCTGAGGCCTGTGCCCGGAATCGAAAAAAACACAAAGAAAAACAGCCGAAAGAAAGGATAAAAAGGTCGATTAATTATTGATATCGAAAGAATAAATACAATCATTTAATCTAGAGTTATCAAAAGAAAAAATCCAGAGAGAAATGAAATTCCTCACTGGATTTTTTCTTTACATTCATATAGGTGTCCTACCAGCAAATAGATTTTTTTCGAACATAAATAGTTCATCATTAGCATAATTAAGTTCGTTCAGACTTTAGCAAGCTCACGTTTAAGGGTTTACTATAATAAATTATTTATCCTTACTTAACTAAGCTTATAAAAGTTTACAATTATAAGTTTCCTCGATTAAAGCTCATTTATTTGCTTCGTGAGTTCTTTAAATTTTGTGTCAAGTTCCGCGTATGCTTCATCTTTTGAAGTTAAAAAGCAGAGCTTCCCTAAAACTTCTTGTCTTTCTGTTTCAAGCTTTAAACGTAATTCATCATGATTATCTCTTTTCCGAGATGCTTCTTTCAATTGCTTTTGTATGCGATTATTCGAAATTATGAGTTTACTGCTCATCGTTTTTTCGAGAAAGTAACGATCATGCGAAACGACAAGCAGCGTACCATTGTACTGTGCTAATGTATTTTCAAGCTGTTCACGTGAAGATAGGTCAAGATGATTTGTCGGCTCATCTAAAATAAGCACATCTTTTTCATCTAATATATACGCCATCAGCTTGCACTTTACACGCTCACCCATACTCATGTTCTTGATTGGCTCTGTCCATTGAGACGCTGTAAATCCTAAATGCTTCATTAAATTTTGAACTTTTCCTCTCGCTTCGAATGTTTCTTTATAAAATAGCTGCTCAGGTGTTTGTTCAAGTGGTAAATCAAACACTTCTTGCGTTAAATAACCGATATTTGCAGATGGTGAAATCCATACATCGCCCGCAAAGGTTTCCTGTCCAACAATTACTTTCAATAAAGTCGTCTTTCCACTACCATTCGGACCTATTATTGAAACCTTCTCACCATGCTGAATCGTAAAATTGACGTTTTTAAATAGTGTTCGTCCGGCAAAAGCCTTTGTTAAATTCTTAACTTCTAAAAACCGTTTTCCTACCTTGTTATTTGCTTTAATTGAAAAACGTACATTATATTCTGACTCAACAGGTTCAGCTTTTGCTTTTTCAAGCTCTTTTTCAAGACGCTTTCGTTTTGATTTTACTTGTGTATCCATGCGCTTTGCTTTTACACGATAGTGTTCTTTAAAGCCTTCCTTTTTCGTCGATTGTGCATGAGCTTTTTTCGACCAAGAAGTGAGCTCATGCATTTGCGCTTCAATGCGTTCAACCATTTTTTGCTGTTTTTCATATTCACGTTGCTGAGTAAGTCTTTTCTGTTCACGAACCTCCATATAACTAGAATAATTACCTTTATGTTCAATAAGTTTTTTACCTTCAATCGACCAAATTTTTGTTGCAACAGCATCTAAAAAATAACGATCGTGCGAAACAAAAATAATGGTACCTTTATAATTCTTAATTTGTTCATTGAGGAACTTCGTACTTTGCTCATCGAGATGATTTGTCGGTTCGTCTAATAGTAAAAGGTGTGCATCTTTTGAAAGACCTTTTGCAAGTCGTGCTTTCAATTTTTCTCCGCCACTTAATTGTGAAAAATTGTGGGTTGGTACATGCCAATTCTCTAGTAAAGTGTCTTCTAAATGTGTCACCGCTTCGGAAGAATATGACTCGGTTTCTTGTTCGACCAAAACAATTTTCAAGTTCTGTTGTAGCCATTGAATTTGTCCTTTTGCCGGCACTAAGTCATTGTTAATTAATTGCAACAAGGTAGATTTCCCAGTACCATTTTTGCCAATGACTTCGATGATATCTCCTTGTCGTACACTAGCATTTACGTCTTCAAAAACTGTAAGATCCATTATTTCAAAGCTGATATTTCGTAATTTTAGTAGTTCTTTCATATAATCTATCCCTCTCTTTAAAGGGAGAATAAAAAAATCCTCCCAATTCAATTGGAAGGATTAGTCGCATTTTCACATTGCTCAAATAAGCTATTTCATTAAATAGCTCTACAGTTTATAGAAAATGGGCAGACTAATCCTATTTCGTATGATTTGAAATATGCGATTTCAAATTTTAAAAATAAGATTATTTGTCCATCGTCCACCCATCATCCCTTCTATCATTTAATTAAAACATTGTAGCATAACTCATTTGAAAAAGGAAAAGTAAGTAGGCTCCCTAAATTTCACTGTCGAGTTTTGGATTGTTTGGGTTGAGAAAAATAAAGAATGTATGCTCTTTGCCGTCCCGGCGTCAATGCTTCAAAAGCAGTTTTCAAGGCAGGGGGTTCTGAAGACAATATACGAGCGGGCATAAAAAAGCTGAAAGCTGCATTGAAAATATAAGACAGCTTTCAGTTTTGATTACGATGAAAATACTCTACTTTTTTTTAGAAAAGACGGTTATATGATCAAACAAAACTACTACAAAATAACCAGAGCCATAAAAGAACGCCTAGAAAGAAAATTAGATTATTTGAATAAGGTACCCCTTATTTTAATGTCTGCCGGTAGTTATATTAACAAAAACTTTTTTGTAAGAGATGAGTCAAGTATTCCTTTCCTTAAACAGAAAAAAAGCAAGAGATATGAACTCTTGCTTTTTATGATTTTAATGGCTTGTATTGAGGCTCTCTGCCACCTTCAATTCGTACTTGTAGGCAGCCATCGCCAGTTCATACCTCACCTTTTTGCCCGCTTCCACGAAATCCGCTTCCTTCACAATACCTGATAATGCATACCTGTGACCCCTGAAATCCACGTTCAGTTCGGTGATTTGGTTGAATTTGAAACTCTCCACGGGAACGCCGTGCTCATCCTTCAACAGGTATTCCCAGTATTTCTCGTTGCATGTTTGTGCCACTTCCTCCATCATTTTAAAGGCATCGTCCGGATTTTGCCTATAGTTGAGGACAAGGCTTTCGTTCACCCGGCGCCTTCCCCGGTTCCCGTTCTGAAGTTCAATGATGCTGCTATAGGAGACCGTATAGAGGTATCCGTCATATTGGCGGATCTTCAGGTAGCGCATGCTGATTTCCTCAATTTTCCCCTGACGGTTTCCATTGATGATGACATAATCCCCGTGATGGATCTGGCGCTCAAACAAGTAGGTCAGCCCCATAATGTAATCGCGGATGATATGCTGGAGGACCAATGCCAAGGCACCTGCCACCACGACCGAACCAGTGACAAGTTTTGTCAGGTCGAAGAAATGGCTAAGCACATAAATAAAGAAGAACACCAGTCCAAATACCTTTGTCACTTGGTTGGTGAAATGCATCAATGTCTCTTCCCGCTTTTCATCCAAGAAGCTCGTTTTGTCAAAGAAAAGCTTGATGGATTTGCGGATCAAATAAACCGTGAGTATAATCAGCAGTGCCACCGTTAAAATTTTTACAGACAACTGCTGGAACAGTCCCAAGAAAAACATCCTATCAACCCCCACTTTTTTTACACTATACCAAAGGAATGCAGATAATTTGTCTAAAAGAAAGATAAATAAAACCAATGCTTAGTTAATAAACACTATGTCCACACAGGCACTTACCTTATTCAACAGTGGACCGAAACTGTTGAGTAAAAGCTCTTTCGATAACTGACTTAACAGATTAAACTAATAGGGAGGTTAGTTTAACAAGGCATGTACTCGCATTTGTAGAAATTTTAAGATGAAAAGTAGGTGAAGCTAAGTGGAAACAAGCAATACTTCGTACATAACCTTTGGTTCCCAAATGGGCGATGAAGATGCTGCTAATGCAGTGCAGCCACACCTTATTGAATTAAGAAAACGTTTGAAAAACCACTGTAACAAGCGTTATTGCAATGAAGTAGATGAATTTGCTCCCATTCTTCGTGTAGATGGAACGGGTTGGTACTGGGAATTTGAAGGATGCGAGAAGCTGCGACTTAGCAAAAAATATCGTTATATTACAATTGATATAGGGATGCCACGTTCAAAATGGGAAGGCATCAATGCAGAAGATATTAGAAAATATTTAATTGGCAATCTTAAAGATGCATTAGTATTAATGATAAAAAGATTAAAAAAAGAAAAATACACTGTTAAGGATACAGAATTATGGACTGATTTAAAAAAAGTAGAAGAAGATTTCTTCTTAAACTAAAGGGTGCTTTAGATTTAATAGGGAATAAAGCAAAGGACCAAAAAAATGGTCCTCTTTTTCTTTTGATAGAATATCAAGATAATCGCTTAGCAGGGCATAAACATTAAAATGAGAACAACTCAAACTGTTACTCAACAGTTCGTTTCTATTGTGCAATAAAACGGTTGAACTTTTTTCAAAACGGTACATCATTTTTATAAACGGTTAAACTTTATTTCAAAGCCACAGATCGGTGACAACAAAGTTGTTTAATTTTGCTTTTATAAACACATATAAAACCGTCCTATTATCTGGACGGTGTTTAAAATAGTTATTTAATTATATTTATCCATTACTAATTTTCTTAAAATCAACAACAATAATGTCGTTTAAAAACCTTTTTTATGCAACCAAGACACCTATTAGTTCAACAATTTTACTCGTTCTCGAGGAAGAATGGCTTTGACACGGGTTTCTTTTGGTTCCCAATCATCTATAATTAGAAAATTCAACAACATATTATCTAATGAATCTATTTTCATCGTAATGGGATCACTGCCATACATTATTGCAACCTTTTGTTCATCTAAATAGCATTCAACAGCAGGCATATAAGTTTGTTCCCATAAATCCAAACCACTTGGACAATCAATTCCAATCACAATCTTGTTCTTATACTTAATCGTAATAAGCATATTTATATACTCAGGAGTAAACTTTCTGTGGTCAAAATACTCTGTTACCTATGATGAATCATCTAGGGATATATATTGTGGTCTATAATTTTTCAAAAAATCTTCATCTGTGGGATTAAAACCATGCACTTGTAAGAATGTTTTTATTTCAAACATCATCAAACTCCTTCACGGGTTATTTATTCTTTATTTTAATGTAACAGCTACTTCAACTAACCTGCACCGATAGCCATCCACCTAGCACCACAAATGATGGAATATTTAACGTTCTTCCATGGAAGTTGCACAAGGAACATTTAAAATTATGTATAGAGATAATAAAGTCGTTTAATTTTGATATAGAACAATAAGAGCCTTACTATACTTCATATATAGCAAGGCTTTTTAAAGTTGTTTAATTCTTGTCCCACTAACGTCCCGCGTTAGTTTAATAAATTACGCTTTTATCATATATAAGATATTAAGAAATCTTTTTACCAAGAATGATTAGATCTCTCTCAATGCCATCTAATTCTGCAACATTCGGTAAATGTCCCCATTTTTCAAAATTAAAAATAGAAAATAGACGAAGACTAGGTTCATTGTGTCCGAATATAAGTAATAATTAAATTGGCTAATAAAGATAAGGGTTTTTATTAGTGTCTCAGAAGACTGTACATAGTGTAGACAAAGTCTTCATTTTGAAGGCGATGTCTACAGGCTGTTTTGTTTTCATCGACAAAGGGTTTATTTTATCTCTAATGACATCAGTGTACAAATGTCTTTAAAACCAATTTGTTCGTATAAACATTTTGCCGGATTGCCAGTGAATACATATAGCTGTACTTGTTGATAGCCTTGCTGTTTTAATTCAGTAAGGGCACCGTTTATTAATTTCCTTCCAATCCCTGAAGACCGATATTCAGGACTCACATATAGGCTGAATATGCCTGCCGTTTGAACAGGTTTTAGCGTGCTGAAATCCTGCCCAATTAAAATCCACCCTTTTATCAGGTTATGTTCCTGTGCAATAAGATAATAGGCCCCGCTTTTTAATAAAAGATCAAACATATCTGCAGACGCCTGGTTGCCGTTTTGCGCAAACCCTACTGTGCTTTCTTCCACGGTTTTTCCCATCTTTTGAAACAGTCGAGCTTCTTCCCTTTCATTTGCTTTTCTAATAATAAGCAATAGACACACCTCGTTATCAAATTAAAGAAGTAAGATAGTATATGTGTAGTTGTAACTAAAGGTGTGATAAATGAATGTGTCCCAGTCAATCTATGGCTTTTTTCATATGATAAAGATATAGGTAGTATGAAGAGCGAAATGGGCACTTGCGAGATTTAATCTAAAATCTTTTAAAAGAAGGGAGGTGATGAAGAATGCCGTTTTATCCTCCAAATCCCGGTCCTAGACCATCACGGCCTTATCCTAGACAAATGTTCCGCCCGCCTGGGTATTATCCGTCTGGTCTACATCCTAGACAGCGCCAAGACAAGTATAATGGGCAACAATCTCCTGGTATGTGGAATAATCTAAATCGGGTTATGACACATGTGGGGAATGTATCAAATGGAGTCAATATGTTAAGACAGGTTGGTTCTTTCATGTCATTCTTTAATAACGGTAGATGATAGAAAACAAGGGCATTCCGGACTCCAGTGAATGTCTTTGTTGAGCCTGTAGACAAAGTCTGGTTCAGGTGCAAAAACTTAGGGACAATTGCAAATCATCTTTAAATCTTGGAGATACTGATACTATTACGTTAAAAAAGGTGCGTGATCAGTATGGAAAAGCAACATTTATTCAAGTGGAAACATGATCAGCCTGACATTATTTTGTTAACAGTGAGGTGGTACCTGCGGTACAACTTGAGCTTTCTTAATGTGGTAGAGATGATGGAAGAACGAGGCTTATCGATGGCTCACACAACGATTATGCGTTGGGTTCATCAATATGGACCGGAATTAGATGAACGAGTACGACGTCATCTCAAGCAAACAAATGACTCCTGGCGAGTCGATGAAACGTCTATCAAAGTAAAAGGTCAATGGATGTACCTGTATCGTGCAGTGGACTCCAAAGGAAACACGATTGATTTTTATCTTAGTAAAACAAGAGACAAACAGGCTGCAAAGTGCTTCTTTAAGAAAGCTTTGCGGTCTTTTCCTGTTTCTAAGCCTCGTGTCATAACAGTAGACAAGAATCCAACCTACCCTGTAGCAATTCAAGAGTTAAAAGAAGAGAAACGTATGCTGGAAGGCATACAAATAAGACAAGTTAGATATCTCAATAATATAGTAGAACAAGATCACCGTTTCATTAAGAAACATGTGTGCTCTATGTTGGGATTCAAGTCGTATAAAACAGCCACTTATATATTGAGTGGCATTGAAGCGATGCATATGATAAAAAAAGGGCAAGTTCATCAAGGAGTGAAGTCTGCCCAAAATGAAGTTGGATTTATACATAAGTGAGAGTAAAGTAAATACTTCAGTTTTAGTCTATCTATGCATTGCTATATATTCAGTATCTCTTCTTTAGTTAGTTGACTTGATTTTTGTTTTTTAATAATAATTACAAATAGGCTTGCTAATAAACAGAAAACTCCTGCCAAGAAGAACGCCCAAGTGTAAGAATTGAAAAATTTATAGATTATACCTCCACCAAAAGCAGCTACTGCAGCACCTGCCTGATGAGAAGCAAAAATCCAACCATAAACAATTCCACTTTTATTCGTACCGAAGATTTGTCTTGAGATACTAATAGTTGGTGGTACAGTTGCAATCCAATCTAATCCATAAAACACAGTAAAGATAACCAGCATAGTGATGGAACCTTCACTTAATGCATAAGGAAGTAATACGAGTGAAGCCCCTCTTAGACTGTAATACCAAAATAATAGCCATCGGTTATCGAAACGATCTGACAGCCAACCTGATAGGGTTGTTCCTACTAGGTTAAAAATTCCCATAAACGAAAGAAACGAAGCAGCAGTAACTAAAGGGACTCCAAAACTAATACAGAAAGAAATAAAATGTGTACCAATTAATCCGTTCGTTGAAAGTCCACAAATAAAGAAACTACCGGCTAATAACCAAAATTCCTTCACTTTCACAGCGTCGAATAAACCGTTGAAAGCAATAACAATAGGATTTTTCTTTTGAATTTCATTGCTCACTTGTGTTTCTTCCTCAAGTCCATATGGAAGAATACCAACATCCTTCGGTGAATTTTTCATAAATAAAAAGATTATGACAAGCATAATGAAACTAAGGATCATTATTAATCCAATCGCCCATCGCCACGAATAATTATTGATAATAATCGCTAAGACAGGAAGTAGAATTAACTGACCTGTCGCCGTACTTGCAGTTAATATTCCTACTGCAAGTCCCCTTCTTTTCTCAAACCAATGATTCGCCACATATGGACTTAATACCGTTAAAAAAAGACTTGATCCTAACCCAATAATAAAGCCCCAAATGATGATCAGCTGCCATGATTGATTCATAGTGAAGGTTAGCATGATACCTGTCAGCAGTGTTGCCATAGAAACTATCATCATTTTTTTTAACCCAATACCTTCTAATAATGCTGCCATAAACGGTCCTGATATGCCATATAAAAAAAGACTAATTGCAAAAGCAAGTGCAATAACAGATCGATCCCAGCCAAATTCATTTTCGAAGGAATCTATGAAAACCCCTGATGATGACATGACAATTCCGGCTACAATAATGGAGAGAAATGTTATAGAAAGAATAAACCAGCTATAGTGTATACGTTTCAAAACTCAACCCTCATTCTATGGATATTTTTCATAATGTTCTACATTCTTGGTGTAAGATGCATTCTAATTCCCAAGGAGTTACTTAAAATATTTTCCTGACTTTTTAGATTCAGGGTGGCTATTTAATCGTTTCTAAGTTAGCGGTTAAATAAATATAAAGAAAAAGTTGACCTTGGATTTCGTTAGTATTAACAACTTAACATTAATTCTCTACTGTTTATTATCTTTTGGTTTGTTCTCTCTCTAAAAAATCATTCTCTATTAGAGGTTTTTCTACAAAATTAATTTTCCTCATTATTTTTTGTATTACTCTTGGGAAAAAGTAAGCTCCAAAAAAAGCACAAATAAAAGCCTCTAACCATATTTTTAACCATATATGTAAAAATGTATTACCATAACCAAAATTAATTGAGACTAATACAAATGAAACAAAAAAAGACATACTTAAAGCCATTAAAAATGCAAAAATAATATTTCTGTATTTGACATTAATACTCATTATCTCCCTCCTTTAATTCAAATAATTTTAACTACAATCTTTCACCTCCGACTGAAATTATTTATATTTTTATCTTAGTTGTTTTTTACTATATGGTATAATACATAAAAATGATATTGGGTATCAGTAAATTAGATGACAAAAGGAAGATGCCAAGAAAGCTGAAAACCCCCAATTTTCACTCGAATTTTAGGGGTTTTCTATCATAAACGATCAATGTGAAGTTTTTAAAGCACTACGCTACATTTAAAAACAAGGGCTAAAACCCTTGAAATTACGTTGTTAAGTTGTACCAATCGGAAAGTAAAGTTGTTTAAAATTGCTCAACAAAAGACATATACTGTTGATTAAGAATTCAGACCCTTTTCAAAAAAATAAACTGCACCTTACCTTTAGGTTTAATTGATTCTATTTATAGCAAACTTTCATAATTATACAAAACGTGTAAGCAGCTGATGGACTTTCTTGACTACCGAAATCACTTTTTTTCTAAAATAATTACTTCTGTTTTTGTCTCATTATTTTCTTGCCAGTCAAGTGTTAATGTAACTTCCTCTGTTTCTGAAGTTACTGTCTTAGTAATCTTTTCGTTTCTTAAAGAAATTTCTCCTTGTTCATTTAAAGAGACATCTCCTCCACCAAAACTTCCTTGATCAGATTCCAGCTTATATTCAACACTTTTTATCCCTTTGAAATCTTCACCTTTTGATTTGAAATATACATAAGGCTCTATTTCTTTCACTTCTGGCTCAATTACTCAATACTAAACTGTTTATTATTTCAATTTTCTCTTTAAGGTTCAGACTATGCTGCTCACCAGTAGATCCAGAGACAAGAACAGACTTTACTCCTTGTTTATACAAATCTCTTATATGATCTATTGTCCCCCGAATATTTACAGATTCGTCTTCAAAAAATGCAGTTGGCACAGCAATGTGAAATGTTTCTTTTAGCATAATGTTATCTCCTTTATCCTTTTTTATCTCTACTTCAACTTACCTGCACGGTTTCTGAAAGATCGTTTCAAAGACCTTATTAAAGTAAAGACCCGTTAGTTTAAGTATATTTCTTCACAATCTTTTGAGCATGCAGTTAGTTTTTCTCTGATACAGATCCTTTTTTTGATACGGGAGCATTTTTGCCTAATATAACAGAAAGGACAACAATCACTGCTATTACAAGAGTGAAAAATGAGATGGATTCATCTAGAAAGACTGTTGCAAATAGAATCATTAAAAATGGTTGTAAGTATTGAATCTGACTAACTCTTGCTATTCCGCCCATAGCCATTCCGCTATACCAAGCAACATATGCTAGAAATTGACTAACCACTGCGAGGTAAATAAAACTGATCCAAGCTTGTAAAGGTGCATGAATCATTTCAGTTGTAAGGTTTAGCCCAACTGGAATAATGAAAAATGGAGCACCGATCATGATTGCCCAAGCAATCACTTGCCAGCTACCTAGTTCTTTCGCTAATCTCCCACCTTCTGCGTAACTAAGTCCAAGTATAAGCACTGCTGCTAGTAAAACTAAATCGGCAAATTGTAATTGACCGAATCCAAGATGAAGTGCATACATAATAACAGCTAAAGAGCCGACTACACTTGAAATCCAGAACTTGAGAGAAGGGATTTCACCTGCTCTAAACATAGCAAATCCGGCTGTTGCTAATGGTAACAGGGCTAATTCCACAGCACCATGAGAAACAGGCAAGGATTCCATTGCCCAAGAAGTGAGGAGAGGAAATCCTAAAACTGCACCAAAAGCAACAATAAGTAGACTTTTGAATTGGCGAGAAGAAGGTAGTTTTTCTTTTCGAACAATCAATACCACAGCTACTAAAATAGCGGCTACAACTGTTCTACCTAAACCGACGACCGTAGTCCCAAAATACTCTACTGCAATACTTGTAGAAGGAAGCGTTAAGCTAAAACAAATGACACCTACTAATCCCAACAATAATCCAAATTTCTCTCTGGTTTCTCTCTGCATTTTATCCTACCCCTATCTTTTTATTTTGTATCATATCTGTACCATTTTCTGTTTTTCTAAAAAAACAGTTCTGATATAATTAAAATGATAATGGGTACATACAATAAAAATAAATCATTTTTTTACCCGTCTGTACCGGTACAGTTAAGGGAGGGATTAATATATGAGCTCAAAATATATCAAGATAATGGAAGAAATTAAGCTTCGGCTAGCAGATGGATCGCTTATTGCAGGTAGTAAACTCCCTTCTGTTCGTCAGTTATCTGAGTATTTTTCATGTAGCAAAAATACGGTCATTAAAGCATACGTCGAACTAGAAAAAGAGCATTTAATTTATTCTGTTCCTAAAAGCGGCTACTTTGTTGTAAATGGATTTCAAAATGCGACGAATGAAAATGAGGTGATTGATTTCTTGTCTGCTGGTCCAGATAAAAACGTTATGCCTTATCTCGAATTTCAACATTGTATGAATCAAGCAATTGAACAATATAAAGAAGAGCTTTTTACATATTCTGATCAGCAAGGGCTTTACTCATTACGAGTACAGTTAGTGAAATATTTGCAGAATTTACAGGTGTTCACTCAACCTGAAAGAGTAGTCGTTGTATCTGGCTCGCAGCAAGCCCTTAATTTATTAGTTTCTATGCCATTTCCAAATGGAAAAAACAATATTCTAATTGAACAGCCTACTTATTTCGGATTTATTGAGTCCATCAATCTGCACCAAGCTACTACTTTTGGAATTGAGTTATCGATGGAAGGGATTGATCTTGATCGTCTGGAATACATTTTTCGAAATAATGATATAAAATTTTTCTATATTATCCCGAGATTTCACAATCCTCTTGGACATTGTTACACGAATAGTGAAAAGAAAAAAATCGTTGAGTTAGCTGAAAAATACGATGTATATATAGTGGAAGATGATTTTTTAGGAGACCTTGATCCAAATGCAAAATCAGATCCTTTATTTTCTTTTGATCCTGCTGGGAGAGTGATTTATATTAAAAGCTTTTCGAAAGTTTTTCTCCCAGGGTTAAGGATTGCTGCTGTCGTTCTTCCTACATTAATGAATAACAATTTTTTACGATATAAATTTAGTTCGGATTTTAATAGTTCAGCACTTTCTCAAGGTGCTCTTGAAATTTATTTAAAAAGTGGTATGTTTAATAGCCATCTAAAAAAAATAAAAGAGGTATACCGTACTAAAATGCAAATCCTTCAAGAAGCATGTGAATTATTACTACCGGCTAATACTCATTTTTCTAAACCGACTTCAGGATTCTATCTATCCATCAGTTTGCCCGAGAATGTGACAGCAAAACGGGTAGTTCATATGCTGAACGAGCAGCATATATATGTTGATGATGCCTCTAGAATGTTTTTACCAGAATATAAAAAGGAAAATCTCCTTCGATTATGCATCTCCCAAGTGAACGAGAGTCAAATTAAACTAGGGGTAGATCGATTGGCTCACTGTATTGCTTTAATTGACAGTAGGAAAAATCATATTACTCCAAATAGCTTTTTACACTTTTAGTTGTTACTTTAGAATAAAGTTTGATTAAATTAATACTAATAATCTTGATAAATGAACAAACAGAAAGAGCATGTTTTGAAAAAAGATTGATCAAAACATGCTCTTATTTAATATGACCGATTAACATATTCAACCATAATCAGTATTTTCAAGAGAGCAACAATCTATACGAAAACAGCCTTATTTTAAATCCATATATTGGGGATACAACAAAATTGTATAAAGATAATAATGTTGTTTAATTTTGATTAAGAAAAATAAGAGCCTTACTACACTTCATCTATAGCAAGGCTTTAAAGGTTGTTTAATTTTAAATCAATCTAATTATACCTACCTTCAAAAATGAATAATAAAGTTGTTTAATTCTTGTTGAACTAACGCCCCCGTTAGTTTAAGTACAATATTTCATAAACTTTACAATTTATTTTAAATACAATAGAAATTAAATTAATTAAAATACCATTTTAAAGCATTCGTGTACAGAATTTTATCAATATCCTGTTCATCAAATATATGCTGAATCAATTCAATGTCTGCATACTCAAAAGGCCTTTTCGCCCTTGTAGATGGCAAATCTGTACCAAACATATAGTATTTCTTCGTCCGTCACTGTAAAAGGTAATTGCGTTACGCCACAAAATGTTGGCCCCATTTGTTTAAGTGAATTTAATAAATATTCTTGGTCAAATCCCTGGAATGAACCAGATACAATCGCACCACCAAGGACATTCAAATTAGAAACGTCATTTTGATAATCTTCTACTACATAGTTTGGTGGCAAATATCCTTGGTTTTCTCTAATTGGAAAATTAAAATCAATAATATGAAAATGTGCATCAAAAATTCTCATTTCCCCCTCTTTTCTTTAACATATCAAATATGGTGCTTAAAGAAAACTTGGGATTACCTATACAAATTCATAAGTTTATCTTATTGCACTAAACTGCCCAGTTAGTGCAATAAAAAAAGGGATTGCCGCAGCCATCCCAATCATTAACTCTTACACGTTAGAATAACAACAATATCCTACATCAGAACACGCCATTCTCATTGGGAGAATTCTCCGGTATGGGCTGACCCACATCCCAGAATTCGACAATGAGGTCGTTATGGAAATGGAAGATATGAACCACAGCTCCTCCAAGGTCATCTTGCTTTTGCTTTACATGGGAGTGAACCGCAACCATATCACCCTCTTCGATGACTCGTTTTATCTCAAGGATTTTTTCAGGATTCTTGGTGGCGTTCTCTTCCATTGCGATCATCAGAGAGTCAGCATCACCACGGAAATAGGGATTATGATGCCGGAAATCCGGACCAATGTACCTACGGTATGCTTCGCGCACTTCCCCCGACGCAACCAGTTGCAAAAACGACACCGCATTCTCTTTTAGAGAATTCTTCATTGCAAATCATCCTTTCTTTAAAGGGTTGTCCTTGTTATGTAATTAATCTAACTAACTTTTTAAGGTACAAACTTCTATTTTGTGCAAAACTAATTGTTAGTTTCATTATATATCCCATTTGCTGATATTACACTAACTTAAATGCGCTTATTCAACTTAGTGCAACAAGAAAAAAAGGCTGCCGCAGCACCCCTGATTTTCAACTCTTGCACCCGTTAGTTGAAGTGAACTTATTCACAATGTTACATATCTATTGGAGAATGACAACAATGTCATTTATCTTTAAACCTTAAACATGTATAACCCCGTCCTAAAATTAGGGCAGGGTTAACATAAAGTTGTTTAATTGTTGATAAAAACACTTCACCGAACTTAAAACATAATAATAAAGTCGTTTAGAACTAGGTTACATCTATTTCTACATAAAGTTACTTCTGCAATATCTGAATAAGGTTGCCGCATGTATCGTCGAAGACAGCTATTGTGACTTCACCCATTTTTGTCGGCTCCATAGTAAACTTCACGCCGTTTTCCAATAATCGTTTGTACTCTTTATGAATATCTGCAACGCCAAACATTGTTGCTGGGATGCCTTCGGCAAATATCTTCTTTTGATACTCCTTTGCGGCAGGATGCTCATTCGGTTCGAGTAAAAGCTCGGTACCGTCTTGATCATCGGGAGAAACAAGCGTAATCCACCTAAATTTCCCCATGGGAACGTCATGCTTTTTTACAAATCCCAGCTTTTCTGAATAAAATTCCAGTGCCTTGTCTTGGTCTTGTACGAATATACTGGTAACAATGATTTTCATAATGTTTTGCCTCCTTTGATATTTATCGCGTTGGTGCTCTGCAAACAATCTGGCTCCAAGCAAAAAAACCCCTACATTCGTCAGAAGTTTTTAAATAAATTACTCTATCCATCCTTTTAGCAAATTTTTAAGTGGTTCGTTGTTAAATATAACTACTCGATATTTTCCCTTTCTTTTTGATTTTACGAGCCCTGCATCTTCCAGTACAGAAAGATGTTTAGCTATCGCCTGTCGCGTAATGGAAAGGTCGTGCTTCGTAATAAGACGTACCGTAAGTTCATACAACGTCTGCTCGTTACGTTCAGAAAGTTCGTCTAATATTAGCCGTCGAGTCGAGTCGCCAAGTGCTTTGAATATAGCGTCTTTGTTCCAATTCATATATCGAGTATAAGCAACTCTATGGTTGCTTGTCAAGTATAAGCAACTGTATGGTTGCGTGATAAAGGAACCGTATCATGTAACCATTAAAGTCACATAATAGTAGTTTGAACCATTATAGTAAAATAAATTTTTAACACTTTTCTTCTTCAACTAACCTGCCCAGTTAGTTGAAGTACATCATTTTACAATATCTGTCTTAGCGTATAATAAGTGCGTTTTGACGGCTGGACCCCTTATATGGATCAATAAATATGAAAAAGCACTGTCCTTTCAATGGATAGTGTTTTTTTGTCAGTAGATAGTATTCATTTTTTGATATGTTCATAGTTGAAAATAACATAAAGGAGAGCGACTTTTAATGGGATCCATTAATTTTGGCAGAGAAACCAAGCCAAGCACAGCATTATGTCAGCGCTTTTCAGAGCAGTACAAAGAAAGATCGGACATCAGCAAGAAGGAGGAGCGAATGATGAAATCGTATTTAACAGGCATACTGCTTTTTTCAACTATTATCTTAGGGGGATGCGGGAATCACTTATCGATCAACGAGGAACAATTGAATCAAGATTTATTAGGGAGATCCATTACGGTTGATGATGAATCTATTGAAATTACGAGAGAAAACCTTAAAAAAGCAGAAGTTGTTGATACACAGGAAGATGGAGAACAAGGAAAAGTGTTTGCGGATATTCGTGTAGAAGTTTTGGAAGAAGAAAAGGGGGAAGCATATAAACAGCATACATTTAAAGGTGAAGTGGTCATTCCCTACAAACTGTATGAAAAAGAATAGCGAGCAGAAGGATTGATCGTAAATGATCCCTTTAATCATCGAGAAAAAGAAGTGAAAAATTTGATTGATGTTGCTTTAGAATAGTGTTTGATCAAATTAATACTAATAACCATAATAATTTTAGGTGTTTGCTTTAAGCCTATGAGATTATAGGATCATCGTTTCCTATCCCGAATTTCATACGATCAATATTTTACTTTTCGGTATCTCATGATACTTTTGTATTCTTCATCTTTCGACAAAGCACAGTTCTAGACCCGTACATTCGCAAATTCGTCAGTCCTTGTGGACATTCTCACCGTGATTATTTTTTCAGCCATCCGACCTATCCATTACCATATGAATGTTTCTCAATTAGGTTGTGATTACTAATTGATTAGTAATCCTTCCATTTCACCTTAATTAAACACTTATAGGGAAACGTGTCCCACTGATCGAACTGTTCACTATTTTTATAAACAGTTCTACTGCTATCTATAGTATAATTACCCAAAATGAGAGGAGGCTCATAAATGACCGGTGATGCAGTTTTTGCTATTTTTCCAATCTTAACAATCTTCTTTTACATAGCCCCAGTTGTATTTGTAATTTGGTTTCTATTTAAGCTTCTTAAAATTCAAGAAGAAAGGAATGCCTTTCTTAGAGACATTTCCAAGAAACTGGACAAGCAAACAAACAAGCAACAAACATCCCGACTGCAAATATTTTAAAATGCATCGGCCCTTCCCCTTCGCAATTGAAATAATCAATTAACGAAAAATAGTCATCCATGTATAAATCAAGCTTTAATTGTCTATAATATAGACGAGGGTGTTACCCTCCCCAAAATTGAATAGTCTTATATTGGAACGGGATACCTAACTGGTCATCCCTTTCTTTATGTGTCTACTACTTAGTAATGACATACTGTTGAGTAAGAGTCTGTTTGTTTTTTGAAAGCTATGGTAAACAATCCTGTCATTATTTAAAGAGGAGAATTCATTATACAAAAGAAAAAAGTTCTTGGCATTAAGCGGAAAACAAAAGACATGGTTAGACGAATTGAAGAAAACACTGTGGAGTTTCCTTCAGAATTTTATAAAGGTTATTGGCATTTATACTTGCCAGTGGCTCAAGATTTTATAGATTCTAGTAATACCCCTCGTAATGTTAAGCGGCTAGGTATTCAAACTCTAATAGATAAGGTAAAATATCTTGTTAATGTAAAGCCAGACAGCAAAGAAACGCTCCGAGTTGTAGCTTGCATTACGTCTCCCCACTTGCATGACTCACAAATCATTTACCGATGCGGGATGTTTTTAAACTGGTGTCTTTTCTCTCAAAAAGGCAAGAATGGCTGCACTTACAATCTCCGGCTGACACAAATTCGTTGGGTCAAACGAATCACGAACCACGAGAAGCTCCCCGTTGACCAAATTCTCCACAATCTCCTTTGATTTATCGACAACCGCTGGCAGCTTGTCTCCTGCAATCACCAGGACTGGCATTTTCAATTCAGTCAATTTATGCGTGAAGTCCATTCCGAACACCTCCAGTAACTGAACCGTCATTTCTTTGGCCCGGCAGGTTTGAAAAATGGAGACCATTTGCTCCTGAGCAAGATGCCATCGTTTATACGGCGATAAATAGTTCAGCATCTTTATCCAACTCTTCGGTGCCCACCCTACAGTTACGACGACCCCAGCTAACAGCATGAGGCGAAATTCAGCCGCATCTCTCGGGAACACATTCGCATAGGTGTCAATCAGTACCATTTTCTTTACTTTTTCAGGATGACGAATGGCAAAAGCTTGAGCAACAATACCGCCATACGACAATCCAACGAAAATGGCTTGCCCTATCTTTAACTGCTGCATCAAGAAGCGGATGGATTTCAGATGAGCGTCCAAATAAGACCGCTCCATGACCGATTTAGACCGGCCACTCCCCAATAAATCGACCGTGAGTGTTTGAAAGTGATGCGACAACGCCTCTACTTGCGGCGCAAACATCTGATGTGTTCCGCCAATTCCATGCAAAAAAATAAGGGTATCGCCGCTTCCTTGGATTTCATAATATAACCCATCGAGTGTGGAGCACGTTTTCATCTTCACCCTCCCCTTCTAAGACATCCGCGAGCAACGGATTCCGCCTTATTAGGTTGCACCTTTTTTGCCGGATTTATGTTTAATCAAAAGTATCGGTCCACTGCTGCCTAAGCTGAAATTAGTCCTCCTTACCCGTTTGGACGAACTGTTGAGTAACAATTTGATTAGTTATCCTTTTAATGTTTAGGCTCTGCTAAACGATGGTGTTGATATTTTATCAAAAGAAAAAGAGGACCAGTTTTTGGTCCTTTGCTTTATTCCTTCTTCAACTAAAGCACCCGTTAGCTGAAGAAGGAATTTTTACCTGTTATGTTTAATCCTTTTTTTGGATTTATTAGTTGCAGGAACTGTATCCTTTTTACCCGAAAACCAATTGTTGGGCAGACGGATGCCGCGCCAGCCCCTTACATCGCATTGGCCATATTCATTATCACCCACAGCAACCACCGTTCCGTCAGATTTAAGCCCGACGGTATGGGCACAACCCGCCGCTATCGCCACAATATCGCGCCAATCACTTACATTGCATTGGCCATACTCATTCCAACCCACAGCCGCCACAGTACCGTCCGATTTAAGGCCGATGGTATGATTACTCCCCACCGCTATCGCCACAATACCGCGCCAGCCGCTTACATCGCATTGGTCATTTTTATTCAAACCCACAGCCGTCACCGTTCCGTCCGATTTAAGGCCGATGGTATGAAGATAACCCGCCGCGACCGCCACAATATCGCACCAGCCGCTTACATTGCATTGGCGATAGCGATTATTACCCACAGCCGTCACCGTTCCGTCCAATTTAAGACCGATGGTATGCCAGTCACCCGCCGCGACCGCCACAATATCATGCCAGCCGCTTACATTGCATTCAACTTCATTATTTCGGCCCACTGCTACGACCGTGCCATCCGATTTAAGCCCAATGGTACGACGCCAACCTGCTGCAACCGCTACAATATCGCGCCAGTCGTTTACATCGCATTGGTCATGCTTATTCCAACCCACAGCCGCTACAGTACTGTCAGATTTAAGCCCGATTGTATGAGCATTACCCGTGTTCGTTGCCATATGAACATTACCAGCCGCGACCGCCACAATATCGCGCCAGCCGCTTACATCACATTGGCCATATTTATTATCACCCATAGCCGTCACCGTTCCGTCAGATTTAAGCCCAACTGTATGACGACGACCCGCCGCTATAGAATCTTTAGGCCACCGTTTCACCTTTAACACCGCTTCTTTCGGTGAAATGTAATCCATGTTTTACCTCCTTGAAAACAAGACCTATTTTTTTATTGTATCACTTTTTCTTGTTATACTAACCTGCCCGTTAGTTTAACAAGAAAATTAACAATATTCTTTAATGAATCTTTCTTTTAAGTCAGTTATCGAAAGAGCCTTTTACTTTTAGTTTATTTTGAGAAAACTTCAATCGCGATTTTAACCTTCCTATGATAAAAAACGGCTTCATTTTGTCGTGTTTCTTCTATTATATATACCTACCGAGTGTGTCTTGGCTCCATGTATGAATGACGTGCTGCTCCCGATCCATAATCTTCTGCAAATAAATCATGGTCGTATCAATTTGCTCATGACCAAGCGCGCGCATAATGTCATAGATATTCGTACCGCTCACATAGCTGATAATCGCAAAAAGGATGGCTCAACTTTTCATAAAAACAGCTTCATTATGTCGTGTTTCTTCTATATCAAAGTGATATAGCATATAGAACTGGAGAATATTTTTCTATCGAAAAATTTGTAGATGGCACATGGTTTGTTGTACCATTTAAAGATGACATGTTTAATGATGTAGGAATTGTCTATCCATCCAAGACCTCTTCCTCTGCAACATATTCATTAGGTCGTTTAGAAAATAATCTGACACCGGGCGAGTACCGGGTTGTAAAAACCTTTAGTTCTGAAGGTAATAACCAAAGTCAAATTGATTATACTCTCGCTGTTCCCTTTAAAATAGGCAAATAGAAATAATAAAAGAGCCTCCAAACGAAGGCTCTTTTTTGGGTAATTAGGTTTCAGTGGTTGTAAATCGGACGAGGTGAATAATTAGATAAAAGACTTCTTCGTTGGTACTGTATTTGCCAGTCATGCTTTCGCAGTAGGTAGCGATGGATTGGGCGCATTTGAATTCGTTTGGATATTTGGTTTTGTGGTGATCGTATAGGAATGAGTCTTTCGAATTCAGTTGTTTGTTGTCGAAGATTCGTCGGATAAAGTATTGAAGGTGGGTGACGAATCGGTTGTATCGCATGGATTGGTGGTCGAGTTTGACGTTTAGTTGGTACCGTACGATGTTGAGTATGTCTTTGAGCATGGTGACGGCGAGTACGGTGTTTTCAAAGTTTTCTTCCTCGTTTTTGGCGTTGACGAGGTGAAAGGCGATATTGCCGGCTTCTTCTTCTGGTAAGTTGATGTGCAGGTGCTCGTTTAGGTGTGTGATGACGATCATGCCTGCTGCGTACTCTTCCGGGTAGTGAATGCGTACGTCGTTTAAGAGTTTGTTTTGTAAGATTACGCCTTTTTCGACGCGTTCGATGGCAAAGGCGATGTGGTCGAGTAGCATTAGGAAGTAGCGGTCGTCGAGTTCGTTACGCCAATGGGATTTCATTTCTTCAAGTGCGCTATTGATTGTGCCCAAGTAGTCTCGTGGGATGCTTTCGAGTAGGTGGACGTATTCTTGTTTTGTGCGCTGATCGTTTGGCGTGAAGATTTTTTCGACAGAGCTTTCCTGAATGAGATCGCCTTCTTTGCTGTTGAAGCCAAGGCCTTTTCCCATGACAATGATTTCTTGTCCGTGTTCATCGCTTGAGAGCACAAGGCTGTTATTTAATACTTTTTCTACCTTCATGAATCAATCACCATCTTTATCGTGACATTTACGTGCGTTGGCATAGCCCTTCATTTCCGTTGGATGTAATGACACGTTGATACCAGTAAAAACTGTCTTTTTTGATTCGGCTCATGTCTTTTAAGTCAAATTCCCCTCGGTTTACGTAAATGAATCCGTATCGTTTGGCGTAGCCTTGGTGCGTGCTGACAACGTCCATCGCAGCCCATGGGCAGTAACCGAACACTTCAACGCCGTCAGAAAGAGCCCATTGAATTTGTTCAAGATGTGCTTGAATAAAGTCGATTCGGTAATCATCGTGAACAGCACCATCTTCTGTAAGTTCGTCGGGTGCGCCGATGCCGTTTTCGGTAATGATGATCGGCAGCAGGTACCGTTCGTATACTTTTCTCAGGGTGAGGCGCAAGCCAACCGGATCGATGACCCAGCCGTATTTTGTTTTATCGACGTATGGATTTTCCTCTGGTCGATAGACGCCGGGTTCGCCTAGCATGATTTGCTGGTCACCAGCTCGAGGGCTTACGTCACTTGCGTCTCCCATACTCTCTGCAATCGTTGCGGTTGAATAATAATTGATGGCAATAAAATCAGGTTGCCCTTGTTGGATCGCAAGCAAGTCGCCTTCTTCAATCGCAGGTGTCCAGCCGCGCTCTTCTAGGTAACTCCATAATAATCGGTTGTACCGTCCGTGTACAGCAAGATCGAGAAAACTCCAGCCGCGGAGCATTTCCCAGTTGTGAGCAGCAATCGCGTCTGCTGGTTTGCTGGTTGCTTGGTACATGGATGTCATGTTTAGTGCTGGTCCGATTTTTGCATGTGGACAGAGTTCATGGCAAAGTGACATCGCTTTTCCTTGCGCAATGAGCATATGGTGGTTTTGCTGATAAAGCTCTTTTTTGGATGGCAACGATCCGCCTTTTGGAATGCCGACAGCCCCAGGATGTAAAATGAGCGTGTTTTGTTCATTGATCGTGAGCCAGTGCGTGACTTTGCCGCCAAAGCGTTCAAATAAAATACGGGCATAGTTCTCGAAGGCATCGATCGTCTCGCGGTTGTTCCATCCGCCTTTTTCTTCAAGTTCGTACGGAAGGTCAAAATGGTACAGCGTGACGATGGGTTCGATTCCGTAATGAAGCAATTCGTCGATAACACGCTCGTAATGGACGAGTCCTTTTTCATTAATGGTGCCGGTGCCTTTTGGTAAAATGCGCGTCCAAGCGATGGAAAAACGGTACGCTTTTAGGCCGAGCTCATGGAACAGTTTGATGTCTTCTTTGTAGTGATGGTAGTGGTCGCTCGCTACGGTGAAGCCGGCGGTGCCTTCTGGATGATCCATCATATCAATGACGGATTTTCCTTTGCCGTCTTCATTCCAAGCGCCTTCGACTTGATAAGCAGATGTGGAAGCCCCCCAAAGAAAATCCTTTGGGAATGGCTTCAGGTTTGTGTAATGCATGATTTATGCCTCCAGTTTCGTAATATGCATCAGTGGTTCGCCTGAAGAAATGCGTTTTTCTTTAATTGGATCCAATGCGTTAAATTCGTCATGGTTAGTGATGATGATCGGTGTGACAGTTTCATATCCTTTTGCCTCAATGGATTGACGGTCGAACGTGACAAGTGTATCACCTTGTTCTACGCGGTCTCCTTGTTTTACGTGCGTCTCAAAGTATTCCCCTTTTAGGCTGACGGTGTCAATCCCCACGTGGATCAATAATTCAATGCCATTGTCGCTTCGAAGACCAACGGCGTGCTTGGATTCCATCATTGTCACGATCTCACCGGCAAACGGTGCTTTCACTTCATTTTGATCCGGTAAAATCGCAATCCCTTTTCCAATCAGTTCATTTGAAAAGACATGATCGTTTACAGTGTTTAGCGGAATGACTTTTCCGGATAGTGGGCTAGCGATGACTTCTGTGTGGTTCGTTGTTTCCGTTTTTGCATGTGTTTGTGTTGTTTCTTCTACTGGATCCTCAAATCCTAAAATCCATGTTGCGGCAAATGTGACAACAAATGCAATGGCAATGGTAATGAGTGCGTGTACGATATTCATTGGATTCTCCCCGATAAAGGCAGGGATAGCCGCAAGTCCTGGTGAAACGAATGCGTAGCGAACAAGACCAGAAAGACCGGCATAAATTCCCGCACATGCCCCACCAATCATCGCCGCGATTAATGGTTTCTTTAATTTAAGCGTAACTCCGTAAAGCGAAGGCTCTGTAATCCCAATTAAGGCAGTGAAACCAGCAGAACCAGCTAATTGTTTTAGCTCTTTGTTTTTTGTTTTCATCGCAACCGCAAGCGTAGCGGCACCTTGTGCAATGTTGGATGCAAGCATTCCTGGTCCATTAATCATTTCTTCTCCATTATTGGATAGCTGCGTTGTAGCAATAGGGGTCATTGCCCAAGCTGTTCCAGTGATAATTAGGAACGGCTGTAGTCCACCCATCAGCATTGGGATTAACCAGCTTGCACGGTTGTTGATTGTTTCAGCGCCAATGGCAACGAGATCATTTAAATACGTGCCGATTGGTCCAATGACGACTAACGCGAGAGGAGCGGTAATGATTAGGATTAACATTGGTTTCAAAAAGAACTTAATGATCGATGGTGAAACACGTTCAGCAAAGCGTTCAATATACGACATAATCCATACGGTAATAATTATCGGTAAAACAGAACCAGCATAATCCGTTAAGCGCACTGGTACGCCCATAAAGAAAAGGGCTTCTTCAGAGGCTAAAACCGATGACCAGTTCGGGTGTAGTAACACGCCGGCGATGGTCATGGATAACACCGGGTTGGTTCCGAACTTAATCGATGCTCCGTATGCCAGTAGTACAGGCATAAAGAAGAATGCTGCATCCGCGACAGTGTTTAAGATAAAGAAGGTTTGGCTTTCATCGGTTAATACGCCTGTTAACACAAGCACCGCCAACACGGCTTTGATCATCCCGGCACCAATAATGGCAGGGATAAATGGTGCGAATGTGGTAGAGATGACGCTAATTAAACGAGAAATGACGCTCTTTTTTTCTTTTTGGGCGGTATTAGCATTTCCACTCGGTTGCTCGCCCATTTCGTTTTTGATGGAACGGAAGGCTTGTTGGACTTCATTTCCTACGATGACTTGGAATTGACCGCCTTTATTGACGACTGAGATGACGCCCGGTAACTTTTCGATTTTAGCGGCTTCGACTTTAGAAGAGTCATAGAATTCAAATCGAAGTCGGGTCGCACAATGGGTTATCATCGCTACATTTTCTTTTCCACCTACAAGTTTCAATATGTCTTTGCCTAGCTGTTTATAATCCATATCTTCATCCCCTTTACGCATTACTGATATTAGTAAACATAAAAAAGACCAAAATAAGATGCACCTATCCCGTTAAGAAATAGAGCAAATTATTTTGGTCTTGCCTGCTTTACCAGTAACACGCCAATTTAATTTGTTGACTATAATGAAATTCTTACAAATAAATTATCATAACTATTTGTGTATTGCAAGAGTTTTTTGATATCCTTTTCATTTTCTTCAATGGTCTGTTCGTCTTCCGCGTATTGGAATTCGTTTACCACTTATACAAACACTCAATAATTTAAAACCAGATTGTTGAAGAAAAATTAATAAATAAAATGAATCGATTTCATAATAGCTCTTTTTAAAGTAAGAGCATTTCTTTGTAACAGAGAAATGCTTTTTATTTTTCTCAAAATTAAATGGATATTTCAATAACAATAATAATATAATAAAAAACAATACGAATTTATTGTGAAACGATAAATCATATGATAAAATCACGTTGTCATTAAATAAGTGAGGTGTTTTAAATGAATGTTAAACGAGGTTCAACCACTTTCTTAAAGGTAATTATTTTTCTGGCTGGAATTGCAGTGCTTGCTTTGTGTATCTGGTTGCCTGAGATAGCCGTTAGAGATGCAAGAGTACATCCAGATACGGCTTACTTCCTAATCCCCTTTTTAGTATGTGCATACGGATTCTGTATTGCGTTTTCTGTTGCGTTGTATCAAGCATATAAACTATTAACCTACATCGAAAAGAACAATGCTTTCTCTGAATTATCCCTTAAATCTTTGAAGATTATAAAGAAATGTGCTTTTACAGTCATTTTCCTCATTTTGTTAGGAATAGTAAGCTTAAAGGTGCTTGCTAAAGTTACAGGTGGTGATGCAGCAGGTCCTATATCATTATGTCTAATGGGTATTTTAGCAACAAGTATCATCACAGCCATTGTGGACGCTCTTCAAAAGCCATTAAAAAACATCCTTGAATTAAAACCAGAAGATGATTAACGTTACGGTAAAATTTAATTAACGAGGTGCTTTTTATGAAACAAGTTACGACACTCTTTTTAAAGCTAGCTGTTATTTTTATAGGAATCCCAGTTCTTGCATTGTGCATATTTTTGGTGCCTAAGATCGGGAATTTTGCTGGAGAATTGTATCCAGATATTGCTTATATGAAATCTCTCGTTTTAATCGATATGTACGCGGCAGCGATACCTTTTTACTTTGCTCTGTATCAAGCTTTTAAACTTTTAAGCTATATTGATAAGAACCAAGCGTTCTCGGAATTATCGGTAAAGGCTTTAAAGAATATAAAATACTGTGCCATCACGATCAGTACCTTGTACCTGCTAGGTATGCCACTCTACTATCTCATGGCGGAAAGAGTTGACCCTCCAGGTATCATACCAATCGGATTGGTCATTATTTTCGCCTCTATGGTGATCGCCGTTTTTGCTGCTGTTCTCCAAAGACTTTTACAAGAAGCCATCGATATAAAATCAGAAAATGACTTAATCATCTGAGGTGAAAACAATGGCAATTATAATCAATATTGATGTAATGCTGGCTAAAAGGAAAATGAGTGTCACCGAACTTTCTGAGAGGGTTGGTATCACAATGGCTAACCTTTCTATCTTGAAAAATGGAAAGGCAAAAGCAATTAGGCTTTCAACCTTAGAGGCAATTTGTAAAGCTTTAGAATGTCAGCCTGGAGATATTTTAGAATACAAAAGTGACGAAGACACTCGAGGATAATAAAGGAGGGATATTTAACATTGTGAAGAAGACCATCGAAACAAAATGATGGTCTATTTATATGTCTCAAATATCAACATTATTGTTTAACAGAGCCTATTAATTAATTTAGAAATAAACAAGGAAAAAGCCAACGGCCTACCTATAAAAACTCAAAATAATTTACAGGTAACGAGTGTCTTTCTAGATTCATTATGATAAATTCATTTATATATCTTAAAGAACCGTGAAATTGTTCTGAAGAAAATTTAAAATCCATACTAAAATATAGTAAAGGAGGATGAATTCGAAAAGACTTATGCGCAATACATTTAATTCATCTTTTTTGTCAGAACAAAGATTATGGATATGGATACTGTTATTTATCTATTTCATGTTTCTCTTCTATATGATTGAGTTAAAAAGAGAAAATGAATTTATTTTTTTATATACAATTTCTGAAAGCGTGTGGTTTCCCATCTTTAATACTCTTATAATAGGCATGTTATTTCTCTAGTATAAAATAAAATTAAGTGTGAAAAAGGCAGCGTTTAGTAAAGAGAAAAAAGGGATACTAATTTTTTTCATTATCTTTATTTGCATGGGTTTAGTTTATTACAATTATGTATTTCATTATTCTGAGTACTATCCATTAAACAGTCCTTACCTGTCAATCCCCGTGATTGCAGGTATAACGTATCAATATCCTGAGGAAAATCAGATTATTTTCTTTGAAAAGAAGGGGATATTTATCTATAAAATTTCTGGAGCATCGCCTATTAATAATATTTCCTCTATAAGTGATGCTTTAAAGGAAGGTAACTATCAAATAGATCCTGAGACAGATAAAATCATTTTTCAAAACGGACAATATTATTATTTTAGTAGATAATTTTTGAAAAAAAATTAAAGGAGAGGTTGAAGAACCTTATTCTCAACCCCTCCTTGCTCTTGTTAAATCTTATTTGCAATAATATCTGCGAAAGCCCTAGCCATTTCTCTACCTTGTGCCGCTGTATACACAAAAGGCCCGAAATGAGAAATGAATAATCCACGTTGAATAGCAAGAATGAGATCGGGGCTATTTAATAGAAAATCCCCTTGTTCATAAAGGTCTTCAACATCACCATTAAAATGAAAAATGCAGTCTTCAAAATTATCTTAATACGGCTTCTTTAATTTTCCGATTAAACAAGCTCCGATTTTTCCAAATAAAATCAACAAAATCATTACCAACCAAACTTTGTTCATCATGATCACAATAATTCAGGCCTTTGCCATGAAGGGACCATTGGCTGTCTGAATATTTCATCAGTGTCGACTTTCCCCCTCGTTCTCTATCTTCAATCACTAGGTAATGTTTTTGTCCAACATCATCATAGGAAGCTATCAATTCAAACTTTTCTATGAAGTCTTGAATATCTAATTTTTTCTTAATAATATGCATGATGTCCCACCCTTCTATTCAATGTACTGATTAAGACACAATACATTATTTACTTCAAATGATACCATATTAATCATATAAGAAAATCCAAATCTGTTTTTGTCTGTAAACGATTATCTTATATTTAACCTTTCTTTATGAAGAATTGAAACAAAGCGTTAGCAAAAATATCTCTCCATAATATATTCTAAGTAAATAAATGAACCATACACAGACTTATTGGGATACATTGCGGATGCTACTTCCGCTTTCGATCTTTATAGAGAATGATTAAAAAAAGAATGCCGTTTAGTTGGCATTCTCAAAAGCAATGTTCGTATATATTTCCAAAGCTTCTTCTGCGGTGATTCCAAATCGTTCCGCTGCCGCTTCAGCAACTAACTGATCGTGAACCTCAGGATCATAATTCCCACCTTTTGCTAAGACAGTTTCATAAAGATTTTCATTAATCTTAAGTGTAAAAAAGGCTCTTCCTCCATTAGGATCAGAGGCGTATACTTCGACATTACTCCAAAAACAATAAAACTCTTCTCCACAGGGAAAAGTTGCTTGGGCATAAGGACAAACCTTATGAGCTTCCGCAACGATTTCCTCAGCCACCTAGTTTCTACGCCTTTAATTGTGATGTCCATAGTAATTGCTAGTACATAGCCGTTATTCGAATCAGGATTATAGCAGAATTATTTATTTCGATATCAATTAATCAGCTTGCGAAGAGAGTTTTTCCCATGTATTGATTTCATCAATTCGTTTTGAATATGCATCGCGAATCGTGTGTACAGCGAAAGAGCCTACCGGGAAATGCTGTGGAGGATTATCGCTGTTGACCATAGAGATAATCGTTTTTACCGCTTTCGCCGGATCGCCGATATTTAAGTTTGAAACACCCTTTTCGTAAGCTTCGTACAACGGAGCGTATTCCGGTTTCTTCTCTGTTTGGTCCATGGAGTGACCAAAGAAATCGGTTCCGTAAACGGAAGGCTCTACAATCGTTGTCTTAATTCCGAAGCCGGCGAGCTCTGCAGCCAAAGATTGGGAGAAGCCTTCTACGGCAAATTTGGATGCGGAATAAATGCTGTACGGAGGCATGGACCAAGTTCCGAAGAATGATGAAATATTAATGTAATGTCCCGAACCTTGTTTCTTAAGGACAGGCAAGGTCTCGCGGATAACATTCAGCATCCCGAACACGTTAACATCGAACTGCCTCCGGATTTGTTCGTCTGTATATTCCTCCAGCATCCCGAACAGCCCGTAGCCTGCATTGTTCACGACAATGTCGATTTTACCAAACACGTCGATTGTTTCTTGAACGGCTGATTTGATTTGATCCTTATTCGTCACATCCAGCGTAGCGATATGAACGTTCTCTTGTGATATTTGTTTAAAATCCGAAATTGCATCGATCTTGCGTGCTGTTGCGACGACTTTATCACCTGTTTGTAGTAACTGCTCCACAAATTGACGACCTAATCCAGTTGAAGTTCCTGTAATAAACCATACTTTACTCATAACTCTAATTTCTCCTATTCTCTTCATTTTTATTAATTTTGGAAGAATCATTGGATATACATGATTTAAGAATGGTCATTCTCATATTTACAAAAAAATTACCACACCAAGTTTACTCGCACCTTATTCGAGAACGATCATTCTAAATTGTGCAAAAAAATTAGTCCTGTCAATTAAGACTCTAACATGTCCATTGTGAAGTCTGCGATGCGGTGAAGCTTCTCTCTATCAGTCGAAGTTCTGGCAAGTACCCACAGACCAATCAACGTATTTTGGATATTTTCAGCGAGAACTTTTGCTTTGAGCCGGGTGGTGAATTCTCCACTTTTCTGCCCTCTCAGTATCAGATTAATAAGGATTATTTTATACTATAGCCATACTGGTGACCGCTTTTGCTCACCGAATAGGTTGTGAACGATCGTTCAAAAATAAATAAAAAAATGATCAATCATAATAACCCTTTTTCCTGCTGGTACATTAAATATATTTAAGAGGGAAGAAGGTATTTATAAATGTAAAATTGTATTAATTCAATTACTAAAGTGATTTGAATAGTAGTGATTAAATTTGACGGAATACATCAACACATAAACAACAATGAGTGCCGCAAACAAGTTTAGCACGATCAGCGAAAGGTTCAAATTGAAAAATTGAGTAAGCACTCCGACTCCAATAACCGGAACGATAAATCCAGAGTACGCACACAAATAAAAAGCCGAAATGACTCGTGGCCGTGCTTCTGGTTCCGGTAACTGTCCGGCAAATCGTAACGCAATTTGAAAGGTCCATCCACCGCCGATAGACTGGATAAAAATTCCTGTCCAGAGTAATGGCAAACTTGATGTTAAACCAGAAGAAACAATAACCCATGACCCGATCGCAAGAAACAGGATGCCGAATCGGATACGTGTAACTGGATGGCTTGGCCAAGGTATGAACTGAGCCAAAGCCGCTCCACTAAGAAGCACGAAAATGATCAATCCAGAAACGGAGAGGTTAGACGTGTGAATGACATTTTTGACGAAAGTAGGAATAAGAGATAACGCTATTCCTGTTATTGTGAAAACAGTGAAGATAGGCAATCCGACCATTGACCAAAAATGAGAACGAATATTGCTAGGTACACCAAGTGATATCTTAGTTTTTATACGTATTTGCTCAAGGGAAACAACATCTTTTGGAATTGTTTCCAGTAAGATGAGCGAGACGATGAGCAGGACAATCAGAATCCAAAATGGCAATCGAAGTGGCTGAAGATGTATATATTGCAAAATTAAACCTGCGATAGCTGGTCCCAGACCAAAACCAACGAGGACCGTGACTCCTGATAACTTGAGAGCTGTGCTCACTTTATTTGGAGGAGTTTGCTTCATTAGAAAAGCAACAGCTGTACCTGTAAAGGCTCCGTAAGCGATGCCTTCCAATAACCTGGCGACATAGAGCATCCAGGCATTTATGCATCCCAGGAAAAACAAGGTAGATATGATGGAGATCCATATGCTGATGCGAACAACCCTTTTTAATCCCCAAGTGCTACCTTTGTCTCCAGTGACAAACAAAGTCGGTAACAAGAAAGCAGCATAAATGGCAAACAAGATCGTGATTTGCAAACTGTTCAGTTGATAAGTCTCACTATACAAAGGAAATAATGGAGTAATAAAGGTAGTTCCACTCGACATCAAAAGAGAAACCAAAAGCATTCTTTTCATTACGATAATCCCAACTTTCTATAATTTATTCTCCAAAAAATTTTTATATAAGCGATTAGAGATACTTATAAAATTTTTAAAAGGTTATGGTTAATAAAACGGAACGAAATTCTAAATATCCATTAAAATTATAAACAAAGTTAAATCTAATACAAAATCACACTTACTTACTAGAAGGTAAGTGTGATTTTTTAAAAAAAACCGTTCTTACGAATTTCTTAAGAAACGGTTTAACTGGTTTAGTACTTCGACTAATACATCGTCACCTAGAACACGTCTGTATAATAATGCTCCCTTAACACTTGATAATATCATTACCGCTAAAAATTGAACGTCTTCAGATCCATTTATGATTTTTTCAGTTTGTGCCTCGGCAACTATTTCTTTCATTATCGTGAGTTCCAGTCTGCTGACTTCCTTAATCTTTTCTTGTACGATATATGGCAAAGATTCGAAATCTCCCTGCAACGAAGAGATTGGACAAATTTCAGTACACTCGAACCTTTCAGCTCGTTGCTGAACGAACTGCTTAAGTTTCTCTTCAGCAGAAACTGACGAATTTTTAATTAACAACAAAAAGTTTTGCAGGCTTTTTGAAAGTCGATCGGTAATAGCAACTCCTAAATCCTCCTTCTTCTCAAAGTGATAGTGAATACTTGCCTTGGTCACACCTAATTGTTTAGAGATGTCATCATAACTGAAGGCTACATACCCTTTTTGTTGGATCAATTTTATTGCCAAATCGATGATTTGTTCTTTTCGGTTTTCCATGTCCCCATATTAACTTACTAATAGGTAAGTGTCAAGGCGAGATTAATTTTCTTACCTCAAAAAAATAATTTGATGGATTGTCAACACTAAATCAGACAACTCTTTTAAGGGACAATCGTTTGTATTCAATTGGACTGACGTAGCCTAGTGTTCCGTGAATGCACAGCTTGTTAAACCAGTTAACGTAGTCACTAAATTCGAGCGTGAGATGCGCTAGACTATTAAACTTTATCTGACGAACAAACTCTGTTTTAATGATTTTAAACGTGGCTTCCGCTACGGCATTGTCATACGGACAGCCTTTCATGCTGAGGGATCGGGCAATGTTGCATGCAATCTTCGTTGGAATTCACCCATTCATTGATGAAAACGGACGTACATCCAGACTTTTACTGAACCTAGAATTAATGAAAGACGGCTTTCCGGCAGTGGTCATTAAAGTGGAGAATCGTTTACCTTATTATGATGCACTTGATAATGCACATACATCAAAGGATTATACGGGGTTCATTCA
>NZ_KB889752.1:1293623-1294853 GCF_000372765.1 Bacillus sp. 37MA
AAACGGACGTACATCCAGACTTTTACTGAACCTAGAATTAATGAAAGACGGCTTTCCGGCAGTGGTCATTAAAGTGGAGAATCGTTTACCTTATTATGATGCACTTGATAATGCACATACATCAAAGGATTATACGGGGTTCATTCAGTTGGTTGCAGCAGAAGTAGATGATTCACTCGATTTATATTTGAGTGCGGTAAATTAATTGATAAATGGAAGCCTCTAGTTTAATACAGCCTACAAAAAAGAAAACAATCTGAGGTTCATTAGAACGACTGAATGTTTTCTTTTTTTGTATATTTCCTAGTATGTATATTTTTGGTAATTAATTTCACAAAACTCTTCCCTGTACCGGCCCCACCTACGCCAAGTACTGTGACAGCCACGCATGCCATCCAACCTGTTTTCATTGTAATTGAAAACGCTTTCAAAAGTCCATTCTTTTCGTTCCTCAAATTTCGACAGAGCCTGCCATCACTCATTTATTTACTTCAAATTATGTTTTGAGAATATAGGAAAGCAATCGCATTTCTTACTTTTTTTCGTACCAGCGGAAGCGGCTTGTTCCCTGTTTTTGTTTTGATATAGATCACTTTATCCGCCATATGATGAAGTTCGTTCTCACTGAAACTTCCCCTCCGCTATTAACTTACTTATCAATTCGTGGATCTGCTTTATCATCAGGCTCATGTGGCCAATATGTATATAGATATTGAAGAAGATCGGCTGATTATACTTGTAAAAGACTGTGTATTCTTTGATGCATCAGAATAATTGATAAATTTTATAAATTAGCGGAATGCCTAAAAGTGTAGCTTTGAAATAAAGTTTGATCAAAAGCATGCTGTAAACGTTGATTTTATAATAGTAGAAACCCACACATTTTGAACAAAGATTGATCAAAATGTGTGGGTTTGGTTTTGAATTGTGTGAAGTTTTTATAAAAAAGTTTGATTAAAACTCATAAATTCGTTTAAGAAGGATGCTATTCAGCGATCTTCGGCCAATTACCGTCTTTATCCGGTTTCAATCCTCATCCCTCAATCAAATCGAGCAACATAATATCACTTCGTTAAAAAATAAGTATCAGTTTCGTTATTGTAAATAATAAATGAAAAATGCAGTCTTCAAAATTATCTTAATACGGCTTCTTTAATTTTCCGATTAAACAAGCTCCGATTTTTCCAAATAAAATCAACAAAATCATTACCAACCAAACTTTGTTCATCA
>NZ_KB889752.1:1294953-1405370 GCF_000372765.1 Bacillus sp. 37MA
TGAAGGGACCATTGGCTGTCTGAATATTTCATCAGTGTCCAATCGCCCTCTCGTTCTCTATCTTCAATCACAAGGTAATGCTTTTGTCCACCATCATCATATGAAGCTATCAATTCAAACTTTTCAATGAGGTTTTGAATATCTAATTTTTTCTTAATAATATGTTTGGAATTGCTGCTTAAGACCAGATTCCACTAGGAAACTTTTCGCCTCTTTATATCTTCCCCAATTATTTGCACCAGAACCAGATTTATTATGTTAATCCTAAATGTTCACGGAAGGTATGACCTTCATATTTCTTTCTGAAAATACCTCTTTTTTGCATTTCAGGAACAATTAGTTCAACAAAGTCTTCTAAACTACCGGGTAATGTAGGAGGCATAAGATTAAATCCGTCAGCCACACCAGCTTCAAACCAGACTTCCATCTGATCCACAATTTCGTCGGGTGTACCTATCAGCGTGTGATGTCCACCGCCTGCATTAAGATATCCTAATAATTCTCTTACTGTAGGTTGTGTATCATTAATAATTTCTAGTATCGTTTCGTAACGTCCAACTGGACCAGTAAATTCTTCTACTGGGAGTAATTGAGGTACTTCTTTATCAATTTCCCAATTAGAACAGTCTTGTTGAATAAAGAAACTCAACTGTTTTAAAGCTGTTTCAAGAGGTAATTGCTCATCTAATGCTGCTTTTTTGGCTAAAGCTTCTTCATGAGTATGACCTACATAGGTTACTAAGCCTGGAAATACTTTAATATGTCTATTGCTGTCTTCGCTTTGTTTAACTTGTTCATCTAATTTTTCACGAAATTTTTTTGCTTGCTTTAAGTTCCACGACACTGAATAGACTGCATCGGCATATTTTGCGGCTAATGCAATGCCTTGTTTAGATGCCCCTGCTTGCATTGATACTGGTTTGCCTTGCGGACTTTTTGGCGTAGTGGATGGGCCATACACTTTAAAATAGGTACCATCGTGATTAAAAGGCTGAATGTTTGAAGGATTTATCAATTTTCTTTCTTCTCGATGATGTAGAAACTCATTACTGTCCCATGAAAGAAATAACTTATTCATTAAAGCAGCGAATTCATCTGCCTTCTCATAGCGTTTGTCATGAGAAGGTAGTTCTTCCATACTATGATTTAACGCCTCTAAATCAGTCATTGACGTAACGAGATTCCAACCAACACGTCCTTTTGTAATATGGTCTAAACTTAATAGTTGTCGTGAAGCTGTGAAAGGATTAGAAAAAGTACTTGAAATTGTTGAAACTAATCCCACATGATTTGTCACTTGAGAAATAGCAGTTAAATTGACTACTGGATCAAACCAAAATGCTGGCATATCACTAGAATCTTTACCTTGAAATGATTGATTATCAGCAAAGAATACTGCGTCAAAGTAACCTTTTTCTGATAACTGTGCTAAATATTGGTAATAAGAAATGTCTCCAATACGTTCAACGCTTGAGTCAGGCATTAACCAAGCAGCTTGATGGTGTCCACAACCATACAGCAAAACACCTAAGTGTAGTTTTTTTTCTTTAGTTTTTTTCATTTGTTTACACCTCAAAATACATCATTATTAATTGTCTTGTATACTCCTTTTTTTGAAGGATTATCTATGGTAATTTAAGCTATTAGTTCATTGTCAAACCGCCATCTACTGTGAAATTTTGACCTGTAATACCGTTCGCATTTTCCGAAGATAAATAAGCGACCATATTGGCTACATCTTGAGGTGTGGTCACCTTCTTCAATGGCGTTGATTGAGCAATTAAATCGAATACTTCTGGTGTTGTAACAGCACTGGCGTCAGTCGTTTTTAATAATCCACCTGAAACTACATTCGCTTTTATACCATATAGTCCTAATTCAGAAGCGATATTACGTGTAAAACCTATTAATCCAGCTTTAGCTGTTGTATATTCGTGGTAGGGTACAACAGGATTTTGATATAAATTAGTACCTATACTTATAATACTTCCATTTTGTCGTTCAATAAATTGAGGTATGACGCTTTGAACTACATTAAATGCTGCTTTTAAAGTACCATCTAGTTGTTTTTGATAATCATCCCAAGTGAGTTCTGTGAAGGTTTTCTGTTTGTTTGGATCAAATTTGAAGTCTACTAATGCATTGTTGACTACAACATCTATTTGACCAAAATATTCCGTTGCTTTTTTTATCAATTTATCTACTTCTTTACGATTTGTTACATCAGCCTGAATTGCAATAGCATTCTCTTCACCAATCTCAGAAACGAGCTTCTCAGCAGCATCTTTGCTTTTATAGTAATTGATAACCACTTGAAATCCTTGTTGTGCCAATGTCTTTACAATAGTTGCTCCTAAACCTCTACTACTACCTGTTACTAATACTGTTCTAGTCATCATAACAACTCCTATATTTTTAATTTTGATGAAACTTAAATAATAAAATGATAGATAAAATAAAAAATACGCAACCTTCCCATAGGAAAGTTGCGTAAAAACAAATAACTACATATTAAGAATAAGGCATAATCGCTCTTTAAGTATGTATTAGAGTTTACACTTTCCTACGCTAGTTTCAGCTAGTTCAGGTTCAAAGGGTTTGAGGTAATACTCATCTCAGTTAAATAACACCCCTAGTGCATATATTTAAGTTATATTCAATATATAGTTTTTAGAAATTTACGTCAAGGAAATATGGCTAGTTAAAGTATTTCTATAACTTTGTTATTCTAAAATTAACATGTTATATCTTCTTTCATAACTAATCTATAGTATTATTATAAAAAACTTGGGTGTTTTTGCACATCCCCCGAAAAAGGGGAATAGCACCCTGGCATTCACTTAATGTCGGGTGCTAATGTTTCATGATAATAAAGTTGTTTAAAAAATATAGTCGATTAAAAAATAATAAAGTCGTTTAAATCTATAGGTTATACAACAATCGCGCCCGATTGCGATATATTGAAAAATGCTTATGAGCTGCAAAAATAACTCTACTTGTTTATAATACTGCTCTAGCTGCTTCTAATGCTGCTTCATAATTTGGGTGGTCTGTTGATTCATTTACATACTCAACATATGTTACTTTGTCGTTTGTATCAACAACAAAAATAGCACGTGCTAATAAGCGAAGTTCTTGGATAGCAACACCATATGCTTCACCGAATGAAAGATCACGATGATCTGATAATGTTTGTACATTCTCAATACCATTTGCTGCACACCAACTTTTCTGTGCAAACGGTAAATCAGCGCTAATAGTAAGAACCTGTACATTACCTAATTTAGAAGCTTCTTCGTTAAAACGACGTGTTTGTGCATCACAAACAGGAGTATCAATAGATGGTATAACAGAAATTAAACGAACTTTCCCTTTTGACTCAGCGAGTGTAGCAGGTGATAAGTCATTCGCTAGTACTGTAAACTCAGGAGCTTTATCTCCAACCTTTACGTCGTTTCCTATTTGTGTTACTGGATTTCCTTTCCACGTAAAATTAACCATTTTTAATTCCTCCCTTAAAAATATGTACAGTGCAAATATAGCTCAACTATTTAGAATCATCAATTTATTCTGTGTATTATTTTAAGTTTTTTGTCATTGTTGTCAAAATGACTGCTTCATTAACGAAAAAACTGCCAAGTTGAATAACTTAGAGATTCGATTCACCTTCTAATAATTCTTTCTCCTATTCAAGAATATGGCCCGATTGTTGAATAGGCATGACTGACGTTTTTTAAACGACTTTATTTAACACCGCCCACATTTGCGGACGGTGTTATGCGAGTTTATAGCATTGAAACAACTTTATTGTCGCTAATCAGCTAATAAAAACAAAAGACCTCAAGCTTCTCTAATTAACCCACGCTTTTCAATCTCACGATATAACGTTGATTTTGTTACAGTCGTCTTTTTCTCGATCTGCTTAATTGTATACTCACCCGTTTGCCAAAGCTCAATCGCATGATCTACTAGATCCTTGCTTTTCCCTTTCCGTCCAAACTTTACCCCGTTTTCTCTCGCTCTAATCTTGCCTGCCATTGTTCTTTCATGAATGAAATTTCGTTCCATTTCCGCAAACAATCCCAAAAGCGTGACCATGGCTTTTGTCATCATGTCGTTGCCCCTATGGGTGTTAATGCACACTAGATGAATGCTCCTCTCAGTAAATGATTCGTAAGTTTTCAACACGTCAGAGATGGACCGTCCCATTCGATCCAGCTTATAACCCACAACCGTATCACCTAGTTGCACCACATCAAGAAGTCACTTAAATTCTGTACGATCACTCACATTTTTGCCTGACATCTTTTCGCAAAACAATTCATCCACCCCGTATCGTTGCAATTCATCGATTTGTATTTCTAAATCTTGGTGTGCAGCTGACACACGAGCATATCCATAAACTTTCCCCATCTGACTTCTCCTTTTTGGTTCTGGTGCAAAAACTTCAAGACAGTTGCAAATCATCTTTAAATCTTGGAAATACTGATACTATTACTCTAAAAAAGGTGCGTGATCAGTATGGAAAAGCAACATTTATTCAAGTGGAAACATTATCATCATGATATTATTTTACAAACAGTAAGATGGTACCTACGGTACAACTTGAGCTTTCGGGATTTGGTGGAATTGATGGAGGAACGGGGCTTATCCATTGCTCATACAACGATCATACGTTGGGTTCATCAGTATGGTCCTGAACTAGACAAACGAATCCGTCGTCATCTCAAGCAAACCAATGACTCTTGGAGAGTCGATGAAACCTATATCAAAGTAAAAAGTCAATGGATGTACCTGTATCGTGCTATTGATTCGAAAGGAAATACCATCGATTTTCACCTAAGCAAAACAAGAAATCACAAGGCTGCAAAGCGGTTCTTCAAGAAAGCTTTGCAGTCTTTTCATAATTCTGAGCCTCGTGTCGTGACAGTCGATAAGAATCCGGCTTACCCTATAGCCCTTGAAGAATTGAGAAAAGAAAAAAAGATGCCATTAGGCATCCAAATAAGGCAAGTGAAATATCTCAATAACATAGTGGAACAAGATCATCGGTTTATTAAAAAGCGAGTTCGGTCGATGTTAGGATTGAAATCTTTTCGCACAGCAACGTCCATTATTTCTGGAATAGAAGCTATGCATATGGTAAAAAAAGGGCAATTTGTTTTACGGGATAAGTCTGTCCAAAATCAAGTGAAATTCATCCATCAACTATTTGGAATTGCTGCTTAAGACCAGATTCCACTAGGAAACTTTTCGCCTCTTTATATCTTCCCCAATTATTTGCACCAGAACCAGTTAATTATCCAATTTCAATTGCACAGCAGGTCTTAAAAATCTATCTGGGAGAAATCCCTGTCTCTTTTGTATAAATTGCTATTGAAGAAGAACAAAATTTAAAAAAACCATAAACAACCGCTCTTGGTTAAGAGCGGTTGAACTACTTTTTTTTGTGAGTAAAAGCCTTTCATCAATTCATCCATTTCTCAATTGTTCCAACAGATCTGGAACCTATACTTGGACAAGTTCCTTTTCCAAGTCATTGATTGACTATCGCTTTGATTAGCAGCTGCTGGTTTTCCCTGACTTCTCCTGCATTCTTACTTGTATTTACCCAAACAAAAGCAGAAAACACCGATTTTTATTTGTCTTTTACATAGGGCCTTCTTTACCGTACCACTTACATCTCGTACCAATTCTCCTGCATACGCCCATAGCACTGTTGGCAAATACCGTGCGGGTAATCCCAGTCCAGTTGTCTGCCGCACCGGCTGCATGCTTTATTCAATGTTTTCATGTTTTGATCGAGCCACTGGTGAATATCATCCGCCAGCTCTTTTTTTACCCGCTCCCAATAATACGCTTCGGTGATTTGATCCTGCCGGTATAAAAACATTAAATGAAGTTCTACCGCTTTGTAAGACAGCTCCAGCTTCTCGAGACTCCCTTTTTGAATAGCCGGCTCCGGCATGGCAGTGCCGCCGATCAATGATGCAAGCGCCAGTTTCCATTGGTCTGAGAGCATTTTTTCGTAAGCAGAAAACGGCATCTGCAAGTAGCTGTACAGTTCTTCCATCGACAGGCGATCTTCAATTGGTGTTCCTTTCACAAGTCCGTAAAGCAGCTTTTCTTGAGCAAGCGATGCTTTTTGAGTTCCTCTCGGCGGTGTAAATTCCGCCCAAAGTGAAAAAAACGTGTCGAGGTCTTGATAATAGCGCAGGAAACGCTTGAGCACACTTCGGGTAGGCGCGATGGTAAACATTTGAATCGGCGCATCGCCTCCTTCGAGCAGCTGCTTCATTCGTTTCCGGTCTTCCATGAAAATCACTTCTCCCTGATCGTAAAGACCCCGGCGCCCAGCGCGTCCGGCAATCTGTTTAACTTCCTGCGTTGTCAATATACGCCGGCGTACGCCATCAAACTTGTGGCTGTCCATTAAAATGATCCGCCGAATCGGCAAGTTCAGTCCCATGCCAATCGCATCAGTCGCGACGACCACCTGCGTTTTTCCGGACACAAAATCTTCCATTTGACGCTGACGTGATTCAGGCGGCATGTTGCCGTAAATGACGCTGACTCCGTGTCCGTCATCTTCGAGCTTAGCGGCAAGCTGCAGCACCCGTTTTCTTGAAAAAGCGACGAGCGCATCTCCTTTTTGAATACGGTTGAGCCGGAACACCTTGTTGCGGACAATGAGCGGGGTTTCCCGTTTGTAATGCCGCACTTCCACATTGGCTTCTTCGCCCAGCAAGCCGAGCACCAAGTTTTTCATATTCGGGCTGCCGATAATATGCACTTCTTTTGCGCGCGCTCTTGTAATGCTGCGAAACCAATGAAATCCGCGTTCTCGGTCTTGAATCATTTGCGCTTCATCAATCACAATAATATCATAGGGTGTTTTTTCTTCGAACATTTCTACCGTACAGGAAGCGTGGCTTGCGCCTTCTGTTCGTTTTTCTTCCTCCCCGGTCTTCATGTCGCATAATACGCCTTCCCGGTTCAGCTTTTCGTATACTTCCAGCGCCAGCAGTCGAAGCGGCGCCAAATACAAACCGCTTTTTCGCTTTTTCAATTCTTCCAGCGCGGTATATGTTTTCCCTGTGTTTGTATCTCCCACGTGAACGACATACTGGACATGCGGCAAGGGCGCCGGTGTGTATTCTTCTCCAAAAATATAAGAAAGGCGCTTTTGCCGTTCTGCTTGTTCAGCTTGTGCCCTTGTTTTACGCGGGGAAAGGACAAGCCGCTCTCGTTCTTTTCCTTTTGATTTCCGGCTTTCCTTTTCTTTGTACGGAGTACTCTTCGCCAGCTGGCTCCACTTATCTTTGTATTCGCTTTTTGCCCACTCATAGCCGTTAAAAGGACGGAAATCCTCGAGCGCTCGGTAAAACAGCCGGTTGATTTGGCCCGGCGATCGCCCCGTTTCATTTAAATAAGCGGCTTTTTCGTCCCCGCTGAAAGAACTGACGAGCATTTCTCGCCATTTTTTTTGCCAAACCCCCTCCAGAAAAGTTTTTTGCTTGCTCAAGTACTCTTGAAAACGAGGGTTTTCTTCTGTTTCCAAGTACTGTTTTAGGTTGCTTTCAATATGCTGCTTCGTGCGCATGACCGCTTTCTCGTGCCGCGCGTCAATCTCCTGCTGGGTAATGGCCATGTTTCTGGGCTCCTTTTCAGTGTTTCTTCGTTATCTTCCTGTTCTACTGTAAATATTTTGGATTTGATTAGAAATATTGCTGCCGAAACCATCAGCTACATACATGAAAAATTCCAGGTTGTTGTGGCTATTTCGATAAGTCGTTATGTAATTATTAACCATACGATTTCTATGGTCATTACTTATTGAATAACTTCTATACGCTTTGGTATCAATTATTCCCGAATAGTTTTGAGGTGATTCGACAAAAACATCAGGATGTACTGCATGATGACCGACTGGAGCGTCTACAATTATCTAGACAGAAAAATTGTGCTCATTACTTGAGCGACAGATGAACAAACCGTACCAGACTGAGCTCAGGTACAGTTTTGTTTTACTAATTATTGATCGGGATTGAGCTGCTGCTCCTTCAGTTGTTTTGCTTTTTCTTCTACACTTTCTGTTTTTTTCATCAATTCTTTAATTGCCGGTTCATCCATCGACACAACATATATAATAAGATCCCAAGAGTCGATTTAATAATGAATAAAGGGTCCCGGATAGTCACTGATGCAATTGTTCCTTTTCAACAAAATCCAAGAAATGCGATTTTGTAAAAATACTGAATTGATGATCTTTCCACCTACAAGCTTCTTTCCCCCAATGGCCGATTGCTTGTCCTAAAACGATAATGGGTGCTGCTATATGTGCTAGTTTTAAGAATTATCCTTTATGTCTCCAATATGGTTTGCTTTACTCAAATATGTTCCACCTCTTATCAGAGTATATAAAAAAACGCGGAGCAGCCGAAGCAACTCCGCCATTAAGCGCATTATCTTCCATCCAACCAACCTTCAAGAATGGATAAGAACAATTGGTAAATAACTCTTTCTTATCGTAAAATCCGCTTCTCTTTCGCTTCTTTTAACCACATAGGGAACTCATTCAATAAATTCTCATAGAGTTCTTCGTCTGATACCTGATCAATATGATCAATGTGAAAGAAATTAGCGTTATTTACAACTCTGCCTTCCATCGTATCCAACTTTCGGAGAACATCAAAGTTAGCATCGCCAATACCAACAAATTGCCAAAAATTGGTTGAGTGGAAGATTCAAATAATACTAAACAACTTTATTATCATTTTTTCTTTGTCTATTTTCGTTTTTAGCTCAAAATTAAACCACTAATTTTGGATTCTCATCGAAAATTAGGACAGTATCATGCGTGTTCGATGCTGCAGAATTAAACGACTTTATTTGTATTTAACAGTCACCCTTTTACTTCTTGCTCAACAATCGCGCCCGATTGTTTAATTAATACATTCCTGTAATTTGAGAACTAATTCATTGTACTTAACAAAAAAGTCTTTTATCGGTAAAACAGCGAAATAAACAGAAACGTCTATATCAACTAATAAACACTCATCATAAATTAAACTAATATCCAAACTTCTTTGAGGTTTTGTTCCCCTGGGGATTATCATTGCCGTTAGCGATGTTTGTGCTATTCTTTGTTGGTTCGAGGGAATAAGTAATCAAGGGGCGTTTCTTCTGCCAAAGCTGGAGAAACGGCCTCCTCGTTTAAAATAGTTTAACAAGTTCATCAAAGGTTTCAATTGCATAATCATATTCATTTACTTGTCCAAATCCGTACTTGGCGTAGACAAATGGAATACCGGCGAATTGGGCTGCCTTTCGATCCCCTTCCGTGTCACCTACATAGACAGGTTTGGTTAAGTGATTTCGTTCCATGATTAATTTAATATTTTCTCCTTTTGAAAGACCTGTTCTCCCTGGATTTTCATAATCTGTGAAGTATTTTTCTAATTGATGAAACTTGTAAAATGCTTCAATGTATCCATCCTGACAATTGCTTACAATGAAAAGCTTATATTTCTGTGAAAGAATCCTCAATACATCTTCTACTTGGTCAAAAAGAACCCCGCCCTGTTCTCCTAAAAATGTATTTTCTACTAGGCAGCTTTCTTCTAAAAATCGATTCCGTTCTTGATCATTTAAGTCCGGAAACAGTTTTTTTCCTATCTCGGGAACTTGAAGTCCCATGACACTCTGAAGATCTTCCTTCGTTATGTCCCTGTTGATTTGCTTGTAATCCTTCATCAAACTATTCCACGCCAGCAGGACCGTGTCTGTTGAATCCCATAATGTCCCATCTAGATCAAAAATTATGCTGTCCATATATTTAAACTCCTTAAACTTATTTCGTGATTTCGATCTTGTTAATTCTTCATATTAAGTGAAATGTTTTCTTACTCCATCCTTTAACCATTTCGCTGTCAATGTCTCTGCATTTAACATTTCTTCTGGTGTACCTTCTAATATAATTTGTCCACCTTGTTTTCCTCCTCCTGGACCCAATTCTATTACCCAGTCGCTCGCCGCTATAAAGTTTAGACTGTGTTCGATTATTATGACAGAATTACCTCTGTTTACGAGATTTTGAAATACGTCTAAGAGTTTTTCATTATCTTCTGTGTGTAGTCCTAAGGATGGCTCATCTATTAGGTAGATTTGTCCTTCTTTTTGTAAGTGGCTTGCGAGTTTTAGACGTTGGATCTCTCCTCCGCTTAGAGAACTTGTCGTCTGTCCTAAGGTCAGATACCCTAATCCTACGTCTTTTAGCGTATGCACTCTTTTTATGATCTTAGGTATTTTAAAATAATTAATAGCCTCGTCTATTGTTAAATCTAAAATCTCTACTATATTTTTATCTTGATATCGATATGACAGTGCTTCGTCTGAATATCTCGTACCGTCACATGCTTCACAAGCGATTGTCACCGGATCTGCAAATGCTACGTCTGGCGTTAGGACTCCTTTTCCTTTGCAGATAGGACATGCTCCTGAGGAGTTAAAGCTGAACAAACCTGCTGGTTGTCCTGTTTCTTTTGAAAATGTTGTGCGAATATCATCCATTATTCCCATATATGTAGCTAGGGTCGAACGATTGGAGATTCCTATGCCGCCTTGTCCTACCATTATGGTTTCTGGATATCTTTCTGTGAACGCTTCCAACATTAAGGAGCTTTTACCTGAACCTGATACTCCACATATAGAGACTAAGACATTTTTAGGAATATTTACGCTTATATTTTTTAAGTTATTGTTACTTGCTCTGTTTATTGTAAAATAACTTTTTATATCCCTTGGATTTTTATTTATTTTTAGCTTGTGGTTTAGGGCTGTTGCGGTGGGAGAGTTTTTTAGTCCTTCTAATTTTCCTTGATAGACAACTTCTCCTCCATTTACACCTGCTCCTGGTCCCATTTCTATTATTTCATCCGCTACTTTTATTACTGATAGATTGTGTTCGATTACGATTACAGTATTATGTTGGTCTTTTAGCCTTTTTAGCATTTGTATTAACATATCCACTTCTTCTGGATGAAGTCCTGCACTTGGTTCGTCGAAAATGTATGTAATATTGTTTAGACTGCTCCCTAAATGACGAGCGATTTTTACCCTTTGAGCTTCGCCACCGGACAGGGTGCCCATTTTTCTTGATAGACTCAAATATCCTAGTCCCATGTCGACTAGTTGTTTTACATGTGGGATTGCTTGTTGTGCTATAGATTCTCCCATAGGATCTTTTATGTTCTTTAGTTCTTCTAGTATTTCTGGAAGCTCTAATTGATCGTATTCTGCGATATTTAGGCCATTTATTCTACATTCTAATACCTTTGGGTTTAGGCCTAAACCTTGGCAGGTTGGGCATAATGAATGTGTTGACACTGCTAAGACGTCATCTTGGGATACCTGTTTTAGTTTTGAGATGTCCCTATTTATATAAAGACGCATAAATCGAGGCAACAACCCATCCCACTCCGCGTTTTGAGCTCCATGTTTTGTGTGAAACGGTGCATAGGCTCTTTCACCTTCTCGGGGACCATATAATAGTAGGTGGAGTTCTTCTTCTGAGTAGTCCTTTATGGGTTTACCTGGATCGAATAATCCGCAGGTCATCATCCAATTACCTTGCCAACCTGAAGGCGATAATGGCTTAAATTTCACTGCATAATCTCGAAGTGACTTATCGTAATCGATAATCTTATTTAGGTCTGGCGCAATTACCTCCCCATATCCACCACATTCTGGACATCTACCAAAGGAACTTTGGCTCGAAAAATCGTTGGCAAAACCTATTGATGGATTTCCTATTCTCGAGAACAAAAGTCTAATTAATGGATTTATATCCATATAGGTGCCTACTGTTGAGCGGGAATTGCCTCCTATAAGTCTTTGCTCTACTACTATAACCGGGCTTAAGTTTTGCATAAGATCGGCGTGGGGTCTTTCGTACCTTGGCATTTGATTTCTGACATAGAGAGGATAGTTCAAAGTCATTTGTCTTCTACTTTCTGTTGCTAATGTATCGAATACAACTGAGCTCTTTCCTGAGCCTGAAAGACCTGTAAATACGATGATTTTTTCTTTTGGTATGTTTAAATCTACATTTTTTAAATTATGTTCTTTAAGCCCTCTTAAAATGATTTCATCTTTTATTTCTGACATTTTGTTATCCTTTCTGATTTTATTTTTATCTACTATGCTTCTTTACAATTTCGCAAACTTTTTTTATGATCGAGCTGCTTAGGCCCTCTTTATTCAAATTATTAATAAACGATTGAAATTTGAATTGTTGATAACTTTGATAAGGTGTAGTTGCCCAATCTAGGCATGATTCGACTTTGAAGATAGTTCTGATACACTTTTGCTGTCTGAATGCCACTACTATTTTTCTTTGTTATAAACCAATCGCCCAAGTACTCTTTATATAGGGTAGTAGATGGCTCAATATACGTACTTGTATTAACAGCATTGAGCGGTTCAGTAAAGGCTTACTGAACCTCTTTCTTTGTTTTAAACCCTCGTTTTTTCTTTTGTTTTCGTTTTCCATCTGCACCGTATCCATATCTAGTGGTAATTTACAGTCAACATACGATCTTAATCAACCTCTCATGAATAGACTGCCATTCCCGATTTAAGTCAACGGTATATATCTGAATTGGATACTCTTTAACTGTATAAGAAAGATTTAATTCCTGGCCTGTTTTAGGATATAACAGTATTCCAAGTGTTTCTTTCTCTCGATCCTTTTTGACATTACTTAAATAAGCAAAAAGCTGATACAAGTTTCCGCTAATAAGTTTTGGTGCCCCTTTATATTGAGTTAGAGAGTGTTGGTAGTACTTTGTATCGATAATGATTTTTCTCTCTTTATTCTCCAACGAAATATCCGTTTGCATCATTGGAAGGTAGAATAAATCCTCACCCTCTGCCTCCCAAATTATATTTTCACGGTAGACCTTGTACTGTGGGGTTTCTTTTTTATAAAAGTTCCGTACAAATTCCTCAAACAATCTTGCCATTGCTTTTGGGTCTCTTTCAAAATCCGCAAATTTTTCGTCAGTACTTTCCTCATTGATTAGTAGAGACTCATATAGAAAACGGCAAATATCTAATACAAAACGATAGTGTTGGTTGCTTCGATGAAGCTTCACTTTTCTAAACAAACTGTTATGCAGTTTTATCGATTTAATATCACCAAAATGATGGTACACCTGTAAAACTTCATCTTTCAGCGTATTCTCCAGCTTTGGACTTTGTAATAGAAAGTGTAAGGTCGATTTAATGATTTGGTTGTGGAGAATATTATGGCTCATTTCCTCATATTCACAGTGCATCTTTGCACGTTTAAATGATTCGTTCAAACCATTTTTGTTCATCTTCAACCTTTTCAATCGTTGGACAGAAATAACTGTGCCCGATTTCAAACCCTTCTCCAAGGTTGACCGTATCGCTAATAATTTCCTGATTGATTTCACTAATCCCTGTTACAATTCTATCAATGAATCCTTGACTGATCCCTTTACTAATTAAATAGTCATTGAATTGTGTCGTATGAAATGCTGGCTCGACATTAATGAAACTGAATCTTCTTCTTAAGGCATAATCCACCATAGCCAATGAACGATCGGCTGTATTCATCGTTCCAATTAGATAAAGGTTTTTAGGAATATAGAACGTTTCCTCTCCTTCGCTATAAGCAAGCTTAACAGCAAATTTTTTGCTACGTTTGTCCGCTTCAATAAGCATCATGAGTTCCCCAAAAATTTTTGATAAGTTCCCTCTATTGATTTCGTCAATAATCATGTAGTAATTATTTTCCTGATCATGGATTGCTTTATCACAAAAGGAATAAAAAACACCATCTTTTAAATAAAAAATTGATCAATTTTTTAGTAAATTGGAAGATCTGTTTGCTTCCTGACAATTTCTAAATACTTCTTAACGATTTCATTTTGTTTTAAGCACTCCTGAAATTTCAAAAATCTTGTGGCATAGCTATCACCACGTGAATACTTTGGAATCAGTCCAAGAATATTTTCAACCGCTACCTTATCCCGTTGATTATAAAAGCAATATTCTTCAGGGAACAGGTTACCAATTAGTTCACTTACCACACTACCACCAAATCCAAAAAGCTTATACTTTTCAACAGATATAAAACCATCAATTCGCTCATTAATAGGATCGTTTCCGTATATTAAGTATTCGAAGCTATTTCGATAGTGTTCAATCGAAGCAATCATATTCCCTAATGCTCTCTTCTTCGCAAGAGCCATTCTAAACGCATTAATATGCTCACCAAGCTCTTGAATTTCCTCCCACTCCAGCGTCTTTAGGTTATCCCTCTGTTTAAATTGCTCAAAAAATTGATAACCTTTATGGAGATATTCTTCATTTTCTTTAAACCAATGTCTGGCCTCTTCTTTAAACAAATGCAGATATCTTTCAACCACAGAAAGATTAAGTTTCTCTTTTACTTCCACTGGGGTACTCCATAGGTTTAACAGGCGTTTGTATTCATCATCCGACAAACGATAATTCGTTAACTGACTGATTTTAAATATTTGCAGCTTCATTGTATCCGGAATTTCCTTTAATTCATGTCGGAATAGCATACCCTCCTCAGCAGTTAGACGGCGTTCTTGTATTTTTAAGCGAACCTTGAAATCCTCTTCACTTTCGAACGGATCTGTTACAGCTTCGGTTAATGCAATAATCCCACCAGTATTTTTATTACCACCATCTGACCGCCAGATAAAAATATTATCGCCTTTCTTTATTTCATCTATAAATTGCTTCTGACGTACGGACCAATCCACAACATCGTTTTCTCATATATATGTATCAACATCAAAATGCTTTGGATTACCTTGAAAAATCCACTTACCCATTAATGAAAACGCCCCCTAAAACATATATTATTTTTCTATTTTAACAAAAATTGTTTACTCAGGTGTAAAACAATACTAGAGTTAGTATAGTTTTGTGTCCAATTTATTGACTCAAATCCATTTTCTTACTGGTCATTAACGTCAACATAATCACCGCACACAATACATTCGCGGAAATACTGCGCAACGTCTGCCCAACATAAATCAGATTCAAGTGAGTAACCTTCTTTGATCATTTTCTTTTTAACCTCTTCTTCCGAAAATTTACGGACAAAGATTTCATTTTTAATAGCGACTTTCATAATTGAAGTCCTCCCTTTTTTTCGATGTTGGATGCCTACAATGGAATTAAAGACATTTTATATAAAATATAAATTTGAATTTTGCACAATGTTCATTTGTATTAAAAAAGGAAACCCCAAAGGACCTCCTTTTTTCAGTTTGATATCATATCCTTATTTGATTTTCGATTGTTCTTTCTGTTTAGCTAATCCGTTTATACTCCTGTGTTTGCATACGGCGTTCCGCAAAAACATCAAGCAATCTTCCTGTCTTGAGGTCTTTTAATGCGTCACGACTTGCTTCATTTGTAGCATTTAGAAGCATTCTGCAAGCAAAATAAGTTTCGGGAGTTGTGGACGAATCACTCATTTTTCGCTTTAAAAACTTTTGTTGAGCAGTCATTAGCAATATAGTGATAGGTAAAGTTTTGATATTATCTCCACCTTTTCCCCCACTCCACACCGTACGTGCGAGTTTCCCCGCATACGGCGTTCCCTCTTTTCACTTAGTTCCTATATGATAGGTTCCAGGTTCCATTTACTACGATAGTTATTAACTTTCTTAATAGCTTTATCTTTTAGATTAAGCATAGAAAGATATTTTTTAATCGTTTGTTTTTCCGTTGCATGAATGAGTTTATGAACCGGCTCGTTCAAGATTCTCAGATTTTTATATTCATCTGTTCCTCCTAAGCTTTGGGGTATATAGTGATGGCAATGCACTAGTTCCGCTGGAGTAAACCAGTCAGTGATTTCGCATTTACCTTTTCTCATACTATACCGGCTAATACGGTTGTCAAAATATTCAATGCTTCTGTGTATGTGAGGGCTTCCCTCACCGTTTAATGGAAGAACAAAATGTTTCTCCACTTCAACACCAGGATGATCTTTTTCGTCTTTAGTGACATTGGCACGAGCGTATAAATGCTGGTATTCTTTCACATCAAACGGAAAGAAATTAACTTCTTGCCAGCCGCCAATCAGTGCTTCTTTGTCATCTAAACCGCATAGCTTCAAATCTATGGCTTTATGCACCGCTTTCTCTAAAGCAAGGGAAAGCGATTCTCCTTCTTTTATTTTCAAGACCGTAGCGCAGGTACCATTTAAATCTGCACGCATCAAATAAAGAAAGACGAGAGAATGAAATAATGTTATGCGCTGGTTGTACAGTCGGTACCGCTTTTAGTCCTTCTTCAATTTTTGCTGCAGTATCAGCTTTTAATTCGTTAGCTTCTTTAGCTTCTTTTTCCGCTTTTTTCTCTGCGGCAGTTTTAGTTTTACGTTTTGGTTTCTCAGTCGGCTTTTGTTCCGCTTTATCTTCCACTTTCGGGGAATCCTTTAGCACAGCGGCTTGAGGTGTTTTAGCAAATTCTTCTACGCTCATTAAGAGAAGATTTTCTTCTTTTGTCTGGTCAGCATTCTCCTCAGGCGTATTCACATCTTCATAAAGATCAATTACTTCATCTTCTGAACAGAATTGAACTCCTAGTGGGAATGAACGACGTAATCCTTGAACCATCGCGATTTTTTCAATCATCGCTGAAGGCATTGCTTTCCATACTGGACTTTTTGGGCTAAACGCCTTGAAATATTCATCAAAATCAACATTGACGAACATATTGCCACGCACTTTATGCTTAACGACACACCAAGCGCCAACAATTTCACCACATTCAGCACTAAATTCATGAACCGGAACACCTTCTAAAACATCCACCTTAAACACATCATTTTTTCTGACAACGCAAGATAGGATATTGATGAAGTTTGGATCTTTCATGGCGAATTTCAAATGACCATCCCGAGTAACAGTGTACTGAACACGCGGGCCATATTGCGTTTCGCATTTTTGAAAAAGAATGTCCCCTTCAAATGGATTTAATCCATAGCTTTCACAAAGCTCTACAAACACTTTCGCATCAGCCTGGTTTGCATTTTCAGTATCTAACTTAGTAGTCCAAATTAAAGATTTTTGATCTGACGTGAATGTAATTTTTTTTGTTGTTGTCATTTTGACAACCTCCTTTTTAATTGTGGATGAAGCACCTTTTTTTCATTTTGATGTTAAAAACTTCGCCGCACTTAAAAATATAACTTTGCACCACAACCATGTAATTAAAGGCGGCAAGTGAGAGAGACAGAAGAACAGATTCAGTTGTTAGTGAATAAGCATAGAGCATTGGTTCAGCAGTATAAAGAAGAACAGGATGGTGGGGGCGTATGACCATGCAAGAGATTGTAGCATTAGGTCGTGAATACTTAGAGTGCTATCACCGCATGAAAGACGTTACAGATGGTTCTGGTGTGCTTGAGACAGCCATCAGAATGAATGAGATAGCAGATATACTTGAGCAACTGGCTTCAGTTGAAATAGTGGATAACGATTCATTAGTGCAGTCACAGTCAGCAAAGACGGTCATGCGTTTAGTGAGTGAGAAGATTGATGAGATGCAACAGGGTGATGTGTGATGCCAAAAAAGTCACCACGCAAATGCAACACGATTGGCTGTCCTAACTTAACTCATGATTCATATTGTGAGAGTCACAGTAAGAATAGACACAGACAGTATAAGCAAGACAGAACAGATGTGAAGGAACAATCCTTTTATGTGAGTGTTGAGTGGAGAAAGCTACGAGCCTACAAGAGAGGCATTAATCCATTGTGTGAGCAGAGAGGGCAAAGTGACACCGATTGATGTAGTCGATCATATTATACCGATTAAGATTGATTGGTCACTGCGGCTGTCACTGGATAACCTTCAGTCATTATGTCAGTCATGTCACAACATTAAAGGTACAAAAGATAGACAGGTTTACAGAGAACTACAATGAGCAAAGGAGAATGAACGATGACCTTTGATGAGTATAACGAAGTGTGTGAGCGTTTAGACCGCCTTGTAATTGTTGCAGAGTATCTTCAAGATTTATTGGGTGCAACAGAAGATGAACAGCTGAGAGAGTCAATTGTGAATGTCTTAGAGTGTGCTGGCAATGAATTTCATGAACTACTTGGTAAGCTTGATGCGGCTGAGTTTGAAGCTGAACAAGGCGATCCGACTGATGAAGATATTGATTGTGACACTTGTGAGGAATAGCATACTGGAATGAATAAAGAGGATGTAATCAATAAGGCATTGGTCATTGCTTAGTGAATGATTGGTGTCTTATTTAATATGAATAATTAAATGTTTAAGTTTTAAGTAAAAGTAAGAAGTAACAATAATTAGTAAAAGTGAAAAGTTGAAATGAAAATGGTACGGGGGTGAGTTTGAAAAGTTATAAAGCTAACATAGAGGTAGCGTCAGGAAAATGCAGATTTACAACGGTAAGGAAATCCAAATAAGAAAAAGCCAAATTTCTTGCTTACAACCCTAAGAAATTTGGCTTTAGTTACTTCACAAACGCCCCCGTTAGTTCAAGAAAAGCGTACCTTTCAGCAAAAAGCCAAAGGGTACATTTTTGTGTGCAGTATTTTTCTTTTCTTAGCTGGTAATGCGTAAACCTGTTACACAGTAGTTTGCTTATACTCTACGGATCACTTTTTTGTTTTTTCCATTTTAAATTATTTGATTGAGTGTTACCTGCGATCCAAAAAGGCGTTCGAATGAACGCAAAGTGAGGTAATATCTTAAAGTTTGATTAATTTATTTTCTCATCGAATATACTAATCATTTAATCCCTTTCCATTGAGAATTTGCTGCATACATTTTTCAATCCTTGACTCTCGAGTTTTGGATTGTTTGGGTTGAGAAAAATAAAGAATGTATGCTCTTTGCCGTCCCGGCGTCAATGCTTCAAAAGCAGTTTTCAAGGCAGGGATTTCATCGAATTTATTTTGAAGTTCTTCAGGAATTATGAAGTCTGTATTCTTTTTAAAGTTCACTTCCAAACCGGCTTTTTCAACTTCAATGGCTTCATAAATATAGGCTTTCAAGATGGTTTCCATTTCAACTATTTCTTGAACATTGGTGAACCGAATCTGGCGCGCCGCCTGTACATTCTCCGTTTGTTGGATTAGAATCCCATGGGCATCCTGTAACAAGGCACCTTTGTGAAACAGAAGCGCACAATATTCTTTAAATCCATGTATTAAAACTATGTTTTTTTTCTCAAACGTGTAACAAGGATGCATCCACTTAAATTCTTCGGTCAGCTCACAGTCAAGAACGATATTTCTCAACTTCTCATATTCTTCCTTCCACTTTTTAGCTTTACTTAAAAATTCATCAACTTTAGGATTCATTCTACTATTTGTCATCAAGAAACACCCCTCTTCAATTTTTCGATCAGCTGACAGTCAAGAATGAACATTCTCAATTTCTCCAATTCTTTCTGTCACTTTAAATGGTATCCCCCTATTTATTACTCATTTTAGCAAAATTGATTAAAGGGGTAGCGACGTCAAAACGCGAAAAACGTACGCTAATACATATTTGGGAAGCGAAAAGCCAATTATCCTTACGCTAAGGAAGGAAGAACCGGCTTTTGGTTATTGAACTATAGAATCCCATTACTGCAATAGATTTACTACCAATTACCTAACTAAGATGGGTAGATAAAAGGACGAACAGGGTAACCGTCCTTTTATCCATGACAGGTTGCATTTAATGCCGTCCATTATGACAGAGGCTCTTACTTGACGTATTCAGCCATTACAATATTTCGATATACCCTTCTGTTCCATGCACGCGAATTCGTTGCCCGTCTTTTATCAGTTTGGTAGCATTTTCCACCCCAACAACTGCTGGTAAGCCATATTCACGTGCGATAACTGCTCCATGGGTCATCAGTCCACCAACTTCGGTGACTAGTCCTTTAATGGATACAAACAATGGTGTCCAGCTAGGGTCAGTAAAGGAGGTGACTAATATATCTCCATCTTCTAGATCAGCATCTTCCATGTTTAAGATGACACGTGCTCGTCCCTCTATAACTCCGGAAGAAACAGGTAGACCTACAATAGCTTCGGCTGGGAGATTTTCTCGTTTGTACTCACCTACAATGATTTCACCATCAGACGTGATAACACGTGGTGGAGTTAGTTTTTCATATAATTTGTACTCGTCTTTTCGTTTGCTGATGATCTGGTAATCTTGTTTATTTGTGCGTACGACTTCGTGAAGTTCTTCAAAAGTGAGATAGTATATATCTTCTTTTTCATGAATAACGTTGGCTTGTACGAGTTGTTCGGCTTCTTTCAGTAAAGCCTGCTTATAAACGAAGTAGCGATTAACCATGCCGTATTTTGGATATTCCCGATAACCGATGAAATTCCGGATTAGGTCGATCATTCGTTTTGTTTCTTTGGCTTTTTGTTCACCATCCGGTAATTGCTTCAATCGATCTAATAACTCTTGTTCTTTTTTCAAAGCTTCCTGTCGCCCTTGCTCAAATTTCCGATTGCTAGCATTAGGCTCAAAGTTTTTGATATTACTAAGAATCACGGGGACAAGTGTAGTTGGTTTTTCGCTCCAACGAGTTTTAGTAATATCGATTTCTCCGGTACATCGCATTCCGTATTTGCTGAGATAATCATAGATAGCGTCTTGGGTTTCCTGTCCACCATCAAACTTAACTAGTTCATCCAAAAAGTTATCATCTTTTACATGTTGTAAATAATCAATTACTTCTGGATAAGGACGAATCACATCTGCGACCTCCAATAGCGCCAGACCCATTTCCGAAGTAATATTGTTTGGTACAGATTGAGAAAGCGTATCTGCTACGTTTTTTTCACCTAACCACTTGTTCATTTTTTCATTGATCCATGATGAAGCATTTATAGCAGCCATAAATACAGCTGAACTTTGTGGGTCAAATAAAATCTTCTTTAATTGCTGGATATCTTCTAGAATAAAATCAAATAAATCTGATCCTGATTTCGTTTGGATGTTTTGTTTTAACTTTTCTATGGATGTTTGACTACTCTTAATCAAATCAGAAACGATTGTCGGGTCGTTTTCGATTTGTGCTTGAGAATCCGCAGACGACACACTTTTATTGCTTTTACCGGAACTCTGTTCTTGCTTATCATTTGATAAATATTTTATGAAATCTCCTCGCTCTATTATGGTAATGAGTGCGTCTTTCATGAGCGGATCGTGTTGTCCCATGGCATCTAATAACATTTTTCTGCTGTCAGGTGAAGCCAGCATATGTGTAACATCAACAAACAACCTTCCACCAGCTTTACGCATGGGTGCACGAGTCGTTAACAGGAAAAAAGACAATCCCAGTGGTTTCATGGGATCGGTCATCATTTGTTGATGACCGACAGATACGTAAACGTGATTTTCTTGATCATTCGCTTCAGGGATCGGGTATAAAGTCGTGATTGGCCGACTCTGGACAATATAAAATGTATCATCAACCAAACACCATTCGATATCTTGTGGGCAACCAAAATAAGCTTCGATCTGTCTTCCTGTGCGTGCTAGTTGTAAAATTTGTTGTTCAGTAAGTGTTTGAGTCTTTTGCTGATCGGGATCGATCTGCTGGGTCTTTGTTCCGCCTTCTTTTCGTCCATAGATAGCTAATTTTTTGGTTGCTATCCTCTTATCGACGATTTCCTCTTCCTGTACTTTATAACAATCGGCAGATACCAAACCAGAGACCAGTGCTTCTCCAAGTCCAAAACTGGCATCGATTGATAGCAGCATTCGGTTAGAAGTAATCGGATCAGCGGTAAATAAAATCCCTGAAGCCTGTGGGAAAACCATCCTTTGAACGATAACGGATAAATAAACTTGACTGTGGTCAAATCCATTTTGCATACGGTAGATTACCGCGCGATCCGTAAATAGGGAAGCCCAACATTTGCTGATATGCTGCAAGATTGCTTCTTTGCCGATGATATTTAAATAGGTGTCTTGTTGACCAGCAAAAGAGGCATGTGGTAAATCTTCAGCAGTCGCACTAGAACGCACTGCATAAGCATGTTCATTACCAAACTGGGAGAGATAGTGAGTAACTGCTTTCACAACATCGGAAGGAATTTCTACTTCCATAATGATTTGTCGAATCTTCCTGCTGATTTCACCAATTTGATCTCGATCTTCTACATTTAGCATTGTTAGTCGATCCAACAAAGCATGATACGTTTCGTTTTGTTCGATGGCTTTTTGATATCCCACTGTTGTAACACAAAATCCTTCTGGTACTTGTATTCCTTCAATTTTTGATAATTCCCCTAAATTTAACCCTTTTCCGCCAACGAGCAAAAGCTGCGTTTTTTCCATTTCCTGAAAACCGAGAACCAAAGAACTCATTCTATATCTCTCCTAACCATTAAATTGAGAAAAAGCATTTGACAAGAGCTTACCGGCGTGGTAATATTAAATTGTAAGATGTGATATTTATGTCTATGTAAACGGGCGCGGTAGTAATCTAATTATATCGTCGTGTCTGTTTTTGTGCAATATAAAAGAACCTGGTAAAACTGTCCAGGTTCTTTCTTGATTTCCCGCTACTATTAGTCACATCAAAAAACCTGGTTCAAGCCGACTCCATCACTGCATAGTCACCTAGCGGTTCTATGCAGCCTAAGGAAATCCTGAAGTTGCGTTGGGTTCTTATTGAACTATCCTGCCCTTTTATTATCCTTTCTAATAAATATTTTGTAAGATATTTTAAAGTAACTCTCTTCATTTTGTAAATTCCAGTCATGACAAAAGAAAAATATAAGTGACCAAACGCTTGAGATTGTACCAAACTTAAACAAACGAAAAAGGACGAGCGTTTAGCTCTATCCTTTGTGACCTCGTATATGGTTTGCTCTGCTCAAATACGTTCCACCTTTCATGAGATTGTATGCCTTGAAAATCGCATCCTTCTCAAAACGCTTCCTCAATTCATCCATCACCGTATCAATCGCAGGGCTTTTCTCCATCTCTTCTGTCGCTGTAAATAAATCAAGTTGTTCATATTCAAATTTGCGCAGTTTACCGCAGGAAACATATATTTGACGTACAGGCTGTCCTTGCCAATGTTGTCGAAAGATCCGGATGAAATGACTGGTTAACTCCATCGTGTGGTTTGTATTCTTCGGAAGCTGCATCTGTTTAGTGAATCCTCGTTCTTCAATATCACGTGAATAGGATATAGTCAGTGCAATTTTTGCAGCAGCTACACCATGTTTACGGAGCCGAGCACTAACCTCATCCACCATTTCTTTTATAATGATGGTAATTTCATTGTCTTTATAGTAGTCCCTCATGAGTACTTGTCCTTTTGAGAATGACTTTTCTCCGTTTGGAAGGCTGTCCCGTTCAGACAAAATGGTGTACGCCCCATGCATGATAGTAAATCTGTGATCCCATAATACCGAACCGATCTTTCAGCTTATTTTTGTCTGCGATATAACAGTCGTTTGAAAACATGGTATCACCTAACATTGCTGTCGTAAGTATTACATTGTAAACTTTCTTTGGCACCCAATCTTCCGGAAGGTCTAGTTTTTTAAGGGTTAGCGTCAGGAAAATGCGGATTTACAACGTTAAGAAAATTGCAGCAAAAAAATCGATTCCTTTAGGAACCGATTTTTTTAATTAGCTTGTTTCGCTAACAAGCCTCTGTTAGTTGAAGAGAGTAAAGAAGGGTATAGAGATTTATTTCTATACCCTAGTTTTTTTTACATTTTTATTGTTTTTGTTGATATTGTCTCTTGGAAGGTCTGGTCATGTTCAACAAAAACTATAGTCGGATTAAAGGTTTGAATAAGCTCTTCAATTTGCATGCGAGAGTAAATATCAATAAAGTTTAATGGTTCATCCCAAATATACAGGTGAGCTTTTTCACATAAACTTTTAGCGATAAGCAATTTTTTCTTCTGACCACCTGAATAATGAGATATATCTTTTTCAAACTGTATTCGGTCAAAATCCATCTTTCTCAAAATGGACTTAAACAACGTTTCATCAATCTCATTTTCTTCAATAAAGTCAGATAGCATCCCCTTTAAATGAGAGGTGTCTTGCTGAACATAAGAAATTATCAGATTAGAACCCTTATTTGACGTGCCTGTATGCTGTATTGGATCGCCTAAAATTAATTTTAAAATACTACTTTTTCCACTGCCGTTCTTTCCGTCCAGTACAATTCTATCTCCTTGTTCAACATTAAAACTTATTGGTTTGTTGACAACTTGACCATCATACATTACAGACACATCTGTTAATTGAATGAGTTCCTTCGATTTATATTCCATCGATTCTAACTGTAAGGACTCCGTTTTTTCAATGTTTTTTAGAAGCTTCGACTTTTCTTCAATCGCTTTTTGTTGTCGAGCCTCAAGGTTCTTAGAGCGTTTCATCAATTTTGCTGCTTTATGCCCTACAAAACCTTTGTCCAATTTAGAACCAGAATTCGTTGTTGCATTTTTTGAAGCTTCGACTTGGTTAGACCAACCAGCCGAACGTTTTGAAGATTGATTTAACCGTCCAATATCCTTCTGCAAGCGTTCATTTGTTGCTTGTTCATGTTCCTGCTGTCGGTCAAAGTTCAACTTCCATGAAGAATAATTTCCACTTTGAACCTCAATATCTGCTCTATTTATAGACAAGATATGATCAACACAACCATCTAAAAAGTTACGGTCATGAGAAATTAAAATAAACCCTTTTTTCTTCCTCAAGTAATTAGAAACCATCTTACGAGCTTCAGTATCTAAATGATTTGTTGGTTCATCAATTAATAAAAATTGCCCTTCGTTTAAAAATAGAGCAGCAAGCAATACCTTTGTTTGTTCACCGTTTGATAAAGTTTCAAATGGGCGGTACATGGCTTCGGCATCCACATTTAAATAAGCTATTTCTCGAAGAAATTCCCAGTCCTCAGCTTGAGGGCATATTTCTTCTAAAATTTCATGCGTATACTTACTTTTATCTTCTACTGGATATGGGAAGTAGTTAAAATCGACCGAAGAAATGATTTTCCCCTTATATTCAAATTTACCTAGTAATAAATTAAAGAACGTTGTTTTCCCTCGTCCATTTCGACCAATAAATCCAAGCTTCCAATCTGTATCAATTTGAAAGCTTATATCTTCAAAAATATTATCAAAACTACTCGGATAAGAGAAAGTTAAATTTTGTACTTGTATCATTGACATTTTTATTCCTCCTTTGTATATCACGCTTTCTTTTAATACAAAGTCGGTATATCCATCTCGTCTACTTTACTCCGTATAAGTTTGATGGATTATAACGACTTATACGGAGTAATTCATGTGTAACATCCAATTCTAAAGCCATGTTAATTCTCCTCTTCATTAGAATGTAGTTAAAGGTATAGGAAATATACTTTTTTATAGGAGAAAAGAGACATTGAATCCCCAAGAATTAATACAATTCCTAAATTGAAAAATTCTACTTTTCCTTCAGTGCTTTCCCCATTAAATGCATTATATAACAAAGTTTCATCTAGACTAATTTCTCCAACCATTCTTCCGTTTTTTAACACACCTGAACCTGTATGCTCAACCAATGTAGTGTCCCCAGGACGGAGAAGAGGAACTGCAACATCTCTTGTATAGGAATGAATACTCCTATATATTTGCCAAACCCTTGTCAATGAAATTTCAGGATTCCATCCAGCATTTTTCTCAAAAAAGTCCAAGAGACTGGTTCCATTGGGAGGAGTATTTTTTTTCATACTTGCAAAAAATTGCTCTATATCGTCATCGCATATTGCAACTAGCGCCTTTGCAGAGATATCTCTTGATCTCATGATACCAGAAATTAGGTCCTTTATACTCTCCTCAGCTTAACTTCTATCTATAACAACAACTTTCACATGTAAGAGATCTACGTCATGTTCCATATTTGTACTAATTTTCTCCACGGCTTCATCAACTAGCTTTGGAAAATGGTGATGCTATTCATCCTGCCTGCTATCACTACACTTGAAAAAATGGTGTGGGAGACAAGGGCAATGGCTGAAAAGAAGCTATTTAATAAAATTAGTCAATCTCTTACAAATGAGCAAAAAGAAAAGCTTGAAGAGGTCATTACTTCGCAACATCCATCCGAATCCAATAAAACGATATTGGGTTGGTTAAAGGAGTATATAATCTTACAATTATTGTACCATTAAATTATAAAGTAAAATTGCTTGTGAGCTTTCTTTATCAGTAAGCTGCTTTTATCAAACTTTATTTTAACGCTACAGTAAAGAAATTTTTTAACTAACGGGTAGCTTTAGTTCAACAAAACACTAAAAAGGATGAGCGTTTAGCTCAACCCTTATGTCCTCCTATGACGCAAAGTAAGACTTAACATCAATAAAAAGCAGATCGCGTTTTGGCAGTGTACTATAATCAATTTCCATACTCGTCGCCCTCTTCTACAAAGCGAATAGAAACAATGTCCTTCAAACAGAACATTCCCTTTCCAATTAGTATCAGACGCCCGTTATGGCTATTCAATGACTGTACAATGCCAGTAGCTTCAATATAAGGAAGTCCAAACGTATTTACTTCGATAAAAATGGGCTTCGATAGATGATACGATTCACTCACCATACGATTAAATTCTTCTGCCGCTTGTTCATCCAAAAAAAGTGGCGGTTTTTCTGTTTCGTCCATTTTAATCATTTCCACATGTTCAGATAGTAACATGCCCTTCCATTTCAACATCTTTCGGTCATTATAGAGCATTTTGTGTCCCTCCTATGGAACAAAGGTTCTTTTTATACAGTATACAAACGTAAGTTCCTTTATTCAAGCGTATTCAGATGTGAATCAATATTTGCATAAATAAAAAAAGACTTTCTACATCTGAATAATGTAGAAAGTCTTAGATATTAAAGTGATTTCAAATGTTCAATGCGTTTTTCTAATGGTGGGTGAGTAGAGAATAGTCTAGAGAATTTTCCCTTGCCACTAATTTTAAAAGCAGCAATAGACTTTTGGCTGTCATCAACCAAGCTAGTCGTGTGTCTTAATGATTCTAATGCGTGAATCATATTCGCCTTTCCCCCTAATTCTGCAGCTAATTTGTCCGCTTTAAATTCACGTTTTCTTGAATGCCAAAAGATAATGGGACTGCTTAAAATGCTGAATAGAATCTCGAAAACGATAGAAGATACGAAATAAACAATTCCAGCCACTTCTTCTCTCACAAAACTTGAAACAATTTTTGAAGCAATACGGGAGAAGAAAATAACGAATGTGTTGATGATACCTTGCAATAGAGTCGTTGTAACCATATCACCATTCTTAATGTGTGCTATTTCGTGTGCAATAACCCCACTGATCGCATTACGATCCATCCTATCTAACATACCGCTTGAAATGGCTACTAATGAACGTTTTTTGCTTGGTCCAGTAGCAAAAGCGTTGACTTCTTGTGAATGATAAATACCCACTTGGGGCATAACTTTCAAACCAGCCACACGTGCTAAACGATATGTTTCTTCCAGTGCAAAGCGTTCGTGATCGCCACGCGGGGAATGTTCATCAATTAATTGAACACGCATAACCCATTTCGCCATTATACGAGACATTAACAATGAAATGATGGAACCAGCAAAACCAGCGATGACACTGAAGGCAAGCAGGGAACCATAACCACCGCCACCAATATAACTTTCTACACCAAGCAACGTGGTGATCATTGTAATGGTGATTAATACTAGAATGTTAACGAATATAAATAAGGAAATACGTTTTAACAATCAAGACCCTCCTAGTTTGTAATAAACTTTCTCCTAATTAGGTGATCATCAATAATGAAACCTACATTATATAACTATATACGAAAAAGTAACTAAAAAGTTTCAAAAAAAATAAAGCATAGACCTATCTCTGTAGCAAGAAGCGTGTCTATGCTTCGAAAAGTGAAGGAGTAATGAGAGGTAGAATTATCATCTTAAAAACGATTGGCTTGATTAATAACCACCATGAACAAAAAAGGCTCCAATAATATAATTAAAAGGATAAATAATACGACCACTATCGCAAAGCCTCGGCCGTATCCATAGGCAGGTGCTACTATGCTCACAAATTCCCCTCCTATTGGACAAACTTCACCCCTTGATGAACCTGCTTCTTTTTAATCATATGCACTCAGTATGTAAGTGACTGTACGAAAAGATTTCAACCCTAACATAGAACTAACACGCTTCTTGATAAAAGGATGGTCCTGTTCTACGATATTATTTAAATACTTCTTTTGTCTGAGTTGCATGCCTGATGGTATGTTTTTTCTTTTCTTAATTCTTCAACTGCTATAGGATAAGCAGAATTTTTATCCACTGTTATGACACGAGGCTTTGAAACATGAAAAGACCGCAAAGCTTTCTTGAAGAAGCACTTTGCAGTCTGTTTGTCTCTTGTTTTACTAAGATAAAAATCAATCGTGTTTCCTTTGCAGTCCATTGCACGATACAGGTACATCCATTGACTTTTTACATTGATATACGTTTCGTCGACTCTCCAAGAGTCATTTGTTGGTCGAAGATGACGTCGTACTCTTTCATCTAATTCCGGTCCATATTGATGAGCCCAACGCATAATCGTTGTGTGAGCCATCGATAAGCCCCGTTCTTCTATCATCTCCACCACATTACGAAAGCTCAAGTTGTACCGCAGGTACCACCTCACTGTTAACAAAATACTGTCAGGCTGATCATGTTTCCACTTGAATAAATGTTGCTTTTTCATACTGATTACGCACCTTTTTTAACGTAATAGTATCCGTATGTCCAAGATTTAAAGATGATTTGCAACTGTCCCTAAGTTTTTGCACCAGAACCTCTTGACACATAGCGTAAGAAAAAATACCTCTTTTATATTTTTTAAATCCCACTTGACACATATGAATTTGCGGATTAAGATACAATTATTCAATATTTTAGCACTCATTATTTTAATACTAAACTAAATTTAAGCGCTGATTGGTCATCCAAAGGCACCTTATACATTTCAACATTCATGTTCGATGAATGAATTGAAACGTGTCGGGTGTCTTTTTTTGTACCCATTAAGCCTGGGAGAGGTGAGCATGGAAAAAAACAAGCTTGATCTGCTGGAAGAAACAGACTGGTTGTTTCGTAAAATGGTGCGCAAATTCGTCAAAGAACGAGACAAAATCATAATTGAAGGAGTCATGCTGCCGGGATTTTTGATTTTAAGAAAGATTATTCAAGACGGAGAACAACGGTTAACGGATTTAGCCGAGGAACTCGACCTGACTTCAGGCGCTATTACATTCATTTGTGACAAGCTGGAAGACAGAAGTTTTGCGGTTCGAAAACGCCATAGTCAAGACAGGAGAACTGTACTGCTGGACATTACGGATAAAGGGCGAGAGTTTATAGGACGGAACAGCCAGGTTGGCACAAATATGGTTTCTGTTCTGTTCAATAATTTTACACTCAAAGAAATTGAACTGCAAATTGATCTTTACCGGCGCTTAATCAACAACCTGGATGGATTATCGGATGAAATTTTATCTTTGGCAAAAGAGAAAGAAGATCAAAACGACCCACCCAGTCATAACAGCCGGTTTTTAACTTACTAATTACGATAAAAGGAGCGGAACAGATGGGACTTCCAACAATTCACCCTACAGGTGCTACAATTTATTCACCAGAAAAGGCATGGAGCGGTTATACGATTTATCAGGCTGCGGATCATGGAGCTTTATTGATTGATATGAATGGAAAAGAAGTTCACTTATGGAAAGGGCTTCGGGGCTTTCCGAATAAAATTTTTCCAGGCGGATATGTACTGGGGCATACATTCAACCGTGACCCTGAGCATGGTTTTCAGGATGAAGGAGATCTTGTACAAGTAGATTTTGAAGGGAATATCGTCTGGAAATTTGATCAGCATGAATTTATTGAAGATCCCGGATACGAAGGCCGGTGGCTCGCCCGGGCGCATCATGATTACCAGCGTGAAGGAAATCCGGTTGGGTATTATGCACCGGGGCAAAGTCCGAAAACAGATGCCGGAAATACACTTATTTTGGCTCATCGCAACGTTCATAAGCCTGAAATTTCAAAACACGAGCTTTTAGACGATGTGATTTTGGAAGTCGATTGGAACGGAAATATTGTATGGGAATGGTCATTCAGTGATCACTTTGATGAACTTCAATTTGATGATGCGGCAAAAAAAGTGATTTATGAAGAGCCAAACCGTCGTTTCTTCGGAAATGAATCCGGTGACTGGCTCCATATTAATTCAATCTCAGCAGTCGGGCCAAACCGCCATTATGACGCAGGGGATGAGCGGTTCCATCCAGACAATCTTATTTGGGATGCACGTGAAGCGAATATTATCGGCATTACAGATAAGCGCACAGGCAAAATTGTATGGCAGATTGGACCTGATTACTCCATACCTGAACTAAAGCATATAGGCTGGATCATCGGACAGCATCACGCACATATCATCCCGCAAGGATTGCCGGGTGAAGGCAACTTATTAGTATTTGATAACGGCGGATGGGGCGGTTACGGTGCGCCAAACCCTTCATCACCGGATGGCAATAAAAACGCTTTGCGGGATCATTCACGGGTGCTGGAAATCGATCCGGCTACGTTTAAAATTATTTGGCAGTATACAGGACTTGAGGCTAAATTCCAGGCACCGACAGATTCTTTCCGTTTTTACAGTCCGTATATCAGCTCTGCTCAGCGGTTGGAGAATGGGAATACACTCGTTACAGAGGGCGCAAATGGCCGTATTTTTGAAGTGACGGCTGAACATGAGATTGTCTGGGAGTACATTTCCCCTTACAAAAATTCCCGTAATTCCAATATGGTTTACCGCGCTTACCGCGTTCCTTATGATTGGGTACCGCAGCTTGAAAAGCCAGCAGAAGTCGCTATTGAGCCGCTTAACAATGAAACATTCCGTGTGCCAAATGCTGCAGCGGGCGGCACAGATTCAATCGTCGAAGTGACGGGAGCCCAGTCGATTGGCGAAGGGGCATTATGCGTTGCCCGCTATGATGAGACAGTTGAAATTGAAAATAAATGATACTGGAGGAATTATGATGAAAGAGTACGGCGTCATATTAGACCAACAAATGACTCTTGGAGAGTCGACGAAACGTCTATCAAAGTAAAAGGTCAATGGATGTACTTATATCATGCAATGGACTTCAAAGGAAACACGATTGATTTTTATCTTAGTAAAACAAGAGACAAACAGGCTGCAAAGTGCTTCTTTAAGAAAGCTTTGCGGTCTTTTCCTGTTTCTAAACCTCGTGTCATAACAGTAGACAAGAATCCAACCTATCCTGTAGCAATTAAAGAGTTAAAAGAAGAGAAACGTATGCCTGAAGGCATACAAATAAGACAAGTTAGATATCTCAATAATATAGTAGAACAAGATCACCGTTTCATTAAGAAACGTGTGCGCTCTATGTTGGGATTCAAGTCGTATAAAACAGCCACTTATATATTGAGTGGCATTGAAGCGATGCATATGATAAAAAAAGGGCAAGTTCACCAAGGAGTGAAGTCTGCCCAAAATGAAGTTGAATTCATACATAAGTTGTTCGGGATAGCATCATAACTCGCAAGTTAGCGGGTAATATAGGTTCTATCTTTTTATCAAATTATTTTCGCACCAGAACCGGATGTTTCTTTGCGCAAAGAGCAGTATATCCCGACTTAAAATTATAAATACAGCTATAATGGAAGAAACCCTGAATAAAATTTATATGGATTGACTAAAAATGACGGTAGCATTTTAGAGAGGTGAGAGAAATGTTTGAACAAATTAATCAAAAGAAGGCACTGCTAGATAAAAAACGACCTTTACCTAAATACACGTTAAAAAGTTTGCGTGAGAAATTATTGGTTGAGTGAACATATAACTCAAATGCCATTGAAGGCAATACGTTAACGATTAATGAAACGAAAGTCGTTTTAGAAGGAATTACCGTAGTCAGTATCTCCAAGATTTAAAGATGATTTGCAACTGTACCTAATTTTTTGCACTAGAACCGTAAATAGTAACCAGCTTCCGTTGAAACAAGTTTATTTTGATTACATAAACTAGGAGACTCAATTGTGAGGACCACGACCTATAAAATAACCCTTAAAGCTCAGCCATTCAGTTAACTAAAATAATTCATATCTGTTAACTTTTTTGGACCAACGTATTGACCCAAGTTGACTATGTGGATGCTGAACTTCCTCAAATTTATTGTATTCACCTTCTAATTCACCCAGAGAGCTTTCAAAAAGATGCTTTTCATTGATCTTAAAAACACCGAAGGTGATTAGCTTGTTAATTAATTCCGTACGTCTATTTTCTACAGCTTCTCGAAGATTCATCTCAATTCCTCCATATGCATTTATTTGTATGACCCAAAATAAAAAGGCTCTTGTTATTAACAAGAGCCTCTGGGTATCCAGTCGGTTTTTCTAAATTGTATAAACATTTTAATTCATATTATACCCACTTGTCAAGTTGGTTTTAGACGGATATTTTTGGACGATCGTTGCAGGAATATTATGCGGTGCGGGCTTTATTCTTCTTGCCGTTTTCGGTTCGATTTTGATCGGATTGGTATTGAATATTTTTGTTAACCGTATCAAAGTAGAGAATCCTTATTTGTTAATTGTAAAGTATCAAGACAACTCGATTGAAAAGTCACTAGATCATATTATTTCTGCCAGTGTGAAAAAACATTTCGTCAAATTCAAGTCTGTCATTAATGGCTGTGATTATGAAATTACCTATGAAGTGCGTATAAAAGAAACAGATATGAACTTTATTACCAACATTTCAGATATGACCGGAGTCAAGTCTGCCATCACGTTAAGCTATGATGGGAATTTTACGGCTTAATCAAAGAGACAAGTAGTGTATTAAAGAAGGTGAGCAAAGTTGATACAATGCTCACCTTTATGTATATCTTCCATTACCTTCCCACTGGTGAACGACATGCTGGTTCCTCTCCATAATCTTCTGCTTGAAGAATAAAAAAATTTCGAACCTAATGACGATTTGAATGCCATTTCTTTAAATTAGTATAAAAAATGATAGAAGAAATAAAAGCTGCTCAAGCAATGAAATATGCTAGGGCAGCTTAATAATTAAAGATATCCATATTAAATTAGTGTTTCGTTATGTTTTTCATAGCATTAAATACGTGACCTGAAGCATCTTTTTCTGCACTTGCTTTACGCCCTTTCCCCCACCCTAATTCTTTTCGATAACTTCCTAACAAGCCGTTTTCAATGATAACCGTCTCTTCTACTATTACTTCCTCTTCAGGATGTGGAGATACATAAAGAGCGTCAACCGGACAATAAGCTTCACACATAAAGCAGGTTTGACAGTCCTCTTTTCTGGATATTAAGGGAATGCCATCCTCCCCTTTATCAAAGACTTCGGTTGGACAAACTGACACACACAAATTACAGCTAATACAACGTTTTTGGCTCACTAATTCTATCATATCGTGTTTACCTCTCTCGCCTTTACGACTGCTGCAGGTTGTGTTGATATATGATCTAGACCTTCAACTAAAATTCTGGAATGCTGCAATGGATCTTGTTCGCTATAGTCAAGTCGCTTGTGCATTCCTCTTGTTTCTTTCCGGGCCAGTGCTGCACTATACATCCATCTGGCAGTAGCCGTCATAGCGGCTGCTTCTCTAGCTTTTATAATGTTAGCACTGCTTTTAAATTTTTCATGACGTATTTCTTTCCACAGTTGATTGAGTCTCTGTAACGAAGCATCCAATCTCAGTTCTGTTCGAAACAAATTAATTTCATATGGTACGACTTCATCTTGAACACGTTTTATCGTTTCAGATATAACTGGTTCACTCTTTTTAGAAAAAATTGAATTGGCTCCGTGAGGGACTTGAGAAGTGCTTGTCACATTTCTCTTAGCGGCCTTCTGGCCAAGGCTCAAAGCAAAATGCCCAGCTGCATCACCTGCCCATGAACCGGAAGACATTGCCCATGCAGCGTTATGGCTTCCACCACCTGTAAATCCACCACAAATAAATTCACGTGTGGCTGCATCACCGGCCGCATATAATCCAGGGATTTTTGTCTCGCATTTCTCGTTGATCACATTAATACCGCCAGTTCCACGCACAGTCCCTTCCAATCTCATAGTTATAGGAAAACGATCGGTAAATGGGTTAATGCCTAATCGATCAAAGGGCAAAAAAAAGTTAGGCTGTGCCTGGCGCATCCATTTCTGTATCTGCTCATCTGCTTTGTCAAGTATGGCATAAACCGGTTGTGTTTGAAGTGTTTTGGCAATGATGGAACGCCCTTTTTGAGAACCAGCTCCTTCAATGGTAATGCCGTTTCCATCGTAAAATGTTGCCCACGTATAAAAAGCTGTTTTTGTAACTGAAGAAAAAACAGGTGATATCGCATAAGCATTTGAAAATTCCATGCCCGATAAATTAGCCCCTGCTTCAGATGCCATTAAGTAGCCGTCTCCCGTTAAAACATTGCAGCCAAGCGCTTTGCTAAGAAACGCACATCCCCCGGTTGCTATTATTACTGCCCCCGCCTTTATCATCCATCTTTCTCCAGTCTGACTGGAGATACCTAAGGCACCGCTAATCCCAGAGTCATCTTTTAATAGCTCAAGGACCGGGCAATGATCCCATATTTTCACTCCCGCTTTTTTCACTTGCTTTCGCATTAACCTCATATATTCAGGCCCTTGCAAGCTGCGGTAATATTTCCTCTCTTCTTTCTCAATCGGAAAAGGATATTTCCAAAAATCTAATTGGTGCATATTTGAATATGTTTTATTGAGTACAGAAATCATCCACTTTTGCTCAGCCAGATAACCGCCAAGTGCTTCTCTGCTTTTCATAGCCTCCTTTTGTTGCTCCTTATCGGGTTCTACATACCAAACCCCGGTACCAGAAGGTGCCGTTGCCCCGCTTGTGCCACAATAGCCTTTATCCACTAAAATGACTTTGGCTCCTGTAGCCGCTGCATGAACAGCAGCCCACGTTCCTGCTGGTCCACCGCCGATTACTAAAACATCTGTATATTCATTTGTGTTTTGAAAGTGTTTCAAAGCGACGTTTCCCGAGCTTTTATTCATAAGAACTCTTCCTTTCAAAAGGTGGTAACATCTTGGCCTAAAAAGTATGTTTATATTTTTAAAATAAAGACTTCTCTTTTTTTTTGAAATAAAAAGGCTTCACAGTAAAAGAATATTTACTGTGAAGCCTCTAGTCGCCTAGTCGGACTTTCCACATTTTGAATTCTATTTTCTTTTAGTCCCGATAGGAATTGAATACATTATTACATCATCAATTTAAACCAACTCCTTGTAGGCGGAAAAAGGTTACTATAAAAACAGAAAGAGGCTCACGATGCTGTTGAAAAGCAACGTGAGCCTCCAGATGACTAGTGGGCTGTTTTTACATTCACTATTCCGATTAATCTAATGTGCTTTTTAGCTTATCATCAAAAAAAAGAATATGCAACCCTATTTTTTTAAAAAATTTTGGGTTGACTTTTTGGACATTAGCTCCTAATATTGATTAAACCAATAGGGATTAATTTATTTTTGTAATCTTTACTTTACAAAAAGAGCTGACCAGTCGACTGGAGGCTAAAGCGCAACTGCTTTAGCCTCTTTTTTATTGGTTTATTTCCTATACGGTATAAAATTATTGAGGAGGCATTAAACATGAGTGAATCAAAGCAAACAGGAATTGTTGTTAAACCAGTCGGCGGACGGATTGGTGCAGAAATTTTCGGGGCTCGCCTTTCCGGGGATTTGGATTCATTTACGATCAAAGCAATCCGTGAGGCTATTGTAAAACACAAAGTTGTATTCTTCCGTAATCAAAATCACCTGGATGATGAAGGTCACGAATTGTTTGCCCGCCTGCTTGGCACTCCAGTGCCTCATCCAACTGTTCCTGTTAAAGAAGACACTCAGTATTTGCTTGAATTAAATTCTGATCATGGCGGCCGAGCTAATTCATGGCATACAGATGTAACATTCGTCGACGCGTATCCTGAAGCCTCTATCTTACGAGCTGTTGTTGTACCAGAAGCAGGTGGTGACACAGTATGGGCAAATACAGCGGCCGCCTACGAGAGTTTGCCGAAGGAATTGAAAGATCTTGCGGATCAGCTTTGGGCATTGCACACAAATGAATTCGATTATGCAAGAAAAAGAGAGAATGTTTCACCTGAAGACGAGGCGAAATATCGTGACGTTTTCACATCAACTTTGTATGAAACAGAACATCCCGTTGTCCATATTCATCCTGAAACGGGCGAAAAAAATCTGTTGTTAGGTCATTTTGTTAAACAATTTGTCGGTTTATCGTCCTTTGACTCTTCACATTTATTTTCCATACTTCAGGGATATGTAACCCAGCTTGAAAACACAGTTCGCTGGAAGTGGAGAGCAGGAGACGTAGCGATTTGGGACAATCGGGCAACACAGCATTATGCAATTAACGATTACGGCAATGCGCAGCGTATTGTGCAAAGAATTACAATTGATGGAAAAGTTCCTGTTAGTGTGGATGGTAAAACCAGTATTACAAGAACAAAAGTGAAGAATACTTCCTTGGCGAAAGCGAATTAAAACATCCCCAAATAGATTCAACTATTTAGGGATATTTCAACAATCTGCAGAACTCTCCATTTAATCTGGGAGTTCTGCTCTTTTATTCCGTTGCCAGCTCTACCTTGAGTGAAGTCAACAAATCTTCTTCATATCGACCGGTTGTATAAATTACTTCATAGAAGTAAACTCTTTTGCGCAACGTTGCGCAAAAAGGAGCTCGGTTCGCCTATGCTGTAAAGCTGCAAGTAATGCATAGCTCTTGTGCAGGCGGTGTAGAACAATCTGCGCAGGCTCTCATCGCCGTATACTTCCGCCGATGCGTCATAAATAATGACAGCATCGAATTCGATGCCTTTGGCCAAATATGCCGGTATGACGACAACGCCTTGCTCGTATTCAATCGAGCCGCTCTTCACGAGCTTAATTTCCTCGACGCTGCTCAGGCCCTCGTATGCGGCGGTGCTCTCCACAGCGGATTTGCATATAATCGCGATCGTATTATACCGTCGCTTCCGCAAGTCTGCGACTTTGGAAGCAATGCAGCGGTGCAGTTCGGCGCGATTGGACAATTGTGTCAGCACAGGCCTCTCGCCATCGCGTTCAAAAGCGGTAATCCGTTCGCCGTCGGGTACGAGTCCGCGTGTAAATTCGACAATCGGTTTTGTGGATCTGTAGCTGCGGCTCAAGTTGATCGCAACTGTTTCATCCGGTCCGTATAAGCCGGTAAGCGTGTGGAAATCGACCATTTCGCTGGCATGGGCGAATATTGCCTGGTTAAAGTCACCGAGCACGGTCATTCTTGCCGAAGGAAACAAATGTTTCAAAAACTCGAATTGAAACGGAGAATAATCTTGCGCCTCGTCTACAAGTACATGTTTGATCGAGCTGTTCGTCTGAAAGCCTTGAATCAGCTCTTTCATAAGTAAGAACGGAGTAGCATCTTCGTAAGATAGTTTGCCTTCATATAGCATTTCCAGCGTCGCTTGACAAATCTCCGCCCACTCCGCGGGTGTTTCCCCCTCTATCCACTGTTTGATCTGCAGGGGATCAGCAAAAAGCTGCTTATATATCCCCTTAATGTCGATGAAACCAAATGTTCGGACTCGTTTACGTAACGGCTTCAATTTCTGTTGAATAATCAATCGGGCAAGTGCTTCAGGCTCGATCTCATAATCGGCAATCGATTCTCTTTTAAAGCCGCGTTTTTTCGCTAAGTAGGTATGGGCCTTATGGTACTCCTCGTTGCTAAGCAGCTCGATTTTCTCCTGTACCCACGGCTTAGTCAGTTCAGCCTTTTGGGTTTCATTTATTTTCTTAATTAGCCAATCCTTTAACTTTTCAAGTCTATTATGGAAGCGGAGTGAAGTGTCGTTACTATAAAACCTTTCTGCTATTTGTTGAGCGGTAACAATCGGCTTTCCTCTGAAGATCATGTCCTTGAATAACATTCCAGATAACTCTAACGACTTCCTATATGATTCGATCGCTTCGAAAAAAAGGGGTGATGCTTTGAATCGAATGCTCGCAACCCTTGACCTGTAGGAAGGGGTATTCGTAGCAGTTAAAACATATTCCAATTGCTCGTAGGGATTTTCAACTTGAAACTCTTTACTTAGCCGATGGTCTAAGTATTCCTGAAATGTGACCTGCTGCATATTCTCTTCGCCGAGTTCTGGCAACACATTGGAAACGTAACTATTAAACATCGAATTAGGCGAAAAAAGAATGATTTGATCGGCATTCAGCATATCTCGATATTTGTAGAGCAAATAAGCAATCCGCTGTAAGGCGGCCGATGTCTTGCCGCTGCCGGCTGCGCCCTGAACAATGAGAAGCTTCCCTCGATCATGACGGATGATCCGGTTTTGCTCCTGTTGAATGGTGGCCACTATATTGTGCATATGTTTGTTTGTACCTTTACCAAGCACCTGCTGTAAAATCTCGTCACCAATAGTGAGACTGGTATCGAACATAGATTGGATAATGCCGCCGCGGATGAGATATTGCCACTTTTTCTCCAGTATGCCATGGATGATACCTCCAGGTGTAGCATACTTGGCGGGACCAGGCTGGTAGTCGTAGTAGACACTCGAGACCGGAGCCCTCCAGTCGTAAATAAGGAAATTTTCTCCGCTTGTATCTGTGAGCGTAGAGATGCCGATATAGATTCGTTCCGCAGTTGAAGTTCCTTCTTCAATGAAATCGATTCGACCAAAATAGGGCACCTCTTGCATACGCCGCAGCGCAGATAATCTCTTAGATGCATGTCTATGGGTGCTTTGGCTTACGGACAGAGCTTGAGCCTCTTGTCTCAAGCCGATGATCGTCTCAAGATAATCGTCGAAGGTACCAATATTAACTTTTACTTCATCCCAAAAGTGTTTGCGGATATTCACAACTTCCATCCGACGCCTGGAAGTTTCGCCCTCCAATCTATTGATTTCCTCTGTAATTGTCTCCATTACGCTGTTCACTCGTTCTTGCTCCTGGCGAAGTTCCATGTTCATATCAAACACTCCTTTAAAAAAATAAAAATAGGGGTTGACTGAAAAGGTTTTTATGATGTATAATTAAAATAGGGATAATTTATACAAAAAAATAAATTTGCGGTGTATCTATATAAATTTACCACAGTTTCTCATTTTTATCAATGTATTTACACGACCATCGCTATGATGGATCATAATTGTTTCAAATTTAAAGGAAGAAAAACCCTATTTTATAAAACAAATAACTCACAAAAAATGATATCTAAATATACGATCATTTAGTGGTAGCGTCAGGAACCGCATATTTACAACGTTAAGGAAATTCCAATATTAAAAAGCCCAATTTCTTAGCATTAATCTTAAGAAATTGGGCTTTTTTTTGTTACTCCATTAAAGCGCCCTTTAATGGAATATGTAAGATACTCTATTAGGTGGTTTTAGAGTCATTTAATAATTTTTTTCCTATTGGTGTTAGAATGCCATCAATGGTGGAGAAATTTTTTTCACGCAAATAATTTTTTAGTTCAGCTTCATCCTTTTTCATGTTGGACCGAATCAATGTTTCACGTTCACTGGAGTAGGTCATGAAGGGGATACTATATCCGCAAGAAGTTTGAACTTGTTGAAATTGCTGTTTAAGACCAGATTCCACTAGGAAACTTTTCGCCTCTTTATACCTTCCCCAATTATTTGCACCAGAACCCTATTTAAACAAATCTGGATACATTTCTTTAGCTAAAAGTTCCATCCCATCTATTGTATTATAACCATAACCAAACATATAATTGTAATCCACTATATAAATCTGTTTATTTTTGATTGCCTTCATGCTTGATAATTTTGGATTCGCATAGATCTCTTCTTTCAATTTTTCAAAATCTGTGTCATCCCAGTCTGGCAATATTAATACATCTGGATCAGTCTCAATAAGCGTTTCAATACTTACTTCACCCGTCTCATCCTTAAATAAATTATCTAGCTTTACCATATTAAAGGCATCATTGAAGAACGTTTCATCGTGTGCTGGATATACATAAAGCTCTTTTGGATCGTTTGTATGCAAATAAGCAAAGGTTTTGTGCTCTTTAATGCTCTCTAATTTTGAAGTAACCGCTGCTTTTCTGTCTTTTAGCTCTTTTATAAAGCTATCTGCTTTATCTTGGACACTAAAAATTTCACCGATGTTTTCAATATCTTTATAAATAGAATCGTACGTTCCCCCTGTAACAGATGACTCTAATACGTACGTTTTAATGTCCATATCATTAAGTGTATCTACTGTACCTACACCCCAGTCTGCATTATCGAATAAACCGCCTCGTCCAAAGACTAAATCCGGGTTAGTTCCTAAAGTTACTTCTTTTCCAACATACTCGTCACTTAATATATTTAATTTAGAATACTCTTCCTCCACTGATTGATCAGGTGCTCCAAAGTTTGCCCCTACTCCAACGATTTTATCGCCTAAGCCTAAATGCAATAATAATTCTGCTGCTGGACGAGTATTAGCCATTATTCTTTCAGGTGCTTTATCAAAAACTTGATCTTTCTTTTCCCAAGTTGTTCCGCCTTCAGCTTTCGTATAATTTTGAATCGTTAGCGGGTAATGCTCTTTCGTGTCGGACTCTTCTGAGGTATTTTTACTTGAACCTCCACAAGCCGTTAATGTTAGCAGTGCCGCTAAACCGATACTAAGTAATAATTTCTTTTTCATTGTAATCCTCCTATATGCCATATGCAAAACCTAATCCATTCGTAACAGGATTAATATATGTTTGACATTTTATTTGGTATAATGCTTCAATTGTAGCTGGTGTTAGAACCTCTTCTGGTGTCCCATGTGCATAGACTTCTCCATCTTTTATTGCATAAAGATAGTCGCAGTAATGTGCTGCCATCTCTAAATCATGGAGAGCTGCTAGTACACCAATGTTTAAACTTTTTACACATGATAAAATTTCAATCTGATAGCGAATATCTAAGTGGTTCGTTGGTTCATCTAAAATCATAAATTTCGGTTGTTGCGCAATGGTTCTCGCCAAAATAACCCTTTGCTTTTCTCCACCAGACAATGATAAGAAACCTCGATTTTTGTAATCGAGTAAATTTGTTCGTGTCAAAGCTTCCTCCACAATCACAAAATCTTCTTGTTTATCTGACTCTAGCATTTTTTTATGTGGTGTTCTGCCTAACATAACCATTTGCTGTACGGTCAAATCAAAATTCATTTCATTAAACTGCCCCACTACACCTAATCGCTGTGAAATCTTTTTCTCTGAAGTTTTTAGTACATCCAAATCATCTAAAAAAACCAGCCCCTTTTGAGGAACTAAGCTTTTATAAATACTCTTTAATAGCGTTGATTTTCCACATCCATTTGGTCCGATAAGACCTACAAATTGTTGTTTTTTTACGAGGATTGAAATATTTTTAACAATCTCTTTTTTCCCAATCCTTATTTCCATTTCCTTCGCAATCAATTCCATTTTCTACCCTCCGAAGTTGTAGCCTTTTTTCACAATCATGTAGATAAATAATGGCGATCCAATAACAGAGGTAATGATTCCAATAGGCAATTCAACATTATGTATTAATGTTCTTGACAAAATGTCTGCCCATATCATGAAAAGACCTCCTAAAAGCAGTGTTCCGAGCATTAATCGCTTATGATCGGCTCCAAAAATCCCTCTTGTGATATGTGGGATAATTAAACCAACAAAGCCGATCATTCCTGCATATGCCACCATTGTTCCTGTAATAAGAGCAGTGATGATCATATAAAATTTTCGGTATGCACTTAAATTAATGCCTAGTGTAATAGCAGATTCGTCACCTAGCAGCATTGTGTTTAACACGCGATGTTGGAAAAGAAACAGAGTTGCTCCAAGCAGAACAACAATGGTCATAATAGGTGTTTTATCCCAACTTGATGAGGCTAGGCTTCCCATTGACCAAAAAGTAACGGTTTTAATTCCTTCTGCATTATTAGCAAAATAAATAATTAAGCTAGAGAAGGAGCTACACAACGCACCAATCACAACCCCTGATAAAACGAGTTTCACAGATGTTGCCTTACCGCCGATACTCGATAAAATAAGTACTGCCATTGATGTTATCATTGCACCCAAAAAGGCCCCAAATGCCACACCAAACTGAGACAAAAGTGCACTGCTTCCAAATCCAACTAAAATGGCGAATGTTGCACCTAATGAAGCCCCTGATGAAATACCAAGAATATAAGGATCAGCTAGTGGATTTTGCACAACTGCTTGCATAACAGTCCCACATAGCGAAAGTCCTATGCCAATCAACAATGCAAAAATAACTCGAGGCATCCTCACCTGCAAAATAATATTCAAGTATGATTCACTTTGGACATTATCTAGTGATCCAAATCTTCCATTTGTTAATGCATGCAATAATACGTCCATAGATTGCTTGAAAGGAATATTCACTTGTCCAATTGATACAGAATAAACAGCCGATAATAGTATTAAGCCTATTAAAAGAAAAATAATCGCATAATAAATGTTACCCATCCCTATTCCGTTGATATCCTGCTTATTCAAGATTTCACCTCTTTTACAATAATTAAATTAATTGATAATAATTATCATTATCAATTACTATTGTATTGTAAATCATAATTCGACGAAAAACAACAAGAATTTTTTTTATGATAAGTTTGTCAATCTTGTTGCTGGTATTTTGCTAGACAAGGGATATATGCCTCCCAGTTATGTTGTAAGAGATTATCAAATTGAAATCACTGATTTAAATGTATTAGGTGGGGCTATTGTATCTGGGTCATTTCAAGGATTTGATCAAGGATATTTATTAAAGGCACTTAAACAAATGAGTTCAACATTTTGTGGAGTAACCCAATTACCCTTTACTGTGACGGACGAAGAAATTTTACATCTAAATGAAAAAGGGGTAAAAGCACTATGTTTTAATATAAAACGTGGGGGTTCAGAAGATTTATCAAAGCTCGATTACTTTGCTAGACGAGTTTATGATTTAGCAGGATGGCACAGCGAGCTTTATATTGATGCAAAAGAATTGCCCGAAATTGCATCAACTATTGAAAAATTACCAGCCATATCAATCGACCATTTAGGGTTATCTGAAGAAGGACTACCACATTTATTAAAGCTGGTTGATAAAGGCATTCGAGTTAAAGCCACTGGTTTTGGCCGTGTAGAATTGAAGATCGAGAATGCCTTAAAATCAAATTATGATATTAACCCAGAAGCTCTTATGTTTGGATAGGTTTCAGCTACGAATAGGACATCGTCAAGGTTTCCAGTAACTTCTGCACTACTGTATCCTCCAATGCCCTCTTCATTAATACCGATTATCTTTAATCCTTGGATGTTTGTTGCAGTTGACGATACTTCTATTGTTGTTATGAGACAACCGTCCCCTGTGTTTACTACTTCTACATTAATTATGTTCATCTTCCTCCGAAAATTTACGGACAAAGTTTTCATTTTTAATAGCGGCATTCATAATTGAAGCCCTCCCTTTTTTCGATGTTGGATGTATAAAGCCCATAATGGGACTAGTGATGCCCTTATGTAATTCATTTTTTTACCCTCTCATTACATTCATAGCAATCAAAATACTCATATTCTTCAAGTTCATCCTCTTCTACACTCGCTCCATATTTAGGACAAAAATTAATCATTTCTTCGCTCATTTTGGTATCTTTTTATCAGTTTAATATATTATTATTTTTGAATTTTGCATATTGTACTACTTGTATTAAAAAAGGAAACCCCACAGGATCTTCTTTTTTCAGTTTAATCTCATACCCTTTTTTAATTTGTAAACAAAGCCTTTGACCAATATGAAAAAGGTGAAAATATCCTTATAATAGAAATTAAAAGTGGTCGAGAAGCCCTTCCCTCCTGGTTCAATTAGCCAGAAGTAGAAACAATAGACTTGCCGAAGGATGATTTTGAAGAAGAAAGATATGCCTTATACAGAGAATTCAATTTGAGCGATGAAGAAATTGAAATACGTGAAGAAAAAATTAAAGCCACACTGTCCTAGTGTAGCTTTAAAATAAAGTTTGATTAAAAACACTCCAAAAAATCTGTTTATAACAACCAATAAAAATACTCCATTTTGAAAAAAGATTGATCAAAATGGGGTATTTTCGTTTGCTTAATTCATTAATTTTTATAAAAAAGTTTAATCATTTCGGTGATGATTATTGTGTTAATCATGGTAAGGAGAGATTTTGATGAAAAAGCATACGATACTCATTTCTTTCTTAATGATAGTGTCCCTTTTGCTAGTCGCCTGTCAACTAGAACCAAAACGTTCCGAAGCTAAGATTCAGGGGGACCTTCCGTCTTCCAAAGAGGGAATTACAATCAAGCTAAAAAAAGATCAATATACCACAAAGGATAATGAAGTCGCGGTTACTTTGCAAAATGATGGGAAGGTTACATTCCTTTATGGCACCGACTTTTTATTAGAGAAAAACTGTGTAATGACAATAAAGTTGTTTAATTTTGAATCCGAAAATATTTTTACACCGTCCGCAAATTTGGACGGTGTAAAAATAAAGTAGTTTAATTTTTGGTGCAATTGCCGAATAACACCTCATAGATGTAACAATAAAGTCGTTTAAATTGATGGGTTGTTCCACAATCGCGACCGTTTGTTTAAGATTACTGAATCAAAATATTTCCTACGTATTGCGCACTACCTGCAAGACTTTTAAATTCAACTTTTAACACATAATTTCCTTTGTCAGATGGAAATCTAAACTCTCTAAGATCATTCATTTTAATTTCAATTTGGTCCTCATCATTTAATAGAACAGCTGTTATCTCAGGATCTGTCCAAATATCTCCACCATTTTTTTCATTTTCTTTGAAATCTAAAGTGACTTCTTGGTTTGCAGAAACTTTTATTTCATCCTGAGATAATCCAAATTCTTGAACATCCTTTATTGTCTCGTGTACATCCTCACTTTCTGTATCCCAACTGATATTCGCTTCTGTTAATTGTATATCTACAGTCTCAATGTATAAATGGGCAGTTGGAACACCCACATCGTAATCTTCTCCAATACATCCTGTTAGTGTTAAAATAAAAAGTAAGCCTATAAATAATTTCATGTTACACCTCTCTGATAGATATCGGTTTTTATTCAACAATATGGCCCGATTGTTGAATAGCATGACTTGCATTTTTAAACGACTTTATTATTTTTTAATCGACTTTATTGTAATTAAACAACTTTATTATCATAAAACAACGGCAACAAAAGCGAATTGGTTAATAAAATCATGTATGCTTATCTGGTTGAAAATGATTTGATGTGAGGGTGCTGAAAGTTGAGCAGCCTTTTTTGTGCAATAAAAAAAGCAGCAAACGCTGCTTTTTCACTTATATCTTTAGTAATCTATTCATGGAGCAATTTATAAATGATGGCAGCTACAATAGCTCCTAATGTTGTTGCTACAATATAAATCCATAAATATTCTAATTGTCCAGACATAAGCGCTGGACCTATATCACGAGCAGGATTCATTGATGCCCCACTTATAGGTCCAGCAAACATTAATTCTAAACCTATTGTTGAACCTATAGCAATACCTGCAAAAGATTTCACTGCTTTTCCATGAACAGCTGATCCAAATATGACCATCATTAATAAAAAGGTAAGAATAAATTCCAATACAAATGATTGCTGCCATGAATATCTAGGCATATTCGCTCCTAAATTAGCTACATTACCGAACATCGCCAATAAAGTTGAACTTGCTGCAATAGCTGCAATGATCTGAACAATAATATATTGAATAGCTTCTTTTATAGAAATATCTCGACTAACTAGAAATCCAATCGTTACAGCAGGATTAAAATGAGCGCCAGAAATGTGACCAAACGTATAAATTAACGCTATAACGACTAAGCCGAATGTTAGGGCAATGCCTATATGTGTTAAACTTTCTGTCAATGTGTTACTGATAATAGCTCCAGTACCGGCGAATACTAAAAAGTAAGTACCAATAAATTCCGCGATTAATTTTTTCTGAGTTATTCCGGTATTCATAATAAAAATAATTCCTCCAATTTCAAATAATCAAAAAATTTAACTTAAAATGCTATGAAACAATCCCATTTTTTATTGCAGGTATATTCACCCCCTTTTTTTATAATTGATGGAAATTATCAATTACAATAATATTAAAATGAAAAATAATTGTCAATTCTATTTTTTTATAGAATTATTAATTTTCAGTTAACTCGCCCCCTTTTTCTGATGATCGGTCGCATCGAGATTTTACATGCTTTTCTATATGCTTTCTACGCTTATTTTCTCATACGCCACAGGGACAACATCCATTTTCACTTTTTTAGCCACGACATAGCGTCTGTAACCGTCTGTGAGGATCTTTGTCTCCCGATTAATCATGATTGGCTCATCTAAGTGGCCTGTCCTTTTGACATAGTCTATAACTTGCTGCGTTTTTTCAGCATTCGGTCGTGAATGTAAAAATTCTTCAGGTATACGAATCTGTTCAAGCGAAATGAAATCTTCTGTTCCTTCTCCTTCCCCGATAAAAATCAATCCGAGCAGCTTGAAATGGATTAGGTGAATATTTGTAAAAAATGAAAAACCAAGAAAACAAGAGAAAAATCATGAAAAACGATGAAAGACAGAGATGATTTCGTTTCCATTCCCCATGTTTACGTTTACATGGGGAATGTTTCCGTTTTCACTGACTTTGTAAAAAGAGCCTATAGGGACGATAATAAAGACATACCAAAGAGGAAGAGAATTACCTAAATTTGTTTGATAACAAGACAACCAGGTAACCAAATACCGTAAGCAAAATCCAAATTTACTGAGGAGGAACTTTTTAATGGCTACTAACAATGGATATGTAATTACACAGCAATCGCATCGTTCAAATCAGCATTACTCTGCCGACTTTCCACCTGTAATTACACAGCGGTCGGGTCGTTCAAATCAGCATTACTCTGCCGACTTTCCACCTGTAATTACACAGCGATCGGGTCGTTCAAATTAGCATTAATCTGCAGAGTTTGCCTCTGAACTTACACAAATGTAATAATATGAGTCGTGAAGAAGCTGGACGTAAAGGTGGAGAAAAAAGCCGGTGTTAAGTACTCATTCAAGGCCTGAAAGAGAATACTTACATGCATTCTCTTTTTCAAAGCTTTGTTAAAGAAACCATGAGCTTTCCCATCTTGAACTGAACCCCCTTTAATGGACAGTTTAATAAAAGAAGACCTGCAGCTTACGCTGCAATCAGATGACTCCGGCGCAATACCGAAGTCATCTTTTTTAAATTCCACTGCTTTCGTGTGGAGTTGTAATGGTAAAACCCTAATCGAATGGCCCGTAACCGAGATGATACTGCACAATATTGGCCAATTGTTATAAGACGTATTGATCGAGCGTTTATATCCTTTTTAGGAGACCCAATTATTTAAGTAAACGTCTGGCAAAGATGATATAAGGAGGAACCGCAGAATGAGACGACAAGAAAAAATCGGTTCAATTAATGAAATTGTAATCGATACATTAAATTTGCCTATACAACCGAACACGCCCATTTTTTCAGGGGAAACCAACCTTACAAATATGAAGGAAGTCCACCCAGAAGATTTTGAGAAATACGGAGATCATTTAAGAGAGATAATCTTTTCACCCGATTATATTTCCCTACATCCACGCCAAGGATCTATTGAGTATATTAAGCTGTTTTACGGTGAAGGAAAGGAAGAACGTGTTAACGTAGCCGTCCGTGAAAGCAAAAGTGGCGTTTTTTACGTCCGTTCTTTGTATGTTATGAGTGAGAATACTGTGCTAAAGTACAAAAAAAATGGATCGTTTAAAGAGTATAGAAATAAAAGACCACAACATATTTCATAGTCTTTTATACTTGGCAAATATTTAAGTTTGATGACATTCTCACATCTCCAATAACGGCGATAAGGAAGCAATTTGCGCTCTTTTGCAGCCCAGTGATTGATTTTTTCTTAATCTATAAGATATATAACCAACAATACAGAGTTTTTGTAAATTAAGGGGATTACTAAAAATAATGAGGTGTTAAGAGCAAGTATCTTTTGTAGAGTTTTTAAGATGTATGTCGAAGAAAAAACGCTTATTAGGGCTCTCTTTATAATGGACACCCTCATAAAAGGAGCACGTTGACATAAATAAACCGATTCTCTTTTTTTATGATTGAGAATCGGTGGGTGGGTCACTTTGATAATGTTGGTTAGTTAAAATCATTTATATCCGTCCTACCCTTTTATTTTTTGTAAGATTCGTGTTTTCTAAAGCCCTTTTTATTTTTTGTCAACGATTGTGCCGTTTTCCCATGCTTTCGTCAATTCTTTACCGTATATTTTCATAGCTTCTGTGATCGTTGTCATAACTTTAGTCATTTGGATAATCTCCTTTCGATTTGTTGACCTGTTTTGTTATTTCCTAAAGATAAGCTTTTACTTTTTCTTTTTGTCAGCGTCAGCGATTGATCCATTTTCCCACGCTTTTGTTATTTCATTTCCGTACAATTTCATAGCGTCAGTAACAGTTGTAATAACTTTAGTCATTTAGGTGTAATCCCCTTCCTCTAGAAACTTACTATGAAGAAAATCCAGAAGCAGTATATGAAAATATAGAAACAGTTCTTGATGAGTTAAATTTAGAAAATATAGAAGTAATATCTGAAGAAGAATTGGAAAACCAGTTAAAAGAACCCTTCGCTGCAAAAGCTTCTCTTCCTAATGCCGGTTCTGTAAGATTTCGTAACGTAAGTCATACAAGTACAAATTTTAGAGCTACTTTACAAGCTGTAAATGTTGGTATTGATAAGATTGATCAAATCGGTGGAAGATTATATGGCTATGCAATTTTGCCAAATAAGACAAGCTATACAATAACCCTTAATTCTCCTTTCAACGAAACTTCAGTGAATATTGGGGTCACAAACATAAGAGATTGTAATATTGCTCATTACAAAAAGAAAGCTAAATTCGTTGCTGAATATATAGTACGGGATGGTTCAGCTATAGCTACACCGACACCAGCGTCTGTAACTTGGGATGGACCATAATAAATCTCTATTTTTAAAAAAACAAACTCAAAAGACATATTTTATATTTATTATAAAATATATCTTTTTTGATGAAGATCGTATTAATACTTTACAGTAAGAAATCCACTATCATTAAATGTATAACCATCTTCACTTTTCACTAACTCATAGGAGTAAATAATGCATTCTTTATTTTCAGATTGTACGAAAAAGTCTATTGTTTCTATTCCTTCTAACAGATTTTCAAATGTTTCTACCATGTCAAATTTGCTTGTTTTTTTACATTCTTTTAGTTTCTTATTCAACTCATTTTTTAATAAAATCCTATCCTTTTTCGTTGCTTTTCTTATAACACTGGATTCCCTTATCAATAAATCATCAATTTCTTTTTCACTAAAAAAATTACGGTCACTCATTTCATTCTCAACTCCTTATTTTCATTTTCCTTGAATCAATATTTAATTATCCATGTTTTACGTTATCCAAAGAATCAATGATGTCTGCGTCCCAATAAAAGCCCCTGTATACTCGCTATTTGCTTGCTAGTAGATAGCTATTTTTTTACTTTTGTTATTACTAGCAATTTGATTCATAAGGATAGCTTTCCTCCTGCCAGGCGCTACAAAATCGTAAATACTTAGCTCTAAAACCCGTTTGTCTCCTTCGTAATACCATCCTTTTACCAATCGAGGGTAGGGGCACTTCTTACAAAGAAAAAGTTTCTAGTACCTGGTCCACCATGTCATCATTAATGCCAATATACCGAAGGGTAACAGATGGCGCTGAATGTCCGAAGATCTGCTGCAACATGGCCACGTCCTTTGTCTGCTGATAAAAGTGATAACCAAACGTTTTCCGCATCGTATGCGTGCCGATCGCACCTTCAATCCTACACGCCCGTGCAGCCCCGTTAATGATCCGCCACGCCGTTTCACGGCCAATTGCACCTTTTCCCTTTACGAGAAGGAAAAAGAAGGTCAGAATCAGCCATCTGGCGCGTGTATTTCTCAATTTCCTGTTTCAATGCACCCGTCATGCGAATTTTCCGGATTTTCCCCGTTTTTCTTTCTTTGATTCACAGATGTTCGGTATTCCGGACGTCCATGACCCGGAGTGATACGATATCACTGATCCGCAGCCCCGAATTGATGCCGAACGTAAAAAGAAAGTAATCCCGGTACGACTGATGCAGCAGATATTCTTTCATGGCCCGGATCGGTTCCACACTGTTTTGTCCTTGTTTTGCTGCCATGAAAACCCTCCTTTACTGTTTTCCTAATTTTATATAAAAATGATTTTATTGTATAAACCGTTCCTTTATACTCGTGGAAAGGAGAGGTTTTGATGAAAAAGCACACGATACTCATTTCTTTCTTAACGATACTGTCCCTTTTGTTAGTTGCCTGCCAGTCAAACGAGCAACGAGCAACGGAAGATGCAGACAAAAAACTCACTGAAAAAGCAGCTGTTCAAGCGCTTCCAATTGCAACAGAAGGCATCATGGTCACAATAGAAAAGGAACACTATACAACCTCCACGGATGAAATCACCTTAACGATTCAAAATGACAGCAATAAGGACTTTTCGAGTGGTGTTCATATCTTTCTACAAAAAAAGGTGAACGACACATGGTATGAGTTTCCTTACAAGGCGACGATGTTTACAGCAGAAGGGCTGGTTCTTCGCTCTGGGGGAACCACTTCACTGAGTCTCTTAACGAATGAATTAAAATATGAGCTGACACCTGGTGAATACCGAGCTACTCTTGGAAGTTTTGCTGCCCCTTTCGAAATCATTAAGCCGTAAAATGGATACATTATGTTGTATTCAATATAACAGAATGATTCAAAACATTGTATTTGATTCCCTTCTCGCCAACCAAATCAAGCGCCATCCCTTGAAACGAAAGGGATGGCGCTTGTTTTTTCTATGGTTATCGAATGCAACATAATTGCATTTATGTTGCATTCAAATATAAAAGGTGTCTTGAAATAACTGGAACAACTAAGGGGGTCTTCTTACTTAAAGAATATTGATGCTAAGACAAAACCTATTAAAATTACAAGGATTAAAATGCCAATGCCTTTCCAACCTAAACTACCTGCTAAATCAGCAAGGTTTCCAGTCCCAGCCTTATTAAATGCATCATTCATATTTCCAGTTGGATTTCTTTTTAATTCTGCTTGTCTTAGTCTTTCTCTTGTTCTTTCAGGAGTTTCTTTATCTTCGCTCATTTTAGCACCCCCTATTTTCTATAACTCTAACATAATTTGTTAATTAATAATTAATCCTTGTCTTAATAGCTATCTAAGTTAATCAAAAAAACCCTCGATTTTTTAAAATGTCGAAGGTTTTTGAATACAATACAACATAATTACATTTATGTTGCATTTGATAAGTGAATTAGACGTAATATCATTTAGGTATATGTGAAATCTTGTTCAAAAGCTACAATAGAACATATATAATTGCACTTATACTAGACTAGAGGTGAACCAAAATGTATTGGACTCCATTATTTGAAAACGATGTACCAGTAGCACTCTTCTGCTCTTAATGGAGTGAAGGTGACTACATCTCTCCGTTAGGGGCATTCTCGACCTAAATAAAAGACGGAGGGTACAAAAAAATGAAAAACACCTTATTAGGTTCTTTATATTTAATTTTAGCATCCAGTATTTGGGGTGGTATGTACGTTGTTGTTAAAGTTGTAGTATCGGTCATACCTCCACTGGAACTTGTGTGGATGCGATATATAGTGGCTATTGTCGCACTTCTCATTATCGGCTTCATAACACGGCAAAAATGGCGAATCGACAAACGTTATTTCCTAATAATTATAGCCATCGGGGTCATTGGCAACACCATTTCAATTGTTGCTCAGGAAGCTGGTACAATGCTATCTTCAGCACAAATGGGAGCCATTATAACTTCTTCAACACCAGCATTTATGGTGATTTTTGCTCGCTTACTCCTTAAAGAACGGTTGACGTTAAAAAAGGGACTCTCTGTTTGTTTAGCGACAATTGGGGTTTTTCTCATTGTTGGAATCGGTGATGTAGATTTGTCCGGCAAGCTTGGTGGTATTGCACTGCTTATTGCTGCTTTAACATGGGCACTCATGTCTGTACTTGTAAAGCTTTTGCCGAGCGATTATTCACAAATTGTTGTGACAACCTATTCCATCTTGGTAGCCCTAATCGTGTTGACCCCTTTTGTTTTGCCACGGTTACACGAAATTAATATCTCTGAGCTGACTCACCCGACTATTTGGGGAGGGCTCTTGTATTTGGGCATTGTCTCAACAGCAGGTGGATTTCTACTTTGGAATCGTGGATTACAAATGCTTAACGCCTCAAGTGGGGGGATATTTTTCTTCTTTCAGCCCGTGGTTGGAACATTACTTGGATGGCTTATTCTAGGAGAGACCATAGGGACAATGTTTTGGATAGGTTCTATCCTAATTCTCACAGGTGTTTTATTCGTTATCATCGAGAAAAAATAGTATTTAAAAACCCCCTTCAACTGTATCTGAAGGGGGTTTGCTTGTGTAACAGGAACCAAGAGCTAAATGCTCCGTTAATAGAATAAGAAACCATTTCATAAATAACGAGTTATGACACCGAAACAAAAAAGCCCCAGTTTTTAAAGGTCTGAGTTTTCCCAATACAACATAATTGTTATTATGTTGCATTCATTTTTCAGTATTGATAATGCCAAGTAGACATCCATGTATGTAATTTTAAGTTGTTCTTAAGTTACTCAAAACATTAGGTGGGATAGAATGAATGTAAAACATATGTTATTCTTAATTTAACAAAATAGGAATAGTTTTCAAAATTAGCCTTATTACACTGATAATAATAAATTAAAGGAGCTTGTTATGAAAAAGAAAATTGCTTACGGTGTGCTTGGATTATCAATAGCAGCATCTGGAACATTAGCAACTTACTTTGCTCTTAAAAATAATGACGATAAAGTAGCAGCGACAGAAATAAAAGAAACGAAAGAATCAAGTCTAGAAGCAGTTGAATACACAGTTAGTGCTGATGATCTTGCTAAATCTGCGAAAGAAATTGGGGATATAAAAGATGAGGATACTTTAAGCTCGATAATGGAACATATGTCTTTGCAAAAGGTTAACATTGGCGATGAACAATTTACTCCTAAAGGTATTGATCCGAACAGTATAAACCGTATTCAAATGACCAAGGAGAATGTAACATTTTTAAAGCAAAGTCTTGGTTCTATTGACATCTCTAGAAACACCAGGACTGATGGATATGACTACGAAAGTATCTTGAATAAGTGGCTGGAAGGAAACTTTGACAATATAACAAAAGAAGTTGAGTTCCTTTTGGGTCTTTATAATAATGGTGTTTACACTGGCGACAAGATAACGAAGAAAAGCGAAGCTGAAGAACAAGAATACATCTCGCATTTTTTCAATAATCCTATTCTCACTGAGGAAAAAACACCAAGTACGGGTCCCTCTGCTCAGGTTTACAATGAGAAAAATGAGCTTGTTTATACTTACACTCAAGAAGAAATGAAAGAGGCAGCCAAGCAAGCAGAGGCTCGCCATCAAGTTTCTGAAAAAGTAAACAGTACACTCGCTAATTATCTTCAAGCAGTAAAAGAAAAGAATGTTGATGGCGTATTAGATCTAGTCATCGACGAACGCTATGAGGATGTGGAACGACAAAAGAAAGAATACAGTCTGCTTTTAAATAAAGAGGAGTTAATAACCTATGAAATTGACCCTACCTCTACGATTGATTCCGCGGGAAGACATAGCTTTAAAACCATACTAACGTATGCGGATGGAACAATTGAGCAAGTGCCTGTCGACCTTGTATTATTGGATGGTGAATGGAAAGTACATATTGATGCACATTCACTTAATGATGGTTATAAAGTGATCAAAGCAGAAGATACAGAAGGATCTGACTCTTAAGTCGCCATGAGATTAAATGAAAATTATCAAAGATGATATAGCGATTATCAGCAAGTAAAAACGCCCTGGATTTTTAAAATTCAGGGCGTTTTTAATGTAACATATTTTGTTTTATGTTGCATTCGATAATTGAATTAGACGTAATATCATTTACGTTTATATGAAACCATTTTATATATTGATATTACTGAATCGGCAAAACGGTTTTAATTCTTTTAAGTTTTGACACCTTGCGAATAAAAAAAGACCACCTCGTATGAGATGGATACATCTTTCTAGCTATTGAACTAAAGCACCTCGTTAGTTTAAGTGTAATTCTTCACAAACTATTAGCAGGTTTAGTTAAAAGTCTTTTTTATATAAATAAAAGAACTGAGCGAGAAATAACGCTCAGTTCTTTTGCAGACATCCAGTTTCATAAATGTGCGATTATATTATTTTCGTACAGCTTCAAATGTAATAAGTTGGCTATCTTTTGATTGTTGCTTTTTGTAAGTATAATCGGCAGAACAAGTAATATCAGAAAAACCAACGCTTTCTAATATAAGTTTGAATTCTTCGATTCCGTACCATCTCATTGCAAACTTCTGTAATTCTGTGTCTACTAGCTTACCTTTTCTCCATTTCTCGTATTTTAAATAAGATAAGGTATATTGGTCGACCCAGTTGATTTCAATTGATTTGTTTTCTAATGAAATGCCTTCTTCGTTAGAAAGAGGAAAGGTTGATGTAGTAATTTCTCCTGTACGCCAATTATTTGGGAACTCCAGATCAACTATTACGCGTCCTCCTGGTATAAGATGATTATAAAAGCATTTCAGAGCATCTTTAGCATCTTTTGTATTCTCTATCAAACAAAAGGAGCCTGTAGGTATAACAATAGCTTCATATTTTGATTCCAAAGAAAAACTACTTAAGTTACCTTCATATAGCTTCGGATTTAAGCCTCTTTCTCTGCATCTTTTCCGACAAGAATCTAACATTTCAGGTGAATAGTCAATGCCATCAACAATAAATCCCTTTTCAAGCAAAGGAATTAAGAATCGTCCTGACCCGACACCAGCTTCAAGTATCTTCCCTCTAGTCCCTTTTAATCTTTCCAGATAATATTCAATATCACCGTTAATTGAATACCCCACTGGCTTGGTAAAATCATATAGTTCCGTACTTAATGCACCATAATAACTAAACATTTCATTTCCTCCGATATTATATGCGGAAGAACTTTAATTGAATTATTAAACCATCCGCACCTCAAATTTGTTAGATTTAGGTAAAGAGCTGACTATCATATTAATTCACTCACTTTCTATACAATATTGTAACATTATATACTTTTTTAGACTCAATACAGTTATTTCAATGTGTATTAAGTCCATAAATAACTTCTTCAACTAACCTGCTCCGTTAGTTGAAGAAGAATCTGTTCAGCAACTCTTAAGTTAATAAGAATAACTCTATATTAAGAAAAGCACATAACAAACCCTAAATTCAACACAAAAGGGGCTGTCTCAAATCTCCTTAAAAACTGGGTTTCGAGACAGCCCCTTTTCAATGCAACATAATTCACTTTATGTTGCATTTGTTCAATAGTATTGAACATTGATATATATAGTACAAAGTCCAATTAATAAGACTGGCAAAGCTGAAAGAGTATAGACAGCAACTCTGCTCTTAATTTTTTGGCTCGCGAGAAACGTTAATGATCCTAACACGTTTAAAAAGAACACACGTGAGAAGACCTCGCTCTCAGTGCCGAAGACCATGAACCATCCGCACAGTATACCCAACAATAAATACAGCAAATAACTTTTTGTTGTATTGTATTTTTTCTTTTTTATTGGCTATGTTAAATCTTAATGTTGTTTTTACCCCAAAAGAAAACCGCCCTTCAGAAAAGGCGGTTTTAACTTATCGTGTCCCGTTAGCGTAATCGTATATCTGAGAATATACCAATATTAGACCTCTATTTGTATAGCCAAACAAATAAACTGATGCCATCTTTTTTTATTTCATGACGATTAAACGTTGTCTGTGCAATCAATCCTTCAAAGGCATCAATTGTATATGCACTTTGCCGAAGAAATGTTTTGAATGCCAGTTTTACAAACCAACGGTCAAAACCTTTCATACCCAATTTGATTATTTCCCTTTCTATATCAGCAGAGGTCAATGCTCGATTCATATCTATAATTAGTGCCTTGCCGCCAGGTTTTAAAACACGCTGCATCTCGCAAAGCGCTTTTACAGGTTCCTTAAAGTTCTTAAATGCAGCCGAGCAAATGACGAAATCAAACATTTCATCAAAGCAAGGAAGCTTGGATGCGTTTCCCTGTTTGAAATCAATATCTACACCAAATTCAATCGCATTTTTCTTTTCAATATCAACAAAATCCTGACTAATCTCGACCCCTGTTACCGAATATCCTCTTTTTGATAACTCAATAGAAAGGTATCCTGGACCAGGTGCAACTTCTAGAACAGAACCGCCATTTTCTACATGATTTGAGACAATATCCGCATAGCCATGCATTTCGGAAAGTCTGCTCTTGCGAGTGTTTTTATCGTACCATTTGGCAGTAAAGCCATAAATGCCAACATCCTTCTTTTTGCGGATAAATCTCATCAAAAATGACCACCCTTGATATATGTATAATCGTACAATAACTCGTCATTGCGTTAAACTGTCCGTTAGTTCAGAAAGAAGAAGCCGTTCGTCGAAGCTTATTGTTTGTCTCGTTTACAGTAAACAGGCACGAGGCGACCAACATATTTTTTTTATTCGACGTTGTGTTCTCATATTCCTTGCTATCAAGATAACGGAACCAAGCTAAATAATGTTGCAGATACTTCGTTGCAACACCATTAAAGCGGTCAATCCATCGTTTCAGTCGGCTATGGTAGCTGTTCACGTTCTGAATGTGGTAAACTCCTTTCACACGCTGTTTCCCGTCGGACTTGAAGCGGTAGTGGTCTAACCCTTTCGAATTGGCGTAGGAACTGAATGCTCGCCATGAATCGATACAAAGCACGTTTGAATCAGATAAATTACCGCCAATCGCTTCATCCAATTTCGTAGTCCGAATACGCCCACGACCAAGAACGCCAGAGTAAGTCATCTTCTGGCGGTCACGAGCGACCAATACGCATATTTGGTCGTTGCTGATGCCACGATATTTAGCTTTGCCACCGCGTTTACGGGACTTGCGTTCAGAGATGTTTCTTTTCCCTTTCTCAGAGTACAAGAAATAGGTCTCGTCCATTTCGACGATACCTTGGAACGATTCGGTTGGAATTTGCTTCAGAGCGGAAAGAATCTTATGCCGCCAGTAAAATAAGGTTACATGGGTCACCTCATCACCCAATTGCTCGGCACATTTCCTTAGCGAAAAGCCTTCAATCATGCATTCGATGAATCGAACCCAAAGATGAGGTCTTCTGGTGCGTTGAAGAGGCGTGTTAGTGAGGTCGTTGAAAGTTTGACGGCAGGCTTTACAACGGTAACGCTGCCGTTTCACCTCTCCAGCACGTGTTTTAATAACGTATTTTCCAAATCTCACAACCGATTGGCTATCACAATGTGGGCAGACAAGACCAGCTTTATGCTTTTGTTCCTGGATTTCATCAATTCCACGAATAGGAGCTGACAGGGGTTTCATTCGAGATTGCAAGAAATATACAAGTTCCTGTTTACCGCTTTCATTTAATGCGTCAGCGAGCTTCTTAATTTCCTTTAACTCCATAGGTAAATCATCTCCCAACCGTCATTATATCTTTTATTATGCCTATATCTATTTGGAGTATTCAATTATCAACATTTGGGTTTAACATAGCCTTTTTATTAAAAATAAGCAGGCAAGACCCAAAAGACCAAATACATATCCAAAACCAGAAACATATATAAGGCCAATATAAAAATCATCAAAAGAATCTAATCCCTTAGCCATTATCGCTAAACCTAACATCGTTACTGCAATGGCACTTCCAGAGCCTTTCAGATAATTGATCATTTTGGCACCTCAGTTAATTTACTTTGTATCAAAAACAAGATAACTCCTTTTAACTCTAACACCGAACTCTAAAATAGTTAATATTTTCTATTTCGAAATTTCAACCTAACATGATCTTCTTTTAGTGGAAGTGAAAAAAGCCCAAAGAATTCATGAATTCTTTGGGCTTTCAATTTCACCCAATTAAAGAAGTTTTTCTTATGGTTAATTCAAATCTTTTATATACCACGCATCCATAGCAGAATGGTCAGAGCCTAATAGTGGTTCATGTAAAAGTGTGAATCCAAACTTTTCATATAATATACAGGCAGTTTTTAATTCATGCTGTGTTTCTAAGTAGCACTTTGCATAATGTTTAGAGGCATATGACAAAGCTATTTCGATTAGCTTCTTTCCAAATCCTAAACCTTGTGTTTTTGGACTTAAGTATAGCTTTTGCAATTCACAAACTTTGTCATGTTCGGTAAACGGTGCTATACCAATTCCCCCTACAACTTCTCCTTCCATTTCTACTACCCAATAGTTCGCATGTTTTAAATTAGTATAATATTGGTGGAGGTCGTTAAGTTGAGGATCAAAATAAGCTGTTCCAGGAATCGCTAAGCCGAGTGATTGTAGTGAATCTTGTATTATTTCTTTTACTTTTGCATTGTCTTCTTTTTTAATTTCTCGAATAATCATATATTATCTCCTTCAATTAGGTCTTAATAAAGATTGCGAAAGACTTTTGAAATTGTTGACTAAGTCAACAATTTTGGAATATAGTTATATTAATATCAAATGTGGACAAAGTCAACTAAAGGAGAATGTATGGATAAAGAAACTATTTATGATATAAGACAATTCAATCGATTTTACACAAAAGTACTTGGTTTATTTAATAACCAAATTCTAGATACAAATTATTCATTAACCGAAGCACGAGTACTATTTGAAATTAGCGAGAGAACCGAGTGTATTGCGAATAATCTCGTTCAAGAACTTAATATTGATAGAAGCTATATGAGCAGAATTTTACGTAAGTTAGAGAGGGAAGAATTAATAGAGAAAAAGAGCTCAATAATAGACGGTAGGAAAAACTTTCTCTTTTTGACAAAAAAAGGAGAGGAACTGCTGGATAAAATTAATATTCAGTCAGATGAACAAATAATTCAATTGTTTACTGGACTAACCAGTAGTGAGATTAATGAAATTCGCACTTCGATGATGGTAATAAAAGAAAAATTAGAAAAAAATAAATAATGAACAATACAAATAGACTAAAAAACAGCCGCTACTAAACAAAATTAAGTAGCAGCTGTTTTTTAGTCTATTTTTTGTTTTTAACTGCTCCAAAAGCAGTTCACTCTCTGGAAGTGGATTGGCAGCTGCAACAACTTTTCCTTCGGCACTGCAAATATCGAAATACTCACAATTATATTGTGATTGAAGTTGAGCGTACATCATTTCATACTGCTTCACATTTTCTAATAGCATATTGTATTGTGTCGTGTCGCCTTTACCTGTCTTCATTTTTTCTGCTTCACGCAATAAATCTAAGCGTGACTTCTCCACCAATTCAGCTACCACGGCTGCTTGATCATAAGATACCTGTTGTTCCTTACTGATTTTTATCTCCTCACCTTCGTTATTAAACGAAGGTAGCATATGGCTATAATTTTTAGAAGCATAAATACCGCATACTAGAACTACTGTAAAAATAACAATCAATTTCATATTTAATTTTCCCAAAACAATATGTAAACGTTCGATCATTCTAATCCCAACTTTCTTTAACAGCCTTTTAACAGGCGCTCAATGTCTTTTTTAGTTTGCAGTCTTTCTTCTATACTCGTAGCAGTAATGGTTACTGTACTTGTACCAATCTGGCCAGTTGGATGATTCATAATATTGTCCAGATTAGATGCTTTTCCAGTATTCCGGCTGCTTGATTTAATGGCGCTTGTTTTATGATCGGACCGTGGGTATCATTATTATCATTATCAAAATAGTCTTCTCGGCCAGGAGAGCTTGGACCTGTAAGTATTGATGTAGAAAAAAGGTTATGAGAACGTGGAGCATTTATAAAACTGCTCCATCTTTGTTCGTGAGTGGCATGTTTGCCGTAATACTCTTTTCCATGATGTTTAATCCATACTTTGATATTGTATTTACCGGGTCCAACCCCATGGTTGTAATCGACAGCTGCATATGATTTTCCGCGATTTAGATCGGAACAAGCACCTATAGAACTACATCCACATCTACCTCGAAAGTTAGGATTTCTGGTTGCCCATGCGTTAACAAGTACAAGTTGAACAAGTTGTAAATTTAACATTTTAAAGTAAGAGCATTTCTTTGTAACAGAGAAATGCTTTTTATTTTTCTCAAAATTAAATGGATATTTCAATAACAATAATAATATAATAAAAAACAACACTAATTTATTGTTAAACGATAAATCATATGATAAAATCACGTTGTCATTAAATAAGTGAGGTGTTTTATATGAATGTTAAACGAGGTTCAACCACTTTCTTAAAGGTAATTATTTTTCTGGCTGGAATTGCAGTGCTTGCTTTGTGTATCTGGTTGCCTGAGATAGCCGTTAGAGATGCAAGAGTACATCCAGATACGGCTTACTTCCTAATCCCCTTTTTAGTATGTGCATATGGATTCTGTATTGCGTTTTCTGTTGCGTTGTATCAAGCATTTAAACTATTAACCTATATCGAAAAAAACAATGCTTTCTCTGAATTATCCCTTAAATCTTTGAAGGTTATAAAAAAATGTGCTTTTACAGTCATTTTCCTCATTCTGTTAGGAATAGTAAGCTTAATGGTGCTTGCTAAAATCACAGGAGATGACGCAGCAGGTCCTATATCACTAAGTCTAATGGGTATTTTAGTGACAAGTACCTTTGCAACTTTTGTAAGTGTTCTTCAAAAACCAATTAAAAATTTCCTGGAAAAAAATGAAATAAAAATGTGAGGTATTTATTTTGAGAGAAGTCACAACATTGTTTTTAAAAATAGCTGTTTTTATTATAGGACTACTGGTTCTTGCTTTATGTATATTTTTAGTGCCCCATATGGCGAATTTCGCAGCAAAATTGTATCCAAATATTGCCCCAATGAAATATCTCATTTTCATCGTGATGTATGGAGCGGCTGTGCCTTTTTACTTTGCTCTCTATCAGGCTTTCAATCTTTTACGGTACATTGACGAGAGCACAGCGTTCTCGGAATTATCTGTAAAGGCGTTAAAGAACATAAAGTGCTGTGCGATTACAATCAGTGGTTTGTATGTATTAGGTTTGCCACTCTTTCATTTTATAGCGAAGAAAGTAGATCCTCCTATCGGATTAATGGGACTCATCATCATTTTTGCTTCGTTGGTTATCGCCGTTTTTGCTGCTATCCTCCAACGGCTTCTACAAGAAGCGATTAACATAAAATCAGAAAATGATTTGACGGTCTGAGGTGGACGATATGACAATTATTATTAATATTGATGTGATGTTAGCAAAACGAAAAATGAGCGTAACGGAACTTTCGGAGAGGGTTGGAATTACTATGGCGAATATTTCCATTCTGAAAAATGGGAAAGCAAAAGCGGTTCGTTTTTCAACATTAGAAGCGATATGTAAGACTTTGGATTGTCAGCCTGGAGATATATTAGAATACAAAAGTGACGAAGACACTCAAGGATAATATAGGAGGGATATTTAACATTGTGAAGAAGACCGTCGAAACAAAATGATGATCTATTTATATGTCTCAAATATCAACATTATTGTTTAACAGAGCCTATTAATTAATTTAGAAATAAACAAGGAAAAAGCCAACAACCTACCTATAAAAACTCAAAATAATTTACAGGTAACGAGTGTCTTTCTAAATTCATTATGATAAATTCATTTATATATTTTAAAGTACCGTATATATTTTCATCTAGTTCTTACTTTGTTTTTTGGCCATGTTTTAAAATAGTGTTGATAATTAAGCGATTTTTAAGGGAAGCCCTTTGACTTCCCTTAATTTTCCTTTTAAGAATAATGCGTAAGCACTTGAAGGTCTTAATGAATAGGTTACACACAAGCCTTATCAATTAACAATTCACTCTTTTTGATTTTTTATGTAATTGTAATTATAGTTCTTTTTGACATTTTACCATTATAAATTTAAATGGAGGCTTATTTTCCATATTCTTATGTGGCTCAACAATTTCCGAAAATTCTATCAGTCCATATTTTCCAAATTCTTGTTTTATCGAGTCAGAATCATAAAAAAACATTTTTACCCCTTCCATTATCTCGAAATAGTCTTTACCCAGTTGTTTGCCCTTTCCAAACATTGGGGCTTCTTTTGAAATAGTAGTAAAAATCATATATCCGTTTGCCTTTAACTGATTATAGCAATCTTTAATAAACTTATCTCTCTCACGATTATTCAATAAGTGAATAAGTGCATAACAAAATATACCATCATATAGTTTGTTATCAAAAGGCATATCGGTTACTGAACCATGAAAAATACTAATATTAAGCCCATTTTGCCTTGCCAATTCAATCGCTGTTTTTGAAATCTCAATACCTGTTACATTTATTCCGTTGTCAATAAAAACCTTTGCATTTCTACCATATCCAATACCAGGAAACAATATATCCTTAACTTTCTTTTCAAGGAAAAAGTCCTTTGTCAAGATTGCGGAGTCTGAAGGTTCAAATCCCCACATCATTTGATTTTCTATAAAACTTGATTCCCAGAATTCTGTCATACCTCAATCTCCTTTACAAATATTGGCTCTCTTTCTTTGAAATCTGCTGTTTTTGTATAAGCATAGGCTACATTACATTGAGCCATAAAGTTCTTTACCTTCCTTCGTTTGAATCCGAAACACACCACCGGATTTTTCAATGATCTCCACCCGCTTCTCCTTAATGGAGACAGACGGATACTTCTGGACATCCGTTCTTGCCCGTTTCTTGAAATCCGACGGCTTTACCCCATCCTGTGTGATAAATCCGTGCGACTCCGCGTCACCCGGTTATGGGGCTTATCCTCATCAAACAAAACCGTTTTCCGTCCAGCACGCCCCATGACCAGCACGGCATTCAGTCCTGCAGGTCCTCCGCCAATAATTACACAATCCAACATATGAAACACTCCTTCTTTATATAATCTATTAAAGACCCTTAATATCTTTAATTTTTGTAAAAAAATTTATTTTTCTTTTTTTGTCTCATGACAATGTCTTTTTTCTATCTGCTCCGCAATGCTTTGAATTGTCCGGCCGGCCAGCTCTTTCTTCATATTGACTTCCGCCTCGATCATCACCCGTTCAATTAAACACTCGCTTTCGTCATGGTCAAACGCACAGTTGAACAGCACCGACTGACCCTCCACCGCTTCAATAACATCCAGAAACGAAATGTCCTGCGCGCGCCGTGAAATACTGTAGCCGCCCTTTGCCCCTGGCACTGATTCAATTAATCCTGCCTTCACAAGCTTCGTCAAAATCTTCGACAAGTACGTCGGAGACAAATCCTGCATGGACGCCAGCTGCTCCATACTTACCGTCTGACCCTTTGGTTCCAGCGTTAGATGCACCATTGTATGGAGTGCATAATTGGTTGCCTTTGAATACTTCATCGATGCACCTCATAATTAAAACTATTACAGACTTTTAATATCTGTAATTGATTGTAACTCAGTCTGCAAAAAACCGCAAACTTTTTTACTTCACCTAATGATTGAGCATCCTGCTAAAATCTTTTCTTGTAATAACCTAAATTTACATTTTTTAATCAACAGTTCGTCCATATAGGTAAGCTGTAATAACCTCGGCTTAAGCAGCAGTTGACCGAAACTATCGAATAAATAAATGATTGTGTATACGTTCTCAATTTAACAATTTCACTTTTTCTCGCAGTTTTTTCAGTTGTTTAATCATTTGTACCGGATAATCGCTTGAAGTTGTTTCTCGCATCTTTTTTTCTTCAAATACCTTATAATCAAGCAGCACTTGCCAAAAATGTTCTGCTGCGGTTAAAAGGGCTTCTAAAAACTCTTTTTCAGGGAGTACAGCCTCGGCGTGAATATATTTTGGTTCCCACTCATCGATGATGAGAAAATGTAACAATTTGTTATCTAATGCAGTTAACTTCAATGTTATAGGGTCAATGCCATACATCGTTTCAGCGTTGCGCTTTTCCACATATTGTGCAATCGCATCTAAATAAGTCTGCTCCCACAAATCTAATCCGTTTACTCCGTCGATTCCGACCAACGTTTTATTTTTGTACTTGATGGTCACATGAATCTGAATATACTCCGGAGTGAATTTTCTGTAAGCAAAATAGTCCTTTAGCTTGGATGACTCATCTAATCCAATATAGTGTTCTCTTGTATACTCAAAGCTGTCTAACTGTGGACGTTCATATGAATGCTTCTCTAAAAAGGTTTTGATTTCAAACATGCTTTGTCTCCTCTACGAGTGATTCCCTTCCTCCTTAATTTAAACGTGATATATATTCAAATGCTGTTGTTCCATATACGCTTTTAAAGTGTTTATTTAAATGGGTTAAATCAACAAAACCACATTCAGCTACTGCTGAATATATATCTCTATTTTTTTCTATTAAATGCTTTGCACGTTCTATCTTGCAGTTAAGAAAGTATTGGTAGGGTGAAATTCCAGTATGAGCCTTGAATAACCTGATAAACTGAAATTTCGATAAATGAAGCTCTTTACATATGTCGTCAAGTTTTAGTACATGTTCTAAATTGGCATGAAGCATATCCTTTGCTCTTCTCATTAGAGCATTATCTTTCTTATCTTCTGCAGAAAGATTCGTGTGAGTAAGGCTATCTGTGAGGGATAAGAGTAATTCACTACACAAAGCCTCCTCTTTTTCGCTTAATATGGCATGAGAAAGACTCAATATTCTTTTTTTTAGTCTATCATCATACACAATAGGGCTTGAAAAACGTACGATATCCTTTTTCTTCATAGCCTCTAAAAGCAATTGTGGCTCAATATAAAGCATCACATAATCAAGACCTGCCTCATCATGTGCCATTCCGTCATGTGCCTGTTCTGGATTAAAAAGCATCACTCCATTTTGATGGGACAATTGCAGGCTGCCATCCAAGTGATACTCTTGAATACCACGCAATGTTACACCTATTGCATACTCCTTATGAGCGTGCTTTTTATACGTAAAATCAGTCATACTTGCTGACAATGCAGTAATACCTGCCGATTTTTTATAGATAAATTTGTCCATTTCATTCACCCTTCAGATTTAAAAACTGTATAAGGAAGCCTGGCATAAATAGTTGTAATTACCTTCATTGCTTACCTACATCCATATCATAAGTGCAGCATAAACCAAAAACAATGTCATCATGACATTAACAATTTTTTTATGCTTTTGTAAAAACTCTTTGAAGATTGCACCGAAAAGAACCCATGTCACAAATGCTAAAAATCCAATAAGAGTGATAGCTATAACACTTATTGTCACCGCAGGCATGGCGGTATAATGGGGCATAATAAAGCTAGGAATGACAGTCATTGTAAATAGGACCACTTTGGGATTTAAAAATTGCATAAGGAAGCCTGACATGAAGGTACCCGTTTGGTTTACAGTTGGTTTTGATGTATCCATTTTGTAAATTTGATAAGCGAGATAGAGCATATAAACGCTTCCGACTATCTGCATAACCATTAAAATTTTAGGTATTATGGTTACAAGCATCGTATTCAACATAGCAGAAATAACAAGTAATAAACCAAAAGCAATCGTCGCTCCATACGTATATTCTATTGCCTTTTTTGCCCCAAAATTATGCACTATGGATAATATGACGATATTAGTAGGTCCTGGTGTAAAGGTAACAATAAAACAGTACATAAAAAAAGATGTAATATTCATGAGGAAACTCCTTTTAAGGTATTCTCATAGAATCATACATCTTAAAATTAAATAGCATATAGTATATTATTGCATCCTGATTATGTAAGTTTACCCCTATCTTTGCTCGAAAGGAAGATGGATTAATTTCACACATAATTAATCAACAGTTCGTCTAAAAAGTTAAACAACTTTATTGTCACTTTTAAATATCTTTATTATTTTTCCAACAACTTTATTGTTCATGAACAAGAACTCCAAAGCCATGTCAGAAAATTAAGTTGAATATATATATCAACTGTGGAATTGATAGTTTAAAATGTATAGAAGTAGCTATTAGAAAAATCATAGGAGTGAAGGAACATGAGTGTGCATAAATCCCTTACGTTACATGCCCAAAAACAAAATCAAATATTTATTGAATTTTCCCATTTAGACCGACAACGGGAAGATTATATTCAAAGAGCCATAGAATTATGTAAAGCTGAAAAGGATTTTACAACAGACCAAATTAATCAAGTTACTTTGCAAATCAATGTGCTTGCAAACCAAAGGTTTATACCTACTCGTAAATTAGTTACCCCAGAAATGGTTCGTTCATATGTGGAGTCTTTAAAGTAAAATAATCTACTGATCTTAGACGTAAGAAAAAAGAAAAGGGAAAATAATTTCCCTTTTCTTTTTTAATAAGTGGTATGTTGACGCCAGTATTCATCATCGACTATCCTAACCTGTATATTGTCTGTCCGTACCCATCCATTTGCATAAGTAGCGGTGAACTTAAAGGTTAATAACTGTCCATCCATCGGGCCAAATCGTTCCAGCATATCTTCTCGCCAGATTGATCCCGTCCATCCGGACGATTCTTTTGTTAAAGATGTTTTGTAGTATGGAAAGCCGACAATTTCTACATCAACACGATCAGCGGTGCTGGTCGCATTTGCTTTCAGCATAAATTTCTCGCCAGGGAAGAATACTTCCGGTCCACGTGGACTGTTAGCCATTCCAGATACTTTAAAATTGTATTTCTGACGGTTTTCTCCCCATTTCTGTGTATGATTCACAAAACCTTCAATTGTCTGATCCAGCACCGTTAATTCACCTGTAGCTGTATCCTCCATTTGACCATCACAAACCAGCTAATAGGATGTCAAGATATTGCACTAAAATTTTTGTTTCCCTCATTGAATATCGTTTTACTCATCCTAACGTCCTCTGCTCATATTGTTATGCTCATTATAAACGGGGGTTTTCCGCAAAACACAAAAAGCCCCGAATAGGGACTTTTTTAAGTGTCCACTATACAGGTACAGTTCAGCCTTCGATGGATCGGGCTTTTTTTTGAAACTTTCCAGTCAAGCATATACTTTTGTAGTACTCTCTGAAAAGAAATGGTCTTTGTTTGTTCTTAGCATCCGCTTTCCAACCGATTGTTCATGAAATCGTTTGCCAGTGAAACAAATGCATGAAGTCCCTGCTCCAAATCCCGCTCACTCAACAAAGAATACGTCAACCGCAAATGATGAGAAGCCGGTTCGTACGGATAACACACATGCCCCGGCAAAAAAGAAAGATCATGCCGTAGACAATACTCATATAACTCCACCGTAGACACCGATTCCGGAAACGTTACCCAAATGTTCAGCCCGCCCTCCGGCACCGTCCAGGAAACGGAAGAATCAAAAGAAGCGGATAAAATGGATATCGCTTTGTCTCTCCGCAGCTCTAAGGCGAAACGTAATTTGGCAAAATGCTGCATCATCCGGTCCGACGTTAAAAATGGAAGGACCGCCCGCTGCGTTAAAAGCGGTGTCCCTAAATCAGACGATGCTTTGGCCGACAGAAGCAGCTTCTTAAACGGCCCCTCCGCAAAAATGGTGCCGACCCGAATACCCGGTGCGAGCGCTTTGCTGAATCCTTTCAAAAACAAAATCCGTCCTTCATCATCAAACGCTTTAATGGACTTCGGGGGCGGTTTTTCATCAAAATAAAGCTCACTCCACGAATCATCTTCAATGATAAACATGCCATGCAGTTGTGCCTGATATAACACTTCCTTGCGTCGGCGTTCGCTCATGGAGCGGCCGGTCGGATTTTGAAACGTCGGATTCATATAAATCGCTTTCGGATGGTACGTTTTTGCAACTTGCGCAAGTAAATCCGCCCGCATCCCTTCCTCATCCATCGCAATCGGAATCACTTGCGCTCCCCGGTTCATCAAAATATCCAGCACACCCGGATAGGTCGGTGCCTCTGTGATCACCACATCTCCCGGACCGATGAGGGTTTTCGCGATTAACTCAATGCCTTGATGAAGCCCGGTCGTCATAATAAGATCATCCGCTGCCGAAGAAAGACCGAGCTGCTTTTGAAAATACGTAGAAAACGCTTCTCTTGTCAGGGCATCCCCCTGCACATCCCCATACGTTCCTAAAATCGCAGGTTCCGCCTTAAGCATCTCCGTTAACCGTTCCGCCAGGTAAATGGTCGGCAAAAGTCCGGAATGCATTGCTGAATAATCAAACGAATACGTCGTTTTCGGACGGGAATGAAAACTGCTTCGGGTCAAATACGCAGGAATGGATAGCTGCCAGTCAAACGAATTCTCGGCCGCTTCTTTTTGTGGAGGACGCTCCACATACACCCCTTTCCCTTGAATGCTTTTGACCATTCCGGCCTGCTCCAGTTTTTTATACGCTTTATGCACCGTCAAAAAACTGATGCCGGCATCCACCGATAACTGCCGGATAGACGGCAGCTTTTCCCCGCCTGTTAACATGCTGGACTGGATGCGCCCAGCAATTTGTTGAACAATTTGATCCGACAACGAATTATGCGACTTCCTCGAAAGAACCAGTTTCATCACGATCACCTCATCTCAAGTATGATACAAGCAAAACAGACTTCTTACTAACTGTTATAACTGAAGATGTACTGTTATACAAGATGTCCTGTATGATTTTTCAAAAAGGAGGCATTATGATTATGGTTATGCTTAATTATGTAATGATTTGTTTTATTTTCGGGACAACCTTTTTAGCCATCAAAGTGGGCATTGAAGCTGGAGCAGATCCGCTTCTGTCAGCAGGACTGCGCTTTTTTCTTGCCGGCTTTCTTGTGGTATTATACTTTGCTTTTCGGAAAAAGCTAGTCCTTTCGCTTTTCTGGTCGAAACAGCTGATTCTGATCAGCTTTTGCTTAACCGCCATGACATTTGCGACACTATACTGGGCAGAACAGTATATCACTTCCGGATTGGCGGCCGTTCTATCCGCTTTTGGGCCAGTCATGGTATTCCTTCTCCACATTCGGCAGTCCAAAGAAAAAATGAATGCCCAGCAAGCAGCCGGACTGCTACTCGGCATGATTGGGGTGCTGCTCATTTCCTCACCCAGCCTGGATCAGGGCGTATCCATTTACTGGATCCCGGCAACTGCCGCCGTCATTTTTGGCCAATGGTTTTACAGTGTAGGAGCTGTAAAATCCAAATCGTTTTTAAAAGAAAAACCGGACATCTCTCCGTTTTTGATCAACGGCATTCAAATGACCATCGGCGGCGTATTGCTGCTAATGTTTTCCGCCGTATGGGAGCGGCCTTCATTCACAAGCCTTGCTCTGGCGGATGTCCAAGTATCGCTGCTGTACTTGATCTTTATCGGCTCTATTGCCGGACACGGACTATTCTACTGGCTTGTCAATAAAACGAACCCGTTCTTCCCGTCCACATGGCTGTATGTCTCCCCCGTCATCGCCGTGTCACTGGGAGCTGTTTTACTCGACGAACACATCACCACCAGTACAGCCATCGGTGCCGTCAGTGTAATAATCGGCGTTTTTCTGGTGAACAAGCAGACGCTGATGAAAGCGTGGAAAGAAGGGATTTTGCTGAGAAAAGTGGAATGATGACAGGGCAGTTGAACCCCGAATAGTGGATATGACCAAAATCCCTATTTGGGTTTTTATTGGGATAGACCGGTCTTCACTGCACAATCTCCTGAATAAATGAAAAATCGACAGCTTGGTCTACTTTTTTAATAGATGATCTTCTGGAATCAACTCGTAGAGTTCTGAATGGAAAGACATCACGGTTTGTTTGCCATTTCTCAGCATCACCTGCATCCCAAATGATTTCGTTAAAAATAACTTACTAAAAAAAGGCAAAAGAAAAACACCTGGAAGAAAAAATCTCCCTCCTAGGTTTCCCCTTTAAATGTAAGTATTTTGCATTGTTCTCTTTTATTGCGGTCTTTTTTCTTTGGCTCCCTCAACTAAACATGTTTCTACAAGTAGGGGGTGAACAGTTTAGTTGACGGAATCATTGTTCCACTCACCTGTACGTTCTACCCTGGTTACCGTTAGAATAAATCCTAAATAAAAAAGATCAACCAGTAATATCTGGCTGATCTTATAATACAAATGCACCCGTTAGCTTAATAAGGAACTTCAGTTTTCATTTTATTTTTAATTAGAAGCATTCCCCACCAAACAAGTAAATATAAGAAGCCTACGATTGCATAAATAGACCATATAGAACCTTGTTGTAACTGAGTAACTAAATGTTCAAACTCATTCAGTCCTTTCACTCTCCCTATTTAGAACAGTCATTGTAAGAACGATGGCAATAATGGACAAACCTATCATTTTCTTTCGAATAACACTAAATATTGCAGTTCCCAATGTTGCTAACAAAAATAAGTAATAAATCATCCAAACCCAATCAGGAATAGTTTCCCAATTCATTTTTTCACCTCGTTTAATTCCTAATTAGTTTTACCATTAAATTCCTAGTAGGGAGATTAAAAACTCTATTTTCTTATTTTACTAACCTGCCTCTACAGGTAAAACAAGTTTGTTTATGAGCAGCTAAAAAACGCCCCAGATTCTAACTAAAGTTCTGGGGCGTTTCCAATCCAACATAATTATATTTATGTTGGATTCAAATTTTATGTTTCACTTTCCCGAACTAACGCACCCGTTTAGTTGAAGAAGGTTAATCTAGATTTTCGGCAATCTTTTTTAGTTCCTTTGCACGAGAAACAATAAAAGCCCTCATGTATTTCTCCAAAATCAATTTATCTACTACAACGCCCATTAAACCAAATGGGGACTTATACTGGAATTTATCTATCATGATGGTTCCATTTGCTTCTTCAATAAATTCATGTGTATGAACAAAGGAATGGAAAGCTCCCTTCACCATAATATCTATAAACTTATCGGGTTTTTCCATTTCTGTCACTCTTGCTGTCAGCCGTTGTTTAATACCAAAGTGAAAGGCTTCCCAAGTGACAGTATCCCCTCTCTCTAATAACCCTTTTTTGACTCCGCCAACAACTTTTTCCTTTGTTTTAGAGGCTGTTTGAGTATGAATATCTACGTTTCTCGCAAGGTCAAAACATACTTCAATAGATGCTTTAATAAATTGTTGATGTTCAATGACAGGCATTTTATATTCTCCTTTTATAAGCATTTTCTAACACTCTAATTATAATTCGGAGATTTCAATACTAATTATCCTTCCTCAACTAATCTGTCCCATTAGTTGAAGATCGCCCTTAATTCGAAATACAACATAATTCCTATTTTGTTGCATTTGGTCATTTATATTTAATTGCTCATATGCTATTCATTTTCTTTGAAAATTCTCTTTGTTCACCTGCACAATTTCCTTATGCTGATCAAGAAATACGACTTCATCCGTTTTTTGTGTTGGATCAATCGTTCCACCGGTAACCCATAGTTTAACATCTTCAATTGCTGGATTATCCAAGTAATTCTCAACAGGGAAAAGAGGAAGGGTGTTGTTCATATCTAATTTCTTATCATCTAATTCCCCAATTCTCATGATGGCATAATTTATTTGTTTATTTTTCAGAAGGCCAAAGGAAAAAATGTTTCTCCGGTCATTTGTATAAAGAATGGAACCTTCCCTCTCAAGATCATAAACATTCCAACCAGTTGGATGTAGTTCACTGAAGTCTTCAAACCATCCAAAAGGATAATGCATCATGCTGTAGGCAGAGAAAATGTCTCCACTTTCTTTAATCACAAGGACTTTTACGTGATCAACTGGAATCACTTGCCCTTCTGTTCTCGCTTCTAACTCCTTCAGTGCGCCTTCTCCAGTCGTATGATAGTTCATCATGAGAAATACCACTGTTCCTGTAATCAAGAGAGCTGACACAGCTGCTATCCCATAAAGAAACTTTTTCATAAAGCACCTCTTCGTCTTTCTTTTAAACCACCTTAACATAAATTAGTAAATAAAAAGCTCTGGAATTTGCTCCAGAGCTTTTCAAAGCAACATAATTTCCTGATCTGACCCCTGTCAAGGTATTATGTTGTATTCAGCATATTAAATAACGTTTTTTCGTCTTTAGAAATCAATAAGATTTTGCCTGCGTCAAGTCTTTGTTCATACGCTTGTACCTCGGCTGGATTAATTCCTATTTATTCCATTTTTGAACAGATTGTGTCATCCCTCCCTAATCAAGGATTTACGAATGGAGACTCTTTTTCTTGAAAATGAACTATTTCCGAAACTTTTCTTTAGTTTCCGTAGTTTCAAATGAAAATGGAATTCCGATCATTCTAGCGGTTAATTCATCGTAGGATACTAAATCTTTTTTGGACAACTCTTTTAAAGAGCGTTTCCCCATCGCTCTTAAGGCCATTTCTATTTCTTCTGTACAGGAAGTTAAGAACTTTTCGGCGGCTTTCACCCCATCTTCGACCTTAAATTGATCCTTAAATTTCCCATTATACCAGACACCTTGAGTAGGCGGTTCAAATGGAACGGCATTCAAGGACTGAGTATGTGAGACAGCAAATAACATCGCAGAGCCCAAATATACGGCATCTGCCCCGAGTGCAAGCACTTTTAAAAAGTGTCCAGGTACTAAAAGTCCTCCTGAAACAATTAAACTAATTTGTCCTTTCAGCTTTCGTTTTTCGAGATGATTAACAGCTCGAACAACTCCATGTAATGTCGGAATGCCAAAGTCATCACTTAAAATGGGCGGTGCCTCATTCATGGCTGCTTGTCCGCCATCAATCGTAATAAAATCGACACACATGTCAATTAAATGATCAATATCTTCTTCAATTTTTCCCCCGGTCCCTATTTTCACCCCAATGGGAACACCATCTGATAGATTCCGCAGTTTCTCAACAAGTGCTTTAAGATCTTCTACAGTTTGATTTTCAAAAAAATGTTCAGAAATCACTGCATCTTCATTTTCTTTAAGCCCCATTATTTCACGAGCTCGCCCTGTTAAATCTTCGGGTGGGATTTTCTTTCCCATCCCAAACACAGAACCTTGTCCCAACTTAATTTCAATCATGTCGGCACGCTTAATAAGGTCAATATTCTTCGCCCATTTTGTTTTGGAAAACTGTAAAATATATTTTTCTGCTGTGTCTAATTCCTCAGGCAAGATTCCCCCTTCACCAGAATTAATCGCGGTTCCTGCATTTTTTGCAGCTTCCGCCAAAGAAAGTCTTGCTTGTTCACTTAGTCCAACCCCGTAGCCCATCCCGCTGATCATCAGCGGAATTTTGATGTGCATTGGTTTTTTTGCTATTGGTCCAATGGTTACTTGTACATCAACATCTTCTTCACCATCAATGGGAAATGGTGTCGTCTGCGCGGGGATAAATGTAATCTGATCAAGGTGCGGCCATTTTTGTGAAGAGCCGCCAAGCGGGCGAAAAAGAACCTTTCCTGTCGCTGCACGCAAGCTATTTTCAAGCACATTTTGAATGCCCATATGCCGGAGCCCTGGCATTAACTCCATAATATTTTCTTGATAGCTGTCGGTTAAAGTAATTTTTCCAGCTTTCTTCACTAGTTGTTTCATCATCCAACGCCAAAAAACAAGCATGAATAAAGCCAGGACAAATAATATGGAGATCATTATAAAAGTCAAATAAAAGAATATGTTTGGCATCGTCACTTCTCCATAACTACATAAATTTCATACATAGATCGTTCCCGTTATTATTCCCAAGAAAAGGATCATAGGATGAGAAAGAAAAAGCGTTCCTTACAGGGGAAGACTCTTAACATGAATTGTCGACATTCCCCTATCATCAGGTAAAGTGGGATGGGCGCCTAGTGTGACGCTTTATCCACCGTCAATCGCCATATAATCAACACCCAAATCAATTAAATGAATAATGTCTTCTTCAATTTTCCCCACCTGCCCCCATTTTTATACCCATCGGAACTCCGTTTGATATGTTCTGCAGTTCCTTCCCCTTGTTTAGATGCTATCAAGCACTTTCCTACAGCCAAATGCATTCTCTCTTTCATAAGATGCCAGAGCAGAATACTTATTCATTGCCTTTTCTACATTTAGAAACATTGTTAAAAGTAAATGGTGTTGGACTTTACCCTGCTTCATCGGGCATGGGAGAATATTTTCTAAGTACTGATAGCGCTTGGTCTTTATCCATTAATCTTCACCTCTATTTTAATGTACACGGTATCTTTTTATGGCATCAATATTTGTTTGAAAAGATAACAAGCAGAGTATTGTAGCTTTAGAATAAAGTTTGATTAAATCAATACTAATAACCTTGATATATGAACATATTGTAAGTTCACGTTTTGAAAAAAGATTGATAAAAAGTTATTTTTATTGTATTTAATAGGAGATTCTTTTATAAAAAAGTTTGATCATTTTTAATAATACTTCTTCAACTAACGCACCCGTTAGTTTAATATTTCAATAAATCAAGTACAATTCTATTTTTTACGTAAAAACAACAGTATAATTTAACATAGCCTAAAATAAAATTCACAAAAATGTCACTTATGTAAAAAAATTTGGACATATATAATTACATTTATCTCTAAAAGGAAGGATGTTTTTATTTGCCTAGTAATAAAAAAGAAGGCATTATTTTCGGACTATTTATGTGTTTTGGAATGGTTCTTATTATGTCAGTTTATAACACAGCTTTACACGGATTTTCATCGTTTACTGTAGGGATTGCAGTGATTCAATTTGTCGTAACACTTATCATCGCTTTTATCGCAGAATCATTAGTTGAACCGAAAGCGCGTAAAATTGCATTATCACTACCTTATGACAAATCGAAAGAAATCAACTTTATTGTGGCGCTTGCTTTTTGTATGGTCCCTACAATGGTTCTTATTATGTCAGTATACGGACTTATTTTAACAGCGTTAATGATAGGAATTGAAGGTTCAATTTTCACAGCATACCTTAAAACAGTTGGTCTAAATTTTATCGTGGCGCTTCCATCACAGTTACTAATTGTTGGACCAATCTCACGTTGGCTATTAGCTAAATATATTAAACCATCGACGCAAAAGCCAGAATTAAACACGTAAAAACTGAAGAAGTGATTTTTATCAAACATTATTATAAATTATCGATCTTTATTTAAAATGATCAATCTTTGTTATAAATTATCAAACTTTTTTCAAAGGCTATAACAAGAGATTCTTGCATTGATGTATAGGGATAATAAAGTTGTTTATTTTTAATCTAATAAAAGTTAAGCCTTCCATTCATTAATCGAATGGAAGGCTTTTAAAGTTATTTCATACACAAGTATAGTAGCGATTTTTGCTACACTGGATGAAGAATAAAGTTGTTTAATTTTGGTTAACAAATGACCGAAACTGTTGAGTATCTTATCATACAAAAACAGCGGGAACCAAATGGTTCTCGCTGTTTTGTATGTTATTTAATTGGGACTTTCATGAATCGTTTTGGAAATGTGATTGATTTATTGTCGCTAACAAATGTTGAGCCTAAAAGAAGCGCTCCACCAAGCATTTGAACAGCTGTCATTTGTTCTTGCAAGATAACAGCAGAAATCAGGATAGCTACGAATGGATCTACATAGCTGAGCATTGCAATGCTCTGTCCCTTTAGTTTTTGCATCCCTGAGAAATTGAACATGATGGCATTCACGAAATAAGGTTCGCGAATATTCCAATAGTAGAGGGTTTACGAAGTGTTGTTTGTTAACAAGATGTTATATGACATACCCGAAAACCCAATTTCACATTTTCCTATACTGTGACAAGGTGTTTTTTGTTTGGAAGGAATTTGTAACTTTTTAATAGAATAATTATGAAGATGATCAGATAACAAATTTTTACACATAAGGAGATAAGACTATGGCAAAAAACAAATTACTAAGAATGGACAATGTCGGCATCGTTGTAGAATCCCTTGATGACGCAATCTCTTTCTTCGAGGAGATTGGCTTGAACCTCGAAGGGCGAGCCACTGTCGAAGGTGAATGGGCTGGTCGCGTAACCGGATTGGGTTCTCAGTGCGTAGAGATTGCTATGATGGTTACCCCAGATGGCCACAGCCGACTTGAACTTTCGCGATTTCTCACCCCACCTACTATATCAGATCACCGGACTGCTCCTGTAAACGCCCTCGGTTATCTACGCGTCATGTTCACCGTTGAAGACATTGACGAAATGGTATCCAGACTCACTAAGTATGGTGCTCAGCTCGTTGGCGAAGTGGTTCAGTACGAGGACTCGTATCGGCTCTGCTACATTCGTGGAATCGAAGGACTTCTAATCGGTTTGGCGGAACAACTCGGTAACAAATAAGTAAGTGACGTTTTATAAAAAGCCTTTACTGAAATATACATTACTGAAGTAAAAATATTTGAAGAAAATTCTTATTCAATAAAAGGGCGCGATTGTTGAACAAGAAGTAAAGGAGTGATACATATTAGTCATTGACTAATATGTATCACTCCTTATTTTTTATGGCTTTTTTTGATTTAGGTCTTGATAAATCATATTAAACGACTTTATTGTCTGATTACACAAGAATCTAACTCTTCAATTCTATAAAGTTCGATTTCGGCAAATGTTTTTTACTAAACAATCTCCATGTTTCCCCATACTGTGTCTGGTTTTAAAACAAGCCTAACAAAAAAACACCTTGAAACGGCGATCTAACCGTCTCAAGGTGTTTATATATTTTATAAAGATAAATCAGATGACTCTGGAACAACTACAGGCTCACCTGCTTTTAATAATACTTTGTTTCTTCCTAATAACAGGCCAAGTACTAACATAAGCACTCCCGTACCCACTAGAATCCATTCAACTCTTACTACATCTGCCATAGGGCCGAAAATGAGCATCCCTATCGGCATCATAGATGTAGCAATCATCCCAAATACACCAAATATTCTACCTAAGTAATCACCCTCGACTCGCTCTTGGATTAGTACAGTCGTCGGTGTATTGAAGACTGGCATTGACACTCCGAATATCGCCATGAAGAGTAAATAAGCCCAAAACATTGGCATAATCCCTAATGCAATCGTACAAATTCCCATTATAATACTGGCAAGTGTCATCGTATGCACCTTGTTTGAAAAACCTCCCCACCAAGCAATAATACCTCCGCCTGCCATCATTCCAATCGAAAAGGCTATTTCAATTGCAGTTAATCGCCATACATCATCACCAAAGCTCCGAGTCACTTGTAATGGAGTTAAAAATGCGGCCGGCGCCATCAAAACAAAAAACAACGCGAAATACAAAAAGAACTTTTTCAAAAAAGCATGGTTATTAATATATGTTAAACCTGCTTTAAAATCATTAAGATAGCTTGTCGTTTGTACCTCGGATGCCTTTGCATGTACCTGAATTTTTAAGAATACGAGCAAAGTTACGATTGCTATAGCTGCAGTGACCACATCTATAAAGAAAATGATTTCTAATGAAGCCATCGTCAGCAAAGCCGCACTCACCATAGGAGACACGAACATAATAATAGCCTGTATACTTCCGTTAGTTCCGCTTACCTTCGTCAGTTTATCCTCTGGAACAATTTGCGGCAAAATCGCCCCTACCGCTGGACCTTGAATCCCTGTTCCTATCGCTCTAATAGCTGACATAGCAAACAGTAGCCAAACAGCCTCATATCCCATTAAAAAGACAATTGCCATTACGAGAGTTGCAGCAGCAATCAGTCCGTCCGATAAGATAATGAGTACCTTTCGATTGTATCGATCTGCCCATACTCCGGCAAAAGGCGATAAAATAAAAGTAGGGATGAATCCACATAATATAAACAGTGTCATCATCATTCCTGATTGTGTAGTAAGTGTTATATGCCACATAATCGCATATTGAACCAGTGAGGAACCAAAAAGTGATATCGTTTGGCTGCTTAAAAAGATAATAATATTCTTTTTCCAATTTTCATATTCCGTATTCATCTTCTTCACGACCTTTTCTGTATATTTCCTACAATGAAAAGTAAATGGTTAAGGTCTTTTTTTGCCTGAATCGAAAAAGATTAGATAAATCACTATTTTTAGACAACAAAAAAAGAGGGTAGATTCACCCCCTCTTTTTTGATAAACGTAAAATAAAGTTTTCCTAAAGAGACAGACTAATCCCATTTACTCCACACTTAGGCAGAGCCCTTGACCATATTCAATTAACGGTTCAAAGTTTGGATTCTAAGTCTCATAGATGCTGTCAAAAGGAAAACCTCCATTTCTTTAAGTAAATTTCATTTTACCATAGCTTTTTTTACTATTCAATAAATGCTATTTAGCTTTATATTTTTTAATAGTTAGGAATATATGTGATAAATAAAAAAAACGAACACCCTTGAAATCAAGGGTGTTCGTTTTTTGGATGATTTGAATGCAACATAATTCTATTTATGTTACATTTGATATATTAAATAACTTTCGTTTCATCTTTGGAGATCAATAAAATTTTGCCTTCATCCAGCCGTTGCTCATACGCCACTGCTTCGGCTGAACTCAAACCGATTTCCTCCATTTTAGCCCGGAGTCTGTCGCCTTTGCCCCGAAACATATTTTTCATGGCTGTTCCCAAGCCTGTTTCGTCGATGCCAATTTTTTCTGCGTCCGACCTGTCGGCTACTTCATCTATGACACCTCCGTCATGAGCTATTACATATACTTTCTCTTCTGCTACGCCTCGTGTGTGCAGGCTGTTTGCTGCCTGAACGGCTTCCCCAATTGTCTCGTATTCTCTTACTTTTGCCATTTTTATCGCTCCTTTTTAAATCATATATATTCCATCCACTAGATAAAAGGGCTTTTGATGCATAGGTTTGTTTATTGTTGTTGTTCCTCTTCTGTAGGATCGTTTTCTGGATTAACCTGGTCATCTACTTCACCGTCATCGATGCCGTTATCCTGATCAACCCCATCATTTACACACTGTCTTCATTCGTAGGGTCATTTTCAGGATCTAGCTGTCATCTACTTCGCCATCGTCAATTCCATTGTCCTGGTCTTCTCCATCTCCACACCCGGCTAGCCCCCCAAGTGTTAAAGTTGCAGCCATTCCACTAACAATGAATTTCTTTTTCCAATTAAAATCCATCCTTACTTCCTCCTTTGATTCGACGAATTATTACATAAACTACCCTTCGTCCTGAACTTTAAACTTCGCCCTAAACTTTAAACAAGGAAGAATTCTTCAAAAAAAGCCTTTAGATTTACAATTCTAAAGGCTTTTTTGATGCGACATACTTTCTATTATGTTGCATTTATAATGAGAAAACATATTATTATTATTCTCTAAAGCCCCCCGTGTAATGACCCCAAGGTTCATAAATACCAAAATTTTTTTCAACAAAAGAGGGTGTTCTAAGTGAGAAGAAGATTTCTTCAATAAATACAGCTAATATCAATAGTGCTAATGATAAAAACGAATATCCTTTTATTTTTTTACTCACTTTATTCCCTACCCTTCTTTGTTATCTATGTATGCCTTTATTATGAATTTTGCTTTGGATCGCTAACCAATTTTCCTACTTTATATTATCACCAATAACCAAAAATGTTATTTTTTATAAAATAAATCCTCAAGGAATTCAAAGATTCTTTGAGGATTTATTGGGGATACAACAAAATTGTATAAAGATAATAATGTTGTTTAATTTTGATTAAGAAAAATAAGAGCATTACTACACTTCATCTATAGCAAGGCTTTAAAAGTTGTTTAATTTTAAATCAATCTAATGCACCCGTTACTTTAAGCATAATATTTCACAAAGTTAAAATTTCTTTTTTGATATCCTAATTACCTTTAAACAAGAATCCGTTTATAACCATATGTTTAGTGCCTCGCATCTAAAAGTAATTTTATCTCTTTTATTTGTTTTATGTGTCGATGCTCATGCAAATATATCTGTTCAATCCATTGATCAAGAGGTAATTCACCAAAAGCAGGATGCTTCACTGATTTTTCCGCCAATATGGATTTATCTTCTATAGTACTAAGAAAAGTCATCAAATTTTTTCTCGAATCGTTTAACAAATCAATTATTTGCTGAACTTCAAATGGTTCTACATCTGGTTCAACGATTTTTGGAGCTTTAATCTTTTTCGTTCTATCCAATAATATAAGGTGAATATTTTTACGTCCTTTTTGAGTACTATCAATCTCTTTTAATCCCCATGCAATAGCCTTTATAGATGCCTCTTCCACTAAAACTAAGTGATGGCAAACTTGTGCTATACTCCATTTATTCATATCAGGCTTACTATTAAATTGAGCATCACTTAATAAAGTAATCTCCTTTATTAGGTTATTTCTCGTTTCATACAGATTGTCATTTATTAATTTATTCATGAGATTTATCCCTTCACCAGAAAGTGCGTACTTAGATTCCTATTCTATATATACTCTCTACGATGCAGAATATACTCCACAAAAAACTTTATATTAATTAGATATCGGTTGTTTTATTTATTTGTTTTACACAATCCTTGATAGTATCAATGACTACAGTAGGCTCTGATAGTTGTGGAAAATGACCGCTTTTTTCAGCGACAATATGTTTGCTATTTCTTGACAACGAAAGTAATTCTAATTGATTATCTAGTCGTTCTTTTCGAACTTTCTCTGGCATCATTCGATTTTCTTGTCCACCTGTAATTACATATACAGGTATTTCGGGAAAAGAGTCCATTTGATGAATTTGGTTCACAGTTTCTTTCACAAAATTAACTTCATTGAATTGTTTATGGGAGGACAAGGAATCAAACATTTTGAACACCATATTAATTGCTTTTACTGTCTTACCTTGATATTCATTAAGGCTTAAATCTTTCGGATGGCTGGATTCTAGAAAGACAATTCCTTCTACTTCATTTGGGTAGAGTCGGGCATATAAATTTGCATATAGACCACCTAGCGAATGTCCAACTAATAAGAATGGAGGTACAAATCCCACTATTGTTAATGCTTCACGTAGAGTTCTAACAATTGTTATCCCATCTTGGGATTCTTTCGGTTTATCGCTACCTGTAACACCAAAACGATTGTAGGAAAATACTGATGATGATTCCGAAATTTCTGGTATTATTTTCATCCAACCTTCTATCGGTCCCGAACCACCGTTAATCAAAACTATATTTGGTTTCCCGTTTCCGCTAATATTATATTGTAACTTCCCTTTTGATGTTTTCATTTTATGTTTATCTACTTTCAATGGTAACACCTCATTTTTTTAATTACGTTTGTTATAAACTATTTGTTTCACAATATTATCGTTGGGCTTTTATGATTCCTTATTCAACTAACCTGCTCCGTTAGTCGATTAAGAAAAATCCTGTACACAACAGGATTTTTGTGTTCAATTACAATAAAGTTGTTTAATTTTAAAATCCTTATCATGCATAAAACCGTTCAAAAACTTGAACGGTTTTTAAGATCGTTGATTAAAAATCTTCGAACTGTACTTATTTCATTCATAATGAGTAACAATAAAGTCTTTTAAAATACAAATTATAACATAAGTCAATTATTTATCTCGTCCACTATACTATTGATTAGAGCGATAAGCGCTTGCTTAGTGCTCTCGTCTGTTACTGTAGCATTATCATTCAATTTGATTCGGACAGATGGAACTAGCAACGATCCACTTTTAACAACAGTAGTATCTAACGCACCCAGCGTAAGCAATAAAGATTCATGCGCTCCGCAATCGACAGAGAAGCCGTTATAACAGCCACTGGTTGACGAAAATCCAACGACTTTAATTGCACCGGCTTAATTTGTAAGACACCACTTCATTGTTATATACGTCATAAATAACCGACAAATAAAAACGCTGTTGATTAAAGGGAAGATAGGTAACGTCCGTTAACATTTTTTCGTTGGGACGAGTGGCATGAAATTCTCGATTTAAATGATTCCCTGATACGACACACGCTTCTTTTTTAAAGCATCGATTCCTTCTTCTTTATAAGCTCTCATCACCTGAGTCGCATGCATATTAAACTGATCAGCTACAGGCCGATATCCTCCTAGTTCCCCCGATAAATAGAGTTCGACTGTTTGTAATTTAACCTCTGTAGAATAGGTTTGTTTTTTGGCCATTTCAAAATCCCCTCCAAGTAAACAGTGCCGTTGCTTTCTTACAACTGTCTACTTAAGGGGGGCATATCAATTTCGTATGTTGCATAACTTGAATACAATCAATCCCATACAAGTCGAGGTGAAACATGTATTTGTATCCTTTACATTATCTTGCATTAGGGGATTCCTTAACTGTTGGTGTAGGTGTTCCAACTTTTGACCAGGGATTTGTTGAACATTACGTATGTTTAAGTAAACAAACCTTAAAAAAGTGTATTCAATATAAGAAATATGCACGGTCGGGAGCAACAACCGGCGATGTTCTAAATATGCTCAACTCTCCAATCGTTACAGAATATGTAAAATATGCAGATGTCATTACTATAACTGCTGGAGGGAATGATCTATTAAATGCCGCTAAAATATTTATGCAAACTGGAAATGAAAAAATTATTTCTAATGTTCTTGAACAATCTCAGAATAACTATTCCAGCATAATGAAAAGAATTCATCACATGGATAAACAAAAAGATTTTATAATACGACTAACTAATTTGTATAATCCATTCCCAAATATCCCTATGGGTGAAGAGGGTATTAAAACATTCAATTCACTTATTGACAATTTCAGTCAGTATAAAAATGTAAAAGTAGCTGATATCTATAGTATATTTAAAGGAAATGAAAAAGCTTTATTAACAAGGGGTGGAATCCATCCTAATAGTAGAGGATATTATCAAATGGCTTTAGCTTTTCATAAATTGGGATATTTTCCGCTGGCACGTTAAGGAACTTGGATCAGCATAGATCTATCGAGTTCCTTAGCTGCTTGTTAAGAAAGTCGGTTTTTAAATTTTTAAAACAATGGATAATTCAATTATAAAAGCACCTTTTTAAAAAGGTGTTTTGCTTTTCTTATTAAAAATATTTTCGAAAACAACATAATATCATTTCTGTAAAGGTTATGGTGCAAATATGGTATTCATTAAAAAAAGACGTATGAAACCTTATGAGAATCGCTAGTCAAACTGATAGACCAAACAATTGATGGATGAACGTTATTTGATTTTGGACAGAGTTATCCCTTAGAAGGAGTTGCTTCTTTTTCAGCATATGCATCGCTTCCACTCCATAAATAATCCGTTTAGCCGTTCGGAAGGACTTCAATCCTAACATAGAACGAACTCGCTTCTTGATAAAACGATGATCCTGTTCTACGATATTGTTTAAATATTTCTTTTGTCTGAGTTGCATGCCTGACGGCATGCTTTTTGTTTCTTGTAAGGCTTTGATGGCTAGAGGATAAGCAGGGTTTTTATCCACTGTTATGACACGAGGTTTCGAAACATGAAAAGACCGCAAGGCTTTCTTGAAAAAGCGTTTTGCAGCCTTGTAGTCTCTTGTTTTGCTTAGGTGAAAATCGATGGTGTTTCCTTTCGAATCGGCAGCACGATACAGGTACATCCATTGACCTTTTACTTTGACATATGTTTCATCGACTCGCCAGGAGTCATTTGTTTGCTTGAGATGACGTCGTACTCGTTCATCTAATTCCGGTCCATATTGATGAACCCAACGCATAATCGTTGTATGAGCCATCGATAAGCCCCGTTCTTCCATCATCTCCACCATATTACCAAAGCTCAAGTTGTACCGCAGGTACCACCTCACTGTTAACAAAATAATGTCAGGCTGATAATGTTTCCACTTGAATGAACGTTACTTTTCCATACTGATCACGCACCTTTTTTAAAGTAATAGTATCAGTATGTCCAAGATTTAAAGATGATTTGCAACTGTCCCTAAGTTTTTGCACCAGAACCTCTTAATGTATTCAATTGAATTATTCTTTTATAAAAAAGTTCTATCATTTCTATAATCCTTATTCTATTAAAGCGCCCGATAGTTAAAGAATGAAATTAAAGCTTTTCCCTAGGTGATCCGTTCTCAAATTCAAATTTAGCTGTCTGTGCAAAATTTAGACCCTTAGCGAGCCACGAAACCCCCTGGCGGCATAGTAGGATTCTGCTCCATTGTGATACACGAAGACGTGCCCGAAGCGACAATCGCAAAAAAGGGCACCGCCGAGTTCTCTAATATCAGAGGATGTTTGCACCCAACTCGACGTTTTCATATCGAAATTTTCAAGTTTCTGCAACGCTCGATATTGTTCTTCCGTTAATAATTCAATGCCCATGGCAGTTGCCATATCAATCGCGTTATTTTCTGGTTTATGTTTTTTTCTTGACTCCAGCCCTTCACGGTCGTAACAAACACTTCTGCGACCTTTAGGACTTTCCGCTGAACAATCATAAAAAATGTATTCGTCCTTCTTTTTATCATGACCAACAACATCCGGTTCACCGCCAGTTCTTTCCATTTCATTGAGCGACCACAGTTTTTCAGTATTAGCATCCAGCTTTGCTTGGACTTTAGCCCATTCAAGACCTTTATGGCGGTGCATGTTTTTCTCAAAACGGGCTTTTAATGCTCTGAGTAATTCTTCACGTTGTTCTAGTGACAAATCCTTTTTATTGCTGATGTTATTTCTCTTTGTCATGTTAGTTTCCCCCTTATTGTTTTTACTCCTAATGGTTTAAGTATATATAAATATTTGTTTTATAATAAATCGTTTAAATAGCTGTGTGAATTCAGTTTACAATAAATTATATGATTAAGAAAATCCATTCCTCCACAATCTGGCCCTTTAGTGGAGTAACTAAAATATGATCTCATTCCTACAATCACTTAATTTTTATTAAACTAACGCACACTTTAACTTTAGCTAAAATAGAGCGCCTTTCGGAATTTCCTTCTTCGTAATCCTTATATGCTAGACTTTGTTACAGAGTTCTTTGAATTTTTGTAATGAAATAGCAACCTATACCTAGTGAGTCCACTTCTTTAGATAGAAAAAGCAGAGGAAATCACTCCTCTGCCTGCAACCAATTGGCCAAATGTTCAAATGCAACTGAATTCGTGAGCAGTCCGTCGTGGTTACAGCGGCACTAGGGTAGTACCGATAATAAAGCTCGCTGCCGTTGCGAGTGGCATAGGACTGAAGCTTGGGAACGGGGTATTGGAACGGATTCATGTACACGGATAGATCTCCTCCTAATTCATATTTTAATAAGCAGTCGATCTCGAATGTTAGTTGTTGCTTTATAAATTTGTTCAACTTCCTCTTTAGATAAAACTTGTACCTTTTTTCTTGGTTCTTTTAGTTTTAAGATATTCTTGTTTGAAGGCTTATCTTTATTAACATGATAGAGAAAATCCTTATACCTTGTACGACCTCCAGTAAATACTTGCTTCATCAGCTTTTCTATCATGTCATTTTGTATTTCTTGATTTCGATACAAATAATCAAAGTACTCCTTTAGGGCATAACAGTATGTTTTTAGTGTATTGCTGCTCTTTCCTGTTGCATCTAAATACTTCAGATACTTCATTACAGGGACTACTGGCATTCCATCTTTATCAAGAAGCATATATCTTTTCTTATTACCATCAAGTAATACTTCCTGTACTTTCATAATATCCTCCACCTTAAAACATGGGATCATAAAACAAACATATTAAACTAGAAATTTTTAGTATAGTTTATAATTCTAATATGTATTAAAAAAGAGGATATTAGCTTATATATTGAACTAATTATCCTCTAATAATCATAGTACATTTAATTTATAAATTATCGAACTTTTTTACAAATTATCAGACTTTATTTTAAATCAACACCTTATTCGATGATTCATCGTTAGAAGCCTTATATTCAAGTGTCCCTGTTTACTTCCCTGATGAGTTTCATGTGTATGAGGCTGATGAAGAATATCCAACCGTTGATGACTTGGCTGATACCTATTACCTCAGAGGAAGCTGCCTATGTACGTTCGCTTTATAAACATTGTGACTTTATTTTAAATCCACAATAATGATTTACCAACATCAGAATTAATTAATAGGTTATTTGATCTTTTCCCAACAATAGGATATGGAGATTCACAATATATAGAGCTTATTAATAGAACTAGATGAGCCCACTTGCCATACTTTTAAAGAAATTTATTGAACAGTTCACCAATACAGTGTAAAAAAGCTAGACCTCTTATTCCGTAATCGGGTGCTTTTATGAATTAATTAAAGTCTAATTTCTCACTTACAACAATCGAGAAATTGGGCTTTTTATTTTAGATTTTCTTAACGTTGTAAATCCGCATTTTCCTGACGCTACCCTATCGCCAACATTTCGGAAATTTTGTATGCTAAGCATATTCTAACTTAAAAAAGCCGATTTCCTTCTATTTTTGAGGAATCGACTTTTTTTATTTGTCTTACTCAAATAACGCTTCTTTCGTTCAATAAGAGTATATTATTTTTGATATTGCAAAAGCCGACAATCGCTTATTGAAGACGTGTTAAAAGCATGATTATAAAATATTTATTTGAATTTTCAGAAAATAATGAGCGTTTTTAATTTAAACTAAAATAAAAAAAGGATTGTAGAAATCTTACAATCCTTTTGATCAACATTTTAACTTAACTACGAATTGTTTTTAATGCACCGCTCCATGCAATCACTTGGTCAAGCATGCCATTCACATTATCAAGGTGTAAGTCAGCTGGTTTGAAATTCGTTCCGTTTTCAAAGTCTGTAAATAATGACAATGTTGGATGTGTACGAACGTCTGCAACGAGTAATTCGCCTAAGATTCCACGCAAATGCTCAGCGGCACGAGCTCCACCTGTTGAACCATAGCTTACGATACCTGCTGCTTTATTGTTCCATTCATCACGCGCTGAATCAAGTGCATTTTTCAATGCCCCTGTAATGCTATGATTGTATTCTTGAGCAATGAAGACGAATCCATCTAAGCTAGCAAGTTTTTCTGACCAAGCTTTGATTCCTGGTTCATCACCAGCCGTTGTAAATACAAATGGTAAATGGAAGTCTGCGATATCAACGATTTCATAATTTGCATCTCCACGTTTGTCAGCAATTCCTTTTACCCATTCTCCTACTTGTGGACTTACACGTCCTTGACGAGTGCTTCCTAAAATAATTCCGATATTTAATTTTGTCATTATTTTTTCCTCCTCAGTAATTGATCTACCAAATAATTTTTTTAAAAAATCCATTTCGTACACCATACCTTGTCTCGAAGTTGTGAATTTTCTATTACGATTCATCACTCTTCACATATTTTCCCTTATTTTGTTCAATTAATTGCTCTGTTTAATAAGATGAGGTAGCATTTTCACTAAGTAATCAAAAGAATTAGCAAACCATGTTGATGTATATTTTCAATTTGGACTTTTCATTTATTTAAGCTTGCTAGCACCCAGCCCAATCCTTTTCATGAGATCCATTAACTGTATCTTTTCCTCATTACTTATAAAAGACAAATTTTCGGATATTACTCCTACGTGTTTAGGAAAGATTTCTTTAAATAAACTTTGTCCTTTATCAGTGAGAACCACATTTGAAGCTCTGCGGTCTGTTGGACTTGGTTCTCTTTTTACATATTCTTTCTTTTCAAGCTTATCAACTACATAAGTGATGCTTCCGCTAGGAATAGACAATTTTTCACTAATTTTTTGGATGGTATGAGGTCCTTTATTGTAAACAAGTTCAAGAATCATAAAATTCTCAGGACTGATTCCATAGCTTTCTACATCTTTTGTAACATTATCAAAAATTGTTTTACTCGCCTTTAGCCAGATTCGGAAAAGCCTTAAATCAATCTTACTTTGTTCATCTCCTTGATACATTCACCGATCCTCCTATTACTTCAACTTGACATAGGTAATAACAGTCATTACCTTGGTTTTCTGTATCAAGGATACTCAACTTCTGTCGGCACTTCAATTAAAAAAATTCTAAGTTCTTGATCTGTAGCTTGAATGGACATTTCTCCGCCCTGTCCTGAATGAACCATAACAAAATCTTTATGCGCAAAACTGATCGATTGATTTGTATTTAACAAATATGAACCCTCGCCCCTAATGGCTAAACCAGCTAAATTTTATTTATTTTCTATTTATCCAAGCAATGGGCCAAAATTCAATAGTAAAACTACCAACCCTAAGATTAACAGAATGATCGGCATCATCATTTGTTGTACATTGTCATTTATTTTAATATGAGTAAATACGGCTCCGACCATCGTTGCCACAATGAACAATCCGCCCCAAGCAGCCAATGTCTCATTCCAAATACCTGCAATAACTAAAGCAGCCGAAATGACTTCTACCAATCCTGTGACTACTCTAAACCACCCGGGATAACCATATTGCTTAAATCCTTCCACCATTTGCTTTGAACCGAACTTCATAAATCCAAACGTTAGGAATCCTATTCCTAATATGACTTGAAGAATAATTGATAAAACACTCAGTATTGATCTCTCCTTTTATCCTAAAATTATTTATCCTACAACAAGGATAAATTAATCCTAACATTAGGACATGTATGTGTCAATAAAAAACAACTCAATGTAGTTTTTGAGTTGTTCAGTAGTTATTTACTATTAATCATTGTTTTTTTGGGATTCTTTATGCAATCTATTACGTTCTGCCTGGCGGTTATTGCGACTAAAGGCGAATGATCAAGGTGAGCATTGGCGACACCGGTAATCAAGCTGGTTACCCCAGGCCCAAGCGTAGATAAACAAATTCCTGGTTTCTCTGTAATTCTGTCATATATGTCTGTCATAAAGGCTGCACCTTGTTCGTGTCTTGTTAACACAAATTGAATCGATAACTTTTGTTGCTTCGGTGAGGTAAACCGTGTTCCAAACGCTTATCGCATTAATTAATATGTTTAAAGCACTTGCTCGCTGAAGCTGGTCTTGTAGTGCTCTTTCCCTGAGTTCGCCTCGTTTTCCAAAAAATAAGGCTCTGGCTAAGGCATTCATAGCCTCTCCTATGTTTAATCCTCGTTTAAATTCACCATTAAACATTGTTGCTATTAGCAAAATATTCACGAGTATCTTTGCGCGATTGTGGGGTTAATACGCGATCAAGCTCTTCATTCAACCAAGTAAGTGACTTGTTACGCAGAACATTGCGCATACTCTCTTCTGCTTCGAGCATAGCTAAGTTAATCACACAGGGAGAAGCTAGAGCGCATGTTGCATAGTCTTCATCACGGCATAGATAGCTATTATTTTTGATGTTCTTACATTGAAAAATAGGAGTAGCACCTTCAACAGCTTCAACTACATCCCAAAAAGAAATATCCGCAGGAGACTTGGCTAATTTATAGCCTCCTTTTACACCCGAGACAGAACTTACGATACCGGCTTTTGTTAATTTACTAAAAATCTTCGAAAGATATGTCTCGGAAACACCTTGAAAAGCGGAAAGTTCTTTAATCCCAATTGTAGAATCAGGAGGAATATCAATTAAATATACCAAGCAATGCAGTCCATATTCAACGCCAATACTATACTGCATCCAAACACCTGCTTTCTAGATATAAAGATTGTTATTAATCATCTTAGGTGGATTTAAAGCCCTTGTCAAATATGATTATTTTCAGCTAAATGACTCATGATTTTTGGTTGACAGCCATAAATTAAAGAGTTATATTATAGCCATAGTATATCGTCGATTTATATTGTCGACGATATACTTATAGAGGCAAGATCAAATTTATTATTCACGGAGGAGATTACTATGAAGGTTAGATTAAATCATATCAGTGCAAGCCCAGGTGCTTTGCAGGCGATGATGAAGCTGGAAGGGTTTATTAAGACAAGTGGGTTAGATGCAAAGCTATATGAATTCATTAAAATCAGAGCATCACAAATTAACGGGTGTGCTTATTGTATGGACATGCATACACGGGATTCGCGGAAAATGGGCGAGACGGAGCAGCGGATTTATTTACTTAACGCGTGGCGCGAAGCACCCTTTTATTCCGACAAAGAAAGAGTGGTGCTTGAGCTTACGGAAGCTGTAACCCGTATTTCCGAGCAAGGTGTGCCGCAGGATTTGTATGAAAGAGTTCGGGCACACGTGGATGAGGCAGAATATGTGGCAATCATTATGGCAATCAATACCATTAATGCATGGAATCGAATCGCCATCTCCACGGGGATGTTCCCTGAAAAAGAGTAAAGAGAAGCTTACTGAGAATAGTAAAATTCTATAAGAAAAGCTTTAGAATAGCTCTTACAATTGTATGTCCCTTGAAGATACCGCGGCCGGTCTTCATGGCAAACCTATGTAATGAGCACCGCTAATCATTTAAATTTAGGTACTAGTTAACCTCAAGGAGAAATCAATCATGTCAACCGTTTTATACGTAACCGCACACCCACTAGATAAGAGTGAATCCCATAGTTTGTCTGTAGGCCACGAGTTTATCCAAGCCTACCATGAAGCAAACCCTAACGATGAAGTTATTCATCTAGATCTATATAAAATGGATATCCCGCAATTAGACGCTGAAGTGTTAAGTGGCTGGGGCCAATTGAGAAGCGGCAGTTCTTTTGATCAATTGAGCGCGGGTTCTCAGGCTAAAGTGGTTCGTTTGAGTGAACTGGTTGATCAATTTCTCGCTGCAGATAAAATCGTCGTCGTCAATCCAGTTTGGAATTTCTTATTCCCACCTGTATTGAAAGCTTATATTGACGCCATATGCGTAGCCGGAAAAACAGTTAAATATACGCCAGAAGGCATTATTGGCTTAGCTTCTGACAAAAAACTGCTTCATATTCAAGCTTCCGGCAGCGTGCTCTCCGAGGGACCAGCGGCAGGCTTCGAATTCAGCCACCGATACTTGACAGCTGTATCCAAATTCATAGGTATACCTTCAATTGATGTTATTTATATCGAGGGCATGGGAGCTGCACCAGATCAAGCACTTACGATTAAAGAAAAAGCCATTCAGCAAGCGCTCGAACTAGCCAAAAGCTTCTAAAGTTCGTGAAGTAAATTCAAATTTGAAGTAAAAAAAAGGAATGGGGTGTGACAATGATTCAAATATTTCCAGTATCATCCTGGCACCATGCTGTATTTGGTTGGTTAAAAAGTAACCTGAGTTTCTCATTTGCAGATTACCATGATCCTAAAACGACGAGTTTTGGACTCATGCGGGATTTGAATGATGACTTTGTATTAAGTCTTCGTGTTTTTGGGATACACCTCCACCAAAACATGGAAGTTGTATCTATCGTTCTGGAGGGCCAGTTAGAACACAAAGAAGCATCATGAAATACATTTTATTTGTTTTAGCTGGGGCATGTAGCTTCGGTTTATTATCTACTTTTGTAAAGAAGGCTTATGAGTCTGGTTTCCATGTCGACGATGTCGTCGGCAGCCAAAACCTTTTCGGTGTAATTATGCTGTGGACGTTGGTATTCGTGGCCGCGAAATCCGCCAAGCAACCCGCAGCGTCGCAAACATTTAATGTAACAAGGCGTCAAGCGCTATCGCTCATGGCCGTAGGAACGACGACAGGCTTAACGGGAATGCTTTATTATGCAGCGCTCCAGTATATTTCGGCTTCATTCGCGATTGTCTTGCTGTTTCAATTTACGTGGATGGGTATCTTGTTGGAAGCAGTAGTTGAACGAAAACGTCCTGGTAAAGATAAGATTTTATCGCTCATCATCTTGTTTGTGGGGATTATTATGGCAAGCGGCTATTTGGGCGGGGGCCAGGAAGCAGTTTCCTGGATAGGTGTTACGCTTGGCTTGTTGGCTGCTGTTACCTATGCGCTCTTCATTTGGTTTAGCGGAAAAACAGCCAAACAAGTCGTTCCGATCACACGAAGCGCGATTATGCTGTCTGGCTCGTTTATTCTCGTTATGTTGGTGTTTCCACCGCATTTTCTTATAAATGGCTCTTTGCATGAAGGGCTTTTGCCTTGGGCGCTGCTGCTGGCTCTCTTCGGTATCGTCATTCCGCCGTTGTTCTATGCCATTGGCGTACCGCGTGTTGGCGGCGGATTAGCTACAATCTTGAGTGCAGCTGAACTGCCGACGGCCGTCATTATGTCGTACGTCGTACTGAATGAGTCCGTCAACTGGCTGCAATGGCTTGGTGTGGGGATCACGATGTTCGGTATTGCCCTGCCTGAGCTTATGAAGCGCAAGAAGAGTCAATCCGAAATTGCCTGCACACTATAAAGAACTGATCAAGCGTCAGGAACAATAAGGTGACGGCTGGCGAAGCGGCATTAAGCCGATTCGACGTAAGATCGCCGTAATCAGGAGGAGATTGGAAGATGACTGCAGACAACCACTATAAAATTACGCCCTAGGAGCCGATCCCGTCGGGCTTCGTACACGATACGACTGCGGTGGAGGCGCTTGGCGGACGCGATCTGAGCGGTAAGACCGCCATCGTGACCGATGTCTTGAGGCAAATAAACCGGTTCTTTAGAAATCCTTAAGAACGTTTATTTTGCAAGATACTTACCTATTAGAAAGTAAAATTATAATCAGTGTATAATATGCTTTTTTCTAAATCTAAATGAAAGTAACCATATTATTATTAACAAGAACGATAAGTCTACACTTTCTTTAATTTTGAAAGTAGTATATATAGGAACTTATGTTCTATAGGGATGTATGTTCATGTTTTGGAATAATATAAAAGTTCACTATATTTTAGGAGGAATAGAAATGGAACAACGAATTAATTATCTTGAAGTAGCACCTGAAGCACTTAACATTATGATGGAAATGGAGAAGTATACTAAATCTACTGGAATAGACCGTAAACTCCGTGAACTAATTAAAATCCGTGCTTCTCTAATTAATGGCTGTGCTTTTTGTATTAATATGCATACCTCTGACGCTCGAAAAATGGGTGAAACGGAACAGCGTTTATTCGGCGTCAGCGCATGGAGAGATTGCGATTTCTACACAGATGCTGAAAAAGTGGCATTAGAATTAACTGAACATGTGACGTTAGTTCCAACTAAGCGTGTACCTGATGAGCTTTATAATCGAGTGCGTATACATTTTAGTGAAAAAGACTATGTGGATCTTGTTATTTTGATCAATCAAATTAATAGTTGGAATCGACTCTCCATTTCAATGGGAAGTTTCGCAACTGCAGCAAAATAAGAAATTTTTTTCCCTATTTAAGTATAAATCTTCAGCAATCGGGCGCTTCCCTTGTAAAGGGATTAGCGCTTGATTTGTATAATAGGGACAGATTGATTCAGAAACATAGACCATTCAAGCTTCATCTTATTTGATATTCGTGGCACTTTGACAACCTCCTTTTACTGTATAAATTAAGAGCAATTTTACGCATTTTCAAAACCTGTAGCAGGACTTTTTAAAAATTACATTACTTACCAGAAAAGGCTGTTCCAAGCTAAAATAGAACGTAAAAAATAACTCAATGTTGTGCATATTGAGTGCTATGTATTAAAAACTATATTTATGCTATAGTTCAATATTAATTTTATAGTTTACAAGAATTTACTTTTTGAATAGCTATTTTTTATAACAATTTAATCATTGAATTAAATTGGTGGAGAAGACTTAAAATAACAACTAAAATTATAAAATGAAAGAGGAGTAAAAATGAAATATTCAACTTTATTATTTGATTTAGATGGAACATTACTTGATTTTAATGCATATGAACAGATTGCTCTAGAAAATTTATTTTCAGAACACAATGTTCCATTTACAAGTGAAATTAGAAATACATATGATTTGATTAACAAAAATTTATGGTTACAATATGAAAAAGGTGAAATACCATTAGATCAAGTGTTAAATTCACGATTTTCAGAAGCTTTAAAATTACATGATCTAGATATAGATGGTTGTGATTGGGAAAATAAATATCGGGAATATCTTGCTGATGGGTATCTCTTAATTGATGGCGCATTGGAAATATGTGAAAAACTATCGAAAACACATAGAATGATCATTGTTACTAATGGAATCAGAAAAACTCAAATTAAAAGATTAAAAATGTCTGGTTTGTATAAATTCTTCAGCGAAATATTTGATTCTCAATCAATCGGTTTTCAAAAACCTGATCGAAGATTCTTTAAACATGTTATCAATTATATTGATGATAAAAAATTAGATAAGTTGCTTATTATTGGAGATTCCCCAAACACTGATATATTAGGGGGGATCAATATGGGAATCGATACTTGTTGGTTTAATCAATCAAACAAAATGTTATCAGGATTAAATACGATTAAAAGCACATATACGATAAATCATTTATCAGAGTTACAAGAAATCTGTAAAATTTAACAACTTTATTTTACCCCCATCTAAAACAGGAAGGGGGTATACATGTTTGAAGTATTAAAATTAAATAACTTATTGTAATCTTGACATTTCTTTATTGCGGGTGGTGACAGCTTCGCTGGTACTACCCCGAGAAAGTGAAAAGTTAATAATGAAGTTGAATTCATACATCAGTTGTTCGGAATAGCATCATAACGGGCAAGTTAGTAGGTAATATAGGTTCTATTTTTATCAAATTATTTTCGCACCAGAACCTTTTTTTTTATATTTATACTCCTTAAAAGATCCATTTTTTTGGTACTTTAGCACAGTAGCCTCATCCATAACATATAAAGAACGGACATAAAAAACGCCACTTTTGCTGTTGCGGACGGCTACGAGAACGTGTTCTTCCTTTTCTCCATCATAAAACAGCTTAATATACTCAATAGATCTTTTGGGTGAATATTGGGAAATGTAATCGGGTGAAAAGATTATCTCTCTTAGATAATCTCCGTATTTCTCAAAATCTTCTGAGTGGTCCTTCCTCATATTTATAAGGTTGGTTTCTCCTGAAAAAATAGGAGTATTTCGTTGTATAGGCAAATTTAATATGTTGATTACAATTTCATTAATTAAACCAATTTTTTCTTGTCGTCTCATATTTTCTTCCCCCTTTATCATCTTTTATTCATGATTAGTAGCCTCGTTTTCGTAAGCCAATTATTCGTGGTCATTTATTTTCCATTCTTCAGTCTCAGTTAGTTCTTTGGTTAAATTAAAAAGATCAAATATAGCTGTCCTACATTGGATGCGATAGGGTGAAGGTAAAGTGATTCTAGTTACAATTGAGTCATCCTTACTAATACCAGTTTTAACGTACTCAAATTAAAGGCTTCATCGACTTTTATTTTCAGGGTTTGGGAGTATTTAGGGTGTTGCGGATTTTGATTTCTGTCTTTACTTGGAAGCCATACACCTTTGATCCTCATTTATGCTAGCTTCCTCCCCCCTGAATTAAACGCCTGAAGAGGTAGCGATATCTCCAGGATAAAAAGATTGCACGAATAAGGATATCCAAAGCAATAGCAATCCATATCCCTGCAATTCCCATTTTGAAGTAAATACCTAGGACATAGATTCCGACGATTCTGATTAGCCACATCCCTATGGCCGTACTGTACATTGGGCTCTTGGTGTCCCCTGCTCCCTGCAATGCACCGGTTATGACTAGTCCGATTGCCAAAGCAGGCTGGGCAAAAGCATCGATTCGTAAGGCTACAGTAACCATCTGTATAGCTGCTGCATCATTTGTAAACCACGTGGCTAACCAAGGGGCAAACAAAAACATGAAAACCCCAATGATGCTCATAAATGCAATGGCGATTCCTGTAGTAAGGATCCCATAATGATAGGCCTCTTTAAACCGACCAGCTCCAAGATACTGGCCAACCAAGGTTGTTGCTGCTATCGCCAATCCATAACCTGGCATATAGGAAAACGTCTCGATATTCGCTGCAATTGTATGGGCGGCGAATGTCTCCGTTCCAACAACGACGATCAGTCCAAAATAAAGAACTTGACCTAAGCGCATAATCAATCGTTCAATGGTAGCCGGTGTAGATAGCCTAATAATGAAGGGTAACAATGACTTTGATTCGGATGAATCAAAAAGGGAGAACGAGACATTGGACTTTCTGATGTAATAATATAGAGCCAGCGTTCCAAGTACACGGACTATGACTGTTGCCCATGCTGCCCCTGCAATTCCCCATCCCATCTCACTTCCTAATCCAAAAATCAACAGATAATCAAGGGCAATGTGCAGGATATTCATCCACCAAGCCACATTCATTGGGGTTCTGGTATTGCCAGATGCACGTAAGATACTTCCGAAAATAATCATCAGGGAAATGAAGATAGAGGGGGTACCGATGATTCGGAGATAAACAGTACCTTCTGATATAACTTGAGATTCAGCTCCCATAAGGTTAAGTAACGATTCAGTGAAAAATAAAGTGATCAGTCCAAAAAATATTCCAACTATGATAGCGATAAAGGTGGATTGTTTTGCAACTGCTTTTGCCTTATCTATATTTCCTGCCCCGATGCTTTGGGCAATTAAAGATGAAGCACCAACTCCAATGGCCATGAAGATAGCCATATACACGGCTAAAACAGCATTTGCAATCCCGACTGCCGTTACTTCTACCAGTCCAAGCTTAGCAACAAATAAAGTATCTACAAAACCAACAATTGTTTGCAAGATGTTTTCGATCATGGCTGGAATAGCTAAAAAAAGAATAGCAAACACTTTTTCTTTCGTTGTTCGGTTTTCCACTAGTCTTTGTGAAGACATGCTAACCCCTTCCTTAGGCTATCAAATCTTTTTCTATTCCAAGGGAAGAGAGCAATTTCTCATCGGGGTTCCATCCTTCGTTTAAGATGTTCTCCATCTTCCACTGAGGATTCACGGCTTTCTCCGGATGTTGAAAGACTAGTTGGACCGGAGATGAGTGAGAGTTGGTCAGTAAAGAATCATGAATGGTGAGATTCCCCTCTTCTGGAATCTCATAGCCCGCTAGTATACGCCCAAGTGTGCTTTTTCCGCAACCGCTTGGACCTACAAGCCCAACGATTTCTCCTGGTTTAATCGTCAGGTTAACCCCTCGAAACACCCAAGGACCTTTTCGATAACGAAAACCTATATTACGTGCCTCAAGTTGCATGTATACACCTCACCCTCCCGCTTCGTAATTCTCGTATTTCAGGTTTTACAAGGCAACACTCCCATGTCGCAGTTTCACAACGAGGTTCAAACAAACAACCAGAAGTTAAATTATAATGAACTATCGCCCTTGTCTTTTAATATGCAATTATCGTGCCAAACCGACAAAGTATTCAATCTTTTTTCGGACTATGAAGGGTACTATTATTTAATTAATGATATAGAGAAGTTATTCTTCTATACTCATACCATAAAAATTTCATTTTATTTAATAGAAAATCGCAAATGAACATTTTGTTTATATTATAAATTTATTGAATTCTTTATCAAAAATGTTCAGTTGTACACTTTCGTTCTGAACAACTGTACAATTTTTGAACACTTTTTTTGAACACTTTTTTGCATTCAGTTATTTCTATTCGCTTCAGTTTGTACAGCAAATACTAAGCTATCCAAATAAGGTTCTGGTGCAAAAAATCTATGAAATTTGGACATACTGATATTGCTACTCTCAAAAAGATGTGTGATCCGTATGACAAATGAAAATTTATTTAAGTGGAAGCACTACCACCAGCCTGACATTATTTTATGAATGGCAATATAGTACCTATGGTACAACCTCAATTTTAGAAATCCTGTGGAGGTGATAGAAGAACCGGGTCTATCTATTGCAGATGTCACCATTATGTGTTGGATTCATCCATATGGACCTCAATTGGATAAGAGAATCTGTCGTAGTAGAAGTTGATTTAATTGCAGGAGCGGATTCCTTAGAAGTTTGATTATCGGATGAACATGAAGCAAGAAACAGTAGCGAAATGCACAGAATAATGATAAGTAATTTTACAGGCATCCTATTCACTCCGTAATAATAGATTTTCTTTTCATTTTACTGTTAAAAATCAGGTCTGATTTTTACTATATATAGCAAGATTATGGTATATTAAAAGAAATATACCCTCCTAATGTTTGATCTAAATTTCCTATAAGAGCTAATATGATGAAAATCAAACTAAACAAAGCATGATTGTTCGGATTAGCCAATCAAATTATCGTATTCATTATCTTTAGTATAGAGCTAGTTGACTTAGGCACTAGCTCCTTTATCGTTTTGTGTAGACGAAAACATGAAAAAAGGTTAGGGTCACAGGCCGAACCAACAAATAAAAAATTAATAGAATCGTAATCATTTTCATATTAATGATGGGAATAATTACGCCTTTATTTGGTTTATCTATTAACGTGTTCTAATTTGATCGTCCGTTTTATCTTTGCGTAAATAAAACTATTGAATACAAGGCTAAATTAAGATAGATAGAGGAGACAATATAGTGAAATAAATCATTTTAACCACTGTAATGGTACTTGTTTCCTTTTTAAGGAGGGCTATAAAGTGAAAAACGATGAGCTGAAAGTCGGGATTCTATTTTCATTGACTGGTACGACAAGTATTACTGAACAAGGACTGCATCAAGCCAGTTTATTAGCCATACGCCATGTTAATGAGAGTGGTGGAATTAATGGGAAAACTCTGGTGCCGATCGTCGAAGATGCTGCCTCAGATCCTTATATAGCTGCCCGAAAAGCCGAAAAGCTGATCATTTCAGACCAAGTGACAGCCATTGTCGGGATCTATACTTCTGGCTGTCGGAAAATAGTTATCCCTGTTCTGGAAAAACATAATGCTCTGCTGTTTTATCCTACTTTTTACGAAGGTTCGGAACAACATCCGAATGTCATTTACTGTGGTTCATTGCCCAATCAACAGTTGCTTGATTTTATTCCTTGGCTGATCCACAATGTTGGAAAATCCTTTTACTTACTTGGGTCCGATTATATTTATCCTTTGGAGACGAACCGTCACATTCGCCAATTGATTCAATCCAATGGTGGTACCGTGTATGGCGAAAAACATGTAGCCCTAGGACACCAGAATTTTGCTAAGACACTCAATGAAATTCGTGGAATGAATCCCGATGTTATCTTCTCGACGTTGGTCGGAGACAGTGCGCTCAGCTTTTACCAACAGCATGAGAAATACAAGATGCATCAGCCAATTGCCAGCACCGTTTCGGCTGAAACGGAAATTGCGGCCCTTCATCCCTACAGGGCCTTAGGCCATTATTCTTGTTTTCCCTACTTCAGTTCTATCGACAGTGTCAGTAATAGAAAGTTCATCACTGAATTCCGACAAACATATGGCACCGATATAATCAGTTCCATGATGGAGAGCGCTTACAATAGCGTTTTATTGCTGGCTGAAGCCTTAAAGAGGACCGATACAATTTCGACCGACTCCATTCGCAGCGCTTTATCCGGACTTTCACTCGAAACTCCGCAAGGAAATGTCATATTTGATAGTTCGACTCAGCATTTATGGCTGAATTCTAGGATCGGAAAGGTCAATAAATCCGGTCGGTTCACCATTGTATGGGAATCGGGAAAGCCCATTGCGCCCATTCCATTTCTGGAACATGAGTTATTAGATCCAACTCTGGATTTCAATCCTGTGGATGACACTGACTATTTGAAGTCCAAAATTATGCGGCATGATCCTCTTTTGTCCATATTGAAAAAATCTTTGGCAACCATGCCCGTTCCATTTGCTTATTTTGATGAAGACGGTGTGATGCTAGAGATCTTCAATTCATCTCTGATTCCTGCTCACCTTCATGAATTGAAGCCTGGGGACAATGGTTATAGTGCATCTTTAGGCAACAGTGGAATCGGTCTTGCACTGCGCAAATACTCATCTTCTTATGAAGTGACCAGGGAACCGGGGAGTGGAGAATCCCCAAATGGGATGACGACAGTAGGTTTCCCCATCATTGGGAACTCCGGTGTCCGCAAAGGTGTGTTAGCTGTATGGATTCCTGACACTGCTCCGGAATCTACTGAACTCCTGCTCACAAGTATAGTGAGTATCGTCCATGTATGTGCCAATATGGCAGATATCGAAGAGGAACAGCGTACACTATCCGATGTACTCCATGGAGTATCTGCTCAACTTACGAAGAGCCTATTTATTGTAAAAGAAGGAAGGGTCCTGTTTCAAAACCAAACGGCCGATACACTATTCAAACGCAAACGGGATTTCGTCAACTCTGTTCTGCTGGAGCTTTCTTCCGAACAAGAAGAAGAAAGTATAGAAAACATCGTTCGTACTCTAAGGCGGGAGGATTCAGAAGAAAGCTATGAAGTTAAAGTGATCTATAAAAATTCTATGCACTTCATATATTTCAAACCGCTCCCTCGTCAAATGCATCGTTTTTCTTTGAAAGAGCGGCGTAGCTTAACAACTAATGATTTAATTGGCTTGAACGATTTGTTTTTGCAAACTATTGAGTTTGCTCGTTCCGCTGCTAAAACGAAGGCCAACGTCCTTTTGTTAGGAGAAAGTGGGACCGGGAAAGAGATGTTCGCCCGTGCTATTCATAATGAAAGCAAACGAAAGGATAAACCATTTGTGGCGATAAATTGCGCTGCCATTTCAAAAGAATTAATCAATGCTGAACTGTTCGGTTATGAAGATGGAGCGTTCACAGGAGCCAAAAAAGGAGGGAACGCGGGCAAATTCGAAATTGCAAACGGAGGAACACTTTTTCTTGATGAGATCGGGGATATGCCCATTGATCTTCAGACAACATTATTGAGAGTATTACAGGAGAAGGAAGTCGTACGAGTCGGCGGCCATAAGCCTATTCCGGTGGATGTACGTATTATTGCCGCAACGAACAAAAATCTGTTTCAGGAAATAGCCTATAGTGGCTCTTTTCGGAGCGACTTGTATTACCGTTTGAATGTTTTTACAATCGAACTGATTCCACTCCGTAAAAGAACTGAAGATATTATCGAGTTGAGCAGCTATTATTTGGAGGAACTTGGTGCTGAAATGGAACAGCCGAGGAAGGATCTTTCAGAGGAAGCCGCCGAACTATTAAGAAAATACAATTGGCCCGGAAACATTCGGGAGTTGAACAATGTCATAGAAAGAGCATTTTATTTGGCAGGGGAATCTCCTTTCATTACGGCACATCACCTACCTCAATTTATTGTTCATTATTCTAATGTCTCGCGAGTAAACGAGCGGGACATATTAGTTGATTCCCTTCCTGATGTGACGAACATTGAAGAGAGTATACAGAAAAGCGATGAGCACGAACGACAGGTTTACATTAAAGCTTTAATGGACTATAAAGGAAATATTTCGAAAACAGCCAAACACCTAGGCATTTCTCGCACAACCTTGTACTCTAAACTTAAAGAGCATAACATTCAAAATGAAAGAGTTAAATAATGAGTGAAGCTAGCTTCAAAGATTTTGATTTTCAGCAATCGGGCGCTTTTCCGGAACACGGTAAACGTCATTTTTAAATGATTGAGTTAAATAACAAGTTTTGAAATAATTATATTTTAGCAGTAAAAACTTTGTGGGGTTTCGTTGAAAAAAGGACCATTATTTGCTGGATTTGAGCAAGGAAATCGTTTCTTCAAAACGGTATAAGTGAATGTATAACGAGAAATTTAGAATTTATTATTCTGACTTAACCCTGTAGCTACAGCTTGATAAGTTCTAGAGATTGGCAAGCTCCACATCATTGATTCGTCTACAATTAAATGAATTTGTCGATCTAGATTTATAGAATGGAGAGGATATCCGACCCAAATGAAACATCCTCTTACATCCCAAGCGTAAGTAAGTTGCTTTTTGTTTTGGATCAATCGCTTTATTGATTCCTACTCGATTCGAAATTTGTTAATTATGTATCTTGATTAAGCCCAATATCACAAAGTCTCGACTTAGCCAATTCTTTTAATTGATTAGTTGAAACAAATTCAATATTTGATAACAATAAACCTCCTTGTTTTATCAAGGAGGTTTATTGTTATACTGCTTTTATATATTAATGTCCTGAAGATCCTTGTTTAACTTCTTTATATTGTAATGGAGCATTGTCATCCTTCAAACTTTCAATAATATCTGTTGTTACCACCTCTGCTAATTTTTTGGAAGCTTCATTATCACTTCTAAAATGAACACCCATTTTCATTCTAGAGTTTGCTACATCGGTCGCTATTTTTTCTAAATGTTCTTTTTCGTGAGGGAAAAAATAGGATAGGATATTAGCTGCTGACCAGGCTGTTGTCGTATGTCCTGCTGGATAAGAAGGATGAGCTGGTACCTTCATCCCTTCAGGTAATGTGATAGAAGGGTCTAAATCGGTTGGTCTTGGGCGCAAGTATTCGTATTTCCCTTCAAATGTCGCTGTAAGACCTGTATAAATAGCTCCTGAAACGATAGCATGGACTCGTGCTGCTTCTGGTCCAGTTAAACCGTATTTCTGAACTAGTTCTTCAGTAATTTCAAACCAAAGAGTGTTTGGACTTGCTGTATTCTGCCAACGACGGATAAATTCCTCGTCTTCCTTTGTACGATTTTTTGTCAGCTCTTTCAATTCTTCTACTTCACTTTTTGTAACAGATGAATCGTTTGCAGGCGGGATATCAACCTTATAAGACTTTCCATCCTTAAGCTCAAGCCCCTTCCAGTCACCTGCTTTTGGTGATACAGGATTTTCATGTGTCCAGCCCATTCCTTTATTGATTGAGGGTTCTTTTTGCTGCCCTGTTTCTGTATTTCTTGTTTGTTCTGAACTACACGCTGATAACATGAAAAGCATTAAAAGGGTAAAGGAAGTTATTAAATATAACTTTATCTTTTTTTGTTTCATAATATTCTCTCCTCGTATATTAATAGTAAGAGCTCTTTCTATTCATATAACATTTGATGTTAATTCATATGATAATATTTATAAAATCAGATTCAACCATCCACTTTGTTGTTTTTATAACCATCCACTTTTCGATTTCCACATTATTAACTGCGTTTACAAGCTTATTTATCACGTTGTTAAATTTTTTCTTCAAATTTTGAAAAAAGGTCCCTAAAAAGTAAAATGTACCCTATAGAGTAAACATTTAAAAAAAGGTCTACCTAACCTAACAAACGTAGTTCTTCTTGTGTTTTATCATTGAAATTAAACATAAAAATGGATCATCCTTCCATGCATTTTGAATGGAAGGATGACCTATTTAGATGAAAATTATTTATTTCTTTTCCTTTATTCAAAATCAATCACTAAAAATATTGAACCAATAATTTGTTCACTTTGAGATTAAGCAGCGAATCCCTTTATGCCAAGGATTTTCATCCTCGATGCCATATTAGGTTCCTATTAATAAAGTCAGCCGATTTTATTAATAGGCTGACTTTAATTCGTTCACTTCATTCCATCTGCTCGTCTAGTCTATCCATTTAACCTAAGCAAATTGTTCAGAAGCCTTTGGAAACTCGGTTTCATAGAAATTTAAATTTTCAGTGTCCCACTGAATTACTTTGTTGCAAAGCAGCTGAATCAAATGCCGTTCATGGCTTATAATGAGAATACCTAACTCCCTCTTTTGAGCGATATCCAAGACAGCTAAAAAACAGGGATTAGTAAACTGGCATTACTGTATCCATAGTTTAAACAATCCTTCTATTACTCCTAAGTTGTACATGTAATAAAGCCCAAACACTGTACTAACCACCCCAGTAATTTGGGTAAGTGTTTTATTCAGACTTATCTTTTTCGCACTAAAAACAAATGGAATTCCAATAATTGTAGTAAAGAAAAGCATACCAATGACTGTTCCTGCACCAAATATAAGGATATACATAGCGCCTTCCCAAACACTCTTTACAGTACTCATCGTTAATAGAATCATTGCCCCACTTCCTGCAAGGCCATGAACTAAGCCAATCAACACGGATTTTAGATATGAAACATTTTTATGGGAGTGTTTATGCTCATGTTTACCACTGTTTTCATGGGAATGAACATGTTTATGTTCTTCTGTATCGTGTTCATGCTCGTGTATATGAATATTTTTAAATGAAAGGATCGTTGTAACACCAAGATAAACAAGCATAATACCTACTAAAAATTCTAATGACATAGCCCATTCTGCCGGTATTTCATCTTTCATAAGAATGAAAATAATCCCCACTATAAATAATGTTGCAGTGTGACCTATCCCCCAAAACACTCCTGCTAAAGAGGATCGCAACAACTTCTTACTTTGACTAGCTATTGTTGATACAGCGATTATATGGTCTGGTTCAATTGCGTGTTTGATTCCAAGTACAAATCCCAAAGCTAAAATGGATAGATAACTTACCTCCATTGATATACCTCCTTCGTTTTTTAAATATCATCTGCGATTCTGTTCCTTGAAAGTTTAATCTTAAAAGCAGACAGGCGCTATGCCTGTCTGGCAATCATACGTTAAGCCCTTAATTTTATATTAGAAGCCTGATCCTTAGAAGATGTTGAGGACTTTGTAGACCAATACGCAACTACGAAAAGTAGGATTGTAAGTATTGTTATCCCCCATGTTGTTTTTGGCCCCACTGCATCCCACTGACCAATTAAGATAAGAAAAGCAGGAATAGCCGCCGTAATCCAGGATTGAATGAGGGCCACGCATCCGGTGAAGATACCAATATCTTTCTTTGCGGCTAGTAATAGGTAGAACAATGTCCAGAGAAAAGACCACATCAACCAAATAATAGTAAACTTGACATCATTAAAATAGATCAAGTTTACACCCGCATAGCCTAATGCGAGGATAGCTACCCATAAGGAGTACCAGCCTACACCTGATGGATCATAGTTTTTCAGATTTGTAATACCCACGTAAAGGTACGTTAGACCAAACAGAAAAATACCAGAGGCATTAAAAATGGCCCAAGAATCCCCATTTGCTGTGAAAATTAAATAGAAAGGAGAGATCACCTGTATAGCACCAACAAAGAGATTAAACACCCCTGCGCTTTTGCCATTGATTTTACCGAACAACATTAGACTGTTGACAAATAATACAGCACCTACATACATTAGTCCAACCGAGCTCACTTTTTTAGCCTCCTTTAAGAATCAGTAGAATACATCACTTCTTTTAGGGATAGAATCCAGACTATAGTGTTCTTTTTTCTCCGTTTAAATTCAAAGAAATTTAACACTTTCAATAATATATAACGAGCGTAAATGCCTCAAAATTCATTTACGCTCGTTTATTAATATTTACTTTGCTAATGATGTCCTAATAGTCTAGCATTCCAACATAATCAAATCCCACAGTCACTAAGACAATAAGTATAGATTTATAGTAAATCGGGAAGCCAGCTTCCTATTTTGAACCTGTACGTCGTTCTCAGTAATATACTGAACAAAAAGTCATTAACCATTTTTTATAATTCAGAAAACCGTCAGACATGACAGAATCTTGAAGACAAAAGCGATGTCCGTCAAAGACCATTTTCCTCAATTCTTTTGAATAATTTACCTGACGCCAGTATTGATTTCAATTCAATGACTCTTTAAAGAAAGATCTTCTAGCAGAACTTGCTTCTTGATCCAACTAATAACTTCATCCAGACCTTCTTCTGTTACCATATTGGTGAACAAATATGGCCGATCCACTCTCATACGTTTAGTGTCACGGTCCATCATCTCCAAGTCTGCACCAACGTAAGGAGCAAGATCGATCTTGTTAATGACTAGCAAATCGGAACGAGTAATACCTGGACCGCCTTTGCGTGGAATTTTATCTCCTTCGGCCACATCGATAACGTAAATGAAAGCATCGACTAGCTCTGGGCTAAAGATGGCCGACAAGTTGTCGCCCCCACTCTCTACCAAAATAAGCTCGACATCTGGAAAACGCGTGGCAAGATCGTCAATCGCCTCCAAATTCATGGAAGCATCCTCCCGGATGGCCGTATGAGGACACCCACCCGTTTCGACTCCAAGGATTCTTTCCGGAGGAAGTACCCCCGAACGAACAAGAAACTCCGCATCTTCTTTCGTATAAATATCGTTCGTGACGACGGCCATACTGTATTCCTTCGACATATGTTTGGTCAAACGCTCAGCCAGTGCCGTTTTTCCTGAACCAACTGGTCCTGCAATACCTAATCTGACATATCCCATTTTACATACCTCCGCTAAAAGTTTATTGTTTGCTGCCCATCAAACTTTGATCTACATGATCATGATGGTGATCATCATCATGGTGGTGATGTCCGCCCCCCTTTGGAATAGGTTGGAAGCGTCTACATTGTGTCTCATAATATACATGCAACTTGTTCAACAGCACTTTCGTCGGGTCGTCTACTAGTAGAATAATTTCCCCGCTATCCGTCACTTCAAGAGGCAAATGTCTATTCCCGAACTCATAGGCGATCAACCCAAGCTCTTTGGTTGATTCGGAGAACACAACGAAAACATCGCAAGGCTGAAGGGATACGACAACTATCCCTTCTTCATCTCGTATCAGAATATCTCCATGGCGAAGTGAAGTCTGTGGCTGCAGTGGCAAGGAAATGCCTATTTCTCTGCCGCGATTCGTCTTCTTACGAAGAATTCGTTTAGCGCATTCATCCCATGTCAATTCAACAGTCTCAAGTAACTCCTCGTTCTCATGAGCAAGCCCGTCTTCAAATGCATTTCCTACTATTTGATTGCAAATCATTACACATACTCCTTTCTTATCTAAGAAAATAAAGGCGGCTCATCGGTACTTCCTCTAATGGATCGCAGGTCACGACTTCCCCATCTACTTCTACACGGTATGTCTCAGGATCCACTTTAATATCAGGACAATAATCGTTCCGTATCATATCTTTTTTACCAAGATTTCTCGTATTTCGAACCGGTACGAACTTCTCTGCGGATGCTGGGAGCTGATCGGCGATTCCATTATCTATAGCTGCTTGGTTAACAAAAATATAGGACAGTTTGTTCGGATTGCTTCCAAAAGATCCATACTGTGGTCGGTACAGCACTGGTTGACAAGTCATTAGTGAAGCGTTCGGCTCTCCCATCGTGGACCATGCAATAAAACCACCTTTAATAATCGTCTCCGGCTTCACTCCGAATAAGGTATGCCGCCAAAGAACTATATCCGCCAGCTTGCCAGGTTCCAAAGAACCGACATAATCTTTAATGCCAAATACAGTAGCAGGATTAATTGTATATTTGGCCAAATAACGAAGTGCACGAGCATTGTCATTGTCTCCTTGTTCCTCAGGCAACGCCCCCCGCTGAAGTTTCATTTTCGAGGCAAGCTGCCATACACGCAAAATGCTCTCTCCAATGCGTCCCATACCTTGAGAGTCGGAACCCATAATACTGATCGCCCCCATATCGTGAAGAATGTCTTCCGCAGCTATCGTTTCTGCTCGAACACGAGAATCTGCAAAGGCGACATCCTCGGGTACTGCCGGATTCAAATGATGACAAACCATAATCATATCTTGATGTTCATCTACCGTATTGACGGTATATGGGTTTGTCGGATTAGTGGAGGATGGAATAATATGCGGATAGCCTGCCGCCTTTAGTATATCCGGTGCGTGACCTCCGCCTGCTCCTTCGATGTGATAGGCATGNATNGTACGTCCATTGATTGCTTCCAATGTATCATCTACGAAGCCCGACTCGTTCAGCGTGTCGGTATGAATTTGAACTTGAAAATCCATTTCATCTGCCACTTGAAGGGCTGTATCGATCACTGACAGCGTGCTTCCCCAGTCTTCATGAATTTTAAGTCCAATCGCTCCTCCTTTGATTTGTTCGACCAATGCCTCTTTATCACTCGAATTACCTTTACCAAGCATGCCCATGTTCATAGGGAACGCCTCAAAAGCAGCAATCATTCGTTGGATGTTAAAAGCACCAGGCGCTTCGATGCCTACAGTCTTCGGACCTGTTCCTCCTCCCAGCATTGTTGTGAGTCCGCTGCTGAGTGCTTCCTCAACCAATTGGGCTGAGTCAAAGTGTACATGAGTATCGATCCCCCCCGGTGTAGCTATCATTCCGGGATCAGCGGAAATGATATCCGTACCGGGACCAACGATTAGACCAGGAGTAATCTCCATCGTGTTAGGATTTCCAGCCTTTCCGATGCCCACGATTTTGCCTTCCTTGATACCAATATCGCCTTTGACAATCCCTTGAATAGGGTCCATTATGATGACATTCGTAATAACAAAATCTAGTGCACCTTCACTATTCGGAATAGATGATTGTCCCATTCCCTCCCGCAATGTCTTGCCGCCCCCGAACACTGCTTCGTCTCCATAGTTCGGAGCATTATAATCCTTCTCAATTTCAATCCAAAGATTTGTATCTGCGAGCGAGATTTTATCTCCAACAGTTGGACCAAATAATTCACCGTAATGCTCTCTGCTTATTTCCATGGTTATCCCCTTTTCATCATTAAGTATTGTTTACAGGCTTAGTCAGACTTTAAATTTTTTTAACTGCACACTTGACGAATAATTTTTTGTACTATTTCGACTTTTCTGTCTATATTCTGGTTTATTTTTACTATATCAGGATCAGATAGAACCTTATTATTTTCCATTTTATACATAATCTGTCGATCTTCATCTATACTTTTTGTTAAATGTAGTATTTTTTGTAAATACATTGAATTGGTCCTCTCCATTTTGATATTGATTGATTTTTGTAAGTAAAAATCATAAGCAAATGTCAGAAACTTATTAGGCCAATGTTAAACAACTTTATTGTCCGATATTTGTACGAACGGGATCCGTCTTTTCAATTAGGGCAGGGTATTTACTTGTTTTAATATCCCCACCCATCGTTCATCATTTTTTCATATAACCTTTTTCTCGAGCTACTTTAAAAGCGTTTTCTCGAATGGTTTGATCTTCACTAGAACCCATCGTCAACCCATTAAAACCAAATATATTCTTTTTCCCTCCAAAGTCGACCAACTGAATGGTCTTTTCTTCACCAGGTTCAAACCGAATAGCTGTACCAGACAATATATCTAGATGCTTACCAAATGCCTTTTCACGGTCAAATTGCAGGGCTTTGTTCACTTCAAAAAAGTGAAAGTGGCATCCTACCTGAATTGGACGGTCACCACAATGCTGAACTCGAATCACCTCTCTGTGAGACCCTGGACGTAGCGTAATAGATTCTTCTTCGTAACGAATTTCTCCTATATTTCCATTAATTTTCATCATTCTGTCACCTCCTAAAATATTAAACAGTTTGGTTCGCAATGTCGGATCTTGTCGAAGTAAAAATCGAATCATCCAATGTAAAATAGTCTTCCTTCCCTATCTCTGCCCTTGTCGGGAGACGAATTGGGTCATGTATAGTGATTAACTTTGATCCGTCAGAAAACATTCCTTCCACTTGTAAGATTGGGATTAGCTCTCTCACTCCAGGTAGAACATCTTCTTGTGACAATATCTGTGTGCCGAAAGAAATAATATCCGCCAACCGCTTGTTCGCTGTAACGGCCTGTTCCATCAGCTCATCGCTTATAATTGCCACCGCTTCTGGGTAATTGAGTTTCAGTCCATTTTTCAATCTTCTTCTTGCTAATTCAGCTGTAGTAAATACTAGCAGCCTTTCATTTTCCCTTGGAGTTAAATGCATTTTTCCCTCCACCACCTATTCTTATTTTTATGACATGCAGAGCCTTGTATATAAGGTTTCATGTTCCATTGAAGCAATCTCAAGACCAGGAGAAAAACTATTTACGTTCTCAATCATAAAGTCTTCTTCTCTCATCGAATAACTTTCCAATCGTTTTCCAAGTCTGTAGAGCACAAGCTGCGACTCATTCTGACCAAGTGGCATAATTCGGGTCGCCACGGATACCAAAGATACCAATCCAGAAAACAAAAACGTCTGCACAGCCTCCCATAGAGGTAGAGACAGTTTTGCCGCCACTACGCCATAGCCTATCGCGTAGTGATACTGCAAAGTATTGTTCAACAAGTTTCCATAAAAGGAACTGTCGTTATCTTCCTGTAAATTT
>NZ_KB889752.1:1405470-1478430 GCF_000372765.1 Bacillus sp. 37MA
GTCGTTTGATGACAAAGAACTCAGTATAGACAGTATTAAAGACGGCGCTTTAAACATGAATGATGTATCAAAAATAAGTTATATGGAAGAGGCCATTGAAAGTATATTAAACGGCGATACTGTCCTTTTTTTGGATGAGGAAAACATGGCCCTCCAAATTGGAACAAGTGCATGGGAACACAGAAATGTTGAACAATCGGCTTCTGAGAGAGTCGTAAGAGGCTCTCACGAAGCCTTTACAGAATCCATACGTGTCAATACGTCACTTATTAGAAGAAGAATTAAAGACCCGAATTTGAAGATAGAGCAGATGAAGATCGGTCGGCGTACCCGAACCACTATAGGGATTATTTATATCCATAATCTTGCGAACGATAAGATAGTGGAAGAAGTAAAGCGACGGTTAAAATCAATCGACACCGATGCGATCCTGGAATCAGGCTACATTGAAGAGTTTATTGAGGATGCGCCACTTTCTATCTTTCCGACAATCGAGAACACAGAGGTACCCGATAAATTCTCTGCTAAAATATTAGAGGGTAGAGTCGGCATCTTGGTCGATGGTACCCCAACAGCTTTAACAGTACCCTTCTTGTTTGGGAAACGGACGTACATCCAGACTTTTACTGAACCTAGAATTAATGAAAGACGGCTTTCCGGCAGTGGTCATTAAAGTGGAGAATCGTTTACCTTATTATGATGCACTTGATAATGCACATACATCAAAGGATTATACGGATTTCATTCAGTTGGTTGCAGTAGAAGTAGAAGATTCACCCGATTTATATTTGAGTGCAGTAAATTAGTTAACAAGGTGAACAAATTGGCAACTTGGGGTTAGTATAGTCTTATGGGTTCTGGTGTAAAAACTTCCAGACAGTTGCAAAAAATCTATGAAATTTGGATATACTGATACTACTACTTTCAAAAAGGTCCGTGATCGTATGGCGAATAAACATGTATTTAAGTGAAAGCACTACCAGCCTGAAATCATTTTATTAACGGTAAGAGCTAAACGATTTATCCGTTTCGGCGGGTTGCCTACTCTATTTTTTTATTTACATAGCTGGGTCTACCGTCAAGCTTAAAGACAGTTTCAAATAAAAAATCCTTCCGAATAATTAGTTCGGAAGGGATTCTTCTTATTTTCCAATAAACATTTGTGTCCAGTGACCGTCTACATATCCAACGCCAATGTGCGTGAAGTCAGCACTTAAAATATTTTTACGGTGTCCATCACTATTCATCCAAGCATCCATTACTTCTTCCGGTGTTTGTTGTCCTTTTGCAATATTTTCACCAGCTGCTTTGTACGTAATGCCGAACTGTTTCATCATATCAAACGGCGAACCGTACGTAGGCGATTGATGAGAAAAATAGCCTTTATTTTTCATATCTTGTGATTTTGTACGTGCCACATCGCTTAACTTTGTATCTAGTTGAAGTGGGCTCACTCCTTGTTTCGCACGTTCTTGATTAACCAATTCAAACACTTGTTGTTCAAATGCGCTAACGCTTCCTGCTTCTGCTTTTTGTTCAGTTTGCTGCGGCTGTTGTGGTGCTTCTACAGGTGCTTTTGGCTCTGCTGCTGGTGCTTTTTCTTCTGTTACTGGTGCTTGCGGCTCTGCTGTTTGAATATCATTGTTATATTCTAATTCCTCAACGTTGCCTTGTTTAACTGTCTGAGTGGGTACGTTGCATGTTGGCGTTGCTGCTTCTGCTTGACCTGCTGTGAAAATTCCTAATGTAAGAGCACCGGCGATTGTCGCCATGCGAATATTCTTTTTCATTCTGTCATACCTCCTAAAAGTATATGTTTTTCTTAATCTAGGGATGCCTTCTCCCCGACTGCCTACTCATTGTTGCATGATCTTTTATCCACCTGCAATGGGTTACGGCATGGCAAATTTCGCTACCTTTTGAAAATGGTAGCTTCCTATAATCACCACCCTTTTAAACCCTGTCACAGTACCATCTTGAACAGAATGGATTTTTCCGCTAGTTTTCTTGGTAATAGAAGTGTAAAAGCTCTGTCATATTCTTTACATAAAAAAAAGCACCTAAAAGGCACTTTTTTACTCATTATGCAAAAAATATTTATTCAGGACAAAAAGGTAACGGTTCGCCTCAGCATGTAGCTGAACCTAGAATTAATGAAAGACGGCTTTCCGGCAGTGGTCATTAAAGTGGAGAATCGTTTACCTTATTATGATGCACTTGATAATGCACATACATCAAAGGATTATACGGGGTTCATTCAGTTGGTTGCAGCAGAAGTAGATGATTCACTCGATTTATATTTGAGTGCGGTAAATTAATTGATAAATGGAAGCCTCTAGTTTAATACAGCCTACAAAAAAGAAAACAATCTGAGGTTCATTAGAACGACTGAATGTTTTCTTTTTTTGTATACTGCCTAGTATGTATATTTTTAGTAATTAATTTTACAAAACTCTTCCCTGTACCGGCCCCACCTACGCCAAGTACTGTGACAGCCACGCATGCCATCCAACCTGTTTTCATTGTAATTGAAAACGCTTTCAAAAGTCCATTCTTTTCGTTCCTCAAATTTCGACAGAGCCTGCCATCACTCATTTATTTACTTCAAATTATGTTTTGAGAATATAGGAAAGCATGTGTAGGGATAATAAAGTTGTTTATTTTTAATCTAATAAAAGTTAAGCCCTCCATTTGATTAATTGAATGGAGGGCTATTAAAGTTATTTAATATACAAGTATAGTAGCGATTATTGCTACATTGGATGTAGAATAAAGTTTTTTATTCGAAAGGATAATCTTGAAAAATGCACCCATTACAATAATAAAATTATTATTTACCAAGCAAGATTTCTTTAGTGAAGTGCTTTTTCTTTAGCAGCCAATCTTGAAGCAGCTTCTTCAGCTTCTTTATATGCTTTTTGTAATACTTCATTTGGTTCCAGTAAGGCAGTTCCTTGAGCCCGAATGACTTGGTAATCTTCAATACCAATGAAATTGAACATTGACTTCAGGTATTTTTGAGAGTAATCAACTTCTGTATACCAATCATCATTTGTATAGATTGACCCACTTGCTTGTATGATAAGCATTCTTCGTCCGTCTTTAAGTAGTCCCACTGAACCGTTTTCAGTATATTTAAATGTTTCACGTGCGATTAAGATATTATCCATATAATCTTTTAACTTTGATGGAATATTAAAATTATGCAAAGGTAAAACGATGACATACGTATCTGCACTTTTAAATTGTTTTAAAATCTCGGACATACGCTCCGTTACTTTTTGTTCTTGGCTAGTTAGCTCTTGTCCTTTTCCTTGTTTTTCCCATGCACTTAAAACCGTTTTATCTATCATAGGCACTACATCACTGTACAGGTTGATCTGTTCAATTGCTTCGCTATCAGGAATTAATTCTTTATAAGCTTTCAAAAAGTGGTTAAAAACCTGCAAGCTATATGAAGAAGTATCATCTACTTTTGGATGTGCGTTAATGATAAGTGTTTTGTTCATTTGTGTTTCTCCTTTAAAATGAATTTCAGGGCACAATTAAAGACCGATTTAATCGTCGATTAAATCGATCTTTAATATAAAGGATATAATTATTTTTGTCAAATTGAATATGTGAAAGAGTTGCAGAAATTACTACTTCTTTAAGAACATAGTTACTGCTTCAAGAGCATGTATATAAGTTGTGTCAAACATAGGAACATCGGAATCCTCCGACTTTATCAAAAATCCAATTTCTGTACAGCCAATCATAATTCCTTCAGGTCCACTTTCGATTTGAAACTAACCTGATGATCCCACACAAAATTAATGACAAAAAAGTTGTTTACCAAAACTCTTATTCAACAGAGTCACCGCTTCTTTATTACTATAACCTTTCCAATATTTTTAGATGTTTACACTTTTTTGACGATGCTTTTAAGCTGTTCTTCAACATTATTTTTACTTAACCCTCCGTGGTAACAGATCACGTTGTCAATATCGAAATCCAAATAGCTTGCTATAGAACGGAAAGCTGTATCCATATCCAGAGTGGATGGTAGATGAGGTCCTTGTAAAACGCCTTCCACACTAAACATGGCGTCACCAGCAACAAGAGTTTTGCTGTGCTTCAAATAAAGACTGATGTGCCCCGGTGTATGCCCCGGCGTAAAAATAACGTGAATTCCTCCGCAAAACGGAAGTTCCTCGCCGCCCACCAACGTTCTATTTACTTTAGCCCTCGGGGAATTTTTAACTAGAGCCACTACTTTCCGACTCTCGTCTTCCGAAAGGCCCTCTAATTGCCAAGCCATACTTTCAAGGTTTGCCTTCATGAGAGGTAATTCCCCCTCAATATAAGGCTTATCAACCTGGTGAGCGTAAACTTCAATGCACGAATCGGATTCCTGCAGGATTTCAGGAAGGCTGCCAATATGGTCAATATCCTGATGCGTCAGAATGATGGCTTTTAATTTTTCAAAAGGGATACCAGCTTCATTCATGGCTATACGTATTTGTTCCAATTGTCCGGGCGTTCCTGTATCAATCAGAATCGCAATATCATCGTCCCAAATCAAAGTAGGATTTAATTCTTGACGACCGCCGAAAGCTTCAACCTGCAATTCAAGCATTTTTACTCCATTCGAAATTTCCATATGTTCCTCTCCCTATCAAAATTTAGTGTGTCCAATGTTCTGAGGATCGGTTACTGAGCATGAGGACAATACCTGTTCAAGCTGGCATTTGAAATCCGTATCCTTAATAAAGATCCCCTCGAAAAGTTCACTCCTCAATAAACAAAACGAAAAAGGATTCTAAATAGTTACGGTGGTTTCAATATTTTTTTGTATCCGTCGTATCTTTCTGTTCTCATTTTTCGTTTATAATAAATGAAAGGCAAAATAAAGGAGGGATTTGCAATGTGGCCGCTTGTTCAAAACACTCCTACTGAAGCGAAAGAAAACTTCGAAAACGCCGTTCAACCCTACATTGGGGACTTGAAGAACTATTGCTGTTCCCTGATGAAATCGACTTGGGATGGAGAAGACCTGATGCAAGAAACATTGGCGAAGGCATATAAACGGTGGTCAACAACATTAAATCCAGTTTCCAAAGCCTATTTGTTCCGAATTGCACGCAATACATGGATTGATGGAAATCGGAAACGAAAGCCAAATGAAGATTTTAATCAGGACATTTCAGAACTGACCGAAGGAAAAGCAACAAATTCAGATGCCCTTATGGACGCAATGCAACTATTGTTGCAGGAATTATCGCCAAAACAGCGTATAGCAATGCTGCTCGTAGATGGATTAGACTACACAACACAAGAATCGGCAAAGATGATGGGTACGAGCGAGGGAGCCGTGAAGGCGGTTCTTCATCGAGCTCGAAGGAAATTAAAACAAGTGAGAAATCACGCTGTTATTTACTCGGAAGACGACAACGTCACAACGTATATCACCGCATTTCAAAACGGAAAACCAGAAACGCTTGTCGACCTTTTCCAGAAAGAAATCGGAGAACCGCGTATGACAGTAACAAGTGATCAATCAGGTTCTAATCCACAGATGACAATTCAACCGATTATAGGGTCGGGGACTTCATACGTACTTGTTAAACTCAGAACAAAAAGTGGAAATTCAGTTTTCATGCCATTTTATCGGTCAGAGTGGTTGACTTTGTTCACTCAGTTGACGGAGAAACTTTCATTCGCGGCGTAAGAAAAGGGATTATATAGAATGGTTAAATGTGATTCCATATGTCTTGGAGCAGACTATTTACTACCTCATCACACCTCTGTTCCATGAAACACAACCCTATCCTTCAATAACCGCGAAAAAATATCATAAGATCGTTCACATTGTTCGAATTGAATCCGTATTCCATGGCCTCTTAGAGACGTAATATCCCAAGAGGCCATTCTTATCAATCTTTTTTATAAATTATCAAACTTTATTTTAAATCTACATATACATCGTTGATTCTACGGCATTTCCGGCTCCATCACGATACAAAAACCTGTATAAAATCCTGCATAAACAGCGTTTCTTGCTTAAACCCATTAAAAACGAAAAAAGAAAGATGGTAAAGCAAGATATGCTTTACCATCTTTTTTACTGTTTAATTATTGTTCGTCCGCTTTTGTTGCCAGAAGTTTATTTCCATACTCAAAAGAGGATTTCACGTTAGCGCTAGAAGAAGTCTTAACAGCTGTAAAATCAAAAGATGCTTCTGGTCCCAGGTCAATTTCTCCGACAATCAAGGTCCCCTTTTTTCCAGCAAAGTTTTCATTTTCATGAGAAATCGTTAATGCGTGACGGTCATCTGACAATGAGTAAGAAACCGGTTCAAATTCAGACTTTGTTCCATCGCTGTAAACGACTGTAAAGGAAAGATATTTGCCTATTTCTTCTGCCGTGTAATGAGCCGGCACCACTTTCTCAAGAACGATTTGCGTTGTTGTCGATGACGTAATTGTAGCACTTTCTGCAAACGGATAATAGAAAGTATCCAAGATGAATAGAAGAGTTCCATATAATAAATTTGCAAACTCGCCACGCGTAACATTGAGGTTGGTACCATATGATGTAGCTGTTTTTCCCATCGTAATGCCCGTTCTGTACAAGGACTCGACATAAGGCTTAAATACACCGCCAACATCCGTGAACGGCGTTTGTTTCGCAAATCTATCTAAATCATATGCTGTTACAAGAATCTTTGCCATCGCACCTCGGCTTAATGGCTGTCCAGGCCTAAAATCTGTCTTAGTTACACCCGAAATAACGTCAATCTCTGCCAATGCATTCACAGAACCTTTAACACGGGGATTCAAATCTTTAAATCCAGCATCTGGAGCACTTTCCGTATCAAGACCCAACCAATTCGCCAATATCACTGCCGCATCACCACGAGTCAATGTTTGCTGCGTTCCAAACTTTGTCGCAGAAATACCCTTGACTACCCTATCATCATATAAAAAACTAACTGCTTCATCATATCGTTCTCCTACGTCCATAAAAGGGTGGCTGGATGCTGCGCTGGAGTAGCTAAACTGGATATTGCTACTGTGGCTGCCGTTGCTGCTGTAAATAAAGAATACTTATTCAATCGATTGTCTCCCATCTTCAATGTATTGAAGCGATTCTATCATTTCCCAAAATATCCGTAAACAGGTATATAGGTAGAAAAAACTTTTTAATACTAAGACCCACCCGAACCTTGCATAAAATCCTGTATATAAAACTAGCTCAAACACAGGGCACCGGGGCGTAACGCCAGTACTTTCAAAACCCTTCATTTAAAAAAGCCGATTACCTGTAAGAGAATCGACTTTTTTAATTTAGCTTGCTAAACTATTGCACCCGTTTGTTCAAGAATATAGATTAAATTATTTTATCCTATTATATAGAAGCAATCCCCATATTAAACCAAGAATAGATGCCACAACACCACATCTAAGCACAGTTATTATATATTCAGCAACTGGTAAATATGATGTTTGTGTAACCCCCTCACCCAAATTAATAACTTCTTTATAATTTACTGCTAAAATGGCTATCCCTATTCCAATAAAAAAACTATATACAACACTTTTTCTAAGTAAATTCTCCACTAAAATTACTCCTTTTTATTAACATCGTGACTTTATTTTAAATCCACAGATTTATAAAAAAGTCTGATAAATGATAGGCTATAGACGTTGATTGATCAATACGACTAATTTTTTACCTATTGATTACTTTAAAATACTTCACCATCATCCCTATAAAATAAAGCTCTGTTCCGATGGAAACGAAAAGGTCGAACCAGTTTGTTTCATCGCTAAGAGGAAGTACCATGTAACCGATAAACGTCAGCACAATTACAATGAGAATAACCCGAAGTGTCAAGGGGATAAATAAACTCAAGTAGCGAAGCCAAAATTCTTGGCGGTCCCCTCTCTGATTGATCTTGTACACGGCGTATATCCCGATAAGAGTGAGCACTATATTAATCATCGTATCTATCGTGTCCAGTGTGTTGACCCCTTCGGTTTCCAACAGGAACGGGTACGATAGCACTCCCAATGCCAGCAAAGCAATCCCTACAATCAAATACGTTCTTTTCGACTTTTCGGCAATTCGTCTTTCTTTTAGTGCCTCGGCCAACTCTTTTATATTCCAAATATACATACTTGTATCTCCTTTTATCTTTTTTTGAATTTAGATTGCCAGCACTAAATCAGACAACTTTCATAAGAGACAATCGTTTATATTCAATTAGACTTACATACTTTTTTATAAATTATCAAACTTTATTCAAAAGCTACACTAACTCCAAATTATGTACTTGTATAAGTTGAATATTTAATTTTACATCTATAAAAAACCGCTAAATTACTTAGCGGCTTATTTCAATGTTGTTATACCAGATGCTTCCATACGTTGGAAGAATGCCGAAATTTGTGCACGGGTCAGTGGCTCGTTGAAATGATAATCTTCAAACGTTTTTACGCCGGTTGTGCCGGATGACAAATTATATTTGTACATAAAGCTAACGGCTGCAGTTGGTCCGTAAGCAGCTCCCTGCGAAGCGGCAATCACTTGCGCTAATTGGCCGCGCGTAACCGTTCCATTTTTAGTTGCTTCATTTGTATAACCTTTCAACGGCAAATTGTATGGCTTAAAGAAATCATAGTACTGTTGCGTCCGGTGGCCGTAAGGAGTTCCTGGCTGAAAACCAAAATACTTAGCGGCAATGACAACGAAATCGCCTTCTTTTATCAGAGACAGTGGCTGAAAACGGCCGTCCGGGTACCCTTTAATAAGTCCAGTTCGGAACGCCCATGTAATATTTTCGCGTGCCCAATGATCAGAGCGAACATCGAGAAACGCCGGATACAGCCAGTTTTCCAGCTTCCACATTGTGTCAGACGAAGATTTGTAGGGAAGCACAGGTTCGCTACCCGAGAAAAGAATAAACTTCTGATACATATCCATCACTTCCGGCGCAAATACCATGCCATTAACAGCTCCAGAAAACGTGAAGGAATTATTTTCTCCTTTTTTCAACAAATCAACCGGCAACTGCTTGTACACGTTTCGACCGTTTCCACTTGCCGCAAACTCGTAAATAACCGTGTCATTTGGAATAAATACATCATAGGCTGGTACCCACATATGAAGTAAATTCGTGGCATTTGGCTGGCCAAAATGAAAATAGCCGTACTGGTTGTCTTCATCCCGCGTATCTTCATACGCTATATTGCGCACGGTTCGCCACAGCATGGAGCCATTTGACGGCTCATATAGGGCAGCCCCTTTTTCTTTTGACGTAAATCCGGCAAAAAATCCGTCTTTGGTAATCAGCAAATAATCCATTGTGTTACTTGGTCGGCCTAATATGTAATTAGGTGTTTGTTCAAACACTTCACTAAATCTAGACGAAAGTTTCGAGAGATCTACCCGTCTATGCGCATGGGCATACACCGTAAAGCCCGCTTTTCCCTTTAAAATGCTATAAATTTCCGACGGCACTTCCCACTGAGGCTTTTCCTCGGCAGACACAAATATAGGAACTAACAATAAGAATGAAAAAACAAATGAAGTAAATAACTTTTTCAAGAAAAAATAGTCTCCTTTACACAATTTTACAATAGTTTACTTGAAAAAGAATAAATTGTAATGGGTAAAAAGAATCAATAAACAATATTAAAGAATTAGGCTCTGTTAAACTCTGTTGTTGGTTTTTAATCAAAGAAAAAAGACCGAAATACACGGTCTTTGTTTGTAAAGCTTGTTCAACTAACGCACCCGTTAGTTTAAGTACATTTCTTCTGAGCCCCTTTTTGTGGGTTACTTCTTGAACTAAAAGAACAATTGCTCCAGTAACCCTATAAACAAGATTGATAAAATAAAAGTTGGTATGGAAATTAGAATCTTATTTCGCAATCGAATAGCCTTGAATTGCTTATACAACTTATCTATCACGCTAAAAATGATTATACCGACAGGAATAAATATACATATTGCTATTAAATCAACACGAGTAAACGGTTTGCCAATGTATGAATCAAAGACAATATTGATAACAAAAAGTGTACAAAATAAGATGAATTGATAAATAAAAAATCTAAGATAATAATTCATAGTTGATTACCTCTATTTCTCGTTTAATTGCTTTAACCACTCTATAAACCAATCTTGAGGTAACTTTACTTTTGGGAGGTCTAAGTTCTGTAATTCTTCTGACGAGTAAGTATTTTCCAAAAATAAATCCCATTGACATTCAATATCTCGTGCTATCCCAAAAGCTATTGAATCAAAATCATTCAATTCTTCACCTTCATCATCATCGAAAGCCATTGTGAAGTTATCACACCACTTGCTAAAATCATATTGTGAAAATCTGTTTTCACTTCTGCATACGGTATCTAACAAGTCCTTTAAATTTTTAGATGAATATGGAAATTTATAGTGGTTTTATTCCAGTTCCAATACATATAAACATCCCCTGTTTTTATTTGTTCTTACTTACTATACTTGTTCAACTAACTTGCCCCGCTAGTATAACAAAGAAATCAACAGAGTAATTTAACAGAGCCAATAATTAAAAAAAGACGGGGATTTTATTATTCCCGTCTTCTCGTTTACACTTTTTTCGATTTATCTCTTCAGATAGCTAACACTTTTTCCGCATTTTTGGTAGCAAAATCCTTCGCATCCACCACTTTTTCAGAAAATGGCTTAACATACTTTGAAGATGCATCCGGGCCAATAAGAAGTGATATTATTTCAACCTGTTTTTCCTTCGTGAACTACCCACCACTTATTAGCTCTTACGAGCTTAATTGAAGTGGGGGCTTCTCGGTTAGTCGTTACTTTTGATAGCTAACGAATTAGTCTAAGACTGCCGAGCTAACTCCCTTGTTCCAAAGGTTTTTGGTATTATTTATGCTAACGCTAATAAGCGTATTGCTTCATTTTTGATGTTGATTGCCGAGTTATGGTCACGACCTATTTTTAGTCCACAAGAACACTCATAAGTGCGTTCAGACATAGGGATATCCTTTATATTTCCACAATTACTACAAGTCTTTGTAGAAGGTAACCACTTATCTATTTTCACAAGTTGTTTTCCTTGTTCTTGTAGTTTGTAGGTTAAAAAGGTTGTGAACATACCCCAACCATTATCAGCAACACTTTTACCAAAGTTAAGTGCTTAAGACATCCCCTTCATATTCAAGTCTTCTATTGCTACAACATCAAAGTTAATAGCTAATTCTTTAGACTTGTGGTGAAGGAAGTTCTTACGTTGATTTGCAACCTTTTCATGCCACTTAGCTACATGAATCCGTTGTTTATTCCAACGTTGAGAACCTTTGACACGTCTTGCTAATACTCGTTGTGCCTTTGCTAATTGGTCTAACATTTGACGATAGAAACGAGGATAATTGGCTTTCTCATCTTCACTACTAACGTACAATCCAACCATTGCAAAGTCTAATCCAACAACAGTTTCAACTTCCTTTTGAACGATTTCTTTTTCGTATTCAGTCAAGATAGACGCATAGTACTTACCAGTTGGTGTCATAGAAACAGTGCATGACTTGATGATATGGTCTTGTGGTATCTCTCTATGTTGTTTGATACGAACCATTTTAAGTTTCGGTAATTTGATATGACCATTAAGCAACATAATATTTCCATTGACCATATTTGTTGTGTACGACTTTCTATCCTTTTTACTTTTGAATGCAGGGAAATCATTTTGACGGCTAAAGAAATTTTTGTATGCAATTTGCAAGTTTAGTTGAGCGTTTGCTAAAGCTAACGAATCCACTTCTTTCAGCCATTCAAACTCTACTTTGTATTTTGCTGGAGTAGGAAGTTTTTTTTTCTTCAGTTCTTCCTTATTGTCCTTGTATTTCTCATACATTTCTTTACGTTCAGCTAACATTTTATTATAGACAAATCGCACACAACCAAAAGTTTTACGCATAAGATATGCCTGTTCTTCTGTTGGGTACAAACGGAATTTGTATGCTTTATTATGCTTAACCATATCATTTCACCTCACTGTTCACCTTGATTTTCAATATATTTCTTTACTATGTCTATTGGTGAACCACCAGTAGTTATCAAACAAAAACTTCTTGACCAAAACATTTCTTTCCAAAGTTTCTTTTTCACTTGTGGAAAGTCTCTCTTTATTAATCGAGAACTCGCACTCTTATACGCATTAATAAACTTTGTCATTTCTGTATTGGGATGTGCCTTGAACAAGATATGTACATGGTCAACATCATGATTCCATTCGACTAATGCTATATTGTAGCTTTCTGAAAGTCTTACAAACATATCTTTTGCATAGTCAGATATGGTATCATCAAATACTTTTCTTCTGTATTTCACAACTAATACAAGGTGATAATACAGCAAGAACACTGAATGATTATTACTATCTAATTTCATTGATATACCAACCTTTATTGTTTATAAGACCGATTATACCAGGACAAAAAAATAAAAAGTAAAATCAAGTGCTTTTTGGCTACGCCAAACCGAAATTCATCTCCCACCTACCGTTGGGCTATCGCCCTTCACATGCTTGAGGAAGAAGAATTCTTTCGGATAGTACGTTAAAAGAAACTCAAATGTCCTTGTTTTTACCTTCTGTTTTTTTAATTAACCGTTTCTTCTTTATCAGAGACGTTTAAGATATAGTCGGCCGCTTTTTGTGCCTGTGCAGCTGCTTGTACAATCATCTTTGTATCGTCTCTCAAGGCTCTAAGCCATGACTGTATATAACTGGCACTTTGCTCGACTGTATGGTTTTCAATTCCCGCAATACCGCAAAGCATTTGGGCGCCAAGTTCTGCTACAAGCTCTTCTTGACTGTAGGATTCATCCCCAAATGCGACGCCTGTTTTAGTAATGCCTGTACGTGATAGACGACTTTTATGCCCACTTGAGTGAATCATTTCGTGGAAGAGTGTAGAATAAAATCTTTCGGGCTGTTTAAAATCCGTAAGCGGCGGTACCTGGATTTCATCCTTTTCGGGATAGTACACTGTACGTCCTGGTTGAAAACGAATAAACGGCGATGTTTCATATCCCTTCACGATCTGTTCAGCCGCTTCCAGCGGTTCATGATCAAAGGAAGTTTCCTCTGTCCGTTTACTCTCAAGTCCTTCTACCTGCGTATTGATTTCAAACACTTTGTAATAACGTAGGAAGGGAACATCCTTCGTATCTCCGGTTTCTTTGTCTTCCGTTTCAATCCATTTCCAGAACACTACAATGCTACCTTTTGAGCCTTTTTTGACCTTCCCACCAGCATGTGAAATCTGTTTAAAGGTCGCATATTCACCAGGTGGCAAAAGGAATGCATTGATGCCCCGGTATGATTTTTGTGTAACCCAGTTGACAGCCCCGCCATTAATCCAGGGAAGATGCCACGGAACAACACCTTTTTCTAATTGTTCGATAATTTGATTTGTCACCATTTCATAGATTTTTTTACTCATTTTGAGTACCCCTTCACTTTTTCGTATTTTTAAACAGAAAAAAGCCATCCCACACAAGAGGAATGACTTTTCGATACTGCTACTTTTTCTCTTTTTTGATTAAACTCCAATCATGACGTTGGCAATTCTCTGATTGGCCTCGTCCACTTTAGTACGCATGGCAATGATTTCAGCAGATCGGTTCGGGTATTGTTGATTTAGTGTCGCTAAATCCTCAATGCAGAACTTCATTTTTTTAGTCGCTTCCATTCCAATTTCAGAGGAAGGATCACTCTGAACCGCTGACATGGTTTCTAATACGACTTTTTGAATGCGTTCAATTTCTGACTGTACCTTATCTACTGAATATGCATCAATTACAGTCGCACACGTTTCGCGCTGATCTGGTGTTTCCCACAATCCATTCCGCAGAATAGATAGATCAGCTGGCATCACTTCAAAGCGTCCGTTTAAAGCGGCATTTGCTCGAATAAGCGGTAGTGCCTTCATAAAGCGGCGGTCAGAAATCTGTATGCCATTATCTTTTAATTCATTTCGAATGGAATTGATCGTAAAAATAATATCTTTCGGAATGTTAACCATATCTGCAACCATCTGCGGTCAGCCAGTTCGTCAAATGAAATGGCAGGTAGAGGAGTAACGATGGTGGTTTCCGATTGAAGTATTTTTATAAAATTTCCTTCTTCTCCTATATATTTAAGATCAAAACGAAGAAGAAAGCGGTCATATAGCGCTTCAAGTCCCTCGTCTTCCTCTGGATACTCGTTTGAGGCACCAATAACGGTTTGCAATGGTGATTTAATTGGAGTTCCATCGTTATAGAAAATACGTTCATTTACTAAAGTCAAAAACGTATTTAATATCGCGCTGCCTGCTTTAAAAATTTCATCCAAAAAGGCCATATGTGCTTCTGGAAGCTTTCCTTTTGTATTTCGGCGATATACATCTTCTTCAAGAGCGCGTAGACTTAGTGGCCCGAATAGTTCCTCTGGTGTACTGAATCTTGTCAGTAACCATTGAAAGTAATTAAAGCCTGAAAATTGACCTGCAATATCCATTACCAGTGCACTTTTAGCCGTTCCAGGAGGACCGAGTAAAAGACAATGCTGAACGAATAGGATTTGGCAAGTAATCTTCCGAAATACCATAAGAAAGCAATCCTTTCCGAAGGGCTTCCCGATCATAAAGATCTTCTCCAACCGAGTACCAAGTGAGATAACCGATAATGGCTAAATCTTCTGTTGGTTGTTGTACAGCAGACACATTTTCGAACACCTTTTTTTCATTTGTCATGTTGATGTAGCTCCCTTTTTTTCATTTTGGATATAAAAAAAAGGCAGAAATTTATTGCTGCTGTGCAGCAAATAAACTTCTACCTTTTATATCTTACCTTTTTAAACATTTCACGTTAGAGTATCCAAGCGCATAGCAAAATAAGCGTGGTACTCAAATTAATTACACATTAGTGTCCATCTTTTGCTCGTTATCTCTTAAAAAAGGGAAGGTTGGCACGCTACGGACTTTCAAGGATAAATAAAAACTAGGTAAAGTATACCATGTTGAAATCATTGTGTGAATAGAATTGGAAATATTTCATTATGTATAGGGATAATAAAGTTGTTTAATTTTGGTTAACAAATGACCGAAACTGTTGAGTAAATAGGTTAAACACCAGCTTTTTATTCAGTGTCTAGCTTCTCAGAAATATTCTTCAGAAGAATTGATGTCTCTTTTTGACCCTTAAGTATTTTCCAGAGAAACCAAGCGATAATAGCAATAGGAATAGTAGAAATCACTATCGATATAAGAAGTGGAAGGAATTGTTCAAGAAAAATCAATGGTAATACCTCCTTTTGATAATTATACTATGAAAATCCTCTTGAATACTTAGGATAAAGCACTTCTTTAGTTCCATCTTACTCAACAGTTCGTCGAAAAAGTTAAACAACTTTATTGTCACTTTTAAATATCTTTATTATTTTTCTAACAACTTTATTGTTCGTGAACATTCTCTCACCCTAAAAAGAATACTCGGTTTTTACTCGGAGGTTTTTGGCTTTTCTGGCTGCCAATAAAAAGATGACAATTAAACAAACCGATAACACACAAAAGACCAGCTTCCAAAAGGAAACTGGCCTGAATTTATTAGTATTATGTAAGCCGCCTTTGCCGTTGATATAGAAGAAAGTTTTAAACCACCACTCCTCAAAGTGGGTGTTCGCAGAAACCATCCTGCATGTCCTCATTGGCGAGAAAACGAACGAGGCTTGTCATTCCGGATTCAATTTAAAACTCCCTGTTATAGCTTAGAGGTTTAAACTTTATATCGTTACGTACAATGCAGCTTATATTTATATATTACATGGATCAATCAGTGATTTCAATGGTAGTTGTTACCCTGTATTCCTAAATGAACCTGACAATTAATTCACTAAAAAAAAAGAAAGGCAATATGCAAAAAAACTGTAGCAGTCGAAAATGAAACAGGCTGAAAAACGTTGATTTGTTGCGGATGTATAGAAAATGAATAAAGATTATTTGGAGTAATTGACATAAGTGTTGATATATAAGTGTTTTCAGAGAATTAAACAGGTCAAGGACAGATTCGACGAAACAAAAACACAATTACACATTACTACTTGTGTAATGTTAATTGAATAACATATAAAAACATCCTGCATTCAGATTAATACAGGATTTTGAACAATCTTTTTTCATATAAGCAAACTTTATTTTAAATCCAAACAAGCGGTTTTTTATCATATCAATATAGTTTATTTGAATTTATTAAATTATCCCTTATGTCCTCCTATATGATTTGCTCTGCTTAAATACGTTCCACCTTTCATTAGATTGTATGCTTTGAAAATGGCATCTTTCCCATAACGACTCCTCAACTCACCCATCACCGTATCAATCACATGGCTTTTTTCCATCACATCTGCCGTTGTAAATAAATCAAGTTGTTCATATTCAAATTTGCGCAGTTTACCGCAGGAAACATATATTTGTCGTACAGGCTGTCCCTGCCAGTGCTGTCGAAAGATCTGGATGAAATGACTGGTTAACTCCATCGTATGGTTTGTATTCTTCGGTAGTTGCATTTGTTTATTGAATCCTCGTTCCTCAATATCACGAGAATAGGATACGGTCAGCGCAATTTTTGCAGCAGCTACCCCATGTTTACGGAGCCGAGAACTAACCTCGTCCACCATTTCTTTTATAACGATGGTAATTTCATTTTCTTTATAATAGTCCCTCATGAGCACTTGTCCCTTTGAGAATGACTTTTCTCCTTTTGGAAGGCTGTCCCGTTCAGATAAAATGGTGTAGTCTACGCCCCAGGAATGATAGTATAACTCTAATCCCATAATACCGAACCGATCCTTCAACTTATTTTTATCTGCGTGCGCCAAATCGTAGACGCTTTCAATTCCTATCCTTTTCAGCCGTTCTTCATAGCCATAAGAAATGCCCCACATATCTGTTAGCTTTGGAATACGCCAAATCGTTTCGGAAATGTTCTCATAGCGCCAATAGGCCATCCCATTAGGTGCTTTTTTTGCTTCGTTATCAAGCGCTAATTTGGCAAGCAAGGGATTATCCCCGATTCCAATCGTTACGACCAGCTTTAATTCTTTAAATATCGTTTGCTGAATTTTCCGAGCAATTTCAAACTTATTCCCATGCAATTTAGTTACAAAAGTCGTATCAATGACCATCTCATCTATCGAGTAGATGTGTAAGTCTTCATCAGCAACAAATCGCTTCACGATGTCCACGATCATTTTATTTACCTTCAAATACAGCCCCATTGAGGGTTCAACAATGATTAATCGAGGATCATTTCGATTGATCTCCCAGTTCCTTGAGCCAGTGGAAATCCCCATTTCCTGCTTTACTCTAGGGCTTGAAGCTAATATAACCGATCCCGGCCGTTCTTTATTTGCAACAACGATCACATACGCATGAAGCGGATGAATCCTACGGCGGACAGCTTCTATTGACGCAAAGTAAGACTTAACATCAATAAAAAGCAGATCGCGTTTTGGCAGTGTACTATAATCAATTTCCATACTCGTCGCCCGCTTCTACAAAGCGAATAGAAACAATGTCCTTTAAACAGAACATTCCCTTTCCAATCAGTATCAGACGCCCATTATGGCTATTTAATGACTGTACAATGCCAGTAGCTTCAATATAAGGAAGTCCGAACGTATTTACTTCGATTAAAATCGGTTTCGATTGATGATACGATTCATTCACCATTCGATTAAACTCTTCTGCCGCTTGTTCATCCAGAAAAAGCGGCGGTTTTTCTGTTTCGTCCATTTTAATCATTTCCACATGTTCAGATAGTAACATGCCCTGCCATTTCAACATCTTTCGGTCATTATAGAGCATTTTGTATCCCTCCTATGGAACAAAGGTTCTTTTTATATAGTATACAAACGTAAGTTCCTTTATTCAAGCGTATTCAGAATAAATGTTTGGTTTATGTATTATGATGGGATATATAATATGAAAAAGGTACAATGTTAAATAAAAGGAGTGTGAACTTTACATGCCAAGAGGTGAAGGAAAGTTTCTCATTAAGCAACGGGCCTTTTTAAAGCTTTATATGATTAGCTTTGTCGAAGAACACAAAGTATATGGCTTGCAGGCAATGGATGAACTAAAAGCTAAGTTTAAACAGTTAGGTTATGAACCCCAGCACTCCGAAGTATATCGTTCATTGCATGAGTTAATTGATGATGGCATTTTGGTTCGCCGTAAAAAAGCAATAGAAGGCATGAAATATAAAGAAGTGGTTGTGTATGAGTTGATTAATCTAGAAAAAGCAAAATTATATAAGAAACAAGTGAAAACGGATCTTGATCGCAGCATGAGTTTGCTACGAAAAGCACTAGAAGACGTTTATTAAAGACAAGAAGGGGTGAAAAATGCTTATTTATCTGAAAAGTTCCGCATCCGCTATTATTACAGCGGTTTTTTCATTAAGCTTTATACATGGAATAATGAATGGTGATTTTTTAATTGATCAAATTTATTTTATTATTCTCTATGCTTCAGTTTTTGGTTATCTGTTTGGCCTACTAGGTGTAGCTTTCCTGTTTTTGATAAAGCACAAAGGTTATACCAGCTCAAAAAGCTACTTTATTTTTTTGTTCTTAGGTGTAATTATTGGAGACACTGCAGAGTTCATTATGTAGCTTTAGAATAAAGTTTGATCAAAAATATCGATTGAATCCTTATTTAGTGGCAAACGAAAAGAAACCATTTTGAAAAAAGATTGATCAAAATGGATTCTTATCTATCAGGTTTATGTGTCGTTTTATAAAAAAGATTGATCATTTTATAATGTTGATCTTTAACAATTGCGCATGATTGCTTAAAAAAGGTGCACAAGATATTTAACGTCTTTGGAGCCAGGTTAAGAATTCATCAAGGATTATTAAAAGAGCCTGATTTGATATTTCATCTTTTGAATCAAGCATTGGTTCCATATCATATGTTCCAATTAATAAGCAATCCTGCATGTGCCAAACCACCTCCGAAGCCATATAGTAATATCTTGTTACTTTTCTTGATTTTCCCTTCAAGTACGCCCATATCTAATGATAATGGGATAGTGGCTGACGAAGTATTACCATAATCAACTAAGCTATATAATGTTTTCTCTATCGGAAAATCAGTTTTTTCACATATTGATTCAATCATTCTTAAATTTGCACTATGAGGTACAAACCAATCAACATCACTTAAAGGAATGGATGTACTTTCCATAACGCTTTGCATTCCTTTTGGAACAGTAGTAACAGCCCATTTGTAAACCTCACGTCCATTTTGAACGATTTTATCACTATTGATTAAATCCTCTCCAAACATACGTTTTGATAAGTTTGAACAATATAAGCTTTTTCCTTTATCCCCTTCTGAACCCAAATGTGAAGTCAGAAAACTTGGTTGTTTTTCGTCAAACTCTACAAGCACTGCTCCTCCACCATCTCCAAATAAAATGCAGGTAGATCGATCTTCATAATCGGTAACTTTAGATAGAGTTTCTGCTCCAATAACAAGAATTTTCTTGTGTAAACCAGAAGTGATTAATCCATTGGCTACATGCAACCCATAAGTAAACCCTGCACAAGCAGCGTTTAAATCAATTGCTCCAGAATTCTTTATGCCTAGCTTTGCTTGGACTAATGAAGCTACGCTTGGAGTTTTGAAATCAGGAGTTAATGTACAGACGATAATCATATCCACATCATCTACTGATTTATCGTATCGTTCCATTAAGTTCCTTACCGCTTTATAACTTATATCACTTGTAAACTCTTCTTCGTGTGTTATTCTTCGTTCTTTAATACCAGTACGTTTAACAATCCATTCATCATTTGTTTCAACTAATTTTTCTAAATCATAATTTGTTAACTTTCTTTCAGGGACATATGAACCTATGGCAGTAATACGAGCTTTGGATATGAGCATAAAAAAACCACCTTATTAAAAAATTTTACTTCTTTTGTTTATTTTATCACTTATTACTAGTAATAGGTACTAATTTTAAACCATAGAAATTTTTCTTTAACTGATCGGCGACAATAAAGTTGTTTAATTTTCAATGTAAAATACTGTTCTATCCTAAAATTTAACTTCAAAAAAATGGCCCTAAAATGAAAATAAGCGCTGTTCCTTGTTTCAGGAAAGCGACCGATTGCGGAATAAAAAAAATCCTGCATATGAATACAGGACTTTTGATCAAACTTTTTTGTAAATTATCGATCTTTTTTGTAAATTATCAAACTTTATTCAAAAGCTACACATTACAGAGTTAATGATCTTTCCTATGGTCCTTATTTCCACCGTGCTAGGGTCACTCTCATTTTTAAAGAGCCAAAAAATCAAAAATAAGATAATTAGTTGGATAATTTCACTCTTTCCTTCCACTGTTATATGGATCTATCCTTTGTTTGAATTTAAAAGTTAACTTTTCATTTTTCTGCGCAAAACTGCGCAGATTTACGACTGCGAAAAAGGTCTATGTACGTAGTGCCATTTCCGGTTAATCTTGGACAATAACCAAAGAAAATGTTATTTTATTCGGTAAGGATAAAGTAAGGATTTTGAAAAGGGGATTTTTGATGACAAATAAAATGTATAGGGCCGTCCTATCATCAAAAGGACAACTCACTATTCCAAAAACAGTGCGTGATGTTTTAGATTTAAAAGAAGGTTCGATTTGCGGCTTTACCATAAATGAAGATTCTTCCGTCTTGTTCACTCACGAGTCTTATAAAAAAGAGGAGGAACAGGACATAGCATTCTTACGTAAAAAGGTTCATGAACAACAAACTAAAATTGACAAGGTGAAAGATATTGTTTTTGGTAACGGTGACTTTGATGAACGTATGTTTAAAGAACTAGAAAAAGTGTTAAGTACGTCACTATCCAGTGATTTTGAATGAAGTGCTGAATAGCAGAATAAATTGCCGCAAACTTTAGCAGTTTACTGTGGTCTAAAAAACATATGAATACTTCCACGCAAATTTGCACAAACTTGCGCAGTTTATTATATGGATCAATAAATATGAAAGGTTCTGGTGCGAAAATAATTTGATAAAAAGATAGAACCTATATTACCCGCTAACTTGCGAGTTATGATGCTATCCCGAACAACTTATGTATGAATTCAACTTCATTTTGGGCAGACTTCTCTCCTTGGTGAACTTGCCCTTTTTTTATCATATGCATCGCTTCGAGGCCACTCAATATATAAGTGGCTGTTTTATACGACTTGAATCCCAACATAGAGCGCACACGTTTCTTAATGAAACGGTGATCTTGTTCTACTATATTATTGAGATATCTAACTTGTCTTATTTGTATGCCTTCCGGCATACGTTTTTCTTCTTTTAACTCTTTAATTGCTACAGGATAGGTTGGATTCTTGTCTACTGTTATGACACGAGGTTTAGAAGCATGAAAAGACCGCAAAGCTTTCTTAAAGAAGCACTTTGCAGCTTGTTTGTCTCTTGTTTTACTAAGGCAAAAATCAATCGTGTTTCCTTTGGAATCCACTGCACGATATAAGTACATCCATTGACCTTTTACTTTGATATACGTTTCGTCGACTCTCCAAGAGTCATTTGTTGGTCGAAGATGACGCCGTACTCTTTCATCTAATTCCGGGCTATATTGATGAACCCAACGCATAATCGTTGTGTGAGCCATCGATAAGCCCCGTTCCTCCATCATCTCCACCACATTACGAAAGCTCAAGTTGTACCGCAGGTACCACCTCACTGTTAACAAAATAATGTCAGGCTGATCATGTTTCCACTTGAATAAATTTTGCTTTTTCATACTGATCACGCACCTTTTTTAAAGTAATAGTATCAGCATGTCCAAGATTTAAAGATGATTTGCAACTGTCCCTAAGTTTTTGCACCAGAACCCTAATGCCTGCTCCTCATTGTTTAAACGCAATTTTGAATGATAAAGCCGATAAAAAACTACATTATAAGTAGAATTATCGGCTTTTTTATTCAAAGCTTAGTTCTTGTTCAAGAAACCAGGTTTTCTATACAGAAATTCTTCCTTCTCACTATTAACAAAATAATGTCAGGCTGATAATGTTTCCACTTGAATAAATGTTACTTTTCCATACTGATCACGCACCTTTTTAAAAGTAATAGTATCAGTATCTCCAAGATTTAAAGATGATTTGCATCTGTCCCTAAGTTTTTGCATCAGAACCCCAATAAGTCCCTTTTTCCTAAGCTTTAAAACTATCTTGCCATTTTAAAAGGCGATTTTCTAAAAAACGCACAATGGAGTCAGATATTTTCCCAGCCAAAGCGAAAATGATAATCCCTAAAAAGACAATGTCTGTTTGCATGAATGAACGAGCATCCTGGATCATGAAGCCTACTCCTGTATCAGCGCCTAACAATTCTGCAACAACTAAGCACATCCAAGCAGCACTTAATCCTAAACGGATTCCTAGTAAAATATTAGGTAAAGCAGCTGGAATCATAAGTTTTGTAACTTTCTCAACACGGCTATACTCTAATATTTGAACGACATCGTATAATTTTTGATCCACGTTACGGATACCCAAAAAGGTTTGTAAATATAAAGGGAAGAAGGTGCCTAATGCAATCAGTAATACTTTAGATAACTCACCAAACCCAAACCACATAATGAATAGCGGTGTCATAACTAATAAAGGAATTGTACGTAACATTTGAATGGTGGGATTAAGATATTCTTCAGATTTTTTACTCATGCCCACAATGACACCGATTAAGAGTCCAAAGAAACCACCTAAAGCAAAACCGAGAAATGCGCGTGTTAAACTCACTTTTAAATGGGCTATAAGTTCTCCTGATTGTACAAGTTCAATGAAACTCGTAACAATTAATAATGGTGATGAAAATAATTGAGCTGGTAGGATACCAACGGATACTAATGATTGCCATAAAATTAATACTACAACCGGAAGGAATAAACCTCGAGAAACAGTCTGTCCTTTGTTTGATTGTTTTTTCTTAACCGTAATGCTTTTGTTTTGAGCAATTGTTTGCATAGATGTAGTCATTTATGTCATCCTTTCTTTGTCTTAATTAAATGCTCCAATCGTCTATTTCCTCTAATTTATGATTGAGTTGATTCAAAATATTGGTTCTGAACTCTTGAAATGCTTTTCCTATTCTATTTCGCGGATGAGGTAAATCAATGGCAAGGATCGATTTTACTCTACCTGGTTTGGCATCCATCACGACCACTTTAGATGATAAGAAGATTGCTTCATCAATATCATGGGTAACAAGAACCATTGTTGTTTGATTCCTTTCCCATATTTCAAGTAAAGCTTCTTGAAGATGGCTACGGGTGAATGCATCTAATGCACCAAAAGGTTCATCTAGTAGTAAGACTTCAGGATTTCTTAGTAAGGCTCTTCCAATGGCGACACGTTGTAACATCCCTCCAGATAGTTGTCGTGGATAGGCCTTTTCAAATTCATTTAGTTTAATAAGTGATATTAAATCATCTACTCTTTTGCGTATAGTTGGATCTTTTAATGGTAGATTGCCGGCAATATTTTTTTCAACGTTTAACCAAGGAAATAAGCGATGCTCTTGGAAAATAAATCCCCGATCTTTAGAAGGACCGCTCACTTCTTGATCCCCTACAACAATGGTTCCATCAAAGTCTAAATCCAACCCTGCTATTAACTTTAATAGAGTACTTTTACCGCAACCACTGGGACCAATGATGGATAAAAATTCTCCTTTTTTTACAGAGATATTTAAATTTTCTAAAACATGGACGTTTTCATGGTCATTCTTAAAAGTTTTACTTACTTGATGGATCTCTAACGTTGATACCATAATTCATAATCATCCTTTCTGAAATAAAATAAAAATAGAGATTCAGTAAAAAGACACAATAAGACATTTGTGCCATTTCACTGGATCTCTAGTTGACTAGTCAATTCATTCAAAATAATTAATTTATTATAATCTATCACATATTTTATTTAAATTCAATATTTAATTACCACTTAAATTAATAGGAATAATTGGAGTTAGTATAGTTTCATGGACACAGTTTAATTAAGTCCTTACAATCATTTTTGGGAGGATGTGTCCGGATTGAAACGTAAACCTGCAGGCAAAAAATATAATGATGATTTTGAGAAAACGATTGTAGATTTATACCACTCTGGAAGCTCGATCAAGGAATTAAGCAGCGAATATGGTGTATCAGACGTCAAAAGAGTTAGCCGATATTTAGAAAGAAAACCTTCGGTTAAAACAGGAAGTAGAAATCTTAGTATGTTTGTGTCCAAATTATTGACTCAAATTCATTATTGACATAATATATGCACTTCTGCTAAGATTCTTGTAAATATATACGACCGTGCGATATAGTTAAATTTAATAGAAGTGATGGATTGACTGGATCACCAGAGATTCAATAAAGAGTATCTTCTGAAACTCTTTGTTGGATCTCTTTTTTTCTTCTGTTTATTAAACACACTATATAAGTAGGTAAAGTTGTATATAGAAAATCATAGAATGAGGGGGAAACGTTATGAAGAAGCATCGCAATTATGTGTGGGGGGGGATTCTAGCTATTATTACAACTATTCTTTTAGCAGGATGCAACTCGGGAACAAAATCTGAATCAGGAGAAAGTCAGAAAGTAGATGAACCCATTACAGTAAACGTTTCATTAAATGGAAATTTAAGTAGATTAACGATTGGCAGAGAAAAAGGCTTCTTTGAAGAAGAATTCACTAAAGTGAATGCGGAAATTAAGTGGAGTGAATTTCAAAGTGGTCCACCACTATTAGAATCGCTTGCTGCCAACCGTGTCGATTTATCCTTTCTCGGCGATGGAGCACTTATTTCTAGTTTAGACAAAAATTTACCTTTTGAAGTCATTGGTCAAACAAGTGAGAATTTTTTGTCGGGTGGGATTGTAGTTCATCCTAATAGTAAAATTAAGACAGTTGAAGATTTAAAAGGTAAAAGTATTGGGGTGGCCTTAGGAACATCCGCTAATATTTATTTGGTTAAAGCTTTAAAACTCCATGGTTTGACTTTAGATGACGTAAAAATTATTAATTTACAACCAGATGATGCTCAATCCGCTTTTGGAACCAATCAATTAGATGCATGGACCATCTGGGAACCTTTTAGAACTGGTAATATTGATAAAGGAATAGCTAGGGAACTTAATATAGAAGAAAATCTATCATCACCTGGAGTTATTATTGCTCGTACAGGTTTTGCCGAGGAACATCCAGAAATTGTGGAAGCTTATTTAAGAGCTTATAAAAAAACAGCTGACTGGCAAATTGCAAACCCTGATGAAGCAGCTAAAATTTTCGAGGGGGAAACTAAAGTGCCAGCGGAAACAATTAAAAAAATCATTATGGATGATAAACCAAATATCTTCCTTACTGAAGAGTCCATTCAATCATATGAAGATTCAATCGAAAAACTAGTTGAAATTGGTTATATCAAAAAGGCATTTAATTTTGAAGAGCTTATTAACAACCAATACATTGACGAAGCTTTCAAATAATCAAAAATAAATATTATAGAAAGCACCTTAAATTTAAATGAAAGTAGGAATATGTAAATTGGCAAATAAAAAGAAACAAATGAAATTAGGTGTATTTTTAATGATTCCAGGGCACCACTTAGTAGCCTGGCGTCATCCAGAAGCACAGTCAGAAGATATTTTGAACTTCGAGTTCATTAAACAACTTGCTCAAACAGCAGAACGGGGTAAGTTCGATGCATTGTTTCTACGAGACTTGTATCACTTTTCTAATAATGGTTTTCAAAGTGCGGGGGGAGGAGGTGTATCTTTTGAACCGTTAACATTATTATCTGCCATTTCAACAGTTACCGAAAAAATTGGTCTAATTGGTACAGTTTCCACATCATTTAATGAACCATTTAACGTTGCACGTAAGTTCGCTTCTCTTGATCTTTTAAGTAAAGGTCGTGCAGGTTGGAACGTGGTTACTTCAATTTTTGATAGTGAATCTCAAAATTTTAACCTAGATCATCATTTGCCTCCCGAAAAACGTTATGAACGAGCAGAAGAATTTGTGGATGTTGTGACGAAACTTTGGGATGGTTGGGAAGATGGTGCCTTAGTTATAGATAAAGAAAGCGGTACATTTATAGACGGTTCGAAGATTCATCAGACTAATCATCAAGGTGAGTGGTTCAAAGTAGCGGGTCCGTTAAATATTCCACGACCTGTACAAGGCCATCCAGTTGTCGTGCAAGCAGGTTCATCAGATGCAGGAAAAGAGCTTGCAGCGCGTACAGCAGAAGTCATTTTCACTGCTTGGCAAACAATTGAAGAAGCACAAGCTTTCTATGCGGATCTCAAAGGGCGTATGAAAAAATACGGTCGTGATCCAGAAGAATTAAAAATTATGCCAGGAGTTTTTCCGATTATTGGGCATACGGAAGAGGAAGCAAATGCGAAAAAACAATTATTTGATGAGCTAATTTCTGAGGAAGCAGGTGTAGCCTTATTATCCAGCACACTCAATGTCGATTTGTCTCAATATCCAGTGGATGGTCCATTACCTGACTTACCACCAGCTGAACAAGTCAATGGATATAGAAGTCGCTTCCAACTTTTAAAAGATTTAGCTGATCGCGAAGGATTAACGATTCGTCAGCTTTACCTACACATTGCGGGAGGACGAGGACACAGAGAAATTAAAGGTACACCTGAACAAATTGCGGACCAATTGCAACTATGGATTGAAAACGATGCAGCAGATGGCTTCAATATTATGCCACCCTATTTCCCTGGTGGATTAGATGACTTTGTAGAGCTAGTGATTCCAATTCTTCAAGAGCGGGGCATCTTCCGCACAGATTATGAAGGGTCAACATTGCGTGACCATTTAGGATTAAAACGTCCAGAAAATATATTTACTAAAAACCAATCTGCATTATTATAAGGAAATATTTTTGGGCAGCCCCTACAATTAAATATTAGAAAGAGCATGTTTTGATCAATCTTTTTTCAAAACATGCTCTTTCTGGTTCTAGTGCAAAAACTTAGGGACAGTTGCAAATCTCTTGGAGATACTGATCACGTCCTTTTTTAAAGTAGTATCAGCATGCCTATAAGTTAGAGATTACTTACCAATGTCTTAAATTTTTTGCACCAGAACCATAGTATCAGCATGTCCAAGATTTAAAGATGATTTGCACTGTCCCTAAGTTTTTGCACCAGAACCGACTTTTTCAATTAACGTAAAATAGCAATCCATGTATAAATCAAGCTTTAATTGTCCATAATATAAACGAGGGTGTAACCCTCCCCGAATTTGAATAGTCTTATACTTAGAACGGGATACCTAACTGGTCATCCCTTTCTTTATGTGTCTACTGGATATAAATTTGCTTGTTGTACATAAATTTCTTATGGACGGTTAAACTGATACTGTATGAGGTTCCTTCCTGCATACGACAGATTTACTCCTAAACGTCGAGGGTTTTTTGGCTCCCCCTCGGCTTTTTATACTGCACTTTCTGTTTGTTGAAGTATTCTACCCCGATAGTAAAAGCGTCTCTACTTATTGTAGAAACGCACCTGTTAATTGAATATAATTATGGCTATAACAAACTCAAACTTTCGAGAAATAGATAGACCCCTGTACAAATCAAAAGGATATATGTAAATATTCTAAAAGTCTGTTGGCTAAGCCATTTGAAAATAATTTGACCTATAAATAAACCAAGAAATACAATTGGAATTGAATAGAAACTTGATTCCCATATTATTTTGTTAGTTCCAGTAATAATTATTTGGGTTATTAGACTAATGAAATATATAAAGAGATAAAAAGCTAAAGTAGTTGCTCTTAACTTCCCTTTTTCAGTATCTGTTCCTGTAAAGTAAAGCAATAACGGAGGACCCGGCATACCGATACTTGTAGTTAAAACACCTGCTAATCCACCAACTGTGAAGTCCCTTAATTTTGTTGATTTAACCTTAAAATTGCAAATCAGTAACAATGTTAATAGTAAGAGAAGTATGCTAACTCCTAATTTTAAAGCATTAATATTAATATTAATAAAGATTAAAACACCAAAAGGTACACCAACTATACTCCCTAAAGTAAATCTTTTTACTAGTATAAAATCAATATCCTTTCTTATCTTCAAAATTAATGATATTGAGATAATTAAAGATAAAATAATGTTTATTTGTATGGCTTCCTGTGGTAGGAATAACATTAGTAAGAAAGGTGTTGCCATTATGGAAAAACCAAGACCTGTACTTGATTGCAGTATAGAAGCCACTAATATAATACATATGAAAATTAATTCAGTCCCCAAAACATCCCTCCTATTTAACAAACCCACTTATTGGTTTTTTCACTTCTTTTGTGGAAGAAAGCTCCCACTCCCTCATTTCTTCTGCACAATGGTCTTCATTTTGAAACAGTTGGTATTCTCCTTTTGGAGAAATATAATGTGTCAAATTGGACTCTTCGATGTGAGGATGTGTAATCGTTATAGCTGTAATACCTTTCTTTTTTAGTTTATTTTGAGAAAACTTCAATCGCGATTTTAACCTTCCTATGATAAAAAACGGCTTCATTTTGTCGTGTTTCTTCTATTATATATATCGACCTAACGTGTCCTGATTCCACTTATGAATAGCATGTTGCTCCCGATCCATAATCTTTTGCAAATAAATCATGGTCGTATCAATTTGCTCATGACCAAGCGCGCGCATAATGTCATAGATATTCGCACCGCTCACATAGCTGATAATCGCAAAGCTGTGCCGGAAAACGTGCGGCGTGATCCGGCTTGTTCGTGCCTGAATGGAACGGATCGGCACCTTTTCTATGGCATTGCCGAGGAAGGTGGAGAAATACGATGGACGAAACGCCATGTGTCTGCTGTTTGGCAAAAGCGGTTCGTCACTTCCCACTGGGAAGGCGGCTGATAGAAACCGTGCTTTTCGGTACAAAATGAGGCTGTCCATGACCTTCTCCTTTAGTGGTATATCCCGCTCCTTGTTCCCTTTTCCAATCACATGCAGATAAAAGCCGCCGAGAATCGGATCAAATCGGACATCGGACATTTTCAGTCGACACAGTTCATCGTTTCGTAGACCGGTGCCAACTAATACGTGGATCAAGCTGAATACAATCGGATTGCCGGCATCGTGAAAATAGTCGAGCAGCTGAATCACTTCACTCGGCCCCAGGTCCCGATTTGGTCGGTCGTCTTTCCGCACGGTGGAGGTTAACAGACTATCATGAAGCGGTTCCGTGATATACCGCTTTTCAAAAAGAAAACGGAAAAAGCTTTTGAGAACGACCGTTTTTCGTGACAGCGTGGCCGGTGAATACGGCCCATTCTCTTTCACATACGGACTGGATTCTGTCAGCCACATCTGATAGCGGCGCACATGACGTGGTGAAAGGCTTTTGAATAGAGAGCCTTCGACGACATCCTCAATATCCAGCCCGATTTCTTCGGCATATTGCAACAGGTTTCGGATCATCTGCTCCAATTCCAGTTCATATTCCCGAATCGTCCGGTCCGATCGGTTGGCTGCTTCATTGAGGTTCGTGTTCCGGTATAAAAAATAATGAAGGACATCGCGGTCATTTAAAAAATGGAACTTATCTTTTTTTTCCTTCTCCGCCTGATCCATCCGCTGCACCAAATCTGTTATAATTCCCTGCCGGTCGTCTGGAAATAAATTCATTTCTATGTCCATTAATGAAAAAGTCGTCATCTCCATCTCATCCTTTCTTTTTTGCTCAGTTAATTTGCATTATGAATTTATGTAAATATGTATTATATATATAAAATTAAAAAATATATTAATTATTCTTTTATTATAACCATTCATTTATTTATTTTAAAATAAATGAACACTATTCTATAAATTAATTAATTCTAGTGAAAAAAATACGATATTTGTTTCATTTATTATAATACATTTTAATTAAAAATTATCATAATATATAGTAATTAATAATCGGTTGAATAATTGTTTAAATTAATCAATTTAGATATACTATAATTATCAAATAAATTACTGGAAATTTAGTGATAAACGGCTCTGTTTATTTATTGATAACACCAATCAATATGAAGGAACAATATGCATACAAAAATCAGCAATGTATTAATAGAGTAACTAGCAAAAAGACATTCAAAAAGAAAAAATGGCTGAAGCTGTGTTTATGTAAAAATAAGGAGTTGTTTTCGTTGAATAATCTAGAATACTATACAACAAAAGAAGTGGCTTCTCGGATCGGTAAATCTGTCCCGACGATTCATAAATATGTGGAGGAAGGCAAATTAACACCGGTTGAAGACTTATGGGGCGGATACCGAGGACTCCTATTCGAAAAAGAGCCTATTGAGCAATTCATTCAGGAAATGCCGAATGAAAAACCAGGGTTAACTCTTAATGAAGCGGCTGATCGTTTACAAACCAACCGATCTACGGTGCAAACCTACTTGAATGAAGGATTGGTCCCTTACGTCAAACGGGAAAGCCGCGGACGGGAAGTCACCTTTATAAAAGAAACCGATCTGAAAGAGTTTACTGAGATACATGCTGAACGGCTTAAGGAGGACCGATTAAAACAAAGGCACTTTTATAATCGCAAGAACAATGAAGCCATTTATCATCGATTTTCCTCCTCTTCTATACAGGAAGCACGACTGTTCCGTGAAGGATTAGGGGATTGGTATTTTATCGTCCCGAAAACAGGACAAACGCTCTCCTATAACGAAGGGATTTATGAACATAAGTTAAAACCTGATTATCCAGTGGTGTTTGGGAAGCGAACCGGCACACCGGGTTATGCCAAGCTGAAACTTCCCCTCCGCTATTCACTCACCTATCAATTCGTGGATCTGCTTTATCAATACGCTCACGTAGCCAATATGTATATGGATATGGAAGAAGATCGGCTGATTGTGTTAGTGAAAGATTGTGTATGCTTTGATGTATCTGAAGAATTGGCGAGCTTTATCCAATCACGGATCGATGAAGGTCAGGCCAGGTTTCAACGTGGTGTCCTGGCTATCGAATCAGAAGAAGAAACCTTATCTGTCCGATTATCCCGTGAAACAAAACAGTGGATTAAGCAGCTTGCGGATCAAAATGGATCAAGTATGCAGGAGGTTGCCAGCAGCATCATTGAAGAGTATCGAAAAATGAAAAACAAAGTTGGGGAGCATTTATAAATAAAGGGAATCCATATTTTTTAAAAATAGGAGGTGGATCAATGGAACGTATTTTTATTCCAGAAGACGCCAACGAAATCAAAAGTACTTCGAGTAAAGGGGATCAATCCAAATGGTTAATCGGGACGAAATGGATCAAGCAAAACACAAGAGGGTATGAACACTTAGCTGAGTATGTGGCCTCTCTTATTTTAGAATGCTCTACCCTCACTTCTGAGGAATATGTATCCTATACACCGTGTTTATTAGCATTCCCCGATGGCCATGAATCCATTGGATGCTACTCAAATGACTTTAGAGGGCTGCAAAAGCAGGAAGTATCACTGGAACGTTTATTTGAATCGAATTTTGAATCGACCAGTGATATTTTAGACAACAAAAACTATTCAACCGTAGATAAATTTCAAGCCTTAACAGAAAAAATTCACGTATTCACGGGCTTAGATACCAGAAAAGCATTGGCAAGAATGCTTGCATTTGATGCATTCATTTTAAATGAGGATCGCCATACGAATAACATCCTGTTTCTTTATCACGCCAAAGAAAATGTCTGGCAGCTTGCGCCAATGTTCGATCATGGATTGAGCTTATTATCTGATGTAAAAGATTATCCCATGAACGTCGCTCTTCGAATTTTAAAGCGTAAAGTGAAAGCGAAACCGTTTAATCGTGCATTTAATAAGCAATTAAGTCTCTATCAAGAGGAACCATTTATTATTAGAGATCAATTGCGCCAAAAACTCGCCTCATCCTCCTATGATTTAGGGAGAGCAAAAGAAGTTCTAGATATGCAGCTAGATGATCCCGTGTTTCAAAAACTGTTAATTGAAGGTGAAAAGTGATGATTGATTACATGAAATTTGATGTGATGCTATTTGATGACATCATTGCAAGCGTAGATTTGAAGCCTAAAAACAGTGACCAACCTTATATTAAAAACTATATAAAGGGCTTTAACAAACAATTTTCACCGGATATGGAAGGGTCAATTACACGTGAGGAACTTGAAAAATGGTTAAAGTGGCGCACTTTCCCGCCGACAAGAGCTAATGCCGATGAGCTGCTAGAGGCACTTGGCCTAAATGCATATAATCGCTGGGGAATCGTACGCAAAACGCATGGTGTGATGGCGGATGATGAAATTTGGCTGCGTTTCAAGGGAGAGGAGCATCTGCGCCACAGGGATGTTTCTTTGCGCAAAGAACAGTACTATCCGGATTTAAAAACGGAATAAATTAAAACAAATAGGCCGATATGAAAGAAACGATGGATAAAATTTACGGGGACTAACTAAAAATGAAGGTAGCGTCTTAAAGAGGTGCAAAAAATATTTGAACAAATTAATCAAAAGAAGGCACTGCTAGAGGAAAAAAGACCTTTACCTAAATACACGTTAACAAGTTTGCGGGAGAAATTATTACTTGAGTGGACATATAACTCAAATGCCATTGAAGGCAATACATTAACGATTAATGAAACAAAAGTCGTTTTAGAAGGAATTATTACCGTAGGTGGAAAAACGATGCGTGAGCATTTAGAAGTTATCAACCATAGAGATGCCATTGCTTATGTAGAGGAAATTGTTCATAAAGAAGAACCTTTATCTGAATGGCAAATGAAGAATTTACATCGCCTCGTTTTAAAGGGCATTGATGCTGAATATGCAGGTATTTACCGAGATCAGCAAGTATTTATCTCAGGTGCTAGTCACGTACTGCCAGCCCCTTATTTAATTAAAGAACAAATGGAGCAACTAATGATGTGATACGATACAGAAGCAAAAGAGGAAAACGGTATGAGTGTGATGGATATTTCAAAACTAACTGGGGTTCCTCGATCCACCATTTATTCAGAAATTAAAAAAGCACAATCTATAAAAACAGATTAAAAAACGTGTTTCTTCTATTATATATAGAAGAAACACGTTGGAGCTAGTATAGATGTATGGATCCATTTAAATTAAGTCCTTATCCTAGAAAATAAGAGAGGACGTATCCGTATGAAACAAAAACGCTACAACCAAGATTTCAAAGGAACAATTGTCAATCTTTAGTTCTGGTACACCCGTCAACCAACTTTCCAGCGAATATGGGGTTTCTGAAGTAATAATCTATAAATGAATTAAAGTACACTCTCCAATTGAAGGTGCGAATGAACTGACACCGGCTGATATATCAAAGATTCAGAGATTTAATCTCCTGTGGGCCTCCTCCATTATAGATAAATAAATTAACACCCATTTTACATAATGCACGACTTGTTAACTCTTCACCAAAATTCATATTAATCGTTACAGAAGATAAATAGCTTTTGCTTCTTTCTGCATTTTTAATCTGTTCATCAATGTTTATGTGAGGATAAGTTCTTTTTAAGCCTTTAAGAACTTCTATTGCTTGTCTATCTAAGGAAGCATTTATTTATAAATTCTGAGAAAGATGTTCTAAAAACTGAGTCGGTGTCAATTGAGTAAATTTTTTAAAGCCTCTTATAAAATGAGCATGATCATAATATCCATTTTCATAGACGATATCTAAAGAACTGTAATCATTCTTTTTAAAAATCATTGCTAAAGAATTTTGAAACCTAACAATTTCACTAAATTGCTTTGGTGAAAATCCAATAAATTTTTCGAATTTTTTCCGTAAATATCGATCCGAATATCCGGTAGCTATTGATAATTGATTGACACTTATATTTCCTTTAGATAAGTAAATTTTTTTAATACAATAATCAACAAGACTTATCTGGTCGCTTTCATTAGATAGACTCTTAATAAACTTTTCAAATAAATGTATTCTTTCTCCAAAGGATTTTCTGATTAATGATTTTTCTATCAAAAAAGAGTCCATAGGCATTATATCTTCTAAGGGGATTTTTTTACCTAAAAGTTCTCTCATGGAATAATTAAATTTAAGAAGCTTTTGTTCCGGAAAAAGTCTTACACCAAAAAATTCGCAATCTTTTTGAAAATCTAGTTGCTCACTTCGATGATGCGGACTTGTCAAAAGGAAGGTTGTATGGCTTTCTGGACTGATACAAAAAAGGAGATCAATTGATCCATCAGGAATAAGCGAAAAAGAGTTAACCGCTGCTTTTTGAGTATTAAATTGATAATACAAAGCAACATCTGACCCTAAGGTTCTTTGCTCGATGTAATTATCCATACTATATTGGATTTCAGGTTGAGAAGGAAAAAATGGAAGGGTTTTCATAAAAGTTCACTCCTCTATTTTCTATACGGAGGCAATACCTATAATATATTCACCGTTTCACTGTAAACAAGGCTTTAAGGATTTAGAAAGGAATTATTTATCAATGATGTTGGTGTTGCCCCTCATTAACTTGATTACTAGGTTCCACAGATTTAGTATCCATATAGGTAAAAGTAAATAAGATTATAACTGAAATAATAGTCGTAATAATCCACGGATAAGTTCTTGGTTTAAATGTAAGGTTTTCTTGATCTTTCTTTAATTCCACATTCATCATTGCCACGATGAACAAAATACTTACAATAAAGAGGATATCCATATAAATGAGCATTGCTGCATAATTGCCTAGGGGTAACATATCTCCAAGCATTGCACCCATCATTCCACCCATTATTCCTCCAGCCATTCCTTCTCCAATAGCTAATAGGTTAATAGGCTTTCCGGCTAAATATCCGACAATCAGACTGAATGTCATGGCAATCATAGTAGAGTGAGCTAAATCACTTGTATAGAAAATTCCGACAATTAATCCGATAGTTAGACTGCTTCCCATACACAATACCATGACGATCATCATGCCTGTCATGTTCTTTAAATTCTTTCGTACTTGATGTATTTTTACTACACAAACACTTGTATAGAGTAAGACTATAAGGGTGCTGATAGTCAGTAACATGTTTGTTCACTTCCTTTATATAAGAAGGTGAAAAGGGAATTGATGACAGTTCCCTTTTCAAACAACTTTATAGTTATTAATGGCAGCTAGCGCCTTTGATTGCTGCTGGACGTGGAAGATCCAATGCTGGGTTTCCATTATAGAAACCATGAGGTTTCAACATGAATCCGATGTAATGAGTTGGCATTACTGGCCAGTCTTCAGGACGTACAACGTGATGAACAGCCATATTATACCAAACAACAATATCTTCATTTTCAATGTTGCGGTTCTCTTTTACCCAATTATTAAGCGTGCTTCCGTTCCATTCCCCTTGGTTCGGGTATTTACCAGAAGCATACATTTGATCACGATCAAATTTTGTAACGTGTAAATGATTTTTAATAAATCCTGCACGTTTCACGATACTTGATTCATCATGTAAGAAAATTCTTGCATTTTCACCAGGTACAAGTTCAAAACCTACTGGCTCACCTACAAAGTTTTTCTTGTTAGGGTTAATGATCTTCCATGCTCTTGCTGTTTCTTGATTCATGTTACGTTGCGCTTCTAGTTCCGTTTGGAATGTTGTTACTTCCGGATAGAAAGCATTTAATTGTTTATTAGTTGCATAATCAGGCTTCGATGCTACTGTGTTCAATTCTTGAACAGAGTTTTGTTGGCCATCGATATTTACATCAATACGGTAGTTAAAGATATGTTGGTGGATTGGTGCGCCAATTTGTGGTGCAACCAATGATCCGTACTTCGGATTTACGCCTTCTTCAAGCACACTAACATTCAAGATACCTGTTAATTTTGCTTCATGTTCAATTTTACCGTCTGTATAGAAGTACCAGAAGAATCCGTAGTCATAGTTCGCTACTGTCGTGAAGAATGAAATTACTAAACGACGTGAACGGCGTACTTCTACCTCATCTGTTCTCCAATCTGTATGTTTCCATGCAATTCCGTAATCTTCTTCATGAAGACAAATCGCATTTTTAATTCTATGGATATCACCATTACCTGTTGCCATAACAGCATCGAAGTAGTCGATATGACCGACACAGTCACAACCGCGCTCCAATGAGTTAGCTAATTGGCCGATTCCGTATTCACCAGCATCAAACGCACATTGCCAGTCATGAGCCGGATCTGTATCTCCGTAAGGAACNACCATTTCAGATAAAGCCGCACGGTATAGGATTGGGCGTTTTACCCCTTTATCATGATAATCTACTGTGTTAAGAACAAGACCTTCGCGTGCTGTGTAACCAATTCGAATATCCCATTTTTGCCATTTAATGTTATGTCCATTAATTTCATAGCTAGGGCCTTCTGGTTGTGTGATTTCTAATGGTTTTAAATCTGTCCGTACTTGGATAGCATCAGATTGCTCCGGTTTATATGGTGCAGCTGTTGGCGCAATCGGTCTTACTCCGTAGTCCTCAATGCGTACAATTTGCATTGTGCTTAAATCAACGACAGGTAGTAGACCTGAAAGAGGATATGCATATGCATTATCGCCTTCAAATTTTCTAACGAAGCAAAGTGCCTTTGCAAGACGTTTTCCTTCATCTTCTTCAATACCGAAGTTACCAACAGACCAAGGATCAACCATAACTAGGCTTGGATCTGTAATGCCACGTTTTGCAAGCGCTGCATGGAAGTCAGGATGGTTTTTCACTGTTTCTTCAAGTTCAGAATACTCTTCAAAAAGGAATGAAGGTTGAACGCCTGGAACATGTGTCCATGAAACAACTTTTTCATTAGTAAGAGAGATAACACCTTCATACGTTTGGCTATCTGACGTATCCAAAACGATCATGAAAGCTTCACGTACAACTGCATCTCCTTCTTTGAAATTTAACACAACTGATTTTTCAGGCTCATACAAACCAACTTGCTCAAAACGAGCTGCATCTGTTAGTCCTTGTTCTTTTCTTGCAATTGCAACCGCTTTTATAATTTCGTCTGCTGTTAGCGGTTCTAGAGGGTGACCCACTTTTTGTAAAACTCGGTTTTCCATCATTTTTCCTCCTTCAATGTCGTTGATAGTCTTTACAACCCTTTTATATAATGACTATGGATCAATAATACCTCTATATATTTTTAGAAACCTTGTACAAATCGGTATTATTCGACAATTAATTTAAATTTTCATGGTTTCTTCAAGCTCACCATATTCTTCTAGATACCAGGATGGTTAAATCTGGACATGAGCGCTTTTTGCTTTTCATAAGAAATGAACGACAGATAAAAAAGAGCCGTATCAGTCACTAACGTTGATACGGCTTTTCTGGTTCTGGTGCAAAAACTTAGGGACAGTTGCAAATCATCTTTAAATCTTGGACATACTGATACTATTACTCTAAAAAAGGTGCGTGATCAGTATGGAAAAGCCACATTTATTCAAGTGGAAACATTATCAGCCTGACATTATTTTGTTAACAGTGAGGTGGTACCTGCGGTACAACTTGAGCTTTCGTAATGTGAATGAAGATGCTTCCTATTCTTGCGTCCTCCATCCTACTGCATGCTCCCTCACCATACTCATAAATTCCCGTGCTGCATGAGACAGCCACTTATCCTTATGATGGGACATAATTGTTGAAATACTGCCCAAACCGGAATCCCAAGAAATGGATCGAATCCTGTTCTGGTCAAGGTCGTTTTGTACTGTTACAAGAGGCAAAATAGAAATACCAAGACCGCACATAACACATTGTTTGATAGCCTCAATACTCCAAAACTCCATGCCTGCCTCTGTTGCGATGCCCTTGCTTCTTAAAAATGCTTCGAAATAATCCCGATAGCTCCCCTGTTCCGTAAATAAAATATTTTCATTATCCTGCAAAACAAATAACGCAAGAGTTCTTGTATCATCGGCATCTGGAGGTAGGATGATAACCAGGGTTTCTTCCACGAGTGTTTCCGTATGCAGCTCGTGATCCTCATGCGGAGCTTGTAAATAGAAGCTCACATCTAGTCCCCCTCTGCGAAGTTCCTCCTGCAAGTCCCAGCAAGACCCCGATTTCATAATCAGATTCACTTTAGGGTAACGCTTACGATATGCTTGGATAATGAGCGGTAGACGATAAATCATAAGGGACTCTGGCGCCCCGATGCGTAGCGTTCCCGTTATTTCTTTTTCCATATGAAAAACATCTTTTGCTTTCATATAAAGCTGGATCATTTCCGAAGCGTGCGTCAAAAATTGTGAACCTACTTCTGTAAGTTGAACCTTCTTGCCAATCCGATCAAACAAAGGGGCACTCATTTCCTGTTCGAGTGCCTGGATATGAGCTGTAACTGTTGATTGGGCATATCCTAAATACGTGGCAGCGCGCGTAAATCCTCCCATATCGACAATCGCTTTGAATGTAATTAAGTGTCGTATTTCCATTATACATCTTCCCTTCATCATTATTTCCGATGATTATCATCATGATTATTCATTTTACCGATGGGAAAGTTCTACATATAATCAAAGTATACGAGATTACCATTCGTTTCAAGAACTTTTGAGGTGATACTATGCAAAACAAAAAAATTGGATTCGTCCTACTGAGCGGCTTGATGATTGGACCCATCCTTGGATCGGGCATTATCATTCTCCCACCGGCCGTATACGAAACGGCCGGAAACTATGCTATCTTTGCTTGGGTGTTCATGCTATGTTTGAGCATGTTATTTGCTTATCAGTTTGGCAAATTAAGCCTTATCATTCCAGGTGATTCGGGCGTTGCGCTCGCGGTAGAGCGAGCATTCGGATCGCACATCAAAAATCTATCGGCCATCTTCTTCATTCTCGCTGTCTGCTTTGGTCCTGTCGCTGTCATCGGAACGGCCGGTCATTACCTACAACTCCTGACCTCTCAAACATTTGTGCAAGAGGAATGGCTCACATTCGGTTTGCTGTGCATTGTGTACGTTATATTGACGCGTAACATCACATCGGTAGGAAAAGTTGCTTTCTTTATGTCTAGCTTCATTGTTGGCACCTTGCTTATTGGGAGCCTACATACCTTGTTCACGACGGACGGCGGTATCAGTCTGACAGAACCGATTACCGTGTATGACTTTGGTCAAAGTCTGCTTCTCTTGTTTTGGGCATTGATCGGCTGGGAAGTAATTGGGAGTTATTCATTAGAGGTAAAGTCTCCAGAACGCACCATTCCAAAGGCTGTAGCCCTAAGTTTTACGATCATCGCCATCGTCAGCTTGACCGTCGCACTCGCATTTCAATGGACACACGCAGGTAACAGTGGCACAGATGATCAATCCTTAGCGCCCTTACTAGCAGGTTTATTCGGAAGCTGGGCAACCCCGCTCATTTCCACCATCACTATCGCCCTATGCCTCAGTACTGTATTACTGGTCATCGGTGCTGTCACAAGACTTATCCGTGACCAAGCAGGAAACGGCGTGTTACCGTCACGGCTTTCCTTTAAAAATGAAAACAACGTTCCATCCCAAGCACTTCTTCTTATGTTTGGCATCCATTCCTGTATGTTTGTTCTCTACACGATGCACATCATAAGCGTCCAACAGCTTGTCTCCATCGCCAACGCTTTCTTCTTATGTAATGCGCTGCTTGGCGTATTGGCATGCCTGCGCTTGTTTGCTTCACCGTTTTTAAAAGCGGGGGCATTGTTGCTTTCCGTATGTTTTCTCTGTATCTTATTATTTTCTTCTTCTTTTATTTTGGCAGGGATTACAGGGATTTCGATTTATTTTGTTTGGTTACAGAGAATCGAGAATAAGCGGGAAGATATGTTGAGACAGGTTGAATTGTCGCTTTGTAAAAAAGATTGTTCAAGATTTGATCCTAATCCTTAAAATGGATTATCCATAGACAAAAAAGCAGCTTTTAAGGTGTTTTTACTTTGTTTTACTTTATGGTTCAGTCCTTTTTGTAGTTTTTAATGAAACAAGTAAAAGTTATTGATGTTGCTTCAGAATAAGGTTTGATTAAAATAGCGCTCTTAACCTTGAAAGATGAACAAAAGATAAGTGCCTATTTTGAAAAAAGAATGATCATTTTTGCGCTTCTTGTTAAACTAACTCACCAGTTGGTTGAAGATCATTTTTATACTCCACCAAATCAACTTAAACGGGAAACGAATGAAAACAATAAGGACACCTTTATCGCTTCATTAAAACGTAAAATAAAAAAATTAGATGAGGAAAATAAAGAACTACATGAGCAGTTGAAATTTGCTTATGCAGAAGTTTACAAAAAAATCTGAGGGAACACTGTTCCCTACCTTATTCAATTAAAGGGTCAGACTCCGCATTAACTTATTATGAAAATGATGGGATTTTGAAATAATTGATATTAAGGTTCTAGTGCAAAAAATTCAAAGAAATTGCAAGTAATCTCTAACTTATGAACATGTTGAGAATTTTAAGTGACATATGTTTTTTTCCGGTTCTGGTGCGAAAATAATTTGATAAAAAGATAGAACCTATATTGCCTACTAACTTGCGAGTTATGATGCTATTCCGAACAACTTATATATGAATCCAACTTCATTTTGGGCAGACTTCACTTCTTGGTGAACTTGCCCTTTTTTTATCATATGCATCGCTTCAATGCCACTCAATATATAAGTCGCTGTTTTATACAACTTGAATCCCAACATAGAGCGCACACGTTTCTTAATGAAACGGTGATCTTGTTCTACTATATTATTGAGATATCTCACTTGCCTTATTTGTGTGCCTTCGGGCATACGTTTCTCTTCTTTTAACTCTTGAATTGCTACAGGATAGGTTGGATTCTTGTCTACTGTTATGACACGAGGCTTAGAAACATGATAAGACCGCAAAGCTTTCTTGAAGAAGCACTTTGCAGCCTGTTTGTCTCTTGCTTTACTGAGATAAAAATCAATCGTGTTTCCTTTGGAGTCCACTGCACGATACAGGTACATCCATTGACCTTTTACTTTGATATATGTTTCGTCGACTCTCCAAGAGTCATTTGTTGGTCGAAGATGACGCCGTACTCTTTCATCTAATTCCGGGCTATATTGATGAACCCAACGCATAATCGTTGTGTGAGCCATCGATAAGCCGCGTTCCTCCATCATCTCCACTACGTTACGAAAGCTCAAATTGTACCGCAGGTACCATCTTACTGTTAACAAAATAATGTCCGGCTGATAATGTTTCCACCTAAATAAACTTTGATTTTCCATACTGAGCACGTCCTTTTTTAGAGTAGTATAGTATCAGTATATCCATGAGTTAGAGATTACTTGCAATTGTCTTAAATTTTTTGCACCAGAACCATAACATGTCCTGCAGAACGATTATCGAAAAGTGTATGGTATTTCTTGCATCATATTAGAAAATAAACAGAGAAAAAACGATTCCGGGCTTTTATGGAATCGTTTTTTTTAACCCTTTTATTTTGCCTCTCGAATTTACTTTTTCCTAATAGTTTTATTGTTCACACTTTTGTCAAATTCAAAAGAAAAGCTTTGGTATCATCGTTAATTCCTGATCATTGACGATTGCTTAGTAATATAAAGGCAGATAACGCTTTCATTAACGTTTCTTTTTTATGCTAATCCACATTAAAAATTGGATGGCTAAAACGCGTGTCGATTGGATGGTCATTTTTTTTATTACTTTATTATGATAATACATATCAAGCGGCAAAGAAGCTTTGTTCGTCATGTGAAAAGATTATCTTTTTTATGTTACAAGGCTTTACTTAAAGGAATCATAATTCCTTTTTAATAAAGCAACGACCTCGGAAATGATAAATACGCTTTAAGTTGATTACCATGATCATCAGAAGAAGGGGATCCATTTGAGCAGTTATTAAAAGTTTACGCTACAAAATCATCAGTCGTACTCGTATTTTGGATGCTGCAGTCGACATTTATAACTTGAATTAACCACTCTTTCTTTAAAGACCACTCAGCTGATTGTGACCAACGGGGCAGACGAGCTTATTACTCTTATTTCTGAAACATTTTTAGAGCAAGGCGATGAGATTTTAGTTCCTTCTCCGTCGTTTAGTGAATACGATTTCGGAGCCCATTTAATGGGTGCGTCTATTGTTCCTGTTCCTTTTACGGATCAATTTGAATATCACGTTGCTGCCCTGCTTTCAGCTGTGACAGAACGAACGAAAATTCTGTACTTGTGTTCACCAAACAATCCAACAGGCACTTACTTATCGAGAACTCAGTTAAAGGAGCTGCTAGATTCTCTTCGGAAAGATATTCTGGTTGTGTTTGACGGAGCTTACAGCCATTATGCAACAGCGGAAGATTATACAGACGGATTCGAATTTATTGATTCAGGCTATCCCGTTATTGTTCTACAGACTTTCTCAAAAATTTATGGCCTTGCCGGCATTCGAGTGGGGTTTGGTGCTGCTTCAGAGTTCATTATTAATAATATATTGAAAGTAAAAGAACCGTTCAATGTGAATATGCTTGCTCAAGCCGCTGCCGCTATGACAGATTATCAGCATGTTCAACAATCACAGGAATTAAATGAGAACGGACGCAGGTTTTTGTATAATGCGTTTTCTGATCTTGGTTTGAAATATATAAAAAGCATGAGCAATTTTGTTTTTGTGAAAATTGGATCAAACGCAAAAGAAATCTATGAAATGTTGATGAAAAAAGGGGTTATCACCCGATAGGGCGATATATGGGGGTTGCCTGAATATATTCGAATCTCAGTAGGCAGCATGGAGGAGAATGCCATTTTGGTAGAAGCAATGCAGGAGATTTTGAAAATAGACGGTGAATAACTCGTAAAAGAGCAGGAGGATGCCATATTGAACGCGCTGGCTGAACAATCAAACAAAATCATACAACATGAAAACTTATTTGTTTATGAGATGTTATCAGATTTAGGGAAAAAGATGTATGAACCAAAGGGAATTTTAAGTCAAAGCGCTGAAGCAGGCAAAAAAGCATACCGTTTTAATGCCACAATCGGCATCGCTACTGAAGAGCAGGAGCCGATGCATTTCGAGCATATACAAAAACAGTTTAATAGCTATGCACCAAAGGATATTTATCCTTACGCACCGCCATCCGGGAAGCAGGCTTTAAGAAAAGCATGGAAAGAGAAGCTGTTAACGGACAATCCATCAATGAGAAGTTATCATATGGGATTGCCGATCGTGACAAATGCTTTAACACATGGATTAAGTATCACAGCTGACTTGTTTACAGATACAGGGGACACCGTCATTGTGCCAGATAAGTACTGGGGAAATTATCAATCTATATTTACTCTTCGAAGAGGTGCTCAGTTGGCCACTTTCCCGCTCTTTAATGAGGAGAACTGTTTTCACACACACGCTTTAAAAGCAGTGCTGCTTCAGCAAAAGGAAGCGGGCAAGGCCATTGTTTTATTAAACTTCCCAAATAATCCAACAGGGTATACACCGAGTGAGAAAGAAATGAGTGCCATTGCTGCTGTTCTTGAGGAAGCCGCTCAAGAAGGTATTAATATTGTAACCATTTTAGATGATGCCTATTTTGGGCTGTTTTATGAGGATTCATCTCAAGAATCTTTATTCGGAAAGCTGGCAGGGCTGCATCCTCGAATTCTGCCTGTCAAAATAGATGGGGCAACAAAAGAAAATTATGTGTGGGGACTTAGAGTGGGGTTTATTACCTATGGATCTTCAAGCTCACTTCTGTTGGAAGCATTGGAGAAGAAAACAAATGGGATCATAAGGGGAACGATCTCAAGTGGTTCACATTTATCCCAGACAGTCATACTGAATTCCCTGCAATCACCAGAATATGTACGGGAAAAGCAGGAGAAATTTGAGCTGATGAAGTGCAGAGCAAACAAAGTAAAAGAGCTATTGAGCCAAGAAGAACACAATCCTTACTGGTCCTACTATCCGTTTAACTCCGGATATTTTATGTGCTTGCAGCTTAAGGAAGTGAATGCTGAAACGCTTAGACTTCATTTATTGAATGAGTATGGAGTAGGCGTGGTGGCGATCAACTCGACGGATCTGCGTGTCGCATTTTCATGTGTTGAGGAGCAGGACATTGAAGAGCTGTTTAAATTCATCTTTAAAGGAATAAAGGATTTAACCGAATCAGCTTTAGCAGGAAAGGTGTGAGAACAATTTGGCTCAAGCAACCCAAACCCTCGAGGGATGGTATTGCCTTCATGATTTTCGAAAAATAGACTGGATAAAATGGAAATCTCTATCTGATGAGGAGCGGCAAAAAATACTTGCTGAATTCCTGCAGCTTCTTGATGACTGGTCAATTACACAAAACGAAAAAATGGAAGCCATGGTTTGTACCAGATACTCGGACAAAAAGCAGATATAACGCTGATGATGCTTCGGCCGACTGGAGATGAGCCCCACGGTATTGAAGCAGCTTTTAATAAAACAAAGCTGGCAGGATTTACCCTACCAGCTACTTCCTATGTATCTGTGGTAGAGCTGAGTAATTATCTTCCTAAAGAGAAAAATCCTTATGATCAACCTGAGATACGCGATCGTTTGTATCCTATTTTGCCTGATACAAACCATATTTGCTTTTATCCCATGAATAAGCGCCGTGAAAGAAGGACAACTGGTATATGCTTCTGATGGAAGAACGTAATCATATGATGCGCAATTACAGCATGATTGGGCGAAAATATGTAGGGAGAGTAAAACAAATCATTCTTGGCTCGTTTGGTTTTGACAATTATGAATGGGGAGTAGCCTTATTTGCGGATGATATGTTTCAATTTAAGAAGCTGATTCATGAAATGCGTTTTGACGAGGTGAGCGCACGCTAGGGTGAGTTTGGTTCCTTCTTTATAGGGAGTGCACTCCCGCAGAAAAGCTTATACGCCTGTTACATGTATAGATTTTTAACATCCTAAATAAACAAAGAGGTGCAGATTAAGATTGTATTCTCAATTTAACACGCCGCTATTTACGGCATTAGTAAACCATGCGAAAAAGAATCCTGTTCAATTTCATATTCCCGGTCACAAAAAAGGAAACGGCATGGATCCAGATTTCAGAGAATTCATTGGGAGAAATGCGTTATCTATAGATTTAATAAATATCGAACCTTTGGATGATTTGCATCAGCCAAAAGGAATTATTAAACAAGCACAAGATTTAGCTGCTGAGGCCTTTGGTGCGGATCATACATTTTTTTCTGTTCAGGGAACAAGCGGAGCAATCATAACAATGGTTATGTCTGTCTGCAATCCGGGAGACAAAATTATCGTACCGCGCAATATCCATAAGTCTATTATGACTGGAATTGTTCTATCTGGCACTATACCTATTTTTATTCATCCAGAAGTAGATCCTGTTCTGGGTATTTCACATGGGATTACTCCTGAATCGGTAAAAAAAGCACTAGAGATTCATCCTGATGCAAAAGCCGTTCTTGTGATCAACCCAACGTACTTCGGGATTGCAGGGGATTTAAGAAGAATTGTACAAATAGCCCACTCGTATGATATTCCAGTACTAGTTGACGAGGCACATGGAGCTCATATCCACTTTCATCAGGATCTTCCGCTTTCTGCTATGCAGGCCGGTGCTGATATGGCTGCAACAAGTGTCCACAAATTAGGCGGTTCTATGACACAAAGCTCTATTTTAAATGTGAGAAAAAGCCATCGTATTTCTATTAAGCATGTACAATCCATTTTAAGTATGCTGACGACTACGTCTACCTCTTATTTGCTGCTTGCATCACTGGATACCGCAAGAAAAGCGTTAGCAACTGAAGGAAAAGCATTGCTTGAAAATACCATTCGCCTGGCGGAAGAGACACGCTCTTCGATCAATAAAATTGATTATCTTTACTGTGTGGGACAAGAAATTGTAAAAACAGACGCTGCTTTTGCAATGGATCCAACAAAACTGCTTGTTTCAGTAAAGGAACTTGGAATTACAGGGTATCAGACAGAAAATTGGCTTCGTACAAAATTTAATATAGAAGTAGAATTATCGGATCTTTATAATATCTTGTGCATTATTACTCATGGCGATAGTAAAGAAGATTTGTTAGTCCTTGTGGAAGCATTAAAGGAATTGTCTGCTCAATTTAGAAGAAAGAGAAATACAGATGTGAATAGCACCGTTTTACTGCCTGATATTCCTGCACTTGCTATTACTCCGCGGGATGCTTTTTGTGGTGAAACAGAAATTATTCCGTTTGAAGAATCGGCAGGACGGATTATGGCTGAATTTGTAATGGTTTATCCACCTGGAATTCCAATTTTTATTCCAGGTGAAATTGTGACGGAAAAAAATTTATTATATATCAAAAAGAATGTAGAAGCTGGACTTCCTGTTCAAGGTGCAGAAGATCAGAATTTGAAATCGTTGCGTGTTATTAAAGAATACCACGCGCTGAACTAAATTTCAGTTATTACGTAGCCAATTTAAAAGAATTAACGTTAAGGATAATCACTATAAAACTTTCTAATGCTAAGATAGAATACCCCACTTACCTGGTTCTGGTGCGAAAATAATTTGATAAAAAGATAGAACCTATATTACTCGCTAACTTGCGAGTTATGATGCTATCCCGAACAACTTATGTATGAATTCAACTTCATTTTGGACAGACTTCACTTCTTGGTGAACTTGCCTTTTTTTTATCATATGCATCGCTTCAATGCCACTCAATATATAAGTGGCTGTTTTATACGACTTGAATCCCAACATAGAGCGCACACGTTTCTTAATAAAACGGTGATCTTGTTCTACTATATTATTGAGATATCTAACTTGTCTTATTTGTATGCCTTCCGGCATACGTTTTTCTTCTTTTAACTCTTTAATTGCTACAGGATAGGTTGGATTCTTGTCTACTGTTATGACACGAGGCTTAGAAACATGAAAAGACCGCAAAGCTTTCTTAAAGAAGCACTTTGCAGCTTGTTTGTGTCTTGTTTTACTAAGATAAAAATCAATCGTGTTTCCTTTGGAGTCCACTGCACGATATAAGTACATCCATTGACCTTTTACTTTGATATACGTTCCGTCAACTCTCCAAGAGTCATTTGTTGGTCGAAGATGACGCCGTACTCTTTCATCTAATTCCAGGCTATATTGATGAACCCAACGCATAATCGTTGTGTGAGCCATCGATAAGCCCCGTTCTTCCATCATCTCTACCACATTACGAAAGCTCAAGTTGTACCGCAGGTACCACTTCACTGTTAACAAAATAATGTCAGGCTCATAATGTTTCCACTTGAATAAATGTTTCTTTTTCATACTGATCAGGCACCTTTTTTAAAGTAATAGTATCAGCATGTCCAAGATTTAAAGATGATTTGCACCTGTCCCTAAGTTTTTGCACCAGAACCAAAAAAGACTTTGTCAATTCAAAGAACTCAATAAAAGACATAAAATCACTAAAACTCCCTAAATCAAATTAAGGATTCATGAGATTTTTGAACGAAAATCCTCTTGAAAATAATTGAATTGCTCTTGACAAGTTTGTTTTTCAACACTACGAGCCTCATGAAAGAATCATGAGGCTCTTTAGACAGTTAAATCAAATTTTCTTTCTTAATTTTTTGAAAAAGATTTTATTGCTTTGAAAGCTTCCGAGAATCTTAATATTCCTTTACGAATATCCTCTGGCTCTTCCCGACCAAATGTAAAGCGGATATATCCTTTTTGAGACCCCATAATACTTCCTGGAACAAAAGTAACTCCCCTTTTCATCGATTCCTCTAATAGTTGCTGTTCATCTATCTCGTCTTTCAATTTGCACCAAATGTGGATACCACCTTTCGGCATCAGATATTCAACGTGATCCTCTAAAAAATAATTAAGACTAGAAGTTATTTCATTTCTTTGTGCTTCTAATTTCTTTCTAAGTAGTTCAATATGATCTTGAAACTTTTCTGACTCTAAAAACTCTTTTGCAATCCACTGTGTAAAAACGCTGTGACCGAAATCAACCTGTTGTTTGGCATCAGCCAGGCGCTGAATAACTGGCGCAGGGCCTATGACCCAGCCAATTCTCAGTCCTGAGGCAACAACTTTAGATAATGAACTTACATACACCACGTTCCCATTTTGATCTAAAGATTTCAACGTTGGATTTATCTTTCCATTAAAAGACGTTAAACTGTAAGGATCGTCCTCAATAACAGGAATGCCGAATTCAGAAGAAAGGTCTAGAACTTTCTTCCGGCGTGTCAGAGACATTACTGTTCCACTCGGATTTTGATGATCCGGATTTAAAAAAATCATTCGAATTTTATGTTTTTTATGAAGAGATATCAGGTCTTGAGGATTTATACCATCCTTATCTACAGGCAGGCGGAAAGTCCTTAACCCAGCGGATTGAAAAATAGACAGGGAGAAACAATAGGATGGATCCTCAATCGCCACCGCATCGCCAGGCTTTAGCAGGCACTGTATAATCAAATGCAGGGCCTGCTGGGCACCTGATGTGATTAAAACAGAGGCTGGATCGGCTTGAATATATCTGGATTCACTTACATGAGCACAGATGGTTTCTCGCAGTGATTCACTTCCCTGTGGATGACCATAGCCAAGATACTCTGTAAAGGGCTGTCCTGAGAGAATTTCTTGAAATTCAGTGTTCGGAAACAGTTCTGTTGCTAACTCACCACTCGCCAAATTAATTAAGTTATTTTTATGTGCTTCCGTTCGAATACGCTGAACCAATGGAAGGCTTGGCAAGAAAGAACCATCTTCCACATAACGCCCCCAATTTGGGATCCGTTTATGCGCGATCCCCCAAATATCCGTACTGATTCTTGTCCCGCTTCCCTTTTTTCTTTCCACTATTCCAAGTGACTGAAGTTCTTCATAGGCCGCAATAACTGTACTTCGATTAACTTGCAGCTCCTCGGCTAAAGCACGCTCTGAGGGCAGCAAACTGGCAGCTGAAAATATTCCTTTAGAAATCCCCTGCTCTATATAATCGGCAATTTGTTTATAAATTGGCCGTTTTGCCGTTCGGTCCGGTCTCCATTCCATATACATTCCTTCTTTCATGGATTCTTATCTTTAATTTTTGTACAAAAAAAGGCCGTTTACACAAACCTCGAGTAAAAAATTTTTAGATAGTGAAGATATATTGGCCAACAAAAGAAATCATAGTTCATCCTATCTTAAAATGTAGCTACTGCCTACCAGAGACCCGCAGTTAAACCAAGAAATAGTACAACATAAATAATAATTAAATTCTTTATATTGCACTTAGTCAACTTATCGCAATCTGTGCCGACATTTCCCGCTTCGAACAACGTACCGATAATCCCCAGGATCATAATTATTACAATAATTGCATAAACAACTTTCACAATTTCTCTCCTTTTATGAGATAAAAGAAATCGGCAAGAATATCTTTTTATAGGTAAAATTAATCCAGACTTTTATGATTGTAACCATCCACTTCTCCTCTTTCCTCATCAAGAAAAAGTGAAAGTTCGCTGAATGTAAATTTGCTCTTTTTAACAAAACCTTTATGGGTGCTGCTGATTTCGAAGGATTACTTTCCAGGACGCTTTGTACAATCATAGTGCAGCCAATAGGCTATAAACATCGCTTAATCCAAAAAGCTACGGCTTGTTGTTATATAGCCAGGAATAAATGATATTAAATGGAACTAGCTGTAGGAATAAAAAAGCAAAATATTAAGAAAAGATTATTGAACAATTTCATCGTGTCTTATTGCTGTCTGTACAATAAGGCATAATTCACTTAGTTTTTCTTGAATTTTTGATTTTACTTCTTCCATTTCCCTGTTTGTTTTTGTGTGTCCAATTTGGTTTTTCAGCCACGTATAGATCGTTTCAACTCTCTTTTCTTCATAACTAAGCATGTCCTCTTCAACTTTATATGTTTCTTTACAATGAACACGAATAAACTCATCGACCGCTTTCTGTTCTTCTTTACCTTCCTGTCCGGCTCCCAGCTTTTCAAGTAAAATATTGTATAAAAGCACAAAACGAGCAACTGGATCTTCATTTTGCAAAGCTATCCTGTAAAGCCGTCTGTATGGATCATATTGTTGTTGTTTAAGCTCTGCTTCCATTTTTCTTATTTGATCTTTAGTAAAATCACATGTACCTGCGAAAATAAAAGATTTACAAAACTCATCTAAACGCTGGACCCGTTCTATACTTAGTCCATATTCAAAAGCCAAATAGTCTAAAATTTCACCTAGATGTTCATCAATTTGATCCCAAAGAGTGTCTCTATTATAAAATGGCTTCAAGTAAAAAATCATATTAAATCTCCCTAGATCTTGGGGAACAACAGGCAAGTGTAAGATTTCTGTCCTTTCAATTACATCACTTTCAAATTCAACAATAAATGTTTTCTCAAACCATAGCCCCACATATTCTTTTACTGATACTTCGTATTCAATTTTGGTCATGGGAGGTCTTTTTATTCTACGTCTTGTAATTTCTATCTTGAAAACTACCTCCTTTCTAATTGTTTGCGGTCTTGATGCAATAAAATTAGAGTATAGATAATTTTTTCTGAATTAAAAAGCATTTCAGCTGTTAGCTAGTTTTTCATTAGTGACCCGCTTGTTTTGGCACTTCATAAACAAGGGGCGCTTCATCATCCTGCAAGCCCTTGATTATATCTTCTGCAATTTGTTTTCCTAATTTCCGGCCGGCAATGTTATCACTTTCATTGTTTACTGCCCCCTCCGGTCAAAACTCCATCTTTTTCTTTAAACCATTGCAGTTGATCACGCATTATTACGACTTCACCAACAATGATCATACTTGGATTCGTAATTCCTTCTTTTTGAGCCACCTCATATATTAGAACGCTTCTTCTACACGCTGTGCGAGTATTTGACCAAGTACTGGGTCGTAGCCAAGATGTCCGCATAAATGAACCTCTGCTTCTGTTTGAAGTTTTCTTACTGTACGCTCCATTGTTTTCGTTAAAATGCCTGTAAAAAGCAAGTATGGAACGATAAACAGCTGTCTTGACTTTGTAGCAGCTAATTCATGCAAGGCATCTTCAAATGCAGGTTCACAGGCCGCTAAATATCCGATATGTACATCGGATAACTTGGTTTTTTTCTTAAAAAGATGGATAATCTGGTCAAAGTCCTGTTTCGTTTCCGGATCACTGCTTCCGCGTCCAACGAGCAATACACATGCATCTTCTTGAAAAGGTGCCGCTTCTTTCATTCGTTCGATTAGTACATCAACAATATGTTCATGCACACCGAGTGGGCGTCCGTAGCGAATCATAAGATCAGGATATTGCTGTGCCGCTTTTTTTAGTTCCTCTGGAATGTCTTTTTTCGCATGTCCAGCTGTTAACAGAAGAAACGGCATGGCAATGATTTCTGTGGCCCCTCTTTTTACACATTTCGCTATGCCTTCCGCAATCGATGGGTCCGAAAGCTCTAAATAACAAATTTCTTGAATTTGAGCATCAACAATGGGCATTGTTTCTTCAATAAATGCGGCTGCTTGTTTTGCTCCTTCTCTTACACGGGTACCATGACATACGTAGAGGATTGCTCTCATTGTTCACTGCCCCCTCCGGTCAAAGATCCATCTTTTTCTTTAAACCATTGCAGTTGATCGCGCATTTTTACGACTTCCCCAACAATGATCATACTTGGATTCGTAATTCCTTCTTTTTGAGCCACCTCATATATGTTTAAAAGTGTGCCTGTGACCGTTTGCTGCTTTGGTGTCGTTCCCCAATGAATAAGAGCAGCTGATGTTTCTGGCGGTTTGCCGTGCTTGATAAGTTGCTCTTGAATGTAAGGAAGATTTTTAACACCCATATATATGGCGATTGTATCGATACCTTTAGCAAGAGAGGCCCATTTCATTTCCTCATCTGCTCCTGTCTTTCGGTGGCCGGTTACAATCGCGAACGATGCGCCATGATCGCGGTGCGTAACAGGGATACCTGCATAGGCCGGAGCTGCAATCCCAGAAGTAATACCAGGGATGACTTCAAATTCAATGCCGTGACGGACAGCGAACGCTGCTTCCTCACCACCTCGCCCGAAGACGTATGGATCACCGCCCTTTAAACGGACAACTTGCTTGCCTTCTTTCGCATGTTTAACAAGAAGTTCATTAATGTTCTCTTGCTGAACAAAATGACGGTCCGGCAGTTTTCCGCAAAAGATCAGCTCGGTTCCTGTTTTGACATGATCAAGCAGCTCCATGCTGATTAAACGGTCATACAAAATGACATCAGCTTGTTTGATTGCATTCAGACCCTTTACTGTGATTAAATCCGGATCACCCGGACCTGCACCGACAAGCCATATCTTGCCCATCGTGCCACCTCCCTGTTCATTGAGCGTTAATCTTCTCTATTTTGATTTATATCTGGATCAAGATCTGTCGGCCTTGGACGAAGATAAAGATACTTTTGATTAAATGCAGCAATAGTCGCTGTATAAATAGCACCACTGACAACTTGGTGAACCTTGGCAGCTTCTGGCGGTGCTAAACCATATTTTCCTAATACCTCTTCCGTTATGGCAACCCAATTTGAATTCGGGCCCGTTGTTTCACTAGACCAGCGTTTAATAACTTGAATATCTTCTTCTGTGCGATTTTCAGCTAGTATACGCAATTCTTTTAAATCTTTTTTTGTTGTATCAGAATTGTTCTCAAGGGGCGGGTCTAAGGTATAGGCTCTTCCATCCAGAAGTTCTAGTGGCTCCCACTCTCCAGCTGTCGGAGCAGCAGGGTGATCATGGGTCCAGCCTAAGCCCTTTGTTTCTTTTTCTTTTTCTTCCACCTCTTGTACAGAATGTTCTGTACTACAGGCAGACATTAAAAGGCTCAGTGACATGATTCCAACTAACGGTAACTTTTTTTCATTTGCATCTCCACTTTCTAAAATGTAATTGGCTATGAAGGAAATCTACTACTTCTCGGAACCGGTCCGTAAATATGTGGATACTCACCACTAACTTTGTGAATCATTTCACAAAATTAGCTATTTGTATTCCTGTTAAATGGATTTTATATCTTAATTAAGCATTCTACTTTTTATTATAGGGTATTTAGAAATCTTATAACCATCCAATTGCATACTATTTAAACCATCCAATTTTCTGTATTAGTGAAAAAAGGCTCCCGTACAAAAACAGGAACCTTAATTTTATGCTTTTACATGTGCAGATTTTAAAATCTCATTATAAAATTCATCAAATTGTTGTAAATTCATCTGCTGAGCTGCATCAGACAGTGCAACAGCCGGGTCTGGGTGCACTTCTGCCATAATTCCGTCTGCCCCGATTGCGATGCCTGCTTTTGCTGCTGGAAGAAGAAGATCACGGCGTCCAGTTGAATGCGTAACATCCACGAAAACAGGAAGATGCGTTTCTTGTTTTAAAATCGGTACAGCCGTAATGTCAAGCGTATTTCGTGTAGCACGTTCGTAAGTACGAATGCCCCGCTCACAAAGAATAACTTGATCGTTTCCTTGGGCCAAAATATATTCTGCTGCATTAATAAACTCATCAATGGTAGCCGCTAAACCGCGCTTTAATAAAATAGGTTTTTTCACAGCTCCCGCTGCTTTTAAAAGTTCAAAGTTTTGCATATTACGGGCACCGATTTGAATGACATCAATATATTCACAGGCTGTTTCAATGTCGGCAGGATTAACAATTTCACTGACAACCGCAAGGTCAAATTCATCTGCTACACGCTTTAGAATTTTCAGCCCCTCTAAGCCGAGTCCCTGGAAATCATATGGAGAAGTACGCGGCTTATAAGCACCACCGCGGATCATTTTTAATCCTTTGCCTTTGATCGATTTTGCCACTTCTGCTACTTGCTCGTATGATTCAACCGCACAAGGCCCAAAAACAAATGTAACATTGCCATCGCCTACTTTATAGCCTCGAACCGTCACAACAGTATTTTCCTGCTTTTTCTTTCTTGAAACAAGAAGCGCTTTTCGATGATCATCTTCTTGAAGTTCGAGACCTGCTTTGAAAATTTCTTTGAAAATATGCTCAATAGTGGAACGTTCAAACAGCCCATCATTTTTGTCTAGTAAATTATTAAGCATAGAGCGTTCACGAACTGGATCATAACGGTTTACGCCTTGTTTTTCTTTGATACGCCCGATTTCCTGAACTAGCCCTGCCCGCTCGTTAATTAACTTCAGTAATTGGATATTTATGTCATCTATTTTACTTCTTAATTGCTCCAAATCTTGGTTGCTCACGTGTTTCATCCTTCCTCAAATAGATAATCGAAATATTCCTTATCCATTATTTGTTTCTTATTCAGTCTTATGATCATATTCGTATTCAAGCAAAACTAAACAATCAGCCGCCGGTTGCGTATCGGCGGCTAGCTGTTTAAACACCGTCTTAAAAATTGGGGAACAGCCCCCTTAATCAGAAGGGAACATTTTTACTTTGTATACCTTTTATCAATCATGGAAGTTGGTTCCTTCTGTTGTAGCTTTAATAATACCTGCACGAATAACAAAGTCACCAAAATGTTCATCTTGATCCCGCTCTTTCGCATAACGAGAAAGGAGGATACGTAGTTCACTAAGAATTTCTTCTTCACCAATATTTTCTCTGTACATTTTACTTAAGCGACTTCCATCAAATGCGGCACCAAGATACATATTATACTTGCCTTGTGACTTTCCGATAAAACCAATCTCGCCAAGAGCATGCCGGGCACATCCATTCGGACATCCGGTCATTCGAATCGTAATTTCCTGGTTGCGAAGTCCATTTTCGTCCACGATCGATTCAATCTTATTAAGAAGAACCGGCAAATAACGCTCTGCTTCTGCCATGGCTAATCCGCAGGTCGGGAACGCTACACACGCTAATGAACTGCGGCGTATGGCCGAATAATGTTTACCATCCGTTAAACCGTACTGTTCAATCAATCCGGCAATCTGTTCTTTTTTCTCGCTTGAAATATTGGCAATCACCAGATTTTGATTGCCCGTCAAACGAAAATCACCAGTATGAACCTTAGCAATTTCACGCAAGCCAGTCATAAGTTTATAATCCCCAGCATCCATCATACGTCCACCTTCAACAAACAAGGTAAAATGCCAGCTTCCTTCTATGCCTTCTACCCAGCCATAGCGGTCACCGTTATGTTCAAAGTGAAAAGGCTTAGCCTCATCAAGATGCCAGCCTAAACGGCTTTCCAATTCCTCTTTTACCGCTTGCAGTCCAAGGCGGTCAACCGTATATTTAAACCGGGCATTGGAACGGTTTGAACGGTTTCCGTAATCGCGCTGAATGGTAATCACTTTTTCAGCCAGATCATACATTTGTTCCGGTCTGCAAAAGCCAATGAGTTTTCCAAGCTGCGGATATGTCGCTTTGTCTCCATGCGTCATGCCCATTCCGCCGCCAAGCGTTACATTAAAGCCAACAAGTTTATCATTTTCTACTATCGCAATAAACCCAATGTCTTGTGAAAAAACATCAATATCATTGGAAGGAGGAATCGCAATACCAATTTTAAACTTTCTTGGCAAATAAAGTGGACCGTACATCGGTTCTACTTCTTCTACATCTGGAGTACCGGACACTTTTTCTTCGTCCAGCCAGATTTCATGATAGGCTCTTGTACGCGGCAATAATTGGTCACTTAGCATTTTGGCCCATTCATATACTTCAGCATGAAGTTCTGACTGGTATGGATTTGGGTTGCACATTACGTTTCTGTTTACATCACCGCACGCTGCGATGGTATCCATCAGAGCTTTATCAATTTCCTGTATCGTTTTTTTCATGTTCCATTTTAAAATTCCATGCATTTGAAATGCCTGGCGTGTTGACAGCTTCAAAGTACCATTTCCATACTTTTGTGCAAGTTCATCTAACACAAGCCATTGTTCTGGTGTCGCTACGCCTCCTGGTCTGCGGACGCGCACCATAAATTGATAGGCATGTTCCAGTTTTTGTTTTTGCCGTTCATTCCGAAGATCGCGATCATCTTGCAGGTAGCTGCCATGAAACTTCATCAAACGGTTATCGTCATCAGAAATTCCTGCACTAAGCGGTTCCAGCATTGATTTAGTCAACGTACCTCTTAAATAGTCACTTTCTTTTTTAATACGTTCTACGTCACTTGGAGTGCCTTCCGGTGCTTTTAACGCTTGTTTTAAATTACCCAATTTAAAGCTCCCTTCTTTTCTAGTTTTGCAAGTCCTGGATACTTCAAAAAAGCTGATAGTTTAATCTGTTAACTTCTTTCTTACTATGATAAAAAAATCCCTAAAAAAGAACCATCCAATACAGATACTTTTCCCCAGCCACTTACTTTTCGTGCAGTCCATACTTTATTGCTTCTGGCGATAGCATCCTCACTTTAACTGTTAAGTAAGAGGCAGTATTCCAATAAAGTGAAGAAAGTTTATCCTATGACCAATTGGTTTTTATAGTAGCGGGATAATTCAACAATCATTGCACCCATTCTTTCATGTTCAGGAGCAATCACTCGTTCTATACCTTCTTCCGCCAAAGCTTCTGCAGTGACTTTTCCAACGGCAACGGCAAGTGTCTCTTGAAAAGACGCTAAAATCTCTGGCAGGCAGCCATGCTTTCTTGCAAAAGTAAAGAGAGACCGAACTTGAATAGCCGTTGTAAAACAAACGGCATCCAGTTCATTTGACAGAAGTTCTTCGCACAATTTTTTCACTACTTCTGCTTCCGGAGCTATATGCTGATAAGGAAGTAGTTTCAATACAAAAGCTCCCTTTTCTTCAAGAAACTTTGTTAATGCCGCTGCTGGTTCTCCATGAAGCTGAACCATCACTCTTTTTCCTAAAAAATCATATTTTTCTAAAGTGCGAATTAAGCTTCTAGTAGTCCCATCACTATCTGCTGCAACCGGCTTAATCCCGATTTTTTTAAGCGCGGAAATTGTTTTGTATCCTCTTGAAGCTACCCTAGCTTGCTGCATGATGCTAAAAAATTGTTTTTTTACACCTAATCTTTCTGCTAAGCTTATCAGCGTTTCTGTACCAATTCCTGATGTGAAGATAACCCAGTCTGCTCCTTCAGAAATAAACTCCTTAAAAGCAGGTTCTATCTCCTGCTCTGCTAAAAACACAGTTCCTTGGAGAGCGAAAACGATAGGATTACCTCCCTGCCTTTCGATTAGGTTACTAATCTCTTCTACTTTCCGTGAAGCACCGATTGCAATTCTTTTTCCAGTCAGTATATTTCCCATATTTCTTTCCTCTTTCCAACTTATTTGTTTTCTATTGCGTCTTTTTTAGCATTAAAGATTGCTATCACCCTACGCTTCAGACGAAAAATTCAGTTTTTTCGAACAGCAAGGCAAGAAAAAGTATTTATCTTTAATCATAAATGCTCATTTAAAAAAGGAACCGTCCACATTGGCGCTTTTTTAGTCAACCAATTTTCAAAATACACTGCTTTAAATTTAGGAAATGTTCAAAGATACCGTAAAAAACGGATTTTATGCCTTGTAGATTATTTAATAAACATTTGAGAATGGGACGCAAAGTGATTCATGATGGTATAGAAAGCGCAGGCTATGTTTAGCGGGGACCTATAGACAACGGAAAATAAAAATACAACACGTTCAATAGAAGAAAAAATAATGGATCTTGAGCATTACATGAATGATGTAAAGTGAAACATCAAAGACAAAGCGGCATTGCTATTACTACCTATGAGATTATTTGAAGCAACAAACAGCGGACAAATCACGAAAATAGTAATCGAGAGCCGACTGCTATAGTTAAATTCAAAGACAGCAAATAAAAAATCCCCTTCCTTTTATCCTATGATAGGCATTGAATCAAACATAGGTAAGAAAACGGATTATAAATAAAGTTATTTACTGAACTGATTCTTAATTCTCAAACATAAACCTTACAAGTATTCTTTCATTAACAATATGAAAGCAATAAATCTGGTTCTGGTGCGAAAATAATTTGATAAAAAGATAAAACCTATATTGCCTATTAACTTGCGAGTTATGATGCTATTCCGAACAACTTATATATGAATCCAACTTCATTTCGGGCAGACTTCACCCCTCAGTGAACTTGCCCTTTTTTTATCATATGCATCGCTTCAATGCCACTCAATATATAAGTGGCTGTTTTATACGACTTGAATCCCAACATAGAGTGCACACGTTTCTTAATGAAACGGTGATCTTGTTCTACTATATTATTGGGATATCTAACTTGTCTTATTTGTATGCCTTCAGGCATACGTTTCTCTTCTTTTAACTCTTTAATTGCTACAGGATAGGTTGGATTCTTGTCTACTTTTATGACACGAGGTTTAGAAACAGGAAAAGACCGCAAAGCTTTCTTAAAGAAGCACTTTGCAGCCTGTTTGTCTCTTGTTTTACTATGATAAAAATCAATCGTGTTTCCTTTGAAGTCCATTGCACGATATAAGTACATCCATTGCCCTTTTACTTTGATAGGCGTTTCGTCGACTCTCCAAGAGTCATTTGTTGGTCGAAGATGACGCCGTACTCTTTCATCTAATTCCGGTCTATATTGATGGACCCAACGCATAATCGTTGTGTGAGCTATCGATAAGCCCCGTTCTTCCATCATCTCTACCACATTACGAAAGCTCAAGTTGTACCACAGGTACCACCTCACTGTTAACAAAATAATGTCAGGCTCATAATGTTTCCACTTGAATAAATTTTGCTCTTTAATACTGATCACGCGTCTTTTTTAAAGTAATAGTATCAGTATGTCCAAGATTTAAAGATGATTTGCAACTGTCCCTAAGTTTTTGCACCAGAACCAGATTTATTATGTCTGGAATGGACTTATTATTCTCCCATTTAGAAACGGCTTGAGCAGTGACATGAAGTTTATCTGCTAATTCGTTTTGGGAATACCCATTTTCCTGACGAAGTTTTTTTAATTTGTCTCCTAATTCCAATTTGATAACAATAAACCTCCTTGATAAAACAAGGAGGTTTATTGTTATACTGCTTTTATATATTAATGTCCTGAAGATCCTTTTTTAACTTCTTTATATTGTAATGGAGCATTGTCATCCTTCAAACTTTCAATAATATCTGTTGTTACCGCCTCTGCTAATTTTTTGGAAGCTTCATTATCACTTCTAAAATGAACACCCATTTTCATTCTAGAGTTTGCTACATCGGTCGCTATTTTTTCTAAATGTTCTTTTTCGTGAGGGAAAAAATAGGATAGGATATTAGCTGCTGACCAGGCTGTTGTCGTATGTCCTGCTGGATAAGAAGGATGAGCTGGTACCTTCATCCCTTCAGGTAATGTGATAGAAGGGTCTAAATCGGTTGGTCTTGGGCGCAAGTATTCGTATTTCCCTTCAAATGTCGCTGTAAGACCTGTATAAATAGCTCCTGAAACGATAGCATGGACTCGTGCTGCTTCTGGTCCAGTTAAACCGTATTTCTGAACTAGTTCTTCAGTAATTTCAAACCAAAGAGTGTTTGGACTTGCTGTATTCTGCCAACGACGGATAAATTCCTCGTCTTCCTTTGTACGATTTTTTGTCAGCTCTTTCAATTCTTCTACTTCACTTTTTGTAACGGATGAATCGTTTGCAGGCGGGATATCAACCTTATAAGACTTTCCATCCTTAAGCTCAAGCCCCTTCCAGTCACCTGCTTTTGGTGATACAGGATTTTCATGTGTCCAGCCCATTCCTTTATTGATTGAGGGTTCTTTTTGCTGCCCTGTTTCTGTATTTNTTGTTTGTTCTGAACTACACGCTGATAACATGAAAAGCATTAAAAGGGTAAAGGAAGTTATTAAATATAACTTTATCTTTTTTTGTTTCATAATATTCTCTCCTCGTATATTAATAGTAAGAGCTCTTTCTATTCATATAACATTTGATGTTAATTCATATGATAATATTTATAAAATCAGATTCAACCATCCACTTTGTTGTTTTTATAACCATCCACTTTTCGATTTCCACATTATTAACTGCGTTTACAAGCTTATTTATCACGTTGTTAAATTTTTTCTTCAAGTTTTGAAAAAAGGTCCCTAAAAGTAAAATGTACCCTATAGAGTAAACATTTTAAAAAAGGTCTACCTAACCTAACAAACGTAGTTCTTCTTGTGTTTTATCATTGAAATTAGACATAAAAATGGATCATCCTTCCATGCATTTTGAATGGAAGGATGATCCATTTAGATGAAAATTATTTATTTCTTTAACTTGATTGCTATGTGACGCTACCCCTTTTACTGAACTTTCCTTTGTTTTACTGTGCAATGAAATTTCCCATGAAGTATATAATAAACTCCGATTCCGGCTAGAACGAGGAAGGTGCTATAAAAGTATAATGAACTATACCCTACTTTTACTGTTGCGAGACCGAATAAAAAGGAACCAATTCCAAATCCAAAATCAAATATTGATAGGAATGTAGCCGTAGCCAAGGCCCTTTTATCAGCTGGTGCAATTTGAATGGCGATGGTTTGAAGACTTGGAAAGATGGTTCCATTGCCTAAACCAATAAGGGCCGCTGAAAGAAGAAATAAAGGTAATGATGTTGATACGCTAAGTAAATATGTACCAACAGCGAACAGTAAAATTGCTGGGTAGATAATTTTATTTGCTCCATATAGATCAAACCATTTCCCGGTAAACGGTCTAGAAATAAAAAGGACGATAGCATACACTACAAAGAAATAACTAGCTGCTTCAACTAAACCAATCTCCTTGGCATATACAGACACAAAAGAAATAATCCCAGAATAAGCCAGAGCAAAAAATGCAGAAATCAATGAAATGGGAATAGCAGAACCCTCAAATAAGGACTTTATTCCTTTATTTGATTCTAATTCTTTGACTTCTTGTGTTACTGTCTTTTTAGGAATCTGAACAAAAAAGCCGACAATCAGAGCAATTAGGGCCAATAAAGCATTAATGAAGAACAATAGATTTGTTCCTCCGTGATGCATAATAGTTAACCCTAAAAAAGGTCCAAGTACCATACCAAGATTGAGTGTTAAACCATAATAGCCCATCCCTTCCCCTTTTCGTGATTCAGGGATGAGATCTGCTACGATGGCTCCGGTAGCTGTAGTTGCCATTCCAAATCCAATTCCATGGAAAAAGCGAATAATAAGTAGTGTTGTGATCGATTGCGTTATAAAATAAAAAAAAGATGAACCACAAACAATTAAGAAAGCTGTCAAAAAAACAGGATACTTTCCAATCCTTTCTATCCATTTGCCCGCGAATGGGCGAGTAATGATACCCGCAATTAAAAAAATTGTAACAATAAGCCCAACTTCCGATTCATTACCATTTAGTCCTTGCAAGGCATATATAGGTAAAGTAACCAATAGATAGTAAAATGATGTAAAGGTAAGAAAATTAGCGATTGTAATACTAATAAAATTTTTTGTCCATAATTTTGGCAATATATTCACTCCAATATTCAACTAATATTAAAAAAATCTAATTTTTGCATTCTGGTGCAGCTGCACCAGAATGCAAAAATGAAACGAGCGATTATAGATGAATTTGAGCTGATCCCATCTTCCCTTGACCGGTGGATTCAACAGGGATGAAACGTCAGGTTCCTTCAAAGAAAAAGACAATCGTTCCCTTGAACAACAGGAACTTTTGAAGCTGCGCAAAGAAAATAAGCAGCTGCTGATGGAGAACGATATTTTAAAAAGCTGCGCTGATCATGGGACGAAAGTAAATGTCATCAAACGAAACCAAGACAAATACTCGGTATCAGCAATGTGCGACATCCATCTGTTCCACACAGATCGTGGTAGCGAGTTCAAAAATCAGCTGATCGATGAAACATTGGTTACTTTCAACATTGGCCGATCTCTCAGTCAGATATCATCTTTTCAATGGATTAAAGTTGTAAGGAGTGAGTAACTTGGATAATCAAAGAATTGTGTTTATTCTTTCCAAGGTGAATGTAATATACAATCACAGAAATTTTTTCGTTTATAGTTCGGTATAAAGAATTCACAGACATCAGATTTTATATTACCAAAAGTAGTTTCTGGTTTGTGCTTAAAACCTTCATAAAAAGCTGGAATAATGTCTTGTTTGAAATTATTGCGTGGGAATGCTTTTACAACTTCTTCTCTCAAGTCAGCTGGAAATTGTTCAAAACCATCTCCCATAACATCTAACCCAACACCAGAGTACAATAAGGCTACTTCAGATTCTTTATGTTCCGCTATACCAAGTGTTGTATGCAATGCTATAGAATCCCATACAAGACGAATTGACTCATCTGGAACTTGATAATGTTGTAAAAAGCTTCTTGCTGCATTCGCACCGTCTACTTCAAATCGCAAATCTGGACTGCTATACTCGTTTGTTAACCCTAAATCATGGAATAGTGCACTGATATATAGTAATTCTAAATCATAATTCTTTTTTGCTTCCTTTCCCATAATTGCACCAAATAGAAATACACGATTTGAATGATTCCATAACAAGTCATTTCCATGCTCTCTCAAAATATCTGCTGCATCCTTTGCTAATTTAGAGTCTGGAATTTTAATACCTGCTACTTCATGAAGCATAAGCTAAAACTCTTTTCCCAATTTAATAGTCTTCATTTTCATAAGGCTATCTTCATTGTAAAAAGGTTTTTGTTATTTATCCAGTCAATTATTTCTATCATAATCATAGATAATATCTATCAAATAAAACTTTTTAAAGTAGCTATAGAATTCTTTTCGATATTAAATTGTAGCTTCTCTATTTCACGTACTAATAACTCAATAAAACTACGTGTTGCATAATTGATAAAACGGTTCTGGTGCAAAAAATTTAAGACAATGACAAGTAATCTCTAACTCATGGGCATACTGATACTTCTAAAAAAGGACGTGATCAGTATGGAAAAGCAACATTTAAACATTATCAGCCGGACATTATTCTGTTAACCGTAAGATGGTACCTGCGGTACAATTTGAGCTTTCGTAACGTAGTAGAGATGAGGCTTATCGATAGCTCACACAACGATTATGCGTTGGGTTCATCAATATAGCCTGGAATTAGATGAAAGAGTACGGCGTCATCTTCGACCAACAAATGACTCTTGGAGAGTCGACGAAACGTATATCAAAGTAAAAGGGCAATGGAAGTACTTGTATCGTGCAGTGGACTCCAAAGGAAACACGATTGATTTTTATCTTAGTAAAACAAGAGACAAACAGGCTACAAAGTGCTTCTTTAAGAAAGCTTTGCGGTCTTTTCATGTTTATAAGCCTCGTGTCATAACAGTAGACAAGAATCCAACCTATCCTGTAGCAATTCAAGAGTTAAAAGAAGAGAAACGTATGCCTGAAGGCATACAAATAAGGTAAGTAAGATATCTCTCAATAATATAGTAGAACAAGATCACCGTTTCATTAAGAAACGAGTACGCTCTATGTGGGGATTCAAGTCGTATAAAACAGCCACTTATATATTGAGTGGCATTGAAGCGATGCATATGATAAAAAAGGCAAGTTCACCAAGAAGTGAAGTCTGCCCAAAATGAAGTTGAATTCATACATCAGTTGTTCGGGATAGCATCATAACGGGCAAGTTAGTAGGTAATATAGGTTCTATTTTTATCAAATTATTTTCGCACCAGAACCTTTTTTTTATATTTATACTCTTTAAAAGATCCATTTTTTTGGTACTTTAGCACAGTAGCCTCATCCATAACATATAAAGAACGGACATAAAAAACGCCACTTTTGCTGTTGCGGACGGCTACGAGAACGTGTTCTTCCTTTTCTCCATCATAAAACAGCTTAATATACTCAATAGATCTTTTGGGTGAATGTTGGGAAATGTAATCGGGTGAAAAGATTATCTCTCTTAGATAATCTCCGTATTTCTTAAAATCTTCTGAGTGGTCCTTCCTTATATTTATAAGGTTGGTTTCTCCCGAAAAAATAGGAGTATTTCGTTGTATAGGCAAATTTAATGTGTTGATTACAATTTCATTAATTAAACCAATTTTTTCTTGTCGTCTCATATTTTCTTCCCCCTTTATCATCTTTTATTCATGATTAGTAGCCTCGTTTTCGTAAGCCAATTATTCGTGGTCATTTATTTTCCATTCTTCAGTCTCAGTTAGTTCTTTGGTTAAATTAAAAAGATCAAATATAGCTGTCCTACATTGGATGCGATAGGGTGAAGGTAAAGTGATTCTAGTTACAATTGAGTCATCCTTACTAATACCAGTTTTAACGTACTCAAATTAAAGGCTTCATCGACTTTTATTTTCATGATTTAGGAGTATTTAGGATGTTGCGAATTTTGATTTCTGTCTTTACTTGGAAGCCATACACCTTTGATCCTCATTTATGCTAGCTTCCTCCCCCCTGAATTAAACGCCTGAAGAGGTAGCGATATCTCCAGGATAAAAAGATTGCACGAATAAGGATATCCAAAGCAATAGCAATCCATATCCCTGCAATTCCCATTTTGAAGTAAATACCTAGGACATAGATTCCGACGATTCTGATTAGCCACATCCCTATGGCCGTACTGTACATTGGGCTCTTGGTGTCCCCTGCTCCCTGCAATGCACCGGTTATGACTAGTCCGATTGCCAAAGCAGGCTGGGCAAAAGCATCGATTCGTAAGGCTACAGTAACCATCTGTATAGCTGCTGCATCATTTGTAAACCACGTGGCTAACCAAGGGGCAAACAAAAACATGAAAACCCCAATGATGCTCATAAATGCAATGGCGATTCCTGTAGTAAGGATCCCATAATGATAGGCCTCTTTAAACCGACCAGCTCCAAGATACTGGCCAACCAAGGTTGTTGCTGCTATCGCCAATCCATAACCCGGCATATAGGAAAACGTCTCGATATTCGCTGCAATTGTATGGGCAGCGAATGTCTCCGTTCCAACAACGACGATCAGTCCAAAATAAAGAACTTGACCTAAGCGCATAATCAATCGTTCAATGGTAGCCGGTGTAGATAGCCTAATAATGAAGGGTAACAATGACTTTGATTCGGATGAATCAAAAAGGGAGAACGAGACATTGGACTTTCTGATGTAATAATATAGAGCCAGCGTTCCAAGTACACGGACTATGACTGTTGCCCATGCTGCCCCTGCAATTCCCCATCCCATCTCACTTCCTAATCCAAAAATCAACAGATAATCAAGGGCAATATGCAGGATATTCATCCACCAAGCCACATTCATTGGGGTTCTGGTATTGCCAGATGCACGTAAGATACTTCCGAAAATAATCATCAGGGAAATGAAGATAGAGGGGGTACCGATGATTCGGAGATAAACAGTACCTTCTGATATAACTTGAGATTCAGCTCCCATAAGGTTAAGTAACGATTCAGTGAAAAATAAAGTGATCAGTCCAAAAAATATTCCAACTATGATAGCGATAAAGGTGGATTGTTTTGCAACTGCTTTTGCCTTATCTATATTTCCTGCCCCGATGCTTTGGGCAATTAAAGATGAAGCACCAACTCCAATGGCCATGAAGATAGCCATATACACGGCTAAAACAGCATTTGCAATCCCGACTGCCGTTACTTCTACCAGTCCAAGCTTAGCAACAAATAAAGTATCTACAAAACCAACAATTGTTTGCAAGATGTTTTCGATCATGGCTGGAATAGCTAAAAAAAGAATAGCAAACACTTTTTCTTTCGTTGTTCGGTTTTCCACTAGTCTTTGTGAAGACATGCTAACCCCTTCCTTAGGCAATCAAATTATCGTAATCATTATCTTTAGTATAGAGCTAGTTGACTTAGGCACTAGCTCCTTTATCGTTTTGTGTAGACGGAAACATGAAGAAAGGTTAGGGTCACAGGCCGAACCAACAAATAAAAAATTAATAGAATCGTAATCATTTTCATATTAATGATGGGAATAATTATGCCTTTATTTGATTTATCTATTAACATGTTCTAATCTGATCGTCTGTTTTATCTTTGCGTATCGGGACACTTAGAAAAGTTAAATAAGGAAGGTTCAGGTATTCAAAATCAATCACTAAAAATATTGAACCAATAATTTGTTCACTTTGAGATTAAGCAGTAAATCCCTTTAAATGATAATTGCCAAGGATTTTCATCCTCGATGCCACATTAGGTTCCTATTAATAAAGTCAGCCGATTTTATGAATCGGCTGACTTTAATTCGTTCACTTCATTCCATCCGCTTGCTTAGTCTTCCCTCTTAACCTAAGCAAAATGTTCAAAAACCTTTGGAAACTCGGTTTCATAGAAATTTAAATTTTCAGTGTCCCACTGAATTACTTTGTTGCAAAGCCGCTGAATCAAATGCCGTTCGTGGCTTATAAGGAAATAAAATTTTTTACCTATATTGATCCACCCTCATAGAATTATAGTTTCTTAGAAAAACAATAAAGTGATTAATTATTGCAAAAGTAAGCTTTTAGATTGTGTAACACCATGGAATATTCACTTTCCTTATAAACGGGAAGCAAGCTTACTTTTGGAAGTTTAATTTTAAAATTTATTTTAAAAAATATGCCTAAAAAATCAGGTATTAGTAAATTGGCATTACTGTATCCAAAGTTTAAACAATCCTTCTATTACTCCTAAGTTGTACATGTAATAAAGCCCAAACACTGTACTAACCACCCCAGTAATTTGGGTAAGTGTTTTATTCAGACTTCTCTTTTTGACACTAAAAACAAATGGAATTCCAATAATTGTAGTAAAGAAAAGCATACCAACGACTGTCCCTGCACCAAATATAAGGATATACATAGCGCCTTCCCAAACACTCTTTACTGTACTCATCGTTAATAGAACCATTGCACCGCTTCCTGCAAGGCCATGAACTAAGCCAATCAACACGGATTTTAGATATGAAACATTTTTATGGTGGTGTGTATGCTCATGTTTACCACTGTTTTCATGGGAATGAACATGTTTATGTTCTTCTGTATCGTGTTCATGCTCGTGTATATGAATATTTTTAAATGAAAGGATCGTTGTAACACCAAGATAAACAAGCATAATACCCACTAAAAATTCTAATGACATAGCCCATTCTTCCGGTATTTCATCTTTCATAAGAATGAAAATAATCCCCACTATAAATAATGTTGCAGTGTGGCCTATCCCCCAAAACACTCCTGCTAAAGAGGATCGCAACAACTTCTTACTTTGACTAGCTATTGTTGATACAGCGATTATATGGTCTGGTTCAATTGCGTGTTTGATTCCAAGTACAAATCCCAAAGCTAGAATGGATAGATAACTTACCTCCATTGATATACCTCCTTCGTTTTTTAAATATCATCTACGATTCTGTTCCTTTATGATTTTAAAAAGTACGCATTATGAAATCGATTCCATTATAAGTAAACAAATTTTTCATTCATACTTAGCCACTACTAGATTATAATTTCATAGAAAAATAATAAAGTTGTTAATCATTGCAAGAGTAAGTATCTAGGCTATGTTATACAGTAGGTTATTGACCTATCCTACAAACGAGAAGAAAGTTTACCTTTAATTTTGGAATCAATAAAAAATCCCAGTAAAATCAAATATGTGTGCATAGATTCGTAACTCACCACTACCGTTACATAGGTTTCAGGAACTGCTATCACCACCAATAAGATTGTATAGGTAGCTATTAATTAATTTAGAAACTACAATTATTATTCATTCAAAGAAAGTTTAATCTTAAAAGCAGACAGGCGCTGTGCCTGTCTGGCCATCATACGTTAAGCCCTTAATTTTATATTAGAAGCCTGATCCTTAGAAGATGCTGAGGGCTTTGTAGACCAATACGCAACTACGAAAAGTAGGATTGTAAGTATTGTTACCCCCCATGTTGTTTTTGGCCCCACTGCATCCCACTGACCTGTTAGGATAAGAAAAGCAGGAATAGCCGCCGTAATCCAGGATTGAATGAGAGTCACGCATCCGGTGAAGATCCCAATATCTTTCTTTGCAGCTAGTAATAGGTAGAACAATGTCCAGAGAAAAGACCACATCAACCAAATAATAGTAAACTTGACATCATTAAAATGGATCAAGCTTACACCCGCATAGCCTAATGCGAGGATAGCTACCCATAAGGAGTACCAGCCTACACCTGATGGATCATAGTTTTTCAGATTTGTAATACCCACGTAAAGATAGGTTAGACCAAATAGAAAAGTACCAGAGGCATTAAAAATGGCCCAAGAATCCCCGTTTGCTGTGAAAATTAAATAGAAAGGAGAGATCACCTGTATAGCACCAACAAAGAGATTAAACACCCCTGCGCTTTTGCCATTGATTTTACCGAACAACATTAGACTGTTGACAAATAATACAGCACCTACATACATTAGTCCAACCGAGCTCACTTTTTTAGCCTCCTTTAAGAATCAGTAGAATACATCACTTCTTTTAGGGATAGAATCCAGACTATAGTGTTCTTTTTTCTCCGTTTAAATTCAAAGAAATTTAACACTTTCAATAATATATAACGAGCGTAAATGCCTCAAAATTCATTTACGCTCGTTTATTAATATTTACTTTGCTAATGATGTCCTAATAGTCTAGCATTCCAACATAATCAAATCCCACAGTCACTAAGACAATAAGTATAGATTTATAGTAAATCGGGAAGCCAGCTTCCTATTTTGAACCTGTACGTCGTTCTCAGTAATATACTGAACAAAAAGTCATTAACCATTTTTTATAATTCAGAAAACCGTCAGACATGACAGAATCTTGAAGACAAAAGCGATGTCCGTCAAAGACCATTTTCCTCAATTCTTTTGAATAATTTACCTGACGCCAGTATTGATTTCAATTCAATGACTCTTTAAAGAAAGATCTTCTAGCAGAACTTGCTTCTTGATCCAACTAATAACTTCATCCAGACCTTCTTCTGTTACCATATTGGTGAACAAATATGGCCGATCCACTCTCATACGTTTAGTGTCACGGTCCATCATCTCCAAGTCTGCACCAACGTAAGGAGCAAGATCGATCTTGTTAATGACTAGCAAATCGGAACGAGTAATACCTGGACCGCCTTTGCGTGGAATTTTATCTCCTTCGGCCACATCGATAACGTAAATGAAAGCATCGACTAGCTCTGGGCTAAAGATGGCCGACAAGTTGTCGCCCCCACTCTCTACCAAAATAAGCTCGACATCTGGAAAACGCGTGGCAAGATCGTCAATCGCCTCCAAATTCATGGAAGCATCCTCCCGGATGGCCGTATGAGGACACCCACCCGTTTCGACTCCAAGGATTCTTTCCGGAGGAAGTACCCCCGAACGAACAAGAAACTCCGCATCTTCTTTCGTATAAATATCGTTCGTGACGACGGCCATACTGTATTCCTTCGACATATGTTTGGTCAAACGCTCAGCCAGTGCCGTTTTTCCTGAACCAACTGGTCCTGCAATACCTAATCTGACATATCCCATTTTACATACCTCCGCTAAAAGTTTATTGTTTGCTGCCCATCAAACTTTGGTCTACATGACCATGATGGTGATCATGATCATGGTGATGGTGATCATGGTCATGGTGGTGATGTCCGCCCCCCTTCGGAATAGGTTGGAAGCGTCTACATTGTGTCTCATACTGTACATGCAACTTGTTCAACAGCACTTTCGTCGGATCGTCTACTAGTAGAATAATTTCCCCGCTATCCGTCACTTCAAGAGGCAAATGCCTATTCCCGAACTCATAGGCGATTAACCCAAGCTCTTTGGTTGATTCGGAGAACACAACGAAAACATCGCAAGGCTGAAGGGATACAAGAACTTTCCCTTTCCCTTCCCTTGCCAGAATATCTCCATGGCGAAGTGAAGTCTGTGGCTGCAGTGGCAAGGAAATGCCTATTTCTCTGCCGCGATTCGTCTTCTTGCGAAGAATTCGTTTAGCGCATTCATCCCATGTCAATTCAACAGTCTCAAATCCACGTAACTCCTCGTTCTCATGAGAAAGCCCCTCAGCAAATGCATTTCCTACTATTTGATTGCAAATCATTACACATCATCCTTTCTTATCTAAGAAAATAAAGACGACTCATTGGTACTTCCTCTAATGGATCGCAGGTCACGACTTCCCCATCTACTTCTACACGGTATGTCTCAGGATCCACTTTAATATCAGGACAATAATCGTTCCGTATCATATCTTTTTTACCAAGATTTCTCGTATTTCGAACCGGTACGAACTTCTCTGCGGATGCTGGGAGCTGATCGGCGATTCCATTATCTATAGCTGCTTGGTTAACAAAAATATAGGATAGCTTGTTCGGATTGCTTCCAAAAGATCCATATTGCGGCCGATACAGCACTGGTTGACAAGTCATGAGCGAAGCGTTCGGCTCTCCCATCGTGGACCATGCAATAAAACCACCTTTAATAATCGTCTCAGGCTTCACTCCGAATAAGGTATGCCGCCAAAGAACTATATCCGCCAGCTTGCCAGGTTCCAAAGAACCGACATAATCTTTAATGCCGAATACAGTAGCAGGATTTATTGTATATTTGGCCAAATAACGAAGCGCACGAGCATTGTCATTGTCTCCTTGTTCCTCAGGTAATGCCCCCCGCTGAAGTTTCATTTTTGAGGCAAGCTGCCATACACGCAAGATGCTCTCTCCAATGCGTCCCATACCTTGAGAGTCGGAACCCATAATACTGATAGCCCCCATATCGTGAAGAATATCTTCCGCAGCTATCGTTTCTGCTCGAACACGAGAATCTGCAAAGGCGACATCCTCGGGTACTGCCGGATTCAAATGATGACAAACCATAATCATATCTTGATGTTCATCTACCGTATTGACGGTATATGGGTTTGTCGGATTAGTGGAGGATGGAATAATATGCGGATAGCCTGCCGCCTTTAGTATATCCGGTGCGTGACCTCCGCCTGCTCCTTCGATGTGATAGGCATGGATCGTACGTCCATTGATTGCTTCCAATGTATCATCTACGAAGCCCGACTCGTTCAGCGTGTCGGTATGAATTTGAACTTGAAAATCCATTTCATCTGCCACTTGAAGGGCTGTATCGATCACTGACAGCGTGCTTCCCCAGTCTTCATGAATTTTAAGTCCAATCGCTCCTCCTTTGATTTGTTCGACCAATGCCTCTTTATCACTCGAATTACCTTTACCAAGCATGCCCATGTTCATAGGGAACGCCTCAAAAGCAGCAATCATTCGTTGGATGTTAAAAGCACCAGGCGCTTCGATGCCTACAGTCTTCGGACCTGTTCCTCCTCCCAGCATGGTCGTGAGTCCGCTGCTGAGTGCCTCTTCAACCAATTGGGCTGAGTCAAAGTGTACATGAGTGTCGATTCCTCCCGCTGTAGCTATCATTCCTGGATCAGCGGAGATGATATCCGTACCGGGACCAACGATTAGACCGGGAGTGATCTCCATCGTGTTAGGATTTCCAGCCTTTCCGATGCCCACGATTTTGCCTTCCTTGATACCAATATCGCCTTTGACAATCCCTTGAATAGGGTCCATTATGATGACATTCGTAATGACAAAATCTAGTGCACCTTCACTATTTGGAATAGATGATTGTCCCATCCCCTCCCGTAATGTCTTACCACCGCCAAATACTGCTTCGTCTCCATAGTTCGGAGCATTATAGTCCTTCTCAATTTCAATCCAAAGATTTGTATCTGCAAGCGAGATCTTGTCTCCAACAGTTGGACCGTATAATTCACCGTAATGCTCTCTGCTTATTTCCATGGTTATCCCCTTTTCATCATTATAATTATTTCATGCATCCTTTTTCTGAACCGTTTTGAAGGAACTGTCCCGAATAGCTTGATCTTCAACAGAACCTTTCGTCAATCCATTAAAACCAATTAATTTACCCTTTCCAGCGAAAGCAACCCGTCGGACAACCGCCGCAATGCCAGACTCAGATCGTTTCTATTCGGAAATTCGGATATAGCGGAAGGATTCGGTTCACTTATTATTTTGGAATATTCTATCATCTACTAAATATTAGATTTTGATATTTCTAGTTAAGCTATCATAAGTGATGTTCGGTCAATCATATTTTGAATCCTGATAACCAGACAATCCTGTTTATCAGGAACAAGCTGCATGAATCATTTTTTGTAATATTATAATTTTTCTGTCTATTTTATGACTGATATTTATTACATCGGGATCAGAGAGTTCTTTATTCTTTGCCAATTCATACATAACTAGTCGATCGTCATCTATACTATTCTTTAAATCTAGTAAATTTTTACAAACCATTAACTTATCCCTTTCTCTCCGCTATTTGTGAAGTTTTTTAATTTAAAAATCCTAAGAAAACCTCAGAAACTTACTAAAAGATTTTATAATCCATTGCTCTACTTCTTTAAAACCAGAAATCGATACTATTCTTTAACACAGCCACATGTTAATTAGCTTTATTTCCCGTCACTTGTACGATTAGGTCCCGTTCTTTCACTCTGGGCAGGGTGTTTACTTGCGTCAATATCCCCGCCCATCGTTCGTCATTCTTTCATATACCCTTTTTCTCGAGCCATTTTGAAGGCATTTTCTCGAATGGCTTGATCTTCACTAGAACCCATCGTCAACCCATTAAAACCGAATATATTCCTTTTCCCTCCAAAGTCGACCAACTGAATGGTCTTTTCTTCACCAGGTTCAAACCGAATAGCTGTACCAGACAATATATCTAGATGTTTACCAAATGCCTTTTCACGGTCAAATTGCAGGGCTTTGTTCACTTCAAAAAAGTGAAAGTGGCATCCTACCTGAATTGGACGGTCACCACAATGCTGAACTCGAATCACCTCTCTGTGAGAC
>NZ_KB889752.1:1478530-1479598 GCF_000372765.1 Bacillus sp. 37MA
CAACAAGTTTCCATAAAAGGAACTGTCGTTATCTTCCTGTAAATTTTTCACACCGATCAATAGCGATCTACCCGTTTTCATACTAGCCTCGAATAACTCCTTGGCAGGTTTTGCAGCCGTATACAATTCCTGAAGCTCGGCCAATCTAACTGAATCATCCTGTAAAGTAGCCTCATACGCCTCTTTGACAAATACAGCGTCTAAATGAATGTTTACTTCAAGTATGGTTTGCAAAACACTCTCTACTTCTGCCGCTGTATTGATACGGTAGGTATGAATATAGGTTTCAAGACCGTAAGAGTGGTTAAAGCTACCTGTTGGAAATGTTCCTCCAGACAGTTGCAACCATGTAAGTAAACTTGATGTTTGCTTATTTCCGGATATAAGGCAACTCCCCTTTCAACAAGTTTTCATAAATGGAGCTGTTATTGTTGTCGTCATGTAAATTTTCCACACCGATCAATAGCGATCTACCCGTTCAATAGCGATCTACCCGTTTTCATACTAGCCTCGAATAACTTGGCAGGTTTTCCAGCCATATACAATTCCTGAAGCTCGGCCAATCTAACTGAATCATCCTGTAAAGTAGCCTTATACGCCTCTTTGACAAATGCAGCGTCTAGACGAATGTTTACTTCAAGTATAGTTTGCAAAACACTCTCTACTTCTGCCGCTGTATTGATACGGTAGGTCTGAATATAGGTTTCAAGATCGTAAGAGTGGTTAAAGCTATCTGTTGGGAATGCTCCTCCAGACAGTTGCGACCATGTAGGTAAACTTGATGTTTGCTTATTTCCGGATATAGGGCAACTCCCCTTTCAACATTAGCGGTCTCATAAAAGACCAAACGTCATTAAACAATTCTGTCATCTCTTCGTAGTTCGAACTAAGTGCTTTAATCGTAATGACACCACTTGGATGCAGCGAACACCCTGAACGAACACTCGCTCTGTCCTTTGTTGATAAATACTCCTGAAGCCCTGCAATGTTATCGGCCTTACCTTGACCGGCATATAAGTACAAGTTTCCCCAATGGGAGTATCCTTCTAAATAACCAAGCCGCGCGAA
>NZ_KB889752.1:1479698-1481146 GCF_000372765.1 Bacillus sp. 37MA
GTTTCCATAAAAGGAACTGTCGTTATCTTCCTGTAAATTTTTCACACCGATCAATAGCGATCTACCCGTTTTCATACTAGCCTCGAATAACTCCTTGGCAGGTTTTGCAGCCGTATACAATTGCTGAAGCTCGGCCAATCTAACTGAATCATCCTGTAAAGTAGCCTCATACGCCTCTTTGACAAATACAGCGTCTAAATGAATGTTCACTTCAAGTATGGTTTGCAAAACACTCTCTACTTCTGCCGCTGTATTGATACGGTAGGTATGAATGTAAGTTTCAAGACCGTAAGAGTGGTTAAAGCTACCTGTTGGAAATGTTCCTCCTGACAGTTGCAACCATGTAAGTAAACTTGATGTTTGCTTATTTCCGGATATAAGGCAACTCCCCTTTCAACATCAACGGTCTCATAAAAGACCAAACGTCATTAAACAATTCTGTCATCTCTTCGTAGTTCGAACTAAGTGCTTTGATCGTAATGACACCACTTGGATGCAGCGAACACCCTGAACGAACACTTGCTCTGTCCTTTGTTGATAAATACTCCTGAAGCCCTGCAATGTTATCGGCCTTACCTTGACCGGCATATAAGTACAAGTTTCCCCAATGGGAGTATCCTTCTAAATAACCAAGCCGCGCGAATTGTTCTCGTTCCATGTTCAATCGATATTGCTCCCAAATCGCCAGCTTCCCTCCGATATATAAATGAAACCGATTCGAGAGACTTCTGAAATCGAACGACTCTCCCGCGCTTTTACGGCCACTGGAGTACATTTCGCAGTAAGCTAATACAGAGTTTGGATGTACATCAATCCGAGTTTGTGTCTCTAGTTCCGATTGTCGAAACAAAGAGATCGCCTCGGGAAAACATTCAAAACTGGCATTCTCACCTACATGAAAGTGTTGGTTTATATAGGCCTTACCTTCTGGCATTTGATAGATTTTGGAAGTTGAGGCGTTCGTCAAATAAAGACGGGCACCATCTTCCACACGTATGGAATAATCCGCACGATCTCCAGCCAACATTCCCCCTGCTGTATCGAAAACATACACGAATGCAGTACCCATATCGTCCAAATAAAATGGACGCATGATCTTTAATGGAAATCTGTAATTCATCCGGGAAACGTAACTTTTTTCATTCTGGTCAACCTTAATAGCGAGTTCCAACATACCCTCCTGCATGTTCTATCTCCTTTCGCTGCCACCCGATGAAGATGAATCTTAGATGATCAATTACTTCTTGTCATCTTCCATCGGGACGTCTGCTGTAAGTATCCCGTTACTCTACTCCAGCTCTTGTTGGATTGATAGCGCAATCAATCTTATCCCATTGGATTGTATGCGCTATCAATCTTATCCTGGTGAAGCAGCGTTTAAAAGCTCGTAAGCCTCGCGACAATTACTTCTTGTTTTTCTCACAACCTAATCAATCATCTGTCGGACG
>NZ_KB889752.1:1481246-1482762 GCF_000372765.1 Bacillus sp. 37MA
GGCTATGTTATACAGTAGGTTATTGACCTATCCTACAAACGAGAAGAAAGTTTACCTTTAATTTTGGAATCAATAAAAAATCCCAGTAAAATCAAATATGTGTGCATAGATTCGTAACTCACCACTACCGTTACATAGGTTTCAGGAACTGCTATCACCACCAATAAGATTGTATAGGTAGCTATTAATTAATTTAGAAACTACAATTATTATTCATTCAAAGAAAGTTTAATCTTAAAAGCAGACAGGCGCTGTGCCTGTCTGGCCATCATACGTTAAGCCCTTAATTTTATATTAGAAGCCTGATCCTTAGAAGATGCTGAGGGCTTTGTAGACCAATACGCAACTACGAAAAGTAGGATTGTAAGTATTGTTACCCCCCATGTTGTTTTTGGCCCCACTGCATCCCACTGACCTGTTAGGATAAGAAAAGCAGGAATAGCCGCCGTAATCCAGGATTGAATGAGAGTCACGCATCCGGTGAAGATCCCAATATCTTTCTTTGCAGCTAGTAATAGGTAGAACAATGTCCAGAGAAAAGACCACATCAACCAAATAATAGTAAACTTGACATCATTAAAATGGATCAAGCTTACACCCGCATAGCCTAATGCGAGGATAGCTACCCATAAGGAGTACCAGCCTACACCTGATGGATCATAGTTTTTCAGATTTGTAATACCCACGTAAAGATAGGTTAGACCAAATAGAAAAGTACCAGAGGCATTAAAAATGGCCCAAGAATCCCCGTTTGCTGTGAAAAGTAAATAGAAGGGGGAGATTACTTGTATAGCACCGACGAAGAGATTAAACACCCCTGCGCTTTTGCTATCGATTTTACCGAACAACATTAGACTGTTGATAAATAATACAGCACCAACATACATGAGACCAACTGTGCCCATTTTTTAACCTCCTTTAGGAATCAGTAAAATACATCATTTCTTTTAGGGATACAATCCAGACTATAGTGTTCTTTTTTTCTCCATGTATATTCAAAATATATAACGAGCGTAAATGCCTCAAAATCCATTTACGCTCGTTTGTTAATATTTCACTTTGGTGATGATATCCTAATAGTCGAGCATTCCAACATAATCAGGTTTAATTTTAAACCCACAGTTACTAAGACAATAACTATAGATTTATAGTAAATCGGAAAGCCAGCTTCCTGTTTTGAACATGTACTTTGTTCTTGGTAATATACTGAATAAAAAGACCTTGTCCACATTTTGTCATTTCGAAAACGATCAGAGGCTGCAGACGCATGACGACAAAAGCAATATCCATCAAAGAAAGTTTTTCCTAATTCTTTTGAATAATTTACCTGACGCCAGTATTGATTTCAATTCAATGACTCTTTAAAGAAAGATCTTCCAGCAGAACTTGCTTCTTGATCCAACTAATAACTTCATCCAGACCTTCTTCTGTTACCATATTGGTGAACAAATATGGCCGATCCACTCTCATACGTTTAGTGTCACGGTCCATCATCTCCAAGTCTGCACCAACGTAA
>NZ_KB889752.1:1482862-1484362 GCF_000372765.1 Bacillus sp. 37MA
ACAAACTATTCAATCTTTTTTAGGATTATGAAGTGGAGCAGCGTTTGAAAGCCCGTAAGCCTCGCGACAATTACTTCTTGTTTTTCTCACAACCTAATTAATCATCTGTCGGACGACATCTTGTAAACCACAAGGGATAGGCCAACCTCCTATAATGAATTATCGCCCTTGTCTTTTAATATGCAATTTTCGTGCCAAACCGACAAACTATTCAATCTTTTTTAGGATTATGAAGTGAAGCAGCGTTTGAAAGCCCGTAAGCCTCGCGACAATTACTTCTTGCTTTTCTCACAACATAATCAATCATCTGTCGGACGACATCTTGTAAACCACAAGGGATAGGCCAACCTCCTATAATGAATTATCGTCCTTGTCTTTTAATATGCAATTTTCGTGCCAAACCGACAAACTATTTAATCTTTTTTAGGATTATGAAGAGTACTATTATTTAATTAGTGACTTAGAGAAGTTTTTTCTATCTCATACCATAAAAAAAATTTATTTTATTTATTAGAAAATCGTAAACCAACATTTTATTTATATTATAAATTTATTAAATACTTTATCAAAATTGTTCAGTTGAACACATTTTCGTTGAACAATTGAACACTTTTTTTGAACACTTTTTTGAACACTTTTTTGCATTCAGTCTGGATATAAGGTGTAACCCTGATCGATTTTGGAAAGGATAGGAAAGGTTCAAACATTGTGGAGTCCAGATGGGGCTAATACCAGCGTCGCTATCATAAATCGCCAACACATGATAAAAAGAGGTAAATGAACATCTTGTTGATGTGATACAACATTTATTGAATAAAATATCGCAGTTCAACAAATAATAGGAAAAATAAACATAATAGGGTGCTGGACTATGATATTGCAAAAATTGATAAAAAAAATCAAATTTCAAAAAATGATGAAGGATAAAAAGAGTTCGGAGCCTAAAGATGAAAAGGGTTCTCAGTCCATCTCGATTTCGAAAAATTTGCAGGATAATCTCCATCACATTCAAAATATTTTAAGCTCTAATGCTGATCTTATTATTCGTAAGTTTGCCTTTGGTAAAAATAAAACCGAAGCGTTTATTGTCAACATTGATGGAATGAGTGCAGCGACCGCTATTAATGAAAACATATTGGGTGCATTAATGAGGGATGTAGGGACGTCGTTTGATGACAAAGAACTCAGTATAGACAGTATTAAAGACGGCGCTTTAAACATGAATGATGTATCAAAAATAAGTTATATGGAAGAGGCCATTGAAAGTATATTAAACGGCGATACTGTCCTTTTTTTGGATGAGGAAAACATGGCCCTCCAAATTGGAACAAGTGCATGGGAACACAGAAATGTTGAACAATCGGCTTCTGAGAGAGTCGTAAGAGGCTCTCACGAAGCCTTTACAGAATCCATACGTGTCAATACGTCACTTATTAGAAGAAGAATTAAAGACCCGAATTTGAAGATAGAGCAGATGAAGATCGGTCGGCGTACCCGAAC
>NZ_KB889752.1:1484462-2362903 GCF_000372765.1 Bacillus sp. 37MA
TGTAATTCATCCGGGAAACGTAACTTTTTTCATTCTGGTCAACCTTAATAGCGAGTTCCAACATACCCTCCTGCATGTTCTATCTCCTTTCGCTGCCACCCGATGAAGATGAATCTTAGATGGTCAATTACTTCTTGTCATCTTCCATCGGGACGTCTGCTGTAAGTATCCCGTTACTCTACTCCAGCTCTTGTTGGATTGTATGCGCTATCAATTTTATCCCATTGGATTGTATGCGCTATCAATCTTATCCTGGTGAAGCAGCGTTAAAAGCTCGTAAGCCTCGCGCCAATTACTTCTTGTCATCTTCCATCGGGACGTCTGCTGTAAGTATCCCGTTACTCTACTCCAGCTCTTGTTGGATTGTATGCGCTATCAATTTTATCCCATTGGATTGTATGCGCTATCAATCTTATCCTGGTGAAGCAGCGTTTAAAAGCTCGTAAGCCTCGCGACAATTACTTCTTGTTTTTCTCACAACCTAATCAATCATCTGTCGGACGACATCTTTTAAACCACAAGGGATAGGCCAACCTCCTATAATGAATTATCGCCCTTGTCTTTTATTATGCAATTATCGTGCCAAACCGACAAACTATTCAATCTTTTTGGACTATGAAGTGGAGCAACGTTTGAAAGCCCGTAAGCCTCGCGACAATTACTTCTTGTTTTTCTCACAACATAATCAATCATCTGTCGGACGACATCTTTTAAATCACAAGGGATAGGTCAACCTCCTATAATGAATTATCGCCCTTGTCTTTTAATATGCAATTATCGTGCCAAACCGACAAACTATTTAATCTTTTTTAGGATTATGAAGAGTACTATTATTTAATTAGTGACTTAGAGAAGTTTTTTTCTATCTCACACCATAAAAAAATTTATTTTATTTATTAGAAAATCGTAAATCAACATTTTATTTGTATTATAAATTTATTAAATTCTTTATCAAAATTGTTCAATTGAACACATTTTCGCTGAACAATTGAACACTTTTTTTGAACACTTTTTTGAACACTTTTTTGCATTCAGTCTGGATATAAGGTTTAACCATGATCAAATTTGGAAAGGTTAGGAAGTGTTCAAACATCGTGGAGTCCAGATGGGGCTAATACCAGCGTCACTATCATAAATCGCAAACACATGATAAAAAGAGGTAAATGAACATCTTGTTGATGTGATACAACATTTATTGAATAAAATATCGCAGTTCAGCAAAAAATAGGAAAAATAAACATACATAAGGTGCTGGACTATGATATTGCAAAAATTGATAAAAAAAATCAAATTTCAAAAAATGATGAAGGATAAAAAGAGTTCGGAGCCTAAAGATGAAAAAGGTCCTCAGTCCATCTCGATTTCGAAAAATTTGCAGGATAATCTCCATCACATTCAAAATATTTTAAGCTCTAATGCTGATCTTATTATTTGTAAGTTTACCTTTGGTAAAAATAAAACCGAAGCGTTTATTATCAACATTGATGGAATGAGTGCAGCGAGCGCTATTAATGAAAACATATTGGGTGCATTAATAAGGGATGTAGGGAAGTCGTTTGATGACAAAGAACTCAGTATAGACAGTATTAAAGACGGCGCTTTAAACATGAATGATGTATCAAAAATAAGTTATATGGAAGAGGCCATTGAAAGTATATTAAACGGCGATACTGTCCTTTTTTTGGATGAGGAAAACATGGCCCTCCAAATTGGAACAAGTGCATGGGAACACAGAAATGTTGAACAATCGGCTTCTGAGAGAGTCGTAAGAGGCTCTCACGAAGCCTTTACAGAATCCATACGTGTCAATACGTCACTTATTAGAAGAAGAATTAAAGACCCAAATTTGAAGATAGAGCAGATGAAGATCGGTCGGCGTACCCGAACCACTATAGGGATTATTTATATCCATAATCTTGCGAACGATAAAATAGTGGAAGAAGTAAAGCGACGCTTAAAATCAATCGACACCGATGCGATCCTGGAATCAGGCTACATTGAAGAGTTTATTGAGGATGCGCCACTTTCTATCTTTCCGACAATCGGGAACACAGAGGTACCCGATAAATTCTCTGCTAAAATATTAGAGGGTAGAGTCGGCATCTTGGTCGATGGTACCCCAACAGCTTTAACAGTACCTTTCCTGTTTGTTGAATGTTTTCAAACCGCAGAGGACTATTATTCCGGTTCTTTTCTTTCATCGCAATCCCGATTGCTTCGATTTTTGGCATTACATGTCAGCGTATTTTTACCTGGGATTTACGTTGCATTGACCACCTTTCATCCCAATATTATTCCTAAACCGCTATTGCTCACAATATTAACAACTCGTGAGAATATCCCCTTTCCTGCTTTCGTAGAAGCATTTATGCTGATGATTATGTTTGAAGTAATCAGAGAAGCCGGAATTCGTATGCCATTAGCCGTAGGGCAAGCTGTTAGTATCGTTGGAGCCTTGATATTAGGTGATGTAGCGGTTAACGCCGGGGTAGTTAGCCCTTTTATGATTATCGTTGTTGCGTTAACTGCGATTATGGGTTTTCTTATACTGCCGCTTACCGATCCGGTTACGTTGTTAAAATTTCCAATTCTCATTTTAGCTTCTACATTCGGGTTATTCGGTATCATATGGAGTTACATCTTTATTGTCATTCACCTTGTTTCACTTCGTTCTTTTGGTTCGCCATACATGTCGCCGCTCATGCCGTTGACTTTAAAGGATCTCAAGGATGCCTTTATAAGAGTCCCCTGGTGGCTAATGAAGACAAGACCCCAAGCAATCAGCTGGAGAAATTCCCTAAGGGAGGAAGAAGATCTAAAGCCTGAACCACCCTCAAAAAAGACTGTAGGTGACAATAAATGATGATCAGGAGGATGGCTTTTATTTTGTTACTCATAATGTCATTCCTCGTCGTGACAGGATGCTGGGATCGAGTTGAATTAAACGATCGTGCGTTCATTATTGCCACTGGGATTGATAAGGATCAAGAAAGTGGGAAAATGGTGACTACGTTACAAGTCATCGTACCTGAAAAAATTGACACAGCTACAAATAAAGGAGGCGGGGAAAATGCAGCCGTACAGATTGTTTCTGCCAAAGGGAGTACCGTTTATGAAACACTCCAATACATAAAATTTGAATTAATGAAGAAACCTTATTTCCAGCATAATCGCATACTCGTTATTGGCGAACAAGCGGCTAAAGAAGGAGTTACTCCTTATTTGAACTTTTTTATGCGAACGAGGGAAGGTCCGGAACGATCTGTTATTTTAGTTTCCAAAGGAAATGCAAGCGAAATTCTTCGTTGGCAAAGTGATGTGAAAAAGATTCCAGCTGATTACATCGAGAGCTTAGTACATGGAAAGGATATCTTTTCAGTGACCTCGACGGAGAATATTCATGAATTTATGCTTAAGATTTCGGGTAAAACAACCTCACCTTATACTTCAGGTATTGAAATTCGAAAAAATGAGGAGAGCGGAAAAGAAGAAGTTAAAGTTACTGAGACAGCAGCTTTTAAAAAGGATAAATTAGTAGGTTGGTTGAACTTGGAGGAAAGCAAAGGGATGCAATGGATCAATAATGAATTTGGTACTGGGATCATTGAGACCGGATACCCCGAAATGAACAATAAAAACATTATTTTAAAAATGATCAAGTCACATACCGAATTGAAACCTAAATTAAAGGATGGAAAAATGATCATGACTCTCGAAGTGAAAGGGGAAGGAAATATCGAAGAACTGAAAGGAAACGTAGCAGTAAATTCTCAGAAAGTTATTGGTAATTTAGAAAAAAATATATCCACTGAAGTCAAAAATGAAATTGAAAACTGTCTTAAACAAGCGCAAAAAACATTAAAAACTGACATCTTCGGTTTCGGGGAAGCCATCCACAGTAAATACCCAAAAGAATGGGAAAAAATTGAGGGGCATTGGGATGATTATTTTCCTGAGATGGATGTAGAGGTTAACGTGAAAATAAAAATCAGAAACACTGGCATGCTTATTGAACCTATCTAAGCACTTTGAAAGAAGGGGATCGCCTTGTATAAGGAGAAAATATCCGCTAATCAAGCTCTGATGTTAGTTTTGGCAGGTGGTGTGGGAAACATTTTTGTCGTTATAGCTGTACCTGCTATTAAAGATGCCGGAAGAGATGGTTGGATTTCGGTCCTATTGGCGTATGGTATTGCGGCTCTCATCGGCCTTACATTGATTCAGTTGGGGAAGAGATTTCCCGATAAAACGTTTGTTCAGTACCTTCCGATCGTCATAGGGAAAATCCCTGGAAAAATCGCAGGATTGTTCTATATTATCGCTTTTTGGGTGATGACCGCGCATATCTTGCGAGTAGCGCTTGAGTTGATGAAGTTTTTTTTGCCAGAAACGCCCTCCATTTATATTAGCATACTTATGTCCATTTTAATGGTGTATGTAATGAAAAAGGGCTTTGAGGTTTTTTCCAGGACCGCTGAATTCTTTTCAATCACGATGATTGTTCTCATCGTAATCCTCATACTTTTCATTTTGCCGGATCTAGAATGGACAAACTTGGCTCCTGTCATGGAAAACGGCGTGATGCCTGTTATTAAAGGATTGCGGACACAAGTTCCCTATGCGGCTGAGACCATCCTATTTATGGCAATCTGGCTCCCTTGTTTAAATGACGGAAAAAAAGCGACAAAGGCCTTGCTTATTGGTATGTTGATTTCTGGGATACTTCTTACTGCTCTAGTGGCTGTGAATATTGCCTTTGCCGGAATTGACTTGACGCCTAAACAGCTATATCCTGTATTTTATATATCTAGCTATATTCAAATCGCAAACACATTTGCAGGATTCGAAGCTATATTTATGACCTTATGGTTATCGACCGCCTATTTGGCACTGCAGGTTTTCTTTTATCCCCCCGTTGTTGGATTGGCCCAATGGTTAAATCTGAAGGATTACAAGCCATTGATTATTCCAATGACCATTGTCATCATCGCATTGGCGACCGTACCATCCAATGTGATCGAGGTCCTTAAAGTGGATACTCTAAAGAATCCATATGTGATACTACCCTTGAGCTTATTGATACCTTTTGTCTGGGTAGTATCAGTAATAAGGAAGCTAGATGAATCTTAGGTTCTTCATAGTTGAGGCAATGGAGGTATAGGGAAAACGAATCCTAAAGCCAATGTCACGGAAAGTCCGAATCCAATGAGCAATATGATCGAAAATGCCCAAAGTTCTGCCCGCGCGTTAGCTCGTACCAGCTTTGGAACTTCAAAATAAACGATTCCAGCGAAAATTACTACAAGGATAACGATTTTCAACATCGATGACATCACCCTTTCAAGAATATCTATGCTTAGGTACAGATATATAATCTTCGCACAACTGATGAAAAATATTCATAGAAATGATTTGGTATAAGTTGGGGTGATCATTTGAAAAGCAAAATAAACCAGTTGTTTGAGGATCAAAAGAGTGTTCATGTAGTGTATACCTATAAAGGGATGGATACATACATTGAACAGGCTGTGAGTTATATCAAAGATGGGGTGATCGCGGGAGATTACGTTATTTTTGTTGAAAATGAACGTCTTTACTCTATTATTCAACCCGCAGTTATCATCCTTCCACGATCGTTGATTGCTTTAATAAAACGGTACAACCATACCTAGAAAATAAACTCTCTTTCCAGGCATGGTCACACGTGGAGTGGGCTACTATGACTGAGCCGCTACATCTAATAAAAGAACTTGAAAAAATAATAGACGAAGCTGTAATGCTACTGTCATTTCCATTAATTTGTGCGTACGATGGAGAGAAAATGCCAGACTATCTCCAAACACTTTTGTTGGAGACTCACCCTTATGGTTTACTAGAGGATGAATTCATTATTTCCGAACAATACCAGCGATTAAAAAAGGAGCAAGCATGATGAGACTTCTTTTTTGATTAACAAAGTGATAAAAGGAAGTCGACTTATGTACGCGAAACATTGAAAAAAAGGAAGTCCTTTTGCTATAGTTTTTTAGAAATAGAAAGATTTCTCTTTTGAATTTCTGTTTTTAGGAGAGAAATAAACTCTTTATTTACATTGAGCTCAAAGGCTCTATTATATGCCTCTATTAAGTCTTTATCTGTGATGTGCATCAATTATTCATAGCTACTCCTTGTATAATAATATAATTTCGTTACTACCACGGTGTAAGTAGTGTAAAACATAGATGTTCCGCCATCCGACTTCATTGGTTTTTTTTTTGCATATTCCATTCACAAAAAAAGCCTGCGTTTATGCAAAAAACTGTACCGGTTGAAGATAAAACAGGCCCAAAAAAACAATAGAACCGCTAACGTATAGAATTTGCATAAGGACAATTTGGCTCATTGTTAAAAACGTTGATACAGCAAGGTTAAAACAACTTTAATGTTGGGGTAGCGTCAGTAAAATACGGATTTACAACGTTTAAGAATCCAAAAAATAACCCTGTATAAATGAATATAGGGTTATCAGACTTTTTATAAATGGTCAAACCTTCTACCTCGTTACGTTGTCATTTCTGTTTCTTATTCTGACCATGGTGAATGTAAGATACAATCACAGAAATTCTTTCGTTTGTAGTTTGGTATAAAGAACTCACATACGTCTGATTTAATATTGCCAAAAGTAGTTTCCGGCTTATGCTTAAAACCCTCATAAAATGCTGGAATAATTTCTTGTTTGAAATTGTTACGTGGGAAAGCTTTTACAATTTCTTCACGCAAGGCGACTGGAAATTGTTCAAAACCGTCCCCCATGACATCTAAACCAACGCCTGAATAGAGTAGTGCCACTTCAGACTCTTTATGTTCTGCGATACCAATTGTGGTATGTAATGCGATAGTATCCCATACAAGACGAATCGACTCAGCTGGAACTTGATACTGCTGTAAAAAACTTCTCGCTGCATTTGCACCGTCTACTTCAAACCGTAAATCTGGACTACTGTACTTTTTGGTCAAGCCTAAATCATGGAATAATGCACTGACATATAGCAACTCTAAATCATAATTCAGCTTCGCTTTTTTTCCGTTGGTTGCACCAAATAAAAATACACGATTTGAATGATTCCACAACAAATCGTCCCCATGCTCTCTCAAAATATCTGCTGCATCTTTCGCCAATTGAGAATCCGGAATTTTAATACCTGCTATTTCTTGAATCATATTTGAACATCCCCTTTACAATTTGATAGTACTCATCTTCATGAGCTTGTCTTCATTGTAAAGATGGTTTTATTATTTTCCTATTCAATTATTTCTATAGTAATGATAGAAAAAAACTATAATATGGAATTTTGTAAAGAAGCTATGGCATCTTCCTCTGTGTGAAAACGAAGCTTTTCGATTTCACGTACTAATAACTCAATATACTTACGTGCCGCATAATTGATAAAGCAATTCTTTTTCAACACAAGATAAACTTCTTTAGTCAAAACTGGATTTTCAATATATTGAAAAAATAAATCCTCTGTATCATAAAATTCATACAATGTACGCGAAACAATACTACGGCCAATCCCGCTTCGAACTAGTTTCAAGATAGATTCAATACTAGACGTTTCTACAATGGGCTCTAATTGCCTGCCAATCTCATGGCTCGTTTTATCAAGTATTTTTCTACATTGATGCATACCGGGAAATAAAATAAGAGGGCCATCTAAAACAGAAGAAAATGAGATCCTCTGCTCTCCATTACTTTGATTACTAATCAGATAAAATTCTTCATCATACAATTTCGTCACCTGTAATATATCATATCGATTGAATTGAAAACCAATACCGAAATCAGCTTGATTCTCTAAGACAGTCTTTTCCACTTGATCGGTACTTTGAACGAATACTTTAATGTTAGGATATAATTGATTAAACTGAATACACAAAGTAGATACCAAATCAGTTATTTCTCCTGGTAACACAGCAATTTTCAATTCTCCAATTTCCACTTTCATAAATGCCTCAATTTGAGAGGATATACTTTGTAGGGAACTTTGAATATTTAATGCTTCTTGTTGTACAATTTCTCCCACCTTCGTAAGTTCAATCTTCTTACCTATACGGTTAAAAAGTGCATATCCTACCTTTTGTTCAAGCATTTTAATTTGATGGCTTAAGGTTGGTTGGGAGATACCTAATTTTTCAGCAGCTTTTGTAAAATGAAGTTCTTTACTAACCATTAAAAAATATTCTAAATGTCGTAATTCGATATTATTTCAACCCTTTCTAATGAAATTATTATTAGCACTCTACTATAATTATTAATTCTCCACTAATAATCCATTTTTTCCTGTTAGGTGTTCCTTTCCTTTGCACCGTTTCACTCCCTTTGGATCATCATATCTAAAGAGGATGAAACGGTGCAACTTTTTTATAATCAGTATGTCCAAGATTTAAAGATGATTTGCAACTGTCCCTAAGTTTTTGCACCAGAACCAAAAAGTTCTGTAGAAATTTCTTTCCACAGAACTTCCTCATTTATTGTCTATGTTTCATTTTTGGTTTATTAAGCTCAAAATAAGTTTCATATGCATGTTTCTTTATAGTAGAGATCATGCTTTTTTAAATTCATTCACAAGATTTTCGCAAATATATCCAACTATATGTTCTCTAGTGGCTGTCTCTTCAATATCTTGATTTCCAATTAAATCTTCTATAATTTGATTTACTTTACTCCATAATTCAGTGCCTTCGTGGCTTTTATACGAATGATTCATTATTTATCACCTATTTCTTATTTTTATTCTTGCTTCCAATTGGGCCAAATCTGTGCATTAAAAAATATTGATCTTATCGTGACAGATCGCTCAATACCTTTAAATGTAGCAGAGAATTATAGTAAAGCTAACGTTCGAATTCTATCACCAAACTGAATTGGAAAGATTCAATAACTCATTGGACTTGAGCCCATAACTTGAACACATCGTACGGACAGCCTTTGCGGCTAAAAGATGAAATGATTTCTTGTTTTTTAAGCGCCTGGATTCTAATTGATGATTCTTTTTTCAGTTGCTTACACTTCTAGCACACTATCACTTGGTGGCCTCTATGTAATAAAATGGGTCGAGACCTACTCCATTGCATAGAGGAATCACTTTCTCCCACAAACATTTTATTCATATAAAACCGTCTATTTAGGCTTGTGGCTGTGGCTTTGACATTCCTGACGTTGAAGGACGGGAAGACGACGGTTTTAATGATGGCATCTCTTGATCATTGAAGCCAGTAGCAATAACGGTTACTATAATTTCATCGTTTAAGTTTTCGTTAACGACAGAACCGAAAATCATGTTTAACTCGTAGTCTGAAGCAGAAGCAATAACATTTGCTGCCTCTTGTACTTCATATAGACTTAAATTGGTGCCGCCTGTGAGTTTCATTAGTACACCTTGAGCTCCATCGATGGATGTGTTAAGCAACGGACTGGAAATGGCTCTTTTTGCAGCTTCAACAGCGCGGTCTTTACCTGTTGCCCTACCAATACCTATTAAAGCAGTTCCTTTATTGGACATAATCGTTTTCACGTCAGCAAAATCAATGTTGATTAAACCTGGTACGGTAATTAAATCCGAAATACCTTGTATGCCTTGGCGAAGGATATGATCTGCTTCACGGAATGCTTCAAGCATGGGTACATGTTTATCGATAATCTCCAATAAGCGATCATTTGGAATAACAATTAATGTGTCCACCGCTTTCTTCATTGAGGCAATTCCGCCCGCCGCTTGTGTTGCACGCTTACGGCCTTCAAACGTGAACGGACGTGTTACAACACCAATGGTTAATGCACCAAGCTCACGGGCAATTTGAGCAATAGCAGAGGCTGCCCCCGTTCCCGTACCGCCGCCCATTCCGGCTGTAACGATTACCATGTCTGCGCCTTTTAATGCTTTTTGGAGCCTCTCTTTGCTTTCTTTAACTGCGTATTTACCTACTTCTGGATTTGCACCTGCTCCTAAACCTCTTGTCAATGTTGCACCGATTTGTATCTTGATCTCTGCTTTTGATAAATTAAGAGCTTGTGCATCTGTATTAACAGCAATAAACTCTACGCCTTGAACTCCGTGCTCGATCATACGATTAACGGCGTTGTTTCCTCCGCCACCAACACCGATTACTTTAATGTTAACTAATGGACTTACACTTGTATCAAACTCCATCTTATCGTTCCTCCTAGTTCATCGTAATTACCTTGTTTCAAACTATTCAAAGAAATATCTGAAGCATTAATTCATTTTATTCGAAATGTTTTTTCTTTTGTTTTGATTTAGCAGGTTGTTAGGTGACTGACTCTTTCTCAACAATTACTTCTTCTACTGGCTGACTTCACTTGTATTAAATACGCTAAATGAGACTGTTCAAAAGCGCGAAACAACTAAAGTTCTCTTACACAGCGATCAAGGTTCTGTATATACGTCCTATGCCTATTTAGGATTTTATCTAAAGAAAAAGGCATTGCCATTAGCAGTCCCATAAAGGAAGCTGCTTTGACAATGCCTTTCATTGAATCCTTTCACTCCTCGCTAAAGTTGGAAGGATTCTACACCCTAAAAAGGGAATCTTTACTCTATTTTAAGGTAGTACAACGTATAAATCAATATATACATTCTTTTCATCATTCTGAGCCTCGTGTCGTGACAGTCGATAAGAATCGGACTTACCCTATAGCAGTTGAAGAATTGAGAAAAGAAAAAAGAGGTCATTAGGCATCCAAATAAGGCAAGTGAACTTTCTCAATAACATAGTGGAACAAGTTCATCGGTTTATTAAAATTTAAAGAGTAATTTCAACTGTCTTGAAGTTTTTGCACCAGAATCCAAATGACCCCGGTATCCAATATTTCAGTAAGAATATGTAGACTTTCTAAATCTACCTAAAACAAGTACTTTCATTGAATAACTTTCACAGAAAATGATCAATCTTTTTTCAAAAACAGGTTCTTTTATTTATCGATAAATCAACGTTTTCAGCAGCACCTTAATCGAATTTTATTTTAAACCAACACTTTTGGGTTGGCGATTACAAGTAGAACACATATTGATCAAATGAAATCGAACTTTCACTATGTTGGACGACGATATGTTGATATTTATGATTCGAATAGACTCCTTGTGACATCGAAAGTTTCGCCAAATGTTTAAAAGATGGTCTTGTAACTACATTTGTCAGATAGGCTGATTGCTTTTTCCCCGGCTTTCTCCTTCGATTCAGCGCTTGGATTATTTGTTCAGCTGTCTTTATTCCTACCCCATGTCCAAAATACGTACCATCTCCTAGAATAACGGCATTTTCTCCTCTCCACTGAGGGGTTTGTGGATCGAAGTCCGGATTTTTAAAATAGACAACATCTCCAGGCAAAAAATGGCCTGTATAATTTGATGTTAATCCGAGATCAGGATCAGCATGCCAGCTGTATAAATAGATGTTTTGAAATAATTGATTAAATAAGGATTCGCCTATAAGGTTTAGGACCGCATGGTAATAGATAATGACCATTGCCGTTGCACATTCAAACGCATATTGTGAACTGTTCCTGTAGATATCTTGAATCGCGTCTGATGGTGTTACACCATCCAGCAGGAGGAATCCGCCAGTACGCGTCAAATGCCAATATTGAGGATTACAACGGGATTTTGCAAATACTGCAAACCGCACATTGCTTTGATTCATGGCTCTTGCACTTAATATGATATTTTTTCGCAACTTAAGCTCAAACGATAATTCATCTATAGACTGATACGAGTAAACGGCTGTATCTTCATTCATCTATTGAATGATTATACTTTCAATGCTACCAGACGGCCACATGTCACTTTGTTGAAAGGGCATCCCCGATAGTTGAATCATAATATACCTCTTTTCAAGTTCGTGTATTAATTTACATTATTACCTAGCATATTCAAGCATCGTTTTAATGTGTAGCTTTCATAAATCATCACTGTTAGTGAAAAGAAAAATCCTGCATTTTCACTACAGGATTTTGATCAAACTTTATTACAAATTATTAGTCTTTATTATAAATGTTTATATTAATCATTTAAGGAATAAAATCGACAAAAATTTCGAGTTAATAATAATACAAACGGTTTATACTATAGGTTATATGATTAAAGGAGAAGAATAAACCATCATGAAGTTTTTAAATAGTATCGGATGGAGAATTACGATTTGGCATTCGTTTATGTTTATGTTCATTTTATTCCTATTTAGCGTATTCTTATTTATTACATTTACTGATATGTTAACCAACAAAATTGATTCGATGCTGGCCAGAGAGGGAGGCATGATTGCCTATTCTATTGAGCAGGGATATCCGTCTTCCGAAATCGAAAATTATATGAATGGGTTGCCTGTTTCAGTAGGTGTTAAAAAAGAAGAGCTATACTGGCAAATCGAAAACGACCAGGGCAAAGTCATCGCAGCCTCACAAAATCTGCAGGGTCAACGTATCAACGTATCAGGAACTTTGAAGAAGATTGACGAAAATATCTTCAGCTGGGATCCCGAGCTGAATGGAATACCGCTTCGTGCGATGTCCCTACCACAGATATCACAAAATAAATTGACATACACAATTACGGTTGCTACATATGACAGGATACGGCATTTTGCCATCGATCAGTTGTGGAACATTATTATCATCTGCAATTTCGGATCTGTTGGAATTTCAATCGTGATGGGACGGCTTATTTCAAGAAAAACACTTCAGCCGATTCAGAAAATCATTACCGCTACGAATAAAATTACGGCCACGAATTTGCATGACAGGTTGCCAATTGAAGGACCAGAAGACGAATTGCAGATCTTAGCTAAAACTCTTAATGACATGATTAACCGATTAGAAAGCTCTTTCACCGAAATTCAGCAGTTTACTTCCGATGTTTCTCATGAACTTCGAACATCCTTAACGATTATTCGGGGAGAATTGGATGTCGCATTACATAGAAACAGATCAGAAGAGGAATATAGACGTGTGCTTCATACTGTTTTGGAAGAGGTTATTTATTTGTCTGATATGGCGGAAAAATTCTTATATTTATCGAAAAATACCTCTAATCCAGGTCAGATAGAGCGAAAAATAATAGACGGAACTCTCTTATTGCAATATGTTAGGAAGCATTTATTATCTTTAATTAAGAAAAAACAGATTGAATTATATTTTCACATACCGGATCCATTTATCCTATATGGGGATGAAGATCTCTTGCGAAGATTATTTATCAATCTAATCGAAAATGCTATTAAGTATACGCCTGAAGGCGGAACAGTGGAAATCAAGGCATACAGTAAAGGAACGTTCGTTCATATTGAAGTCATTGATCACGGGATCGGGATTCCTGAAGAACATTTACCTTTTATTTTTCATCGATTCTATCGTGTGGACGATTCACGTACAAGAAGTCAAGGGGGGACTGGATTGGGATTGTCTTTATGTAAATGGATCATAGAGGCTCACAAAGGAACGATTGAGGTTCATAGTAAACCGGATGAAGGAACTAGGGTAATTGTAGGATTGCCTGTTGATGTAGCTTTGAAATAAAGTATGATCAAATCGATACCAATAGCCTTGATTGCTTTGTCCCGTCTCTCTCGTTCGATTCAGAACATGAATCAATGGAAGAAAGAAATCAAAAATATATCCGTAGACACAATGAGTTAAGAAAAAAATGACTTCCTGAGCGCTATGATCCATCAATTGATGATAAAAAATAAAAGGCCCCTTGAATTGAAAAATATCAAGGAGCCATTTTTATTTAGTAAATAAAAATTTACTATAAACAAGAATAAAGATTGATTTAATTTTATATTAGTAATAAAATATTTACTAAAGTGAAGGATGATTATGAATGATTGAAAATATTGCTAAAGAATACATTGCTTTGATACCCAATCTGTTTGGTAGTTTTAATGAACTGAACAAGGGTTCAGTAGAATTATCACATATGCAGAATCATGTAATTGAGTTCATGTATATGCAACAAAGGGCTTTGAATCTTAAAGAAATCAGCTCTGGTTTGGATATAGCAAAGCAACAACTAACGAATATCATTAGTGATTTAGAAGCTGGTGGCTATTTGGTTAAAGGGCCTGATACAAAGGATAAACGTGCCGTCTTGGTATCATTAACACCTGCAGGCAGGGACATTCAAGAAAAAAAGTGGACTAAGATTTATCAAAAGCTTAGCCAAAATGTAACTAAATTAAGTGATGAAGAGCAACTAGATTTAAACTTTGCTCTTCATAAAGTCAATGTATTGTTAAAAAAGATGGAGGATTAAGTATGAGTCAAAGAGAACGAGTTTCAATCATAGGGTTAGGTGTGATTATTGGTGTAGCGTTTGGTTTAATCTATAAAGACATGTACAAATGTTTAATTACTGGTATCGTAGTATCTTCAGCAATTACGGTAATGTTAAGCCAACAAGATAAAAAGGTAAATCGTAAGTGAAATGAGTTCTTACATGGGAGTTGAATAAGAATCTGTTCCGTAACTCTTAATTTTTGACCACCTTCACTGTAATAAACTTGCTCACATTCAGCAGCAAGCTCTTCTTAAAGCCAAGCACCTGTAGTTTCATAATCGACTTTTTTTGCAAACAAATCCACCTCTATTAACATAGAAGTGGATTTGTTTTTAGATCGATTTATATATTTTTATATCTTTTCTTTTCATTTAAATAATCCTTATAGACTAAAACAGCAACAACAATAAAACTTAGACTAATAACCCGAAAGATCATCTCTAAACTGATCCATTCAGCTATAATACCTAATACAAATGCGCTAATTCCGACACCAACGTCAAAACTGGAATAAAAGGTTGCATTAGCTGCGCCACTTTTTTCTTCACTTACCTTTTGAACCGCCCATGTTTGTAAACATGGCATAACAGTTCCATAACCTGCTCCAAATAAAATCGCCGCAATAATAAGATGAAAATCGTTTGTTGCATAAGACAGCATAACAAGTGACAAAAATCCTAACATAGCTGACACGATGATAATAGACCAAGGCCCTTTTTTATCATACCATTTTCCGGTAAACGGACGTAATAAAGTTGCGACCGTCGCATTGATAAGGAAGAATAGAAAAATATGTTCTAAGCCCTTTTGTTTTCCAAAAAGAACTAAGAAAGTAATAATCGCTCCAAAACCAAGTGTTGTAATGACCGCTAGTAATGCTGGAAACCATGCGTCTTTTTCAAAAATCATATCAAAAAATCGAAATAGTTGTTTCTCTCTCTTTACAGGAGCAGGCGAATGTACGAATTGAAGTACAATGACTGCAGATAGACTGAGTATTACGGATGACCAAATTAAAATGTCAAAGGAAAAAGAGTCATATATAAAGATACCTAAACTCGGTGCTATGATAGCCCCTACTGTTGTTGAAATAGAGAAATACCCCATTCCTTCTCCTAATCGTGTCTTAGGAATTAAATCGACTGCTATTGTACTATTGGCTGTTGTTGATACGCCCCACGCAATGCCATGAAAAAATCGTAACAATAGAAACAGCCATACGATATTGAGAAAAGGATAAATAAGTGTAATCATCATTAAAATTGCACTTGCACCAATGGCTAGACTTTTCCGTTGGTTATCAATTAAATAGTATCCTACCAAAGGTCTGATTAATACTGCGCCTATAGTAAATAACGTTGTCACTAAACCCACTTGAATGGAAGAAGCATTAAGACTTAACAAATAGGCTGGCAAAATAGGAAGCAACATTTCAAACCCAATAAAAACTAAAAAGTTGCTGATAAATACAAAAAGAAATGATTTATTAAAAATTTTTTGATTGTTCATATAAAGATTCCTCGCTTCTAAATTTTTTTCTAACTTAGAAGCGTCTGGAACACTGAAACGTTTTTCAATTGCCTTATGTTTTTAGTCAATCGACTCACCCTCTCTAAAACTCTATATAAATTTATCAAAAATAAAAAAGGCATCTCACTCAGATTGCCTCGTTGTTTAAAAATAATAGGCACTTCATTTTCATAATAATTTTTTTAATATATCTTATTTCTCAATTATAATCAACCAACTTTTTTATACAACAATTGTATGTCCAAAATTATCCGTTTCAATTCCTCCATTCTTTTTCATGATACATCCTAACGAGTGATTTTTTTATAAAGCATTTTTGAATTTTGCAAAATGTTATACTTGTATAAAAAAAGGAAATCCCATGGGGATCTCCTTTTTTATCATTTTAAAAGCGTTTGAAACTCAATCTCCGCTTTGCCTGGCTTCTCTGAAAGTTCTTCCTCAATCACTTCTTCAAGGATAGAGGACAACAAGAGATTTTCCTGCAATTCATTGTCTGATTCATTTTGAACATATGGCACACCCGTTACAATGACTTCATGCTCTCTAATGAACAGGTTCAAATTCTGCGGATGTTTCAGCTTTTCCTTTTCTTCATACGCATGGATCGCACGGCTGATAAACTTATCGAGGTTTCCACCTCTTGAACTGAATCATATTCAGTCATTCTTGTAATTCCCGTAGCCTGACAATAAAAAGTAAAACGAACACCTGACATAAGTTTCTCGGTTCTGGTGCAACTGTCTTGAAGTTTTTGCACCAGAACCTAAAAGTCTGCTTTTGATTGTTGGTCCGCCAGCAACCCGTTTACCAGCTGTTGTAGCTTCTGGAAATTTTTAAAAATGAAAAGTTGCATGGATCCTTGACCGAACCATCAGTTCAACTCCACTTTGGTTATTTCACTTAAATAGGCCTCGTTTAAAATCGAGTCTTCATACGCGACGACATATTCAAGAACAGTTGGACTTACTCTTCGAATGTAAACAAAAGCCGAATCATCTACATACTCAATTCGGAGCTTTTTCCGCTGGGTTTGCTTAATACCAAGCTGATTTGTGCTGGCTTCCGGCAGGCTCGTATAGTAAATTTCAAAATCCTCTTCCGACGCATCAATGAATAAATGCCATTTGTTATAACTTTCTTCTCGGTCAATAATCGTTTTAAATTTTCCCTTTTTACCCATACCGAGAAAATACTTGAATTTCGCTTCATCATTCACAGTGTTGTGATCAATAACTTTTATCCTTCCACCTTTTCTGCTCTGTACCAGCCCAAAGGCAACCCCCGTCTTTCCAGTCGGGCTCGCTAGGACATGTCTGTCAACAGATATGCCTTTTTCCTCTTGTTTGAGATAAGCGGCATCTGTCCCTAGTGGTGGAAAGATTTCAAAAAGATTATCAGACAACTCATTCAACTTATGGATGTTCTGTGCTTCTTCTTCTATGAATCTGTTAAACAAATCAATGACGACAGGAGATTTACTTGAATTGCCCGCAAGCAGAATATTTACTTTATTGATTTTGCTGGTCTCCGATCGATCAAAAGCGCGGCGTAAGGAGTCAAAGAAATTTTTGATCCCCTTTTCAATTCTTTTCATGATAACTTGTTCCATTTCCTCTTTATCGACCAGAAGTTCTACATTCGGTTTCGATTGGCCGGCTTTGTCAAATAGGTCTACTCGAATCATTCCTTTTTCAAAATGTTCTTCATACCCTTCATGCCTTTCCCAGAGAGGCCTTAATTCTTCTACCAGTTGTTTTGTATTTAATTTTGATTCTTGTGACTCGTTAATCAATATTTCACTTCCAGGAAATTTCGTGCATTCTAACGGGAGGATAAAGGATATGTTAAGCTCGCGCATCGTATTTTGGTTCTTTTTAAACACTTCGAATGCTAAAAGTTCTAATATATTTTCTCCGCCTAAGTAACGGTCTCCATCCGCTGCGAAATGTTCAATTACATAGTCATATCTTCTTTCCTTAAGGCCAGCTTCACGCCAAATACCAAAATCAAAATCCGTTGTCCCCCCACCAAAATCAAACACGCCGTAAAAAGTTTTTTCATCCTCTTCTGGTTCAAATCCATATTCTTGTAAAGCACAAATGGCGTATGCGGCGGGTTCACTTGCACCGCCCGTTACACGAAATTTTTTCATAATTTCTTCGTCTTGCTGGATCGGAATAGGAAGCGTCTTTTTTAACCCACGCTCAAAACTTTGAAGAATTTTTTCTCTTACCTCTCTTTCATACGTGACAGGGAAAGATAATGTGTAGTCCAGGTAAATCCCATTATGCTGATTGTTGATATATAAACCGAGATAGTAGGCATATAACTCAATGGGGTTGATTTCCTGATCTGTTAAGTTCAAAAAAGATGGCAGTATGATATCATATCCCACCTTGTCTTTTAATCTAAGATGTTTCTTCTTGTCTCCGGCCCATTGCTTTAAATCATTCAGTATTGAATAATAATGGTCACTTTTGCCATTCATTAAGCTATTAAAAGCGGTATGGGAAACGGTGACATCCTGCCACACCGTGTCTGGTCTTCCTGCTTTTTCTTGATAAAGCTCAAAAAAACTTACTAAATCAATAAATTCAATCACTGTAGGGTTTTCATAATGCCAATCTTTTACTTCATCGTTAAAGTAACCAACACCAACACGCATAGGAATGGTGAAATCATTTTCTTCTTGATGAACTACAACTGTACTTTTTGTACCAAAATCAATTCCTATGAGGCCGCCATCTTTAATGTCCATCTTAGGGTTTCTTGCCATTATTTCATCGTTCAGTTTTATAGTTAAGGGTTTCTCTTCAGTAAGGTATGGCCACAAATCCCAATGTCCTCGGTTTGGATCTGTTAACATCTTTTCATCATACCGATCGATGTCAGCCCTTACCTTTTCAGAGTTTAAAAGTTTCTCAAGATATGACTTGGAATCGATACGGGTTGATGAAAGTTCTTCATGAAAGTCATCATGATCTAAGTCCTTTAATCGATATAATGCTAGCAAATAATCATAAGCCTCTTGATGTTCTCCACTTAATTCACTCGGTACTAATCCGTTTTCCAACCATAGATGCAGAGCCATTTTGTCACTGATCTCAGAGCTGTTTTTTCCGTTTAGGCGGAAAATAGGAATAAAAAACCCTTTCCCCAATGATTCGGTTTTTTGATTCACTACATCAAAACTTTTAATGTCGTACTCGTTAAATTTGAATGCAATTGATTTATCTGAATTCGTTGTTGCATTTGTAAAGAGCCTTGAAACGGAAGGGTTTTTACTCATGTAGGAATCGTGTAAGGCTAATATATCCTTAAATATAGGATGATCTCTTGTATCAAAACTTTTCGTGACTTCTTCATATGTCATAGCGTCGCCTTCAAAGCCTGAAAAGTCCAGGTACTTTTTGTAGTCAAAATCCTCGTCCATTAACTTATATTGAGCTCTATATGGAAATAAGGCTGCAATGCTATGGTCATAGACAACGTTTACATTGCTCATATAAACCCATCTAGAGCTAAGAATCTTTTTGATATCTTGAAAAAAGCCCGATTCGTCTGTACAAAAAGTTTCTTCCGCTCTCCGATATAAATGGCTAATTAAGGATCTCATTTCTTTATAGGTCATTGAAATGGATGAAACTGGAATTGTTTGTATGTCAGGTGAATATTGAATCTGCATCTCATTGTTATCCATTAAATGAATAGAACTCCCTCCCGGATTTTTTTCATCCAAACCTGTTACTCTATCAAGGGGTTTTTCAACAGTTATTGCTTTTTTTTCTTCCACTTTCATTAAGGATTCTACTAATGTAGAAGCATCGGATTCCATATTACCTACTACATCACCAATCCTAACTAAAGCTCCTTCAGCTACATATAATTCTTTAAGGATGCCTTCTCTTTCTGAAAAGAGATCAAGACGGATCTCCTCGTTGCTAATTTCTGCTAAATAGTCGCCCATTGCAATATAGTCGCCAGGCTGTTTGTACCATTGCACAAGTAAAACTTCTTCAATACCTTTCTCAAGTTCAGGAATTATAATCGACGTCATCCCAATTTCTCCTTCTTTGTTCTTCTATTTATTATCCGTTATATCTTTACAATTGATTTTTTTATGATTTTACCATTAATGCTTATGTACCCTGGTAGTAGTATTTCCGTGATGTTTCCAGATATTTTGCTATCGCTGGCCCTTATATGTAGATCTTCTCTAAAGACATCATTAATTTGCACTTCCTGCGTTTTATATAAAGGGGTATCAAACGTTTTACTGTAAGCTTGAAAGAAATACCGAAAAATAGCAATCAAGGTTTCTCTTTCGTGTCCCCGACCTTCCATTGCCTCATTTTTAATGAAATCCCATAAAGATGAGATATTTTCGTATTGCACACCACAAAAAATAAAATCTTGCACCGTTGTACCTTTAAAAATTCTTTTTAATGAGTTTCTTGTTTCTTCCGATAAGTGCTGAATAGAATTGTAAAGTTCTTCTGCTTCTTGATAGTCTGCCCTTCTTTTTTGCAATTCATAAAGATAAGAATCGATCTTTTGATTTAGCTCGTTGATCTTGATTTTATAGTCAATGATTTCCCTCTCTTTTGAGTCAAGCTCTTGTTGGAACCTTGCAATTTCTTCTTCTTTTTCTTTCAATAACTTCTTGGTTTCCCTCGGTTGATTAAATGTGTCGGCTTCTATTATTTCATTTATCTTTTCAATGATTCTTTCGTCTTGGAGGGAAATCAGCAGTGTATCAATAAAACAATCATCGGCTTTTTTATTCATTTATGTACTCCTATTAAGGTTGATTAACCAATACTGATATGTTATTTTAATTAAAATATGCCTATTAATATTATATTGAACAAGAACTATTATTTCACTGTGAAAATATACCTCATTGTGTAATAACGGTTGGTTCTTCATCTTGATTCCTAAGTTTGGTTGTGACAAAATTAAAATTATGGATGAAATTACTAGTCCTTCTTTTATCTAATCCCCTTTACCTTTCCCTTCTAATCCTAGTTCATCTTGCGAAACCGAAACTAAGGTGATCAAGTTTTCTTTCATCGAAGGGATTGGGTTATATCCTACTTAGGAAACAGTAGTACCGAAAATCCTTCTTTTGCTGATTACTTTCTTAATGACTTTTGGATTGCGCGAAATAAAAAAATAAAAACAAATAGTATTTAAAGATTAGGGTATTTAACTTTTATTCTCAAAGGCTAATTATCCTTTTTTTATTATCGTTTTTTCGTTTTTCAGCACTAGTAGGCAATCTCCATTCCTTCTGAATGATATTTCATTAACGGGGGCTTTAACAGAAGAACAAACGCAGAAAGAGGACTTCCTCGTGAAGTCCTCTCTTTTTAATATTTATAGCAACAATCTTTAAGAACATAGCCTTTCATTTTAATGATACAAGTAATCTTCAAAAATTAACTTAATACAACTTCTTTCATTTTCCTATTAAACAAACTCCGGTTTTTCCAAATAAATTTTAAGTGCTATTTTGCACACTTAAACATAAAACCCAGCCAACTTCCTAAAAGAAGATTAGCTGGGTTTCATCATTATTTACGTCTTATTACTAAGCTCGTTCGTGCAGCTTCTATGAGTTTTGGAACAGAGAAGGCAAATGTACAATCTAAAATTGAACAAATAAAAAAACATCAGTAAAAATGGGCAGTGCACTTTTAATGATACTTGATTTCAAGAGATATTTCGGAAGCCGAATATATAACAAACGCGCCCTTTTTATGTCTAAATTGTGAACTCATCTTGTACAAGGGAATAAAAAACACTTACATCATAGGAAATAACTTTGTTATAGTAATAAACAGACCGGTCGGTATGTTAGGGGGAATAATTAAAAATGGATACAAAATCGCTAATGGTCGACATAGCGACAAAGCTCTTTCAGCAAAAAGGATATAAAGGTGTTGGGCTAAATGAACTATTGAAAGCTTGTAATATTACAAAAGGTGCTCTCTATCATCATTTTCCGAATGGAAAAGAAGAATTATTAATTGCTTGTCTACAATCTTTAAATGAAGCGATTACGACGGATATTGAATCGATTTTCCAACAACATCTGTCAACACAAGAAGCAACACATGCAATGATTGAAAAGTTAATTACAAACTTGGAAACAGACGGTACGATTACAGGCTATACGTTTAGTAGTATTGTGAGCGAAATGGCATCATTAAGTGAACCTGTAAGAAATGCTTGTGGAGCACTTTATGAAAAAATTCAGGACATCTACCGTAATAAACTATTAATAGATGGCTTTTCAATTGAATCAGCTTCCTCTGTTTCATTATTCATGACAGCTTCTATCGAAGGTGCGATGATGCTTTGTTTAACGCAAAAATCAACAGATCCTTTAAGAACCTTATCGAAAATATTACCCAATTTATTGAAGGAGTTTTAACACATGAATAAAGAAATTAAAACAGGGCCTATTATGACTGCCCTGTTAGTAGCAGGTTTTGTCGGGCTGTTCAGTGAAACAGCCTTAAATATTGCCTTAGGCGAACTAAGCAACATTTTTAGTGTAGATGCGACCACGATCCAGTGGCTGGCAACGGGTTATTTTTTAACGCTAGGGATTTTAGTGCCCGTAACGGGGATTTTAATGCAAAAATTTACGACACGCCAAATGTTTATTACATCGGTAGCATTATCCATTATTGGAACAATCGTGGCTGCACTGGCACCCGTATTTAGCGTGCTATTAACAGCACGTGTCATTCAAGCAGCAGGGCTTGCGATTATTTTGCCGTTAACGCAAAATGTTATTTTCACCATCTTCCCACCGAATAAACGTGGTGGCGCAATGGGGATCATGGGATTAGTCATTTTAGCTGGTCCAGCATTTGGTCCAACATTAGCTGGTCTTATTTTAGATACATTATCGTGGCATTGGATTTTCTGGTTTACGATTCCATTCTTAGTATTCTCACTCATTTTCGGTTACATTTATATTCCGAATGTCAATGAAATAAGAAAAGTATCCATTGATATTTTATCAGTCATTTTATCGACGATTGGATTTGGTGGCGTTGTTTATGGCGTGAGTGTCGGTGGAGAATTTGGATGGACAAGCACGACTGTCCTAAGCACAGTCATTGTTGGATTCATCGCGCTTATTTTATTTGCGATTCGTCAAACAAAGATGGATACGCCAATGTTAAATTTAAAGGCATTTAAGCACCCTCAATTCGTACTTGGGCTTGCGATGAATATGATTACATTTTTAAATATGCTTTCCATGCTCGTTGTCTTACCAATGTATATGCAAATGGCGTTATTAGTTTCTGCATTTACAACAGGGCTTATTCTGTTGCCAGGTAGTGTATTAAACTGTATACTTGCCCCGACGATTGGCCGATTATTTGATAAATTTGGTCCTCGTGCCGTCATTACACCGGGAACAATTTTAGTTGTGATTGGTTATGCCTTATATGCACAATATGGAACCGAAACAGCCTTATGGATTATGGTAATTACGCATATTGTCATGATGCTTGGTATCGGTATGGTCCTTGCATCTGTTCAGACGAACACATTAAATGCATTACCAAAACAGTACTATCCAGATGGCATTGCCATTTCTCAAACATCTCAACAAGTTGCAGGAGCAATTGGGATTGCCGTAATGGTATCGATTTTCTCTGCACAACAAGCAAGTTCTTTAGCAGATGGAACTACGCTACCTGTAGCTGCTGCATCTGGTTCATCACTTGTGTTTAACATAAGTTTAATTTTAGCCATCATCAATGTTATCCTTTCATTGTTAATGAAAAAAACACAATAATTGAATGAAACGAACAATAAGATAGAATATTCTTACCTATAAAAAACCGATTCCTATAATGGAATCGGTTTTTTAATTTGTCTTGTTAGCGACTAAAATAATTGCTAGTCTTTTTGATATTTATCTCTTTTATTTAGACTCACTTTTTTTCCATTATAGAAAAGTAATTTCCCTCATTATCAGCAAAGTTAAATACTCTTCCGGAAGGCACACTTACAATTTTTCCGACTGTGATATTTTTTTCCGAAAAGTCTTTATACAAATTATCAAGATTTTCCGAGAAAAACATTAACGAAGGTGTATTAAGGTTTAATTCAGGCTGCATTTTTGCAATTAGTTTCTTATTGTGGAGTATAATACTTGTTTCTGTTGCCTTTGTTGGAGCAATTTCAATCCATCTCAATCCTTGCCCGTTATCTTCCTCAGAAACTATGCTAAATCCTACTTTTTCTGACCAAAATTTCAATGACTCATCTTGGTTATTTACATATAACATAATTTGACCAACTTGATTAATCATTTTCTTTCCCTCATTTCTTTTAGGTGTTTTTTGGAAATTCTTTTGTTGTTGGAATAAATTATACCATCTTTCAACGATTCTGCTTACATTAGTTAAATATAATCCTTCACAATCTCAATAGTGTAAATCAAATCAGTCTTGTTTTACTCATACTTCTTTTAAAATCAAATATCCAAATAACCCTCCTTTATTTTTACTGCTTAACGCTTGTGTCACTTGGCATTGCTGCTTTGATAATTGCTTCAATAGACAAATTTTAAAATTACTCCCTTTCCTGTATACTTATGGATAGGAACTCGTTCTTTCAGTCAGTCCAGGATCCTGCTATCATTCTGTCGGCAATATATCGAATATCATATAAAAAAATGCTGCACCTTATTAGAACATGTTTCCTCGGGTTCTAATGAAGGAACATTCAAGTCTTTATGAAGAAACCGGGTAAGGCAAAACAAACAAGGAGGAGATACGATGCGGGAAATTATTTTTTCGACCGAGAGCGGAGCAGATTTACGAGGCGATTTAGCTCAAAAATATGGTGTCCAGGTCGTCCCGATGCATGTCATCATGGACGGACAGGATTATTTGGACGGCTTCATACCCGTTGCCGATATTTATGACTACTATGAACGCACGAAAAAAATACCTTCTACCACATCTACCAATTCCAATGAATATCATGATTTTTTCACGAAGATCAAAGCGGACTTTCCCGGTTGCATCATTATTCACATCGGCTACACGTCGCGTGCCTCTTCTTCTTTTCAGAACGCGACCATTGCAGCGAAAGAATTTGACGATATTTTTCTTATTGACGCCTTGAACGTGTCAGGCGGACTGATGGCGATTGTTATGTATGCTGTTTCCCTGCTGAAAGCGGAGCCTTCTATTGACCCTGCCCGTTTAATCGAAAAAATCGAATCACAGGTTCCTCAGTCTCGACTCGCGTTCGTTCCCGGCAGCCTCGATTTTTTAAGAGCAGGCGGCCGTGTCTCAAATGCCGCTTATCTCGGCGGATCTTTGCTGAAAATTAAGCCGCTCATTGAATTAGTTAATGGCAGGCTTGTATCGACAAAAAAATATCGCGGAAAAATGAGCCGCGTCATAGAGAAAATGATACGCGATTATTTAAATGAGTACAATATTGATAAAGGACAGCTGTATTTCCTTTATTCAATCGGACTGGATGAAAGCATTAAGAAGCAGGTGGATGAAATCGCTGAAGAAGCCGGTTTCAAACACGTAACATGGATTGAAGCTGGCGCCGTCATTTCTACCCACTGTGGCCCCGGCGCCTTCGGAATTGCCGGATTAGAAATATAAATTTTTCATATGTTTTACAATAAAAAGATGATTTTAGGCCACTAAAAGAAAAACAAGCAGACAAATAAAAAAGAACCCTGAAGCCATTCAAGGTTCTTCTACCTAGTATTTATTACCTTTTGTTCAATTCATTTGGATGAGACCCGTTGCGCCGGTTGCGGTCTAATTGAGTGATTTCTATCATTTCTTCTGCCGTCAGCTCAAAATCGAATAAAGCAAAATTCTCTTCCATTCTCCATACTTTTCATTCCGTTTAATGGTGTTGCTTCTTTTGCTTAAGAAAAATAGACGTAAATGCCATAGGTATAAAAAGATGACGGTCTTTGATATTCTCGGTGTCGTGTGTGAAACGACGGTGTATCAAAGCCGAGCAACCTAGCAGAAAAATGCCTTTTTAAGAGGCTTATTTGGCATACCTATTTTTCGTACATTCGCTAGTTGTTAGGCAAGTATCATTTCATGTTTAGCAATTTAAAATATTAGCTTGATGGGCATGTGACGCTACCCCTATTAGCCGAACCTCATTTATACACATTTCAAAGGGTTCTCCTTGCCATAATATCTGGACATCATGCCCATCAACTCTGTCTAATAATCACTCGTTTTAGCCGGACAACAAAAAGACCCTCTTTATAGATCATATCACATTTGTAATTTACAGATCCGCTGGTTGACGTTAGTCAGTATGATCTTCACTTGCTGCAAATTCTTTTCTTTTAATCGTTCCCCAGGAATGCCGCCCACTTCTGATCTTGAAAATACCTTCAACTCGGAAAAGAACGGTAAGCTGTCGATAGCCTAAATTCTCAATAAAAGCAAATAATACTAATTGCATCGTGCTCCGAAATGTTGTGTATTTACGGAAAGAGATTTGCTCTAGTAAAATACTGCCCATCGATAATGTGGTACCCAGCAAAAATGCAATTAAAAAATAAATAAGAAAGCTATTAAATTCTAGTAATCCGAACAAATAGGCTAGTGGTATGAACACATAACCAAAAAACTCAACGACCGGACCGATCAACTCAAACAACCAGTAATAGGGCAAAACCATCATTCCAACGCTACCATATTTCGGGTTAAAAATCATAGATTTATAATTTAACAGGCTGTCAAACAATCCGATCTGCCATCTTCTGCGTTGTACTCTCAGATCCTTGAGGGATTCCGGAACCTGGGTCCAGCAAATGGGATCTGCTAGGAACTTAATCTTATACTTTCTCTTCTCATCCCTCATTTTTTTGTGAAGCTTCATAATAATGTCCATATCTTCACCGATCGTATTTACCTTATATCCGCCGCACTCAATCACTACACTTTTATTAAAAGCCCCAAAAGCACCTGAAATAATAAGAATAGAGTTCAGTTTACTTAAGCTCGTACGTCCAGTTAGAAACGCTCGCAAGTATTCTACAATTTGAAAAAGAGCAACCTTACTTTTGGGAATATTCATGTCGACTAATTTGCCATCTTGAATCACCGAATCATTCGATACTCTTACAATCCCACCAACTGCAATTGTTTCAGGATTTTCAACAAACATCATCGTTAACTTAATCAGTGCATCATTCTCTAGTACGGAGTCAGCATCTATACTTGCAAATATAGGATACGTTGATAGGTTAATGCCGGCATTAAGCGCATCAGCTTTGCCCCCATTTAATTTATCGATAAATATTAATCGTTCATATTTAGGATTACGATAAACACCTAAAACTTCATTCGTCTGTATGCTGACCTTGATTGGCTGATTTACTTTGATTAATTCGAACTCTTCAATAATTTTATCTCTCGTTGAATCTTTAGAGCCATCGTTTACAATAATAATTTCATATTCATAGTAATTTAGCGCAAGCAAAGACTTAATATTGTCCACGATGGTTTTTTCTTCGTTATAGGCGGGAACAATGATGGAGATCGGAATCATGTTCTTAGAGTCTACATATCTCTGGTAATCAGATGATTTCATCCTCTTAAAGTATCCGAATAGATCAAAGACGGCAATCAGCATCTGACCATTGTAAAACAGATTGATCGCAATCGTGTAAATCATGCAAAACTCGCTAAAGTAAAGTATGAAATTCATAAAATAATACATGATGCCTACCAACTTTCCTGGAGGTTCCTATTAATCTGACATTTCCATTCCAGCAATAACGGCTTCACGAGCATATCGATCCTCGCCATTAATAATATGTTGCGCATACTCCTTGCCTCCCGGAATGGAGATAAGGGCATTGGCAGCATTATGTCTTACCCACCATTCCTTGTCACTTGTCATCTTTACAAGTGGTTCAAAGCTATGACTCGTTCCAAATTTCCCAAGACCTTTAGCTGCGGCCGCTCTGACTTCCCACGCTTCAGATTCAAGCATGCCAATCACAAATTGTTCATAGTCGGAATTATTCAGTTCACTTAACGCCCGAAGGCATGCGATTTTTAGGTTCATATTATTACTGCTCAAATATTTTACATAGTAATCGTCCAAACCTTCATATTGACCGTCAGTTGCTGCTTTAATTAAAATCCCTTTCATATAATCATCACTGGATTCAATGGTTTCTTTAAATAAAGCTTCCTTAGACTCTTTGGGCCCCTTAAACTCCGCTATAACTTCAATAACTGCTCTAAAGGAAAAATGAATGTTGTTAGAGTTAGAAATTAGAATCTGAGCTAGATTATTTAAATCCCCCAGTTTCGCTAGAGCAAGTAAAACATTATAGGTAACATTATTGTTTTTGCTGCTGATCAGATTGCAAATATAGGGTTCCGTAGAATGTACCCTTAAATCTCCCAGCTGTCGACAAGCTAAAGCTTTGGTGTAATCTCTTTTTGACGAAAGCCGCTTGATTAAGAACGTCTTAATTCCCGTCGCTTCGTATAAATTCATTAATTGCTTATGATGATCTTCAATAAAAGCTTCGCCCTTTTGAATGATGCAGTTAATCAAAAGCTCCCTTCTTAAACTGCTATGCCTCACATATTGATTTAGCTTTTGAATGACTTGTTGCTGCTCCTCCATTTCTGTATGAAAGAAGGAGGAGAGCATGCCTTCCAACGTCTTATTTATTTTCTGGTAAATTAACATGCTGATATAGCCATATGACCAAGTAACTACAATGGCTATAAAGAAGCTCGAAATTAGACTGCCCGAAATCCAAAGTAAGGTATACGCTTGACTGGTCATTGTACTCCCTCGTTATTATCCATATTGTCATACTCAAAAGCTTCTTTAATCCTGTCATAGCTCGTCTTGTTGCGTGATACGACTTGGGGCACATCCCAGGTGTTCCACGCAAACGTTCTGTAACCCGATGAAGTGACACTCTCAGGGAACTGATAATCAATCTGATTAGTCACTTTATTCATGATAACCAAGGATGTAACGATGCCATCGGTCATTCTAACTGAAAGAGTATCTTTCGTATTCATGAGTAAACCCTTATTCTTCTCATCATTCAATACAAGCAAGCGTGATGGATCGGTAAAGTTCAGTCTTGCCCAAGGAATTCTTACATTCAACGTGTTACCATCGAAATAAAAATGACTGTCGCTATTCTCGAAACGGCCTGGGATTAATGTCGATCCATCCTCAAATGTGGCAGCAATCTTTACACCAGACTTCGTTACATATTCAGGCGTCAACTGCCTCATCATTCTTTCGAACACCCCCGCGGTGGAAACGGATGTATAATACGTTCCTCGACTTGCATTGTAGTTAGGTATAACCAATAAATCAGCCTTGTCTTGACTTTCAATGTCAATATTGAACTCAACGCCAGACCAGTTTTCATTCACATCTGGGGCTAACATGTATTCCCCACTTTTTCTGTCTATCGTATCCAGATAGATCATGATTTTTTGCTTATTAAAATCTGGTAAGTCATTCATTACAGCTGTGATATAAAAGTACGATTCATCTGTAGTAAGAGATAACGTATCCAATAAGTCTGAACCTCGAAGATTCATTGAATAGTCTGCAGGGATAGGTGGCTCCAGAGCCACAATGCCATAATTTTGTACGGGGTCAACGGTATTGTGCCACAAGATCCCGTGCTTATAGGGGATCATTAAAGGGGATGTGAACTCACTGCTTTGTCCCCATTCATCAGCCCACTCATATATAAGCCCTCCCATCGCTCCGCTATCTTTAATTATCTTTATTAAAGATACAAGCCCTTCGCCTTGCTGATCTTCCGTCGTACTCCCACTTGTCGAAAGACCAAACTCGCTGATTAGAACTGGATATTTGCTCTGGGACGTCATCAAATTGTTCAGGTATTCCTTATATCCTGTGAAGGACGGCTGATCTTCCATCGTATCACTATTCATTAAGCCCGGTTGATCGGGAAAGATGTCATACGCTCCGAAGAATCCACTCGTAACCTTGTTGGTGATAACTATGTGATTCATAATATCAAGCGATATGTTGTTCAGTTGTTCAATAGGATTGTACTTCTCCTGATATACGGTATCCAGTTCGGGAATGCTGACAATCGATGTTGGATGTTGCATGTTGTAGTTTGTTTGTTCATATAGATAAGTTTTATTAATAATCGATGTTAGCCATGCTTCAGTTGGTGTTGCATCAGCTGAAGCAGATGCATATTCACCATTGAATTGATACGTTGAATTGCCTGCATCAGTTAGAGACACATTGTTTGTACTTAAGTCTGGAGCAACCAAATATCCAAGTAAGTAACCCGATACGTCATTAACGTAAAGATCGGAATCCTCTCCATCCGCTTTTTTAATATTCGCGTTTCCATGAATGGCATTAACCGTATTTTCTAATTCTTGTTCAAAGGCTAATTGATACGCTTCATCCAGATAATTCCCCGACGCAGGCTCATGATCCACCGATATATTCTGTAATAAATAAAGCAATTGATCAGGATGACTATAATTGTAAGTATCCAACGCACGATAAAAAACGGAAGGCATCCGTGTATAGACTCTGATCGTATTTGCATTCATGTTAGCAATTTGTTCAAACCAGTCCGTATAAAAGGCTGGATCATTAGGTAAAGTGCCTTCAGCATTTCCGGGTACTGTTGATCCTATATTGACGCCATTAATATACATGGGCTTCCAAACGCCGTTCTGGTATACAGCAAACTGTTTATCGACAATCTTAGACACAAGCCGAGAACCATCATCGGCTACTTCATTCACAGCCTTGAAGACCTCCTGGTTCAGTGGCTCCATCTCCTTTAATACCTTGGACATAAAAGGTACGTAGAAATGCCAGTAGAAATAGGATAAATCACCCTCACTATTCACGCTAAAATACTTATATAATGTTGTAGCTCCCAAAAATTGTTTGATTTTATCAGGCCCTCTATAATCCGTGAAATCTCCAGCCATGTAGTAAGAATGTTGATTCGCAATAATGGCAGGAAATTGATCATCAAGACCAAATGGCTTTAACTGATTTTTCCCCTCATCTGTAAGATTCAAGTTATACCAGGCAATAACCGTTGCTTCTTCGGATGGCTTAACAATTTCAAACCAATTGTAATAATCAACTGTTTCCGTACCATAATGGTTGACGTTATCCTTAGTCATGGCTATCTGAATTGAATTTCCTGTAAAACCAATATCGCGCTGCAGCACAACAATTCTGTTATTTCCTGCAACCACAATTCCGCCACCTGTAAGATTCCATTTTTTACCGTACTGTTGTTCGTAGATGTCTCTAATCCAATTTGGCACATCAACACTAGAAGACAAGTCCGAGAAGAACTTGCCTGCTAACCCCGTAAAATTCACACCGAAAATCTCTTCTAGTTCCTTTGATACGCTTGAATTTGTCGGATCCCCCGCAATGTTATATTCGCCAAAGACAGTCGTTCCTTTAGCATAATACGTTGAAATAAGACCAACTTCGTCTTTCGTTAAGCCAGAAACACCATCGAGTTCTTCACCATTGATCTTCGACTTACCGGTTCCATACATATCTGACAAGAAGATTACATCAGGCACATGGGTTAGCTTTTGAAACGGCTTGCTAACAAATTTCCCCCCAACAAGAAAGTTGCCGTAATAATCTCTACTAACATCATACGATTTGTTTGTCTCCGGATTTCTGATCCCAAGGTAACCCATTAGCCAGTACAAGCCACGCTGCTTGCTGTAATCTAGCTTACTCACTTCTCCAGATGCATTCCTCTCGGCAGGAAATGTTTTATTAAGCACAACGATATCGAGATCCTTGCTTGGTGTAATGAACCACCAACCAAAGGGTATCACTAGAACAATGAATAGAAATAACAAAACCAAATAACGAAATTTAATTCTTTTTTTTATCATTTGTCTAATCCTCTGTTCATTCCTTATTTGCATCTAATAGTTCCTTAAACCCTTGTTGTACAATATAGTAGGATTTCTTCAGTCTCTCGTGATATGTAGGTTGATCCCATTTATTCCAATTGTATTCCTTCATAGTTAGTTCCTGAGCGCCCTTGGCAGAACCATCTTTGATCAATTCAATTCCAATATCAAAGCTGTTTACTTGTAGTGGCGATATTTTGCCGCGAGCGTGCATATCATCAATGACAACCTTCTTCGATGGGTCCATCACATTTAATAATTGCCATGGAATTCTGATTTCTAGATGCCCATCTTCGTAATAAAAATCGCTTAATGAATTGTACTCCGTACGATCGGGATTGGATATCCCATATAGAAGCAATCCTGTCTCATATCCAGTAAACGGAATAACTTTGTTTTCTGGAGGAACGATCACTTTCTTATTAAGTGCTAGTCTAATAGGATTGAATATACCTGAGTTTTTCGAATGAAATGCGTCATTCTTCTCAATGAGATCGGACAAAACCGCATAGCGGAAATAATAATTATCATAATAGGCATCAACTAGCAAGTGGGAGTCAGCTTGTCCATGGATTTTAAGCACGAAATCGGCACTCTTGCTAAACGTTGTATCATACTCAGGGAATTTTTGATTCCCCTGTTCATCTATGGTATCAATCGGTATTAGTAAGGTATCCTTGTTGAAATTATAATTGGCAGAATCTACTCTTAAATAGAGGTACGCCTCGTCGCTCTTCACATACAACTTCTTGTCCTCATCTTCATAGAATGGAGAGTCGTTCGCCCAATCTTTTATCTGACCATCAACATAAGTAATGCTTTCAGGGCTGCCAGGATCAAAGGCTAATAGACCAAAATGCTGCTCGTTCGTCTGTGTATTCGACCAATACGGCCTAGAATCTATCACATCAAGGTCACTGTTATTCCACGTCCTCTTAAACCATTCATCCTGCCATGAAAAGGAAATGCCTCCAGCGAGATTTGCACTATGAATGTCATTAAGCATGTCCACCAACATCTCACCTTGTGTCTCTTCATCGATAAAGCCTTGATTAAATCCTGTTACTCTGTTCTCATGCGCCTTCCCTCTTGAAGCCGGGATTCCGAACTCTGATATGACGATGGGCATCGAATGTACCGTCTTTAAGTCTTCTAGATAAGCTAAATAAGGATCTGGTTCTCCGTCTGGACCTTTGTATGAGATATAGTTGGTTTGGAAGCTAAAGGAATCAGGATAGTATGGATAGACGTGGTATGAGACAAACATACCCGGTTTATAATCGTCATACCATTTCACATGCTCTACATTCACTTCCACAAGATCTTCGTTTACATACGGTTCGTTAGGGTGCTCTAGCGGATCTGTCGTTACCCAATTCGAAAAGGCAACCGGCCTTTGCATATTATAGTTAGTCATTTCATAATCGATGATCTTGTCTCCGACTTCCGCTAGGAAAGCTTCAAAGGGGGACGCATCTACCGTATATAGAAACTTCCCATCGTATTTATTGCGTTCGGCATTATTATCATCCGTCCCTACGACAAAGGCCGGATCCCACTCTATACCTAATATCCATCCAATCACATACTGTGATATATCTGTTGTATATGTACCATCCGCATTACCTTTATTAACAGGTAGATAGCTATCTCCATGTATGATGTCAACAATATCTTGCCCACTTTTGATGACATCCTTCATAATTTTGCTGTCTTCCCCAAATGCATCCTCAATGGTCATAATATCGTTCTCATTGACCCAAACTCCATGAATGACATAAATCGGATCTTTGCCCGCTTGTTCTGCAGCTTGGTTAAAATCAAATAACGCATTGTAAAATTGTGGACGCAGCGTCGTGTAGACCCTGATTGTATTAGCATGCATCTCGGATATATAAGTGAACCATCTGTAATACTCATCATATGTAATCGCAAGTTCTCCGGGAAAAGCACCAGGCTTGCCCGCTCCAATATTTACACCTTGAATAAACATTTCATTCCATTTATCCCCATCGTAAACATAGAGAGAATCTTGATCAGTCTTACTTATATAGCGGACGCCCACATCTTGAGGTTGATGGGTGTTATCATTTGCATCGCTATTCGAAAAGAAAATTTGATAGCCTATTATTATAGATATTACGACAAATAATACCACAAATCCAAGTGAAATCTTCATTTTAGTCGTCATGTTCATATTCATAGCCCCCGCTTCCAGTGTAATTATATAGACATATTGACACATGCGTCAATAATAGCTAGATCCGCCCATTAAAATAAAAGTAACCCCCGGCTTTCATGCCGGGGGTTACTTTAAATGGCTCAGGGAAGAGCTATCCAACTGTCATAATGATGAATGGCTATTCCATAAAATGCCGGTACAGCATTGTAATGCTCATATACAAGATTCAGTTGCTCATAGAGATGAGCTTCTCCCTCTTCATAGAAGAATAATGTAGCTTTGAACTAAAGTTTGATTAAATTAACTCTATAAACCCTTGAGACAAGAGCAAATAGTAAGAGCATGTTTTGAAAAAAGATTGATCAAAACACTCTTTTAATATATTCAATTGAATCCTTCTTTTATAAAAAAGTTTGATCATTTCTGAGATTCTTCTTCCATTAAAGCGCCCTTTAGTGGAAGAACTAAAATATGGACACAGTCCCAAAATCACTCAATAATCTTAAACTAATGCAGCCCCGTTACCTATAACTTTTAAGTAATGGACTTATCGTTGCTATTTAAAAAGCAATTCACTTATCTATACCCTTCTGCATTAGCAGGTTTTCCAGCCTCCTGAACTTCCACTAAGTATCTCCAGCAATCCGGCTGAGATCCATCAACATCATAGAAGTCATACATCTTCGCGAGTTCACCACTTGAGAGGGATTGCCCGTTTAAACGATGGTGATCAGAATCCTTTGCTATTGCAGCAACGGCCCGTCCTATATAACGCGGTGTTTCCGAGATTACGAAATGAGGTTCTTTCTTTGTTGCCTCTCTCCAATTTTCCTCAGTCACCCCAAATGTCTCAAGCATAATTTCCGATCGCATCCAGCCAGGTGTCATAGAAACTGCTGTGCATCCATATGGAGAAAGTTCATGCCCCAACGCCTTAGCCATACGATTTACTGAGCTTTTCGCTAGATCATAAAACATAGAGAGTCGGTAATTTTTGTTGTTGTACTCTTCTGTACCGTCCGTTACTTCAACTACTAATCCACTCTCATTTTTGATTAATAAAGGCAGTGCGTAATGACTTGTTATGAGATGTGTATCAATCGCCAAACGCAGCATCCGTAATCCTTTTTCAAGAGAGTGCCTCCAGACAGGTGTATTCCATTCGATCAAATACTCCCCTCCCCAAATGTCATTAACAAGGATATCTAATCTTCCCTGTTCGTTTTCAATTCTTTCTAATAAAGATTTCACTTGTTCAGGTACAAGATGGTCTACTTGTACAGGAATTCCCACTCCACCAAGATTGTTGACGAGTTCTGCTGTTTCTTCAATCGTTTCTGGACGCCCGTATTCAGAAACCTCGGTTCTTGTTGTACGTCCCGTAATATAAACAGTAGCTCCGGCGGCTCCTAATTCCATTGCAATTCCACGTCCCGCTCCTCTTGTGCCTCCTGCTACCAAAGCTACTTTTCCTTTTAAAGACCGCATTTGCATCTTCCCCTTATTTTGTACTATCTTTAGTATAATCTTTAAAGTTGACATCTTATGTCATAATAAAAATTCTTTTTTTTAGAAGAAATCCATGCGAGCAGACCGACTCATCAGCATATTATTGTTGCTGCAGAACAACGAAAAGTTAACAACAAAAGCATTGGTGCAAGAATTGGAAGTGACCGAGCGAACGATTCATCGGGATATGGAAGCGTTAAGTGCTGCTCGTATTCTGGTTTTGGCAGAACGAGGAAAGTTAGGCGACTGGCGATTACTTGAGCAATATCGAACAAAACTTACCGGTTTAAAAGAGGGGGAAATCAAATCCTTGTTTCTTTCTCCTTCCTTTCAGTTGCTCTCTGATTTAGGCTTCACAGGTGATTATTAGTAGAATAACACATTGGTTTTTCTACTTTAATTTTAATTAAGAGGCAAATTTAGTTAGAATATCCTTTTCTCTTGCTTTAGCTATCCTGCTCATATTTTTAAGGAATAATCTTCAACAATCTGGCCCGATTGTTGAATAAGAAAAAATCCTACATTACCACAATAGGATATTCGATCAAACTTTTATAATTGATCATTCTTTATCCAAAAGCTACATATAAACAGTTCATCTTTTTTATAAACGGTGCAACTTTATTACATATGGTTAAACTTTGTTTTAAAGATACAACAATCATTAATAAGTGAACAAAAGAAAAGAGCGTGTTTTGAAAAAGGATTAATCAAAACATGCTCTTATTGTATTTTACAAGGGCATTCTTTTATAAAAAGGTTGAAAAGGATGGTGCGAATTAGCATAAAAAACAGCTTAATTTTGTCATGTTTCTTCTATATTTTTTGCGAAAGAATTACGGGTTATTCTATACTGTAGGTAAAGATTGTTGTTTGGGAGGTAGAAGAATGGCTAGTGATCAGTGGATTTTAATTATTGACGATGAGGAAGATTTGGCACGTCTGATGGAGACAGTTTTACATAAAGAAGGTTTTAAAAATGTTGTAACAGCGGGGACGGTTGCGGATGGTTGGGCTAAGTTTCAGGAGTTTAATCCTGCACTTGTATTGCTTGATATTATGCTGCCTGATGGCGAAGGCTATGATTTATGCAAGCAAATTCGTGAATTGTCAAATGTGCCAATTTTATTTATGTCGGCGAAGGATGAGGAAATTGATAAGCTCTTAGGGCTGGCTATAGGTGGAGATGATTATATTACCAAACCTTTTAGTCCGAAAGAAGTTGCTTATCGGGTGAAGGCACAGCTGAGACGTGCTGGCTTTTCAGAGGAAAAATCGACTTCGAAAAGTTTGCATGTTGGTCCTTTTGAGCTTAGTGCCAATGAAACAGAATTGAAAAAGGATGGCAAAACGATTGAGCTCACAGCTAAAGAAATTGGGCTGATGGGCTGTTTTATGCATCATTCGAATCAGATTTTGAGCAAGGAAACTTTGTTTGAACATGTGTGGGGCGATGAATTCTTTGGCTCCGATAATACGGTGATGGTACATATTCGCCGTTTACGCGAAAAAATTGAGGTAGATCCTTCAAAACCTTCGTTTTTAATAACTGTTAAAGGGCTTGGTTATAAATTACATACCAAGGGGTGAGGCAAGATGAAGTGGAAATTGACACGGCGCTTTTTAGGATCCGTTGTGACAATTGTTGTGATTGTAGGGATTGTAAATACAATTTTACTCTTCTGCTTACTCATTTTACAATCAATGTATAATATATTCGGCACAGAAGAAGGGTCTGCGGAAAACTTTAGCCGAATTTTTTCACAATATGTAGAACTACAAAATGAAAAACCCATGGTAAATGAAGAAGGCTTAGAAAAACTACAAGACATGAATGCCTGGATACAATTTTTGAATAATAAGGGTGAGCAAGTGGCAGCATTTTATACACCTAAAAATTTGCAAACAGAGTATTCCCCTGTTGAAATTGTACAAACGTATAAATATAAAGAAGTAGATGCGGATACGACTGTTTTTGTCGGCGAAGCCCAAAATTTTAGCTATTTTTTAGGGGTTAAAGATCAGAGAATAGATCGCTATGTAATGACCTATGATTATGCTAAAGTTTTTAAATACATTAATATCTTACTTTTAGTATTTTTAATCGTTGATATTTTTATTGCAATAGTTATTGGATTTTTATTTGGTAAAAGATTAACTACACCACTCAACACATTAATAGAAGGAATTCAGCAGCTTCGGGAAAGACGATTTAAAAAGATGTCCGTACCAAAAGGCGTTTATGAAGATGTATTTCGCAATATGAATGAACTATCGGTGAAATTAGATCAGCATGAGAAAGAACGTAATCATCTCGACCAAATGCGTGAAGAATGGATTAGCAATGTTTCGCATGACATGAAAACACCACTCGCCTCTATCCATGGTTATGCAGAATTGATGAAAGATAGTGCCACAGATTTAACACTACAGGAATTGCATGATTATACATCGATTATTAATAGAAATTCGATGTATATGAAAGATTTGTTAGATGACCTCAATTTAACTATGCGTTTGCGCAATCAACAGCTCCCATTGCAATTTGAAGATGTGAATATCGTTGGGTTTATACGTGAAATGACGATTGAGCTTTTAAATGATTCACCATTTGGTGATCGACAGGTTGAATTTGAGACAAATATGGACAAAGCAGTGCATAAAGTGGATAAAAAATTACTAAAACGAGCGATTTTTAACTTTATTTACAACGCACTTGTGCATAACAATGAAAATGTTGTCGTGAATATTCGAATTGATAACATTTACCCGCAATGTGAACAAGAGCAAAAATCAAGCAACATATCTACTGCTCCAGAATTTCATACCCAAATTACTATTGCCGATAATGGTCGCGGTATTCCCTCTAAAGATTTAGAACAGGTTTTTGAACGCTACTATCGCGGTACAAATACTACCAGTACACATGGTACTGGTTTAGGAATGGCAATTGCAAGAGATATTATTTTAGCTCATAACGGGAAACTCGATTTGACTAGCGTTGAAAATAAGGGGACCACCATTACTATACTTTTATAACACTAATCATATTCTTCTTAATAGGCAGAGAAAAGGGCTGTTCCCCACTTACTTATTGGAGACAGCCCTTCTTTAATATTTTAATTTTTTGTGCCTTTTTCGGAATATTCTCAAATTTTACTTCATCATATGACGATACTTCATTACCATTTTTCACGTACATTTTCAGGTAGGCATCTTTACGGAGATTTTTTTGTGCTGTGAATTCAAGCGGAATTGTTTCACCATCAGCATTTGTGGCGTCTAGTTTATAAGAATAGTAGGTCATAACTGAACCATCATCTAGTTTATCTTCATGTGGTACCCCATCCTCTGTAATTTGTAAATAATAATTGTTGGCATTCATGCGATTGAAGTCAATATTAGTAAGCGCGAAGACTCCTACTACTCCTAGTACAAACAAAATACCAACTACAATTAGAAATTTCTTCATCTCGATCATCCTTCTGTTTTATTATTTTGTGAAATAATACGATTGTAAGAAGCTACCGTTAAGATATAATACAGACCGTAAATAACTGTATAAGCAATCATCCAGGTCAACACAGGTTTTGCTAGATCCAGCATCAGTAAGCTAGAGAAGGCTTTTAAAGCAACAGCACTGTGTAATAACCCTACTACTAGTGGTACGAAGAAGATGACGAATACTTGTGATGCAATGGATTTTCGCATTTCTTTTGCGCTAACACCCATTTTATGAAGCATATTATATTGTGGTTTATCTTCCTCTGCTTCAGTTAAAACTTTAAAGTAAATGATACTACCTGTTGCAGCTAAAAATACTAGACCAAGGAAACTTCCGATAAAGAGCAGTGAGCCTACGCCTTCAATGCTTGTTTGAAAGTCTTGAGGAGCACTAGAAAATAGCGCTTCTTCAGGTAATTGTTTTGCAATTTTTTTAGATAGATCTGTAGAAGCTTGATCCATACCAATGACACGATATTTTAGTGCTTCTCCATCTTTACGTAATGCTTTAAATTGATCATTTGATACTACCACTGTAATGCCTGCGGTGCCTGCATTTAAAACTGTTTGTGTTTTAAAACTTTGGAATGTGATTGCATTGTTGTTTTCTGTTGTGATGATTTTGCCTTTGTATTTAGGTGAGAATCTTTTGTCATATCCTATATCTAAAATAACAGCATTGTCATTATTAACATGTAGTTTTTCCTTGTGTTGTACTGCTGCTAATTTGTTATATGTTTTTTCATTGATAACAGTATAAATTCTTTTATCTGAGCTATCGTATGCCGATGCTGAGTTTAATTCTTTGGTATTAAATGTGACAGATAGTGCTTCGATATTTTCATCGTATTTTGTATCTGACAGTACAGTGCTAACTTGTTTATCGCTTTTTGCATCTGTTTGCTGATACATAAAGGTATTCGGATTAGTGGTCTTCACCAAGTCATTTGTGTTGTAATAAAGACTGTACACCGCACCACCTGCTGTTACTGTCGTAGCACTTAATACCGCAATCACGGTCAATGTACGTGCATTACCTCGAACACGATATAGCAGTTGTGAAATCGTCATTAAATGAAGACCTTTCCATAGCCATTTTTCACTTTTCTTAATCACTGCTAACACAAAGCCTGTCACACTGTGGAACAATAAAAACGTACCGACAATAACTATTGTTAAAATAATCAGTGCTGTCATTAAAAAGCCGACTTTTTCCCACACTTTAGAAGTAAAAAGATCTTGCATCGCCAACCAATAACCGATGACAATTAGAAATACTCCAAGAATGGCTACAATCATAGATGACTTCGGAGCTGCTTCCCCTTTTTTCGATGCATGGAATAAATCAATTAGTTTAAATTGATAAATTAAACGATAGCCTTGGAATGATGTCACTAAGAAAATAATAAGAAATACGATAGCTGTGTTCAAAGCTGCCGATCCCGAAAATGTAAATGGTGCTATGACATCATAGCCCATTAAATGAATCAAAATCGTCATAAATCCTTTTGAACAAAGGAATCCTAGTACAATCCCCACTACTAATGAAACCAAACCTAATAATAAGTTTTCAAAAAAGAGCATAAAGCCAATTTGACGATTACGCACGCCTAGTAATGCATACAATGCCACTTCTTTTTTACGTTTTTTCATAAAGAATGAATTCGAATATGCAATAAATATGGCAACGAAGAATATTAGAATGACTGCCGCACCACTCATTAGTGAATCTAATTTTTGTGATGAAGCCGTTTTTTCTGCAATCGTATCGCTATATTTTAATGTCACAAATGTGAAGTAGATGACAATACTAAAAACCATAGATGCGATGTATAAAAAATATTGGGAGAAGTTTCGCGCAATATTTTTTCTCGCTAGACTAAATAACGTCATCTATCTCACCCCCAATTGTTGCAAGGATATCTAAAATCTCTTGGAAGAAAGCTTTACGCGTTTGGTCACGGCGATAAATTTCTGTTGAAAGTGTACCATCCTTGATGAAAATAATACGACGGCAGAAGCTTGCGGCATATGCATCATGTGTCACCATCATGATGGTAGAATTATTATTTTCATTTAAATTACTCAAGCTTTCAAGTAGATCTGTCGCTGATTTTGAGTCAAGTGCACCTGTTGGTTCATCAGCTAGAATCAGTGCGGGTTCTGTCACAAGCGCTCTTGCTGCAGCTGTTCTTTGCTTTTGGCCACCTGAAATTTGGTATGGATATTTTGCTAGTAAATCTTCAATACCAAATACTTTAGCAATACGAGTCACTAAGATAGTGATTTCTTTCGCTGGAATTTTTGCAATCGCCAGCGGCAATAATATATTTTCCTTCACAGTCAATGAGTCGAGCAAATTGTAATCTTGGAAGATGAAACCGAGATTGTCACGTCTGAAATCTGCTAAAGCAGCTTCCTTCATATCGTGAATACTCGTATCATTCATATAAATTTTCCCTTCAGTTGGTGAATCAATTGTTGCTAACATATTAAGCAAAGTCGATTTCCCCGCTCCAGAAGGCCCCATAATACCTACAAATTCTCCTTCATGAATGTCAAAAGATACTTTTTCTAACGCTGTGTAAGCAGCGCTTGATTTACCATATGTTTTTTTAATATTTTCTACTTTTAATAATGGTTCCATTTGTTTCACCTCGTTAGTTTTGCTGATACATATACTATAAATGCTCATCCTTACAGCATTTTTATGCCAACCTTACAGCAAGCTTAAATCTATAAAAAAACCGACTTCTATTGGATAGATGACGGTTTTTTACATTATTTTTTTCAAGTTGTATATAAATCAGATGCTTCATCGAAGTAGAATCGGCGTTTTTCTTTACCTAACACGACTAACATAATGTGAATGAATAACACGATCGTTAAAATAATAAAGATGACCCCTGTACCAGCGTTAAGAATACGGATGCTTTATAATATGGAGAGTCCATTGGTACTTCCACATTTTTGGTTAAATTGTTATATTATAAATAATAACATTATTATGTACTTCGCCATACAGTTGCATATTTCTTTTGATATTTACTATCTTCTTCTGTTGCTATTAAATCAAGGGCTTTTTGTTTTATTTCTCCTCTCTTTACTTCATCATATAAGTTTCTAAGACCTTGAATAATATCATATCGAATCAAAGTATAATTTTTTTCCTCTACGCAGTGTGTAAAACGATAAGTAAAGTGATTAATTAACAATTCTTGTTGTTCATCTCCAGCTAAACCTACTCTCCAGATGGATTGCAAACTATGTCTTGCAGTGACAAACTTAGGATCTCTCGTTACTTCCCATAATGCTGGAAAATCATTAAGCATTCTTTTCTCTGGATCACTTATTGCTAAATTAGAAAGAAATTGTGCTGCACGTGATCTTTTATGATTATCACGATTGTTTAGGTCTTGTAATAATTGATCCCAAACTTCATATGCCCAGTCTACTTCTTTTTCTGTTATAGTTAATAAATTCTTATAAGCTTCATAACTGTTCCTCATGAAGAAAATTGGACAAAACCTGATATCGAAAAAGCTCTTGGAGAGTATCACGATGGATCTGAACATGGTTGGAATTTAATGTTTATGGGACTTAGGGAATTAGTTGAGACAGGAAAAATTAGCTATAAAGGATAATTATCGTTTAAGCAATCAAAAGTTGTTTCAGCGACCTCGATTAATATCCGAATGAGGATTTGCAAGAAAGCTTGAAGTATTTAAAGTCTTTGTCCGGCAATAATATAATGATATGAATAGGTTTTAAAGAGGTAACAGGGCGGTGTCTGAGCCCCTTTTTTAATTGGTTGGAGGGATGGGAAATGAGTTATTTAATGGGCATTGATTTAGGTACATCAAGTGTGAAAACTGTTATTATGGACGAGAACGGCTCCATAAAAGGGACAGCTCAACAAAGCTATGAAATTATTATTGAAAAGAGCGGTTATGCTGAACAAGATCCTAACGTCTGGTGGAAAGCGGTTGTATTGACGATTAAACATGTCTTGAATAAAACGGGTATACATTCTAAAAAAATTAAAGGAATCGGTTTTTCAGGTCAAATGCATGGGTTGGTAATGATAGACCGAAATCTCCTTCCTATACGTCCAGCAATTATTTGGTCGGATCAGCGTTCTAGAAAAGAAGTAGCGGAAATCTATTCGATAGTTGGAAGAGAAACAGTCAAAAAACTATTAATGAATTCTATATTCACGGGCTTTCAAACGCCATCGTTGTTATGGATTAAAAAGAATGAGCCATTTGTTTATGAAAAAATAAATAAAGTGCTATTGCCGAAAGATTATATCCGTTTAAAGCTGACAGGAGAATGTGGTACCGATTTTACAGATGCTTCAGCTACACTAGCATTTGATATTCAAAATAGAAAATGGGCTTTTGAATTAATCAAAAAAGTAGGGTTGAATCCCGATTTTTTTCCTGAGGTACATGAATCGATTGATATTGCCGGCCAAGTTACAGTAAAAGCCGCTGAAGAAACAGGGTTGGCGGCTGGGACGCCTGTTGTTTATGGTGGCGGTGATCAGTCCATGCAATCCATCGGCAACGGCATTGTGAAACCCGGCCAAGTATCTTTGACGATTGGAACTGGTGGTCAAACATTTTCTATTATTCCAGAACCTATTTATGAGACTGAAATGAGAACTCACACATTTTGCAATGCAGTGCCCCAGACATGGAGTATCATGGGAGCGAATTTAGCTGCCGGTTTGTCGCTCAGCTGGCTTAATAAAAAAATATTAAATAACCTTTCTTACTCAGAAATAAATGAATTGGCCAAGCAAGTTACACCCGGTAGTGAAGGGTTACTGTTTCTCCCTTACTTATCTGGAGAAAGAACTCCTCACATGGATGATTTAGCAAGAGGAACTTTTTTAGGCTTGACTTTACAGCATAGCAGAGCACACCTTATTCGTTCTGTTATGGAAGGTGTCGTTTTTGCTTTAAAGGATTCCATAGAAATTTTTCATTCTTTAAATATAAAAATGGACACATTTATTGCTTCAGGTGGAGGAGCAAGAAGCGATGTATGGCTGAAAATTCAAGCTAATGTTTTAAATAAAGAAATTTACAAAGTAAACCAGTTAGAACAAGCCTGTACTGGTGCTGCTATTACAGCGGGGGTTGGTATTGGAAAATATGATTCCATTCAAAGTGCTTGTGAAACTATTATTAGAATTAACCCTGAACCTGTTCGTCCAGATCCAACAGTTGCCGGATTTTACAACGAAATATACGAGCTTTATAAAAATGCTTATGTACAGAACAAACAGTTGTTCCATCAACTTGCTATGAAGTAAGACCTTTAGGTCAGTTTCAAACCAATAACAGATTCAAAAAAAGATGCTTTATGCGGTATATTGGTTAAAGTTTTACATTGTCTTTCGGAAACTTCAAATCAAATAACATCGGCCCTAGATCTTCAGTCAGGTCAATTGCTTCGTCTGCTTGTTCCGTGAACGTCACATTCGCGAGTACCAAAGTAAGGCCGCTGAAAGCATTGTCCTTTCGCTTGATTTTTTTAAGTTAAAAACAAAAAAGGCGAACGATTGACGTGCTAAGAGACACGCTTCGTTCGACCTTACTTCTACTCCATTGTCTAAAGACTATGAGCGGAAAATTTGTAAAAAGACAAACCCGCCTCAAATCTTTGCTGACGACCTGATATAACTCTTGAGGGATGCATATTATTGAACTGAAGAATTACCTGGGTTATTTTCTCATCGTTCACATACAAAAATAATATAAATTTAAGTACACTTACATTACCGAATCATGGATCTATTTTTTCTATGCTCCTTACGAGCAGGAGCCGTTTCGAACAGTCTTTTTTCTTCTTGTGTATGAGGTATTACTTTTGGAACAGGTATAGGTTTACCATTTTGATCAACGGCTACCATTGTAAGGAAGGACTCCGTCGTTAAAGTTTTCTTATCTGATAATAAATCAGTAGAGTGAACTTTTACATAGACTTCCATAGAAGTACGTCCCGTTGACGTAACAAAAGCTTCTAAACTAAGAGCATTTCCAACAGTGGCAGACGATAAAAAGTCCACAGAATCAATAGAAGCTGTCACAACTACATTGTTGCAGTGCTTCATAGCTGACAAAGCAGCAATTTCATCAATATAAGATAGAACCTTTCCACCAAAGATTGTTTGTAAATGATTAGTGTCTGGCGGAAGGACCAATTTTGTCTGAACGGTTTTTGAACGTTCTACTGAATAAGCTTTTTCCATAAATTCTCCCTCCATGTTGGCGGTTTTAACTGTTTTATTTTACAATCATGACTGGACAATTCACTCGCTTGACGACTTTATGGCTGACACTACCTAGAACAAACTGCTGCAAGTTATTAAGACCGCGGCTGCCGAGAATAACAAGGTCCACTTTTTCTTCATTCGCATATTTTACAATCGTTGGGCCTGGTTCACCGTGCTTCAACATGACGGAATAGCGGATCCCTTTCTGTTTAAACAATAATTCATGGCGCTTCAGCTTGTCGCGCCGTTCTCTTTGCGCAGCGACAAGACTATCTTGATGAAGCACGGCTTTTTTTGAATCATCATAATTAATAATATAGAGCATCGTAATTATACAGTCAGACGACATTTTTGCAAGGTTCCCTGCTTGTTTTGCCGCCCGGTATGAATGATCAGATCCATCTGCGGCTAAGAGAATATGTTTATACATAAAATTTCTTCCCACCTTTATTTCGCTCGGCGTGCTACCTGCTGAATTGGGTCCCATACACCGTTGACAGGAGGAGAATAGCTTAGGTCGAGATCTTCCAATTCTTCAATGGTCATTTTGTTAAAAAGAGCTGTTGCAAGCACGTCAATTCTCTTATCAGCTCCATTAATACCGATTGCTTGACCACCGAGAAGCAGGCCTGTATCCGGATGATATAAAAGCTTGATGTGAAGCGGCAATGCTCCAGGATAATAGCCCGCTATATCTCGTGTTTGAATGCTCGATGTTTTATACGGAATCTCGAGTTTTTTTGCGTCATTTTCAGTTATACCAGTAGACGCGGCGATTAAATCAAAAAATTTCATGACGGACGTGCCGGTAATGCCGGGAAATAATCGTGTTTTTCCTGACATATTCAATCCTGCAATCCGTCCCTGCTTGTTTGCCGTCGTGCCGAGTGGAATATAGTCCGGTGTTTGTTTGACGATATGAAAATGAGTCGCACAGTCGCCAGCAGCATAAATGCCAGGAATGGATGTCTCCATTTTATCGTTGACAATAATAGCTCCATTATCAAGCATATTCATACCAGTATCTTTTAAAAAGTCTGTATTCGGGCGAATGCCGACAGATGCAATAATAAGATCGGCTTTGTGCGTATTAAGATCTGTTTTGATCTGTCCGTCTTCAATAGCTTGTATTTGTTCATTTAATGTGAGCACAACCTCATGACGTTCTGCTTCTAAATGAAGATGTTTAGACATATCCGCATCAAACATTTTCGCAATGTGGCTGCTTCGTTGTATAATCCGAATCCGTTTATGTAGCCGGTGAATATTTTCAGCCAGTTCAAGACCAATATACCCTGCCCCAATAATAGCCACGTCTTGAACACTATCATCAAGACTTTGGATAAGCCGCTCCGTATCAGGTATCGTCTTTACGACATGCACGTTATCCGCCGTTGCTCCTTCCCATTTTGGAACAGTTGGGCTTGCACCGGTCGCAATCAGTAATCGATCGTATGGAATCGTAAACGACTGCCCATTTTCATGGTTTGTACCGGATACGTTTTTTTGTTTAAGATTGATAGAGGATGCTTCATGTAAAATACGAGCATCTATGCCGTATTTTGAGCGGAATGTATCAACACTTCTCGCAATGAGCTTTTCAGTTGATTCAATGAGACCGCCGATGACATATGGCAGCCCGCACTGACCATATGAATAAATAGGTCCTTTTTCAAGAACAGTAATCTCGGCTTGTTGATCATTGCGAACGATTTGCATGGCAGCGCTCATGCCAGCTGCGTCCCCTCCAATAATAACGTAGCGCATTATTTTAGTACCAACATGTCATTATATTGGCTGCCATGAGAAAATTTAGCCATTACGTATGAACAGGTTGGAATAATTTTCAAGTTATTTTCACGCGCATAGGTAACGAGTGCATCAAGAAGCTGTCCTGCTACACCGCCGCCACGCAATTCTTCTGATACATACGTATGATTGGCATTAATTTTCCCCTCACCTGCAGGAACATAGGTAATTTCCGCTACACGCTTACCTTCTTTTTCTATATAAAACATACCCTCTTTATGTTGAATCGTTTCCATTTTTATAAAACCCCTTTCAAATAGCCTTCTATATTAGTATACCCATTTACGCACAAGTGTTTAAACCCATTTACATATTCCGTACAGGAATAATACGGGATGAATATGATACAATAAAGTCATTATTTGATCGCTTGGAAAGGAGTTGTCGTGATGAATGATTCTTCGACAACACATGTTTTTTCAAAAGGAGAAGAAATCGCCAATTCAATTACGCATGGCATCGGTGCATTACTCAGCATCGCAGCGCTTGTCTTACTTATAGTCTTCTCTGCACTGTACGGGGACGGCTGGCATTTAGCGGGGTTTACAGTGTTTGGTGTCACAATGTTTATGCTGTATACGTCTTCTACACTTGTTCATAGCTTCCCACAAGGAAAAGTAAAAGACTTATTTGAAATTTTTGATCATGCGTCTATTTACTTTTTTATTGCCGGTACGTATACACCATTTTTACTTATTGCAGTGAAGGGTGCACTCGGTTGGTGGTTGTTCAGCATTGTCTGGGGGATCGCTCTAATTGGTACCATATTTAAATGCTTCTTTGTGAAAAGATTTATCCTCTTCTCTACGGTGCTTTACGTTGTGATGGGCTGGTTGATTGTCTTTGCTTGGGGCCCTCTCGTTGCTGCACTGTCACCGGCAGAATTTGCATTTCTTATAATAGGGGGTCTTTTATATACTGTCGGTGCCATTTTTTATGTGTGGCGCGGATTTAAATATCATCATATGATCTGGCATTTGTTTGTTCTTGCCGGCAGCATTTTTCACTTTTTTGCTGTCCTCGGTTTACTGCCAGACACATAAAAAAATCCAACTTTGAATCCAAAATGGATTTTTTTCGAATTAAAATAGAATAACCGAGAACATTCATGACTTCGTTCATGATTATTCTCGGCTTCGGATATGATTTTGCAAATCTTGATTAGAAAAAACGATCCAATCTAAATGAGCAGACCTTTCGTTATATCACAAAGGTCTGCTTTCATATATTATTCACCATAATCCACATTATGGTACACTTGCCCGACATCTTCTAAATCTTCTAATGCATCAATTAATTTTTCAAATTGTTCTTGTGCGTCTGCTGGAAGTGTTAGATCATTTTGTGCAAGCATTGTTAGTTCTGCAACGGTAAATTCAGTTATGCCGACATTTTTAAATGCTTCTTGCACAGCATGAAACTGGTCAGGTTCGGCATAAACGATAACCGCTTCCTCTTCTTCTAAAATGTCACGCACGTCTACATCTGCTTCCATTAATATTTCCAGTACTTCATCTGCTGTTTTCCCTTCGAGACCAATGACAGCCGTCTTATCAAACATATAGGCGACAGATCCACTTACGCCCATATTACCACCGTTTTTACCAAATGCAGCACGTACATCTGATGCCGTACGGTTCACGTTATTTGTTAGGGCATCTACGATGATCATAGATCCATTTGGTCCGAATCCTTCGTAACGAAGTTCATCAAAGTTTTCTTCTGAACCACCCTTTGCTTTTTCAATTGCACGGTCAATAATTGTTTTCGGTACACTGTACGTTTTTGCACGCTCGAGTACGAATCTTAACGCCTGATTTGATTCTGGGTCTGGTTCCCCTTGCTTAGCCGCTACATAAATTTCACGTCCGAACTTTGCATATATACGACTCGTATTTGCATCTTTTGACGCTTTTTTTTCTTTAATATTGTTCCACTTACGGCCCATAATGAACACTCTCTTTCTCAACTTAGAATCTATACAAATCATTAGCCTATATATTATACATCAATGGCATAGAATCGTGTCAATATAGCAGTAAGCGAAAGAACATTGCACATATCCATTTTTATACGGTTATTTAATACACATCTTCCAACGCTTTTCTAAGAAGAGACATGCTACGATCAAGGTCTGTTTTTACTTGCTTTTTATATAGTTTTGCTTTTTCATAATCCGCAAATTGATAAACGACAATCTCTTTATATTTAGCCCCTTCTTGAACTTTTTTCGTCCGCATTAAAATGCCATCGTCAATCAAATCATGCAGTGACCGGTAAATTTCAGAATGATTCGGCTCGTATCCTAACGGTTTAAATGACGTTTTTAGTTCATCCATTGCCTGCATGCCATACATTTTATGTTCTTCGACAAATCGAATCATATATAACTTTAAAAAAGCCCGTTGCTTAATTAAAAATTTACCTTCTCCTCTAGGCATTATGATCACATCCTCGTCTATACTATTTTTTCTATTTTACCATATTTTATTATAGACGTGTGTTTAAATTGATAAATTTGAATTTTGCACATAATGTATTATCATTTTTTATATAATTCGATCGTTAAATTTTTTTCTGAATCCGCTTGTGCAATAAAAACTTGTTCGATTTTCACTTTTCGTTTTTGCAGTTCCGTTTGAAGCCAAGAAGGAGTTTGTTTCGCTTTTGCAAGCGCTTCAAACTGAATGTTCCCTTCTAAAATGACAACATGTGGTTCTTTTTCGGTTTCGTCGCCATCGTATCTAATTGGACGTTTCCCTTTTTTTAACAACGCATTTAATGCCCCATTTGTTTCAATTAATGCATATTCGACATCGCTCAACTGAAAAATCCCCTTCATTCGAAGCAACTCGAGCAGTTCATCAGTTGAGTATTTTTCTTTCGCCAAGTTTTGCTCGATAATATGGCCGTTTTGAATAACGACAGTCGGTTTCCCTTCAATCCACTCACGTATTTTCCGACTTTTTAAAGTAGCTATACCAGCTAAAAGTGGGATTATGCCCCATATAAAGATCGCCGTTGCTCCATGCCAGAAGCTTTTTTCGAGCCCCGTCGACATTTCAGCGGCGATACCGCCAATTGTAATACCCGTCACGTATTCAAAGAATGACAACTGAGCGATTTGCCGTTTACCGGTTAATTTCGTCACAGCAAACAACAACAGGACAAGGACGATCGAGCGCCACATGACATGATATATATCCATTAAGCTTCGCCCATTCGCAGTTCGACAGCATGAGCGATGCATGGGATGGAATCTTTTTGCAGGACTGATAATGGTGACAATAATGCACCTGTTGCAGCGATTAATACACGTGTCCATTCTTTTGTGATCATTTTTTCATATATATATCCGCACGTCACAGCAGCTGAACAACCGGCACCAGAGCCGCCCGAAAAGACTTGCGGCTCTGATCCATATAGCAGTTCACCGCAGTCCAGCATAGACGTCTGTGACAAGTTCATGCCGCTGTCTTTCAATAATTTCACAAAAATTTGTTTCCCTGTTTTTCCAAGATCCCCCGTAATGATACAGTCATACTCTTCAGGATTTTTCACATGTCGAATAATCGTATCCGCAGCAGCCGGTGCCATAGCAGTCCCCATATTAAATGGATCCGTTACTCCATAGTCTAAAACCCGTCCTGGCGTAGCAGAATGAATATATGGACCTGTGCCGCTGCTTGATAGAACCGCTGCACCACACGCTGTCGCTGTCCACTGAGAAATAGGCGGTTTTTGGCCACCGTATTCTGTCGGGTAGCGGAATTGTTTTTCCACCGCTGCATTATGACTTGCCGCAGCCGTTAGCACATTTGTTGCATATCCGCCATCAATCAGTACGGCACCTGTCATAAAACCCGCCATTGACGTCGCACACGCATTATACAAACCAATAAACGGAATCGATAACGTCCGTGCTGCAAAGTTCGTCGGTGTCATTTGATTAATTAAATCCCCTGCTAAAAAAACGTCGACTTTCTCATTGGTCAGTTCGGCTTTTTTTAGCGCATGAATCGACGCATCTTCCATTAAGCGCCTCTGTGCTTTTTCAAAACTTTTCTCGCCGCCGTCCAGTTTTTCAAAAAATTGATCAAATGTAGACGCGAGTGGTCCTTTTGCTTCAAACGGACCACCGACAGAAGAAGCTGCGATAATGACCGGTTTTGTTTTGAATGTCCATGTCATGATCCAATCATCCTTTTTATTCATTAGAATGGAACAAACGACCATTTTTATGCACAAAAAAACGGCCGAAGCCGCTTTTCGTTAAAACGTTGTAAAGTGAAAAAATTTTTGAATCGTATACATCATTCGTTTAAAAAATGCCATTTCGTCATCGTGTTTATCATAATCAGCGCTGTAAACCGCTCCGTCATTTTCCCATAACATATGAAAATAACTGTCCACTTCTTTCATAATTTCACTGTCATTCGCCGCTGAAATTTTCACATCGGTCTCCAGATTAAAGTTATTTAAATTACGTGAAGTATGATTGGCTGATCCACTAATGACTACTGCTTCATTTTCATGTTTTACATACATCATTTTCGGATGAAATTGTTCCGGTGCTTGCGCAAACCAGCGGACACCGACTTTTCCTTCCGTATCTTCAATCAATTCTGCAGCCATTGGAATATTCGGCAGCCCCGTTTTTTTACGGCCAAATGAGTTTTTGTTCGTATCAAGAACGAGTTTGACATCGACATTACGGTTCGCTGCATCAGTCAACCCTTCGATAATCGTCCGATCTCCTAAATAAAACATGGCGAGCCAGATTTCATCACCTCTCTTCGCTGCTGCAATTTCATTTTGAATAGCATCCTGTATCCTTTCCTCTGTTACGAGTTGCACATGAATATCGCCTGCATCTTTATGCACTGGCATTGCTTCTGGAAAATCCGTTGCACGACGTGTATCCGCTGCCGCTTTTTCGCTTGTTAACATATCATTGACTAGGGCGCCTCTTACTTCGAATGCGACATTGGCAAAATAAGCACTCGCATCATGCGGATTGGCAGAACTGATTAACGTTGTTTTTTCAGTTGTCACTGTTTTCCTGTGGTTCGCTTTCACATTAAAGAGTGTTAAATACGAGCGAATAGTCATATCTGGTGCCGTCTCCTCAAACGCATTAGGCAACCAACCGTTATGGCTGTCGCCAAACCATGTAAAAAGCATCCGGTAAAATCCGCTATAAGCAGGTGTAGAGTCCCTAAGCGGGTCCATATTTGTCATGACGACATCAATGCCGGCTTCTTTCATTTGCTCAAATTCAGGTACATCATGAGAATTATAGGAGGAGTTCACTTCATCAGAAATAAAAATAATTGGCATAGCCGGATCTTCTCTTTTTTTTGCTACGAGTGCATTTGTGATTTTTTTTACGTTTTCGGGATATTCCTTCTCTTTTTCATGGTACGAATTGAACAAAAAATAATCGATTACGATAAAGTCTTCTGCCTCTTCAATAATCTCCAATGTTCGGGTGAATATTTCTTCTTTGAAAAATTTCTTGCCCTCTTTTTCACCAGTAAGGTTATAAAAGAAATCGACGTCTTCTCCCCTTATAAAATATTCACTGCTTTCATACGAAATATTGTCAGGCAACGGTTTGTATACGTTGTACAGCATCACAACAACGTAAATGGACAAAAAAATAATGGCGAATAGTCGCCATTTCCCCATTTTCCCTAGTCTTCTTTTCATACCTTGTTTCCCCTTTTGACTATGTTTCTTTTACCATACCCTCGTGCAGAAGAGAACTAAACCAGGTGTGATTGCTTTAAACGTGTTCAAACAGCACAGCGACGCCAATTCCACCGGCACTGCCGACTGCCGCAACGCCATATTTCGCTTTTTGCTCAGGCATTCCATAAAAAAGGCGGAGAGCCAGCATAGCACCGGACGCGCCGTAGGGATGACCAAGGGCGAGTCCGCCGCCGTAGATGTTTATTTTATTAATCGGAATGTTTAATTCACGTGCAGTGTATAAAATTTTGACCGCAAACGCTTCATTGATTTCCCATAAATCAATGTCCCCTACCGTTAAACCATGTCGCTTTAACAGCCTCTGTATCGCTGGTACCGGTGTCGCCGCCGGAAAATTCGGATCCGCTCCAGCAACCGCGCTGCCCACCAATTTTAATCCGTTTGCTGCGCTGGAAGTAAGCGTGACGGCACACGCGGCATCATTAAAAGAGGAAGAATTGATGGCGGTCACTGTTCCGCCTGACTTGAAAGACGTTTTAGCGCGCGATGCCAGCTTTTCAATAGAGCGCTTTTTCATACTCGCTTCATCTTCATGGATGTCACGTATCGGCACGATTTCTCGATGAAATAACCCATGTTCAACGGATTCATAATAGTGGCGGTAACTGCGAATTGCGTATTCATCCTGTTCTGCACGTGAAATATGCTCTCGTTCTGCAAGCCATTCTGCTGCCATCCCCATCTCCGGATCTCCAATATGATCTGGAGAAAAAATAGCTTTCTGAGGACGTGGTGATGTACTTGAACTTTCACATCCCCCTGCAATGACAGTGTCTGCTTCGCCTGATTGAATGAGCGCTGCACCGAGACGGATCGCTTCTAAGCCAGAAGAACACTGTCGATCTATTGTTAATCCGGGAACAGTAACAGGCAGACCAGCCATTAAGGAAGAAAGTCTCGCAATATTTCCTCCGGGCCCTGTGACATTGCCCAAAATCACTTCGTCTGGCGTTGATGAAAGGCCGTTAAAAAGTTTTTTAATAACCGGTGATGCTAGTTCTGCTGCGCTTACATTTTTCATGATGCCATCTTTAATACCAACAGGTGTTCTATACGCTTCTGTTATGTATACACTCACATAAACACTTCCAATGCCATTTTTTTCAGCTCATTGCGGGCGATTTTCCCGTTCGTTGTGTGCGGCAGTGAATCAACACGGGCCCATTTACGCGGCATTTTTTCAATGGACAGGTAAGCTTTCGTATAGGCTTTTAGCCTGATTGGATCAATCCTTCCAGTGTACAGGCAAACAATGCGTTCTCCTAGATGTATATCGTGAATGGATGTCACAGCTGCTTCTTTCACACCCGCATATTTCAATATGACACGTTCCACTTCTTCCGGATAGACATTCACACCGCCGCTAATCATCATAAACTGTTCCCGCCCGATGATATGTAAATAGCCGTCTTCATCCATATATCCAGCATCACCGACCGTATAAAACCCATCTTCTTCGATATTCATTTCATACGAATCATCCTTTGCATACCCGCTAAACAGCATCGAACTCTTCACATAGACCGTGCCTGTTTCACCTGCTGGAAGCACTTGACTGCCATGACGAATCTCAATCTCAACACCTGTGCTCAGCTTGCCCGAGGATGACGGCTTGTGATTGTAGTCCTTTGGCGTCATATACGATACAAAGCTTAACTCAGATGCACCATAAAACTCATATAGCGCCGCGTTTGGATATTGTGTTACCCATTGCTGCTTTCGTTCTGCAGTCCACCCTGCTCCTGATAGAAAAACGAACCCTTTTCCCTCTATATCATTTGTCTTCATTAATGATTCAAGCATCGTTGGCACAGCATACATAACGAATGATGGCGTTTCTTTCAATGTTTGAGTGATGTGATGCGGCCAAAATTTTTCATGAAGAATGAGTCTTTGCCCTGTATACAGTGCAAAGGCAGCACCGTATAAGAAAAGTGAATGATGGATCGGGCCTGCAATAATCGCTGTTTCTTCCCCAGTTAATAGAAAATCGGTTAGACCTGCTTCAAAACTTTTGATCCAGGAACGATGACTGCGGCCAAACTGTTTCGGTACGCCGCTTGACCCAGACGTAAAGCCTGAATAAAAAATCGCTTCTTCGTCATCGCTGCAAAAGTCCGTCGGTTCCGTGTTCATAATCAGTTGACCTATCTTGGCAAGTGAATCTTTTCCGATAAATAGCTTTGGAGCCGCCAGACGAAGCCGCTCTTCTCTTTCCGCCTTTGTCATACGTGGATCGAGCGGCATAAATGTCCAGCCGGCGCGGGCCGCTCCGCAAAAAATCACTAAGACTTCCCACCTGTTCAAAGCGGTCAGAGCAATCGTTTCACCCGGATGACCTACGGATAAAAGCCATCCCGCTGCTCTTTTCGTCATGTCTTCCCACTCTTTATATGTAAATGTCTGCTCTTTTGTCTTAACAAAAAACGGCTCCGGACACGTTTGTGCCCGGAGCGGATATGTGGACGTTATATTCATCATTCACTCCCCCCACCCCATCTTATCAAAATTTACGCAGCGCGTCGAAACGATGGTACCGCCTGCAATGCGTTTCTCAGTTTGGGTACGAGGACGGCTGCCGCAACTGATTTAATCAAATCACCTGGAATGAATGCCATGCTTGCAACGGTTACCTCACGCAGTCCAACACCTGTAACAAACGATTGCACTGGAATGCCAATTGCGTATAATACAATGATGCCGCCGATCACGTTCGCAGCGAATGTGCGGCGTACCGTTAACTTAGCGGCACGTTGTGTGAATAATCCAATGACAAATGCACCGGCGATCCAGGAGATTAAAAACCCTGCACTTGGCCCAACAAATACGGCTAGACCCCCACGTCCCCCCGCAAGAAGCGGTGCACCTGCTGCAACGGTTAACAAGAAAATGATTTGGCTGACAGCACCGAGCCTCGCGCCAAGCACACCGCCTGCAATCATCACACCGAGCGTTTGAATCGAAATCGGTACTGGTGTAAATGAAAGTGGAATGGGTGGTAAAAAGCCCAGTACCGCCATGATCGCCGCAAACATGGCAGCTTGAACCCAATGAATTGTTTGCATTTTGTAGTTCCTCCATTACATTGTTTTTTTCAGTGTAATCGAGATTTGTTTTTGTTGTCAACCCATTTTTATTTTAGTTAACAAAAGGTCATCCTTATTATTCGTATAAATAATGAGCTTAATGGCAAAAATTGAAGAGTAGATTGCGCATGCTGTTCATTTATATAGATCAGTGAACAGCATGAAGCTGCAAGTAATAAAGCTCCAATGTTTTTTACGAACGACAAAGAGGTTAAGATTTTATCAGCAGAATATAGCTAAATTAGAACCAGAGTCGTAAAGGTTTTAAACAGCAAGAAAAATAGGCATTTACGATACCCGCTTTCGTGTCAATGTTGTTGAATTGTTAAAGGAGGAAAATAGAATGGGACTTGCTCAAATTGGCGTACCCGGTTTAATCATTATCCTTGTGATCGTCCTAATCCTTTTTGGTCCGAAAAAGTTACCGGAAGTTGGGGGAGCCGTCGGAAAAACATTATCAGAATTTAAAAAATCAACAAAAGGCATTATGGATGAGGAAGAAGATTCTAAAAATGTAGAGAAAAAAATAGATGGATTGTAAGCAGGTGATGAATTGGATCCATATGGAGATCATAATAGAAAAGTTTTAAGTCCGCTGGATAAAGTGTCAATGGAAGAAGTAGCAGTAAGCCAGGTTCAAGAGTCAGCCGTTACTGATCGTCCAAATGAGCTCTCAGAACTAGGCGCGTCTTTAGTGGAGCATCTAACCGATTTGCGGAAGCAATTAATCAAAAGCACGGTTGTCTTCCTGTTCTTTTTTATCATTGTCTTCTCTTCAATCAACTTTTGGTTCCCATATGTGACGAGAGGCCATGAACTTATTATTCTCGGACCACTTGAAGTCATTAAGTTTTATATGTCTATTTCCCTTGCATTATCATTGGGACTGTCGCTGCCATTTGTTAGCCATTTTTTATGGCAGTTCGTAAAACCGGGGCTAAACGAAAAAGAGAGCCGTTTTATCGGCTTCTATTCCCCCGCGATGCTTTTACTTTTCATAGCTGGTGTTGCATTTGGCTATTTTGTCGTGAATCCGCTCAGTTATCAATTTTTGATTTCAATGGGCTCGTTGAATTTTAATGTCATGGTATCGGCACAAGAATACATCCGTTTTTTGCTGATGTCGACTGTGCCGCTCGGGTTACTTTTCGAAATGCCGATTATTGCCCTATTTCTTGCAGCCATCGGGATTCTGACTGCTGAAACAATGCGAAAAGTTCGGAAATGGTCCTACTTGATCATCGCTGTTTTATCGGCCGCCATTACACCACCAGACTTTATCAGTCAACTTCTTGTTATGTTCCCTATGATTTTATTGTACGAGATCAGTATTTATATTGTCACGTTTATTGAACGTCGTCGTGCCAAATCAGAACATATACACATTCTTAACGAGACAAATGAATGATTGAATGAAAAAAGATTGATCAAAAACGGGTATCATTCCACTCGTTTTGATCAATCTTTTTTTTAAATAGCAGTTTCATACAACAACCAGATGTCTGCTTATTTAATAAATAGGCGTTTTTAATCTTCACGCTCTCTCCACTGAATTAAAAGGAACTCAGGTAAAAGCACCACGTTCTGCGGCAATACCTGGGCAGTCGAGCCAGCTATCCCCTATTTACCCTTCATCCATCGATTTCTCTCAATCCTGAACTGGGTGTTTTACTGCTTATTACTCTGCAATAATAGAGCTATTTTTACCTAAATATTTCTTTAAGAGTATAAACAATGGATTTAATGGAGAATTATATAGGGGTAGATCACGCCATACTGTTAGTCAGTCTAGCCAAACGGATGGAACTATAAGACTACGTGGCACTCTAAGATAAATTAGTAAATGTGAATTTTAGGAGGTTTATCATGCCGGATAATGAAAAAGGATTGTCAAGACGCGGCTTTCTAAAAACAACGGGAATTGCTGCCGGTGCACTTGTTGGCGGCGGTCTGATCGGCGGGCTTGTCGGCTACAACACGAAAGATAATAAGCAAATAAGTAACGTAATGACAAGTGGTGAGCAGCACGAAGCCCCAAGCAGCAGAGCGCGTATGTTCTTTACGAACGACAAGGACTTTATGATTTTATCAGCAGCGACGGAACGGATCTTTCCAAAGGATGACCTTGGTCCAGGCGCCATCGAGCTTGACGTGCCTTATTTTATCGATCACCAGCTGGCCGGAAACTACGGTAACAATTCGAAAGAGTATATGCAAGGACCGTTTAAAGCAGGACAGTCTACCCAAGGATACCAGAGCCGACTGACGCGTGCAGAAATTTTTCAGCAGGGAATTGCGAAAATAGAATCAGAATCGCAAAGTCGTTTTAAAAAAGGTTTTTCTGACTTAGAGAACAATCAGATGGATGAAATTTTAACAGCTTTCCAAAAAGATGAAGTGCCGATGACGGCTGTTTCCTCTGCCTTTTTCTTTAAGCTTCTTAGACAGGCCACTCTCGAAGGAGCATATGCGGATCCGTTGTACGGTGGAAACAATAATATGGATGGATGGCGCATGAAAAACTTCCCTGGTCATCAAGGTTCATATGCGCAAGTGATTGATAAAGAGGCGTTCCAAAAAATCGAACCGAAATCACTGTCCAGTATGCAGAATATGCAGCATTAAAAATAAACAGCAGCCCTTTTTTATATGAATGACCAATGAATCATTACGTTTTTTAGTAGGAGGAGAAGAATGGCCAAAACATTGGAGAAAGTAGATGTTGTCACAGTAGGTGTCGGTTGGACAGGTGGTATTATTGCGGCTGAATGTGCAAAAGCAGGGTTAAAAGTAATCGGGCTTGAACGAGGTAAAGAACGCAGTACTGCCGACTTCGCACAAGTTCATGATGAATTCCGCTACGCCATCCGCTATGAACTCATGCAAGATTTATCAAAAGAAACGATTACATTTCGTAACAACCGAAAACAAGAAGCACTTCCGATGCGGCAGATGGGCTCCTTTTTGCTCGGTGAAAATTTAGGTGGATCAGGTACACACTGGAATGGACACACATGGCGTTTCCTGCCTTATGATTTTGAAATTAAGTCAATAACCGATAAAAAGTATGGGAAAAATAAATTATCAGCCGATTATTTGTTGCAGGACTGGGGCATTACGTATGACGAACTGGAGCCTTATTTCGATAAATTCGAAAAAACGGCCGGTATTTCAGGAGATGGGAAAAACCCTTTCCAAGGAAAGCGTTCAGATAAGTACCCAACACCTGCGATGAAAAAAACGCCCCTCCTTCAAAAATTTGAAAAAGCAACGACTGATTTAGGCTACTCGCCATTTATGCTGCCATCTGCGAACCTTTCTGAACCGTATAAAAATCCGGACGGCGAACAGATTAATGCGTGCCAGTATTGCGGTTTTTGTGAGCGGTTTGGATGTGAATATGGTGCAAAGACTTCTGCGGAAATAACGGTCGTACCGACGGCAAGAAAAACAGGCAATTTTGATATTCGCTTTCATGCCAATGTTGTCGAGATCTTAAAAGAAGGCAATAAAGTGACAGGCGTCAAATATGTCGACCGAGTGTCAGGTGAAGAATTTATCCAGCCGGCAGAAGTCGTTGTGTTGACGAGTTATGTTATGAACAATGCGAAGCTGTTAATGGTGTCAAAAATCGGTGAACAGTATGATCCGGCAACCGGACGCGGCACACTTGGGAAAAACTATTGTTATCAAATCCTTCCGGGAGCGACCGGATTTTTCGATGAACAGATGAATGTATTCATGGGTGCGGGATCACTCGGTATGAGTATCGACGACTGGAATGGCGACAACTTCGATCATAGCGATGTAGATTTCATCCACGGCGCGAGTATTTCGATGACTCAGACAGGTGCACGGCCTATTCAAGTGAATCCTGTTCCGCCAGATACCCCAACGTGGGGATCAGATTTCAAAAAAGCATCCATTCACAACTATACACGGATGCTAAGTGTGGGTGGGCAGGGCGCATCGATGCCGTATAAAGAAAATTATATGTCTCTTGACAGTACCTATAAAGATGCATACGGTGTTCCTTTATTGCAGCTGACGTATAACTTTACGGAGCAGGATCGGGCATTGCATACGTATCTTACAAAAAAATCCGAAGAAATCATGAAAAAGATGGGCGCAAAAATCGTCGTACCAGGTAGTCCATTGACAGATTATGATATTGTTCCTTACCAGACGACACATAATACCGGTGGAACAATTATGGGAACAAACCCTGAAAACAGTGTGGTGAACACGTATCTTCAGCACTGGGACGCGGAGAATCTTTTCGCTGTCGGAGCAGGAAACTTTGCCCATAACGGCGGCTACAATCCGACAGGCACAGTTGGTGCACTCGCCTACCGCTGTGCGGAAGGTATCATTAAATACAGTAAAAACGGCGGGTCGCTCGTTTAAAAAGGAGGTGAACTAAAATGGGGCTTTCTGGAATCGGAGTACCTGGGTTAATTGTTATTCTTGTGATTGTCTTAATTCTTTTTGGTCCGAAAAAATTGCCAGAAATCGGTGGAGCCGTTGGAAAAACATTATCAGAATTTAAAAAATCAACAAAAGGCATTATAGATGACGAAGAGGAACCGAAAAAGGAAAAGATAAAAATTCTTAACGATACAAACGAATGATTGAATGAAAAAAAGATTGATCAAAAACGAGTATCTTTCCCTCGTTTTGATCAATCTTTTTTTAAAAGCAGCTTCATAAAAAAACCTGATGTCTACTTGTTTTATGAAACAGGTGCTTTTAATCTTTCCGCTACCTCTTCATCCGTCAGTCCATGTTCAGCGATATAACGATTTCGAGGATGTGTCCGGCATTCGCTCGAACAGCTTCTCATATAGAGATGTTCATTTTCTTCTGAGCAAAGGATTTGCTTGTTGCATTCTGGATTCGCACAATTTACATAGCGTTCACACGGTTCATTTGTAAAGTAATCTCTTCCAACGATCACATGCTCCACCTGATTGATCGGCACACCGATTCGCTCATCAAATACGTAGCACTGTCCGTCCCACAACTGGCCCTTTACTTCCGGATCTTTTCCGTATGTGACAATTCCGCCGTGAAGCTGTGCGACATCTTCAAAGCCTTCTTTTAACAACCATCCTGAAAATTTTTCGCAGCGGATGCCACCTGTGCAATACGTTAAGATTTTTTTATCTGCAAACTGTTCTTTATTTTGACGGATCCATTCGGGTAAATCACGGAATGTTTCAATATCTGGCTTAATTGCACCTCTGAAATGACCTAATTCATACTCATAGTCATTTCTGGCATCGATGACGACTGTATCTTCCGACTGCATTTGTTCAAAAAAGGTTTTAGGATCAAGATGCTTCCCTGTCGTTTGTCTCGGGTTAATGTCATCCTCCAGCCGCAGCGTCACTAATTCTTTGCGGGGACGGACGTGCATTTTTTTAAACGCATGCTCATCCGCTTCATCTATTTTAAACTCCATGTCTTCAAAGCGAGAATCGCTCTTCATTGCTTTTATATAGGCATCTGTCTGCTCAATTGTTCCAGAAACAGTTCCATTGATCCCTTCCTGTGCAACTAAAATACGCCCCTTTAATCCGAGTTCTTTGCAAAAGCTTAAATGCTCTTGTGCAAACTCTTCGGGATTATCAATTGTGACATAATTATAGTAGAGCAACACTCTGTATTCTTTTTTTTCCAAAATCATTTTCCCACCTTTATTTATTTCACTTGAAAGATCACATATCATCCGTGCTCTTTTTCATTGAGCATATATGTTCATTTTATCATAACTTTACACGTTGTTAATACGATTTGTCTTGCTTTGCGATAGAAGTTCTTGACAACTTTGTATACGGCACTTTTTACTGATTTAGAATGAGCGGTTTTCCTGCTTCAAATATGATAAAATAGTGCCTATGCATACATATTGACACATAAGGAGTGCTCCTTTTGATTATTGAACCTTCTATCAAAATGGCATCGTTTCAGCCATCGATTTTCAGCGATTTAAAGAATTATACAGAGATAAAAAAGCGAGAAGGCGTTGATTTAATTGATCTCAGCTTAGGCAGCCCAGATTTACCGCCCGATGAAAAAATCAGAAATGTTCTTGCCAAAAAAAGCGCAGCGATTTCTTCGTACGGATACACGCTCGGTGGGACGAAACGCTTTCATGAATCAGTCGCTAATTATTACAACCGCCGATCCGGCGTTAAACTAAATCCAGAAACAGATATTGTGCAGACAATGGGGTCTCAGGAAGGACTTGTGCATTTGCCGCTGGCGTTTTGTAATCTAGGCGATATCGTTCTAACTACAAACCCCGCCTATGTTGCCTATGAGTCGGGCATTACACTTGCCGGTGCAGTTCCTTATTATATGCCGTTATTAGAAGAAAACGGATTTTTACCTGATATTTCGATCGTTCCAGAAGACATTCTTAAAAAGGCAAAGCTTATGATTATAAATTTACCAGGTAATCCTGTTCCAGCTATGCCGAATCAAGCTTTTTTTGAACAGATCATCGCGGTCGCCCGTCGATATCATATTGCTGTGCTGCATGATGCGGCATATTCGGAATTTTATTTTACCGGTACAAAACCATTTAGCTTTTTATCCGTTCCAGGTGCAATGGACGTTGGAATGGAAATTAATTCTTTGTCTAAAAGCTTTAGTCTTGCCGGTGCGCGCATTGCCTATATTGTCGGCAATCCGGACATGATTGCAGTATTAAAACAGTTAAAAACTAATCTTGATTATGGTGTATTCGCGCCTATTCAGGAAGCGGCCGCAACGGCACTCGATCATGCAGAAGAGATAACAAACCGGCTCCGTGCTGAGTTTACAGCGCGCCGTGACGTACTTGTCAATGGATTACATGAGATCGGCTGGAGCGTATCAAAACCCGATGGTGGTATGTTCTTATGGGCGAAAATCCCCTATGGTACCGATGACCGAGCCTTCGTTTTTGATGTAATCGACCGGTCAGGTGTCGTGATGATTCCGGGCAGCACATTCGGAACGGGCGGCATTGGATATGTCCGCATTGCACTCGTTCAGCCGGTATCTGTTTTAGAGAAGGCTGTCCATCAATTAAAAAAAGTGATCAAACAAACATGATCTGTGGAGTAAAATCATGATAATAAAAATGAAAACAAAAAAGGCACTCAAGCTTTCCCCATTCCAACTTATTGTTCTTCTCTATTTAACCGGCGCGATTTTTTCAAGTATTTTGCTGCTGTTGCCAGTCGCACATAAACCGGGTGTCGACATTACGTTTGTCAATGCCGTTTTCGTTGCCGTCAGCGCACTGAGCGTTACTGGATTATCACCGGTCAGCGTGGCCGATACGTTTAGTACGACTGGTTATTTTTTCATCATGCTCATTTTGCAAGTCGGCGGCGTTGGCATTATGACATTCAGCTCGATGATATGGATTTTATTTGGAAAACGAATCGGCATACGGGAGCGGCAGCTCATTATGGCTGACCAAAACCGGATTGACTTAAACGGCCTAGTGAAATTAATGAGGGAGATCTTTTTGCTCATTTTAACGATTGAAGTGATCGGTGCGATCATTCTTGGCATTTATTTCACACAATATTATCCGACATTGTCTGAATCCTTTTTACATGGACTATTTGGATCAATCAGTGCTACGACAAATGGCGGGTTCGATATTACGGGTGCGTCACTCATTCCATTTGCAAATGATTATTTCGTTCAGTTTGTCAATGCCATTTTAATTGTTCTTGGAGCGATCGGCTTCCCTGTATTAATTGAAATAAAAGACTTTATCACATACCGTAGTCCACGTAAATATCAATTTAGTTTATTTTTAAAAATAACGGTAACGATGCACTCGATTTTAGTCATCATTGGGACGGCAGGCATCTTTTTCTTTGAACGCCGTCATTTTTTCCTCGATAAAATGTGGCATGAATCGTTCTTTTATGCTTCGTTTCAATCGATTGCGTCACGAAGCGGCGGATTGACTACGTTGGATTTAAATGAATTTTCATCGCCAACGCTCATTTTATTGTCCGTTTTAATGTTTATCGGTGCCTCCCCTTCAAGTGTCGGCGGCGGGCTTCGAACGACGACAGTGGCGATTGCCGTACTTAGTGTGTTTACATTTGCGCGCGGGAAAAATACGATTAAAATCTTCAATCGCGAAGTTCATCCAATCGATGTTCACCGTTCATTCGTTGTTGTGGTTATGGGAACGTTTATATGGGGCTTATCCATTATGTTTATGTCTTACTTAGAACCTGACATTTCACTGCTGCCGCTTCTTTATGAAGTGTCATCTGCTTTTGGAACGACCGGATCTTCTCTTGGCATTACCAGCCATTTAGACACACCTGCTAAAATCATTTTAATTGTGCTCATGTTTATCGGCCGTATCGGATTGTTTTCACTTCTTTTCCTTATTCGCGGAAAAGAAATAAAAGAATCCTACCATTATCCGAAAGAACGCATTTTAATTGGATAACAAAAAGCCGTCATCACTGACGGCTTTTCCTCATTTTAACCTACAATAAAAGTGCCTTTCATTTTCACTTCACCCGCTGCATTTTCAACAGTCAATCCGCCTTTTCTTAATTTCTCATCGACCCAACTCCCTTTAAAAACAAGCGGCTCATCCGGATAAGTCATCGATAAAAAACGGGCGTCGTATGTGGCTAATGAAGATATACCCCATTCGCTTAAAGCACGGCTCCCAAGGGCCATAACAAGCATTCCATGAGCAATACACTCTGGTAAACCGGCTTTTTTAGCGGCTTCAGGATCGGTATGAATTGGATTAAAGTCACCTGAAGCGACTGCATATTTTTTTATTTGTTCACGTGTAATCGTCATATATATAGGGTTAAACATGTGTTGCTCCTTTCTGCTCAATAATCGTCGATCGGGAAATGATCACTGTTTCGCCGTCCCGCTTGTATTCCGTTTCAAGCTTCGCAAATGTCATACCTCTTTTCGTCGTTTTCCCGATTAAAAAAACGACCGCTTCAATGCTGTCACCTATGTATATCGGTTTTTTGTATTCGTATTGCTGACTGCCATGCAGTACACAGGACGGATCAAATGTAAGCAAATCTGTCAACTTTTCAAATGACATGCCCCCTTGAAAATCGATGACCGTCGCATATGTCGGTGGAATCTCACTATTGGAATCGTTTAGATGAATCGCTTCTTTAAATGCCTGCACTTGCTTTTCTTCAATCCTGTGTGTGTAGCGATAGAGCTCCGTCTTTTCCTTCGTCATCTTCATTCTCCATTCTCTTTTTAAAATGGTACCATAAAAAACGCAGAAGTGATCCCAGCAGAGGGATCACTTCTATTATCCTATCACACAGGTGTCTGTTCTTGTGCCGTTTCAACAACAAAGCCCATTTCTTCGATCATTTTATGGTCAGCCGTTGTCGATTGTCCTTCTGTTGTCAAATAATTGCCGAGAAAAATCGAGTTGGCTGCATATAAACCGAGCGGCTGCAACGAACGTAAATTCACTTCGCGCCCGCCAGAAATACGAATTTCTTTAGATGGATTAATAAAACGGAATAAAGCGAGCACTTTTAAACAATACGCAGGTGTTAACGGTGCTGCATTTTCAAGAATTGTGCCTGGAATCGCATGCAAAAAATTGACTGGAATCGAATCCGCATCGAGCGCGCGCAAACTTTTTGCCATCGTCACGACGTCTTCCTTTGTTTCTCCCATGCCGATAATGACACCGGAACATGGAGACATACCGCTCTCTTTCACATATTCGACTGTTTCTGTCCGATCATCATATGTATGAGTCGTGGTGATCGCCGCATGATGATCTTTTGATGTATTAATATTATGATTGTACCGGTCTACTCCTGCTGCTTTTAGCTGATTTGCCTGATCTGGCTTTAACAGCCCTAAACATGCACAAATACGCATCGGGTATTTTTCTTTTATTTCTTCCACTGCACCAACAACCGTTTCGATTTCTTTTTTCGATGGTCCGCGTCCGCTCGCAACAATGCAATAAGTGCCAGCACCAAGTGAATAGGCTTTTTCAGCGGCTGAGACAATCTGCTCTTTTTCCATCATCCGATACTTTTCAATTGGCGCACTTGAACGGACCGATTGCGAACAATAGCCGCAGTCTTCTGGGCAAAGTCCCGATTTCGTATTGATGATCATGTTTAGCTTCACTTTGTTCCCATAGTAATGACGGCGAATTTTATATGCACCATCCAATAGAAGCAATAATTCTTCATCTGGGCACTTTAAAATTGACATCGCTTCCTCATTTGAACATTCACCCCCAGTTAACACCTTTTCCGCCAAACTACTCCATTTCGACATCTTCCTCACTCCTTTTCTTCTACTGCCAGATTAAAGGAAAAGAATCTTTATTGTCAACCAAAATATAAATTAAGTTAACAATAATCGTTTTGCTAGTTCATTGTTTTCATTGATAAAATAGAGTATACTTTTTTTGTCTAAAGCAACTTGCCTGATTTCAGGCGCAGGAGGAAAATCAATTTGAAAAAACAATTATTACTCGCGCTCACTTTATTATCAGCTATCGTGTTATCGGGCTGTCAAAGTGCGCAGACGGAAGGTCATTTTTTTCATGACTATTTAGTCAATCCATTCGTCAAACTCATTCACGCCCTTGGCGAAATGCTCGGCAGTTACGGTTTAGCTATTATTGTGATTACGATTATCGTTCGATTGATTTTAATGCCGCTCATGCTAAATTCAATGAAAAAGCAAGCGGTGATGCGTCAAAAAATGGAAGTCGTAAAACCGAAAATGACAGCCATTCAAGACCGCTTGAAAGCAGAAAAAAATCCGGAAGAACAGCGTAAAATTCAAATGGAAATGATGGGGCTGTACAAAGAGCACGATATTAACCCGATGGCGATGGGGTGCTTGCCTATGCTTCTTCAAACACCTATCTGGATGGGGCTGTATTATGGCATTACTATTTCACCAGATATTCGATCTCATGAATTTTTATGGTTCCGCCTCGGAAATCCGGATATTGCGATGGCCATTATTGCTGGAATTATATATTATGTTCAATTTAGAGTTTCCATGCAGACAATGCCTGCTGAACAGCAGCAACAAATGAAATTCATCGGTTTGCTATCGCCAGTCATGATTTTAATTTTTTCCGTTTCCGCTCCCGCCGCATTGCCTATTTACTGGGCGGTTAGTGGATTAATTTTAATCTTCCAATCATGGCTCGGACGTAAATATTACCAAACACACCCACCCGTTGAAAATGCAACAAAGTAACGACCTGGGATGCCTTGCGTAATCAAGGCGTCTTTTTGTTGTATAAAAACCTATTTTTTTGTACAGTAAATGAAAGTACTTTTTTCATAGAAAAAGTGAAACTATTTGTTCCAAATAACCGTATAGAATAGATAGAAACGCTCACACTAGAGCGAAATGAACATATGGAGTGGATGTACGATGCGGTATTCTTTTTATTGGTTCCGGCGTTCGCTTGCTTCTCTTATTGCTGCACTGCTCGCAGCAAGTCCGTTTGACGGATTTTTAGCATACGGCGCGTTTGCCCTTTCGTTTGCCATTGTATTCGTGTTGTACACGAACCTGAGCAATATGCGGATCCAGAAAAAATACGGATTAAATCGGAAAGAATATTATTATATACGGGATCAATTGCAAGATGCGAAATTGAAGCTTTCTAGGCTGCAGCATTTATTTTTAAAAGTGCGCAGTTTAAGCTCACTCCGGCAAATGATTGAATTAAACAGCCTCGTCAAGCGTATTTATTCAGTCGTCAAAAAAGAGCCGAAACGCTTTTATGAAATTGAGTCATTCTTTTATTCACATCTTGATTCAGTCGTCGAATTAGCAGAAAAATCAGCTCTTTTATCAAGCAAAAAAGTAAAAGGACTGGACTTAAAACAATCATTGATTGAAACGAAAGAAACATTAGGTGATTTATCTAAAACGCTTGAAGGAGACCTTAGACAGGTACTCGCCCGTGATATTGAACATTTGACCATTGAACTTGATGTTGCTCAAAGAAGAGTAAAAAAACAAGAAACTCCATTTGAACAAGATAAGGAAGGAGCACCTGAAAATGAACAACGAATTTCAACCACAACCGGCACCCGCTATGGACGCAAAAAAAGATGATTTATTAGATGATTTACTAGCCGATCCGTTCGGTGATATGATTGCAGCACCGGAAACAACTGCGACGCCGTCTGCACAATCAAAACGGCTTGTTGACGTAATTCCTGCTGAACACCGGCAAAAAGCAGAGCAGCTTGCGGCTCAAATTGATGTCGGCAACCAGCAAGCCGTCTTTTCATTCGGAACAGCCGCTCAAACGAAACTATCTGATTTCTCTCATCACATGCTCGATCACGTACAGCGGAAAGATATCGGCCCAATCGGCGATATTTTAAATGAACTCATGAAAAACTTAAAAAATGTTGATCCGGATGAACTGCGTGACGAAAAGAAAAATATTTTTTCTCGCATGTTCGGTAAAGTATCTGATTCCGTACAAGAAGTGATGACACGCTATCAGAAAGTTGGCTCACAAATTGACCGGATTGGTGTGAAATTAGAACATTCAAAACGTGGACTTGTTGAGGATATACGCATGCTTGAGCAATTATATGATAAAAATAAAGAATATTTTCAAGCACTTAATATATATATCGCGGCCGGCGAGTTAAAGCTCGAAGAAATTGAAACAAAAACGATACCCGAGCTTCGACAAAAAGCGGAGCGGACCGGTGATCAAATGGATTTTCAAGATGTAAACGATATGATTCAATTTGCTGATCGTCTTGAAAAACGGCTCCATGATTTAAAATTAAGCCGCCAGATTACGATTCAAAGCGCACCGCAAATTCGTCTCATTCAAAATACGAACCAGGCGCTCGCGGAAAAAATTCAGTCATCGATCTTGACTGCCGTGCCACTCTGGAAAAACCAAATCGCTATTGCATTGACGCTCGTCCGCCAGCAAAAGGCCGTTGAAGCGCAAAAACAAGTGTCAAAAACGACAAATGAACTGCTTCTGAAAAACTCAGAAATGCTCAAAGTGAACTCCATTGAAACCGCGAAAGAAAATGAACGTGGATTCGTTGACATCGAAACATTGAAAAAAACGCAGGATAATTTAATTACAACGCTCGAAGAAACGATCCGCATTCAGCAGGACGGCCGGGCGAAACGAAAAGCAGCGGAAGAAGAATTGATCGTCATGGAAGACGATTTAAAACAGCGCCTGCTTCGGTTGAAATAATAGAGAAGCCGTTCCAGAATTTTTCCTGGAACGGCTTCTTTCATGCTAAATGCTTTCAAACAGTAATTTTTTCAAAATAGGTGTTAAGACAGCGGGTAGTTCTGACACATCAGGTACTATGATCGAGCCGTTTCCATAAATTGTTTTCATCGTTTGCTGACGAGCTTCGTCCAACGCTTCGTCACCGATAAATAAATTAAAAACGGTCAGTCCTTTTTTTCGGGCAAGCAAAACAGCTTCATGTGTGTCAAGCACACCATTTTTATCATAATCGGCAGCGGATGGCTCTCCATCGGAAAAGACGATTAAAAACTTCCGCTGTTCACTGCGGCGCTCCATTTTTTCAATCGCGATCCGCAATGCAAAGCCATCCCGGTTGTCTTCTTCCGATCGAAGTTGACATATTTGTGGACCTGATTCTGATTGATAGGAACGTTCAAATGGAACCACCGTTAAAAAATAATTCGGTTTCACAGCAGCAGACAATGTTGCTGTGTCTTCCCAAAAACCCGTGATTTCATGTGGAACGCGAAGTGATTTTAATGTCTCATGAAAGAGTACCGTACTTTTTTTCACTTCGTCCATTTTGTCATACATAGAAGCAGAACTGTCAATCAACAAGAAAAAAGCGGCGTCAATCTCACGTGACGGCTCCTGTTTTTTATAAAAAAGCCGCGGATTATTGTCTGTATAAAAGCGAATTAAATGGCGGTCAAGACGCCCTGTCAATAAATTTGTACGTGGGCTTGTTTTTTTCTTTTCAATCGATTTTTCAATCATCCGTTTTAACTTACGAACAGCCGGTGCTGTCTCTTCTTTTAACAGTCGGTACTGTTCGCGCTCTTCATAAGATGGGACGCGTGGAGATTCGAAAAGCGCCTTTGCTCCTTTATTCTCTTTTCCGTACCGGGTATCGTCAGACTGTTCCGCTGCCGCACGGCGTTCCACTAGTAATCGGTTGTACTGTTCACGTGATGCTTTTTTAGACTGTCCTTGCACGGATGCAAGCGCTGCGTCCCCTTCATCGCCTTCACGCACCATATTCCCCATCATCGGCGTTTTTGCGCCCTGTTCTAGATCAAACTGCATAAACGTGCCGCGCGTCTCTTCCGATTCACGGTGCCACGTTGAAAATGGTTCATCAAACTGCTCATTTTCTTTTTCATCTTGCTTATCATCATTTGCAAGCGGGTCACGCCGTCTACCTGGATCAACAGCGGTATCTGACTCTTCTTGTTGATATTCCGGCAAGTGGCTGTATTCATTTACCATATCACGTACATCTAGATCATTTATTACGTCTGAAATATCGGTGACAAGACGAATGACATCGGCAGTTGACTGCGCGTCAAACAATAAGCGAGCTGTCCGATCGATAAACGGAATCGCGCCATCAATGATTGGGCTGATCTGCGGCCATTCAAAGGGAGAATCCGCCTGCCAAAGCAAATAGAGCGCATTATATACCGCATCTGTATAAAAGCCTTTAGCTATATTAACGGTCAGTTGCCCATTATGATAGCGCCTCATGACGCTCTTCCGCGTCTCAAACGCCCTTTTCGTTCCAGGCCTTGATTGAACGCAGAGCGGTTCGATCCGTACATCTTCTGCGAGTGCGAACAACTGGCGGGCAAAAGATGATTGTTTTTTTTCTATAAAAGGCTGTATGTCTTCTGCATTTGTAAACGACTTCGTTCCGAGCGCACGTAAATAGACGTCTGACTTCATACCATCTATCTCTTCCTGTTTAACGCGATGCTGCCAAAAATGGCTCACGTACAAAATGGCCGGCTCATATTGTAGATACGCAAGCGGGCCGAACTCCACTTTCATATTTGTGTCATTTGCTATGGCTGCAGCAAGATCCGACAGTTCCATCCAGAAGGCCGAATTGACCGTTTCATCGTTAAATTGAATAAACCGCTCCACGTTATGCGAACCACGTTTCCGCTACGTTTCTAACAGCTGCCTGTTCTCGCTCATCATCAAGCTTCCCGGCAATCGCACTTTCGATGGCACGCATCGGTGGAATATACAGCGCAAGATCACATGCATCTACCAGCGCACGGATAGATGACGCTTCTTCCGGCAGACGGCCGCTCTCAACAAGCTTTGTTAAATCAGCAGACAGTGACACAAATTGCTGGATCAAGCGCTCGTCCTGCAAAATGGATTCCTGCTTTAATACGCTGAATAATGCATCACCAGAAATATACGGAATCTTAAATGTCACAAATCGGTTTTTAAGTGCTTCATTAAGAGGCGCCGTTCCAGCATAGCCTTCATTGACAGCTGCAATCACACTAAATGTCGGTTTGGCTTTAACGACTTCTCCTGTAAACGGATTCGTAATTTGACGGCGGTAATCAAGAACGCCATTTAAAATCGGCAATGTTTCCGGTTTTGCCATATTAATTTCATCTATATATAATAAATGTCCTTTTTTCATCGCTTGAATAACCGGCCCTTCCACAAAATCAATACGGCTTTTCCCATTAATTTCTATAATCGTTTTAAAGCCGAGCATCGCTTCTGCATCGAGATCAACAGAACAGTTAATACTGTGAACAGGCTGGCCAAAATAAGCAGCAAGTGATTCTGACAGTTTTGTCTTACCAGAACCTGTTGGCCCTTTTAATAAAATATTTTTACAGAGTGCCAATGTAATGACCGTGTCGGTTAACAAATGTGCATCTTGCGCTACATATTGATTCGTCGCATTGTCTGTAAGATCTTGCTGAAATTGCTGCTTCCGTTCTTTTATGATTTGTTCAATTTTTTCTGGTAATGTTGAAATATACACAATATTCGTCCTTTCCAATGTCGTTGCACGAGTATCATCATACACTTGATTCAGCGATAAAAGCAAAAAAGCCGGCTTTTAAAAGCCCTCCTTTCTCCTGTACAATTGTTTCCATTTTTTCAAGGCGCAGCATCCTTTTCTCGGCGTTCTTTAAGCATACATGGATAACTTTTAAAAAACAGACGATACTACGGTAAAAATCATTCAAATTGAAAAATGCTAAGGTGGGATGAGCATGGATTTCCCTACAATACATACAAATTTTTGGGACGCCTTTATTGCAGTTCCTGTGATAATGGTACTAACACAGTTAATAAAAATCTTTTTTAAAGTCCCTAAATCATACGTTCCGACTGTAGCGCTCGCCATAGGTCTTTTATTATCTGTTTTTGTAAGCCACAGAGGACACCTCGTTGCCGGGCTTTTTATGGGTTGGTTTTATGGTTATGCGGCAGTTGGATCCTATGCTTCTTTAAAAACAGTGATCCTGTCCTATTTAAAAAAGGTGAGGCGAGAATAACGTAAACCTTGGCCGGAATAGATGAAGCTTTACAATTCCGTTTCTACTTTGACCTAATTCAAATAGTGTGCCTACGTTTCTTTTCCTTCTTTCATTGCGGTGGCCTCGAGTGATGTCCTTTTTTAAATCCGCTTGAAAAAGCCGCATAAATAAGATAAAATTATATGGACAAGATCGTTTATACAAAGGACTTGAGCAGGTGTTTTTCACGCTTGAGTCCTTTTTCCTTTTTATTTATCCGATCGTTTAATTACCGCAATTAGACAGTTAATAATCTACGTTTTCGGGGTGTTCCTGCTATGGATGAAGAATTTGTAAAATCCTATATGACTAGTGAAGTGGCTGCGATATTAGGTGTATCCCAAAGTACTGTGCGAAATTACAGTATCGCGCTTGAGAAACATGGATACGTCATCGCTAAGCCAAAAAGATCCCGTCAATTTGTTGAGCAAGACGTTGCCACTCTAATGCGTATGAAAGAATTGAGAACCTCATCAAAATTGCCACTTAACGATATAGCTGAAATGATGGGCACTACACCCTTGGCACCGGCACTTCCAAGTGAAATGTCTGACGTCGAGGTACAAAAAAACGTCGCATCGAATGAACTATTGGCTACCATCATGGACGAATTTACCGCTATGAAAAAAGAAAATGCAGAATTAAAACAAGAGGTTAAGCGTAATACGGATCATATTAATGTAATCATACACGAGGTCCGAAGAACAAACAGTATGCTCTTTAAAGCTCTATCTGAACGACCAGAACAAAAGAAAAAACTGCTGTTTTGGAAATTGAAGTGACTTGTTCAACTAAAGGGTCCTTTAATTGAACAAGAGAAAACAAACTACATTATTCACATTGATGTCTCACGTAATCCTATAAAACAGCCCAATATTTTCATTCAAGATTGTTGCTTTAATTTTTCTTTCAATGCCTTTTCAACGTGGTTTGGTACATAATCAGATACACTACCATCATGAGAATAGATATTCTTCACTATACTGGAACTTAGAAATGAATATTTTTCACTTGAATGTATAAAAAATGTTTCAGCCTCCCTGTATAATTGTTTATTTATCAATGCCATTTGAGCTTCATATCCATAATCAGTAACAGTTCTTAGCCCTTTAATAATTGCTTTGATATTGTTTTCTTTCATATAGTCAACAAGCAACCCTTGAAATGTAACAACTTTAACTTTTTCATTACAAGTAAATTCATTTTCAATTAATATACTTCGCTCTCCAATTGAAAACAAAGATTGTTTCTTAGAATTTACCAATACAGCTACTATAATCTCATCAAAGAAGTGACTTGCTCTATTGACAATATCAATATGTCCATTTGTAATCGGATCAAAGCTTCCTGGATATATAGCCTTCATTTAAATCACCTTCATTTTTAGATTAATAATAACATAACATTCGTTATTCAATGATTGTTATGTTATTAAGCACATTTTTACTCAACAAATATGTTTTACGTCCTGCTGGCTGTAGGGTTTATTGCTGTTTTTAATAATCCTGGAATTGATGGACTAAGGCAGTTTGCCGAAGTCAGACCAGAAATGTTTTCCTATTCTCGCTTGGTTTGCCCTATTTCTCGTTAACATTATGTTGGCACAAGTGGCTTTCCAAATGGCCTTGTCTTGTAAAACCGTAGAGAAAGGAAGAAAAGGGATTTTATGGGGAACTATTCTTGGTATTCCATTAATTGTTGGAGCCGTCTTTTTTGGCCTTTCTGCGGCCATTGTTGTACCTGATGAAAAAATTGGATTGATTGCCATCCCTCATTAAGTAACAAAAAGAGAGCACTGAAAAAAGGGCATGATTTTTCGAAATCACAGCCCTTTTTAGGTTCTGTTTTATTTTCATATCAAAAATAGAATCTTAATGAACCCTTATAGGACTGACTTTATTTCCACTTTCATTCCGCACACTCCTTCGCTTTTCCAATTTGCACGGCAAGCTCACGGAACCATTCTCGATCCCGCAGTTCAAGTGCCATATCCATTAATTCCATTAATTCATCCGGTTTGAGTTGTTCGTCCAATTTCTCAAGATTGTGAGTACTCGAATTCGAGGTAACGAAGAAGTGCCCATTTCGTACATAAGTAACAACGGATGCGTAATGCGTTGATGCTACGATAAAACCTCGTGTTTGATTATTTTTATTAAAAACCCAATCTCCTGTATTATAGATGACAATCGCCCCTTTCTAAGGGTATTGTGCCTTATCTAACCATTTTAATTCACAAATTCCATTTCATGAATTCCATGCATAACAAAGTTTCATGGTCAAAATACAAAAACAGCCCTTTTTCTTAATAAAAAGGGCTGTAAACATTATTTATAAAAATTTAAATAAAAATAAGTTCACATATCGTATTCGTACATATACAGTCCTCGACCAAGCTTTCGGACACGTTCATTTTCACGTTCAAGGCCATTCATAAATGTCGTCATATTCGCAATTTTTTTGCCTGTCCGCTCTTCCACAAAACGCTGCAATTCAATGCCCCGAATGGGTGTATTTTGCTCCTTCAGGACGACGACTGCTGTTTTACGAAGTTCAGTTAAACTTTCACTGCGGCGGCCCCGGCGGGCTCTTGGCGGAAGCCCGATTGTTGTAATTGCAGCGACCGAACGAGCATCTGACTCATCCACACTGTCAAGCTCCTGTAAACGGGAAAAAATAACTTCCCTCTCTTTTTTAAACTCCTGCATCACCCGAACTTCCGCATCTGCCAACTGATCTAGTCTAATTTTTAACGCAATTCGTTCATCAAACACTTTGTTCTCCCCCTACAAATCGATCGTTCACTTAGTTTACATCTTGAAAATAATCTTTATAAAACCCGGATACGCGGCCTTTGTTATCAACAATAAAATAAAATTCATCTGTTTCATTTTTCAAATCGTACACATTGCCTTCTGTCAATACATTTTCAACCATGTACTTTTCTGCTTTTGTATGCACACATATTACTTGTTTAATCGTTTCTTTTTCATGCCATTTTGCATGTATCATTTTCATGTCTCCTTTATAATTTCATTTGCAGTTTCAGCGATTAATTGCGAAATATAAGATGGACGCATTGTCTGTGCCGGATAGGCTTCCTTCCACTTATCCGCACAATGACCATGAAGATAGACCGCGTCGGCCACTGCTTCTTTTATATTTTTGTTTCGGAGCACCAATGCGAGAATAAGACCTGTCAGCACATCTCCACTGCCGCCTTTTGACAAACCATCGTTGCCTGTCACATTCACATAGCCGCCGCCATCTGCAAAAGCCGTCACGGTATACTCCCCTTTTAATACGACCGTGACATTGTGTTCAACGGCATATGCAGAAGCGGCCGCTATACGCGTACGCTGAACATAAACGGTCTCTTTGCCTGTCATCCGGGAAAACTCTCCTGGATGTGGTGTAACGATGACCGGACATTTTTTCTTTGCATATGAGCGTGGATGCAACGCACCTGCATCAAGAATCACAGGCTTTTTTTGTGCTAAAAGTTCCTCGATCAATATTTCCATCTTGTCATCTGATGGTCGACCGCATCCTGCTGCAATGGCATCAAATGAATGGTCTAATTCGATGTGCGGGTTAAACTGATACATCGCTTCCGGTACATGGGAAGCAATAATCGGGATAGCTTCTTTTTCTGTCTGTACCGTCAATTTTCCAGCACCACATGCGACCGCGCCAGATGCAGCAAGCGATGCACTGCCTGGCATATCTTTCGTACCTGCGATTAATAGTCCGTGTCCAAACGTTCCTTTATGAGCATTCTGGCCGCTATATGTGAGTGATTTAGCCACTTCCTGTACGCTTCTCACTTTCCAGTTCGATGTATGTGGCAACCCGATCTCGACCACTTCCGTATCACCATATAAAGAAGCGGCTGGATACAAAAAACGGGATGGCTTATATCCATGCAGTGAATACGTCCGATCTGCTTTAAACGCATGTTTGTCACAATCGCCATCATCTGATGCTGCACCCGTTGGTAAATCAATCGCCACCTTCATCGCTGTCTGTCTATTCATCCAGTCCGTCACACGTTGAATATTTTCCCGAAGCGGGAGCTTAATCCCTATACCGAATAAACTGTCAACGAGAATCGAACCTGATTGATCCGGTAAATTTGTCGATGCTGAAAAACCAAGTGACGAATAATAGTCAAAGTGAGCTTTTGATGCTGCGGATACCGGAAGTCCCAACGGAAAGAAAAGGCTACATGGCACACCAGCTATTTGAAGATAACGGGCAAGCACAATGCCATCTCCTCCATTGTTTCCTTTGCCTGCTATAATGGTAAAATGATGTTTATGTATATTCAAATCCTGTTTTATAGCGTTGAAAAGGCCAATTCCTGAAAGCTCCATCAACGTAAAAGCCGTCATCCCCTGTTCTTCTGCACATCTGTCAGCCTTTTTTATCTCACTGCTCTTATAAATATACAACAAATAGCCCCCCTTTTTCATGATTTTATTACAATTTTTTTAAAAAAGATAATATAAATTGGGAATATTATATCGTTTTTATTAGATTTTTGTTTATTGTTTGCATTTAGATTGATTGATTGCTAGTATAATAATCAGAAAATAAAGATATATATCTTTATTTTAATACCACTCAGAGGAGGTCATAAACGAATGAAGATTATGAGCAATGAACTGTTGGTGGCTGCTTATCGGGATGCATTGAACAATCGAGATGACAAGGAATGGATCAATGCATTAAAAATTGAAGTGAGAAAACGCGGATTATCGCCTAAAAATGAAAAATAATAAAAAATCCCGCGGCTGCTAATAGCTGCGGGATTTTTGTGTTACTTATCCTTCTAGAAGAAGATCTTCAGGATTTTCAATTAATTCTTTCACCATTTTCAAAAAGCTGACTGCTTCTTTTCCATCAATGATGCGGTGGTCATAAGAAAGAGCCACGTACATCATCGGACGAATTTCAATGGAATCGCCAATCGCAACCGGACGCTTTTGAATCGTATGCATGCCGAGAATACCGACCTGTGAACCGTTCAAAATGGGTGTTGATAGAAGAGATCCGAAAACACCGCCGTTTGTGATCGTAAACGTACCGCCTTGCAAATCAGCAAGCGCCAGTTTATTATCACGTGCTTTTAAAGCCATCTCCATAATAGATCCTTCGATTTCAGAGAAGTTTTTGCGGTCGCAATCACGGACAACCGGTACGACAAGACCATCATCTGTTGATACGGCAATACCGATATCATAGAACTTTTTCAACAGGACTTCATTGCCATCGATTTCAGCGTTGACATACGGATATTTTTTCAATCCTGCCACAACCGCTTTTGTGAAGAATGACATGAAACCAAGACGCACATCATGGTCATCAAAGAATTTATCTTTTTTACGTTTGCGAAGATCCATAATGTTCGTCATGTCAATTTCGTTAAACGTTGTCAGCATCGCAGCTGTTTGCTGTACCTCGACAAGACGTTTAGCAATCGTTTGACGGCGGCGGCTCATACGCTCGCGCTCAATCGGTTTCCCATCATCCTGTTTTTTCGCAGGTGCCGCTGCTACAGGTGCTTTTTGTGGGGCTGCGGCTGGAGACGAAGGTACATCTTGATGTGTCTCTACATCTTGAACACGGACGCGTCCTAGCGGATCAACTGGTTTAACTGCAGATAAGTCAATTCCCTTTTCACGTGCTAATTTACGTGCTGCTGGTGAAGCAACCGTCCGGTTATTCGGATCTTCTTTAGCCGGTTCCGGCTGTACTTCTTTCTCTTCTGCTTTCGGCGCTGCTTCCGCTGCTGGAGCCTTTTGAGCCTGTGCAGTACTTGCTGCGCCCGCTTCTACAATAGCAATGACTTGACCTACTTTAACCGTATCGCCTTCTGCCGCCTGTAGTTCTTTGATCGTTCCCGCTTCTTCTGAAATCACTTCGACGTTTACTTTATCTGTTTCGAGTTCAACGATGTATTCGCCTTTTTCCACATAATCACCGGGTTGCTTTAACCACTGTGCAATCGTACCTTCTGTAATTGATTCTGCCAGTTCAGGAACTCTAATTTCTGCCACGTTAAAAATCCTCCTTGTCGTCATTCATGATCATTTTCTTATTATGTACTAGCTGCAGCCGGGCTTAAACCGGCTGCGGGATTTTTGTTGTTACTGTTCTTTCGTCATGGCAGCACGCAACAGACGTGCCTGTTCTTTTTTGTGGACAATGGCATCCCCTTCAGAAGAGCTTGAACGGCGGCGGCGGCCCACGTAACGGACAGACGTGCCACCAGGAGCTACATCACGCAGTCTTGGATCCATATATGTCCATGCACCCATGTTTTGTGGTTCTTCCTGCAGCCAGATGATTTCATTAACATTTGGGAGTTGTTCTAAAATACCAACAATCTCATTTTTCGGGAATGGATACAATTCCTCTACACGCAAGACATGAAGCCAGTCTAAATTGTCCTCTGTCTTGTCAATTTGCTCGGCAAGGTCGATTGACACTTTACCGCTGCAAAGAACGAGACGTTCAACTTTCTTAGGATTGCTTCCTGTTCTCGGTTCTTCTACAATAAGTTTAAATATACCATCAGAGAATTCCGATGCTTTTGATGCTGCAAGCGGATGACGAAGCAAGCTTTTCGGCGTCATGATGACGAGCGGACGTACTTCTTCTTTTTGTAGAATTGAAGCTTGACGGCGCAAAATATGAAAATATTGCGCTGTTGATGATAAGTTTGCCACCGTCCAGTTATTTTCTCCTGCTAACTGCAAGAATCGCTCCATCCGAGCACTTGAATGCTCCGGTCCTTGGCCTTCATAACCATGCGGCAGAAGCATAACAAGACCTGACTTTTGACCCCATTTCGCTCGTCCAGATGCGACGAACTGGTCAAACATTACTTGTGCCATATTCGCAAAGTCACCGAACTGTGCTTCCCAAAGAACAAGTGTTTCAGGAGAAAATACGTTATAGCCATATTCAAAACCGACAACAGCTGTTTCTGTAAGCGGCGAGTTAATGACATCAAATGACGCATTCGTGTTGCTTAACCCATGAAGCGGTAAGTATTCTGCCCCGCTGTTTTCATCATGCAACACGAGGTTTCTATGCGCAAATGTACCACGCTGTGAATCCTGACCAGTCAGTCTGATTGGGGTGCCTTCTTTTAAAATTGATGCAAACGCGAGTGTTTCGGCGTGTCCCCAATCAATATGACCATCTTCTTCAAATAGATGCTCGCGACGTTTCAAAATACGTTCAAGCTTTTTGAATGGCTGAAATCCTTCCGGCCACGTCAAAAGTTCCTGATTAATGATTTTTAGGTCGTCTTCACTCACGCCTGTTTTGTTGCAAGGTAAATCCTGTTCAACGACTTTCGGCGGATTCATCACGATATCTGGATTGTCGTCTGTTTTCGGAACGGTTTCAAACAAATCTTTCAGCTTTTGTTCATTTTCACTATATACTTTCTCTGCATAACCTGCATCAATGACACCACGATCGACAAGTTTATTCGCATACAATTCACGAACGGTTTTATGATTACGAATCATCTGGTACATTTTTGGATTCGTTGTCATCGGTTCGTCTGTTTCATTATGACCGAAGCGACGGTAGCCGATTAAATCAATCACAAAATCTTTAGCAAAACGTGAGCGATAATCAACTGCCATAAAAGCAGCTGCCACACATGCTTCTGGATCATCTGCATTCACATGAACGATCGGCACTTCGAAGCCTTTCGCCACGTCTGATGCATAACGTGTTGAGCGGGAATCATGCGATTCAGTCGTAAACCCAATCATGTTATTTGAAATGATGTGAATGGATCCACCTGTTTTGTAACCGTTAATCTGACTCATGTTAAATGTTTCACCGACAATTCCCTGACCTGGGAATGCAGCGTCACCGTGGATAATAATCGACATTGCTTTTGACACATCAAGGTCCGGTTTTCCTTTATTTGTCCGGTCTTCCTGCGCCGCTCTTGTGTATCCAGCTACAATGGGACTGACAACTTCAAGATGACTCGGGTTATTAGCAAGCGTAATGCGTGCTGTTGATGTATCTTCTTCTTTATAGCTGCGGTCCGCACCGAGATGATATTTTACATCCCCTGTCCAGCCGTAGTAATTCATTTTCATTGAACCAAGTGGAAGCATTTTTTTATTCGGTGCATGTGCGAATTCAGCGAAAATCATTTCATATGGTTTGCCGAGAATGTGCGCGAGAACGTTCAGACGTCCACGATGGGCCATACCGATGTTAATCGTTTGTGCACCTTTTACAGCAGAGTGATGAACGAGTTCATCGAGAAGTAGAACCATCGCATCTAATCCTTCGATTGAAAAGCGTTTTTGACCAACAAATGTTTTATGAATGAATTTTTCAAATCCTTCTACTTCCGTTAGTCGTTTCAAAAGCGCTTTTTTATGATCATCTGAAAATGTCGGATAATAATCGGTTGATTCAATTTGCTGACGAAGCCATTGTTTTTCTTCGAGATCATGTACTTGTGCGAATTCAAAGGCCACTTTATCCGTGTATACTTTCTTCAAATGCATAATCGCCTCATATCCGTCTTGTATATGAGATGGTGCACCTTTGCAAATGTATTGAACCGGAATAGCACGTAGATCCGCTTCTGTTAACCCATATGTCTCAAGATCAATCCGGTGCGTATCTTTACGGCTGTCATCAAGCGGATTAATATCCGCTGCAAGGTGTCCGTGAATACGAATACCATCAGCTAGCTTTATGGCTCCATACAACTTATCAAGATCACCCGGTGATGTTGCTGCTGCGGATGGCGATGCACTGCCAGCCAGAGATACAGGTGCTCCCCATTGATCAAACAACTGTCTCAATTCTTGATCCACTGCGTCAGGATCAGTTAAGTAATGTTCATACACTTCCATTACGTATCCTAGGTTCGGTCCGGAAAAATCTTTCCATGGATTTCCCTGGCCATTCTGCATGTTCATTCTGAAAAACCTCCAACTGTTTCGCCCATTTGATTTTCTTTTTCGTTATTTTTTATACTTTCTTCGTATAAATATGTACAGATAAATCCTAAAACGCTTACACCATAAGTCTAACATGGAAAAACGTCTTGAGAAAGAAAAAGGCCTTTTTACTTGAATAGACCATCCAGCATCCTGGATGTTGCCTTTTTCAAGTATCATCTTACTACTGTTCCATCTAAAAACCAATGCTTTTTTATAAATTTCTTTAATTAACTTTTATCTTTTTTCAAATTGCTTAAAATCCCGCTGTTATGCGGTTTTTCGACCCTAAAAAGAGACATATTGTCGTTATAGAATGAACCTTTTCTATTAGTAAAGCCTTATGTAAACCAGTAAGTGATAAGCTTTTTCATTTTTAGATTTTATTTAAAAAAGCATCCCTTTAAAGGATGCTTACATGTAATCTGCTGGTAATTAAATCTTTTGATCACAAACTTCAGCTAACTCAATCACTGCCTCTTCAATCGAATATTTACTGCTTAGCTGCCAAGGTATAGATTGTTTAGACGTTTGTTCTGTTGCTGATACATAAATTTTTCTATCCACCTCAGCAACCTTAATTTCCCAGTAATAAATTACCGTCTTCATTCCTTCTTGTACTTCCACTGGGCGTAAAAATGTTTCAACTTCCCCGTACATATTATCCCTCCTCTTATTCTATTTCCCCTATAATATTATCTTTTTCACACCACCAAAAGTAAACGTGTAATTTTTGGCTATCTTGAATTTCGCTTTTTCTCTATTCCGCTCACGTACACTTTTCTAAACCATAAGGAACTATATCTTGTGGAATATATACATCGTTGAATATCCTATATTGTATTTTTCGCGTTTTTTTCTGATACTATTAAATAAAGGAGTGATAAGTTTGTCTAAAATAATTTCATATGAACATGTACGTTTTTTGCGGGAAGAACGAGTCATTTTAGATGATGTGAACTGGATTGTGAATGCGGGTGAACATTGGGCTGTGCTTGGATTGAACGGTTCAGGGAAATCAACAATGTTAAATATGATGGGCGGCTATGAATTTCCGACGAGCGGCACGATCCATGTATTTGGGCACCAATATGGGAAATATAACTGGGAATACATAAAGAAACGGCTTGGTTTTGTCGGGAATACGTTGAATCGTTTTTTGTCTACACTGGATCAGGAAACGGCACACGAAATTATTGTCAGCGGCAAATTTAATTCAATCGGTATTTATGAGCAGACGACTGACGAAGATTGGAAAAAAGCAGAACAGCTGCTCAAAGAGTTTCATATTACGTATCTAGCTGATCAGCCGTACCGATTTTTATCCCAAGGAGAACAGCGCCGTGTCTTAATTGCCCGGGCGTTTATGGCACAGCCTGACGCGATGATTTTGGATGAGCCTTGTTCCGGTCTCGACGTACGGGCGCGTGAAGATTTACTTGAATCGCTGCAGGAACAAGCGCTAAAAAATGAAACGGTACTGCTTTACGTGACGCATCACATTGAAGAAATTATCCCAGCCATTACACATGTTGCGGTCATAAAAGATGGAATCATGATCGCAGCAGGACCGAAAAAAGATGTGTTGACGAATGATATTTTGAGCGATGCTTTTGGTTTACCGGTTGAAGTAGAGTCGCGCGGCGGCCGGAGCTGGCTGCAAGTAGTGAAAAAATCATAGTCTGCTAAATAGAAAAGCTGTCCGGGGAACAGGCTCCGGACAGCTTTTCTATTATTTCACGCCGATTTTACCCGGCACTAACTCTTTAATCTCATGGCCCCGTCCTTCATGAAGAAGCGAGACGATTTTACTGCCAACAATCACGCCGTCACATGCAGCACCAAGTGTTTCAGCCTGTTCTTTAGAGGATACACCGAATCCTGCGAGAACCGGTACAGGGCTCTTTTCTGTAATACGGGCAAGGTGAGCGGACAGATCTCCAGCAAATCCTGCACGTGCGCCAGTGATGCCGTTTACTGTTACCGCATAAATAAATCCTTCTGCTCCATCAACGGTTTCATCAATTCGTTCATTAGAACTTGTGAGTGTGACGAAGCGAATAAGCGCGATGTCATGTTTTGTCAATGATTCTTTAAACTCTGTTTCTTCCTCTATTGGCACATCGGGAATAATGACGCCAGACACACCAGCTGCTGCACATTGATCAGCAAAGGTTTCTGCACCGAGTTTAAATACCGGGTTTGCGTATGTCATAATGACGACTGGAATGGAAATGTCGTCTTTAAACGACGCGAGTTCAGCAAGTACTCCTTGTAATGTTATTTTTTCAGCAAGTGCCCGTTTTCCAGCTTCTTGAATGACCGGACCATCAGCGACGGGATCGGAAAATGGAATACCGAGTTCAACGACTGTTACACCTGCGTCTTCTAACAATAAAATCGTTTCTTTCAACGTATGAAGACCGCCGTCACCAGCCATGATGTAAGCCGTAAATACTTTTTTGTCTTCTTCCTTTACACGTGCAAACGTTGCGGCCATTTTATACTTCGTCATTATTTTTGGCCCTCTCTTTCAAAACGTTCTTTAATTTGTGCAACGTCTTTATCACCGCGCCCTGACAGACAAATCGCGATAATCTCGTCTTCTTTCATCGTTTTTGCGAGTTTCAGCGCATACGCGATTGCATGAGAGCTTTCAAGCGCTGGTATAATACCTTCTGTTTTAGTCAGCATTTTAAAGCCTTCAAGCGCTTCTTCATCCGTAATATGTTCATAAATGACACGACCTGAGTCTTTTAAAAAGCTATGTTCTGGACCAACGCCTGGATAATCAAGACCAGCAGAAATGGAATGCGCTTCTTGAATTTGTCCTGCTTCGTCCTGAAGCAAATACATTTTACTGCCGTGCAGTACCCCAACACTGCCCATCGTCATCGAGGCCGCATGTTTATCTGTATCTACACCGCTTCCGGATGCTTCTACGCCGTACATTTTGACCGATTCATCTTCAATAAATGGATAAAACATCCCCATCGCGTTGCTGCCTCCACCAATACATGCCACAACGGCATCAGGAAGACGACCTTCTTTTTCCTGCAGCTGCCGTTTCGTTTCATTGCCAATTACTGCTTGAAAATCGCGGACAATTTGCGGGAATGGATGCGGACCAAGCACCGAACCCATAATATAATGAGTATCTTCCACATTTGTTACCCAGTAGCGAAGTGCTTCATTTACCGCATCTTTTAGTGTGCCGCTTCCTTGCGAGACACTTTCAACGCGCGCACCAAGCAGCTCCATCCGGAACACATTTAATTCCTGGCGGCGAATATCTTCTTCCCCCATAAAAATAACACAGTCCAGATTCAACAATGCGCAGACAGTAGCTGTAGCCACACCATGCTGTCCAGCACCTGTTTCAGCCACAACTTTTCGTTTGCCCATACGAACGGTAAGAAGCGCTTGTCCAATCGTATTATTAATTTTATGAGCGCCTGTATGATTCAAGTCTTCGCGCTTTAAATAAATTTTCGCACCACCGGCTTCTTTTGTTAAGTTTTCTGCAAAGTAAAGCGGATTTTCACGACCGACATAATCGGTTAAATAATGATTTAATTCAGCTAGAAATGATTCATCGACCATCGCTGACTCGTATGCTTCTTCTAGTTCTTTAACGGCCCGCATAAGTGTTTCCGGCACGTAACGGCCGCCGTATTCACCGTAATGCCCTTTAGCATCCGGCTGGTTATATACATTACTCAATTTAATTTGCTCCTTTCGCACGCTGTACAAATTGAAACACTTTCGTTTCATCTTTCCGACCATCCGTTTCGACACCGCTTGAAATATCCACCGCAAATGGCTGAACGGACTGCACAGCTTCTTCTATATTATCAGGTGAGAGACCTCCTGCCAAAATGAGACGGTTTTTATCAACATCCGGATTTTCAAGAAGTGACCAGTCAAATACTTGGCCGCTGCCTCCACGAAAGCGAGCCGGTGGACTGTCGATTAAAATATACTTGGCCGGGTAGGCAAACATTTCTTTGTACGGAATGTTTTCTTTTACTGAAAAAGCTTTTATAACTGGAACCGGCATATTTTCAGCAAATTCAGCTGTTTCATCACCGTGAAGCTGTACATAATCAAGACCGGCTGTTTTCACAATATCACAAATTACACCGGACTCTTCATTGACGAACACGCCGACTTTTTTTACGTTTGGGCCGACAGCTTCGCCGATCTCGCGGGCCAATTCAGCTGAAATGCGCCGGCTACTGTTGGCAAAAACAAATCCAATCATGTCAGCACCAGCCTCACGTGCCCAACTCGCTGCTTCAAACGATGTAATTCCACAAATTTTAACGTTCATTTTACAATTCTACTTTCAGCGAACGGACTGCTCCCGCCACATCGCCAGCTAGCATTAATGTTTCACCGACAAGAAGCGCCCGGGCGCCGGCTTCTTTTAACCGAATCGCATCTTCCCGTGTTTTTATACCGCTCTCCGACACAAAAATAGCCTTTTCTTTTCCATAACGGGACATAAGCCGTTCCGTTACAGCAAGATTTGTTTTAAATGAGTGAAGATCGCGGTTGTTAATCCCAATAATATTGGCTTCTAGTGCAAGTGCCCGTTCCATTTCCGCTTCGTCATGCACTTCAACGAGCACATCAAGTCCATGCTCTTTTGAATGGCGGTACAATCTATGCATCTCTTCATCGTTCAGCGCAGCGGCAATCAGTAAAATGATATCGCCTCCTGAAGCTTTTGCCCGATCAATTTGAATTTCATCAATGATAAAATCTTTATTTAAGAGAGGGATCTCAACATTTTCTTTCACTGCTTTTAAGTCGTCCATCGTACCTTTGAAAAAAGGCGTATCTGTTAGAACAGACACGGCATCAGCGCCGTTGTCTGCATAAATCGTTGCTTGTTCAACCGGATCAACACCCAGATTTATATCTCCTTTTGATGGGGAGGCCCGCTTGACTTCCGCAATCAACGCTATCGTTTTCGATGCTACGACCCGATCATAAAAGGAAAGAGGTGTCCGGTCTGTTTTGTATGTGAGTGCCGACTGTTTTAAAAGCGCTACTTCTTCGCGTTTTTTATCGATAATTTTATCTAAAATTGTTGTCATCCTGTTATCACTGCCTTCTGTCGTCTTTTTGAAAACTCAACTAAATAATTTAATTTTTGCAGCGCAGCACCTGAATCGATGCTTTCTTCCGCCATCTTCACACCTTCACGAATAGACTTTGCCTTGCCATTTGCGAATAAGCCGATCGCACTATTAAGCACAACCGTATCGCGCTGTGCACCGCGCTCCCCTTCTAAGATCCTCTTTAAAATTTCGGCGTTTTCAATCGCTTCGCCGCCTTTAATCGCTTCAAGTGGATATTCCGGCAGCCCAGCGGATTCGGCTGTTACAATCATTTTTTCTATTTTGCCATTTTCGAGCAAAACCAAATGATTTTCACCAGCAAGAGACGCTTCATCCATATAGCCTGCCCCGTTTAATACAACAGCGCGTTTACGGCCAAGACGGTTTAACACATCGGCCATCATCTCTAACGAATCACGGCGATAAGTGCCTAAAAGCTGCGATTCGAGCTTTACTGGATTCGTCAGCGGCCCGATCAAATTAAAAATCGTTGGAATTTTCAAATCACGGCGCACTTTCATAATGCGTTTTAATTTCGGATGAACGTGTGGCGCAAACAAAAATGTAATGTTGTTTTCTTCAAGAAGCCGGTCTGTTTCATCAGCCAGGAAGTCAAGTGACACCCCAAGATGTTCAAGCACATCGGCGCTGCCTGTTTTACTTGATACACTTCTGTTGCCATGTTTGGCTACTTTTACGCCAGCACCCGCAAGCACAAAAGCAGACGTTGTGCTAATATTAAAGCTTTGTGAACCATCGCCGCCCGTACCACAGTTATCCATCACGTTCTTCCAGTTTGTACGGGACGCCACCGCGTTTTGATGGAGCACATTGACAAATGCAGCGACTTCCTCTACCGTTTCCCCTTTTGCTTTTAGTGCGATTAAAAAAGCAGCGATTTCACTATCCGTCACATCTTCCTGTAAAATCTCCGTGACAGCATCTTCCATTTCCTTTGTTGTAAGAGATTCTCCATCGGATAATTTCATTAAATACTTTTTCATATTTTTTTCTTTCCGGTACGAACGGAAAAATTCGCTAATTAAATTATCGCCCACTTTTGTCCCGATCGATTCTGGATGAAATTGAAGGCCAAAGACAGGATATTCTTTATGACGCAGTGCCATAATTTCGTTGTCATCGGTTGATTCTGCTATCACTTCTAGCTTTTGACTAAGTGTTTCACGGTCAACAGCAAGAGAGTGATAACGCATGATAGGCACTGGACCTTGCACCGCAGAAAACAATCCTTTTCCTTCATGGCGAGCCATGGACAATTTCCCATGTTTAATCGTTTTTGCTGGAATGATATCCGTTCCAAACGCCGCTGCAATCGCCTGATGGCCGAGACAGATACCAAGAATCGGAATCCGATGATAAAAGGCGTGCACTACTTCAATCGAAATCCCCGCTTCTTCCGGTGTGCCTGGTCCTGGAGAAATGACAATCGCTTCCGGTGCCAGTGCTTCAATTTCATCGATCGTAATTTCGTCGTTGCGGACAACGCGGACGTTTTTGCCAATGCGGCCGATTTGTTGATATAGATTGTATGTGAATGAATCGTAGTTATCAATGAGTAAAATCATTTTTGCACCTCCAGTAATGCTTTCGCTTTATGCATTGTTTCTTCATATTCTGTATCAGGCACGGAGTCATAGACGATGCCGGCTCCTGCCTGTACGTGCGCCATATTGTCTTTAATGACCATCGTGCGGATCGCAAGCGCAAAGTCCATGCTGCCCGTTGCCGACAAGTATCCGACTGCACCAGAGTACACGCCGCGCTTCACTGGTTCAAGTTCATTAATAATTTGCATGGCCCGAATTTTCGGTGCACCCGAGACCGTACCCGCTGGCAGACAGGCTGTCAGTGCATCAAGTGGATGATAATTTTCTCTTAATTCACCTGATACTTCCGACACGATATGCATCACATGTTTATATTTTTCAATTTTCATATACTTATCCAATGTAACCGAGCCAATTTCTGAAATTTTCCCGACATCGTTGCGGCCAAGATCGACAAGCATCCGGTGTTCAGCAATTTCTTTTTCATCCGCTAACAGCTCTTCTGAAAGACGCACATCTTCTTCTGGTGATGTGCCGCGCGGGCGAGTGCCGGCAATTGGATTTGTTGTGACAGTCGTGCCGCTTACTTTTACAAGGCTTTCTGGTGATGTGCCTAACACCGTATAGCCATCGAAATCAATGTAAAACATGTACGGTGACGGATTAGATGTACGAAGACGGCGATACAATGTAAATGGATCTCCTTCAAATGGAGATGAAAGACGCTGCGAAAGAACAACTTGGAATATATCACCACGAATGATGTGTTCTTTCGCTTTTTCAACCATTTCACAAAATGTTTTACGTTCCGTTTTTGAAGTGAATGCAAGGACATTTGTTTCATTGCCTGCAAATGGTTTTTGATCGGTATGAATGTCATGATATAAGCTTTCAATCGCTGCATCCATTTCAGCTTCCGCTCGGTCTCCGAATAAATCAACGGCAACGAACGAAACGAGTTGTGTTAAATGATCATAGACGACGAACGTATCGTAAAACAGCAGATGTACGTCCGGCATTTCCAGTTCATCCGGAAGCGGTTCGCCGATTTTTTCTTCAAAGAAAACCGTATCATAACCAATGTAGCCGGCTGCGCCGCCGAAAAATGGAAATGGGTAATCGTTATCACCATACACGGGCATAATCTCTTTTAATTTGTCCATGAACTTTTCTGAACCAGATTCCGTTTCACCCTCTTTTTTGGTTAGCGTATACCCGCTTCCATCAGCTATAAATTGCGCGACCGGATCCACCGCTATAAATGAATAGCGTCCGCTTTCTTCATGTTTCGCTGAGCTTTCAAACAACATCTTTTGTTTTCCACGCAGCATGTGATAGATGGAGATTGGTGTAACCATATCTCCTTCCATTTCTTTTCGTCTGTATTGAATCGTTTCCTGTAATTTCATCGTCAGTTCCCCTTTCTTTCCATAAAAAAACTCCATAGATGATCTCATCATCTATGGAGGACGGTTTCCCGCGGTGCCACCTCTCGTTGAAGCAAAATTGCTTCCCCTTAAAACCGGTTAACGGACGGCTGCCGGGCGCTCTACTTTCAATGTTCAAGCTGCCACTCACGGACCCATTCGAGCTGTTGCTGCGTGCCGGGTTTCCACCATCCCCTGACTCTCTGTAACGAGCAAAACAACTGTACTTTTTCCGATCATCGTATTCGTTTATATAGTGAAACTGCATTCATGGATAAATACAAAAAGGCCCCCTCATCTTCAAAAGGACGGGGAGCCGTGGTACCACCTTTATTGACCGCACGTATGCGATCCACTTTAACAGCAGAATTTCTGCCTGTCTTCTGTAACGTAAGACGTACGCCGGAGCCTACTTATCTTCTTGTTCGGTCCGGAAGCTCAGAAGCCCATTCACAATGTGTCCTGCACCAGCTTGCACCAACCGCCGGCTCTCTAAAGCATTATTCATTGCTACTCTTCTTCTTCATTGCTCATGTATTTAACTGATTATTATCATAATACAATCATTTTAAAATTTCAACTATTTTTAAAATGATTTTTTCATTCTATCATTAGATTTCATCTATTGGCGGATCATTGCTTTAACAATCTTCTTGTCTTAAAACGCCAAATATTTCTGATTATACATTATTCTGCTTCCCAGTCCGGATACAAGTCTGTCCGGCGGTCGCGCCACGTTGTAACCGATCCTTTTTTACGCACATCATATAAAAGCGAAAGATCAAGATCCGCGGTAATAATCATATCATCGTTCATGATACCTTCTGCCACGATGCCGGCTGGTGGGAAAGGAATGTCATTCGGTGCAATAACAACCGCCTGACCCGTATTTGCCCGCATTAAATCAACTGTTGGCAATGATCCGACTGTGCCTGTTCCGACTACATACACTTGATTTTCAACGGCACGTGCATGGCTCGTATAGCGGACGCGATGAAAACCGTGTCGGTCGTCTGTGCACGACGGACAGAAAATCACATCCGCCCCGCGTGCTTTTGCCATCCGGACGATTTCTGGAAACTCAATATCATAACACGTTAAAATTGCGATTGTTCCTTTATCTGTTTCAAAGATACGGAACGAATCGCCTTGCTGCATGTTCCATCCTTCGACTTCTGCTGGCGTGATATGAAGCTTTGGCTGCATCTGATACGAGCCATCTGGATAAAATAAATAAGCGGTATTTTGAATGCCATCCCCTGCTGCTGTCACATGCGTGCCAGCGATAATATGAACATCATAGTGACGTGCAAATTTAGAGAATGTTTGCTCATAACGCTCTGTAAACAACGGCAAATCAGTAATTTTTAACGCTTCACCTGTTTCTTCGTCGCCGATCGAGAGAAGTTGTGTCGTGAAAAATTCGGGAAATAGAATAAACTCTGCTTCAAACTCCATCGCGGTTTTTATGTAATGTTCGCATTGTTCCGCAAATTCATCGAATGATTGGATTGTGTGCAAATGATACTGTACTGCTGATACGCGCATTTTCAAAATACGTCTCCCCTTTGTAACTGATTTTTTTATGATCTGCTTTTAAATTAAAGGATATTGGCCATTTTAGCAAGAAAAAAAGACAGCAACGATCGCTGTCCAATATCGGATGTGAAATTCAGTCCCAAAGAGGGGGTTATGAGAATGAATCTCAATTTCAATTATAGCGAGATTTGATGAATTGTCAACTCTCATTCAACATATTTTCTCAAAAAAATCCGGCGAAATTATTCGCCGGATTGAATCCATTCTGGTCCTATAGAATCCACACTGAGCTCTAGCACATCACAATCATTGAACTTCTCGCGAAATTGACCCGCAATTCCTTGTCCTTTTCCATGTGGAGCAACCGTTAATACAGTTGATCCTGCTCCGCTGATGACCGTTGCATAAGCTCCATGGCTTCTTGCAAGTTCGCGCGCGGGAACAAACTCTTTAATGAGTGATGTCCGGAACGGTTCGTGGAACACATCACGCTCCATCATGCGGCCGGCTGTTTCGTAGTCGTGTTGCATAAATGCAGCGACGAGCATGTTTGAAACAGCACTGCCAAGCACCGCGTCTTTACGGGAAAATGACGCTGGCAATACATTGCGTGCGTCTTCTGTTTTCAACTCATATGGCGGGATAAGTGCTATTAAGTCAATGTCCGGTGCCGGAAGCTTTACCATCTCTGCCGTTTCCCCGAGTGATACACCGCATACCATCCCCCCAAAAAGAGATGCACCGATGTTATCAGGGTGTCCTTCAAACTGGTCGCCAATATTGAGCTTTTCCGCATCAGTCAGCTGTAAACCCGCAAATTTATCGGCAATTTCAATGCCTGCTGCAATCGCTGCGGCACTGCTGCCGAGACCGCGGGCAAGCGGAATATCACTTTCTAAAATCGCTTCAATGGGTGGCATAACGACGCTGCGAAGTTCGGCTGTTTTTTTTGCAACAACCGCAATTAAATGCTGCTCGTCTTCTGGAAGTCCGTTTAAAAGAGCCGAGCGGTGCGAAAATGCCCACCGGTCAGCTTTTTTTACTTCTACGGTTAAATAAAGACTAAATGCTAGGCCGATTGAATCAAATCCAGGCCCTAAATTAGCCGTACTTGCCGGCACTTTTAAAAGGCCGGATGACATCATGCCTGCACAGCTCCTTTAATGAAATTAAATACCGCTTCTTCATCGTTTGGAAGAACAGTTGGTTTTTTCTCAATTTGCGCAATTGCTGTTTGTGGATCTTTCAATCCATTCCCTGTCAAGACAGCGACGATATTAGCCCCTTGCTCGATTTCACCTGATTTGACATGTTTAATAATACCCGCAATCGACGCGTTTGAAGCCGGTTCTGCGAAAATACCTTCTTCTCGTGTCATCATTTCATACGCTTCTAAAATTTCAGCGTCTGTTACAAAATCAATTTTCCCATTCGACTCGTCTCGTGCTGCCTCAGCAAATGCCCAGCTAGCTGGGTTTCCGATACGGATGGCAGTTGCGACTGTTTCCGGCTGCTCAATTGGCGCACCTTGTACGATCGCTGCTGCACCTTCTGCTTCGAAACCATGCATGCGCGGAAGACCTGTACCGAATTTTTCATTATATTCTTTAAAACCTTTCCAGTAAGCTGTGATGTTCCCAGCATTACCGACTGGAATTGCAAGTACATCTGGTGCTTGGCCAAGCTGATCGCACACTTCAAATGCTGCTGTTTTTTGACCTTCGATACGGTATGGGTTTACCGAGTTGACGAGCGTAATCGGTGATTTTTCGCTAATGTTGCGAACCATTGCTAATGCTTCATCAAAGTTCCCTTCGATTGCGACGATTTCTGCACCATACATCATCGCCTGAGCCAGTTTGCCCATTGCGATTTTACCGTCAGGAATAACAACAATTGTTTTCATGCCAGCACGTGAAGCGTATGCCGCAGCTGCAGCTGATGTGTTTCCTGTTGATGCGCAAATAACCGTGTTGCTGCCTTCTTCTTTCGCTTTCGCAACAGCCATTACCATCCCGCGGTCTTTAAATGAACCGGTCGGATTCGCGCCTTCTACTTTAACATGAATGTTCACACCCAATTTTTTCGAAATATTCACGAGTGGAATAAGCGGTGTATTTCCTTCCATTAATGAAAGCATCGGTGTGTTTTCGTTCACCGGTAAAAATTCTTTATATTGATGTAGTAAACCTTCCCATTTAGCCATTATTTCGCTCCTTCTCCTTCAACGCGGTAGAAACTTTCAACTGAATGCACAACCGCTAGATCTTTAATTTGTTCAAGCATTTGACTGTAGTTTTCCATCGATGCTTTATGTGTCACGATGACAATTTCCGCCGTTCCTTCTTTATCAAGCGGCAACTGGAGAATTTTTTCAAAGCTAATTGAATTAGATGAAAATAGTTTCGTTAGTTCTGAAAACGCACCGACTTCATCACGCACATGAAGACGGATAAAGTATTTGGCGAATTTTTCTTCCGCGCTTTTCAGCTTTTTTTCAAATTGAGGCGCTGAAATGCTTTTGCCGTTCACGCCAAGGCGCATATTTGTTACAACGGCAATAAGATCGCTCACAATCGATGTTGCTGTTGGCATACTACCGGCACCAGGTCCATAAAACATCGTCTCACCGACCGCTTCCCCGTATACATACACCGCATTGTATTCATTATTCACTGATGCCATTGGGTGATTATTTGCAAGGAATGTCGGCTGTACACTTGCTTCTACGCGTTCATCGGACTGATCCGCATAGCCGATCAATTTCATCGTGTAGCCAAGTGTCTGACCGTGTTTCAAATCGCTGTCTGAAACCGTTGAAATGCCGCTCACATCTACGTCTTCAAGCTCGATATTCATGGAGAACGCAAGACGAGCTAGAATCGCCATTTTACGAGCTGCATCCAGACCTTCCACATCAGCAGTCGGATCGGCTTCCGCAAAACCAAGATCTTGCGCTTCTTTCAATGCCACTTCATATGACATGCCTTCTTTATGCATTTTTGTCAAAATAAAGTTTGTTGTTCCGTTTACGATCCCCATCAATTTTTGGATTTTATCAGAGGCTAGGCCATCTGCTAATCCACGGATAATTGGGATACCACCGGCTACACTCGCTTCATAATAAAAATCGCAGTCGTTTTCAGATGCTGCTTTTAATAGCTCAGAGCCATATAGCGCAACTAAGTCTTTGTTCGCAGTGACGACATGTTTCTTTTGATTCAATGCATCTAGCAAATATTGCTTCGTTTCATTAATACCGCCCATTACTTCGACGATCACATCGATATCCGGATCGTTAATGACATCGTATGGATCAAGTGTTAATGACTCTTTCGACAGATTTACATCACGCTTTTTGTCCACGTTTTTCACAAGTACTTTTGTTACTTCTACCGGGCAGCCGACGCGATGAACGAGCTGTTCCTGATGGTTTTGAATGATCTTCACGACGCCCGTTCCAACCGTTCCAAGACCGAGTAATCCCACTTTTACGTTATCTTTCATCTAAACGTCACCTCGACTATGTATTTGTATGATGTACATTTGTTTTTACATAGTAGACATTATATCGGTATTTTTTGCTTTTTACAACCTAATGTTTTCGCAAAATAGAATTTTTCTGTCTTTTCTTATCTTAAAGAAATGTTTGTCTGCTTTCAAGCAATTGTTATATTTTTTGACGGTACCACGTTCACATCTTTCGCTACATAGAACGGTTTTTGACCGCAATTTTTGAAAACGACGTCTTTAATGGATACATCCTCTGCTTTTTGTGCACCACCGAATACTTTTAACGCAGGGGCCGTTGTTTGAAAATCTTCCATGATAACGTTCTGCACATGAACATGCTTTGATTTGTATTGAATCCCCGCTATAGGCAAGCCTTTATAATTATAATCAGCGTTTCCGATCGCCCGCATACCGTTAATGACAACATGTTTGTACGCAGAAATGGTCAGCGCACGCGGCTTTGAACTTGTATATAAATCTGTGTAGATTGGATGAACAGATACGATGCGCGTCGCGGTAATAAAGCAGGCTGTTTTGGAATCGGGGTCCGTTTTACTATGGTGGCCGATATGACGGAAATTGTATGAACGGTTATCATTGACAGACAGGTGACCAGTAATATGAACGTTCGCAGCCGCCGAACTCGTTGCATGGGCTTTCACTTCCACACCTCCAAAGCAACGTGCTGATGCATTGTTGATCAGCCACACATACCGCGAACCATCATCTGCTTCGAATCCATTTGAATTAGAAAAGCCTTTTTGATGGCTTCGTCCAGATGGATCGCACATGAAACAGTTCGAAACGAGGATATAGTCGCTATGGTGCGTCGTCACGCCATCATCGCCAAATCCCGACCCTGTGCAGCCATCAACCCAAACATATCGACTGCCGCCTCGCGCCCGGTGGCCGTCTCCTGAATAATCATACAAAGTGGACGACACATCATAACAGTGCAGACCCGGATTTTTTGCATCACAGTTTTTGATCCAGCCATATTCGACATTGGCGAATGTTAAACAGCTTGAACGGTTATTGCCGCTCGATGATTTTTCATCAAGTTGAAGTCGCTCTATGTTCCAATCAAATGTGATTCCTTCAATCAAAATATGGTGGTTACCTTTCACATGGTTTTCATTTGTCATCACAAAGCTTCTTTTCGGTGCAGTGTCACGCAGTTTCAATACCGTTTTCCCCGCCCCCGCTCCTTTTACAATTGTATAAGATGGCACGTGAAGTTCATCAATAATAAATATGCCTTCCGGAATATAAACGGTCCGTTCACCGCCCGATAAAGCCGTCTCAATATCGCTGTCTGCTTCCACATATACTTCTTTTTTCGCTTTTTCCTGTAACACGTCCCATTCTTTATCAAGTGTTTCTTTCCAATCCGGATACACACCATTTTTACCCACAATCGTATGATGCATCTTCATCGGCTCTTTTGTTTTTGACCATACTGACTTGATTTTCGTCAAAATCGATTCTTTCTGTTGAGAAGGTTCCCACTTAGCAACCGATTCAAAAAATAACCGATCTGTTTCGGCAACCATTTTTGCTAAAGACTCATTTTCTTCAAAATATGCGTTAATCAATGTGGCATTATCATTTGGGTTATGATGAATAGTTAATGGCATATTTTTCTCCTTTTGATTTGAATTTTGCATACAATGTATTTAGTTTTTTAAAATGAAATACATTGTTCCCGTTCAAATACGCCTGCTTCAAATATTCGTTCGATCCAATTGATTGAATTATCCTGCTTAATCAAAACAACCGTTGAACTGCGAGTGCCATAGTCGTTGTTTTCACTTTTAATAAACGCTGGTGACAGCATTCTTTCCCATTCAAGCGATACACCTGTCTGAGGAAGCTGTTCATCTAGCGCGCGTGTTTCGTCTGCAAGAAGAGCAAATAAACCGCTGTAATCAGCCTGTTCATAGTTATCTGCCCATTCTGCTAGTTTCTTCTTTGCTTTGATTGTTTTCGGCCACGGTGTATTCATAAATGCATTGCTGACGCTATGAATACCAGGCGGCAGCTCATAAGGCGGTTTATCAGATTTGCTGCTGAATGAATACATTGCTTCTTTCGTTCCAGCGATAACATTAAAACCGGGATAGCGTTCTTTTTCCCTATCCAGTTCCTCTAAAAACGTACGCGCATGCATTTCTCCTTCTAAAAAAGATCGAACGATATGACCACGGGATTCTTTCTCCACGGAAAACTCGGATGGATCACGGTAGTTCGTTAATGCACAAATGCGCCCTGATTTCGACACGCCAAGCCACGTCCCTCCTTTTGATAAATCCCTTCCCGCTAAAATGTGAGGTGCATCTTCCCACCAGTGTGACGGTGCAGTCGGCCGGTTATAAAATTCATCTCTATTTGCGGCAAGTACAAGCGGTACACCAGGTACAATTTGAAAAGCTATATTCACTAAACACATGACAATCACACTTTCTTTTTTTCTTTATTATGAGACATAAGAAAAAGGACTGTCCACCATGGACGTCCTTTTTCTGTTTATTGACCCAATTCTTGCCGCTCCTCATCGGTAAAGATGCGTGAACGTGTTAAAAATCGTTTCCCGTGAGGCCCTTCAAGTGAAAACATGCCACCGTGCCCATCGACGACGTCAATAATAAGCTGTGTATGTTTCCAATATTCATATTGCGCCTCGCTAATGTAAAACGGACTACCACCAATTTCACCGAGTAGCTTGTCCGAGTCTCCAATCAAAAACTCGCCGTCCGGATAGCACATAGGCGCGCTTCCGTCACAACAACCGCCTGATTGGTGAAACATGAGCGGGCCGTGCTTTTCCTTAAGCATATGAATCAATTCAATGGCAGCAGGAGTCGCCGTTACACGCTCTGTCATCATTTTTCACCTCATTTTTTAAAAGAAACCTTGTGCGTCTTCTGAGTAGCTAACGAGCAAGTTTTTCGTCTGTTGGTAATGGTTGAGCATCATTAAATGATTTTCACGGCCAATACCTGACATTTTGTAGCCGCCAAATGCAGCATGTGCCGGATATTGATGGTAACAGTTCGTCCAGACACGTCCTGCTTGAATCTCCCGTCCAAAACGATACATGCGATTAGCATGGCGTGACCAGACGCCGGCACCGAGTCCATACAACGTATCATTCGCAATTTCAAGCGCTTCTGCTTCATCTTTAAACGTCGTGACGGATAAAACGGGGCCGAAAATTTCTTCCTGGAAAATACGCATTTTATTATGGCCTTTAAAAACAGTCGGTTTAATGTAGTAACCGCCTTCAAGTCCCTCAATTATATTTTTTTCGCCGCCTGTCAAACATTCTGCACCTTCTTGCTTCCCAATATCAAGATAGGAAAGAATTTTTTCCATTTGTTCATTTGATGCTTGCGCGCCCATCATCGTATCCGTATCGAGCGGGTGGCCTGTTTTAATTTGTTTCACTCGTTCAATCGCTCGTTCCATAAATTTATCGTAAATATTTTCATGAATAAGAGCACGCGATGGACATGTACATACTTCACCCTGATTTAGGGCGAACATAACAAACCCTTCCACCGCTTTATTTAGGAATGCATCGTCTTCTTCCATAATGTCATCGAAGAAAATGTTCGGCGATTTCCCGCCTAGTTCGAGTGTCACCGGAATTAAGTTTTGTGATGCATACTGCATAATAAGACGGCCTGTTGTCGTCTCACCTGTAAAGGCAATTTTTGCAATGCGTTTATTTGATGCAAGCGGCTTTCCTGCTTCGAGTCCAAAGCCGTTTACGACGTTAATAACGCCTGGTGGCAGCAAGTCTCCGATCAGTTCCATTAAGACTAGGATCGAAGCGGGTGTCTGCTCAGCCGGTTTCAAAACGACACAGTTTCCAGCGGCCAGTGCCGGCGCTAGTTTCCATACGCCCATTAATATCGGGAAGTTCCATGGAATGATCTGGCCGACAACACCGAGCGGCTCGTGAAAATGGTACGCCACTGTATCGTCATCAATTTGACTAAGTGATCCTTCCTGCGCACGGATCGCACCCGCAAAATAACGGAAATGATCAATAGCAAGAGGCAAATCAGCATTTAATGTTTCACGAACCGCTTTCCCGTTATCCCACGTTTCCGCAACAGCAAGCGTTTCTAAATTTTCTTCCATACGATCCGCTATTTTATTTAATATATTCGCACGGTGTGCTGGCGATGTTTTCCCCCACTCGTCTTTCGCTGCATGGGCGGCATCAAGTGCTAATTCGATGTCTTCTGCCTGTGAACGGGCAACTTCACAAAACACTTCACCTGTCACCGGCGTAACGTTTTCAAAGTATTGGCCGCCGACAGGTTCCGTCCACTGACCGTTAATATAGTTTCCGTATTTCTTTTTAAATGTAACTTTTGAACCTTCTTGACCTGGATTTGCGTAAATCATATCTCCATTCCCCTTTCGTTAATCAAATTGTTCATACACGATGGAACGATTATATAAAACGCTTACATTATCAAATTATCGTGTTTTATCTTGCATGTCAAATGATTCATCTTTTTATCAAATTAAGACGAATCGAGCATTTTTTTGTTTTATTTGATAAAAAAATCCAGGAACAATTCCTGGATTAAAAAACGTTTGTATGTAAATAGGACTCTACTTCTTCACGCAACTGATCATATGCGGCTTGCTCTTTATAAGCTTTCTGGTCTTTCAACTGAAAATGACGTGGGCTATCAAGTTCTAAGTGAGCAACCGCTTCAAATAAATACGTACCGTTTCCAATAAGGTCTATTGAATAGCGGCCCGCTTCGTGTTGGTGTACAACACAACGTACTTTCCCACCATTATTGTATACGTCAACCGGCGTTTCGTAATGGTTTAGACCAAGCTGGCATGTCGTTAATGTGGAAGCCGACATGGCTGTTCCGCACGCATTGGTAAAGCCGACGCCGCGTTCAAATGTACGGACATAAATGGCACTGTCTTTGATCGGATAAACGAAGCTGACGTTCACACCATCCGGGCAAATATCATTCGGACCGTTCAACATTTCAGCAATGCGTTTTTGTTCACCTGATGCGATGAATGCACGATCTCCAACCGCGATTAAATGCGGGTTAGGTACGGCAAGCGCCGAGAAACGAATCGAATCAGACAATTCCTCTACTTTTTCATCAAAAAGCCGGTCTTTGCTGATCGTCATTGGTAAAGATTCCAATTCGAATAATACCGGTGAAATTTCTACTCGGTACGCCGGCACACCTTCATAAATGTCACCATCACGTTTTACATACAAATTGGCTTTATTCGTCTCGACAACAATCTCATTACGTCCTAATTTATCGCACACATATCGTCCGTGCAATCGAAGACCATTTCCACACATAGATGCTTCTGAACCGTCCGAATTGAAAATACGCATTTTGGCATCTGCCTGACTGCTTTCCATGACAAATAAAATACCATCTGCACCAATTCCTGTTTCACGGTCGCAAAGCGCCAATGCCAAATCACGCCGGTTTGCTTCTGTAAATGTATATCCATGTGTCCACTCATCAATGAGTAAAAAATCGTTCCCTGACCCGTGGCCTTTAATCAACTGCAATTCCATGTCCATCGCCTCTTTCAACACATCTTTTTTCTATAGTATAACAAAGATTGCAACAGTCAAAAAGAATGATTCGCTCCTATCTTTCCTAACTTCGTTCAAAAAAGCTGCCGGACTAGCCGGACAGCTTAATGGACAATCTTATTCAAATGGATCGGATTTAGATTACGCGTCAAACGAACGAAGCAAGTTCGCCATTTCAATGGCTGAAATAGCAGCTTCCCAGCCTTTATTTCCTGCTTTTGTACCCGCACGTTCAATCGACTGTTCAATCGTATCTGTCGTTAATAAGCCAAAAATAACCGGTACACCCGTTTGAAGCCCTGCCTGTGAAATGCCTTTTGCTGCTTCATTGCACACATAATCAAAGTGAGCTGTCGCCCCTCGAATCACCGCACCAAGTGTAATGACAGCGTCGTAGTTACCGCTTTCCGCCATTTTTTTTGCAACGATTGGCAGTTCAAATGCACCTGGCACCCAAGCAATATCAATATTATTCGCATCGACCCCGTGACGAATGAATCCATCTTCTGCGCCGCTCACAAGTTTCCCTGTAATAAATTCGTTAAAACGCCCTGCAACGATTCCTACTTTTAAATCTGTTCCAATTAAATGACCTTCGAATGTTTTACCCATGATTATATCCCCTCTTCTGTTAAATTTAATATATGGCCGAGCTTTGAAACTTTCGTCTGCAAATAATTTCGGTTGTCCGCGTTCGGTATCATCTCAATCGGCACGCGTTCAGTCACTTCGATTCCGTACCCTTTTAAACCAGTTATTTTACGAGGATTGTTCGTCAGCAATTTCATTTTCGAAATGCCAAGATCCTGTAAAATTTGAGCACCGATGCCGTAATCGCGCAAATCATCTTTAAAACCAAGCTTTACGTTCGCTTCCACGGTATCATAGCCTTGCTCCTGAAGTTCATATGCTTTCAGCTTATTGATGAGTCCGATACCACGACCTTCCTGGCGCATGTAGAGAAGAACACCACGGCCTTCTTCCTCAATTTGATGGAGTGCCGCATGAAGCTGCGGCCCGCAATCACACCTGTGTGAACCGAAAATGTCGCCTGTTAAGCATTCCGAGTGAACGCGCACAAGCACCGGTTCTTCACCTGAAATGTCACCTTTCACGAGCGCGACGTGATCCTGGCCCGTTAATTCTTCCTCATACCCGACGGCGCGAAATTTACCGAAAGCGGTTGGCAGTTGAATGTCTGCTTCACGGCGGATCAATGATTCATGGCCGCGTCGGTAAGCGACAAGCTGTTCAATCGTCACAATTTTCAAGCCGTGCTTCTCAGCCATTACTTCAAGCTCCGGCAGACGTGCCATCGTACCGTCTTCATTCATAATTTCACAAATAACACCAGCCGGCTTCGCTCCAGCCAGTTTCGCAAAATCAACTGCTGCTTCCGTATGACCGGTCCGGCGCAGTACACCACCTGCTTTTGCGATCAATGGAAAAACATGCCCTGGCCGCTTAAAATCAGCGGGTACAGACTGTTCATCAACAAGCGCCCGAGTAGTATCGGCGCGTTCAAAAGCACTAATTCCAGTCGTTGTGGATATATGATCGATGCTGACTGTAAAAGCGGTTCCGTGGCTGTCTGTATTATGGTCAATCATCGCGTGCAAATTGAGACGGTTCGCAATATTCTCTTCAATCGGTACGCAAATAAGGCCTCGTCCTTCTTTTGCCATAAAATTAATCATTGCTCCGTCCGCAAGTTCAGCAAGTCCGAGTAAATCACCTTCGTTTTCACGGTCTTCATCATCAACGACGATAATCATTTTCCCATTCTTTAAATCCTCTACCGCTGATTCAATATCTGCAAACATCCCGTTCCCTCCTTATAAATAGCCGTTCTCTTTTAATAAATCCATTGTAACGCCTTCTTTTTGAGGTCCTTCTTTTTTCTCCAACATATTGCTGACGTACTTCGCGAGCATATCGCATTCAATATTAACCGGATCACCAATTCCTTTTGTGGCTAGCACCGTTTCATCACGTGTATGCGGAATGAGGGAGATTGTCACGTCGTTATCAGTCACGCCGAATAATGTGAGCGATGTCCCGTCAAGAGCAATCGACCCTTTGTATAAAAAATACCGGCCGAGATGCATTGGATACGAAATTGTCATATAAAGCGCATTTTCTTCTAGTTTTTTTGACGTAATATGCCCGACACCATCCACGTGCCCTGAGACAAAATGACCGCCAAACCGGCCATTTGCAGCCATGGCACGTTCTAAGTTGACCGACGATCCTGGTGTTAGCATAGACAAGGAGGTCGATGTAAACGTTTCAGGCATAACATCTGCTGTAAAATGTGTTTTCGTGAACGTTGTAACCGTTAAACAAACACCGTTCACTGAAATACTATCTCCTAATTGAACATCCGATACAATTTTTTTTGCGGCAATCATTAACTGAAGCGATTTGCCTCCTCGGACAATGCGCTCAATTTTACCAACTTCTTCAATAATACCCGTAAACATTTAAAGGTCCCTTCTTTCAGCGACAATTTTCAAATCCGGACCGATCATCTCAACCGATGTAAATTCGAGCGGCAGCGCTTCAGTCATGACCGATCTGCCGAGACCACCGAATGAAGACGGAGCAGACTTTCCGCCAATCAGCTTTGGCGCGACGTACATGATCAGTTTATTAAATGAACCGATGTCTAAAAAGGACGCGTTTATTTCCGCACCTGCTTCCACAAACAGCGTCATAATGTCCATTTTGCCGAGCTCATCAAGCACAGCGTCAACAGACATATTCGGCATGCGAATAATCGTCACGCCAGCATCTTCCAGCGCGCGTTGTTTTTTCGTTTGTGCATTGCTTGCACAAAAAATAATCGTTTTTGCTTCTTTGTTTTGAATAATGTGGAAATCAACTGGGACGCGTAAATGCGTATCCAGCAACACCCGAATGGGATTTTTTCCTCCGCGGGGCAAACGGGAGGTCAGGAGTGGATTGTCGTGTAAGACGGTTCCAATACCGGTTAAAATGGCATCGTGTTGCGACCTTAGAAGGTGTACATCTTCTCTGGCAGCATCGTTTGTAATCCAGCGGCTATGTCCTGTATGGGCAGCCGTTTTGCCGTCGGCGGTGACAGCGGTTTTAATCGTAACATATGGTCGTTTCGTTTGGATAAAATGAAAAAATGGTGCGAGTAACGCGTGTGCTTCTTTTTCGCAAATACCGGTCGTTACATCAATACCGGCTGCGCGGATTTTATCGATGCCTTTCCCTCCAACGAGCGGATTCGGATCAACAACGGCGATAAACACGCGGCGAATGCCTTTTTCAATAATAAGATCTGCACACGGTGGTGTTTTTCCAAAATGAGCACACGGTTCAAGCGTTACGTAAATGTCGGCACCTTTTGCATGATCGCCAGCCATGGCAAGCGCTGCCACTTCCGCATGAGCTTCACCGGCTTTTAAATGAGCACCCATGCCGATAATCCGGCCGTCTTTCACAACGACAGCTCCAACTGGTGGATTCGGTGACGTTTGATACGCAGCACCTTTAGCTAGAGTCAATGCAATATTCATATAATAATTGTCTTGCATGGGTACGCTCCCTTCTTTAAAAATATCCGCCAGTACACAAATAAAGGGGCCCTTACATTGAAAACAATGTGGGGCCCCATTTTAGCATCAATAAATAAGCGTTTTCAATACTAATTTCAAAAATTAGCAAACGCGTCTTATCCTTTCCTCCCATCCAGACTTTCACTGTCGGCTCTGGAATTTCACCAGATCCACCGCACGATTGCGGGTCACGGACTGAGGGGCATATGTGGCCCCATCACCGCCGGTCGGGAGTTGCACCCTGCCCCGGAAAGGTATTATTCGAATGTTGTATTTATTATGAACTTAGTTTGATCTTTCTGTCAAGTAAGTGATTCCTGTTTTTTTATCCAAATGGCCATCGCTGCAATAAGTATGAGTAGTACAATTTGTGGCACGACGGTTTCTATTGTCGGATACAGGCCGATCATGTCGATAAACGGGACGTATGACGCTTGATGTGTATCGATCGCACCCGCCACTTGAAGTGAATGAATGCTTTTGCCTAAAATTTTAAAAGCTCGCACATAAATGAACATTGCTGCACCGATGAAAAAGGGGCGAAGCGGAATTTTGACGCTGTATTTCATCACAAGGAAGCCCGCTGCAGAAACGACGATGATCGCAGACACAATACCTGTTACGAGAGCACTGACGCTCATATTTGGCGCCATGCCAGCATAAAAAATAATGGTCTCAGCGCCTTCACGAAAAACAGATAAAAAGCTGATGACGGCAAAAGAAACGATGCTGCCAGATGCAGCAGCTTTCCCCATAGACTGATCGACGAACCGCGTCCATTTTTTCATATTCGATTTTCCGTGCATCCACATGCCGACACCAATCATCATAACAACAGCGGCAATACCTGCAAATTCTTCCATATATTCGCGTCCTGAAGCACCACTCAATCCACTGAAGAGGTAATTAAGAATAAGCGCCATGACGATACTTGCACCGACACCTCCAGCGGCACCAATCCAGATCCATTTTTCCGCAGCCGTCTGGCCTGTTTTCGCTAAAAAGGCAACGAATGATGACAACCGCTTCCAGTCCTTCTCGAAGCAATACTAGCGCCGCATCCCACCACGTATAAGATGATGTACCTGTAAGCAGAATGACCCTGTCGTACAGATCCGCAATGATGTCCGCGGCTTTTTCGGCACCGCCATTGGCAGATGATAATATACCTGCCGCTTCAGGAATACGCACTTCAATGTCGCTATATAAACTTGCTTCTTTCACTTGGATGGCGCCTTCTACTACTGGCCAGTTTGAACAGCTTCTTCAACAGCGGCAGAGTCACCTTGTAACGTTTTCCATTCTAAATCAAATGCGGCCATGTTTTCTTCAACAGCTATAAAATCGCCGGCTTTCGCTTTCATAATCGCATCGCCTATCGGCACAAATAAAAGATCTGTATTTGTTGCTGCCTGTGCACCAGGATTCATCCATCCGCATATAATAAAAAGCAGCAGAAAAAAATTAACGAAATAACGTTTCACCGAGCCAGCCCCCTTTTTTCACACCAGGCAGGCAAGCGAAAACTGCACTTCCACGATGAATCGTATATTCATTCAATTTATCCTTATTTGCAAGCCTTGTTTGAATCGGAATAAACTGATTAGATGCACTTTTTTGGAAGCTGATAAATAACAATCCTGCATCAAAGCTACCTGTTTTTTTATCCAGTCCGTCCGCATATGAATAGGAGCGGCGAAGCAATTTCATTTTGCCATCTCCATGTGCAAGTGCTGTATGGGAGTCGGCTGGTATCAATTTATTTCCATTCTCATCGGTTTTATCAATCTGAACCGGATCGAATTCTTTTTTACCGCCCATTGGTGCACCCGAATCACGATAGCGGCCAAATGTTGCTTCTTGTTCGCCAATCGCTGCCCGATCCCATACTTCAATAAACATTTGTACGCGGCGCACAACCATATACGTGCCGCTCGTCATCCATCCATCATTCACCCAAACAAGATCTTTCATGAGGGAATTGTTCGTATGATCCGGGTTGCCGGTTCCATCTTTAAATCCGAACAAATTTCGAGGTGTTTCACTTTCTGTATTCGCCTGTTTCGTCCGTTGGAATGCGGCTTGCGTCCATTTGAGCTGAGCTTTTCCATGGGCAATCCGGACTAAGTTACGCACCGCATGAAACGCGACTTGCGGATCATCGGCACACGCCTGAATGCACAAATCACCGCCTGACCACTCTTCTTCAAGAGCGTCAAATGAAAAAGCCAGCAGCGCCGCTAATTCTTTCGGTTTTTTTGAAGACAAATTTAATTTTTCAAAAAAGCCGGGTCCAACACCAAATGTCATCGTCAAATTCGAGGCATCAAGACCAGCTGCCTCGCCTGTATCATCGGGCCGCAGCAACACATTTTCAGCAGGTTTGCCGATCAATTTCCCTTCCGCCATTGATGCAGCAGATTCGGTCCATTCTTTCAATAACTTCTTTACATCTGCCACATCTGTCGTCATCAACATAAGCGCCGCAAAATATAAATGATTTTGTGTATCGGTCGTAATGCCGGCCTGATATTTGCCATAAAATGATACAGTACCGGTGCTTTTTTTGTCCGCTGAAGCGGTCATTGAAAGCAAGCTTCCAGCGCCGGACGCACCAATGAACAAACCTGCCATACCGATACCGCCTGCTTTTAACACATTTCGCCGAGATACTTCTTTCTTTAAAATGTTGTTCTCCTCATTATGACGCCTCCGTCACAATACCGAGCTGTGACAGCGGCTCTGCAAGTGCGTCAATAGACTGGCTTAATTCTTTTATTTCAGCGTCTGTCAACTCGATATATAGTTTATAATCGTCACCGTTTTTATGCTTGTTTAAAAGAGTATACACATTCTGGAATTTCTCGTTAATTTCAGCAGACAATGCTTCGTCCTTTTTCTCAAGCTCATCTTCTAGCAAGATAAAAATTTTCTCAGCACCTTCTACATTCGCTACAAAATCATACAAGTCAGTGTGCGAATAACGATCTTCCTCTCCCGTTACTTTCGATGTCGATACTTCATTCAGCAAGTCAACTGCTCCGGTTATAAGCAAATCTGGTGTCACGTCAACCGTTTCAACTTTTGCTCGAAGCAGTTTCGTGTCGTCTATTAACTGCTGAGCGTATTCTTCGTAGCTTTTTGTCGTACCATCAATCCATAGTCCTTTTTCGATGCGATGATAGCCGCCCCATTCCGTTTCTGGCACATCGCCTTCGCGCGCATCAATTTTCGGATCTAAATCACCGAATACTTCCGTAATCGGTTCTGCGCGTTCATAGTGCATGCGCGCCGGTGCTTACAATGTTTTCGCCAGTTCGATGTCGCCTGCTTTGACTGCTTCTGCAAATTTTTCTGTTTCTGTGACGAATAAATCGACTTCATCGATCGCATAGTCACGGTATTCATCTGTTACGCTCGTTAAATCAAGTGCTGTATCTACTTCAATGGGTTCTGCTGCTTCGTCATTGCCGCATGCTGCGAGTGATACGGCTGCTAACACTATTGTTGACACCTTCATCCATTTTTTCATCATGTATAATTCCCCCTCAAAAATGATTATTATTATCATTTGTATTATACGGCATTGAAAATCTTTTCTAATTTTTTCCTTTGAAAAAAATGTCGAAAACTTTTTCAATTCATGTTTAAAAACTATTTCCAAATGGGTAAAAATTTAATATTATGAAGGTATAGATATGTTTTATTGAATGTTGTGTATGGGAAGGCAAATGGTGCGCCACCGGTTTCTTCAACCGGTTCTAATGGGTTCGATTCCCATCCTTGAATTTTTTTGTGGACAGGCTGATGTTGTGACGGTCTCGTTTTACCATCTATAAAAAATTTCGAGGGCGAATCGGACTCTAGAACCGCTGTGCCCTCAATATGAAAAAGGAGGGATTTACAATGTTGAAGAAGCGCGATGTTCATGAAAGTCATGCTTTATTTGATTTGATGATGCACCCGGAGGTCTTCCCTTTCGTGCGTCATAAAGTGAAATCTTATGAAGAGTTTGTGTTTGTCACGAAGCAGAATATTGAATCGGAGGAACGCGGCGAATTAATTACGCGGACCATTCTAGATGAATGGGGCAACCCGATTGGCACAATCAACTTATATGACATCGAAGACAATGCCGGATATCTTGGCACGTGGCTCGGCAAGCCTTACCACGGCAAAGGGTACAATGAACCGGCGAAGGAAGAATTTTTCAAAGAATTATTTTATGAGAACGGTATTGAATCTATTTACATGGCGATTCGTAAAGTGAATATCCGCTCACGTAAAGCGGCAGAAAAACTGCCTTATGCGGTTCCGGCAAATGAAACACGCCCAGACGTATATGCCAAATTAAACAAAAATGAGATTGTATTTGATTTATTTGAAGTACCGAAAGACCTCTTCACGCTTTATTTGATGCGCAATGACCAGGAAAACGAACAGGCGATGGAAGCGTAACATCCATTCCGTTAATTCCTCAAACAAATCTAATCTTCAAGATGAAACGTTCATTCCGTCCATGGAACTCATTCCGAACGACGACAAATTCCAGAAGGACCAGCAAGCACCTTACGGCTGGTCCTTTTATCTATGAAAAGATAGACGTCCCTTTACAACAATCTGTTCTTTGCTATCGTCGTCTTTATCCATTAAAATAAACGGTATCATGCATGTTAAAGGAGTCACACCCAATGGAAACGAGACGGAATATTTTTTTCTCTTATAAAAAAGATCCAGCGAAATTGCCTGATATTGAACAGTTAATGACGATTGCGAAAGAACAAGGATTTGAGATTGTGACGAATCAGGATGCGGCAAATATTATTGTCGCTGTTGGCGGAGATGGAGCATTTTTGCAGGCGGTCCGGAAATCCGGTTTCCGTGACGACTGCTTGTATGTTGGCGTGACGGATGAAGAAGAAGCAAGCTTATATTGCGATTTTCATATTTACGATACGGAATCGATGATCGCAGCGATGCAAACAGCCAATGTAGAAGTACGCCGATATCCGGTCATTGATGTCCATTTAGATGGTCACACTCACTTTCACTGCTTAAATGAGTTGTCCGTGCGCTCATCGATTATTAAAACATTTGTGATCGATGTCATCATTGACGATTTGCATTTTGAAACGTTCCGCGGTGACGGGATCGTTGTCTCGACACCAACCGGCAGTACAGCGTACAACCGATCGTTAAACGGAGCTGTTGTCGATCCGCTCATTCCGTGTATACAAGTAAGTGAAATGGCGTCGCTTAACAACAATCAATTCCGCACGCTCGGTTCATCGTTTATTTTAAGCGACAGCCGGAAACTGACACTTCACATTGTTCAAGATGGCAACGAATACCCTGTCATTGGACTCGACAACGAAGCACTCAGCGTGCAAAATACGAAAAACATCGAAGTCGAAATGTCTGGCAAAATCATTAAAACCGTAAAACTGAAAAATAATTCGTTCTGGCATAAAGTGCAGCGAACATTCTTGTAAATGAAAAAGAGCAGCACCCTCTACATTCAAGGGAGCCGCTCTTTTTTATCCCGCATTAACGGGCAATAGGACCCCCTTCATTTTTTATTGTTCATAAAATAAATTTTACTGTAATGCCCTTTTCTGTCGGTTCTATCTTCACATTTTTCACGACAATTCCTTTCGCCGCCGCTTCTTCGATTGTTTCCTTTATAGCAAATGTAAGATTCACCGCTCTCTTATCTAACAACTGATCATTAGACATATTTTCAGATGTTGCTGATTCTTCAAGTGATCTCAACCTACTTTCCATCATCTCATGAACCTCTTTTAACTGCTGTTCATTTCCATCTGGATTCATTTCATCCCCTCCTCATCAACGTATTCAGTTGAATCCTTAAATTATTTTAATTTTTAAATTGTTCTGTATCGCTTCGCTAAAATCGCTAATCGTCCGATTGTCAGAAATACACGTGGTTATGTTTAACCTATTCAACTCTTCTTCATATAAGAAGAATAAAATTTTTATCGCCTCTTCCTTTACCCTCCTTGTCAGTCCTACTCCCCTATTCCATTTACACATTCCATTACTTTGTTGGCTATAAGTGTCATTTTGAACAATAAAACAGAAAATGAATCATGATCCCTCATAAAGATGAGTAAAGTAGCGGAGGATGTACTTTAAAGAAAGGACATATAACATGGCTCATAAAAAAGGGAAAAGAAAAACAAACGTACTTTTCGATCAAGTTCTTCTCGGCTCCATCCTCTTTCTGCTTGCTTTTCAATATCCATGGACGGCAGTCACTGTTGTATCGATTATTATTTCTGCTTTTGCCTTATACGCTTATCTTCGGTCGATAGCGTACCATTTAAAGAGCAAAAGAGTTCTTCAATCCAGTATGAGAGAAATTGATAGGATGTCAGGGGTAGATTTTGAAAATTATTTAAGTGTATTATTCGAGGAGATGGGCTATGAAGTGGAACTTACTCCCGCTTCTGGTGATTATGGAGCAGATTTATTGCTAAAAAAAGACAGTAACTATATTGCTGTACAAGCTAAACGATACAGCAAAACAGTCGGAGTTGCTTCTGTCCAGCAAGTTTTTTCCGCCAAAACGTATTACAGCGCCAATGAAGCATGGGTTGTAACAAACAGTATATTTACAAAAAACGCCTGCGATCTTGCGAAAAAGAGTGGTGTAAAATTGGTGGATAGAGAACACCTCATACGTTTCATGACAGAGAGCAAGATAGACACCCTTGTCCCTACGTATACCATTACTCAGTGGAATGAGGAGTAGAGTAGAGAATACACGATACGAAAAAGAAGCAGCTCGCTTCATATCAATCGCGTGATCAGCTGCTTCTTGTCATATGTTTGGAAAATCCTTTATTGCTTCGATCAGTGCCCTCGCTACGTTGGTTTTTATGTCAAAAACAGACTTTAGTGTTCATTCAAGAAATTTTTAAAATAAATAATGAGATACAATTTTCACAAATGATTTTTCAACATTTAATAAAGCTCGCTCATCAAAATCGAATTTCGGATGATGATGAGGATAGTGGGTTGCTTCATCTTCATTTTGTGAGCCTACTTTAAAATAGGTGCCTGGTTTTTCAAGTAGAAAATAAGAAAAGTCTTCCGCCCCCATAGAGGTTTCTATTTCAACAATATTCTGTTCAGAAAATTGTTCAATAAGCAATGTTCGAACGGTTTCTGTTTCTTCCGGATGATTATACAAAGCGGGATAGCCATTTAAATAATCAATCGTATACGTTGCACCGAATGCGGATGTAATCCCTTCTATAATACTATAAATTTGTTTTTCTACCTGTTTGCGAATATCATTGTCAAATGTACGAACTGTTCCTTCTAAAGTCGCTTTATCAGCAATAACATTAAATGCGCTTCCTGATTGAAAAACACCAATCGTTACAACGGCTGATTGTAATGGATTAACACCGCGGCTGACAATCTTTTGTAATGAACTAACGATATCACTGCCGATCACGATAGAATCAACGGCATCTTGAGGTCTTGCGCCATGACCGCCTTTTCCCTGAATATGAATCGAAAATTTGTCCACTGCAGCCATTTGATATCCTTCACCTACAGATATTTTTCCTAACGGTGTTTGGGAATCTAAATGAGCGCCAAAAACATAATCCACCCCATCTAGGACTCCCTCTTCAATCATAAACTTTGCTCCACCTGGCGGCGTTTCTTCCCCTGGTTGAAAAATAAAAATAACTTTCCCTTTAATTCGATGGCGAAACTGGCTTAATGCTTTGGCTGTTCCTAACAAAGCAGCTGTATGTCCATCATGACCGCATGCATGCATGACTCCTGGATTTTGTGATTTATAAGATACCTCTTTTTCGTCATGAATGGGCAAAGCATCGAAATCTGCTCTTAAGGCGATCGTCTTTCCTGCTTGATCACCTTCTAAAATGCCAATCAAACCGTGACCACCAATATTTGTTTTTACTTCTAATCCAAAGCGGAGCAACTTCTCTTTAATGTACTCAGCTGTCTTCACTTCTTTAAAAGATAATTCTGGATTTTCGTGCATATATCTTCGCCAGCTAACTACATCATTGTAATCATCCGTTAACGCTTTGTTTATGTCTTGCAATAAAACGTCATTCTTTGCCATCCGCTCTTTCCCCCTTATGTGTTATAGAATTTCTAATTGAACGTTTTTACTGAATTGAAGCTACTCTTCTATATCCCATTCATCGATTGAATTTCTTATATCCAAAAGCTAAAGCAGAAATAAATAACCGAAAAACACTACAACATTTTTTCGTGTACCCTTTTATATTAAATATAAATATAAATATTCCTATAAGGATATTAGCACCCAATCCATACTAATTCAATGTGAAATACCAGAATTATTATTTCTAATCATCCTATCCAGTTACTACAAATAAAAAGCGATTGCTACTGGTGGATTATTCAATGCGACTCTTTTATATGTTTTTTTGAAAATTATTTAATATTTTCCTGGAACATGTTTCACTGCTTAAAGATTTAGTATGAGTTAAGACAATAACTCTATTCATACTTCTGATACAGTTCATCGTAAAAATATAAAATTAGTTTTGAACAAGTATTTATATCTATATACTCTTCTTCTCCCATAACCTTCTGTGGGGTTTTTAGCTTTCCCACTCTCAAAAGAATTTTTCCATTAAAGTCCTCCATTTGTTTCACTCATAAAAATAAGTTGCGTTAGGTAAACTTTTTGGTTAAAATGCATATAATTCATAATCTATAATCAAATATACATCGTTATAAATTTTTTTGTTCATATTTTTCACCTAAGGCAAAAAAGTTTGGATAAGGAAAAACAAAAAGAGGAGGAAATAGAATGGAACTTCAATTAAAAGGAATTAAAAAAAGAGGGGTGTTTCCACCCCTTGTGGTCTTAATGCGTGTTCTCTTTGGAATTGGTTGGCTATTAGCTGGAGTAACCAAAATTTACGAAAAATTATGGTTTATAGAACCTGGAGTATTTCTGAATGACTATTTAATCAGTTCTTTAGATAAACCTAATGTCCCATTGTTTTACAAAGTTTTCATTGAAAACGTAGCTTTAGAATATGTCATGACTTTAAACTATATCATTCCTATCGTTCAGATTATTCTAGGTCTATTAATTATAATGGGATTAATAACTATACCCTCTATTTTACTCTGTCTCTTCATGCACATTAACTTTATTCTTTCTGGAAATATAAATTTAATGAGTCTTGTCCTTTATACAAGTGCGTTTACGTTAATCATTTTTAGAACGTATATGTATCATTTCAGTCTTGATAGGTATTTTAACCTAGATAATCTATTTACCAATAAAAATGAAAAAAAACATACCCATGCCATTGGTATGACATCTGATAAGTAGACAGGAAGTAAAAAGATATACTTTAGGCAGCCTGAGTCCGGTATTCATATGGGCTCAGGTTGCTTATTTTTTGAAAATGCTAGTTGTTATAGAAACGTATGTATCGCTTGACGCAGTCCTGCACTTCTTTTGAAGAGCGGAAAGAATAAAATGAAAAACTTTCTGTTTTAAAATGGCGGAAGAAACTTTCCTTGCAGGCGTTATCCCAACAGTTCGCCTTTCTGGACTTTATTCAGAAGGTCTCTTTACTACTACAGCGGATTGACAAAACCTTTCTTTTTCAAGACGCAAGATATTTTTCAAAAAAGTCAAAAAATTATTGACGAAATACTCGTCCGTGCCGTACAGTATTGCCAAGCGCTAAAAAGTTTCCTTAGGAAAACTTTTTAAAAGGAGGGAAAGTTATGTCTGATGGGAAAGTATCTCGTAGAGATATTCTAAAGATAGGCTCCGCTGGAGCACTTGGAGTGGCAGGCAGTTATTATTTGAATAAATTTTCTGGAATGCAGGATGTAGCTCATGCTGCCTCTCATACTTCTCATGGCAACCATGTGAATATGAACGATACGACTAAATCAGCTGGTTATAAAATGGCGGAACGTCTGTTAACTGAGTTTGATTATGGAAGAGTCAGCCTTCTACCAAACGGGAAAACATTACGAGAATATACTGTTGTCGCTATGGATAAAGAAATTGAAATCGCGAAAGGAATTAAATTTCCAGGATGGACGTACAACGGAACTATTCCGGGTCCAACGTTTCGCTGCACGGAGGGGGATTTGCTTCGTTTTCATTTCACTAACAAAGGAAGCCATCCCCATTCAATCCATTTTCATGGGATTCACCCACCTGAAATGGATGGGCTCGAACCTATTCCTTCGGGTCAAAGTTTTACTTACGAATTCGAAGCGCAACCTTATGGATTGCAATTGTATCATTGCCATGTCCTTCCGTTAGCCCGTCATATTCATAAAGGGCTGTATGGTAATTTTATTATTGACCCTAAAACACCAAGGGAAAAGGCACTTGAGCTGAATATGGTTATGAATGGCTATGACCTGGATTTAGACGCTGAAAATGAATTTTATACGATAAACGGGTATGCATTTGCCTTTATGAATCACCCTATTAAAATAAAAAAAGACCAGCTTGTTCGCATTTATCTTAGCAATTTCACTGAGTTTGATTTATTAAACTCGTTTCATCTCCATGCGAATTACTTTACGTATTTACCGACTGGGCGGATGGATAATCCATCTCAATTTACCGATACAATTATGCAGTGTCAGGGAGAACGCGGCATTTTAGAAATAAGGTTCCCATACAAAGGAAGATACATGTTCCACGCACATGTAAGTGAATTTGCTGAGTTAGGCTGGATGGGCTTATTTGAGGTCGAATAAAAAGGAGGAAAACAGCATGAAAATGAAATGGATCATTTCAGTGCTTGTTTCTCTCTTGCTATTGGTTGGAGTATTAGGATGGGTGTTGAAGAATGGTGCAGGAATTGAAAAAGATCCTGCTGCTCCTATTGAAGTGCTTAATAAGGAAGATATATGTTCTGGTTGAAGTGTTTAATAAAGAAGATACATGTTCCACGCACATGTGAATGAATTTGCCAGGTTAGGCTGGATGGGCTTATTTGAGGTCGAATAAAAAAGGAGGAAAGCAACATGAAAATGAAATGGATCATCTCAGCGCTTGTTCCTCTCTTGCTATTGGTTGGAGTATTAGGATGGGTGTTGAAGAATGGTGCAGGAATTGAAAAAGATCCTGCTGCTCCTATTGAAGTGCTGAATATCGAAAGGATTAAAATGACCAACTCAGGATTTGAACTTTCTGTCAGCAATACAGGTCCCAAAACGCTTGAAATATCTCAAGTGATTGTGGATGATTCTATCTGGGATTTCACTGTAACGCCAAGCCCTGTTCTAAAACGTCTTCAAGATGGAACCGTCTTTATCAACTATCCCTGGGTAGAGGGAGACCCTCATGGGATTAAGTTAATTACCGCTAATGGAATCGTTATTGAAAGTGGAGTTGATGCTGCAACCCTTACCCCAGAGTTAAACTGGGATAACTTTTTAAATTACGGTTTTATTGGCTTCTACGTTGGTATTGTTCCGATTTCTTTAGGATTAATGTGGTACCCCTTCATGAAACGGTTTAACCGGAAATGGATCAATATGATTCTTGCCTTGACGGTCGGTCTTTTATTATTTTTATTCATTGGTACTTTAGCTGATGGGTTTGAAATCGGTGCAGAAGCGCCCTCCATTTTACAAGGAAACATGGTCGTGATTATTGGAGCAGCGCTAACCTTTTTATTACTGATTGCGTTTGATCAATACCAGCGTCGGAAGCAAGAAGCTAAGGGGTACTCCCCATTTCGATTATCTCTTTTAATGGCCACTGGAATTGGTCTTCATAATTTTGGTGAAGGTCTTGCTATTGGATCTTCCTTTGCTCTAGGATCTGTTGCACTAGGAACCTTCTTAATCGTGGGCTTTACCCTGCATAATATAACAGAAGGAATTGGCATCGCTGCACCTTTGTTGAAATCAAAGCCCCGAGGAAGAGATTTTCTTCTACTTGGAACGGTTGCAGGTGCGCCGGCTATTCTTGGTACATGGTTCGGAGGATTTATCTTTTCACCAATACTAGGCGCTTTATTTTTAGGTATTGGTGCGGGGGCTATCCTTCAAGTTATTTATGTGATTACCAAAATGCTTATTGATGATCATCGCTTGTATAGAGAGCCATCCGTTTCGTGGCTCAACCTAACCGGATTTACTGTCGGCATGTTAATTATGTACTTTACTGCCTTTTTTATTAAATAGAAAAGAGGGGATTTTGATGGCTGGTCCAGGTAGTATTGCTTTAATCAGTATAGCTGCTCTCATTATATTTGGTCCTTCGAAGTTGCCTGAGCTAGGGAGATCGCTTGGAACTACACTAAGAGAATTTAAACAGTCAACACGCGGGTTAATGGCGGATGATGATGAAAAACATACTAAATAATACCGAGCTAATCCTTATTTTTCCCGATGATCTGACTGTTTATGCTAGTATGGAGCGATGATTTAATATCACGTTCCCTATAATTAAGAGAGATTGATAAGCATCCTACCAATGAAAAAACAGCAATAATATTCAATAACAACTTGAAGGAAATAACTATATAAAGTGAGGGATCAGCACAATGATAGATGCGCTGCTTCCTCACTTTATTTTTTCCCTCTTTTTTTAAGTACATGGATGGAAAGAAGTCCAAAAATAATGGGAACGATCAGAAAAATGCATATGCAAAAAAATGACTTTAAAATATGATGCAATGGATTGTATGTGTGAAAAACGGTACTGGACATAGTCAGGCAAGTTATCCCCAACACAATGAACAACAACGGTATCACGACATTGATTATTTTTTTCATTTATCCATTCTCACTTTTTGATCGATTGGAAAAGATAATGTAAACAGTGTTCCTTCTCCTGATGCACTGTTTAATTCAATCTCTCCGCCGAGCAGTTCAACGAGGTTTTTTACAATAGCCAGTCCCAGCCCGGTTCCTCCAGATGCTCTTGATCGTGATTTCTCAACGCGATAGAAACGCTCAAAAATGAATGGGATATCTTCTTTTGGTATGCCTATACCTTGATCTTTAATAAAAACCTTTAGATGGTTTCTGTGTACTTGTGTATAAACGTCCACATTTGTTTCCGGTTCACTGTATCGAATGGCATTTTCAATTAAATTGATCATGATTTGTTCGAGCCTGATGGCGTCTACATATATCATTAGATGATCGTGTGACGGCTGCAAGAGAATCGCTATCTTTTTCTCTGTCGCTTTAAGAGACACTTTTTTGATCGCGCTCGTTAAAATATCATCCATTTCGATCCATTCGGGATGCAAATCCAGCTTGCCTTCTTCCATTTTTGCCAGTTCAAACAAATCATTGATAAGAGCCGCCAGCCGGGTGGACTCATCCTCAATAATCATTAAATATAGATTTCTTTCCATTTCGCTTTGAACCATTCCTTTCCGCAGCACTTCTGAATAACCCTTAATATAAGAAATTGGCGTACGTAATTCATGCGAGATATTGGCAAAAAATTCACTTCGGCTTGTCCGGTATTGTTCCAGTTCTTTCCCCAAATCGGTGATGGCCCCGGCCAGGCTGCCCACTTCGTCTTTTGTTAGTATAGGAAGATCGGTTTGAAGTTTTCCCTTTGCTATTTCACGGGTTGCTTTTTCCATTTTCAAAAGAGGTGAAGATAATTTACGCGAAATAAAAAAAGTGAAGCCAATCGCGATAAACAGCGCACCAATGACCGATATAAATAGCCATATTCGGACTTGATCGATAGAGGTGTTTACTTTATCCATATTTGAAACGACAACAAGTCCCCCATTTACCTCACCGTCCACAATGATCGGTTTACCAGCTAGATAGAAAAGATTATCTGCAGTTTCCGGCTCTGTATACTCCATGCCAACTGACTGATTTTGAAAGATTGGGTTATACAGCTCCTTCATCACTTCATTTCCTGCTTCAAATTCTAGTCCTACCGTTGATTTTAAAATTTCTCCTTCTTTGTTAAAAACAAAAAGATCTGCATTGATTAATTCAGAGAGCATGTCAAACATATGATAGGAATTTATATCTTCAACATCTGAAATCGTGACTGAATACTTATCTGCAAATTGCTCTATTTGTTCTTGCTGCTGATTCATATAAAAAGCAGTAAACAGTTGATCAATCGTATAAATCAAGGGGAAGAGAACCAACAGAAATAAGATCATGATGCTGCCGCCCAGCTTTATCGTAATGCTGTTGAATTTCATATAGTTTGATCCGGCTCTTGAAATTTATAACCGACTCCCCAAACCGTCTGAACAGGGTTATAATTCGATCCCGTTTCTCTGATTTTAATACGAATATTTTTCACGTGGCTATCTACAGTCCTCATATCACGTGAATCATTGAATCCCCATAAAAGATCAAGCAGTACCTCACGTGTGAAGACCCTTTTTGGACTCAGTGCAATCGTTTCAATAAACTCATATTCTTTTGGGGTTAAATCCAGTTTTTCATTGTCTAAAAATACTTGATAGCCGTCCCGGTCAACTTTAAAATAACCATTTCCAAACACGATCGAGCTGTCATCAACCATCGGAGCATGATGGTCCGATCTTCTTAATAATGCTTTCACTCTCGCCAATAATTCTTCTAGTTCAAACGGTTTGATTAAATAATCATCCGCGCCAATTTCCAGCCCATGCACTTTGTCTTTCAATTCATTTCTTGCCGTCAGCATCAAGATCGGTGTGGTGTTCATTGTTCGAATTGCTTTGCATACTTCCCACCCATCCATTTCAGGCATCATCACATCTAAAAGGATTAAATCAAACAAATGTTTTTGAACGAGTGCAATCGCATCTTGTCCATTGCTGCATTCCGCGAGGTCATAATCGCTCATTAAATGAATCTTAAGCAAATTCCTCATGTTCCACTCATCGTCTACGATTAAAATCGATTTTCTCATTTTATCTTTAACTCCTTACGTTCAAGTGTACGTTTATATTGTATAGAATTTATAGAGAATTGAAATCAATTTACTAGTTGCAGACTATACATCTCACTTCTAGTTCAGTATGGTAAAAACAAAAATCATAGCCCTAGCCATGTGAATGGATGGCCGAGGCTATGATTGGGAAAAGTTATTTTAATGGCCTTCGTGACCTTCTCCGTCTGCCTGTACAATTTCAAGCTTCTCATCAATAATGCCCTGTGTTTCAAAAGAAATGGCTTCCTGGCTGCCAATGATAAAGCCATGATTATACGGTCCTTGTGTTGGATCGTCCTGGAACGTCGGCTTTATTGTCGCAAGGAAGTTATACACCGGTTCAGTCACTTGTCCATCTTCGAGCCAGATCACCGGCGCATGTTTTCCTAAATGCGAGAAAGGTGCTCCTGTAAGAGCGAGATCAGGTGTTGCGCTTGAGACAAATGATACACCATGTCCCGGCTCTGTTAAGCCCCATCCAAATGATGTTTCCTCATCTTTAAACTTCGCGAATTCAATGGAGTTTGATACCGGATCTTCACCTGCAATGCGTGTAACAGCTCCGTAATCACCCAGTTCTCTTTCGGTTTCTTTCGACACTATCGACTCCGGACCTAAAATATAGAGAGTGGCTTCTTTTCTTTTCTGCAATGCTTTTTTCGTTTCTTCCGGAATGCCGTCTTTCGTCACATATAAAACGGGTTCTGGCATATGAGCAATCCAGTTAATGGCCGGTATGGAATACGCTTTTGCTTCCTCATCAGCTGATACAATAATGACACTTTCAGGATATTCACCGCCTGATACGGCTGCATATTTTTCATCAACATCTGCCGCAAATTGTGCTGGTTCTGTACCTTCAATGGCTTCTACCTTATAATCAGCCAGCTGATTCGTTACGCTATCTGAGATGTCTCCCATCACCATAACCTGCGTACCTTCTTCATTTCCTATTGGATTCAAACGTTTGATCTCATTCAGTGTTTCTGCAGCCAGCTCATTTTTGTCTGTCAGCAAAACAGGCCCATTATTCGGATGATGAATCAGGTCCGCTGCAGCCAGCCCAACCTGCCAGTTGTCCTTTGGCACTAAGATCACCGTACCCGGCTGGTTTTCTTCATGCGTTGCCGGCCAAATGGTCTGTGATGCAAGAATAGACGCTTGAACGGGATTTTGCGTATTTAAACGTGTTGTATTTTTTGTATTCGTCGTCAGTAGGTTTTCCTGTGCATTTTCATTCAGCTTCTCTGGTGCCGTCGCAAATTCGGCTAATTTTTCATCAGATATACCGCTCCTCTTCTTTCCTTCCTCATCCATGCTTTCATGGTCCATGCCATCCATGCCATCCATATTTTGATCATCCATGTTATTCGAATCATCATTCGAACATGCTACCAATGCGGTTGATAGTGCTGCCACAAGTACAAATCCTTTTAATCCTTTTTCCATCCACTTTTTCCTCCATTCAATGACTGATTCTTTTTACCTTATCCGTTAAATGTGCAGATTTTGTGCATATTCGTTATTATTTCTGATTTTTTCTGTATCGCTTTTCCACCTATAACCATATCCTCGCGCCGTTCTTAAATATTCGTCGATTGGAAACGTTGTGACAAAATCATCTGCTCCAGCGTTTAATCCCTGCAATATCAGCTTTTTATCACATACCTTCTTTCTATTCAAATAAGTGTGAATATGCTCATTATGTAAAAGAATTGTGCAGAAATCGTGGAGTTTTGTTTTTTACATTTAAAGAAAAAAAGAAAGGTAATAGTAGTTATGTAAAACAGTAAAGAGGAGGAATGACAATGAACCATAATTTCCATGATTGTATTCAAGCTTGTTTGGAATGTGCAGAGATCTGTGAAGCATGCGGTAATGAGTGTAAGAAACATGATCATGATCATTGTCAAAAATGTGCTGAAGCATGTCGCAAAATGGCTTCGTAAAAACCCGTTGGAATGGAGAAAGCATTTTTTAATGGACAATAAAGCTTTTTAATTCTGATACCATATATGGAGTGGGAGGGGAGTGACCAACTCCCACCCTCCCCGATCTCCTCTCACACGGCCGCACGTATCGTTCGTATTAAGACACCTAACTTCTTCTGAAAGATCACTGCATCTTTTAATTACAATGATCTTCTGATGAACAATCTTCTCCGCCTTCTTTATCGATTTGAATGGTGACGTGATGCAAATGAAATTCATCGAGAAGAAGTTTTTTCGCTTTTGATAAAACCATTTGATAATCTTCATCCTGATTGATCACTAGATGACAGCTGAGTGCTGGAAAATCGGATGTGATGGACCAGACATGCAAATCATGAACCTCTTTTACTTCATCCAGTGAAAGCAGCTTATTCTTTACTTCTTGAATATCCATATTTAAAGGCGCACCTTCCATTAGAATATGGAAGGAATCTCTTGTTACACGGTACCCGCTGATGATAATTAAGATGGCCACAATAATACTTGCGATCGGATCCGCCAAATTCCAACCCAAAAACATAATGAATAAGGCTGCAATAATCGCCCCGACCGATCCAAGCATATCCCCTATAACGTGTAAAAAGGCACTTCTCACATTTAAGTTTTCGTCTTTATCGCCTCTCATTAAAATAAAGGCAGCCACAATATTGACGACTAAACCAAGAATGGAAATGATCAGCATCCCCCCACTGATAACCTCAGGCGGATTTATCAATCTTTGGTATGCTTCAAAAAAGATATAAACCGATATGGCCATGAGTGTAATGCCGTTAATAAAGGCTGCCAGTATCTCAAAGCGTTTATAGCCATATGTTTTTTTGCTCGATGCTGCTCTTTGTCCGAATGTCAAAGCAACATAACTAAGACCAAGTGCAGCTGCGTCGCTTAACATGTGCCCCGCATCGGAAAGCAACGCCAGACTGTTTGTCATGATCCCGCCGATGACTTCCACAATCATGTACGTACTGATTAAGAAGAACGCCCATTTTAAAGCAGATTTATTACTGCTTCCATGATGGTGACTATGATCATGCGAATGAGAATGTCCCATTGCTTTTCACTCTCCCTCTTTTAATATCACGCCATTAAAAATGAAGTAGCCGATAGAGAGTTCTTCGTAATCGATTTACAGTTCCTCCATCCAATGCATTATCCTCATTAAAAATCATATTCCGCATTTTTCGCTTGATGAATGTCTGAGTATACATCAACAAGTAGCACTGTGTCTTCCGCTAAACGCTCCTTATTTTTCAGCTGTATGTTTCTTAATCGCTGGCATAATTTCTGTTGCAATCAACTCAATGTTTTTCGCAATCTTATCGAACGGCACGCCACCAAAATCGATTTGTGCCATAAAGCGCTGTTGACCAAATAATTCGTATTGATAGAGCATTTTTTCGATAATTTGTTGCGGGCTACCAACCATTAACGCATCGCGATAATCTGTAGATTGCGCAAACTGTTGCTTCGGATAGCCTCCACCACGTAATGCCTGCATACCAGAATTAGCATGTGGATAGTACTCACGAAGTGCATCCTGTGAATTTTCTGCTGTATAAAATAAACTCGTTGTGGCAATTGGTAAAGTTGCTGGATCAGAACCACTACGCTCTGCTGCCTCACGATACGCATCAACTGAGGCCTTAAAGTTGATAGCAGGACCACCAAGTGTTGTCAGCATCATCGGTACACCTGCATATCCAGCTTTAATCGCACTAGCAGGTGGGCCACCTACTGCACGCCAAATTGGCATATGACCATTTAGAGGCTGCGGCAAAATGGATGCATTTTCAAGCGGTGCACGGAATTGACCTTCCCACGTTACCTTTTCCTCTTTATTTAATTTCATCAGAAGTTCCATTTTTTCTTCAAATAATTCTTCATAATCACGCACATCATAACCAAGCAAGCTATACACCCCAACGCGTGAGCCACGCCCAGCAACAATTTCAGCTCGACCTTTTGAGATTAAATCGAGTGTCGCAAAATCTTCATACACACGAACGGGGTCTGACGTACTTAACACCGTTGCCGAGCTAGCAATTTTAATCTTTTTTGTTGCCTGTGCGATCGCCCCTAAAATGACCGTATGCGCCTGTGTTGTAAAATACGTTTGATGACTTTCACCGACAGCAAATGCATCTAGCCCCGCCTCATCTGCTAGCTTACTCGCCTCAATTAATTCTTGAATACGCTGTTTGGCACTAATCATGGAGCCTGTATGTGGATTCGGTAAATGGTCGCCTATCGAATATAAACCGAATTCAAGTCCTTTATTTGTATCAATACGATATTGTTCCATGTTTACTCCCTCCTTTTTAATCAAGTGGTGCTAACTTTGCTTCAATTTCCGCACGTCGTTCTTCTAAAAATGGTGGTAAATCTAATATTTTACCGAGCGCTTCGACCGTTGAATCTGCAGTAAATCCAGGACCATCTGTCGCAATTTCAAATAAAATACCGTTTGATTCACGGAAATATAAGCTTTGGAAGTAAAAACGATCCACAATCCCTGTTGACTGGAAGCCACTTTCTTTAACGACCTCATCCCAATAGCGCAACTCATCTTCGTTTTTCACACGAATTGCTAAATGATGAATACTTCCCTTTCCGGGCTTCTCACTTGGCCCTTCCTTCTGTTTGACGACAATCTCTCCAAATGACTGTCCTGCAACAGACTGATAAATTGCTTCTTTATCAGAACGAGACACTTCTGCATAACCCAACATGTCCTTTAATGTTTTCGCTAAGCGATCTAAGTAACGCACGGTTATTTCGATTGTGCCCATTCCTAAAATACGATGCTTTTGCTCAACAATGGAGTCTTTCCATGCTGACCAATTTTCAGGGACCTCTTCGCCGTTATTATTTAACAAAATCATTCGTAAGCCTTCCGAATCTTCAAAATGTAAAGCATCTCGGCCGGCATATGTTGTAATTTCACCATGCTTTACACCTAATAACTCAAAACGTGTTTTCCAAAATACGAGACTTTCAAATGACGGGACAAGTAAACCAATTTGTGTGATTGCATTTGTGCCACGAGTTGTTCTTCCAGCAATGGGCATTTCAAAAAACGACAGCTCTGTTCCCGCACTACCTGTTAAATCTCCGTAAAATAAGTGATACATAGAAGGATCATCTTGATTAACAGTCTTTTTCACTCTACGTAGCCCTAATACTTTTTGATAAAATTGATGATTCATTTGAGCGTTTTTTGTAATCATCGAAATGTGATGATGTCCAGAAATTGTATACATCGTTGTTCCTCCTTTTTATAACTTGACTAATCAAATGATGATGTAAAAAAAATTACTCAGGCGGTAATTCTTTTTTTTGACTATGTTTATGGACACGTGTCATCAGTGTGTATAGTGTTTTTTGTTCTTCTTCGTTTAATACATCGTCAAAAAATGACGATTGAAAGGCAAGTTGTTCCGGCATTGCTTGTTCTAAAATAGATTCAGCTTTCTCTGTGAGGCTAATCGTTTTCGTTTTCCAATCTTGCTTACGTACAATATAACCTTCTTTTTCAAGACGTACGAGCATACGCGAAATACCACCTTGCGTAACCGTCACTTTTTCGGCTAACTCCATTTGCGTGAGTGGCTGATAAATGCGAATTTGCATGAGTACATCAAATTGAGCTGTTGTTAAATCAAAACGTTTTAAAAAGTCATTCGACAGCTGGTTACTTTGGTTCGTAAAACGCATTAAACGTAACCAGATTAACGAGCCCATCGTATTATTACGCATTTCGTTTTCCTCCCCATCGCTAACCTTTCCATCACTTTACTACTCAATTGAAAAGATAGCAAGCGAAAAATCTCATAAAGCACTCATTTTATATAAAATGAGTGCTAATTGTTTTTACGTGCATTTTCTTATTTCATATATTTTTTGCACTAAAACCTGTGCGGGTGTTTAGCTTCCACCACCTTGCTCTTGTCCGCCGCCACCGCCACCGCCGCCACCACCGCCATCTGACTCTCCTTGGCCACTACCGCTCTTTTGCCCAGAAGATTGCCCACCTTGCTGCCCAACCTCTTCAGCAGCTTTTAATAAAGTCTCCTGTATTTTTGCTTTATATAAAGGACTTGATAATGTCTCCATTATCACATCTTGAAGGTGTTTCCTGAATTCTTGACTTTTCATTGAAGTTTGCAACGTTTTTTCCATTTCAGGATCTTGAAAAACTTCTATAAGCATTTTTTGATATTCAGGATCTTTCATTAAACCTTTTATTACTTTTTCGTGCTCTTCTTTTATGCTTTTTGCAAAGCTTTCAGTAAATTTAGGATCTTCAAAGACCTTTTGCCAAAATTTTACCCCTTTATCAGATGTTAAGGTAGTTTGAATTGTATCTGTTACCATCTGTTGATCCATGACAAGGACCTTCTTCATTTCTTCATCCTTCATTACTTTCTGGAGTGCTTTTTTTCCATCATCTGATTTTAATATATCCACAACCATTTTCTTTGTTTCTTCATAATCCATTTGACCTGTGGATTCCTCTTTAGATGCACAGCCGGAGATCAGTACACTAACTATTGACATTGTTACAATCATGAGGAGCGAGTATCTCTTCATGTTAATCCAAGCTCCTTTCTATTTGCAATTTGCTATTTATATTTTGAATTAGTTAGGAGAAGTTATACGAGGAAAATGCTGGTTCCGGTGCAAAAACCAGTGATAGACACATCAGATTTACATGGACTGTTCAATGACAGATTATTTGACAAAAAATAATTAATATATACAAAAAATGCTTGAACAGTTATTTATTATTTTGCCATTCAGTTAAAATTAGTCACCATCAATAATTTTCATTTTTTGAAGCCATACTATGTTTTGAGGTGATGAATATGTATAAGCTGTTATTGCAGAATGACTTGGACAGAGTAGGATACGGAAGAATTTTAATGGATGATGTATTGAAAACGAAGCAAAATAAATAAAAAGAAGTATGAGAAAATATCTAAATATTTATACGTTGTTCTGTCATTTAATCATTTTGTTTAATCAATAACCTGTGACTAAGACTTAGTTTTATACTTGGCACTCGAAGGGCATGCTGGTAACCTAGAGAAATTTGAGGAGGTAAAATAAATTTATGACTCTAAACAAAGAACTCCAGATCTTAAAAAAATATCACAGTGGTGAACGTGGCGTATTGAGTGTTTATTTAAACACCAACCCAGGTGATCCAGACCAGCTAAACGGTGCATGGCAAATTCATTTAAAGAACGGTTTAAAGGATTTAGATAAGTATTTAACGGATTCCAAAAATGAAACTGAATTAAAATTATTTAAAGAAGCTAAGAAAAAAGTATTAAAAGAAATCGATGATAATAAGGATGATTTGCACAAAGGAGTCGTCATTTTCGCTTCAAAGAACCCGAAATTATGGTCGGTTCACTATGTGCAAGTCCCTGTTAAATCAAGCTTCCATTGGGAAGATCATCCAGTTCTGGAAGAATTGGAATATATGCACAAAGCATATCCAGAAGCAGGAATCATTTTGCCCAGCTTCGGGGAAGTTCGAATATTGGATACAGCAATGGGAATGGTCAAAGAAGATTTTTCTTACAGTTTCAATCCCAACCTTGAAGAATGGGGAGAAATGAAGAACATGGATCCCGATGGGAAACATGTAATCGGGAGTAGTAAAGTAGACTTTTTAGAGTCCCGGCTTAAAGAAAACTTGAAAAGGTTCTTTAAAGGCATGGGTACGAACGTAGAACGATTGAAGAAAGAAAGAGGCTGGATAGAGATCCATGTAGCGGGTGAAACCGAATTGGCCATCGCTTTTGCTGAAACCTTACGAGAAAAACCGGCAAGCTGCATTTACAAAAACCTAAATAACAGCAAACCAGGTGAAGTGATAAATCAAGTTTTAGAAAATTTACAAAAAGTTAAATAACAGCAAACCGAGTAAAGTGATAAATCAAGTTTTAGAAAAATAAAAATGCTTTTATACTCGTCTTAACTTTGAAAAATCCTCCTTTTTTGATCAAGGGAGGATTTTTTTATCTTGAAATAAATTGTCTCATCTATGAAAGATGAAGTAGATTATAAAGATTGTCAGAGTTTTGATAAGTTAAAAGAAGTTATTGATGAATATCTTCACGACTACAACCCGAAATGTATCAATGGTACCTAAAGAAAATGACTCCCGTTAAATACCGGAGTCACCTACTTACAGCTTAATAACCTAGATCTTTTTATCATTGTCCAAAATCTGAGGGACGGTTCATAAATGCTGACAAGACCCTTTTATCAACCGTCAGTGCTATCGCCAAAAAACAACCCTAATCTAACGTATCTAATCTGTTGCTTATATAATTTGCACGGGCTTCAATATAATCGAATATATAATCCGGTTCTTTATCAAAAATATGGATATTATCTTTTACATATGAATCTTTTTGAATATATGGTCTTATTAGATCATGCATACCTTGTATTTTAGGTTTCATATATTCTAAATTAAACTGATTGCTTAAAATGTCTTTTAACAGGTTTTTGTATTGGCCTCGAAATGTTTTCACATCGAGAATTCTTGCCGTGAGCGTATTAAATCCCTCGATTCTTAAATAATCTTCGTCCATAACTTCTCCATTTACATCTCTCCCCCACGTAGCATCGTAATCCCAGGGAATGACTTCAAATAGCCCGGTTTCCCCATTCTGGTAAAGTGCATAGTTATGAACAAAACCATCGAAATTTTGGGTAAAAATTACACCAGCCAGCCAACGGAGATACTTATCAACATTCAGATACTTCACGATTTCTCTTTCAAATTCCTCCCTTGAAATGGTATTAATTTTTATTATCATTTCTTGTAGATTATACTCATCCTGAGCTGTTCCAATTTTTTTTTCATATCCAAACTCGAGGGATTTCTTTACTTCTTTATCAAGGTCACTCATTAACGAGAAGTTGGCATCACCATCCACCGCATAAAATATAGGTCCTTTTGGCAGTTGCCTATTTGCAAGAAAAAATTCATCTACCGATTCTAATTCTAAATAAAGCCCCTCATTTTTCCCATTAAGCTTCAAAAAAACAAATCGAGATTTAGGAGATAGGCACCCAATTTCATTAAAAAAATCCAAGGACAATTTATTTCTTAATAATGATGGATCCTTGTATTCTGCGTTTATATGAACTTCCTTTGCATTTCTATAAGTACTTGGTTTATAAAAGGAGACATGATACGATTTCTTTCGAAAATCCCGGATATGGGAGCCACGATAGGCTATATCAATGTCATATTTCTTTTTGTTAAGAGTTAGCTTCGCAGCAACCGGATCATCACACCAAATATCGTTCCGAAGTTCCCTTAAATCTAAAGGATGAATAAAGAGCTGATATTCAGGTATTTTCATGCCATTATCCATACGAACCCTTCCCTTCCATTTTTATTTTATTCATATGAAATAAAAATGAATGATGCCACTAAAAGATAGTTAATATTTATTTTTAAAAAGAGTATGCAATTGTCTTTATCACTTTTAAGACAGCTACGTACCTTATAGAAGGAGAAGGAATTTTCACCATCACTGGTAGGATTCTTTTGTAAAAAATATGTATCCGTTTCCTTTCTCTAACTAAGAAGAAGAAAGGAGGGACGAATATGTCAAATTTCTCTAAGGATGATATACAAAGTGCAGTTAAAAGGGCTCATCGCTCTGGATTAGGCAACTTCATGTTCCAGGATCCATCCTGTAACGAGCGACGCACTAGTAGAAAACGTTGTACTTCGCGTAACCTACGGCGTACTAGTAGAAAACGTTGTACTTCGCGTAACCTACGGCGTACTAGTAGAAAACGTTTCACTTCTCGTAACCTACGGCGTACTAGTAGAAAACGTTTCACTTCTCGTAACCTACGGCGTACTAGTAGAAAACGTTTCACTTCTCGTAACCAACGACGCACTAGTAGAAAACGTTGTACTTCGCGTAACCTACGGCGCACTAGTAGAAATCGTCGAACTTCTCGTAACCAACGGCGTACTAGTAGAAAACGTTGTACTTCGCGTAACCTACGGCGTACTAGTAGAAAACGTCGAACTTCTCGTAACCAACGACGCACTAGTAGAAATCGTCGAACTTCCCGTAACCGACGACACAGTAATAGAAGCAACTTCTTTAATTGGAATGACTTCTTGTTTTAAAAATATTAAAAAGCTATTTTAGCTATTTGAAGAGTGTGACACTTGTCTTCTTATTGAACTAACAAGTGCCTTCGTATTATAAAGTTAACTAGTTTTTACTAGTTAACTTTTTTGGGATTTAATTAATGGTAAAAAGATTAAAAAAAGAAAAATACGATGTCAATGATACAAAATTATGGACTGATTTTAAAAAAGTAGAAGGAGACTTCTTCTTCTACTAAAGGATCGAGTTAGGCGAAGACTATTTATAAAGCCTTGCTAAGGAAGGTGAAAAAATGACTTGGAATGAGTTTTTAGAACTCCAAGAACGTGTGGGTTGGGGAGAAGAATTTAGTTTTGATTACAAAAATGAAGAGTATTGGATAAGTCAAAATGTAGATGGGTATTATCTTACTCGAAGTAGAGGTTCTATTACCCAAGAATTTGATACATCAAAGGCTCTTTTTGAAAATGGGACGATTGAAGGGCAACTTCTTTCAGAAATTTATACGGATATAGATTGGTGATTTTTTTGAAATAAGCCCTTGTTTAACAAGTGACTGAACAGAAGAGAGAAAAAGAGCGTTAGGAGTTTTTTAGATGAATGGCTTTCCTTTGAAAAAAGAAACAATTATTATTGGCTGGGTTTCATTTTCTGTTATTCTTGTTATTTTTTTGCTGATAGTAGCATTCAACAATTCTCAATACCCCGATCCAGAGGATTGGGCAAAGGGAACACTTGAGAAAGAAGTTCCTTCTCCAAGTAACCAATCATCCATTCGGATGTATTTGGTACAGGAGGGCGGTGCTACAAGTCGTTTCCAAATGAGAGGTGAAGTGGTCTATCCTACTCAAGAAACAAGAAATATTTATCTCAATTACGATGAAGACCGAACGGATGTCCAGTGGCTTAATGAGGATATGATCATCATTAATGAAGAAAGATTGAACATAAAAGAAGATGTTTACTTTTGGAAGGATGACCCCAAATGGGAAGAAAAACGTGAAAAAAAGTATGAGTAAAATAAGATTGATACAGTATAAAAGTACAATTTGATACATTTATGAACTATACGTAAGAATCCTCTCTATTAAGACGATTTCAAGCCACCTTTAACTAAGCGTACGAGACAAGACTTAACACAGATCGGACGGATAAGAGTACATATATTTCTTTATAAAGAGCATTTCGATCATTTGGTGATTAATACCCCCGACTATGTAATTTTGTAAAGTTTATAAATTAGCATGACCTGACGGCTTAGAATCCATTTTGGTACATCTAGCAGAATAAAAAAGAACCGCCTTAATTGACGGTTCAAAGTTTTAATGTTCATTAAGTTGCTGACTATGTTGCTTAGCTTTTTGAATCAAATGATTCAGTCGATTCTTTTTGTCTTGTTCTGAAGCACCTGTGTAACTCGGTAATTGATACGATAAAGTTATTTGGTTGATTCCGTCTTCATTTGTAACGTAGAGAAATACCTCATAACCGTTCATGAACCACAAACTTGAATAAGAAACGTAATCGCCATAATTCCCCTCATCGTAATAATACGTGCCGCCAAACTCACTAGCTGCCACTTCTTGTAAGGCGATATATATATCCCATAGTTCATCATCTGAAAAATAATCATCATTTGGATTAAAATCGTACATTATATAGTCTAATTGGTTATTTTCAAAAAAATAATCAAGATAGGTGTTAACACCATATTTTTCTGCATAATACGCAACTCCAGTAGGAAAATTATAAGATATTTCTCTTGTTTCCCTGCTTATGACCTGCTGGTATGTCATTCCAAACTTAATATCTTTCATCAATATAGGTACGTTATTCCCTGTTACTGGCTCAACCTTAAATCGATCATCTAGACAACGACTTAAAAAGACTGAAAATTGAGCACGTGTGACAGCACCTTTTGGTTGGAATGTTCCATTTGAAAACCCAGCAGTAATTCCATTTTCAGCAAGTAAACTGATATATGGTTGTGCCCAATAAGATTTTGATACATCCGAAAACGTCACATTCTTTTGTCCCTTGAACGAATAGGCATTCACAAGCATCCGTGCCATTTCTTCACGTGTCAGTGTTTTGTCTGGTTCATATTTTGCACCTTTAGGGTAAATCCCGGCATCTACAATCGCTGCAATGTATTTGTAGGCACTATGCTTTGTTGATACATCTTTAAAACCTGGGTTTGAGCGATTTGAGAGACTTAAATCTAATGCTCGAACAAGCATGATCGCCGCTTGACCACGTGTTACATTCGTTTCTGGTTTAAAAGTTCCGTCACTAAAACCACTAATTACTCCTTTACTACTTAAAAATTCAATTTGATTTATTGCCCAATGATTACTTGCAACGTCTCTAAATTTCCCTGCTGCTTCTGCTTGAATAGATGGTAACAACAAACTAGTCAATAAAATAAAACTTAGTGCAACTTTCACCACTCTTCTCATTACTTATTCCCCTCTTCTATTTATTTCAGCTCCTACTTATTCCATATATAATTTCCAATTCCTTTATTTTATGTAATTTATATTATAATATTTTACAAAATTATGATAACTAGTCATGACTATTGACTGCAAAAAAACACGCCATTAATTGACGTGTTACAGTTTGAATGTTTCAAAATCCTTCTCAATTTCTTCTACCGTCATCCCGATACAGTCCAGTGTGAGGGATGGATGAGAATAATTTAAAATACTTTGCAGCTTTGCTACGTCCCGAACTAGCCGTTTCAATAGAAAAACCTCGATATGCAAATTCTATACATTCGCATCCAATCAGCCTTTTCAGCCCTGTTTCATTCGCCACTAGTACAGCAATTTTGCATAAATACCAACTGTTTTTGATGAATGGAATATGCAGTATACGAAAAAACGATTCATTTTTTTGCTGCTCAAACGCTCCTCTAAAAATTAAATATATGGGGAATTAATAGCCCCAACTTTTATTGTGCATACTAAAGAAAAAACAGAGGTGGAATTTTATGTCCTGGTTTTACGATCATTTCATCATCCCTTTTTTCTATGTTATTTTTATTTTTGTTGTAGCGACAACACTAACGGCAGTACTTGCTCGTACACCTAAGAATAATAAGAAGTGATGGTATGACTTTTGTTTACATTTTTTTCACTTGTATCATTTATTTGCTTCTCTTTACTCCACTGCCGTATTTAGCTTACAAAAATAAGCATTATAAAATATTTTTAATTTTAGGTTTTGGTTCTGTTGTTGGTTATTTTATCACGAGTGTAAACCCGCCCTTCCCTCCGAATGGCTTTAATGAGTTTACGTGGATGAAGGTAATGAAAATATTTGTGTTACCTGTCTACCTGATTGGATTGTTGTCTTGGATCGTGTTAATCATCAGCACAAAGATAAAAGGCAATTGAAAACAACAATATTTTTAAAAAGAGTGTTTTAAAAAACTCTTTTTACGCATCAAAAAAAGATGAAATCCCTAAAAATTTACTGTTGAATTATAATGAAAAATTGTTTAACCTAAAAAAAATGTATACTTAATATAAGGCATAAGTGAGTAGCGATGGCACTAACAAACAAAGAACTAGCAGATATGTACATTAAATACAAACAGCAACGAAAATATTTTAAACAAAGACAATCATTTTATGATCTCAATAAGTACATTGAAAGTAAGAAGAACTTATCCATAATAAAATTGGAAATGAAAAAACGTGGATTGAAGAAAAAGGAAGCAAAAAAATTAAGTAATTATTAGTATTTGAAAAAGTGTCATTCCCTTGTGTAGGATACAGCGACATTTCGCATTTTTTACTCTACACAAAATATGACATAGAAAAAACACACCATTAATTGACGTGTTTTAGTTATGTTGTATTTTACTAATTTATAGATAAAAAACAGTTGTATCAATAAGTCGATAATTTAAATCATGGATTTTGTTTTTCATCTAGATATTCCCAATTTTCTTCAAATACTTGAACGGTCATATTTTCTTTGATAGTCTGCTTTACAAATTCATTCAATGCAGCATCTTCTGATCCGCCTACTTCATTTCCAAACTCGAATGTGGATGAGTCAGTTAATACTTCAGCAGATGTTCTTTCATCATTATCAAATGTAATTTCTCTAATAAATCCTGAACCATCCTCGCCTTCTTCTCTAATTTGTATAATATTTTTCACTTCATCATGTTCTAATACTTTATACGTTTTTTCTTCTTGACCCTCATCATCTACTTGAATAAAGCTCCCATCGCTAATATAGTAATGAGTGTCTGATTCTTCGTCTTTCCAATGCCCATATAATGAAGTTTTTACATTAGACAAATCTCTACCACCACAAGCACTTAAAACCAAAACTAACACTGTTATCAAAAATAATTTTTTCATCACGTTCTCCCACAAGACTTTTTTATTTTAACGTTCCATCTACTTTGATTAAACATGAACCTTTTATATTATAATAAAAGTACCATATTTCGATACTATTGGATATAAGTGTTTTTTGGTAATATTTATTCTTTGCTAATATTTCGATTTTGAGGAAGACACGTTACCTTTCTTTAATAACCCTTTAAGTTCAATAGTAGATAACCATGGTCTTTTACGATGCAGCATACGATGACAGTTTGCACAAACAAGGGCTATATCCTGTACTTTTGTTCGTTCATTTCATCCATCTCAGAAATAGGTATTGTATGATGACCTTCTATGTACTCCTCACCAATCCTGCCCTAACGTGCTTCGAAATCAAATCCACACACTTCACAAAATAGCTTGCCGTGCAACTTTAAAAATCTTTCTTTTGCTAGTTTAATAACTTTGGTATTTCGTTCTCGAATTAAATGTAGTTTCAACATAGGCCTCCCTTCCGGAAAACTTTCGTCATCTTCCGTAAATCCAATAGTGTTTAACTCCTTTAGTTTTCTTAACGTATTTTGCAGTTTAGCAAAACCGTATTCTAAAATTGAATTTGCTTCTGTTTCCTTTACACCCTTTCCAGACACAACACTATTTTTAAACTCAATGCCTACCTCACTTAAATACACGGGATTATCAAACCTTTGAAAATTAGACAGTATAATACACCCTATTTTAGCCGTAGACGTATCAGTACCGAACATATCGTTCATTCTTGTGATAAAACTTTCTTTAATTTCATCACCGTTAGCATTTCGATATTTATCCCACGCATCGGCTACTGTTAATGTTTCAAATCTTTCAAAGGTTGCTGTGCCTAGTATAGTTCTCTCACCTTTTACACCTTTTTCATTTTTCACTAGAAAAAAGAATGGTTCATCCTTTGTTAATACGTTAAAATTATCCGTGTTTTTACGCCAAAAATTCACTTCACTAATGTTATCTTTATTTGATAAATACATAAACCATTCCCTAGAAGTAACACCTACATATCCTTTCATAATTCGCTCCTCTCGCTTTTGTAGTGCATGGAAACCTTTTTTAAGAATGCTCCTTAGACTTTAAATAAAGCATATAACAACAAAATTAATAAATAAAAAGAAAGATACCTCCATTCAGAGATACCTCATCTTTACGTATAATGTAGTGGTCACATCCTGCTATTTTCTGAATCACTTGATCACATTCCCGATCACATTTTTTGAAAAACAGCGGTTTTTCTGGTCACATTTCAGCCCCGTTACCGGTTATCAGTCGTCTCTAGATACAGATCATGGTTCATCATTCGGTACTCCGCCATCTTCTCATACTTCGTCCCTGAACGTCCGTAATTCGTATACGAGTCAATGGATATGCCGTCACGCGGTGTGAATTTTCCCCTTACTTCAATATAGCGGGGATTCATCAGCTCCACGAGGTCGTTTAAAATAATGTTCATGCAGTCCTCATGAATATCACTTTGGTTGTGGTAACTGAAAAAGCTTTGACAGCTTTTTTAAAAGAAATGTTCCTTATAGCCACCAAAGTAAGTCATACTCTATGCCTTTATTGTAGGATTTTAATATTGAAAAATATCCCTTTTATGCCATTTGAAATACGGCTTATTTTCTTCATATCGAGCAATCTTCATTTTTGGATGAATATTATATTTGACATAATCCATTTCTGGTATTTGAGATGAAATATGCAGTCGTCCTTGTCCATCAAATGCGATATAGCCTTTATCATATAATGCATCGTGATTGCAACATAAAAGCACACCGTTAAACGGATCTACTCGCTCTACATCGGTACTATCTTTCCAGGGCTTTGAATGACTTGCTCGTAATAACGCAGGTAGTTCAATTCCACAAAGTGCACATTTATGATCCCATAAAGGCAATAATTCACGTTTGAACTTTTGCTGACCTAAACGAATTTTCGCCTTCGCTTCCGCTTCTGTTTCAGCAATTATTGGTACAATTGTATTACGCTCTGTTCGACGGACTGTGCCCATCGCTAATTCAAGCTGCTCTACCTCTACTTCATAAATATTAAGATCACTAATAAGCTCTAATAATTTAATCGCTAGCTCTTCATTACATGGGTATAAGTAACCTTGATTACCATTACCATCTTGTTGGAATGGTGAATATTTAAGCGGTAGAAGTGGCAGCAATGCATCGAAATTCGTACGTATGTTTAAAGGCATTTCTAATTCATGATATTGAAGCTGTGCTAAATAGCCATTTTCTCCCCATTGCTCGAAATTTTGTATGGCAGTTGGCTTAGCTGCTTCTTGGCAGTTTGATACTGCAACACTAATTGCATTGATATTTCCTTTTACATAATGGAAGAATCTATCGCCTTCCTTCACATTGGTCATGCGCAACCACGAATGCGGCGTATTGCCCCCTTTATCTTTTTGAGGTGACCAAATAATACCTTGCTCTTTTTCTTCTTGATATGTGTGGCCTTGCATGACAACAAAACTATTCATACTATATCCTCAATTCTATAAAATATATTAAAAAATCATCTATATTCGATATATCTATTTAAAATTACTCATTATTTCTATCCCTCGCACATTCTTTTAATTATATTTTATCATGCTGCTCATTGAAAAAGAAAAAACATGCCAATATGACATGTTCGGATTTTGCTTTCTTTGTGACTAATTATTCTCTTGTTTGAAATATTTACTATTTAATTATATCCTTTATTATAGATATTTGGTAATGTAAAGGAGTCCTTGAATAGTTTAACTAATTTAAAAATGGGGGGATCTTTATGAAAAAACTTTTTAGTATGCTGATAGCTTGTTGTTTGTTTTTCACCAGTGCTATTTTTGCTTCAGCTGCATTCAAAGATGTTGACAATACCTATTGGGCAAAAGATGAAATTACATACTTAACGGACAAAAAAATCATTAATGGCTTTTATGACGATTCTTTTCGTCCACAGGCACCTGTAACTCGAATACAAGCAATGATTTTACTAGCCAATGCATTAAATTTAGATTTATCAAACCGACCAAATCCCGGATTTAAAGATTTATCTACAATGAATAGTGGTTATAAACATGCTGCGGCTATTATGGATGAAGGGATTTTTCCAAAAAGTACTCATTTAAAACCAAATGAGCCTATGACACGTGAATTAATGGCTAGGATGATTGTATCTGCTTTTAAATTAAAAGCGACCAAGAATGTTAGTTTCAAAGACGTATCATCAAGTCATTGGGCACGACCATACATTTCCGCTCTTGCAGAACATAATATCACTGTAGGCTATCCTGATGGCACATTTAGACCAAGTGCAACGCTTACCCGTGCTCAGTTTTCTGTCTTCTTAGCAAAAGTTATAAGTGATGACTTTAAAACGTTTACTTTTTACAATGATAGTTTTAACTATAAGATTGAATTGCCCAACTACATGAAGTCGCAAGTAATTTTTGAAGATGAGGTAAATGAGGATGGCGTTCGTTCAACACACTTTTATTACAATAACACCGCACATCTTGGGTTTGAACCTTACCTTGCTTCAATTCATATCATTCCCGCATCAAATTGGGATTACTATGAAACAGCACCTTACGATATAATTAAAAAGTACAATAACTACTACTATTGCTATCAAAGTGTTGGTGAGCATCCTTATTATGAATCTAATCAACTTGAATCACGTGAAGCAAAAGCATTTGAACGTATTCAATATAGATTGACGAATGCTATCTACGGCTTTCAACTTAAAAATTAGTTATTTAATTTAGAATCTGCATTATCTGCCAATTAAAACTGTTCTCATATAACAATTTTAATTGGCTGCACTTTATGTATTTATTTTTAATAAAATAAAGAAAAAGCGGCTCATGTAACTGAACCGCTCTGCACAACAAAGACTTAATACATAATTGAATAATACTTGTCTTTTAATGTAGGAAAAAGAAGTGGCGTAGTGCATGCGGTGTTATCTCTTTGCCCATTTTCTTTGAATAGTCATTGAACAGTTTATTGATCGTTGTTCTGTCCATTCTTTTATTTCTATTGCTTACGAAAAGATGGTCAGAATCACTTCTTCTTTCATCCAACCAATCTTTTAACGCTTCCTCCACTTTATCACTCATGTAAACGGTGCGGGCTTTATCGCCCTTCCCTTTCACTATATCTATTTCCCGGCTGCTCATATGGATATCCTGCAATTTCAAATTCAAGGCTTCACTAATCTACAATCCGGCATAGTCTAAAACGGTCACAATCGCATAATTTCTTTTGTTTCCGCTGTCCAGTATCATTTGTCGGAACCGCTCGATATCTTTATATTCCACTTTCGCTAATGAATCAAATGGTTGCTGCACCTTCATATATTCTTTTTTTGTGAAGACCCTATCAGATTGAATCCCTTCATTGACAAGAAATTCATTCAGCTTAGCGAGCGCATTCAATTTGGTATTAATCGTTTTGGGTTTTACATTTTTCACCGTCTGCACATAGGATACATATTCTTTCACATTCTGCCGATGCAGCTTGCTGATTTCCATTCCTTTGGATTGATCGAACCATTGCATATATCCTTTCACACTCTAGATATAACCCTTAATTGTATTTTCACTTTTGTCGTCCTGTTTCAGATACGCGGTAAACAAATAAAAAAAGTGATCGCTACTGGTGGGGTTATCCAACGCAACACTTTTCTCTGTTACTTTGAAAATTATTTAATATTTTCAAAGTAACAGAGAAAAGTGTACAAGAACTTATGACACTTACTGAATAATATGAAGTAAAAGAATGAAAGGATGTGAGATAATATGAATGATCACAAGCATGATTGTAAAAAGAAAGAACCCTGCAAAGATAGAAAGTTAAATAAACTAGTAAGAGCATCAGCTTTTAGAGCCACTAAATCTATACCTCAAGCTCTTATCGCAGACGTGCCTATGAAAGTTTTATTTGACAACCAGCAATTCGATCTAGCGAATGAATATAATCCTATTGCATCTAGATTTGTTCCAAGAAAAGATGGAGTATATTCCATCATTGCAACTATTGCGTTTGATCCTGCCGCGGATGTAAATCATAGCGTTTTGTTAGGTATTCGTGTAAATGGCATTAATGTAGCAGTTGATAATGATTTCTTTGGACCACTACCAAATTTCACAAATATACTTGCTGTTTCTACAATCCTTAATTTAAATGCCAGAGATCAGGTAGAGGTCTTTGCCCAAGCATCTGTGAATGGTATCATCGTGCCAGATAATCCTACGCCTCCTCGGCTTAATTCTAGCCACTTTGAAGCAGCTAGATTCCCATCTCCTAAATAAAGGATATATCCATCACAAAATCCCCCAAACTCTTTAAAGTTTGGGGGATTTTTAATGCAATATAATATTTTGATAGCTGCTCGAAAGCCTTTATAATTTTACATCTTAGTATATAAAGGTAAATTATTTAATATTCGTTTATGAAGGTTTATTTTATATAATTAATAGACGTTAAATCATTCATTTTATATAGTCTATTAAGGTGTACTTTTACGAACGGGCTCTCCATTAAAGATCGATTGTTATATTTTTCGCTTTTTCGACACTTACGTCCTTGTTATTAACAACATCGCTTGTTAGAATCTCAATTGATTTAATGTCATCCGTGTTTTCAAGTATAAAGCCCATATTGCCTTTCTTAACACCGTTTCTTTGTATTTCTCCATTCAATTCTTCGAGATAAATGTCCTCTTCCCATGTTTTGTGCTCACCGCTGCTCGTCTTAACAAAAGCAACCGGTGTGAACTTTACATCCTCATTAGATGTATTTTTAACTGCTACACCTACTTTAACAAAGTCAAACTCTTCTTCATGAGTATAGGCATGAAAAAAATCAATCATGCTGTAATCTGGAACAAAATGCATCACTTTTACTTCTTTTACGATCATTTCAACCGCGCCTATATTAACCGTTTTATTGATGTTTTTATAAGATTTTAGTATGAGCTCTCCTTTATCATCGGTTACGGTTTCTCCAACTGTCACAAGATTAATGTCGTCCGTTATTTGCGGGTTGGGCACATATACATCTTTTTTTATAGTTTGGTCCGATTTTTCTGTTTGGTCAATTGTATTCACTTGATCTTCAGTAGCTTGATTCTCAGCGTTATTTGCTGCTGAACAGCCAGTAAGAACTAATAGAGAAATCAAGATATAAGACAATCTTTTCAAAGGAATCCCCCTAAAATTTCAGCATAATAAAAGCACCCGCTGCTTTTAGAGAGCAACGGGATCTTTTTATTAATGCGTGTTATTTTTTATTTTTTGATTCGCCTAAAAGATCAAAGATAATTTTAGCATTATCTGTATTATCAATTTGTCCTGCAAATCGTTCTTTATAAGGTCCGTAGGCATATAAAGGTACGTCTTCACCTGTGTGACCGCCAGTTGTCCAGCCCGTATGAGAACGCTTGTTAAAAATTGTTTCGATGGCATTGTCGATATCAGTGACTTTTTTAGTCGCCGCTGCCTCTTTAACAGATTGAATTTCTTGTGCTGTTAATGCTAATAGATTTTGATCAATATATGTTTTTAACGTCTTTTCAACATCTGCCCCTTTAGCAATTTCTGCTGCTATAAAGTCAGGTGTGCGCTTAGCCGCTTTTATGGGCTGGCCAAACCAGTTATAGACTCCATCAGCACCAATAGAGTATCCGCCAGTTGAATGGTCAGCTGTTATAACAACTAGGGTATGCTTGTCCTTTTTAGCAAAATCAAGTGCAGCCTTAGCCGCTTTTTCAAAGTCTTCCATCTCACTCATTGCACCAACAATATCATTATCATGTCCTGCCCAGTCTACTTGGCTTCCTTCGACCATTAAGAAGAAGCCGTCTTTATCCTTGTTTAAGCGTTGAATGGCTGATGATGTCATATCTTGAAGAGAAGGAATATCTTCTGTACGGTCAATCATTTTTGGCAGACCGCCCGAAGCAAACAATCCGAGAACCTGTCCGTTTTTATCCTTTGATAGTTGTTCTTTGTTTGTTACATAACTAAATCCGGATTTTTGGAATTCTTCCGTAAGGTTACGGTCAGGACGAACAAAGTTTGAAGAACCACCACCGAGAAGAACGTCAATTTTATGTTTGCCATTCACTAATTCATCATAATAGTCATCAGCAATAGCATTCATATTTTTACGGCTTTCATCGTGGGCACCAAATGATGCTGGTGTTGCATGTGTAATTTCAGATGTAGCGACAAGACCTGTTGCTTTGCCTTTTTCTTTTGCAGTCTCTAATACGGTTTTTACTTCAGATTTGTCGTTATCCACCCCAATGGCTGCATTATATGTTTTTACGCCGGCAGACATTGCTGTTGCGGCAGAAGCAGAATCTGTTATGTTTTGTGCAGGATCTTCTGGATATGTCATCTGTTGTCCAACAAGATACTTATCAAATTCTGTTCTTTCAACCGCAGGTGTTGAAGGATCATCTTTTAAATAACGGTAAGCTGAAGTATAAGATACACCCATTCCATCCCCGATTAAGAAAATAACATTTTTAATTTTCGTATTATCATTATTTCTCTCATGATTTTTTTCTGAGGCTTGTGCGTCTGTATTAGGGATTGTTCCAACCAAGCTACCCAATGCAAGTGTAGATAGAACACAAATTGGAAGAAGCTTTTTTGTTAACTTATTTTTAAACATCTACATAACCTCCGAAAGTTAATTTAATATGATGACAACATTTACTATAAGGGAAAACTGTTAATCTGCTATTAAAAATAAGTAAACATCCATTAAAGTGATGTAAATATTCGAAGCTATTCTATGTAATGAAAATCATAAAAAACAGTTCTTTCTTATTAGGGAAAAACAGATCACTTAACGCTATCGTTTGCAATACTCACAACTCCAACACAAATGAAAACCGCCTTCTTAACCCTGTTTACAACATGTTATATTCGGCACCGCTTCACTATTCTAAATTATTGTCATAAATGAAGTCTTTCTAAATATAATTCCAATCGTTAATTTGCATCCTACAAATATCCTGATTTACGTTAAGAATGAACCTTTTAAAAACGATTAAAAAATATAAATCATTAATCTCCTAAAACATTTTTAGACTAACATCGTATTTGTTTAAAAAATTACATAATCATATTAAGAAAGGTTTAAACATTGATTGTCAATCGTACTTAAACCTTTTTTGTTGTCCGAGTAGCTGGATGATTCAGGCGTTGCTGATTTCTGCCATTCCTATTCTCCCTTATTCTTAATGTCGTATACATCTTTTTCTAATCGTTCAAGTGAGCCAACAATTTTATCTTGTGTCTCGTTTTGCCTTTCGATCTGTGTGTACAGTTTATTTTCTCGTATCACTGATTCATCCATTACTTTCTTCAATAGCCACACGAATAAAATACAGAAGATACCCTGTACCCACATTTCAGGTGGAAGTTGTGTTAAATCCATTCCTAACCCTCCAATCATTACAAAATATGAATAAAAAAATAGAGTGAGGAAATTCCCCACTCATAAAATACGGAAGTCAACCGATGAAAGTTGACCTAGGAGTTTTAAAACTGGCAGGCGTGTAGTACGCCTTGACTATTTCTACAGTCCTTTAATAATAAATTAGTTAAAAATAAAAGACTACATACTAGACGCGAAAAAAAACTTAATGTCAATGTGACAATCTTTCAATGACAGTGCATCGTCTTGCCCCTTGACGAATTCGATCACGTGCCTTTTCTAATGAAATTTTGACAAGAACTGCTTCGTCCGTGTCGTTTTCAACATCAAACACTTCAAATGCTTTTCCGTCTACAATCAAAATACAAATAAACTCTACTTCTAAATCATCCGATCTTGGAATACAAGATTTTATAGTACAAGGCTCAACTCCTGCACGAGACACTGCTTTGGCCTCTCGCTTTGATAATTCGATAAATACGAATTCCTCGATTTCAACATTACCTGCTTCCACTTCGATTTCCACTAAAAGAAAAAAGCGATTTTTGATTTCAACAAGACAATTTGCTCCAATTGAAACAACGTCCTCCATACTCATATAATTTCACCTCCCTTTCTCTATATTTAATGCAAGAGTAGTTGGGAGGGGTTGGACAAATAAAGTATGAAGTATAAATTATATTTTTAACCTAATATAGATTACTATAATAACAAGCGTATAAAGCAAAAATTGGCGGGAATGAGTCCGGTTCAATACCGCCTTCACACCAGCCAATTAACTGCTTAGTATAAACTCTAACTTTTTGGGGGCACACCAGTTTAACGTCCTACTTCGCTTTTACCTTGAATCGGGACACTTCTACTGTTCTCCCACCCCATCAAGATTCTTTGACCCAAAGTTATCGAGCAATGCACGCACTTCATTTGTTGATTCTGTGCTCATTAATTGATTTCTTAATTCACTTGCCCCTCGAAACCCACGGACATATATCTTAAAAAAGCGATGAAGAGCCTTGAACGGACGTAGCTCTAATTTTGAATATTTATCATGGAGATCCAGATGCAGCCTTAAGAGATCAAGCAATTCCTTACTACTATGATCTTTCGGCTGCTTTTCAAAGGCAAATGGATTATTGAAAATACCACGCCCAATCATAATCCCATCAATACCGTATTGATGAGCGAGCTTTAAGCCAGTTTGACGGTCAGGGATATCTCCATTGATCGTCAAGAGTGTATCTGGTGCCACTTGGTCACGAAGTTTCTTGATCTCTGGGATTAGTTCCCAATGAGCATCTACTTTGCTCATTTCCTTCCTTGTACGCAGATGAATGGAAAGATTAACAATGTCTTGTTTTAATATGTGTGTTAGCCAGTCATGCCATTCGTCTACATCCGTGAAACCAAGCCTTGTCTTTACGCTTACGGGCAATCCCCCTGCTTTTGCTGCTTGTATTAAATCTGCTGCAACTTCCGGCCGACGGATAAGACCGCACCCCTTCCCATTCTGTGTCACATTAGGCACAGGACAGCCCATATTGATATCTACTCCCCGAAAGCCTAGTTTCGCCATACCAATACTCATTTGCCGAAAGTATTCAGGCTTATCCCCCCATATATGGGCTACAATTGGCTGTTCATCCTCTGTAAAAGTCAAACGCCCGCGCACACTATGATGCCCCTCCGGGTGACAATAACTTTCCGTGTTTGTAAACTCTGTAAAAAACACATCAGGACAGCCTGCTTCACTCACCACATGGCGAAAAACAACATCCGTCACATCTTCCATTGGTGCTAGTATAAAAAAAGGTCGTGGTAAATCACGCCAAAAATTATCTTTCATATTCAAATTCCAATCCTCTCATTATGGGACACCAGACCAAACCCTTATCCCAAAATTAAAAAGCAAAATGTCCCTGCTTCTTCTACACTTATACCATGCTTAAGCACTTTTTATCAAACTGATCGGAAATGTTTATTTCTTTTTTAGATACTCACTGTTCTTAATTTTGTAGCTATTCTCAACTGCTATAAGGTCCATTGGGAAAACTTTCTCTGTTCCCTTATTATAAATTAGCAAAAAAAGGGAAAAAGTTTTTCCTCATTATTATTTAAGTTAAATTTTAATAGCTCGTTAAAACCTATCCAAAACATTTAACATCTTCATAATTCCATCTTCAGATAATGTATCAACCTGCTCCTGTTGCTTCTTAATATTTTTTAATGGCTCCCAAACATTTTTATCAAGATATCCTTCATTTTGAAGTGTCGTAAATGCGGCTTTAGTATACTGAAGATATAAATTAGCAGAACCAACGGAAACGCCCACTTTCTTTTCATGTCTGAAGCGGACTTCTTTAAATTGTTCCTTTTCATTCAATTGCCAATCAATAAATCGCCTAACATCTTCAATAGTGAAGTTAGCAACAAATTTTCTCTTTAAAAAACAGCGTTCAAAGTCATTGAAAAGTTTATGATAAAGAAAAACATTAGCCGAAATCGTATCAGCTAATGTTTTTCATTTCATATGCCTAAATAGACTCTTGCTTCATAAGGTTTTAATGTAAGGTTCCTTAGATTATATTCAAGCTCTTTTTCGTAATTGATTATTAAAAGTTCTTTAGGTGTAAACTCCTCGTTTTCTGGTAATTGGAAAGCTACTGGTTTTCCACTGAAGTTCGTAATAACTAGTAATTTTTCTTTTTCGTATGTACGAATATAGGCAAAAATCTGATCATGATCGGGTAAAATCAATTGATAGTCACCATAGACGATAATGGGGTGCTGTTTCCGAAGTTGGATTAACTTTCGATAATAATGATAAATGGAATTTTCATCATTAACGGCTTTTTCAGCATTGACCTCCTCGTAGTTTGGATTCACTTTTATCCAAGGCTCTCCGGTTGTAAATCCAGCTGCTAGTTGATCATTCCACTGGAAGGGTGTCCGTGTATTATCTCTGCTCTTGGCATATATAGATTCCATGACAGAATGATGGTCTTCATTTCCTTCGATTACTTTTTCATGATAGATATTACGTGTTTCAATATCCCTGTAGTCTTCAATCGCATCAAAATGAATATTGGTCATTCCAATTTCTTCACCCTGATAAATATAAGGTGTTCCTTGAAGCATATGGAGGCATGTTGCCAGCATTTTTGCAGACTCTACTCGGTATTTCTGATCATTCCCAAATCTCGAAACGATTCGCGGCTGGTCATGATTATTCCAATAAAGACTGTTCCAGCCGGTGCCATGTAAACCCGTTTGCCATTTTGAGAGGTTTTCTTTTAAGTCTGGTAACGCTAATGGTTTGAGATCCCATTTACCATCCTTACCTGCATCTAAACCCATATGTTCAAATGTAAAGACCATCTGCAATTCATTACGTCGATAATCTGTATATTTCTTTGCCTCTTCCACATCGACACCAGGCATTTCTCCAACCGTCATGATATCATACTGCGATAATACTTCTTTATTCATTTCCTGTAAAAATTCATGAATACGTGGACCATTTCTGTAAAATTTACTACCAGATGCATAGGTTTTGCCTGCTTTCTGAGGACCATCTGGTAAGCCGGGAACTTTTGAAATCAAATTGATCACATCCATGCGGAATCCATCAATTCCTTTATCAAGCCACCATCTCATCATCCTGTATATTTCTTCCCGTAGCTTCGGATTTTCCCAGTTCAAGTCCGGTTGTTTTTTACTAAATAAATGCAAGTAATATTCATCCGTATTTTCATCGTATTGCCAAGCAGAACCACCGAAAGATGACCTCCAATTATTGGGTTCCTTTCCATTCTTACCAGAACGCCAAATATAATAATCACGATACGGATTGTCTTTGGATTTCCTTGCTTCCTCGAACCATTCGTGCTCATCAGAGGTGTGATTAACGACAAGATCCATCACTAGCTTCATCCCACGATGATGGATTTCATGCAATAGTTCATCCCAATCTTCCATTGACCCAAATTCATCCATAATCTTTTGGTAATGGGATATATCGTAGCCATTATCATCATTGGGGGAGTGGTATACAGGGGAGAGCCAAATAACATCAATGCCTAAATCCTTTAAGTAATCTAGTTTTTCGATGATCCCTTTAAGATCGCCAATTCCATCCCCATTACTGTCATAAAAACTTCTAGGGTAAATTTGGTATACAACACTTTCTTTCCACCAGTTTTTATTCATAAAAATTCCCCTCCAACCGAAAGGGGCTGTCTCCTAAAAGCAAAAGTGTCAGGCATCCTATCACAATACCTAGCGTCTAATCAAGCATTAAACACTAATATGTATATGAAGGCCTGACACGTTCGGAGATAACAACCCCTAGTTTTTAACTCTTCTAGCAAAGTCCACAAAACGAAATTTATCCGGTCTATGCCTTGATTCAGTAAATTGAAAAAGGTTAGTATTATCTAAATAAACCTGACTTCTTATCACTACGACATTAGAGAATCCCTCAAGGTCTAAGAGCTCACGGTCTTCTTCTGTTGGGAACTCCACTACGATTTCCTTTTGGGCAAAGCCAATGACAAGTCCTAATCCATTCTCAATATAATCATAGATTGAATTCTCACAGATCTCTTTAGATAGTAATGGTACGTATTTTTCACTAAAATAGTCCTTATCCAATATAATCTTTTCACCGTTGATTTCCCTGGTACGAACAACACCCCAAATAGAATCTGTAGAATCTGATTTAAGAAGTTTCATGGACTCGTCTTCCAAATTCAAATATCCAATCTTGTGCACGATGGTCTTGCTTTTCAAATTCAGCTTCTTAGTTAGTTCGGTATAACTCTCGATCCCAGACACTGGAAATGAAAACTTATGAATATCGATGACAATTGAACCTTTCCCTCGAATTTTCTGAATATAGCCATTCTGTGACAACAGGTTCAGTGCTTTTCGAATCGTTTCTCGTGATGTCTGGTATTGAACCGTTAATTCATTCTCAGACGGAAGCATGGTTGAAACCGGCCACACATTTCTCTGAATTTTTTCTACCAAGTCATTATAGATTGTTAAATATTTCTTTTGCATGATTTTTGCCCTTCACTTCAGATAATAGATAATCGATTCATAAGGTCTTAAGCGTAATTGTCCCAAGCTCTCGGGAGAATCGTTATAATTGGATAGCAGGATTTCTGGATGTGTGTCTGTCATATGGGCCTCTAAATCAACATTGACCTCTTTACCATAGAAATTACTGATCACTAGTAGCTTTTCTCCATTCCAATTTCTTGTATAGGCAAAGATTTGTGGATCATCTGCAAAAAGTAACACATAGTCTCCGTACGTGATAACATCATACTTTTTACGCAATTGAATTAACTGCTGGTAATGATGGAAAATGGAATCCTGATCCTGTAATGTTTTTTCAACATTAACTTCAGGATAATTATCGGCTACCCCTATCCAAGGTGTTCCACTCGTGAATCCGGCCTGTTCATCATCTGACCACTGTACAGGTGTTCGTCCATTATCACGAGATTTTTGCTGAAGAATGCCGATAACCTCTTCGTCTGTCATTTCCTTACTTCGTAATTCCCGATACGCATTCAAGGATTCCACATCACGATATTGTTCAATGGAAGAGAAATTTGGGTTAGTCATTCCTATTTCTTCTCCTTGGTAAATATAGGGTGTACCTTTCATCATATGAAGCGTTGTTGCCAGCATTTTGGCTGATTCTTTATGGTACTTCTCGTCATCACCAAAGCGGGAAATAGCTCGAGGTTGGTCATGATTACACCAAAACAGTGCATTCCAACCATCCCCTTCATGCATGCCAACTTGCCAATCTGATAAAATCTGTTTTAATTTCAAGAAGTCAAACGGAGCCTTAGTCCATTTCTCTCCATCCGGATAATCGACTTTTAAATGATGGAATTGGAAGGTCATGGATAGTTCTTCGCGTTCTGGATTGGTATATAACACACAGTTTTCTAGAGTAGTTGATGACATTTCTCCAACCGTAAGCATACTGTACTTAGAAAAAACGTTTTGATTCATTTCATATAAATATTCATGGATTCTCGGACCATCTGTATAAAACTTTCGTCCATCCCCTGAATCATCATTTGGGAAATCTTGATTTTTGGAAATAAGGTTAATCACATCGAGTCTGAATCCATCGATTCCCTTTTCTGCCCAGAAACGCATCATTTCAAAGATTTTCTCACGCAGCTCTTCATTCTCCCAGTTTAAATCAGCTTGTGTTTTGTCGAACAAATGTAAATAATATTGATCGGTTTTTTCGTCCCATTTCCATGCAGAACCACCGAACTTGGATATCCAATTATTTGGCACATCATCATTTACAGCGTCTTTCCAAATATAGAAATCACGGAACTCATTGTCCTTTGATGATGAGGCCTGTTGGAACCATTCATGGTGTGTGGATGTATGATTCACAACGAGATCCATGATTAGTTTCATCCCGCGTTTATGTGTCTCATTCAGCAATTCTTGAAAATCATCTATTGTCCCGTATTGTGGATCAATGGAATAATAATCACTAATATCATAGCCGTTATCATTTTGGGGAGATTTGTATATAGGTGTCAACCAAATGACATCGACACCTAGCTTTTTTAAATAATCTAACTTTGAAATGATTCCTTGAATGTCCCCTGTACCGCTTCCAGTCGTATCGTAAAAACTTTTGGGATAAATCTGGTATACGACTGATTTCTTCCACCATGCTTCACTCATATTCTCATTCCTCATTTCACATGTATTTTTAGTTTTTAATTTTTCGTTTTGCAATCACTAACGTAATGATAAATGGAATCAAAATGACTATTAACATTCCCAGTAGGAAGGAACCCATTCCGCTATCGATCGATAGAAATGCAGGAATTCCCCCAACCCCAATAGAAGATGCTTGGACATTCCCTATTGTTATAAAGGCACCTGCAATGGCCGTTCCAATCAAGGCTGCAAAGAATGGATAGCGATATTGTAAATTGACACCAAACATAGCTGGTTCTGTTACACCTAACCAGGCCGAGATACCTGAAGTTCCTGCTAAACCTTTCAGTTTTTCATCTTTTGCTGCTAAGAACATGGCAAATATGGCAGAACCTTGGGCAATATTAGATAAGGCAACAATTGGCCATAAGAATGTCGTTCCAGTGCTCCCAATCAATTGTAAATCAACGGCAAGGAATGTATGATGCATCCCTGTTATAACCAATGGTGCATAAAGAGAACCATAGATAAGACCACCAATGAGTGGTGCCGCTTCAAAAATCGCTACTAATCCATCTGTAATCCAACTACCGATTGTAAAAGTAACTGGTCCGATTATGATGAAAGCTAAGAAACCAGTAACAAGCAGTGCGATAGGTGCAACAACTAATAATTGCAAGGAATCAATCACCCGTTTTTTCAGCCATTTTTCAATGCTGGCCAAAACCCAAGCCGCTACTAATACCGGCAAGACTTGTCCTTGATAGCCCATCATATTCACGTCAAATCCAAATAAGTTCCATGTTGGTGCATTACCCTCTGCAACCGCTAGTGCATAATCGCTGGCAGGCATTAATGCCGGATGTACGAGAATTAAACCTAGAACAATCCCTAATAAAGGATTGCCTCCAAAACGTTTCACTGCCGACCAGCCAATTAACGCTGGCAGGAAGGTGAATGCCGTATTGGCAATTACATTAATCATGTCTGCCACACCGGCCCATGAAGGGTACATCTCGACGATAGATTCATCTGTAAAAATAGGGTTTACTAAAATATTATTAAGACCAAGAAGTAAACCGGCTGTCACAATGGCTGGAAGAATCGGAATAAAGATATCTGCCAGTGTTTTAATAGCACGCTGCAATGGATTTAGCTTATTACCACCCGCAGCCTTAACATCATCTTTAGATGCTTCCTGTATTCCGGTTTCGTGTACCATTGTTTTATACACTTTATCAACGGTTCCTTGTCCAATCACGATCTGAAATTGACCATTTGCAGAGAAAGTGCCTTTTACGACATCAAGAGAATCAAGTGCTTCTTTGTCCACGATCCCTTCGTCGGCTAGAGCAAAACGCAGTCTTGTAACACAGTGTGTGGCAGCATCAATGTTCTCTATGCCACCAACAGCTGCAACAATTTTTTTGGCATCTTCACTATACTCCAACCCTTGTCCCGATTTTTTCTTTTCAATCGGTTTGTCAGCGGGTATATCCTCACCTTGAATGGATAGTTGGAGCAGGGTTGATTCGCCAGCAATAACGGTGCTATCCGTTGTTTTCCCGTAGGAGTCAACCTTATCTCCATTAGTTACGATGATTGGAGTAATATGACTTGCGGCTTTTTCCTTAATTAATTGCAGATCAAACGTAACAAGCGGATCCCCGACTTTTACTTTATCCCCTTGTTTGACGTGAACTTCGAAGCCCTCACCATTCATATTAACGGTCTCTAGACCAATATGAATTAATAATTCAATCCCTGATTTACTTTTTACACCCACCGCATGTTTTGTGGGAAAAGTTAAGATAACTTCTCCATCAACAGGAGAAACGACTTTTCCATCGGTCGGTTCAATTGCCAGACCATCACCCATCATTTTCCCAGAGAATGTTGGATCGGGAACATTCTCGATTGGTGTGACTTTTCCACTGAGTGGCGCAAAAATAGTTTCCTTATAATTTTGGTTAGCCATAGGTAACCCCCCTCTTTTATACTTGTATATACAGGTTGTGTTTACAGTATAACTTGTATATACAAGTTATACAAATGCTTACAACTGGTAAGTTTTTCTTAATAAATTTGTACCCTTTTAGTTATTTTCTAATCCTACTTCATTTATGTTACAATTTTATGGAAAAATGATAGATTCTTATGTAAAGGAAGAAACACATGTCGAAAACACTACCTGTTCAAAAACGAGTAGTTAGAGTTGGATTAAGACGGAAAGATGTAGACTTAGAAAAACAGATTTTGTACGTAAATCAAACCCTAGAACACGATGGAAAAACAATCAAAAAAGAGGCAAAGACCAAGGGCAGTGTAAGATCTATTACAGTGTCACCTAGTACGAATAAAGTGCTGCTCAAACATAAAGAACAACAAGATAGTGAAAAAGGATTCTTTCATCAGAAGATAATGATCTGAATTTAGTTATTTGTGCTGAAAATGGTGCTCCTTATCACCCTCGTAATCTTATAAGGATTTTTAAAACATTGACAGAGAAGGCAGAAAGACTAGGCCATAGTAAAATTACTACGACAATGGATACGTATGGACATCTGCTTCCTAATATGCAACATGATGCTTCTAACCGTCTTGATCAAACTATTTTTTTGGGGTCGTAATAAGTGTTGCCACGAACGAAATTCAATAAAAAATACCACTCAATAAAAGTGGTATAATTCTTTAAAACCCTTGATATATAAAGGCTTCAAGTTCTTTAGTTGGATGATCCCGACTGGGTTCGAACCAGCGACCTCTACCCTGTCAAGGTAGCGCTCTCCCAGCTGAGCTAAGGAATCTAAAGCATTAATTCATAACTATTTAATCAGTATCGCTGAATTGGTCACAAGCTCGTGACCAATGTGTGACCAAAATTTCCGTCTCTTAAGCCAGTTGTTAAAAAGGTTTCCTTCACATTAATTTTGCAATAAAAAGAGCCTAACCCTGTTGCGGAACTGACCCCATAGAGTGAGACAAATAAAAACACCTTTAAGTTGAAAAACGGGTATGTAATTACCTAAAAAACCAACTTGGAGGTGTTTTTTCTGTGGGCACAAGAGTAAGCTATCCAGCAGAAGTAAAGATGAAGGCCGTGAAGATGCGGCTGGCCGGGATACCTGTCAAAGAAGTCATGGCGGAATTAAACATTCGAAACAGGACACAGCTTAAAACATGGATGAGGTGATACAAAGCAGGCGAACTTCACCGGTTTGAACAGCCAGTTGGAAAGCAGCATTCCTTCGGAAAAGGGCCTGAACATGAAAGTGAAACAGAGAAACTTCAGGCAGAAAACCGGTATTTGAAACAGCAGATTGAAATTCTTAAAAAGTACGAAGAATTGGAAAGGTAGTGGTACCGGAGACAGCCGTAGAACTAGTGGAAGACTTCAAAACCAGTATGCCCGTCAGGGAAATATGCCGGCATCTTGGCATTCCTAGATCCACGTATTATCGCTGGAGGAGTAAGTGCCAGTCAGAAACATCTAAGCAGACAATTGAACGAAAGATTGGCATGCTGTGCCAGGCAAATCGATTTCGGTATGGCTACCGGAAAATGACGGCTTTACTGAATCAGGAAATCCTTATCAATCATAAAACTGTGCAGCGTATTATGCAGAAGTATGGCTGGTAGTGCCGTGTGAAAAGAAAGCAGCGACGAAAAATAGGTCAGCCTCACTATACAGCAGGCAACCTGCTGGATCGTAACTTTCAGGCAGATCGGCCCCTTCAGAGGCTCGTAACGGACATTACCTACTTGCCTTTTGGACAGAAAACAATGTATCTTTCCAGTATCCAGAATTTATTCAACGGCGAAATCATTGCCTACTCTATTAGAGACTGCCAGGATACCGATTTTGTGCTCGATACCCTGTCGCAGCTTCCATCCCTGCCCGAAGGATGCATTCTGCACAGTGACCAGGGAGCTGTTTATACGTCTCAAGCGTACCAGCAGAAAGTCAAAGAAAAAGGCATTACCATGAGCATGTCCCGTAAAGGGACGCCCGCTGATAATGCCCCGATCGAATCATTTCATGCCTCGCTAAAGTCTGAAACGTTCTATCTCGACGAGCTTCGAAGCACGACGACCGCCATCGTTGTGCACACTGTCGAAAACTATATTCACTATTATAACCATATCCGTATTCAAGCAAAATTAAACAATCAGCCGCCGGTCACGTACCGGCAGCTGACTGCTTAAAAGGTATTTTGATCCCTGTCTCGAAAACAGGGGTCAGTCCCATTGCCGGAGGGCTTTTTTATATAACTACTCCCAAAATAGGGAGTATCTGATCAATTAAAGTTCTTCTAAAATCTCTTTATACTCTTTAAGTACAAGCTTCCTTTCATCTAGTTGCTTGCTTATATTTTCAATATCTTTTTCTATCCAATCTATATCTTTTTTTATTGATTCAACCTCGTTGGATTCTAATATCCATTTATCCGAAGAAGGCTCTTCTCCGCGCATGTAAACTTCCATTTCCCATCCATTAATCCACACATATACCTTTTCTGCAAATTCAACTGAAAATGCCTCAATTTTACTTGGCCCTGCATATATGATTGTTTCTCCAGGATTACTTTCATTTTCTTCAAAACATACCGTTACATAGGTTTTCATAAATTGAACACTCCTTTTAATTGTTTTTTTATAAATTTCATTTCATATTCTAACTCATTAAAAAAAGCAGCACTGGCTGCTTTAATGTTAAAATCTTTATGAGAAAAGCGTATTAGAACCCTTCAAAAAAATAAGTAGGAAAATATTATTGGTTCTGGTGCAAATATAGTATGATCTTGAAAGATTCGTACAGATTCCTAAGGGAATCGAGGTTTACGCAGTAATTCCAAATAATTAATGGATGAACTTCACTTGATTTTGGATAGACTTGTCTCGTAAAATAAGTTGCCCTTTTTTAGCCATATGCACGCCTTCTATTCCAGAAATATGGTAAATAGCTAAAAATAATGATTCTTGGAGAGAATGCAAAATGATTAGATCAGTCATATTTGATTTATATGGGACTTTGATTGAAATCACAAAATAAGTTTAAGGAGTTTAAATATATGGACAGCATGATTTTTGATCTAGATGGGACATTATGGGATTCAACAGACACGGTCCTGCTGGCGTGGAATAGTTTGATGAAGGATTACAAGCAAATCAAAAGGGACATAACGAAGGAAGATCTTCAGAGTGTCATGGGACTTCAAGTTCCCGAGATAGGAAAAAAACTGTTTCCGGACTTAAATGATCAAGAACGGAATCGATTTTTAGAAGAAAGCTGCCTAGCAGAAAATACATTTTTAGGAGAACAGGGCGGGGTTCTTTTTGACCAAGTAGAAGATGTATTGAGGATTCTTTCACAGAAATATAAGCTTTTCATTGTAAGCAATTGTCAGGATGGATACATTGAAGCATTTTACAAGTTTCATCAATTAGAAAAATACTTCACAGATTATGAAAATCCAGGGAGAACAGGTCTTTCAAAAGGAGAAAATATTAAATTAATCATGGAACGAAATCACTTAACCAAACCTGTCTATGTAGGTGACACGGAAGGGGATCGAAAGGCAGCCCAATTCGCCGGTATTCCATTTGTCTACGCCAAGTACGGATTTGGACAAGTAAATGAATATGATTATGCAATTGAAACCTTTGATGAACTTGTTAAACTATTTTAAACGAGGAGGCCGTTTCTCCAGCTTTGATTGGAAGCAGAAGAAACGGCCCTTGATTACTTATTCCCTCGAACCAACAAAGAATAGCACAAACATCGCTAACGGCAATGATAATTCCCATTGGAAACGTTCCAAGTATGGTGGAACAGCTTTGCTTTGTGGGGCGTTTTTCAGTAGAAAGATCTATTGATGAGGCACGGTATACTTTATATTTAGATTTAGCAAATTTCCTAAATCAGAGAGGAACAAAACCTCAAAGAAGTTTTTAATTTATGATGAGTGTTTATTAGTTGATGTAGACGTTTCTTCTTATTTCGCTGTTTTACCGATAAAAGACTTTTTTGTTAAGTACCGAAATAAGGTGGAACGCTTATGAAATGTCCTGAATGCGAAAATATCCAGATCTGGCGAAACGACATCGAAATTCGTCCGGCTTTCCCGTTCTCTTTGATTATGAAATTGAATTCCTCTCAACGCCGGAGCCTTCATTTTATCCATTCTGCAGACCACAAAACTCATGTGGCAGCACCCCCGGTTTTGATCTTTTTTTCGGCGTAACTTCTATGTAAGTATAGCTGACCTATACTTTGCATCGCAAAGTGTGAGGTCTACGACCCCTTTTTTCGCAAGCGAAAAAGCACACCAAAGCGTGCAAGATCATAAGCAAAACCTTGGATGCTGTCCAAACCTGTAAGGGGAAATTTTCCCCTTAACCCCATCCAAAAAACTCCCTCAACCCCTTCACTTTTTTGAGGGGGCTCCCTCGCCGGTAGGCGTCAAACAAATACGTTTGTTTGAATGCCAAGAGGGTCTTGGCATAGAGAGATTGTCAATTCCTTAATGCTCCCTTCGGTCCGCTTACCATTGACAATCGCCAAAATGTAGCATCGCTCCTTTTTAAAAGGACTATGCTCATATTTATTTATAAAAAACTAAAAACACCGATCCGATTATTCAGATGGTGTTAAAAAGCTACTAAATTTCCTTGTTTTACCTAAAATGTTGATATTTTCTGATTTATATTTCGTGACATTTAAAAATTTTGTAATATAATTGTAATCATAATTTAATATTTTAAAAGATCAAGGCAAACCATTCAAAAGATTGGGACGCAAAGCTACAGATCTAAGGTTTTAAACTATGATGGCTGGGTTGCAAAACCATAGGAGTGATATATTTGTTGATGAAAAAGTTATTCAAAACTCTATTTGTAGTATTAACATCACTAGCATTGGGAGTAAGTATTCTATCCACGAAAGTGGAAGCTAATAATGAAAAAAACAATGACCTTATCATAATCAACAAAGCCTATAATAAGATGGTGTTTATCAACGATGGGTTTATTGAAATGGTTGCACCAGTAGGCACAGGTCGCACATGGGATCTCACCCCTGTTGGGCATTTTAAAGTTGTGAATATGGTTAAAAATAGACCTTATTACAAAAAAAATATCCCTGGTGGTTCACCAAATAATCCTCTTGGCGCACGATGGATTGGCTTCAGTGTACCGGGAAATTGGGGAACTGAAACAGGAAATGTATTTGCACTCCACGGAACTAATCAACCGGCCTCTATTGGTGGCTACGTTAGTTCTGGATGTATCAGAATGAATAACAACGACATTGTTAAGCTATATGATAAAGTCGCTAACGGAACACTTGTGACAATCACTTATTCAGACAAATCATTCCAAGAATTAGCAAAAATGTATGGCTATTCGATAAAAGGTTTTAGATAAGAGTTTCCGGAAATTCAATATACGTATAACTAGACTAGACTGGTCAAGCTAGGAGTGCTGTTTCTCAAACCACGTATACAGGCAGGTATGATAAATGGTATTAATTAAAACTATTTTTACATTTTTGACCTTGAATATATCAAGGTTTTTTTGTATTCCATTCATGTTCTACTAATTTCATTTTTTTAAGGTCAAATCCTTAGATTATGCGTCTTATGATAAAAAGACTTTGCCAAAAACAAAAAAATACTTCGTTAGCAGCCTATCTAATCTTCTCTGCTTTGCTTACCTTACCTTACCTTACCTTTACATCCTAACTAATCATATCAAAACCAACCTTCTTTTTTTCGCAAGCGAAAAAGCACGCTAAAGCGTGCAAGATCAAAAGCAAAACCTTGGACGCTGTCCAAACCTGTAAGGGGAAATTTTCCCCTTTTAGACAAGCAAAAAAACCTCCTTTCACACTTATCAAATAAGCATAAAAGAAGGTTAGGGTAAAAAATGGCCGTGGTTATAATGACCATCAAATTTTAGGTATTCAATTTAAAAGAAGTGTTGGTAAACGTTGATATACCACATTAAATCGCTGTCAACCGTAGTACATCACGGGCGATCATCACTTCTTCATTTGTTGGAATCACAATCACTTTAACCGGTGAATGCGGGTAACTGATAAGCGCTTCCTGTCCGCGAACGTTATTGAGACTGGAATCCCAGTAAACACCCATGAATTCAAGACCGCGGAGTATACGAGCACGTGAGGCAATGTCATTTTCACCGATGCCGGCTGTGAAAATGATGGCATCAACACCTGACATTCTTGCTGCGTAAGAACCGATGTATTTATGGATGCTGTTTGCGAATACTTCAAGCGCTGTTTCCGCTCGTTCATTTCCTTCATCAGCAGCTTTGGTAATGTCACGCAAGTCGCTCGATAAACCAGAAATGCCCAGCATGCCGCTTTTTTTGTTTAATATATCAAGCACTTCATCGGCCGTTTGCCCCGTTTTCTCCATAATGAATGGCATTAAAGCAGGATCAATGTTTCCTGAACGTGTGCCCATCGGTACGCCCGCAAGCGGTGTAAAGCCCATCGATGTATCGATTGATTTACCACCTTCGATCGCCGCAATACTCGCGCCATTGCCAAGATGGCATGAAATTAAACGCAAATGTTCAATCGGACGGCCAAGCAGCTGTGCTGCGCGTTCGGTTACGTATTTATGTGAAGTGCCATGGAAACCATATTTGCGGATGCCGTACTTTGTATAATATTCATATGGCAGGCTGTATAAAAAGGATTTCTCTGGCATCGTTTGATGGAATGCTGTATCAAATACTGCGATCGACGGTATGTTTGGCAATACGTTTTGGAAAGCACGAATACCCGTAACATTAGCCGGATTGTGCAGCGGCGCAAGTTCTGATAATTCTTCAATTTGCGCAAGTGTCGCCTCATCAATTAACACGGAATCATTAAATGCTTCTCCGCCATGAACGACACGGTGGCCGATGCCGTCAATTTCGTCAAGAGATGCGACGATGCCCTTAGACACTAATTTACTTAGCAGCATTTGAACGGCAACCGCGTGATCTGGAATGTTTGTTACTTCTTTATCTGTAGAACCAGCAGGAGTTAACATCGAAAAAACAGAATCAGATAAACCGATTCGTTCTACCAACCCTTTTGTTAATACCTCTTCTTTTGGCATTTCAAACAACTGAAATTTTAATGACGAACTTCCTGCATTAATCGCAATTACTTTAGACATTGTATCCTCCCTGTATAGATCGAACAATTTCCTCTCTATATAGAGATATCGTGTTCTCATGTAAATAGCAAGCATTCATTCTTTCCTAAACCGCTTTCATTAAATAATAATTATTTTCCGACAAATCAGTTTCATGTATTTCTTTTTCTGCTTTATTTATATTTCTTCTTTTTTATGTGAATTATTTGTGTAAACAACCATGTTATTATTGTCTGAAAATAGTGTACAATGAGGTTATGATGTATAAAGGAGATTGAGAGATATGAAGTTACTTTGGGATTTAGATGGAACCATTTTTGATACATATCCAGCGATTCTCAATAGTTTTATCGCGGTACATGAAGCGGCGCACGGCGAGACAACCGACCGGAACGAAGCACTTCGCTGGCTGAAAAGAAACTCGAAACTTGCCTTCCAGCAGTATCGTATTTCAGAAGATTTCCGGCCGCTTTTTACAGAGCTGGATCATAAGCAATCTGAAGCAGGCAGTCCTCCATTTGATGGCATAAAAGAGATTTTGGCGGCAGCTGATGTGAACGTCATCGTCACACATAGGACGAAAGCATCAACGATTGAATTGCTGACAAAATGGGGGTTAATTGACTTCTTTGATGAAATTGTCAGTCCAGAAGATGATGGATTTCCACGTAAACCGGATGCGGCTGCCTATCATTATTTAAACGAAAAATACGATCTTGATTGGGCGATTGGCGACCGTTCGCTTGATTTAATCCCCGCTCGTGAAGCAGGTCTTAAAACCGTTTCGTTCCAAAACGCCGACATTGAAGCCGACGTTTATCTCGATGCGTACGATGAGACATTTTTTGAAAAAGTAAAGTGAAAGGAAGCTGTCCTAAAAGTCGGTGAATAACTGACTAAGGACAGCTCTTTTTTTTGTTTTAAAAAGATAATTTAGTGTTGTTTAAAGTGATTTCGGTGTAAAAAATGATGCGTTCGTTCTTCTCAAACTCCCTTCCGCTGTACGCTAGCATTTTCATATAAAAAAAGAAAACGGCTGAACAAAGCAGCCGTTTTCAAGCATCTGAACTTTCTTTTTATAGATTTTCAAGAATGACAGTGATATTCGATTTCATCATCTTAATATACGTATCGCCATCTTCTCCTGGTTTTCCTAAAGAATCAGTAAATAAGGTTCCCCCAATGGGCACTCCTGTTTCCGATGAAACCATTTCCATACTGCGTGGATCAATACTTGTTTCAACAAATAAAGTAGAAGGCTTCTTGGCTTTGATTAATTCCACTACTTTCGTTACCTGTTCGGGTGTTCCTTGATTTTCTGAATTGATCTCCCAAATGTATCCTGCCTGGAAGTTGTATGCCGCACTAAAGTATTTAAAAGCCCCTTCACTTGTGACAATGAAGCGCTTTTCCTCTGGGACTTTATTAAAATCAGCCACTGCCTGCTCGTGAAGTTCTTGTAATTGTTTTATATACACTTTCGCATTTTCTTCATAAACTGCCGCATGTTCAGGATCTACTTCGATCAAACCATCCCGTGCATTTTCTGCATATTTGATGCCATTTCGGATATCAAGCCATGCATGAGGGTCTTCTTCTTCTTCTTTTCCTTTCGTTGTTAAATGTTTTGCCTCGACTCCTTCGCTCATACGATAAACCGGTGCATCTTCACTTGCTTTCCCTGTCGTTTCAAGCAGTTTTTCAAACCACGAATTACCTGCTTCTAAATTTAAGCCATTATAGAAAATAACATCTGCATCCGTTGCTTTTTGAATGTCTACCGGCAGCGGATCGTATTCATGCGGATTTGATCCTACTGGGGCTAAGCTATGTATTTCTACTCGATCGCCGCCCACGTTTTTAACAATGTCGTATAGAATGGAATACGTTGTGACAACTTGTAATTTTTCTTCTTTCGTTTCTGAGCTGCCTTGCTTTTCTTCGCTGCAGCCTGCCATAAAAATAATAGCCATTAAACTGATAAGTACCAGCTTTAAAAAATGATTCATTTTCTTCTCCTCCACACTTTTACGAAAGTGACATTTTTTTATTTCTTGATTTTATCGCGCGCCACAAAATTCCTTGTTTTGGCGAAAAGAAAAAGGCCAATAAGAAAAGTACAGTAGAAACAAGTACGATTGTCGCGCCTGAAGCTAAATTATAAGTGAAACTAAAATACAATCCTACAATGGATGCAATGACACCAAAAAAAGCGGACAAATAAATCATGATCCATAATCGATCCGTTAGTAAATAGGCTGTCGCAGCCGGTGTAATTAGCATCGCGACCACAAGAATGATGCCGACTGTCTGCAAAGAGGCTACTGTCACCATCGTCAGCAATGTCATTAAAAAATAATGAATCCACTTTGTCGGCAATCCATACGCCTGTGCCATTGTCGAATCAAATGACGACACAAGCAATTCTTTATAAAATAAATAGACGGATAATAAAACAAAAATTCCTATGCCAAGCGTGATCCACATATCCGACGGCCGGACAGCTAAAACGTTTCCAAACAAGATATGATAAAGATCTGTACTGCTTTTCATAAATGTGATCAAAATAATACCTAAAGCAAAAGCTGCGGTAAACATGATACCTATCGAGATATCATTTTTAATCCGGCTATTTTGACTGACAAAGCCAATACCCATAGCTGTTACGACGCCTGAAATGACTGCTCCGACAAAGAAATTAACCCCGAGCATATACGCAATGGCCACCCCTGGAAGAACAGCATGCGAAATGGCATCTCCCATCAGGGCCATTCCTCTTAATATGATGAAACAGCCAATGACCCCACAAATAATCCCCACCATTGTAGACGTCAATAACGCTTTTTGCAAAAACTCGTATTGAATAACTGCGTCAATGAATGACATTACGCGTTCACCCCCATCTCCTCGAGAAATGAAAACTGACCGGAATAGGCTCTAGCTAAAATTTCCTTTTGAAAAACAATGTTCGCATCACCAAATTGAATGAGTTCTTTATTTAATAAAAGGAGTTGGTCAAAATACTCATTTGCTTTGCTTAAGTCATGATGAACGACGAAAATGGTTTTCCCCATACTCGTGAGTTTCTTCAAAATACGAATAATTGTTTCCTCACTTAAAACATCCACCCCGACAAATGGCTCATCAAGAAAAAAGATGTCTGCCTTTTGAGCAAGCGCTCTTGCTAAAAATACACGTTGCTGCTGACCACCTGAGAGTTCACCAATTTGCCGCTTACTGAAACCATCCATTCCGACTTCTTTTAAACATTGAAGTGCCCATTCTTTTTCTTTTTTACGAGGTTTTTTAAAAAAGCCCAGACCCGGATATGTACCAATTATGACCGTGTCTAAAACGTTGATCGGAAAATCCCAGTCAATCTGACTTCTTTGTGGGAGATAAGCAACGGACTTTCTTATATCTGCAAATGATTTCCCATGAAATAAAACCTCTCCTTTATCTCTTGGAATCAAATTCAACAGCGCTTTTAATAATGTTGACTTTCCCGCTCCATTTGGTCCAATGATCCCGACTAGTTTTCCTGGTTTAACGGAAAAGTTGACATTGCGGATCGCATCATTCCCATGATAAGAAACAAATAAGTTTGACACATGAAGTACTGGCTTCATTCTCATCATCTCCCTTCAAATCATAATTTCTCTCTATCTTAAAATTTTTCCCTAAGGCAACTTTTAGTTTAAAAAAGAGCAGATGTATTTTTGTTTCATGTATACATGTTATATGTACTCATATTAAAGAGTTGCCCTTATGAAACATTTTAACTCTATAACAATTTTCTTGTCAATAGCAAATATAAACAATTTTCTGTTAATACACACACACAAAAAAGCTTTTGGCTGCAGCCAAAAGCTTTTTATCTTCCTGCTTATTCAACTCTCGCTTTCTGTACTTTCAATTGTTTCCCTTTGACTGTCGTCGTTTTCATTGCTTTCAACACAACTGGGCCTTTTCCGTTCAGCATCTCAACATATGACACATTATCTTGAATCGTAATAATCCCGATATCGTCTGCTGTCACACCGGGGATATTCGCAATCGTCCCGACAAAATCAACAGCTCGGATTTTCTTTTTCTTGCCTCCGTTAAAGTACAACTTCATAATATCTTTATTCAGTTCACGACTTTTCTCTTTTTTCAACGTTGGACGCGCATTTCTTTTTTCATGAAACGCGGCCTGCCCTGCCGCCACTTCTTCTTTCGACGGACGATCGGCTTTTGGTATCTCAAATCCGATATATGACTCGATTTCCGTCAGAAACTTCCCTTCATGCGGCGTCGCAAACGTAATCGCTTTCCCTACATTGCCTGCTCGCCCTGTCCGCCCCGTCCGATGAACGTAACTTTCCTTTTCAAGTGGCACATCGTAATTGACAACGAGCGAAACATTGTCAATATCAATCCCTCTCGCCGCCACATCCGTCGCCGCAAAATAGCGGAACTCACCCCGTTTAAATTGATTCATCACGTCAAACCGATCTTCCTGCACCATTCCCCCATGAAGCATGCCGCATGAATATCCGGATTCATCGAGCGCATCAAACAACGTCTCCACACGTTCCTTCGTCCGGCAAAACAACATGCAACTATCCGGATTTTCCACAACGGAAATGTCTTTTAACAAGGAAAACTTCTCTTCTTCGTTCACCATGATCACTGCATGTTCAATGTTCTCTGTCGTTAAACCAGCTGCTTGCATTTCGATTTCTTCCGGGTTCTTCATATAGCGGTGACAAAGTGATTCAATATCTTCCGGCAACGTCGCCGAAAACAGCATCGTCACACGTTCTAAAGGCAATTTTTCAATAATCGCTGACACTTGATCGATAAAGCCCATATTGAGCATTTCATCCGCTTCATCAATGATCAAATATTGAATTTTTTCAGTCACTAGCGTCTCTTTTTCAATGTGGTCAAGTACACGACCTGGTGTGCCAACGACAACGTGTGTTTTTTGCTTTAATTCTAATTTTTGTCTAGCAAATGGCTGCTTGCCGTACACAGCTGTCGCTTTAATCCGCTTAAAGCGGCCAATGTTCGTGATATCTTCCTTTACTTGCGCTGCAAGCTCGCGCGTCGGTGTCAGCACAAGTGCCTGCGGTTTATTTTCTTCCCAGTCCACAAGCTCACAAAGCGGAATGCCAAATGACGCCGTCTTGCCGCTCCCTGTCTGCGATTTCACGACGACATCTTTCTGCTCAAGCGCCGCCGGAATAACTGCGGCCTGCACGTCTGTCGGTTCCGCATAGCCTAGCTCCTTAAGCGCTCGTTTAATGTCACTGCTTAATGAAAAGTCGTTAAATGATTGTTTGTTCATTCGTTACCTCGATTATTTTGTCATGATCGTTCTTTCTTATTATACAGAAAAACAGCCTGGAATTATCCAGACTGTTTTATTTAGTAACTGCCGATTGTTAAACGCCTGGGAACCAGCCTGGTGTATTGACAATCATATTCCAGAGCGGATTCGGTATGACGAGTTGGTCTTGATTATTTTTGTCGATTTTTGTGACAATCTGATCTTCTTGGCCATTTTCAATCTTTTGAAGCCAATCCGGTTCAATGATTAAGCCACGACCGATCGCAATAAGCGGCACACCTGTTGATAATGCTTGGAGCGCATCATCTGCTGTATAGATCGAGCCGACGCCAATCACTGGCACACTGTCACCGGCACGCTCTCGAATGATTTCAAGGCGTGTACGGGAGTCATCAACGCCGCGTCTTGGCACCGACCAGAATTCACCCAGTGATACGTGTAAATAATCAAGGTTTTTTTCTTTTAATGCATCAATAAGTTCCAATGTGTCAGCCATCGTAATGCCCGGTGTTTCCGGCTCTTCTGGAGAAAAACGGTAGCCGACCGCAAATGGTGTTTTCGCATGTTCTGAAACCACTTTTTTTACTTCATCGACAACTGCAAGCGGGAATGCCAGGCGTTCGCCCCATTTGTCAGTACGGCGATTGGTTTGTGGTGAAAAGAATTGCTGAATTAAGTATCCGTTTGCGCCGTGAATTTCCACGCCATCAAAGCCCGATTCAACGGCACGTCTCGTTGTTTCACCAAATGCTTTTACAATCGCGTCTACTTCTGCAGCAGACAATTCACGTGGTATTGGGTTTCCTGCTGCTGGTACAGTACTTGCACTGACGACATCTCCATCAACTAGACTCGCAGGCACCATTCGTCCACCATGAAAAATCTGCAAAATCGCTTTGGCCCCTTCACCTTTAATCGCTTTAGCTAGACGCCTAAGACTTGGTATCATCTCGTCACGGTCACCGCCAAATTCACCAGGGAAGCCTTTCCCGTTCGGTGTCACATACGTACAGGCAGTAATAACCATTCCAACACCACTCGAGCGGCGTGCGTAATAGGCAAGTTCTGCATCTGACACGGTGCCGTCTCCATTAGCGGAACAGTTCGTCATCGGTGCCATAACGACGCGATTATGAAGTTCGACGCCACTTTTAAACGTAAAATTTTTAAATAACGGCGCATATTTTTCTTTCATAAATGGGTCCCCTGTCGTTTAAATATACTGTTTTTTTACGACTTTAAGCTGCGCGATTAGTCGTTCAAACCACTCTTCATCTTTCGTCAATAACGCCATGTCAATAAGCTGCTCAAGCACCGCTTCTTCTGTTGCAACGGTATCCGGCACTTTTTCAATCGACTTCGACAACACGTGAATCATCCGTCCGATGAGCTCTTTATTGACTGAATCAATGATATATACTTTCATAATATCTTCTGGGTCTTCTATTTTTACGACATATCCGTAGATTCTCTGTTTGTCCCACGTTTCGCCTTGTACCCAGTCTCCTACTTGAAACTGCATGTTGTTTTCCATTTCATCCCACCCCTTTATGAATCGTTTAACTGTGCGTTTTTATTTTGTCCAATACGGAGGCTACCGTAAACTGGCTTAAGTATAATTCATAATAATCTTCGGCTTTATTGAAAATATGGTCCATCACGACTTGCGTGTTAGACGATATTGGACACGTATCATCCGGGTCGCCTGTACACCAATTAGGCTGGAGGGTGCCATATGAAACCGTATGATACACGTCTGCCAATGTAATGTTCTCTGGATCGCAGCTGAGCAAATACCCGCCACGCATTCCTTCTTTCGTTTTGACAAATCCTTTTTTTCGAAGGATACTCATTACTTTCCGTATACGCGCAGGGTTTGTCGTCACATTATGAGCAATCGCTTCACTGCTCGCCATATACTCGGGCAAATTAGCTAAATACACTAAGCTATGGACAGCAATGGTAAAATCACTATTCATCGACATATTCCCCCTTTTTTCGATAAAGCATACTGTAATTTTATTTTATACAGTTCAAAAAGTCAATGGAAGCGCTTTAAAAATTTCAAACTAGTTGTTAACTTGCATGTCGTCTTTCTTTCATTTCCTTCCATAAAAAAACTGCCTTCTATTAAGAAGACAGCACGTTTTGTTTCATTGCTCTTTTTTGCCAGACGATCGTAATAAGCAATGTCGCCACTAGCAAAATTAACCCTAATATAAATGGATAAATAATGTTTACGTCATACAATAGACCTGCACACGTTGGACCGAGCACATTGCCAATGCTCATGTACATGTTGTTCATCCCCATCGCAAATCCTTGCTCGTCGCCGGCTAGTTTTGAAATAAGTGTGTTTAACACCGGCCGCAAAATCGATGTTGCAAGGAAGATAAGCAAGGAGATACCAAAAAATAACATGTAACTGTTCGCCAAAACAGACAATAAAAACCCGCATGCGGCGACAGCTAAAAAGATATTCAACACTATTCCTTCACCAAAACGGGTGACGAGGCGATCAACGATAAACAGCTGCACAATCACGCTGACGATCCCGGTTGATGTCACCATAAGCGCAATATCTTGTGGAGACGCACCGAATTCATCATCGACAAACAAGCCAAGCACCGATTCATATGCCATCAAACCGAAGCTCATCACGAGCGTAATAACGAGTGGAATGAAATACGGCATTTTCACCGAACGAGCTATTTTTTTCGCCATCGATTCGCTCACTGGGTGGGCAGCGACGACCGGCTGCGGCTGACGGTCCGGTTCTTTTAACATGAAAACGGAAAACAGTACCGCCACAAGCGCGATGACAGCTGAAATCAAAAACGGCATTTTCAATCCAAAATCAGCTAAAAATCCACCGATGCCAGGGCCAACTACAATGCCAAATGACATCGCAGCCGAAATGAAACTATTGCCTTTCGCACGTTGATCAAATGTAGTAATGTCTGCGACGTATGCAAAAATCGCCGGGACTAAAAAGGCCGCTCCGATACCGCCGATGACACGTGATGCATATAGCATCCAGATTGAATCAAACGCATAAAAAACAAACATAGATAAAGACAAACCGGTCAATCCGAAAATAATCATTTTCCGGCGGCCGTAATCATCCGCCCACTTTCCGGCAATCGGTGAAAAGACAAGCTGTGCTCCCGCAAAAATGGCGATCATGAGCCCAGCGGCCATCCCGCCTTCATTAATCGATTCCAAATAAGCCGGCAATATCGGAATAATAATGCCGAAGCTTCCAATCGCAATAAACATATTGATCATTAAAATAATCATTTTTCTCCGCTGATCACCGGTCATGTATATAATCCTCACTTTCTTTCTAGATCCTCTTTTGACACATCTGCCTATTTTAGCAAATCGTGCTCTATTCGGATAGATAATTATCTAAAATTTGAACTTCTTTTTTCTTACGTATATAATAAACTTAGAACTTAAAAAACTATTTTTGTTTCAATAGTTTTATATGGGGGATTGATACGTGAAAAACCGCATTATGAAGGCATTCATCGAAGAGATTCACGACAAGAGCATGAAATTTACGATGGATGATCTCGCAAAACGGCTTGGCATTAGTAAACGGACATTATATGAGCACTTTTCATCCAAAGTCGATATTTTAGATGCGATCATCGACTCGACACTCGCTGAATTTGATGAGCGTACCGACCGGATCATTGAAAATCCTACACTCACATTGCTTGAAAAAATTAAACAGACGATCGCGGTCGTCCCTTCGTACAATGAATTTTATGATCTACGTATTTTAGATCAAATGAAGCGCTACTACCCCGCTCAGTGGGAAAAAATGTACACTGCGCTCAACCAATGGGATGATTTGCGTGCGCTCATTGAACAGGCAATTCAGGAAGGACTTATCGTTCATACCAATGTCCCGCTCATTATGAAGTTGATCATCGACGCTACGAATGCTACACTCGACCGGCGCTTTTTCCAAGAAAATAGCATCACGGTCACAGAAGCACTAAATTCAATCGTAGATATTATTTTGTTCGGTCTCGTCAAAAAAGAAGATATGTAAACTGGAACAGTCTGGTTATATAAAATCAGACTGCCCTCCTTCGCTTTAAAAAACTAAAAAAACAAAAACAGTTTTTTTATTCTCAAAAGGAGAGAAAAAATGAGTGCCCATCAAAGCACGCTCGAAATGTTAGACAACCAGCCAGTTAGCCGTATGTTTATTCGTTATTTAATCCCTTCTATGGTCGGTATGCTCTTAATGGCTGTCAATGTCGTCGTCGATGGTATTATGGTTGGCAACCGGTTAGGAGCTGAAGCGCTTGCTGGTGTTGGAATTGCTGGACCCGTTTACACGATTTTCATTGCCATCTCACTCGGGATTGGTGTCGGTGCAGCTACGCGATATTCGATTGCGATGGGTGCGAAAAAAACAGAACAGGCACGAGCTATTTTCACCCAGTCACTCGTCTTTATTTTTGGTGTGACCCTTTTCATCGGCATCGCTGCCTATTTTTTCCGTGAGCCGCTCGCCTACGCACTCGGTGCCAACACACAAACGTATCCTTATGTTTCTGACTATATGACGGTGCTTCTTTTGTTTGGATTCGTCTTTACAATTGAAAGCGTGTTTAGCGTGTTTATCCGGAATGACGGCGCACCGAACGTATCAATGGCCGCTCTCGTTATTGCAGCCGTTGCGAACATTGCGCTTAATTATTTGTTTTTATATGTGCTTGATTACGGTGTTGCTGGTGCGGCAACAGCGACTGTCCTTGCAGGTGCTACAGCTATTCTTGTGTTATCGACACATTTTTTCAGTCCAAAAAGCAATTTAAAACTTGTCCGGTTTTCATTTAAAAAGCGCCTGTTTTTCATGATGGTCGCCATCGGGTTTCCAAGCTTTCTCGCTGAAATCGGTGTGTCTGTTTTCACGATTTCACATAATATCATTTTGGAAAAAATGGCTGGAACAAGTGGTGTCGCTGCCTTTTCGATTTTAAATTATGTTCATAGCGTCATGCTGATGATGTTTCTCGGCATGGGGTCTGCAATTCAACCGCTCATTAGCTATTATCATGGGGCAAGAAACGAAGAACGAAAGAAAGAAACGGTTCGAATTGCTGTCTGGATTACGATGGGTACCGGTTTCCTTTTCTTCCTCATCGGACAGTTCGCAGCACGACCGATCGTCTCGATTTTCGGGGATTTTCCGGCCGCTGTTACGGAACTTGCGACGAGCGGCATTCAATTATTTTTCATTGCGTACTTATTTATGGGCATCAATTTCGTCATGATGACATACTATCAATCGGTCGGTCACGTACGGATGGCGATCTGGATTACGGCCGCGCGTGAAATTATCATTATGCTGACATTGCTGCATGTATTGCCCCCACTGTTCGGTTTAACAGGCGTCTGGCTGGCAATTCCCATTTCTGAATGTATTGTTTTAATGACTATTTTTCATTACCAGCGAAAGCTGCGGTTTAAACAGATGAAAAAACGGACTCTTCAACAGGAGAAGTTAGAATTTTAATTTAAACCAATCCCGTCATCATAACGCTGGTGGGATTGCTGTTATACGAACAAAGCATGAAACAAATTTGATAAATTACGAGTAACTAGAAAAAATATAACTATATGAATGAGGAGATAGTAGTAATGAACATAACCATTAAGCAAGAACTACCGGAAGATTCCAAAGTGACTGAAAAAGTTGTCAAGAGTGCATTTGCTAATATGGAGTACAGTGATAAAAAGGAACATGAATTGGTGTCTCGTATTAGAAAATCCGACGCATTCATTCCGAAATTATCTTTAGTGGCAATGCATAATGAAATTGTTGGTCATATTCTTTTATCTAAAATAAAAATTATTAATGATAATCAATTTGCAGAATCACTTGCTCTTGCCCCTCTTTCTGTTTTACCAGCGTACCAAAATAAAGGAATAGGAAGGCTTTTAATGCTTGAAGCATTAAAAAAAGCAAAAGAACTGGGATACAATTCTGTTGTTGTAATAGGGCACCCGGAATATTATCCGAAACTTGGATTCAAAAAAGCCTCTTTATGGGGAATAAAAGCACCTTTCGAAGTACCTGAAGAAGCATTCATGGCATTGGAGCTACGTGAACATACTCTTGATAATGTTTCCGGAGTTGTTGAATATCCAAGTGTATTTTTTGAATAAAAAGGAAAGATAAAAGCCGACGATGTCGGCTTTTATCTTTCCTTTTCTTTTATCTTATATAATGTAATGCGGGCACCTTCCTTTTATGAAGTAATAAAGTCGCCGCCATTAATATGCATCGTTTGACCGGTGACGTATGTGGAATCGTTTGATGCCAAGTACACATACGCCGGTGCATTTTCAGACGGCTGGCCACGGCGTCCCATCGGCGTATCCGCCCCGTGCTCTGCCACCTTTTTTTCATCGAATGTCGCTGGAATAAGCGGCGTCCAGATTGGGCCCGGTGCTACAGCGTTGACACGAATGCCTTGAGCGGCGAGGTTCGCTGCAAGGGAACGTGTAAAAGATGTAATCGCCCCTTTTGTCGCTGAGTAATCAATTAATTCAGGTGAACCGCGATACGCTGTCACAGAGGACGTGTTCACGATCGCATCTCCCTTTTTCATATGTTTTAGTGCAGCCTGCGTCAAATAAAACATCGAGAAAATATTTGTTTCAAATGTTTCACGCAGCTGCTCTGGTGTAATGGCTAAAAAATCTTTTGTCGGGAACTGTTTGCCCGCATTATTCACGAGAATATTTAATCCGCCAAACTCGGAAACTACTTGCTCGACCAGCTTTTTGCAGTTCTCGACATCACTTATATCCGTCGCCGCTTTCAATGCTTTGACGCCGTATGACTCAATTAACTTCACTGTTTTCTCTGCATCACCGTCTTCATTTAAGTACGCAATCGCAACATTTGCGCCTTCTTTCGCATAGGCAACCGCGACCGCACGACCGATCCCGCTGTCTCCGCCTGTAATGAGCGCGACTTTACCGACTAATTTACCGGATCCTTCATACTCCTGATCATCATAAATCGGCGCCGGTGTCATTTCTGATTCAATACCAGGCTGCTGACTTTGCGTCTGCGGCGGTGTCTGTTCATCCATTCGTTCAAATTTATCTTTCGCCATCATGTATCCCTCTCCATTCTTTTATAATCCTGTCCACAAAGAGTATTCCCCCGACAAAAAGAGATAAACATCATTTTTACGGTGGCGTGTTCCATCATTTAACTGGAAAAATGGATTACCCGGAACCCGATCCTTCCGTAGAAGGCGGCCTTGTAGCGAAAATGTCTTCACTGTTCCCTCATGAATCCATTAATATCAGAGAATACTTAAAGCCTTTTCCTCCTGATGGCAGCATCCCTGAAATGCCAGGTTGGGAATGGGTACACACACCAGGACATACACCCGGACATATCTCTTTGTTCCGGCAAGTGGACCGTTTGTGACAGTTAAGCAAGATTCGCTCTATAACGTGATCACACAGAAACAGGAAATAAATGGGCCGCCACGATATTTCACGACAGATTGGCCAGAAGCATGGGAATCCGTTAAAAAATTAGAAACATTACAACCATCTATCGCCATCACCGGGCATGGATCGCCAATGTCCGGTGAATGGCTGACAAACAGTTTACGGAAGCTCGTCAGCGAATTTGATCGAATCGCTATTCCTGATTACGGAAAGTACGTGAACAAAAAGAAAGAATATGTTGTGTGCAATGATGAGTTGTTTAATAAAGAACTCAGAGCCATTGTTGATGATAAAAAGCGTATTTAACGAAAAGGCGGCATAAATGAATGAATCATTTATGCCGCCTTTGTTTTCTAGTCAAATCTTCTCATCGTATATAAAAGCTTGCTCCTCCTGCAACTTCAATTCCTGATTCCTGATTCAGATCCGTCATTAATGCAAATAAAGCATCATCTTTTCGTTTCGCTTCAATCATGACGTCGATTTGTGGGATGCTGCCTTTCACTTGATTGAGAAAATTCATAAATCCCTTTACCTCAATAAAATCTGCATGGGCTCTGAACTCTTTCTCAGACTTCGGACTTGAAATATGCATTTTTAAAGGGAGTTTCGACTTTTTCCACGTTGCCACAATACGCGGCCACTCGTCTCCCCACTGCGTTCCTTCTTCATGATTGGCAAGGTGATGATGATAATCAAATACGATAGGGATCCCCCCTATCTTTTCACAAAGATACAGCGTTTCACTTAATGTAAAGGTCTTATCATCATTCTCCAACATGATCATATTTTGCAGCGGCACCGGAATAGTCCCCCAGTTATCAATGAACTGTTCCAGCGCTTTGTCCTTGTCATTATAGGCACCTCCTACATGTAGAACGCAGCGGTGTTCAGGTTCCATTCCCATTCCTTGAAGAAGCGCTTTATGCATATTCAGTGTTTTAACAGCCGTTTTAAACACATCGATTTTCGGTGTATTCAGTACGACAAAATGGTCAGGATGAAAGTCGATCCGCATGCCGGGATGCCTATGCAGGAAGGATCGTATGGAATCAAGACTCTCCGCAAGTGGCATCATATAGTCCCAATCAGCAAGATCGGGATGATTAGCCAACGGTATTAATTTAGAGCTTAACCGAAAAAATTCAATATCATGAGCAGCATTGTGCCGCAGCAGCCGCAAGCAGTTCGTTAAATTGGATACAGCTATTCTTTCCAACTTACTTATCGCTGCTCCTTTGTCTTCATTCTTTAAAAATTGAGTATAGGTCATCGTTTGAGAAGGAGAACCGTTCTTCACATTCATACTCATGGCAGCGTAACCAAGACGGACTAACGTCATTTTCTACACTCCTTCACTGTTGAATGATCTTCTTATGTTATCCAACAGATAAGAAGCCATTCAGGAAGGAGCTAGACAGCACTTATTTTAAATCGTTCTCACGAAGATATTGTTCCAAATCCGTTTTGCAGAGCGGTTTACTAAATAAATAGCCTTGCATGTGATCGCATTCATTCTTCAACAAAAATTCTTTTTGATATTCTTCCTCAACACCTTCTGCTATGACCTTTAACTTGAGACCTCGGGTCAAATTGATGATGGCTTCAGCTATTTCAGATTGGCTATAATCTTCCGTAATGTCTTGAATAAATGATCGATCGATCTTTAGACAATCAATCGGTAATGTTTTTAAATAACTTAACGACGAATAGCCTGTTCCAAAATCGTCAATCGCAATGGAAATGCCGTATTCCTGCATCTCTTTTAATGCTTTGATCGTTTCTTCTAAATTGTAAAGTAACGTACTTTCTGTAATTTCTATTTCAAAATGTTCCGGTGCTAATTGACAGTCGGAAAGGATCTCTTTTACTCTCTTGACTATACTCGCAGGATCAAGAAATTGTTTGGCTGAAAAGTTAACGGCTAATTGAAGTGGCTGCAATCGATTTTTATTCCACTCGCTTACTTGGGAGCAAGCTTGCTTCATCGCTAATTCCCACAATGAATGGATCAACCCCGTTTCTTCTGCCACCGATATAAATACTTCCGGTGATACAAATCCGAGTTCTCTGTCTGTCCACCTTAGCAATGCTTCTACTCCTGTTATGACATTTTCACTGGCATTTATTTTCGGCTGGTAATGAACTTCAACGTCTCCTTGTTCAATCGCTTTTCTCAAACTTGCTTCAATTACTAACTTCTCTTTATTCACTTTGTTTATTTCTTCATTATAAACGATCACTTGATTGCCGCCTTGTTTCTTCGCAGCATACATTGCGACATCTGCACAGATCATAAGTGCCTCTGGGTCTTCTGTATGTTCAGGATACAAACTCATCCCACAGCTCGCACCTACATTTACTTCATTTCCTTCTATAAAATAAGGCTGTTTAATAGCCGCTACAATGTTTCCTGCCATCCTCTTCACTTCTTCTAAGTCAACGTTGCAAAATAAAATAACAAATTCATCGCCGCCCTGCCTTGTCAAAACACTGTTTTCTTCAGGAAGAAAATCGGTTATCCGCTTAGAAATAAGCTGTATTAATTGATCCCCTCTCACATGTCCCAATGAATCATTCACGTCTTTAAAACGGTCTATATCAAGAAATAATACGCCGACCGTGCCGTCTGTATTTTTCGCATTGTCAATCATCTCGTTCAGCTTTTCTTGAAAATATCTTCTGTTAGGCAGCTCAGTCAGCGGGTCATGATAGGCTTGAAATTCAATCACTTCCTGGCTCTTTTTTAAATCCGCGACATAGGTCTGTAAAGAATTTGACAGTGCATTTACATTTTGAGCAAGATGACCGAGTTCGTCTTTACGGTTTAAGACTAAATCTTTACCAAAATTCCCCGCAGCGATCTCGTTTACCCGTTCAACGATATATCTAATCGGATTTGTAATAGAACGAGAAAACATAAAACTCGTTCCGAATGCAATTAAAATAAATAGAACAGAGAGTAACAGATGCTTTAGCAGTTCATCTTTCAACTGTTCCTCTATTAAGCTGTAATCGTACGTTAAGCCGATGACGTATGGTTCCTCCGTATTTACTCCAATCGGAACGAGTGATTTCTGGATATTTTTATTATTTATTTCCTCAATATACGTTTGCGTTTCTCCTGTTTGTATCGCTTTTTGAACTAACTTTGCATCTACTTGCTGATTATTGTATTGATACGTTCCATACCAAATGGGTTGATCAGCGATCCGAATAAAGCTTTCTCCGTTTTTATTAATAATTCTTTCTTCTTGACCAAAGTATTTCGGATTAAAGACAGTCAGTTCCAGTACACCATCAAGTTCGCGTTTGAAACGATCCATGACTTCTCCTGGCCCAAATTGTTTCTCATACTCTAATACTTGGCTATCACGTAAATAAGGGTCGATAATATAATTGGTAGATCCATCATAATAATATCCCCACTTATCTATATGATTAGGATTACTTGCCGCAACTTCAATAGGGCCAGACCAATAATGAGGCAGCACTAAACCTTCTTGAGCGGTGACGGGTGATAAAGCAAAGAGCTGCTGAAAGGCTTTATACCAGTACCCCCATTCCTTCGTTGACATATTTAATTCATGTGGATCAGAAGATTTTACACCGACAATGTCGTCCTCGGTTTGAGCCAATAATGTGATATGTGATACCATTAGCTCATCCGCAAGCGTTCTCAACTGTTCATTTGTTACATCTTCATGATTCGGTGGCAACGACTTTTTTATGGCGAGAGCGGCCGTTCTTAACTCTCTTCCAATAATATTTTCTACATATAATGACCCCTCTTTTGCGTTCTCTACTTGATAAGAAACTTCCTGAGTAACCAACGCTATTTCTCTTTCATTGTATTCAAGTAGCGCGTTTTTAGATCGTATATAGTGGATTGTACTATTCGCAATTAAAATACATAAGACCAATATTGTAAAAATCAATGGTAGTTTTTTCTTTATTGACATTCTCACATTCCCCCCCTGCTGCTATTAAAAAATGGATGATTTTACGCACATTTTAATGAACTATTTTATCATTATTCCTTTTTCCGTATTTGTCATTATAACGTACATATATGAGCGGCATGTAGTTCTTTTTCAATATAATAATTTACATGTCATCTAAACTTTTATTTCGTTTTTTTCAAGAAATGGTTTAAATACAGACATAAACTGTTCTGGCTGATGGATATGTGCGGCATGACCCGCCTTTTCCAGCTCTTTATATTCAATTTGAGGAACATAGTGTTTTAATTCTAAAAGCGTTTCTTTATACAATTTATCATATTCTCCCATCACCCATAAAATGGGTAAATTCATTCCTTTCAATACTTTTCTTGTATCGAACTCAAGTTGTATCTGAATGGCTTTTTCAAGAACATTAGGATGGAGCATCAGAGCATGTTTAACAAAAATAGCTTCTGAGTCTTCCGGTATTTGTTTTTTATTTGGATTTAATGATTTCGCATATCGCTTCAACCATGTCGTATAGTCAAATTCTTGTTTTTCTTTATATAGTTGAGCACGTTTCATATGCAATTTTGAGGGGACATTGCAAAAGTATCCTCCGACAAATGTTAAACTTGTAACCATATCCGGATATTTTTTAGCAAAAGCCATTGCAGGTATACACCCAAAACTTAATGTACATATATGAGCGGCTGCTAATCCATTGTTTTTATAGTGAGTATAGAGCTGTTCGAGCAATAGCTCTAAAGAAAAGGGATGATCTTTTCCTAACGTATCCGGATCATAAAAGTTGTAGGCAATCAAATTGTATTGGTCTTTTAGCTTGTCCATTTCGATTTTAAACGTATTCTTATTTCCAACAACCCCATGTAAAAAAATAATCGTTTCTTTCACTTCGATCATCCCTCTTTTTTCATTTTATCGTTGTACATCATCATATCAGATTAACTCTCGACTATAACAGCTATTCTATCTTGTCAAGATAAAAAATGCCCTGTCTTCATGCAACTTTAAATAGAGAAACATACATGGTTTTTCTTAAAATGGTGCTCTTATCTCTTCCCTTTTTTCGAAAATGAGAGATATTATGCAAAAAAAGATGAATGGATGAGAAAATGGCTCATGTTGTGCGCTTTCATTGCCAATGTTACCGTTTACACCATCAATGTTTCCGCTTACATTCGCTTTGATTAAATACTGCTTATATATGATAATCAAATTATATCAACTTAAATCGAAAACGAAACTTTGATTAGAATAAACTATTTAAAAAAAGAATAGGATGAATAAATTAGATGAATGCAGTAGCAGTAAAAATGACACGTCAGTTGTTAAATTCAGTAGAAAAAATCACACAGAAATTATTACATGGAGAATTTTTCTATAATGAAGTTCATTTTATTGAGGAAGAGTTTTTACCGGGAGAAGGAGCTAGCTACATTGGATTTATCTACGATGTAAAAGGACATTTTGGTGAAAACTATAAAGTCAGTGTGTTTTCTCATGATGGCTTTACTTTCGAAATAAGAAAACATAACGACCAAGGGTTTGATGATTTAGAAGGCAGATTTACATTATAACAGTTGGCATCTTCATTCTTGAAGATGCCTTTTTTTTGTTTACATATTTGTTTTATCAATAATTTTCACTTTTTGAAACCATACTACATTCTGAGGTGAAGACATGTATAAACTGTTGTCTCATAATGATTTAGATGGAGTCGGATGTGGTATTTTAGCAAAGCTCGCTTTTGGGGATCAGATGAAAGTCCGCTACAATTCCATTTCAAGTCTCAACGCGCAAGTTGAGTGGTTTTTGGAAAATAATGATAAAAATACAGCCTTAATTATTACAGATTTGTCTGTAAATGAAGAAAATGAAGAAAGACTGGATGCTTTTTATCAAGGCGGAGGAAACATACAACTACTTGATCACCATAAAACGGCTCTGCATTTTAACCGTTATAAATGGGGGCATGTAGTGGTGGAGGACGCCGAAGGACATTTAACTTCAGCGACTTCTTTATTTTATGAATATCTTGTTACTCATCAACTAATAAAGCCATCAAACGTCACAGTAGAATTTGTAGAACTCGTTAGACAGTATGATACGTGGGAGTGGGAGAAAAATAACAACCAGGAAGCAAGACGGCTCAACGCTCTCTTCTTTTTACTTTCGATTGAAGAATTTGAGGAAAAAATGCTCCATCGACTTACATCAAACGATCATTTCCGCTTTGATGAGTTTGAAAAGAAACTGCTTGATATGGAAGAAAATAAAATCGAACGCTATATCCGCCGGAAAAAGCGGGAACTCGTTCAAATTCAAATGGGCGGCCATTTTACAGGTATCGTTTATGCGGAATCCTATCACTCAGAGCTTGGAAATGAACTTGGCAAAGAATATCCGCATCTTGATTATATTGCTATTTTAAATATGGGTGGAAAACGAGTAGGATTTCGAACGATCCACGATCATATTGATGTGTCTGAAGTGGCTGGTCATTTTGGTGGAGGCGGGCATGCAAAAGCAGCAGGCTGCTCTTTAACTGATGAAGCTTATAATCAGTTTGTGAAAGATACGTTTCATCTTGAACCATTGCAGGAAGATGCAAAACGAAATCGTTATAACTTGAAACGGTCTTCGTTCGGTTCGCTGTATAAAAACCGGATGGAAGAGGCCTTTCTTCTTTATCCAGTAAACGATCTTGACTGGGCAATTGTACAGAATAAAACAAAAATGGATCAGACCTTTACAAGTTTTGATGAAGGGGAACATTTCTTAAAACGAAATTATGCAGTCTCGCTTGTAAATGACGATACGTTTGTCAATTACTTAATGGACGATATAAAAAAGGGAATTGAATAAATTTGAAGAAAAAAAGAGAAATTAACATTCTGGATGTTGTGATTGCAGGAGGCGGCCCGGCCGGATTAAGTGCCGCCCTTGTTTTAGGTAGATCTTTGAAAAATGTGACAGTCATTGATGATGGAAGACCAAGAAACTATGTAACGGCTGCTTCACACGGTTTTCTAACTAGAGATGGGATAAAACCATCAGAACTTAGAAAAATTGCGCATGAACAGCTAACAAAGTATCAAAATGTTAAATTTACAGAAGATTTCATCGAAAAAGTCGAGAAAAAAAACAATGTTTTCATCACAACAACAAAAAGCGGAAAAACAATGGTAAGCAAAAAGATCGTTTTCGGCACCGGTATGAAAGATCATTTACCGGCCATTGATGGGCTCCAAGAGGTATACGGAAAAACGGTTTTTCACTGTCCTTACTGTGACGGCTGGGAACGAAGAGATGAGCCTTTAGCTGTATTTGGAAACGGAAAAGGTCTATTGCCTTTTATAAAACTCATTTACAACTGGAGTGAAGATTTAATCGCTTTTACAAATGGAACAGCTGATATAACGAAAGAAGAAAAACAAGAACTCATTCAACATAACATTCCGCTGATCGAATCCCCCATCATCGAATTCCAATCAACAAAAGGAAATCTAGAAAGAATTATCTTGCAAAATGGGGATGCAGTCCGTCGTAAAGGCGGATTTTGGGTAACGACCAATGAGCAGCAGGCTTCCATGATTCCTGCGCTTCTTGGTGTTCCTTTAAATGAGAATGGTGAGTATGAAACAGGTGATCATGGCCAAACAAATATTAAAGGACTCTCTATTGTCGGAGATGCTAAAAATTCATTCACAAGCTTGATCGGGGCGGCGGAACAGGGATATGAAATAGGCGTTAAAATAAACGGTGAATTGGCCGAAGAAAAGTGGGCTGACAAATTACTATGAAGGTACTCTATAAGAATTTCAAATAAATAAAGAGCTACGGATCGCAGCTCTTTATTTTTCAGTTAACGCCGTTTAACTTTATGCATTACGATGTAAAGTATAAAACAAATACATAAAGTGACACAAGAAAACAAAATGGCTAAACTGGCAAAAGCCATTGTATACGCATGATAGCTTGTAAGGGTAGAAATCATTTTACTGCTGTCAAAATGGAAAAAAGCTCCGAGTAAATTGAACGTTAGCAATACAATGAATACGGAAGAAATTCCCGTTGCGGCCCCTTTTATATCTTCTTTGCTTAAAGCGATATGTGTCGATATGCTTATCGCAAAGAAAATAAATAGCCAGAATAACGGATTCACGATATTTCCTATGGTGAACAAGCTTTGAAACAATACACCCGAAGATAGTAACACACTCTTCACCATATCGAGGCTTATTTGTTCTGGCTGAACTTGATTTTCTAAATAAGCTGTATAGAGGCGATAGGATTCAGGAACGAAACAATACATAAGAATTATTAAGGACACTACGCCTGAAATAAAAGGACCGATCCCGATAAAAAAGTTGCCTATTTTCTGATACAGACTTCTCGGGTTGTAGCTATGCTCCACAAAACCTAAATAATGTATATCCCCTCTAGTTGGAACCCATTGCACCTTTTTAATCCGATGTCTAAATAGCAGGCACATGATGACATGTCCGAATTCATGGATAGGTGTGCCGATCCAGGCCGTTACTAAATAGCCTTTCTTATTAAACGTTCGGTATAAATACGTAACCGATTGTTTTTGTAAAAAATCCAGCATAAATCCAATTACGAAAATAAATCCCATTAAAGAAACTAATTGTAAAACTGTATTAAAAATAATGGTAAAAAAAGAAGAAGCCATTTAGTTCTTTTCATCTCCCCGCATTGATCAAAACATATCGAAGCACTATTCATTTTACTCGTTTTCAACGAATAAAAATACTTTCTTGAAACTTCTACATTCAAGAAAGTGTAGATCTTGCTCTCTCTTTTTCCACCATCCTGCCCGTGCCGCCACAAGAAATCTGTCGACAGTATCTGCCATTCAGTCCGTCATTGTGTCTGTATTTCCTCCGCTTTGAGAAGTCCGTCCGACTAATTGATCCATGCTGAATTCAAAAATCTCCCACCAAATGCTGCAAATGAGCGAATAAAATGAACGTACGTCTCATCTTTTCACCCTACTAAAATGGAATGGTTCACTATGATCACTGAACGTTTTCATTTGCTGCTTTATTCATTTTCATGGATCTAGTTCACCCGCTAAATGCATATAGATGATGAATAAATAGATGTCTAAGGGTGATAAGATGGTCCTTTTTATTGAAAAAGCACTTCTCTTCATGATTGTATTGAGACTCATTTCAGGTAGTATCGAGATAACTGCTGCGATGTTGATGCTTAAATTGAATGATTTAGAAAAAGCTTTTTACATCAACAGTTTACTTGCCTTAGTCGGTCCTTTTATTTTGATCGTCACGACCGGAATAGGCATAGCGGGCCTCGCAGAAAAAATCCCTTTAACAAAAAGCATCTGTCTCATAAGCGGGATTTTACTCATTCTTTTCAGTTTAAAATCTAAATGAGCGGCGGATCAGTCAATATTACTGTTCTGTCCTTTTTATTATACAATTGCTTCTTTAGATTTCATCTGAATAAGAACGAGCGCCCTTTCATACATTTAACTTGAATGGGGGATAGTATCATTATTTTAAGATTAAAAATTCAGATAAAGGCAAACTAATCGAAAGGTTAGGACGCAAAGTTACAGGTCTAAGGCCAAGTGGCTATGACGGCTGGGCCGCCTCATAAACGGGGGGATCGGAATGGAAGTTGCAATGCAAGTAACGAATATGAATGCGAAAGTCATTTTGACCATCCTCATCGTATTGTTGTTATTCCTCTTGTATTTATTAGCCTGTAAATGGAAAAAATTTAAACTGTTTTTCATTCTCACGGCTGTCCTCTGTAACTCCGCGTACATTTTATGGCGAGGTTTAGAAACCATTCCAATGTTCAGTACCTTAACCATCATCCTTGGCGTTGTTTTATTTTTATCTGAATTTGTTGATTTTTTTCAGTCCAACGTTTTTCGTTTAACATTTTTAAAGGAGTATAAAATTCAGTTTAAAAGCATGGACTTATTTCGCACTTCCCCTACTGTTGATGTATTTATCGCTACGTATAATGAGCCAGCCGATGTACTCAAAAAAACCGTTGCGGGCTGTAAGTCGTTAAAGTATCCCGCTTCGAAATTATCCATCTATATTTGTGATGATGGGAACAGAGAAGAAATTAAATTGCTTGCCGAAGAGTTTGATGTAGGCTACATCACCCGTGAATCCAATGAACATGCAAAAGCCGGCAATTTAAATAATGCTTTTAACAAAACAAACGGGGAATTTGTCATGCTGCTGGATGCGGATATGATTCCGAAAAGTTATTTTTTACGAAGAACGATGGGGTATTTCACCAAGAAAAATGTCGGATTTGTCCAAACGCCGCAAGTATTTTATAACTCCGATCCTTTTCAAAATAACTTGCGATACTTTAAAGAAATACCGAATGAGCAAGATTTCTTTATGCGTTTTGTTGAAGCTGGCCGGGCTGCTTTTAACGTCGTGCTGCATGTTGGAACAAATGCGGTGTTCCGAAGAAGTACAGTCGAAGATATTGGCGGTTTTCCAACCGGAAGTATAACAGAAGATTTGGCGACAGGCATTATCATTCAAGCAAAAGGCTATGAAACGGTCTTCGTCAATGAACCGTTAGTGTTCGGAATGAGTGTCGATACGTTTGGTGATTTAGTGAAGCAGCGAAAACGGTGGGCACGAGGCAATATTCAAGTGATGAAAAAATGGGGTCCTACAAAACTAAAAGGACTAAACGTATCACAGCGCCTTATTTATTTCAGTGGCATCCTCTATTGGTTTTGTGGTCTTCAAAAGCTTATGTTTATCATCGCACCGATTATATTTCTGCTAACGGGCATTCCGTTCGTTTCAACAAATGTTTATGATTTACTTTTATTTGCAGGTCCCTCTCTTATCGCATCATTCTTGATTTTTAAGCTGCTCTCTCAAAACCATCGAACGATGTACTGGGCGAATATATATGAAGTATCGTTAGCACCTTATCTCGCTAAAGCCGCTTTCGCTGAATTTTTCTTGAAAAGACAGCTCGATTTTAATGTTACGTCAAAAGAGAAAAAGACCGATTCCAAATACTTTCACTTTACGCTCGCTCTACCTCACATCATCCTATTCATTCTGTCCATCTCAGCGATCATCTTCGGTTTATATAAGATGTATTACAATATGTATTCCTATTCCTCTATCGTTGTAAATTTAATTTGGTGCTGCTACAACATTAGTAGTATCTTTGTCAGTATTCTTGTCTGCATGGAACGACCAAAACCGGATGGTGAAGAAAACATTACATTCACCAATTCTCACGTTTGGTTATCCAACTTGTCTGAAAAAAGTCATTCGACCTTTAATATCTACCAAATGTCGATCAATCAAATTATTTTGTACAAAAATGATTATCTTGTGAATGATTCATATAAACTAGGCGATCTGGTCGAGCTTTCCAATCCAGAGCTGTCAGGAGTTGGCGGCGTTATTCAAGACATATATGAAAAAGATAACAAATTATTTTTCAAAATCGTTTTCAATGAACTGGAGAAAAATGAATTTATAAAAGTCATTCAATATGTTTTTGAAAACTCAAGAGGCTACACAATAGTTGATAAAGAACTTATCAGCAAGTATTAGTTTAATTAGTGTGCCTTGTTGCCCACTATCTTATATAGACAGCGGGCAACAAGGCATATAGATTGAAAGGAGCATTCATGAAAATAAAAAAAGCGATTATTCCCGCGGCCGGGTTAGGTACAAGATTCCTGCCCGTAACGAAAGCACAGCCGAAAGAAATGTTGCCGATCGTTGATAAACCGGCTATTCAATATATTGTTGAAGAAGCAGTTCAATCTGGAATCGAAAATATTATTATCGTGACTGGACGGAATAAACGCTCTATTGAAGACCATTTCGATAAGTCAATTGAACTAGAACAGGCGCTTATTGAAAAAGAAAAATTTGACCTTTTGAAAGAGTTAAAAGAAGTTTCCAACATAGCAAATATTCACTATATTAGACAAAAAGAACCTTTAGGATTGGGTCACGCCATTTTATGCGCTCAACAATTTATTGGGAAGGAACCTTTTGCCGTTCTTTTAGGCGATGATATTATGGTGTCTAAAAAACCTGCCTTACAGCAGTTAATAGACGTTTACGACGAATATCATGCCAATGTGATAGGGGTCCAAACGGTTGAACCGTCTGAAGTGAGTAAATATGGAATTATTGCTCCTGGGGAACAAATTGGAGATGTATGTGAGGTTCATAATTTAATCGAAAAGCCTTCCTTGTTAGAGGCTCCATCACGCATTGCGATTATGGGAAGATATATTTTACAGCCTTCGATCTTTCCCCTTTTACAAAAAGGACGAAAAGGAGCCGGGAATGAAATTCAATTAACAGATGCCTTACGGGAATTGTGTAGTGACGAAATCATCTATGCCCTGCAAGTAGCAGGAAGCCGCTATGATATTGGAGATAAGCTCGGTTACTTAAAAGCAAACACGGAAATGGGGCTGCAAAGAAGTGATATGAGAGAACAGCTGTTAACGTATTTAGAACATGTAGTCAAAAGAGAAAGCGCAAAAAAAGTATTACCGTAATGTGGGATAAACAAACGTCCCTATCGAAACCATTGATTCAAGAGACTGATCGTTTGTTAGGAAAAGGACCATTCAGCTAAAATAGCTGTTTGGTCCTTTTGATTATGCAAGTATTCTTTTCTTTTTCAATTACATAAATCCACATCCTGGAAAAGTGATGCTCGGATTACGTCGTGCTTATTCTTTCCTTTGTTACCTCTTTACAATTGCCTGAAAAAGTGTACGAATATATTACAACCGTTGTAGAGCTAATGCTGCTTTTTAATTGGTTTTTCATTTTATTGACGAATGAAAGCCCTGCTTAAGCGGATCAAAATAGCGCCTGATAAGCCTGTATGCCAAAGTAGACCCCGAATCCAATCATCGATAAGGAAGAAAGAATGGAAATGATTTTTAATAGCCTCATGGATAAAAACCTTCGTGCGACACTGGATACTGTTGCCATCATTACATCCCAGGAGAGATTCCCAATAATAATAGCGATACTATAAATAAAGATTTGACTTCCTGTAAATAATTCGGTTGTTTCTGCCAAAATGGAACCATATATGCCTAACCAAAAAAGGAGCGTTAATGGATTCAACAGCGACATGAAAAACCCAGACAATAACGATCTTCTTAGAGGGATCGTCTTTCCCTTTCTTACATTCACTTCAATTTTGTTGGCCGTTAGCAAACTTTCCACTCCGGTGTACGTAAGAACGAAACATCCAAACGACCAGAGAAGTGTTTTCATAAAAGGAGATTCAATAAATTGGACAACCCCAACATAAACCATGATCATATACAGGACCTCGGCTGCTAAAGCACCAAGACCAAAAATCCAAGCATGAAAAAATCCATTTTTAATTCCCGTATCTAATTGCGCAGCATTAACGGGACCTATTGGTGCAGCTAAAGATACGCCTAAAAAAATATAGGTGAATATTGAATTCATGAAACAGTCCTCCGTTAAAATGATGTCTTTGCATCTTATTCAGAGGGAATAGCTTGTACGACTACTGAATGGAAAAATTCTATAATTGACGTCACATATACCTGATAAAAAAAGCGATCTTCTTATGGAAGAATCGCATCCGTTTTATAAAACTGAATCGGGTCAACGTCTTACATATACAATCCTGCCAAAAAAATACCGAGCGCTTCTTGATAAATTTCATCAAATTGTGTGATTGGGAGCGGATTCGTTCCACTGCCAAGCTCAATCGTAAAGCCAGGCCTCCGCCAATCCTGGATAAACCAATCTTTATATCCGGCATAGCTTTCTATCGTTTGAACAGGCTCATAGCCGCTGGCCCGGCCAAATTCTTTGGCGAGGATTTCCGACTCCGGCGGCTCCAAGTTCTCAAACCCCCAGTAAATAACTTTTCCTTGCGTATGAAAAGCGAGCACTCTGGAAAAATCCCGTCTTCGTGTCAGTTCTGCCATCTGGATCGCTTCTGGTTCGGATAATGGCCGTTCCCCTCCATAATCCCTCGGTCCCGGCTCTTTCGGATTATCCGCTCTTTCTTCTTCCCACTTCGCTGGAAACTGATCATTTAAATCTACACCGCGAATATTAGCTTTCCATCCCGAAAAGTCCTCGCTGCCTTTATTTAATTCGATCACTTTACTTTTCCATGGCTCATCCGCAGGCGGTCCATTTAACACAAGGTTTACACCATCCGGATTCACCATCGGCACAATAGATAAAAAATTTTCTTTATATAAACGATAGGTTGACAGCCCCCGGATCGGCTGTAGATTGATCAGTGATAAAACATAATCATTTAAAAACGTCATGATGACCGGTGTTGTGATCCATTCATTGGCATGAAATGAACCATTATAATGAACCCGTTTCATCCCATTTCCAATCGTCACTTCAGGTATTTCCTTCCCAAGCACAGAACGGCCGATCGAAGGCACACGTAAAAACGGATATACGGTTCGTAATTGCCTCAGATCCGTCATCATTTGACTATAATCGTACGGTTGTTTTCCCTGTACAATCCGCCACGTAACCCGAAGCGGTACATGAATCGTTTGCCCGATCTGCAATTGAGTAGGAATGAGTCCAGGATTTGCCAGCATAATAGCATCAATCGGGATCTTATAGTGCTCTGAAATACGCCACAGGGAATCTCCACTCTTTATTCGATAATTTTGCAGAACAAAACCTGGAATCCGAATCCTTTGTCCGACTGATAGTCGATCCGATTGAAGTTCCCTGTTCGAATCCTTAATAAGCTGAAGACGAATAGTAAATAACTGGCTGTAAGACCATAATGAATCGCCCGCTCTCACAACAATATCCATACGTTTCCTCCTTATCGCCGCTCTTCCTAAAGTGTATGTACGCTTTTTCTCTTTTATCAATAAAAACAAGGCTGTCCTAGTCAGTTATTCACTGACTAGGACAGCCTCATTTCCAATCGTCTCTTTATTCTTCTCCTGCTTCTCCTGCTTCTTCAAACGCAGCAGATACTTGATCAAATTCCTCATCACTCTCAATAATAGATAATTGCTCATCCTCTTCCACTCTTAAAAAGAAGACATCGATATCTTCTTCCGATTCTTCTTGAATTTCTTCCACAAATCCGACAGCCGCGTATTCTATCCCCTCTAAATTCATCGTTCCAAGCACTTCGATTTCCTGCTCTTGATCGTTCTCATCAATTAACGTAAAAATATCGCCTATTTCAACTTTTTCCATATTGCTTTCCCCTCCTATATCCTTTTTAAATTAGATTCTTTAAACATTATACCCGCTGCCTTATTTTTTAAAAGAAAAACAAACTTTTTATGGGGGGTCGTTACCTTTTTCGGACAATAAAGGTGTCACCAAGAAGAGCCCAATTTTGAGGAAAAGGATACCCAAGTACCCAATAACTGAGACCTCTAAGCTTGTACGTTTTCACTAAATCAAATTTAGCTTTGGCACTGCGAGCATCTTCAAACCAGACTTCATGGGAGCGTCCCTGATCATCTGTATAAGTGTAATGTGGAGACTGAGTAACCTCATCATATTTTATTTCAGCCTTATATTTGACAGCACGTCTAATCGCTTCCTGCATGTCAAATGTCTCTGCTTCCTGCCCTTCTTTATGCGGAACAAGCCAGTCGCGTGCATAAATTTGAAACCCTAATAAAATTTTATCTCTTGGGATAGCGGTCACAGCGTAGTCAAGGACACGTTTTATTTGATCAATCGGGGAAATCGCTTGCGGCGGTCCCTTCCTATACCCCCATTCATAGGTCATGAGCACAGTAAAATCAAGTATCCGCCCGTGTGCAGGATAATCGTGTGCTTCAACTAATAATCCCTTTTGATTGGCACTCGTTTTTGGTGCAAGAGAGGAGGAGACAAAGTAGCCTTCAGGATGCAAACGGTCCACTGCCCGCTCGAGAAAACGATTATAGAATTCACGGTCTGCAGGTGCCACATTCTCGAAATCAATATTCAGTCCTTTATATCCTTTATCCTTCATCACTTTTATACTATTGGTCAATACTTTTTCCACTAAATCGGGGCTCGAAAGAATAGTGTGTGCAAGGTCGGTTCCTGCTTCTGTACTCGAAAAATTGGTAATGGCCATGATAGGAACGACACCCGTTGACTGAGCTGCCTGTATCGTCGGACCATCATCAATGCCTTCTAAGCTGCCATCTTCCTTCATTCGATATCCAAATGGAGTTATATAAGTCAGATCATAAGCCACTTCACGTACTTGCTGCGCACCGGTTTGCCCGAATGTGTACGTGAACGCATTCACATCAATGATAGGCTTTGGTACAGTCGGAATCCTCAACCTTTGTCCTATATAAAGGCGAGAAGAAGTTGTTAGTTGATTCGCCTGTACAATCGCTTCAGGCGTCGTTCCATATTTAGCTGCGATCTTGTAATAGGTGTCTCCTGCTCTTACGGTATGATAGATCACCGGTATCACAATGGTTTGACCAGGGTAAAGGCTAGTTGGATTTGTCATCTTATTCGTTTGCATGATTTCCTGCACCGTTGTTCCATAATAAGCCGCAATGTTTGCAAGCGTATCCCCTATCTGCACGGTATAGCGAAGATACGGTTCTGGAATGAGTAGTGCCTGGCCAATGACTAGCGTTTCAGGATTTTCCAGACTGTTCACACTGACAATCTCGGTGGTGCTGATCCCATATTGGCGGGATATGCCCCATAACGAATCCCCTCTCTTCACTACATGAATTTTCACATTTAGACCCCCGCTTTCCTTCCTGTTTTCCATTCAGTTTATTAATAAAAAAACCTTTATATGATTAAATCTGTTGAAGTCTGCACATACAAAAAACACGACAAGAGCGATCTCTTGTCGTGTATATACTTGGAAGCTTACTTGCGAGCCTCCCGTTCCTGCTTTTCCCAAAGCTTTAGAGATGGATACGGATCAAATGCCCATTCATTCCGGCCGTTATCTTTATACATGCCATAGTGAAGATGTGGAGGAAATTGACCAGACGTCCCTTTTTTTCCGTATCCAGAGCTGCCAACGTATCCAATCACATCTCCCGGTTTAACGATATCTCCTTTTTTAATCTCTTTACTGAAATAAGCTAAATGAGCGAAATAATGGTACGTATTGTGAATATCGCGAATACCAATTCGCCAGCCTCCATATTTATTCCACCCTTTTATTTCAACGATTCCGTATGATGTCGCCCGCACAGGGACGCCGTAATCCGCAAATAAATCGGTCCCTTCATGTATCCGGCGGCCTCCCCATCCTCTACTTGCTCCCCATGTGCCCCGGTAACTAAAGTTATGTTCAACAGGAACAGGAAAAGCATGCTCATCCAAATGTATTTTTTGGAAATGTTGATAAATTTTCGCAATGGTCATAATTTGATTGACCGTTTGTTTACGCCCATAATAATCCATTAACGCTTTTTTAACATTTTTTTCTGTATGTCCATATTCACTTAAGTAGGCAGCCATCGTATACATCACATCGTCATCGTTGTCCGGATCCGCAATGCCATCTTGATTACCATCCCGTCCTTTTCCGTTAAAGAAAGTGATGGATCGGGGGACCGTATCTTCTTTATTTGGATTAAGCATCCCTGCCCATACCTCATCTGAAAATTGAATAGCGATAACGCCTTCTTTTTCAGGAATGTCCGTGCGCACTTGTTGAATATTACGTTCAAACTGATCCACTGCGGCCAAGTAATACCACGGTAACATAATGCTCTCATACTTTATATAATATCCCATCCGTGCATTCAGTTGCTCCTCTCTCGTTGGCTGCTCTTCAGCTAAAACAACAGAGGTAAAAAGAAAGATGAATGCGATCAAAGAAGGCAACAATAAAAACGATCGATGCACACGTAAAACCTCCTTTTTTTTTAAATATCTCCCCCTAGACTTCCCTAATTCGGTTTGTTTCATAAATCCTTTTATTGGCGACAAAAAACCCCTTCAAATAGATTATTTTTAGGGGTTATCTAATATTTTACACACATTGAACACAATGTGTTTCGTTATTATTCACCATTTTTCTCCTTCAAGCGGCTGAGCCCATTCTCCTAAATAATCGCGTGCAACGGGATTATTTAGGACGTCGTTCTCTTCACCTTCCACTACTTCACAAAGACTTTTTGGGATACTACGCCGATTTCGGCGCTCAAATGCTGGCCAGATAACAATATATCTCTCCCTCCCGTCATCCATCACATGAAACGTTTCGTTTAAGTTTTGTTCATACCACTTATTATAAACCGGATTTGTGCGGACAATTTTCACTAGTTTTAATGTCATTCTTTTTCAGCCACCTTTTCAAAAATTTCTCTCTATCGTTATGCCCGTAAAAAAATCGTTCTATACAAATATCTGTTTACTCGTTGATTATTTGATTATTTTGGTTTTTTTATTTGAATTATACATATACTGTTATTTGTTTTAATTATTTTATCATCAACATAACAAAAAGCCTTTTTCTTTGAAGAAAGAAAGGCTGTGATTTTGGCTGTATTTGTATTTTTTAGCTAAGAGAGAAACAGTCTTTTATTTTATTTTGATATACACCGGATACACATATGGCTCGTCTGGTTCCGATATTATTTTCCATGAAGTGACTTTCAATATCGGCATCTTAAAACCGTCGTACTGTGTAACTTTAATTATTCCTTCTATTTCTAGCCATGTATCCTGTTCTACTGTATAAGCTTCGTCAAACTCCGTTAAAAATCCAATACTGCTTGCATCTGCAATACAATGCGTAATTAAAAATCGCGTCAGGGCAAGCTGATTGGATTGGAAACCTTCCTCTTTATAAACAAAGCCCTTCATCTTCACAGTTCGGCCGATATATTTTTCAAGTTCTGCGTTGATCTGCCCGTAATACGGTTCAAACACCTCATCTTCCATATTGATGACATGGTCATTGTCTAAACGCTTCATGTTTTCGTCATATTCTCCTTGCTTTATTTCTTTTCGATCGACAACTACTCCTTCATGAACATAAAGAGATGGATCAAGTTCTGTTTCTCCTTGCATTTGAAATCCGGCTGTTTTCGACGTCAAAACGGTCCCTTTTTTAGCTGCAACCTCCGCACCTAGTGTTTGCGGTGGTAATAAAAAACCGGTTATTAATGGGAAGGTCAAAATGGAATACGTGATAACTTTTTTAACTGGCGATCTGGAATGACCGTGATCATGACTGCATCCATGATGACAATGGTGTTCATGCTTATTCTTTCTGCTCCATATTCGAAAAAACTGAATGATAAAAAGCAAGAAAAATATATAAGCGGCCGTTTGGCTGAACAGATCATATTTGGGATTTACATATTTTTCAATATCTCCATTTAAATGAAGATTCATTATAAAACAGGCGAAAGCAGCTAATATAACAGCCCTGAAGGCTTGCTGTAAATGAAATGTCATAAGCGTTTTTTCCTCCTGTTACAACCAGGTTAAGAAGCTGACACATGTAAAAACAGTGATCGTAATCAATACAATTAAACTGATGACAAATTTCATGTTAAAGACACTTACCAGCATGAACGTATTTTTCAGGTCAATCATTGGACCATAAATTAAAAAAGCAAGAATGGAAGACGTTGGGAACATATGACGGAAGGAGGCGCCGATAAACGCATCTGCTTCCGAACAAAGGGACAAGACGTAAGCAAGTCCCATCATGACGAGTGTCGATGAAACCCACCCTTCCCCTGCCTGCAAAAGGGATTGAGCAGATAAGTACGTTTGAACAAATGCAGCAAAAAACGAGCCTAAAATTAAGTATTTTCCCATGTCAAAAAATTCATCAATGGAATGTTTGAGCATCTCCCAAATCCGCACGAAAAAAGAAGCTTTTTGTTTCGGTTCACGTATCGTCTCTTGATACGGCTGCACTTTCAGCTGATTCTTTTTAAAAAACAGGCTCACGACTAAAGCGATGATCATCGCCGCTGCAAAACCGACCACCATTCGCAATCCAGCCATCTTTATATCATTTCCGAACGCCATGTACGTGGAAAAGATCACAATTGGATTAACAAGCGGCCCTGTTAATAAAAACCCGACACCGGCATAAATGGGAACGCCCTTCGCGACGAGCCGGCGGACAACCAGCACAATTCCGCATTCACAGGCTGGAAAACAGGCTCCGATTACGCAGCTCATCGTCACCGCTGCGAATCGATTTTTCGGAATCCACTTCTTTATCCGATCTTCGCTCACAAAAATTTGAATAAACCCGGCAATTAACACGCCAATCAAAACAAACGGCACCGCTTCAATTAAAATACTCCAAAAAATCGTATTTAGCTGCAAAAAAGAGGACGGAATATGAAATGTAATGCCTTCCACCTTCATCAACTCTTTAAAAACAACGAAATAAGTAATTGCTGCAATCACAATGAATCCTGTAACATCCAGTAAATGAGTCCGAACTGAACGATTCATCTGCCCCTCCACTCTCCGTTCATTTTTTACTCAATCCTTTCAGGTGTGTATTTTGGATATATGCACGTTCATGGTTATGATGTTTAAAACGTAATTATTACGATTAAATCCTCACAAGTATCGTTAAAAAAAGAATGTCTCTCCTCATTGATTTCTCAGCTACGGAAGCTTACCTTTCGCGACGAATGGCTCGTTTTAGTGAGCTTTTTTTAAATAAAAAATAGAGCTGCCCTCAGTCAATTATTTATTGACTTTTGGGACAACCCTTTATGGCGTTATTCACAAACAATGATTTGTCTTGAAAATAAGCTTTTTTTAGCCACACAGCGGTCTGTAATGTCAAATCCAGCTTCTTCGATCATCTCATCGATAGTTTCGATCGTGATTACGACCACTTTTTGAGCAAAACGGCGCGCATGCTGGAGAATGGAGAACTGTTCTTCTCGTGTTACATGCGTATAAAGATTGTATGGTAAATCAATAATAGCTACATCATAGTTGCTCGAAACATCGGCGATCGGGCCCAACGTTACGTCACCTTCGAGCCCAAAATGAGCAATGTTCTCCCTTGATCCGCTCGTGACAAGAGGATTGATATCACGGCCGACAATGTCAATGCCCATAGAGAGTGCTTCCACCAATACCGTCCCGATTCCACAGCATGGATCAATTGCCCGGACGCCATGAGGGTTCGGAACGGCAATATTCACGACGGCTCTAGCTACCCTTGTGCTAAGTGCCGTGGAATATTCACGTGGTTTTTTCAAGTGATGAAACCAAACAGATTCGCTTTTCTGATATTTTCCGAAATACCACTGGCCGCCCATTGTCACAATGCCAAACGAATGATCCGGATGATGAATATCGGCTTCTCCATGAATATGCATGCCTATTTCCCGCTCAATCACACGCCGCTCCTCATATTCTATTTTTTCCGATTGATCCAGATCATTAATTTTAACGAAGAGGACTTTGAATGTCTCTTCAAATAATTGAATCTGCTTAACTTGCTCTAAAATATCCGGCAGGCCGTCCCCTTCAAACATGACGTCAATCCGCTCCTTTATAAACGGACTCCGGCTCGGATCGATTTTGGTTGTGCTTTTGATAAGCTTCGACTCGGATTCGATTCCAAAAAGCGAGCGCATTTCCATGTGGCATAACGAACGTTCTTCCTTACTGAATGCGTATGTGTAAATAAACGATTGTATCTTTCTATTTTTGTTCAAATTTCCCCATCCTTATATATGCTTTACTTTTATTCAACTATTCAAGGGCTCCAGCTACCTCATAATGACGAAGGTCGATTTCTGTTCGTTTGCCAAGAGCAAGCTTAGCCAGTTCCGAACCGAGGTAAGGACCTACCGTTAATCCGGAAGCACCGAGTCCATTCGCAATGAACAATCCCTTATAACCAGGCATTGCACCGATCACAGGAAGAAAACCAGGTGTGAATGGCCTAAATCCTACTCTCGTTTCAAGCATCGTGCTATTGGCGAGACCTGGCGCCACCGATAACGATTTACCAAAAATTTCATGTAGTCCACCTGCTGTCACCCGGTTATCAAATCCGGTTCCATTTTCATGTGTGGCACCCACAACAACTCGGCCGCCTTCAAATGTAAGAATGTACTGATCATTTGGCGGCATGACAACTGGCCAACTACTCGTATCCGTATCCGGTAGATGGAGATGAACGATTTGCGCTTTTTGATGCGTTACTAAAAAACGAACACCGAGCGGCTGCAACAGCTCGTTTGCCCAGGCACCTGCCGTGACAATCACATGATCAGATCGTAACGTCCTCTCTCCTGCCTTAATACCTATGACGATGTTGTCTTCATAGATTAATGAGGCATCTGCTTGAAGAATAGATGCACCTTGTTTTCTGGCGCCATTCACAAGAGACTGACGGAGCGCCCTCCCGTTTACGCGCGCCGCGCCGCTTATATGAACAGAGCCATATTGCTCGGCTAAAGGTGGAAACAAACGATTCGTTGCAGCCGGTGTTAAACGAGTAATTTCACCGATTTCCGGAGCTTCGTGACGCCGCTTATATGCCCGTTCTTCCATTTGATCCAGTTTTCCATCTTCTGTATGAAGACTAATCGCGCCTACTCGGCTATACCCTGTATCTCTTTCACCATCAGCTTCTAATTGCTTAATTAAAGAAGCATAGTATTTGGCTCCGTTTTTTGCTAATGTGTACCACGCTTGATTACGGCGCTGCGAAAGCCAGGGGCAGACAATCCCCGCCGCTGCATCCGTCGCCCGTCCCGGATCCTTTCGATCGACTAATGTCACATTCGCTCCTGCTTTTGCAAGATGATAAGCGGTAGAAGCGCCTAGAATGCCCGATCCAACGACAATATACGTTTTCATAAAATAAAACACCTTTTCCGTTTTGATTCTTCTATTATACCTTTTTTAGCTTAACGAATAAGAAAAAAGCCGAACAATGAGAAGACATATGCTATGATGGAAATAAAAAGGAGGCTTCTATTTTGATTACATATGAAGGAATCCATCATATCGGCGTCAACGTCACCGATCTTGAAAAAGCGAAACAATTTTACCGTGATATTTTATGCTTACAAGAGCTCAAACGCCCTCCCTTTGACTTTGAAGGCGCTTGGTTCGCGGCTGGTGAGCAGCAAATCCATCTCCTTGTTATCCCTAAGTCGCAAACAATTCGCGCTGACAAATCATTATCAAGCCGTGAAGGCCATTTCGCCCTCCGCATTCATGATTACGGTGAAACACTTCATTGGTTACAAAGCCATAACATTTCTGTGCTTGAGAAACCGAACAGCAAAAGCGGCTTCGCGCAAATTTTCTGCGCAGATCCAGATGGAAATTTGATCGAATTGCACGTTGAACGGACCCACTAAAAGCGAAAAACCGGATGATCCGGTTTTTCCTTCCCTACCTTGTTTTTAATTTCCTCTTTTCATTTAATTTTCCCAGTAGACTATACAAGCCTATTAAACAGGCTAAAAATAAAAACGATATATACCATGGCATATCGGTAATCGATTGACCAAATGCCGTATACACCATCGATGGAATGATAATACCTAAAACAGAATAATACATATACTCTTTGTACGATTTCGTCATGTCTATTAAATAAAGAGATAATAAATGAAAATGAATAAAGGGCATCATACGCAAAATCATCACTTGCCCAACCGTCACCTTTTGATCTTTGAACACTTTTCTTTTTAGTGTAAGCAACTTTTCTCGTACAGATGGAAAAAGATTGACTACTTTATAAAAAGCCGCGCTCATGAGCGATAAGCCGATAATGGAATAAAGTGTGCCGTTCACAAATCCAAATAAGTACCCGCCAGCTACACAAACGACGACGACCGGTACAAAAAGAATGGGACGCAGCAAATGTAATAAAATAAAAAGTATGGGCGCGATCCAGCCTGCTTGCTCGATGACACGCGCGATCCATAATTCTACACTGTTCATGTTGATCCCCCCTTTCTTTTTCATCTTTCTTTTCATTATACCGGTTTTAACAGAAGATGCTCCTCTACAAAATGAAACATTCATAAAAATGTTCTTGTTAACAAATGAAAATACTTGCATTCAGCCGGATCAACTGTCATCCTTAAAAGATCAAATACTTTGGAAAAAGAACGCGAAGGTGACGAACATGATTGAGATTAAAACTTCCACGCTCAGCGATGGGGAATTCAATAGAGGAGTATTTGCGAAACGTGATATCGCAAAAGGTGAGTTGCTGCACGAAGCACCCGTTATTCCGTATCCGAATGAGCAGCACGTTCATATCGAAAAAACACTTCTTGATGACTATGCGTTTGAATACGGCCAAAACCATACCGCTTTCGTATTAGGCTATGGCATGCTGTTTAACCATTCCTATACGCCGAATGCCACGTATGATATTAACTTTAATAACCATACATTTGACTTCTATGCTTACACAGATATAAAAGCAGGAGAAGAGATCTTGATCAACTACAATGGTGAAGTCGATAACCAAGATCCACTATGGTTTAATGAAGAGACGGATAACAAAGACGAATCCGATAAGTGATCGTAGCCCTTACTCTCGCTTAACGAAGAAAGCCCTAAAACCGGGACGTATAAATAATCGCCCGGTTTTAGGGCTTTTTCTCATTCATGACTATACTTTTATGGTGATACACATAAAAAAAAGCTTTTCGGCTGATTGTTAAAAAGAGTACACAATCGATTATTTATTTCAAAAGAAACGTACAGCCTGATGTTTCTAGTTCGCAATTCGATAGTTCAATAAATCAGTTGCTTCATTTTCCGTGATCCCGTTAATTAATCCCATTTCACTAATTAAGTATTTTCTTGCATTACGCAGCATGACCTTTTCACTTGAATTCAGTGCCTTTTCTTTATCCATACGTGTTAAATCGCGTACGATTTCCGCACATTCTTTCGTTTTACCTGTTTTCATTTTCTCCATGTTCACCTTATATCTCTCCTTATACGAGAGTGATTCTCCAGATTCTCCATGATGAACAAAGCGTAAAATGCTTTCCATTGTCCGTATATCAACAGCCCTTCGGATCGATGACTGTTGCATTTTCTCCAAAGGAATCATCACTTGCAATTGATTAATGGTAAATGTCATCACAAAGTATTGCTTCTTCTCCCCAAGGATTTCCTTTTCTTCTATGGCTTCAATGACACCTGCTCCATGCATCGGATAAAAAATTTCATCGCCTACTTGAAACAATGAATCCACCTCCAGATTTGCTATCTCTATTAAGGTTATCACATATTATTTTTTTGTCAAATTTAATATAATATCACATATTATTTATTCACGTCAATGATTTTATATCATTATTTTTTATTTTTTAAATGACGTTCATATTAAGCAAAACGGAGAATAAATAGAACGAAAAAGCCAACCGCATATGCAGTTGGCTCTATCTGACAGACTTGTCTTTTACAATTCTTCCAGAGTAGCTGTTTTTGGATCGATGGAAACATAGTAATCATCCACATTTGTTTCAATCAAAAATTCGTAATGTCCCTTTCTATCTGTTTTCATATATGAAATGTTCTGCACGTACTCACGATATTTTTCATAACTATATATATCTTCATACGCACTAATTAAATATTTTTCTGCTTCTGCCACCGTTAAATTAAATGGATCGTCATATGCGGTTGTGTATTTAGGAAGCTCACTCATTTTCCATTGGCCGTTCCGCTTCACAATTGTCCATGTTTCTGAGGCTGCTTCATCCATGCCTGCCGGGTAACGGACTTTTACTGTTATACGTTCATTGCTCCGCTCGATAATTTCATATGGCAAACCCCAATCATATACTTCACTATAAACGATCCAATCACAATATGTGCATGTCACTTTGTAATACTCTTCCATCATCGAAAGCATCTTGCCTTCCGCAAAAGGCGTCAACTCTTGTTTAAACGTTGAAAAAGCAGGCCGGCTGCCATTTGGTTCGTTTACATATAAATAATGATAAATAATCGAAGACGCTTTATTTTGCACTTCCCGAATTAAACTCAAAATCTCTTGATTATTGTACGCACTCACTGGCTTCGCTTTATGTGCGCGGTCTAAAAACATCATCAATTCAGCACGCGTCAACTTTTTATCTGGCGAAAATGTTGTTGTTGTCGTTCCAGCTGTTACCTTATGACGGACTAATGCCTCAATATAAGGTGCCGCCCAGTTAGACGTTTTCACATCTTTAAACGGCAGTGTAAACGATGTTTTTTGCTCATAACCAAACGCATCAACAATTAACTTCGCCATTTGTGCCCGCGTTAAAATATCATTCGGCCGCATCGTCCGGTCCGTAAATCCTTGCAAAATTTTCCGTTCTGCTAGTGCTGCCACTTCATCATAATTTTTATTTAGCACCGTTACATCACGAAATCCAGCGTGATTCGTCTTTCGTTCCAGTCCAAGAATGCGCGAGAGCATTACCGCTGCTTCCATTCGCGTCACATACTTTCCTGGACGAACCATCTCGTCTTCATCCGGTTCAAACACTCGTTTTGAGTCCAAACTCCAGACAGCCTCATACGCTCGGTGCTTTGGCGAAACATCATCAAAGACAGCCGCGGCTGCATCTGCTTTCGCCGGCAAAAGTGTTGGACTGATCAACATAAGTGCCATTACTACTAGATACCATTTTCTCATGTGAAAATCTCCTTTCTATTCCATATTCGCACATCTATTCTATCAAGTAAATTGAAAGTTTTGGAGATAAAATAGAAAACTATTAGTATTTTCGAAACGTGCACAACGCTAAATTATTCTTTTCAAACAAAAATAAGGCTGCCCCGATCAGTTATTCACTGACTTTTGGGACAACCTTCATCGCTTCTTATTTTCCTACTACGTAAAGCGGGTCGACTTGATAGCCTTTTGCCTTATAGTAATCTAAAATACCATCATAAATTGCTTTCGCCATGACCGTCTGCCAGTAGTCTGATTTTAACATGTCATTCTCACTTTTATTGGAGATAAAAGCAAGTTCTGCGAGAGCGGCCGGCACGCTATTATTATCTAAAACACCCAAACTGCGGCCTAGTTGTCTCGTACTCTTTATGTTACGGTCTTTCAGTTTCCATGCTTCGATCATACGATTCTGGATTTTTGTTGCAAGCAGTTTGCTATCTGCACCATGCGGATTAGCAGCTGAAGAGTAAATGGTTTCCGTCCCGTTTGCACTTGACGACGAGGCGGCGTTTGCATGAATGCTGACGAATATATTCCCGCCATTATTTCTTGCAAAAGAAGAACGCTGATTAATCGTAATGAAACGGTCATCTGAACGTGTCATTTTCACGTTGAATGGCGTTTGCTTTAACAGTTTATTCACTTTTAAACTTGTCGAAAGCACCACATCTTTTTCTCTCAGTCCAAATCCGACAGCACCTGGATCACTGCCCCCATGACCCGGATCCAAAATAATCGTCTGACTAGAAAGGCGGGAATCCGCTCCTGTCACCGGCGGTTGAGCGGCACTAGCTGTTTCTGTGTCACGTAAATAAACTGTGCTCACAAAGCCGATTGTGCTGTCTGATTTCACATAAGTCCAGCCTGCAATATTGTGCGCACCGATCACTTTTACATCTTTTGCTAACTTTCCTTTAGATGGATACGATGTAGATGGACCTGAACGAACATTTAAGTCACCTGTATTCGTCCATAATGTTTTCGTAAAACTTGAAAACTCTTTCGTACGGAATTCCGGGTTCATCGCACGGGCAAGAAAAACAGCGAAATCTGCCCGTTTAATGATCTGATCCACACCAAATGAGCCATCTGCCACTCCACTTGCAATACCACGTGATGTCAATGCATTCGCAGCACCAGATAGTTTCCCACCAAAGTTATAACCGAATGCTTTTGATAACATGACAGCCATTTCTCCGCGTGTCACTTCATTGTACGGTAAAAACCGTCCACCTTCATAGCCGGAAATAATGCCTTTTTCAACAGCCGACTGGATATAACCTGAAGCAAAACTACCAGAACCGACGTCTTTAAAGCTTGTAACACGCTTTGTGCCATCTAGCTGAAGCGCTCGGCCGATGAATGCAGCAGCCTCCATACGCGTTACTTTTTTTTCAGAACCAAATATCGTCGCCGACGATCCGTTGGCAATTCCACCTATCGACAAATAGTTCACTTCTTTTGACGCTCGATCTGGAACATCGACAAAATTCGCCGCATACGCAGCTCTATTCACTCCAAAAAGAGTAATTAACATACAAAATGCTAACCCAACAATGATTAAACTTTTTTTCACCTTTCTGCCTCCACTCGAAATATTTACCACTAATTCCTAGAATATATTAACATATATAACGTAAATTTAACACCTTCGTTTATAATCTTCACAAAGGATTCACTTTTACTGCTTCTCTTTTTCTTATGAATAGAATAAAGCGATCTGCACGATGCAGACCGCTTTATTCCAGCTATTCTAATAATGAGTGTTATTTATTTATTGATTTTTGCTTCGTTATAGAAATTTTCCCATTCGCCGTTGTTAATTTAATGAAGTGATCCCCATCCCCTATTATTTCATTCGGTTTGTACCCGTCTAAAAGATCGATTTTTCCGTTATCAACACTCACATCAAATGTCGTATTTGTCGGCTCTTTTTCCGTTTGAATCTTAATATTACCGTTATCAGATTCAAATTCAATAGGGCGATCTAAATGATTCGTCATAAGAGAGATCATCCCATTTTTTACTTTTCCTAAAATCTTACCGTTCACATCGTCCAATATGATTTTTCCGTTATCTGCTTTAACTGAAACAGCTGAGGAAGATACATTTTTCAGATCAATGCGTCCATTACTTGTCGTTGCTTTCACTTGTTTCACATCAAGATTTTCTGCTTGAATACGCCCATTGTCTGTTTCAGTAGTGATAGTAGAGCCCGTAATATCTCGCAGTTCTACACGCCCATTGCTTACTTTTACTTTCACTTCTTTCACACGTAAATTCGCCGCTTCAACACGTCCATTATCACTGGAAATTCTGAGTGAATCATACACTTTTTCAGGTACATATACTTTCAATGATAATGACGTTGATATAAAATCAAAGTTATAAAGTTTTGTCTGTCGCTCTTTTAACTGGACCGAAAGTGTCGTTCCTTCTACGTCAGCCAAGAACGTATATGCCGAGCTTTTCTTCGCTGTTCCTGACACCTCTACTGTTGTTTCTTGTTTATTTGTGGGGATGATTTCAATAGCAGCGTTGTCTGTCGTCACGCTCAAACGTGTAATGTTTTGATTAGTTATCCCTTTTTCTTCCAATACAGAAACAGAGTGATTCATCTTTTTAAATGTAATGAAACTTCCCGCGGCGCCCATGAGTAAAAGAATGAGTGCGATGAGTGATATTTTTTTTATATTAAACATGTTTTAATCCACCTTTAACCATTTTCGTGTTGAATTTTAAATAGCGGACAAATCCACGTATGAGTGCCTTCGTAATAAAAAACATGCCTACGGCAATAAACAAGCCCAGTCCACAAAGCATCATCGAGAAGAACAAATCAAATAGAATAAATGTATCTGGATTTAAAATGACATTCATAAATACAAGCAAAGGAGAAGCAATAAACGCAATACTTGACGCCCACCCGGCAAAAACCAATGCTGCAATTGCGATAAATGGTCCCAGCACGATGACTACGTTAAAAAACCCTAATCCAATCACCGCCCACATCGCACGAATAATATTTCCCGTCGTTTCCGTTTTTTCTGCTTTTTCAAGAAGATAAGAGGCAAGTAGTTCTTTTGCAATGTGATTGGGTGAACCGAGAGTAGCTGAAATGTGTTCTTCGCTTTTTCCTTCTGCTATTCCATTAGCAAAATGTTCTTCAAAGTCCTGTAAAATATCTTGCCGTTCATCTGAAGAAAGTTTTTGTAAAGATTCGTCTAAACTATTCAAGAATTGTTTTTTATTCATCACTGACACCTTCTTTTATTAATTGATTAACACCGTTTGAAAATTCCTTCCATTCCCGGGTAAGCTCGCGAAGATACATTCTCCCTTTGTCCGTTAACTTGTAATACTTACGTGATGGACCTTCTGATGATTCCTGTAAATAGGTTGTAAAATATTCTTCTTTCGTTAAACGTCTTAGCAATGGGTAGACAGAGCCTTCTGATATGGCAATTTGTTCAGATATTTTTTGAACAAGTTCATACCCGTACCGATCTTGCTTATCTAGTAATACGAGAACGCATAGTTCTAACACACCTTTTTTAAATTGTACATTCAAAGTTACATCCCTCATTCCTTCTCAGTACTATATATTATACAGTACTAACTTATAAAAAATACCGGTTGAAAATAATATACTACTCGGTACTATTTATTGCAAGGTACTATTCGATAAAAAAACACGTTTTCATTTCAAAACTTGATCCGAAAACGCATTTTTTATTTTTGTCCACAAAGTATTGATTTAATAAATGTTGTATTTTATGTATATTGATTCGTGTCTGCTTAAATCTTTCTTCATTGCCGGTTCAACCGGTTTTCTTTCAAGTAATAGGAATTTGTATATGAAAAGTTGTTCCTTCCCCAAGGACACTTTGAACAGCAATGTTTCCTCCATGCTCTTGTACCGTTGTAAAGACTTGCGTCAGTCCCAAACCGGTTCCTTCACTTTTACTCGTGAAAAATGGTGTACCAAGTATATGGATTTTTTCTTCTGGTATCCCTATTCCCGTATCACTTATAATGATATGGTTGCAGCCATCTTTATAATAATGTTCAATTTTAATGTTCCCTTCGCCTTCAATCGCATCCAGTGCATTTGTCATTAAGTTGTAAAATGCTTTAATGAATAAGTTTTTCTTTCCTTTTATTGTTTTCTCGGAATCTTTTAAATCTATCTCTACTTCTACGCTATACAATCTGTCCTGGAATAAAAATAGGATTGACTGTATTTCTTTGCATATATTGATTTGGACAAATGGTTCATCCTGTAGATCGGGTTTGGATACTTGTAATAAATTTTTTAAGGTATCCAATGCTTTATCTAACTCCGCATTCATTGTCGTTAAATACGGATGTGAATGGTCTTCTTGATATAGCTGTAAAAACCCTTTGACCGCTGTCAATGGATTTTTCACTTCATGCGCAATACCTGCTGCGATTTGACCGATAGATGCTAATTGTTCTTGATCAGTTAATCGCTTTTCTGCTGCTTTACGGGAAGATATATCTTGAATAATGAGTTGAGCTAAAACTTTTCCTTCCATATTAAAAGGAACTACCATTAATTCTACATCAATAAGCGCCCCATCACGCCTAATCATCTTTTTCTCCCCTCGTCCCGCTATTTCTTGTTTCTCAATCACGTTTTTTAATTGTTGCTTACACAAAACATGGAACTCCGGGGAAACAAACGCAAATAAATTTTTCTGTATCACTTCATTAGATGAAAAAAAATCGAGTAATTCAACAAAGGCTTTATTACAATAAATAATTTTTCCTTCTTGTTCAACAATTAAAATCGAATTAAATGAATAATCAATTAATTGGCGAAAATCTATATTCGTTCCTCCGACTTCCGATAGCAAGTACATCACCTTCTTTAGTATAAATATAGCAAAAAGTTACCTAAAAAAGAACCAATTATTACTATTTATACTGTAATTTTTTTCTACGTGTACGTAAGAATTCAAATCACCTGAAATTGATTCACTAGCATATGTAGGAAGAAAAGGAGCAAAGACAAACCCGCTTCTATCTGGAATTGTAAAAAGCAGGTTTGTCGAAGGTATAAAAACATTCACAAAAATTGTTCGTTCAACTCTTCTGCCCGCCCCATAAATCTTACCCCTTCACTTATTTGAACAGTATCACAAATGAGGTGCACAACATTGTTTTTTTCAGTCCATGCGATTAAATCTTTTTCTAATATCTTTTTCCCACAAGTAGAACATGTTAAACCTGCTGCATAATTCATCATATGATCTTCCCCCTTTTATGAAAGCGCTTTATATTATTATAACGCACCTATTATGAAAATATTGTAAAATAAATAAAATTATTACGTCGAATATAGAAAACTTTTGGGGTTTCATCCGTTCGATCAAGAGAGCATTTCAAGTGATCATTTTTCATATTCATTTAATTGATCGTGTGGTATCATTGTGTTGATAATAAATAATTCAGATAAAGGCAAACTAATCGAAAGGTTAGGACGCAAAGTTACAGGTCTAAGGTCAAATGACTATGATGGCTGGGCCGCCTCATAAATTGGAGGTATGGGTGTTGAAGCGGGGCGATGTTGGAATAGAGAGATTAGACAGATTTTGGATTTTTTTACCTTCAAAAGTGACAGTTGGGTATATGCAGAAGCTATATCTATCAGATGAACAGTTGTTGATCGCACACAAAGACGCGCTAACACTAAAGTTAGACAAAGATTTTATTCACCTGCTTGAAATAGAAATAAAAAGAAGAGACTTAATGCTAACAGTTGACTCCACCATACATATGGAAAACTTGGCAGAGATGAGCCGTTAATCATCCATTTTTTGATCGCTCAACAAAAACAATCACATCATTAAACCAGTTTAATGATGTGATTGTTTTTTATACCGGACACCTATTTTTTAATGATATAAATCCTTATTTTCTATAGGCATAAGAACTTGTACTAATGTGCCTGACCCCTCTTTACTGAAAATTCGAATCTTTCCTTTATGCTGCTCGATAATTTTTTTGCTTACCATTAAACCGAGACCTGTCCCGCGTTCCTTTTCTGAATAAAATGGTTCAAAAAGGTAAACTTGTTTGTCTTTTGGTATCCCTATTCCTTGATCCTTTATATCAATAGCTATCCATCCATCTTCTCTTCTTGTTGTGACTCGAACTTCTCCGCCAGAAGGCATCGCTTCAATGGCATTTTTCACAAGATTCATGATCACTTGTTTAATCTGTTTCGGTTCACAATGAACGATTGGCTGCCCTTGATCCAATTCCATTTTAATTTCCACTTGATTCAACAACGCTTCTGGTGTCATAAATGCAATCATCTCTTTTAACAAATCATTTATATATTGCTTTTTCATGATCGCTTCCTGCTCCGGCTTTGCCAGCATGAGAAATTCATTCATAATAAATTCGATTCGTTCAAGTTCAGACAAGATCACATCGCTGTAAGCATTATTCGTTTCTTCATTAAGAAGCTGTATAAATCCTTTTACGGCTGTTAGTGGATTTCTAATTTCATGGGCAATGCCGGCTGCCAGCTGCCCGATGATTCCTAATTCATCCCGTTTTTTTAACATGTTATCTCTTTTTTTTATATCTGTCATATCCTGTGATATACACATGTGATGGATGACCGTCCCTGTTTCATCCAAAATCGGTGTTATTTTTGACCAGATCCAGCGTGTTTCTTCTTCTGTGTCTCCTTTGACTTCATACTCTAATTCTTTCGGACTGTTATCCGTCGCCCTATGAAATTCAATCAATTTATCTCGATCCTCATGATGAAGATTCTCGAGCCACTGCATTGGATCTTTAAGTAGCTCTTCGTCGCTGACTCCCCAAAAACTATCATAAGAAGGGCTCTTGTAAAGAAGCTTCCTATTACTAATATCATATAGACAAATAACTTCTTTAATATTTTCCGTAATGTAGCTCATCACTTTTTCCCTTGTTATCAGCAATTCTTTTTGTTTTTCGATTATCTTTTGTGTCTCCAAATACTCCGTCCGATCATGTGTGACGGACGATAATGCTTTAATTTTACCTGTATCATCTTTCACCGCAGATAGGGAGAGTGTGACTGGCAAGAGTCTACCATCTTTTTTCAATCGGAATGTCGGATAATGGACAACATTCCCTCCATTTGTCACCCGTTCTTTTAATTCATTAAATTCATCTATAAGATGCTCCGGAACAATTGGAAGGAATTGATCACTTATCTCTTTTAATGTCCATCCATACAGTTTCTCGAACGCTTGATTCGCAGCCATCACCCGACCGTCTAAACTTATAATCACAGCAGAACTGTCTGACATCGTAAACAAAGGATGATTTACGTTAATAATAGAATCGTTTTTAAGATGTTTTTCTTTTTCCCTGTTTTTATTATATACAATTGTTTGAATCCATCCTCTTTCAGACAGTTCTGCCGAAGCAAAGTATAGTTTACAGTATGAACCATCTTTACGAAGAAAGCGGATTATGAAGGGGGTAAAGCTATGAGGGGGTTGTAAATAAAAGAGGTTTTCTATCGTCTTTTCTTTGTCATTTGGATGAATAAATTCAAGTAAATTCTGGTCTATTATATCTACAACAATATGCTGTGAAACAGTCTCCATAACAGGGTTTATATATTTTATTCGTCCGCTTTTATCAATTAAAAGTCTTATCTCATCTTTTTCATTAGAAAACCATTGTATGGAATCGTCGTCTGTTAATTTACTGTTATAAACCAATTTTCTCCCTCTCCTTTTAGTCAAAACTCTCATAGTTGTAAATTTATTCATCAATAGATATATTCATTAAATCACGAATAAATAGTTTTGACTATTCTTTATTACTGTAATTAAAGTAAAATTTTATTTAGAGGTACAAAAAAAGAGCCGCCCCAAAACCAGTTATTCACTAATTTTTTAGGACGACCTCTCGTTTTCTTTCTTATTTTGCATTCATTGCGTTATAAATCGCGACAGTAAATGTTTCCCGTGTCGCATGATGCGTTCCATAGAACTTATCACCTGCGAAAATACCTGTTTTATCGATCATAGCCATTGCCACAATGCCTTCAAAAGCCCAGTGACTCGCATCGATATCTGAGTAACTGACACTTGCTGCAGCTGTTTGTGACATGTTGAGGTCAAATGAACGCTTGATGATGAGGGCCATTTCGTTTCGTGTCATTTCTGCTTCAGGACGGAATGTTTTGTCTGCAAATCCCGTGATGATCCCTGCTTCACGCATCGCTGCGATATCGTAAGCGAAACGGTTTGATTTTGGTACATCTGTAAAATGGCTCATTACTTTCGGTTCGATGTTCAAAACACGGTTAATAATTGCTGCTGCTTGTCCACGTGTTACTTTTTCATTTGGACGGAATGTATAATCTTCAAATCCTGTAATCACTTCTTGATCTGACAATGTTTTAATAGCTGTGTATGTAGATGAAGATTTATCGATATCTGTAAACCAATCTGGTGTCTGTGCTTCATCCGAAATGCGTTTCGCGCCTGCGTATTTCGGACCCCAGTACGGATGATTCAGTGAAACAAGATCAATTCCCTTGCTTGATGTTGCGTTTAATACCATGTTTCCACCGGCATACACTCCAACATGTGAAATACCTTTGCGATATGTATTTGCGTAGAAAACAAGATCTCCTGGTTGTAAATCACTTTTTGCTACTGAAGTTCCAACATTATATTGTTCGTCTGTTGTACGTGGCAGTGAAATACCTGCCGCATGTTTGTAAATATACTGTACGAATCCGGAACAATCAAATCCATTTGGTGTCGTCCCGCCAAAAACATATGGGACGCCCATGAATTTTTCTCCATAGGTTACGATCGATTCTCCGATTGATGCAGCTTCTGTTTTAAAAGATGCTATCGGAGAAAAGGTTAAAAACATCATTGCTGCCATAATTGAAATGATTATTTTTCTGCAACTATTCACCATAAACCTCCCGGATTCTTTTTTTCTATTAATCTCTTTGTTTCCCTTATTATTCTGATTCTACCAAAATGAAACATTAATTTGTTTTACGTTATAATGACAAATCCAATAATATTTGTAATATAAGATGAATTTTTTACCAAAATATGATTCTATTAAAATCCAGTTCATCCATTATTTTCATATGTTATTTATTTTTCTTCCTTTTCCGTCTGGGAAACATATCGGCGTACCGAATTGACGATCTATATCGATGCAGCATTTTAATCCGTAAATACGTTCTATGTTTTCGCTCGTTATCATATCTTTGGGAGCACCTTGAATAAACACTTTTTGATCTTTTATCGCTACGAGGTGATCTGCATAGCGACAAGCTAAATTAATATCGTGTAAAACCATGACAATTGTTCTATTCTCTTCTCTATTCAAATCATAGAGCAAGTCTAAAATTTCGATTTGGTGGGTTAAGTCTAAATACGTTGTTGGTTCATCTAATAAAATAGTATCCGTATTTTGTGCAAGATTCAGGGCCATCCAAGCTCGTTGGTGCTGTCCACCAGATAATTCATGAACGTATCGATCTTGCAATTCTTTCATACTCGTTACTGTTAAAGCATGATGAACAGCGTTTTCATCTTCATTTGTCCATTGTTTGAATGTACCTTGATACGGATATCTGCCTTGTTTCACTAATTGTACTACCGTTACGCCTTCTGGGGCGATCGGTGACTGTGGTAAAATGGCTAACTTTTTAGCGACTTCTTTTGATTTCATTTTCAAAATGTCTTGGTCGTCAAGAATGACGCTGCCCGTTTGTGGTTTTAGTAAACGGGCAATGGCGTGTAACAAAGTTGATTTCCCGCATCCATTTCGGCCGATGAGAACGGTGATTTTTCCTTTAGGAATGGCTACATTTAATGAATCAATTATTGTCGTTTTGCCATATGCTAGTGTTATATCTTTCACATTTATTTTAATCTCGTTTATTGTATGAATCACTCACTTTTATTTGCTTACTTTTAATGGGGCAATTGCTACAATAACCGATTCCTTCAACATCCTTTTCTAATTTATAGTACATGCAGCACGTTTTTCGGCATGGATTTACGATAAGTTCTTCTCCTATTTTTAAATACTGTTTAATCGGGTTTTCTTTTAAATTAAACAGATCCCCACTCGCATTTTTCAAAAAATGAAAGTCGCTGTTTAACCGTTCAATTTTAACTGGATCCATTTCTTTCGCTAATGTTTTCCGGTAAATAGAGTTAATCCGAATGGCTACGTTTTCCCACAATATAGACGACGGAACGCGGGATGTTTTTTTCAATATGTTTAAAACTGGCGTAATATGAGACGAAAAAAGGGTACGTAGCACGTTCTCACGCCATTTTTCCCTCTCCATGCTCTTTACTTCCTGCCATTTGCACATGCCTGCTTGAATACATAATGTACGTTCTTTACTTAATGCACACGCTTTTACCGGCAAATGAAGGGCACAGTTGAATTCGACCATACTGTATAAAGTGGAAGACACGACGAGATAAGCATATCTTTTCGAAAGCATGGAAGCTGTGACGGATAAACTCGGTGCTTTTATCTCGATCATTTGCTTTCGTAGAAATGATAAACATTTTTCTTCATTTAATAAATCTGTTATCTCAATTTCCGTGAGCCTCTCATGTTCCATATGTATATCAAACGTTTTCAGTTCGTTCATCACAATACTGCTCATTTATATCACCCTCAAAATGAATTTCAATTTTTAATCAGTAAATAAAGAAAAAATGGTGTGCCGATTCCTGATGTAAAAACACCTGCTGGAATATCTAACGGTTGGAAGGCAATGCGCGCGATCCAGTCTGCAAGTACAACTAATATCGCACCGATGCCAGCTGTCGTAATGAATAAGAGTGATGTTGATGGCGCACAATTCTTCTTAAATTTCGAATAATCCCTTGCACAATTAACCAGCTACAGCAAGTGAAGCGCCGACAATCATCCCCGACAAGGGATTTCGCTACATGCGAAATGATCAAACCGACAAATGCAACGTTCTCAATTACTGCTAATGAAACGACCGCAATCATCAGCCGTGGGAAAGCGTTCTTTCCAAATAATGATATGATATGCATTATATCTTGTGTATTAAATGACGTAATCATGTTGTAAATATCAGCCAACGTATACTACGTAATCCCGAACATCAAACTTAATAACATACAAATCATTAATAAAACGATTAACAAACATAAGCCAACTATCTTCCCCTTATCTAGCTTTATAGGTTGTACCATTTAATCACCATTCAATTTTGATTTCGTCCAACAGTAAAAGAGAACCTGCTCCAATGATGAACGAGGATCGTTCATTTCATCAGCAGGTTCACGATTGTCATAAGTTTTTCACTTATTTTTTCAATTCATAAATGTCATATAAAATGTCGAGCATTAAGTTCGCAGATTGATAACCAGCCCTTGCACTCCAGTACACTTCATCAACTTGGTATTGATAATCATTTTCACTTATATGATACTATTTTTTTTCATAATGTACAGCATTATTTTCCAATCTTTTTAATTTTTCTTTTTTTTCTTTCTCAATCGCCAACTCTATTAACGTTTTATAGTTTAATTGGTTAATTTTGAAAATTCCATCTTGATCCGCAATAACATAATCACCTGATTCAAAAACGACGTTCCCCACACTTACTGCCGTGTTCACTTCTCCCTCCAACTTTAATACTCTTGTCGTTTTTGGAGAAATCGACTCATAAAACACAGGTACACGACTCGTTCTCAAATAGGAAATATCTGTTACGGCTCCACTTACTATAACCGCAGATAGTCCAATTTCTTCTGCTTTCCTCGCCCTGAATTCTCCCCAACAAGCATGTGTTTTATTGCCTGACGTATCAATAACTAAAATATCTCCTTTTTTAGCTTGTTGAAGCGCAGTATTTAACGGGTAACCATCTCCACTAGATAATTTGACTGTTGTCACTTCTCCAGACACTTTCGTCACCCGGATCGTACATTCATAGTTCGCCAAAAAACCAAAATCAGTAAAGTGACCGATCGTAGACGTACTAACCATTTTAAATTTCTCTATTTCATCGGTTGAGTATTTTTCTATTCTATCGTTAACCGTTAACATAGAAGCCTCCTTATTCTTGTAAATAAAACGGATTGTGTCCAACGCCTTTTCCAGATGGCATTGCTCCTGGTACACCATCCGCTTCTAGTAATGGACGAATGATTAACTTCACTGGCCACTCTTTATTTTCAAATAGTTCATAGTGAAGGATTTCTCTATCCGCTTCTGGAATATCGATTGTTTGTAACGATTCTCTTAATTTCGCTTCAGTAATTCGCCAAAGTCTTTTTTCTGGAATAGTATACACACTCGATAACGATTCCATGATGGCAGCCAAATTTACTTGTGTTCCAAGAGATTGAACGTAGTAAATTAACTTTTCAATCGTTTCATTGTATAAACTATTGGAATAACCTGGTCTAATATGGTAGGCCGGATCTTTAATTTGATGTTTATCTAAATACGGTTGATGCAGGCGCACGGAATCATGATCTCTAAATAATAACCCAACTATTTTCTTATGCTTCAGTACGACACAACAATTTTGACCATGTATTTCTGGTACAATCCCGACTTTAAATAACCTCATCGTAATATCATAAAATGCAGCGGCTAAATCCGTATAAAAGTGGAGGACATCTTCATTTGATAAATTTTCTCCTATGATTTCCGTTAAAAAATGACGATCTTGCATCACAACACCTAAAGAAGCCATGGGGATGATTTTATACTCTTTTTTCATAATTTCTTGTGGATACACTCTCACTTGGGCGGCCAAATGACGAGGATGATCATCAAAAAGGCCCAAAGTCTCTGGCATATATCCCCACCAATGTTTTTCTTCACATAAGAATACTCTATCGGCAAGCGTCTTATCGCACGCTATTGCTTGGCGAAACATTTGCTCTCCGGCTATCCCGTTTAATAATTTAACGACTGGCAAATATCTGGCGGCACCTAAAGATGTAACACTAATCGGTAACTTTAACATTTTCGTTGATGCTTGAGGGGATAGTAATGAACGTACAGAAGAGGTCGCCAAAAAATTGCCTACTTTTGAATCTAAAATGATGATTGTTTGATCCGCTAATTCTTTTTTGAAATTTGGTAAGATCATATTGGTCATTTGCCACGGATGAACGGGTATAATCGTATAGTTTTCTTTCTTTATTTCTTTCCGTATTAACTCATTTGCGATGATCGATTTCTGCTCCTCATTCAGCACATCAAAACTTTCCATTTCATTTTCTTGGCACCCTTTTACGATTGAATCATTACATATAGCTACCCAACATAAAGTCGTCTGCTTACCAAATTCAGCCATATAGTTTTGATAATCTTGTGATGTAAAACCTATTTTCGCTTTCGACAAAGGATGAAAGGGCCGGTCTCGTAAAGAGGCAATCATCTCGCCTTTCACAAACCAGTCATAAGGGGACTTAGGTGTACTAAATGAGTTCTCTTCCATCTGTTTTATACTAAGATTCAATTGCTGAATGGATACATTTAATCCTTCTAAGAAATCCGCCACACCTGGATGTGCATAGGCTTCTTTAGACAGCGTACGATGCAATATAAATTGACTAAGTTCTACAGGCGAACTTATTTCCACCCAACTACGATCCACCTTCTTATAAATAGATGAACCAGACACCCATTGATAGCCCTGTCTATAACTTTTTTCCACAAGAAAACATAATGCATCCATATAAATCAATGATTGTTTACTTTCGTGATAAAGTTTTTGAATCGTATTCGGTGCATTTGAAAGCATGTTTGTTGTCTGTTCATCAATGTGAAAAAATTGCTCTGCAATGAATGCATTCATTACGTCTTTCATAATAAGTTGTTCAGCCGTCACATTTTTTGTTTGAGTGGTTGTTTTATTCATACTGATTCCCTTCTGTTATATAGTAAAAATCCGGATGTGGATGACCTAAAAAGTCATGATGAGAAATGGTCCAACAATAGGCACCTGATTTCTTAAATACAATGGCATCTCCAACACGCATCCTTTCCACATTGGCATCTTCATAAAGCCTGTCCTTTGGTGTGCATAACTCACCTACTATCGTTACGTTCGAATTGTTTATTTCGGGCCTTTGAAACGGATAAGGCCACCTTGCTAGTGGTACAACGGAAAATGGATGATTATGACCCCAAGAAGCGGGTAATCGATTATGGTGCGTACCGCCTCTTACGACAGCAAAGCAGCGATCTACTGACATTTTGATATCTATTACTTCTGTCACGTAATAACCAAAGTCAGCAACGATAAATCGCCCTGGTTCAAAGAATAGTTGTGTATCACCTAAGTTTTGCACGGCTTCGCTTTGTGCTAATAACGACGTAAAAAGCGGCCAGTCAAATCCAGGTGTTTCATCATAAGAGACGCCAAAACCACCTCCAGCATTAATGACGTTAATATTTAATCCATATGCATGCTTCCACTGTTCTACTTTTTGAAGATAATGATGGATCATTTCTACATGTAACGCTGCTTGCATGTTATTGGATAATGAGTGGAAGTGAAAACCTTTTAAATGAACATGCGTATTTTCTCTCTCTTTCAAAATAGAGAGGGCCTCTTCCATTAACTGTTCATCGATGCCAAATTGGCTTGGACGTCCCCCCATTGAAATGTTCGTTTTAGGTAATGTTTTTGTTCTTACATTCATACGTAATAAAACGTGTATATGCTTATCCCGTTTTTTCGCCAACATGATTAATTTCCTTAATTCCAAAAGACTTTCTACATGAATATAAGAGACGTTTTCTTTCATAGCCATTTCAAGTTCATAATCTTTCTTGCCTGGTCCTCCAAACAAAATAGGTACGCTTTTGGAAACGTCTCTTACTTTTTTCAATTCGCCTATTGATGCCACTTCAAATCCTTTCACGTACGGTAACAATGCCTGAATAATTCTCTTATCTGGATTTGCTTTAATCGCATAAAATAAGTTCGTTTGCTTCGGCATTGTTTTTACCATATTGCGTACGTGTTGTTGAATGCCTTCTAAGTCATAAATATAAGCGCATATCGGATCTGTACTTTGCTCATGTACTTCATGTATTATTTTCTTTATATAACGATTCATACAGTCCTCCAGTTATATTTCGATAGTCCGCTAATTTTTCCATATAGGCACGAAATGCTGTCCCTCTCTCGTCCCCTAACACAAAAATCTTAGTCCCCTTTTCCGCCCACTTTTTATGATTGTGATGATTTCTAGACACAATGGCGTAAGGCACTTTACATCGCTTTGATACTTCATATAATTCTTCTAAATGTCGTTGAACTTCTGGATGATCTGTCTCCCATGGTACGGACAAAGACTGGGACAGATCCGCCGCTCCTTCTAAAACAAAGCTTACATGGGGTGAAGATAAAATTGATTCACTTTCATGAATGCCTTCCAAACTCTCTATCATCGGAACAATCATTATTTCTTCATTTGCTTTCGCAATATAATCATTTAAAGAATATTTAGCAAAAACACCTGGTCTGCCGCTATTAAGACTTCTCATACCAATCGGGTGATAGTAAGCATAGTGAACGGCCTTTTCCACTTGTTCCTTATGCTGAACATGGGGGATGACAATACCTTGAGCCCCACAATCAAGCACTTTCAATATTTCATTCCGATCCACTTTCGATATTCTGACAAGCGGCGTAATATTGACTAACTCTGCTGCGCGAACCATCTCTTCAATCGTTTCCATATTCGTGGATGCATGTTCATAATCAATAATGACAAAATCAAATTCCGCATGGCCAATGAGCTCTATCATAATAGGATGCGGGATAGATACAAACATCCCAAAAACAGATTGATTTCTATTTATTTTTTCTTTGAGCTTATTGACTTTCATTCCAATGACTCCTTTGCCCGCAACAAAGGATTTTTCACTTTGCGGAAGTACAACCGACCATCACCGTAAATACGCCGCTTCGTCATTTCTTCGATTAGGGCATCTTCAGAAAATAGATTAAAAAGGTCAAATCGCCCTTTAATTTCTGGGTAACTCTTTTGATACATCGCAATCGTTTCTACACATTTACGCCAAAACTCTTGTTCACTCAACCCCAATTTTTCAAGCGCGAAACAAATGTCTGTCATACAGATGAAGAAAAAAGCATCATATGTGTAGTCTCTTACTTCTGAAACATCTTCCGTTTGGATAAACGAGTATCGATTCACTTTCCGGTGACTTTCTGGCTCCGGATGTAATGTCGGTGCCCAATCCGGTTTCAAAAGGTGTTCCGGTGTATAGCGAACACCATCATGTAAATCTTTAATGATGATGCGTTTTGGGAAATTGTTTTCAACGACTAAAATAATATTTTGGGCATGAGATTCTAGTGCGATTCCATGGGCATACAGCAGATGGATAATCGGAAGCGTGACAACGTTAATCAATGCATCACTCCACGCCTCAATCCCATATTGATCAATCGCTGACTGGATAAAAGATTCGCCGTTTTTTTGAATATGGGATAGAGCATTTAGCGGCCACGCTTCTTCATTCTCTTCAAGGTAGGTCGAAACATTTTCTCTATATATGGCGCCAAGCGTTCCATAAGTCGAACGATATTGAATAGGATGCAGTTCATCGTATCGAAAAGACACACCCATCACTTCTCTTAACACATTTATTTTCCCATTCGATAAGAACGAATCTTGGTGAACAATTTTATTTAACCAGTCACTTATGAGTGGTGCATTTTGAGTAGTGTGGTGAGCAAGAATACGACTCGTTGACGTATTGGTTATACTTAACGGCAATTTTATATACGGTGCATGTGTATTGTCGCGATGAGATAACGAACGAATCGATTGTTGCGCTCGATACGTATGATTAGATGCTCCTACTATTACAATATCTTTATCATTCAATTGTTGAGCAAAGACAGATTGAATCTGATGCTCTAATTGCCAAGGATGCACCGGTAAAAGAACGTATTTTGTATCTTGACACCCTTTCTCTTTTATCAGTTCCATAAACTTGTTGTGATCTTCATTCTTTACATGATGCTTAACTATTTCATCCACTGACATCTCTTGCGAAACGTTGACATCGATTAGCCGTTCATTGACCGCCACCCAGTAGATCGAAACGTCTTGATTAAATTCTGGCCCATAGGCAAAGTTATCTGCTAAAGAAAAACCAATTCTTGATTTATAGCTCGGATGATACGGATGACCATCTACCATATGACTTTCCAACGCTTCATAATGCTTATCTTGTTCTGGCATTTGGTCCAATTGAAATGACTTAGACTGACTATCCTTTACAAAAGTCTCCAATAATTCATGAATGAATTGATTCGTATAGTCACCTTTCAGATTGTTCTGAATGATTTCTTCAAGAAATTCATAGAGATTCGTGCATCTCGCTCCTTCTCGTTTTATCGAATTTTTTTCTATTTTTATTCTGTCGAAAGACCATTTGGCATCTGCTTTGCATGAATAATAGACGGCATCACCTGTAGCGCTTTTTCCTGTAAAAGACCACTCTCTTCCGTTTTTTATTACTTCAATGATTTCTTCATATATGAATGCCTCTATCGTTTGGCGCATTATTCTTTCTTGTACTTCATTCATGAATGATGACTTTTCTTGAGACCGATAATTTAGCATTTCCATACATTTCACTCCCTAATTTCTTCATTACGTTGTTCACTGGAATGTAAGATGGCGTCTCACTTTGTCCAATAAGACAACTCATCATATTTTTTTTAGCGGCAAATGTCTGAGTCGTTAGTAAATGACGTACATATTCATTTTCATTGTTTTCATATTCTTGCGTGAGAACACGGCGTACAATAGCCCAAAAATATTTTTCGTCTACTTTTGTATCTTTAGCAATTGCATGAATGAAAGAGCCTAAATGATTCACAATAAAATAATAGGAAGTGCGTGCCCATGCCGCTTCTTTTGAATAGAAAAGAGGGCCTGTCGTATTAACATCCTCTTCAACCTTTTCTCTATTTACGCTTACACCTTCTAAATCTCTAATAATAAAGACATGAGGCATTCCATCTTTTATCGTCAATAAAGAATTTTGTAAATGGGCTTCAAAGTGAATGCCTTTCTCTTCTGCTAAACGAACAATAGGCAACAGTGATATTTCCAAATAACGGATGAACCATTGCTCTATCGTTCGATGATCAATCATCGAACCTAATCGAGATGGACCTCCTTCAACAGGCGATTCCACTAAACTAGACAAAACATACGTTGCCGTTTCATCAAATTCAATTGGACGATAGACGATCGTAAATAATTTAGTTACATCATCATCGGCAAATTGACAAGTACATACGCCTACCTCATATGCGATCGTTGTGTGTACTTCGTTTTGGAAGCAGTTTCTCTCCAATATATAATTCGTCGCATCCAACGTTCTACGCATTTGTTCTCTATTATTGTTTCTCATCATATTCGTTATTTGAATGTTTAACGATAGCTTAATGTTACAGTTCATCTCCGGAATAAATACTGTACGCACTGAAGATGTCGGATAAGCCACCGGACCAAAGCGACCGAGTGGGGTCATTTTCCCTTGATCGATATAATCCTTTACTTCTTTCAGCGTTTTCACATGTTCATATTGCCATGGGTGAATGGGCAAAATGTTATAATCGTCTCTTTTCCCTTTAAGCACATGCTGTACATGCGCTTCCACACTTTCATGCAGTTCTATTTTTCTTTCTTTTGATACCCATTCTTCTTGAAAAACATCTTTTCTAACAGCTAAATAACATAACTGAAAAGAAGTATGGAGCTCAGGACAAAACTGTATCACTTCCTCTTCTGTAAATCCTTCGGTATTTTTCGGAAAAGGGTGAAACGGATGCCCATATACCAAAGATTGTTCGGATGTTACATAATTCCATTTGTGCTGATTAGCTGACTGATTTAAAAATAAAGCTAATTTATGATAGCTATTATTCACTTTAGTTAAAAAATCAATCGATCGTTTATCCGTAATTGTTGGATTATCATGCTTTAACTCTTTCACAATCAATTGAACTAAATAAGCATAATGAAGCTCTCGATCATCATTTACATCATAGTATTCATATTCATGCTCACCCATCTCTGAATAAAACGAAAGAACACCTGAGATGGTTGCATCACTCGCCGGGAAATAAAGAGAATACGTCTTCTTATTTTGATTCACCGTAAATAAGCTCGAGTCTTTACTACAAAACTCTCTAATATAACAATTCAATAATGTCTTACACGTATGGAAATTTGCTCGTTCTCGACTGTTCAATCGTTTATTATTTGCCATTTTCAACACCCACATCTAATTTTCTTCTATTTAAAAACAATGCTAACGGTAGCGTTACTAACATAAAACATCCTAATATGATGCACTCTTCTTTTAATGCCATCCATTTTGCGTATTGAGCACTCTCTCCTGTTCGACTAATCATTTGCCAACGAATGTCGTAATAACCGGTCAATAACATAACTGCAAAGGAAGAGGCTAAACGTTTTATCGTATTCGACAAGGCGGATCCTTCGTGCAGATCATCATCTGTTAATGAATTAAGTCCAATGGTGGTTACGGTCATATTTGATAATCCAATACCACTTCCTCTTACGGCCATTAAGAAGACAATGACCAGTAAAGATGTCTCTTTCGGAACAAATGCAAACAACAATACTGAAATGGCAACGAGGCCAATGCCATAAGCGATAAAATGTAACGATTTGCCCGAATCCATTAAGTTTCCACCGATCCAAACAAACAAACTCGTACAAATGGCTGCCGGAATAAACATGGCACCCGTTATAGAAGGGGATAAATGAAACACCTCCTGTAACATCAATGGAATAACAAAGATAACCCCAAACATAACGGATGCCTGTATCGCAGACATAATGACTGTAATAGCGTATATTGGATTACGTAATAACTTACAACGAATTAACGGTTCTTTTTGTCCGTTTTCTTTTTGAATAAAACGAATCAAAATAACTAGTCCTAAAAAAAGCAATACACATATTAACCACCTTGGAAAAGTAGGATTTGAATATAGTTGAATGCCTAGACTTAATCCACCAATTCCTAAAACCATTAATAAAATACTTTTAAGACGAATTGTTTTTTTATGTGCTGGTTGATCGAGTTTGATTTGCCTGCAACACAGTATAAATGAAAGCAGCGCAAACGGAACATTTATCCAAAATAAATATTTTAGCTCACCGAATTGAATCATGATACCGCCAAACGCTGGCCCAATAGCTGGTGCAATCGTTAATAACATCCCCCATATCCCCGTCACTTTTCCACGCACATCTTTACTGTAAATATCAAATAACAAAACTAACGACAGCGGAATCATCAAACCAGCAGCAATACCATGCATAAAGCGTACTAACAATATAATCTGTACATATTGATAAAACAAACCGCCGATCATAGAAAACAGACCATATAAACTAATTCCTAAAATATAGGTTTTCTTTTTACCGAGACGATCGACAATACTAGCAGTCAACGGCATGGTGATCGTCATCGCTAAAAGGTACAGTGTAATAATCCATCCGCCAAATGCAGTGGATATACCATACATTTGAATGAAGCTCGGTAATAAAATATTAAAAGCGCTATTCGTCAAAACTAAAGAAAAAGCACCGACCAAGATGGCAAATAGTACAGAATGCTTTTTCAATTTGGCTATCTTAATCATTTGTCTTCATGATTTGAATCGCTTCAACAACCGATTTTTCAAAAATCGTTAACACTTCTGCTGTTTCATTTTCTGTCATTGTTAATGGCGGCAAGAAACGCATCACAGCTGAGTAACGTCCTCCTACTTCAATAATTAAACCGTTGTGAAAACATCTCTCTTGAATTTTCAATGCCAATTCTTCATATTGTGGATAATGTCCTAATCGATCTTTGCGGCCTTTTGGATTCACAATTTCAACCCCAATCATCAATCCTCTTCCGCGAACATCCCCAATCTCTTCATATTTTTCTTGTAACTCATTCAATCGTTCGAAAACTTGCTTGCTGCGTACGTTTACATTTTCGAGTACATCGTTTTCTTTCATATATTTTAACGTTGCTAACCCAGTAGCCATGCCTAATTGGTTGCCTCGGAATGTCCCGATATGTGCACCTGGATTCCATTGATCTAGTTCTTCTTTATATATAATAATTGACATTGGCAAACCTCCACCAATCGCTTTCGAACAAACAATGACATCTGGAACGATACCTGCGTGTTCAAAAGAAAACATTTCACCTGTTCTTCCAATTCCTGTTTGAACTTCGTCTATAATTAAAGGGATCCCTCTCTCTGCCGTAACACGCCGCATTTCTTTTAACCATTCAATATCGGCTGGAATTGCGCCGCCTTCTCCTTGCACTGTTTCAAAAATCATGCCACAAGGAGAAGCGATCCCACTTTCACAATCATCTAATAAATTCTCTATATATTGCGCACTAATTTTAGCTGTCTTCTCTTCGCCAATACCAAATGGGCATCGATATTCATAAGGAAAAGGTAAAAAATGAACATCCGGTAGTAAACTTTGCAAATGTTGTTTTTTGCTTAAATTACCACTCATTGACATCGTTGCTTGCGTCGATCCATGATAACCACCTTGGAACGCCAAGATAGACTTCCCTTTCGTCGCATTCTTCACTAATTTAATCGCTGCCTCAACCCCATCAGCACCTGTCGGACCACAAAATTGTATTTTAGTAGAATCCCTTAACTCTTTAGGTAATATAGAGAATATTTCTTGCATAAATTCGATTTTTAAAGGAGTTGCTAAGTCTAACGTGTGTAACGGTGTTTGCTGTTTTAACACATCTTCTATCGCCTGAATTACCACTTGATGATTGTGCCCTAAAGCAAGTGTTCCTGCACCACATAAACAATCATAAAAAACATTTCCTTCCACATCCGTTATCATCATGCCCTCAGCTTTCTCAATCGCTAAGGGGAAATGACGTGGATAAGACTTTGCATTAGATTCTTTCTCATTCTGGAATTCTAAATACTTGTTCTCCGTATTACATGTGATCATAATCAGACACTCCCTTTTTTTAGTTAATTACAGGTATGAGTTTAATTGATATTGATTATCATTGTCAAGTAAGTTGTTATATTTTTCATCAATTGAGACTAATTACACATTCTCCTTTTATCTTTTAGGATTTCGTCTATTCATACTATTTTGTGTATGTTTAAATCTGAGTGTTATATTTTGGCTAAATAAATCTATCGTGTTTTAATCGATAAACACGAGGTAAACACTTAATATAACCACTATTTTCTCACTAAGGAGTTTTTGTACTTTGTTTACGTTTAATGACATGGGAACGTTCGTCTGGGCATTCTTTATTACGCTGCCGCTGACTCTTCTCGTCCATACAGGTGGTCATGCCTTTTTCGCATTCCTGTTCGGCGGAAAAACGACATTAACAATTGGCCGCGGGAGCAGACTTATTAAAATAAAAGGACTCGAAATCCGGAAATTGTATTTCATTGACGCGGCCTGCTATTACGAAAAAATTCGCCAGGACCGCCGCTGGAAGCATGCGCTTATTTATGCTGGGGGGCCTATCTTCAATATGTTGTCCATCTTGATTATTAACGGGCTAATTTATACTGGGGTTCTACACGCGCATCTCTTTTTTTACCAGTTCGTCTACTTTTCTGTCTATCTCGTGTTTTTTGCTATCATCCCGATCGATTACGGCGAAAATAACCCAAGTGACGGCAAAGCCATTTACGATGTACTGCGTTACGGAAAAGTGTATAAAGAATTTGACTGATGTGGATGATGGTTGCACCGAGCACAAGCATCGAACCCCAAAAAATCCCCAAAATCAGCTAACTGATTTTGGGGAAATCAAAAAAATATTTTTTATGTTATGCTCTTCTGTTTTCAATGATAGTTGGGATTCCAATCCCTAAGTTCACCACACAAGAAAGGGCATCTTCAATATTTTTTTTCATCTTCGTCATGCTCGTCGCCTCCCTGTAAATTGTATTATTCAATCTCTAATGATCGCCTGGCCGTTTTGATTGAATCCGTTCCTTTTAATACACGAAAAAAGGCTGCCTTAAACAGAACCATCCATTATAGACGGTTTTTTGTTTAAGACAGCCAGTCATTCATCAGTTATATTAAAAAAGGTTGTTTTTTAATCGCTATTGAATAGGCAATCATTATTTAATTTGTTCCATTTTACATCTTTTTTTAACTATTTTCAATCGCTTTAAAAAATTCATTACGAGGATTCCTTGCTAAAAAAACCTTTTTTCCTTTAAGATAGGAGGTGGATTATCTTAAATACTTTACACAGGAGGATGTGGTTAACCTGCGAATTAATAAATTCATTAGCGAGTCTGGCACAGCGTCTAGACGCGGAGCAGATAAATTAATTAATGATGGAAGAGTGACAATAAATGGTTCAATTGCAAAAATTGGCAGCCAGGTCGAGCCTGGAGACGACGTTCGCGTAAGCGGAAATCCTATTGGGATTGCCAAAAATAATGTCTATATTGCGTTAAATAAACCTGTAGGCATTACGAGCACGACGGAAAAAAAAGTAAAAGGAAATATTATTGATTTAGTCAATCATCCTTTGCGCATCCATCATATTGGACGACTAGATAAAGATTCAGAAGGCTTAATACTCCTTACAAACGATGGGGATATTGTCAACAAAATTTTGCGTGCCGAAAATAAACATGAAAAAGAATACATTGTTTCAGTAGACAAGCCCATCAGCCCGGACTTCTTGAAGCAGATGTCAGAAGGAGTTCACATTCTAGGTACAAAAACGCTCCCTTGTGAAGTCGTACAGCTATCAAAATATGAGTTTCAAATTATTTTGACACAAGGCTTAAATCGTCAAATTCGCCGCATGTGTGAAGAACTAGGGTATGATGTCTATAGACTGCAGCGAACGCGAATTATGAATATTCATTTGAACAATCTCCCAATCGGACAATGGAGAGACTTAACAAAGAAAGAACGCAATCAATTATTCGCCGATCTAGACTATGAACCAAAGGAATGGTAAAAAAGAAGGATGCATCAAAACATTAACGTTTTGATGCATCCTTCTTTTACGTCTTACAGCCGAAAAATTAAAAATCGCTCATTCTCATTTTGTTCATACAGATCTGATACCGTCACTTCTTTAAAAAGGGCAAAAGCAGTGCTCGTTTCGAGGAAATGGACATACTCTGTCGTTGGGTAGTAGAGGATCAAGTCTACGGATCGGTTCTGCTGCTCAACCGAACGCAGTATGTTATCGACGACCTTCATAAAAATTTGAATGGAGAATGGATTAAAAAAATAAAACCGGTTATCCGCCTGCTCCACTTTATATTCTTCTGCCAAACCGCGTTCAAAATGAACGCTGCCGCCCGCCTTCTTCATTTTTTGTATGTAACTCGCCTGATTTTCTAACGCCTCCTGATATAGATGGCCATTCATTTCAATCCCCGTAACCGTTACGTGAAAACGATGATGAACGTAAAAGGGCAGCCGGCCTTTGCCGCACCCATAATCCACGACTTGATCCGTTTTCTTTAAATCATACTCCGCAAATAGCTCATCTAGTGCCTCATAAGGTGTCGCTTCATAACGGTTATAATGAACCGATCGACTTAGCCCCTCAAGCGTACCTACCGTTTTAATACGAAGCAATCGATCGTAGTCTTTTTCATCCATAGAAAAGCTCCTGTTCGTTTATTCTTTATCGATTTCGTCTTAACAACATTCCCTCACTGCTAGAATTGTATAAAGAGCGGTTTTTAATGAAATGACTCAACGCGTATTCCAAACGGCAAAGTAATAACGTTGGTTTATGCCACGCAAATATACTTCAAAAGCCGATTGCATAAATGGCTTTTTATACGTTAGTAGCCCTTATCGAATGCGGCTTCCCACTAATTAATTGAACATGTACCTTCCGATAGGGGTCGTATACTGGCTCATTACTAAATACTAAAAATGGTGTCTGTCCCTCCCGGCTTTAATACCCTAGGGGACTAACACCATTTGCCGTTTAGATGACTTTACCGGCCGCTTCTTATACCTTTTGGAAGCCTCTGCTTGATTACAAATTTTTAAAGAACACGCGGATAACGTCCGCTCCGCCTATAAACGCTCCTAGCGAACTTCCTATGTTAGTTAAGACGATCACGAGCAGGACCCGCGTCACTTTATTATGCCAAAAGCCTTTAATGGTAAAAACATCTTCTGAAAGCGTTTCAAAATCGCCAACGTTTGGCCGGCGGAAATACGCTTGAACAATTCCTGAAACCCAGCCGGCTGCAATCAGCGGATGCAATGTGGCAAGCGGGGCTGAAATAAAAGCAGCTAAAATAGCGAGCGGATGTCCAGAAGCAACGGCAGCGCCAATGGCTGCCAAAATGCCCGTCCATAAAATCCAGCTTAACGCTTGATCGAAACCGGCAGACGGGTTCGCAAAAAAGGTGTAGGCAATGATGGAAAGAATGAGCAATGGGATCGCCCAGCCAATTATTTTAGGGACAATTGATTTAGGTGGTGTTTGTGATAAAGCTTCTACGTCATGCTCCTTATAAATTTCTTTTGTAATGCCCGGAATATGTGCAGCGCCTAAAACCGCAACCACTTTATCACCCGGAGCTTCTTTAATTTTCTGTGCTAAGTACTGATCCCGCTCATCAATTAAAGGCACCTTTAACTTCGGGAAAGATTCCGTCAAATCAGTCAGAACGGCGTTAAGCGTGTCCTTCGATTTCATTTTTTCCATATCTTCTTCTGTAATCGTCTCTTTGCTGAAAATGCTATAAAAAACGGATGTGAGCAACTGAGCTTTCCCCGTCAGCCCGAGATTATGCCATATTCGTGAAAACGTAATTTGGATATTCCGATCAGCCAGCACCAAATCCGCGCCAGTTTCTTTCGCTGATTCAATACCTTGAATCATTTCCTGTCCAGGCTGAATGTCAAATTGCTTCGCTAAACGGTTTTGAAAGGAAGATATGGCGAGATTCATCAAAAGTAGAGTGGCTTTCTTCTCTTTAATGACCTTAAAAATATCGGTTTCTTTCCATTTATTTCGATCCATGATTGATTGATACCGTTGATCATCTAATTCTATACAAACAGAATCGGGTCTTTCAGATTCGATCACTTCTTTTACTTGTTCCGCACTTTGCCTCGATACGTGAGCAGTGCCAATAAGGATCAATTCTTTACCATTTAACTCTATTCTCGTCACATTTTCTTCCGACATAAACGACTTCCTCTCACCCAATTTATTATTCTTTCAACAATTCTACTTCTATTTGATTATTATGCAATGTGTCAGAAGTTTTGAAAAATAAAAATCACTTCATATAAATGTTCACTAGCTCATAACATCTTTCTTTCGTAAGACGTGCTAGTGTGCTTAGATATTGTACAGATTCAAATGTTCCGCCTTTAAATTGAGCTGCTTCAGCCTCTGCAGTATTATCTCTATACGTGATCCATTCACGTTGTTTTTCCCTTAAACTGTTCATTTCACTAGTAGACAGCTGCATTTTTAGCACGCTATAAATTTCATTTAAGGCATTATCCCATCTTGTATACGTTTTGCTTTCTGCTTCTCTCATTTCTACTGTTGTTCCACTCTCATACAAGTAGTCTAAATCAGCTAAGCTTAGTTCAATTTCATGTAGTTTTTGTAAGTACACGTTCTTTTTACTTGCAGAAGCAATCGTTTGCACTGTTTCCTTAGCGGCTCGCTCTGCTGCTTCTACCGCTAATTCGGCCGCTTCTTGTTTTATTATTTCATCATTCACTGTATGTTCCATTTCATTTATTTCTTTTGAAAAGCGTTCAAATACAGTCTTGATACTTTCGTCTTTTTTTAGTTCACTGATAAGTTTTTGAGCTTCACGATACTTTTTTTCACTCGTTACACTTTTTATTTGTGCTACTTTTTCAGATACCATTTTATCTTGTTCTTTACTTGTTTCTGCCGTTGTGATGAATTGCTCTAAGCCCTTCTTCATACTGCTCACTAATGCTTCTTCTTTAAGTAGATGATTGGCTTTCGTTAAAGCATCATCCCATTTAGCATGTTCAATATCTTCTTTCACTTGATTATACGCGACTACATTTTCATAGGATACCTTTGCTTCTTCATCTTTCGGCTTTTCATCTAATGCTAGCTCAAATGACGCTAACGCTTTATCAAATTCTCCATTTGCTAACGCTAGCTTTGCCTGTTCCATAGCTTTGTCATATGTGCTATTGCTACATCCTACTAAAAATAGACTTATGACGACCATGACTGCTAATTTCTTCACATGTTGCCTCCTCCCCTAAAATGATGTTGATAGTATGGTGAAACTTATCCCCTTATCTTTTTAAACATTGTCTAATGATTATATCACCATTTTAAAATTTACTTAAAATCGGTTTATTTAATTATTATTATTGAATTTTGCATATTGTTTCAGATGAAATCATTTGATCTCTTCCTTGCTTTCCACTGCCTTGTTCAATCGTTGCAACATGTAACCAATCCCCTTACATACGGATAAGGGGTAAGTAAAATGATACGATTCATCAAAGACTTCACTTATCACTTTCCTGTACTTTTTTCCTCCTAATACGATGATTTCTTGATAGTCCATTAATCCTTTTTCTTTCAGTTGGTGACGTAAAGTTTCCGATGTGATGATGTCATCTTTCTTTGTACCAAATGCTACATCATAATTAGCAAGCACTAGATCATCTGGAAATAAAAATCCATGTTTAGCTGAAAGAATGACCCAATCACTAAAAAATGCCGTTGCATACTTTTGACAAGCAGTGTGAAATGGGCTCCTATATACATAGCGTGCTTTCGTAGCCCCTTTCGATGGATCGACATCCCATATCTTTTTAGCACCACATGGGATTATACATAACCTTTTCATTTCGTGTGAACTCCTTCTTAATTTAAATGATAAGAACAAGCTTTTCAGTTCCTTATTATACGCTTTTTAAAATAGTACTTCCTAATTAATTGATTTCACAAAAAAAGCATTGAGCTGTATAAATCAGCTCAATGCTTTTTTCTTACTAGCCTTTAGAAGATGAATTAAGTTAAACGAGAGAACCGCCTTCCTTTTTAGACAATCATATCTAAAGAGGGAAAATAGTTTAACTTTTTTAAACTGTTACATTAAAAAGATCCATACAAAGAGAGGAGCTAATAAAGAACCGATGACTGCACAGACTGTCATCGCAACAGAGCTCATGGAGACTGCTTTTTCTCCATATTCGAATGCTTTCGCTGTGCCAATCGCATGAGAAGCTGTTCCAAATCCGACCCCCTGGCCGATGAAATGGTGAATTCGGAAAACCTTTAATAGACTCGGTCCGAAGATAACACCTGTAAATCCAGCGATCATGACAAATATCGCAGCTAATGAAGGTATGCCGCCCAAATCCGAGGCAATCTGCATCGCGACAGGTGTTGTAACGGATTTAGGTAACAGTGTATAGATGATTTCCTTAGAGAATCCTAAATATTTAGCAAACAATATCCCACTTGTCATTCCTACGACCGTACCGATGAATAATCCGCCCATAATCGGGACTAAATTTTCCCATAAGGTTACTCTCTGTTTATATAATGGATAGGCTAGAGAAACAACAGCCGGACCTAACAACAGATTAATCCAGTCTCCTCCGATCATATACGTTTGATAAGGGATATTAAATCCGATTAAAATTAGAACGATCAAAACGGCTGCTGTGATGGCTGGCATTAAAATAGGGTAATGAAAACGAAAGTAAAGTCGGTTCATAACGAGATAAATCACAACCGTTAAAACAATAATCAGAATGGCTATAAGCGTTCTTTCCATGATTTTAATTCCTTTCGTTTCGTCTCTTCACGTTGAGCAAGATATTGACTCGTGTAACCGGCTATTGTCATCGTGATAAGCGTACTAAGAACAACGATCAAGATTAAAAAGATCCCTTTTCCAGCGAAAACATGGAAGTAATTCATCACTCCAACGGTAGCCGGTATAAAAAATAACGGCAAATAGGAGAGAATAAAATTCGCTCCGGACTCAATCCAATTCACTGGACAAACCTTAAACATTAAAGTTAACCATAATAACAATAATCCAATTATACTTCCCGGAAGTGGCAAATGAAGCCTATCAGACAACCAAACGCCCACGATGTAAAATATATATAACACTACAATTTGCAGAAAAACCTTTATGAACTTCATAGACAAATGCGCGTTCACCTTGAACAAATCAAAAGAACACGATTTTCCCCTCCTTACAGGTTATAAATACAAGCGCCAATAAAATGATTAGGTCAATATTTTTGCCTCAATCATTTTAGCCCTTCCCTGTGAATTATGTCAATGTTTTTGACCTATTTTGTTTTTTTTGATATTCTGAAAACAAAAAGGAGTTTCATTGCCTTGTCAAATACTGTTCATGATAACCAGCATTTTAAAAAAATCGCTTTATTTTTTTTCGCCTATCGCAGTTTCAATGAAAAGCCAGACATCATTGCCGAAAAATATAATATCCAGCGAGTTCACCATCGTCTTCTTTTTTTTATTGGCAACCTTCCCGGACTCAGTATCAACGAATTACTGACTCTCCTCGAAGTAACGAAACAAGCCGTAAACGGACCTCTTCGACAATTAAAAGATAAAAAATATATCATCACCGATACAGATGAAAGCGATAAGCGCATTAAAAGATTGTTTCTGACAGAAAGCGGCAAACAATTGTTAGATGAGCTGACTGAAGTTCAAATTGAACAAATGGAGTCGATTTTTAATCAACTCGGTAAAGAACATGAAGATTCGTGGATAAAAGTAATGGAAGCTTATGCAGTGGAAAGGCCCAGCAGCAAATATTTTTTTGACTCCCTTTGATTTTGTAAACGACAACATAAAAAAGTCGATTTTCTGTAATAGAATCGACTTTTTTATTTATCCTCATTCCATTTACATCATTTATTTTGGGAGGGTCAATTGCCATGAAACACCGAACTGATCAGCAACCCAACCAAACTTCTTACTAAAGGAATAATCATCTAACGGCATTAAAATGCTCCCGCCCTCCGTTAATTTTTCATAAATGCGGTTAATTTCTTCTTCCGTGTCACATGTGATAAATAAAGAATTTGTGACCTTCTTACAGGCACGTTTAGTGTTATGGCGTTTGACCGGACGAATCTGTGATGACTATGGACGTCTACTTATGGTTAAACAAATAGAGCGAAACAAATAGCAAGAAGATCGCAACGGCCTTTTTCGCATCAATTGGCATGCGCATTCCACCAAATAGCCCAAATTGGTCAATAATCGCGCCCATCACGATTTGTCCGGCAATAACCGCGGCGAAAGTAGACGCCACGCCAATTTTTGGTACGACTAAAATCGAAATCGTCAAATATAAAGCACCTAACAATCCTCCGAGCAATTGCCACTTTGGGACTGCCGTTGCGGCTAACAGATTGCCTTTTCCGAAGAACAGGACTGCAAAGAACAAAGCAAGCGTTCCAATACCGAACGAAATAAACGAACTTTCAAGGATGCCTGTTTTTTTCCCCAGTCCTCCATTGATTTGACTTTGAGCGGCAACGGCGATACCGCCAATGATTGCAAGTAACGGAAATAGTATCTTCACAAGTTTTAATCCCCTTATCTCATCCATATTTTACTTATCATTTTAAATGTAGCAAACGTTCTGCTAATTAACCATCGCTTTACATTCTTAAAAAACAAAAAAGAGACGTTTTCAAAAGAAATCCTTTTAAAAACGTCCCTATTATACAAATAAAACAGCCAGCCCCAATGCTTCTTCTAGGTTGGTGAAAGTAAGTAGTTCGTTTTCTTTTTCCTTTTGGACACGAGATTCAGTGCCCAATTTCACCATTCCAGCTCTTCTTTTTGCAGTAGAACTAAACGTGTATGCCCCACCTTGCCATACGCGATTTACTATGTTGATCGTCTATTTATTAATATTTTCGTAAAGCCACTGGATCGCGGTCATACCATTCTTTTCGAAGAAACGAGCTGCAAGCAGCCATGAGTTCTTCAATTTTTTGTGTGGAATGAGCCAGTATACGCAATGTAAAGCCACCTTCTATCAATAGAGACAGTCCTGCTTTACACTCGTCTAAATCTTTTCCGATTACACTGTATAATCGTTGAAGAACGTCCTCATTTACTTGTTCACTCATCACAATCATCGAACCTAGATGAGTATATCCTTCCATATAACCGATCCCGTCCACACCAGCTTCATCGGGCTGCAGTTTTAAATGATCGAACATAATCAATTTTTCATCTAAATAAATTTCATTTTTCAATTGAAGCAAATCATACCGAAACCACTCTCCATCTGGAGACCAGCCCGGTGTTAAAATATCACTATAAAAAAGGGTGGCCCCACGCTCCATCTGAATGATCGTATTTTGCTTATACTTGGCATCACGATAGGCGATAAGCGGATCAGGTATGTATTCGAGCACACTGCCTTTTTTCAAGATGATTTCATTTTCTTGAAGAACGGGTGTATGCGGTGTTCTGTAAACTTTCGTCGCAGACTGTGTCGTCAAGATCAGCTCAGCCTGTTCCTCAAGTGTAATTTCCATCCGGTAACGGTCCCCATCTACATATCCGCCTCCTGGATTAATGAGAAAATAACATGCTTGTCCGCTGTTATCAAGATAATGGGGACGCAGCATTTTAAATGCACCTTGGAAATATACTTGTTTTGTTACCGTCTTATCCCGCTTTTTCTCCATGCTCAGACGCAAAACGCCTGTCCATTTGTCCATCTTAATTCAACCCTGCGAGTAAAACGTTTTGTTTAATCCAGTTAATGACTTCATCCAAACCTGTATTGTCCTGCAAGTTCGTGAAAATAAATGGTTTTTCGCCTCGGAATACTTTCGTATCAGCAGCCATTACATCCAGATTCGCATGTACATACGGAGCAAGATCGATTTTATTTATAATGAAAAGATCTGATTTAATCATTCCTTGTCCGCCTTTGCGCGGAATTTTCTCTCCTTGAGCCACATCGATAATGTAGATGGAAAAATCAACAAGTTCAGGGCTGAATGTAGCCGCCAAGTTATCGCCACCGCTCTCCACAAAGATCAAGTCCAAATCAGGGTGGCGTTTTTTCAACTCTTCAATCGCCGCACTATTCATTGACGTGTCCTCACGAATCGCTGTATGAGGACAGCCTCCTGTTTCAACGCCAATAATTCGGTCATCTGGCAAAACACCATTGTTCATTAAGTATTTAGCATCTTCCTTCGTGTAAATATCGTTCGTAATCGCCGCCATGCTAATATCACCCTGCATGTGACGCGTTAATTTTTCGACAAGCATTGTTTTACCGGCACCAACCGGGCCGCCTACACCAATTTTAATCGGTTCCATATTAAAAGCACGTCCTTTCATTATTAAGACATAAAAATACGGATATGTACCCGTTCATGTTTCATTTGAGAAATTTCCAGACCCGGGGCCACAGCTCCAAAGTCAGCGATGTCCATTGTCCTGATTTGTTCGACCGCTTTTGTGATCGATTGCTGAATATCACGTAAAATAAACTGACCGGCCGTCTGACCAAGTGGTATACCGCGTACTGCATTTTGAGTCAGACCCGAGATTGTCGAATAAAGATAAGTAGATAAAATGACGTTCTCCGGCACATTTAACTGGTGAGCAATCATTGTAAATACAATAGCAGGATGACCAAATGCCTCTCCGTTCGCTGTTTTTTCCTTATACAGAGACAGCAAAGGAGCTGGATAAAGATCATTTCCGATGGTCAACATGCGCTCCCCTATCTTATACGTGCCCTCTCTCGTTTCTCTCGGAAGAGCTTGTACCGTTATTTTCCGGTCAAGCGCCCAAATCTCCTCGGCATCATTTCGTTCAAGCGCTTCAAAAGCAAGACGGCAGGCCAGTCCATCTGTATAGACGAGCTGCCCTGTTACATACATCCGCAGCCATTCTGAAAAACTGTCTTTATCGTGTACTTTATTTTCCTGTATGTATGTTTCCAAACCGAACGAATGACTAAACGCTCCTGTCGGCAAGTTGGAATCACATAGCTGAAATAAAGACAGCAAATAGTTATCCATGACTATGTCCTATATGCCGGAATGCTTTTTTCACTTTTCGTTTTTCACGCGCATACGGGATACCGAGCTCCTCAAGTAGTTCTTCGACAAGATAGTCATATTGAACGAGCATCTGATCTTCTTCAAATTGGGCTGGCAAATGCCGGTTGCCAAGCTGATGAGCAATCGTTCCCATCTCATTCATGCTTCGCGGCTGAATAACGATAACGTCGTCCGGAAATACTTCAATCAAAACGATATTCTTTTCATCCATGTACAGCACGTCGCCCGCATTTAACTCACGGGATTCGCTTAAACGAATGCCAATCTCACGGCCATGATCCGTTTTGACGCGCTGAATGCGTTTCACTAAGTCACTGCTTTCTAAATACACTTTTTCTTTATGTGTACGGGCAACAAGCTCCGGATCAAGCTCATCAATATGTCCCACAATTTTCTCAATAATCATCTTTTCACCTCAAAATAAGAAATAGCGTTGCCCCATTGGTACGACTTCTACCGGGTCACACGTAATATGTTCGCCATCCACACGTACTTCATACGTTTCTGGATCGACCGTAATTTCAGGTGTTGCATCGTTCAATTTCATGTCTTTTTTCGACAATGATCGAATGCCGTGTACAGGAAGGACTGTTTTTTGAAGTCCTAGTTTTTCATGAACGCCGCCTTCATACGCTGCCTTTGAGACGAATGTAATAGAGGCCTTATATTTTGCTTTTCCCATTGTCCCGTACATTGGACGATACAAAATTGGCTGAGGCGTCGGGATGGATGCATTGGCATCGCCCATTAAACTATAGACAGCCTGGCCGCCTTTTAAAATCATGTTCGGTTTTACACCAAAAAATTTCGGATCCCATAATACAAGATCGGCGAATTTTCCAACTTCAATCGAACCGACGTACTCGGAAATTCCGTGTGCGATGGCTGGATTGATTGTATATTTCGCAACGTAACGTTTCACACGATTATTATCACCAACGCCATTGTCATTTTCAAATTTGCCCCGCTGTTTTTTCATTTTATCCGCTGTTTGCCATGTCCGTAAAACAACTTCTCCAATACGGCCCATCGCTTGTGAGTCGGAGCTCGTAATACTAAACACACCCATATCCTGCAAAATATCTTCCGCTGCAATCGTTTCTCCCCGAATCCGCGAATCGGCAAATGCCACATCTTCCGGAATATCCGGATTTAAGTGATGACACACCATCAACATATCAAGGTGCTCATCAATCGTATTCACCGTGTACGGGAGCGTCGGATTTGTCGAAGCAGGAAGCACATTCGGATAGCCAGCCAGTTTAATAATATCCGGTGCATGACCGCCGCCGGCTCCTTCTGTATGGTACGTATGAATAAGACGGCCTTTAAATGCGGCCGCTGTATCTTCCGCAAAACCACCTTCATTCAATGTATCGGAATGGAGTGCGACTTGAACATCATATTCATCAGCGATTTTTAAAGACAAATCAATTGCTGAACGTGTTGCCCCCCAGTCTTCATGAACCTTCAGCCCGATCACACCAGCTCGAACTTGCTCTGCAAGCGGCTCTTCTGCACCGGCGTGTCCTTTTCCTAAGAAGCCGACGTTAATCGGCATATCTTCTGCCGCTTCAAGCATGCGGTGAATATTCCATTCACCCGGTGTAACCGTCGTTGCTTTTGAGCCTTCCGCTGGTCCTGTTCCGCCACCGATCAGCGTTGTCAATCCAGCAGTTAGAGCTGTTTCTACTTGAGCAGGGTTAATAAAATGGACATGTGTGTCAATTCCGCCTGCTGTTAAAATTTTTCCTTCCCCAGCAATAATTTCAGTGGATGCACCGATCACGATATCGACACCATCCATCAAAAGCGGATTGCCCGCTTTTCCAATCGCAAAAATTTTGCCATCACGAACAGCTACGTCCGCTTTGTAAATACCTGTATAATCCAAAACAATGACACTTGTGATAACAAGATCCGGAACGTTATCGGCACGAACGGCAAGCGGGTGACTGCCCATTCCATCACGGATCACTTTACCTCCGCCAAAAACGACTTCATCTCCATATTGCGTATGATCTTTTTCAATTTCAATAAATAAATCCGTATCCGCTAGACGAACGGCATCGCCTGTCGTTGGACCGTACATATCAGAATATTGTTTTCTCGTCATACGAAAGCTCATGTGTATTACCCCCGGTCTAATGATCCTTCTGTTTTATTGTTCAATCCATATACACGTCTTTCACCTGTGAATGCGACCAATTGTATTTCTTTTTTATCGCCCGGCTCAAAACGAACAGCTGCACCCGCTGGAATATTTAAGCGAAATCCAAAGGCAGCATCTCGATCAAATTCAAGACTTTCGTTAATTTCATAAAAATGAAAATGGGACCCTACCTGCACAGGACGGTCTCCTTTATTCAAAACGGAAATCTTTTTCGTTTCCTGTCCTACATTGCAAACGATATCGTCCGACTTTAAAATGTATTCTCCAGGTATCATGTCAAAAATCCCTCCCTTATCGTATCGGCACGTGGACAGTCACCAGTTTTACTCCATCTGGAAACGTCGCTTCTACCTGCACATCATCAATCATTTCTGCCACGCCTTCCATGACATCGTCTGCCGTTAAAATCGTCGTCCCATACTCCATTAACTCGGCAACCGTTTTGCCGTCACGAGCTCCTTCTAAAATTTCATACGTAATCAACGCAACCGCTTCCGGGTGATTCAGTTTCAGTCCTCGATCTTTCCGGCGCCTTGCCAGATCCGCTGCCACAACAATTAATAACTTTTCCTGTTCACGAGGCAACAAGTGCATATAAATTCCTCCATTTGTATCAACATTTTTGATTTCTTTCTGCTAAATAATATAAGATGACCTCACATATATCAATTGTTACATATTAAACGTTGGTTTTTTGCTAGATATTTTAAGGTCAGGAGCTTTTTTATGTAAAACATGTCATTGCAAGCAGCTTGCTCGCCATGCTTTCCGCTTCACTAAAAGGGATCTCGCAAGTTCTTTTATCGGTGGTGAACATTCCGCTTTGTATTCTGGGTTATACGGTTACAACGCCATATTAACGATTTTCGCCATTTCCGACGTCTTTCATAACAAAAAGAAGCGTATGCCCTTTTCCGGTCTTATGGCGGCGGCAACATCTGTGCTGATCACCGCAAGTCTGGATAGCTTCTTACTGCCATATGGTCTGCCACCCCTCACTATGCCGTTCGTTTTAAGCACATGGCTGTTTTTATTTGCCCAAAAGCGAATGCCTAACCTTTAAATGAATGTACCTGAAAAAGAGAATACTTATTATGAATCTAGGGAATACCTCAAAGAGAATGCTTTTAAAAGGAGTGTAAACAATGTCTGATAAAAACGAACTAGAAGAGTTTGAAGTAGAGCCTGTATTTGAAAATCGTCTTCACGAACGTTATGAATTCGCAGTTAAAGTTCATGGTAGTGAGTTTAAAGGTCATTTTCACAATGAGGAAATTCAATGGCTTCAACCACATCCGAGGCAAATGATCGGTGATGATAAAACGGATGCTTTAGAAAAAAGTATCTATAAGCTGATGAAAGAACATAGTACGACTAGTGGTGTTAAAAACGTCGAACTCACTCCAGCATTTGAGGGAAGATTGCATGAACGTCAACAATTTACAATTCAAATTCAAGGTGAAGAATATAAAGGCTTTGTCCATGAAGGGGAAATACAATGGTTCCATCCTCATCCCCATCAAGAGCTTAAAGATGAACACGTCCAGGCAATTGAAGCAGAGATTCATGAAAAAATAGCTGATCAAGAAAAAGAATAACCTTTTTCTTGATCGACTATGTCTCAGATTAGACGAAATAAGTTAGATTTCCAGCATCGGAATTCGGCTTTTGTACTTATTGATCAGTTCTCTATTATGTTCTTCGGCTCCGTCAATGTTGCCGCTTTTAAATATAGGGGGGGTAAAGTCATTTTCGAGCATGATCTTAACGGCTTCGACCATTATTCCATTCGCAATAGCCACACTAATAACTGTTGAGCCTGAGCCAAAGGGTACATCGAGGGATTTTTGTGTCATAAGTGCATCTCCGACTTCAATATGATTATCAATCGAAAGATCGACTGAACTATATAAATATTGTCCATTTTCATGTCGGGATGATTGGCTTTTGGCGTAGCTTGGAGAGGTTATAGCAATAACAAAAGCACCTTGTTTTTTAGCGATTTCAGCAACATCAATCGGAACAGGATTTCTTCCAGACGTTGAGACAACAATCACGACATCTTCTGGATGAATCCTGTCATGAATCATGAATTGCTCGGCAAAATGTTGTTGTTTTTCTAATTGTGACGAGCGTACTGCTCCTTTATGCAGCATGACATCTTCAATGAGTATTGGACTGATAGGAGCAAGCCCACCTGCACGATAAAATAACTCTTCCCCAATCATATGAGAATGACCGCAGCCAAATAGATGAATGATTCCATCATGTTGGACACATTCTGAAACCTTTTGAGCCGCTTTTTTTACCTTCTCTTTTTCATCTTTTTCGACAATGTCTAATAGTTCCCTCAACTTTTGAAAATAGTGATTGAACATGCTGAAAATTTCCCACCTTTATTCATTTTCACCGTTTCATCTGAATCATAAACTTATAACGATCTGCGCGGTATGATGATTTGACAAGTTCAACAGGAGTCCCATTTTGCAGAAATGTATTTCTTTGAATACGCATGACTGGTGCGCCTTTTTGAATGTTTAAATGTTGTGATTCCATTTGATTCGCGACGGACGATTCAATAACTTGGGAAGCATGATCGATTCTGAAATTTAATTGATTTTCAATATACGCATATAAAGATTGATTTACAATTTGTTCGGTTAGTCCTTTAATAAGATTAGCCGAAATATAATTTGTTTCTAGCGCCATCGGAACATCATCTGCTAAACGAATTCGCTTAATTTCATATACAGGCCCATATTCTTTAATGGCTAACTGTCTCGCAATTTGACTTGTCGCAGGAATGATTTCAAAGTGGATAAGTTGACTACCTGGCTCCATTCCTCGTGCTATCATATCTTCAGTAAAACTTGTTAAGCCATGAAGAGTCTGTTCGATTTTTTGTTCAGCAACAAAAGTCCCTTTTCCCTGTAATCGATGTAAGTAGCCATTGTTTACAAGTTGAGTAAAAGCTTGCCTGACGGTCATTCTGCTAATTTGGTATTTTTCTGCAAACTCTCTTTCAGAGGGAAGACTATCTCCTGGCTTTAGCTCACCTTTTTCAATTTGTTCTTGAATAAGTTCTATTATTTGATAATAAATAGGAATAGGGACATTCTTTTTAATCATTCTTCATTCACCTGTATCCTTTCCATGCGAATCAAAAAACATGAATGAAGCTTCATTGAGCAGGTTACTTAATGATACGTTACAGGTATTTATCATAGGTGTACCGTCAAACCTGTACATTCCCACGTGCTGCTTCATCTACAATAATTGTAACACATGAATGCTTTCTTAATACAGATGCGGGGAAGTTTTCACTGATCTCACCATGTACGAGTTGGAAAAAAGCTTCTCTTTTGTTAGTACCTGATATTAGTAGCAGAATTGCTTTGCTTTTCATAATGGTTGCAATCCCCATCGTAATCGCTTGGGCAGGAACTTCTGCACGATTGCCGAAAAATCTTGCGTTTGCTTCTCGAGTTGAATGAGTTAAGTCGATAATATGGGTTTGGCTATCAAAAGATGTGCCAGGTTCATTAAATCCAATGTGCCCGTTGCTTCCAATTCCAAGGATTTGAAGATCGATTCCACCATGTTCTTTAATCAAATGTTCAAAATCTGAACATTCTTTTTTCAAATCATTCACATTCCCATGAGGTACATTTGTTTTAGACATTTGAATATCAATATGATCAAATAAGTGATCGTTCATGAAATAACGATAGCTATTGTGATTATATTCTGAAAGCCCTATGTACTCGTCTAAATTAAATGTTGTTACATTTTTGTAAGACGTGTGGTTTTTTTGATGGTCTTCAATTAACTGTTTATACATTCCAACAGGTGTTCCACCTGTTGCTAACCCTAGGTTGATCGTTGGATTACGGCGTACGTTATCACGAACAAATTCAGCAGCTTTTTTGCTCATTTCTTGATAGTCTTTTACTTCAATTATATTCATATCGTTTCTCCTTCGCTGTGAAAGGCACGCTTTCCGCGGCAAAATGTCATCACTACATTTAGATTTTCATCCAAAATGACAATGTCTGCATCTTTCCCTACCGCAATACTGCCTTTGTGATCTAAGATATTTAATTGTTTGGCGGGATTGACAGAAGCCATTTCAATGGCATCTTCTAGTGAGCAGCCTGTAAAAGTTATAACATTTTTCACTGCGTGTCCTAATTTCAGAATACTCCCGGCAAGGGTGCCATCACAAAGAACCGCTTTTCCATCCTTAACGGTCACATCTTGACCACCTAGATCATAGATACCGTTTTTCAAACCTTTTGCACGCATTGAATCTGTTATTAAAATTAACCCTTTCTTCCCTTTTTGTTGGTAAGCAAGCTTGACCATTTCTGGTCGAACATGAACGCCATCAACAATGAGTTCCGTTTTTAATTCATCACACAAAAAAGAGGCTCCAACTACACCAGGTTCGCGATGATGCATGCCACGCATTTGATTAAATAGATGTGTCACATGACTGACTCCTGCATTAATCGCTTCGATTACTTCATTATAGGTAGCATCAGAATGACCGATGGAAGCAATGATCCCATTCTCTTTTAAATGCTTCACCATTTCTAAACCTCTTGGTTGTTCGGGTGCTAACGTAACGAGCTTAATCTTTTCCTTCGCTAGTCTATTCCATCTTTTAAAATCCTCTACATTTGGATCGATGATATAGTTCAGTGGTTGTGCACCTGCTCTTTTTTTATTTACAAATGGACCTTCAAGATGAATTCCAATTATTTCAGCTTTTCCTGGCGTTTGCTGATCACAAATATAATTACCTGCATTGGCTAATGCTTCTTCAATGGCCACACCACTTTGTGTCATTGTAGTTGCTAAAAAGGCAGTTGTACCTTCTTGTGGGAGTGCTTTTGCCATTATATCTAATGCTTCCTCCGTTGTGTCCATTGCATCAGCACCATTGGCTCCATGAATATGAACATCGATAAAACCAGGAATCGCCTTATAAGTAGAGGCCACTTCTATAACGTCAAATTGCTCCTCGTTGTCTACTTTTTCAAGTGATCCAAACTCCATTATTTTCTGATCTTTTATTTTGATATATCCACGTTCAATTTTCATATCTTCAGAATATATTTGCATGCCCTTGAGCAAAATAGGTTTACCTTTTGGATTCATTGAAATTTCATCCTTTCTCATCTAATTATATCTTAACACTCCTAAAGTATAGTTGTCTATACCAATTAATTTATTTAATTGACTATCACCAGTACCTCTTGAATTATACACTAAAAATCGATACGCATTTATCTGTTTTATAAAAAACGGGCTTAAAAATTTTAAAAATGGTATAGACATCTATAACTATAAGATGCTATGCTATTTTTATCTTAGTAAGCCTTTTCAACCCGTTTAGCCAGAAAATCAAAAAAGGAGTGTTATTCACATGTTTGGATTTTTTAAGCGTAAAGAGAAAGAAGTAAAAAAGGATATAGCTGGACCATCTGGTACAACAGGTCTGTTGCCCCTAAATGATCAAGACTTTGTCATGCCAATTGAAGGTGAAATCATTCCGATTACAGAAGTTGAAGATCCAGTATTCTCAGAGAAAATGATGGGTGATGGCTTTGCCATTATTCCCGCAAATGGTTCAGTTGTATCACCGGTTGATGGAGAAATTATGAATGTCTTTCCGACTAAACATGCAATTGGAATTAAATCAAAACAAGGGTATGAAATTCTAATTCATGTAGGTTTAGAAACCGTCAATTTAAAAGGCGAAGGCTTTACTGCTCTCGTTAAAGAAGGAGATCAAATTTCAAAAGGAACAGAATTGTTGACGTTTGATCTTGAGTACATTAAGAATTCTGCTCCTTCTACTGTCACACCAGTGATATTTACTAATGCAACAAATATCACTGTGAAAAAACAGGGTGAAGTAAGACAAGGAGATTACGGTATAGTATCCGCTCAATAAATTTATAGGAGGTAGTACTTATGGGAAAGTTTTTTGAAAAAGCTCAGCAATTTGGGAAGTCGTTTATGCTCCCAATCGCTGTCTTACCCGCTGCAGGTTTGCTGCTTGGTATAGGCGGTGCGCTATCAAACCCAAATACGGTTTCAGCTTATCCATTTTTAGATATTGTATGGCTTCAAGCGATTTTTACGATTATGAGTTCGGCAGGAAGTATTGTATTTGGTAACTTACCGATTATTTTTGCAGTCGGTGTTGCGGTTGGTCTAGCTCGTTCAGATAAAGGAACGGCTGGATTGGCTGCCATGATTGGATATTTTGTCATGAATAGTGCGATAAATGCCTTGCTCTCTATTACTGGGCAACTTGCCAAAGACAATTTAGCTGGAGCCGGACAGGGTATGGCTGTTGGGATTCAGACACTGGAAACAGGAGTATTTGGCGGGATTATCATCGGGATTGTCGCAGCCGCACTCCACAATAAATACAATAAAATTGAACTCCCTCAAGTTCTTGGATTTTTCGGAGGATCTCGATTCATTCCGATCGTTGTTTCCTTTACATCGATCTTTGTAGGAGCCGTTCTTTTTGTCGTCTGGCCTTATTTCCAACTTTTCATTAATCAATTAGGCTCGTTAGTGACGAGCACAGGAACAATCGGAACATTCTTCTATGGTTTTATTTTACGAATGCTAGGTCCTTTAGGCCTACATCATATTTTCTATTTGCCATTTTGGCAAACTGCTTTAGGTGGCACAATGGAGATTGGCGGGAAATTGATTAGTGGTACCCAAAACATCTTCTTTGCGCAATTAGCTGATCCTCAAACGGAACAATATTACGAGGGAGTTTCAAGGTTTATGTCTGGTAGGTTTATAACGATGATGTTTGGTCTACCTGGGGCAGCACTCGCTATTTATCACTGTGCTAAGCCAAAGAATAAAAAAATAGTCGCAGGAATTCTTCTTTCTGCTGCATTAACTTCCTTTTTAACAGGAATAACCGAACCACTTGAATTCAGCTTTTTATTTGTCGCTCCTGTTCTTTATTTCGTCCATGCTCTATTTGACGGATTAGCTTTTATGATGTCTGATATCTTTAATATCACAATTGGACAAACCTTCTCTGGTGGATTCATTGATTTCGTCTTATTTGGTATTCTCCAAGGAGTAGATAAAACCAATTGGCTCTATGTATTAGTTGTCGGTATTCCATGGTTCTTCTTGTACTACTTTACATTCAAATTTCTCATTAAGAAAAACAATTACAAAGTCCTTGGTCGTGAAGATGAGGAACAAGCTGTTTCCGATAATCAAGTAGCAGCTACTGAGCGTGCTAAAACGATTGTTGAAGGTTTAGGCGGATCACATAATATTGATGTAGTGGATTGTTGTGCAACTCGTTTGCGTGTCACAGTCAAAGATGAATCATTATTAAATGAAGGTATTATTAAACAAACAGGTTCAAAAGGTATTGTTAAAAAAGGAACTGGCGTACAAATTATTTACGGTCCACAAGTGACGATTGTTAAAAACGAAGTTGAAGAGTACTTGGATCAATGAGAATAGAATCTATCTGTACAAGGAGTGTTTTACATGCAACCAGTAGTAGATCAACTATATAAAGGATTAATTGTATCCTGTCAAGCATTAGAGGGTGAACCTTTACACAGTTCATACATTATGGGACGTATGGCCTTAGCCGCTAAGGAAGGTGGAGCAATCGGAATCCGTGCAAACTCTGTTTCTGATATTTTAGAAATAAAAAAACAAGTAGATCTTCCAATCATCGGAATCATCAAGCAAGTTTATGGAGAGAATCCTGTTTTTATCACACCCACTATGAAGGAAATTGATGCATTAATGACAACAGGTGCAGAAATTATTGCAACAGATGCAACCTCACGCATAAGACCTGACGGAAGTACATTAGAATCATTTTATAAGGAGATAAAATCAAAATATCCCCATGTTATTCTAATGGCAGATGTTTCCTCCGTCGAGGAAGCGATCTCTGCCGACAATCTTGGGTTTGATATTATAGCTCCCACTTTATATGGATACACGGAAGAAACAAGTGGATTGAAAATTGACGATAACGATTATGCTGTAATTAAACAAATTGTCAAAGAAGTTAAAAAGGCAAAGGTCATCGCGGAAGGAAACGTCTCTACGCCAGAAATTGCCCGTTCTGTTTTAAATATCAATGTTCATGCAGTAGTAGTAGGTGGAGCAATTACAAGACCACAAAATATTACAAAAAGATTCGCTGATGCTTTACGAAAGTAGTTTATATGATTGGATAATATAAGTTGAACGAATAAATAACTTCAATTAATCGTAAAAGGACTCAGGCTAATGCTTGAGTCCTTTTACGATTGTATTTAAAAAGTTGAACGATTACAACGCCAATATATATTAAAATAACGCCTACTACTCTGGCCAAGATTGCTTCCTGGGTGATGGATGAATTGAATTTACACGTACATTAGCACTTGCTGATTCAATAGCTGCGCTTTTGTAAGTCTCACTACCGCATGTTTGGAAGCAATATAAGGAGATACAACCGGACTTACCTCATTCACTTTTACTATCCGTTCATTTTTTCAGGACATGATCCATAGCTTCCCCTTCTAAGTAAATGAAATACCCATTCATTTACTAGACATATAGCGATCGTATCTGTATATTAAAATAGTTACCTACGTTAACTATTACCTTCGATAACTTTTTTAATAAAGGAGTGTTTCTAATCAAGACTTATCGAAAATTTTTTCAACAACTGTTGCTATTGTACCGGCCTTTTGAGAATCGACTTAATGCCCAGCTCGCCAAGCATGATCTATACAGAGCGCAATGGTCCACCTTGTATTATTTATTCAACAACGGTTCTGCAACGCTTGTAGAGCTTTCTAATTATCAATATGTAGAGAAACCTACCGTTACGAGGACCATTCATCGCTTGGAAGAACTCGGGTATGTAGAGCATGTCCCCGGCAAAGATAGACGCGAAAAAAGAATGCAGCTAACAGAGCTTGGTAAAAACATCTATAAGGATGTCCGTGTGACGATTGACCAATTTGAACAGGATATTTTAAAAGGTATCTCGGAGGAGGAGCAGCTCGAGGCCATCCGCATTATGACAGAAATACGGAACAATATTATAGAGTAAGGGGATAATAAAGTGAATCAATCAAGACCTAAACTGTGGACAAAGGATTTTATCATTGTTTCCTCCGTCAATTTTTTCTTAACGTTAATCTTTTATTTATTAATGGTGACCCTCGCGGTCTACGCAGTAAATGAATTGGATGCTTCTACAAGTCAGGCCGGACTTATATCGGGGATTTTTATTATCGGAACTTTAATTGGGCGGCTGTTTATCGGCCGCATTATGGATTCGATTGGCCGCAAGAGAACGTTGTTCATTGGGTTAATCTTTTTTACGTTGACGACACTTTTATATTTTGTCAATTTCGGGATCACCTTCCTGCTTATTAACCGTTTCATCCATGGTATTGCACTCGGCGTGGCGAGCACAGCAACCGGAACGATTGTAGCCCAGATTATCCCGGCAACACGAAAAGGAGAAGGCATCGGCTACTACAGCATGAGTGCGACACTGGCTACTGCCATCGGACCATTCATCGGATTATATATGAGCCAGCACACAAGCTTCCAAATGATTTTTAGTTTCTGCCTTGCTTTAGGGATCATCAGTTTGATCACTGCATTCTTCGTATATGTGCCGGCACTAGAAGCATCAACAAAAAATGCTGAAACAAAAGGATTCAATCTTTCCAGCTTTATTGAGCCAAAGGCACTGCCCATCGCATTCATTACTCTAGCAATCGCCTTTTGTTACTCCAGCGTCCTTTCTTTTATTAGTTTCTATGCCATTGAAATCGACCTGGTGAATACAGCAAGCTTCTTCTTCGTCGTATATGCAGCAGCCGTATTAGCCTCACGCCCATTCACAGGCCGCTTAATGGACGTAAAAGGCGCGAACTTTATTATGTATCCCGCCTTTCTTATCTTTGGAGCTGGAATGTTGCTTTTAAGTTCAGCAGACAAAAGCATCACTTTATTATTAGCCGGCTTCCTGATTGGCCTCGGCTTCGGTAATATGCAGTCAAGCACCCAGGCGATTGCCGTTAAATTGACCCCTCCTCATCGCATGGGACTGGCTACGTCGACCTTCTTTATATTTCTTGACGCAGGACTTGGATTCGGTCCTTATCTACTTGGATTCATCATTCCATTAACTGGCTACAGTACTCTGTATGTCATCATGGGTGTTGTGATCCTGGCAACGACTGTTCTGTACTACTTCCTGCACGGCAAGAAAGAAAGCGCAGCAAAGGCGATCCATGCTTCGACTTCGGTTTGATAGATAATGAGAAAAGGGACATCCTATAATAGGGATATCCCTTTTTTTTTCGTTTCTTATTAGTAAAAATAAGCACTCGCTCTTTTCATTCTGCAAGTTTTCTTAACATGACGATGCCTCCTTCTTGTCTGCCAGCTTTTTATACTGGGAACCATCTGCATTTTTTAAATTTGATTCAATGTCTTGACAAATGAAATGGAGTGTATTAACATTACCTCATATTCAAGATATTCAAATTTAAGATAATTAAAATTTAAGAATAAAACCCCTTCCTTAAGAAAAGAACATTATAGGGAATATTCAATTCCAGATAAAGGGGTTGATATTATTCATAAATTTTAGTTAAAACACAACTTTATTGGTGGTGAAGTATATGGGTTTTTTAGACAAATTATTTGGTAAATCAACTAATGAGGAGGAAAAAACAATGTCAAAATTAAATATCGGAATTATTTTAGGAAGCACTCGTCAAGGACGTGTAAGTCCACAAGTAGGAGAATGGGTAAAAGGAATTGCTGACAAACGTGGAGATGCAAATTATGAAATCGTTGATATCGCAGACTTCCATTTACCATTTGTATTTACAACGGCTGGTGATGAACCAGGAATCAAAGCTTGGTCAGAAAAACTTGCTAGCTTAGATGGATTCGTCTTCATTGCTCAAGAATACAATCATAGCATTACAGGGGCATTGAAAAATGCACTTGATTCAGCGCGTGATGAATGGAACAATAAAGCAGCAGGTATCGTAAGCTATGGCTCAACAGGTGGAGCCCGTGCCGCTGAGCATTTACGTGGAATCTTAGGAGAATTACTCGTTGCAGACGTTCGTACACATCCAACATTGTCATTATTTACAGACTTTGAAAACGGAACGGATTTCAAACCAGCTGACTTACACCTTGATAATGTGAATGGCATGCTTGACCAAGTGATCGCATGGAGCGGTGCATTAAAAACGTTGCGATAAAAACCATTATAATAGAAGTAAAAAAAGGGTGGATCATGAATCCTCCCTTTTTTCGTGGTGAAACGAAATTTAAAAGAAGTTCTAATTAATCTACGATCACAGCACTATTCTCATTTAAAAAAAGAGAGGAGAAATCATCATATGACAATTTCTCCTCTCTTTTTGTTTTAGAAAATGCTTTACGAATGGAGTCAAATACTTTAACAGAAATTAACAACAGGTATCAACGTTTAATTATCCACCAATTTTGTTTTAATCTTTCCACTAGACGGTTTTCCCTCTAGTGTATCTTCTGCTTGTTTTGCTCGTTTAATAAAAAAAGCAAGAACAAGTGCTACACCTGCAATAAAAGTAGCCACTAAGAAAGCATCATTAATTCCTTCTAACATGGCTTTCATGGCCATTTGTTGTTGCATTTCAGCTGTTGGCTGCCCTGCCACATTTCCCGTAGCACTTGCAGCCATTTCAGTCGCATGTGTTTCCGTACGAGTGGACATGATTGTAACTAACAACGCCGTACCAATGGCGCCTGATACTTGCTGTAACGTATTGTTCATAGCCGTACCATGTGGATAAAAGCGTCTGGGCAATTGATTTAAGCCATTCGTCGAAACCGGCATCATCACCATCGATATCCCAAACATCCGTACAGAATATAAAATCATTAAATGTGTATAGGAAGTATCAAGAGTTAATTTACTGAAATAATAAGTCGTGACCGTTGTAATGATTAAGCCAATGACCGCTAATACACGTCCTCCATACTTATCAAATAATTTCCCTGTAATTGGTGACATGACGGCCATCAAAATCGCCCCTGGCAACATCATTAACCCTGCATCTATTGGAGATATTCCCCGTATGGTTTGAACATAAATAGGCAGCAGCAGCATAGCAGAAAACATGGCCATCATAAGAACCATAGAAATGACCGATGATAAGGCAAACATCGGGTACCGAAAGATCCTGAATTCAAGCATTGGTCTGTCTAATTTATATTGACGTAAAATAAACGAAACTAATGAAAGAGCTCCAACAATAATCGTCCCATAGACTTGGGGGCTATCCCAGCCTTTACTACCAGCAGAACTAAATCCATATAGCAATCCGCCAAAGCCTACGCTTGATAGCAGAAGCGAAAATAAATCCAGGCGGATATCCACTTTATCCTTTTTATCTTTAAGTACAAAAAAGCCAATCAAAACAATAACAGCTGCAATTGGCGTGACAAAGTGGAAAAGCATTCTCCAGTCATAATGTTCAATGATCCAGCCCGATAAAGTCGGACCAATCGCTGGTGCACCCATTAAAACGAAACCGAAAACACCCATGGCAGCTCCCCTTTTTTCCACAGGAAAGCTCGTTAACATGACATTCATTAACAATGGCATCATAATGGCCGAACCAGAGGCTTGAACCATCCGGCCCGTTAATAGAAGAGGGAATGCATGGGCAAAACCAGCAAGAATGGTCCCGAGTGTAAATAAACCCATAGCTACTAAGAATAAACGGCGAACAGAAAATTTTTGAATTAAGAAAGCCGTAGTAGGTATCAAAATCCCATTTACTAACATAAATCCTGTCGTTAGCCACTGCACAGTCGATGGGCCTACATTTAAGTCCTTCATAATCGACGGCAGTGCGATATTTAGTAACGTATTGTTTAAAAAACTAATAAAAGCTCCGATCATCAGTACAGCGATTAGCCCATACGGTGGACGATCAGTCTTTTTTATAGCGTGATCCATTATAGTTCCCCCTATAAACTTACAGTTCATTTTTTTGTACTTATATTTCATGTATAGACTATAATATACTAGCAGTTCAAATATTACAATATAAAAATATCCCTTTAATAATTGAGTTTATATATACTTTATAAATGAGTATTATGAATATTTGTACAGAGAGTATAAACAAAAAAGCGGAAATATGAACGTCAGGAAACTAGTTTGGGCTAAAAACGGCTCATCAATTATTTATTGATAAAGGTTTTCAATCCACGTCCATTCGAAATAGATTGGACCAAAGCGAAATCTTTAAAGGAACATGGAAAGTAAGAAATCCTATTGTGAATAACCTCTGCTCCTGTTGAGCAATGGCTACTTTTTAACTTGTTTCTTCTATTGTGTCCCGCTGTTCAGAATAAATTTCAGTCCACAGCGTCTTTTTAAAGACCGTGGCCTAACTCTTCTTCAAACGCTGTTTATTTTTAAAACTAAAAAACCAGCTGCGTATGCAGCTGGTCTTCACTTTTATATAGGTGATTCTTCTGTTAAGTCAAATGCTCTCGACAAAAAAATCGCCATTTGTCCACGTATCACTTTTTCATTCGGTTTAAAAGATCCATCAGGAAAACCTTGAATAATGCCGCTTTCAAAAGCAGATTGAATATATCCGCTCGCTCCATGTGCTGCTTTTACATCCGTGAAAACGGTGCTTGTCCGTCCTCCATCTAATTGCATTGTATTTTTATAGGAACTCGATTGTTGAAGGGTTTTAAAGACTTTAAGCATTTCCTGATCAACCATTAAGATGAGGATATTCGGTCGTTTCTTATGAGGATCAGTGCAGCTTCGTTTTCTCCCACACATCTTGTCCCCTCCTTTTTAAAATGACAAATGCTTTACTACCTTATGTACATTCAAGATGAAATTGACCTGTTGAAATACATGCTCAAACGGAAATTTTGTTTATCGGCATGCATATACATCAAAAAAGGAGGGGTTTTCTTGGCTTATTTATGGACGATCACGATAGGTTTTCTTCTTATTCTTGCACTAATTGGCAATGTATTTTTCCATTTTGTTCGATCCGCACTAGATCCCGAAAGACACGACAAAAATTAATTATTAATAAAACGGTGTCAGTCCCCCATTTTTTACTGTATTGGGGACTGACACCGTCATTTTATTTTAATTATTTCAGATATTTGTTAATATTAGCAACTTCATACTTGCTACATGATTAGATAATCCACTAAGTTTTTCTAACTAACTTTAAATATTCTATAAGTAGAGTAAGTTGGTTCTCGGTTATGTACTGTGCTAATTGTGCTTTCACTTCTTCTTTAATGCTTCATAGGCTTTCCTCTAACTGTTTACCCTTATCGGTCAAACTAATTTTTTAACTCTACCGTCTTTCCTACTATTTGTCCTCTTAACTAAACCTTTGCGTTTTAATTCGAATAATATCTCTCCATTATCGAGTTCCATTACTCCGCAATTCACTCATTGCATGGATTTCCATATAGTTTTTTCCCCATTCATCCATTTGTTCTAGAATAGGCAATAAACTTTCTCCTTTTTCAGTTAGTGAATACTCTACTTTAGGCGGAACAACTGGATAAACTTCACGATGGACAAGATGATCTTCTTCCAGTTCTCGTAATTGACTCACTAGCATTCGTTGAGTAATTCCTGGAATTAACGCTTTTAGTTCGCCAAAACGCTTCATTCCATCTTTCCCTAAATGCCACAAGATACGCATTTTCCATTTCCCACTAAACATAGAAAGAGTAAGTTCTTTTTCACAGTTAAATGTTTTGTCTTGTAAATGAATCATCATTTTGTCCTCCGTTCGTGTATTTTTCCATATTATCTAAAAAAGCGCATACTTTTCCTGCATGAACGGGCAGTGAGATCCCACTTTAGACTCAAAAGGATTTTATCGATTTTTACAATAAAGTTCGGGAAGGAAACGACTACATGTATTCATTTCTTGTCCCCTACTATTAATTATCTCTCAACTAAGTATATTATATCCAAGTCTGTTCTTTTACACAAATCCCAATTTTCCGAAAATAGTAAATGGGAGTTAGTATAGTTTCACGGACACCGGTCTACAAATAGTTTGATCAAAAGTTTGAATAAAAAAATAACCCCCAACCGTGTTGAGAGCTATTTCTATATTAAAATTACCAATAAACAAAATCGTGATTGGGTTTTAGATTATTTCACTTTGGTTAATGCTGATTTCCCATTATTTTTTTGCGTCTTTTGTTGTGTGGTTTTGCTCCTTTTACGTAAACAGTTTTAACTGGTTTGGCAGGTTTAAATAAATCCTCAAAGGATCGTTCATTAAGGATTGCTTCAATCTCTCTTTTAGCTTTTAGGTACTTTCTTATTAAACAGTCGATGGTTTCTTGCTAATCTATTCTATTTGTTTGGATATTTTGGACACACATAAAATGGAAGGACTATTCTGACACGACGAATTTTGTACTAGATGACTGTTTACAAGCTCCCACTTCAAAAGCCGTTAAGCTTGATGTCAGAGGGAGTTGACGGTATTTTTGTTTTTTCTTGTACATCAAGTAACATTCTTTCAGCCAGTTGATCGAACCATCTCTCGTCACCGGTCTGAATGGCCAGATCAATCAAACAATCCCAATCCTCTTTTTCAAGTGTTAAATTGAGTTTTTCAACGCGATCTATGGTAAATAGTTTCGGTGTTGGTTTCATCGAGTGCATCACACCTTCAACGTAATTTGCTACTTTTGTGATAAACACCTCATTGCGCGCCACAGAAATAATCTCAATAAAACCGATCACCTGATAATTATCGATCTGAGCAATAACCCAATCTCCATTTCTCAACATGCGACTTACTCCTTCCTGTATTTATTCTATGTCACCTGACATTTCTTTATTTAGCTGTACCGATTAAAATAAGGACTTGTCTACCACTATGAGTAGTCCCCTATTATCATTATCCCATTAAGTCTTTTTAAAGCAATGATTAATAAGAGCCATAACTGGAAACGCTTTCATTTTTCCAATTCTCTTAAGCTTTCTTAAAAAACTCTCATGAATATTTAAACATTCCCAAAATAAATCTAGGAGGCTTTTAAGGGCCGTATAGCGAAATATTTCTAGTATCCCCGAACTTCTTTGATCAGAACGTATTAACCCATGTTATTGAATTGTCAATACTTAATCAGACAACTCTTTTAAGGGACGACCGGTTGTATTCAATCGGGCTTAAATAGTCTAGAGTACCTGAAATGACATCATTCATCAAAAAACACCATCCTTTCTCGTAAACTTCTTACGATAAGCATAGCGTTTTTTCGTTTTTGGGGTATGGTTCTAACTTAGCTTGATGGGCATGGGGTACAGCCAGGAATATGCCTATTATTTACAACATAAGGGGTTAGCCGAATATTAACAGCCCAATCTCTCAATGCTATTATGAGAAATTGGGCTTTCGTTACTTCACAATTTCGCCCGATTGTTAAAGAAGAAATATCTTAATATAACATATTGAAGGACATTAGAGAAATAGGATGACATCTTCTCTCACCTCATTCTTGATTTTGTTGAAAAAAGATTACTGCTTTACTTTATTCATCTTTCAGTTGTTAAGTGCATATGTCGTCAAAAGAAAGGGATCGGCGTTTGTTTGGAGAATTCTATTAAATGAAGTCACAAGGAAAGGAAGTTATCCATATGTTATTAGTTATTGATTCAGCGAATGTAGAAGAGATTAGAGAACTCATTGACTATTATCCAATTGACGGAGTGACGACAAATCCGAGTATCATTGTAAAAGAAAAAACGGATTTTTTGCCATTGCTTAAGGAAATTAGCGAAGTGATCGGAAATGAAAGAGAATTATTCGTCCAAACACTTACGTTTAAGGCAGAAGACATAATTAAAGAGGCGAAGTATATACGCGAGACCGTACCAGGTAATGTGGTCGTTAAAATACCTGTTACGAATGAAGGGATAAAGGCGATTAAAACGTTAAAAGAGATAGGAATACGCACACTAGGGACGACTGTCTATACGCCTTTACAAGCATATGTAGCAGCAAAAGCAGGCGCTTCTTATGTAGCACCGTACGTGAATCGAATCGATAACCTTACAGGAAACGGTGTCAACGTAGTGAAAGAGATTACACAACTATTAGAGAAGCATCACTATAACTGCCAAGTACTGGCTGCCAGTTTTAAAAATGTTCAACAAGTGCATAACGTTTGTCTAGATGGAGCGCACGGTGTGACAGCTGCACCCGATATTATCAAAGGTTTTCTAACACACCCGGCAACGGAAGCAAATGTTCAATCCTTCAGTGACGATTGGCAAAAAGCATATGGCGAGAAGAGTGTTGTCAATACCGATAAAGTAAAAATGTGATAGGCAGTCCTAACCATACTATTTTGGATTCCTTCCTTCATGGCAAAAAAGAGCGAGTTTCAATGTTTCAACTTTAGTCTAATAAATAATGAGAAAAGGGACTTCCTGTAATAGGGATATCCCTTTTTTTCATTTGAAAGGAAATAAAGATATCATCTTTGCTGCTCAAGAACTTTCTAATAATGTTTGAGGCGTCTACATGAGAGAATACTAAAACCGGAAAATGTTTACAAAGGCACTGCCCAATAACGCGAGCCGTGCCTTTTTTAGATCTATTCTTAATGCTCAAGGTATGTAGAACATGCACTCAGGCAAAGACAGACGCGAAAAAAGAATGATGTATCCGGCCTTTATTATTTTCGGAGCCAATCGCAGTTAATTTGACTTCTTCTCATTTGGCACCCTTTTATAATGTTGTAAGAAATCTTTTTTTACTCTTGAAATAGGCCCACTCTTTATATCCAATTTCTTTAAGTCGTTGTCTCACCAACTCAAAATCATCACCTACACGGTCTGGCGTGTGAGCATCCGATCCAAATGTGGCTTTTACGCCATAATGCAGTGCCCGCTCGAGGATCTCATCTGCCGGATACCATCCACCGCAGTCCTTTGTCTTCCCCGACGTATTCACTTCTATCGCTAGATCATATTCTGCAATAACTTTTAATGTCTTGTCAATCGCCTCCGTTTGAATGGCCGAAAAGGAAGGATAAAAACCTTTCATCGCATCAATATGACCTAAAATTTGGAACAATCCACTCCGGGCAGATTCCTCTATTAAGTAATAATAATTTTCTTTCGTTTGCCGTTTTTCTTTATCCGACAAGCCTTCCCAGCGGCCTCTTTTAAAAATATTAACGCCATCTACAACATGTACCGAACCGATAATGTAATCAAACGGGTACAAATCATACTGCTGGCGATATAAATCTGCATGTTCGGGAAAGAAATCGGATTCTACACCTAATAGAACATCAATTTTCCCGCTATACTCCTTTTTCAACTGCAAAACTTCTGATACATATTCCGAAAATTGAGTTTTAGCCATGGCAATACCCGGATACAGATGATCCTCTTCACTAAAGAAATAAGGTGAATGATCGGAAATCCCGATCATATCCAGTCCATAATCAATAGCAGCTTCTATGTACTCCCGTATATTTCCCGCGGCATGTCCACAGCGGTCGTGATGGGTATGGAAATCAAATTTCAAATCGGGCTTCATTTTTCTCAGCACCTCTTTCATATCATTTTTACAAATTGTAGCATATGCAATAAGGATGAATCCAACTTATGTAATTATAGAATTCGTCTCAAAGCATATAAGAAAAAACCCGATTTTTAATTCGGGCTCTTTTCTTATATGCAGTAAACTCTAATCAACTAAAATTTAACTTCTTTTCTAACTTGGAAGTCGCTTCTTCATCTGCTACTATGATAACATTTGGATGATTCTGTAATACAGAAGCGGGACAATTCACACTAATTTCTCCTGTGAACATTTGATAAATCGCCTCTGCTTTTTGTTTACCCGATGCAAGAAGCATGATTTCTTTGCTTTTTAAAATGGTGGCAATACCCATTGTTATTGCATGAGTCGGGACTTCAGAGGATTCATTAAAATAGCGGGCATTTGCCTGGCGTGTGGATTCAGTCAATTCCACTATATGGGTGACCGTGTCGAAAAGTGTACCCGGTTCATTAAAGCCAATATGACCGTTTTCACCTATCCCCAATAGCTGCAAATCAACGCCGCCAATTTCATCAATGATGGATTCGTAGCGTTTCGCTTCTTTTTCAATATGATCAGCACGCCCATTTGGAATATGAATATTTTCTTTCGGTATATTAATATGATTGAACAAATTTTCATGCATGAAGTAATGGTAACTATTTGGATGATCTGGCGCAATGCCTGCGTATTCGTCTAAATTGTAAGAATTCACGTGTTGATAAGACGTGTGATTTTTTTTATAGTCTTCGATTAATAATTCATACGTCCGCACGGGTGTCTCGCCTGTTGCCAAACCAAGCGATACGCTTGAACCGGACTTCACTTTTTCCAGAATACGTCCGGCCGCAAAAGTACTCATTTCTTCATGACTTTTAACATTAACAAGTCTCATTCATCTCATTCCTCTCGTTAAAAGACATGTTTCAAACCAAATTTATCTTACATAATTTCCTTTAAAAAACTATTGCCGAATTCCGGACTTTCGATACCTGCGTATTCAGCCATTGTGGCTGCGATATCGGCCATCGTCTTTCTAGTACCAATTGAAACCTGTTTAATCGTTGGTCCTACAATTAAAATCGGGGTTTGCTCTCTTGTATGATTAGAGTGTCCAATCGTTGGATCGTTGCCATGATCGGCCGTGATAATTAAGATATCCTGATCGCTTAATTCTGGGAGAAACGAAGCCAAAAATCGATCCGATTCCTCTAAAACTTCCTTGTACCATTCACTGTCTTCCTTGTGCCCCGCCAAGTCTGTTTCTTGAACGTTTACAAGGAAAACAGCATTCTCTTCACTTTTATCGTAAAGCTCTCGATACGTCTCCAGCACATCCTTTGTGTTTACAATCGGAAACTTAGCACCACGCGCATGGATAACATCCGCGGTTTTCCCAATCCGATATACAGGGATTTCATTTAATTCTGCCATATAGGCAAATTGCTTTTCGAAATCAATCCCATATCCTAAATGAAGAACTTGGTACCCTTCTCCATACACATTTGCTTTTGGACTATCGACTCCCCATTGCTGACCAGAATTTTTCTCTTTTACAACAGATAAAATCGTCTCAATATTCGTCTTTTCATTTCCAAAAACAATTACCCTGCTTGTATCTACATTTTCTCTCACAATTTTCCCGATTTTCGTCAGTTCTTCAAAAGTTAACTGGTTTAAATCGCCTACAACATTAATAATATTTCCCACCTGTGATTCAAGGTTGTCTCCGATCACAACAGCCTCATTGACAAGTAAGAGCGTTGCCCCGTCAATGGGACGACGCACATCATATCCTTTAGTTTCTAACGCTGCCTTGATTTGATGCCCTACATCCTTCATTAAACGTTTGTTAGGAACACCAGGTTTGCTTCCCATTAATTCCTGATGTCCCATAAATGTATCTGCCCCGGGATGTGCCAGGTTGCTCTTGCCATAGGCCGCTTTCGGCGTACCCGCATCGTCTACGATCTTGCCTAAGCCTAGATCGTATAAAGTAGGGATTTTCAGATCGATTGTTTCTCTTATATGCTTATACGTATGGGCCGTCACGTCTTCAGGCTTTACTTCTTTACAATCATCCATAGCACCTACACCAAATCCATCTAAAACAAGCAATGTCATTCTTTTCATTTCTTACATCCCTCTTCTTTGAAAATAAATAACCTCTGGTTTTTGAGAATTCACATTTCTTACGAATGCTACATGTGCTCTCGTGACAAAGATTTGAGTTCGAAATGCATAAATAACAGAATCGCCAACATTCATGTTGTTTTCCCGCACTAAGGAGCCGTAATAATCAATATTTTCAGGTGATGCTTCATGCACCTTTGTTCGCTGTTTCACAATATCAGTTGTATTGGCTCCGTATAATGCGTTTTCTACATTTGAACGCGGATAAAATCCACCCGCTATTGTATAGGCGTTTGCTTCGTCCATGTGAGAAATTTCTGATACGTAAACAATGCTTGGAATTTCTGGTAAATCTTCATTAAATGCATGTAATGGCGTTGTTCCTGTTAACGCATGACCTGGCTCCCCATGAGTCACCCCAGCCTCTTTCAGCATCGAAATCGTATAACAACTTGTTGCACTTGGAGCGTTCACATGTGTAACGTTAATTCCTTTATTTTCAAGAATTTTGCGTGCCATCTTTAATGTTTCCATATTAGATGTGAAAATAAAATCATCTTTTTGCTCGTTTATTTGAACAGCTGGAAAACTCGTAATGCCAATCACATTAATTCCTTTTAGTATGAGAAGTTCATCCAAAGATCTTTCAAGCTGATCTAACAAAAACCCTCCAAATTGACCTGGGTATACCATATCCGTCGATCTGATTACTCGGAGAATGACATCTTGTTTCAGTCCTAATTTCTCTGCCGCATCAGATAACTGCTGCCCTCTTTCAACAGAAAACAGAGTGACAACTTCCGGCTGAATTTTCGTTAATACTTCTTCCCATTGTGACTTGCCCGGCTGAACAATATGACCGATATTCCCGATATGGCATTGTTCTTTTTTTAGCTCAAATGCTTCGTCAATATCAACCGCCACAGCACGTTCAATTCCATTTTGTTCGATCAACTGACCGACAAAACCGCTTCTGCCAATTTGTTTCGTCATATAATACAAATTAAAATCATGCTCTTTTGCTGTTTTACTCAGCTGCTTCACATTATGCTCAAGTGAGTCTGCGTCAATGACATAAGTGTTTGCCGGAATTTCCCCATTTTGATGAAGTTTCACGGCTGCTTTTACTAGTCCTTCATTTCGTTTCAGCGTCATATTTAAAAACATGGGCTGGTCACTCCCTTGATATTTCTTCTATTACATTGCGTAAAATTCGAATCACCGTGGTTGCAGAAGATTTCATTGGATTTACCCGGACCCCATGTTGTCGTAATTCAGGTTCGCTTTCCAAAAAGCTCGCAGATACTCGATAAATCATCGGTACTAATTCATAACGTGATTCAGCACCAACCGGATAAGTGGCTGCTCCATATTTAGAAGCTGTTTCAATTACTCTTGATGCAATCGGCTGTTCAAATTCTACAATCACGTTTTTAGATTGTGAGTTTGTGATGTATGCTTCTTTTATTCCTTGAACCTCTCCATTATTTAAACGAAGAGCCAGTTCTTCGACTTGTTCATTTTGCACAGCGATCATAACCGGTGCAAAAGCCAGGCTTCGAAGCAGTTCATGCGCTTCAAAACCCTGGACTTGTCCACCGCCAGAATAGTTTCGCTCGTGAATTCGGGCGAGGGTTTCTTTTCTGCCTAAAATGATGCCGATTCCTTCTGGTCCAAGCAACTTGAATCCCGAAAAAGTTGAAAAATCCGCTCCAAAATCGGTTCCGATTTCTTTCATTTTCATTGCACAATAATTGTCATCTACTACAACTGGTAAATCAGGGCGTCTTTCTTTAATGAGCGAAATAACTCTATTTAAATCGTAAACATCCCCTGGCTGTTGACGAGAATGCTGTATATAGAAAGCCTTCGAATCTTTATCTTGTTCCAGAGCATGCAGGAGCGCTTCTTTGTCATTAAAATTAACTCGGTTTTGCTTTAACCCCATCAAACGGAATGTCTCTTTTGTCGTTGTATACATAGGGGCAGTATGAGTGATACATTGATCTCCCGCTTCAAGCAGCGCGCTGAGAATGACCCGGATTGCTCCGGTCCCACTCCCTCTCACTAATGCACAAGCCTCTGCTTTAAATGTCCGGGCAAGTACTTTTTCAACGCGTGCCGTTATTATTGGGCGATGATGTTCTGGCTGAATCCCTACATCACCAATCTGAAAAAATTCATTATTTGAGAACTCTCTAGTCACTTCATCCAACAACCGGAATTGTAGACCTTTTGCTTCCTCTAACGTCATATTTTCCAATACAGATTGTTCGTATTTATTCTTCATACGCTGCCCCTTTTTCTGACTCAAAACGAGTTATTTGACTTTCTGTGTTCAACTAGAGATAAAGTATTAATAAGCTAAGAACGCACGCGGATTATGAATAAGTAGTTTATCAATTGTTATATTCGATACTCCATTTTCTTTAAGGGCAGGGATAAAGTACTCAAAAAGATGATTGTATCCATGTCCTCCGTAGCTTTTCAAGTGAGATTTCCGCGTAATATCACAGGAAAGCATAATCTGATCTTCATATCCTTGATCGAGTAATTCAATTAAATTGCGAAGGCGGTCCGTGTCTTTTCGATAGCTGTTTTTGCCAATCGTATCAAACTGGATATAGGCACCGCTTTGCAAAAGAAGAAGTTGTTCTTCTATATCTTCATTTAAATCCTGATGTCCAAAAGATACACGGTTCATCTGTACATCCTTCTCCTGAAAAATAGCAAGCTGCTCTTTGCCCATTGTTCCAATCTCACAATGTGTACTGATCGGAGCTCCTGTCTTTTGATGAGCCATGATGGATGCATGGAAAACTTTTCTTTCCGTTTCCGTAATTTCTTTATAACTACTGCCAATTTCCGCGATCAAGCCCGCTTTAATAGCTGTTTGATCCATTCCTTCTAAAATGTCTTGAATCATAATGTCTGCAAGTTCTTCCACCGATTTTTCAAACACAAAGGAGGGATAAACGGATTCTTTGTAAAATCCAGTCGACGCAACAATAATCAGATCATGCTTTTTGGCAATCTCATACAAAGACTGTGCGTTCCGTCCCATGCCAATATTAGAAACTTCGACAATCGTATTGCTTCCAGAGTTTTTAAGTTTCTCGATTTCTTGATCAAGTTCTGGAGAATCAACAAGAGTAGAATCTTTATCCTCTTCTTGTCTGACACCCGATAGATCAAAGACGAGATGCTCATGAATCATCGTATTTTTGATATGCTGTGGATCTATTTCTCCTGTAACGGAATGAACTTTCATGCTAAATTCCTCCTAAAAGAAAAGCGATAAACTTATCTTTCAATTGATTTAAACTAGGTGAAGAACATATAACAGGTTAAGAATAATTCCTGTTAAGATAATGGCAACTGGACCTGCTGCCAGCTTCATAATCGGACGTCCAAGACCTTCATTTGCAGCGTATAGAAGAATGTAAATGGTCAGTGACAATCCTACTGCATCCGGTGCCATCTTCATTGCAGCAAATGCTCCACCGATAAACAATGCTAGCTCTATCATGGAATTCATCGATGAACGAATATTATCGGATGATTCCCGTAATGATGGATATCGTTGCAGAAAACGTCCAATTCCGCGCAAAGCAACAATTTCTAAACAAATCCAAACAGCTCCAACGATTCCTGCTAGGACTGGGTTTGGTAATAAATAGCCAATAGGGAAAACAAATGTTAGACCTACAACCCCATAAACACCTGTGGCAATAGCCGTTGTAACGATTAATGGGATAAAGCTAATCCCCCGGATAATATCTGCAATCGCAGCGCTCTGTAAAAGCTCTCTTTGCTCTTGACCTGTGGCATCCCATGCTTGTTGAAGGATTGGACCTGAAACCTCGGAACCAGTCATCAACCCGAGATTAGCCGCCATTGCCAGAAGCGCCCCGATTCCTGCTAAAAGAGGAATCCCTTTATAAATTCTTTTTGTACGGGCATCAAAAATGTTCTCTTCTTCACTGTTAATAACAATATCACCTTTATTTTTAAGATCTTTTATAATAGCAAAACTGACTAAGAGAATCATGCCGATTAACATTAAAACAGCGACTTGCATTGTAAAACTGGAAATGGTCGTACCTAATGAGTAATTATTTGCAGCTTGTGATATCAAATCGAGTACTTGCTGGTTTTGCCCAGCTCCCGCTTTTAATGCATCAATCTTTTCTGCAAATTCAGCATCTTTTGCAAATGAAATACCCGTTAATTGACTGGCTTGCTCCACGTTCATTTCGGCTTTATCGGTATAGACGCCACCTACAACTGGAAGTAGCTGGCGAACAACCAAGGCAATAAGCCCCGATATCGATGCCTTAACCCAACCGAATTGATATAAAATCGCAATAATTGGGAACGCTGTAAAAGCAACAAGCACTGGCGTTGAAAGTTCACCTAGAGCACCGAGTAAATCAATTGGCAATAAAGTAAAGGCTGCTTGTACACCTGTAAGTCCAAAGAGGGCAACTAGACCCCATGCTCCGCCAAGTGCAGCTGCTATCCACCATCTAGTGGCCATAACGCCTAAAATATCCGTAGGAAGAAAGAGCAGCCATGGATTTAACAACTCAAAGGACACCGCAAAGGAAAGGCCTACAGAAACGATAAATCCAATACTTAAGCCAAATGAAATCGAAGCAAGCTCAGAACGCTTCATTCTGCCTTCTAAATACTCAGGAAGAATCGGGCGGATTCCATCATGAAATACCGCCTTTCCTAAATGAGCTGCCACTGCTGTTAATGCTGTAAGCAGCATAATAACAGAGATTTCCATAAATGATACATTTTGTAAAATACTCATAGTACCGCCCCCCTATTAAAAATTAAAGACCATGTTTTTTGAGCAAGTTGTTAACGATCAGCGGTACAGCTTCTTCAATACTTTCAACGGCTACACCGAAGGCAATTTTCCCTTCTTGAACTAGCTTTTCAATTGTCTGTGCATTAGGCTTTCCGCCTGCTTTTGCAACAGTGGAGCAATTCCCATATCCCAAAATACCGATTGCTACAGAAAGGGCTGCCCCTCCACCGCTGTTACAAGCACCTAAATAATAATCAGCCTCTCCAGCTTTTACTTTTTTAGCGCCTTCAAAATCCGAAGTAATCGTAACCTCTACTTGATCTCCACCTGCAGCTTTTGCGCTTCTTTCAATAACATCTTTCTTAAGTCCTCCAACTACGATTCTTAACATTACGCATTCTCCTTTCCTGTTAATAAACAGAAGTATAATGTAATAAATGCCGCTTCAGCACCAATATCTGCACCTGTTTGACTATTATCTCTCAGCAAATCTTTCGCAAATTGATAATAATCACGGTTCGTTTGAATAACGTTTTCGAGTTCGCTTGAAATGTCCACTGCTGGTTTATGTTCAGAGATTCTTTGTAAAGCAACCGACAAGTGGCTTGCAAAGGAGCCTGCATTTTCCTCTTTCAGATTTACTCCCAAATACTCCTCGACCTTTTCAAAAATAGCCGGTAACCGATTGTAAATATCCTCACTTATTTGATTTGTATCATGCAACAAATCAAGTCTTTCATTTAAACTTACATCCATTTTCGTTTCCCCTTCCAATCCAGCGTGATTTTTATTATAAATATCAGTAATGACAAAAAGTGTTTAATTATTGCAAGCACTGATTTTTATTGTTTACGGTTTATAACTGGCTTAATCAGTTGAATTTCATCACCTCCTTAAATGAAAAATAATCAATATACAGTTTTTTGTATTTTAGTTCGAAAAAAAATTAGTATTTAGGAATAACTTCACCTTTCACTACGCTAGTTTGAATTTCCACTATTTTATTCCGAGAAAGTAGGTTAACGATGTAATCCATTTTTCGATTATCGCTTCTAATTACACACACCGCTTCATTCATTTGCTTCTCATACTCTATAGCAAGCGGGGACGAAAGTGGCTGAATGTTTAGAGAAGCCGAATCGATCTCATCTATATTCCAGATCATGGCATCAATCGTATTTGCTTTTAAATGCTGAAGTAAGTGCATATAGTTAAACTCCAAATATTGAATATCCAGTCCACTTGCTTCTGCATGCGTTAAGATCTTTTGGTCAGTAGATAAACTGTCAATCCCGATTTTCATTCCGTTAGCCAGCTTTTTCTTTTTCGGATCAGAAAAGATGACAGCGTGTTCTGATACATAAGTATTTTCGCCAAACCCTAATGCAATATGGCAATCTGTTTCACCATTCAAGTCTTCGATCGCAGAAAACTTCGACATTAAAGCAAAGTCATATCTGCCTTCTCGCACTGCTTCAAGACGGGGCTTTGAGCCACGCATAAACGCAATATTAAGTGAGAGCCCCAAACCTTCCAATACCGAAGTGAATCCGGTTGCAAGACCTTCATACTTTTTAGAATAAGGCAGCGGCATTACTGCTAGTATTTGATTCGCTCCGGAGAACTTCAATAAGCTGGCAATGTCTTTAAACCTTAAAAAAGTACCTAGATGTCCTCGCGCTTCAAGTTTAATACATTTTTCATTTTCTAAAATCTTTAGGGCAGACTGTATAGTGCCTCTGCCAACCGCAAACTTTTCCGAAAAATCACTGACTTTCGGCAATCGTTCATTTATCTCTATGAATAACAACTCTTCTGCTATTTTTTGCAGGATAAGACCTTGCTTTGAATAGAAGTTTTCCCACATTACATTTCACCAACCAGATCATTATACGATTTTTTGTATTTTCTAGTTTGAATTCTACACCATAAAAAAAGCGTTTACAACAACTTTTTTAAAAAAAATTTTAACAAGTTATTCTATATACAAAAATCTGTATATTGTATATCATATTAAAGAAACAGGTTTCTGCCTCTTTGCACACCTGTACAAAATGGAGGGATTTCTAATGTATCGTATCGTATTTCTTGATATCGATGGAACCATCTTAAACTCTAACGATGAATTTGAGGAAAAGCTCATTCAGGCAATTCAAGAGTTGCAACAAAGAAATGTTTTAGTATGCTTAGCGTCCGGACGATCATTGGATGGATCCATCATATATGGAGAAAAATTTGGATGCTCGTATTACGTTGTTTATAACGGGGCCTACGTAATCTCGAATAATACCATTATTCATGACACGAAAATACCTGCTGATTTAGCCTTTTCTCTTTGTGAAAAAACAAATGAATTCAATGGAACGTATGTCCATTTTTCTGATCGTTCTGCTCGTTCTAATCATCCTCCGGTTGGAGTTGAATACTTGCTCCCGAAAGCCAAACCATCCAATGTCCTAGATACTAATTGCGATGCTCATCGTCTGGCTCTATATCTCAATGAAGAACACCGCGCAGTTCTGAAAGAAGAAATAAATGATGCAGCCAGTTTTGATGAAGGCGACCGGCTGGAAGTTTTTCCTTCAGGTTCAAAATGGACCGGTATATTGCCTCTAATCAATGACTTGGGCATCGCCTCGGACGAAGTCGTAACAATTGGAAACGGCACAAATGATATAGAAATGTTGACGGCCGCTGGCTTAGGTATCGCTATGGGGAATTCTCCCGACTCTGTAAAAAAGAGCGCTGACTGGATAACAGAGGATAATGATCATTATGGTGTTCTCTTAGCATTGCAAAAGGTGTTTAATTTACATAATTAATTTCTAATCCTTTTATAGGCTTTGCAATCAATGTTATTAATCATTCTTCACATCATATGAAAAACATTTTTATAATGGTTTATTTCACGATAATAGCGCAAGAATAGTTGCACAATCGCAACTATTCTTACGCTATCGTTTTAATGATTATTCATATTCTCCAATAATCTTGGCTGCTTTTTCTGTTATGGACGTATCAATCGCTTCGTCAAAATTGAATTCCCCACGAATGGCTCCATTTTTCTTATACATTTCATACTGATCGCGAATATCGTCAATGAACATCTTGCCATTTGGATCAAGCCCTGTCACAAATACATCTTCCCAAACGGCAGCATCTTTTAAAGCGGTGTATTGTGTCATGATGTCGATAATGTCGTCTTTCCCTTCGCCTTTTTTGAAGGCATCGTTATAATCACGAACCCCTTTTAAATACGCGGCCATGAAGCGTAACGACACATCTTGTTCGTCTTTCATGAATTGCGGTGATCCAAGTACCATCGCGATTTGTGCTTCCGGTGCGAAATCGGTTGCATCACCGAAACGAACGTGAATGCCTTCTGCTACACCTTGTGTAATGAGTGGTTCAATTTGCAGCGCCGCATCAATCGAGCCATTTTCGATGGCTGCCATCATGTTGCCAAAGTCAGACATAATCACAAATTCAACGTCGTCTTTCGTCAGACCTGCGTGCTCAAGCATTTGATGGAAAATGTAATCATCCACAGCATGCTCAGTGGAAACGGCAATTTTTTTGCCTTTCAAATCACTGTAGTCCTTTATTTCACCTTGTTTATCAGCACCTATAACAAACGTGAAATACGATTTTCCTTTTTCATTGTGCCCTTTATCGGCGATAATTTTCACATCAATTCCTTGGGCAATAGCATTAAAAAATGACGCGGACGATATGCCGCCTGCAATATCCACATCACCGGATGCGAGGGCTGGTAACATATCATCACTATTCGAAAATGTCGCAAACTCCACTTCAATGTTGTAATCATCAAAATATCCTTTTTCATTGGCAATATAAAAACCTGCGCCTGACGCAGAACCATCTTCCGCAATGACAACTTTCGTCTCCTTACTTAAAGGTGCTAAATCGCCAGACGGATTATCTTTACTTACGTCGTCATTGATCTTCATCGATCCCTCTTCCGCACACCCCGCCAGTAAAAGTAAAACGCCTAACATCCCTAACCACCTTTTCATTAATACGCCCCCTTCACATTCTTGACCCTTGTACTTCCACCTGCAAATGCTGCCAAATATCCAAAAATTTAGAAGACATTACTGGATTTGATCGCATGTCTTCCAGTTTTCTTGGCCGCGGCAAATCTATTTTCACCTCATCAATGATTTTGCCAGGTTGTGCACTCATGAGTAATACCCGATCACTTAAATACAACGCTTCGTCTATACTATGCGTAATGAACAACACCGTTTTCTTTGTTTCAGACCAAATGGATAACAGTTCTTCTTGCAAAATATATCGGTTCTGCTCATCCAACGCCCCAAATGGTTCATCCATCAGCAAAATTTCAGGATCATTCGCAAATGCTCTTGCAATGCTGACCCGTTGCTTCATCCCACCGGACAGCTCTTTCGGGTACATTTTTGCGAATTTTGCTAGTCCCACTTTATTCAAAAAATAGTTTGTTCGTTCTTTTACATGCGTTTTTGGTAAATGACGCATCTTCAGGCCGAACGCTACATTTTCTTCAACCGTTAACCACGGCAGAACGCCTCGTTCTTGAAACACCATAGACTGGTTCGGACGATCTTCATTACTTCTCTCAATTTTGAAATCACCTGAACTTTGGTTTTCAAGTCCAGCTAATATGCGAAGCAATGTTGTTTTTCCACAACCGCTCGGTCCAACGAGACAAACAAATTCTCCCTCTTCGATATCAATTGAAATATTCTCAAGCGCAGTAACGCTATTTTGTTTTTTATAAAACACTTTCGTCAATTCATGAATCGATATTTTGGGGTTCGGGCTCACGTCGTCACCTCCATGGTATTAGTTTTCGTTGCAGCCCCCGTAATAACAATGAAAAGATATAACCAAAAAACGAAATAAGAATCAATCCAACAAACATTTCTTTTAATAAAAAGGCACTGTAGGACGTCCAAATCAAATAACCAATTCCTGACCTTGCCCCCATCATTTCAGCTGCGACTATTGTCAGCAAGGCGATGGCCTGCCCCATCTGAATCCCTTCTAGCATGACTGGAAGCGAGCCAGGTAAAGCGATTTTCAAAAAGAAGTCTTTCCTGCTGGCTCCGTAGTTTTTGGCCACATCCAAGTAAATGGAGTCGATTGAGATGACACCCGCGACTGTATTGATCACAACGGGAAAAAAAACACTTCCCGCAATGGTGACGACTTTCGACATTTCACCAATGCCAAAGATGATTAAAATAATCGGTAATAAAGCAAGTGTGGGAATGGGCATTAACGCCATAATAAGAGGAGAAATAAAATGTCGAATAGGTGCATACAAGCCCATGCACAAACCGATGATGATCCCAGGAATGACACCTAGTAAGAAACCAGCGAAGATTCGAAACAAGGAAATGTTTATGTGATGAAACAATTCACCACTTGTGAGTAATTCAATAAATGTAGAAATAATGGCGGTGGGTGGCGGGAAAAATCGTGCGTCAATCAGTCCACTTTGAGATAAAAATTGCCAAATAAGCAAAAGACATATGGGAGAAAATATGGTTAACCATGTCTTCAGTCTTCGCTTTGTTTGTTGTTTGCGCCATTCTTGTTTTTCTGTTTCGATTGGATTTTTTATATCCTTCATTTTCACCACCTCTTCATCAGAATAATATGTAGGTGTTCGAAAATGTGTGCACAAAACACAAGGTGCCAATCGTTAGCTCATATCATAAACTAACTATCTAAAATAGTATCTAAGTTTAATAAAAACTCCTCAAACCAAAAAACAACGAATATACGATACATGTATATTCATTAAGTGTTAACATAACACCAGATTATGCACAAAAATAGAGCTGTCTCAAAAATCAGTTTTCACAGACTTTTGAGACAGCCCCTTCCATAAACAATTATTTTTCAATAAATAATCCTAAACCTTCTCCTTCCACTTTGAAACTTTTCATGCCCGCAACTTCCTTAAAAAAAATGGAATTTAGAATGAGATTACTCCGCAATAGCGAGTCATATCTCATGAGCATTTCCTGCATTTCAGGGGCTATACTCATATATAAATTAATTCTTAAATCTACCGGTAGATTTAATTCTTTTCTATAAGTTTGCACAGCTCTTATTATTTCTCTAATCATCCCTTCTTCTTTTAGTTCCTTATTTAGGATTGTTTCAAGAATTACAAGGTATGATTCACTCTCCGCATGACTGAATCCTTCTTTTGCAATCTTTTGTACAATAAAATCTTCTTCATCAAGCTTAATTAGTTGACCATTTTTTAGTGTCATTTTAACATGGCCATTTTCAAGCAAAGCATTAATTTCTTCTCTACTGAAATTATTAACCTTTTTTTGAACTTCACCAACTACTTTTCCAAGCTTTGGTCCAGCAACAGGAAAATTTAATTTAAGGTTATATTGTAACAACCTAGAATGATCAGCACTAAAATGAACTTGCTTGACGTTTGTTTCATCTTTAATAATCGACGCATACGAATTTAAGTTAGAGATGGCTGATTGTTTAGATGATAGAACGTATAAATTCGCCAAAGGCTGTTTGGTCTTAATACCAACTGTATTTCTTACCGATCTTGTTAGCTCAACAACCTGTAAAACGCCATTCATGTCCTTTTCTAATTCTTTATTTATGAGTTTGTCGTCAGGTTTTGGATAATTTGACAGATGAACACTTGATTTTTTTAAATCTGAATAGATGTCTTCCGCAATGAATGGTGTGTAAGGTGCGATTAATTGAGACACCCTCACAAGTACTTCATAAAGTGTACTAAAGGCAGCCTTCTTATCTTCACTCATACCGCTACTCCAGAAACGCTGTCTCGATCTTCTCACATACCAATTACTTAGCTCTTCTACAAAAGATGAAATAGTTCTTGCACCTCCTGTAAAATCATAAGCATCTAGGCTCTTTCTTACTTCTCCTGTGACGGTATTCAACCGGGACAGAATCCAATTGTCTAAGATTAAACGAGTTCCACCAAGGTCAACACTCGGATCAAATTGATCAATTTTGGCATACATAGAATAAAAAGAATGTACGTTTAGCAATGTATCAATAATTTTAGATTTAGCCTGGCTGACTATTTGTTTAGAAAAACGTTTGTTATTCCAGGGTGCACTATCAGCGAGCAAAGCCCATCGCAACGCATCAGCACCAAATTCTTCAATAAGATCTACCGGGTTAAGAGCATTGCCCTTACTCTTAGACATCTTTTGGCCATTTTCATCTAAAATATGTCCTAAAGAGAGTACACGTTTATATGGTGTTTTCCCAGTAAACAGAGCTGATACCGCAAGTAAGCTATAAAACCAACCCCGTGTTTGGTCCACACCCTCCGCAATAACATCTGCAGGGAATTGTTTATCAAATAATTCCTTGTTCTCAAAAGGGTAATGATATTGTGCAAAAGGCATAGAACCACTATCGAACCAAACATCTATAACTTCACTTGTCCTTTTCATAGTCGATCCACATGAACATTTTAAGTGCACCTCGTCTACATATGGCTTGTGCAACTCAATATCGTTTGGCACAACACTAGTGGCATGGCGCTGCAACTCTTCGATTGAATTTGGAGCCAGTTCATTTCCACATTCTTTACACTGCCAAATATTTAACGGTGTACCCCAATACCTATTCCTTCCGATATTCCAATCGACCATGTTATCTAAAAATTTCCCGAATCTTCCGTCTTTTATATGGTGAGGGAACCACTCAACTGATTGATTTATTGATTGCATACGTTCCTTTACTGCCGTTGTTTTAATGAACCAACTTTCCATTGCGTAGTAAATAAGAGGACTATCACAGCGCCAGCAGTGAGGATAACTATGTTCGTATTTTTGTTTTTCAAACAACAAATTACTTTTTGACAGCATTTTGATAATTTCTACATCGCAATCTTTTACAAATCGTCCCGCAAGAGGTGTTACGTTTTCTTTGTAGCAGCCTTTGCTGTCAACAACGTTCACAAAATCAAATTCATTATTTTTAACTACATGGTAATCATCTTCTCCATATGCTGGTGCTATATGAACAAGACCCGTTCCACTTGTGTCTGTTACAAAATCAGCAGCCACAACCTGATGTCCTTTAGAAACAGAAATAAAGTCAAAAGGTGCTTCATAGGAAATACCCGCCAAGTCCCTACCCTTCAAGACACTAACAATTTCATAACTTTCTCCCATAACAGTCTCTACCAGGCTTTCGGCAACAATAAATACCTCTGCGTCTCTCTTCACTTTGGCGTAGTTCATGTCTGGATTTACAGCAATTGCAACATTAGCAGGGAGTGTCCAGGGGGTTGTTGTCCACCCCAAAAGATACTCGTTTTCTGATCCAACTACGCGAAACTTTGCAGTTACCGATAAATCTGTAACATCTTTGTATCCTTGTGCAACTTCATGGGAACTGAGTGATGTTTCACAATCTGGACAGTAAGGGACGACACGATGTCCTTTATATAAGAAGCCTTTTTGATGAATAGTTGAAAGGATGTTCCAGACTGACTCGATATAACTATTCTCTAAAGTGATGTAAGGATTACCCATGTCTACCCAATAGCCAAGTGAATCGGTAAATTGTCTCCATTCTTTTTCATAAGCAAAAACGCTCTCTTTACATTTTTCAATGAACCGCTCTACACCATAATTTTCAATTTCATCTTTGCCACGGATTTGTAATTGTTTTTCCACTCCTAGTTCTACAGGCAAACCGTGAGTGTCCCATCCAGCTTTTCTTATTACTTGATATCCTGCCATTGTTTTATATCTGGCAACAAAATCTTTAATTGTTCGGCCCAATGCATGACCTGCATGCGGCATACCGTTGGCAGTTGGTGGTCCCTCATAAAATACAAAGGTTTCATTACCTTCTCTGCTCAAAATAGATTTTTGAAAAGTATCATTTTTCTTCCAGTCTTCTCTGATTCTTCGTTCTCTTTGTAAAGGAGTTTCTTTCACTTCGACCACCTCATTTTTAAAATAAAAAAACTCGATCCCTAACTACGTAGGATCGAGTTTATATATATGGCTATATAACCTTTGATAACAAAAATAAAAAACCATAAGCAGTGGTTTTTAATTCATCTCACTACGTACTATCATACGTGTTCTTTTTATCGGTAGAATACCGTCAAAGCCTATATGTTTTCAGCTTTGCTTCTCGGAGAGGATTTTCATTATGGTCTTAACGTTGACTTTCAGCAAATTGTCAACTCTCTTTGGATAAGAATTACATAATTACTCTTTCTCGTCATTGAATTAATATTTTATTTGTGTTTATCTTACGTTGCAAAATTACAAAAGTCAAGTAAAGCAAGATCGAAGTCCTTCAATTGTAAGTTATACCAATAACAACTCCCTAAATTGAAAGACTTGAACAACATTTAAAATTTAGCTTTTGATATAAACTTCAATTCACTATCAATAGATAAGTTTCTGTATTTCGTAAACTTCTCTAATAAGCTTCTCGGTAAAATCTTCTCTAAATTATTGTTTCAATTAGACGCTCCACTAGCATAAAAATTCTTTATTGGTTACCATATGAACAATCCAACAACCATAGCGCTTAACAACGAAACAGCCATTCCACTCACCAATAACTTCCAAAAATTTCTTCCGATTATATGTGATTTTTCTTCACTGAGGATAGAATTAAACGTTCCATAAATCATACCGACTGTACTAAAGTTGGCAAATGAAGTTAAGAAAGTGACCGCAACCGCAACGGTATGTGGAGCTAGCCCGCTAATCTTATCCTTTAAGTCGAGCATTGCCACGAATTCATTGGTAGCAAGCTTTATCCCCATTAATTGAGCAACATACATGGCGTCCTTTCCAGACAAACCAAGCAAGTACGCGAATGGACTAAAAACAACAGAGAATATTTTCTGAATGCTCAAACCTTCAACGACGAATCCTAAAATTCCATTTATGCTAGCCGTTAGGGCTACATATCCAATAACCATCGCCGTGATGACGATGACCATTCTGATTCCAACAAGCATACTGTTTGAGATGGTGGAAAAGAAATCTTTTCGCTCATGTTTAGCAGGAACATAAACGATATCCTCCTCTTTACTCACATCGACAGGGTTTAACATGTTTGCGATCAACAAAGCATTCAAGCAGTTTAATGGGATTGCGGCAAATACGTAGGTTGCAGGCACCATGGATAAGTAAGCTCCAATAATCGAACCGCTGATGCTGCTCATGCTCATAATTCCAAATGTTAGCAGACGCTGTTCTCTTAAAGTCGCTAATTGATAGCGGAGGACTGCTAATGCTTCTGTATTCCCAAGAAACATCATCTGGATGGAAAAGAAGCTCTCAAGCTTTGGCAAACCTGATACTTTAGAAATGATCCAGCCTACTTTATCAATAAGCCATGTTAATATTCCGAAATAAGTTAAAATATCAAAGAAGGTGACAATGAAGATAATCGGCATTAATGCACTAAAAAAGAAATCAACCTGCTCGTTAGCCATGACGGATGGGAATACAAAAGAGATCCCTTCATTTGCACAAGTAATTAACCATGTAAAGAATGATGCTATTTGATTAATGACCCATGTCCCGATTTTAGTCGATAACATAAACCACGTCATAAGTAGTTCAACAATCAACAATGTCAAAATGGATTTCCATTTAACTTTTCTTTTATTTGGTGAACATAGGTAAATGAGACCTAGAATAACTAATACTCCCAGTGCATTTAACAAAAAATACATGTTATCATCTCCTGTGCTGTATTATTCCCCAAGATAATTTTTATATATAAAGAGCCCTCATTTTTTCACATTTTCAGCCGTAAGACAGAAAGTATGAAAAAATAAGAGCTTCTCTATTGAAACAGCGTAAGGTTCAGTAAAAAGAGATATCTCACAAAAACGTGGATATCCCTTTGAAAATTATATGGTTCAAGCTTTAATTCTTTGTATACCAGTTCTCCCCAACAAATATTTTCTATTATTTTCTTTTTTAAGGGCTTTTACTAATTCTTCCCCTATTCATTCAGAAGAAAAAAGATCCCGGATAGTAACAATTTGGTCATCCGTCCATACGGCATAGGCTATTTCCGTTAAATCCCTTTTTTCTCATAATTTGTATTAACGATACGATGCAAATTCTCACTTTTTGCTAAGTCATACATAGCCCCATGACCGCGCACTATAAGTGAACGTATTCAGAGCTCTTTTTTTAATTTCATGCTTACGTATTTTCGTTCTATTTTTAGTGAAGGATAACTACTGAATACTTTAAAGGGAGTGGATCATCATGTTAAAGTTACAAACAGATCTTGAAGGAAAAAAAGCCTACTTTGGTGATATGCAGGATACGCTTAAAAATCTTGGGTATGATTTAGGAGGGCATTGGGATTATGAGCAAGGGAGCTTCGATTCCATTTTGTGGCGTGATGGAGGAGAGACCATTTATCTAAGAATCCCTTTTCTTGTGGTGGATGGAGAACTCGAGAATTGCGATGCTTCGATTGAGTTTCAAACACCCTTTGTGATCAAACATGTCGTCAATACTGGTTTGGACAACGACGAAAGTTCATTAGCAACTGCCACAGGATTTAATCAGTTCCAAGACCCTCTAGATACAGACGGACAAATAAAAAATAAAAACAAATGGGAAGATGCCGGTGAACAAGCTGTCAAACAGATCGTCAGTTATTTACATTAAATAAGTCGTGGAAGAACTCTTTGCTCTCTTTTAAGAAATGGAGTTCTTCCACGGCATTTACTTCTCTATCACTTCACGACCTTCTAAGGCTTGGATAGGTCGATGGTTATCTAGGAAAATTTGACGGAATGCATCGATTTGCTCTTTAGACATGTCAATAAATTGATGCTCACTTGGTGTATGAAAGTGATATTGTACGAGTGTATATTCTTTACCCTCTACAACAATGACATTATCGGTTTTTGCGGCATTCGCTTGAACCGTATGTCCATTGTTTACTAAAGAAAAATCACTCGGTGTGTAGCTCATTTCCCAAGAGACATAAGCGCCGGTTCAACCTTTCTATATATCTTTCTTGATTTTTGTCGCTTCAGCCATCATATTTTTCATTAACATTTCAACGGTTTGATTTTTAGCTAACCTTGTACTTTGACCAGACCAAAGGGACATGAAATCGTGATTATTTTGTGAAGTAGATGCTTTTCTAATAGCTTGAGTTAATGTATTTTGAATTGGAAAATCCGGAAAAGACGTTTCATGTTCCTGCATTTCCACAATAAACTTGTTTTTAATGCCTCTCGCCCATTTACCTGAAAATACACGAGTTAAAGCCGTCTCGTCTTCTTTAGAATGAAGAATGGCTTCTTTATGTACATGATGAGCTCCACTTTCAATACAAGTTAAGAAAGCCGTACCCATCTGCACACCCTTTGCTCCTAAGCAGATCGAAGCCATTAACCCTCTCCCATCCATAATTCCTCCAGCAGCAACAACCGGAATGCTTACGGAGTCAACTACCTGTGGAATAAGTGACATTAATCCAATTAAACTCTCCTGAAAACTATTCATGAAATGCCCTCGATGTCCACCAGCCTCACTACCTTGGACAACAACAATATCCATTCCGATCTTTTCAATTTCGACTGCTTCCCTTACAGTTGTAGCTGTTCCCATCAAAATAATGTTCTGTTGTTTTAACGCAGCAATAACTTCCTTAGAAGGAACACCAAATGTAAAGGAACAAATAGGAACGTTTTCTTCCATCACAACCTTAATTTGTTCATTAAATGTTTCAAACATACGTTTAGATTTAGGCCGTTCAAATTGATCTTTTTCGTGTACATTCAATTGCTCACGAATCGGTTGTAATAAATGGTTAGCTGACTTTATTTCACTCTCTGAAGCATTAAACTCGTTAGGAACAAATACATTTATTCCAAAATAGTTTGATGTTAACTGTCTTACCTCCTTAATTTGTTTACGCATTTGAGTCGGGCTCATATAACCGGCTCCAATTGTTCCTAGACCCCCATAATTCGAAACAGCGGCTACTAATTCCGAAGTTGTTACTCCGCCTGCCATAGGAGCTTGAATAATCGGATACTCAATGTGCAAAGTTTCCGTTATTTCATTATTCAACATAGGTTACACCTCAATATTGGTATTTGCGTATACCTCTAAATCATTCTTCTCTAATTGAAGAAACTCCTTTTTCATTTAGAAGTGCATCTGAACAAACGGAAAGACAACAAACTATGCAAGATGTGCAGCTTGATTTTGTAATTCTTTTTCGATGCGAAGCAATTCGATTATTTTGCCTTAATCCTTCGTATTCAGAATCGGAGCAATCTCAATTTCTTGTGTTTTACTCGGTATTGGGCGAATCAATACACAATAACCTTTTATGTCAAAATTGTAATAAAGATTATGAATGATTGACATTTTGCGATATGGTACAAAAAACGACTCATTTTTTCTTATAATAGACTAATATCACTTAATGTAACATTACATAGCATAATAAAAGGGATAGGGGGGAACGTCGTGAACACAGATCAAGCTTTTGACCTGTTAAAGGATGCGGGATTAACAGAAAGTATGAGTATTCAAACTCTTAGACGCTGGCTGCGTGAAGGTAAAATTAAATACGATGGAACTGGAAATAGAAAAACTGGATACATAATTGATGACACAGATCAAGCTTTTGACCTGTTAAAAGATGCAGGATTAACCAAAAGTATGAGTATTCAAACTGTTAGACGTTGGCTGCATGAAGGTAAGATTAAATACGACGGAACCACGAATAGGACAACTGAATATATAATTGATGACACAGCCTCAAAGCTGTTTATAAATGAGCACACTAATCAAAATAAGGACGAGATCATACACCAATTGAAATTAAAAATAAAAACACAAGATAAGCATATAGAAGGAATTGAAGAAATTCATAAGACTGCAAAAAATATAGTAATCCAGCAAAGAGATAAGTTAGATAAGCTAAATAAGGAAATTGTAATACTAAAGAATGTGACAAGGAAATTACAAAATGAAACAACGGATTTATTAAAAGAAAATACTGAATTACATAATGAATTAATAAAATTAAAAGAAAATAAAAGAGACCATTTCCACTCCACTACTCAATCAAATGATTATAGTAAAAAACTAGGACTTTCAAAATTGGCGAGTAATAAAGATGTCTTATCAGAATATAAAGGGTTATTAAAAATAACTCATCCAGATCATGGCGGCAACGCAAAGTTATTTCGTTACATTAAAACTGATTACGATCATTTTAGAAATAATATCAAAGATAGCTGAAAGAAAAAAGGATGAAAGTCTATTTTTCCGTTTAACAGTCTAATTGTCTCTAACTTAGTCAATTTTCTAAAAGAAAAGGAAGCTTGTATGAAGCAGCTTCCTTCCTAATTTTGCAATGTTTTATGAACATGAGAAATCGAGGAATCTTGTTCATACCGCTTGTATTCTCAACAAAAGGTGTTACTAGACTTTTCATTAACAAATCCCACCAAAAGTCGAATATTCCATCTCTTCCTAAGGTCAAAGTATAGTTCCTGTAATAAGTGCTTTACATGAGTGGGGGATGTCACACGTAAAACATATGGACGAATTGTATGGAGAAGATACTGCCAAAGTGACATAAACTCAAAGGATTATTTAATTCGAATTTTCAGCGAGTACTTGACTCGTTTTCGATTTTTCAGCACTTTGCTGGCCTTGTTCACTCACTTTCTTGCTTTTAAAAATTAAGTCTTCTACACTTGCACTTGTTTCCTCCGTTAAAGCCATTAAAGACTCACTTGTTTATGTACTTGCTGCAACCATGTAGAATGTTGATTTTTGGCATTACGAAAGAGCATTGTTAAAACTCCCATCATTTTTTAATTTGATTATGAATTGATTTCTCCTTGAATTTCAATCCCTTTTAAAGGTCGTTTCCCTGTAAAAGCATACTCCAGTAATTTCCGGATTGCTCGCTGCTCAATAGACCGGGGGTTATAATATGGATTCTTCACAGCCAGTTCTGCAGCCTGATCCAAATCACTCTCCTTCATCCCAATTTCAGCTAACGACGTAGGGACACCTAGAGATTCAGTCAAGTCAAAAAGAGAACCCGCTACATCCTCTTCCTCTACACGAAGTGCGCGTGCAATGGATTTAATCGCTTTCGATGCGTGGGCGGCATTGTACCAGATGGCGTACGGTAACATGACCGAGTGGGTTTCTGCATGTGGAAGGTTGTAACTACCTCCCAATACGTGACATAGCTTATGGTGCAAGACCATCCCTACAGATCCTAGAACAGTCCCTCCCAGCCAACAACCATAAAGTGCTTCCGAGCGTACCTCTATATTATATGGATCAGCTAAAATAGCCGGTAAACTTGAATGAAGAGCACGGATTCCCTCTTCGGCTAAAAGAGAAATGATGGGGTTTACATTTTCTGCATACAGCCCTTCTACACAATGAGCGATCGCATTCATTCCGCTCGTTACCGTCACAAGTGTTGGCAAGTTGACCGTAAGATTAGGATCATAAATGACCGTCTTCGGCTTAACGACGAGATCTTTTCCGGTCTTTTTGATTCCATTCTCCGTGAGTCCCCAAATCGGTGTCATTTCCGATCCCGCATATGTAGTAGGTATCGCCACAATGGGCAAAGAGGTGTTCAGAGCAATGGCTTTCGCTAAGCCGATGGAGGAACCTCCACCAATTGGAACGAGGCTGTCTACATGAAGCGCCCGCACAATCTCTAACGCTTTCTCAACCTTTTCCGTCGGGACATGCTGAACCGCTTTTGCATGAATTCCCACACATAAATCACCAATTAAATCTGAGACTTTATTAGCAAGCTCTTCTTGACCCGGAGTAGAAATAACGAGAGCCCTTTTGGCACTGATCTTTTCCAGTTCAGTCTGCACTTGTTTTATTTCCCCTGGCCCAAAAATAACCCTCGCAGCTTGAGCTTCATAAAGAAAACTTTTCATTTTAGCTTCCGCCCTTTACTCTTTGATTGGATGTTAGGATGAAAATAACATACTGCTATCGTTCTTTGATTATTTTTTCAAACGTCGGAAAAGAGGAGTCTTAATGTGTCCCGGTTACATCTAATGTTCTATTCGTTACATTCTTTTTCTCGAATGTAGGCTGGTTGATTTTTTCTTGTAATTTTTCATAGTAAAAGTCTGATGGGCAATCAATCCTCACCAGACTTTTTCCTTTATTCTTGAATGAATTCTTTTGTGCTTCTTACTGTATCAATCGGGCGTACTAATTTTTCAATTTTTTCCCGTTTTGGTTCTAAAAATGGAGGCAAAGACAATTTTTCTCCAAGCGTTTCATACGATTCATCGCCCATAAATCCTGGACCATCTGTTGCAAATTCAAATAAAATTTGTGGTGCCACTCTTGCGTACAATGACTCGAAAAAGTGACGATCGACATAACCAGACGTTTGAAATCCGAAACTTTGCATACGTTTAATCCATTCCTCTAAAACAGAACGGTCTTCAACACGGTATGCTGCATGGTGAACGGTACCAAATCCTTGTCTCGCTTGAGGTAGTATCACATTTTTTTCTACCACGACTTGCGCACCATTTCCTCCTTCACCTACTTCAAATAAATGAAAGGAGCCGGACTTGTCTATTTCTTTAAATAAGAGAACTTTTTCCAGCATTTCTTTAAAGTAATCAAATTCAGCGATACGAACGAAGATGGGGCCTAATCCTGTAATAGCGTATTCTAAAGGAATCGGTCCTTTTTTCCACGGTGTACCAGCCGCAACGCCTTCATTGTTTTCATCTGAAATCAATTGGTATTGTTGGTCATCAAAATCAACGAAAGAAAGTGTCTTTTTACCAAATTGTTCTTTTACTCCTGTATGTTTTACTTCTAAACGATCAAATCGTTTGGCCCAATACTCTATTGCTGCATCACTCGGTACGCGGAAAGATGTTTTTGAAATCTCATTTGTACCATGTACGCCTTTTGAAATGCCAGGGAAGTCAAAGAACGTCATATCTGTCCCTGCACTACCCGTGTCATCTGCAAAAAATAAGTGATACGTTTGAATGTCATCCTGGTTAACGGTTTTCTTTATTAAACGCATCCCTAACACATACGTGAAAAATTCATAGTTCTTTTCTGCACTGCTTGTAATGGCCGTTACGTGATGTATTCCTTTTAATTCGTTCATTTTGTATTCCTCCAATTAATCCTTAATTTGTGCTCATTTTGTTTTTTAAAGCAAGGTACCTCTTCTTATTGAACTCATTTTTTAATCCGAATTTTTTCTTCAACTAAATATCTTTAATTCATATATCTTTAATTCAAAATAATTTTACCATGGCTGATATTAGCTGTCAATCCGGAAGATGAATAAACTATGTATTCCCTAAAACAACTCGTTTAAAGCAAAAATGAAGGGGTTGTCTCAGAAGTAAAAAGATCGGCTGGATTAGAACTTATTCCGCCACTCGGCCACTTTATCCCGCTATCTCCCAGCAAAAATTCGCCAAAACAAGGAGAAATCCCACCACTAGACGTTCCATTTAAAAAAGGAAAGGAGCTGTGTCAAAATACATACTTTTGACACAGCTCCTTAAATGATGATTTATATTCCTGTCCAAACATCCTTTGCATATCGGCCTTCACTTTGCAATTGTTCTAGCCAATTTTCAGCTTCCTGTCCGCCTACACGATGAACCTCTTGATAAGCGTGACACAAAGTTGCCTCTACATCTGGCGCCATTTTACTTCCGTCACCACAAATGTAAAGATGGGCCCCATCATCAAGTAAATGAATTAATGCAGCCGCGTCTCGTTTCATTAAATGCTGAACGTACGTCTTCGGCTGTCCGTTTAAACGAGAGAAAGCCGTGTGCAGCGTTACTAATCCATCTTGTTCAACTTGTTCCAATTCTTGACGATAAAGATAATCCTGTTCGGAATTACGGCAACCAAAATACAAATGTGCTTCCGCCAGCTTTTTCCCCTCTTCTTTCTGAATCCGTCGAGCTTGTAAAAAGCCTCTGAATGGCGCAATCCCAGTCCCTGGACCAACCATAATGACAGGTGTTTCAGGATTTTCCGGTAATTGAAATCCCGATTGTGGCGTGCGGATAAAACAAGTAATGTTGTCTCCTATTTGACGATCTGCTAAATAATTTGATGCAACTCCCTTGTATTCACCCCGTCCATTCCATGCTCGTTCACATACGACCCCTACCGTTATACTTAAAGATTCTGAAAACATTTTAGGTGAACTGGAAATGGAATAATATCGGGCTTTTAATGATGGAAGAAGCTCTATGAATCGATCAAATGGCAACTCACAAGCCGGATATTGCTCAAGTAAATCAAGCATCGTGAGACGTTTTTGAAGAACCTTTTTCTTATACTCCTCTCCTTCTAAAAGAGCTTCCAATTCCCGCTTATGAGGCGGGCACACCGTGAAGGAGGCTAATTCACGAAGCTGTGCTCGCGTCGCCGCTTCCTGTAATTCCACATTGCAAGTAAGCAAATCATATACACTGACTGGATATCCGAGCGGAAGATGTGAAACATTGCGTCCACTTCCGTTGAGAATGATATGATCGTTTCTAGTTAATCGATATCGATCTAGAACACGCTCTACAAGTTCTTCTCTATTTTGTGGAAGGACACCTAGATGATCACCCTCATGATACGCTGCACCTTCCGGCAAAAGAATTTCAATATGGCGTGTGCTCCGTTCACTCTTCTCTGTTTGAAGTTCACGATTTTCCTTCACTTGTGCTGAAAAGGCGTCGTACGTTGCGACAAGTGATGTACTTATCGGCCCATTCACAAACTCCACAGTAAGTGTACTTTCACCTTTCTCTCTCTGTTCTGTCTCTTTCAAATTAAATTCTTTCATTAAATCGGTCCACAATCGATCGTGCCAATGATCCAATTGTGCTTCAAAATCATCATTTGCATCACCTTCACCTATCGGAACAATACGCTTTGCTCCTTTGACAGCTATTTGTTCATCTATTAATTGAGGGATCCGCTGATATGTGCTTGCCCAGTTACGGTTTCCACATCCAAAAACAGCATACTTCACTCCTCTAAACTCTCCGGCTTCCACCTGACCGATCCATTCTACAAACCCAGCTGCATTATCAGGCGCTTTCCCATTGTACGAAGATGTGATAATCAAAACGGCCCCTTCTTTAGGCAGTTTTCCTATATATTCATCAAGGGCGGCTACTTTACTCTGAAATCCTTGATAGCGGGCTGTTTCCGCAAGCTCTCTTGCAATCCCCTCTGCTGTTCCAAGATTTGATCCGTAAAGCACAAGTAATGGTGTATTGTGGCCATCCACAGCCTGTGTAAACTCACTTTTCGACTTCTTTTCTTCTGCAGGTGCTGTTTCCTGACTAGAAACAGCCAAAGCCACCTGTTTTTTTCTTGATTTTACACGAATCGTAAAATTGTCTGGTTTTAACGTTAATGTTTCTTTCACATTTAACTCGTAATCCGTATGATCAATCAATTCAAAATGCTGAAGAACCATGCCTAAAATGAGTGTCGCCTCTTGAAGAGCAAACTGCATTCCAATACAAGCACGCTGCCCATTTCCAAATGGTTTATACGCATGGTGAGGGATTTTACTCGGATCTTCAAAGCGCTCAGGCCGGAACGCTTCCACATCATCTCCCCAAGCATCTTTATCACGATGCAGCTTCGGAATGAGAACGGCAACACTTCTCCCTTTTTCAATCAAATATTCCCCCCCAATGACCGTATCTTCTTTTGCATACAATGAAAAGGCTGGAGCAGTTGGCCATAATCGTAAAGATTCATTGAGTATCATCTTAAGGTACTTAAGATTTTTCACTTGTTTATATGAAGGAATTGGATCTGTTAAAACGGTATCCACTTCCTCGTATGCTTTCTTAAGCTTATCTGGATTCTTTAAAAGATAGTAGAGAGCAAATGACAGCAAGCCGCTCGTTGTCTCGTGCCCTGCTATTAAGAAAGTAATCATTTGATATCTAATATTGATATCATCCAATTTCTCGCCTGTCTGCGGATCTTTCGCATTAAGCATAAGAGAGAGCAGGTCATCTTCACCTTGATGGCCATTCTCTTTACGCTCGGAAACGATTTTATCCACTAAAGAAAACATCACATTAATATCATGCTTATATTGGTTTTTTGTCAGTACCATCAGTTTATCTTGTAAACCTAAGCGCTGTGTTTGGTTCATCGATTCGTTCAGTGCTCGAAACATACTCGTAATAAATGGGTGTGGCTTTTCACGATAGAAACTGTTGAATCGATAATTAAAACCGCATAACCCAATCGTATCAAGTGTAAGGTTGGTCATATCTTTTGGCACATCAATTGATTCATTTGGGTTAAGACGCTCCCATTTTTGAACTAGCTGCAAAGCAAGATCCAACATCATCGGGTAATATCCCGTCATCGCTTGCTGACTAAAACTGGGCAGGAGTATGTTATGAGCTTTTTGCCAATTAGGCTCTTGCGTTTCACTCGTAAATAAACCGTCTCCCGCAAATGCACGAACTTTTTTCAGCGGCGACGAAAGATGTTTATCAAAACGTGATGGATCACAAACGTCTGCTACTAATTGATGGTTGGAAACAAAAGTGTTTGTTGTACGAGGAAATTCAAATTCAAAAATGGGACCATACTCATCTGCCAGTTTGCAAAATGATTGAACTGGTTTTTCTTTATCGATAAGAGGGATATTGCCGAGCGGACCGAACGTTTTAGGTTTCGGAATCTTCTTCATATAAACCATCCTTTACAAGTTAATTGTTTTTCATTCTTTTTTGTATAAGGTTTTTTAAAACACTATGTTATTTTGATACTTTTTATCAGTTCAGAAAGGAATGAATATTCATTCCTTTCTGAACAACAGCAGTTGGATTGTTAGTCAATCCGTACTGCTCGTGCAACGAAAGTGCCCATTCGTTCAATTAATTCTGTCGAATCCTCTAGACTCTCACTTTCAAATAATTTCAAAACCTCAATGATGCCTCCGACAATAAACGAAATGAGTACATTAGGAGGAAATTCATATACCTCTTCTTTCTTCTGGCCTTCTATAATAATTCTCTCAATAGAGTCGATCAGGTTTTGATAAGCATTTTCACTGTCCTGATTTAAATAGGGCATCCCTTTTTGACTTTGAATAAAACGCACGACGTGAGGATTCTGTTTAGAGAAATGAAAAAATTGATGGAATAAAAAACGAAATTGTTCATCTGTAGACTTATTCTGTAAATCGATTTGAATGACTTTTGTTAGCTGCTTCATACAATGTTGAAATAGCTCATTCACCAACGCTTCTTTATCAGCAAAGTACCGGTAAATCGTACCAGCCCCCACTCCTGCACGGTTAGCAATCATAGGGATTGTCGTTCCGTCAAACCCACGTATGGAAAACTGCTCTAATGAAGCAGCTAAAATGTCTTCTCGTTTCGTTGTCATGCTATACCCCCAACAAGGAATGAACGTTCATTCCTAATGTTTATATATTATAATTTTTTTAAAAACATGTCAACTGCCTAGAAAAAGGATATCTCCTACGAATCGTTTATAGAGATAAATAATAACTAGGTAGAACGCTATTTTTTTAAAAAGACTGCTAGTAGGTTTACAAAATAAAACTTCGTAAATACACATGAAAATGATACTTATTATTAATACTATAAAAAATAAAGGGTAACCTAATGAATGGTTACCCTGAGAAAATCAAACTTCTGGTACAAACGTTTGGCAATCTGTTTCTTCACTGTTAGATGCTTGTTTGCCTTTATGGCTGACGACATAAATGGAATCAGCCTGACATTTGTTTCCTGAACTCCAGTGCTTGCAATTGTTGACTTCACAAAGAACATCTTTCGCCATCGTATCACACCTCCTTTTTTGTTATCTTGAACAAATTTGAGGTAGTTGATACTTTTTTATTTTATGTATCAATATTCAAAGCAAATAGTACGTTCATGTTCACTCGAAACAGAATTTGACCCGCTTTCTTCAATCATTATGCCTAAAACGGCTAGTTGATCATTTTCATCACTGTTAAAAAATGATAAATATACGAGAAACTAACTACTTTAAATTTCTTATTTTCGGGGATTCTACAAGCAGGAGGGTGAATAACAATGATTGAAAATTTCGAAATTGCACAATTATCGTCTGAACAAACGGAAAGAATACAGCAATTGGAAAGTGAGTTAGAATGCACGCTCATTGCCTATGAGCGCAAAAATGAGCGCAGCACACAGTCAATAACGTCCGGGGCATAGTCCCGGATGTTTTGACCGTTATTTCATCAAAACCTCAACTTCCAGATCTATCTATATTCTTAAAAAAATAACTTAATTAGCTTTACAGTATTTTGCAACTCAAAATTTTATCGGTTTCCAATAAATTAATGCAGCATGAAAAGTATATGGATATTCATATCTTCCATCCTTTTCTATAACATATGGACTTAAAGCTTGTTCAACTTCTTGTTTGTTATAATCTTTTGTTAAAATTTTACTTACATTATCACGTATAAGAGATTCATATGATGGGTATATGGAAACACTTGGTATTTCAATAATTTTGCAATTAGCCATAATACCGAGTTGGTACAAAATATTTTGTAAATGAATGTAGTCTCTACGTCTAAACTTAATAGAATAACCTTGTTCTCTATGTAAATTTACATAGTGAGGCTTTTCTGGCCCACTTGTCATTCCTACTATAGCAAGCCGGGATGCAACCTTATTCATTTTAAGCAATGATTCTTCTATATTACTTATACGATAATAGCAGTTTACTCCAAATACTACATCATAACTTTCCTTCATACTTATATGTTCCCATTTGTCATTTATAAAGCTTACATTGTTTAATTGATGCTTTTCAGATTCATCACTTAAGAAGTTGATAACACTCTGAGAGCTATCCACACATGTAAGATGTTTAACATTTTCAGCCACACAGAATGTATAATTTCCCCAACCGGGACCAATTTCTACTACACGATCATTCGTACGTAACAACGTCAGGAGCTCTTCTTGAATTCTATAAGCATAAGAATTGATGTAGTCCCCGCCCATTTGTTTCTTTTTTTCCATAAAAGAATGCCAAAAACCTTCTTCCGCTTCATCATGAATCATTCGGTTAGAAAGAGTTCCATCCCATTCCTTCATATTTTCCTTCCATAAATCAATGTAGTTGCACCCTAATGGTACACCTGAAATTTTCATTGCTATTTATCCCTCCTGCTCTGTTATACTCATTTTAGTCTTTTTAAATAGAGCAAATTGCTTTAGATCTAATCCATAATAAACTGAACGTACCTCTTTGCCATAAACTTATCTACTATTGTAATCTGTTCATACTGTTTAGGTGTTCCAGTTACAAACACCTCTCCATCTTTTAATGCAGAAGTTAAAAGGAATTTCTTACGACTTATGCTTCTAGTAAATCATTTTCGCATCAGACCCATGTCCTGGATATGGGAGTAACACGGAAGACAATAACTTTTTAGAAACAGGATGTTCTAATCGTTCAAGCAGTTCCATATTATCCAACCACTCTACAATCTCCCCGTTGTACATGACCGCTAGACGGTCTGCGATGTAATTGACTGCCTGTAAATCATGAGAAATAAAGAGGTATGACAGATGAAACTCTTCTTTTAATTGTGCCAAAAGATTTAGTATTTGTACTTGGACAAGAACATCTAAAGCACTGACAGCCTCATCAAATATAATTAACTTTGGCTTTAATGCAATCGCTCTTGCGATATTGATTCTTTGTAACTGTCCTCCACTGAACTGATAAGGGTATTTATGAATATCTTCTGTACATAACCCAACAATCTCTAAAAGCTCCTGTACTTTCTTTTTCTCTTGAACAGACGTAAGCCTTTCGTAATTTCTTAACGGCTCAGCAATAATCTCTCCTATAGTTAGTCTTGGATTAACAGAACTATAGCAATCCTGAAAGACAACTTGCAGATTTCGCCGTAATTCCTTTAATTCTTTTGCTTTTAAATTAGAAAGATTCTTCCCCTGAAACCATACCTCTCCCTGATCCGGCTTTTCCAGTCCTAGAATGATTTTACCAAGGGTACTCTTGCCCGATCCGCTTTCTCCTACGAGCCCTAAACATACTCTTTCTTCCAAAGTTAGAGAGACGTTTTTAACGGCTTCAACCGTTTTGCGCTTCCCCCAAACCGAATTCCCGAGCAAGTATGTTTTCTTTATACCTTTCAACTCAAGCAAGCTCACTCTTCATTCACCCAACTCTTTATCCTGATTTTAGACATCGTACTAGATGATTTTTTTCATACTCTTTCAATTCAAGATTATAACTTGAACAAGTGTGGTCTGCATCCTCACATCTTTCTAAAAATGGACATGTATTTTCTCTATTTATTAGATTAGGAGGAGGAACGCTTATATGCTTTACAATCTTTGTCTTTCTTCTCGTTAATCCAATTCTAGACTCTAACAAGACTCGGGTATATGGGTGCATTGGGCGATTAAATAACTTAAACACTGGTGCTTTCTCAACGATATAACCACCATACATCACAGCCACTTCGTCAGCCAACTGAGCAATCACACCTAGATCATGCGAAACCAATAAAATGCCTGTATCGTATTCTTCCCTTAACCAATTCAACTGTTTCAAAATCTGGAGTTGATTTGTCGCATCGAGTGCGGTCGTCGGCTCATCAGCAATGAGGATAGATGGATTTAATGACATGGTGATTGCAATCATAGCACGCTGCAGCATGCCGCCGCTTAGCTGAAACGGATATTGTTTCAACAAATTCTCTGGATAAGGCAAGTCCATTTTTTCCAAATAAGCCACGGCCATTTCCCGCGCTTGATGCTTAGTGATAGGCAAATGAGTCCTAAGCGTTTCAATAAAATGCCGTCCGATCGTCCTCACAGGATTAAAGGCGGTCATAGGATTTTGCATAATCGTGGCGATCTCACTGCCCCGTACTTTTCTCATATCTTCTTCTGAATAATTTAGAATGTCTTTATTTCTAAACTGGATACTCCCTTTTACCACCTTTGCCTCATCGGGTAAAAGATTTAATAGAGACATGCACGTCATCGTTTTCCCTGATCCGCTCTCTCCAACGAGGCCAAACACTTTCCCAGCCTCAATCTTAAAACTTACATCATGGACAGTGCGAGTCACTCCATACGGTGTTGAGACATCTATGTTCAAATTGTTTACAGTTAGAATGGGTTGCTGCCCCATCTTCCATTCTCCCTTCTATTCCCTTCTTAGATCAAGAGCATCCCTCAAGGCTTCGCCGAACAAGTTGAAAGCAATCACAACGATTAAGATCATCATCCCCGGATACAGCATCAATGAAGGTGCATTTCTAAAAAACGGCTTACTGTCATTGATCATCATCCCCCACTCTGCCCCTGGCGGCTGTATGCCAAAACCTAGAAAGGAGAAACTAGAAATAGCTAAAACCACTCCTCCGATGTCCATAAAGACTAATACAACCACTTGAGAGATAATAGCAGGTAAAATATGTTTTATAACAATGACTAACCTTGGGGTTCCGCATACTTTGGCCGCTAAGATAAAGTTTTGCTCCTTTACACTAAGAACCATTCCTCGAATGACGCGAGCATAAAAAACCCAATGGACAAGCACCATCGCCAAAATCAGATTACCAAGACCCGGTCCTAAAATTCCTATCAAAGCTAAGGACAGAAGCAAGCTTGGAAATGCCATGAGAATATCACACATTCGCATAAAGAGATAATCAACCCAACCCCCTCTAAAACCTGCATAAATACCAAGCGGGATACTAATCATCATCGTCAACCCCATAACAAGGAAAGCCGTTCCCAACGAAGTCCGTGTCCCATAGATTAGTCTAGATAATATACATCTCCCTAAATGATCGGTCCCCAATGGGAACTTGGAGGAAGACCCTTGCAATTTATGAGTGATATCAATCAGATTCGGATCATTTGGAGCCAAAATAGGGGGGAAAAGAGCCAATAATGTCATGATGAAAATAATCATGCTGCTGATCATCATGAGCTTATGTGACAGCAACTTTCGCTTCACGTTTTTCAATACCTTATTTCTCTCCTTCCCATCTTATACGGGGATCCAGGAAAGAATAGGCGATATCCACTAGGAGATTACAGACTACAAAGATCACACCCATAAACAATAAACAACCCTGAATCATCGGGTAATCCCGATTTAAAATAGACGTGACAAATAACTGTCCCATGCCGGGCCAAGCAAAAACTGTTTCAACAATAACTACCCCGCTTAGCATGTTCCCGAAGCTCATGCCAAGTCCAGTTAACACAGGTAATAAGGATTTTTTTAAGACATGCCTGCTAACGATTAATCTTCCACTCAATCCTCTCGCTCTGGCATACATTACAAATGGCTCGTTCAAATTTTCTAGCATACTAGCCCGAAGCAATCGCGTGTACGTACCTATATAAGCAAAAGACAACGTCAAGGAAGGAAGCACCAAATGAGCAAAAGTGCCCCTTCCTAATACAGGAAATAAGTCTAACTTTACGGATAGAAAATAGATCAAGAGAAATCCAAACCAAAAAGCAGGCATAGAGACACTAACAAAGGCTATTATTCTGCTCAACTGATCAACCAATTTTCCCTTGAAAATAGCAGACATCATTCCTATCGGTAAACTAATAACAACAATAAGGATGCACGAAGCAAATGTTAGTTGAACTGTCGGGAAGAAATGTAACATGATCTCGCCCCATACAGATTTCTTTGACAAATAAGACATCCCTAAATCCAATTGCACCGCTTTTCCCAACCACTCTACATACTGGGCATAAAGGGGCTTGTCCAGCCCTAATTCCACTCGAAGAGCAGCCACTGCCTCATCCGTAGGAGGAATATGTGACGCCCTTAAGTAAGCTACGGCCGGATCTCCAGGAGTTAAGTGAAGCAGGATAAAAGTGATGAGAGAAATCCCAAATAATATTGGAATTAAACTGGTAAGACGTTTAACAATAAACCAGCCCATTTATTACTCCTTAATCCGTTTTTAAAGTATCCTCACTTCATTTAACATTAATTGAAGTGAAAGGCACCTCATATTCTTGAGGTAAAAAATTTACTCCGCTAATATTTTTATGATAAACCGCTACATTAGACTGATAAGATATTGGTAAGTAAACAGCTTGTTCGTGCAATGTAGTTAAAATATCTTCATATAACATTTTTCTCTTTTCTTCGTCTGTACTTAATAATACTTCTTTAATTTTCTCATCTATTTCTTTCTTTGCCGGCAAACCTAATAGAGCTTTGTAATCTGGACTTCCGTTTTCCGAGCTTTTCGTTATAGCTGATAAATAGGAATGTGGATCAAACGGTACACCCCAGCTTGCTGTAAATAATAAATCAAAATCGCCTTGATATGCGGTTGTCCAAAAAGTCTCTTCTTCCTGACTAGTCAACTTAATATCTATCCCCAGTTTTCTAAAATCGCCTTGGATAAATTCTGCGATCGCCTTTTGAATGTTGTCTGTACTAATAAACAGTAATTCCAGTTGTAATGTTTCTCCATCCTTTTCTCGAAATGGTTTTCCTTTTATTTGTTTCCATCCGGCTTCATCCAGTAACTGTTTTGCTTTTTCTACATCGTATTCATAAGGATTTACACTAATATTCGTGTATGGCAACATAGGTGCAAACAAAGTATCAGCCTTTTTTTCATTACCGTAAAAGATATTATCGATGACGGCTTGTTTATTAAAAGCATGTTGGAGAGCTGACCGTAATTTAATGTCTTTGATCGCTTCTCTGTTCGTGTTAAAAAGCAGCGCCCTTGTAGCTGTAGGTTCTGATATTTTAGTTTCATATTTTCCTGAATCTTTTAAAAACTGGAATGAATCTTGGCTAATGACCCCGTTACCAAAAATAAGATCGATTTCCTTTTTCTCAAAAGCTAATACTCTAGACTCACCGTCAGGAATGACTTTAACAACTACCTTGTCTACTTTCGGTTTTGTCCCCCAATACTGTTCGTTTCTTGTAAATATAGCCTCTTCATTTTCCTTATATTCGTTCAATACCCACGGACCTGTGCCTATTGGAGATTTGAGCCCTTCAAATGTGTTTTGACTGTCAGGAAAAGCACCTTCTCCTACAAATCTCAACGGTCTTATGTAAGTTAGTTCTTGAAGAGTTGGATAATACGGCTTGTGCAAATTCAGTTTAAATGTAGATTCATCCACTACTTCTGTACTTTTAATTTGATTAATTAATTCCATCCATTCATGTTGTTCCGCATTAGCTAAAACGGTATCAAAGTTTTTCTTGACGATAGCAGCATTAAATGGTGAACCATCAGAAAATTTAACATCTTCTCTCAGATGAAATACGTATTCTTTTCCATCTTTCGATACATCCCAACTCTCGGCCAGCCAAGGCTGAATTTCTCCGCCTTCACCGTAGTAAACAAGAGGTTCATATACCATAGCCTGCGAAAACCACTGATTTGGAAAGTATGTATGCGGATTTAAGTCACCTATATCTCCAGACCAGGAAAAAGTAAGAACTTTTGGTTTATCTTTATCTGATGTATTTTCTTGATCTTTTGTTGTGTTGCTGCAACCAGCAACAAAGACTGTTAGAATCACTAATAGTCCAACAATAGAAGTGACTAATTTAGACTTTTTTAAAAACATATATTCTCACCTTCAATATAGAATTTTAACGGTTCTGATGCAAATAAGCATTTGCACCAGAACCCGTCACCGTAACAACCTCTTTTCGATTAATTTAGAGCCAAACTGTTTTTTCTGTATAAGGAGTTCGTTTCGTCGCTGGCACTTCTTGATCTGCTTTCGGATACCCGATAAAAATCGTCCCTACCACTTTTTGATTTTCTGGTGATCCGATAAACCGGTGCATTCTTTCATCATGAACAAGACCCACTCCTCTTGTACGCCAAACAAACCCAAGACCAAGCTCCCCTGCAGCAAGCCACATCGATTGAATCGCACAACATACTGCAAATATATTATCTTCGGAGGCTTCGGAATCACCTGGAACAAGATCTGCCGTTACGACAATGACTACCGGTGTCGAAGTAATCACTTTCAGCGAGCTTTCTACTAAATTTGGCTTTGTCGGAAAACGCTGTTGCAAAAATTCCTCTGCTAATGTTTCATAGCGCTGCTTCGCTTCATCTTTCATCACATAAAAATTCCATGGCTCACGTAGACGATCATTCGGTGCAAATGTCGCTGCTTCTAGTAATTGTTCAATTTTCTCATCTTCGACTGGCGTGTTCTCATAATTTCGGATGGCGCGACGTTCTTTCAATGCTTGAATAATAGACAAATTTTATCTCTCCTTTTTCAGGTCGTAATGGTTTCTGCTTCTAGCATTTTTTCGTACCATTTTATTTTTTCACGTAATTGGACAACCTTACCTACGAGTACCATTGCCGGGTTTTGGATGTTCTCCTCTATTACTAATTCATGAATCGTTTGAAGATTTCCAGTAAGCGTTCTTTGTTTTTCCGTTGTTCCCCATTCAATGACCGCAACTGGTGTTGTCGCCTGTCTTCCATTCGCAATCAGTTGTTTGCAAATATATTCTAAGTTGCCAACGCCCATGTAAAAAGCAACTGTATCGATACCCGTTGCAAGTGCTGGCCAATTGAGATGATCCTCCCCTTTGCTATCACGGCCGTGGCCCGTTACAATAGCAAAGCTTGAGGCATGATCACGATGTGTCACAGGAATACCCGCATACGCTGGTGCTGCAATCCCTGCCGTCACGCCAGGAACAATTTCATATTCGATTCCGTGTTCAGCCAGCACTTCTGCTTCCTCCCCAACACGTCCGAACACACACGGATCTCCCCCTTTTAAACGGGTCACCGTTTTACCTTCCATCGCTTTATCCACTAAAAGTGTATGTATTTCATCTTGAATGAGATGATGTCTCCCTGGTGATTTCCCACAAAAGACTAGCTCAGCACCTTCTTTTGCATATTCTAATAATTTCGGATTAACGAGCCTATCGTAGGCAATTACATCCGATGTTTGAATACATTCGAGCCCATAAACCGTCAATAGCTTTGGATCACCTGGTCCTGCACCGACTAAATAGACTTTTCCTTTTTTCATCGCGTAATCCCCCTTTTCAATGATTCAAGTAAACCATGTTTACTTCGATGCCTTCTGCTTATAGTTGACACATGCCGTAATCCAACGTTCAACAAGCCCCGGATTAGAAGCGAAGTGAAAATGAGTATAACCGGCAACAAGATTTCCTTTCAAATATCCTTCTTGCTTCTTACCAAAACGCCCTTTTGTTTCATACGCATATGGCAAACCTTCAGCTCGTTCATATGTAGAATAGTGGAACTCATGGCCTTTCGCTTGTTGATTCGGATCAATTAAGAAATTCCCTTCTGTTCCGAATATTTCACGATAGCCAAGAGCAGCTAGTTTCTTCTGCATCATAATTTTCCCTGGAATCAGTCCAATCATCGGATACTCAACACCTGCTGTATCAGCAATCGACTCTGTTAAATACATAAAGCCTCCACATTCAGCGAGCGTCGGCAAACCGTTCGTAATCGCAGTTCGAATCGACCCTTTTGAACGTTCATGACGCGCTAACTCAGCCGCAAACTCTTCGGGAAAACCTCCCCCTATGTATAAACCATCCGCTTCAGAAGGAATTTCCTCACCTTCTAATGGAGAAAAATACGTCAGTTTCGCCCCGTATGCTTCTAATAATTCAAGGTTTTCTTGATAGTAGAAATTGAACGCCGCATCTTTGGCAACAGCGATGTAAACACCTTGATCTTCACGTTGTTCAAATAAACCTGAAGACTCATTCGTCATTTCCGTCGTTTCTGCTAATTCATATAGTCGATCCACATCAATTGTTTCCGAAATTAGATTTGCGAGTCTTCCAAAAAACGGATTAAGTTCACCTCGTTCAATGGCTGGAATTAACCCTAAATGGCGACTAGGAATATCAATATCTTGCTCCCGTTTCATATAGCCAAGCACTGGCACAGCACATTCTTGCTCAATGGCTGCTTTCACAATATTGTAATGCCCAACGCTACCGACTTGATTCGCAATCACTCCAACAATGTTTGGACCGGTCGCCAACGTTTGAAAACCTTTAACGATAGCCGCTGCGCTGCGCGCCATGCTAGCACAATTCACAATAAGCAGTACTGGGCTTTCCGTAATCATGCTAATTTCAGCCGTTGAGCCTGTATTCTCTAATGGACTTTTCCCATCATAGAAGCCCATTACACCTTCAATGATTGAAATATCAGCACCCTCGCTTGCTCGTGCAACCATCTCACGTACAGTACCATGCTCAAACATCCAGCTATCTAAATTTCTCGAAACTCTGCCCGTAACAGCCGTATGATAAGAAGGGTCAATATAGTCCGGTCCACATTTAAACCCTTGTACGGTATAGCCTTTTTGTTGCAACGCGGCCATAATGCCGATTGTACACGTCGTTTTACCGACCCCACTGCCAGTCCCAGCAATGACTAATCTTCTTGTACTCATACCGTTTCCTCCGTTTAAGAAAAGCGCAAGGTGCCCGTAATCGGCGACAAGCATAAGATGAACGCTGACAGAAGGTGCTTTTGCCTTCCGAAGCGATTAGCTTATGACCTCAAGCCGATGGCGCCTGGAGCTAGACACCAAAACGCCTCGAAAATTTCATGATCTCTTGTTTGTTAAAAAGGAATGACACCGACAGAAATCGTGACATTGCCTGATTTTTTCTTAACGAGCTCAAGTTGCTTGGCTCCTGAATATAAGCGAACAGCCGGTTCACTGACTCCATAAGCGCCTGTGTATTTAAACACGGTATCAGATGGTGCTTCAATAGCTGCTGTGTTTAATTCAGCCGGCGGATAATAGACAAATTCCCAGCCGTACTTCTCTACGACTTCAAGCAAGCCTACTTCGTCTTTTTTCAAATCAATCGTACAAAGTGCCTTCACGCTTTTAATAGAAATATTCAGTTCAATGAGTGTATCGAGAATGACTTGCTCAATTTCTTCTGCTGAGGTTCCGCGATTGCATCCCATGCCAATCACAACCGTTTTTGGTCGAAACACAATCCCATTTTCCAAAATCACTTCTTCTTCTTTCGCTAACAAACGATGCGTAACAATTAAAGCGGCTTTTGGTTTTGCTTGGATCGCTTTAGCAATAGAAGGATAGCTGATAATTTGCTCTGGAAGTGGTCTATCATACATCCACCAATTGGGTTCTCCTGATTCTTGAACAATCGCGACATGCTCTTCATTCACAACCGACGCGCTTACAGGTGTTAGTTTTTCTGCTGAATCCCATACCCAACCGAAGCGAGAGCCAAATAAATCGACAGGAATCGTTTTTTGAACATCTGAAGCGGTCGTGATAATCGCTCTTGCATCCAAAGCGGCTGCTACTTCGTGAGTAAGCTCATTTGCACCACCTAGATGTCCGGATAATACGCTAATTACATTTTCTCCTCGATCATCAATAACGACAACACCAGGATCCGTTTTTTTATCTTTTAAAATCGGAGCAATCATTCTCACAACGGCACCGAGAGAAATAATCATAATAATGCCTTTATATTGCCTGAAAAGCGTGGGCAGTAACATCCGCACGCTTCCTGAAAAAAGCTGAATATGCTTATGCTCTTCATCGCCTTTTTCAAACTTACTCATATAATACAAATCTGAATGAGTAAACACTGTATGTAGACGGCGGGATAGTTCAACACCATGCTTCGTAATCGCTACAATTGCATAGGAATTTTTTTGGACAACAGACGGCTGTATTCCTTCTTGCAATTCAATCATCATGATTTTATCCCTTTACGAAATCCGTGTGTAAAGCTCGCATCATATAATTTCGAGCGATATTCATCTTTCTCATGAATAGTTGGATCTAATGCCCATCCTGCCAAGATCATCGCATGTTTGCGAATCCCATTTTTCCGCATATCTTCATCTAGATTTACCAATGTTGTGCGGACAATTTTTTGATCTGGCCATGATGCCCGCTGAATAACTGCAACAGGTGTTTCGTCTTTCCAACCAGCAGCTTGCAGTTCTTTCACAATTTTCTTCGTTAATGTTGCGCTTAAGAAAAGAGCGATTGTACAATGATGACTTGCAAGGTCTTTTAACTTCTCGAATTCTGGAACAGGTGTCCGTCCTTCGGCTCTTGTTAAAATAAGTGTTTGGGTTAAATCTGGAATCGTCAGCTCCGCACCGATTGCCGCAGCAGAAGCAAATACGGAACTCACCCCCGGAATCACTTCATAACCGATTTCCTCCTTTTTCAAAAGAGCAATTTGTTCCATAATCGCCCCATACATCGCAGGATCTCCTGTATGAATACGAGCGACCATTTTACCTGCATTTACACGTTCCACCATGACATTCACCATTTCTTCTAAATGCATGCCAGCTGTTTTTAACACTTCTGCTTCAGGTTTTGCCTTTGCAATTAATTCTTCATTTACTAATGAATCTGTATATAAAACAACGTCTGCCGTTTGAAGAATATGTAAACCTTTAACCGTAATTAAATCCGGATCTCCCGGGCCCGCTCCTACTATATAAATCTTCTTCATTTTCTCACCACCATTAATGTTAAGTATTCAAGCTCAGCTCCTTCTAGCTCACTGACCTTCCAAATTACTTCTTCGTCAGACGTAACCTTCGTAACAACAGATGCTTTATCTAAAAGATCTAAATCTTTTAAAACGGTAATCATTAAATCAATCACTTTAGCCACTTTAATAAACACGACAGCGTCATGATCTTCAATGGCTTTTTTCATTTCTTCGTAGTCATCGCGAGCGGGAACAATCGCAACATGATCATCGCCATCCGCTAAAGCAATACCGAGCCTTGAAGCTGAACCGTTAAAGGATGAAATTCCAGGTACGGTTTTAATCTCCACTTCCGGGTGCAATTTTTGCATTAATTTCATCATATGAATAAACGTACTGTATAAAAGCGGGTCACCTTCTGTAACGAAAGCAACGTCTTTCCCTTCATTCAACTTTTGCCAAACCTTCTCGACCGTCCCATTCCATTCACGATCTAAAATTGTTTGGTCTTTCGTCATTGGAAAAACAAGGCCAAGCATTTCCTTCTCTTCAGGACGAATATATACTTCAACAATTCGATGCGCATAGCTCTTACTGCCTTTACGTTTTCGTGGATAGGCAATAACAGGTGACTCTTGAATAACGCGAAACGCTTTAACTGTAATTAACTCTGGATCTCCTGGACCAACGCCAAGACCGTATAATGTGCCGAGATTACTCATTCGTGACTTCCTTTCGTTGTGCCGTAATAATATAAATTGGATTAAGTGGAACAAAACGATTCATCCCTAAGATAGGCTTGCTCCGTGAAATTTGTGCATGCATGATCGACGTTTGAAAGCCAGCTTGTGCAAAAGCTTCATTCGCCCGGTACAAGTTCTCAATCGTAGCTGCATTGAGAACAATTCGTCCGCCTTCTTTCAAGCGATGACAGCATGTTTGGATCAAATCGACCATTTCGCCACCGGTTCCTCCGATGAAAATCGCATCCGGATCAGGGAAAGTTTCTAACCCGTGCGGTGCTTTTCCATGAATCGCCGTTAAATCAGTACGAAACTTGCGTTGATTTTGAAAACAATTGTCTAAATCTGGTTCGTTCTTTTCAATCGCAAAAACGTGCCCTTCTGGAGCCAGTTTCGCTGCTTCAATCGCCATCGAACCTGTACACGTTCCAACATCCCAAACAACACTATCTTTCTGCAGGTTTAATGCGTAAAGGCTTAACACACGAATTTCCTTTTTCGTAATTAATCCTTTGTCTGGCTTACGTTGTGAAAACTCCTCATCATCAATACCTAGCGTCCAATTTGGTCCATCGGCTACTTTTTTCAAAATCACAACATTTAACGAAGAAAACTCATGATTAACCATTTCTTCGAGTTCATACCAGCCTACCTTTTCGTTTTCCCCCTGCAAGTTTTCCGCGACAAATGCGCGGTACTCCGTCATACCGAAAGAAAGAAGATATTCGGCAATACGATTAGGACTATTCTCTTCATCCGTGAGTAACGCCACTTTTGCTTTACCATCTATTCGCTGTGCCAATCCTTTTATACTTCGACCATGAACACTGACTAAATAAGCATCTTGCCAGCTTTCGCCCATTTTTGAAAAAGCAAGTTGGACAGAACTTAAATATGGATACACTTCTATATTCATTTTGCTAGAAAGATAGCCACCAATCCCGTAATAAAGCGGATCGCCTGAAGCTAAAACAACAGTTGGACGCGTTTCTTTTTGCAATCGCTCAACAATCGCTTTTAAACCACCCTTCACGACGACCTTCTCTCCTTGATAATTCGGGAAGAAAGATAACACCCTCTCACCACCAATAAGCACTTCGCTTTCTTCAATCCACTCGGCATATTGTGGCAACAAGCTTTCTTGACCGTTATCCCCGATCCCAATTAATTTCATCGATTGAGTCAATACCAACAGTCCTTCCTAATAATTGTCCCTTCATTGAATAAATCGCCGTTCCCATTTCTATTCCACCCTTGATATGGTGGAGTGACGAGTAGCAGCAAGCTTCACAAAGATGATCAAAGAATGCATCATGACCTTTCTCAGACAGAAGCTCGCCGACCTGAGAAGCGGTATTCGCACTCACCACTTCTTCTACAAGCTCTTCACTAGCACCAACATCGCGTGCCAGCTCCGCGAGAAAGTCAAAATTAATTGGCGCACTTTTCGAATGAACCATCATGACGCCTTGCGCAACTTTTGAAAATTTCCCCATCATCCCAACAAGTGTGACTTTTTTGATTCCTTGTTTTTTGCATTGCTTTAATGAGAAGCCGACAAAATCACCCATTTCAATAAAAGCTTCCTCTTGTAAATCAGGAAGTAACCCCATCGCATATTTCTCACTGCGGCCACCTGTCGTTAAGACGAGATGCTCACAGCCACTTGCCTTGGCAACGCTTATCGCTTGCACAATACTTGCCATATAGGCAGAACTAGAAAAAGGAACTACGGTGCCTCTTGTCCCTAAAATCGAGATGCCACCTATAATTCCTAGTCGGCCGTTTAATGTTTTCTTCGCAATTTCTTCACCAGCCGGAACAGAAATAACGACTTTCACACCTCTATTAATCTGAAACTCTTCTAACGTCTGTTGAACAGTGGTTAATATCATTTTTCGCGGCACTGGGTTAATCGCCGCTTCACCGACTGGAACAGGAAGACCCGGCTTGGTCACACGACCAACACCGACTCCTCCGTCCAAAATAATGCCTGGTGTATCCAACCAACTCACTGTAGAAATAATAAGTGCTTGATGAGTCGCATCCGGATCATCACCAGCATCTTTAATCGTTTCACAACTCACTGAGTCTTTCGTGATTTCACATTTTTCTATTGTAAAAGTAGCGTCACGTCCAACAGGTAGATGAATGGTCGCATTTTCTTGCTCTTCACCGGTAATTAAAGCTGTTAAAGCTGCCTTCGTTACGGCTGTTGAACAGGCCCCTGTTGTATAGCCATGTCTCATTTCAGATGGGTCCTTCTTGGCTTTCTTTTGCATGATTTTATACCTGATCAGCTAAAAGAGAAATCGCATTTAACGCTGCTACTGTAACGGTACTTCCACCTTTCCGCCCAACATTCGTGATGAAAGGAACTTCCGTAATTTTAGCTAGCTCCTCTTTTGATTCTGCCGCAGAAACAAAGCCTACAGGCATTCCAATAATCAAATCCGGCTTAGCTATTCCTTCTTTAATCAAACGAATAAGTTCTAATAGAGCTGTTGGTGCATTCCCGATTGCATAAATGCCACCTTCGTTTTCACGTACAGCTTTTTGCATCGAAATAATTGCTCTTGTCGTGTTTTGGCGTTTAGCTTCAATCGTTACATCTTCGTCTGCAATATAACAATGCAGATCCCCACCATGCTTTTCGAAACGTTTTTTCCCAGTTCCACTTTCAATCATTTGCACGTCAGCAATCACATGTCTTCCTTTACGAATCGCTTCTACCCCAGCTTTAATGGCATCGGGGTGAATGATCACACTTTTTCCTAATTCGAAGTCTGCTGACGCATGGATAATACGGCGGACAATTTTCCATTCGTCTTCTGTAAAATCATGTGGCCCCATTTCTTCCGCAATGATGGCAAAACTATAGTCATAAATTTTGTCAGGATCAACTGTTAATGGTTTGAAATCTGTTTTGAAATCCATCGTATCTTCCTCCTAATTGTTGTTTAATTGTTGCTGCACATCGCTAATCACATCTTCAAAGTTAGAATGCACATTTTGATAGTTGATGTTTGGACGAGCAATCATAATCGTTTCAATGCCACATTCCAAAGCGGCTTCCAGCTTCTCATCAACCGAACCGACTTTGCCACTTTCCTTCGTAATCATCAAGGTGACATTATATTGTTTGTAAAGTGCTTTATTTAACTCCTTTGAAAACGGACCTTGAATCGCGACGATATTTTTTTGTTCAACGCCAAGTTCCGCGCATTTTTCCATATTATCGATACGCGGCAGCATTCTCGCAATGAGTCTAGTATCCTCAAGACCCACTAATTCTTTTGCAAAAATCTCTAACGTTTTACTACCTGTTGTCAGCATGATAACGCCCCGCTTTGTTGCAGCAAGCTTGGCTGCTTCAGCATAATCATTAACAAGAATTAATTTATCATCTTGGAACCGTTGACTTTCTCGTTCATAGCGAATGTAAGGAACATTCGCTTCTTTCGCTCCTTGAAGTGCATTTTTCGAAGCTTCTTCAGCAAACGGGTGACTTGCATCGACGACCGCTTGAAATCCTTTTTCAACAATGAGCGACGCCATATCAACTGCCGTTAGCCGCCCAATTTGAGTGTCTATTCCCGCATCCTGCAAACTTTTCGCTGCTGGTTCCGTCACTACTGTTGCCAAAACTTGCAAACCCGTCTGCTTCATTTCAATCGCTAATTCCCTCGCATCACTTGTGCCTGCCAAGAACAAAATCATTTTGACTTCTCCACCTCGTGGACATGATCATGGTCGTGGTCGTGATGATGATCATGATCGTGGTCGTGGTCATGATGGTCGTGGTCGTGGTCGTGATCATGGTCATGATGGTGATGATGTGCGTGACCATGCTCCTCCGCAAATAAACGATAGTTTTCTAAATCACGAGCTCCACTCGATTTTCCTTCGATCGCTTCCGTTACACGTTCTTTCAAGATCGTTTGTAGTTTCGGATGGTAGCCAAAGTATTCAGCTAAGACAAATTCCTGCTCGGGATATTGCTGTTGATAGCCCGACACCATCTTCTCCATTCGCTCCATTAAAATGCCAGTAAACAGGAAGTACGGTAACATCACCACTTTTTTTGCACCAAGCTTTATACAACGTTCGATTCCTTCATCCACTAGTGGAGCCGTCACACCCATGAAAGCACTTTCGACCCATTTAACATTTAACTTTTCCCAAAGCAAACGGGAGATTTTATAAAAATCACTATTCGCATCCGCGTGACTGCCACCACGACCAATTAACAAAATAGCCGTGTCAGTATGTTCAGCAGACGTATCCAAACCTACTTCCTCAAGACGATCCGTTAAAATCGATAATACTTCTTGATGAACACCAATCGTTTGTCCATATGTAAATTGAACATCTGGATACTTCGTCTTACCATCCTCGACTTCAGCTGGAATATGCAGTTTTGAATGACCTGCATGCAGCAAAATAATTGGAATGACAATCACTTCTGTAGCCCCTCTGTTTACACAATTGTCAATCCCTTGTGAAATAGTAGGCGATGCAAATTCAAGGAAACATGTTTCAATGAGTAAGCGATCATCCATCGTAGGGATTAATTGTTCAATAAACGCCCTCACTTCTTTATTCCCAGCTTCTAATCGGCTTCCATGTCCAACAAATAATACTGCTTTCATTCGTCATTTTCCCCCTCTTTATTAATCTCCGCACGGTGCTGGCTCTATTTTAATTTTTGGCGCCATATCTTGATATTGATAGCCTTGAATCTTTTTCACTCGCTTGAAATATTTAAATAGTCGTTCATTTGGATGCGCGTTTTGTTTGTATTCCTCAACGATATTCGTAATTAATTCGACGAGACGACCTGGTTCGATTCCTTCCTCAACTGGCTGGCCCGGATGAGCGGTTCGACCGACCGGCTTTGCTCCTAAAAATAAATCAAATTTCCCTTTACGGAAGACGATTCCAATATCATCACTTACTGCCGTATAACAAGCCATGCCGCATCCGTTAAACCCGATGTTAAGCTCCTTCGGTATCTCGATTCCACCAAGCACATGCTGTATTTCATCCGCGTAAGGAATCGATTCTGCTTTTTCACCATCACAAAAGTCGCATGCTTTCAGCGTAACAACATCGCCGATTGGAGACAGTAAGAAGCCAACTGATTGCAACTTTTCCGTAATTCTATCTGGTTCAGTTGTTGGAATTTTTAAAATAATTTTGTGATTCGGCGTGTATTCCATCGTTCCTTTTTCACCAACAACTTCCGCGAGCATCATCATTTGCCTTGGTGTAAATTGCTTATTCGCCACACCCGGACTAACAGCTAGTTCAAACAACGATTCCATTTTTTGTTGAACTAATGGTGGAGTGATAGACTGCGCAGCGCTTTGACCAGACACTCTCGACAAAGCTTCCATCGCTATTTCAAAAGATGTACTCTTTTTCTCAGGCGCAGGCGCTTTCGTCAACAAACCGACAGCCGCTTCCTCATAAGAGCCTTGTGTTAGGCCCGTTTCTTGATCCATCGCCCATGGTTCTGCTTCTTTTTGTAAACGTTGATGCGGTTTCAATGGTTGCTTTTCTGCATTCAGCGTATACTTTCTTTGATAGCCACGAGGCGTAATCATTTTATTGTCATATAAGAACGTCGATGAATTCCCAATCACAACGGTTGTGAGCATACCAATATCATGATTCAACATTTCCGCTAGATTCGTAATCACAATATCCTGACGCTCACGATATGCACTTTTCACTAGCCCTACTGGTGTTTCTGGTGAACGATATTTAAGTAGAATTCTCTGTGTTTCAACAATTTGTCTTGTTCGCCGACCACTGCGTGGATTATAAAGCGCAATGACAAAATCGGCCTGTGCCGCTGCTTCAACTCGTTTGGCAATAAGATCCCACGGTGTTAAGTGATCACTAAGGCTAATTGTACAAGAATCATGCATAATAGGTGCACCCAGCAACGATGCACAAGAGTTAATCGCTGAAATGCCCGGAATAATTTCGATTTCAACACCTGTTGCTTCTTTCCAGCCCTTTTCAATCAAAACCTCATACACAAGACCTGCCATTCCATAAACCCCTGCATCACCACTTGAAATGACCGCCACTTTCTTGCCATTTTCCGCTTGTTTTACTGCTTCTTGTGCTCTCGATACTTCTTCGGTCATTCCCGTACTGATAACCGCTTGATCTGTCAATAAGTCTTGAATCAATTCCACATACGTTTTGTAACCAATAATGAAATCACTTTCTTGAAGCGCTTCTACAGCCCGCGTCGTAATATGTTTAAAGTCTCCTGGACCAAATCCAACAACAAATAGTTTCCCTTTTTGTTCCATACAAACATCTCCTTTCATAATTTGTAACAGGATTCTACTTTTTCTTTGAAATCCCTACAAGAGCGGAAGCAGCTGGATTAGGCGACATTTCTCCATTCACAAATTGATACACTTTATGCGTTTCAAGAATAGGTTCGTGCATATCCCGAACAATTTGGCGACCAATTTCAGGTGAATCTACTCGATACCAAGTACCCTCTGGATAAGCAATGACAACACAAGCATCTTTACATCTTCCGTTACAACGAGTTCTTGTCGTATGAACCTCTTCATCTAACCCTAGTAAACCAATTTCATCACGAACAGCTTGCGTCACTTCTTCGCCGCCCTTTCTCATACAACTACTTCCGTTGCAGATGAACAGATGAGACTTTGTCCCTTTTAAATTCCATGTTGTCATATGTTACCTCCTGTATCGTAGAAGGGAATAAAAAAACCTTAACTCTTTGAGTTAAGGTTTTTTAAGAAGCTCAATAAAATGAAATAGCATAAAATGCATCTCCATATACTGTATCGCCTCTACCCTTCCCTCCGAAAAGTATTACTTTCATTTAAAAGCAGGTCTCCTGGCTTACGCTTCTATTTACTCTTGTCCCTTCCCAGTTTTTAAACCAGTGGTTTTGACAATTTCATCAGCGTTACAGTAGCGGGGGCTGCATCGGACTTTCACCGATTTCCCTATTATCCCGAGCATGACGCTTCGGGCACTTTTAAATTAATTATTTAATTTTCATTCTTCCGTATAAAAATCCAATATTTCTTAACTTAATATAATAATACAATACTTATCATATAATACCTTTCCAAAATTTCAAACAGATAAATAATCTTTGAATGTTCACTATACGTGTTTATGGATCAAATTTAAAGGGATTAAATGAATTATTTAACAAACTATTTTTATAATTTTTCTGAAATTCGTTCCATATATCTTGCGGACTATTTCTTTTTCTTCTTAGATTGTTACTAGATCCTCAAAGATACGCCCTCCCGGGCTACCGGTGTTAACAAAGAATACTACCCTCCTCAGTGCAAAATAAAGGGATTATATTTATTCTTTTTGGAAATACTACAATTCGAGCTAAAAACAATTGATGTGGTATCTAGATGGGGGTGAGAAAGATGGGAAATAGCAAAAAAAGTAATAGAGGCAAAAAAGCTCCTAGTGTAACTCCTCAAGGTTACGGAGATACGGAATTCGCTGAAGAGCCAAAAAGCAAACTGGAAAACGCAGCTAAAAAGAAAAACACAAAATAAATAGAAGCAACCGGCGAATCGCCGATTGCTTCTATTTTTAAGTTGCAGTCCAAGCGAACCACAAATTAATATTGTAACCGAGTTAGCTTTTCTTCTTTACGTCAATTGCCTCTATCTTTAAGGAAGCCCGCTATCCAAATACAACAATTTGATTAATTTGAAGAAGTCTCTTCTACCGTGTTTTCCAAATATGTGACTAATTTATCTTTATAAGATAAGAATCCTTTGTATTCGGTGATATCGTCAGCCATAGTAACCAATATATTATTTAATTGTTTCGTCCACTGAGGATTTTTAGCTATTTCATCTAGTCTAATTAAATGTGTGTGGATACTAAACAAAATTCCATTGCTGCGCGGAAGTCGAAAGAGCTTTTGATCTTCTACTCTGAAATAAACCAATTCTCCTGCATTTTCACTTGTTACGTTATCTTTTTTTATTCCCCATTCATCAAATGCTTCAGGAGATGAATCAAGAATTGGCTCAACAGTCACTGTCCAGTTAAATCGAGTCCACGGCTTTCCAGGTTCCATTCTCATAATAAAATTACGAATTTTCTCAGCTAAACCGCTTGTCGTAAAACGTGATGGCACAGGAAAATGAATAGACATAAAATCCATCCCGAAATCGAAATTAAGCGACCAGTTGGCCGGAAAACATAATTGTCCGGCGTCTAAGTACAGATCCCCATCTCTTTGTGCAAGATAAATCAAATCTGCTTGAACATGGCGGCCTATAAAGTCTAACGGCTCATACGGTAAAGTTGAATTATCTCCGAAAGTAAAAGATTGTTCTTCCCCAAGTATGTGATTTTGGAATGTCCACTCATTTCCGTTTTTAACAACACTGAAATAGTGTGGAAAAATGGATGCCATTTCATCCATAGTCATCTCTAAAATTTCCCATTGTGCTTCAAAAGAATGCGGAGCAGATTGATACGTTTGCTCTTTTCTGGTGTCTAGAAGTTCCCTTTTCAGTTTGATTTCTTCAACATATTCAGGAGTAATATCAAGCATAATTGGGGGCTCTAGTGGTTTGGAATTATTAGAAAAGTCATGCGTGTCTCCCTTAAACGGCCATGGGAAACGGTCTGCTATAGGCCGATTTGGAACTTTCACGACTTTTACAGGGGTAGGAGTGGCTTTATCCATTCTTTTTTTCCTCCTTCATAAAATATAAGTGTTTTTTAGAAAACGATAGACATTCTACAAGGAATAGCTCCTTATAGAATGTCTTATCATTACATTATCGGTATATTTTTTTGTAATTACAGTGGATAGTACTTTTCGAAACGCCAGCTTTAATAAAGCTGATTATTTCATATTTAAATTTAAGCTGTAACTCAACCTTTAATGAGTCGTTGCATTTCTGCCGCAACTGCTTTTTTGTCGTCTGCACCTGTGATGCCGCCGCCTACGATAACAAGATCCGGTTGTGCTGCAATAACACCTGGAAGTGTCTCCAATTTAATGCCGCCTGCTACAGCTGTTTTCGCATTTTTCACGACACTTTTGATTGTTTTAAGTTGTTCAAACGGTGTTTCACCTGCAGCTTGAAGATCGTAACCTGTATGCACACAGATGTAATCTACGCCAAGTGCGTCTACTTCTTGTGCGCGTTTTGCAAGGTCTTTAATGTTGATCATGTCGATCAAGATTTCAGAACCGTGTTTTTTCGCTTCTTCTACAGCACCTTTGATTGTTGCATCATCTGTTGCGCCAAGAACTGTTACGATACCTGCGCCTGCTTGAGAGGCTACCATTACTTCGTAACCGCCTGCATCCATTACTTTCAAGTCCGCAAGAACAGTCAAGTTAGGGAATGCTTCTTTCATTTCTTTTACAGCACGAAGGCCTTCGTTAATAACAACTGGTGTGCCGATTTCAACGACATCAATGAATTGTTCTACTTCTTTAACGACAGCGATACCTTCTGGGATGTTGACAAGATCAAGTGCTAATTGTAATTTCATGGATATGTCACTCCTTCTAATTGATTTGTTAGTTTTTTACTAATTTAATGCTACACTCATTGTGATCCAACTTTTCTTTTCGTCAATTGCCTCTGCCTTTCCGGCCAAGATTAGAGTTACGATTTGCCCCTTTCATTGGATCTTCCCCATCAGCAAATTCTACAGAGTAATCTGCTTCCGTAACATTTTTTTTCGGGGTCTTAGCATATTTTTCTACAGCATTTCTTTCAGCTTTACGCTTAACCATCTAATCATCTCCCTTCCAATTATAATGAACCACCGATAGCTTTCCCGGTTCTTACGTTCATATTCACTCGAGAAATGAAAGGATGCCACTATCATGTCTGTTTGTAAAACAAATAAAAACAACGCAAGTCTCCATACACTGAAACCCGCACTGTTTTTGATTTTGTCCTTACAACTCCTGGAAAGAATTGATTATAAATTTTTAACTTTTGGTAAACAAACAAAAAGTGTTTCCTTATTATCTCTTTAAATGCCTTTAAAGCAGCTTTCGCTAACACCTGCAGCACCAAATACAACAATTCTTTCGTCATATCCGTACAGCTCCATTTCATGAGAAAAAGCCGCCTCAAGAGATTCCTCGTTGAGACGGCTTTCATTCATCTTACATTTAAAAGTGGTTCGTTTAATTTAAGCTGTAACTGCACCTTTAATGAGTCGTTGCATTTCTGCCGCAACTGCTTTTTTGTCGTCTGCGCCTGTGATGCCGCCGCCTACGATAACAAGATCCGGTTGTGCTGCAATAACACCTGGAAGTGTTTCTAATTTAATGCCGCCTGCTACAGCTGTTTTCGCGTTTTTCACGACACTTTTGATTGTGTTAAGCTGTTCAAACGGTGTTTCACCTGCAGCTTGAAGATCGTAACCTGTATGTACACAGATGTAATCTACGCCAAGTGCGTCTACTTCTTGTGCGCGTTTTGCAAGGTCTTTAATGTTGATCATGTCGATCAAGATTTCAGAACCGTGTTTTTTCGCTTCTTCAACAGCACCTTTAATTGTTGCATCATCAGTTGCGCCAAGAATCGTTACGATGCCTGCGCCTGCTTGAGAGGCTACCATTACTTCGTAACCGCCTGCATCCATTACTTTCAAGTCCGCAAGAACTGTTAAGTTAGGGAATGCTTCTTTCATTTCTTTTACTGCACGAAGGCCTTCGTTAATAATAACTGGTGTGCCGATTTCAACGACATCAACGAATTGTTCTACTTCTTTAACGACAGCGATACCTTCTGGGATGTTGACAAGATCAAGTGCTAATTGTAATTTCATGGATATGTCTCTCCTTCTAATGGTTTGTTAGTTTTTTACTAATTTGATGCTATACTTATTATATGTGCCAATGTTTAGAAAATAAAGTACGCACTTTATTATCAAATAGTGTCAAGAAGTATACTATAAAATTTAATAAATGATTTCCTTCCTCATTTTAGATTTTCTAAGCTGATGATTGAGGATAAACAAATATGAGCGATAGATGCAAAAAAACCACACCCGTCGTCCGACGGATGCAGTAAATGTGAGGGGGGCCATCACTGACCCATAATGTAGTGTATACATGAGATTGACTTCCGAAACGGCATAAGCCCCCTATAGCTGCATAAACCGGAAATTTAGTGTGCCAAGTGTGCCAAATCAACATACTAATGTAAAAGACCTTCGAGCATCGGTGTAAAGCGTACACGAAGGTCTTTTCTTTTACACTATGCTTGCTTATACCGATGGCATTTCGTTAAAGAAAGCTACATCCTCGATAGGAAGACGTGTAGTCGGATGTCCAGGTTTCATTGCTTTACCGATAGCAATGAGCATAACCGACTCGTACTGTCCGGAGATGCCAAACGCTTCAAAGAACTTTGTTTTATCGTACCCTCCATCGGAACGGTGTCGTAACCTCTGGCTCGGGCGACAAGCATGAGCTGCATCGAAATAAGGCCTCCATCCGTGTATACGATTTGGCGAGCCACTTCAGGCGGCAAGCTTGAGTACGTGCCGACCGTACGCTCGATGAATGACTTAGCCGTATCCTCAGGCATAAAGCCTGATTCGACTGCCTGTCCGTAAATTTTCTCAGCTTTCTTGTAGCTTTCCACGTCGCCGAGCACAGCGATAACAGCCGACGCGTCGACTACCTGCTGTTGGTTAAACGCGATCGGCAGGAGCTTTTGCTTCAGCTCCGGTGTATCGATTACTAGAAAACGCCATGGTTGCAGATTCGAAGACGAAGGAGCCAATGTTGCTTGCTCCAGTATTTCGGTCATTTCTTCGCGCGAGATCTGCACTGATGGGTCATACGTACGAACGGAACGACGTTCCCGAATAACATCGAAGAAGGTTTGCTGTTCGATGGTATTGGTGGTTTGTGTATTTGACATTATAATTCCTCCAGTAATTGTATTTTACAACCTTCCTAAACCGACCATTTTAAGGAAATTTCTTATATGGCAAAGGTTTTAACCTTGGCGTGGAAATGGTGATAAAGGTGGTACTACCCCTATAGATTAAAATATTTTCTCTATCTCTTTTTCCTTATTCATCATGACAGATTTTTGGTAAGGATCAGAATTCAGTATTATTTTAATTCCATCCTACATTACTATTTCTTAACTGATTGAGCAAATGATGTGTTTGCAATCTTCTCAATACATATAATCAATAAATGTTTGTACTTTCGCTGGAATTGTTATGTTCCATAATGGGAACGCGAAAACAACTACATCGGCAGCTGTTAACGCATCCATTGCTTTTTGTTTAGCAGCTAAAATACGTTACTCGACGTCTAATAAATCTTCTGCGTTTTGCATTTTTCCAAAAGCGTTGAATACGTCTTGACCGAAGTAAGGCAGATCTTCCGCGAACACGTCGAAAGTTGTTACGATGCCTTTATGTCTAAAATCGAAACAAAATTAAAGGCGGAGCTAGAAGACCTGTTTTATAAGCTATTAAGGAAAAATCAACTGCCGGAGAATCTTGAAACACTTCGAATCGGTTCAGTCATGTTAAGCTGGGGTATTGGCCTCTGTCGATTGACAGCATAATAGCCATCTCACAGCGGAGCAATATATCGAAAAGGCACTTCCTTCTATTTCAAATGGTTTGCAGTTAATCAATTTTACAGATTTTCCGAACGGGAAATCCCATCGTCTTTAGAGATGGGATTGAGAGTAAGGTCGAACGAGGCATGTCCTATGGTGCGTCAATCGTTCGACTTTTTTTGTCTTTTCAACGCTTGTCACTTACAAAAGGAACGTATATTTGATTATAATGGACGTATAAAGTGAGGGGGCTGACACCCTGGTATAATTAGGTGAAATATAGAAAATAAAGATGGTGATCAAACATGACGGTAGGGATTAATGAATCTGAGAGTTGTCCGCTCTGCGGTAAAAGCAATCATTGCTGCAATTCTAAAGATAAATCAATAGGAATATGTTGGTGTCACGAAGAAGTCTTTCCAAAAAAGATTTTTGATCTTGTATCACCTGATCAATTAAGAAAAACGTGCATATGCAAAAACTGTCTAGAGCAGTTTAAGAAAAAAGGTTAGATAGACTAGTTTTTAAATTACATTAGAATAATTACTTGAACGGTCTACTTATTTTCAAAGATATAATATGAAGAAATTTTATATCGAGGTTTCCTTTATCGATGGCTGAGAAGTCATTATGGGATGACTGCAGGGATCAATGCGAGTTCTTTCATTTTCATGATTGTTCGTATCCCAACATTTAATGTTTTACCGGTCGCTTTCGCATCTGGTCTAATCTTTGCTTGGGCATACGAAAAGACTCATTCAGTCATTCCTGGCATCATCATTCATGGCACTCTTAATGCCATTGCTATTATTCTTACTGCATTTGCATAAAATACGAAAACATTCACCAAAAGGGCGTAAAGGCTAATTGCGTTTGCTCCGTTTAGTTTAGTTGGAGTAGAGATAATCGAGCCATTGGGCGACGACGGCTATACCAGCATGATGATTTATGTATTCTACACTCATTCCTTCGTCGGGGCATGATTGCTTGCCATAATAGCAACGTCTCTTGCTGGGCAATGTTGAGGCAAAAAAGCAGGAGTTATTACGGGTACCGTCGTATTCAGTCACTGGATTCTTGATGCATGTCTTTTGCTACTTCCCACAGTTGATCGATATCTCCTTTCACTACTGTTGAAGTAGGTGTTAACTGATATTTTAGTCCCTTTTCCTCTTTAGAATGAGGAAAAAGACGATTTTCTATGTTTTTTAAATGTATCCAGTTCATGAAAAAAGTATAATACGTTGATCTACAAGATGGTTTAGTATGTAATTTTACCAATCATTTTCATGTTTTCCGCATCCTTTGAAAAATCTTCATTTTCCTCATTTACCTAAATAAAAGCAGGAGTTATACAGAACGAAGAAAATAAACCCAGAATAATTACAGCCTGCTTTCACATAATAAAAAAGCTTTTTCAAAACAAGAAGAAGGAGGAGGATGTTTAGTGAATAATCGAAACGGCATGCTCAGCTCTGTGTTATCACTAGGTGCAATAGGTGCGGCTATTTTTGGAATAGCAAGAGGATTGCGCAGTGGAACTTTCCAGCCGTTCCTGCAAACCATTATGAGTTCCATGACTGGGTCCGCAGCCCAACAAATTCCACAGGCTGCGCAGGGAATGATGAACGGACAGGCTACACAAGGAATGATGAACGGACAGGCCACACAAAAAATGGCACAGCCCCTTCAAGGAATGATGAATAATCAAGCTTCTCAACAGCAATCATCAAATCAAACACCGAACAATGTCAAATAAAGTGTAAGTAATAAATCAAATTAAAACAGCTTAGCTTATAGACACGGCCTGTATCAAGGCCGTTCTATAAGCTTTTTATTTTTTCAATTAAGTATCCACCCTCCTCTTTTTATCCATACTAACGATATTCATCAAGGAAAGGTTGACGTCATGATACGCAAAATATTCGTGTCCGTTATTATTTTCTTTTTCTTTATCGCCGGTCTAGGCTGGTATTTGTTGATTACGCCCACAAAAGATCTAAATAAAGTTTCCATCACGGCAGCTCCTAAACCAGTAGTCGTATTAGCAATCGATTCCCTAATGGATCAGCCGTTGAAAAAAGCAATAGATGAAGGGAAAGCGCCCGCACTCGAATTTTTAATGAAACATGGACAGTATCTTCCTGAAATGGTCAGCTCTTATCCCACGATGTCCGTGACCATTGACAGTACTCTTTTAACGGGTACTTACGCTGATAAGCATAAGATCCCAGGTCTTAGCTGGTTTAAGCAAGATGAAAACCGTCTCATTAGTTATGGAGGCGGAAAAAGCGAAATGTGGAACCTCGGCATAAAAAATGTGGTAAGAGATGGCCTCATCGAGTTAAACGAGACGCATTTAAACAAGAATATACCTACCATTTATGAGGAGCTGGCGAAAAGTCATATTCAATCCGCTTCTATAAATGGTCTGATCCATCGTGGAGATCAAACTCATCGTTTACATATTCCAACACTTGTTTCAGGGATGAACCTTTTGCCACAAGACGTAGAAGTAAACGGACCGGCCCTTCTATCCATGGGGAGCTTGTCACAATTCAACCCGGAAAATGACCGGTATAATTATGTGTGGCAATCGATGGGCATCAATAATCAATTCACGTCAAATGAGCTGACATACTTCATTCAAAAAGATAAATTGCCTGCCTTCACTCTTGCCTATTTCCCGAACCTAGATCAGCAAGTTCATGAACATGGGCCAAAGGAACAGAAAGGGATTGAAGAAGTGGATAAACAGCTTCAGACGATTTTGAACGCCTATTCATCATGGGATGACGCGATTCAAAAAGCCATTTGGATTGTGCATGGCGACAGCGGGCAATCCGCTATTATAAAGGATCGCAATAAGGCGCTGATTGATTTAAACACGTTACTGGATGAATATACCTTTTGGAACCCGGATCAACCGTCTAACAAGGAACTGGCTTTAGCTGTCAATGAACGGATGGCGTACATTTATATACAAGATGAAAGGATTGAGATATCTGACATTACATCAAAATTAAAAACGGATTCCAGAATTGATTTCATTGCTTGGAAAAAGGACAATATCAGCTATGTACTGGCGGAAGGATCCGATAAACCATTTACCTTTTCACCTAACGGCCCATACACAGATCAGTATGGACAATCCTGGGATTTGAAAGGAGATCGTTCCGTTTTGGATTTATCCGTCAATGAACAAAATGAAATCAACTATGATGATTACCCTGATGCCCTTGCAAGACTATATGGAGCACTTCATTCACACGAAGGCCAATATATCATCGTTGATGCAAAACCCGGGTATGAATTTGTCGGAACACATAGCCCCAATCACGCTGGGGGAGCAGCTCACGGATCCTTACACAAAATAGATTCTGAGGTACCCCTGATTATCACGGGAACAGATCAGGCGCCTAAGCACCAGCGGTTAGTCGATTTTAAAGACTGGCTAGTAGAACTGACAAAATAACGCCTATATTTTTTATAAGATGGAACAAAAGCGAGGATGATTTTGTTCCATCTTTATTTTGAATTCATAATAAAATGTTGTTTATAATCTCGGCCTTTGCAACTGTCCCTAAGGTTTTCAGAACCGAACTAGCGTGTCGGACACTACTCTGATTCCTTGATAAAACCATAAAAAACATGTGTTTTAGTTGCTGAAAAATCTGATCAATATCCGGGTGGTCCGCCAATTGCTTATATAAATTCTCCATCGCTGCTGCCATCATGTTGTAGTAATACAATATAAGTTCGTTAGAGATTCCCTCTTTTACGTATCCTTGTTTTCGTCCCTTTTCAATCCATTCTAAGAAAATAGGAATGGTTTTCTGCTGATATTCCTTAACCAATGAGTTTAGTTCACTATTGGATTTAAGAATCTCCTCCATAATGTCTTTTCTGAGCAAGTTTGTATCTTTAGGTTTTTGAAGAAAAAAACCATTTAATTGCTCAATAAAAGGTTCTTCATTACTTACAAGGCCTTTCAATGCGTCAATCTGTTGTTCGTAAAATCCTCTCATTACCTTATATAATCATTTCTCTTTACTCCCGTAATAATTATAAATGGAAGCAGGAGACGTCCCTGCTTTTCCAGCTAAATCCTTAATCCGTAACGCCTTGATTCCACCATTCCTCCATAGAGAATATGTATGAATGCTTTTTATTTGGAGAGGAATACCATTTGCCGAAAATGCCATACAGGGCATGAAAGGGTAAGCTAAAAATGATCCACGCCATTTTACCGGCTACTTGCTTCTATGATCATTTTATTAAGAACGCGGGGAATACATGAGGGAAATTTAATTCAGGTGCCTGCTTAGCTAACCATGAGCTAACGAGATTCTATGAATGGAGCTCACTCCGCTGGCTATACTAATTCAGTAATGGCGTATTCAATGGAGGAGGTAAATTTTGGATCAAACATGGCTTTCTATTATTCCATTTATGATCGTCATCGCGATGTCTATCTGGCTTAAAAATATCCTGCCCGGGCTTGTGGTAGGCATTCTCATTGGTTCCATAATCGTGTCAGGCGGATTGCTGGCTGGTATTGAGCAATCTGTTTCTTACATTGTTACAACCCTCTCAGATGAAACAAATATCAAAATCATCGGGTTTTTATATTTATTTAGCGGTCTCGTTGGAATGATGAATATTGCAGGCGGAATTAAAGGTTTTTCGGAGTGGGCTGGTACGAGGATTAAAACGGAAAGGAGCCTTCTGGTCTTTATTTGGATGACCATCCCTTTTACGTTCATGATGCCGATGTTTCGGATTATGATGATTGGACCGATTATTAAGTCCTTAATTAAAAAAATGCACCTCTCCAAGCAAAAAGTAGGGATGACACTCGATATTTCTACTGAGTCTGTCATCGTACTGCTGCCGGTTGCGACGGCTTTTGTCGGGTTTATGGTTTCTTTGGTTGAGGGTGGAATCAGTGGCCTTAACCTTGGCATGTCCCCTTATGAAGTGTTCTTATTAAGTATTTTGTTTAACTTTTATGCGATCGTTATGCTGCTTATTGGGATTGTGCAGACATTTTGGCCACATAAAAGGACGGGCCGCAGCAATAAGGAAATCCATTCAGACCTTGAAGAAAAAGAACATGAGTTTCACCGGATGGGGATTAAGAAAGAATTATCGCTCGTTAAAGCGCAGCCATGGCATTTGATTTTCCCGGTATTTTTGCTGCTGGCACTTTCACTCTATCTGTTATGGCAGGACGGTATGACACAAGGAGCTAACACCATTTTTGAAGCCTTTTCAATGGCGGATGCTACATTTGTGATGCTGCTGGCTGTTTTTATTACTCTCGTATTAACGTTTATTTTTTACATAATCAGACGCGTAAAGATGAATGAAATTCTCTATCATTTTTACGATGGCGGCAATCAAATGATGGAAGCAATCAGCCTGCTCATTCTCATTTGGGCATTAACACTGGCTGCTGAGGATCTTGGTTTTTCCGTGTTTATCGGCGGCTCACTCGGAAGCTTTCTGCCTGCTTTTCTGACTCCTGCTACCATTTTTGTGCTTGGTTCTATCGTCGGTTATTTTATTGGAAGCTCTTGGGGAACCTGGGGACTGTTCATGCCATTGGGAATTACACTGGCTGTTTCAACGGATGCATCCATTCCTTTAACAGTCGGCGCTGTCTTTGCAAGCGGCGCATTCGGGGCAATCACCTCCCCTCTTGGTGATACGACCATTACGACTGCCTCCATTTTGGATATGGACCTTGTTGACTATGCCCGCTATAAATTGAAGGTCTCAGCTATTGGAGGAGTAATAGCAGTTGTATTATTTGTTGTAAGCAGCTTTTTCGTTTCTTGAAAAAGCTGCCGGCACACTTGCTGAAGGTTCATATAAAAACTCCCGCTATTGATTCGATAGCAGGAGTTTTTGTTTATGCAGTTCGATCCCTACACCGCCTTCAGCTTCCTCTTTATTGTTATCGCAACATTTTCAAGAGTAATGACAACAGCAAGGATAAAATAGGTGATGGTTCCGATTTCCCTCATATCTAAATAAAAGCTGCTAGCCATGAACATGTCGTACCTGATTCCTCCGGCTCCTGCAGCTGCTCCCGTGGCGATTGCTACCGCAAAGTTAATTTCAAAGCGGAGGAACGTCTAGGAAATCATATAAGTGATGGATGAAGAAATGACCGCTTGAAAGACAATTTGCCACCAATTGGCGCCGCTTGCCTGCAGGGCTTCAATCACTCCTTGATCCAATTTTTCGAATGACTCTGAATACACCTTGATTTAGTAGCCGATGGGATGAAAGGTCATGCCAATTACTGCAGCTGGGCTCCTAAACCGGCGGCAACCGTGAATATCAGTACCCATAGCACAGTCGGCACCGCTCTAATAAAAGCAACCATTTTAGTTGATATCTAAACTTTATCCTCCTTTGATAAAAAACGGTCTCATTTTGACATGTTTCTTCTATCTTTATTTTGACTTTTATTATGAGTGGATAAGGGGAAGGGTCAAGCCAGCGTCTTAATTTGACCCATTTTAAACTCAAAAATACACCAGCTATATAAAAGAACTAAGACAGTCATCGTTATCATAGATCCCTTTAGTCCCAATTGTTCATCCGACAAAGGATGGGCAATAATGTTTCCAATTAAAATCGCCATAATAAAATCAAGCACTCTTAAAGGAGGAATTCTTGGCCCTCATTTTCATAAAGTGTAGGAGAAGGATAAGAAAGGTGGCGAAAAACACATATGGAAATACCGGTTACTGGTTTGATTATGCATTCAGACGATTCAAATTCAGATTCTGGCCATTCTCACCATTTGTATATTACGACATGGAATGGCCGGCCCGTACCCGTCCATATCCATCATTTTTCAGGAGTGACCTCTTTTAATGAAGGGCATCATCATCACTATGCTGGAACAACGGAACCTGCGCCTACCGGAGTACCCCATACTCATCGATACTTTACGATTACTTCATTTGATGATGGACACAAACATGAAATCCGAGGATTGACTGGTCCTGCTATTCCATTACCTAATGGTGGGCATTATCATACTTTTCAAGGGGTAACGACCGTTAACGGCTCTCATCCCCATTCCCATAAATATAGGGGCAACACCAGCGCCTGAAACAGATTTATAAATAAGCTGTCAGAAAGTATCAACGGTTTAAGCCCACATATTTTAAATATGTGGGCTTTTTAATACAACATAATGTCCTTATGCTGCATTAGATTATGTATTTTCTGTTTGTTTAGCCGCAAAAAGTAAAAAGCAACAACTGCTCTTAAAACCCATTGAATGGCCATGAGTGATTCCTGTCCATGAACAAAATCCATTATATTCACGTCCTTTATTTTAATCAAATGGATGTTTATATCGTCTCCCATAAATCAATATTTATGAGAAAGTCTGAAAAAGCTCTCCCTGGCAGGAGAACTTTTTCAGACTTTCTATGTTTGTCCGTTTCGAAGTTATCAACTATCCATCCTTTCACAGTAAAAAGATCAATGTTGAGGATATTTCGTTTAGATGCTCCTTGTCTGCCCATAAGATAAAGTAATTGTAAGTTGCCCCTTGGATTTCAATCGGCTTTGGATACTTGACAATCACAGCTGCCTGGCCCTTCATTTCAGTGGATTGGTCAGCAGAAGGAAAAATGGTGCATGCCTGTTCATGTTGAATTTGTGTGTTAACGATACGGGGCATTGAGCCATAGGGCATTAAACGATGAAAAGCTTCACTACGGCATACCTCATCTATGTTTTGACCGGCGGAAATGGCTGAAATTTGAAAGAAGCCTTCACCCCCTTCATATCTTTCATCGTTTACTTTTTGCCAGTGCGATGGATATTGGAATCTAACTTTGTAGACTGGGTTCGTATATGTCTTTCTCGATAAATCAAGAATCGGCAAAGGTGACCACTGCAGAGACATGATCCTAACTCCTTCGATAAGGCGAATGGGAACAGGGTGATGGAGATCGAGAACCCACATCTCACTGGCAAACTCCTGTTCCTTGCAGCCGGAAAGATAAGCGATTTTTCTACCATTTGGTGACCAGGTAACAGGTGTCGCAAAGCAATTGGAGATCGCCCCTATCCGATCATTTTCTCCTTGGCGTCCTACGGTTCTGATCTGCGAGAAAGATCCTCTGTCGTCAAAAGCAGTCGCGCTGTAAGCAATTTGCGAAGAGTTAGGAGACCATTCCGGGAAATAATTTTTGGCAAGCGGACCTCCTTTCACTTCAAACACATTGCCTGTTGAGAGCTCTACGGTGTGAATGATCGAAATACTAGCACCAGGCGTTGTATAAAGCGCAAATGTTCCATCGGGAGATAGACGAGCATTATGGAGAGGACCGTCCGTGTTTCTTGTGATTGGCTGTTTACCCATTCCGTCTGTTCGAATACGGAAAAGCTGACTTATACTCGATGCGTCTGGTGCTTGAAACAGCAGTTCCGTCCCGTTTGGAAACCATCCGACATCGGATGCACCAGGCTGCCTAATGCTTTGCGCTTCGTGTGATAGGACGTTATACAAAACCATGTGTTCCTGCTTCGTATAGGCTAATTGTTGGCTGTCCGGCGACCAACCCAAACCTAATTCCGCCCCTTCCTCCAACTGATCAATACGGGCTATTGAACCGGTAGTGATAAAAATAACATAGAGAATTCTGTTCTTCCCTACAAAAGCGATTTTACGGCTGTCCGGCGACCATATCGGTTTCGAGAAAGAGTCGCCTAATTCGTTTGTTAGCTGCACATTCATTCCATTTTGAGGATGATATAACCAAATATCGTCATGTCCGCCGCGATCCGATGTATACACAATCAGCCCTCGATCACCAGGAGGGGCGTAAGGAATGACTAATTTCATTCCCGGAAAAATGGTCGAGGATGGAAGTCGGTTGACCTGCCGGATCAGCTCGTAATTACTTTGTCCTCCCGTTGTCACGTTATAGCGTCCCGCGATCTGAAACAGTGTATCGCCGGATTGCACGACATAGTAAGGGACACCAGGCGGAATATTCAGTAGCTGACCGGCCTGTATAACGTAAGGGGGCTGAAGCCGGTTTGCTTCAATGATCACGGTTGACGGTACTCCATAAATTTGAGAAATCCGATTGACCGAATCTCCTGGCTGTACGCGGTATGCATTGACACCAGGCGGAATCGACAGCTGTTGCCCCACAAAAATCGTATAGGGAGGCGTCAAATTGCTTGCCGCAATAACGGATTCAACTGGAAGTTCCCATCGCCTCGCAATCTGGTACAATGTATCACCGGGACGAACCGTATAAAAAAATTGCATCTTTATCACTTCCCTCTAGTGAAATTATATTTCGGCACTGGATCACGAGATTTTACAGACAAAAACGGTCTTCACCTCTCTGCCCATACGTTATGCTATTCGTATGGGCAAGGTGAGATTCAACAATCGGATGGAAAGTGGATTTTATCTATTCTCCCAAAAATCAAAACAAAAAAGAGCCCCTCATCAGAGCCCAAAATAATGCGTGCACACATACCAAATCCCCAAAATCACCACCGCAAAAAAAGCCAATCGGAATAATTTTTTCAGAAGCCATATTACGATCAGCACAACAAGCAGGACAACGAGCACTGTCCGCGTTATCATTAACAGTTCCAACACCTTATCACTCCTTCTTTCAAATGGTTTGAACGATAAAATTTTTCAATTGTCGTTCAAATCCGCTGACGCCTGTCGTGTTTACATATTCAAACGGAACATCGTATTTGGCTGCCGCTTCTTTCGTTTTATAATAAAGTGAATGGCCCGCAAAACCGTGCATAAAAAAAACGACGTCTGCCCGGCTTACTGCACCGTCGACAAGTGTCAAATCGGTTTCTGATACAAAGTTCATTTTCCCGTTGTATTTATGAACAACTTTTTGGAAATGGCGCACTTTTTCCCCACCGATGAATGCGACAACCGCACCACGTAAATCAAGAATAGGTTCCTCTTTCTGTCCATCTGTTTCACGTTTCAACGTGCGAATGACAAGCGCCTGCTGTTCCACTTTATCATTCAGTTGCATCACGACATCATGACATATATTGCACTCTTCTTGCAGCGTAGTCACTTCCTTCGTCGCCTCTTCCAAAAAAGAATCCAATTCACGTTGTATGTCCTCTTTTTCCTTTTGCAACAAACGAACCTGTTCGGTCAATTTTGCTATTTCGCGGTCTTTCTCCCCATCATTTCGTTCGTCGTCTAGAAGGTTGGATGGGGCTATATCTTGCGTCTTTTTAAAAGAAAAGACATCACTCGGAACATCACTGGCAAAGGTCAACAGGTCTATTTGCAATTTCACATACTCGAGCGGGGCGTGTTTAATCAAGTCGTCCATCCAGTCTGAGCGCTGGTCGTTTAGTGCCGTGAACAATATGGATACAAGTGACAGTTCCGCCAACGCATCTGCCATCGTCTCCTCTTTTCGTAACGCGACCGCCGCTTCACGTACCGACGATGCAACGATTTGCTCTACGCGCGCGCGTACAGTCGGCTTATGATAGTGCCTGTACAGTCGCTCCATCGCACCTGTGATCCCTTTCTTTTTATCCTTATCTGTCAATTGAATACCGAACGAGCCAAGTACAACCGACCGTTCACTCGGCGTCATCTCGAACATATTCTGCTTAAATATAAATAGCTTCACTGCGTCGAGTTCTTCCACCCGAAGCAATTGCCAATACCTCTTTATCTCTTTTATGTAAACAGGATAATCCGCTCCACTGACGTCCACACCTTTTTCCTTATAGGTAATAAGCGTGTCCACCGTTTGTTTTAATTTTAAAAAGTTTTCGTCATTCACCATTTTTTACTTCCTTTCAAAAAAACGCCCCGGACTTTGTCCGGAAGCGTTCAGAAATATAACTTAAGTAAGTTTATTTGTATTATTGTTTGTACCATATGTTGTCTCATGATATCTTCCATTTTCAAAAAGCAGTCTGTACAGGAGTATTGTACCATGCTGGAGACGTATTCTACAAAGGATATGATCTGCTTCACGGAATGCTTCAAGCATGGGTACATGTTTATCGATAATTTCCAATAAGCGATCGTTTGGAATAACAATATTATAATCAAATACGTATTCAGGAAAATGGTTCTGATGCAAAACATTTACTAAAAACAGAAGAATTATTTACCATACCCCTCTTTTCCATCTCAAAGACCTTAAATAATAAAAAAGGAAGAAAAACGATGAATCGCCTCTCTTCCTTTTATTTCTAATTCTACTTAGCTATTAAAGATACATGATCTGCAGTTGCCCAATTGTTCATTGGTACTACTGTGTATTTGACGCCTGGTTGCAATGTTTTATCGTTCAGCACATCAAAGATTCCGACAGGTCCTTTGCGGGAGGAGAAGCGATATTGGGCTTCTATATTGCTGCCGTCATCACCTTTTAATTGCACTTTACGACCAGCAAATAACTCCATACCCGGATCTTTATCTACTGTTATTTGGAACGATTTGCTGTCAATTGCTTCTGCTGACTTGATTGTAAGAGGAGCAATCTCTTCAGCAGTAAAGGTTGGGTTCTTGATCGTTGCCCAATCAGATGTCACCGTATATTCTGTACCAGGCGTTAATGTTTGCCCTTCTGGTAAACGGAATTTTGGCGCTTGTCTGCCATCTGCAGCTTGGGTAAACGGAACATAATTTGCTGTGATTTTTTCCCCTTTATCCGATGTCATTGTAACTACACGATCTCGTAAAGATGAGATCACTTGATATTGTTTTCCATTTTCATCTTTATTTTCGTTATCTACTTGAAAAGCCAAATCACCTCTATCAGCCCGATACGCTTCAATAATATTCGCATAATCGGTTACGCCATCTTCTTTAAAGGATTCAATTTCAAATGTATCGTTTGTAACCTGTTTGGTTTGACGTATATTGATTTTCTCCTTACTCGCTTCAAAGGACTGTTTTTCTTCGCCTTTATAACTAACTGTATATGCGGTTCCTGGTTTTTGGATTGTCACGGGCACAATATAGGTACTTTCTGTACCCGTCTTTAATCGTGGAACGTTGACAATGCTCATATCATTATCAAATTCAAAGTTTTTCTTAATATTTTCCAAGTTTTCTGTATTTACATCTTCCTCAAGTAATGGCTCAGTAAATGTTATTTGTAATGTCATCATATTTAACGGCTGTAACTCCTTAATTTGTGCTTCGTTTTGTGTTTCTTTTTGAGGTTGTTCTTGCTTCTGTTCACTTTGGGTGTCTTGTGTGTTCGTGTTACATCCTGTTATAACTAATGTTAATCCGAGTAGTAAAGGTGATAATATTTTTGCTTTTTTATTCATGTTGTCAGCTCCTAATTATTTAATTTTGTTTATTGATAATCATTTCAATAAAACCATGTGATTTCACTGATGAAGGCTTGTACAATAGTTATTTTACTCCTGCTTTTAACAAAATTTGTTCAATCTCTTTAAAACCTTTCTCACGTGCATGTTGTAAAGGGGGCACATTATTATGATCAGATATGTTCACATCCGCCCCATGATCTATAAGCAATTGCACCGTTTGCTGCTGTTTTTCATTTCCATCATTCAAAATAATTGCTTCTAATAAAGCCGTCCAGCCTAGGTCATTTACATGATTAACATCGGTATCCGTGTTGGTAAGAAGTTCTTTAACAACATTCACATATCCATGTTCCGAAGCAGGGATCAAAGCAGTTCCTCCATAGCGGTTAGTAATCGTTGGATCGGCACCTGCATCAATCGTAAGCTTCAGAATTTCAAAGTATCCTTCCGCACCCGCATACAGGAACGGATTGTTTTTCATGTCATCCTGGATGTTGACGTCCGCACCCGCGTCGATCAGAACTTTTGCGGTCATGGCATCATTGTTATAAGTCGCTATCATAGTGGCAGTTCGTCCTTCTGAGTCCTGTGTATTGATATCGGCCCCTTTCTTAATCAATTTGCTTATCGTTTCAGTTTCTTTACGATCAGCTGCTTGAATAAGTTGTTCATCCACTCCTACTTCTACCTCCTTTACCTGTTTTTTGGACTCTTCCTTGTCATCTGAGACACACCCTTGATGGAAGATCATGCATCCTATAACTGCTGCTAGCCACTTCCTCATAAAATACGCGCCCCTATTATTATTTGGTATTGTCACTGCTCTTGACCCATGCTACATTCTGACGAGCCAATGACATTGCTTGTTCCAAAAATTTTTGAGGTTCTATGAGAATTCCCCCCTTATAAATTTTCAGTTGGACTTTGTGATTCCGTCTAAAATGTATGTTAGTACTTAATCTTAAACTCCCTCTAAACAATTTCTTAAAAAAAGATAAACTTATTAATAAAAGTTCTTAATATTTATAAAAAAATCCCGCCACCTTTGTGACAGGACATGAGACACACTATTTAAACATTGAAGCGATATCCTGCACCCCAAACGGTTTCCAAAAATTTTGGATGTGCAGGATCTCTCTCGATTTTTTCACGTAATTTTCTGATATGGACAGTCACAGTTGAAACATCTGCAGCTGACTCCAACCCCCAAATACGTTCATAAAGCTGCTCTTTACTCAACACTTGATTAGGGTGCTTCACAAAAAACACTAACAAATCGAATTCCTTCGTAGTAAATGGAATTTCCTCTCCGCTAATATGAACTTTACGAGCCAACTTATCAATCGAAATCCCATGGACAAAAATGGTATTTGTTATCGCTTGGCTTCCTGCTAAACGTTCATAACGTGCTAAATGCGCTTTCACTCTTGCTACTAGTTCACTTGGACTAAATGGCTTAGTAATATAATCGTCTGCCCCTAAACCGAGACCTCGAACTTTATCGATATCTTCCTTTTTAGCGGATACAAGCAAAATAGGAATGTTTTTAACAGCGCGTATTTGTTTGCATATATCAAATCCATTTACTCCTGGAAGCATAATATCGAGAATAATTAAATCATAATTTCCTTGAAGACCCTGTTGAAGTCCACCATCACCTGTATGTTGAATATCGACATAATAATCATTAATTTCTAAATAATCTCTTTGCAATTCTGCAATGCTTACTTCGTCTTCAATAAGTAATATTTTTTTCACATTTTCTCACCTTTCTTTAAAGAAAAGAAGACACTTGTGCCTTTTCCTATCTCACTAGTAGCCCAAATATCCCCTCCATGCTCCCCGATAATTTGTTTTGCGATTGCAAGTCCTAAGCCACTTCCTCCTGTCTGAGAATTTCTGGATTGTTCAGCACGGTAAAAGCGATCAAAAATGTAAGGTAAAGCGGAAGGTTCTATTCCATGCCCATTATCTGTTATCTGTACAGTGACATCATTCATTCCTTCCTGTAGAGAAATGATAATGTTCTTTTGATCTTTATTCATATACTTCACACAATTGCTGATTAAGTTAGCCATTACTCTTTTTAATTTCTCTCTGTCTGCTGTCACATAAACAGGCTGATCTATAAGTTGAGGGTCAATCCGGATTCCTTGTTGAAGTAAATCGAGATAAAGTTCTTCAACGAAGTCTCTCATATAGTTATTCAGTTCGACAGTTTCAAAAGTAAAGGGCTCTTTTTTTAAATCCAGCTTTGAAAATAAAAACAGTTCATCAATTAATGAATCCATATCTCTTGCTTTTAAATATACAGTTGATAAATACTTGTCCATTTTCTGTGGAGTATTTGCCACACCGTCTTTGATTCCCTCAACATATCCAATAATCGAAGTAATGGGTGTCTTCAAATCATGCGAAATATTGGACAAAAGCTCTTTTCGATTTTCCTCGTACTGAAGCTGGAGATTTACAGACTCCTTTAATTTTATTCTCATCTCTTCAAACGTTTGATTCAATTGTCCGATTTCATCATTCGAAGTAACCTTGATTTCAAAATTTAAATCGCCTGATTTGATTCGTTCTGCACCTTCTTTAAGAATGGAAATGGGCCTAATGATGCTTCTTGAAACTAAATAGTTCAAAAGTCCAATAATCATGATAAACAGAAAAAGCAACAGGCCCGATAAAATGGGAAACAACTCTCGGATCAACTCAGCATAGGAACTTGCCTTTGTCAACACAAAAATGCTTCCTTTGCTTTTATCTGAAAAATAAAAGTCAAACTTCACATACGTGAAAAAATTTTTTTCCATTTTTATCGTATCACGCGTATTAATGTTCGTTTCTTCAAATCCAGGAAGAGACTTAAGCAATGACTGCTTGTCAAGTGTTGGGGAAGCATACACGACATTCGTATCTTTCCTAACGACAATTTCGATATCCTTCTGTTCAATCTTCTTCAGCTGCTCTTCGTTTAGAAGCTGCTCAGGATTATTTTTAGCCAATAGCTTTAAATCGAGAAACACACTTTCTTCTACTGTAGTTAATGGTTTTTGAACATACGATTTTTTGTAAAAATGCTCTATCGATTTTATATCGCCTGTAATCGTAAAAATAATTAAAAACCCTGCTACCAACAGTAAAGCAATAGAGATAAGTATCACTCCAACGTAAGACAACAAAAATCTCGTTTTAATCGATATGATTAATCACTCCTTATCCGCCTTTCACTCTGTTAGAAAATTTTTATTGATAATTGGCTTGTTCTTAAAGTTCGAAAATCTCGTTTACAAACCACACTTTCACATTTAGAGATCATTCATTAATAATCTAAAAGAACCTTATCACACATATCTTAAAACTTTCTAAAATATTTATGAAAAATCCCTAAACAACTTACAATAAACGCCTTAAATGTTTATAAGTCAAACTGGACTTAAGTCAATAACTCGAACACATCGTACAGGCATCCTTTGCGGTTAAAAGACAGAATGATTTCTTGTTTTTCAAGCGCCTGGCCAACATCTTTACTCGTGTATGGCAAGCCAAGATCCATATGCAAAATGAGGTCAGGCTCCGTCTGTTAGACAGAAACAGCATTGTCTAAAGCATGTAAAACAAGTTCTGTCATCACGAGACGAAAGATAGAGTGCCCAATAAATTTGTTGGAATGAATGTATAAAACTTATGAATAAAAAAGGGGCTGTTTTTGCATAGTAAGAGCGTACTATTATCAAAAAAATGATATGGAGGATTTTACTATGGTGGACCACACGAAAGTGAGCTGGAAAAATGAAAATGTCATCTCTCAATTGCGTAATTCTGTAGATCATGTAACGACAGCTGTAGAACAAGCTCAATCGCATCCTACTCCGCAATTGATTCAACAAGCACAAAATGTGATGGATCGGGCAGATAATGCGCTCAATAATGCGCTCCAAAACAGTGAGCATCTAGAACCCGTTAACAGACTTCAAGAGCAGTTAAATCAAAATAAGGAGCGATTGCAGCAGGTGCAGCCGCTAGGAGATGAATAAAGAAAAAGGATTCTCTTACATCATTTGTATATATTTAGATAATCGTTTCTTTTCGTTTTTAATTCGTTCTAGGTTAAATTTAGTTACTATAAATAGGAAAAACAGCCAAGACTTTGTTAAAAAAGCACTTGGCTGCTTATTTATTTATGGCCGTTCGGCTAAAAATAGGTTCCTCTTTAAGAAGATCATGAGCAAAGCGACTAGTGCAGGAAAAATGAACAATTTATTTGTTAAAGGCAGCCATACTTTCGATCCGTATTCTTTCACTTTTGTCCCCTGTAACGTCATGACGAGCATCCCTATATAAAACATCGCTAATAGTGCTCCTAATTAATCCACAAGATTAATGATCAAAAACGGAGGTTTAACATGAAAATAAGCCATAACCAATCCTCCTACAATCACGATAATTGGTATGTTAATTATGGATTCGAATGTTTGGATATCAAAAAATTTATTCCGTTGAAGCATAAGCACCCCGACCGTCCATATCGTAAAATCAACTCCTGAGAATAGCCCCTATCATGATCATAAATAAGAGAATAGCAATTGATTGAATAACTTCGTTTAGTTTCCTATTAATACCTGCCTATTCCGATAACTTAACGAAAAATCGATAAAAACGATTATGCAATTTTATTTCTAAAATACTTCCGTAGAAGGAATTTTACACCTTTTCATAAAGGCTTTATTAAGCATTCCTGTTGATATTTCGTCTTTGTTTAAACTTTAAAACAACGGGTATGCTACATAATAATTCAGATTTAGATAAAGGAGGACATAGAAATGGATTTTAAATGGAAAAAGAAATTAATCGTTGGTGGAATGGCTGCTACATTAACACTTGGCGGACTAGCCGGGTGTGCAGATGGAAAAGATCAGGATAATGGAGTGGATGACGGTGAAGTCGATGATCAGTTAGATCCAGAAAACAACCCTGTCGATGAAGACAACGGTGTAAACGATGGCGTTGATCAAGATAATGGAATGGATGATGGCGAAGATGATCAGCTCGATCCAGAAAACAATCCTGCGAATGAAAACAACAATCCAGACGATGGACTCGATCAAAATAATGGGATTGGGGATGGTGAAATCGATGATCAGCTCGATCCAGATGTCAATGCTCCAGAAGGGGATAAGAAACAATAAATAAACCTGTTTGACGTTTCATTGAAAAATTCCCCAAGAAGCTTTTATTTAAAATGCACAACGCTTCCAAATGGTGATTACCACCCCGGAAACGTTGCGCTTTCTTTTTTAAATTCGAAAAGTTTTAAGATGAGAGAAATGGCATTTATCGTTATCCACATAGCTATTCAAAGGCATACATTTTTAACCATTTCACTGCCATTGTTGCCTGCTCCTTTTGAAAAGCGTTACTCGTATATGGACGTAGCATGATATCCCCGTTCAATAAATAATTCATACGCCTTATCTATAACATTCCTTTTTTTCTTATTCATATCATCTGTACTCCTAATGAAAGAATCAAGACATCGGAGCAAATGTAGACTGGAAAAGCGATGGTCATCCTGAGGCTTGGTATTCACTGATGACGCTTGTCCAGTAAAATGGAGACCATTCACTCCCATCATTTTAGGCTTTTGCTTAATCTGTTTACAATAAAATCTGTTTTTTGAAAATTTATAATTTTAAGTATTTACAACAAAAAAAATTTTTTGTATGCTTAACAAACTATAGCTAATATATAAAAGTGGGTGATACTAACGGCAGGTGAAGTCATGCTTATGTATATGCTGGGTATTAGTTTGGTTTTAAAACTCTAGTATGAGTTAATCATTAAGCCCTCTTAAAATAAGATTCTATAGCAATGAAAGAGTTAATAAACATAATGAGTAAGGAAATAAGTGTAAGCAACCTTATTATTCTGATCAGAATGAATAAGGTTGTTTATTTTCGTTACAGGGGTCCCACTAACATTTTGACGTAAAATCCATGATAATACATTTATTTGGAGGAATAGCTATGGTAATGAATAACCTAATAGCTCTGGATAAGTATACTTGTCCGAAAATAGAAAAGCTAAAGCTTGAACATGAATGGGAAAATTTTATTACTGGTAATAACACAACCCCAACAATCCGATCTTTAATGTATGATTCATGGCAACGTTGTTTGGAACATGGAATCAGTCCGCTTCAAAGTAAGACTTCCATCAACCTCAATGAAGAACAAATTAAGGAATATGTGTCAACAGATCCCTTATTTCGCACTTTAAAACCGGTACTCACGAAATTAAAGGATATGTATATGGATTCCGGCCATTTGATAACGTTTTGTAATCCTTCCGGCGATATTGTTTATTTAGACGGAGATTTGTCTTTAATGCTCAAAGCTGAAGATATGAATTTTGTCGCTGGCTCATCTTGGGCAGAAAATAACGCAGGTACGAATGCTATTGGAACAGCAATTGCCACCGGTTCTCCGATTCAAGTGTTTGCTGGAGAACACTTTTGTCAAGAGGTACAAAAGTGGACATGTACGGCTGCTCCTATCCGTGATCCAGCTACCCAAAAAATTTTGGGAGTCATTGATTTAACAGGGCTATGGGCAGTCAATCATCCTCATTTTTTGTCAGTAGTAACTTCAGCGGCACAAGATGGAGCTCGGATGCTGCTTAACCAATTAAAGTTGGAACGCTCTAAGCTATTCGAATATTATCAAAGCCAAAATATTTCTCGGCAGTCAAAGTCCTATTTAGTAGTTTTAGATCGCGGATGGAAAGTGATTAAAGCATCTCCTATTTTATATGAACAAGGTTTGATCGATTCGAACCATTTCTTGGTCAGCACCCCTTCTCTATCGCTATCCTTAACCTCAAGGAAACATTGGGAATATGAACATCCAAAAGGAATTTGGCGCTTTGAACTAACCCCGTATATTTATGGAGGAATGCCTATCGGTGCCGTTGTTCACGTTATTCCTCCAACCATACCAAGTTCTAAGGACATATCCTTTGCTACAAAATATTCCCTCCCTAGTGTGATAGATGGAACGCTCCAATCTTTATCAAGTATAAATAGTAGGGATTTAACTCCCAATCTTAATGACAAGGAACAAGTTATGGTGAAAAAATCGATTAAATGTGCAGAGTTTTATAAATCCCTTTTTGATCATCATCCTGATGGTATCTATTCTTGTGATTTACAGGCAAATTTATTGGATGCGAATCCGGTTTTGGAGAGATTGATTGGATACACGGTTGAAGAACTTCAAAAGATTACACTTCCATCACTATTTCTGCCAGATTATCTAGAAAACGGATTGAAATATTTTGAAAAAACAATGAAAGGAAAGCCACAGGAATATGAGATGGCGTTTAAGCACAAAAATGGATACCGAGTAGATTTAAAAGTAAATAATTTCCCGATTTTTATAGATAATGAGATTGTTGGAGTTTATGGAATTGTAAAAGATATTACCAAAAATAAGAAAATGGAAGAAGATCTGCAATCGACCAAACAACAATTGGGCTTATTCCTTAAAAATACAGTGGATTCTATTATTATTTTCGATTTACAATGTAATGTCATAAAAGTGAATGAAGCTTTTGTAGAAGTATTTGGTTGGACTGAACAAGAAGTAATAGGAAGACAACTATCTATCGTTCCCGATTTTTTGATTGATGAGTGTAACGAAATCCATCAAAAAATATTGAACAGCAGGCATGTTATGTCGTTTGATACGATTAGGCAACGAAAAGATGGAAGTTTCATTGATGTTAGCAGCTTCGTTTCCCCAATTGTAAATGCGAAGGGAAATGTGACAGCTTTTGTATACATCTTAAGGGATATTACGGAACATAAACGAATGGAAGAAGCATTGAAAGAAAGTGAGAAACGATTACGTACTTTAATTAATGCCATGCCTGATGTTGTTCTCTTTAAAGATGGTGAAGGAAGATGGCTTGAAGCGAACGATTATGCTATTTCTTGTTTTCAGTTTGAGAATGTTCCTTATCAAGGTAAAAAAGATAGTGAATTGGCTGCCTATAATGAGTTCTATCGAGATACATTATCTTGTTGTGAGAAATCAGATCAAAAAACGTGGGAAAATGGCTGTGTTACCCGAAGTGAAGAAGTGATTCCACAATCTGATAGCAAATCAATTATTTTCGATGTTATTAAGGTTCCAATTTTTTATCCTGATGGCAGGCGTAAAGCACTTGTGATCATAGGACGTGATATCACAGAACTGAAGCAAACGGAAGAATTATTAAGAAAATCGGAGAAGCTTGCTGTAATCGGCCAATTATCAGCAGGAATTGCCCATGAGATTCGAAATCCATTGACTTCCGTCAAAGGATTTCTGAGTTTATTACAATCTTCTATAAGTGAAAACAATGATTGGTATTTGGATGTGATGGTATCTGAGATCAACCGAATTGAATCAATTACCAATCAATTTATGGCAGTAGCTAAGCCGCAGGCTGTCACTATTCGACTCCAAGATTTAAGATTGTTAATCGAACAGGTTTCAGTTGTTGTTTATCCTGAAGCGATCATGAACAATATACAAATCATCATTGAGGCGGAAGCCGAAATTCCATTAATTCGATGCGAAGTGAATCAATTAAAACAAGTATTTATCAATATCTTTAAAAACGCTATTGAAGCGATGCAAAGTGGAGGAAAAATAGTGGTCCAAGTAATGAAACTCGACCACAACCGCGTTTTAATTCGTTGTATTGATCAAGGATGTGGGATTCAAAAAGAGCGTATTCCATACCTTGGAGAACCTTTTTACAGTCTCAAAGAAAAAGGAACTGGCTTAGGACTAATGATGTGTTATAAAATTATTGAAGAGCATCAAGGAAAGATCACAATTGAAAGTGAAATCAATAAAGGAACAACCGTCGATGTCATTTTACCTATTCCGCCATTATTAGAAGAAGTGAGTTCAGATTTAACAGAAGGCAATTAATAATTCAAATATGATCATCATGAATAATCATTCAACGCATGTGGATTACGTCTTTGTAAAAAAAGGAGCAGGAACCAATTATGTTTCCTGCTTCTTTCATGTGTCCAGCATGAGCGTACGAAAATGCATGTAGGTGTAATGGCCACATTCCCATCAAGCTAACATCAATGAGTACTTAAAGTAGATCCATTTCTACAAGATAATCGTCCATGTGACTAAAGAAAGATATGCCAAATAAGCCTGCAATAGGTCTTTTTTAGGACTATGCTGCTCTCCTGTGACAAAAGGATTATTTTGATTCAAGTCACGCGTTGTTTCATCCTATGCATTTCAATTAGACGTTGTCGGTGTCTCTTGTTCCGTGACCGATTTATGCTTGGCTGCACTTTTTAGTAAGAAGAACGCGGAGACAAGATGCATGCCCACGCCGACAACAGGAATCCACCCGACGATGGATGTGACAATCCCTAAGATAGAAGCTGTTTTGTTGGTTTTTTCTTTCGCACTGTAAAACAAAGCGAACATGTGTAAAAATAACATAATAACAAGCGGACGCCACTCCCATGATACGACAAATGCAAGACTGATGTAAGGAATGCCCAAAAGAGCCTCAAGACCGCCTGTCGTCCATTTTAAACTTCTTGATACCAAACTCCACCACCTCCAATTCCCCTCTTATATTCATATATGAGAGAAAGTAAAGGTTTATACGAAACAAGAAGCAGATGGTTTTCTTGTTAGGTTTCTGTATGTGGATTTGGCTGTTATTCGATTCATTATAAGGAAGATGCATGAATGGTTCTGGGTGTCTTAACAAGGAAGAAACCCATAAAATCATTAAAAAATACATCCATTGTTTTGTCTTGCCTTTCCCAAACAATTGCTTCGATTTCTCCACACGATTTCCGCACAGATGATAATGAATTTTCAGGACGCCATATCGTCCATCGCTGGCTTTGTGAATCGTTCGAATTCTTTCTGTAATCGCTTGATTTTCTCCCTCGTAGACGCTCGGTTTCTTGTGGAAAGAATGATAATTACGTGCTTTTGGGCACCTTTAATACACGGTCCATCAGTTGGACTGGATGATGCGCCTTCTCTGTTTCAATATGCTCGATGATGTCTCGTTCCGTTCCTTTTTCGTGAATATGGTCATAGCCTTTTTTAAAGCTGTATACTGGACAGAGGTAAGTCCATTTCTACTAACTATACATATTTTCTTATTTTCCTTGTTCCTTATTCCATTCTTGTTTGTCGTACACTTTAAAGAATGGGAACCAAATGAGGAACATGATCGCTAAAACAATTGCTAGTAAAATTAATCCAGTTATCCCTGAAATAATGTACGTTGATATACCAAGTGGCGTATACCAGAGCTGGAATAGCATGCTCGGAATTGGAACAAGTCCACTGTTAAGAACAATGTATACAATGATTGGTGATACTAATGCATTTAGCCAAAAAGGAATCATTAAGATTGGATTAAAGGCAACTGCTCCATAAACGATTGGTTCGTTAATATTAAATAAGGACGGAACGAGTGTTGTCTTCCCAATAGATTTTAAGCGAGAGGATTTCGCAAAGAGTAGCAAAATCACCAATGGCAGTGTTGCACCTAAACCTCCGACTCCAAGCCAGCCAGAGAAAAACGTTTCAAATGTGTTAATATTAGCTGGATCTAATCCTTGTTCAACAAGTGAAGCATTTTCATTAATCGCTTGTAGCCAGATTGGCATTAAGATTGGCATTAATACCCATGGACTCATCCCAAATGAATAAAGGAAAACGAGAATGAAATTAATGATCACAAATCCAGCAAAGCTTTGACTAATTAACGTAAGTGGTTGAAGCATTCCTACTATCACATCGAACATATCAATTTGCAGTTGATAAATAAATACCCAACCTACAAGTAAAATAAAGGTAATCGGAACTAATGAATCAATCCATTCTATAATAAATTCCGGAAGCTCACTGCCTTTTTTAAAGAATGAAAAGCGTTTAAAAATACTCATCACTAAGCCGACGAACATACCGACAATTAGTGCATTCATCATGCCAGTTGGTCCAAGTCTTTCTAAAATAAAGCTAATGTTCCCATCATCTGAGATTGTTGGTGATAAGAGCATTAAAAATAGTGATAGTCCAGTTGCACCAGCAATGATCTTGTTTTTATCATAGCCTTTTTTATCCATAATATAGTATGGCGTTAGGAAAGAGATAAACAAGCCAAATAATCCGAAACTGAATGTCGTTATTGGTGATAAATTAGGCAGCCAAGAGATAAAATCATTTAAAATCGAGAATAAGGTTAACAATGAACCAACAAGGATCATTGGTAATATAATCATGATCGCTTCTGAAATGGAGGAAATCCACACATTTTCTGTAAACTTGTTTAATTTGGGCGCAAACTTTTCATTCATCCAATTAATTAACTTATTCACTTACAATCCCCCCTCAGAAGTTTTATTTTCATGATTAACTTGGGCAATCAACTGATCTAATGCAGCACCAGCATCATTGGTATCCATCCATTTTTGACCGAATAGAGAAATCACCGCTGGAATTGGACATTCCTTAAGAAAAGATAAGGTGTATTTATCTTTCACATTCAATTCGTCACTAAGTTGAGCAAAGAATTCCATAATAATTTTCTTGCCATTTTCATCTTGTAACCATTCTTTTGTTAAACTTTTTTGTGTAAATACAGGCTTCTTCACTTCAGTCGATGTTACATGAATTGTAGTCGATAAACGAATGTCCGATACGGAACGTCCAACTAAAAGATCGAATAATCCTGTTTCAACACGCCATCCTTGAGAAGCCATATCATAAAATGCAAAATCACGTTTCGCTAATGTAAAGGTAATCTGCTTTGCTTCACCAGATTGTAAATGAACTTTTTCGAATTTCTTTAGTTCTTTTAATGGACGAATCACACTAGATTCGTAGTCATGAACATAAAGTTGGACCACTTCCATTCCAGCCATTGCTCCACTATTACGAACCGTTACAGACACTTCAACTGTTTCAGTATCGTTTATTGCTTTTTTATTCACTTGAATCGATTCATACGTAAACTCTGTATAAGATAAACCATGTCCAAATGGGAACAGTGGCTTGATATTCTTTTTATCATAATAACGATAGCCTACGAAGACTCCTTCATGATAATGAACCTTGCCATTTTCACCTGGGGAAGTTAAATGCGCCGGATTATGGGCCATATGTTCAGGGAATGTTTCAGACAGCTTACCCGATGGATTGGCTAAACCGAATAAGATATCAGCAATCGCACTTCCACCTGCTTGTCCAGCGAACCAGCCTTCAACTAAGGCAGGTACTTGATCTATCCAGCCAGTCATTGTTAGTGGCGAACCATTCGATAAGACAACTGTCATATTCGGTTGTTCTTGTACAACAGATAAGATAAGATTGATTTGTGACTCTGGCAATTTAGTCACTTCCTTATCAAATCCCTCTGCCTCCTCTAATTCTTCTGGTATTCCGGCAAAGATAATGACTTTGTCTACTTGTTTCGCTAAAGCAATCGCTTCTTTCTGATTCCTTTCGTTTTTACTCGGATCAAAATCATCATATCCACTCACATAATGAATCGTAATATCATCACCAGCAATTTCCTTCATTTTTTCCAATGGAATGTCTAAGCTATACGGCGTAACCATTGCACTTCCACCTTTACCGCCGATCCGAGGATTAATTGCATGTTGGCCAATCACTAACACCGATTTCGTTTTCTCTTTTTTGATCGGTAAGACATCGTTATCATTTTTCAATAACACTGTTCCTTCAACAGCTACTTGCTTTGCGATTAAATGATGTTGGTCGAAGTCATAAGTGTCTTTCGCAAATTTTTTCCCTTCAATCGCTTTCACAACTAATTCAAGGATTCGTTTCACACTAGCTTCAACCACAGCCTCATCGACTTCGCTATTACGAATCTGTTCGACTAATTGTTTTTGTCTAGAAAGAGATGGTCCTGGCATTTCAATATCTAGTGTAGCTTGCAATCCTTTTAAGCGATTCGTCACAGCTCCCCAGTCGGAAATCGTTACACCGTTATAATTCCATTCACTTCGCAAAATTTGGTTCATTAAAAGCGGGTTCTCTTCCGAGCGGTAACCATTGACTTTATTATAAGAAGTCATGACAAGCCAAGGATTCGATTTTTTCACAGCGATTTCAAAAGCAGTTAAATAAATTTCACGTAGTGTTCGTTCATCAACTTCTGAACTAATCGTCATCCGTTCAAATTCAGAATTATTCGCTGCATAGTGTTTAAGAGACGTACCAATTCCGTTTTCTTGTAAACCATTAATATAAGCACTAGCTATTTCACCTGCTAAAATCGGATCTTCGGAAAGATACTCGAAGTTTCTGCCTCCTAATGGAGTTCGTTTGATATTCACCCCAGGTGCCAAGAGTACATGAACACCGTAATGGTGACATTCATTTGCTAATGTTTCTCCTACTTGGTAGGCTAAATCGACATTCCAAGTTGAAGAAAGCGCTCCTAATATAGGAAAAGCTGTCGCTGCATTATTCCCCTCGAATATTCCAGTAGTATGAATGTCGATTGGTTTACGAACACCATGAGGTCCATCTACCATAATCACATCTGGAATGTCGCGAATACCAGCAATCTCCCACATCCCTTTTCCGAATAGTAGGGATACCTTTTCTTCTAATGTTAGCGTTGAGTAGATTTCATCTATTTCCATCATCTCTTCATCTCCTGATGTAGAATCTATTTATCGTATTTCTTCTAAGCTATTTGTGTTAATTGAACTTACAATCACATTTTAATGTAAATTGTTAACGTTTACATTGTAAATTTTGTTGAGTTTTACGGCATTTTTTGTTGTCTTTATAAATCGAATCATACATTCACATTAGGGAAAATCAAAAGACAACAAAAAACACCCCTGCTAATTAGCAAGAATGCCTTTTTTTCATTAGATGATTTTGTTAAGGGTAATTAATTGAACACCAAAAGACGGGATTTCCATTGTCACTTGGAAGGAGGAATCAATAACAAGCTGTTCCGTTCGAATCGTTGGCCCACTTCTTTTTTTCAAATAATTAATTTCCTCTACGGAAGGAGATTCAGGGGCACCCATTGCTAACCACTCATCGAAGACAGAGCCATGCTTGCGGTCCAACTGATAGTGCGTATATTTATAAACTCCGGATAAGTTATGGATCGTCAATTCAAGACTTACTTGTTCTTTTAATTCAAACACACTGTACCGATTTTTTTCCGTAATACCAGACCAGTCACCTTCCATAAACAGTTGATCCACATGACTATAGTTAAAGGCTAGTATTTGGATGTCCTCATTTTGTTTCGTGATGATATATCGTTCACCTTTCACAAGAATATGAGACCCTAATCTTTTCAGCATATAATAGGCGTAATAGGATGGCTTCTTTAGTCCTTGCATATTCATCAAGCCAAACCCACCATGAAAAATCGAGGCACCTGCAAGAAATTCTTCAAAGATGTCGGTAAATGTCCAAAATCCTAATGACTGAATCTTGCCGATTGAATCAAGGACATGCTTGAGAATAAACGGACCCATGAACATCGTATCGTGAATAAGATTCCGCGAAAAAAGAGAAAAATTCCACTCTGTAACATGCAGACTTAAATCGTTTCGATCAACACGAGACAATGTTTCTTGCACACTGTTAATAATTTCTTGATAAAAAGTCGCTTGCTTGATTTCGGTTAAACTAGTGGATGTCATCTTCTCTGTATCAATGTATTCTGAATACATATGAAACGAAACAAAATCAATCGGTACTTCGTTTTGTTCGCAAAAATTAAGAAAATCTGTCAGCCACGTTTTTTGCAAGGCTGTGCCATAATTGAGAGCAGGACCTCCTACATTCAATTCAGACGAAACGGACTTAATCGCATTCGCTGTCGCTTGATAAAAGTCGAAATACTCCTCACGGGTCCCAGCCCAGCAGATTCCTTCTAAATCCGGCTCATTCCATACTTCAAAATACCAATTCTTCACTTCCTCAATTCCATAACGCTGAATACAATGACGAATAAAATTCTCAACTAAATCGATCCATTTTTTCATGTCATGGGGCGGAGCAATATTGCCTTTCCACCAAAATATCGTCTCATCCGAACGTTTTAAACTAGACGGCATAAACCCTAATTCAACAAAAGGATGTGTCTTCATCTTAATCAAGAAATCGTATAATTTATCTACGTAATTCCAATTATAAATACTTTTTCCATCAGGAGATTCATGATAAACCATCATTTCATCATTAAAGATTCCATGGAAACGAATGTACTGAAAATCTAATTCTTCTTTCAACATAAGAAATTGTTCTTGCCAATCGGCACGAAGACCTTCTGATGCTCTTCCCGCAGTCGTTAATACTTGCCAATATGGCACATACGGTTGTCCAGACTGGTCTACATCAACTTCCACAAAAAGTTGGTCGAGCGTAGTAAGTTGATTCGCTACATGAGTCTCTTCACTAGGCAAATATTCAAATAAATTTTCTAAGGTGTTTACTTTAGAAACATCTGAATAAATGCCATTAGGCGTTTCCTCGATAATTAATGGGATTGACGGCGGAAGAAGAGATTGATGCTCCATATGCTGCTGACGATACTTGGTTGGCGTCATCCCAAACTTATCTTTAAAGCTCTTGTTAAACGCTTTATTATTCGCAAAGCCGCAATCATAGGAAATATCCAAGACACTTTTATCTGTTTTTAACAACTGGCTCGCTGCTTTATCTAACCTGATTAAAGTTAAATATTTCTTAAAAGGCACGCCAATCTTATCCTTAAAAAAATGCGAAAAATAGTAAAAACTAAGATGCTCTCGTTCAGCCATTTCATTTAATGACAGCTTTCGCATATAATTTTCATCAATGTATTGAATAATCTGGCTTAATCGTTCCATATCATGATTATTGGATAGAATCATTTTCTCATCTTTCAATTCATGAGGAAAAGAGCGAAATAAATAGCCAATTAATAAATAAAGAATCCCCACTAGATTTGATCGATATCCTTTTACACGTTTATTAAGTTCCCAGGCCAATTGTGCAAGATAACGCCGAATAATATCATATGCTTCTTGTTGCTCTGTATCTTGTGAATTACAGTGGAATATTACTTTTTCTAATTCAGGAATATAATGATTCGTCAGCTCTAGATCAATTTGTAACGTTAACAACACATTTTCCGAATCGGTTTTATCAATTTTATGCACGTTCATACTATTGATCACAATAAAATCTCGTTCATTCAGTACATATCGCTTACTTTCTACAGTTAACTCAATAGATCCTTGTACAACAAAAATAAGCTCGATTTCTTTATGCCAATGAAATGGAATATAATTCACACTATTGATAAACATTTTAAAAGGTAAATTTTCTTGAAGTTCAATAAACTCATATTTATGTCCCATATTTAACACCACCCGCCTAGTGCTTTTCTTTATATAATGTACATGATAGGATTGGTGGGAACAAGCAAGGAAACACATCACAAAGCGTGCATTCGTTGAATAGCTAAAGAATTCAAGTGTATTTTGGGTAATAGCCATTCTTCAAATAAAATGTCAGTTTCGAAAACTTGTCCCTATCTTTGGATGGCTATAGTCTCCCTTTCCCCTGCACGACAGCAAAACATTTGCCATATGATGTATGGAGAGTGCATATATATTTTACTATATTTCCGTCATGTTGATTTTATCAATAAGTAAGGAAAGCTGTGGTGCTACAATATGAAGTATTTTCCAGTTTATAATCATTCATTTCAAAATCTCCAGGAAAATAATATGTCATTTGAAGATGTTTTCAATCATATTGTCAGGTTCATGACAATAAATCCAAGGGGCAAGTATCGATTAATGATAGGTACAGATTCCCAAGTTCATACCGCACATACCATTTTTATTACAGGGATTGTGATACAGCAGGAAGGACATGGTGTATGGGCATGTATAAGTAAAGTGATCATCCCTAGAAGAATGACACAATTGCACGAACGGATTTCCCAAGAATTATCTTTAACGGAGGAAATTGTTTCTATGTTTACGGAAGGTAGAAAAAATCAGTTAATCAATATCGTTCTTCCTGCTGTATACGAAGGGGCAACATTCACGATGGAAGGCCATATTGATATTGGAGCCGGTAAACGAAACAAAACAAGTGAATTTGTAAAAGAAATGGTCGCTAGAATGGAATCCATGGGCGTTGAACCTAAAATTAAACCAAATGCTTTCGTTGCTTCAAACTATGCCAATCGTTATACAAAATAAGAAAGGCCATGTCCTTAGTTTAATACTTCTTCCCAAGATAAAACATCGTTACAGATCCCCTCCGCCAGAACTTTTTCTGTTTTTATTTTCTATATTCATTATTTTTTTATATTGTTATGTATTCTTTTATCTGTAACATTCTTATATAAGAAAGAATAAACCTATATAGGATAAGGGATGGAAGGCGTTACAGATCTTTTTTGGATCTGTAAAACAGTCTTAAACCGCGGCCTATAACGGATCATGGGTGTTACAGATCTTCTTCCTGTTCATCTGTAACGAGCCTATCCATCCGTAACTGTTTTCCTTTTTTCATACGGCGTCCACACTCGGTATGGCCGGTCGGGCACCGTTGATCGCGGATAACCGGACATGAACGGCGTAAGCCCCCTATAGCTATGTATACCGGAAATTTAGTGAACTAAATTCAAATCTAAATTGTATAAAATTCAGACGGCAATTTCCCATTCTGATGCAGCTGCATCATTTATTGTTGAATTCTAGCGTGAAAGTGCGGCGTTCCAGCTTCTTCTTTTTTCGATTTCCCAGCTGTTTTAGGTCAAGTGTACGTGACCTACATTTTTCTGTCCGGATAAATATAGACGATCTAGAGTAGCTGTAGTACATAAAATTCTTCCCAAGTTGTATACTTAAGGCACTCAAGAGTTTGATCATGAAAGAATTTTAAGCTATATGTCATCTCCTAATTTAAAAGAAGAGGTGGGAACAATGTCCATTTTACGTTCCATTCGAAAAATATATCAGTTTTTTATTGATATACCGATGAAAGAAGGAACGGTTTTGAACGATCAATACGAGGTTTTGAGTGTGATAGGAACGGGAAGCTATGGGATGGTTTATCTTTGCAAAGACTTGAAAACAAAGGAGAATAGAGTGATCAAACAGCTTCGGCCAAGTAAGCGCCGTAACCAAAAAGAGGTAGAGCTATTTGAAAATGAAATTTCGATTTTGCGTACGCTAAACCACAAAAAGATGCCCATGTTATATGAACATTTTTCAACTAACGGCTCTTTTTTTTATGTCATGAGTTTCATGGAAGGGGACAACCTAGAAGACCAGATTTTTTTAAATAAGAAAACGTTTAACGAGAAAGAATCTCTTCTCTTTCTTGCTCACCTGCTCGAATTAGTCGATGATCTTCACGAAAAAGGCATTTACCATCAAGACTTGCGTATACCGAACATTTTACTCAAAAACAAGAAGCCTTTTTTAATCGACTTCGGTTTGTCCAAGCAAAGCGTCTCCATGGATCCAGCATCCCGTTCTTTACATAATAAACAACATATTCTAGAGATGAAACAACAGGACTACTATGATTTAGGCGAAATTCTTTTATATTTGCTTTACACGACCTACTCTTCCAAAAACAAAAAAGCCCTTCCCTGGACAGAAGAACTTTCTTTAGAAAAGGAAACCGTTCACTTACTGAAAAGGTTATTAGGAATCACAGAACCATATTCAAATACGAGAGACATGTCAGCCGATCTTCATGCTGCAATTAAAGCGAACGAAAACGTCCATTAACCGCCTAAATTAGCTGCTGCTTCGACCCTTTCGTTTATAACGGTTACTCCCACTCATCGGAGATCGTTTATTTCGTTGGCTGCTGCTACTGCTTCCACGATAATGACGATTTCTTCGGTCACTGCTGCTGCCTCCGCGATAACGGCCATGTCTCCGCTCGCTGCTGCCTTGGGAGAGCTGCTTGATTTGTTTCATTATTTTTTTAAACATTTTTGACCTCTTTTCCTGTTTTTTAAGGCTTGTTGTTGGTTTTATCTAGTCTAACACAGATGATGGACAAAACTTCATGATGAGTACGAAGCTCAGCTAAGTCTATCCCGTTTTTATTTCACAGTGGTTATCCTATTCTATTCTTACACTCCAATAGTACCCTTCTTTACAAGGACATAACATTCTATTACAGAAGAGTTTATTTTTTAACTTTTGATTAATCCCAAGCTTCATTGAGAGATCTTCATAAAATAAAGCCTCTTCATAATTTTGTTCTTTTGCATACAAAAAGGATAAAGGTTAAAATGTTGATTTTATAATAAGATAAGGATTATCAATATTACTGCTCTTTACATGCTTTTTCAAAATATCGGTCAACATATCCAGTTCTTCGCTTCTTAAACACAAAAACGGCATAAACGATGGCGTTGATCAAGATAATAAAATCGATGGAAGGCTCTTGTTCATTTTGGACCCTCTTTATCGCCGTTACCCATGTCTCTTGCCGGTACCTTTCCCCTTTTCCTTTTCTAAATGAATTTATTTTTTCTATCATCATCGTTTCCGACAGCTTGTTTTATACGACTGCTAAACTCGTTGTGGCCGGAGTAATGAACAAAAAAATTGCACCCGTCGCCTGACGGATGCCGTATATGTGAAGAGCCATCGATCGCTGGCCCGTACTGTATAGCGTATACATGAAAACGTCTTTTGAAACGGCGTAAGCCCTTATAGCTGTATATACAGGAAATGCACGAAACGAAAGACAGCATGCTTTTCAGCCTATTGATGCATCAATCAATCTATTTTCACCGCCCTCTCAATTATAATAGCCTCCCTTTTCTTCCTTTACCTTTATCTTAAACAGCATTCCTTATCTTTCCGTATTAAAAAATTTGTTTTCTTCTGTGCATAAGACAATAAGATGTTTAATTGATAATGCATTTTACTTCCACGATAAAAGGATGAAAGGTAAAATGTACATGGTTAAATGAAAGAAAACATAATGGATCATCTTTTCCCAACTATTAAAAAGAAAGGGGAGATCTTCAATGAGTTTACTTACTGAAAAAAGAATGGCGGAAATAAAGAATCACCTAAAAAAGCGGACAGTAACTTTGCCTGATGACACTTTCCTTCCTAGTTTAGGTCAAGGGACTTGGCAGATAGGAGAAAATCCCAAATTGAGAGATAAGGAAATTAAAGCCTTACGCTTAGGATTGGAATTAGGGATGACGCTAATTGACACAGCTGAAATGTACGGAAATGGTGATTCTGAAGAATTAGTTGGAGAAGCAATCAAAGGACTTAGGGAAGATGTGTTTTTAGTCTCTAAAGTTTATCCTCATCATGCCAGTTTAGATATGATTTCAACAGCTTGTGAAAACAGTTTGAAACGGTTAGGGACAGACCATTTAGACTTATATCTTTTACACTGGAGAGGGCGTGTTCCCTTAGCAGAAACGATTGAAGGAATGGAAAAACTGAAGAAAGAAGGGAAAATTTTAAGGTGGGGAGTATCTAACTTTGATACAGATGATATGAATGAGTTATGGAATACTCCAAACGGGCGAAATTGTATGATAAACCAAGTACTGTATCATCTAGGTTCAAGAGGAATTGATTTTGATTTATTACCATGGCACCGAGAACAGGATATGCCCATTATGGCTTACAGCCCTCTTGCTCAAGGAGGTTCTCTAAGAAGCCAATTGATAAGCGACCCAATTGTCAAAGAGATGGCTGCAAAATACAATGTCAAACCTTTGCAAATCGCACTGGCATGGGTACTACGTACGAATGATGTCATGGCTATTCCAAAATCTGTACAAGAACAGCATGTCATTCAGAATGCTGAAACTGCTACAATCCAATTTACAGAAGAAGACTTAAATCGTCTTGACGACGTTTTTCCAAAACCCCGTAAAAAAATGCCTTTGGATATTATTTAATAGTTAAGCTAGATCATGAAAACAGAGCTATTGCCGAGCTCTGTTTTTTTATCACGTTTCTATTAAGTATTAGTGTTGTTCTTTTTTAGGCGTCTTAAAAACAACTAATGCGTGCCTTTGAAGATGCACCTTAATTTTAATTTATCATTAAGGTAATTCCTAATCAGTATATTCGTCCCCTTTCCTTATAACTATATATACAGGAAAGACAGTGAACGAATATCACATGCTTTCCCATCTAAATTGTATTAGATTAATTTAAATTCCTACTATCTTTCTCCATTTCTTTGAATCCAAAATTAAACCAAATGCTTTCGTTGTGTCAAGCTATCCCTATCCGTATACAAAATAAGAAAAGCCACATCCTCGGTTTAAAGAACGTAATTCCTGATTTAGTAGCGGAAATCGAAAAGTACCAAGCAGAAAATTATATTTCCAGCTTTGCTGGGGCTGTATACGAATTGATTCGCAAAGGTTTACAAGTATCGGACAATCGAGACCGCTAAAGCGATCCCTTGTCCGAAGGCGATTCATCCCCCACCTACTCATTGGGCTAACGCCCTTCACATTCCTTGAGATAGGGGTGTTCCCGCCTATTTTTTGATAAATTTATACCAGGTAATAGACAAGTGCCGTTGCGACCAAAATTGCAGCACATAAGATGAAACAAATAAGGTAGATATGCTGCAAAACAATACATATGAACAAAAATACAACCATACAAGGAGTGTTTCATTCGTGAGGAACAAAAAAGGGTTAGTTAATGATTGGTTCGTTCTGCAATCTCTATTTAACCATAACGTTCCTTTCGAACTCATCAATATACTGGACAATTTGATTAAAGAGAATAAAATGGATACTGCAAAAATAACCGACGTTGAGACTATGAAAAAAGTAAAGAAATTATATAAGCAATTTATTAGCCGTTTTAGCAGAATCCCTAAAGTTTTCCCGATAATTATCTCAGCAACAGAAGCATTGAACACGGATCTTGTTGTTTCAAATTTCAATGTGAAAAGCATGAAATATGCTTTGACGATAAAAGAGCTGGATCCTCAATACCAGGTCTTCATCAGCCTGGCTTTTGGCAATCAAATTTACGATGTAGAAGCTACATTAAGAAAACACGGGAAAGATCTTTATAATTTTGTCGGAGGCCTGCCAGCGATTCCGTTTCAAGATGAAGCTTTAAAGCAATGGATTGTTCGTCATGCAGGGGCGACGGATAACCTGGCTATTCATTCGGTAGCCCGGTTGTGGAACCATCCTAAATTCCCAAGAGGCAAGTCATTAGCTGAAATGAAAGCTTATATTCTCAATCACAGAGCCGTCACCGAATGGGAACTAGCTAAACGAAAATACCCGGAAATATTCATTCAGCCATTTAAATGCAGAATTCAAGACACTCCCTATAAAAATGAAAATGAACAAGTCCGAATTCTAGACGCTAATGATGAACTGCAAATAATGCTGGGTGTATTGACCGCTTGCTGCCAGCGGCTGGACGGTACGGGGGAAGCTTGCATGATTGAAGGACTTATCAATCCTGACAGCGGATTTCTAGTATTTGAAAGAGGGTCCAAAGTTTTGGCACAATCATGGATCTGGCTTACTGAAGACCTGACATGTCTTGTGATGGATAACATCGAACTAGCGGATTGTCGAAAACCGGAAGATATCCTTTATCTTTTACTCCATTGGGCGAACCAATCATCTTATCAAAACATTCAAATGGGTACTGGCTTTAACCGTGTGAAAATCGGATTGCCTGTGCAGGCAAAAGAAATGCAATGGTATCGGCAAATGTGGAAATTTAAATATACTGATGCTCATCAGCGAGTATGGATTAAAAAGAATGGGGAGATGTGTATCACGTTAGAAGAGTGAAGTGCGGAATAAACATTCACATTAAAAAATGATACTTGAACTTTAAATTTACGGCTTCATACACCAATGATTAATAATATCTTCTGGGTACTGGCTGACTTTGCGGATAAATGCACGCACGGCGAGCGTAATCTTTCAAAAAAGATATTGTTGATAACAGATTCTTTCAGGTTGAAATGCGGACTGTAGGACGACAGAAAGACCAGTTCCAGATGTTGCTTGCTAATTCTTTTTCAAAAAGTGCTTCCATCCCTTCCATTCTTTCCTCTACAAACAGATTGAAGTCCTTGTTTCCATACTTTCCCGAGAAAATCAACTCACTTACGTTTACTGTTCTTCCCGTTCTATCTTTTTGTATATTGTGAAGATAAATTAATAATAAAGTGAGAGATGTAAGCCGTTGCTGGCCGTCGATAATTGATTTCTTTCCTTCTTTGTTGCTGATGACGACTGATCCTAAGAAATAATTATCGTAATTTTCAACTTCTCTCGGTTCATGGTTGGCGTCGTAATTATCGCTAAACTTTGTTTCAAGATCTTCCAGTAGCTCTTTAATATTTTTCGTTTCCCATTTGTATTCTCGTTGATAATAGTCAATGCCATATTTGGCGTTGTGAAGTGTTTCCTGAATGCTTTTCGCTCTTGCATCAATTTACTCACCTAGTGCTGGCTCCTCTCATAAAACCTTTTACTTTATCCTTCATTTAATTAAGCGTATATCTCGCAGGCCCCCGAAATACCTCTCTTACATGCCAATCCAGATAGCGTTTATTTGGTTCATAAATCGTTTGAATCGGTCCTCTTACGGCTTTTCCATGAAATTGCATAAGCCATTCATTCAATCCGTGCGTTCCATGCGCATCCTCTGACACGATGAACAGCCCCGAATCAGATAGCGTAAAGACCCCTCTGTCAAAAAGCTTATGATGAAGCGAACAGAGTGCAATGCCGTTTTCTTCATGATCTGGCCCGCCAGCCTGGTGCCATTTTATGTGCGCTGCTTCAACCGCCACTAGCGTATGACCGAGTCGGACGTTAAATCCGCAGACGGCACAGCTATAGCCATAGGCGCGAAGAATTTTTTCTCTGAATTTTGGATCGCGTGATTTCGTTTTTGTCAAACTGAAATCAAGTCCCGCAGCTTGTAATATATCCTCGTGAATGCTTTCAGGAAAATGTGTATTCAAGACGATGTTAGCCACTTCCTGAATAAGGTGATCCTTTTTTAAAAGAAGATCAAATACTTCCTCCGTAAAACCGCCGGACACGTTATTTGCCATCAGCTTTTTATTCGTGAAATTTTGGTCAACTGGCATATCGAGTTCCCAAATTCCATCATTTTTCAGACGGACAAATGGCTGTTCAGGATGATAGGATTTGCGAATTGGTCCAAATGCGATCAGCAATTCTTCCAATTTTTCTCTCACGTCAACATATGGAATATATTTCACTTGATCTTGCTGCAATCTGCCCAGTGCATACAGGATTAATAATGGTTTGTGAGGAGCCCGTTGATCTCTTTTTTTCCAAATGGACATATTATTGATTTTTTGTAAGAGTACTTTTTCATCCAATCATACTCCTCCTCATTTCATCTATATCCTACTATTTTACCAGAACTGTAGGATTTTTTGTCGGTTTATTCCCCCTTTTCTGAAACAGGCCATATTTGAATCGCCTGCTTTGTTTCAGAAGTTCGCTTCGTCCTTTTGTCGAACTCCCTTTAAACAAAGAAAAAAGGAGCCAATACTGGCCCCTACACTCTCTTGAAGGATCTTGATTCAATCGATTCATTTATCTTTCATTTTTCCGTGGGTTAAGCCCAATTCCCCAACCGTCAAGTTGTACGGTAACAATAAAGCGGAAGGGTTGTCAATATGAGGTGTCTATGGCAGTATATAAGCATATAAGGCACTCCCTATATGTTTTTTGTCTATTTCAATTTCGTCATTGTTCTTCTTTTGAAATTGAAAATAATTCTTACATAATTAGAATGAACGATAACGAATGGAGGAAATAAAATTATGTCTAATTTGCCAAATTGCCCTAAATGTAATTCAGAATACACGTACGAGGATGGAAGTCTTTTTGTTTGCCCAGAATGTGCTCATGAGTGGACTTTAGAATCAGAAACTGAAAATAGTGATGATAAAAAGATTGTCAAAGATGCGAATGGAAATGTCTTAAACGATGGTGACTCTATCACAGTCATTAAAGACCTTAAAGTAAAAGGAAGTTCATCCGTCGTAAAAATAGGAACAAAAGTAAAAAGTATACGTTTAGTTGATGGAGATCATGATATTGATTGCAAAATTGATGGTTTTGGAGCAATGAAATTAAAATCTGAATTTGTTAAAAAGGTGTGAATATGGAATGACACAAAAAAGGGGCTCAACGCTGAGCCCCTTTTTTAAATATGTTGGACAGGAATTGGATCTTTCAAATGTAGCGATAGATCTTTATTCAGTCGATTCGTTCATCTTTTTCCATATACTTTTTTATCTTTCGTTCTTCCCACTCTACCCCAAATTTACCATACGCGAAGGTCGATATACCGTGTGCGAGAAGCCCAATCCCCCAACCGCCAAGTGGATATAAGAACCACCAATCTCCCGCGTTAGAAGACAGATTAATTCCAAAAAGAAACGTATTTACTAAAACATAAACAGTGAGATGGATGTAAAATGCCTTTAGATTTTCTACCCTTTTTTTCGCTCTCAAGTATTTTTCATCTTTTTCCATTCTTATCCCCTCCTTCTACTTCCTCCCTTTATATATGTATGATGATGGACTCCCATCATGCTTTTTAGATTAGAGCGTTCACTTTCCCACACGCGGTCGTTTATTCCCCATTTTTCATATGGCAGACCAGGTTTGAATCGCACGCTTGTCTTGTGTTGTCATTTTGTCCTTTTAACAGCACAGTTTCATTGACAGTGACGGGCTAGAAAGTTAGTATTCAAGCATGTCAAAGCATCTTTTAGTGAGCTGCGCTTTTTTAAATTATATGAACGTTATGGTAAAATTGAAGGAAAAAGGAGTTTTGTAAATGGAACGCAGAGTGGTTGTCACAGGTATGGGGGTCATTTCCGCTTTAGGACATGATGTGGATACGTTTTGGAAAAACATTCAGAATGGAAAGTCGGGCATTCGCCAGCTGGAGTCCGAAGAGTACAGCGAAATGGCGACGCGCATTGGCGGATATATGACGGATTTTCCTGTTGAACAATACATTGATAAGAAGGATGCTGGCAGATACGATTTGTTTACCCAATATGCGTATGCTGCGGCTAAACAAGCGCTTGATCAAGCGAATCTTGATTTAGAAACGATCAATAAGGAACGGGTCGGCGTGTACATTGGCTCGGGGATTGGCGGCATCGATACGATTTTAGAAAACCATACGCGCTTACGTGATAGCGGTCCGAGACGGGTTTCTCCTTTTATGATTCCTATGATGATCAGCAATATGGCGGGCGGGATCATTGCCATTAAGTACGGGTTTAGAGGGCCGAGCTTCTCTCCTGTTTCTGCGTGTGCGACGGGAAATCAGGCGATTGGCGAAGCATTTTTGAATATTAAGCACGGCTATTCAGATGCGATTTTAGCTGGTGGTGCGGAGGCGCCGATTAATCCGCTCGCATTTGCTGGTTTTTCGCGGATGAGAGCGATGTCAACGCAAAATGACACGCCACAGCAGGCGAGTCGTCCGTTCGATCAAAATAGAGATGGATTCGTCATGTCTGAAGGGTCTGGCATTTTATTTTTGGAAGAGTATGAGCATGCGAAACAAAGAGGCGCGACCATTTTAGGCGAGATTGTGGGGTATGGATCGACGACAGATGCTCACCACATTACGTCTCCTGATTTTACAGGTGCCGCTCGTGCAATGGAGTTAGCGCTTGAAATGGGACAGATTGACCCTTCTGCCATCGGTTATATTAATGCGCACGGAACGAGCACACCTGAAGGTGACAAATCCGAAACGAATGCGATTAAACATACTTTTGGTGCGCACGCTTATGAGTTGAAAGTGAGTTCAACTAAATCGATGACTGGCCATCTGTTTGGCGCAGCTGGCGGCATTGAAGCGGTCATTACACTGAAAAGTTTAATGGATGGCATCCTCCCCCCGACGATCAATTTGGACAATCCAGATGCGGAATGCGATCTTGATTATGTTCCAAATCATGCGGTTCGGGCACCGATCACGTATGCTCTTTCAAACGGGTTTGGTTTTGGCGGCCATAATGCTGTTTTAGCATTTAAAAAGAATCAAGAATAATTTGTTCTTTTTCTTTTGATTGGGGTATAGAGAAAGACAGATGACATTTGAAGCGGGCGCTTTGTTTCGAATGAGACTGAATCCTTTTTAAAAGGAGTGGGTGCTGGTGAAATGGAGACCGTTTTTATTTGCGGTTGTTGTGCTTGCGGCTGGCTGTGGGGATGAAGTTGTTCAGGTGCCTGCGCCGGTTGAGAAACCAGTAATCGAAAAAGAAACAAATGTTCCTTTAAAAGTGAATCTTTCATCTTATTTCTTGAAAGATGGTCAAATAGCCCATTTTGTGGGCGAAGGGAATGAGTTTGCGTCGTATACGGCGCGGACGGTATGGCATGATGATCGTCATGTGACGGTGTATGAAGATAATGGCGGGACGGTGATGACGCGGACGTTTCGTGTAAAGGATGAGCGGATTGTCGTCGTGCGCGAGGAAGGCGAGCAATATGAGGATTATGTGCCTTCTGATGGAGAGCTTGAAAGCCTCAAGCCACTGTATACGTACTTGCAGCTGCCGCTTGAAGTGGGACAGTCGTTTGACGGCTGGACAGTGATCGATGATTCGTCTCCCCTCGAGACCCCGCTTCAAACGTTTGATCACGCTGTTGTTTTGGAAAAAATCAGTGAAGACGGGTCAATCGTACGCAGCTATTTCGCTGAAGGCTTCGGTGAAGTGAAGCGTGAGTTTATGATGGACGATTTTATCGTATCATCGATGATCGAACAAATAGAAGAACCGGCGCGTTGACCATATGTCCTGCGCCGGCTTCCCGTTTCGATCCTCTTTAGACAGAACTTCCATATGTGGAGTTGCGAAGGATGCCGCGCCCGACTAAATAGATTGCCGCTGTAATAGTGATGAGGATGAACGTATTCATCGCTGCATCTGTCCAAGTATATGGAGCTTCTTGTGTATAGACTGCTTTTTGAAATTGTCCGGGGGCTGTTTCGACTGCGATGGCGATATCCGTCGGGAGACCGATAATATCCACGTAAGCGGTGCCGACTGGATAAACGTTAGAAGCATCACCTGAATAATCGCCAGTCATCTTCTCCGTTTCCCGATTCACTTCACCGATTTGTGAGCCGACATTGATCACTTCTTCTTCCGTTACTTCATATACATTGCCGTCGTGTACGACAAAAGGATAGGACCAACTAAGCGATTGAGCTGGCGAAGCAAACGTAATCAACAAGACAATCAATATCCATCTTTTCATGACTGCACCTCAATTAATCAGATTTTTCATCCTTCAAGCTTACTATATGGACAAAAACACTTAACGTTATCTTCATGTTAGCATGGATGAACCATTTTTGTAAGCGATTACATCATTTGAACGGATCGAGTGACAGCATGTGCGGGCCTGCTTACTCAGCTTGTGCGCTGGTTACTCACTTTCTGTGACCATTTCACGCTTGCTCCGCTCCCCTGTAATTATCAGATTTTTCCGAATAAAATAATCTTTTCGCTTGCTATGTACACGAAAATACGGTATAGTACAAGTGTTCGACAAAATAATTTTCTTTCATGGTGGTCGAAATGAATACACTGTTGAAACAAGTAATATAGATATCAGGATAACGTTTATCTCTTTACGATATCATGGAAAGTCTTCTCTTAATATCTTAATATCCTGTCTAAATGAGATAATAAAAGATAAAGGAGTAGTTGCGATGAGTGAACGATTGCATCAGTTGATTACAGAATATGATCTTGAACATGTACGAGCTGATATTTTAGGTGCTGTTTACGAATGTGTCTCAATTTCAAGTGTAGCGGCAGAAACGCTTCCGTGCGGTGCATCAAAATTCGGCGGCGTGGCGGATTTACCGGCTGAGACAGCGTATCCTTCGTTTAATGGCACGCCACTTTCGTTTATCGGACAGATTAACTTAACCGAAGTGTCTGCGCTCCATTTGAAGAACAACCCCTTGCCGATGTCCGGCATGCTGTCTTTTTTTTATTATGATGGTGATGAGGAAGCAGTATACGGCGAACCCGAGCAGAAAGATGGATGGCGTGTCCTGTACACGGATGATACGAGCGGCATGAGCGCCCAGGGAGCGGTATCTTATCCGGAGCGTCGCATGCTTTTTAAGAAAGCAGAAAAGCTCGAGTTCCGTTATTTTGAGCAGGATGCGGATGATGAAAGGTTTGAGAAATTAATGGATCAGCTGTATGAGCAGCTCGATCATCAACTGCTCGGAGTACCCGTGTCCATACAAGGCGAAGTATTTGCAGAAGTGGCCGAACATATAGATAGCAAGCCTGTCCTTCTGTTTCAGGTTGACACAGACGATGACCTCGACATGATGTGGGGTGACATGGGCATGCTTTATTATGTGATTGGAGCGCATGACTTGGCATCAAAGCGCTTTGAGAAAACGTGGTTTAGTATGCAATGTTATTAATTTATCAATCATTTAATGGACTTACGTAGCTTCTTCGACTATAAAAAATCAGGGCAGACAGGCCTACTGTCTGCCCTGATTTTTTAATTGCGCTTAAATGATTTTCCAACAAAAAGCCGCACGCGCAAGGCGGCAGCTTTGTTAATAGACTCCTTCAAGTTTAGCAGCGAAATCTTCGATTGTGTGGCGCGGGGCAACACCTTGGCGCTTCAGCAAATACAGATCGTCGTCCAGTTTAACGTTGCCCGTTTCTGTTGTAAACGCCATCGTAATACCAGTGTCACGCGCAGCTTGAATAGCTTGTGGGCTAAATTGACCCCATGGATACGCTAAATACTTAATGTGCGCGGAATCTCCATCATAAATGCGACCAATTCGTTCTCCGGCAGCAAGGAAATCGTTTTTAATCTCCTCATACGTTTTCGTTTGTAAATACGGCAGGCCGCCGACTGGTTCACGCAAATGCATACCGAGTGTATGATTCTGATAATCATACACGTCGCCCGTTACAGCCGCTTCATCGAATCCAACATATTGCAGCGTATTTTCATCCCATGGTCTGCTCTTTTGATTAAGATGGCCACCGATTAAAAACTGCGTTGCTTTCATGCCGTATTCTTTTAAGATCGGGTATGCATATTTCAATGTCGACATGTTTCCATCATCAAATGTGATGACCACTGCTTTACCAACCATATTTTTCTCATGACGTAAATAGCTTTCTAGCTCCTGCAGCGTAATCGTCCGGTAGCCTTTTTGCTTTAAATAATCCATCTGCTTTTGAAATTCAGCCACTTTGATGACCATCGAATTATTATAAAAGACTGTGTTTTCCGGGTTTTCAACCATATGGTGATACATTAAAACAGGGATGCCGTTATCTTCTTCTACCGACTGCTGATGAATATAACCTTCTTGTCCACCGACGTTCACCGTATACCAAGCACCCGTTTTACCGGTAACCGGGAAACGGACATTTCGATTCAAAATGGCCATCGGTTCGCGGTCTGTACCTATACTATTAAAAATAACTTGCTGTTTTTTCGTAATGATCGTATCTTCTGCTTCTGTTTCAGTGGGCGCTGATGACGCGGTCACTGTCCCTCCATCTAGACTGATCGTTACCTTGCTGTTGCCAAATTCCACTTCGCGTGTACCGTTTGCTGCCGCATACACTCCACCTTTCATTAACGCACCGATCCACACTTGCTGATTGTTAATCGTTTCATAAACAGGCATTGTCTCATGAAGCTTCACCTGATCAGCCGACGCCTGCGTTTCCATCATGAAAAATCCTGCTATGCATAACGACGCAATCGCGCCAAAAATCCGTTTCTTTTTCTCCCTCTCGTTCACATTAAAACTCCTCTGTATTTTTCTGTTATAGGGTCTATTGTACCAGTTTTTTTCTAAAATAGATGTGACGATATTTCAAAATGATCCAAAATAAGTAGATTTTACATCTATTTTTTCACGTTATCTTCATTTTCTTTTCATTCTTTTTTACTAAACTAGGATGTTAATTATGGTATACTACTAGATTGTGAGGAGATGAAGAGCTTGATTGAAGCAATGACAACACGCGCAAAAGTGCGTCAGCTTTTATATATTTTAGTCCCTATTTTAATTACACAGCTAGCGATGTTTTCGATGACGTTTTTTGACACGATTATGTCGGGGCGCTATAGCGCAGATGATCTTGCCGGTGTAGCAGTTGGTTCGTCCCTCTGGGTGCCGGTTTATACAGGACTTTCCGGCATTTTAATGTCGATCACGCCCATTGTCGGCCATTTAATTGGCGGCGGTCAGCTGAAAAAAGTAGCATTCTCGGTGATGCAGGGCATTTATGTATCGCTCTTTATTGCGGGAGTAACTTATGCTCTAGGTCTTTTATTATTGATGCCGATCATGAACACCATGAATCTAGAGGAAAATGTTCGGCGCATTGCAATAGAGTATGTGATTGGCCTTTCATTCGGAATTATTCCGCTCTTTTTAACAGCGGTTCTGCGCGGTTTTATAGATGCACTTGGTATGACGCGCACATCGATGATCATTATGTTAATGTCGTTGCCGCTTAATATTTTCTTTAACTATGTATTGATTTACGGAAAATGGGGATTCCCTGAACTTGGCGGTGTCGGGTCTGGCTACGCGTCTGCAATTACTTACTGGCTTATTTTCTTTTTATTCGCCTGGATTGTTCACCGGCGTGCACCTTTCCGGGCATACCGGTTATTTTCTGCACTGCCCCGCCCCTCGTTTGCCAAATGGAAAGAAATTTTGTCATTAGGACTGCCGATCGGTTTATCGCTCTTTGTTGAAACGAGCATTTTTTCGGCTGTCACGCTGCTCATGAGCGAATACAATACACAAGTCATTGCCGCCCATCAAGCTGCACTCAATTTTGCTACATTGACGTATATGATTCCAATGAGCGTGTCCATGGCGCTCACGATTGTAGTTGGATTTGAAGCAGGTGCTCGCCGGTGGGCCGACGCCCAGCGTTATAGTTCCATTGCCGTCATCATGGCAGTCAGCATCTCATTGCTATGTACAGCAGGCATTTTCTTTTTCCGTGAGCAAGTTGCCTACTTGTACTCGACCGACACAGAAGTACTGGAATTAACAGCCGGATTTTTGCTGTTTGCGGCGTTGTTCCAGCTATCCGATGCGATCCAAGCACCTGTACAAGGTGCACTGCGCGGATATAAAGATGTAAACGTCACCTTTCTTATGACAATAATCAGCTACTGGATCATTGGGCTCCCGCTCGGCTGGCTGCTCGCCCGATTTACGGAATGGGGGCCATACGGCTACTGGATCGGATTGATTACCGGACTAACGTGTGGCGCCATCACATTGTCTATTCGATTGAAACTTTTTCAAAAAAGAAAAGCATCACTCTCCGCCGTGGAGTGATGCTTTTCTTTTTGAAATTCTGTTATTTCTGATCACTTCACTTCTTTTTTAACCATTCAATGTTAGACGTCTGATCATCGAACGCATATCGCAGTTTAAGCAAGCGATTCCTTTTTGCATATGAGAATCTTGAATCGAAAATTCTTTCATTACATTTGTATGCAACGGCTTGTGTTCTTTCTTGAACACAGTACCCAATCGGGAAAGTTCGTCGGATTGTAGATGGATATATAGTTTATTTTCGCAGGAATTTCTGAAGGATATAAAAGAAGATTACTTATTTTTTCATCAGGCGGATCGATCGAGTAGTTTTTCGTTTCAAAAATAAGTGCAAATTGTTTTGTCGCAACAAACGTATCCATTTCAAATAAAGACCCCGTATCCGCTCGCAATCGTAAATCATGCACAACTTTTGTATCCAACTGCAGTGATTCTTTCACATAAAAACCCACGTTTAATTCGCCTTGTAGCCCTGCGTGCGAAAGCTCCGGTCGAATTTCTAGCAATGCCGGATGTTGTTCTGGCACCCGCCCAAGCAACACCTCCACCTTTTCAACATAATCCGGCTTTTCTCGCTGCTTAACGATCACGTTATCCGTCCTATTTTCGTTTCACTTTGTACATTCGACCATGTTTCCGATCGCTCTTCCGCATTTCTGACCTTTCAGCCACGTTTCTGACCACTCGTCCTCTTTTCCGACCTCTTCACCTACTCCTTTATAAAAACCCTTCCTAATAGAAAAGGACGCAAGGAACCATTTCATTTGCGGAAATGTTTTCCTAGTACATCCTGTCCACCTGTAACCGGAATGATCGCGCCTGTAATAAATGACGACTCCTCTGATACTAAAAATGCCACAACGCGCGCGATATCTTCGCCTGTGCCCGGCCGGCCAACAGGGACATGAGTGGAGTGAACACCAAGTGCATCGATCATCTTCTTTTCTTTCCAGCTGCCTGTAATGTCGCCTGGGCACACCATGTTCGCCGTTACACCGCTCGCCGCTTCTTCCGCTGCAATCGTTTTCGTCAATGACGCTAAGCCTGTTTTTGCCGCCGCATATGCAGAACGGTCTATCCAGCCTGGCGCAGTGTCCACTCGATCAAAGCCGAACGTAATAATGCGGCCCCAGCCATTTTCTTTCATCGATGGCAATAATAATTTCGTTAAATAAAAGACAGCTGTCATATTGCCGTTCATAAGCATAGTCCACTCATCCCATGAATACTCCGCCATCGTCTTTCGTTCATGTATGTATGGACCGGCATTATGAACCACTATATCCGCACCGCCAAATTCCCGCAGTACGAATGATGCGATATGCTCACAGTCTTCCTTTGATGATACATCACCGCCAACCGCCGCTGCTACAACGCCGAACGTAGCTGATAGTTCGCTTGCAAACTGCTCTGCTTGCTCTCGGTCTGAACGGTAGTTGATAACGACTCTGCAGCCCGCCGCTGCAAGCGATTCTGCTGTTTTTCGTCCTATTCCTTTTGATCCACCTGTAATAAGTGCCGTTTTTATCATATGTACCCCGTTCCCCCTTTAAAACAAACCCTCTTCTCCTTATGTTAATCAGAGCCCGAGCTGAATGCAACTTTAAAAGCCGGCACGAGGGCACCGGCTTAACATGCTTTACCCATGCAAATGAATCCTTTTACATGAATACCATATTTTTTCAACAAACGCACCGCAAAATTACGTTCCACTGCTGTCGTTGCGGCAATGTATACTTCCTGTCCACCGTATTCACCGGCACGGCGTGAAATGTAACCGCATGGAATATGTACGGCACCAATGAGTGGGACATGATTCGCTTCCTGCCAGTCGCGTACATCAATAACCGGATGACCGTCTGCTTCCTCAGGAGAAATGCGTTTCACATTTACCGGCCAGTACCGCTTATATCCAATCAGCATAGTAACTGCGAGTACCATTGCTGCAATGGTGAAAAAATACATTTTTCATTCCTCCTTCCATTTCTATTTGTATCTTATACAGGCGAAGGTATATGTGTTTACTCTTTTTGTTTCAATTGCTCAAAACAGTGTATGTATGCATCGATGAGCTGCACCTTTTCTGCATCCGAAAGATCCGACTCATTTACCCGCCGTACCGATTCGAAAAACTTAACCTCTACCTTTTTCTGGAGTCTTGGGTGAGTGAGTTTATCAAGCAATTCATTTTCCATCGCTTCATCCATATCGTCAAATGTCCGGCCTTTCCAAATTCGTACGTACGATTTGTGCCATTTCGCCACAAAACCCCTCCTTTTGCCCCGATTCTCTCAGATAGACGTTTCCCTTTATCATTTTATGACGAAATTAGTCTTTTGAAAAGGTGCAAACGTTAGTTCTTATAGTATACTGTAGCTATATGAAAGTTGAAAGTAGGAGATTTTATGGGGGTTGGCCAGCTGCCTGATCAATCTTAATGCATACACCGTTCTAAATAATGTTAACGAAACGGCTCTCATTGCCGATGCGAACTTGGACATCGTCTGGATGAATGACACCGCCGGACAGATGGTGCATATATATGGACTCCAATATGCTGAAGAAGCAATTGGAAAATCACTTGCTTTTTTTCAATTACACGATGAAACAAATAATCACCTGTTGAATGGGCTTCATAACGGAGATTGCGACACCTCAATTGAAAATCTGGGACTAGATTGTAGCGATTCCGATTAGCGGGCTGCTAACGGATGACCGTGCTGAAAAATTAAAAGAAGACGTACTGTTTATCGCACTGAAAGAAAAGGCCGATTACATTTTATTTAATGCCTCCGCCAAAAAAAGCTGTTCCGGCATAAGCCGGATCAGCTTTTTCATTGTTTCACTTTCGCTTTCACGGATTCAACCGCTTTGTTTAGCTGTGTATCATTTTCTTGCAGCTTGAGGCGCAGTTCTTCCATTAACTTCGTCGTCGCCGCACCGGTTAAAATACCGTTTGATTCGATGTCTGATTCTGCCTGAAATTCTTCAACGGCGCTTTCTGTACTTTCATCAAAGTAGCCATCCACTTTACCTGGATCATAGCCCAGTACGCTCAACATTTGTTCAGCTGTTTTTACTTCGTCGGATAATGTTTCCATTTTCAACTCAGATTCTGGATTAATGTACGAAAGGCTCGCATAATCCGGGAGCTTGACCGCTGTATCCGGTTCAATGCCTTTTTCATGGATCCACGTACCATTTGGTGTCAGCCATTTCGCCGTCGTTAATTTCAAATTGGATTCATCACTGAAATCTTCAGCAGACTGAACAGTTCCTTTCCCGAACGATTTTTCACCGATCAATGCGATACCAGCTGACTCATGTAGCGCAGCTGCTAAAATTTCAGACGCACTCGCACTTCCACTGTCAATTAAGACTACGGTTGGAAGCGTGATTTTATTGCCACCTTCTGCTTTATACGCCTGCACCTTGCCATCGTTGCTTTCAATTTGTACAATATTTTTCCCTTCCGGTACGAAGAAATTAGCCATTTTAATCGCTTGATCAAGCAGACCGCCTGGATTTTGACGAAGATCAAGGACGATGCCTTTCATCCCTTTCTTGTCCATATCTGCAAGCGCCGTGTTTAATTCTTCGGCTGTATGTTCAGAAAAACTAGTAATTTGAATGTGTGCAATTTTGTTTTCATCTAGTTCGGCATAGACCGTTTCAATTGGAATTTCATCGCGGACGATGATCATTTCCTGCGTTTTGTCTGACCCATTACGCTTTACTTCAAGTGTCACTTTTGTGCCTTTTTCACCGCGTATTAACAGAACTGCTTCAGACGCACTCATTCCTTGAATGCTTTTACCATCGACAGACATAACCATATCGTTCGGCTTCAATCCAGCTTTTTCTGCAGGTGACCCTTTGATCGGTGAGACGATCATAATAAAGCCATCCTGCTCTTGAATTTCTGCGCCAATTCCTTCAAACGAGCTGGACACGCCTTCATGGAACTGTGAGGCTTCTTCTTTGTTCATGTAATCTGAATACGGATCTTCAAGTGCATCAATCATCCCGTTAATCGCGCCATTCACGAGTGCATCTTGATCAACCGCTTTGTAATAGCCGCTTTCAATTTTGTCATACGCTTCGTACAATTTATTAAACTCTGCCCGCGCAGGTGCACCGACTTCGACCGCTTTCTCATCACCTAAAGCGAGCGTAATAGTTGTCACCGCAGCTGTCACGAACACGAGTGCAAAAACAATCATAATAAATTGAAATCGTTTTATCTTAATATAATGACCCTGTTCTGGTTTTTCCTCTTCCATGCTGTCCCCCGCCTTCTACTCTTTGTACATTGATTTATTCATTCTATCAGTTTTTATCGTTATTTGAAAACAAAAACCTCACCTCGTTAACGACAAGGTTCATTTCACTGTGAATAATGAAAAAACCGGCGATTATTCCGCCGGTTTTACATTGTCAAAATATTCTTCGAGCGTCCATTCATTTTCCTTTATCTCAGCCGCCGCTTTCTTGCCAACATATCGGAAATGCCACGGCTCGTATACATAGCGTGTAATGTCTTCTTTTCCTTTTGGATAGCGCAAAATAAATCCATATTCATGCGCATGTTCTTTCAGCCACTGGCCTTCTTCAGTCGATTCAAAGTCTTGATTCAACTCAAAGCCGTTGCTTTCTGATGAAATATCCATGGCAAGACCCGATTGGTGTTCACTCATACCGGGTGGTGCAATCGATTCAAGTGCTTTTGCTTCATTACTTGCCGCCGCTCCAGCCGCTAAAATTTCTTGTTGGCGATCATATGAGCGGTAGCCTGATACAGCAAACAAAAACAAACCATTTTCTTTCGCCCCTACAAATAATTCCTCAAGTGCACCAGCAGCTTCTTTCCTCATATAACTTTTCTCAATGTCTTGATCGCCAAATGAATACGTTACATTCGGGCGAACAAGATCAGGCGGTGTGTATTCGGATGGAAAGGCAAACTCTTTATTGACAAGTACCAACGTGTTTTCCGGATTTTGAATAACTTGAATGCCTTCGATCTCTTCCACCTCATTAAAATAAGATGCGTCCAAAACAGGGCCTTTTTCTTCTGCTGCCGGCTCTTTTGCCGGTGCAGTTGTTTCTTCTTTCTCCTTGACAGGTTCTTCCGCTGACGAACAGGCGCCAAGCAGTACAGATCCTGTCATCAGCCATGCAGCTATTTTTTTCATTTCGATTGAACCGCCGTTTCTAATGCCACTTCGATCATTTCGTTAAACGTCGTCTGACGTTCGTCTGATGACGTTTCTTCGCCCGTGATAATATGATCACTGACCGTTAGAACAGACAGTGCACGGCAGCCATGTTTCGCAGCTAGCGTATAAAGTGCCGCCGTTTCCATTTCAATAGCTAGAATGCCGTACTGCGCCCATTTCTCATGATCTGCATGGTCATTGTAAAATTGATCTGCTGTAAAAACATTTCCGACTTTTAAGGACAATCCTTTTTCTGTTCCCGCATCAAACGCCCGCTTAAGCAGTTCCCAGTTTGCTGTCGGTGCATAGTCAATGCCATTAAACGTCTGACGGTTCATGCTTGAATCTGTTGATGACGTCATTGCCAAAATGACATCGCGAACATTCACGTCTTTTTGAATCGCGCCGCACGTGCCGACACGGATCAAATTTTGCACATGATAGCTTTGCATCAACTCATTAATATAAATCGAAATGGACGGCACACCCATGCCCGTTCCTTGTACTGACACTTTTTCCCCTTTATACGTGCCTGTAAAACCGAGCATACCGCGCACTTCGTTATAGCAGAACGGATTTTCTAAAAATGTTTCAGCTATATATTTTGCGCGAAGCGGATCACCTGGAAGCAAAACCGTTTCCGCAATATCGCCTGCCTTTGCGCTAATGTGTACACTCATATATATTCCTCCAATTCGGCCAATATCCATCCATTATTTTATGCCATTTTTATTCATCCTGCAACCATCAGCAAAAGCGGCTGATCGTTGCGTTCAATTTGGATTCAAGCGAATTAAGATCACTCTTGCTAACGCGAAGATGGACATTCGTTTCATCCATTCCCATCGCTTCAGACAAGAATCCACCGAGGCCGCGCGCACGCTTGTCCACTTGAAGAAGTATAGTCGCTTCATTGACAGATTGCTCCAAAAACGTCACTTCAAGCTCATCCAGTTTCCCTTTATACGTCCCGCTCACCGGCACAAACTCAAACTCCTGCACGAATGGATACTTTTGGCCGCGCACATGCTGACACTCTACTTCACGCAAACGGAAACCGAGTGTCCGAACGGCATCAAGTACTGCTTCACCAATCGGTGTCGCCCTTACTTCGATGTAATCTTTATCACCAGGATCAACCGCCTGCTTAATATCAAGCCCTGTCTCCACCCATACACGCGTTTTTCCTTGTGTAATCGGCGTGTCATACGGCAATTCCAATTCAAGCGGAATTTCACGCGTTTCACCCGCGCCAATCGTAAACGGCTCATTCAATTTACGCTTCAAAACCGCCGCCTGATCTGTCACCTTTTTATCATCTGTTTCACGCACATATGTCGCGTACACCGTCAAATAAATCGAATCAATATGCTGTTCAACATTGCCGCCTTTTACCCAGACCACGCCGCGCATTAGTTGCCCCGCCGTATAAGCCGATTTCTCAAGCTTCGTATCTACCTGCGCATTTCCTATTCCAATACTTGCTAGCACTTTATTAAATAAAGCCATCATGAATCGCTCCTTTTATTCGTTTTGATTCCATTTACGTACGATCCCCAAAATAAGTTTCAAACCATTAATTCATCCTGTTCGTATTTTTCCCACGCTGTATCAAATACCGACATTGAAGGCAAATAATCAACATCCATTTCTAAATAACGGCTCAATGTATCGTACTCATCTGCACCTTTTGGAAATGAATGATCCGCAAAGGCCTCATTTGCAAAGGCAGCGATCTCGTCACGCGGCGTTTCTTCTCGATATTTCATTAAATAGTGATAAAACGATTTATGCATATTCTTCTTTCCTCCAAAAAAAAGACCTTAAAAAAGGTCTTTAAATTCCCCGTATCCTTCTTTATCCAAATCTTCTTTCCGGATGAAACGAAGCGACGCCGAATTAATGCAGTAACGTAAACCCCCAGCCTCACGCGGGCCGTCTGGAAAAACATGGCCTAAATGGGCATTCGCTGTTTTGCTTCGTACTTCTGTTCGGATCATGCCATGTGTAATGTCTCGTTTTTCTACCATTTCAACGGCTTCTATCGGCTTCGTGAAGCTCGGCCATCCACAGCCGGCGTCATATTTGTCTTTCGATGAAAATAACGGCTTTCCGGAGATGATATCGACATAAATACCGTCCGCGAACTCATTCCAGAATTCATTATGAAAGGGTGGTTCTGTACCGTTTTCTTGTGTGACGTTATATTGCATTGGTGTTAATGTTTGTTTCAATTTTTCTTTATTCATTTAATGGCCCCCCAGTTTGATTGAATAAATCCAGCACGTCCGGATCTTGCTTGATACGCTTCATAATGAAGCCGATTTTTCCTGTAATATTGCTGATGATACTCTTCCGCTTCAAAGAAACGTTCTGCAGGTAAAATTTGAACAGCTATCGGACGATTGAAGCGCCCGCTTGCATCAAGTGATTGCTTTGACTTTTCTGCCAGTACTTTTTGTTGATCTGTTGTGTAGAAAATGGCGGGCATGTACGAACGGCCTCTATCATAAAACTGACCGCCGCCGTCTGTCGGATCGATTTGCATCCAGTACACATCGAGCAGTTTTTCGTATGAGAACATATCTGGGTCAAACGTAATTTCGACTGCTTCCACGTGACCGGTTGTGTCTGAGCATACTTCTTCGTACGTCGGATTTTCGGTGTGACCAGCTGTGTATCCTGAGATCACAGATTGAATGCCGGGCTGCTCGTCAAATGGTTTGACCATGCACCAGAAACAGCCGCCAGCGAATATTGCTTTTTCCATTGTTCATTCTCCTATTGTGCTGCCCCTTCAGGGAGTAGTACAGCGAATTTAATATCATCTTTTTCTAAATTAAATGCCTCTACTTTTACTCTCATACCATTATCAAGTTCCATATCGCCAAGTGACACATAAATTAGTTCTTCATTTGGCACGACGCGCACCCAGTCCGGGAACGCACCGGCGTTTTCTGCTGTTTTCAGCACGTATGAAGCGGGTACGTCAAGCAAACCGACACGCAGTCCACTTTGGCGAAGCATGATATTACCGTCTTCCTGTGCTTCTGGTTCAAACGTCATATGGTAATCAATATCAGTCGCAAAGACCGGAATCGACCCGTACAGTTCGACTTCATTGCCTATATAGACGTCATAATCAAATGGCGCACTGTCAGCTTCTTTTTGTAAATAGTACGACACAAACTTATTTAATTCAGCTTTTGTTGCTGTAACATGAAACGCGATTTCACCTTCCGTCTCTGTCATGGCCGGTTTTCCTGCATCTGATGGCATTAAAAGCATGATCAAAATGAATCCGATTGCCGCCATGACCATGAAGAGCAATAGAAAAAAGGCCACTTTCCATTTTCTCAATGGGATCCCTCATTCGTAAAAACCATTTTCTGATTCGTTAATTGCTCCAATTCCTCACCTTTGATTGTATCAAAAATACGGTCTGCTATTTGTTTATACCCAAGATCGTTCGGATGAAACTGATCCTCGAAAAATAATTCGGCACTGCCTTTTGAAAAAATATTTTCGATGCTGACAAATGTCGTCCGGTCAAATCGTGCTGCTGCCAATTTGCCCGTTTCATTCCACGAGCGGATAATTTCCTCATCATCTTCTGTTTCGACAAATATTTTGCCGAATGGATTATAAATACCGACGAGCACAATGCCTACGTCTTCATTTTGTTTCCGTATTTCCGCTAAAATGGCACGTATTCGTTTCCCGTATCCTGTCTCTTCCTCCTCAAAATTATCGATCGTCAAATGGGACCAATTCTCTTTTACCACTTTGACGACATCATTGCCCCCGATCGTGATCATCACGATATCTGCTGCCTTAATATCTGCTTTCATTTCATCTGTTTGAACCTGTTTAAGTAATTGATCAGTCCGATTTCCTTTTTTACCATAATTCGTAAAAACAGCGTCTTTGATTTCATGAAGTGATTCGAGCTTTGTTTCTAAATAAGGGACGTAACCACCACTGCCCGTGCTGTCGCCCACACCTTCCGTAAGCGAATCACCAACAGATACTATTTTTACATTTTGTGGAACAGGTGCTATGGTTTCTTCCACTGTATTCCCACATCCCGCCATACTTGCAACTAGGAAGAGACCCGCCATCATTCGCTTCAATGCGGTCACCTCATTCTTCTTTGTGAAATCGTATCACGTTCCCCGTCAGGTTGAAAGTGATATGTTTTCAATATATGATTATAGCATGCCGTACATTATTTCTTTTAATGAAAGGAGCTTTAACGATTGAAAAAATCATTATGTGCGATCCTATTAACGATAACGATTCCATTTGCAGCTGCCTGTGGAAATGACGAGGTACATGACAATCACGAAGGACATACACAGATAGCACCTAATGGCGATTTGCAAGAAGCAACCGCTTCTATCACCGACTTGCCGGCTTTTTTAGACGATAAAGACGAAAATATGCGGGCCATTTATTTAGCCGCTGCTAAACATGCAGATGTAATCAAACAAATGCCATGCTACTGCGGCTGCGGTGAATCAGCCGGCCACACGAGCAACTTAAACTGCTTCATCGCTGATGTGAATGACGATGAAGTTGTGTGGGACGACCATGGCACACGATGCGGTGTCTGTCTTGAAATCGCAGCAACAACAGCCGTCATGACCGAAGAAGGCAAATCTGTTGATACAATTCGCACATGGATCGACAACACATACAGCGAAGGCTACGCCGAACCAACTCCAACGCCTCTTCCAGGCGCCTAACCGGATCACACTTTGCGTGATCCGGTTTTTCTGCTCGCTCATCCACATTTCCGGCCACTCACTGCATCTTCCGAGTCGAAAAAGCACCGGACATCATTCGTCCGGTGTATCCATCTTACTTCGCCCAATACATAATGCCTACAGCTCCGGGGCCCGCATGTGCGGAAATGATTGGTGTTGTGATGCAAATGTCGATATCCTTAAATCCAGTTGCTTCCGTTATCTTTGTACGTAAGTTTTGCGAAAACTTAAAGCTATTGTGGCCCGCGTGAACGATCGAAAAACGAACAAGGTCGCGCCCTTTTACTTCTTCACTAATTTGATCAACTAAAAATGTAATCGCTTTTGCGTGAGAACGCACTTTCGTTACAGGTAACAGCTCACCAACATCGAGGTTCGCAATTGGTTTAATATTGAGCAATGAACCGATAAATCCCTGTGCTTTGCCGATTCGGCCGCCCTTTATTAAATTTTCAAGTGTATCGATCATAATATATAATTTCGTCTCTGAACGTACTTCATCGAGCCGCTTCACAATTTCTTCTACCGTATGACCGGAATCTGCCATACGTGCCGCTTCTAAAACCTGATAGGACTGTGCTTTTGATATATAGCGTGAGTCAATAACGGTCACATCTGATTTCGACATTTCTGCTGCTTGTTTTGCCGATTGATACGTGCCGCTCATGCTACCTGTCATATGAATAGAAATGATTTGACTGCCATCCTGTCCGAGCTTATCATACACTTCTAAAAAACGCCCAACTGGCGGCTGTGATGTTTTTGGCATCTCTTTCGTATGCGCCATTTTCTCTAAAAATTCTGCCGGTGAAAGGTCCACATTGTCTAAATAGGTTTGACCTTCTACCAAGACAGTCAGCGGTACTATCACAATGTTGAACGGAGTCAATTCGTCACTCGTCATATCAAGTGCTGAATCTGTGACAATTTTAATTTTACCCATCTTATATCCCTTCTTTCTCACCCTTTCAAATGCTTCTTCGTTCATATTACTATTCTTTATCCATTCTTCCTATCGTATTAACATGTTTACACAAAAAAGAAGAAGACCTAGGTCTTCCTCTTATGATAATAGCGATCGATCGCTCAGCCCGCCTCCGCCTTTAATTTTCTGAAATTCTGCCAGCAATTTTTCTATCGTTAATTCCTGTTTTTCCTGCTCATCCGCCTCAAATATGATCTGTCCTTTGTCCATCATAATCAAGCGGTTGCCAAGGTCAAGTGCTTGCTGCATATTGTGCGTCACCATGAGCGTCGTCAACCCGAGTGTGCTGACAATTTCTTTCGTCAAATTTGTGATCAACTCAGCACGAGCCGGATCAAGCGCCGCCGTATGTTCATCCAGCAACAAAATTTTCGGATCCGTAAATGTCGCCATTAACAAGGACAATGCCTGCCGTTCTCCGCCCGATAGCAAGCCTACTTTCGCCTGCAAGCGATCTTCGAGGCCGAGATGCAGCATTTCGAGCTTTTCCCTGTAAAAGTCACGCCGTTTTTTCGTCACACCAAAGCCAAGTGAACGCTTTTTTGTCCGATTGTATGCAATCGCCAAATTTTCTTCAATCGTCATCGTAGGCGCAGTACCAGCCATCGGATCCTGGAATACACGTCCAATTTTCACGGCTCGTTTATGCTCAGCAAGGGACGTCATATTCCCGCCATCAATCATGACTGTCCCTACATCCGGCACTAATTTACCAGATATGATATTCATAAGCGTCGACTTTCCGGCACCATTACTGCCGATCACCGTTACAAAATCACCAGGCCGCATAGATAAATCGACTTTATTGAGTGCAATTTTTTCATCCGGTGTCCCTTCATAAAACACTTTAAAAATTCGAGTCATTTCAAGCAACAGGGCCACCTCCATCTCCGTTCAACTGTACCAGCCGTTTTTTCTTCCGGGCGGCTGCTTTTCGTTTATCGAGTACTTTCGGCATAATGAGTGCAATAATGACGATAATAGCTGTAATCAGTTTCATATCGCCTGTATCTAAAAATTCGATGCGGAGTGCCAGCGTCACAATAATACGGTACAAAATCGCACCGATGACAACAGCCAGTGTCGCACGAGCAATAGTTGAATTGCCAATGACTGCTTCCCCAATAATAACGGAAGCAAGCCCGATGACAATCATTCCGATCCCCATCCCGACATCACTGAATCCATTATATTGCGCGACTAATGCGCCAGAAAAGGCGACGAGCGCATTTGACAAACCGAGGCCAAGCACTTTCATCCAGCCTGTGTTCGCTGAAAAGCTGCGGACCATGCCTTCGTTGTCTCCAACTGCGCGCAAGCTTAATCCAACTTCTGTTTTTAAAAATAAGTCCGACACAAATTTAATGATGAGTGTCACAACGAGCATAAAGAAGAAAATGCTCCATTCTGACGTAAACCATGATTCAATTTTCGTTATCACCGTTTCTTCTGCTAAAAGCGGCACATTCGGTTTCCCCATTATGCGCAAATTAATAGAATAAAGAGCAATCATCATTAAAATCCCAGAAAGAAGGGGGTTAATCCCGCCTTTCGTATGCAAAAGGCCTGTCATACATCCTGCTAAAAAACCAGCAAAAAGAGCAGCTATCGTGGCGATAAAGGGATCGTATCCGTTCACGATCATAATCGATGCGACCGCCCCACCTGTAACGAAACTGCCGTCGACTGTCAAATCGGGAAAATCAAGCACGCGGAATGACAAGTACACGCCGAGTGCCATAATCGCATAAATGACGCCGGACTCTACGGCGCCAAACATGGCTGTCATCATAAAAAATCCTCCTCACGAAAAGAGCGCCTATTATGAAAGGCGCACTTTTTCGTTATTTCACAAGCTCAGCTTCTGCTTTCCATTCTTCTTTAATCTCAATATTCATTTCTTTTGCGGCTGTTTCATTAATGACAAGTTTCAAATTTTGTGGCGGTAAAACCGGCAAGTCGCCTGCTTTTTTCTCACCTTTTAAAATTTGAGCAGCCATTTTCCCTGCTTCTATGCCAATGTCTTCGTAATCAAATCCATATGCTGCAAATCCACCGCGGGCAACGGAATCCTTCTCTCCCACAAACAGTGGCAAATCTTCTTTGTTCGCAACCTGAACGACAGATTCAAGTGCTGAAACGACTGTGTTATCTGTAAAAATGTAGAACATATCCACTTTGCCAATTAATGATTCTGTCGCCTGTTTTACTTCAGATGATGTGGACACTGTGACCGGTACCATTTTCAAACCGTTATCCGTCAATACTTTTTCAACCGCTTCAGCCTGGGCAACAGAGTTTTGTTCACCGGCATTATAAATGACGCCGACATTTTTGCCCTCAAACTGCTCAGCCATAAACTTCACCGTATTGGTGATCGCATCCGGATGTAAATCAATCGTTCCTGTTACATTGCCACCTGGTTTTTCCGTATCTTTAACGAGACCTGCCGCAACCGGATCGGTGACCGATGTAAACACGATTGGAATGTCTTTCGTTGCATTTAATGCAGCTGTCGCACTCGGTGTCGAGTTCGCGAAAATTAAATCAACGTCATCGCTCACAAAGTTGTTCGCAATGGTTTGGTTATTATTTTGATCACCCTGTGCGGTTTGCTCATTAAATTCAGCTGTGACACCTGCTTCTTCCAAGCCTTTTTTAAAGCCTTCGTAAGCTTTATCAAGCGATGGATGTTCGACAAATTGTGACACACCAATTTTATATGTTTCGCCACCTGATTCGTTCGTTTCTTCTCCACCTCCGCAGCCTGCCAGCATTAGCACGGCAGCACCCGAGATCAACCACCCTTTTGTCCACTTATTCATCAATATGCCCCCTATTCGCGCATAACCGCTTTTATGTGTAAAGTTGCTTTTATTATCGTTGAATAATAACAGAAAAGCAAGGTTTTTTAGTTCAAAAAAAAACCGGAGAAACTCCGGTTCAATCATTTTTTGCACACTTGCAGCCGTCTTCTTTAAATTGGCATCGACAAGATCATTCGACATAATCAGAGTCCATACGACAGCGCCAGTACGGGCAGATGTCCACTTTTTGAGCCCTTTGTTTTTAAATACTTTGACGCTCCCTTTAAACGAAAAAGACAACAAATCAAATCATCTGTTCACCCGTTTATACAAGCAAAATTCATAGTCATACGGATTTTTTTCATTTTTAACACCTGGTGTACAGCTTTCAATTTTAAATTCATTCCATGTAATAGCATTAAAGAATGTATCACCTTCAAACGTATGATGAATACGCGTCACATACAGCCGCTCCACGTACGGCAAAAAAGCTTGAAATACAGCCGCTCCACCCGTGACAAATACTTCCTCATTTTCCGCTTTGAGCAGGATGTCATCTACGGAATGGACGACTGTACAGCCTTCAGCTTGAAACGATGGATCGGTCGTCAAAATTATATTTTCCCGCCCCGGTAAAGGGCGGCCGATCGATTCATACGTTTTTCGCCCCATCACAATCGAAGACCCGAGCGTCGTATTCTTAAAAAATTTCAAGTCTTCCGGCAAATGCCACGGCAGACTGTTCTCTTTGCCAATAAGTCCATTTTCATCTTGCGCCCAAATAAATGAAATCATCATTCCCGCTCCTTTTTAAACCGCGACCGGTGCTTTAATGGCCGGGTGCGGATCATATCCTGTTAACGTCATATCTGATAATTCCATCTCAAACAACGATTTCCCTTTCGTTAATGAAAGTTCCGGCAGTGATTTTGGCTCACGTGCTAGCTGCGTTTTTACTTGTTCTATATGGTTCGTATAAATGTGCGCATCGCCAAGCGTATGTACAAATTCACCTACTTGAAGATCGCACTCATTTGCCATTAAATGTGTCAGCAATGCATACCCCGCAATATTAAAAGGCCCGCCAAGAAAAATGTCACACGATCTTTGATAAAGCTGGCACGATAATTTCCCATCTGCTACATAAAACTGGAACATCGTATGACACGGCGGCAAAGCCATAAATGGTACATCTTCTGGATTCCATGCTGATACGATTAATCGACGCGAATCCGGCGTTTTTTTAATCATCTTTATCACATCCGCAATCTGGTCGATCGTCTCACCCTGTGACGTTTTCCACTCACGCCACTGACGGCCATACACATCACCGAGTTCCCCGTATTTTGCCGCAAAATCGGCCTCTTTTAGAACACGTTGTTTAAACGAAGTCATTTGCTCATGATAGTCTTTCGCAAATGCTTCATCTTTCAACACACGGCGGCCAAAATCGGTCATATCAGGACCTGTATATTCCGAACTTTCCACCCACCGTTTAAACGCCCATTCATTCCAAATATTATTGTTATTTTCCAGCAAATACCGAATATTTGTATCGCCTTTTAAAAACCAGAGCATTTCAGATGCAATGAGCTTAAACGGTACACGCTTCGTCGTTAAAAGCGGAAAACCGTCCGCTAAATTAAACCGCATTTGCCGGCCAAAAACCGATATTGTCCCCGTCCCCGTCCGATCTTCTTTTTTATGTCCATTCTCTAAAATATCATGGCATAAATTTACATACTGTTGCTCACTTTTACTCATGTACGCTCCCACTTTCTATCGTGCCAAAATGAAATTTTGACGTCTTACGAATATGTTGCTCAAATTCAAATTTCGCAAACCGCTCCGAACGAAAATGATCTTTAAGCACAACGCGACACTTTGCAATCCGCTTTGCTTCTTTCACCGCATCTATCGTCAAATCTGAATACGATGCAAACGGGCGGAGCGGTGCAATACCTGTCGAGTCAATCGTTTCCTCAAACATCGGATCGAAATACACAACATCAAACGAATCATCCGGAACCGTTTGTAAATAGGTATGATAATCTGCCGCCGTCACTTGAATGTGGCGCATCGATTCCAATAATTCGTCCGGTCCTTCTGTCCAGTTTGACAATCCAGTTTCCACAATACGCGCAACAACATGATTGGCTTCAATCGACTTTACATGGCCTTTTGCACCGACAGCAAAGGAGGCCGTCATACTATCTGCAGCAGGACCCATCGTGCAGTCTAAAAACGACATGCCTGGGCGCAGTCTGCACGCATCCACAAATGCATCCGGCTCTCCATTTAAAAGCCTTTTCACCCGGAACATGGCCGATCCGGGATGAAAAAAGAACGGCGAAATGCCGTTCATGTCATGCAGCTCCATCCGCTCTTCCGTGACGAGCAAGACCGGACAGTTGTGAAAAGACGTCATTTTGGCAATTGACAGCTTGCTTCGCTCCACATAGGGGGCACCTAATAAGTTCGCTTCCGTTGCCGCACGTGTTTTCACGTCCATCCCTGCCCGCTGTGATGTTGTCACGATCACTGGCAGTGCACATCGAACGCAGCGGTTAAATGGCCGATAATCGTGCCAAGGTCCTGTCCTTCAATTTCATGACGCGGCACGAAATGAACGACCTTATTCCCATTTAACAACGCCATTGATGGTGAAGATGGCTCAAATTCAGGCATCCACGCGCGCATTGCTGCTGTCGCTTCGCGGTCTTGACCGGCAAATACTGTCACGAGACGATCAGGTGCATGCTCATTCATCGACGCCTGTACCGCTGCCGGACGGGCAAGACCTGCTGCGCAGCCACAAACAGAATTAATAACAACGAGTGTGGTTCCTTCTGCTGACTCCATAAATTCATTCACTTCTTCTTCTGTTGTCAACTCAATAAATCCTGCATTTGTCAATTCTGCACGCATCGGCACGACCATTTGCTTCATATATTCTTCGTAAGCATTCATTAAAAATTCCTCCTTCTTCTTATTGTTTACGCGATTCTGTCATTTGCTTCCACACAGAGCCTTTCGCTTCTTCGCCGCCTTCAATCCGTTCAATCGCCATCAAAATTTGCATTTTCACTTCAAATTCCGAATCGTCTGCGGCTTCTTTTAAAGCTGGCAACGCGGATTCATCGGCTGTTTCATACAAAAACATCGCCGCCCGCCAGCGGACAATTTTGCTTTTATCTTTTAATGCGTGAATCATTTCAGGTACGGCTTCGGAAAAACCAAGATCAGACAAACAGTCACCTGCTGTCCGGCGCACAGTCACGGCCGGGTCTTTCAATGCTTTGTACAAAACAGGCAAAATGCGTGTATCTTCAATCATGCCGGCATATACGACAGCTAGCCGGCGAATCGCCGCTTTTTCATCGTTTAATGCTGCGTCAAGAAGCGCCATATCCGTTAAATCTGGATCAGGCATTTGTTCTAATTGCTGATATCGTATCCGCCATTCTGACTCTGCCAGCCACTTTTTAGCTTCCGGTTTGACACCATGTTCTTTATGCTGAATAAGCGGTCCCCCACGCCCTTCTGCTTCAACAATGCGATCGATACGCTCTTTCGGATAAGCCGCCGTTACTTCTTCAAGCAATTCTGGTGCTATTTCTTCCAGTTCGCCGTAGCGAATACCAAACTCCTGCCATTTCCGTTCTAAAATGTAGTTGTCGCCGTCCTGTATCAGTTTTTGAAACGCTTCCTGACAGTAATCCGGCAGCGCCACCCGTTTTTCTCCTTCGGCTGATACTAACTTTAGCTGAATTGGAACGCCTTTGTACACTTGGATGAATGTCTCTACTTCACCGAAATGATCCAATTCTGGTCTCGCTGCTCCTGCCTCGCTATCGCCTTCCCCAAATGCCGCCCGCACTTTTGGTAAAACCTCCTGCCAGTCATACCGTCCATTTCGTTCAAGTGCAATAAAATCGGCAACGTGATACACGCCTTTAATCCCTTCGATCGTCAAAATCGCTTTAATCACATCTGGTGCATGTTCGGCTGTTTCTGGTTTGTAATTCGTACTTTTACCTGCAGCAAGTTCTTCATCCAAAATGACTTTCATCGTATTCGGGCTCGGTGTCGGTTCTATTTTTAAAATCTTCATCAAATACGCCTCCATTTTGTGAAAAAAATCCGCCCGTACTGCGGACGGATTATTCTTTATTTCGTTCGTTGATTTCTTTTAATTCTGCCATTCGCGCCGGATCTTCTTCAAAAAACTCGATTAAATCGGCAATACGGTTAATAGAATCCCAACTTAAATGATGTTCAATCCCTTCCACATCATTATAAATGTTCTCCTCTTTCACCCCCATCACCGACAAAAAACGTTCGAGCAAATCATGACGTGCGACTAAACGCTGACCTACTCTTTGTCCTTTCAGCGTCAATACGAGCCCACGATAACGCTCATACACGAGGTATTCATCTTTATCAAGCTTTTGGACCATTTTTGTTACGCTTGACGGATGAACAGAAAGTGCATCCGCAATATCTGATACACGTGCGTATCCTTTCGTATCAATCAGCAAATAAATCTGTTCTATGTAATCCTCCATACTCGGTGTCGGCATGTGGATATTCCTCCTGACATTACTCATCATTAAAAGTTTACTATATACAAGCAGTACGAACAAGGAAAAAGCCGGGATGTGTATTCCGGCTTACGACAACTTCATTCCATATTGCTTTAATTTTTCTCCTACTGAGCACTCCGTAATGCAAAATTTATGCGCCGCAGTCTTGCCTTTTTCTTTACGCAACGCAGCTTTAACGAGGCAGTCTTTGCAATACGTATTTAGCAGATCTTCTACTTCAATAAATACATCTATTCGGCTCAAGTTCACATGCCACCTTTCGATTACGTCCCGATTTCGGCGTGACTCTGTATCTCAACACCTTCAAGCGCCTGCCGGGCAAGCTGGTCAGCTTCTTTATTGTGCCTTCTATCGATTGGTTTGTAAAGCGGCTTAATTCTTAGTTTATTTAATTTTTCTTCAATGCGCACGAGCCAGCGCGCGTGATTTTCCTCATAACACGGCCATTCGCCGCTCAGCTGATTCAACACCGTCAATGAATCGCCCGAAATCGTCACCGGCTGACTGACCACACCAAGTTCTTCAAGCTTTCCTACCGCAAAAGAGAGCGCTGCATATTCCGCCTCATTATTTGATTGAAGTGCATCCAACGGTACATTTTCACGCAGACGGTATCGCTTGCCACCTTTTGAATAATAAATGGCTGTTCCAACGCCAGCACGGCTTGAATCTACATCGTAGCTGCCGTCAAACAAGACGGTGACCTTTTCTGGTTCTTCATCCAGTTTTTCGTTCAACTTTTTAAATTCCTTCAGTGTCCACTCCTGGCCTAACTCATCGACAATCGTTACTTCTTTTGTACGGCCGGTTTTCAGCAAATCGTCAGCTGTTTTCAAAACGATCTCCCGGTCAACCGGTTGGGATTCAAACATCATTTGAACACCTTTAAAGCTATATAAAAAACAAATTTTCATTTGCATAATCCAACCTCTTTCCTCTAAAATAAAAACAAGATTGGGGGTATCCTTAATGTTTGAAGTATACACAGACGGCGCATCCACTGGCGATCCAGGTCTTGCTGGTGCCGGTATTGTCATTCGTCACGATGGAAAAACAGAACGGTTTTCCATTCCGCTCGGAGAATGTGATACGCACGAGGCGGAATTCATGGCAGTCATTAAAGCACTTGAGTTATGCAAAGAAATGGGCGCAGATACCGTATCACTCCGCAGTGATTCACAAACAGTCGTTTCAGCGATTGAAAAAGAGTATATACATAAACAATCATACAAACCACTCTTAACCACTATTTTAACATTATCGAAAGAGTTTCCTCTTTTTTTCGTCAAATGGATTCCATCCAAACAAAATAAAGCAGATCTAGAAGCAAAAAAAGCGATCCGGGCGAATCGTTAAGCGGTGATGACCCGGTTTCTTCCTATTCGTTTCGCTTCATAATATGGCTTGAGCTGTTTTTCCGAAAAATTCGTCTATCGATTCATCTTTGTATTGACTCATGCCGGCGCTAATGGTGACCGGCACGTGTTGTCCTTTGTAATCAACACGCAGCTGTTCTTTGCGGTAAATAATTCGTTCCACAATCTTCTTTCTTCTTTCTATCTTCTCGTAATGTATTCCTGCATAAGAACGCAAACTCTTCGCCGCCGATCTGTAAAACGGTATCCATCTCATCTACATTTTGCCGGATCGTATCCTCCACTTTTCTCAAAATAATATCTCCACAAATATGACCGTACGTATCATTAATTTGTTTAAAATGGTCGATGTCTAACAAAATAAGCAGTAAAGCCGCATTTGTCCGTCTGCTTATATCCATATCTTCTTCAAAATAGCGGCGATTATACAAACCCGTCAGCTCATCAATAACCGTCATCTTTTTAAGTTTACCGAGTGCTTCTTCATATTTCACCCGGTAGTACGCAATGCTTTAAAAAATCGACCAGTTAATCACGGAACCGCAAAAAATATCGAGCATTTTTTCTTTATTATGACTTATACAGTCTGGCTTGTTTCGTTTTATCCTCTGCAAAAAAATGTATAGATCTTCTTCCTTGCTATGTACATTGTAATTGATTTTAATCGATTAATAACTTAACCTGTGAATAGTACATATAACAAGGAGATCATCGTGATGAAAAACCAAACATTACTACTAATAGATGGATTTAATTTGTTAAGCCGTGGATACTTTGCTACATCTTACGGAAAAGAATTAGAGCAATTGACGAAAAGCAGTAAAGGTGTTTATACAAATGCATTAAGAATATTTTTCCAAAAGACATTTAATCTTATTTCTCAATATGAAGTGACCCATCTCGCTATTGTATGGGATGTCAAAAAAAATGAAACAACGAGAAGGTTAAAACATGATTTTTATAAAGCAACCCGCTCCGACTTGCCAGAAGCGTTAATTCAACAATTTGAAGTGTGTAAAGATGTATTGGAAAGCATAGGCATTCAACAAGTATCCGTCCCTTCATATGAAGCGGATGATGTCATTGGCACCTTAGCGAAAATGTGGTGTTCGAATGAGTATGGCCATTGTTATATTTATAGTAATGACAAGGATTTGTATCAGCTTCTTAGCAAAAATATTTCTCAACTTATCGGTGGAAAAAAAGGAGATATTGTTTATTCATTCAATCACTTTCAAGATGATTATCACATTACCTCTGAGCAATGGATTGATGTGAAGGCACTTCTAGGCGATAAAAGTGATAATATTCCTGGCTGTCCGGGAATTGGCGAAAAATCGGCCTTGCCGCTAATTCAACTTTACGGCTCTTTAGAAAATATTTTCGAGCAAATAGACGTCCTGGATCCGAAATTTAATCGTTACAAGAAAAAGCTTATTGAAGGACAAAAATTGGCACTCATCAGTAAAGAATTATCAGCCATCATATGCGATATTCATGAGTTAAATGAGTTTCTTTTTGACGATTTGCACGTAAATATAGAGAGAAACAATTTGATTGCAGAATTAAAAGAATTGGAACTTAACATTAAATATTAAGCTGCTCAGCGCAGCAATTCAAAGCGGTTTTCTTGAATAAGTTTATGAAGCTCCTTATCTTCAAAGTGTATAGTCGATGGAACACCACGACATAAATAACGGAATTCAGTCATATCGTTATCAAGCGTGTGTTCCCCCACTATTCTTAATCCTCGCGTACTCATCTCTTTTCTTAATTCTTTTAACTGTTTGAGGGCCTGGCTTTCTTGATATTGATTCGCTGATAAATAAACTCTTTTCATTTTTATAGTTGATTTTTCATTCTCTTTTAATTCACTTTGCAATAGTCGTATCGTCAAATTATGTATGATGTAGTTGTAAACAATTTTTCTGTCTTCATCTGTAATGGCAATCATTTATATCCCCCTTATCTATCATTGCAGATTCAACACCGAAAATTCCCCAACTATTTAATCAACTTTTTCATAACTTAACACTTCTTCTTCAATAGCGATATTCCTTTCAATTAAATAGATTTTTGTAAAACAAAAGCCTATTTTATCTATTCAAAACAAAGACCCTGTCAACTTAGTGCTGATAAGGTCTTTGCTTTTTAATAAATGAGTGCTTTGATTCCTGTTAAAACGATCCCGATCATAAAACCGCAAACAGCTCCATTCACCCGAATCCACTGCAAGTCTTTTCCAATATTGTTTTCCATCATGAAGACAAGCTTGTCATTATCTAACTTATCTAGATTTTCCTGCACGAGCTTACCGATCTTGGAATGATTATCTTCAACGAGATTGGCAATTTGCTTTTGTACCCCATTTTCAATCATGCTGTTTTTTATTGGATCTTCTTTTAGATTATTTAGTAAGCTTGTTAAAAATGGAAGAACGTACGTGTCCATAAACTCGCTGCTTTGAATAAAGGCTAATGCTTTTTGCTGAATTCGCTGTAAGATTTCAGTTATTTTCTCAGCCGGCTCCCATTTAACAAGAAGATGTTGCTTCCAATTTTCGATTTCTTCTAACCATTCTTTCTTGTCTTCTATACTTCGTAACTTTTTACGTACATGTAAAAGAAACGCTTTTCTATTCGGATCTTCTTTCTGGCGTAAATGGCTTACAACATTAAGTAGAAGGTTTTGTAATATACTGCCGAGTTTTTCTTCATTCAATAAGTTTTGAACAGACTTTAAAGCAAACTGCATGAAACCGTCTAACTCGATATTGTTAAGTGCCTGCATGGCCACACTGCCAAGTTGATGACCTGTACTCTCTCTTTTTGCCCACTGTTCTGCTTCACTAAGAACATAATCGAATACTTTCTCATCATATTCATGAATCAGCACTTGATCGACGACAGATTGAAGGACCCCGTTTATTTCAATAGAAGAAAGAGAAAACTTTAATTCCTTTTCGATAAAAGGTGCTATCTTCTCCACTTGAACAGAACGAATTAGTTGATCTGCAAGTGAGACTAATCCTTTTCTTGCGGATTCGGAATGAAGCTCTTTTTCTAAAATTGGAAATATTTTTTCAGTAAATTGAATTTTTTGTAGTTTATCTTGAATACTTTCTTTTGAAAGCCAGTCATTTTCAAGCGTAGAAACAAGCGCTTTGATCATTTTGTTACGGTTTTTAGGCAAAAGAGCTGTATGTGGAATAGGTATTCCCAATGGATGGCGGAATAAAGCCGTGACGGCAAACCAATCGGCTAGTCCACCGACTAGACCCGCTTCAAATCCTCCGTGCACGACATCAATCCACGATGATCCGTGAAATGGAATCGTTGCTGCAAAACCAGTCCCCATAACAGCCAGTGAAAAACTAGCTAAGTGCTTTGATTGTTTTGATTTTTTAGAAGTCATATTCCCTTTTTCCCTTTACAAAATAGATTTGCTATACCTAAATAAAAAAATTCTTATTTTTTTAATACTTTTAGTTATTTGAATACAATATCATAATCTTTCTACTCCAGAATTACAATTATCTGTATTAACTCCTGATTCGAATAGGTTGACTGATATTCTCAGGCTTGAGAAGAGAACAGTACATTAATGTTTATCCTCATATGTCTTTGTATAACCGTTTAGCTTCAAAAAAGAAGACTTGGATAAACTTCTTCGTATTTACTTTCGTGGGCGTAAAAAAAGTCGATGAATCTTCCTGAATTTCCCTCATTTTTTGACGAACGACCATAAAATCAAAGAATTTCGATGCGTAGTTCTCAAATTTTGGATTGGCGTAGTCTGTCAAACCAAGAGAAGCAAAATGAATAAGCGAATGTGTAATAGCTCTTCGTATTCTCTGTTCAGAAGCTTTCGTTTCCCTGTTTATATCCTTTTCTGAAGCAGACGATCCCAGCCTTTTTTGAGCAACTTGTTTGAATATCTCTTTTAAGGATGGAAAATTTTGTTCAGAGGCCTTTGCATGTTCGTACGTAAATAAACATTTAAGAATGTCGATTAAATCCCTCGATCCATTCTCCCCAACAATACCAAGCTCCGCTAATAAAAACTCACCGATGTTTGCAATACTTTTTTCGTTAACCGCAGTTGACTGTACTGTTTGATCCTCTAAATTTAATAGGCTGCTGAGAGATGTTTTTATTTCTTGAATCGATTTCTCGAGTTGAATTCGTTCCACCACTTTTCGGATGACCGTGACAATTTCAATTCGATTAATTGGCTTCATGATATAATACTCTACTCCGAGTGCGTAAGCCTCGCTAATTAATTCCTTTGATTCCACTTGGGAGATCATGATAATTTTCCCTTTGAATTGTCCGTCAAGATGGCGTATCGTTTCAATTCCATCCCTAACAGGCATCAATAAATCAACAAAAAGAATGTCCACTTTTTGCATATTCAAAAAAGGACCTGTTAATTGATCACCATCCGATGCTTCTCCAACTACTTCGCCTAAATCCCCGTCTTCAATGATTTGACTTAAGATGGACCGAATGGCATCATCATCATCTACAATAAAAAACCGCATAAAATCAACCTTTCTGAATCAACTGATGGGTTGGCAATTTTATCGAAAATACGACCCCGTCTTTTTGGTTTTCAAAAACAATGTCTCCGCCAAAGTTTGTAACTGCTTCTTTAACATAGGCTAGCCCAATGCCTGTAGATGGATTTCCACGTTCGTCATATTTTGATGTAAAACCTGGTTCAAATATAACCTTTTTGTATTTTTCAGGAATAACAGAACCACTGTTATAAACGTTAAATTCAACCATTTCATCATGTTCGAGTAACTCGACATGGACGGTTCCGCTCTCCGCTATAGCCTCTACTGCATTGGCAGCTAAATTATTAATTAGCGACAAAACTGTGTAGACGTGATAATTTGAATGGTTTCCTTTAATCGAATACGTAAAGACAATGTGTTTCCCAAGCGAATATGAATATTTTTCGTTAATGTGGATGATTAATTGAATTAATTCCGCCACACTCATGTAATCTTTATAGCTTTCATTGGTAATTAATTTCGAAAGCCCTGCGAAAATTCGTTGATTATCTTTTTTAATCTCATGTATCTCCCCAGCCATCCGTAGCGCTCTCTGGCTCATTCCATTGTCAATCTCTTTTAAAGCACGATATAAATCATACGATTCTTTTGTCACTGTTTCTGCATTTTTTAATGTTTTTTTCAAATAAACAGCTTCTTCATACAAATTGGAAATAAGCATCAGCATGTGCTCGTTTTGTTCCCGTATGTGCTTTTCCCTTGATTGTGCTTCATATAGTTTTACCATATTAAAAAAACTCACGACAATAAAACAACGGACAAATGCGATCTTCACCATTTCGATCACTTCTGCAAATGAAATGGTCGATTTCAACAAGAAATATTCAATAAGCAGCTCTGTCCCATTGGATACTAGTTCCGTCAAAAGACCAATAAGCCCGATTAAGAGCGACCAATTGCGAAATCGTTTTACGTCTACTAGTTGAAATAAACAAGCGTACGTAAAGTAAAAGAAAAACGCTGGAAAATGATGTTGAAAAGAAAGCACCATATTCTCCATATTCCCTGTAACCAGATCAATGGTAACACGAAAAAAGATAACTGCTGCAGCCGTAAAAAAACCAGGTATAACAAAAGGCACTTTTTGCAGCAATAATAAAAAGAAAAACATCGTGGGAGCACCGAAACCGATACGGAACGTTTCATTGAACGGATAAAACTTCAGCTCCCCCGCAAGTGGCACCGTGACGATCATGAGTATAATGATGTAGATATCCTTCTTTATTAATGAACTAAGATGAAAGGTCACTTCTCACCTCTTTAATTTGTCTGAAAATCAGTATATAATCCCTCTACTATTAAAACAACAACGTTCATTTTTTTCAAAAATTACAGCTTTTTTGTAGGTATTTGTATGATTCTGTAGGTGCTCCTTTACATTTATACAATATCAATAATACCTTTTGAAAGCGCTTAATATTTCAATGGACAGGTGTAGCCGTCTTTCTTGTAGAGGGCAAATATTATTTAAATCCATATTAAATCGTCGAAAGGACTGATTGTTTGAAAAAGGTTAGTTTAGCTTGGCAAATATTGATTGGTTTAATAATAGGTATTGCGGTAGGAGCGATCTTTTACGAAAATCCTGCTGTGCAAACCTATTTACAGCCCATTGGTGATATATTTATTCGATTGATTAAAATGATTGTCATTCCTATCGTCGTCGCAAGCCTCATCATCGGAGTAGCAGGTGTAGGTGATATTAAGAAGTTAGGAAAACTAGGCGGAAAAACGCTCCTATATTTTGAGATTATTACAACGTTTGCAATCATTGTTGGCTTATTTGCCGCAAATATTTTTCAGCCAGGTGCCGGCCTTGATATGAATTCCTTAGATAAGGGAAATATCGATAGTTATGTCAGTACAGCAGAAGAAGTACAAAATCACAGTTTTGCTGATACGTTTGTCAACATTGTCCCTGCAAATCTATTTGAATCGCTTGCTAAAGGTGATATGTTAGCCATTATTTTCTTTTCAGTCATCTTTGGTCTTGGTGTGGCTGCTATCGGAGAAAAAGGAAAACCGGTTCTCCAATTTTTCCAGGGTACAGCGGACGCGATGTTTTTTGTTACCAATCAAATTATGAAATTTGCTCCGTTTGGTGTATTTGCTCTCATCGGTGTGACAGTATCCAAATTTGGACTAGCTTCACTCATTCCTCTTAGTAAGCTCGTTATTTTAGTGTACGGTGCCATGTTCTTCTTCATCGTAATCGTACTAGGATTAGTAGCAAAGTTTGTAGGGGTAAATATTTTCCACTTGTTTAGAATATTGAAAGATGAGTTAATCCTCGCCTATTCGACAGCAAGTTCAGAAACAGTTCTGCCAAAGTTAATGGAGAAAATGGAGAAATTCGGCTGTCCTAAAGCCATTGTTTCCTTTGTTATTCCGACAGGGTATTCCTTTAACTTGGATGGGTCTACTCTCTATCAGGCTATAGCAGCTCTTTTTATCGCACAAATGTACGGAATTGATTTATCTATCGCTGATCAAATATCATTATTGTTCGTATTAATGGTTACATCTAAAGGGATTGCCGGGGTTCCTGGCGTATCATTTGTCGTATTACTCGCTACGCTAGGAAGTGTCGGTATACCAGCTGAAGGGCTCGCTTTCATAGCTGGAATTGACCGTATTCTCGATATGGCTCGTACAGTTGTCAATGTTGTCGGAAACTCTTTAGCAGCGATTGTTTTGTCTAAATGGGAAGGCCAATATAGTCCTATAAAGGCAAAGCAATATTTAGAGGATGTACAAAAATCAGCATAAAAAAGCAGACCAATAGGTCTGCTTTTTTCGTTAGGATCCTCTCTAATCTCCTAGGCTTGGATCCACAATGGCTTTCCCGTAAGGAATAGACATAAGACCTATTGAATTTAAAAAATGAAGCAGCTTTTGGTCAGCCTGCTTCATCCATGTTGATTTGGCAATATTATTTTTTCAAATGATAAGGCACAGTCGTAACAACGACGTTTCTTCGATAAAGCAAAAAGGAGCGTATAAGTAAACTTGACTGATTATGAAGTATATTGTGCCAGCCTTTTTTAGGAATAAATTGTGGAATGACGACCGTAACCTGATAGTTTGATGCACTCGCTTTATGTTCAATTGTATCAACAAATTTGCTTAGTGGATGAATAATACTTCTATAATGAGAATGAAGTGTAACCAGCCTCACATCAGGCTGCCATTCCTTCCATTGTACTTCAAACTTTTTTTCATCTTCTCGTTCAAAAGCAACGTAAACCGCAATAATCTGTTCGGTTGAAAGAGATTTAGCATAGTTTAATGAGTTTTCTACGACATGCGTGATACCCGCCACTGGAACAATCATGACATTCCCTTCGATCGGCACAGAAGACGCACTCGTCGTAATCCTTAGTTGATCGCCGACTGCTTCATAATGTTTTTTAATTCGATGAAAGACATAAATGATGATCGGTAAAAACACTAAGACGGGCCAAACCTGTGCAAATTTAGTTAAAAAGAACACGATTGTGACCGTAAAGCTAATCAGGGCACCGGTTGAATTAATAATGAGTTTCGAGATCCAGCCTTTCGGTTTTTCGCGTATCCATTTCATCATCATTCCCGTCTGAGACAGGGTAAATGGAATAAACACACCAACGGCATAAAGAGGAATCAGATGTTCCGTATGTCCTTCAAACGCAATAATTAACAAGATGGAAGAAAGCCCAAGGATGATAATCCCATTGGAATAGCCCAACCGGTCTCCTCTAACGGTAAACATTCTTGGTATAAACTTATCAGTAGCCAGATTAACGGCCAGCAATGGGAAAGCAGAATAGCCTGTGTTAGCCGCAAGTATTAAGATCAATGCAGTTGTTCCTTGAACGAAGAAATACATAAAATTCCGACCAAATGTTTCTTCGGCAATTTGTGAGACAACAGTTACTTCTGCCCTAGGTGTAATTCCATAATAATAAGCTAAATACACAATGCCTGAAAATAACAAAGCAAGTAAGACACCCATCGTCGCTAACGTTTTAGCCGCATTATTAGGGGCAGGGTCTTTAAAGTTTGGAATGGCATTGGAAATGGCTTCAACGCCTGTTAACGCAGAACTTCCCGAAGCAAAGGCTCGCAGGAGGATAAATAAGCTGATTCCTGCTATCGGTGTGCCGATTGGCGTGTGTAAATCAGGCGGCACCTCATCCGTTACAATGTTATATAACCCTGCACCGATTAATATGAATAGCACTACCACAAATAAATAAACGGGATAAGCTAAAATGGAAGCCGATTCCGTTACCCCTCTTAAGTTCAAGAGTGTAATAAATATCACAAATATACTGGCAATGACGACATTATGAGCATGTAAACTTGGAAAAGCAGACGTAATGGCATCTGTACCTGCAGACACACTTACTGCCACCGTTAAAATGTAATCCACCAGCAAGGAACCGCCAGCGATTAACCCAGGGTTTACACCGAGGTTTGCTTTTGATACGACATACGCTCCTCCACCGTGAGGATACGCAAAAATAATTTGCCGGTAAGACAAAATGAGAGCCGTTAACAGAATTAATACGCCAAGGGCAATCGGGATTGAGTACCAAAACGCTGCCGCACTAACGGTAATTAAGACGATCAGTATTTGTTCAGGACCATAGGCAACGGATGATAAAGCGTCGGAAGAAAGAATGGCTAACGCTTTCGTTTTGTTCAATTTCTGCTCACCCAATGCAGTTGACTTTAACGGTCGCCCAATTAAAAATCTCTTAATAGAAGACAGCACTCGTGTTTTCCTCCAATTATTATTAATAAGTACATTGTCCTATTAATGAAATAAACATCTCAGCGAAAAGAAAACAATCACATAAAAAACAAAATAAATGTCTACAAGTCATCGTTAATAGACTTGTAGACATTACGTTTCTTGTCTCACAAGCTCCACCTTCCTTCTCAATATAACGCTTACGAGGTTAGCTGTCGGATTCGGGCCCTTGAGTAGCCCTACCTAAAAAGGATTCACCCCTCGGATTATGAAACAATCCACAAAAAATGGTTCCCCCGTACCTGATGGTTTCAGCGATTTAGAAATGCGAAACTGGTGATTATCATACTCCTGTGTTTAATTCTTGTAAAGAATTTTCAAACCAAATTCTTTGTAACGATTCAGCCTGCATCTTGCTCACTTTTTTTAATAAACGGATCCATAACTTGAAGAGCTTTCTTTACACCGCCAGCGTTTTGAAAGCTTTTCTGAATCTTTATGAGTCCCCTTTTTCTTTCGTTTCTTCAAATAATCTACTCTTTTCCTGATGTGCTCGCTATCCTTCTTAAGATTCGAATATGATCTTCCCCGTAAGACTGAGATCATATCCGTTTAATTGTTCTAATTGAGAACGATATTCAGTGGAATAGACAGCTTCTTTAATGACTTTGAGTAATTCCTCGTTTTCTTTTGTTTTTAAAATGACTAAATCATATTGTTCTTTAATCTGTGGGATAAAGTCCACATTGACCATTTTGGCGACATTTTCGATCCCTACACCTGCATCAGCTTGTCCACTAGCCACGGCTGAAGCTACAGAAAAATGACTCGTCAATTCTCTTTCATATCCCTTTAGTGAATCTGTAGAGATTCCATTCATCCTTAGTTGTTCATCGAGTAAAACTCTTGCTCCGGAACCTTTTTCACGATTAACAAGCGTAATATGAGGATTAGCTAAATCACCCCATCTTTTTATATTCTGCGGATTTCCTTGTTGTACATACAGCCCTGCATTTCTACAGACTAAATTAATCAGTATAAACGGCTGACTAATCAATATACGTTTAACATAGGGGAGATTATATTCATCCGTGTCGCCATCATACAAATGGACACTCACCACATCACATTCTCCGTTATACATCGAAATCAGACTGTTTAAACTGCCGTTATATAATCTTAAAGGGGTAAGGGAGGTATGTGTTTCAATATATTTACTTAACATATCTAAAACGATGTCCTGACCACTAATCAATACTTGGTTTTTATTCTTTTTTTTAGACCCCTTATTCACCTCTATATTATGGGGATCTTCATGCCCTATGCCTGTTTTATTTTTCGTTTTATATTGTTCAATGTCTTGTTGATCGACCCTCATTTGCCTTCCAACTCGATAAGCAGGAAGCGCTCCTTTTTTGATTAAGTCATAGACTGTCAATTTAGATATCTTTAGTAATTGAGAAACCTCTTCAATAGTGTAAGACGAATTTTGGTTCATACGATCCCTCCCCATTCATTATAACTCAATTATTTTTTATCAATAAATTCCAAAAAGAGATCTACTCTATAGTTATATTTTATTATAATAAGATATAACTAAATATAAAATACTTTCTTTTTTAAGGAGATGACGGTTATGGCTGAATTAAAATTACAACACATTTATAAAGTCTACAACAAGAATGAACCAGCGGTAAAAGATTGCAATCTTGATATTGGGGATAAGGAATTTATTGTTTTTCTTGGTCCTTCAGGCTGTGGCAAATCTACCATATTGCGTATGGTAGCCGGTTTAGAAGATATCTCACATGGCGACTTTCTAATGGATGGAAAACGCATGAATGATATTTCTCCACAAGAGCGTGATATTGCGATGGTCTTCCAAAACTATGCCCTTTATCCCCATATGAACGTGTATCATAACATGGCATTTGGATTAAAGATACGTAAATTCCCTAAGGATGAGATTGATCGTCGTGTAAAAGAAGCTGCACATATTTTAGGTCTTGAGCAATATTTAGATCGTAAGCCAAAGGCTCTTTCTGGTGGTCAACGTCAACGTGTGGCACTAGGCCGTGCCATTGTTCGCGATGCAAAAGTATTTTTAATGGATGAGCCATTATCAAACTTAGATGCAAAGCTTCGTGTACAAATGCGGGCTGAGATTACGAAACTTCATCAACGTTTACAAACAACGACCATTTACGTGACTCACGACCAAACAGAAGCGATGACAATGGCAACTCGCCTTGTTGTTATGAAAAACGGGGTTATTCAGCAAATTGGTGTTCCTAAAGATGTGTATGAAAAACCTGAAAATGTTTTCATTGGAGGCTTTATCGGCTCTCCTGCAATGAACTTCTTTACTGGTACTCTTTTAGAGAGCAAAATTAATATTGGAAATGTTTCAATCGCGATCCCAGAAAGAAAAATGAGCGATTTACGTGAGCTAGGATATGTCAACAAAGAAATTATTATGGGTATCCGTCCAGAGCATTTTCATGATGAATCTAAATTCGTTGAAATGTCTAAAAGTTCTAGTATTGATGCAATAATAGAGGTAACTGAATTAATGGGTGCAGAAACAATGTTGTACTCACAAATTGACAATCAACCATTCATTACTCGTGTCCATTCTCACTCTAATGTTAAACGAGGACAAGTCCTCACATTAGCATTAGATATGAATAAAGCTCACTTCTTTGATAACAAAACAAAAAACCGTATTTATCCAAAATAGGAACAAATTCCATAGACAATTATAATAGTTTATAATAAGATATAATTAATTATAACTAATTATATCTTAATTGAAGAGGTGAGAAACATGCAAAAAAGGTTGAAATTCGTCATTACTCTCCTATCTTTACTTATGTTTTTAGTGGCATGCTCTAATAACCAAGGCACAGATCAATCTTCAGATAAGAAGAAACCAGCATCTGAAAATATGGAAACAGTAGAATTAACTGTTTCAACAGCAGCTAGTTTAAAAGATGCCATGACAGCTATTCAGAGTGCGTATAAAAAAGAACATCCTGAAGTGGAATTAAAATTTAACTATGGAGCTTCTGGTGCCTTACAGCAGCAAATTTTTCAGGGAGCACCTGTTGATCTCTTTTTCTCGGCTGCGGAAGATAAGTTTGACCAATTGGTAGACAGTGGGGATATTGCAAAAGAAGACGGAGTGGATCTTGTTGGGAATGAACTAGTACTCGTTGTCCCAAAGGAAGAACAGTCCATCATTGAAAGTTTTCATGACCTTGCAAAAGAAGAGGTAGATAAAATTTCAATTGGAACTCCTGAATCAGTTCCAGCGGGGAACTATGCAAAGGAGTCTCTTGAAAAAATGGATGTATGGAAAAATGTTGAGTCAAAAGTAGTTTATGCTAAGGATGTACGTCAAGTATTATCCTATGTAGAAACGGGAAATGTTGGCGCAGGAATTGTTTACAAAACAGATGCATTAATCTCTGACAAAGTAAATATAATCGCAACAGCAGATCCTGGGACCCATACACCTATTATTTATCCAGCAGGCATTATTAAGGATTCCAAACATTACGAAGAGACAAAAGATTTTTACAGCTATCTACAAAGCGATGAAGCGATGAAGGTATTTAGGGACTATGGATTTACTACTGAATGAAGCTTTAATGCAAGAATTTTTGAGTCCGATATGGTTGTCTTTAAAAATAGCGATTGTGTCAGGCATTGTTGTCATTATAATAGGAACATTGGTAGGTCGTTTTTTGGCTAGAACAACTTTTAAGGGAAAAGCCATTTTGGAAACCATTCTCATGCTTCCAATGGTTCTTCCTCCTACAGTTGTTGGATTCTTTCTCATTGTCATCTTTGGGAAGAATAGCACGGCTGGACAGGCGATTGAATGGCTTTTTAAGCAACCCATCATTTTCACTTGGTGGGCTGCTGTCATTGCTGCAGCAGTTGTAGCGTTCCCACTTATGTACCAGTCCGCCAAATCAGGATTTCAAGGAGTAAATGTTGAGATCGAAGAAGCAGCCAGGATAGATGGAGCGAATGAATGGAAAATTTTCTGTTTTATTTCCATTCCTTTAGCATCCAAGACTCTTATTTCAGGCAGCATATTAAGCTTTGCGCGAGCCTTAGGCGAATTTGGTGCTACCTTAATGTTTGCTGGTAATATTCCAGGAGAAACCCAAACCATTCCTACAGCGATTTATGTAGCGATTGATTCTGGTAATATGAAAATGGCTTGGCTATGGGTGATTTCTATCGTGATGATCTCCTTTATGATGCTGCTTACTGTCCAAGTAAAACAAAAATAAAAGAAAAGCTTGGCTGAAACTCTGCTATGCTTTTCTTTTATTTAAGTACTATACTTAATGCCTTGGTCCCCACAACATGACAGAAACACCGACCAAACAAATGACAGCACCGATCCAATCATACAAATCAGGCGTTTTTTTATCTACTCCCCATCCCCATAAAACTGAAAGAACAATAAACACTCCCCCGTAAGCTGCATACACGCGGCCGAATGTAGGGAACGTTTGAAAGGTCGCAATCACCCCGTACAAAGCTAAAGCCACTCCTCCAGCGATTCCCCAAGAGAATGGCTTCCCTTCTCTTAGCCATAGCCAAATCAGATACCCCCCACCAATTTCTGCCAACCCTGCAAGTAAAAATAAACCAATCGTATAAATGATAATAGTCCCTACTTTCCATCATCTATGTTTATAACGAATTATATAGTTTCTTAAGTATTTTATTGCCCTTTTTTAAAGCAGATTTATTACTGCTTCCATGATGATTGCGATCATGCGAATGTCCCATTGCCTTTCACTCTTTCTCTTTTAATTTCACGTTTTTAAAAATGAAGTAGCCGATAGTGAGTTTCACGATCGATATTCTTAGCCTTTGTTTTTCCGTGTATTCATATACAAAAGCACCATGAAAATGCTGATCAGCGTAAACGCCATTAAGGCAAGAAAAGGAATGGTGACAAAGCCAAACCAATTAATATATTGAATATTGCATGGAACACCCTGAACACATGGCTTAATCTCCGCAAAACCTGGCACCTTTTGTACAAGGTAATGGTAGAAAGAAATTGATCCGCCAATGATGGAAAAGGGCAATACATATTTCTTCATGTTCATTTCGTTATTAAAAGCTGCGATCCCTAGAATAATCGCTAATGGATACATAAAAATTCGCTGAATCCAGCATAGTTCACATGGGACGAACTCTTTGATTTCGCTAAAATAAAGGCTTCCTAACGTAGCGATAACTGCCACGACCCAGGCAGCATACAGGGCATAGTTCTGGACAAATGATGCTTTTGTTTGACCGCTCATCACTTATCCCCTTCCTGCCCTTTTTCGATTAAAGATACAATGGTTTCATAATCAAACGGATCTTCCAGCATGACGCCATTCACCATAATGGATGGTGTGAACTGCACATTAAACTCTTTCACTAAACCGTCATCCTTGCTGACATCTTCAGCTACGGATGTACCATCTGCATTCAAATCGGTTTCCAACTGAGCAAGATCAACATTTGGTGCTGTTTTTGCTGCTATTTCTTTTAATTTATCTACTGTCACCCACGGGGTGTCGTGTTCCTGTGTGGCCGGCTGCGCGTCAAATACTGCTTTATGGAATGCCCAGAATGATTCAGGGTCTTGTTTGTAGACGGACTCAGAAGCCAGTGCTGCGAGAATGGACTCTTTTCCATGAAATAGCACATTGATATAAGATAATTTTGCTTTTCCGGTGTCCACATAGTCTTCTATCAATTTAGGATATATCGTTTCGCCCCACTGTTTGCACGATGGGCATTTATAATCGCCAAACTCTACAATGGAGACAGGTGCATCCGCACCTCCTAAAGTAGGCTGTCCCTCAATGGGAGGATGCCCTTTGCTGTTCGTTGTTTGATCTGTTTCCTGTGCCGTTTCATCTTCTCTATTTAAAAACAACACAAGTCCAACGATCGCGGCAAAAAGAATAAGCGTCGAAATCACAATTTTTTTACTGTTTTTCATAAAGTACCTCCACTTTTTTGTATGTATTCGGCAATATATTTAGCATCTTCTCCCACCCCTTGAAGAAGTGCGGAACCACGCCGGTACTGCCACGGCAGTCCTAAAAAATATAAACCTTCTATTTGTGCAATCCCTCTTTTATGAAGGGGTCGCCCCTCATAATTTAGCGTCCCTTTCACTTCCAGCCAGCTGTAATCCAAAACAAAACCGGTGGACCAGATAACGTTTTGGACTTCAAGCATAGACTGATCCTGAAACCGGATCTTTGTGTCTTCTCCATCTACGGTCCTGCTCTTTTGAACCACTGACTTACTTGTCAATGCATCTTTTAATTCCGAACCGAAAATAGGATCTCCGCTTGCCTGTATCTTTTTAGCAATCCACGAATGACGAGGAGCCTTCAATATTCCCGCCTTATCAAACCACCAAAAGATACTTTTATTTCCTATTTCCAACGGGAAAAACTTGATTTTTTGACTGATCGATAAGTACGTTTTCCGTTCGTTGGACAATTCCACGGCAATTTGAGCCCCGCTGTTGCCCCCGCCTACAACCAGCACGTTTCCAGAACGCAGCTGCTGTGGATTTTTATACTGGGAAGAATGGATCTGTAAAACATCTGGTGACAAACTCTTTGCGAATAAAGGGATGTTCGGTTTCTGAAAAGGTCCGGATGCCACTATGATGTTCTCCGCTTCATATTCACGGTCTTCCGTTTTGATATAAAAACGGCCCATTTCTTTTCGAACTGAGAGTACTTCCGTTTTTGATTGAACAGGAAGGTCAAAGCGATTTGAATAATCAGCCAAATAGTTCGCAATTTCGTCCTTCGTTGGAAACCCCTGCTGATCACCAGTCAGTGGCAGCCCGGGTAAAGAACTGTACATTCTTGGCGTAAACAGCACCAAAGAATCATACCGATTTCTCCACTCATCCCCGATTTCCTGATTTTTATCTAAAATAAGGAACGACTGATTCATTTCCTTCAGATAATACCCTATGGCCAGCCCTGCTTGCCCGGCCCCTATGATGACGGTTTGATACATATAAACACCTCCTGTCACTGTCTTGGATAGAGGTAAATAAGCTTTCCTTGTTTACTATTTATTTGCCCTCATGAATATAAATGAACTATCTCTCGAGAATAGGAGTGTAACTATGCACACAGTATCGTACTTGCTCAGCTTTTATCTTTTTCTTGGAACGAATGTCGGAGCGCTTGTCGCATGTGTTCTTTACAAAATCCCTAAGATCAAAGCGCCACATTTATACCTTCTTTGCGGTCTTGTTTTAACAGCATTACTTGTTTTAGAACTAATTCCACATGCTTTGAAGGAATACGGTTTTATAAGTGTTGCCTTTGGTGCTTCGCTGGGCGTGCTGATTTGTATGGGCCTCCATGACTTAATGGAAGGTAAATCGTCTCCGACATATCGGCCGGCGTTATTTTTAATTACAGCCATTGCCGTTCACAATATTCCGGCGGGCTTAGCCATCGGTTCAACATTGGATAATCAAATTTTATCCACTTCATTTATTGCAGCCATGATGATTCATCAAATCCCGGAAGGTTTGGCGATTATGGCTTCCTTACTGCTTTCAGACAGAAGGCGTCTTTCCTTGCTTGTTTTTTTCCTCTTCAGCGCTCTTTTATCCGGCGTTTTTCTGTTCTTTTCGATCCTAGGATATTCTTTAGCGCTGCCGATCAAATTAAACGGGCTGATTGTAGGTATAGCAATTGGTTTTTTACTATTCACAGCTGTATGGGAATTCTTATTCAAAAAACACAGCTGATAATTGCTTTCTTCAGTCTGTTCAACCCTCGCGTCCAAGTTCTCATTGTCTTCATTTTCTTGGTGAACGTTAAACGAATAGTTCCCTTCAATGAGATGCCCATCTTCTCCAATAATACGCCCGTTTACTGTGTAATCGCCGCTTTCTAACGGTTCTTCCATCGATCCAACAAGTGTCTTTTCGTCCACTTGACTACTATCAAAGTGGATTTCTTCACAACCATTCACCACCTTGTTATTTCGCTTTAATTGTACCAAGCGTTACTTCATAATTAAATAATCATTTGAATGTACAATTGACAATTTTGCAAACTCATCATACACTAAAAACATACAATCAAACGAATATTTGAATGAGGAGGATGCGTATGTCAGAAAAAACAAAGCTCAAACAGACTGATGATACGTGCGAAACGTCTTGTTTTAACGAAGATATTGTAGAACGTGTGCAGCCGAAAATTAACGATGTGAACGGTGTTGAACTTCTTTTTAAAGCAATGTCCGATGCAACGCGATTGAAAATTGTTTATGCCTTAACGCTCGAAAAAGAATTGTGTGTCTGTGACGTGGCTCATATCATCGGTTCCACAACAGCTACGGCATCCCATCATTTACGACTGCTTCGAAATATGGGACTAGCAAAATATCGAAAAGAGGGCAAACTGGTGTATTACTCCGTAAAAGATGAACACGTTCACCAGTTAGTCCGCATTGCACTTGAACATTCACGGGAGGACTGATAACAATGAGCGAAACAAAAAATGAGTATCGCCTGCAAGGATTATCCTGCACAAGTTGTGCCGCGAAGTTCGAAAAGAATATACTGGATATTCAGACCGTTAAAGATGTCCAGCTAAATTTTGGCGCCTCTAAAATTGCCATCGTTGGTGAGGCGTCCGTCGAGCAGTTAGAAGCAGCCGGTGCGTTTGATGGCATTAAAGTCTATCTGGCAAACGAAAAACGAAAAGAAGAAAAAATTCCATTTTGGCAAAAACGTGAAAATAAAAAATCGATGGTCTCGCTCGCCTTTTTGGTCTTTGGTTATGCTTCTAGTTCCACGATCGGGGAAGACAGCCCGGCTACTATAATGATTTTTGCCTTGTCGATTTTAATTGGTGGATTTGCTTTATTTAAAGTCGGGTTGAAAAACCTGACCAAACTTCAATTTGATATGAAAACGCTCATGACTGTAGCCATTATTGGCGCAGCGATTATTGGAGAATGGGGCGAAGGTGCTGTTGTTGTCTTTCTCTTCGCCGTAAGCGAAGCACTTGAAAGCTATTCAATGGAGAAAGCACGCCAATCTATCCGGTCTTTAATGGATATCGCACCTGATACTGCTATTATTAAACGGGGGAAGAATGAGTTTGAAGTCGATGTAGAAGACATTCAAGTCGGCGATGTTATGGTCATTAAACCCGGTCAAAAAGTAGCAATGGACGGAGAAGTGCTAAATGGTCAGTCTTCCATTAACCAAGCCGCTATTACAGGCGAATCGATTCCTGTTCATAAGCAAACTGGTGATGAAGTATTCGCCGGATCTTTAAATGAAGAAGGTTTTTTAGAAGCCCGTGTGACGAAACGTACAGAAGACACGACGATTGCGAAAATCATTCATTTAGTGGAAGAAGCACAAGCTGAGCGCGCCCCTTCACAGCAATTTGTTGATAAATTCGCTAAGTATTATACGCCCGCTATTATGATGATTGCGCTCTTGGTAGCCATTATCCCACCTCTTTTTATGGGGGCCGAATGGTCAGAATGGATCTATCGCGGCTTGGCCGTGCTTGTCGTAGGTTGTCCATGTGCACTCGTTATTTCTACACCGGTGGCGATTGTAACAGCAATCGGAAATGCAGCGAAAAATGGCGTTTTAATCAAAGGTGGCATTCATTTAGAAGAAACAGGCCGTTTGAACGTCATTGCATTTGATAAAACAGGCACGTTAACAGAAGGAAAACCAGATGTGACCAATGTCGTTTCTTTATCTGATCTGAGTGAAAAAGACATTTTGGCTATTGCTTCAGCCATTGAGAAATTTTCACAGCATCCTTTGGCTTCTGCTATTCTTCGGAAAGCAGAACAAGAGAATGTAGATGAGTATACAGCTGATGACTTCCAATCGATTACGGGCAAAGGCGCAAAAGCCATTTTGAACGAAACGACCTATTTTATTGGCAGCCCAACATTGTTTGATGAAATGAGATCCATTCCTAAAAAAATTCAAAATCAGATTATCGGCCTTCAACAGCAAGGAAAAACGGTGATGCTGGTTGGGACAGAGGAAGAAATTAAAGGTTATTTAGCCGTAGCAGATCAGGTACGGGAAAGCAGCTTGTCTATTATTCAAAAATTGCAAAAACTAGGGATTGAAAAAACTATCATGCTGACTGGTGATAATCAAGCGACTGGAAAGGCGATAGGAAAGCAATTAGGGTTAAGTGAAGTAAAAGCCGACTTAATGCCTCAGGATAAACTCGAAGCCATTAAATCACTCAGGGAACAGCATGGAAAAGTAGCAATGGTGGGCGATGGGATCAACGATGCGCCTGCTCTTGCAAGTGCCACAGTCGGAATCGCAATGGGAGGCGCTGGAACAGATACAGCGTTAGAAACAGCCGATATTGCCTTAATGGCTGATGACCTCGAGAAACTGCCATACACGATCGCCCTGAGCCGCAAAACACTCAATGTGATTAAACAGAATGTCACGTTTGCGTTCGGATTAAAACTGCTAGCTTTACTTTTGATCATTCCGGGATGGTTGACCCTATGGATGGCGATCTTCGCTGATATGGGTGCCACATTGATTGTTGTACTCAACTCACTGCGTTTACTGAAAACGAAATACCATTAATAAGTACTAGCAGTCCCCTTTCACTTAAAATGAAAGGGGACTGAAGCAGGTACAGATACCTCACACTTTACGTAAGAAAGATTAACATTTTTGAGAAAAAGAAATAAAGGCGTATTATTCGCCCGTTTTAGCGAATCGTTCGATGCGTTTACCGACTTCATCACGGACACGTTGGAAGACCGTCCATTTTTCTTCTTCTGTCCCTTCCGCTTTGGCTGGATCGTCAAATCCCCAGTGTTCACGGCGTACTGAAGGAGGTGTAATTGGGCATTTATCAGCTGCATCGCCACAAAGTGTCACAGCCAACGTTGCATTGTTTAAGATTTCCGGATCAATGATATCCGATGTCTGGTTTGAAATATCAATACCTACTTCTTTCATCGCTTTTACCGCATTCGGGTTTAACCCATGTGCTTCGATACCTGCACTAAGTACTTGCCATTCTTCACCTAAGTATTTTTTTGCCCAACCCTCAGCTATCTGGCTGCGGCAAGAATTCCCCGTGCATAAGAAATAAATTGTTTTTTTAGACATAGCAGCAGTCCCCTTTTACGTTCAATTTGATGGATTAATGAATAAGCAATAACCATAGATACAACCCGACTAACGTAATGAACAAGGTTGGAATGGTTAAGATGATACCTGTTTTAAAGTATGTGCCCCATGAAATCTTGACCCCTTTTAAACGAAGGACGTGAAGCCACAATAAAGTAGCAAGCGATCCGATCGGCGTAATCTTTGGACCTAAATCCGATCCAATGACGTTCGCGTAAATTAAGGCTTCCCTGATCATCGGGGAGATAGCCGTATCCGAAATCGCCAGTGCGTTGATCATCACGGTTGGCATATTATTCATAATCGACGATAAGATAGCGGCGATAAAGCCCATGCCGATTGTTGCAGCGAATAATCCTTGTTCCGCCGTTGCCTGAATGACATCAGCAAGAACCGATGTTAAGCCCGCGTTACGCAGACCATATACCACGACATACATGCCGATGGAGAAGAAGACAATCGCCCATGGCGCCCCTTTGATGACGTTTTTCGTGTGAACAGCCGGACTTTTTCGGGCCATAGCCAAAAAGAACAGCGCGACTATGCTGGCGATAATGGAAACAGGAACGTTCAGGAATTCACTGACGAAATAGCCAATCAGTAGAATACCAAGTACAAACCAGGACAAACGAAACATTTTATGGTCTTTAATCGCGTCATCCGGTGCTTTTAACATGGACATGTCATACTGTTTCGGAATGCTTTTGCGGAAGTAAAGATATAGGACTGTGATACTGGCCACTAATGAAAATAAATTCGGTACAATCATCCGGGACGCATATTCCGCAAATCCAATGTCAAAATAGTCGGCCGAAACGATATTTACTAGGTTACTGACGATTAACGGCAGTGCTGTTGTATCTGCGATAAATCCACTTGCGATAATAAAAGGAAAAACCATCTTTTCTTCAAATTTCAAGTTACGGACCATCGCGAGAACAATCGGCGTTAAAATCAGTGCAGCTCCATCATTCGCAAAGAAGGCTGCGACTAAAGCGCCCAGTATGGACACATATACAAACATTTTGACGCCATTTCCTTTGGCCATGCGAGCCATATGTAGAGCCGACCATTCAAAGAAACCAATCTCATCCAAGATAAGAGAAATAATGATGATGGCAACAAACGCCAATGTGGCATTCCAAACAATCGATGTCACATCGATGACGTCACCAAAGTCTACAACCCCTGCCAATAAGGCAACCGCAGCACCTACACAGGCCGACCAGCCAATGGATAAATTTCTTGGCTGCCAAATAACAAAGATAAGCGTCACAAGAAAAATGGATGTTGCTGCAATAACAGAAAACAAATGTCTTACTCCTCTCTAGTCACAGAAAATACGTAATCCCTGTGCTTCCAGTTCAACGAATCGTTCATTCTGATCCGGAAGATAGTTTAATAAATCATCAATTAAAAGGGCATAGTCATGATCCCGGTTCATCGAATAGAATATCCATTGTCCTCTGCGTGTTTCTTTTACCAAACTAGCATCTTTTAGTTTGCGTAAATGCTGACTAATTCCGGGCTGACTCATTTTAAAAATGGCGACAAATTCACATACACAGCAGTCATGCGATTGAAGCAATTTCATCATCGTAAGACGTGTCTTGTCTCCAAGTAATTTCAGTATTTGTGACACTTCTTGCATATCAAGCTTTGGATCAACACTCATGTATTATCCCCCCTTTCGATATTAGTATATAATGATTTATTTATATAAGTAAATCATTATATAAAAACTTTGTTTCATTTCTTACTTCGTACAATCACCAAAGGACAAATATGTATTTCCACATTTTTATTGGTGGGATTGATTCCTTTAAGAATGCAAAAAAACGCTTGGAATATAGTCCAAACGTTTTAAAACATATTCGTTTTCGCTAATCTACTAGTACTTATTGATTTCGGCGTAAATAAAACAAAAAAACCTGCAGACAAAGCCTTCACTTTGAAGACTTTGTCTACAGGCTAGTCCACAAAATATGTGGATTTTCACCTAAACGATACTTTTATAAACAGCGATGACAACCATTAAATAAGCAACTGCCGCAAATGCCCAATTTTTCATGTAATCCCGTCCTTATAATTTTACTTTTTGCAGTCGAAGCGCATTAAGGACAACAGATACCGAGCTGAATGCCATGGCAGCGCCTGCGAGCCACGGTGCCAGAAAGCCTAAAGCTGCGATCGGAATACCGATTGTATTGTAGCCGAACGCCCAGAACAAGTTTTGTTTTACATTCTGGATTGTCATCTTGCTCATAAAGATCGCATCAGCAATACTATTCAGATCTCCTCTTATTAACGTAATATCCGCTGCTTCTAATGCGACATCCGTTCCTGTTCCAATTGCCATCCCGATATCGGCCGTTGCTAGTGCCGGTGCATCATTAATTCCATCGCCAACCATGGCCACTTTTTTCCCTTGTGCTTGCAGCTTCTTCACTTCATCTGCTTTTCCTTCTGGAAGAACTTCCGCGATCACACGGTCAATATCTACCTGCCCGGCAATCGACTGCGCTGTCTGTTTGTTATCGCCTGTCATCATAATGACTTCGAGACCCATCTCTTTTAGGCGTCCGATAGCCGCTTTAGATGTTTCCTTAATCGTGTCTGCTACGGCGACAATTCCTGCATACCGGCCATTGATCGCCACCAGCATAGCCGTTTTTCCTTCCTTCTCCATCTCCACCATTTTCACGTGGGCACCCATCATATCTACATTGTACTGCTTCATGAGTTTACGTGTCCCTACCAGTAATTCTTTTTCTTCGACCATGACCTTAATGCCAAAACCAGGGATCGCTTCAAATTGGCCTGTTTCTTTTAATGAAATCCCTTTGTCTTTAACCCCTTGTACAATCGCCTGAGCCAGTGGATGCTCTGACTGTTTTTCTGCGGCTCCAACTAGTGCAAGAAATTCTGCTTGATCAATGGATTCATGTACTAAAACGTCCGTTAATACAGGCGTCCCATTCGTGATTGTCCCTGTTTTATCAAGAATGACAGTGTCAATACGGTGTGTTGTTTCTAAATGCTCTCCACCTTTAAACAAAATACCGTACTCCGCAGCGCGTCCTGATCCCGCCATAATGGATGTTGGCGTCGCAAGTCCTAGCGCACAAGGGCAGGCAATAACTAAAACAGCTATCAGTTTTTCAAGCGCTTCAGCGAAGTTTCCTGGCGTCACCCAAATGAACCAGATTAAAAATGTGACAACGGCTATTCCAACGACAATCGGAACAAAAACACTGGAAATCTGATCTGCTAACCGCTGAATCGGCGCTTTTGATCCTTGTGCTTCTTCCACGACTCTAATAATTTGCGACAAAGCCGTATCCCTGCCTACTTTCGTCGCTCTCACTTTCAAAAATCCGTTTTTATTCATCGTTGCACCAATGACTTCATCACCCGGCTTTTTATCTGCTGGAATGCTTTCTCCTGTCAGCATCGATTCATCAACAGCGGATTGCCCTTCCATAATAATACCGTCTACTGGAATTTTTTCACCCGGCTTCACATGAAGAATATCTCCTGCAAGCACATCTTCAAGTGGAATTTCCATCTCTTGTTCATCTCGTTCGACGAGAGCTGTTTTCGCCTGTAAACCTATTAATTTTTTGATCGCTTCCGAAGAACGGCCTTTTGCTTTTACTTCAAACAATTTCCCTAAAATAATCAATGTGATGAGAATCGAGCTCGTTTCATAATACAGTTCGACCATATGACCAGAATGTCCGATCGATTCAAAGGATAAATACAAACTGTAAAAGTAAGCGGCTGATGTTCCTAACGCAACGAGCACATCCATATTTGCACTTTTATTTTTTAATGCTTTATAGGCTCCTATGTAAAACTGCTTCCCAATAATAAATTGTACAGGAGTCACGAGCGCTAATTGTACCCACGGATTCATAAACATGGCCGGTACATAGAACGAAGAAGTAAATTCAAAGTGCCCAAACATCGCCCATAAGAGAGGCAAAGAAAGAATGGCTGAAAAGATAAATTTCCCTGTCTGTGTTTCAATTTCTTTTTGCCGATGATCGATACTCGCTTTGCTGCTGTCTTCTTCTTTCAAAACAGCGCCATACCCAAGTGACTCCACTTTTTTTATGACGTCTGTTTTCGAAAGAGCAGAAGGATTGTATTCGACCGTCGCCCTCTCAAGAGCAAGATTGACATTCGCATTCGTCACACCGTCGAGTTTATTTAATCCTTTTTCAATCCTTGTTGCACACGCTGCACACGTCATGCCGGAAATTAAAAATTCGTTCTTTTCCACGATCACGCCATAACCAAGGTCGTTAATTTTTTGTTGAATATCTTCTTCCTTTATTTTAACTGGATCATATTTTACCTGGGATTTTTCTAATGCCAAGTTTACTGTAGCCTTTTCTACACCATCCAGTTTATTTAATCCCTTTTCAATCCTTACGGCACAGGCTACACATGTCATACCTGAAATTTGAAGGCTTGTTTCCTTCGCTTGATCGTTCATATTGCTCACTCCTTATACCTATATGGGGTATATTTTCTACCGGAAAGAACGTGCTGAAAGATCAGCACGCTTTATAAGTACGCCACTTCATATCCTTGTTCATCAATGGCTTCTTTAATTTTATCCAAAGATACTTGCTTTCTATCAAATTCCACATCCACTGTATGTTCTTGCAAATGAACTTTTACTGAGTTCACACCGTTCAATTCTCCTACGCTGCCTTCAATGGATTGGATGCAATGTCCGCAAGACATTCCTTGTACAGTTAACGTTGTGTGTTCCACTATTTTATCTTCCTTCCATTTTAAGTATTTATTTTTTCATCAATTTTTGAATCGTGACAAGCAGTTCATCCACTACTCCATGATCGCCTTCTTGGATACGCTCGACTATACAATTTTTCATATGTCCTTCGAGAAGAATTTTAGCCACACTGTTTAACGCCGCCTGCGTCGCGGAAATTTGCGTAATGACATCATCACAATAAACATCCCTTTCGATGAGGCCTTTAATTCCACGAATTTGACCTTCTATCCGATTGAGTCGCGTCACTAAATTTTTTTTCGTTTTCTCAGAATGGTGGCTCTTTCGATTAGCACCAGTCATGTCGTTCATATCACACTTTTGAATCTCCATTACTTTCACGTTGCCACCTCCCTTACATGTACTTTACCATACCCCCCTAGTGTATGAATAGTATTTTGTTTGAATTTATCATAGATTATTTGGCTGATAAAAATTTTTTATTCTTACCACTATATACAAAAGAACCGTTCAATAAACCTGAACGGTTAAAATTTTCTTTTTTTCATTTATCAACGATATCTCGTCCTTCTGTTTCAACTGGACGTGACGTATCGCTTGACCATTCACTATAGCTGCCTGGATACAATTTAACATTTTTATACCCTGCCATTTGCAAAGCCATCACATTCGGTGTCGCTGAAACACCTGAGCCGCAGTATACAATAACCGGTTCATCCTTATGAATATGTTCAAATCGAGATGCTTGCTCTTCTTTTGATTTCCATTTTGTTCCGTCCAATCCTTCCGCGAAAAAACGGTTAATCGCGCCGGGAATATGGCCAGGCACACGATCAAGCGGTTCTATTTCACCGAGGTAACGAACTGGTGCACGGGAATCAATTAGTAAAGATGAACCTGTTTCAGATGCATTTTTTACTTCTTCAATGGATGCACGCATGCCATCCTGCACGTTTAATTGAAACGAAGCTGAGCGTCGGATCGGCATTTCCGTTGTGACCCGGTATCCTTTTTCCACCCATTCGGAAAATCCGCCGTCTAAAATATGTACATCGTCATGACCCGCGTATTTGAGCAGCCACCAGAGACGGCCAGCGAACATTGACACGCCGTCGTCATATGCCACAACGGTCGAGTCATTAGACACACCGCAGCTTTCTAAAAAGAGTGTAAATACGCTCATGTCCGGTAATGGGTGACGCCCTCCTGCTGCTCCTTTTTCTCCGGAGAGATGAGCGTCAAGATGTGCATAAAAAGCACCTGGCAAGTGGCTTCGTTCATATAATTTCGCTCCTTCCGCTGGATCTGCCAGATTGAATCGGCAGTCGAAAAGGATGACATTGTTATTTTCAAGCTGTTCGTGAAGCCAGTCAGTCGTTACGATCATGTTCATTCACCTGTTCCTTTTCCATTAATTTTCTCACATTGTCTTTCGGGTCCCAACAGTTAAACCGGTAGCTCGGATTCGTTTCGAACCCGAGCCTGCGGCATCTATATATCATGTTAGCAGATGTTTTCACCGCCTCGAAATGACGGCACGTTGCACATGCATGAAAGCGTGTATTAAGAGGCAGGTTGGATGTCACTTAATACACGCTCCCACTCCTCAATATTTTCACTGTGCTCTAGCACATCAAGCCACGCTGTAAACTGTTCATTCACGTCTAATGAAGCGGCTTTTTTCACCTCATCCGTTCCCTGCTCAATGAACAAGAACGCACTCGTTTGAAGCGCATTTTTTTGATCGGCTAAATACAGATCCGCCAGTGCTTCGATCATCATTTGCAACTCCTTCATCATCACCTGCTTCTCATTTTTTTCAAAAAACGCACGGGCATTTTTAAATAATGAAAGCGGCTTTGCAAACGGCTCGCGCGGTACTTCTGTAAAGGCTGGATCAAAATCCGGCACGACGAGTTTCGGTGCATCCAAATGGGATAAAAGCAATTCCGGCTCAATCAACGATGCTTTATTAGTCAAACGCACCTGCTTTTCATGAAGCAATTTCACACCGTGATTTTCAACGCGAATTGAGGTTGCCCTCATTTCTTGAGCAAGATCATACCCGACGGATTCAAGCAGTTCTTCCAGCGCTTTTTGCAAAGACCCTTTTACGTCTCCTTGTCCACTCAACGTGGCCGGGTTAAATGACTCTTTGAAAAAGTCGGAGAAACGATAAAAGACACGCTGTTTAATGTAATACACAAGTTCATCGAGTTCCTGCGTCATCCGCTTTTTCTCCACGTCTGTATTCTCACTGTCGATTGCAACAGCCATCCGGCTCCACTTATCTTCTAGTTCCGCTTTCTTTTGCGTCCGATTATCGCGGTTGTCCTTCGCCGTTTCAATTAACTTCTCTAACTGCAAAATGCCCCGTTCCACTTCCGCTTCCGCCGACTGCACCGCCATTGACGCAAGGTCGTTTGATAAAAACGCGCGAAACGGCTCTTTAAATTGCCTCATACCGGACCGTGGATGATCCCATTCGCCGCGCTTCGCTTCTTCGACCGCAAGCATGCTTGATACGCCATGAAGACGCGGGAAACGGATGCCATATTGAAGCAGCTGCTCGCGCACGTACGATTTCACTTCATTCAGTTCGTCTTCATCCGCCGCTAAGTCAATCGCGTTAATCATAAAGAACATTTTATCAAGCTCAAATGCATCTTTTACACGGCCGAGCTGGATGAGAAATTCCCGGTCTGCCTTTGAAAACGCATGATTGTAATATGTGACAAATAAAATCGCATCGGAATTTTTAATGTATTCAAATGCGACACCCGTATGGCGGGCATTAATCGAGTCAGCTCCCGGTGTATCCACAAGTGTAATACCGAGACGGGTAAAATCACAGTCATAATACAAATCAATCGAATGAACGAAACAGCTTTTTTGTTCATTGGCGACATATTGTTTAAACGTGTCAAGATCCACGTTAATCGTCTCATCCGACTGGCTTTCGTAATCATGGAAACCAGCGTGAAACGCGCGTAAAAAAGATAAATGAATTTTTTCTTTCCCTTCACCTTCATTCGAATCCAACACGCCTGGCACCATTTTATATGCATCATGAAGCGACGACGCACTGCGGCCGAACAGTCCGAGTGATACATTCACATCGGCGAGCATCATGAAGCTTGTCTTCAAATGAACATCTGCTGTGCGATGTTTTTTCCCTTCTGCTACGGGATGAATCCGGTTAACGGCAGCTGTCGTTGGATTCGGTGATACTGGCAGTACTTTTTCACCGAGCAGTGCATTCGCAAACGACGATTTCCCCGCTGAAAACGCGCCGAATAGCGCAATTGTATACGTTCTGTTTTCAAGACGTTTCGCTTTTTGAATTGCACCATCAATAAATCGCCCAAAACCGGGCACGCCGTTTAAACGGTCCGCAAGATGACGCAGTTTTTTCACCGTAGAAGCTGCATCAATAACAGCCATCTCCTGCACCGGTTCCGTATCAATCGCCTGCTCCTCTTCTTTCCGTACTTCCCCCATATCTTCCTGTCCGGTGTAAACCGCTATATTTTCTGCTTCCACACGCCATTTTTCCATCAGCTCACCCATCATAGGCGGCATATCTGGGTCTTCCATTAACAACGTTTCTTTTAACTCATTTTCACGCACATTTCGCGCAAATTCAAGCGATACAAGCTTTTCTTTTGCTGTAAGACGTTCTTTCCAAATAAGATGATCGGCCGCGAACTGCGCATATTCTCCTTCAAACTGTTCCGTTAAAACCGGTGCGGCCTCACGTTCCCACTCATCCGACACAGCACGAGCCCGCTTTTTAATGAGACTAGCGACATCTTCACAGTAATTCAGCACAGCATCTCCTGTTACGCCAGCACCCGATTTCACTGCATCTGTAATGACGAATGAATCCATCGGCACAGATAATTCCTCCGCCTTCAACGCAAGCAATGGATCGTCCAAGCCGCTTTCTTTCAGCCATGAGGCTGTCACTTGCCGCACATGCCACTCCAGCTGTGCTTCTGTCTGTTTTTTCAAATCGACAAGCAGCGTATTCAAACGTTTTTCACGTTCTTCTTCCGTTTTCTTTTTCGCAAACAGCATGCCTACTTTAAATTCTGGACGAGTCGATTCTAAATAACTGCGAGCCATTTCACGTGTAGATGCCGGCATTAATATCGCATTTTTCAGTACATCTTCGCGTTTTTGTTCATACTGTTTCAACCAGAACGCCGCATCGCGCTTTTCCAGTTCTTTTGCAAGAGCCGCTTCTTTTTCTTCAATGGACTGGACTCCTGCTTCCGCAACAACCGCTTCAAAGTGTGTCTTCTCTTCTTTCTGCTGATCTAAAAGCCATTCAATATGTTCATGTACGAGACGATTCATCATCGTTTCAGCCGATTGTTCAGATAACTGCTCCCGGTTCGCCATACTATCATGAATAAGCTGTTTTACTTCATCGAAATCATTATATGACAGATCCCTGTTATACAGACTCGTAAAGAAAAACGCTTCCGGCTGTACATTCCACGTTGCAAACGAATCATACACAGACTGGCGGAACGCACTAAACGATAATTCTTCTTCTTTATGTTTATCTATCTGGTTAATAATTAAATACAACTTCACCCCATGCGACAACAGTTCTTTCGTATAAATAAAGTTCAATTCTGACTGTACGTGGTTGTAATCCATCACGTAAAACACCATATCCGCAAGGTGAAGCGCAGACTCAGTTGAGATACGATGTGCATCATCTGTCGAATCAACGCCCGGCGTATCCATCACGGTCACGTCAGGCGGCAAATGTGACGACGAATGTCCGATTTCAATGGATGCCACTTCATCGCCATCTTTTGCGAACTTTTTTACATGCTTTATGTCATATGGCGCTTTAAATAGGAGCGGACGGCCATTATGATAGTTAATTTTGGCAAAGTCTTCTTCAGCCGGTTTAATTTTAACGAGATTGGCACTTGTTGGAATAGGGCTTGACGGTAAAAGTGCTTCACCTGTTAATTTATTAATCATCGTCGATTTGCCGGCTGAAAAATGGCCGCAAAACGCGACGATAAATTCATGATCATTCATTTTGCGTAAAAAGAGCTCGGCCTTTTCCGCCCGTTCAGTGTCTTCATTATGTATAAATTGTTCATAAAGCCTCGCTGTGCGTGCCCGAATTGTTTCCATCGTGTGACTTTTTGTCGGTGCTTCCATATTTGTTCCGTCCCTTCGATGCGTACACCTTTTTTTCATTATTGTATATGATTTTTGGCAAATAAAAAAGGATACAATGAAAGCGGTGTGCACCTGTTTCACTGTATCCCTATATTCATTGTCATTTATTATTTTTTAAATACAGGCGTACTTGTTTGATTTGCCGTACGATCCAGCACAAATTTCATTACTCCACCATACGTTACCACTGTCGCCGTCACAAATAACCAGATCATTTCAAACGCCTTCTTTCTTAGTTGATAATGATTTTCATCCTTATTTATATCCTAACACCCATTTTCTTTTTTTGCAACCCAAAAAAAGATGCCTTATTCATCATCGGTCAAAAAGATGTATACATGAGTAAACATCACGCAAGGGCAAAAACGAAATCCCCCTTACGATTCGCACGAAAGACTTTATGTCTATTTTATATAACAGCCTATTCAATGCCATCTTATATATACTTAAATATGTTTATGTATATGGAATTCGACAACTGCTGTTAGCCTTTTTCAATATTTAAAACTAACTCGTATTCCCCGGCTTCCTGAAACGCTATTGGCAGCTTGATCGCCTGCCTGAATCCGGAAATTTTCGAATCACCTACAATGATCGTTGGCGGTGTAATATCAATCGTAATTCCTTTTGTAAACAATGCGGCACCCATATTGCCCGCGATCATATTGACAACTTCACCAGCAAATGACTCAACCATTTCACCTTCGATTGGCATGCCAAACATCTTCGTCCCTAAACGTGAAAACGATTCTTCTGATCCTTCTAAAATTAGGCGGCCCGGCAAATCACCGGTGATCCCGATAAAAACACCTATTGCATGATGGCTAAATGACTCCGTTAATAATGTCGGTCGTCCCACCTGCACTTCGATTGGAATGACCGTCCGGATGGATTCAATGGCGCAATTCAACACTTCTTTAATGACCGTATTTTTATCTAGTTGTGTGTTTTCCATATTCACACCCCGCTTTTTCTTTTTATCCCACATTAACAGGCAGTAAGACCCCCATTGAGTGAAGTTTCACTTTATTTTACTGTAGATCTTCTCATTTGTCAGTATTTTTTACCATAACTTTAGAACTAAAAAATAAACGAAAGGTCCTGCTCAAAATTAGCACGACCTTTCGTTTATTTTATGCATACATTTTTACACCTGAATTTATTTAAGTATTTGGAAATATTTTTCGAACTGTATTACCAAATTCGTCAATAAAATCTTTACTTGGTTCCCCTGCAGTAAGTCTTTTTTCAAACTCAGCCATATACTTTACGAATTCAGGTTTTGCTGAAACAAATACTTCCTCAATCTGTGGATCTTCATCCATTAACAGGTCCGAAATTTTTTCTTCTATAGGAACTGGGACTGCTTCAGCTGTATCATTTAAAACTAAAGCAACATAAGCTTTGTGACCTTGAATGATCACATGTGCTTGTTCGATTTGCTTCATATCTGCAATTTGTGTTGCTTCAGACCTAGGCAATTCTAACTGCAATTCTTCATCTCCAGCAACCTTCTCCTCTATTGCTTTATCGCTTGTCTCTTCTACGACTACTTTTTCATTTTCAGCCACTCTTTCTTTATTATTACATCCTATCAATGTAAGAATGGTCAAACAAACTGTAATATAAATATTAAATTTACCCATCATATTTCCTCCTTTAACTATACAAAATATTTAAAAATTGATGATTTTGTCCCACAGTGCTCACTCCTTTTTAATGACTGCTTTTTTAGCCTTTCCGGATTCAATCTGGTTTATGAATGATTTTAATGAAGAAATTGAACATCAGAATGCTGGAGTATTATTGGAGCCGATGAAATTGTTCAGCTCAATAGTAATTGAAGAAATTAAGAAGTTGTATACATAATCCCATATCGGTGCCAACGATGTTAAATTTCAAGGCGCTGAAATCGTGGACTTTCACCCGATTCACCATAGAAAAGAAAAAAGATAGCCGAATAAACGGCTATCTCATCAAAAATCTGAGTCTAGCATTGACCGTCTGGATGCTTAAATCATTTGTTTTTGTCTTATAATTAAAATGATCTTCCTTCATATACACAAGATATTTTCTGATAATAGGAGATGTTAACTCAACTACTAACATCACATCAGAATATTTTCATCAGTTGTTTTATGACATTTTTTCTTTCGCGGGCGCATCCACTGTCCGCTTCCGGTCGATTTCATTTAACAGTACATTAAGGACAAGCGCCGTCAAACTGCCGGCGACGATTCCATTTCCCATTAAAATTTTCACACCGTCCGGCAGACCTACAAATAAATCCGGTACAACTGTCACGCCAAGCCCCATCCCAACTGAGCAGGCAATAATCAGTAAGTTTTCCTGCTTGCCCATGTCGACATTTCCGAGCATTTTAATTCCTTGAGCCATCACCATTCCGAACATCGCCAGCATCGCACCGCCAAGCACACTCGACGGAATAATCGTCGTGAATACACCGATTTTCGGCACAAGGCCAAGGAAAATCAAGAAGCCGGCTGTGTAAAAAATAACGGTTCTTGATTTCACACCCGACAATTGCATAAGACCGACATTTTGTGAAAAAGCCGATTTTATATTCGTTCATTGATACCTTGATATATAAGCATTTTGATCAATCAAATACTCCCATGTATTTAATAATCAACTACATTTTATTTACATATATATCTATTACTTTCAGTATGCACACAGAGAAGTCCTTCTTTATACGGACACGTGCTATTTCCATATAAAAAGAAAAACACGCCAGTTGTTAACATATCATAGTTTGAATGTTTCAAAATCCTTCTCGATTTCTTCCGCTGTAATTCCGATATAGTCTAATGTGATGGATGGATGGGAATGATTTAAAATGTTTTGCAGCTTGGCTACGTCCTTAAATGCTTTGTAATGCCAGTAGCCGAATGTCTTCCTCATCGTATGTGTTCCAATCCCGCTCGTGATGTCTGCCATATCTGCCGCTTTATTAAGTTGTCTGTATGCCTGTATGCGTGAAATAGGCTTATCCCCTTTACGTGATGGAAATAGCCATTCGGTATCGTCTAGTGTACGGATATAGTCGTTCAGTTCCTCTTTGATCTGCTTCAAGTGAATCTTTCGCACCTTCTTCGTTTTGCCTTCTCTGACTGTAATCTCATTTTTTCCACTTACCTGCTTTATTTTCAATTCAAGTAGATCGCTCACTCGTAGACCGCTATTGATACCAAGAAGAAATAAGATGTAATCACGTTCACCACAATGTCGTTTGAGTGACCATTTCATGTTTTCTAAATCTTTCTCGTTTCGAATCGGTTGAACATCTTTAATGGTCGCCATGCTCGTCCCCCCTTTAAAATCAGTATTTTGAATGTAACGTATAATTTCTATAAACTGATTATAGAAGAAAAAACAGGATATGTCAATAAAGTCAATCATATGAATGTAACATATTAAAGATAATGTTACATTCATAATAACAAAAAAGGCAATTACCTCTGGACGAAGTAATTGCCTTTTTGAATTTCTTTCTTTTCAAAGATTAGTTATTATGGCGGATAGTGCGTGTGTCATCGAGGTGCTTTTCATCAAATACATGTCTGTCGAGATATTTGTGGAAAAACCATGCCCCTACTGCAATAATAACCGCTGAGAGAATAGAAGCTATTAAAACATCACTATCATCTGTAAAAAGTTCTTTCCCCATGAGCCAGATAACTAAAAAAGATAAGACAGCATCTGAAATGGTCGCAATGATGTTTCTTTTTTGATGGTCTGCATTACGATCACGATCATCTCCGGCTTTACGGAAAATAAACAAATCACCGATGATATAAGCCACAATCGTTTTAAAATATCATTCTCCATCACCAGCTGCTTATTTTCTTTGCGCAGTTTCAAAAGTTCCTGTTGTTCAAGGGACCGATTATCTTTTTCTTTGAAAGAACCGGAGGTTTCATCCTGTTGAATCCACCGGTCAAGGGAGGATGGAGTCAGATTATATTCTTCGATAATCGCTCGTTTCGTTTTTCCATTCTGGTGCAGCTGAACCACCATTTGTTTTTTGAACTCAGGCGTAAAGGTACGGTGTTCTCGCTTCATCATAATTGGAACTCCTCATCTGTTTTAGATCAAGTGTACGTGACCTTAATTTTTCTGTCCAGACAAGTGTAGACGCTCCAATTGCTGTACCTTTTCTTCAAGAATACTTTGTACCTTTTCTAATTCTTTCGATTTCTGTTCGGAACTTTCATACTGCTCTCCAAGTTGTTCATTAATGGTTCTTAACTCCTCTTGTTGTAATTGAAGCTCTTCCGATTGGCTCTGTGATTCTTCTGTTAAAGCCTGCGATTCTTGAAGCAATTTTCTTACCTGCATCTGCCCTAAAATACTTTGTATGTTGATACCCAGATTACTCACGACCTCTTGTAGCAACATTTCTTCTAGATGACTAAATGATTGAAATGAGGCTAATTCAATAACAGCCAATACTTCTCCTTGAAATTCTGCTGGAATAACTGTTACACGGGAGGGCTGCTTTGAACCTAGGCCAGACGTGATTTTTATATAGTCTTTCGGAATTCGATTAAGAACAATTATGCGATTTTCCAATGCACATTGTCCGACAATTCCTTCCCCTAAATGAAAGCTGCTGGCCCCTATATCCTCCTGTCGAGTATCGGCATAGGCAGCAAGCTTCTGTAAGATCCCCTTATCATCTTTCACGTAGATCACGGCATACGTTGCGCGTACCATAGGAGTAATCTTGTTGATCAACTGGCGGGCTAATGTCTCTATGTTATCTATTCCAGAATACATAGTCGCAATTTCAGCAATTCTCGTTTTTAACCAGCTCTGTTCATCTGCAGCCTCTTTTAATTCCAACTGTTCAATCTGTAGCCTTTCTAGCTCTTCCGTTCTCCCTTTTAGTTGGCGAACTAAAGTTCTATTTTCAAAAATCGTAATGACTTGCCGAATAACAATAAAAAATAGAACAACCATTCCTCCAATAAAAATACCTAAGATCGCTTCTTTTTTGATTATCGCAAGAATGACTAAAAGCATTAAGCTTAAATAAGGGATGATAATGAATATACTATGAACCTTTTTAGGTTGATTTTTTTCTTCTTGTGGAGATTGAACGTCAATATGACTACCATAAAAACTTGATAAGCCTATTAAGATGACACAGATATTCCACACCGGGGTTATAAGGGATAAATAATTATAATTGTCATAAATGGCTCGATATAAGTAATAAAACTCTGCGATGGTATAAATAAATACGACCGCAGTATTGATGGTCAAAACAATAGGTGGGAAAGTCGATTTATAAGAAACGAATAGCATCACAATCCCTATCAATATCCCTAAGTGTGCAGCCGGATAAGTTAACGAAAGGATGAAATGAAAAGTACTAGTTTCATATTGCAATAATGGTTCTAAGAAATAAACCCACGTTATGGTTGTCAACACGGTCATAATGATAAACGAATCAAAAAACAACTGAATAGAACCGTATTGTCTCCTCTTCATATATACTTTATAAAGAATAGCAAGGCTATATAAAATCACAAACATGTTAAAAAAGAAATTAGCCCAGCTAGGGAAAGGGAAATCCATTGCTACCCACATAAATTCGCCAATAAAATAACTAAAACACGCTGCGAATATAATAAACCAGAACCTTTTTTCCTCTAATTCCTTTATATGATAAATCGCTACACCTAAAAATATTAGGGCTATGATGGGACCCGTAACGGCTACAATTCCCATTCCTAATGTGTTTGTTGACCAAAATAGAATAAACAAATAATAAATCAGCGCATAGATAATCGTAATGAAAATTAAGGGTTTCTTTAATTTCTCCAATGTACTTCACCACTTCCATTAATTTAAAATATATCATAGTTATTTTTGGAGTCTATTATAAATTTTGGAATGTCAACACTAATTCAAACAACTTTTTTAAGGGACATTTTTTTAAAATCCACGGGGCTTACATAGCCTAGTGTTCCGTGAATGCGCAACTTGTTGAACCCCTCTTTACTAATGAAATTCTTCCTAACGGAAACTTTAGCATTTTTTCCTTTAAAAATCTTTACTGATTTAACAAAACTTTGTCACTTTTTACTAGTGACAGATTTCTCAGAGGCCACCGATCCTCGTTTCCTTACACACAAAAAAAGGACAGCTGATGTTCAGCCCTCCTTATTTTATACTTTAAAAAAGAAACCTCTTCATACTTGCTCCTTTTTTATTGGCTGGTATTGTTCAGAAACGATTAATTCATCCTTTATTAGAACATAAGGGTGAGTCTCCAACAAAAGTGTTTGAAGGTAGCCTGGCATTTTCTCTCCATCGTACGCACAAATTAATGGAAATAACAGTAGTTTTACAGCTTCATATACCATTTTATAACATATATGTGATTGTCTGTCATCTAAAATCGTGACAAGAAAAATCTTCTTCAATTCCCGCTTTAAGCACATACCTTTTTAAATTTCTTCTGAAAGTATCTTCGGACATCTGCTCACCATTCCAATTTAAGAACACATATTTATTATCCCAATGCGTATCATTTTCAGTGATTAACTCTATCAACAATTTCAGAGTGTAGTTTGATATTGGAACTATTCTTCCTTTCCTTCCTTTTGTCACCTCAGGCGGAAGATTAATCTTTCTGCTTTTTAAATCTAAATCATTTTTCTTAATCGAAATCGTTTCGCTTATTCGCATTCCTGTATCGTATAAAAGATTCATTATGACAAAATCACGGAATTGGGGAAAATTCTCTTTATTTGGTATCGTAAATAATCGTTTTAGTTCCTCTTCTGTCAACTTGCTGAATTTTCTTTCGTCAGCTTTAAGCAGTTTAATTTTCGCAACGATGTTTTTTCCGATTATGTTTTCATCTTCAAGAAAATTGTAAAATGTCTTTAAAAATCTGAGTCTTGCATTGATCGTCTGGATGCTTAAGCCATTTGTTTTTGTTTTATAGTTAAAATGATCTTCCTGCATATAAACAAGATATTCCCTGACTATAAATGAAGTTAGTTCAGAAACTAATTTTGTATCGGGATGATTTCCCTCTACCCATCTCATAAAGAAACGATAATGTTCATCGTGACTTTTTATTGTCGGCGCTCGTAAACCTTCCGATTTCTTTGCCGATAAAAAGTAATCAAATGCTTGCTTAAATGTAAATTTAAACTCTATTTCTTCATTTGCTACCTGCCGTTTTGTTACTCTTTTTGAATACAAAAAACGTCACCTCCATTTCTTTTCATGTAAGAAATGGAGATGACGTTACGACATTTTCATGTCTTTAAAACGTGGGAATATTTTTCATCAGTTGTTTTATGACATTTTTTCTTTCGCGGGTGCATCCGCTGTCCGCTTCCAGCCGATTTCATTAAACAGTACATTAAGGACAAGCGCCGTCAAACTGCCGGCGACGATTCCATTTCCCGTTAAAATTTTCACACCGTCCGGCAGACCTGCAAATAAATCCGGTACAACTGTCACGCCAAGCCCCATCCCAACTGAGCAGGCAATAATCAGTAAGTTTTCCTGCTTGCCCATGTCGACATTTCCAAGCATTTTAATTCCTTGAGCCACCACCATTCCGAACATCGCCAGCATCGCACCGCCAAGCACACTCGACGGAATAATCGTCGTGAATGCACCGATTTTCGGCACAAGGCCAAGGAAAATCAAGAAGCCGGCTGTGTAAAAAATAACGGTTCTTGATTTCACACCCGACAATTGCATAAGACCGACATTTTGTGAAAAAGCCGTATACGGAAATGCATTAAAAATCCCGCCGAGCATAATCGCTATTCCTTCTGCACGGTATCCTTTCGCCAAATCGTGCTCAGTGACTTCTTCATCACACATATCTGAAACGGCAAAGTAAACACCTGTTGATTCAACAAGACTCACCATCGCCACGAGGATCATCGTTAAAATACCGGACCATTCAAACGCGGGGACACCGAAATAAAACGGCTGAATGACATGAAACCAAGATGCATCCATAACAGGAGCAAAATCGACTTTGCCCATAAAAAAGGCAATAACCGTTCCAATAAGAAGACCGAGCAGCACAGAAATGGAACGAGCAAAACCGTCAAAAAAGCGATACATCAAAATAATAATAGCCAGCGTCGTAAATGCAAGGGTAATATTCTCGGTTGAACCAAAGTCTGGGCTGCCTTGCCCGCCACCCATATTATTCATCGCAACCGGAATAAGTGTCACGCCTATAATCGTCACAACCGAACCTGTCACAACCGGCGGAAAAAAGCGGACGAGCCTGCTGAAAAAAGGAGCGATAAGTAAAACAAAAATGCCTGATGCTATAATAGCACCATATATATAGTTAATACCGTGCGTTGTCCCGATTGCAATCATCGGACTGACAGCGGTAAACGTACAGCCAAGAACAACAGGAAGTCCGATGCCGACCCATTTGCCACGCCATACTTGCAGCAATGTCGCAATTCCGCACATGAAAATATCAATCGATACGAGATACGTCAGCTGTTCCGGCGTCATGCCGATCGCTGCACCTACGATTAATGGAACAAGGACCGCGCCTGCATACATCGCTAGAACGTGCTGAATGCCAAGGGATGCCGTTTTAAACGCCGAGGGCTTCATTTTTGCGGCCCCTCTTCTTTAAACTGGATTTCCCCTTCTTTAAGCGATCCGATACGCGCTAATGATTCGACACGTATACCTTCTTGTTCGAGCAATTGGGCGCCGTTCTGGAATGATTTTTCAATAACGATGCCAACACCTGCAATGGAGCTGCCCGCCTGACGAACGATGTCGATTAATCCGAGGGCTGCCTGGCCATTGGCAAGAAAGTCATCAATAATGAGCACATGATCATCCGCCGATAAAAAGGCATTTGATACGGCAATACGATTCGCCGTTTCTTTCGTAAATGAATACACATTGGCTGTCAGTAAATCATCCGTCATCGTCAGCGACTGCCGTTTACGAGCAAACACGACTGGCACGCCGAGTACGAGACCCGTCATAACAGATGGTGCAATGCCACTAGATTCAAGTGTAACAATTTTTGTGATTTTTTCTGATGCAAAACGATTGGCAAATTCTTCTCCAATTTCTTTCATGAGCAAAGGATCGATCTGATGGTTCAAAAAAGAATCTACTTTTAAAACATGTTCGGACAAAACGCGTCCGTCCTGTTTCATTTTTTCCTGAAGACGTTTCATTCTTTCTTCCTCCTATTTACATCTTCAGACATAAAAAAAGCCTAAAGCATGATTTTCTCTTTATTGAATAGAGTGAACAATGCCCCTCAGGCTGCGAACGGACGAACCGCACTGTTGTTCACTCATAGTCGAGCCATTTACGATAGTCCGGTAGAAACATGCAGACCAAATCCCACGATTATATGAGCGGGTATAGTTCATTTATGCTTTATATATTAGCAGAAAGCACGAAAAAATCAAGATAAAACACGAACGTTAAGATTCTATTTTTTCTGATTATTCGTTAACATATATTCACCACTATTTCACATTTTTTTCACAATAAAAAAATAATTCGTGATTTTTCTCACAGAATCTATTTTTTTACACACTTAAGATAGTGTTAACGAGGAATAAGACGATCAAGAGAGGAGAGATTTAAAATGGCTTCTGGAAAACGTAATCACAAACTTCGGGAAGAAGGGCACTCATTAAAAGGTACATTATACGCCGTATTTGGAATAGGCATTTTTATCATCGCTTCATGGATGGTCGTCTTTTCTATTTTCATTGATCGTTTCTAATTTGTTTGAAGGAGGAATTATACGTATGCATTTACACCGTTATGAAAAGTGGTGGCTCACGTTTGGAATCGGTTCGCTTGTCTTATTCCTCGTCATCGTTGGGATTAGTGCGTTCCACCAAGGACATCAGCCGCCTAGTTCAGTAAAAACGATTAACTATGAACAAATAGACAAAGTCGCTCCATTTAATGAACCTGGCCTTAGAAAAGTAGAAGGTAAAAATTGGGACTACGAACTTGTCGTCGTCGCTTCTGCTTTCATGTATATGCCGACTGAAGTGGAGATTCCAGTTGGTTCAACTGTGAAAATCATCGCTACAACGAAAGATGTTGTGCATGGATATGGAGTGGCCGGCACGAATATTAACATGATGCTCGAACCGGGCTACGTAAGTGAATATGTCACAACGATGGATAAAACAGGTGAATACCTTGTCGTATGCAACGAGTATTGCGGCACAGGACATCACACGATGAAAATGATGTATAAGGTGGTGGATATAAATGAATAACAGCACATTTTTATGCGTAGATAAACGCGATGCGCGCCTCGCGATGGCCCATATGTATGTTGCATTTGCGGCCCTTGCCATTGGCGGATTGATGGGACTTTTACAAGTTTTTGTCCGTTCTGGACGTTTCGAGCTTCCAGCAAATATCGGTTATTATCAAGTATTAACCGTTCACGGCGTCATGCTTGGACTTGTCTTAACAACATTTTTCATTCTCGGTTTCCAAGCTGCTGCTGTCAGCCGTACATCTGGTACATTTACAGCGAAACAGCGCCTGGCTAGCTGGATTGGTTTTTGGATTATGCTGCTAGGTACTGTGATGTCAGCAACGATGATTTTATTAAATGAAGCAACGGTTTTATATACATTTTATGCACCGCTGCAAGCACACTGGATTTTTTATCTCGGTTTAACATTTATCGTCGTTGGCAGCTGGTTCGTCATCTTTGCCCAAATGGCAAAGTATGCACAGTGGCGCAAAGAAAACAAAGGAGAAATGTCCCCGCTTTTAACGTATATGGTCGTTGCCAACTCCCTCATGTGGTTCGTTGCAACACTTGGCGTCGCAGCAGAAGTATTGCTTCAACTTTTGCCGTGGTCACTCGGGTTCATTGAACGTGTCGACGTGGCAATTACACGTACACTGTTCTGGTATTTCGGTCATGCACTCGTATATTTCTGGCTCCTTCCTGCTTACATGGCATGGTATGTGGTTATCCCGAAAGTGATCGGTGGTAAAATTTTCTCGGATTCACTTGCCCGTCTTTCATTCATTTTATTTTTATTGTTCTCGATTCCGGTTGGTATTCACCATCAGCTAACAGAACCAGGTATTACAGAATTTTGGAAATTCGTACAAGTTATTTTAACCTTTATGGTTATCATTCCGTCGCTCATGACCGCATTCAGTATGTTTGCCACATTTGAGCTGCGTGGACGTGAACTCGGTGGTAAAGGATTGTTCGGCTGGCTTCACAAGCTTCCGTGGGGTGATGCACGTTTCGTTGTTCCATTTATCGGTATGGCCGCGTTCATTCCAGCTGGTGCCGGTGGTATTATCAACGCCTCTTATCAAATGAATCAGGTGATTCACAATACAATATGGGTGACGGGTCATTTCCATTTAACCGTTGCAACAACTGTTTTATTAACGTTTTTTGGGATTGCCTACTGGCTCATTCCACATTTAACAGGACGCATTTTAACGCCACAAATGAATAAACTTGCAATTATACAAGCATTTACGTGGACGTTTGGGATGACAATTATGTCCGGCGCGATGCATTGGGTCGGTCTTCTCGGGGCACCACGTCGTTCGTCTTACTCAACATATGGCGATGCTGAGCAGGCACTCGAATGGATTCCGTATCAAATCGCACAGGCCGTCGGCGGTACAATCTTGTTCCTCGGCATCATTTTAGTCTTGATCATTTTCGTGAACTTATGCTGGTTTGCACCAAAAGGCGATGAAGAATTCCCTGTTGGTGCAATCGATAAAGGTGCTGAAAAAACACCGAAGATTCTCGAAAACTGGAAAGTCTGGATTACTGTATTAGTTGTGCTCATCTTAGTTGCATACACGGTTCCAATTATGGACATAATTAACGGCGGTCCACTCGGATCAAAAGGATTCAAGCTCTGGTAATACCATATAAAAAAGCGCAAAAGCAGGCCTGGCACCGCTTTTGCGCTTTTTATATCTTCTGGATTTCTGACCAATCACCACTGTTTCTGATCGCTCCGCTTTATTCAGATTCAGAGCGGCGCGGCGGGCGCTTGCCCCAATATTGATAGTAATCACAGCGAATAAACCCGTTGAATAGTTTTCGCTTTTTCGTCGCTGGCTTGCCATATACTTCTTCAAATTGTTCATGCGACGTGAGCATGTAAATAGACCACGTATCAAGCGATTTAAACTTATATCCCATATCTGCATACAATTTTTCAACAGCTGGACGGTCGCTTAGTCGCTCACCATACGGTGGATTGCCAACGATGACGCCATACTCTTTATCTGTTTCAAACTGTGTAACATCTCCAACCCGGAAGTTAATTAAATCACCAAGCCCTGCTTCAAATGCATTGCTGTTGGCGATACTGATCATATTTGAATCAATATCAAACCCTTCAATATCAAGCGGCTGATCATAATTTGCTTTGTCTTCTGCTTCCGTTCGGACGTCATTCCATACATTGTCACCTATCCATGCCCACTGTTCAGACACGAAATCCCGGTTAAAACCAGGCGCAATGTTTTGACCGATCAGCGCTGCTTCAATCGGGATCGTACCCGAACCGCAAAATGGATCAACAAATGGCTTGTCTGGGTACCAGTTTGTCAGCTGAATAAGTGCAGCAGCCAATGTTTCCTTGATCGGTGCTTCTCCTTGTCCGATCCGATAGCCTCGTTTATGTAGACCTGCACCGCTCGCATCGATCGTAATTGTCACTTTATCTTTTAAGAGTGCGACTTCCAGTGGAAAATGCGCACCCGTTTCTGGCAGCCACGCCTCCATTTTATACACATGCTTCAATCGTTCTGCAATTGCTTTTTTGACGATGGCCTGACAGTCAGATACACTAAACAACGTTGACTTAACTGATTTCCCCTGCACCGGGAACGATGCATCTTTCGGCAAAAATTGTTCCCATTCAATCGCTTTCGTCTTTTCAAATAATTCATCAAACGTTTTCGCATAAAATTCAGCGGCCACTACTTTGACACGATCTGCCGTCCGCAGCCACATATTGCAGCGGGCAATTGCCATCGCATCTCCTTCAAAATATACCTTGCCATTTTCCGTTCGCGGCGAATAGCCGAGCTCTTTTACTTCTTTAGCAACAAGCGCCTCTAAACCCATAGCAGCTGTCGCGATGATTGTATACGTCATAACATCCTCTTTTCATTCGTATTCTTCCGTTAAATCCAAATAAAGAAAATCAATTAATTCTGCAAACTGGTCTATGGACTGAATAAAACTTCGGTCAATTTTTAAATGGTCAATAGAAAAACGCCTTAAATAACTAAGTGATGAGTACCCGGTGCCGAAATCATCAATCGACAATTTAAATCCGATACTTTTCAGCTCTGTCAGCCGCTGCACAGATTTTTTCGCGTCCAGCATGACCGTACTTTCGGTCACTTCCAGTTCAAGAAGACGGGCGGGCACATTCTCATCACTTATAATGCCACGTACGGATTCAATAAAGTCGTCTTGTAAAAATAGAAGAAAAGCTCCCCTAAAAAGGAGAGCCGAGTATTGTATATTTGAACCCTGAATAACGTTCTATAAGCCATGTTTTGTTCCTTCGTACTGCAAACGGCCAGGGTGTGACCTCGTACTCCGGTGGCAATCATCTGTCTGCAGAAACTTATGCTTCTGCCTTTCCATTCGTTCAGTTCCGTCCGGAAAGTGCCCCTACCAAAATTTGGGTTGCTCACTCACGGGGTTTACCTCGTTCCACCTTTATCATTTCTGATAAAGCTCCGTCACTGTGGCACTTTCAAAGTATTCACACCATATCCATGAGGACTTAGGTGTTTTCCCTGCCGTCAGCATTAAAATGCTGCCCTGGCTTATGGTTTCGCCAGGCGCGATCACTACAGGCATCTCAGCACTGTGCGAGCATGGACTTTCCTCTGCAGCCGCTCGGACTGCAGCGATTACCCGAACGTTATTCATTTTCGTTCCTTTATTATAATAGATGGACGGTCCAAATGCAACGAGTATTTATTCGTTGTTAAGACGATCACCAAATACGTGCCGCTCTAAATTCGACAAACGTTTCAATATGTCGAAATTTGTTGATCCCGCTACTGGTTGCTGCGCGCGTATCGGCGGCTCCGGTTGTCTTTGACGGGAAGCGATGGAACTGTTTTCTTTTTTCAAACGTAAATTTTCCTGCTGTAATTCTTCAATTGCCTGTTGAAATACATCATAATCTTTAATGACCAGATCTAAAAACTGATCCACATCATCCGGATTGTATCCGCGCATGGATGTTTTAAATTCTTTTTCGAGAATATCTTTCCCGGTCAGCTTAAGTTGCTCTGACAACATTGCCTTGCACCACCTTCATCGATTCCTGTTTTTATACGTTAATTGTTTCAAAAACAGTGCCGTTTGTCAATTAGGAAACAGGTCGTCTAAAGGTTTATTGCTTTTTACAAAAAAGCATAGAAACTATCTTTTAAATTCGTTAACACAAATGCAGTCAATCCGATAAACACAAAAAATAATAGAAAAATCGCACGATTCAACCTGTCATTCACCCCATAGTTATAATTTCTCTTTTTAAAATGGCACTCTTTATTTTACGATGTTTTCAATCATGTTACAACAAAATGACATTAGTTTTTAAGGTATTTCGACTTTTTTCTTTCTAGCCGTGTCAAACGGTGTTCAACTTCCTTTCTTACCCCTTCATCTGTCGCCATTTTAAGTGCCTGTTCGGTTATCTTAATCGCTTCGTCTATTTCCTTCCATTTATGTTCATACAGCTTGGCCAACTCAATTGATGCATCGAATGCCCGCGTACTGCGGGACTGCCGGACGCGGTCAAATAACGCTCTCGCTTCTTCAAACGATTTTCTCCGCTTATATTGCATCGCCAGTCTGTAGGCAGCGTCAAGCGCAACGTCGTCTTGCCCCCTACCTGCTGACTGCGCAAGGGCCATTCGGGCAGCTTCAACGTTGCCGGATGATTCAAACCATTTAGCGATTTCAAGGGCTGTGCGATCGTCATTTCGGGTCGAGCCATCTAGCACAAGCCGGCTAATATGTGTATATAGTGTAAGCAAGCTGAGAATATCACGCTCATTATGCTTCATTACCTGCAATACACCTTCCGGGTCCCCACGCTCCACATAATCAAAATAAATAATTGGTGCTAAGTGCCCCGGCACATCATCGATCCGCTCAATGCCAAGAATGTTTTTTTCTACATTGACGAGCTTGACCGATTCCATTGTATGTTTAAATAATCGGCGCGATGCATGATATAGATCGAAATGACCAAATGCGGGAAGAGCCGGCACTCGGTCACGCACAAATGTGTGGCGTGACTTTACCTGTGGCCAGTCAAAAGATTTCCCATTATAGGTTACAAGTGTCGTATAATCTGTTTCTTGTAAAAACTTCGCATAGAGTGCCGTTTCATTACCGGGTGACGGCAGGAAATACTGCTTTACTGTTACATGGTTGCCTGAAATGCGGGCCGTTCCGAGCAAAAAAATAACACTGCCTGATCCTCTAAGACCTGTTGTTTCCGTATCAAAAAAATACAAATCCGACGAAGAAAATCCTTTTGCGGACAACGGATGAGCGCCGTCAAAAGAAGACCAGTCCTGAATCGTTTTTTTCGCATCAAGGAATGTGTAATGGCCATGCTTATAATCAAGTGAATAATGCGTTTCACGGGTAATGCAGTACTCGCCTTCAAAATGGAATACGTTTGCGCCTGCCGCTTCCCACGTATCCCAGTGACGAATGTTCTCTTGCTGCTTTTCAATCGGTACCGCTATCTCTTCCCGCACAAGATGTTTTTTCATCCGTTGCAGTTTTTTGGTCATACTCATCCGTCAGTACTCCTTCCTTAAAATTGATCAAGCAGTTGGATACTTTTTCGTTTTGCATTCATTCCGTCGATTTCCATGCCAATGCAAGAAGGACACCCATCCTGACATGGGCATTCTTCAATTAAATCTTTTGCAGCAGCTTTCACTTCATCGAATCTCTTATACACATCTTCAGCTAGACCAATGCCGCCCGGATAATGATCGTATAAGAAAATTGTCGGAAGTCCCGTATGTGTTGCTTTTATTTGCGAGACAACGTGAATATCATTCCGATCACACATCGTATGGATCGGCACAATGTGATTCAACACATTCGCAATCCCCATCAGCAATTGCTCAAGCGTCTTTTCTTTTAATTCCGGACTGATCTCTTTTAATTCTAGCCATGCTGCACTCGTATGCAGCTCTTCTTCCGGCAGTGAAATCGGTCCAGAGCCAATGTTTTCGAATGTCGACAGCTTGATTTTTTTAAAAATCGTCGGAAGTGCGTTCACTGTCACATCACCATAATGAATAGCTGTCGTGTTTCGCTCTGTCGATCGATCAATTTCCAACACTTTTAACTGAACAGCTAGATTCGCATCTGTATAGTATTCCACATCCACTTTCTGGACGTACGCCTTTTTATGCGCCCAATCCAGCTTTTCAACTTGAAATTGCACACTTTCATGCAAATAAATAGCTTCATCATGTAAAAGAGTCATCGCACTAAACCGGTCCATTTCACCGATAATTTTCACGTTCCCCACATCGGATTGATCCACAATGATCACATTTTCCTGAGAAGCAGAACGCAAGCTAATATTCGTTGCAGGAAATGATTCATGTGCCCAATGATATTTGCCCCCATTGTAGTGAAGTACTCGTTCTTCCTGCAAGTATTCCAGTATATCATGGACTTCGATCGGTCCGAATTCTTCCTCTTCTTTAAAAGGCAATTCATAAGCGGCACATTTTAAATGATCAACGAGAATAATCAAATTTTCCGGATTGATCCGTGCAGATTCCGGTGAACGCTCAAAAAAGTAGTCAGGGTGTTGGACGACGTATTGATCGATTGGAGTAGAACTTGCGACCATAATAATAAGCGCTTCGCCGTGCCTTCGTCCAGCTCGCCCGGCCTGTTGCCATGTGCTGGAAATACTTCCTGGATAACCCGTCATCACGCACACCTGCAGCTGCCCGATATCGACACCGAGCTCCAATGCATTTGTGCTGACAACGCCTAAAATCTCCCCATCACGCAGTCCTTTTTCAATAGCCCGGCGTTCATTCGGCAAATAACCGCCGCGGTACCCTCGAATTGTCTTTGGACCCAGCTCTTTTTTTACCAGTTCTTGAATATGGCTTAAAATAATCTCCACTCTCACCCGGCTTCTCGCAAATATAATCGTTTGGATTTTATTCTTTAAAAATTCTTTTGCGATATTGTTCACTTCCACCGTAGCGCTCTTTCGAATATTGAGCGGCTCGTTCACGACCGGCGGATTATAAAAGACAAAATGCTTTCTTCCTCTTGGCGCCCCGTTATTATCGATCAGTCTCATTGGATTGCCCGTTAACTGTTCTGCCAGTTCTTGCGGATTCGCAATTGTCGCCGATGTACAAATAAAGATCGGGCTGCTTCCATAAAAAGAACATATCCGCTTCAATCGCCGGATTACATTCGCTACATGGCTGCCAAAGACACCGCGGTACGTGTGCAGTTCATCGATCACGATGTACTTCAAGTTTTCAAATAAATGAACCCATTTCGTATGGTTTGGCAAAATAGCCGAATGAAGCATATCCGGATTCGTAATAACAATATGACCCGCTTTTCGCACCTTCTGCCGGATCGCAGGCGACGTATCTCCGTCGTACGTAAAACTTTTAATATCGATGCCCATTTCACTGATCATTTCATTTAATTCACTTTTCTGATCCTGAGCAAGCGCCTTTGTCGGGAAAATATATAGCGCCCGGTTCACTTCATTTTCAGCGATCGATTGCAGAACGGGCAAATTGTAACAAAGCGTTTTTCCTGAAGCAGTCGGTGTTACCGCCACAATATTTTCCCCACTCACGACCGTCTCAAAAGCGGAATATTGATGCGTATATAACTCCCCGACACCTCTTTGTTGAAGTGCCTTTCGAATCCGCTCGTCGACCATTTCCGGAATCGGTTTCGTTTTCGCTTCCTCTGGTTCGATCTCATGCCAATTTATAATATTTTCATTGTTTCGTAATTCAGCAATTAATTCTGAAAGTGTTTTCTTCTTCATCGACCTTCACACCTCTCTTACTATGCTAGTTTAACGAACAAACGCTCTTTTTGAAAGCAAAAAAAAGAACGCCTTATAGCGCTCCATCTTGTTTCAATATTTTTTCAAGCGATTCAAGCACGTATAACGCGGAATCTGCCGATTGAATAAATTTTGCTTTGCCTGTGTCAAAAAAATGTGCGTATGCACCGACACGGCGTGCATTATCCGCCGTTTGTGTCACTTGAGCCGCATGTACATATTTTTGTGGATTTGTTTTCAGCCAGTCGAGCGCGGATTGTTCCCATGCATCGGCCACTTTGTCCATTTCGTCAGCAAATGGCTTCACAACACTGAAAAAATCAGCTACTTCCTTTGTTTCTCTCCGCTCTTCATAAATTGATTTTGCTTTATGGATAAGCGTTTGAAGTGTTTTCGTCTGTTCAATCAACTGCACTGCCTACTACCCCGTTTCGTTTACATTGACCCTGCCGCTGGTTTTAACGTAGACATGAAAGAAGGTATGTCCGGTTCGCCACATAAAAAGCGAGCGCCTTCTTCTACAAGTAACAGCCTGTTTTGAATGCGTTCTTTTTGCACCCGCATTCCGAATAACTGTCGATGCCGTTCAGCTGCTACTTTTGTGTGTACGAGTTTTTCCAGTTCCAGCGTCTCTTGTTCAATCTCGGCTAATCGTTCCATCCATTCTTCTTTTGTCATGATCGTCTCCACCCCTTTGCTGTGATAATGATAGGTATTCGCACTTCTTTGTGTAATCCCTTCCTTGTCGACAAAACAAGTTATGACCCGGCAAAGAAAGAAGAATTTCGACAATTATTATAGAAATGGCCTGGCTTTCTTATGCATATGCTAACCATTATTATAGTAGCCGAATTACATAGATTATTCAATGTTAATGGGAAAAAAGCAATAAGGCTTTCCAAACAGGCGATTTGCTCATTCATGTGGTACAATATGTATGGATTCAAGAGGAGGGAATAAAATGGCTATCCGCTACCCAAATGGCAAAAAACATACGTATCCGGCACGTCTAAATCAATCTGAAAAGCCACTGAAAGACACCACCTTCAGCAACCGGGGCATGACGCTTGAAGAAGATATCAATACGACGAATTCGTACTATTTAAATCGTGGGATTGCGGTCATTCACAAAAAACCTGTCCCCATCCAAATTGTCCGCGTCGATTATCCCGTTCGAAGTGCAGCTGTCATTAAAGAAGCTTATTTCAGACAGGCGTCCACAACGGATTATAACGGGGTATACAAAGGAAAGTACATTGATTTTGAAGCGAAAGAAACGAAAATTGCGTCTTCTTTTCCGCTCAAAAACTTTCACGAACATCAAATCATTCATATGAAACAGGTAGAGTCGCACGGGGGCATTGCGTTTGTCATCATTCGCTTTTCCCAATTGGACGAGCTCTTTTTTCTACCTTTTCAAGCGCTGTATACGTTCTGGTGCCGAATGATTGAGGGCGGACGCAAATCGATTGCGAAAAAAGAACTCATTTCGTGCGGTGCCCCTCTCAAGCTCGGATTATCGCCTCGAATCCCTTATTTGGATGCGGTCGAAAGCATATATTTTTAACTTTTGAAAGTGAGGAAATAAGACACATGTCTGAGGAATACACATCGAGAACTGAAAAGAGGAGCCAACAACGAAAAAAAACGGCTCATTCAAGAAAAGTACCGAAACAGAAAAAAACACCTACTAATAAAAAGCAGTCGATTATTAAACGTATTTTACTTGCGCTCGTACTGCTTGTCTTTTTAACACTTGCAGGAGGCGCAGGATTGTTTGCTTACTTTGTAAAGGATGCACCGGAATTGGATGATGCATTGCTTCGCGACCCGATTTCATCGAAAATTAATGACATGAACGGCGACCTTATTACGAATATTGGCTCAGAACGGCGCGATTATGTTCAGTATAAGGACATCCCTGTTCTCATGCGCGATGCTATTTTGGCGACAGAAGATGTTCGCTTTTTTAAACATAAAGGGATAGACCCAATCCGGCTTGCCGGCGCCGTTGTGAAAAATGTGACAGAGGGCTTTGGCTCGCAGGGCGCCAGTACAATTACTCAGCAGGTTGTGAAAATGTCATATTTAGATTATGACAAAACGCTGAAAAGGAAAGCGCAGGAAGCATGGCTAGCATATAAACTCGAAGAAGCCTATTCAAAAGAAGAGATTTTTGAAATGTATGTAAATAAAGTGTATATGTCTAAAGGAATAAATGGCATTAAAGCTGCTGCTGATTACTTTTTTGGCAAAGAGTTAAGTGAATTGACCTTGCAGGAAGCCGCCTACATTGCTGGCATGCCACAAAGTCCAAATAATTATAATGCCAATGAGAACCCAGAAAATGCAGAAAAACGAAAAGACATCGTTCTTTCACTTATGAATCAACACGATAAAATTACGCAGTCAGAAATGCAAGATGCTCAAAATCAAGACATTACTGATTCTTTAATTGAACCAGTGAACAAATCAGAGGTATCAAAAGAATATGACTCCTATGTTGACCTCGTTGTTGAAGAAGTAGATAAAATGGGCTACAATGCGTATTCAGACGGCTTAATCATTGAAACAACACTCGATAAAGACGCACAGTTGTACATGGATAAATTGTTAAACAGCGATGAATTCATTAACTATCCGAATGAATTGTTCCAAGCTGGGATTGCGCTCACAGATACACAAACTGGTGAAATACGCGCTATTGGCGGCGGTCGAAACCAAGAAGTACAGCGTGGTTGGAACTATGCAGTTGATTCTCAGCGTCAGTCCGGATCCGTCATTAAACCGCTCATTGATTACGGGCCGGCAATTGAACATTTGAAATGGTCGACGTATGAACAAATTGACGATAGCCCGCTCAATTATTCCAATGGCGGACCATCTGTCGGAAATGCCGGCGGTTCGTACGCCGGAATGATGACGATGCGCGAAGCACTAGTACGATCGAAAAATACGCCAGCGGTTCGTACGTTGAAGGAAGTCGGATTTGAAGATTCATTTAAATTCCTGTCGGGACTCGGCATTGATATGAAAAACGAATATGAATCGTATGCGATCGGTGCTAATGACGGCGAAGATGCGATCTCCCCTCTTCAATTGGCCGGTGCATATGCCGCGTTTGGCAATGGCGGTACGTACAATGAGCCGCATACCGTGACAAAAATTACGCTTCCGGATGGTACGGAAATTAAAAGCGAATTTAAATCCGAATCAGCCATGAGTGATTACACAGCCTATATGATTTCAGATATGCTAAAAGACGTTGTGGACTATGGAACCGGAAGAGCAGCGAATATTCCCGGCCTCCCTGTCGCCGGTAAAACTGGAACAACAAACTATACAGCAGACGAAATGGAAAAATACGACATCCCATACAGTGGATCACCGGATGCTTGGTTTGTTGGCTATACGACAAATTATACAGCGGCCATTTGGACCGGATATGAAAACCGGACAGAATATTTATCCACAGAAAGCCAACAAATTGCAAAAGAATTGTTTAGACAGTTAATGACGGAAATATCATCTAATATAGAAACCGAAGACTTTGAAAAACCGGACAGCGTCGTTGAACTGGCCATTGTAAAAGGATCCAATCCGGCCCAAATTGCTGGAGACGGTGTATCGGACAGTGATAAAGTCTATGAGTTGTTCGTGCGCGGTGAACAACCGAAACGGACAGCAAAAACGGTCAAAGAAAAGGAACCGAAAGAAAAGCCTGTTGAAGATGATAAAGAAAAACCAAAGCAGGAAGAAGAGACAACATCTGGTGAAGTAACCGGATTAAGTGCTACAGCTGACGCGGGCGGCAATATCTCTGTCTCTTGGTCATTTAGCGGCAGTGGTGCATCATTTAGCGTGACGAACGGATCGGAAACACAGTCGATTGGCGGATTCTCTACCGTATTTGGCGGCGGGCAGCCCGGTCAGACCTATTCGATTACTGTGACAGCACTTGTCAATGGTCAAAGCGTTGACTCCGCTTCTACATCGGTAACCATTCCAGGTGGCCAAACCACGGAGCCAGAAAACCCTGTTGTAGAACCAGAGCCTGAACCGGAACCAACTCCTAATCCAGTACCGGAGCCAGAGCCAGTACCAGAGCCTGAACCAGAACCAGAGCCTGAACCGGAACCAACTCCTAACCCAGTGCCAGTACCTGACGTACCAACTGGTAATGGTAATGGTAATGGTAACAACAGCGGCAGTACGCAAAGTAACAGTATTAAGGTACCCGCAGAAACAGAATAAAAAACAAAAGCGTCTATATAGAGCATTTGCTCCGTATAGACGCTTTTTTATCGCTTACGAATGGCATTTACTGCTGCCGCCTTCCGTAATTCAGACATCAGTTCGACCAACTGTCGAAACGCCGCATATGTGTAAGGTCTGGCGACAATAAATTGAAATCGTTCGCGAAAATTAATCGGTTTTATGCTAAGCTCCGCTTCTCTTTGCTTCCAGACAGCAGGAGCTGCCGGCGAGCCATTCACCCAGAATAGCGCCATGAAAAAAAGAGCCAGCAGAGCGTTCATCTCTTCCTGCACATCTTTTTGACGCTGGCGGTGCTTTTCCTTCACAGCAGCTTCAAGTCGTTCCCATATCGGCAGCAACTCTGGCAGCCCATGTTGCTCTTTTAGCCACGGTGTTTTTTCACCGGTTAATTCATACAAAAAATAAGGATATTCATCAAGCTTTTCTGGGAGCGATATATGCTGTTCTTCTGAAAAAAAACGGAGCGACTCCGGCAATATGACTATTTTCTTCACGCGCCAGCCTTCCGCTTCATTCGCTTTTTCCCTTCCCGGCATAGATTTAAAAGCGGGCATTCCGGGCAGTTCGGAGACTGTGCTTTACAATGATAGCGACCAAAGAAGATCATCCGGTGATGTGTTACCGACCATTCATCCATCGGAATTTTCTTCATCAATGCCGCTTCCACTTCAGTCACATTGTCTTTCCAACGACAAAATCCAAGTCGTTTGGAGATGCGTTCCACGTGCGTATCAACCGCGATCGCCGGTACACCAAATGCAACGGATGCCACCACATTTGCTGTTTTACGGCCGACGCCTGGAAGTTTTACGAGTTCATCCTGTGTTTCCGGAACAATCCCATTCAACTCGTCAATCATCATATGCGACAATTTTTGAATGTTTTTCGCTTTGTTTCGGTACAAGCCGATCGAGCGAATGTCTTGCTCCAGTTCTTCGAGCGGCACCGCTATGTAGTCTTCCGGTGTTTTATATTTTTCAAATAACCCTTTCGTCACTTTGTTGACGAGTACATCTGTACATTGTGCAGATAATAGAACAGCAATGACAAGTTCAAACGGATTCGCATGGTTCAGTTCGCAATGCGCATCTGGAAACATCTCGCCAAACGTATCGAGACAATGATGAATTTCTTTTTTTGTCAGCATATCAAATTCTCCTTACTGCTCAAGCCAATTGTAAAATGGAACAGCATTTTCAGAACGTGTTACCTGCTCTGTTCCAGTTGGTTTACGGAATTTCCGCCCTTGCTCGCGCGCCTGATCCACTGTTTTAATGCCTTGCTTTTTCCACTCAAATAAAATGCGGTCTATATAGCGGAAATTCAGCTTCATTGACATCACAGCTTCACGAAGAGCCGCTTTAATAACCGACGGATCGTGTGCATCCTGGTCAATCCAGAGCGCCAGCGTTTCACATTCAATTGCTGAGAGCGGCCGGCCAAATTCTTCTTCAAACAAGCTGTATAAATCTTTTTCTTCTGTCATCGCCTGTTGCAATGACTGTCCGCGTGCATCAGATTCAAAAAGAGCAGCAATCTTGTTCCAGAGCGGTTTTAATGAATAAAATTCATAGCCGGTCTGATCACCTTGTTCAATAGCCACCACTTGCTTTTGAATCATTTTTTTTACGCAAGCTGCACAATCGGCAGACGAAATCGTCATCCGTTCCGCAAGGTTTTCAAAACTTGGAAACAATATGCCTTTTTGAGTAAACGAATAAATGTGCAACAACACCATCATCTCTTTTTCATCGATTTGCAGCCGTTTATAGTTTTGGAGAAGAACGTTCGGAATGCTTGTCATCCCATCTTCCATCCAGTTCATTAATAGCTCTTTTTCTTTCATTTTCCATTCCACCTCGAAAACTTTTTCACTGGCATTGTTTCATATTATACTAGCTGACACATAAAAAGAAAAGCCGCCCGAATGGACAGCTTTGCTAATAATGTTACCCTTTTTTGTTATTGTTAACGTAATCTGCAATGCGCTGTGTTGCTTTTTCAAGCAATTCAAGTGATGTTGCATAAGAAAGACGGATGTTTTCAGGCGTTCCGAAGCCGCTTCCCGGTACGACCGCTACATTTGCTTCTTCAAGAAGAGCGGTAACAAAGTCATCTACACTTGCATGACCCGTCAATTTCGCCGCTTCTGTCACATTTGGATACAAGTAAAATGCACCTTGTGGTTTCAAGCATGTAACACCTGGAATAGCTGTTAACTTTTCATAAATAATGTTCAGGCGCTCTTGAAATGCTTGTTTCATCTCTTCAACTGGCGCTTGAGTCTCTGTATAAGCCGCAATGGCACCATATTGGGATGTTGTTGTCGGATTTGATGTAGAATGGCTTGCAAGGTCTGTCATCGCTTTAATGACCTTTGCGTTACCCGCTGCATAGCCAATGCGCCACCCCGTCATTGAGTGAGATTTTGATACACCGTTAATAATGATCGTCTGCTCTTTTAACTCTGGAGACAATTCTGCAATCGAAATGTGTTTGTTGTCACCGTATACTAGTTTTTCATAAATTTCGTCGGATACGACCCAAATATTTTTACGGAGTGCAACTTCACCAAGTGCTTTTAGTTCATCCGCTGTGTAAAGCATGCCGGTTGGGTTTGATGGCGAGTTGATAATCACTGCTTTGGTTTTATCTGTGATCGCTGCTTCTAATTGTTCAGGCGTAATTTTGAAATCATTTGATTCTTTGCCGTCTACGTATACTGGAATACCATCTGCGAGCTTTACCTGCTCCGGATAACTAACCCAGTATGGTGTTGGAATAATGACCTCATCGCCCTCATTTAAAATAACCTGGAAAAGGTTGTAAAGCGCGTGTTTTGCACCTGTTGTTACAATAATTTCATTTTGTTTATATGTAATACCTTGATCTTCTTTAAATTTGCTAATGATAGCATCTTTCAGTTCCACAAGGCCGCCCGCCGGTGTATATTTTGTCTGTCCCTCTTTCAATGATGCATATGCTGCTTCAATAATGTGATCTGGCGTATTAAAATCCGGTTCGCCAGCGCCAAGACCAATGATATCGATTCCTTGCGCTTTCATTTCTTTCGCTTTCGCTGTAATGGCAAGCGTCGCTGAAGGGGTAAGTGCTTTAACTCGTTCTGCTAATTGTACATCCATTTGAATTCTCCATTCTATTATATGTTTTCGATTTTTCTCCACCATTTTCCGTTCGTAAACGATAAATAGTAGTAATTCAAATTACCTTTTTCATTTTCAAACGTGAACAACCAGACAGGGGTTTCTTTCTCAATGCCAAGTGTGAGCGAAAGAATCTCTGCATTGCCCGCTTCCTTCTTGAAGAGAATACGCGCTTCTTTTTCTGTGACACCTGTATCAAGTGGTTTAATAATCGGTTCTGACTTGCCATCCTGCGCTATCCAGACGGCGACATTTTTGCCGTTTTCATCTTTCCCTGTCGCCGCATAAAAGACATCCGTACTCTTGTACAGATACACCTCTTCCACTTCTGTGAGAGCAGCTTTTTCCTTCACTTTCTGTACAGCGGTCGCTTTTTCTTTTTCATACGGTTTTTGTGCATTATTATACATGATTCCAATTATTAGTGCAACAACAAGGATCGGAACTCCGATTATTAATAGCCATTTTTTAAAGTTTGTTCGTTTATTCATCGCTTCTTACGTTCTATAAATGGTGAAAACGGCTTTCGTTTCGTCTTCTGCATCAAGCGCCAGACCAAACATTAAATTTTCACGCTTCAGTGTCCGATTTAACGTATCAACGAGCTTATATAAATCACCGCTATTTTCAACCGTTACGGTCGACAGTACATCAATTTTCGACTCCATTACAACCCCTCCTGTTGGCATTATAGCAGGAATATCCACTCTTTATACAGTTATTTTTCATTTGGGAGCCACTTTTCAATTAGCTCCATCGTACCGGCAATATCTTCTTCAACAGCCGCTACACCTGGGATCGACTGTAAAAAGGATTTTCCATACCGGCTTGATACAATGCGCCGGTCAAAAACAACCGCAATCCCCCGGTCAGACTGCGTGCGGATCAAACGTCCGAATCCTTGCCGGAAGCGGATAACCGCCTGCGGAAGTGAATACGCGGAAAATGGATTTTTCCCTTCCTCCTTCAACTGCTTGCTTTTAGCCGCTACAAATGGATCATCCGGCGGTGCAAACGGGAGTCTAACGATAAACAAGACAGATAAATCTTCACCTGGAATGTCGATTCCTTCCCAAAAAGCGCCAGTTCCGAGCAAAATCGATTTGTCATACTGACGAAAATTTTTCGTTAGACGTGTGACACTTCCATTCGTAATGCTCTGCGCAATAATCGCATAATCGGCCAGCAGTTCTGTTTCTCGAATATAATCATATGTTTTTTTCAATATATCAAATGATGTAAACAAGACAAGCATTCGTCCACCGGCTGCTTCTGCTGCGGCGATAATATAATTGGCCACTGCAGCAGCATAAGCTAAACTGTCCACATCTTTCACTTCCGGCACATCATTCGGAATGACGATTCGGCAGTGTTCCGCATAATTGAACGGCGATTTGAACACGTATTCATCATATGAAAACGCAGACAAGCCAATTTCATGTGCAAAAAACTGAAATGAATCTTCAACGGTCAACGTTGCCGACGTAAACACGACATGTTTACGTTCAAGCAAATAATTGCTAATGAGCACGCCTGCATGAACAGGCTGTGTGCGCATAGTCAATGTATTTAATAAAGACCGAACGTCGCCTTCCATCCAGACAACTTCGCGATCATCCGGGCGAAATACAAGTTCAAACAAACACTCATTCCACTGGCGGCACCGCTCGATTAGTGTCACTGTATCATCGACAAACAACTCATCGCGCGCAGGCATCTGTCCGCGAATTTGTTCAATAGGGGCTATTTTTTTCGATAATTCTTCAGTGAACAACGAAAGATCTTTATAAATACGCTCCGCTCCCCATTCGATTTGCTGCCATTCGGCCGTTTCGCGCTTCTCTTCATCAATTGCCAACTGTCTTTTAGACTGTGCCATCCATTTCGTTTTTTGTCCGAAGAAAGCCCCTATCAGGGCAAACCACTCCTCCGCTTCCACTAAAACAGATGACATCCGCTTCGTCAGTTCAACAGAAGACGGCACAGATAGATGCTTTTTCTCTATTCTCATGATCTGATAAAGCAGCCTCTTCTCATCCGGCGTACCCATTTTCCCAAGCAAAAATTTCAATTGTGAAAGTGATAGTTCTTTTCCGAGCCGTTCACGTGCCGCTTTTTCAAACTGATGTGCTTCATCGACAATAACATGCCCATTGTTTGGCAAAAGCGGATGCTCTGCTTTCATATCAGCAATTAAAAACGAATGATTCGTGACAATTATATCCGCATTTGTCGCTACCTCTTTTGCATACCAAAAAAAGTCATGTGCACGCCACGCCTGCTTCGCTTTATTCATATAATCATCTGCCTGACACACTTCTCCCCAAAGAAGAAGTCCACCTGAAGACAAATTTAATTCATCTCCGTCTCCTGTCATCGTTTCAAGCAGCCAGACAAGAATTTGCATTTTCGCGATCGTTCGGTCGTAATTCGTCTCTCGTTCTCTTAGCGCCCGCACAAACCGCGACAAGTCAAGATAATGACGTTTTCCTTTTAACACGGCTGCCTTCACATCAAATGGAAGCATCGTCTGCATTTTTTTCAGCTCGCGCTCAAGAAGCTGGTGCTGCAATAAGACAGTATACGTTGAAATGATAACCGGCTTGCCTGACTGCCTGCTTTTATACACACTTGGCAAAAGGTAAGCGAGTGACTTTCCAGTTCCAGTGCCCGCTTCAATGACTGTGTGGACACTGCTTTCAAGCGACTTCTGCACCGCTTTCATCATCTCCATCTGACCAGGACGGCGCTCCATGCCAGGCACCCCAGCTAATAACGCCCACCTTGCTTCCACTTCTTCTGGAAATGAAATCGACTTATCCGCCTTCCGCTTTACTGGCCGTTCTTTTTTTCGGAGAGCAAGGCCCCTGTATACCGTCCATTCTGCTGGTAGCGTTTCAATACGCTTTTTTTTCTGCACGGCAATACGCGTGAGCAGGACGTGAATATCACTTTTCAGTCCGACGGCCAGTTTTGCAAGCTGCTCAATCGTCACAAGCGGCAATTGCTCAAGCCGCTCCATTAACTGCAAAAAAAGCTGTGCTGTTGCATAGGCATCACTGTCGGCACGATGCGGCTGTCCATGATTCAACTGAAACTGCTCAGACAAATCACCGAGCTTATAGCTGTCCGATGTCGGCAGGACAATTTTTGATAGTTCCACCGTATCGATTACAAGCCCCTCAAATGATGGGTAACCGGCTGCGGCAAACTCACTATTTAAAAACGTTAAATCAAACGTCACATTATGTGCGACAAAAACGGACTCATCCATCCACTCGTTAAAAAGACTAGCTTTCGCTGAAAATGGCGGCGCATCTTTTACCGTTTCCTCATCGATCCCTGTCAACTCTTGAATAAACGGTGGAATCGGTGCGTTCGGGTTTAAATATGTATCATATTGTTCCGTTATTACTCCTTTTTCAATGGCAACGAATGCCGCCTGCATGATGCGGCCTCCGCTTGCATAAGAATGGCCGGTCGTTTCAAAATCAGCCACCACAAATCGTAAATCATTGATCACGGCAAACACACCTTTTAATAAATTCCTCTTCAGTTTACCATAAAAAAGACCGCTTCACGCATAGCGGTCTGAAAGGTTACATAATGGTTGCGGCCGGCTCTTGATGTAGCATATCCGCAATGTGATTGTTTTCGTCCATAATCAACACGTTTGGTTTATGATCTTTCACTTTTTCTTCCGCGACCATCACATACGAAATAATGATCACGGTGTCCCCTGGCTGCACGAGACGCGCTGCTGCTCCGTTTAAGCAGATAACGCCGCTCCCCCGCTCGCCTGGAATGATATACGTTTCAAGACGTGCACCGTTATTATTATTCACGATTTGCACTTTTTCGTTTGCCATCATACCGGCTGCATCGAGTAAATCTTCATCAATCGTAATGCTGCCGACATAGTTTAAATTTGCTTCTGTCACTGTCGCACGGTGAATTTTACCGTTCATCATTGTTCGAAACATGACGCTCTTCCTTTCACAGTTAAGATGACATTATCAATTAACCGGGCATTTTTATATTGAACAGCCGCCGCTATCATGATCGTTCCCTCTATTTCACGTACCGGTTCAAGCCCCGGATACGAAAGAATTTCTACATATTCTACTTCCGCGCCTGAATGGTCATTCAAATAATGAATGGCCTGTTCTTTTAAACGGCTCACATTTGTTTCACCCGCTTCAAGCGCTTCTTTCACATGAGATAAAACCTTGTAAATCGCCGGCGCTTTTTCACGTTCTTCCGGCAGCAAGTACACATTACGCGAGCTTTTCGCAAGTCCGTCTTCTTCTCGTACTGTATCAACACCAACGATCGTAACACGCACATTGAGGGAATCGACTAAACCATAAATAACCGCCAGCTGCTGTGCATCTTTTTTACCAAAGTACGCCTTATCTGGCTCAGTTATATGAAATAGCTTTAAGACAACGGTTGCGACACCGTCAAAATGACCTTCCCGCTTTAATCCGCATAATGCGTTCGTCCGTTTTTTCACCGTTAACACGACTGCTGGCTCGTCTGGATACATGTCGTCAACAGATGGCATAAACAAGTAATCAACGCCAGCACTTTCCGCCAGTACTGTATCGCGTTCCGGATCACGTGGATACCGCTCGTAATCTTCATTCGGACCGAATTGAAGCGGATTGACGAAAATAGACATAATGACAACATCATTTTCCTTCCGCGCCTGTTTCGCCAATGTGATGTGTCCTTCATGTAAAAACCCCATTGTCGGCACGAAACCGATGGTCTGTCCGTTCTTTTTTTCCGTGTGGACGACGTCTTTTATTTGCGCCACCGTTGAGATCACTATCATGATTGCACACCTCCATACAGCTGGTCAAGTTCATCTTCATTCATCGTAAATGCATGTTCAGCAGCCGGGAAAACGCCGGCTTTTACATCTGTCACGTACGACTGAATAGCCGGTACACCTTGATTATCAAAATCCGCATAGCTTTTCACAAATTTTGCCGTGCGCCCGACACCGTAGCGCATCAGATCATGATAGACAAGGACCTGTCCATCTGTTTTGGCGCCCGCACCAATGCCGATAACAGGTATTTGCAGCGTTTTTGAGACAGATTCAGCCACTTGATGCGGCACACACTCAAGTACCAGCATAAACGCACCGGCCTGCTCCATTGCTTTCGCATCAGCAAGGAGACGATGGGCCGCTTCAGCTGTTTTCCCTTGTACTTTATATCCACCCATCACTCCGATAGACTGAGGCGTTAAACCAAGATGGGCACAAACCGGTACTCCCGCAGCCGTTAACTCACGAACACGATCGACAATATCACCGGCTCCTTCTACTTTTACCGCATCTGCTCCTGCTTCTTGCATCAGTTTTCGTGCCGCTTTCATCGTTTCTTCTTTGTTCACATGATACGTCATAAATGGCATATCGGTAATGGTAAATGTTTCAGGTGCACCACGCTTTACTGCTTTCGTATGATGAATCATGTCTTCAAGCGTCACCGATACGGTTGACTCGTAGCCAAGAACGGTCATACCTAGTGAATCACCGACAAGAACAACATCTACTCCACCTGATTGTACTTGTTTTGCTGATGGAAAATCGTAGGCGGTGACCATGGAAATATTTTCATTATTTGCTTTCATTTGGATAAAATCAACTGTTCTTTTCATCTGTTCGCCCTCCTTTTAAATTAGAGGTGACGAAACAATATAAAAAGGGTCCTCAGCAAAAAGGCAGAAGGACCCGTTCAATACGGCTTAAATGTTTCGACCCTCTGTCCCTGTCCATATGGATCAAGGCAGTTTACGTCTTATTAAGTAAGATTTCATTTTCACTTGTTTAACCGGTGCAGCTCAACTTGATACCGCCTGATTTAAGTTCATTATAACAGGGTGTGTATTCTTTGACTACGATAATTTACTGTTCGATTTCAATATCGGCTGAATAAATATCATGAATGATTCCATTTTCATCTTCCAATTTCAAAACACCATCATCGGTAATACCGAGTGCTTTACCACGGATTGTCCCCGTGACGGTGCGTGCAATAATGTGACGTCCGATTGAAATAGCATATGACTCCCATTTCTCTTTAATGAGACTGAATCCGTTCGTCATATATTCATCGTAATACGTCTCCAAGTTTTTCATAATTGCTTGAACAATTTTTGCACGAGAGACCGTTTCCCCTTTTTCAATCGCAATCGATGTTGCAATATCAGCAAGTTCTTCCGGAAATTCACGCTGGTTCACGTTCACACCGATGCCGATGATAATCGAGCGGATATGATCAGCGTCTGCTTGCAATTCAGTTAAAATACCAGTGATTTTTTTCCCGTTTAACAATAGGTCATTCGGCCATTTAATGGACGGCATGACACCTGCTGTATCACGAATTGCTTCTGTAACGGCGACTGCCGCAATAAGCGTAAACTGTGGCGCTTTAAAGGGAGGCAGTTCCGGTTTTAAAATGATACTCATCCAGATGCCAGTATATTTTGGCGACTGCCACGGACGCGCCATCCGTCCTCTCCCCTCTGTTTGCTCTTCTGCGATGACGAGCGTGCCTTCTTCTGCTTCTTCCGCAATTTGATGCGCTTCTTTTTGCGTTGATTCCACGCTTTCTTTAAAGACAATCCGCTTGCCTAAACGGTTTGTTTCAAGTCCGATCAGTAATTCATTTTCACTCACTTTATCTGGCTTGGACGTAATACGATACCCTTTTTTTCGGACCACTTCGAGTTCGAATCCTTCTTGGCGAAGTGATTCGATATGCTTCCAAACCGCTGTGCGTGAGCAGCCGATCATATCAGCAAGCGCTTGTCCGGATACGAATTCGCCGTCCGCTTTTGAAAAAGCTTCAAGTAACGTATGCTTTACAGAAGATTGCACGACCGCAACCACTCCTTTATTTGTTCTTTCTTATTTTCAATTTCACGATTCACAACCGCTTTTTCGGATAATATGAGACATTCTTTAATCCAGATGCCGCGTTGTTTTCCGCTCAACTCCATTAAATCAGAACCCGTTATGTCTAGTTCATCCCTGTCTTTGATCGGCAGTGCTTGCCAGTGGGCAATGACATCTGTTGATTTTGATTCACGTCCATCAAGCACTGCTTCTACTTCAGCACAGTCAACTGCTGCTTCAAGCTGTGCCTCGTATAACAGAACATCGTGCCAGCCTTCTGCACGCACTCTTCTTAATGTACGAACACCTTTTTCAATTCGTTTAATCCGTTTCGCTGACATGCGCCAGTTACGCAAAAAGTCTGTTACGTGTCTGTCTGTTGCTTCATAAGCGATGAGCAGCCACATTTGATCCGCGTTTAATGACTTTAACGTTCTTGCCTTCATTTGGACAAGTGCTTTTTTTTGACTGGAAAGACCAGGTAGAAACAGAAAAAGGCCTGTCTCAATGAGGACAGATAATCCTTTCTCTTTAGCTAAGCCAGCGAATAGCTTATCCATTTCATTCAGTTTTCGTTCAACCGCAATGTGCGACAACAGCGGCGCATATTCTTTCATTGCCTGCATCGTGTCCGAATCAAGTTCGAACGAAAGCTGACTGACAAATCGGGCGGCACGCATGATACGGAGGGCATCTTCTGAGAATCGCTCTGATGCATCTCCAACGGTCCGAATCATTCGGTTGTTCAAGTCTTCCCTTCCATTAAATGGATCGATAAACTGCCCATTGGACGTCATAGCCATGGCATTCATCGTAAAATCACGGCGCTTTAAATCTTCTTGCAGCGACCGAACGAACTGGACATCATCCGGCCTTCTAAAATCACTGTACGTGGATTCTGTGCGGAATGTGGTCACCTCGAAACTGTGACCATTAAGCAAAATAAGAACGGTTCCGTGCTCAATCCCAACGTCTACTGTGTGAAGAAAGACGGTTTTGACTTCATCCGGTGTGGCGGATGTTGCGATATCTACGTCATGAATGGGTCTATTTAAAAAAAGATCTCGAACTGCTCCTCCCACAAAGTATGCTTCATAACCGGCCGATTCAAGCGCCTGCAAGATCGGGAATGCTTCTTTAAAAAAAGGATCGTCAATCATAATCATTCTCCTTTAAAAGACGATCATACACCCGTTCATATTGCTCTACAATATCCGCTGAATGAAAACGTGTCTTCACCGTTTTAATGGCCTCGTTTTTTACTTTTTCATACAACAATTGATCCGTTAACAGTGTTATAGCCGCTTCGCTAATCGCTTCAATGTCGCCAATCGGACGGATGAAACCATTCTTCCCATCATCAATCACTTCTGGTATCCCGCCCGCGTCTGTTCCAACACATGGCACACCGCACGCCATTGCTTCAAGCGCAACGAGACCGAAGCTTTCTTTTTCAGACAAAAGCAGCTTCAAGTCGCTAATCGCATACAGTTCTGCTAAATTGTCCTGTTTGCCAAGATAAAGGACACGCCCTTCAAGTCCGAGTGCTTCGACAAGCCGGCAGACGACTGTCATTTCAGGGCCATCGCCGATGAGAAAAAGTTTCGCAGGCATTGACTCCGCAATACGGGCAAATACATTGATAACATCTGTAACCCGCTTCACTGGCCGGAAGTTCGACACATGAATAATGACTTTTTCACCGTCTTCAATGCCATACTCTTTTTTCAAATGATAAATCGATTCCATTGGCCGGTAGACACGTTCATCAATAAAGTTGTACACCGTTTCAATGTTTTTCTCGGGCGCAATCAGTTCCTTTGTCTGGCTTACAAGTGAATGAGACACAGCGGTGACCGCATCAGACTGTTCAATGCCAAATTTAATTGCCTGCGTGAGCGATGAATCAGATCCGAGCACCGTAATATCCGTTCCGTGCAGCGTTGTCACAATTTTTACGTTTGATTTCGCCATTTGTTTTCCTAGAATCGCACAAACCGCATGCGGAATGGCATAATGAACGTGCAATATATCGAGCTTTTCCCGTTCAATGACATCCGCCATTTTGCTGGCAAGCGCAATATCATATGGTGGATATTGAAAAACGGAGTATTGATTGACGTCCACTTGATGAAAGAATATATTATGATACATCCGGTTCAGACGGAATGGAACGGCCGATGTAATGAAATGAATGTTATGTCCCTTTTCTGCCAGCAGCTTTCCGAGCTCCGTCGCTACAACGCCCGAGCCGCCGACAGTTGGATAGCAAGTTATACCAATGTTGAGTCTCATCTTATTCGCCTGCCGTTCCCTCACTCATCTCTGCTAAAATACCATTTACGATGGCGCGCGCTGTTCCAATGTTTGTCGCAAGCGGAACCGCATATACGTCGCAAAGACGCAAGAGCGCCGTTACATCCGGCTCATGCGGCTGTGCTGTTAACGGGTCACGGAAGAAAAAAACAAAATCAATTTCGCCGCGGGCAACGCGGGCACCAATTTCCTGATCGCCCCCGAGCGGCCCTGATTGAAAACGATGTACATCAAGAGCGGTTGCCTCCATAATTCTAGTACCAGTCGTACCAGTCGCGAATAATGAATGCAAAGCAAATACATCTTTATGAAGTGAAACAAACTCGATTAAAGCATCTTTCTTTTTATCATGTGCAATAAGTGCAATATTCATAAATAAACCCCTCCATTAATCAAGAATATTTTCAAGGCCGTACACAAGCGTTTTCGTTTTCATGACCGTTTCGACACACACTTTTACGCCGGACATAAAGGACGCCCGATTGTATGAATCGTGACGGATTGTGAGCGTTTCACCGTCTGCACCAAATAATACTTGCTGATGGGCAATTAATCCCGGCAGGCGAACACTATGAATGTGCATTCCGTTCATTTCCGCCCCTCGCGCACCTGGAATCGTTTCTTTTTCTTCCGGGTGGCCTTGCTGCTTCGGTTCGCGCACGTCATTAATCATTTGGGCTGTTTTCACCGCTGTACCAGACGGCGCATCCAATTTTTTGTCATGATGCAATTCAATGATTTCCACGTCGTCAAAGTATTTTGCAGCCAATTGTGAAAATTTCATCATTAACACGGCACCTATGGCAAAGTTCGGCGCGATAATGCAGCCAAGTTCTTTTGATTCTGATAACTCTTTTAACTCCTGAAGCTGTTCATCAGTAAATCCCGTTGTACCAACAACGGGACGAATACCATGCTCCAGCGCTGCTTTCGTATGTATATAGCCAAATTCAGGCGTCGTCAAGTCAATTAATACATCGGCTAATTGATCTGCAAAACAGTCGCGTACATCTGTATAAATTGGTGCGTCTGATCCTTTAAATCCGATATCTGACAACGTTTCGCCGCCGTGTTTCCGATCAAGCGCTGCCACTAATTCAAATTCTGGTGTGTCCATCACCATTTTTACTGCTTCTTCTCCCATGCGGCCTCGTGGACCTGCAATAATGACACGAATACTGCTCATTGTTGTTCCTCCTCGATTTTCGTCCAGCGGTCTTTATCTCTCGTCTGGAATTTATTCATGACCCGGTCATGTGCTGTCTGCAAGTCGATATCAAGCGAATTTGCTAGACAAATCGCCACAAACAAAACATCGCCGAGTTCTTCTTCAATCGTCTTTTCTTCTTCTGTCGATTTTTTCGGCTTTTCCCCGTAATAATGGTTTACTTCACGCGCAAGCTCACCTAACTCTTCTGTCAAGCGCGCCATCATCGCGAGTGGACTGAAATAACCTTCTTTAAACTGGCCGATATAATCATCGACTTCTTTTTGCATGCTTCGCATTGATTTTTCCACTTTATTCACCACTTTCTTTACCTATGTTACTAATTATAAACGGACGGCGCAATTTTTTTCTGCTTATCGTTATAATAAAGGGAAGGAGGGATTTTATGTTGTTTAGCATGCGTTTCAAAAATATCTTATTTATTTTACTGGGTTCGGCTATTTTTTCATTCGGACTCGTTCATTTTAACATGCAAAACAATCTTGCAGAAGGCGGATTCACTGGTATTACGCTTTTATTATACAGCTTTTTTCATATTAATCCGGCATATTCTAACCTTTTGTTGAATATTCCGCTTTTTTTTATCGGATGGAAATTGCTCGGACGTGTGTCATTTTATTACACACTCATCGGCACGTTTAGCGTCTCGCTTTTTTTGTGGATTTTTCAGCGCTGGCAGTTTCACATTCCACTTCATGACGATCTGTTTCTTGCAGCTTTATTTGCTGGTGTTTTTATCGGTGCCGGGCTCGGTATTACGTTCCGCTATGGCGGCACAACCGGCGGCGTCGATATCATCGCACGGCTTTTGCATAAATACCGGCAGATCAGCATGGGGAAAACAATGTTTATTTTTGATGCATGCGTCATCCTTGCCTCTCTCCTCACCTACATTGATTACCGAGAAGCGATGTATACGCTTGTCGCCGTATTCACTGGTGCACGCGTCATTGACTTCATGCAAGATGGGGCGTATGCAGCGCGCGGTGCGATGATTATTTCCAATCAAAATGAGGAGATTGCCGCTGAAATAAACAAGCGGATGGAGCGTGGCGTTACCATTTTAAAAGGATACGGCTCCTACACAAAACAACCGCGCGATGTGCTTTACTGTGTCGTCGGCAAAAATGAAATTGTCCGATTAAAAAATATGATTCACGCTGTTGATCCGCATGCATTTGTATCCGTTACAGTCGTTCATGACGTATTTGGCGAAGGATTCACGCTGGATGAAAACAAACAGCCGATCGAATGACAAAAGCACCGGAATCATGAAGATTCTGGTGCTTTTGATTAATCATCACTTTGCTGCATACCTGTATACATTAAGATCAATCGCACAAGTTCAAGTACGGCAACTGCTGCAGCGGCAACATATGTCATCGCAGCAGCATTTAACACTTTCCGTGCTTCCCGTTCTTCGTCATTCCGAATAATCCCGGATGAAACAATTTGATTTATTGCACGGTTGGAAGCATTAAATTCTACCGGCAATGTGATTACCTGGAACAATACACCCGCTGCCATTAGCACAATACCGAGCAACAGCATGTTTGTCATTGTGGAAAAGATACCGATCATAATAAACACCCATGATAAGTTTGAACTGATATTCGCTACCGGGACAAGTGCATGACGGAAACGAAGGAACGCATATGCTTCTTTATCTTGAATGGCATGGCCGACTTCATGCGCTGCGACAGCGGCACCAGCAATCGAATGACCGTGAAAGTTGTTTGATGATAAATGAACTGTTTTCGTCATCGGGTTATAATGATCGCTTAAAAATCCACGTGTCTCCACTACGTTTACTTGCTGTAATCCATTTTCATCGAGAATACGTCTCGCTGTTTGCGCGCCAGTAATACCTGTGGAAGCCGGTACTTGTGAATATTTTTTGTACGTACTTTTCACCTTAAATTGCGCCCATAATGGTACGATAATAATGATCGCAAAGTATAGTAGAAAACTCATTTACTTCTGTCTACCTCCATGTGTAATGTCGTATTTTGTTACTATTATTGTACCGATCTATTCCCCTATACGTCAATGTTTACGCTTCATCACTTCTTCTTTTTTCATTCCTTTATACTTTTTTCTCCCTGTATATACAAGTGCCGCAATGATCACACCGCCGGTCAGCGCCGTTACATGAACGAGCTGTTCTTTTTCTTTCGGCTTCATCTCTTCGGCGCCGCTCACTGGAACAAATACGAGAAGGAAACTCCATATAAAGACGATGATTTTATCCATCTCCACTCCCCCCATCCACATGTCATAGTATATGCAGGTGGGTGGAGAAAAGATGATGACTTATCACCAGGTTGTCCGGCTTGATCTGGCGCACATGTACCATGTGACAAAAATCGATATAATGCTAAGCCAGAATGTAAAATAGCCAATCTCTTGAATGTACAAATGAAGCTGTGAATAAACGGGATACTGCATATATACGTAATCAATGATTTCATTATGTAGAGTCCAGATAGCCGCAATCATCAGATGGATGACTTTCACCTTAAAAAATGGTGCATATAACAGTCCCTGTATCGCCATACCAAAATGAGAGGCGACAAGCATCCAGCCGATCCACGAGAGGTGCCCCGTCACGATTAATGTCAATATATTCATCACAACGGCCCATATCCCGTATTTAAATAGCGTCATGACAGCGAGTGCCTGCATAAGACCCCATCCGCGTCCAATAAGCAAGCCGAACAAGGCAATCGTAAAAAACAAACTTGCTGTCGGGCTATCCGGCACAAACGGCAGGTAAACCGCCGGTGTCTGCTCAAGCTGAGGCATATACCAAATATATCCGTAAACAGTGCCTACTAAATTGATCAAAAACAGTGCCCACATAAACGAACGGTTTGACAAAAGGAAGTATAGCATCGGCAATCCTCCATAAAAAAGAACCGCCGAACAAATCCGGCAGTCCTTTCTTTTTTATTATTTTGCTTCAAGCGTTGAAATGAATTCAGACAATTTAACGAGATCTTCTTCATTGCCTTTATACATTCCGGCAGGCATTCCACCTCGACCGTTTTTCGCAATTTCAGCAATTTCTTCCGGCTTCAATCCGGTGCCAACGAGTGACGGAGCAGCTGCCCCTCCGGATAATGTATCACCATGACAGTTAATACAACCGTTTTCTTGATAAATTTTGAATCCATCCGAATTTGTGTCAATCTCTGCTTCTTCTACGATGGCCCCCATTGCTTCTTTCGCTTCCCAGTCAACTGCATCGGCTGATTCCCAAGTAAGGTAAATAACCGCTGCAAATGAAAGCAGCATAAACCCTGTCGCAAATGGACGTTGCGTCGGACGGCGTTTCGGTCCACGATCGATAAACGGTGCAAGCATTAAGCCTCCAAATGCAAGACCTGGAATAATAAAACCGCCAATTACGTTGTATGGACCCGAAGCATATGTGTATTTAAGCAATTGATAGAGAAACAAGAAATACCAGTCAGGCAATGGAAGATAGCCTGTATCGGTCGGATCTGCTACACGCTCAAGCGGTGATGGATGAGCGATTGTTACGCATAAATAACCAATTAGGAATACGGCCCCGACCATCCATTCCTTCAAAAGGAAGTTTGGCCAGAAAGCTTCTGTTTTGCCTGGATATTCCGAATAATCTTTTGGTATATTTGGTTTTCGTTCTGACGGTATACGTGAGTCGCCGACGAACTTCATCCCTTTTCCACGATGCATTGTGTCCCCTCCTTCTTTTTTAAAAAATAACGGTTAATTTATTTTTTACAATGGTCCTGAAATACCTTGTTTGCGGATCATGATAAAGTGACCTGCCATTAAAGCAAGAAGAGCCGCCGGCAAGAAGAACACATGAATCGCAAAGAAACGAGTTAACGTTTGCGCACCGATAATATCAGGATGTCCAGCAAGCAATACTTTCAGTTCATGACCGATCAGCGGTGTTGAAGCCGCAATCTCGATTCCTACTTTTGTAGCAAATAGTGCTTTCATATCCCAAGGAAGCAAGTAACCTGTGAAACCAAGACCGAGCATGACGAAGAAAATAAGTACGCCGACAACCCAGTTCAATTCACGCGGCTTTTTGTACGCTCCCTGGAAGAATACACGTAACGTATGTAAAAACATCATAACGATAACGAGGCTCGCACCCCAGTGATGCATACCACGTACAATTACACCAAAAGCAACTTCATTTTGTAAATAATAAACAGATTCCCATGCATTTTTAATGTCTGGCACGTAGTACATTGTCAAGAACATACCTGACAAAATTTGAATGACAGTGACAAAAAACGTCAGACCGCCAAAACAGTATACAAATGCCGAAAAATGATGGGCCGGGTTTACGTGCTCAGGCACTTCATGGTCAGCAATATCACGCCACATTGGCGTAATATCGAGACGTTCGTCAACCCAGTCATAAATTTTATTAAGCATTTATTACGCCTCCTTTACACGTTGTTTGCCTCCGGTTTGCCAAGTTGCAGCAAGCCGCCTTTTTCAGCTGTTGGATAAACATCAAGCGGTTTAAGCGGTGGTGTTCCTGGTATGTTCTTTCCGTTCTTTTCGTACATGCCATTGTGACATGGACAGAAAAACTTGTCTTTATGATCGTTTCCTTCCCAGCTGACTGTGCAGCCAAGATGTTTACACACCGGTGATAATGCAACAATTTCGCCTTTGTCATTTTTGTATACCCAGGCGGTGTGCGTTACTTCAGATGTGTACCATGCATCGGTTTGCTCATAAGAAAAGTCGACGCGTACAGGTGTATCCGTTAATTCAGATACTTTTTGCTGTGTCGGATGATATTCGCCGGCTGCTTCTCCTTTCAGCACTGGATCTACAGCAAAACGCACCATCGGCATCAACATCCCTGCTGCCATGAAACCGCCTACACCCGTTAGTGTGTAGTTCAGGAACTGACGTCTTGATACAGGTTGTTTTTTACTCATTCTTTTCCCCCCTCTATACAATAAGCTTCGCCCTCGACGGACCGTGTATGAGCATAAACATAAACTAGGACATCATTATGATAATCTATACAGCGTAACAGGTCAATATCATCCGGAATGAAAACAGATATTAGGTTGTGACGATTTTTTGAATTATGATACACTTTCCTGCCATTTCTGTACAATAATATTGACAATTTGCTTCGCCTGATTTTCAATGAGTGAATATTTCACACTGTCTTCCATATCACCAAGTGGTACAGACGGCACCCAAATAACAGCCGCACCCGTTTCTTGTTCCCTTTCTCTCCATCGACTATCTGATGTGAAAAAGAAAACATGTTTAAATCCAACCTTTTTCAGCCTTCCTGTCCACTCAGCAGCATCGCTTACCAATTCATCACGATCCGGCAAGTAGGCATGCGGCGGTGTGACGAGCAAACGCCCTTTAAATTGTTTTTCAAGAAATGTGACGAGCAGTTGAATAAATTCATACTGTTCCGCTGCCCCAATCATACCCGGACCAAAGTCAGCTGGCACAACAGGTACAATGGCCGTGTCAATATACTCTTTTTGCTGCAAAAAAAGAGCTGTATCTTTCCCGTTCCAGTTCATTTTTTTCACCTCTTTTTTTATCATACACTCCCTTTTCTGCTGTTGCAAACATGAGTGCGAGGCAAATGGCAAAAGAAAAACGCCTGTTTAATTATCAGACGTTTTGATGTGTTTTGCTAGATCATTTAATTGATCAGTCAACTGTAAAAATCGTTCTTTGTCTCCGCAATCAAGCGCTTCATCAATTTTTTCATTAAGCCTATCCCGTTGAAATTCATAGACGCTCCATTTCAAAAACTGTTCTGCCAGTTCTTTTTCTTTTTCTGTTAACCTCATCTGCTTTGGCATAAAAGGATTTTCTTCTCGAACGGCTGCGTATTGGTGCGACTGAGGAGCACCGTTAAACTTCAATTCAATAAAAATGTCTTCTTCTTTATTTAAACGTATATCATGAAACGATTTCTCCGCGTCTGTTGTCATAATATTGTCTTTAAAAAAACGAAACGGCGCGCTGTCTACACAGTGTGCAGACATAATCATGCCGCGCGGGCAATATTGGGCATCATCGACAAAGTGCACATTTTCCATCAGCTGGTCGTGGCTCATTAAATAGTTTAAAATCCAGACGGATTCTCTTCTTTTCAACTGATAATGATTTAAAAACCAGCGGATAAAATCTTTTTTCTCATGAGCAGAAACCGGGGCAGTCATTACCATCACTCCCAATCACTTAGTATACATCCATTTTAAGACGATCGACTAAATCTATCCATTCATCATTTTGCGGCTCTTCTTTTAAAAGCATTTCAAATACGACAAGCGCGTCAGCACGACGTCCTTCTTCAAGTAAAAAATATCCATATTCTGATAAAAATTCCGTGTTTTCTTTTAATATAGGGAACAACTGTGCATACAGTTCGCCGGCTTCTTCATATTCTTCCAGACGCTCAGCCGCACGCGTCGCATCCCATAAAAGAAGAGGTTCTGCACTGCCTGATTCACGGAACATCGAGACGATTTCAAGCACTCCCGCGTACTGTTCTTTTTTCATTAAAAGCGCATTTAACGCAAGTGCCGCTTCTGTATATTCTGGATCAAGGGCTAACGATTCGCGTAAATGAGATTCTCCTTCTTCTTCCATTCCGCTTTTCAATGCCAGTTTGCCGGCAAGCAAATACAATTCTTTTTGGTACGTATCACGGGCAAGGCCGGATCTTGCCGCTTCAAGGGCTAAATCGATTTCTTCTTCCATTTCATATGCACGGGCAAGGTGTAAATAAATAGAATGGTAATCCGGGTCCAGTTCAGCTGCCTCTGTTAATTTAATCGCCGCGAGTTTATACTGTCCTGCTTGAAATGCAGTGAAACCGTACATGAAGAGCGTATCGACATCCACTTTTGAATCAAGCGCTTTTTTATAGAACGGCAGACTTTCTTCAAACGCTCCGCCGGCACTGTATGCTTCGGCTAATCGTTTATAAATCAAAATGCCAGCGATCTCAGTTTCATTCGCTTCAGCAAGCGTCTCATATTGCCGCACCGCTTCCAAAAACTTGCCTTCTTCCAAATATAATTCACCGAGTGCAAGATTTATGATTAGCTCGTCCGGCTCTACACGCTGCGCTTTCAATAATTTTTGTTCACTTACTTCATACAGCCCTTGCATTTGATAGATGTCTGCCAGAACGAGCAGCGAGCGTGCATAAAACGGATCGGTATCATCAATTTCCTCCAGAATATTCATCGCTTCTTCTTCTCGGTCCATCTCGACCAGTGTCTCGGCTAATAGCAACGACAACTCGCCTTCTCCCGGAAACGACTCTAGGAGAACCATGAAAAGCTGTCGTGCTTCATCTAAAAAACCTAGCTGGAGCAATTGCTCACCCAGCATGAATTGTTCTTCTGCGTCGCTTGAGGCAAGTACACTCTCATACAGTGAAGACGCCTTTTCCATGTCTCCCTGTTCAAGATGTGCAATCATTTTCTCTGCATTTATCATACATATTCGCCTCTTCTTTCATCAAACTTCTTTTCTTGATTCTTTATTTTAATCAAACACATTCAAATCATCAACTTTTTCGCCTGTATTGTTAATTCTATTCTTTTTGTTCATTTCCTTCTTTTTATAAACTGGAAAAACGTCCTCGACAAGAGGACGTTATTTGATCAGCTGATTCACATGTTCGAAAAATTCTGGATAAGATACCGCAATAGCTTCAGGATTCTCAAGCTTGACTTCTCCATCTGCAATAAGTGCTGCAATGGCCATGACCATACCAATACGGTGATCACCGTGAGAAGAAACAGATCCACCGTGCAGCTTCGATTTTCCTCGAATGATCATTCCATCATCGGTCGCTTCAATGTCTGCACCCAGTTTTTTCAACTCATCGACAACCGTGTCGATCCGATTCGTCTCTTTTACTTTTAACTCTTCCGCATCGCGAATAATGGTTTCACCTTCTGCTTGCGTAGCCAGAAGCGCTATAACCGGTATTTCATCAATTAAGCGAGGAATAAGCGCTCCGCTAATTTCGGTACCTTTTAATTTGGATGTACGGACTGTAATCGTGCCAATTTCTTCGCCTTTAAAAGATGTTTTTTCAATCGTCATATCGGCACCCATTTGTTTGAATACATCAATAATTCCAGTACGCGTTTCATTTAATCCGGTATTCAGAAGAACAATCTCGCTATGTGGAGCAATGGCAGCAGCAACCATAAAAAACGCTGCAGAAGAAATATCGCCTGGTACGTATACATCGGTTCCTTTAAAAGACTGACCACCTTTAATGATGATGCGGTCTCCTTCGCGGCGGACGATACCGCCAAACTGTTCAATCATTTTTTCCGTGTGGTCACGCGTCGCTTCTGGCTCGATAATAACGGATTCACCTTCTGCCTGCAGTGCGGCGAAAATAACAGCTGATTTTACTTGGGCGCTCGCGACAGGAAGCCTGTATTCTATCGTCTTTAGCTTGCTGCCTCGGATGGAAAGCGGCGTAAACCGTCCATTATCGCGTCCCGCTATATCCGCTCCCATTGATGCAAGCGGCACCGTTACACGATCCATTGGGCGTCTGGCAATCGATTCATCGCCAATCATGACCGAATGGAACGGCAATCCTGCAAGAATGCCCAGCATAAGACGTGTTGTCGTCCCCGAGTTACCTGTATCGAGAATCGACGACGGTTCTTTTAATCCATCCCATCCTGTTCCATGAACAATAATTTCTTCGTCTGTTTCTTCAATCTCTACGCCAAGTTTGCGGAAGCAATCAATTGTACTTAAACAGTCTTCCCCTTTTAAAAAGTGACGAATGACCGTTTTTCCATTTGCAAGCGCACCGAACATAATCGAGCGATGCGAGATGGATTTGTCGCCAGGCACTTCAATTCTCCCGCCAAGAGACGGTTGTCCGAAATTCAGTTTCATCTGTTCATACCCTCTCTTATGCTAAATATAAGTCGTACGTCGTTTTTTGCTCAATGCAAATTTTTGCACGTAAGCGATCTTTTTCATTTTGAAAACTAATAACAAGAACACCGAATACATCTTCGCGTGTTTCCATAATGCGAATGTTTGTAATACTGATGCGCTCTTCAGCCAAATAGGCAGTCAACTCCGATATAACCCCTGGATAATCGGGTACATCCACGTACAGCTCGTAAAAAGAAGGAATCGCACCTTGTGAACGAATCGGCAAGGAATCACGAAATGTTTTGGCATCATCAAAATAACGATACAACCCATCCTCATCTTCTTTTTCTAAAATAGAAAGGACGTCATTCATTTCATCGCGCCAGTCCGCCAGAAGCGTAAGCAACATCTCTTTATTATGAAGCGAAATGTCTTTCCACATTTCTGGATTAGATGACGCAATGCGCGTAATATCTCTAAATCCACCAGCTGCTAGCCGTTCAATTAGCGGGTTTTCATCGTTAAATTTTCGCGCTTGGTGAACGAGGGAAGCGGCAATAATATGCGGAAAGTGGCTAATGACACCCGTCATTTCATCATGCTGCTCTGCTGTTACTTCCATTATTTTTGCCCGCGTGCCTTCCAACCATTTTTTTAAAATAGCTATATTCTTTTCTTCTGCCGATTTTGGTGGCGTCAACAAATAAAACGCATTTTCAAAAAGCAATTCTTTTGCTGCTGCAACACCGCTTTTATGCGATCCCGCCATTGGGTGGCCACCGATAAATGCAATGCCTTTCTCTTCTAATACACGTGCCCGCTTCATAATACGGCTTTTCGTACTGCCTGTATCCGTAATTAATACACCTTTTTTTAGTGGAAGTGATGCCAGATGCTCAATCATATGCTCCGTCTGCAAAACAGGCACAGCAATAATGATTAAATCTGCAGTAGCTGCACCAGCTTCAAATGAGGCCGCTTTTTCATCAATAATATTAAGCGCGTCCGCAAGCCCCAGTTCGGATTCGCGTAAATCAAATCCGATAATATGTGCCTGTGGATGGGCTTTTTTAATCGCCTTAGCAAGTGATCCACCAATTAAGCCAAGGCCTGCAATAAACACATTTCCCCTCATAGGCGAGTACACCTTCTATCTCTTCACAGTTTCTGTCAAAAAGCCTTTCATCGCTCTCATGACGCCTTCGTTTTGTTCTTTTGAACCGACTGTTACGCGGACAGTGCCTGGAACGCCAAGCGCTGCACCCGATCGAACGATGTAGCCTTTTGACATTAAATATTCAAACAGCTCATCGCTATCACATTTAAAATCGATCAAAATGAAGTTAGCTTCAGACGGATAATAATCTAAGTTTTCTTCCTTGCAAAATGCATAGAACTGTTCTAAGCCCGCTTTGTTTTCAGAGCTGCACATCTCAATAAATGATTGATCACTGATAGCTGCTGCTGCCGTCTGCTGTCCGAGTGTGTTTACATTGAACGGTTCACGAACAGGATCAAGCTGCGCGATTAATGACTCATCCGCAAAGCCGTAACCGACACGAAATGCCGCAAGACCGTAAATTTTTGAAAATGTGCGAAGAACGATCACATTCTTATATTGCTTGATGATTTCACGTGCGTCGAAGTAATCTGCTGCTGTAACATACTCATAATACGCTTCATCAAGCACAACGAATACATCTTGTGGTACGCGGTCTAAAAATGCGCGAAGCTCGTTGTCTGTAATATGTATGCCAGTCGGATTATTCGGGCTGCACAGCCAGACAATTGCTGTGTTTTCATCAATCGCATCAGCCATCTTATCGAGGTCATGTGCGCCTTCTAAAAGCTCAATTTCACGGACTTCCGCGCCTTCAACAACGGCATTATGACGATACTGAGGAAATGTTGGTGTCGGCATCACTGTATTTTTACCTGGTTCTAGCATGGCACGGGAAATCATTAAAATAATTTCATCTGAACCGTTGCCGAAAATAAGCTGCTTTTCATCGAGTTGTAAAAATTCAGCCATCACTGTGCGTAGACTACCTGTGTAGCCATCCGGATAAATCGCGAACGAATCAGCATATGCATGAATGCACTCTTTCACTTTTTCTGATGATCCAAATGGATTTTCATTCGATGCCAGTTTCACAACTTCTTTCAATCCATATGCTTTTTTTACATCGTCTGTCGTCCGTCCTGGCTGATAGGCTTTTAATGATAACATCTGCTCTTTCCATTTCATATTTGCAGTCCCCTTTCAATTTGTTGATTGCTGTAAATCAGGACGCAAAACGACTGCATCCTCTAAATAGATATGGCGAATATCTTTTTGCGCGACTTCTGTGTTCACGTGCATCATAATGCGAATGCATTTCTCTAAGCCGCCTTTTATCGCCAATTCCTGCATACACATGACAGGCACATATTCCCATCCTTTTAATTGGCGAAGAGCACGTGCTGGAAACATTGCATCTAGATCATCTGTTGCTGAAATAAAAGCCGAGCATACACTATCCGGTTCAATCTTGTTTTGTTCAATCATGTCCTTAATCAAACGTTCTGTTGCTTCTATCATTTCTGCACCATCGTTTTGTTTCACCGTGATGGCCCCGCGAATTCCTCTTACCAATGCACGGCCTCCTTTCGAAATTGTTCATCTATTTTCTGCAATTCTTCTTTCGTCATATCCGTCACGTATGGGTGACCAATTTTATTTAATAAAACAAATCGAACCGTGCCGCCAAACGCTTTTTTATCGCGCGTCATGACGTCATATATGTCATCAAATGAAAACGCTATTCCGGATTCAACTGGATAGCCTATCGTTTTTAGCCACACAGCAAAGGACGGAATGTCGAACGACAGACCATTTTTTGATGCTGATGCATATAGGGCAAAAATCATTCCACAAGCAATCGCTTCTCCATGTGCTATATTGCCGTAGCCGGATAACGATTCAATCGCATGACCATACGTGTGACCAAAGTTTAAATACGCACGCACGCCTGTTTCAAGTTCATCTTCTTTCACGATCGCCCCTTTAATTTCAATGCCTCGCTTCAAGCTATGTTCCAGAAAAGAACCTGCGATGGCCTTTACATCGTTCACGTTCGCGCGAATGTCATGATATAGTTCCACATCAGCGATTAATGCATGTTTAATCACTTCTGCAAAACCACTTCTCGTTTCTTTTTCAGACAGCGAGTGCAAAAACAGCGTGTCGTACATAACCGCTTCTGGCTGATGAAATGCGCCGATCATGTTTTTACCGAGCGGATGATTGACAGCTGTTTTCCCACCGACTGCACTGTCATGCGCTAAGATCGTTGTCGGCACTTGAATAAACGGAATGCCGCGCATATACGCTGCAGCACAAAAGCCAGCTAGATCCCCGCATGCGCCGCCGCCAAATGCAACGACGAGTGAACGACGGTCAAGTGCACATTCGAGCATTCGTGTTAAACACTGTTCAAATACGTTGAATGATTTCGCTGATTCTCCCGCCGGTACATTATGCCAGTCAGCTGGAATCCCTTCAGGCAATGCTGACTCGAGACGTGCTCCATGAATCGTACGCACCGATTCATCTGCAATGATAAATAATCGTGTCGGCTTTTGTTTCATTTCGTCGATGAAAGAAGCGATCGTATTGATCGCTCCCTCACCGATGATGACAGGATATGTTTTGTTCACTGTTTCTATCATCACTTGGTTCATTCATTAAAACTCCTTTGCGTACTGCTTATGATCCTCAATCTGCCGAATAAGGGCATCCATCCGGTCACCGTTAAACTGCTCTAAAATGGCCTGTGCAAGCTCCCATGCAACCGCTGCTTCTGCCACAACGGCTGCTGCCGGTACCGCACAGCTGTCCGAGCGCTCAATGCTTGCAGTAAACGTTTCTTTCGTGTCAATATCTACGCTCTCAAGCGGTTTATAAAGCGTCGGAATCGGCTTCATGACACCTCGTACAACGATTGGCATTCCATTTGTCATGCCGCCTTCAAATCCGCCAAGGCGATTCGTTTTTCGGTAAAAGCCTTTTTCTTCGTTCCAGGTAATTTCATCATGCACTTCACTGCCAAATTTATGGGCTGCTTCAAAGCCAATGCCTATTTCCACGCCTTTAAACGCATTTATGCTAACGATGGCTGCTGCGACCTTTGCATCAAGCTTCCGATCGTAATGCACGTAACTTCCTACGCCAATAGGCATCCCTTCTGCGATGACTTCCACCACGCCTCCGATTGAGTCACCATTTTTCTTTGCGTTATCAATCGCTTCGATCATTTTCTGTGCTGCGTCTTCGTCTAAACAACGGACAGACGATTCTTCGCTGCGCTCTTGCAGCTCTTGAATTGTATCAAATTGAATATTTTCTGCACGGATGCCACCAATTTCAATGACATGAGATGCAATTTCAATACCGAGCAGTTTCAACAGCTTTTTCGCTGCAGCACCGGCTGCTACACGGACTGTCGTTTCACGTGCAGATGAACGCTCAAGTACGTTTCGCATATCTCGGTGTCCATATTTAATACCACCGTTTAAGTCCGCATGTCCCGGACGGGGACGGGTAATTTGACGCTTCACTTCCTCAGCCGCTTCTTCTCCTTCAAGCGGTTCAATGCCCATAATTTTTGTCCAATGTTTCCAGTCATCATTTTCAACAACGAGCGTAACTGGAGAACCGAGCGTTGCACCATGGCGCACCCCGGATTTGATCGCGACTAAATCTTTTTCAATCTGCATACGACGTCCGCGTCCATGCCCTTTTTGACGGCGCAGTAAATCAATGTTAATGTCTTCGGCTAAAAGCTCCATTCCCGCTGGCAGCCCTTCAATAATCGCTGTCAACTGTGGGCCATGTGATTCCCCTGCTGTTAAATATCTCATTTTCCTTCTCCCTTCAGTACGTTAAAGCGGTTATGTACTACTATATCATATTTTATTTTTGTGGAACAGCCGAAACGACTGTTTTTGAGCATTTTATCACAATTCCATGTTTATTTGTGACAAATTTAAAAAGCCATTACGGCCCCCTGCTTTACCCTTTTTTATAAAAAAACGTATCCTCTACTTCAAACCCATATCGCTCCGGATTAAAAATCTGTTCTGTACTGCCGACAAACAGAACGCCGCCGGGACGTAGTGCTGAATTGAATTTATGGTACAGCCTATCTTTTGCTTCTTCTGTAAAATAAATCATAACGTTCCGGCAGACAATTAAATCATAGCCTGATTCGAACCGATCGGACAGCAAATTTTGCTGTTTAAATGTTACTGTACGTTTAATTTCATCAGCTATTTTAAAATACTGTCCTTCTTCTCGAAAAAATTTTTTCCTCACTGCATCCGGTACTTCTTCCAATGAGCGCTCGGAATAAACACCTATTTTCGCTTTTTGAATCACGTTCTGATCAAGGTCTGTTGCTTGCACCTTTACCGCGGACAGTGGCATAACATTCGAAGACACCATGGCCATTGTATACGGCTCTTCTCCTGTCGAACATGCCGCGCTCCATACTTTTAAGCGGCTGTTTTCTTTGAGGAGGCGCGGCAAGATTTTTTTCTCCAGCACGTCCCAACGTTTCCTATTTCGGTAAAATTCCGACACATTTATCGTCATCCGGTCCAGAAATTCATTCATCATATCTTGATTACTGCCTAATGCGTCGAAAAAAGCCGAGAATGATTGGTAGCCTTTTTTTTCATAAAGTGACGTTAGCCGCCGTTTCATCTGAGCTTCTTTATATAGAGAAAGGTCAATTCCTATTTTCTTTTTAATGGACGAAACAAACTTTTCGTAATCGTCTATTTCACTCACCCTTTCCCACGTCGATTCAGTCTACCTTTTATTATAGCTGAATTTAGGAAAAGTAGTGGTATCATTTTCACACAAAAAAAGCTTTCAGCCTCAAAAACAGCTAAAAGCTTTCAAAATTAATATACCCATTCAGAACCAGACTTTTGATAGTGTGTCAGTTCTTCTTCTTTAAAGAAAATACCGATTTCACGAGCTGCGCTTTCTGGAGAATCAGAACCATGAATGATGTTTTTGCCAACACTTACTGCATAATCACCGCGGATTGTTGCTGGTGCTGCATCTTTCGGGTTTGTAGCACCCATCATTTGACGCGCAGTCGCGATGACATTCTCGCCTTCCCACACCATCGCAAAAACAGGACCGGATGTAATGAAATCCACAAGTTCACCAAAAAAAGGACGTTCTTTATGCTCACCATAATGCTTTTCCGCTGTTTCGCGTGATACGTGCATTAGTTTTGCTCCAACAAGACGGAATCCCTTTTTCTCAAAACGTGCTGTAATTTCACCGATTAATCCGCGTTGTACACCATCCGGTTTAACCATTAAGTATGTTTTTTCCATCTTTCATCACTCCTAAAGTTATGTATACCGCTTTCATGCGGACATGATGAATCGTATCATTTTCATTGTAAATTTACAACGCTTTCATGGAAAAAATCAATATTTTCTGCGGCCTATAAAGTGGGCTATTTCACGGAGCGAATTTTGATGACGTCCCGGTGGAAGTTCATCTAGAATAGCCAGTGCGCGGTGTAAATAACGGCGGCTTAATTCATTTGATCGTTCGATTGCATCGCTTTGCTTCAACAAGAAAATAATTTCATTAATATCCTGTCTGTCTGTATGGGCGGAAACATCTACAATGCGGCTGCGCAGTTCATCTTGCTCCATTGCATACAAAACAGGCAATGTAATATTCCCTTGTAAAAGATCACTGCCGGCCGGTTTCCCTAGTTCTTTTTCACTACCAGTAAAATCGAGTATATCATCGGTAATTTGGAATGACATCCCTACGTTATAGCCAAACTCGTACAGTTTACGATGAACGTGAGCAGGCGCTCCTGCAGTAATCGCACCGAGTTGACAACTAGTAGCAATTAAAATCGCCGTTTTCCGTTTGATTCGACGCAAATAGTCACGCAAATGTTGATCATACCGGTATTTATCTTGAATTTGTACAATTTCGCCAATGCACAGTTCTGTCATCGTATGTGACAAAATTTGATGGGCTTCCGGATCATCTATTTGTGCCATGCATTCAAGTGCTGCTGCAAAAATAAAATCCCCTGTATACATGGCAATACGGTTATCCCATTCTGCTTTCACCGTCTTTTCTCCACGCCGTATAACCGCGTCATCGATGACATCATCATGAACGAGCGAAGCCATATGAATTAATTCAAGTGCGGCAGCGGCATACTTTATCTGGTGAATATCGTATTCGCCAAATTTCGCGCCGAGCAAAAGCAAAACCGGACGAATTCGTTTTCCACCTGCCTTGAGCAAATGGACAGATGCCTCTTCTAATATAGGAGAGTGAGATTTCACCGCGCGTTCGAGTTCTTTTTCGATTAAATCAATATCCGCTTTCATAAGCGAATAGATCAGTTTAATATTCATTCTTTTCTTCACCCGGCTTTTGATCTATTGTTTATTCCCATAGTGTGTCGCCGCCACGCCGCCTGTATGTGGCTTGAAGCGTACGTTTGTAAATCCCGCCTGCTGAAACATCCGTGCCAATTCTTTCATATCAGGAAAGTGACGGGCAGATTCTTGCAGCCACGAATATTCATCATAGCTTTTAGCAAACAAACGGCCAATTGCCGGCATCACATAGCGGAAATACAATGTATATCCTTCTTTGAAAACCGGCAGCTCCGGCTGACTCGTTTCTAGACACACGGCCATGCCGCCTGGTTTTAACACACGATTCATCTCTTTGAGCACCTGCATATAATCTGGCACATTGCGAAGACCAAAACCGATTGTGACATAATCAAACGTATTATCTTCAAACGGCAGTTCCATTGCGTTGCCATGAATAAGCTCTACTTGATCCAAATGTGCCGCCTGCACTTTTTCTTCGCCAACTCGCAGCATATTTTTACTGAAGTCGATCCCTTTAACAGCGCCTTCTTTACCGACTACTTCAGCAAGAGCCATCGTCCAGTCTGCCGTACCGCAGCAAACATCAAGCGCTGAAGATCCGGCCGGCACATTCATGATTTTCATTGTTTCTTTGCGCCACCGTTTATGCTGCTGAAAACTGATGACAGAATTCATTTTATCGTAATTCCCATAGATTTTTTCAAACACATGGTGGACTTTTTCTTCTTTCGATTGCTGCATGTCGTCACCCTTCTTCCGCATATCGAAGTTCACGGTCAAATATACGGTCATATTCTGCCTGTACAACGGCTGCTGTCTGCTTATCCAGCTTTTGTATATGCATAAGAATACTGCTTTCAAGCTCGTATAAATAGCTCTTTATTTCATCTATCACATGGGAGGAATGATTGAGCATATGAAGAAGCACACCGTATACAATAAATGGATTTTCCATTTCATTACGAAGACGTTCCGCCGTCAATAATAAAGACATCGCTTCAATTAAATTATCATCCGCCTCATTTTCTACGCAGACAGCACGAATAATATTCGATTCAATCACGCGTACAGTATGGAACACATCTGCTGATGACGTACATTCTTTCTGGTGAAGCGCTGTTTTCATTTCGTTTACTTGTTTAACAGCTTCAGCCAACATACTAACGTAATGAATACATCCCGCTTCTGCCAGTGTCCGGTAGTACATTCCGCTGAAATAATCACCTGCTAGGGCAATTAACTGATCCTTTTGCGTGATCTCCGTCAAGATTGGTGCAATCTGATCGTGCGTATCAAGGGCCAGTTGAATGATTATAGCAGCTGTCATTTGCTTTCGTACTTGAAGTGTTGTTCGTTCCTTGTCTGTAAATGCCAGCATCAAAGCAGATACCCGCAGAGAGTTAATGTCGGGAGCACCGATCACTTTGACCAAAGATGACTGTGAACACGTCCGTCTAATTTCCTCCACTAGCGCTTTCTGTTCAATTTGCCACTCATCCATTTCTAAAACCCCTCAATCTCAAATCAAATCATTGTTTTTTTATTTCCCGTTCAATTAAAAACAAGTACAGTATACCATAAATCGCTCATTATGACGATCGAATGAGCGCAAGGAGTTCTGTCCGAAGCTGTGAATCATTTTCATAGCGGCCTCGTGCTGCTGTCGTCACTGTCTTCGCACCCGGCTTCTTCACGCCACGCATCGCCATACACATATGCTCTGCTTCTACAATCACCATCGCACCATGCGGCTCCAGCATTTCCATAATGGCATTTGCAACTTCATTTGTAATCCGTTCTTGCAGCTGCGGGCGCCGTGCCACCGTTTCAACAGCACGAGCTAGTTTGCTAAGACCCGTTACTTTTCCGCCTTTTGGCAGGTAGGCTACATGGGCATGGCCAAAAAATGGGACGAGGTGATGCTCACACATCGAATAGAACGGAATATCCTTTACAAGCACAAGCTCTTCATACTGCTCTTCAAAGACCGTTTCAAAATATTCTTTTGGATCCGTATGAAGACCAGAAAAAGCTTCTTCATACATTTTCGCTACCCTTTTTGGTGTATCCTGCAGGCCTTCACGGTCCGGATTTTCTCCCACTGCTTCTAAAATGAGGCGCACAGCCTCTTGAATTTTGGCATGATCTACTCTATCCATTCTAATCACTCCTGTATATGCTCAATGCGTTTATTTATGTACTGTTATACATATTAGCATACCAATTCATTGTCCGGCAAAGAGAAGTTGTTCATAAAAAACGGGACCGCCCTTAATAGAGCAGTCCCATCTACAGCCTCAATTGGCTATGTACTTATTTAACTGCATCTTTTAAAGCTTTACCCGGTTTGAATGCAGGTACTTTACTTGCAGCGATTTCGATTTCTTCACCTGTTTGTGGATTGCGTCCTTTACGTGCAGAACGTTCGCGTACTTCGAAATTTCCGAAACCAATCAATTGTACTTTGTCGCCTTTTGCCAATGTGTTCTGGATGGCATCGAAAAGAGCATCCACCGCTTTCGTAGCGTCTTTCTTTGAAAGTTCTGCTGTTTCTGCCACTTCATTGATTAAATCAGTTTTATTCATGCCATTCACCTCCTCCTGGATAGGACCCGATAAACATTGTTATATCAATGTTTTACCGTAATTCTGTTAAAAGATTATCACATGTGTTCGGTCATATCAAGTAGAATCCCCCTCAAACGTTCAATTTCACCGTTTTCATACAAAAAAGACTCTCGAGATCGAGAGCCTGATCGTTTTCATAGTAAAATAGCAATCATGCCGCCCGATCCTTCATTAATGATTTTCTCAAGTGTATCTTTTAATTTATAGCGTGCATTGTCCGGCATAAGAGATACTTTGGACTGGATACCCTCACGGACAATCGAGCTTAAATTGCGCCCGAAAATATCGCTTTCCCAAACGGACAATGGATCTTCATCATAGTTTTTCATGACGTGCTGTACAAGTTCTTCACTTTGTTTTTCTGTCCCTATAATAGGAGAGAATTCTGAGTCTACATCGACTTTAATCATATGAATGGACGGTGCGACCGCTCTTATTCTGACACCATATCTTGAACCATGACGAATAATTTCAGGTTCTTCAAGGCGCATATCCGCAAGCGACGGCACCGCAACACCATATCCCGTCTGTCTCACCATATTCACCGCTTCTTCCACCTGTCCGTATTCTTCTTTAATACGAGCGTAATGCTGCATAATTTCCAGCAAGTGTTCTTTGCCGCGCAGCGGTTCGCCAATAATTTCATTGACGATTGTTTCATACAAACCGTCCGGTGCGTTCAAATTAATTTCTGCAACCCCCTGGCCCATGTCCATCCCAGTTAAAACGGCTGATTGGATATACTCGCCGCCGCCAAATTGATCGACGACACGATTGACATCGCGGAGCCGCTTAATATCTTTCACTGTTTCTTTGACCATATCATTATAACGGTCACGCAGCCAGTGTGATTCGTCAAGTGCCATAATCCAGGAAGGCAAGTGTACGTTCACTTCATGGACTGGGAACTCAAACAGCGCTTCTTGCAGCACGTGCAGCACATTCGACTCTGTCATCGCTTCCACAGACATTGCCAGTACCGGAATATCGTATTTCTCACTTAATTCTTGTTGTAACTGTGCCGTTTCTACATGATCGGGTCTTGCCGTATTAATAATGACAATAAACGGTTTACCAACTTCTTTGAGCCCTTCAATCGCTTTTTCTTCCGCTTCTACATATACGCTCCGTCTTATTTCGCCAAACGATCCATCTGTCGTGACCACAACACCGATTGTCGAATGCTCTTCAATCACTTTGCGCGTTCCGATATCAGCCGCTTCATGAAAAGGGACTGGCTCATCGAACCACGGCGTTTGAATCATGCGCGGGCCATGTTCATCTTCATACCCTATCGCTTCCGGAATAACATAGCCAACACAGTCAACGAGCCGGATGTTTACTTGTACACCGCCTGCCTGCACTGCAGCCGCACGGCTTGGAACAAATTTCGGTTCAGTCGTCATGATCGTTTTACCGGATGCGCTTTGCGGCAGCTCGTCCTGCGCTCTACGCCGCTCTGATTCACTGTCCATATTCGGTAAGACGAGCAGTTCCATAAAACGCTTAATGAATGTTGATTTTCCTGTCCGAACAGCACCAACCACGCCTAAGTAAATATCTCCTTCCGTTCGTTCTGCTATATCTTTCATCAGCTCTGCCTTTTCCATGAGGAGCCCCCTTCCGTACTTAACGGCCCGTCCGCCGTCAACAATACATTGTATGAACGTGTGCCTGTCTTTATGAAAAAAAGAAGCCTGACTGAGTTAGTCAGACTTCCTGCCGTTCATAAAAATAGGCTCTCCCTGATCGTCCACTGTGTACGGGACAGAGTACGCGGGTACAAACGGTGATGATTTCACGAGTAATGAACGGATATCTTCACCTGGCTCTGGCTTTTCCTTCGTTTCCTGCAGTACGGCATATAAATCGGCCGCATAATCAATATACAACGTTCCATCACCACTCATAACAAACGGCAATTGCTTCTGTGAATATGGACTAGTCACATGTGGTTCTTCTTTATAACCAAGTTCCTTAAAATCAATCGAATACACGTTATCAGCAAGTGTCTCTTTAAATGGCGGATACTTATGTGCAATTAATCGAATATTAATACTTTGAATTTGCTCGGCAATGCGTAAGTCAATTAATTTAACGGTTGGATCGGTTTCTACATCTACAAGAACATACTGGTAAATACCACCGCTTTCAAACGCATTTCCTGGCGGTTCTTCCATATATTGCGGTGAAATTTTGCTGAAGTCAATCGGGTATTTTTCATATATATCCGGGTCGTCTTCTTTTGTTTTAATCGGCAAAATCCCATCTTGTTCCAATTGAAATTGATCAACTGCTACCTGCACAGCCTGCAATTGATCTTCGTATGGCACTTGATTTTGACTGCGGTTTTCATCGGGATATAAACAGCCACTTAAGAATAATACCGCGGTCATCATCACAAAAACAACTGTTTGATTTTTTTTCTTCATCGCACGATACTCCTTTACAGACCAGTCGGACCGCTTAATACCACATAAGCCACAATAAGACCGCCAATGACCATGCACAAATAAGCAAAAAGTGCAGTCACACCTTTTATAGCTCTGTTGTTTATTTTATAGCGGCTTACATATATCGAGAAAATGGCGACGATCATCAGCCCCATTCCGGCAAATGATATCCACATTTTGAGCATTGATGCTGACATTCCGATTCGTCCTTTCGTTTATAGTAACTCGTCCTGTTTCGCCCCGAGTACGTTAATTAAATCTTCCAGCTCATGTTTTTTCACACGGGCCATTAATTCATCAACGGCTTTTTTCGGGTCCTGCTGCTTAAATAAAATATTATACAACGCATTTGTAATTGGCATTTGCACGTCATACTTTGCAGACAGCTGGTGAGCGGCTTTCGTCGTTCGTACTCCTTCAACGACCATGCCCATATTTTCTAGTACTTCAGCAAGATTCTGGCCTTTTCCAAGCATATTTCCGGCGCGCCAGTTACGTGAATGTACACTCGTACATGTTACAATTAAGTCGCCGATGCCGGCAAGGCCCGAAAATGTGAGCGGATTGGCTCCCATTTTCGTTCCAAGCCGGGCAATTTCAGCGAGGCCTCGTGTAATCAAGGCCGCTTTTGCATTATCGCCATAACCAATACCATCTGAAATACCAGCGGCAAGCGCGATAATATTTTTCAGCGCACCACCGATTTCAACACCAATAATATCTGGATTTGTATAGACACGAAAATGCTGATTCATAAACAAATCTTGTATTTTCCCCGCAGCTTCGGACGACTTTGAGGAAACCGTCACGGTCGTCGGATGACGCAAGCTTACTTCTTCTGCATGAGAAGGACCGGACAGCACAACCACATCGCGAAGCACATTTGCGGGTATTTCTTGTTCAATCATTTCAGATATACGCAAAAGTGAATCTGGTTCAATTCCTTTTGATACGTGAACGATCATGACAGGCGTTGTAGCTGCCGTTACGACTTCGGCAGCCACTTCTCTAATTGCCTTTGTCGGCACAGCGAGCACCACAACGCCAACATCTACAAGCGCCTCTTCTAAAGATGTTGTGCTCGTAATGTTTTCAGGCAGCTTAATATTCGGCAAATAGCGGCTGTTCATATGAGTCATGTTTATCTCATTCACTCGCTCTTCATTTTCCGTCCATAAAAAGACGTCATGCCTATTGTCTGCAAGAACGAGTGCAAGCGCCGTTCCCCAGCTGCCTGCTCCAAGTACGGCAATTTTCTCAGTCACATGAACCCCTGCCTTTCTGATTATTTTCTCGCACGTGCGATAATATGAATAGGCGTCCCCTCAAACACAAAGGCATCACGAATACGATTTTCTAAGAAGCGAATATACGAAAAATGCATCAGTTCCGGCTCATTGACAAAAACAACAAATGTCGGCGGCTTGACTGCGACCTGTGTTGCATAGTACACGCGAAGACGTTTCCCTTTATCCGCCGGCGCAGGGTTCATCGCGACTGCATCCGCAATGACATCATTTAACACGCTTGATTGAACACGCATTGAATGGCTTTCACTTGCTCGGTCAATAAATGGCATAAGCGTATGAATACGTTTTTTCGTTTTCGCGGATAAATACACGATCGGTGCATAATCCAAAAACTGAAAATGACTGCGAATATTTTCTTCGAATTCACTCATCGTTTTTTCATCTTTTTCAACTGCATCCCATTTATTTACAACAATGACTACTGCTCGTCCCGCTTCATGTGCGTAACCGGCAATATGTTTATCCTGCTCGCGGATGCCTTCTTCCGCATTTAAGACGACGAGGACAACGTCAGAGCGTTCAATTGCACGCATCGCGCGTAATACGCTATATTTTTCTGTCGTTTCATATACTTTTCCACGTTTACGTATACCCGCTGTATCAATCAATACATACTTCTGCCCGTTATACGTATAAGGCGAGTCAACCGCATCGCGCGTTGTGCCGGCAATATCACTGACGATGACCCTCTCTTCACCGAGAAGCGCATTCACAAGTGATGACTTACCCACATTTGGACGGCCGATCAATGAAAACTTAATTGTGTCATCATCGTACGGCTTATCTTCTCCAGTAGGAAAATGTGAAACTACTTCATCAAGAAGATCACCTAGACCAATTCCGTGTGAACCAGAAATCGGATAAACTTCACCAAAACCGAGCGAATAAAAATCATATATATCGCTACGCATATCCGGATTATCAATTTTATTGACGCCAAGTACGATTGGTTTTTTCGATCGGTATAAAATTTTTGCTACTTCTTCATCCGCTGATGTAACACCTTCGCGTCCATTGACAATAAAGATAATAACATCTGCTTCATCAATGGCGATTTCCGCCTGCTGCCGAATTTGCTCGAGGAATGGTTCGTCGCTCAAGTCGATTCCGCCTGTATCAATTAAATTGAATTCATGTGTCAGCCACTCTCCAGAGCTGTAAATTCGATCACGCGTTACACCAGGCACATCTTCGACAATCGAAATGCGCTCGCCAGCAATGCGGTTAAAGATCGTCGATTTCCCGACGTTTGGTCTGCCGACGATGGCTACGGTCCGTTTCATTATTGCATCTTTCCCTTCAATGGTTCATTCATTTATTCCCGCTTTATTTATTTTGTTCAAAAGAAAACCCTTCTGCCGTGAGAAGGGGTTCAGTCATCATCTTATTTTACCAATATTTCTTTCATGAATCAAATGACGGTGGAATTCTCACCGCAAATCGATCAGGCTCACATTTACGAGTCCTCAGCCAATGATGTGTTTCACCGTGAATAACGAGCGGAACATGATGAAGGTCTGCAATCGTTTTTGCACCGAGTGCACACATCATCATCCTCATATCGTTCTTCAATTGTTCTACATATTCAATTAATGCATCTATACCATCATTTATTAAAATGTTTAATAGAAAGCCAGACATACCTGCTGCTGATGCACCGAGCGCTAGTGATTTCACTGCATCTTCAGCTGTTTGAAGGCCTCCCGATGCGATGGTTCTTTTCCCCGGTGCTCCTATTACCGTTTCTACTATAGACGCTGCCGTAGGAAGACCCCAGTTATTAAAAAACGACATTGGTTTTTCAGATCGTTGATTTTCGATCATCGCAAAATTGGTCCCGCCAAAACCGCCTGTATCAATCGCTGCCACAGGAAGTTCATTTAACAGCACTGCCGTTTCACGTCCTATGCCAAACCCTGTCTCTTTCACAATCACTGGAACGGGCACACGCTTCGAAATCAATTCGATTCGCTCAGCCACTCCACGAAAATTGCGATCTCCTTCTGGCATGGCCAATTCTTGAATCACGTTTAAATGAATTTGCAGAGCATCTGCTTCAATCATGTCACACACCGCCAGCGCTTCTTCTGGTGTTGCTTCTGATCCAATATTCGCGAATATAAGCCCCTTCTTGTTCACTTTCCTTACTACCGTAAATGTATCTCGTTCTTGCGGATGACGCAGCGCTGACATTTGCGATCCTACCGCCATCGGAATCCCGCATGTTGCAGCCGTTTCTGCTAGCTGCCGGTTAATGTCAGCTGTTGTTGTTCCGCCTCCGCCTGTCATCGCGTTCACAAAAATTGGCGAACTCCATTGAAGTCCGCCAATTTCGGTTGAAAGCGATATGTCGTTGACAGAGGAGCCTGGGATGCTGCGGTGAACGAACTGAATATCATCCAGTCCGGTACCACGGCTTTGTCCCGTTGAAAGCGCATAGTGTATATGATCAATCTTTCGCTCCGCTCTGCTCAATTATTCATCACCATCTTATTTTAAGTCTTTTAATTGATCACCAAGAATATCTCCAATTTGGAATCCAGAACTTTCTTCTGGCATTTCATATGAATCATATGATTCTTCCGGTTCATGTTCTTCAAACGACTTCATGCTAAGAGAAAGACGATGCTCCTCTTCATTGGCATCCAGCACTTTTACTTTTACATTCTGCCCTTCTTCAAGCACTTCATGTGGTGTACCGATATGACGGTTAGAGATTTGTGAAATATGCACAAGTCCTTCCACACCCGGGAATACTTCTACAAAAGCACCATACGAGACGAGACGTTTCACTGTCCCTTCAAGCTCTGATCCGATCGGTGCACGACCCGCAATATTTTCCCACGGTCCAGGGAGTGTTTCTTTAATTGACAATGAAATACGCTCGCTGTCACGGTCAATCGAAAGCACTTTCACTTTTACATCCTGACCTTCTACTAACACATCAGATGGTTTTTCAACATGCTCATGAGATAGTTGCGAGATGTGGACAAGTCCGTCAACGCCGCCAATATCAACAAATGCGCCAAAGTCTGTTAAACGCTGTACTTTCCCTTCAAGCACATCGCCTGCTTGAATGTCTTCAAGCACTTTTTGTTTATTTTCTGCTTTTTCGATATCGAGAACAGCACGATGTGATAAGATCAACCGGTTTTTATCCTGTTCAAGTTCGACAATTTTAAGCTTGATTACTCTACCTTTATAGTCTTCAAAATCTTCAACGAAGTGATCTTCAACAAGTGAAGCAGGAATAAATCCACGAATGCCAAGATCGACAACGAGGCCGCCTTTGACGACTTCTCTAATTTCCGCTTCAAAAATCTCACCATCTTCAAAACGGCGCTGCATATCTTCCCATGCTGTTTCCGCGTCTGCTTTCCGTTTTGATAAAACGTAAAGATCGTCTTCTTCTTTTGTAACAAGCAGCTCTAGCTCGTCGCCTTCTTTGACGACGTCCGATGCTTTTTCTACGTGAAGGCTTGACAGTTCACTGATCGGAATAATGCCGTCTTTCTTGCTGTCCGCGATTTCCACCTGGACTTGCTTTTCTTCGACTTTCACGACCGTGGCGCTCACTTTATCACCAACGGAGTAGTTGTTCACTTCTACCTGGTTCATATCCTCTGTCATATGTAATCCTCCTCAATACAAAACTGCTGCAATTTTTTAAAAAATTCTCTCTTCTAACTTCTTACAAACGAGCGGATTTGTCAAGTTGAAAGCTCACACAGAATGTTCCTGAATCAAGCGGCCGATTGCATTCATAATGGTTTCTGTCGCTTCTTCAGCGGAGGCTTTTTTCGCGCGGAGTTCACTCATATCAATGGGCGGACCGTATACAACTTTTAGCTTGCGACCTATTTTATAAGGACCGATGACCGCACATGGCACAACCGCTGCATCTGTGCGCAATGCAAAAAAACCTGCACCGGAAAGCCCTTTTCCGAGCTGCCCATTTTTGGAACGGGTGCCTTCTGGAAACAGACCGAGCACTTGCCCCTCTTTTAACATTTTCAAACCGCTTCGCAGCGCTTCACGATCGCTCATTCCACGTTTAACGGGAAAAGCATTTAATCCGCGCATCAGTTTGCCTGTCCATTTTGTCTTAAACAGCTCTTCCTTCGCCATAAACCGAACAGGACGTTTCGATGTTATACCAACAACAGGTGGATCAAGATTGTCGATATGGTTGGCGCATAAAAGAACCCCGCCTTCTTTTGGAAAATGCTCCATTCCTAAGACTTGAATACGGTAGACAGGCGTTAATGCTAGTTTAACCGCTGTTTTTGCTACTGTATAAAGTGTTACCACCGTCATCCGATCCTCTCAATCACATTCGCCATGATCGCTTCCACTACTTGCTCTATTGTCATGAATGTCGTATCGATTTCAATCGCATCATCCGCTTTTTTAAGCGGTGACTCTACTCGTTCCGTATCCATGCGATCGCGCTCAGCAATCTCTCTTTTTAAATTCTCCAAATCTGATGAAAATCCTTTTTTAAGATTTTCTGCATGACGTCTTTTTGCCCGCTCCTCCACGCCGGCTAATAAAAATATTTTTAATTCTGCGCCGGGAAGAACACTCGTCCCAATATCTCGGCCATCCATAACGACACCGCCTTTTGCAGCCAGCTGCTGCTGACGGATCGTCATATCACGGCGGACTTCACTGTGACGAGCCACGTTGGACACGTTATTCGTCACAGCATCTGTTCGGATTGAATCGGTTACATCCACACCATCAAGAAACACATTTTGACCGTTTACTCCTTGTTTCAATGTGATTTCCGTTCCAGCAAGGAGCTCACCAAGCGCTTCTCCGTCCTCCAAATTTATGCCGTTTTGTAACGCTTTATACGTAATTGATCGATACATCGCACCTGTATCGATATAAATATAAGAAAGCCGCGACGCCACAAGTTTTGCCGTTGTACTTTTTCCAGCAGCCGCCGGCCCGTCAATCGCAATTTGAATCTTTCTCTCCATTTTTGTCACCTCTATGCAAAAAGTTCTTTTTTATTTTAACATAGTTATGTATGGATACAAAAAAAGAACCCGCTCCCGGGCTCTTATTCTAAACCTTTTTTTCGCAATTGAAGCTGTCGCTCAAAACAAAAACGCACTAATACCTTTTGTTCCATATGACTAATATTTTGAAATTGAAAGGACGCAATGCTGCGCCCGCTCTTTTCATCCGATTGAATCCGTACGAGAGAAGCACTCAGTTCAAGATAATGATTTTCTTTATTATTCGATGGAATCACAGCATATAAACGTGCCGTTTCCCCTTCTTCTACCCTAGTTGAATGTGGCAATACAACTGCTGCTCCCCCTGCGCTCATATCTTCTGTTACCGCTTTAAAAGAGGGATAACCTTCAAACTGTACAGCGACATCGATCACCGTTTGAACGCGAACAAATTTTCTTCTTTGTACGCGAAGATAATCACTCGGGCCTGGGTCATGCAACATGAGCATTGGAATTTTCTTTTCGACTCTGCCGATTACTTCCGTACGAAACATATATAAAGCGGAAGAAGACGCCGGGTCAATGAAACTGGCAGCCAAGTGCATCCCATCAAGCAAAAAGACCGTCCGATTTGTTTCTATATTTACCGGATAATCAATGAAGATTTTCCCACCTTCAATATCTACGACTCTGCATCGATATTCTTCTTTATCGTTTGCACTTTCATACGGTTCAAGAGTCATTGTCAAGCCAGCTTCAAGCATTTCCATCACCACTCACTTTTCCCAAAAAAGTATGCCTTTTGACCTAAAGCATCTACCCGGAAAAAATTATAATAGAAACGACTTTGGAATGCAATGGACTTTATTTAATTAATACCCTGCTTCCGCTTCGGCAAGTTTCTCAATCCGCTCTTCTTTTCCATCTTTTGCATTAATAAAAATGCGATAAGAAGCCGTCCCGTTTTCAGCTAAAAATTCATAGCATAGTACATCTTCTCCCACTTCATTTGTTACGATCGCCTTTTGCGTTTCCATGACAGTCAGCTTTGGATGAAGTTCTTTTTTCGCTTCATCCGACGTTAGTGTAGGCGATCCAATATCTCTTTCACGCTTATTTTTCCAATAGTTTTGTGCCTCTAATCCAGAGACAACGCCATTGTCAAGTGCCGTTTTGATCGTCACTGACTCTGGATAAATCAATACATCACCTTGCTTCGTCGTAAATGTAAATACAGCCGTATGGTCATATTGGGCACTATTTGTCATAACCATGTTGTCAAATCCATGCTTTTTTAAAAAGGCAGCGGCTTTTTTAGATGCATCATGAAGGCTGATTTTGCCTTTTCCGCTCGTTTTATTCACATTGAAAGTAAGTGGATAGCCGCCTTTTTGCGTCACATCCATACTGGCTTCTTCTCCATTTTTTCCGATAACGGCCACATTATAAAACGGAATGGCTGCCCCTTTCAAATTTTTCTCCACAGTTGTCACTTCCGCATCAATGTCAAAATAGTCTTTTGCAATCGATGCCGCTTCTTCTTTCGTCACTTTATCCCCTTTCAGCCGCTTTAACTCATCGTCTGAAATGGATTTCTTCACCTGAGCTGCTTGAGAGACATCTGCTTCTGAAAATTCGGATGCTTTGTTCTCAATCGTATTGAATCCATCTATAACGGTATTATCAGTTGGTTCATCGCCTTTCGCTGTTGCATGTGCAATGTCGGTCCAACGCAAATTTTTATCAAGTACAGACATTTGTACGGTCCGCAATTCTTTTTGAATATCGGCTGCCTGGCTGTACAACGTTTCTAACTGGTTATACTCTTTATCGGTTAAAGGTTCATTATCCAAATCGCGAATAGCTGTTTTATACGTAAAATCTCCACTTGAACCAAGAAACTCTTCTGTTTTAGAAAATGGCATAAATCCGAGCGGCAGCCGGCTAATCGCATTATGCGCCTCAGAGGTAAGCCTCCATACGTCCGTCAACGCCGGTGTTAAATTCCCTTTTGAATTCATAGCCAGCGCTTCGCCAGTCCGGTCATGAATAACATCGACTTGATAGACGAGTTCATGAAACGCCTGCTGATAGCCATTTTCCGCTTCAATGTACATGGCTTCTTTTTGCCGGTACTGTGAAAAACCCCATATAGCCGTGACAGCAAGCAACAAAGTAAGAGCAGCTATTGTAAATGAACGCATCGTTTTCACTCCTATTCACAGAAAATATGTTGACCGATTTTTTTAATTTGCGGCCTCGACCAGATCCATGCGCTCGTTGCCGTATTCGGGTTAAAATAATAGAGCGCTTCACCAGTCGGATCCCATCCATTTATCGCATCGAGTACAGCTTTTTTAGCCGTTTCATTTGGTTTCAGCCAAATTTGACCGTCTGCTACAGCCGTGAACGCACCCGGCTCAAAAATGACCCCCGACGCTGTGTTTGGAAAGCTTTCACTGCCTATTCGATTTAAAATAACAGCTGCAACAGCTACCTGCCCTTCATACGGCTCCCCGCGTGCCTCTCCGTATACGGCATTTGCCATCAACTGAATATCATTTTGCGAAAAACCGGGCGGTGAATTGACGGACTGCGATGTCGTGTCAGCGCCACCGTAGTAGGAAAACGACCGGCCTTTACGGAGTTGGCTTTTCACGTGTGCTTCATCATATTTCGATGCCTTCTCCAGCTTTTTTTTCGTTGCGGTCCCGGCTAGGCCATCAACCGGCAAGCCGAATGATTCTTGGAAATTTCGCAGCGCCCAATAGGTCGACCAGCCGAATACACCATCTATTGAATCTCGATAATAGCCCGTATACTGAAGCCGTGCCTGCAATTCAATGACATCGTCTCCTTCTGCTCCACGCTGAATGATCTGATTGGAAAACGCGCCTACATGATGAGCTGTCAAAAGAAGAATCAATGTCATACAAACTACAGAGGCTTTTTTCCACTTTTTCATATGTGTCACCTTCCTGTTTCAATATGCTTCAATATGCTAGTAGTGTGACACGAGATTCACTGTTTTATGCACAAAAAAGACGCGGTAAGAGAGAGTCTCTTTTCACCGCGTCTTTACGCTTTCGTCCGATGGTATATTTCCGTTAATAGATGTGCTTTTTTTACTTTTCGCAGCGCAAACCACCATAAAAACAGCATGAATGGAATGATATAATACATCCATGTCGTTTCAATAAATAAAATATAGTCAAATGATCCGTGCAGTAAAAAGGAAAGCAAAAAGGCCAAAAAGAGCATGTTCTTTTCCAAATGAATCTTGCCAAATTTTGCCTGACCAAAATAATAGCCCATAATAACACCGAATAATGCATGGCTTGATACTGGCAAAAGCGCTCTCAAAAATGCATGTTCTACACCGTGTACTGCTAAATAAAGCACATTTTCCGCTGTAGCAAAACCAAGAGACACACTCGTCGCATATACGATGCCGTCATATGGTTCATCAAAATGAGTATGACTATAAATCAAATAATATAAAATAAACCATTTCATAAACTCTTCCGGCATGGCTGCAGATAGAAACGCTTGCAAAAACCCACCGGACAAAAGCTGTTCTTCTTCAAGCACATATTGCAAAAACATGACCGGGAACGTAATAACGACGCCATATAAAAACGCCTTAGCTACCGTGGCTACCGGCTCTGTTTCATAACGGTCCCGCAAATAAAAATAACAGAGAAGCGCAAGACCTGGCGCAATCCCCGCTGAAAGAATCGGGAGCATACGCTTTTCCTCTTTTCTTTCTGTTTCTCCCATCGTATCATGAGACATGCAGATTGAAAATAAGGAGTGCATGTTATGTCGAAAAAACACATTTTATTCATTCATACAGGCGGGACGATTTCGATGAAAAAACATGCGGAAACGGGCGGTGTAGAACTAGATGGCGGTAATCCTATCGCAGACGTCATTGAGATCCCAGACGTCGATGCGGTCTATACAGTAAAAGAGCCGTTTCAAATCCCGTCTCCTCACATGACTGTGAACGAAATGATGACCTTAAAAAAACTCATCGAGCAGACCGAGGCAGATGGAGTCGTTGTGACGCACGGGACTGATACGATGGAGGAAACAGCTTATTTTCTGGACTTAACCCTTTCAGTTGACATTCCAGTCGTCATCACCGGTGCAATGCGCTCAAGCAATGAAATCGGTGCAGATGGACTTTCCAACTTGATCGCAGCAGTCAAAACAGCGGTCAGCGATCAATCAGCAAATAAAGGTGTCCTTGTCGTGATGAATGAAACGATTCACAGCGCCCAGTATGTGACAAAATCACATTCGAGTAACCTTAACGCATTTCAAAGTTTTGACGCCGGACCTATCGGTAGTGTACTGAAAACGGGCGCCCATTTTTTCAGTACACCAGCCGCTTCAGAAACGTTCGATATCGGATCAATTGATTTCACCATTCCGTTATTAAAAGCATATATCGGCATGGACGATGTTCTTATCAAGCAGCTCAGCCATTGTGATGGCGTCGTTATTGAGGCACTTGGTCAAGGTAATTTGCCTCCTGCCGCTGCACAGGCCGTCATCCAACTAATTGAATCCGGCGTACCCGTCGTCATCGCTTCTAGGTGTGTCAGCGGCATTGTCCAGCCCGTCTACTCCTATGAAGGCGGCGGCCGTACTTTAAAAGAAGCAGGTGCACTTTTTGCAGGCGGGTTAAACGGCCAAAAAGCACGGTTAAAATTACTAACTGCCCTATCCTCCGGCCGCAAGGAAGAATTACCAGACATTTTCGCATAAAAAAAGGCGGGCATTAAGCCCCGCCTTTTTCTCTTTCTGCAATCGCTGTCGCAATTTCACCTCCGTGATAGCGACCATTTTCAATAAATATTTCGTTTGCATCATTGCCCGCTGCAATAACGCCAGCAATAAAAATACCGTCTACGTTCGTTTCTTTCGTTTCTTCATCGTAATTAGGCCGTCCTGTTTCTCTATCAATCTCCACTCCCATTCTCGTTAAAAATGAATGATCAGGGTGATAGCCCGTCATCGCAAAAACGAAATCATTTTTGATTGTGACAAGGTCACCATTCTTTTCATATGTAAATGAGTCCATTGTAATTTTTTTCGCTTCTGCATTAAAAACCATGGCAATTTCTCCATCTCTTACAAGCGCGGCAAACTCCGGTAAAATCCACGGCTTCACGCTCGGTGAATACTCGCTGCCCCGATAAATGACCGTTACTCTTGCACCTGCTTTGTGCAGCTCCAATGCCGCATCCACCGCTGAATTTTTCCCGCCGATGACAACGATGTCTGTATCAAAAAACGGATGAGCTTCTTTAAAATAATGAAAAACATGGCCAAGTTCTTCACCTGGAATCTTCATGTAATTTGGGTGATCGTAGTAGCCCGTTGCAATAATAACATATGATGTTTCGTATTTTTCTTTTGACGTATGTACATGAAATAACCCATTTTCCTGCTTCTCAACACTGGTTACTTGCTCAAATCGGTGAATGCGCAGTTCTTTTAATTTTACGACTTCACGGTAATAAACGAGGGCCTGATTGCGATGTGGTTTCCGCTCTTCAATAATGAACGGCACATCACCGATCGCTAGTTTTTCACTAGAACTAAAAAACGTCTGATGGGTCGGATATTCATAAATAGCATTCACGACGTTTCCTTTTTCAATCACGAGCGGGTTTTTGCCGATTTGCTTTAATGCAATTGCCGCTGCTAACCCGCATGGGCCACCTCCGACAATAATACAGTCTTCTTTTTTCATCACAATCGCTCCTATCCTATATTTCTCTACTCTACATTGTAGAAAAAATAGAGGGATAATTCAATTAGACACTCTTACAGCCGACTGTTCATCCACTGATTCCACTCTTGCTGCGTCTCGCCGACAGCATAAGATTCTGCTCCATCCAGCAACGGTCCGTTCATTGCCGAACCGCCTATGCCAATTTCCATATTTGAATAAGCTGCTTTCAATTTATTTGCTAATTGGATTGTCGGCGCTATGTTGTCAAACTTTGCACAAGAAAAAAACAAAAATTTCGGCTTCACTATATCGATCACGGTAAAAATGTCGCCTTCTTTTTCTTTTAGGCTCGCGCCAAGATAAACAACTTCATAACCGAGCCGTCTGACGAACAATGTAAAAATAAGCAGTCCAAGTTCGTGCCACTCGCCTGGACCGCATACAGCGACGACTTTTGGTAAAACACCATTGTGTGGGAATGAATGCATGACCATACCGATACGTGAGCGAAGAATCGAGGTTGCAAAATGTTCGTGTGCTGTCGTAATTTCGCCTTCTTCCCATAGCTTTCCGATTCGAATAAGAAGGGGCGCGAGAATATGAATGGTCACATGATCAATCGTATATAACGCAAATCCTTTATTAATGAGTTCCTGTGCTTTCACTTCATCAAAGCGAAGAAGCGCCTGTAAAAGCTCCTCAAACAGTACTTCTTGCTGACTCATTTCTGCCGCTTCAACATAAGTATAAGATCCCGGTTCTGTTTCGTGCTGATCAAAGATGGCAACTGCCTGACTGATCGTCAAACCTTGCTGTACTTTTTCAGAAAGCCATTTTAACTTACGAATATGCTCTTCTGTATACAATCGGTGACCTGCATCGTTGCGAACCGGTTCTAAAATGTGATAGCGACGTTCCCATGCTCTCAGCGTACCCGGCTGAATACCTGTTATTGTAGAAACAGCTTTAATGTTGTATTTTCCTTCATTCATGATGTTCGTCCTTTCCCGGTAGTCATACAGTCATTACACGGCATGTTAAATTTAGAACGTCTCCTTTGACCGGGAAATAGTGATAAGATGCGTTTCTGCTCGGGCGCCTAGACGAAATGGAATGCCTGTCGTACCATATCCATTTGACACGAGCGCATGGATCCCATTCACTTTTTTCCATTGTCCTTTTTCGTATAATCCCCATGGCCCGAATCGAATTTGTCCACCATGCGTATGGCCGCTTAACAGGATGGCCACACGGTCTTTTTGTTGGATCTTCCGGATAAACGCTGGGTTGTGGCTCACTACTACTTTGTACGAATGTGATGGAACATTTTGAAATAGAGCGCCTTTGTCGCTCTTTCCTTTACTCAAGTCGTCTGTACCGAGTACATATACATCCGGTGCCAGCGCAGCGGACCCGTTTTTCAACACTGTCACATTCCATTCAGAAAAAATAGCCGCAAGACGGCCCCACTCTATTTCATAATCATTATTGCCTGGTACAAAATAAAGCGGTGCGATCGAAGACAGCCTCTTTATATTTTCCCGAATCCTCTTGTCTTCAACCCCGCTCTCACATAAATCTCCGCCAATGATAACGGCCTGCACGCGTCCTTGTACACGTTTAATAATAGATGAATGTATCAGTCTGCGATGAATATCTGAAATAAAAAAAAGCGCGATCGGCGCCTTTTCCGGAAATCGTTTGTCGGCTATCACAGTTTCTTTTACTTCATTGTAAAATGCTTCTTTCCACATATAAAGACCGGCTGCGGCAAAAGGGGCAGCCGCAAGCATAAGTTGTTTCAACATGATGAGCTTCCCTTCAATCTTATAAACTATTTTTAGTTTGCATCTTGTGCTGTTTCTTCATTCACTGTATCATGCTGCTCCGTAAAGACTCGTTCTACAGGCGGTTTGTCTTCTTTATATACATACACCGCCAGAAAAGGTAATGCGATAAAACAGATAAGAAGAGCTGTTAAAAGCGGATAATGACGCTTTTTTTCGCCTTTTTCTTTCACTGGCCGCTGTGGTGTCCCTTTATCTTCTTGTTGTTTGTTCTGCACTTTTTCAAGCGGCTGTTTATGTTGTTCGGCCATTTCACGATATGGGTCTTTCTTCATAACGGTTCCTCCCCAGGCTAAATCGTAAAAAGCAATTGACTATTCTTATTATACTCGACAAGAACGTGTTGGTTAATAGGTCATTTTCCCGGCAGTAACTGAGCTAGCATATTGCGCCAGTTTAGTTGTTCTTCACTGCGCCTGCTCACCGATTTGTTTTTATATATGGATAGATCGATGCCACAACAGTCACAGCAGTGCGGCTGTTTAAGCGGCTTTTCATTAAAAAAGTGCATATAGTCGGCCCGGCGGCAGTTTGAAGAAAAAATCCATGTAAGCATTTCATTACGTTTTTCCGCTTTCCGTGCCAGTAAATGATTCCGTCTCTCTTTCATATAAACAGCAGCATTCAGTCTTTTCTCGTTTGCTTCCTGTTTATAATGAACAGCAAAACGCTCTTGCGTCTCAGACAGCGGCGGCTGTATATCACGCGGATTCACCGAATACTCCGTCAACTGCCTAATCTGTCCGTCATCTGGAAACTCCATCGCTGCGATAAACTCATGACGCGACTCATCCCCTTGAGCATATAAAAGAATGGCTATTGACGGATTCCCATCACGTCCTGCCCGCCCAATTTCCTGTAAATAAGACTCCATTTGCGGCGGCATATGATAATGAATAACAAATCGGATATTTTCCTTATTAATGCCCATCCCAAATGCACTCGTTGCACATACAACATCTAGTTCACCCGTTAAAAATTGATGTTGAATAAGCAGGCGGTCACTTGCCTCCATCCCGCCATGATAATAAGCGGCCCTTACAATACCCGCCTGTTTTAATTGAATGACCGCTTCTTCCGTTGCTTTCCGTCCTGAAAAATAGACGATTCCCGGCTTTTTAAAAAAAGTAACGAGTTCAATAAGCCGTTGGTGCTTATCCATCTGATTTTGCAGCGTCTCCACTTGTAAAGCAATATTCGGCCTATTGACAGAAAATACCCATTCTTTTACTGTCGGCAGATGAAGGCCTTCTCTAATATCCTGTCGTACTTTTTCTGTCGCCGTTGCGGTTAACGCAAGCGTCAGCGGGCTGCCAAGTTCATGACGAACGTCGCCCAATAAACGATAATCCGGACGAAAATCATATCCCCACTGTGAAATGCAGTGCGCTTCATCCACGACAAATAACGAAACAGTTAGCGGACACAGTGCCCCAATCACTTGCGGCAATTGAAGCATTTCTGGTGATAAAAAAATAAATTTGTACCGGTTCAGATTCGCAAGTGCCGCTGTTTTTTCTTCGTATTGCAAAAATGAATTCAACGCAATAACCCGTTTTTCCCCACGCATCTTTAATTGTTCCGTTTGATCCTGCATAAGCGATAGAAGCGGTGATACGATTAAGACCGTCCCTGGAAGTAAATAGGCTGGCAGCTGATAACAGAGCGACTTTCCCGTTCCGGTTGGCAGCATGCTTAATGTATGCTGTCCGGATAAAACCGACTCGATCGTCTCACGCTGTCCGGGACGAAACTCTGCAAAACCAAATCTCTCATGAAGCACATTTTCTACGTTCATACCGATTTCCCGCTTTCTTTCGCCAGTATGAGTCGGATTTGAAAATAAGAATGATCCGGTAGTTTTTCTTTTAATGGCTTTAATTGACGGTTTGAAACGAGCCTTGCTGCTTCGATGACCGCTGCTTCTTTTTCTTCTTCAATAAACGGGCGGATCGAAAATGATGGATCATTCAACGCCAGTTCAACAATATGGTCTTCAATCGTTGCTTCTTTTAGCCGCCTGCTTGCAGCAATTTGATCTATTGTCATCGCTTTTTTCAAGTAATCCGCTGTCTGGCGTGCCGATATTGTCAATGTCACCGGATCATGTATATCCATCACGACCGCCTGCAGCAAAGGGGTCCCCGACATTGATTCTGTTATATTTTTGATCATCGAATGGAGAGCATGAAGAAATCGGAACCAGTATTCTGTTTCTTCCATTTCAAGCCTTTCCGCTGCTTGCGCAATCGTTTTACCAGTCTGTTTATGACCCGAAAAACGGATGACAATACACTCAGGCTGTTCTGGAAGTTGTCGAAAGAGACAATCAAGTTCACTATACAGACGGGGTGAGAGTTCTTTTTTTGAACATGGCATATAGGTTAAAAATCTCTTCACCCATTCAAGGATTCTGTCATCACGTGTCACCGGATAGTAAGACGAATCACCGTAAGTAAGATGTGACGCTACCTGAACAAGCAGCTGTAGTCGACTAAAAAAGACAGAGGCCGTCCCAGAGAATTGCCATCCCGACAATTCGTTAAACGAACCTGTCTGCTGAAAAAGGCGATTCATATTTTCTACTCCTTCTTGTGTAACAAATGGGCGCTGCAAATCACCCGTTATATACGCTTTTTTTATAAGGCCATTCATCATTGTTTCAAATGAAGAGAGCGTTAAGAAAGGAGCAGTATGAAACCATTTCGTTAATTGATATAAGTGCGCATCTTGAATCGTCTGCGCGGATTTTTTTCCTTTTAGTAAATGATAAACAGACGATGATGTGCGTTCTCCTTCTACAGCCTTTATAGCATTTACCATAACCGCCTCTAAACACCTCACACACATCACCTCTTCCTTTTTACTTTATTGTACCACAAAACATGCGTTCTTGTCTTTTTGGTTCTTTTTTTATATTGTAAGCCTTTTCATTATGGATTCAAAGAGTTTTGTATTGAAAAGTCATTTAATCGGACTTAGAATGAAGGGTAGAAGTGTTTAGTCGACGCTTACTGACAAATTTTATAGGAGGTCCACTCATGGCAAAGTATACGATTGTCGATAAAGACACATGTATCGCTTGTGGCGCTTGTGGCGCTGCTGCACCCGATATTTATGATTATGACGACGAGGGCATTGCATTCGTTATTTTAGATGACAACGAAGGTACTGCTATCGTTCCTGATATTCTCGAAGAAGACATGCAGGACGCATTTGAAGGCTGCCCGACAGACTCAATCAAAATTGCTGATGAATCATTTGACGGTGATGCACTTAAATTCGAATAGAAAAAATAGCCCCGCTTCTTAAAGAAGCAGGGCCATTTTTTTCGTTAAGCCGCCAGCTGTTTTTTCGTCCAGCTATTCAAGCGGACAAAAATCATGTAATACACAATACCAACGATCATTCCTTTTACGATGTTAAATGGCAAGATACCTGCGACAACCATTTGACGCATTTCTGGACCGCTCATAGCCGGTGAACCGAGGAACAGTGTATACGCCGGTAAAATGACATAGTAGTTCAGCACACTCATGATCACAGACATGAAGATAACACCCGTTAAAATCGCAAAAGGCATCGCTTTTCTAGACTCAAATCGTTTATATACGTAATAGACAGGTAATATAAAGGTGACACCTGCCACAAAGTTGGCGAGATGGCCAACCGGAACGCCAGTTGGACTTCCTATCATAATAAAATTCAATACATTTTTCAAAAATTCGACTGTAATGCCCGCAATTGGACCGAAGACAACAGCGGCAATCAGTGCAGGAATATCGCTGAAGTCAATCATTAAAAAAGGTGGAAATGGCGGGATTGGAAAATTGATCAGCATCAACAAATAAGATAATGTTGAAAGCAGCCCCAGCATCGTTAATACACGTACTTTGTTCTTCTTCATATTTAATTCTCCCCTTCTTATGATCCATCTCTCCAGAAGGAAGGTATACCGAACAGCAAAAATCCCCTTAAGCAGGAGGCCTAAGGGGAGAAAAGTCATGCTCAAATAAACGTCCATCATGCACCATTTTGAACGCTGGCATACCTTCATCTTCTCCCATCCAGACTATACTGTCGGCTCTCGGAATCGCACCGGATCCTGCCTTATCGGCTCGCGGGCTTAAGGAGACTGAGCTCCAATTACCGCCGGTCGGGAATTTCACCACGCCCCGAAGATGAATTGATTAAATTTGAAGTTTATTATCTCAGATTTGGAATTGTTTTGTCAAGCATGTATTGGAATGGTAAAGAAAAAAACGGTACCTTGTCCAAGATGACTTTGTACTTTAATCGTACCGCCGTGCGCATGAACGATGTTTTTTGCAATCGATAAACCAAGTCCGGTTCCTGAACGTCCACGCGTCCGGGCTTTATCCGCTTTATAAAAACGTTCAAAGACAAATGGTAAATCCTCTTCCGGAATACCAGAACCGGAATCTTCGACGCGAATGACATGATACAGTTCTTTTAATTCATGAACGACTTTCACGTTTCCATTCTCTGGCGTGTGGCGCAGCGCATTGTCGATTAAATTTGTAAGCACCTGTTCAATCCGATCTTCATCAATCGATACTGGCGCATGAGAATAACTCGTTTCCGCTGACAGGTGAATATTTTTTTCCTTTGCAATCCCCTGGAACTTATTGGTCACACGGATCAAAAATGGCTCAATGTCTGCCTCTTCTTTATTTAGCGTCATGTGGCCGGCCTGCATGCGGGCAAGATCCAACAGTTCATTAACGAGACGCCCCATCCGCAGCGACTCTTCATGAATAATTTGTGCGATTTCTCGCTTTTCTTCTTCTGTAGACGCAATATCATCGACGATGGCTTCACTATAGCCTTGCATCATTGAAATCGGCGTACGTAATTCATGGGATACGTTGGCAATGAAGTCTTCACGTAATTTATCAAGACGCCGCTCTTCCGTCATATCTCGGACGACCGTCACAGCACCGCGCACAGATTCGTCATTATAAAGCGGACTGACGATGATAACATAAGAACGGCCCTGCATCGTCAATTCGCCTTCCTGCTCTGTTTCTGTTTTTACCGCTTCTTCAAATAAAGCAGTTAACAGTGTCGGTACTTCGGCTTCATTGCCGCTCGCTTTGTTTTCAAATTGCCAGTTATGTAAAAACTGATGCGCTGGCGGGTTTGTAATCAGCACCTTTGCGTTTTGATCGAGTGTAATAACCCCATCCGCCATTGAACTTAAAATACTCGACAGCTGTTCTTTTTCTTGATTAAGCGCATGAATGTTTCCTTTCAACTGGTATCCCATTTTGTTAAAGGACGTTGCAAGTGCCCCTATTTCATCATTCGTTAAAATGGGTACTTTCATATCGAAATTCCCTTGTGTCAACTCTGTTGCTGCTTCCCGCATTTTTCGAAGCGGTGCTGTGACACGAGTGGATAGAAAGAAAGCAAAAAAGGTTGTTAAAACGATGGCAATACCCGCTGCAGCCAAAATAAGTTTTGTCGTCTGTTCGGTCGTTTCTTTCATTACCTGCAGCGACTGATAAATAAAGACAGCTCCATTTTCCCCGTTATTCATTTCAAAAGGCACACCGACAATAAATGAATTTTCATAGCGGCTGTCTAAACTCGATCCTTCGTCAATTGGCACTTCTGCCTGCACTTTTTGCCGGCCCTCAAAAACGGCTGACAACGTTGGATCACCGGTAATGGTTTCTTTGCTTAATTTCGCTTCATCTGTTTCAACAGGCGAATAATGATAGACATTTTCGTTTTCAGCAATCATGACATGCGCCGGATCATCTACAAGCTCCCACGCGACTTCTAAACCAGTCGCTTTATTTTCATGATCAGCAATGACCGTTGCAATTTTTTCTGCTGTATTTTCCAGCTGCTGCTCAACTTGAGTAATGTGATAGTTTTCGAAAAACTCAAGCAGTAAAATCGTTAAAAAAGCTAGAACAAATGAAACGAGAAGCAGGATCGTGGCCCAGAGCTTCCCGACAACACTTCGCCATATTTTCATTCACTTCCAACCTCAAATTTGTAGCCGACACCCCAGACCGTGACAATCATTTTAGCTGCCTGTTCCGATACTTTATTCAGCTTTTCACGGAGCCGCTTTACATGTGTATCCACTGTTCGTAAATCTCCGAAAAACTCATAATGCCACACCTCTTTTAATAGATGCTCACGGTCAAACACTTTATCCGGTGCTTTAGCGAGAAAATAAAGAAGTTCATATTCTTTCGGTGTTAAATTCACTTCTTCCCCGTCTGCCGTTACGCGATGGGCATCGTTATCGATCGTTAAATGTTTATAGACAATTAAATCTTTTGTTTTCGTATCAGCCTGCAAGTATGTTGTTGGCGACGAACGGCGTAAAAGTGCTTTTACTCGTAAAACGACTTCACGCGGGCTAAACGGCTTCACGATATAATCATCTGTGCCTACTTCAAAGCCTTGCACACGGTTTGCTTCTTCTCCTTTAGCTGTCAACATAATGACCGGTGTTGTTTTTGTCTCGCGAAGCTCACGGCACACTTCAATACCGTCTTTACCTGGCATCATTAAATCAAGCAAGATACAATCGTAATCACTAGCTGTCGCTTTTTCCAGCGCCTCTTCCCCATTCGCTGCTTCATCGATCACATATTCTTCTCGCTCTAAATACATACGAAGCAAACGGCGAATACGATCTTCATCATCCACCACTAAAATTCTCATTTCTTTTTCCAATGATATTCCCCTCCCAAGTACACACGATATCCCTCATTATAATACAAAAAAATGCCTCCGCCAAAGCAGAGACATTTTTCTTATCCTGCATATGAATGTAAGCCGGCAATAACAAGGTTAACCGCGACAAGGTTAAACATGATAATACCGAAACCAATCACAGCAAGCCAGGCCGATTTTTCACCGTGCCATCCTTTTGATAGACGGAGGTGAAGAAATGCGGCGTAAAATAAAAACGTAATAAGCGCCCACACTTCTTTCGGGTCCCAGCCCCAAAAACGTGTCCAAGCAATTTGCGCCCAGATCATCGCAAAAATAAGTGCCCCCAGTGTAAAAACTGGAAAACCAATTAGGACAGATCGATAACTAATTTCATCAAGCAAATCAGAGCTTACATTACGAACAAGCGGCTGCATAATGGCTGCCACCCGTTTTCTCGCAATGAGGCGGATCGCCAGATAAAGAATAATGCCCGCACCGAGTGACCAGAGCACCGTATTCAATTTTTTCGCATTAATAATTGCCGGCATGTCAACGAGCGGATTCATTTTCCCATCTGTTACAAGTACACCTTCATTCGGTCCGACGAGTGCTGGAACGTTATATTCCTGTACGTCTGCTACCTCTTCTTTATTGACATATTCGAATTTTGCGCTGTAATCTGCAAGCGCAAAACCAGTCGTAACGATGATAAAGCCGACAACCGTTACGATAAAGAACATAACCGTTTCAAGCCATTTTGTTTTTTTCGTACTAATTGACTGATCGATATTTTTCACAAGGTAGATGATACCGGCAATGAAACTAATCGATAATATCGCTTGTCCCGTTGCAGCTGTCGTCACATGGATATGCAACCAGTAACTTTGAAGCGCCGGAATTAACGGGCTGATTTCACGAGGAAACATGCTTGCATAAGCAATAATGATAATGGCGACTGGTAAAGCAAACAGACCGAGCACAGCCGTTTTGTAAATATAGAAAATCAGAATGAAAGCCCCGACAATCATCATGCCAAAGAATGTCGTAAATTCAAATAAGTTACTAACCGGCGCATGTCCTGCTGCCACCCAACGTGTGAAAAAATACCCTAGCTGTGCAGCAAAGCCAATGACTGTAATCGTAATGGCCAGCTTCCCCCACCAATTTAACCGATCGCCTTCACGAAGTCCTTTTTGGCGGATCGATCCGCCAAAAAAGACGGTCGCGACTAAATATAACAAAAATGCTGCATACAGCAGCGTGCTGCTTAGTCCTGCTAAATCTGACATTAAGCTTTTGCCCCCTCCTCTTTAATCCGTTTGTCTATCTTCCGGCTCTGGAACCGCTGTGCCCTCTAAAATCGTATGAATCTCCCGCTTCAGCCCGTGCCAGTTTTTGTTCGTATGACCGGCCGTATAAATAGATCCATCTTTTTCACGAATCCAGATTCGGCGGTGATTCCAGTATGCGCCTTGAATAACCCCAATCATAAAAATGATGCCTCCGATACTAAGAATAGGCAAAGTTAAATCTTTACGGATAGTCAATGCGGATACATCACGCGTTTCCAGGTTTTTAAACGCCATTTTATAAGTCGTTTCACCGAGCGGTTCCATCGTATTTTGAATTTCAACAAAACTTACTTCGCCGTCCGGCTTTTCAGGTGAAATCATGTTAAAGAGAAAAGCTGGTTTGTTTGGCAATGGAGATTTTGAAGTCGGCTCTCCTTCTTCCGTAAAACCGTCAAAATCAGGGTAATAGCCAAGCAACTCCACTTTGTAACCATTACCGAGATCATACATTTCCTGCTGATCAAACAAATCAACGACGACTTCACCAAATTCTTCGCCTGTTTCTTTATTCGTCAGCGCAAAATGCATCGCCTTCATTTCATCTTGGCGGAAACTTGTCTGATACACAGCAAAGTTGTCGAATTTCATCGGCTCATTCACTTGTATATCATCATGCTTCACTTCTGAAAGTTCAGGTTTTGCACCCGGCAGACCATTGTTTTCATCGTGATAAAGAATGGCATCTGTCTGATAATTTTTCGCTACTGTGCCTACACGATTAATTGCTTCATTAAAGACTTCCGGATCTTCACCTTCTTCATAATTTTCAAGCGTGAATTGGTCATTTTTCACGTAGTATTCTCCGTCCGTACCCGGAATTTGCAGCGTTTCACCTTCGCGAATCCAAAGCAGCTCATCTACGTACAGACCTTGTACCGAGCGCAGCATTGCGCCAACTAAAAAAAGAATGAGCCCGACGTGATTGACATAAGGACCCCATCTTGAGAATCGATTTTTCTCTGCCAAAAGAGACCCGTTTTTTTCTCGAATTTTATAGTGTTTCTTTTTCAGTTCAGCACGAACTTTTTCCATGTCTGCTTCTTGCAGCGAACCTGTTTGCTCCGCAAAAAGACGCTGCTTCTTCATGAATGACTCGTGCCGGTCAACACGTTGCGTTTTCAAAGCGCGGTACAGCGGAATAACCCGGTCAAGACTACAAATAACGAGCGACACGCCAAGCGCCGCAATGAGTGCTGAGAACCAAATTGAATTATATAAATCATGAAATCCGATCATATAATATATTTTCCCGAACCAACCGTATACATCTTCATAATAGACTTCAGGCTCTACATTCGATGGAATGTAAAATTCCTGCGGCAGAATGGTCCCGAATGATGCAGCGACAAGGATCAAAACAATAATCCATATACCCACTTTGACAGAGGAGAAAAAGTTCCACACTTTATCAATAATCGTCTTGTTGTACGTTTGTGAGCGGCGGGCACTTCCTTCATAGCGCATATCGACAAGATTCTCTTTTTTTGCTTCCTCTGTCAGCGCGCGGCCGCACGATTCACACAAAATTGTGCCGTGCGGATTCACATGCCCGCATTCGCACTTTACTTTCCCCATACTAAAACTCCCTTTATGATGATGGTTTCACCCGTTCAAACAGCGCCCGCACCTGATCTTCTACAATCAAGCCGCCGATGACAATTTGATCGATCGTCCCGTCCGGCTTAATCATAAACGTTGTCGGAAGCGGATTAACCCCGTATGTGTTCATCACTTCTTTGCTTTTGTCGATGGCAATCGGGAATGTCAACCCGTACTGCTCGGCAAAGTTTTGTACTTGAAAATTTGACTCCCCTACATTGACTGCGAGAATTTCCACTTTGCCCGCATACTCCTGCGCCATTTTCTCCATGTGCGGCATTTCTTTTTTACACGGTTCACACCATGTGCCCCAGAAGTTTAAAAAGACGCCCTTTCCTTCATAATCCGATAGGCGGTGCTGCTCACCATTCATATCAGTCAACACAAAATCAGGCGCTTTGTCTCCCGCTTCAAGAGTACCGCGCGAGTCTTTCGTCAAATTTGTGTAAAGCGTGTAAATGACGAGTCCCGCAAGCACACCGAGAATGGCTGTACGTATGTACAGCCGTTTTTTCTTTTTATCCATTGACTGCCAACCTCCACTTATTTCTTTAACACTGCCGGCATCTTTGAAAACTACGTACATTATATCATTACTTGTCGAATTTGCAGAAAATAGCGCCTCTCTGTTATGTGAACGTTTTATGAACTAGCGCAGGCTGCCTGTTTCAGCGAGCGTACGCAGTTGTTTTACTTCATGAGCCGTTAACTCACGGTATTCACCTGCATTCAGTCCGTGTAGCGTTAAATGCGCAAATCGCTCACGCCGAAGCTTCTGAACTGGATGACCTATTGTTTCAAACATGCGGCGTACTTGGCGATTTCGCCCTTCATGAATTGTCACTTCAAGAAGCGAACGGTTCTTCTTACGGTCAATAGCTAATTCTTTCACTTTTGCTGGTGCCGTTTTTCCGTCTTCGAGTTGCACCCCCGACATAATGCGCTTCAGCAAATGCCGCTCTACAATGCCTTCCGTTTTCACAATGTACGTTTTATCCATTTGATAGCGCGGATGCGTCATTAAGTTAGCGAATTCACCGTCATTTGTCATGAGAAGTAAACCCGATGTATCATAATCAAGACGGCCAACTGGGAATATACGTTCTTCCACATACGGGAAATAATCAACGACCGTTTTCCTGTTTTTATCGTCCGTCACTGCTGAAATAATCCCGCGCGGCTTATAAAATAAATAATAGACTTTTCGCTCGCGCTCAATTGGCACACCTTCTACTTCTACTTCATCATTCAATCCAACTTTTGTGCCAAGTTCTGTAATCTTTTTTCCGTTGACGGTCACTTTTCCTTCTTCAATAAGCTGCTCCGCTTTTCTTCGCGACGCAATGCCTGCCTGTGCAATCACTTTTTGCAATCGTTCCATCTATTTCACCTCTAATTGTGTCTTCAATACCCTAAGCATTATGGCACAAATAGAGAAAAAGAGAAAGAAAACAGAATAAAAAAGACCTGGCTACAAAAGCCAGGTGACGGCAAAAACAGCCGATATAAACGCAGCAGCATCTGCGAGCAGCCCGATTTTCAGCGCATCGCCCGTTTTTTTTATACCGGCTGCGCCAAAGTAAATAGCCAGCACGTACAGCGTTGTATCGGTACTTCCCTGCATAACAGCCGCAAGTTTTGCAATATATGAATCCGCACCGAATTCACGCATAATCTGATCAAGCATGGCCAGTGTAGCGGATCCGGAAATCGGTCGAATAATAGCCAGTGGTACGACTTCAGGGGGGATGCCAAATAGTGATGTAATCGGCGCAAAGAGACTAGCTAGCCATGCGGCGGCACCGGACGCACGAAACACGGCGACTGCTGCCATCATGATGACTAATTGCGGCACAATCGCTATCCATGTATGCAGTCCTTCTTTTGCACCATCTGTTAATGTGTCATAAATGTTCACTTTCCGGTACACCCCTGCCGCAATAACAAAAGCAATGATTCCCGGAATAAGCCAGACAGCCATTATCCGCTCCTCTTACGGGCATAGTGTCGGTCGATCACAATCGCAAAGCAGGCAGATATAACGGTCGCCAGAAAGGCTGGCAAAATAATATCAGCCGGATTCGTTGCGCCATGCTTCAAACCAATGGCAATGACCGTCGTCGGAATGAGCGTAACACCCGCTGTATTTAATGCGAGAAACGTGATCATAGAACGGCTGGCTGAGTCTTTATCTCCGTTTAATTGACGCAGCTCCCGCATCGTTCTGAGGCCAATCGGTGTCGCCGCGTTGCCTAGCCCAAAAAAATTCGCTGCCATATTAGAGGCGATCAGACCAAACACAGGATGACTGTGTGGAATGTCTGGAAACAGACGGCGAAGGATGGGCTGAACAATGGTAGCAAGAGAGCGGACAAGCCCTGCTGCTTCAGCTGTTTTCATGACGCCTGTCCAAAATAAAATGACGCCAGCAAGCGATAGAGCGAGTTGAACCGATTGCTCCATCGATTGAAAAAGCGCTGTATTTACATCCGCCATCGTGCCATTAACTGCTGCAAAAACAAAGCCTGATAATAGTAAAAAAGCAAAGGCTGCACTAACCATTAACGGATCGCCTCCTTCAATTTCGTCCATAATGATGCGTCCTGGTTAGAGTTTTCAGACCGGTAAATGGGGACTTCAAGCTGTTTTGTTTTGCCAATCCAAAGTTCCGCCCTGCCATCTTTCTTTTTCTGTTCCAGCACGATGCGCACATAAGCGGTCTTTTTCTCTTTATCTGTTAACGGAAAACGCACTGTTTTTTTCGCATAAAAAAAGTCATGTTCACCCGGCACAGTAAATCGTTCTTTTTCCACGACAGTGATCCGTTTATATTCTGTAAAACCTTCATCAAAAAGCGCTTGATGATCACGCCAGTCATCCGGTGCATCAAGTGTTACAGCAACAAGGTTAAGGCCGTTTTTCTTCGCGGTTGTGACAAGTGTACGGCCTGTCTTTTTCGTATAGCCTGTTTTGCCTCCAGTGATCATCCCACCATCTCTGACAAGACGATGTTTATTTTCCCAGACGCGCACCGGGCTGCTTTTCGTTTTATACAAAGCAGTTCCAACAATTTTGCGGTATTCAGGGCTTTCCATCGCTTTTGCCGTCAGCAATGCCATATCATAGGCAGTGGACTGATGACGCGGATCATCGAGACCGTGCGGGTTCATAAAAACGGTATTTTTCATGCCAATCTGTTTTGCTTTTTCATTCATCATCGCAACAAACTTAGGCGTACTGCCACCGACAAATTCACTGATCGCAAGTGCAGCATCATTTCCAGAGCGCAGCATTAAACCATATACGAGTTCTTCAAGCGTAAGCGACTGACCTTTTTCCAAATACAAACTCGATCCTTCCACTTGCAGTGCCCGGTCACTGAATTTTACTTTTTCGTTCATACGGCCGGACTCGATTGCGAGAAGTGCGGTCATGATTTTCGTAATACTTGCAATGGACCGCCGTTCATGTGCAGACTTCGACGTGAGCACACGACCACTGTCCATATCCATCAATACAGCGTTCCGCGCTGAAACAGACGGTTCGGCATCGGCTCTAGATGGAACAGCGGCGATGCAGAAAAGAATGGATGCGACGATCACCAACAGCTTTTTTTTCATTTGTCCGCTCCTCCCTTTTTCCACTACTGTATGAAAAAAGAGACGCGTTCATGATTATTCTTCTGTCGTTTCGCCCATCGCTTCTTCAAATCGGCCGAAAAATAAATCTGCTTCCTGTTGAACCTGGACTTCTCCTTCTGACAGTGGCGGGAGTTCGTCGAGGTTTTTTAATTGAAAGGCATCGAGAAATTCAGTCGTTGTCTTATATAAAATGGGCCTGCCAGCTCCTTCCGCACGACCCGCTTCTTCAATTAATCCACGGGCAGCGAGCGTCGCAATCGGTCGTTCCGTTTTCACTCCACGTATATCTTCCACCTCGATGCGTGTCACTGGCTGATTGTATGCAATAATCGCCAGCGTTTCGAGTGCGGCCTGCGACAATGTTTTCGGCGACGGTTTTTCAGCCAGTGCCTGAATAAACGGAGCATTTTCCTTTTTCGTCATTAATCTGTATTCCTCACCGTACGTTGTGATCGTTACACCCCGCATGTCATCGTGTAAGAACGCCTCAGCCATCCGCTCGATCACATGCTGAACAGTTTGCACATCCACATCTAGTACATCAGCCATTTGTTCTGCTGACAGCCCTTCATCTCCAGCAGCGAACAAAAGGCTCTCAATAATACTTTCATTTGTCATTCGTTGTTCCTCCAGACACCACATACAATTGAGCAAAACTTCCTTTCTGCATAACGGTAATTTCATTTTGTTTCATTAACTCAAGAATGGCTAAAAAACTGACAACGAGCTCCTCCCGCTCATGCGACTGAAACAAGTCTTCAAAAAGAACCGGTACCTTCGCATCATGCAATGTTTTCATCAGCATCTTCATTCGGATCTCTACAGACATTTCTTCCCGTCTGACAGTCGCCTGTCTCGGTACAGAAAGTTTCTTGCGGCGTGTCATTTTTTGAAAAGCACCGAGCATATCGTAAATCGTCACATTAAGCGGACCTTCTTTGACCGGAGCAAACAGTGCATCAGCCGGCGAACGAGAAAATAATTTTGTCCGTTCTTTTTCCAATTCCTGCAGTTTAACAGCCGCTTCTTTATACTTTTTGTATTCAATAAGGCGGCGCATCAATTCATCACCCGTATCTTCCTCTTCGTCATATTCATCGTCTGTTGAAGAATGATCCGGCAAAAGTGAACGGCTTTTCATCGCAATAAGCGTCGCTGCCATGACGAGGTACTCACTCGCTATATCAAGTTCAAGCTCCTGCATCGTGTTGACATATAATAAATATTGATTTGTAATTTCTGCAGCTGGGATATCGTATATATCAATTTCTAATTTGTTGATTAAATGAAGAAGCAGATCAAGTGGTCCTTCAAAGGAATCAATCTTTACTTTATATTCCATTTCCTATCTCCTGTTTCCCGGTACCTTTTTTGCATAAACTAAAGTATAGTATATTTCACATTCACTTTCGACATTTTCTAGTTGAGGATGTGAATGAACCGTGCTAAACTAAATCAAATCCGACTAGTTGACTGGGGGAAAACAATGTACACATATCCTGTGCCGTATCTTGCTTTTTTGGCACATTTTCATATTGACCGTGATTACTTTGAATGTCATGAACTGCTCGAAGAACATTGGAAAGAAACAGACGGTGCACGTGATTCCGTCTGGGTAGGTTTAATTCAATCGGCCGTCTATCTTTACCATTACCGTCGCGGTAACGTAAATGGAGCCAAGCGAATGGCGGAAAAAGCGATAGATTGTTTTTCAAAAAGACAGCATGAACTTACCCGTCTCGGCATCGATGCCGATCGTTTTACAGCAGTGATTCAAAAATCGCTTAATCGCCTTCAAAACGGGATGCCTTTTTCACCGCTGCCGATTCCGATTATAGATGAGCTGTTAACTAATGAACTTGACCAATTCACCCAAACGTTTCAACCGGAGCTAAATGAACAGTTTTTATCTGAAAAACATAAGCTTCGCGACCGATCTGATGTTATCCAAGCACGTAAGCTTGCGATCCAATTAAAAAAAGCCGGGAAGGCGCCGTTATAAACGGCTGCCTTTACCGGCTTCTTTTGTGCACTTTTCGTAAAAACGGCTTATCATTTCGCCCGGTACTACGTTTAAATCCGGATGCGCTTTTTTAACTTCAACGATCATTTTTGTTCCAATTCCTTCATCGCGGTAAGACGGATTGACCGCAATGTGTAAAATCTCTACTTTTTTTTGCTCGATTACGACGCCTACAACGCCTACAATGTCTTCATCCACTTTCCATAAATACAACTGCCAGTCATCGTTTGATTCGTAACACTCCATCGTTTCCTTGAGCGTTTTCAATTCTTTTTCCCGCGGCATATACGAAAGCAGTCCCATCGCAATCTTCTTAAACGACTTTTTATATCGAATCAGCATATAAAATCCCTCTTCAATTAGCAGGATTTACCTGCATGATTTCGTCACTCCTATTATATTACTAAAACGGTCTTACGTTCGCAAGGTAGTTCCTTTAATTCACAATAAAAGCCCAGTAATATACGCCCCAACCGAGCGCTATCAACATTAGCAAAATAAGCAAAATCACATTACTTTTCATCACTGTACCGTCCCTTCAACTCATCTGTGGCAATTGAAGCGGCAAGTCCAGTTTAATCAGATCCTCATATGTTTCACGGCGAATAACCACTTTCGCTTCACCATTTTCGACAAATACAACAGGCGGACGGGGGATACGGTTATAGTTATTCGCCATTGAATAGCCGTATGCGCCTGTACAGAACACAGCTAATAAGTCACCTGCTGCTGCTTTTGGAAGCGGCAAGTCCCAAATAAGCATATCACCTGACTCGCAACATTTTCCAGCGATGGATACAATTTCCTCTATCGAATCGTTTACTCGGTTAGCAAGGACCGCTTCATATTTTGCCTCATATAAAGCCGGACGGATATTGTCGCTCATGCCGCCATCTATCGCTATGTATTTGCGTACATTCGGCACATCTTTCACCGAACCTGTTTCATAAATGGTAACACCAGCATCCCCGACAAGTGAACGGCCCGGTTCAATCCAGATTTCCGGCATGATCATGCCAAACCGCTTCGTTTCTTCCTGAACTTTACGAATAATTTCTTCCACATACGCAGCAGGCTCAAGCGGATCATCTTCTGCCGTGTATCGAATGCCAAAGCCACCGCCAAGATTTAAAACCGTCGATTCAAATGCGAGACGTTCTTTCCAATCTGCCAATTTCCCGATAATTTTTTCCGCTGCCAGTGTAAAGCCTGTCGTTTCAAAAATTTGTGAACCGATGTGACAATGCAAGCCGAGCACGTTGATGAACGGTTTCTCCACGGCCATCACAAGTGCTTCTTCTGCCTGCCCGTTGTTTAAATCAAAACCGAACTTTGAATCTTCCTGTCCAGTTAAAATGTAATCATGTGTGTGCGCTTCAATACCTGGCGTAATACGCAACAAAATGCTCATTTTTTGTTTGCGTGACTGACTAATTTCATCAATTAATGCCAGTTCGTAAAAGTTATCGGCGACAATACAACCGATATTAGCATCGAACGCCATTTCTAATTCTTCGCGGCTTTTATTATTTCCGTGAAAGTGAATACGTTCTACCGGAAATCCAGCTTTTTGAGCGGTATACAGTTCCCCACCGGATACGACATCAAGCGACAGCTCTTCCTGCTCGGCCAACTGCATCATCGCAATAGAAGCAAATGCTTTACTTGCATACGCTACTTGCGCTGTAATACCCATTTTATCAAATGTTTGCTTAAATCCTCTTGCACGTTCACGAATGAGCGCCACATCGTATAAATAAAGCGGTGTTCCGTATTGTGCCGCCAGTTCAACAACATCGACGCCTCCAATTTCTAAATGGCCGCGCGTGTTGACGGCCGCCGTTCCATATGTATGCATAATCATATCGCCCCGATCTTTTAACATTATGCTAAACTCAGCATCAGAATAAAAGTACTATATCATACATTGACTGCCTTCTCAATACACGAAGAAAACACCGGTCAATCAGAAGGTGCCCGGTTAATTTCCGGTATTCCTGATTGTTCCGGTGCCTGTTTGCGAATCAATATCGTCCCTAAGGACTTAGCGTCGAACGGGATAAGCGGCCATAAATAAGGCGTTCCAAACGGCCGCAAACGGACGAGAAATAATAATACGAGTGTAGTCGCGATCACAAATCCAGCCGGCCCGAAAAAAACAACCGCGAGAATTAAAATGAGTCGTACCATTTTATTCGCAATCCCCAGTTCATAACTTGGTGTTGAAAATGTACCAATGGCGGCAAGCGCCGTATACAAAATGACTTCCGGGACAAAAAGACCGGTGTCGATCGCGATTTGACCAATCATGACGGCAGCGACAAGTCCCATCGCGGTCGAAAGCGGCTGTGGCGTATGGATCGCCGCAATGCGAAGCCACTCAATGCCCACATCGGCAATTAAAATTTGCACAGCAAGTGGAATATTTGTTTTTTCATTCGGGCCGATAAATGAGAGTGCTTTCGGCAACATGTCTGGATGCTCTGCAAATAAGAACCATAGTGGTAATAAAAAAAGAGACAGCCAAACACCGACAAAACGAAGCATTCGAATAAAAGTACCTGCTGCTGGAAGCTCTCTATACTCTTCTGCATGCTGTAAATGTTGCAAGTAAGTAGCGGGCATGATGAGAACAGCGGGCGATGTGTCAGTGAACAAAAGCACATGTCCTTCGAGTAAATGAGCCGCACCTATATCGGGCCGTTCTGTATAACGAACGAGTGGAAAGGGATTATAGCGCTGCTTGACGAGAAATTCCTCAATCGTTTTGTCCGCCATTGGAACACCGTCAACATCAATTTTTTGGATTTCTGTTTTTATGTTTTTCACAAGCTCTGGATTCGCAGTGCCTTCTATGTAAGCAACGGCGACATCTATTTGAGACACGGTACCTGCTTTCATCATTTCAAAGCGCAGTTGGCCGTTTCGAATTCTCCGTCTCGTGAGTGCCGTGTTCACAATAATGTTTTCCACATAGCCGTCGCGCGAGCCTCGCACCACTTTTTCCGTATCCGGCTCTTCCGGCTGACGCCCTGGATAACTGCGCACATCTACAGCGAATAGTCCGGCTGGCACCGCAATAATAACAAGACCAGACAATAAAAAAAGCGGCAGCTTTGTTTGGTCGGTCACTTCTTCAACCGATTGATTGACAAGATGATTTTTCACAAGTTCTGCTGTTGTTTCTTTTCGTCTTTTCTCAATCGCCAGAAGAGACTCGATCAGTTCAATAATAAATCGTGATTCACATAATCCATTAACAAAATAAAGATGGAGCGGCTCATCGGCAATGATCAGTTTTCTGACACCGACATCAAAACTTTTGCCGAGCCCTGCTTCTTTTTCTAAATATGTATCGATCTCATTCGGATGAATGGTCATTATACAGCCTCCTTTCAAAGCGGCGAAAAAAAGATCCATTGAATAAGCGAACCGACTGTTTTCCCAATCGCCACAGCCATCATTAAGTGATTGACTTTCGCAAATACACCGATTCTGCGGGCTAGTATCGGAAACACGTTTAATACTTCCGTTAAAGCAGCCGCGGCCATTCCAATGAATAAACCGCTAAATAAACCAATAAACGCGGTCGTAAAAGCGGGGAACGATAACTGCACGGAAAAGATATGCAGACACGTTCCCACAAGAACACCCAAAACGAGCGCCAGTTCATATACATGAATAAATGGTTTTGTTTTCGTTGCAGACATAAGACGTGGAACGACGCCAAGTACTGTAATGAACGCGACATAGCCGGCACCAGTTGCAAGTCCCCCTGCCAGTCCTAAAAAAAGAAGAAATGGGGTTTCCATTTTACTTCTGTTCCTTTTCATTCGCTGCCAGATACCCATTGATATCCTCTTCGTATTTAAACATTTCCAGGTCAAGAGGCCCCGGCTCCTCATTCAACCGTTTTTGCCAAAGCCGGTTAAAGAAGAGGATCATGCCGAGACCAAGACCGATTGAATAGGGTATTTGCAACATTAATGGTTTTTCAACCTTCGTTCCGGTAATGATTTCATACAGCATGATATGCACTTTTTGCATCGATACATCTTCATGAAAATTCATGATCGTCAGTGCCGCACCAGTAAATAGCAAAATCCAAACAAATATCACTTTCCAAAGTGGAGATGGCACTTCAGCACTTTGCAGACTGACAATCGCTTCTGTATCACCCGCAATAACCGCTTTGGCGTCCGGCAACGCTTCTTTCATCGCATCAATGACGTCTAGAATCGTCACAACAACAATGTTTCCCGCTAAAGGAGACACCTTTTTCACAACAATCTTTTCAAGCACAGGGAGCATATATTCGCTCGCCTGCACATCCGCCACATCAAAAAAAGAAATGCACCGCTGGTCGAGACGAATGTGGCGTTTTAAGCTAATATATATCGTTTCATCCACATCTAGCACCTCCGCTTTATACGGAGTTTCCCCGTGCTCCTTACTTTTTATTCATGTCATTACGCATACTGCGAATAATCTGCTTTTCCAGCCTCGACACTTGTACTTGTGAAATGCCTATGCGTGCGGCTGTTTCCGCCTGTGTACAGTCTTTATAATAGCGCAAATAAATAATAAGCCGCTCCCGCTCATCTAATTTTTCCACCGCTTCTTTTAAAACGAGCGTATCAAACCATTGCACATCCGGTGCAGCCAGCTGATCGAGCAGTGTAATCGGTTCTCCTTCATTTTCATACACCGTTTCGTGAATCGACGCGGGCTTTCGAGCTGATTCCTGTGCCATTAAAGCTTCTTCTACTGAAATATCAAGCCGTTCCGCCAGCTCTGAAATGGTCGGTGGGCGCCCAAATTGGCCGGTAAACTCTTCACGCTCACGCCTTATTTTCCCCGCCGTTTCTTTTAACCGTCTGCTTACTTTTACTTCTCCATCGTCGCGTAAAAAACGTTGAATTTCTCCAATGATCATCGGCACCGCGTAAGTGGAAAACTTTACATTGTATGAGAGATCAAATTTATCAATGCACTTTAACAAACCGATGCAGCCAATTTGAAATAAGTCGTCCGCTTCATACCCCCTGTTTAAAAAGCGCTGTACTACTGACCAAACGAGTCTTGTATTCCATTCAACGAGCTTGTTTCTCGCTTGCGTGTCCCCAGACTGACTTTTTGCAATGAGCGATTTCACTTCATTATCAGACAGCTGAACAGCTTGTTTCATACGACGGACGCTCCGTTACACACAACGGACACGCTTTCCGGCAAGCCGTTTTTTAAACCGGACAATTGTACCTGTCGAGGTGCTTGATTCCACATTAAGCATATCAGTAAAATGCTCCATAATCGTAAAGCCCATACCAGCTCGTTCCATTTCCGGTTTCGTTGTAAACAATGGCTCTTTCGCTTCTTCTATATTATGAATGCCACGCCCTTCATCACGGACTATAACATCAATTTCACCATCATCGATCGTAGCAGTAATGTAGACGATACCTCCAGGATTGCTGTCATAACCATGAATAATCGCGTTCGTTACCGCTTCTGACACTGCCGTTTTTAATTCTGCAAGATCGTCCATTGTCGGATTTAATTTTGCTGCAAATGCCGCAACGGCTACACGGGCAAATCCTTCATTTTCACCGAGTGCGCTAAAGGACAAATTCATAACGTTTTGCATGGTTCTTCCCCCAATCTGCGCAATGCATCTTGCTCAGTTGACTCTACATACATAATTTTAAATAAGCCTGACAACTGAAAAAGCCGCTTTACTTGCGTAGACAATCCACATACCGTCACATTGCCGCCCATTTCGTTCACCTGACGATAACGGCCAAGAATGACACCAAGTCCAGAGCTGTCCATAAAATTGAGTCCTGCTAAATTCCAGATTAAATGCTGCGTTTGGTGCTTCTCCATTTCCGACACAACGAACTCTTTTACTTGCTCCGCATAATAGTGATCCAATTCTCCCCCAAGCCGGATACATAAAACTTTCCCCGTTACTTCTGCCGTCATCGTTACCACGTTGCATTCCTCCTTTTCATGCTGATACGTTCCATTTCGATTTTTCTTCCCTTTTATCCTTCTCCTTTACAAAAGTAGGAAAAACACCTTAATTTTCGACATAAAAAAGAGACTGACGAATGTCAGTCCCGAATCACTTTGTATATTAATGTTGGCCGTTCTACATGTCCTTCCTTAAAACAGTATGCTTCTTTGACTTTTTGAACCGAATCATCCGGTGTCGCTGTATCGGCATGCAGCGTGACGAGGACATCCCCTTTTTTCACGATATCACCGATTTTTTTGTTTAGTGTAATACCGACTGCATGATTAACACTGTCCTCTTTCGTCGCGCGTCCTGCTCCTAAATACATGGCTGCGATACCAATTGATTCGGCGTCAATTTCAGTTACGTACCCTTCTTTGTCCGATGTAACATGAATATGATGAGCAGCCTGTGGAAGCTTGTTCAGATCATCAATCATAGCAATATTGCCGCCCTGTGCGATCACAAACTGACGGAACACTTCAAACGCTTTGCCGTTTTCCAGATTTTGTGCCAGTGCTGCATATGCTTCGTCATAATCGCTGTATGCCCCGGCGAGTACGGTCATGTGCGTTGCAATTTCAAGTGACAAGCTGCGCAGATCCTTTACTTTTGCTCCCTGTAAAATGGCGACTGCTTCTTTAATCTCATTCGCGTTGCCGACTTCAAACCCAAGCGGCTGGTTCATATCGCTAATGACCGCAACCGTTTTTTTGCCTAAGTTGTTACCAATGTCGACCATTTCTTTCGCCAATGCTTCTGAATCTTCAAGCGTTTTCATAAATGCTCCGGAACCTGTTTTTACATCTAACACAATACTGTCTGCACCTGACGCTAGCTTTTTACTCATAATCGAACCGGCAATAAGCGGAATCGATTCGACTGTCGCTGTCACATCGCGTAGTGCATACAGTTTTTTATCAGCAGGCGCTAGGTTGCCCGTCTGTCCGGTAACGGCTAATTTATGCTTATTCACATTGTCGATAAACTGTTCTTCTGTCATTTCAATGTTAAAGCCGTCAATTGACTCCAATTTGTCGAGCGTGCCGCCTGTATGACCGAGTCCACGCCCTGACATTTTTGCGACCGGTACGCCTGCTGATGCGACGAGCGGTCCGACAATCAATGTGACTTTGTCTCCTACACCGCCCGTTGAGTGCTTATCGACTTTATAGCCTTCAATCGCCGATAAATCGATCGATTCACCCGAATCCACCATTGCTTTCGTTAATAGAGCTGTTTCACGTGGGAGCATTCCTTGAAAATAAATCGCCATCATGAGCGCAGATGCTTGATAATCCGGAATAACTCCTTTTGTATAGCCTTCAATGAAAAATTGAATTTCTGCCTCTGTTAATTCATTGCCGTTTCTTTTTTTATAAATAATATCGACCATTCTCATTGGAATCACACCTTTATAAAAATTTGACGATTTCTTTTACATAATCTAAAAAGTCAACGCGCACTTTTTCCGTCGTTTCGATTACTTCGTCATGTGTAAGCGGTTGATTCAGAATGCCGGATGCCATATTGGAAATACATGAAATACCGAGAACCTTCATCCCGCCATGACGGGCAGCGATCACTTCAGGTACCGTTGACATGCCGACCGCATCTGCACCAAGAACGCGTGCCATGCGAACTTCTGCTGGTGTTTCATACGCCGGTCCTGTATTCCCTGCATACACACCTTCCCAAACAGATATGCCTATTTTTGCTGCCGCTTCTTTGGCAAGGCTGCGCAGTTCACGGCTGTATGCTTCAGACATATCTGGAAAACGCACGCCAAGACGCTGATCGTTTTTACCGATCAGTGGATTGCCACCCATTAAATTTAAATGATCCGCAATAAGCATTAAATCGCCTGGCTTAAATGATTCATTTACACCACCCGCTGCATTTGTGACGATGATCGTTTCAATGCCAAGTGCTTTCATAACGCGTACCGGGAATGTGACCTGTTCAAATGAATAGCCTTCATAATAATGAAAGCGTCCTTTCATTGCGGCTACCGTTTTACCAGATAATGTTCCAATGACAAGCTCTCCTGTATGTCCTTCCACCGTTGACACCGGAAAATGAGGAATCTCTTCATATGGAATCGACATAGCCTGTTCTACTTCATCTGCCAGTACACCAAGACCAGAACCCAAAATCATGCCGATTTGCGGTTTGTTATCTAGCTTCTCCGTTAAATATTGCGCTGCTTCCTCAATAGCTGTATAGTTCATCGTAATTCCTCCATAAAACTTTTTCCGTATTTAGGCATTTTGATATTAAAGTTATCCGCAATAGACGCGCCAATATCCGCAAATGTTGTACGCAATGCTAATTGGCTTCCAATTGAGAACTTCTTTGAATAAACGAGCAAAGGTACGTATTCGCGCGTATGATCCGTTCCGGCATGTACAGGATCATTCCCGTGATCTGCTGTTAAAATGAGCAAATCATCTTCATGTAATACATCCATCAATTCTGGTAGACGTGCATCAAATTCTTCAAGTGCCCTGCCGTAGCCTTCCGGGTCGCGTCGATGGCCAAAAAGCGCGTCAAAATCAACTAAATTTATAAACGACAAACCGTTAAATTCTTTTTTTGCGACGTCGATAAACGTATCCATTCCGTCCATATTGGATTTCGTCCGAATCGCTTCTGTCACGCCTTCTCCATCATAAATATCGGCAATTTTCCCGACCGCAATGACATCGAAATTCGCGTCTTTTAATTCGTTCATGACGGTACGGCCAAATGGTTTTAACGCATAGTCGTGGCGATTAGTGGTCCTTTCAAATTTTCCCGGTTCACCAATAAATGGACGGGCAATCACACGGCCGACCATATAATCACCCGTTTTTGTCATCTCACGAGCCGTTTCGCAAATGCGATACAATTCATCAATTGGCACAATATCTTCATGGGCAGCGATTTGCAGCACGGAATCCGCTGACGTATAAACAATAAGCGCACCCGTTTCTACATGTTCTTTGCCAAGTTCATCAAGGATTTCCGTTCCGCTCGCCGGCTTGTTGCCGATCACTTTCCGGCCTGTCCTTTGTTCAAGTTCTTCAATTAATGAATCTGGGAAACCATCTGGAAATACTTGAAATGGTGTCCGGATATTCAAACCCATTATTTCCCAATGACCCGTCATCGTATCTTTACCTGTTGACGCTTCCTGCATTTTTGTGTAAAAAGCAAGCGGCGGCGAAGCTTTCGCAATTCCGTTAATTTCTCTTATATTTGACAGGCCGAGTGATGCCATATTTGGCATGTTTAATCCGCCCATTTGCTCTGCAATATGGCCAAGTGTGTCAGCACCTTCATCACCGAACTGTGCTGCATCTGGCGCTTCTCCAATCCCTACTGAATCAAGCACAATTAAGTGAATCCGATTAAATCGATGATTCTTCATTTTCACCATACCCCTTCCTTAGTAGTTGTTTTTATTTTTTACCCTTCCACCGATTAAACTGCGCATCGTCAGAAGTCTGACTTCTCCTTGTTATTATAATCGATCTGTTTTAGAATTACAAAAAGCGCCTGAAAGAATTCAGGCACGCGGGTGAAACTGTGAATAGACATCTTTTAACCTTGTTTTTGTCACATGTGTGTAAATTTGTGTTGTTGAAATGTCTGCATGGCCAAGCATTTCCTGCACAGCGCGTAAATCTGCTCCATTCTCTAAAAGATGAGTTGCAAATGAATGTCTGAGTGTGTGCGGCGTCATCTCTTTTTCAATCGTCGCTTTTTTCGCCAGTGCTTTAATAATTTTCCAGAACCCTTGTCGCGTCAGCCGCTTGCCATAATGATTTAAAAATAGCGCATCGTCACTATGTTTTTTTGACACAAGCTCTGGCCGCCCATGTTGCAAATATCGTTCCATTGCTTCAAGCGCATGGCGTCCTGTCGGAACGATCCGCTCTTTATCTCCTTTTCCCGTACAGCGGACAAATCCCATCATCAAATGTACATCTTCCTTATTTAATGATGTTAATTCGCTGACGCGTAAACCGGATGCATACATGAGTTCCATCATTGCTTTATCACGCATGCCGAGCGGTGTCGATACGTCCGATGCTGAAAGAAGTGCTTCTGTTTCATCCATGCTAAGCACTTTCGGAAGCGATCGGCCTGATTTTGGCGTTTCAATATGATGGGTCGGGTCGTGATCAGTTACGCGGTCTTGTATTAAAAAGTGATGCCATGAACGGATCGTAGATATGTGACGGGCAATCGTTTTTGACGATTTCCCCTGCTCTTTTAACTGCTCCAGGAAGTGTAAAATATGTACTCGCTTCACATTGTTTATCGTTAGCTGTTCAACTTTTTCTAAATAGTCCGTGTAGTGAACAAGATCGCGCCGGTACGCGGCAATTGTATTGTCGGCCAACCCTTTCTCGACAATTAAAAAATGAAGAAAGTCTTTCATATGCTCTTTCATATCATCACCCCTAATTATAAAAAACCTTTCGAATTCAATCGAAAGGTTTTATTCAACATGCTGTTTTTCAAGATCTTCTTTTTCATCATCTTCTTTCGTGTGGCATCTGCTGCAAATGCCATGAAACGTCAAGCGATGATCTTTAATTTGAAAATTCCATCTACTTTCAACAATTTCTTCCACATCATCAAGTAAGTCTTCTTGAATTTCATCCACTGCGCCGCATTCAATGCAAACAAGATGATGATGGAAATGTGCTGCGCCTTCTTGTCTGAGGTCATAGCGAGAGACGCCATCTCCAAAGTTTATTTTATCTACTACTTTGAGTTCGTTTAATAGTTCAAGCGTTCTGTAGACTGTAGCCAACCCAATTTCAGGCGCTTTTTCTTTAACGAGGAGGTACACGTCTTCAGCGCTTAAATGATCCTCTTCATGTTCAAGAAGAACACGCACAGTAGCTTCGCGCTGCGGTGTTAATTTGTAGCTTGCTGCATGCAGCTGTTTTTTAATACGGTCAATCCGGCTTTCCATTGTTGTCCCCTCCCTCGCCTATATAATTTTCATTATAACAAAATGATGCTATGAATCAAAAGAATTTATTTATAAGAACATTCATTAGTTGGCTGGACACAAATGCTTCAATAAATGCTGCAACAAGAATCGCCACCGTAACGGCACCTGCATATCCGATATACGTCATCATACTTTTCGCTACAGGCAGCGGAACAGTTTGGCGCACCGTTAATTTTTGTAGAAGACGGATTGAGCAAGATGCCGACATCACGGCTGTAAATAAAAAAGCAGGAATAAGTATCATATTTTGGGGCAAAATGGTACAAAGGGCAAGCCAAAGCCCGTCCCATTTCATTTGCTGAATAAGAAAACCGACGGAAAAACCGGTAACAGCTCCTTTTAAAAATAGCAAAATAAAAATAAGCGGCAAACCAATTACCGATATGCCTGCGACCCACATTGCACCCGTAAATTTTATGTTATGAATTACACTTTCCCAGAATAAATCAACAGGATTCGCAACACTGCCGGAAGATGCTTGTGTAAAAAATTCTTTTACGTATGAATAAAGCTCTGACTTTTGAAGCGGCATCATGCTATTCACCATCAGGGCACCAAATACGGTCCCTGTCATGAGAAGTACCGCTGTAAAAAGATAAAGTGCTGCCCGTTTTTGAATGTGATGATTGATGGCAGTCCACATAAATGAAGGCCTCCCCTCTCTTTTGCCCACTATATGAGGGGAGGAAACCAATTATACCAGATCGTTTAATCGGACATACTGCAGAGCCCACATCGTTTTCGCATCATAAATACGGTCTTCTTTTAACAGCTGCTCTGCTTCTTCAATCGTCACTTCCATTAATTCGACAAATTCATCATCGTCTACAGTGAGTCCATCTTCTACTTTTACAAGGTCTTCCGCGAGAAACACATGAACAATTTCGTCTGCAAATCCTGGCGATGTGTAAAATGACTGCACGTGTGTGATGCGGCCGGGACGATAGCCCGTTTCTTCTTCGAGCTCTCGTTTTGCTGACAATTCTGGAACTTCACCCGGCTCCAATTTCCCTGCTGGCACTTCAACAAGCGGTCGTTCAAGTGCTTTGCGATACTGCTCAACGAGAATGATTTTTTTGTCATCTGTTAAGGCGATCACACAGACGGCACCCGGATGTTTAATGAGTTCCCGCTTCGCTTCTGTTCCGTCTGGTAATAATACATCATCGACTTGCAGGCTGATCACTTTTCCTTTGTAAATGGGTTTTGTTTTAATCGTTTTTTCTTCAAATTTATGCATAAGTATCCTCTTTTCTTTTTTCTTCCTCCTTATGATACACTACACAAAAAAGGTAGGTGATTGAAATGAATACACGTGAATTAGGCAACACGGGTATCTTCGTTAGTGAACTAGGACTCGGCTGCATGTCAATCGGCACAGAAGAGCACCATGCTGAAGCAATTTTAAACGCCGCTCTCGATGAAGGTATTACATATTTTGATACAGCTGACCTTTACAATTTCGGGGTAAACGAGCAGCTCATTGGGAAAACACTTCGATCTGTTCGTGATCAAGTAGTCATCGCTTCAAAAGCGGGAAACCGCTGGACCGATTCAAAAGACAGCTGGACATGGGATCCTTCTAAAGCACACATTAAAGAAGCGGCGAAGCAAAGCTTGAAACGGCTTGGTACTGACTATATCGACTTGTATCAGCTACACGGCGGCACACTTGATGATCCGATTGATGAGACTATTGAAGCCTTTGAAGAACTAAAGGAAGAAGGATTCATCCGTACATACGGCATTTCATCGATCCGTCCGACAGTTATTAATCAATATGTAAAACGGTCTTCCATTTCAAGCGTCATGATGCAGTACAGCATCTTAGACCGCCGTCCTGAAATTCAGGTGCTTCCCATTTTAGCAGAGAATGGCGTCAGTGTCGTTGCCCGCGGTCCGATTGCTTTCGGTCTGCTAAGCGCAAATTGGCGCGAGAAGCTTTCAAAAGCAGCAAAAAAAGGATTGAAGTGGTATGACGAGGCAGAGTTAACGTCTATTTTAACGACACTTGAACACGATCGTCCATCTGAACGTACATTAAACGGTCTTGCTTTTCGCTACGTGCTGCACCATCCAGCAGCCGGTGCGGTCGTCGCCGGTGCTAGCTCCATCGAACAGCTAAAAGAAAATGCTCGTGCGGTACGTGAAACCGCGCTGACGGAGGAAGAGTACAAATGGATTCAAGATACAGTAAAAATAGCCAATTACGACGCACATCGACTATAAAAAAAACAGTCATTTCCGGCGGTTCTGCAGCTATATTATTAGCAGCTTGTGCAGGCATCTATATGTCTAACCGTATTTTATATATGGCGAAAAAAGCAGATGCTTCAATCGTTGAACGAGAAACGAAAGCCGGCCGTTTCAATCGACATATATATGATCTGTTACCGAAAGAAAATGTCTGGATCACAACGGCAGACGGCATTCGATTAAAAAGTGTGTTTATTACGCCAAACCCTGGAAACTCGTATGTAATTTTTTGCCATGGTGTCACCGAACATAAAATAAATTCAATTAAATATATGAATTTATTTTTAAAACGTGGATTTAACGCTATTTTGTATGATCACCGCCGGCATGGGGAATCAGAAGGCACATTTACGAGTTACGGTCACTTTGAAAAAAGAGATTTAAAAGCGGTTGTGGACGAATTAATCCGTCGTGAAGGAGACCATGTCCGCTTCGGCATTCACGGGGAATCAATGGGGGCTGTTACGCTCCTTTTATATGCCGGCACGGTAGAAGACCGCGCTGACTTTTATGTGGCCGACTGTCCATTTTCTGAATTCGGGAAACAAATACAGCATCAGATGAATAGGGAAATTGGCTGGGCGCCACGCTTCTTAATGACGATTGCCGAATGGGCCGTCTGGCTGCGCGCCCGCTATAAACTATCTGAATTGTCGCCTCTTAAAGCGGTAAAGAATATTGAAAAACCAGTGCTGTTTATTCACAGCCAAGATGATGATTTTATTTTGCCTGAGATGACTGAAGCACTGTTTAAAGAAAAAAATGGACCGAAAGAATTGTACATGGCGCCCAACGGTGTTCATGCACAGTCTTACAACGAAAATCCGGAGCAATATGAAGAGGCAATCGATCACTTTTTAATGAAATATAAATTGAGTCCTGAACGATAGAAAGAGGAGCTTCAGCATCAGCTCCTCTTTCTTATTTCTGGAAAAATGCTTTTCTTCCCACCCGTTCGACGGTTCCAGGAAATAAAGAATGAATGAAACTGCCCATAGCCATCCATTTCGGTATATTAACTTCCCGCACCGGTTGGCCGATAACCGCTATTGTTTTTTTCGACACATCAGCGGGGTCTAGCATCAGCTTACCTGCATTTTTCATGTATGTGCCTTCTGGATCTGCCTTGTCAAAAAACGGTGTTGCAATCGGTCCTGGATTGATGGCTGTTACCCTTACATTCGATCGGCCTAGTTCCATGCGAATGCTGTTCGTATAGCCTAGAACTGCATGTTTTGTCGCAGCGTACACAGCCGATTTTGGTGTCGCCAGCTTTCCTGCCTGTGAGGCAATATTAATAATATGGCCGCTCTTGCGCTCGATCATTTGCGGCATAACAAGCTCTGAACAGTTAATTAAACCCATAACATTTACATTAATCATTTGCGCCGTTTCTTCTGGTTTCATTTCATGAGCCCATGCAAAATAGCCGACACCTGCATTGTTAATTAACACATCAACGCGTCCGATTTCAGTAAATAGAGCAGATAAGGCAGTTCGGTCTGTCACATCCGCTTGATAAATTCGCACGCTGTCCGGCGACGTTTCTATTTCTTTCTTGATTTGTTCCAAGCGTTCCACCCGGCGGGCAATTAATACAACCGAGTAATCCGAAGAAACAGCTTCTTTTGCGAGCTCTGTCCCTAAACCAGATGACGCACCCGTAATGACAACAATTTTTTTCACCTTTGTCACCCCCGGTAATAAATGGCGCCATTTTTGATCGACTCAACTTGAATATCTCCACGTTCGAGTAAATAGTCAAACTGGCCCGCCGTTTCCGATAGCGTCAAACCGGTTTCTTTTTTATATACTTCTGGAAACAGCTTTGTGCATACCTCAAAAATGGTCATCGGCTTTTCTTTTAACATCGACAAAATATGCATCGCTCGCTCGTGCTGTCGTACGAATCGGCGTTCAATTAACGAATGGATAGATTTTATATCGTTTCCATGACCTGTTAACGCCTGCTGAATATCCATATTTTTTACTTTCCACAGCGAATTGTTGTACTGGAGTAACGGCTTTGATCGCTCCGCTCCGCGTGCAGAAGGCGGTTCTAGAAGTGGATTAGACGATACTGTTTTTAATACGTGATCGCCTGCTAACAGAAAACCATCTTTTTCCCGGTAAAAGACAAGATGGCTTTGCGCATGACCAGGTGTTTCTAACACGCGCCAGCCTGGTAATGCTGGCAACTCGTCTCCTTCTTTTAACTCTCCTGTCAGCACACTTTTTTCACACCCAAACTTCAGCGTGTTATCAAGGTTATTCGCTAATTGAATCATCTCTTTCGGCACACCAAATACACGAAAGAGATCGATAAAAAATTCACGGCGCCAGTTCAAAAAGGATTCATTGTATGAAATCCAGTTTCCACAGTATGTGTGGCCGTAAATGTCCACATCAAAATCATCAAGCAGTCCGATGTGATCGGGGTGATGGTGCGTTAAAATGACCTGCTCAATATCAGATACTTTATAGCCTGCTTCGGCTAATCCCAATTGAAAAGCAACTCTTGCTTCCGGTGTATTTATACCCGCATCAATTAAAGTAAGCCGGTCTCCTTTCACTAAATATGTGTTGACGTCGCCAATCGGAAAAGGAGTAGGTACTGTTATTTTAATAATCTTGTCATATGTCTTAATTCCCATTATGTCCACCTGCCACTTTTGTAAAATAACAATTTAATTATATATAGTGTACTTGTTCTAGAATGAATTGTCATTCATAACCCACTTCTTTCTTGACAGAAATGCTTCTTTTCCGAGATAATCGCTTTGAATACTCAAATTGTTTAGGCAACAGGAGGAATGACGTTGAAAGTAGTTTTTATCGGAGCTGGGTCTATGGCTGAAGCCATTATTGCCGGCGCATTGAAAAGCGGTGCCCTTCAAGCAGAAAGTACGTATGTGACCAACCGGGCCAATAGTGCACGTCTAACAGAATTAACGACTCAATATGGCATTCAAGCAGGATACGACGTAGAAACAGCATTGAAAGACGCTGATGCTATTGTCCTGGCCATGAAGCCGAAAGATGTCTTATCGGGCCTTGAAGCTATTCGGTCCTATATAAATGAAGGTTCAGTCGTGATTAGTTTACTTGCTGGTGTTGGCATTGATTTTATGGAACAAGCCATTGGAGATAGATGTGCTGTCATTCGTTCAATGCCCAACACGTCCGCTGCCGTCGGAAAATCAGCGACAGCGATTGCACTAAATAAACACGTTACAGCTGAACAGCATCAAGCGGCAATCGACCTTTTTTCAGCAATTGGACTTGCGATTACCGTTGAAGAATCAAAGATGGACGCCGTGACGGCCATTTCTGGAAGCGGTCCTGCCTACATTTACTATGTAGCTGAAGCGATGCAGGCAGCAGGTGAAGAACTGGGTCTTGATCACGACACAGCGAAATCGCTCTTAATCCAGACACTTCTCGGTGCAGCCGACATGCTTTCTGAGTCCAATGGCCAAGCAGTTGCTCTTCGAAAAGCAATTACAAGCGCTGGTGGAACGACAGAAGCAGCGATTCGAACATTTGATGAACATCATGTGAAGGAATCGATTGCAGCTGGTGTGAAGGAAGCAGCAGCCCAGTCAAAACAGCTTGGTGAAGCGTACAAACGTTAATCGACTGTCACTTCCATTAAATCTTGTGCGATCACAACCGGTTGAAAAAGAATTTCTGCTTCGTTTAATAGCTGTCTCGCGTCTTCTATCGTGTAGCGGGAACTAATGTGGGTTAAACATAGTTTTTTCACTCTTGCGCGGAGTGCCGTTTCGGCCGCCTGCTTCGTTGTGGAGTGATAGTAGTCACGGGCCATCTCTTCATTTTCCGCATTAAATGTGGCTTCATGAACGAGCAAATTAGCGTCCTCTGCCAAGCGTACAGCTGCATCACTCTGTCTCGTATCTCCGAGAATCGTGACGATTTTCCCAGGTTGTGGTTCTTTCGTGTAACGCCCTGGGTCAATTATTCGTCCATCTGGCAAGGTAACTGATTCTCCTTCTTTTATTTGTTTATAAATAGGACCTGGTGGAATCTTGTCTTCCCGGAGACGGTCCACGAGCAGCTCGCCCACTTTTTCCTTTTCAGCAAACCGGTAACCGAGTGAATAAATGCCGTGATCCAATTTTCCTGACGTGACAGTCATTCCATTATCTTCAAAAACGATGCCTTCCTCAATTTCTTCAATGAAAAGGGGATATTGCAGATGCGTTTTGCTGACATGAAGTGCGGTTTCAACAAACATGCGTATGCCAGCCGGACCATATACCGTAAGTGGTTCTGTTCCGCCTTGAAATGAACGGCTTCCAAGCAAACCCGGCAGGCCAAAAATGTGATCGCCATGTAAATGGGTAATAAATATTTTTTCAATGCGGCGCGGTTTTAGTGTCGTATGCAAAATCTGGTGCTGCGTTGCTTCGCCGCAGTCAATAAGCCAGACAGCGCCGCGTTCATTTAACATTTTTAGTGCAATGGATGTAACATTGCGTATTTTACCGGGCACACCAGCACCGGTTCCAAGAAATAATACTTCGATGGTAATCACTCCTAATATGCATCTTATGTGGTCTTATTCTTATAATAAACAAAAATACTTGTCACTTTCATTGTTTTGTGAAAAAATGCAATAGTAATAATATAAAATATAAATTTTAAAAGCGGGGGTATTAACGTGAATAAATCTGAAACGCCATCTGCTCTGACGATCCTGTTCGGTGCAACAGGAGATCTGGCAAAACGTAAATTATATCCATCTCTTTATCGTTTGTATCGTAAAGGACACTTAGCATCCGGATTCGCTGTTATTGGAACAGCTCGCCGTGAATGGGATAACGACATTTTCCGTGAACACGTAAAAAAATCGGTTATAGAATTGACAACGGATCAAGACCAAATAGAGGAATTCATTTCACATTTTTATTATTTACCGCATGACGTATCCGATTCCAATTCGTATATAGAATTGCGTACGCTTGCCAATGAGCTTGATAACCGGTATTCACTCGGAGGCAACCGCCTATTTTATCTGGCAATGGCTCCTGAGTTTTTCGGCACGATTGCCGATCATCTAAAACAGGATAATTTAACAGATACGGAAGGCTTCGGCCGTCTTGTAATTGAAAAGCCATTTGGCCATGATTTGCCATCAGCACAAGAATTAAATGCACAAATTCGCCGTTCTTTCGATGAAAAAGATATTTACCGGATCGATCATTATCTTGGAAAAGAAATGGTACAAAACATTGAATCGATCCGTTTCGCTAATGCATTGTTTGAACCGCTGTGGAACAACCGGTATATTTCCAACATTCAAATTACATCAAGTGAGACACTCGGCGTAGAAGAACGCGGAGGCTATTATGAAACAAGCGGTGCATTGAAAGATATGGTCCAAAACCATATGCTTCAAATGGTCTCTCTTCTTGCGATGGAACCGCCAATCAGCCTTCAAGATGACGATATTCGCAGCGAAAAAGTTCGCGCATTTCGATCTATGCGTCCGTTAACACTCGAAAATGTCAATGAATACTTCGTCCGCGGACAATACGGACCTGGTGAAAACGGTGACATGCTTGGTTACCGTGAAGAGTTAAATGTCAATCCGGAATCCAATACGGAAACGTACGTTGCCGGTAAAGTAATGTTTGACAATTTCCGCTGGGCAGGTGTCCCTTTTTACATTCGTACTGGTAAAAGAATGCCGCTGAAATCCACAAAAATTGTCGTTCAATTTAAAGACATTCCGATGAATTTATATTATCGTCCAGATGAGCAAGAATTGGAACCAAATTTACTTGTGATCCATATTCAACCGGAAGAAGGCATCACACTTCATCTAAATGCGAAACGTGCCGGTCATCAACTGGAAACGAATCCCGTAAAGCTTAGCTATGCAAACAGCGGTACAGATATTATGAATACGCCTGAAGCGTATGAAAAATTGATTCACGATGCCATGCGCGGTGATTCTACAAACTTTACACATTGGGATGAAGTTGCCCTTTCGTGGAGCTTTGTTGATGTCATTGCCGAAGCATGGAGAAACGAAAAAGCAGCGTATCCAAACTATCCGGCCGGCACGACAGGACCGAAAGCCGCAGATGAACTACTTGAGCAAGACGGCTTCTTCTGGTGGCCATTAGATATGCTTGGCGTAGATGTCTGTAATTAATTTTTAAGCAGGTGCTCATTTGGCACCTGCTTTTTGGACTCTTTTTTTATGCTATAATGTATCATTTATATCCAATTTGAACAGGATCACGCTAGTATACATAGAATGAAGTCCTCAATTAAAATAATTGTCAGGTTTAGGCAGGTTACGGTCTGATAAACAGACGGCTAATCCGTATTGGCCACTTTGATCAATTTATCAATGACTTTATCAAAGATTCGACATCAACACGCGTGTTCCAACAACTGGAACAAAGAAAATTGGCAAAACAAAAAGTCCATTAACATGTTCTTCTTTTGTAACTTCCATAAAATATTTAATTTGGTGCATCTCCATATTTACTTCTTCTCTCCAATTCATATCAATATGAGATTGAAAACTCAATAATAATATATTGATTGTATCATTTATCATCTTTACAATAAATATTAAAAGAGAAAATGAATTAAATCCTGAAGGTGTACGACATGAATCTTTTCAGTTATTCAGAAAAATAGGGCTTATACGATCCTTTTAATGAGCACGACGTATGCGGTATCGATTTTATTGCTAATTTAAAAGGGCGTCCCTCCCACAATTTGTAAACACTCCAAATTATACATTCATTCCATAATTAAACATATAAAACACGGAATTTTCTGATTAATTCTCTTACGCTATCTGCTAATATTAAATTTAAAGACAACTGAATATACCTTAGAGGGAGACAATACACATGGAAAATTTACAGAATGAAGGCGGTATGGAAATTTCAACGCTGAAAGAAGCGTTTTCGTGGTTTGCGGAATTATCGAAAGAGCTATTGATCCTACTCGATTCAAAAGGTAGGATCAAATACATAAATGCCACATTAGAAAAAGCATTGCAATATGATTTGTCGGAAGTGGCAGGCATGAATTACTTAGAACTCGTTCATGAAGATGATCGGAATAAATCAAATGAGTTGTTTTGTGCTGTTCAAAACAATCAATTTTCCCCCCCCTATACAAATAGATATTGCCGGAAAGACGGTACATATATTTCACTTCTTTGGCGCCATGCAAAAGCAACAAAGGAAGGCTGGGTTCAAGGGATGGGCCAGCTTGTTAAAGAGAGTTCTGATAATCTTGGGGATAGCATTGCCAATAGCGTTGGACTTAGTCACTTTTTTGATCTAATGGACGATGCATCGGCCATTTGTGATATGGAGGGTCGTATGCTTCTCGTGAACTCCGCGTTTGAACATTTGTATAAATGGAAAAAGCAGGAGTTATTAGGGGAGTTTTGTCCAACTATTCCGAAGCATCTTTATCATGAAGTCGACTATATCCAGACAGAAATATGGAACGGGAAAAAAATAATTCATCTTCAAACGTTTAGGATGAAAAAAGATGGATCGATTATTCCAGTCTCCCTAATTATCGCTCCGATTTTAGATGGGGATGGAACAGTTATCGCTGTATCAGTTATAACAAAAGATCTTACTGAATTAATGGAAACAACCATGATGATTGAACAACAAAATGATTTGATCACTTGTCAGGAAAGACTTATTCTGGATATAACAGAAAATATTAATGAGGTCATTACCTTGTTTGATATGATGCAATGTAAATTTCTATATGTTAGCCCCTCTTTCGAACGGTTATGGGGGATCAGCAGTGAAGAGCTCTGTGAAAACCCGTATGTCATGAAAGATCAGTTTTATCAAGAGGACTTGGAAAAACTGATAAAGGTTTATGCCGCTCCTTTCGACGACGTCCCTCTAGAATTAGAATGTAAGCTAAAAGATGATTCAGGAATAGAGGATCGATGGATTCGGATTAAAGTGACTCCTCTCGCTGATGAAAATGGACAGATTACCCGAAATATCGGTATCGCTCAAGATATAACGGAGTGGAAAAAGCAAGATGAGGCGTTAAAAAAACAAGATAAGCTGGGAGCATTGGGGCAATTAGCGGCTGGGATTGCCCATGAAATCAGAAATCCGTTAACCACAGTAAAAGGTCTCATTCAGCTGCTAGCCCAGGAATCAAATGACAATAACTTCTATAACAAAATCATCCTCAAAGAACTTGATCAGGTTGAGTCAATTGTGACAGAGTTTTTAATGCTTGCCAATCCGTATGAGGAAATAAAGTTTGCTCATCACAATATCAATGAAGTGTTAACAGAAATTATTCAATTCATGTGGCCAGAAGCCTTATTACATAAAGTTGAAATGAATACAACCTTGGGAGATTCATTGCCCCTTGTTTACTGTGAGCCAAAGCAGATTAAACAAGTGATGATTAATGTTTTCAAAAATGCGATCGAAGCAATGCCCTCCGGAGGAAGCATGTATATTACAACATCTTTATTGCTGGACGGCTCTGTAGCGATTGAAGTAAGAGATGAAGGAAGAGGCATCCCAAAAGAAATGATCGGTCGTTTAGGAGAACCATTTTACTCTAATAAAGAAAGAGGCACGGGTCTTGGTCTTATGGTCAGCTATAAGATTATCGAAAATCACCGCGGAACGATTCAAATAGACAGTGATAATGGCAACGGCACGAATATAAAAATAATATTGCCGCCGGAATTACAATAAATGGTTTACGTAAAGATCGTTTAACATTTCATGATTTGTTAAATATATATCACCCGTGTTGATTATTCAAAATTATACTAACTTTTCCTATAAATATCAAAAAGAACGTGCTGCGAGTAAACTCGATGCTCTTTTTTCTTCAGTACACCAAGAACAGAATAAGCAGGCATAGAAAAAAGCACCGCGTAAAAACGGTGCTTTTTTGTGTTTTTATAAACTTTACCACCCGTTTACCACCCAAAAAACTGTATTAGTCTATTTGAGTGCAAACTGTACCACTTAAAATAGCAGCATAAATCGTTGATGTTGATATAAAAGGCTTTTCCGCCTATCTGTATCATTGGTCGAAAAGCAATTCCTTTATTACTTCTCCATCCATTCAGTATGGAACGTGCCTTCTTTATCAAGTCGACGATATGTGTGAGCACCGAAGTAGTCACGTTGCGCTTGAATAAGGTTAGCCGGCAATACAGCACTGCGGTAGCTGTCATAATATGCCATTGCTGATGACAATGTCGGTACAGGGACGCCATTCAATACGGCATTTGAGATCGTTTCACGAAGTGCCGAATGATATTCATTTGTGATAGCGCTGAAATACGGATCAAGAAGCAAGTTATCAAGTGCGGCATCACGGTCGTACGCTTCTTTAATTTTTTGCAAAAATTGTGCACGGATGATACAGCCGCCGCGGAAAATCATCGCGATGTCACCGTATTTCAAATCCCATCCGTATTCTTCAGAAGCTGCTTTCATTTGCGCAAATCCTTGTGCGTACGAGCATATTTTACCCATATAAAGCGCACGGCGAACAGATTCAATAAATGCTTCACGGTCGCCGTCAAATGCACGCTCCGGTCCGTTTAAGACGTCTGAAGCTCTTACACGCTCTTCTTTCAATGCAGAAATAAAGCGGGCAAATACAGATTCGGTAACAAGCGGAAGCGGTACGCCAAGGTCAAGGGCACTCTGGCTCGTCCATTTCCCTGTTCCTTTTTGTGCTGCTTCATCTAAAATAAGGTCAACAAGCGGTTTACCCGTGTCATCGTCTTTTTTCGTGAAAATATCGGCTGTAATTTCGATTAAGTAGCTGTCAAGTTCGCCTTTATTCCATTCAGAGAATACCGTGTGAAGCTCTTCTGCAGATAACCCAAGCACATCTTTCAATAATGAGTACGCTTCTGCGATCAGCTGCATGTCGCCATACTCGATACCGTTATGAACCATTTTTACATAGTGACCTGCTCCGTCGCCGCCAATATATGTACAGCACGCTTCGCCTTCAACTTTTGCTGAGATGTCTTTCAAAATCGGTGCAACGAGCTCATACGCTTCTTTTTGACCACCAGGCATGATGGATGGGCCTGTTAAAGCGCCCTCTTCGCCGCCTGATACGCCTGTACCAATAAAGTGAAAGCCAAGTTCTGCAAGCTCTGTATTACGGCGCTGTGTGTCTTTATAGAATGTATTACCGCCATCGATAATAATATCGCCTTTATCAAGATGAGGCTTCAATTGATCAATTGTTTTATCTGTTGCTTCACCGGCTTTTACCATAAGTAAAATTTTGCGCGGTACTTCAAGCGATGCAACAAATTCTTCCATTGAATAAGCCGGTACAATATTTTTCCCTTCGCTTTCTTTTACCATTTCATCTGTTTTTTCAGATGAACGATTGAAAACAGACACTGTATAACCACGGCTTTCAATGTTCCACGCTAAATTTTTGCCCATTACGGCAAGTCCAATTACACCAATTTGTTGTTTCGTCATAAAAATAAATCCTTCTTTCTCTAATAAATTTTTTACTCTGCTACAATTTCAACGATTGCCGTCACCATTTCAGCAAGCTTAACAAGTTCTTTCACTGGCATTTTTTCATTGACCGTATGAATATCTTCATATCCAACAGCCAGGTTCACAGTCGGAATGCCAAATCCGGCGATGACGTTCGCATCGCTTCCACCGCCGCTCGTGAGCAGCTTAGACGAGCGATTAATTTTTGCTGCCGCTTTTTGCGCGATCTTTACCACATGGTCGTTAGCACCAAACTTAAAGCCCGGGTACATCACGTCCACATCGACTTCGGCACGGCCGCCCATTTCAGCAGCAACTTCTTCAAATGCCGTTTTCATTTTAAGCGTCTGTGCATCCATTTTCGCCGGTTCAAGCGAACGGGCTTCCGCTAAAATCTGCACATAATCGCAGACAATATTCGTCGCTTGGCCACCTTCAAAACGGCCGATGTTCGCTGTCGTTTCTTCGTCAATGCGGCCAAGCGGCATACGAGAAACGGATTTAGCCGCCATCGTAATCGCAGATACACCTTTTTCCGGTGCGACACCTGCATGTGCTGTTTTTCCGTAAATGCGTGCCGTCACTTTTGCTTGCGTTGGTGCCGCTACAATAATATTGCCCACATCGCCGTCACTGTCAAGTGCGAAACCGTATTTTGCTTTTACGAGCGTAGGATCAAGTGCTTTTGCCCCAACAAGACCCGACTCTTCCCCGACCGGAATGATAAATTGAATCATACCATGCGCAATATTTCGTTCTTTTAACAGACGAATCATTTCGAACATTGCAGCTAAACCCGCTTTATCATCTGCACCAAGAATGGTCGTACCATCCGTTTTCACATAGCCGTCCTCTACGATCGGTTTTACATTTTTGCCAGGCACAACTGTGTCCATATGTGACGTGAAATAAATCGGATCGATTCCTTCTTTCACAGCTGGCAATGTACAAATTAAATTACCTGCCCCGTGACCTGTTTTTGACATAGTATCATCTTCATATACATCGACGCCGAGTGCAGTAAATTTCGCTTTTAACGATTCGGCTATCAGTTGCTCGTGTTTCGTTTCCGAATCGATTTGAACGAGTTCCAGAAATTCATTCAATAAACGTTCTTCATTAACCACGCTGCACCTCCAAATTTTCTGCCAATTTAATTATAAACGTTTTTGTATAAAAAATCAGCCTGTAGAAACTGTTCTTTCAACTGATTCACGATTATAACGGAATATTTCCATGTTTTTTCTTCGGCCGTTCTTCTTTTTTCGTTCGCATCATGTCTAATGCCTGTATAATTTTAATACGTGTTTCACGCGGATCAATGACATCATCTACCATACCGCGTGCCGCTGCGACATACGGGTTGGCAAATTTTTCACGGTATTCGTTAATTTTCGCTGTTCTCGTTGCTTCTGGATTATCGCTCGCTGCTATTTCACGGGCAAAAATAATGTTCGCTGCTCCCTCCGGCCCCATGACAGCAATTTCTGCATTTGGCCATGAGAATACCAGATCTGCACCGATTGATTTTGAGTTAAGGGCTACATAAGCGCCACCGTATGCTTTTCGTAAAATAACCGTGATTTTCGGCACTGTTGCTTCGGAATACGCATATAAAATTTTTGCTCCATGACGAATAATACCGCCATGTTCTTGCTTCACACCTGGGAAAAATCCCGACACATCTTCAAATGTAATGATCGGAATGTTAAATGAATCGCAGAAGCGGATGAATCGCGCCGCTTTATCTGATGAATCTATATCTAGTCCACCCGCCATAAATTTCGGCTGGTTGCACACGAGACCAATCGTTTCCCCTTTGACACGAGCAAAACCGATCACCATATTTTTCGCAAATTCTTTTTGTACTTCCATAAATGATTCTTCGTCAACAACATGCTCAAGTACTTTACGCACATCATATGGACGAAGCCCGTCAAACGGCACGACATCTGTTAGTTCCTCACGATAATCACTTTCATGAGACATTGCATTCACAACCGGTGTCTTCTCTTCATTATTTTGCGGTAAATAAGATAAAAGCGCACGTACCTTTCCCAAAACTTCTTCTTCCGTGCCCGCACGGAAATGCGCGTTGCCGCTCACTGCATTATGTACTTTCGACCCACCCAAATCTTCCCCGGAAATTTTTTCTCCGGTGACCGTTTCAATTACTTTCGGTCCGGTAATAAACATTTGACTCGTTTGATCAACCATAAACACAAAATCGGTAATCGCCGGTGAATAAACGGCTCCACCTGCACACGGTCCTAGAATAACCGATATTTGCGGAATGACTCCGGAATAGATCGCATTCCGGTAAAAAATATGTCCATAGCCATCAAGTGATAAAACCCCTTCTTGAATACGCGCACCTCCGGAATCATTCAACCCGATAAAGGGAGTTCCATTTTTAGCCGCCAAATCCATGACATTGGCTATTTTTTGCGCATGCATCTCACCGAGTGCGCCGCCGAAAACAGTAAAGTCCTGCGAAAACAAGTAAATCGGACGACCATTCACTTTTCCATAACCGGTTACAACGCCGTCGCCGGGCCCTTTTATCCCATCTAGACCAAAGTCTGTATTACGATGTTCGATAAATGGGTTCAACTCAATAAATGAACCTTCATCCACCAATAATTCAATTCGTTCACGCGCGGTTAATTTGCCCTTTTCATGCTGTTTGTCGATTCGTTCGTCACCGCCGCCAAGCTCGACTTCACGACGTCTATCCTGCAGCTCATGAATGCTGTCAAAAATATCCGACATTACGCTTCCTCTCCTTTTTCACAAAGCTCCATTAATACACCGCCCGTTGATTTTGGGTGCATAAATGCGACTCGTGCCCCGCCTGCACCCGGTTTTGGTATTTCGTTAATCATTTGGATTCCCCGTTCTTTTATATCAGCAATACGGTCTTCAATATGTTCCACACTATAAGCAATATGATGCATTCCCTGGCCGCGACTTGCAATAAATTTCGCAATCGGACTTTCAAGACTAGTTGGTTCGAGCAATTCAATCTTTATATTACCCGCATCAATAAATGCTACGTTGACACCTTGCGATTCTACTAATTCTGTTTTCATATGTGTCATGCCAAGCTGTTCTGTGTATAATGAGATCGATTCGTCGAGTGATGCGACCGCAATCCCGATATGATCCACTTTTTTCATTCCATTACCCCTTTGATATAAATACTAAAACAGCCTAAATTGATTCGACAAATGTTGAACAAAATCCTCTTTTTCGACCGTTCTCTTCAGTTGCATGTCTATCCGTTTACCAGTACAATAATAGATAATAACGGATGTAAAGGAGAAAGAATTACATGCGCAACAAAACGTTTCAAAAGATTATTGTGTATTTAATGCTATTTGCGATGCTGGCATCAACCGTGATATTTGGGTTAACGATGTTTATGTAGAGTGTGGGCGTGCTTTTTTAGCCGCTCTTTTTTCATGCCACGAAAGCGGGCTTTAATAAGTAAATATTGCTCCATCTCCCGCACAAACTGGTAAAGAGCTGCCCGTGCTTCAAATTCTTCACGTGTCACAGGAAGCGGCATTTCTTCAAATGCATGCTTCATTTCATCGAGTCGTGTCAAATGCACGTATGCCGTATTGCCTGGATGAATGTGTGCTTTTACGTCTTCCATAAAATCCGCAATCATGTCCGCCTGCTCCGGCCGGTGGGAAATTGTCACGACAATGGATAAAATGCGTTCAATAATCTCAAACTGCTTTTCACGCATCGTGAAATATTGATAAAAAAGGCTGTCATTCCGTGTAAAATGATTTTGAACATCTTTGAAAGCGAGTGTTTTTGCTTTTTTGAGAAGGTCGGCTGTTTCCGTCAATTCTTTCCCGTCCCACGAATGATCATTCGTCCGCAAATAAAGAATAATCTCTTCAATAATCCGTTCAAATAAGCGCTCTATCTTCTCCTGCATCTGAACTAAGCTGCGCTCGACACTCGGCATGTAGGAGTTTAATAAGAGTGCCACACCGATGCCGATTAAAATAATACCGAGTTCGTTTAAAATGAGTCCTGCCGTAAGTTGATCGGCTGCATATAAATGCAAAATAATGACTGTACTTGACACGATGCCTTCCTGTGATTTAAGAGCGACCGTCGTTGGAATAAAGAAGATCATAATGATTCCGATCACAATCGCATGATACGAAACCATCTCAAAAAACAGGGCTGAATAAAACAGGGCCACCATACAAGCGATGAGACGTGTCCACGCTGCCTGAAGCGACCGCTGCTTCGTATTTTGAATACATAAAACCGTAATAATCCCCGCTGACATCGCATTATGAAGTCCGATCCATTCAGCAAGCAGGATGGAAACGGCAATGCCGACTGCTGTTTTTGCGGTGCGGTAGCCAACTTTAATCATCGTTCCCACTCCTACTTAAGAAAGCCCTGCCGCACCGGGCAAGGCTTTCATTCTTATTTAAATTTCTTCACAATACTCATCGAAAAGTGTTTGTAATTGTTCAACGACCGACATCGGGTGATGCCCTTCAATCTCATGACGTTCGACCATCGCCTTCACTTCACCATCTTTTATGATCGCAAAAGATGGTGAAGACGGTGGATAGCCCGTAAAGAAATTACGCGCTTGCGCCGTGGCCTCTTTATCCTGTCCTGCAAAAACCGTCACAAGACGATCTGGACGCTTATCGTAATGGATAGCATGTGCCGCTGCCGGACGCGCAATGCCGCCTGCACAACCACATACAGAGTTGACCATCACAAGCGTCGTCCCTTTTTCGTTCAACGTTGCATCTACTTCTTCAGGTGTTGTTAATTCTGTATAGCCAGCCGCTTTAATTTCATCGCGCGCCTGACGGACTACATCGTTCATGAAAAAATTAAAATCCATTCCCATATTTAATCTCTCCTTTATTTAGTTAGTAGATATATCATAAGTGAAAATATCGTTTATTACAATGAAATGGACCAGGCATTCCTTGATTTATTCATAAAATACGTTTTAACATTATAGACTACTGTGCGAAGTAAATGAATCGAAAATAAAAAAATGCATGTTTAACTTTTTCGTTCGCGGGTAAAGTAATAAGGTAACTGAATCCATACCCTTACACTCCCTGTATTTGACCATCCGGATTGATCCGGATGGTCTTTTTTAATACATCGGACGTGAGCTGGCAGCTTCAAAGCTCAGCAACAGAACGTTTCGCTTTTGATCTAACATCTTAATAGATTCACTCTGTTCCATACACTTGTTTAAATAATTGTTCTGCAGCCTGCGACGGTGGAATATCCCCGTTCATTGCATCCTGCTCTAACTGGCCTATCTGTTCTTTGACGTATGGATGACGGTAAAAATGATTTTTGAGTTTTTCCATAATAAGAGTATGGAGCCATTCTTTCGTCTGATAGCGGCGGCGCTCTATCAAAACACCGCTTTTTTCCGTCACATTTCTAAATTCTTTCATCATCGTCCAGATCGTATCGATTCCTTCATTTTTCAATGCTGAGCACGTATACGCTTTTGATTCCCATCCTTTCGTTGCCGGCTGCAAAAAATGCAAAATTTGATTGTATTCCCGCTTCGTTTTCTCAGCAAGGGACTTATTTGTGCCGTCCGCTTTATTGACGACGACAGCATCCACCATCTCCATAATGCCTTTTTTCATCCCTTGAAGTTCATCTCCCGCTCCAGTCAGTGCAAGCAGCATAAAAAAGTCGACCATGCTGCGGACGATGAATTCACTTTGTCCGACGCCGACCGTTTCGATTAAAATCACGTCAAATCCAGCCGCTTCACATAAAGCAAGCGTTTCTCTCGTTTTACGGTGGACACCTCCAAGTGTGCCGCCTGATGGAGACGGCCGTATAAAGGCATTTGGGTGTTTGGCAAGTTGCTCCATTCTCGTTTTATCTCCTAAAATAGATCCACCTGAAATAGAAGAACTCGGGTCAATGGTGAGCACAGCGACGCGGTGGCCCGCATCACATAGCCTCATCCCAAATGATTCGATAAATGTACTCTTCCCGGCACCCGGTACACCCGTGATCCCGATCCGAATTGCATTTCCTGTATGAGGCAATAGCTTTTGCAGTAGGTCTTGCCCGTACTTGTAATGATCAGCTGCATTGCTTTCAATAAACGTGATCGCTTTCGCCAGTTCTTTTACTGAACCTTTCACGATACCATTTACCATCACATTTAAATCTGGCAGTACTGATTTTTTTTTACGGAACATTTTCCGCGGTGGCGCTATCATGCCATCATGCGCAGCCATCACACCTTTTCTAACATGTTGATGTTCTTCCGTCATTCTGTCACTTCCTCGTAGCCGAGCCGCTCATACACTTTCTCTAAAATGACCTGTGCAGACACCGGAATAACAGTACCAGGTCCAAAAATAGCCGCTGCTCCTTTTTCTCTTAAAAAGTCATAATCCTGTGCTGGAATGACACCGCCAACAAACACGACGATATCATCACGGCCAAGCTTCTGCAGTTCTTCTACTAAGGCCGGCAGCAATGTTTTATGACCAGCTGCAAGCGAACTAAAGCCAACTGCATGAACGTCATTTTCTACTGCTTGTTTCGCTGTTTCTTCTGGCGTCTGGAAAAGCGGACCAATATCGACATCAAAGCCGAGATCTGCATAGGCTGTTGCAATTACTTTCGCCCCACGGTCATGGCCATCCTGTCCCATTTTGGCGACTAAAATACGCGGACGGCGCCCTTCTTGCTCTTCAAATTCCGCTGTTAATTGCTGGACGAGCGCCATTTGTTGTGAATCGGAAAAATGGGCACTGTATACACCGCTCACGGACCTGATCACCGCCTTATGTCTTCCACTTATCGCTTCAACGGCATCGGAAATTTCCCCAAGAGTTGCACGTAACCTTGCAGCTGCTACTGCGAGTGCAAGCAAGTTGCCAACACCGGACTGTACGGACGCTGTAATGGCGGCTAGCGCTTCTTTTACCTTTACTTCATCGCGGTTTGCTTTCGTTTTTTCAATTCGCTCCACTTGCTTCAAACGGACCGCTGTATTATCAATATCTAAAATATCAATTGGGTCTTCTTTTTTTAGACGATATTTATTCACGCCAATGATTGTTTCTTCACTGGAATCAATTTTAGCTTGACGGCGTGCTGCTGCTTCTTCAATTTTCATTTTCGGAAGTCCCGTTTCAATTGCTTTTGTCATTCCGCCAAGTTTTTCAATTTCTTCAATATGAGCCCACGCGCGCTCCATCAATTCATTCGTCAGCGCTTCTACATAATACGAGCCACCCCATGGATCGATAACATTTGTGATCCCGGTTTCTTCCTGCAAAAATAATTGTGTATTGCGGGCAATGCGCGCCGAAAAATCAGTTGGAAGCGCAATCGCTTCATCAAGAGCATTCGTGTGCAATGACTGTGTATGACCCATCGCAGCCGCGTGTGCTTCAATTAATGTGCGTGTAACATTATTAAACGGATCCTGCTCGGTTAAACTCCATCCCGACGTCTGCGAATGCGTACGAAGGGCCATTGATTTTTCATTGGACGGGTTGAACGGCTTCATCAGCTGCGCCCATATACGGCGGGCCGCACGCAATTTCGCTACTTCCATAAAATAATTCATACCGATCGCCCAGAAAAACGATAAGCGCGGCGCAAACGAATCAATATCAATGCCCGCAGCAAGCCCGGTCCGTACGTATTCAAGACCATCCGCAAGTGTATACGCAAGTTCAATATCAGCTGTTGCGCCCGCTTCTTGCATATGGTAACCAGAAATAGAGATCGAGTTAAACTTCGGCATCTCTTTTGATGTATAATCGAAAATATCAGCAATAATCCGCATCGATGTTTCCGGTGGATAAATATACGTATTGCGTACCATATATTCTTTTAAAATGTCATTTTGAATCGTACCGGACAACTTTTCGCGCGTCACGCCCTGTTCTTCAGCTGTAACGATGTAAAAAGCCATAATAGGTAAAACCGCTCCGTTCATCGTCATCGACACCGACATTTGATCGAGTGGAATACCGCCAAATAAAATATTTGTATCCTCCACTGAATCAATGGCTACACCCGCTTTCCCTACATCGCCAACGACACGGGGGTGATCCGAATCATAGCCTCGGTGTGTCGGCAAGTCAAACGCAACGGACAGTCCTTTTTGGCCCATCGCCAGATTGCGCCGGTAAAACGCATTGCTTTCTTCCGCCGTTGAAAAACCTGCATACTGGCGGATAGTCCACGGACGGTTCACATACATTGTCGGATACGGACCACGTGTATAAGGAGCAATACCCGGATAATCGTTTATATGGTCAAGTGATTTTATATCTTCTTCTGTATAAATAGCCTGCAGCCAGATCGATTCATTCGTTTCAAATGACAAATCATCGAATGATTTTTTCACATCCTGTTCCAGCGCCGCTTTCCATTCATCAAGTGGTTTTTTGGCCCCTTTTTTAAATGGATTATAATCTTTTAAATTCATTGTTCGGACCCCCCTTCAAATAATGAAAGCAGTGCCAATAATTTTTTCACAATATCATCTCCAGCCGAAATGGAGCCATCTATCCCCGTCACCTGCCAATTTCCAGCCACATCAATGACTGCTGACCGAGACACTTTTCTTAACTCTTCTATCAGTTCCAGTCCAAATTGTTCATACGTTGAATTAGCTCCACAAATGCAGTAGTATGGAAAGTCATGCATTTCAACAAATTGGACGGCTTCTTTCACTGTCTCAATATTTTCAGACAGTACCGACTGAATGCCGCCAACAGCGAGTATACCTATTATATAATCTGTACGCGGTTTGTTTGTTTTCAACTTACCGAGGCAAATAATGCCTACCTTTACAGACTTTCCAGTTTGTTCGATCGCTGCTGCTTTTTGACGAAGCTGCTCAATCGGCTCTGCCAATCTTTTTGGCGTAAGCGCAACAATTTTTTCGCCTTTCATGGTTGATCTCTTTGTTTTCTGTTGGGTAAATTCATTTTTTCCGGTCATATTTGCATACATATTCGTACCTATTAATAACTGTTTGCGGATCGCTATCTCTTTTTCCCGTTTCACCTGTACAGCCGCTATCTCTTTTTGAATCGTCCCTGCTTTAAGTGCATATTCAATCCCGCCCGCTTCTTCTATCCGGGCAAATTCATCCCATGCCATACGGCCGATTTCATTCGTTAACGACTCGATGTAATAAGAACCACCTGCTGGGTCAATCACTTTATCAAGATGTGCTTCATGTTTCAAAATCAGCGGAATATTACGGGCAATTCGCTCAGACAGCTCTGTTGCACTTCCGGTCACTTGATTAAACGGTAAGACATGCAGGTAATCTATATTGCCAAGCACGGCAGAAAACGCAGCACTGCCCGTACGTAAAATGTTAACGTGTGGATCAAGTGCTGATAACGTCTGTTCACTCGTTTCCACACTGATTGCCGGCTTCGATTGTTCATCTAGTTCGTATACATCCATGACTGCTGACCAGAGCGTCCGGAATGCTCGAATTTTCGCTATTTCCGTAAAAAATCGTGGTCCTGCAGCGAAATGAACAATCATTTTCGAGACCGTTTCATTTTTATTAGCTGCCATTTTCATATAAAAGACGGCTTCGGATAAAGCAAAAGCCAGTTCCTGTACAGCATTTGCGCCTGCCATGTGATAAGGTACAGTGTTGATTGTAATATTTGACTGATTATGTATATGTTCAAACACTTCTTTTGACGGAAAAATACCTGCTGCTGCGCCTTCTGATACAGGGTCAATGGCTAATTTTATCTTCGGTTTTGGAAATGTTCCTAAACGGTAAAATCCTCTCGTAAATGGTTTTTCCCCTGGCAGCGAGGATTGTACCCCTTTTACATCAGTTTTCGTGTAAAGCGGCTTCAATTCAATATTTTCCGACGTTTTTGTATACAGGCTAGACAATGGCTTCCCCTTTAACGACAACTGTGCAGCCTGTTTCCATTCTTCCAATGTAACAGCTGAAAAGGTCTGTTCTTTCATGTTTCCACCCCTTTTAATGAAATCGTTTTCAATTTGAAGCATTCACGAAAAAGAAACATATTTGTTTCTCCTTAATTGTATTATAAACGGTATAGAGCAGGCAATGTGTACGGGACAAAACGTGAAAATTTATGAGGGACATGCTATTCTATTGGTAACTCTTTTTAAAAAAAGAGCAATTTTTTATTCAGGAGCGAAAAAATGAGAAAACTATTTAGCCTGCTTATTATTGCCATTTTTAGTTTAGGAACCGTCGTCTCAGCGGATAGCGTACCCGGCGACATCATTGTGACACTTGGTGAAAACTTGACACCCGCTCAAAAAGAACAGCTGCTGACAGAAATGGACGTACCTGCTGATGTGCAGACCATTACTGTTTCAAATGCAGAAGAACATCAATATTTAGGTGATTACATTCCAAAAGCACAAATCGGAACGAAAGCGATTTCTTCTAGTAAAATTACAACAGCTGAGTCTGGTGCCGGCTTAAATGTCGAGACGAAAAATATTACGTGGGTTTCAAAAGAAATGTATACAAATGCGTTGACTACAGCGAGCGTAAAAGATGCAGAAATTTATATTACTGCGCCGTTTAATGTGTCCGGTACGGCTGCGTTAACTGGAATTATTAAAGCATATGAGTCGACAACCGGTGAAAAAATTCCGGAAGAGCAAAAGCAAGTCGCAAATGAAGAAATGGTCACAACAGCGAAACTAGGCGATGAGATCGGTCAGGAAGAAGCAACGAATCTAATCGAACGGATTAAGGAAGAAATCGCCGTACAAAACCCACAAACTATTCAGGAAATTAAAGTGATCATTAACAATATTTCAAATGAATTGAACATTCAACTAAGCGACGCGCAACGAGATCAGCTCGCATCATTGTTTGATAAAATGAAAAACTTGGACATTAACTGGGATCAAGTCAATTCGCAAATTGATAAAGCGAAAGAGCAATGGAACAGCTTTAAAAGCTCAGAAGAAGGACAAGGCATTCTTCAGTCCATTCTTGACTTCCTTCAGTCGATTGTAGATGCCATCGCTGGATTATTTAAATAATGAAAAAAGGTGTTTTCTCGCTTGAGAAAACACCTTTTTTCAATAGATTGGCATCGTTTCTTCCGACGCATTTTCAAGCAATTCTTTCACGCGCTGCATAAAACGCCCGCAAATAAGACCATCAAGCACACGGTGATCAATTGATAAGCAAAGGTTAACCATGTCGCGCACAGCGATCATGCCATCGATGATAACCGGCCGCTTCACAATCGATTCAACTTGTAAAATCGCCGCTTGCGGATAATTAATAATACCCATTGACTGTACGGAACCAAATGAACCGGTGTTGTTCACGGTAAATGTACCGCCATTGACATCTTCTGATGACAATACACCTGACCGTGCTTTTTTCGCAAGGTCAACTACATTTTTTGCAATGCCCTTCACCGATTTCTCGTCAGCCTGCTTTACAACAGGAACATACAATTTATCATCAGCTGCTACTGCAATCGAAATATTAATGGCTTTTTTACGGACGATATGGTCACCTGCCCACATAGCATTCATTTCTGGAAATTCCTTTAATGCTCGAGCTACAGCTTTCACAAAAAAAGCAAAATAAGTGATATTATAGCCTTCATTTTCTTTAAATGACTTCTTGATGGAATCACGGTATCCAACGAGTTTTGTTACATCGACTTCAACCATCATCCACGCATGCGGTACTTCCTGTTTCGTTCGCACCATATTAGCCGCAACACTTTGTTTCACACTATCAAGCGGAATAATTGTGTCATCGTCACCACTTCGTATGTTTGGCACAACAATAGGCTGGGTTTGGGCAAGGCGTGGCTGCTTTCGTACAGGCTGGGTTTGAGCAGGCAATGCTTGAACAGATGGCGGCTGTCCACCAGCATCAATAAGTGTCTGCACATCTTTTCGTGTAATCCGGCCGCCTTTTCCTGACCCTTTCATTGCTTTTAAATCAATATCGTGCTGCTGTGCAAGTTTTAAGACGGCAGGTGAATAACGGGCACGATTATCTATTGCAGCTTTTTTTTCCAGTTGAGTGACTTCTTCTTGCGTTTGGACAGCTTGTACTTCCTCTGTTTCAATCGTGCAAATAACGTCTCCAACAGACAATACTTCATCTTCTTTCGCTACAATTTCTTGTATGGCTCCTGTAAATGATGACGGAATTTCCGCGTTTACTTTGTCCGTTAATACTTCTGCAATTGGATCATATTTATTTACATGGTCGCCAGGTGTCACGAGCCATTTTGTAATCGTTCCTTCTGTGACACTCTCCCCAAGTTTCGGCATTGTTATATATTGTATCGCCATGTTGAAAAACTCCTTTCTGACAAACAGTTAAAATTCAGCCAGCTCCCGCATTGCTTTCTCGACTTTTTCAGGATTCATCATAAAATATTTCTCCATCGTCGGTGCATATGGCATAGCTGGTATCTCAGGTCCCGCAAGCCGCTGAATCGGCGCATCGAGATCAAACAAGCAATTTTCTGCAATAATCGCCGACACCTCGCTTATAACGCTTCCTTCTTTATTATCTTCTGTCACAAGCAATACTTTTCCTGTTTTCACGGCTGACTCAATGATTGTTTCTTGGTCGAGTGGGTACACTGTGCGCAAATCGACGATTTCTGCTTCGATCCCGTCTTTTGCTAACTTTTCAGCAGCCTGCAGGGCAAAGTGAACGCACAATCCATACGTAATAACGGTTATATCGTCCCCTTTTCGTTTCACGTCCGCTTTTCCAATCGGCAGCACATAATCGTCATTTGGCACTTCTCCTTTTATAGATCGATACGCTTTTTTATGTTCGAAAAACAGGACCGGATCTTCATCACGAATCGCTGCTTTTAGCAATCCTTTCACATCATACGGTGTTGACGGCATGACAATTTTCAAACCTGGCTGATTAGCAAAAATCGCTTCAACGGACTGCGAATGATAAAGCGCACCATGAATGCCTCCACCGTATGGGGCACGTATGACGATCGGGCAGTCCCAATCATTGTTTGACCGGTAGCGAATGCGGGCGGCTTCTGAAATAATTTGATTGACGGCCGGCATGATAAAATCCGCAAATTGCATTTCAGCAACAGGCCGTTTCCCAACCATCGCTGCACCAATCGCAACACCTGCGATAGCAGATTCTGAAAGCGGCGTATCGAGTACGCGCTCCTCCCCAAACTGTTCATACAATCCTTGTGTCGCTTTAAAAACACCGCCTTTTTTCCCTATGTCTTCTCCAAGCATAAACACATTCGAATCGCGCTCCATTTCTTCTCGGAGCGCCATTGTAACGGCATCGATATAAGAAATAACAGGCATTATCGAGTCCCCTCCTGTTCTGTTTCGGCATAAACAAAGTCGAGTGCCTGTTCCGGTTTTGCATACGGCGCTTGTTCAGCATAATCGGTCGCTTCGTCGATCAATTGCTGGATTTCATGTTCCATTTGCTGTTCCCGTTCATCCGTTAATACACCCGTTTCTTTCACATATGTACGGAATGTAATCATTGGGTCTTCCAGTTTCGCTTTTGCCACTTCCTCTGCCGTACGATACGAACGATCATCGTCATCGGATGTGTGCGGTGTCAAACGGTACACCATCGTTTCAATCAATGTCGGCCCTTCGCCTCGTCGTGCACGGTCCGCCGCTTCTTTTACATACTGATACACCTCAAGCGGATCATTCCCATCAATTGTATATCCCGGCATCCCGTATCCAATAGCCCGATCCGACACTTTGGCAGAACCAAGCTGCTTGTCTACCGGCACTGATATCGCATATTGATTATTTTCACACATTAAAATAACCGGGAGCTTATGAACCCCTGCAAAATTCGCTCCTTCATGAAAATCCCCCTGATTGGATGATCCTTCACCGAACGTAACGAATGATATATAATCTTTTTTCTCCATTTTTGCGGCGAGCGCAATGCCTACTGCATGAGGCACCTGTGTGGTAACTGGCGATGAATTTGTGACGATCCGGTTTTTCTTTTGTCCGTAATGACCGGGCATTTGCCGGCCGCCAGAGTTTGGATCTTCTGCTTTGGCAAATACGAACAGCATTAATTCTTTAACCGTCATGCCAAACGCCAGCACAATGCCAGTGTCCCGATAATATGGCAATATGTAATCTTGACTGCGGTCGAGTGCAAATGCAGCGCCGACCTGTGCAGCTTCCTGTCCTTGTCCAGATACAACAAACGGAATTTTGCCCGATCTGTTTAATAACCACATACGCTCATCGATCCGGCGCGCAAGCAGCATCGTTTCATACATCGCAAGCACTGTTTCATCAGATAATCCTATGTTTTTATGCCTATTTTCCATGTTTATTCTCCTTTTACATATGAATGGCTTTGCCATCGACTAACAGAGCTGCTTCGCCAATCGCTTCAGACAATGTTGGATGCGGATGGATCATCGTGCCCACTTCCCAAGCTGCTGCATCAAGAACGTGTGCTAGTGCTGCTTCTGAGATAAGCTCTGTCGCATTCGGACCAATGATATGAACACCGAGTAGATCATTCGTTTTTTCATCCGCAACAATTTTCACAAATCCATCATTTTCACCAAAAACGAGTGCTTTCCCAATCGCTTGAAACGGAAACTTACCTGTTTTCACTTGAAACCCTTTTTTTCTAGCTTCCTGTTCAGTCAATCCAACACTCGCAGCTTCAGGGCTTGAATATATACATTTGGGGACTGTCATATAATCAATCGGATGAATATCCCCTCCTGCTATATGCTCCACTGCTGTGATCCCTTCATAAGATGCAACATGTGCTAGCTGCAGCCCGCCGATCACATCGCCAATCGCATAAATGTGAGATTCATTTGTTTGCATCCTATCATTCACTTGAATACATCCATTTTCAACGATAATTTCTGTATTTTCCAGTCCAATGTGTTCAATATTTGCAACACGGCCGACAGAAACAAGCATTTTTTCTGCTTCAACTAATTGTAGGCCATTTTTCATTTCCACTTCTACCCGAATCACACCTTGCTGTTTTTCCACTGTATCCGAGCGCACTTTTGCACCGGTCATAATCCGTATGCCTCGCTTCGTTAACAAACGGGCCATTTCAGCTGAAACATCTTCATCTTCCGTCGGGATCACACGGTCTGCATATTCAATAATTGTTACGTTTGCACCAAAATCAGCAAGCATTGATGCCCATTCAATGCCAATCACACCTCCGCCAACAATGATGACAGACGATGGCACTTTTTTAAGTTGAAGTGCCTCATTCGACGATAAAATCCATTCTTCATCCACTTCAAAACCTGGCAATGTTTTCGGCCGGGAACCGGTCGCAATAATGACCTGTTTAGGTACGAGCATGATGTTATCTGTCCCATCGTTCATTTCAACGGAAATCGTGCCCGCCATCGGTGAAAATATAGATGGGCCAAGTAATCTACCAACACCGCTGTATATGTCTATTTTACCTTTCTTCATTAATGATTGTACCCCGTTATATAACGTCTGAACAATTTTTTCTTTTCTTTTCTGTACTTGCGTAAATTCAAGCGATGTATTTTCTGTCTCTATACCAAACACAGCTGCTTCTTTAACTGTTCTAAACACTTCCGCACTTCTAAGCAACGCTTTCGTCGGAATACAGCCTTTATGAAGGCATGTACCGCCTAGCTTTTCTTTTTCGACGATGGCTGTTGTAAGCCCAGCTTGTGCGGCGCGAATTGCTGATACATAGCCACCTGTTCCTCCGCCTAAAATGACAAGATCGTATTCTTTTACCACATGTATTCGCCCCTTTATATATATCCTATTATCATTGTATACGGTTTTAAAAACCATGTCATGTAATAAGTGAATTTTTTGTTGTTTTAACGTTGACGAGGCTTTCTTGACAAATGATACGGGTGCGTTATGATTTGTGAATAAGACTTTTTGAAAGAGGGTTTCGATCAATGATCCGTATCATTGCTTTACTTATTCTCGTCGTTCCTGGCTTTCTTGCCGGAGTGGGGATTAAATTAATGCGCGACATGCTTTTTGGTATTTTGCAGCCTCCATTTCCTTTTTTATGGATGCAGTTTATAGCCGGTTTGCTGCTGTTTCTCGGCGGTCTCGGTTTTGTCGCCGGCTTTATTTTTAGACGTGACCGGAAGCAAGATAAAGTGCAACCAAAGTTTCAGAATAAAGAATAACGAAAAGCGGTCTCAATCAGATGTTTGGTTGAAACCGTTTTTCTTGTTCTTGGCCTTTCTGATTGCTTCTTCTTATCCACTCTAAAGATGGTAACGCCTGATAATCTATTGTATCAGAAACAGCCTTTCCAATTAAATGATCTTTTTTAAAACATAACCTTGATATACGTCAAGGTTATGTTTTTCCCATCAAAAAAACACTTTCAATTTCTTAGTTAACTAAACCAAGAAATTGAAAGTGTTGCGATGGAGTTATCGACGTCCATTTTATTTTACGCTCTTTTAGATAATGGATTTATCACTATTTTAGACTTTTATGCAGTCCTATACTCAATTCGTAATTTGTCCGCGACCATCGCGATGAATCCACTATTCGTTGGTTTTGCTTGGTCGTCAGTCTACGAATTAAAGGCTTGATTACTTACATAATCGATTTTATACGTCACTCTTTATCGGTTTTACACCCGGCAGTTTATTGTCGAGTGTTTGTTGCCTTGATTGTAACTAACCCGAAAGTAGATGACAAGTTATTTCGAACAAGAAAATTCGACATTATATCGATACATGTCGTTTCATTTCTACATTTAAACGCTTAGCTTCTATTAATTCTATTTTAAATAATTATCTAGTTCTTCTCTAAGACATTCGTATCCATGTTTTATTTTCACATTTTCTCCAAATACATGTTCAATAATCTCCATATCTATTACTCTCTTTACGATTAAATCATCCTCGTTAACCCTGTATTCCCATACAAGTTTTGCTTCTGGATCGTATTTCATATATCTATTACAAAATACAGTTGCTGCTTCTATATCCATAGGACATGATTTATATTCTCCATCACTACTTTCTCGGTAATAAATTGGTTCCCCATTTTTTAATTTTTCTTTCGTCCCTTTTACTATATCTTCTAAAGCCACATTAACCGCTCCAATTCTATATGTAATATACAAATTATATCGATTAGCAAACTGAACTGCGATACTTATATAAGTGGTAAATAAATCCAACACCCTCATTTTGATTTTAGAATTTATCAAGTGTGAACGGCTGATGTAAAGGCACACTGCATGGACGCTATGGAGAGTCCACCAATACACATGAAAAAGGCTGCCGGCATAAACCATTCAGCCTTTACGTTTTTATTTAATTAAACTTTCGCTTGCATTGCCTTTTTCGCGCGAATCAATGTGCTCTTCGATATTCCGGTTAAGTCTTCAACCTGTTTATACGATTGCGTTTCGAGTAACTGCAATGCGTGGTTTAACTGCTTCTTCGTATACTTCGGCGGTCTGCCTTCACGGAAGTCCGGGCGCTGCTTGGCTATCGCCTTGCCCTCCTGCGTACGCTCCAAGATCGTATCCCGTTCAAACTCGGCGAACCCGCTCATGATCGTAAAAATAAGGCGGCCTGTTGACGTATTCTCGATTAGCCCCATGTTTAATACGTGTACCTTTACACTGCGCTCGAACAGTTCCTTAACGGTTGTAAGCGCCTCTGACGTCGATCTGGCAAAACGGTCGAGCTTCGTTATGACCAGCGTGTCTCCCGCTTCTAACGCCGATAGTACCTTTTGAAACTCCGGTCGATCCGCTTTCGTTCTGGTAAACTTCTCCGAATAAACCTTATCGCAGCCTTCCTTTTCTAACATGTCGAGCTGCACCTGTAAGTCCTGGCCTACCTTCGATACCCGTGCATATCCGTATTTCATTAAAATCGCTCCTTTTGCGGCGCTCACTTATGGCACTAGGTTAAGACACTGGATGACACCCTGATATTACTATATCGCCAGAACGGTTTCAAATCTTTTGAGTTATGACACTAAAAGAGTTTTTATAGGAAACCATTTTAGTGAGATTTCTAACTAATTCTGTTTCTTTTTCTTCTTAGGTGCATAAGCAAGGATAGCCGTTATTATTATCGCTAAACCAAACATAGAAATGATGAAGAACATAGTGTTGATAAAATGATCGTAAAACCAGGACATAACATCCACCTCATTTTTTTCTTTAGTATGAACAATGGAGGTTGGAAATATTATGTTATGACCCTTTTGTGGAGTTTTACCGGCTCGCCGAACCCCCTATGATCGCCAAAATCGAAAATAAACGGCACACTCTGAGTTTTTTAGGCCCATTCGTCTGGGGACCACCCATTGGTAAAATGCACACTGTTGCACACCGAAATATGACGAAATCGGAAGGCTGACAACGTGCTATTTCGATAGCAAGACGGAGAGTAACCTGCTTAATAATTGACGTTCAAAATGTTTCGAGGGCACGTCCGTCAGAGGCTCGATACAGGTAAATTGTGCAATAGAGTATAATTCTCAGCCTCGAAAATTTCCATAAAAGTGACATTTTGTAACTATCCTTCAAACACCCATAAACGCTTAAATAATCGATTAGAATGCCTTTACATCGCCTGCCAGCGCCATTTCAGCAAGTGTCCGATCTCGCTTTTTTGGGATAAGCGTTTTGATGTGTTGCTTTAGACGCTTGTCTTTTTCACCCTGGAAGTCCTTGCGCTGTTCTCCTCGATAAAGTTGCATACGCGGAGACTCCGATAATCTCCGCAGTTTCTGAGCGATTTAGCCAGCGATTGCGGCCACGTTTCTTATCATAATACGGCCTCTCCATTGTAATGTAATGTCGATCATCCACTGGCGGCACCTGCGATGGCTGTTTACTGTGTTTCTTTTTACGTTTTGTCATCCGTTTATACCTCTGTTAAGTATAGTCGGTCCAGCATCCGGTCGAGCGTACCGTTGTAGTAACCGGCAATTTTGTTCCTAATGCGTTTCGACTTCATCGCCATGATAGACACCCTTAACGCCTCGTAGCTCGTATATTCAACGTCTGTCTAGCTGAATGCTCCGTACCTTATTAAAACGGTTATATGCACCTTATACACGCCGTATAGACGGCTAATGAGCCGTTGATTGTCGCCGATAGTATTCGAAATGAACTCTTTAAAACGACGGTAAAATGGTCGGCACGGCGAAGCCGCATACGTATTATTAATAACAGTATTTGTCTTAGGAATGATATTGTCTTCTTGCTCCCCATTTTTCATTTTTGTCGACAACCGGGAGAATTTGCACGAAGTTTAGCGTCTGCTGCATGTCGTGGCTACGCTTGGTCGGCGGCACCTTAACGATGCCCATTGACGCAAGTTTTTTAAGCCATACGCCGATATATCCGGTCTTTTTATTCCGAAGTCTGCGGCAATCGTGCGCTGTTTACGGAATGACAGTCCAGGATAGTCTCGTGAAATGTCGCGCAGGTAATTCAACAGGCGAATCAGCTTTCGTTTCCAGGAGGCAGACAAATTGCTTGCCTCGATGGCTTTTATGTGCTTATTGATGGATTTTCTCATAATTGTTAATATTTTTGAATTTTGCACAATTTGATATCTACACTTTATTAATTATAATATCGATCATTTTAAGCGGCTCCTTTATGAAGCCAAGGCAGGAACGTACACTCTATCCGATAGTCAGACGTCTGCATCCAGCGCTTTATTTCCTGTAATGTCATCAGTTTCTTTTGTTTTCGCTGGAGTTTGATATTCGGTAATTTGGCAGCTAGGCTTTCCTTTAACTCGTGCTCTTCAACGAGGAAATTTTAAAAAACTTTGATATTGTGGAGGTAATTTGCGATGGTTGTATCGCTTATCGGCACACACATCCGGGTTATTAATTGTTTGGGATTGTTTATTCGTAACGACGGTATACTTTCCGCGCTCACGTAGATACTGTATATAAGTGCGTATGTGGCCGTTTTGATTGATTTCGGCTCATCTACGGAAGGTAGTCGCGTAGGTATGCAATGAACAGCCTTAGCGATTGCCCATAGCTTGCTTTCGTTTTACGCGTAAGGTTTTTTGAATCGCAGTAAAGCATGATGTTGTCGACTTGAAAATCGATTTCATTGAACAAAAAAAACGCCTCCCTTTGTGATAAAGAGAAACGCATAATTTAACGGTAAACCCCGCGGTTATTTATCGGGTCGTTCCGTCAGTTTATCGGTTATGAGTGTCCGCTATCCTGACGATTAAACTACCGTCACTACTGCGTTATGAAGCCATATATTCAATCCTTAATTTGTCCGCGACCATCGCGATGAATTCACTATTCGTTGGTTTTGCTTTTGTGACAGACACAGTATAGCCAAACATTTTAGCAATAGATTCCATATTCCCCCGGCTCCAAGCCACTTCAATTGCATGGCGGATCGCACGTTCAACACGGCTCGGTGTTGTGTTATATTTACGAGCAACTTCTGGATAAAGTACTTTCGTAATCGATCCGAGTAGTTCGATGTCATTGAAAACCATCGTAATCGCTTCACGTAAGTATAAATAACCTTTAATATGAGCTGGCACACCAATTTCATGAATAACGGCCGTAATACTCGCATCAATATTTTTCTTTGGTTTTTTCGCATTCTCTCGATGTTCCATATGTTGAACTGGGTTTTCATTTCCGCTCACCTGTCGGATCTGACTAATCAGGCTATCCATATCGAATGGTTTTAACATAAAATAAGATGCACCAAATTCAACGGCTTTTTTCGTTACATCCTCTTGTCCAAATGCTGTCAGCATAATAACATGCGGCAGTTTTTCCTGCTCACTGACACTTAAACGTTCCAGAACGGCAAGTCCATCCATATGCGGCATAATGATATCAAGAATTAATACATCCGCCTCTATTTCTGGAAGCATTGTTAAACATTCCTGTCCATTGTATGCTGTACCTACGATTGTCATATCATCTTGACTTGAAATGACTTCTTCGAGCAACTGAACGAGCTGCCTGTTATCATCTACGATTGCTACTTTAATTTCACCCACGTTTATTTCCTCCTCATCCACTTTAACCTTACTAAAGCTATTCTAATGGATTTTTCGACAAAGAGGAATGAAAACCTTTAAAAAACTGAAAATATATATTTTACACAATTTTATGTCATTTTTCGACGTTTTTCGCTTCTTTTTCCGTCAAAAAGAGGGCAAATGCCCCCTCTTTAAATAATTCCTGCATCTTTTAACATCCAGTCAATATGAACACCATAACCTGAAAGTGGATCATTAACAAATACATGGGTGACTGCTCCAATAATTCGACCATTTTGAATGATTGGACTTCCGCTCATTCCTTGCACAATCCCGCCTGTTTTGCCAATTAAGCGAGTGTCGGTCATTTTAATGATCATTCCTTTTATTTCTGGTTTTGTCTGCTGAATAGTTCGTGTGATCGACACTTTATACCTTTCAACGGTCTCATTTTCGGTTACTGTCAAAATTTCAGCTGGTCCTTCAACAACTTCATCCGGATGAGCAGCAGGATAAAGCCTCCCGCCATCAATATTTGTATAAAGACGACCAAAAATACCGAATGATGTGTTCGACGTTACAGTTCCCCACTTTTTCCCATCCGGAATAACGGCTGTTTTTTCACCAGGAATTCCTTCTGTTGCTTTTTGAATACCAGTAATCTGAGCTGGATGAATGGTTCCTTTTATTGGTGAAAATGGCTGTCCGGATTGCACATCACTAATGACATGACCAAGTGCACCATATTTTTTTGATTTTGGTTCAAAAAATGTCAATGTCCCGATACCTGCTGTCCGATTTTTAATGTATACACCGAGTTTATACGTATTTGTTTCTGCATCCTTTATCGGTGTGACCGCCATCTGAATGTTCTTTTTTCCGCGCAGCACTGATAATTGAAGCGGCTTATTTTGTTCGCCTGCTAATTGAACAAGTGGCCGGATTGATTGCGGCTCGGTTATTTTCTTTTCATTTACACTCACAATGACGTCACCTGGCAGAAGTCCAGCTGACTCTCCCGGTGATTGTTTGCCACCCGATGTACCGATAAAATGAAATCCGACAATATACAATCCTTTCGTCTGCAACTGGAGACCGACTGATTGACCACCTGGTACGACAAAAATGCGTTCCCGCTCTTCCTGTGCTGCCGGGAAGCCCGCTGACTGTAATAGGTCCTGTTCCGCCTGCTCTGCTTGAATGACTGTCCCTTGGCCAACCAAAACGGATAACATCAACAAAAATGAAAAAAGATATTGATACGATGCTTTTCTTACCGTCATACCACTCCCTCCTTCTTGTCTTGCCCTGTTACTTTGTCCGGAGGGAGGTGTGATTATAACGGTAATATGGGGTGAAGATGGATGTCATTTCAAACAGCTGATTTTTTTAATTTTGCGGATAATGTAAGTAATTCTTTCGCATGTTCTTTTGTCAAATTCGTCATTTCTACACCCGAAATCATTCTTCCAATTTCTACTGCTTTTTCATCTTCATTAAGCGGAGTTACGACTGTGCTCGTTCGCTTTCTGTCATGGCTTTTTTGAATGTATAAATGTGTATCAGCCATAGCAGCCACTTGCGGTAAATGAGATATACAAAGCACTTGCGAATGAACGGCAATTTTATAAATTTTTTCGCCAATGGCTTGCGCAACACGACCGCTTACACCTGTATCCACTTCGTCAAAGATAATCGACGTAACACCTTGATGTTTGGAAAAAATCGTTTTCATTGCTAGCATAACACGTGACATTTCACCGCCGGATGCAATTTTCACAAGCGGTTTAAGCGGTTCGCCTGGATTGGTCGTCATGTAAAATTCAATTTGATCTATGCCATCTTTTTTAAATTGTCCATTTTCTGACTGAACATGCACACTGAAGACCGTTTTTTCCATATATAACTCTTTTAGTTCACGATGAATCGCTTCTTCCAGCTTTTCCGAATATGAATGGCGCAGTTTAGACAATTTTCCCCCTTCTTCTGTAAGGGTTACTTCTATTTCCATCAATTCTTTTTGCAAACGGCTCACATGTGTTTCACGATGCGTCAACTGATCCATTTCTTCGGCAATTTTATTACCGTACTGTAAAATATCATCAATTGTCGCTCCATATTTTCGTTTTAATTGATTGATTTCATTTAACCGGCTTTCAATTTCATTCAACCTTGCGGGGTTAAATTCAAGTGTATCGAGAATAGAACTTACATCGCGTACAGTATCTTCAAGAACGTAAAAACTGTTGGCAGCAGCATCATGAAGCGGTTTATATTCATCATTAATGCCTGATGCAGATTCAAGTCCATTTACACTCAGTCCAAGCCAATCAAGTGCTTTTCCATCGCCAGACAGCGCATTGTAAGCTTCCGATAATGCAGCATACAACTTTTCATAGTTGGCTAATTGCTGCCTTTCTGACTCTAATTTTTCTTCCTCACCTGTTGTCAATTCTGCCTTTTCAATTTCATTGAATTGAAATTGAATTAAATCAAGACGGTGAGCTAAATTTTGCTCATTTTCACTGAGACGACGTATTTCTGTCTGTAAATGATCATAACGATTATAAATGTTTCTATACTGCTCTTTTGCGTGTTGAATCGCTGCCCCACCAAAATCATCCAGTAAACGAAGATGACTCCCTGCGTTCATTAATTCCTGGTGCTCATGCTGGCCGTGAATATCCATTAAACGAGAACCAATTTCACGTAAAATTGACAGCGTGACCATTTTACCATTCACACGACACACACTTTTTCCAGCAGCAGAAATTTCACGGCGCAAAATGACCGCTTCCTCTTCTACATCAATACCAAATTCACGGCAGACATGAAAACAGGGATGGTCTTCATGCAAAGTAAACATCCCTTCAATCTCTGCTTTTTTCTCACCATGCCGGACAAATTCACCGGAGCCCCGTCCACCGGTTAACAATTGTAATGCATCAATGATAATTGATTTTCCTGCGCCTGTTTCCCCTGTTAAAACGGTTAATCCTCGTTCAAATGATAATTCAAGCGCATCAATAATTGCAAAATGGCGGATCGATAATTCTTGAAGCACGATCGTCACATCCTTATTAAAGCATTTCTAAAAAACGAGAAGATACGATTTCTGTCTGTTCTGGTGCACGGCAAATAAGCAAACAGGTGTCATCGCCGCAAATGGTACCCATAATTTCTTCCCAATCCAGATTATCAATTAATGCGCCGACCGCCTGAGCGTTGCCAGGCAATGTTTTCATAACGACAAAATGGCCGGCTGAATCAATGCTGACGAAACAGTCAACAAGTGACCGTTTCAATTTTTGCAGCGGATTAAATCGTTGATCTGCAGGCAAACTATATTTATAACGGCCATCCATTAATGGCACTTTTACTAGATGTAGTTCTTTAATATCACGTGAAATCGTCGCTTGTGTCACGTTATAACCAGCTTCTCTCAGCAAATCAACGAGTTCATCCTGTGTTTCAATTTCGTTGTTCGCAATCATTTCTCTAATTTTAATATGTCGTTGTCCTTTATTCATGATACTCACCTCATAATGTATAATTATACTTGTTTATACATCATCATACTGTATTCGTCTTGAAAAGTATATAAAAAGAAGCCGGCTTCTTATTCAATGAAAGAGCCGGCCACTTGAAGCTGAACATAATTTGATCTTGATCAGCTTTTTTCTTTAAATTCATTATGCGCTGCATCTACGGCCTGTTCAGGTGTAAGCGGCAAACTGACAAAACCGTCATTGTCTTCACCTGGCCAACGAATATGCAGTAAAAATTCAATATTGCCGTCACCGCCTGTAATCGGTGAATGCGAAAGGTTCACGACTACGTAGCCGAGCTGTAAAGACAGATTTACAATTTTTTCAATCACTGCTTTATGAACGGCCTTATCACGTACAATTCCTTTTTTGCCGACTTGTTCGCGGCCAGCTTCAAATTGAGGTTTAACAAGCGCTACAACGTCGCTTCCCGGCACGAGCAGTGTTTTTAACACGGGCAAAATAAGGGACAGCGAAATAAACGAGACATCAATCACCGCAAATTGTGGCATTCCTTTCAACAAATCAGCCGGCTTCACGTAGCGGAAATTTGTCCGCTCCATGACTACAACCCGTTCATCTTGCCGCATCTTCCACGCCAACTGATTATAGCCAACATCGAGTGCATACGAAAGTGCTGCACCATTTTGCAATGCACAGTCGGTAAAACCGCCTGTTGATGCACCTATATCAATTAAAATTTTATCCTGTACGGTCACATCAAATACACTCAATGCTTTTTCAAGCTTTAAACCGCCGCGACTGACGTAAGGCATTGTTTTTCCTTTTATTTCAAGAGGTGCATCAATAGGGATTTTTTCACCAGGTTTATCGATTCGTTCTTCATTAGAATACACGATGCCTGCCATAACTGCTCGTTTCGCTTTTTCTCTCGTTTCAATTAACCCTTTTTCAACAAGCAATACATCAATTCGTTCTTTTTTTGCCATCGTTATGCTCTTTCCTCTTGTTTTTCGGGCACGAGTGCTGCCATTTTACGCACCACTTCCTCCACCGTTAAATCAATTTCTTCAAGCAGTTTATTGACGCTTCCATGTTCAATAAACCGATCCGGGATGCCCATCCGGTCAATGACGGCACCATGGCAGCCTGATTCATGCGCATATTCAAGTACTGCACTGCCAAACCCACCTTCAAGAACGGCTTCCTCAATCGTCAAGATGGGTATATTTTGACTGAGTAGATCGTCCATCATCAATTTGTCAAACGGTTTAATGAAGCGAGCATTTACTACTTTGACATCCATACCACGTTCACTGAGTACCGAAGCGGCCTCCATCGCCATCGGAATGGTTGTACCGAATGTTAAAATGACAGCGTCTGTTCCTTCTTTTAACACTTCCCATGAACCGATCGGGATCGTCATCATCTTAGGATCCATCTCAACACCGAGACCATTGCCACGCGGGAAACGCATTGCAATCGGTCCACCGTCATATTGAATCGCTGTATTAACCATGTGACGACCTTCGTTTTCATCTTTCGGCATCATCAGCACCATATTTGGCAAATGACGCAGGAACGCGATGTCAAATACGCCTTGATGGGTTTCTCCATCTGCACCGACAAGTCCGGATCGGTCGATGCCTATAAATACATTTAAATTCGGACGGCAAATGTCATGAACAACTTGATCGTATGCACGCTGAAGGAATGTCGAGTAAATGACCAGAAATGGCTTCATTCCTTGCGTAGCTAGTCCTGCTGCAACCGTTGCCGCATGTTGTTCTGCAATCCCGACATCAAACATTCGATCTGGAAACTCTTCTGCAAAACCGAGCAATTTAGATCCGACAGCCATCGCCGGTGTAATTGCGACAACTCGCTCATCTGTACGGGCAATTTCACGCACCGTTTCACTGACAAGTGCGCTCCATGCCGGCGGTTCATTTTTTGCTTTAATGATCGCACCCGTTTCCATTTTATATGGCCCTGTTCCGTGCCATGAACCGATTTTGTCTGTTTCGGCCGGCTTATAGCCTTTTCCTTTTTTCGTAATGACATGAACAAGTACCGGTCCTTCTGTCCGTTTCGCCTGTTCTAAACTTTTAATTAAGTCGTCAAAACTATGACCATCCGTTGGGCCGAGATATGTGAATCCTAATTCTTCAAAAAACATACCCGGGACGAGCAAGTACTTTAAACTGTCTTTTAAACGTTCTGCTGTATTTGCAACTTTACCGCCAACAGCTGGAATACGTTTTAAAATTAATTCGAATTCATCTTTAAGTTTGTTGTATTTGCCGCCTGTCCGCATACGCCCAAGTATGCCGTGCAACGCGCCGACATTCGGTGCAATCGACATTTCGTTATCATTTAAAATAACAATCATATTCGTTTTTTCATGGCCAATATGATTCAATGCTTCAAGCGCCATGCCGCCTGTTAACGCACCGTCTCCTATGATAGGCACAATGTGTGAATCCGTTTTTTTTAAGTCGCGGGCAATGGCCATACCCATTGCAGCAGAAAGCGACGTTGAACTATGGCCTGTTTCCCACACATCATGTTCACTTTCCACCATTTTTGGGAAACCGCACAGCCCTTTATACTGGCGCAATGTATCAAATTTGTCTGCGCGGCCTGTTAAAATTTTATGAACATACGATTGATGGCCGACGTCCCATAAAAATTTATCATTCGGGCTTGTAAAGCAGTGATGGAGCGCAACAGTCAACTCGACTACACCAAGATTTGGACCAATATGACCGCCTGTTACAGAGAGTTTTTCAATTAAAAATTTTCGGATTGCTGCACTTAACTGTTCCATTTCATGTACGTTCATTTTTTTCACAAAAGATGGGTCTGCAATCGATAAAAGATCCAAATGGATCAACTCACTTTCATATCTGTTTCAGATCATAGTTGAAATGTATCGCTATTATAGCATATGTTTACAGATGCTAACCATTTTCCGATATTACGTAGTACGTTCCACAATTAAACTTGCAAATGATTCGAGCAGCGGCGCAGGACGACCGAGTGATGCAAGTGCATCATAAGCCCCTTTTAATTCTTCTGCCAGCTTTTCTTTCGCTCCAGTCAAGGAGAGAAGTGACGGGTATGTACTTTTCTCATTGGACTCATCACTTCCAACCGGTTTGCCAATTTCTTCTTCCGTTCCTTCCACATCGAGAATGTCATCGCGAATTTGGAACGCAAGACCGATATGTCGAGCATATTTTTCAAGCAGTGCGGTTTCCCGTTCATCCGCTCCTCCGATTAACGCACCAGCCATCACACTGAAAGCAAGAAGACGACCTGTTTTATGTAGATGTATGTACTCAAGTTCAGACAGCGATAACACTCTTCGTTCGCCTTCCATATCAGCCATTTGTCCACCAACCATTCCTTCAGGTCCGGCAGCAAAGGCTAGCATTTGAATGAGTCTGATCGAATGTTCTGGAGATTGAACGGTCGACGATGCAATCAGTTCAAACGCATATGTTAACAGTGCATCTCCTGCAAGAATCGCCGTTGCTTCACCAAATACTTTATGGTTTGTCGGCTGGCCCCGGCGCAGTGCATCATCATCCATCGCCGGCAAATCGTCGTGGATAAGCGAATATGTATGGATCATTTCAAGCGCACATGCTGCATCGAGTCCTTTTTCTGCCTTTTGACCGTACGTTTCCAGCACCGCCAACAACAACATCGGCCGAATTCGCTTTCCACCTGCTTTCAATGAATACACCATTGATTTTTTAATTGATTCAGGTGCTTGGAGCATTTCCACACGTTCGAGTAAATACGGTTCAAAAACGGAGCACTTTTCCTCAATATACCTTTTAATGTTTGTCATTGTTTCTCACCATCCAATTGAAACGATTCTTCTCCTTCTTTTGTCACAATCTTGGCTAGATCCGATTCGGCTTTTTTTAATTTAGTATGACAAAGTGCGGATAGTTCCATACCGCGCTTATATTCTTCGAGTGCTTCTTCAAGCGGTACGTCACCCTCTTCCAGACGGGCCGTAATTTTTTCCAACTGTTCCATCGCTTGTTCGAAGCTTAATTCTTCAGATTTCATCATCTTTCCCTCCGATTGATTGAACGTGTGTGTTCAACGTGCCATCCGCCAGTCTAATGCGGATTTGATCGCCCGCTTTCACATCTTGTACGGATTTTACTAATGTATCATCATGATATGTTAAACTGTACCCTCTTTCCATCACTTTGAGCGGGCTCAATGCATGAAGCAGTGAAATCGTTCTTTCAAAACGGCCTTTTTTGTCTTCCACTGCTGATTCTGCTACATAACGGATACGCTGGTTTATTTTATTTAATTGCGCTGCTCCCATTTGAATGCGCTGCTCGGGGCCCATTCGCTGAAGCCGGGCTGCAGCATGATCGGCTGCTATTTTTTTACGGTCAAAAACCGATTGCATGTTGCGGATCAACCGTTCTTGCAGTCTATCTGCCTGTTCAGACTGCTGTCTGTATAATGCCTGTGGATGACGTATTATATAGGCATTCATCACTGCTTGATGACGATTACGTGATGCGCGAATCTTCTCAGCTGTTGCCCGGGTGAGCCGTTTTTGCTTTGATAACAGACGTTCGACTACTTCTTCCACGTGCGGTACTGCCATTTCGGCTGCTGCAGTTGGTGTCGGAGCCCGTAAGTCTGCTGCAAAATCAGCAATCGTAAAATCAGTTTCGTGGCCAACGGCTGAAATCACTGGTATGCGTGATGCGTGAATCGCACGGGCAACCAGTTCTTCATTAAACGCCCATAGTTCTTCAATCGATCCTCCGCCCCGACCGGCAATAATGACATCTGCACGTTTATCGGAATTGGCCCGCTCGATTTGCGATACAATCGAAGCGGACGCTTTTTCTCCCTGGACTAGTGCCGGATAAATCAAAATTTCAACAGCCGGATATCGCCGATTCATCGTCGTCATAATATCACGTACAGCAGCCCCGGTCGGCGAGGTAATGACAGCTACACATGTTGGATATGCAGGGATTGGCTGTTTTCGATCGACGCGAAATAATCCTTCTTGCTCTAGTTTCTTTTTTAGCTGTTCATAGGCAAAATAAAGATCGCCGACACCATCCGGCTGCATCTTTTTCACATACATTTGGTATTGTCCACTCGATTCATAAACGGTAATATCACCTGTCAATACGACTTGCATGCCGTTTTCTGGCTGGAATTTCAATGACCGATTAGCTGCAAGAAACATAACGGCCAAAATGCGCGCACTATCGTCTTTCAACGTGAAATACATATGTCCGCTCGAATGTTGCTTAAAGTTGGAGATCTCTCCTTTTACGGCTACGTCTTTCAAATACGGATCCGCATCAAATTTCCGCTTTATATATTTAGTTAATGACTTTACGGTCAAACATTGATTGGCTTCCATTTCTGTTCACCTTTTTCTTCAAATAAAAAACTGTCTTTCCGATTATAGCATGATCGGAAAGACAGTTTCATGAATCGGCTGTTCACTTTATTTTTGCTGCTTTTGCTTTAGCAGATTTGACTGTATTGAATAAAAGCATCGTGATCGTCATAGGACCAACGCCACCTGGAACCGGTGTAATCGCGCCTGCTACTTCTTTCACATTGTTAAAGTCAACGTCTCCGCATAATTTGCCGGCATCATTGCGATTAATTCCAACATCAATGACAACAGCACCTGGTTTAATATGATCTGCTGTAACATAATTGGCAATACCGACTGCTGCAATCACAACGTCTGCCTGGCGTGTAATCGCTGGAAGATCTTTTGTGCGGGAATGACAAATCGTCACAGTTGCATTGTGCATCAATGAAAGAAGCGCTGCCGGTTTACCGACGATATTACTTCGTCCAATCACCACCACATGTTTTCCTTCAAGTGAAATATTTTCTTTTTCCAACATTTTAATGATGCCGTATGGCGTACAAGAGAAAAATGAATCTTTACCGATCACCATTTTGCCGACATTCACTGGATGGAATCCATCCACGTCTTTTTCCGGTGCAATCGCATCGATTACTTTATCTTCCGAAATATGTTTTGGTAGCGGCAGCTGCACGAGAATACCGTGAATGCGGTCATCATTGTTCAGTTCTTCCACTTTTTGAAGCAGTTTTTCTTCTGAATAGTCAGCCGGGTAACGGTGAACTTCTGAGTAGATGCCGATTTCTTTGCTGCTTTTTTCCTTGCTGTTGACGTACGTGTGAGACGCCTGATCGTCACCCACAATGACGACAGCTAGCCCCGGTGTAATACCCAACTGTTTGAGCGCCTCGATTTCTTCTTTTAATTCGGCACGAATATCTTTTGCGATTGCTTTTCCATCAATAATTGCTGCTGTCATAAAAAAATCCCTCACTTATTCCATCGATTTATTTATTTTCGATAATACACCGTTAATAAATTTGCTGGCACGTTCATCGCTAAAATGTTTCGCCAATTCGACCGCTTCGTTGATCGCAACTTTTGCCGGTACATCTTCTGATTGTTTCATTTCGTATACAGCAAGACGTAAAATGTTCCGGTCAACTTTTGCCAGGCGGTCAAATGACCATTTTTCAAGATTTTCTTTTATTGTGTTGTCAATCTCTTCAAGATTGCGTTCCACACCTTCCACGACATCGTACAAATAACTGCTTTCGCTGTCATCTCCGTTCAACACGTTTTCAATCGCTTCTGATGCTTCCGCCCCGCTTAAATCCATTTGATAAAGAGCCTGGATACCCTTTTCACGCGCTGTCCGTCTATTCATTCATAATTTGCTCCTTTTAATTTAATGCCTTTATGATCATAGCATAAAACGAGCCTTGCGAAAACATGCGAAAAACGCTCCGGACATGCCGAAGCGTCATTTTTATACTTCTTCTTCGTATTCCTGTTCCGGCTGTTTCGTTTCAAACTGAATGCCGACAATGTGAATGTTCACTTCATCTGCTTCAAGTGCTGTCATGTTTAAGAGGGTCTGCCTGATGCCTTCTTGTATGAGCTGCGCGACACGCGGGATCGAGACGCCGAATTTCACGACGCAGTACACGTCCACTTTAATACCGTCTTCTGTTAAATCAACTCTGACACCTTTGCCATGATTTTTTTTCCCAAGTCGTTCGACGACACCTGATGCGAAACTGCCGCGCATTTTTTCAACGCCCTCTACTTCAGATGCGGCAATGCCGGCAATCACTTCGATGACTTCTGGTGCGATTTCAATACGGCCGTGGCCGTTTTCACCGTTGCTCATTTCTAGTACTTGATTAGTTGATTGTTGTTCTGCCATTATGATGCACCTCCGATATTAGGATTGGGATTTCATCACGTCATACGTTTCAAGAAACTTCGTGTTGAACTCGCCGCCGATAAACACGTCATGCTCAAGCAGTTTTTGATGAAACGGAATGGTCGTATACACACCATCTATGACGAATTCAGACAATGCGCGCTTCATACGTGCAATGGCTTCTTCTCGCGTTTTGCCATGTACAATAACCTTTGCGACCATCGAATCATAGTACGGTGGAATTACGTAGCCCGGGTAGACAGCTGAATCGATGCGCACACCATACCCGCCCGGCGGCAAATACCCCTCAACCCGGCCCGGTGACGGCATAAAGTTTTTCTCCGGGTTTTCTGCGTTAATCCGGCACTCAATTGCCCATCCATCAAACGTTACTTCCTCTTGCGTCAAAGAAAGCTCTTTACCGGATGCCACATAAATTTGCTCTTTGATTAAATCCACGCCTGTGACCATTTCTGTCACCGGATGCTCCACTTGAATACGAGTGTTCATTTCCATAAAATAAAACGTGCTTTGATTTACATCGTAAATAAATTCTACCGTGCCTGCCCCTGTATAATCAACTGCTTTAGCTGCTTTCACAGCTGCTTCACCCATGGATGCTCTCGTTTTCTCATCAAGTGCTGGTGACGGTGTTTCTTCCAGCAGCTTTTGCATGCGGCGCTGAATCGTACAGTCACGCTCCCCAAGATGGATTACATTTCCATGCATATCAGCAAGCACTTGAATTTCAACGTGGCGGAAATCCTCAATAAACTTTTCTAAATACACGCCTGGATTCCCGAACGCAGTTGCTGCTTCCTGCTGTGTCATGTTTATGCCTTTTTCAAGTTCCCCTGGATCACGAGCAACACGTATCCCTTTTCCACCGCCACCGGCAGTCGCTTTAATGATAACTGGGTAGCCGATTTGTTTAGCAGTTTCCAAACCCTCTTCTATATCTTGAATGATACCGTCTGAACCAGGAACAATCGGGACACCTGCTTTTTCCATCGTATCACGTGCAACATCTTTCGTCCCCATTTGTGTGATCGCTTCCGGCGTTGGGCCGATAAATATGATATTGCATTCACGGCACAGCTCTGCAAAATCAGCATTTTCAGCAAGAAATCCATAGCCCGGGTGAATCGCATCTGCTTCTGTTAATTTCGCCACGCTGACGATATTCGTGAAATTTAAGTAACTGTCTTTTGATGCCGTTGGTCCGATACAATATGCTTCATCTGCTATTTGCACGTGCAAAGCATCACGGTCCGCTTCAGAAAATACAGCAACCGTTTCAATATTAAGCTCTTTGCAGGCACGAATAATGCGCACCGCAATTTCGCCGCGATTGGCAATTAATACTTTTTTTATCATCGCGAATCCCCCTTATTCCGGTTTCACTAAAAAGAGCGGCTGTCCATATTCTACAAGCTGCCCGTCTTTTACGAGAATTTCAACGATTTCTCCGTCTACTTCTGCTTCAATTTCATTGAACAGTTTCATCGCTTCAACGATGCAAACCACTGATTCAGCATTAATTTTTTCACCCAATTTTACGTACACATCTGCATCCGGTGATGGTGATTGATAAAAAGTCCCTACCATCGGAGATATAATTTTATGTAAATTTGATTCATCAACTGCTGACTTCGGTGCTTCCTGTGCCGGTGCTTCTTGCACAACCGATGCAGATTTTGGTGCTTCCTGAACTGGTACACTTTTTACAATCGGTGCTTCCTGTGCTGCTGCATATGTAGTCGTACCTGTTGATTTCTTCATTTTCAGCTTGCTCCCTGCTGATTCAAAAACAAATTCCTCGATTCCTGATTGATCCACAAGTTTGATCAACTCTCTAATTTCTTGTACTTTCATTTCCTCAACACCCCTTCAATATACATAATGTCTGGAGTATCTTCATTCAAAAATGGGGAAACTCCTTTTCTCATTCTATCTTTTTTTCGTCATTTAGCAAATATAGAATAAGAATGAAAAAGGGCTCACCTATGCAAAGGCGAGCATTTCTTGCTACTTAAACGGCTGAAATTCAACTGAAACAGGCATTTTTTCGCCCATCTCTTCTTTCGCAAGCCGGATAATCTCATTTGCTGCTTCCGCTGAATGACTGTCTGATTTTACCGTAATCCTCACTTCACCATCGCTTGTCCGAACGAGTGCGTCATCATACCCTTTTGATTTAATAAGCGTCTCTACCATTTGTTCTTTCGACGTAAGTGCATCAAGTTCCTTCATATCATCGTACGCTTCATTTTTTGCTTCAACTGACACATCTGCAGATGCCACCTTAGCAGTCAACTCTTCTTTTAAACGACTTCGCTCGTCATCTGTTTCAAGCCGGATTAATTCAAAAACCTCATCACCAGCCGTTTCTTCTACCTTCACGTCCACATCTTTCGCTGCAGATTCCGGTACTGATTCTTCAAGTGTTGATGCAGGCATTAATTTATCCGGGCCGGTCACATAATACACACCTAATACCGCCGTTAAACTCACCATTGTAAATAACCATACTGTTTGTTTTTTCGGCATTATTTTGTCTCCTCCGTTTTCCCGGGTATAACAGCCACGCGATGCACCGGTACACCAAGCATCCGCGTCACTGCTTCCATAATTCGTTTTTTCACATGCACATTTTCTGCACCGTCCGCGACGACAAGCACCCCTTGAATATCCGGTTTACGCACTTCTAAAATAACTGGATTTTCGGTATCTCCATTCCGGATAATGGCTACCTGTTCTTCTTTCGTTACATCGCCATTCCCTGTTGAAGATGACGTATTTTTCTCCAGCACTTTCCGCTCAGATGACGCAAGATTGACAACGACAGACACGTGTCCCGTCCCCGCAATTTGATTTAACGCGTTTGTTAATTCCCGTTCATATTCGCTTTTCACATCCACTTCTACTGCTGCTGGCTCGTCTTTTGGCTCTTCACTTTTAACCGAATCTTCTTTCTGCAAATCACCAAGAGCCATTATAGCAATACCACCTCCCAACATAACAGCGATCCATTTTAACGGCTTGTCTGCCTTACCTTTTTTCCAAAAAGAAAACAGCCGGTTCCGATCACTCACCTCCTGAACCTCCCTTTTGAATCACCATATTCACTCGGACGGCATCTATATTCCACTTTTGAGACAACAAGTCAATTATTTTTTCTTCTGGGCAGCTTTCTTCTGTTCCTTTTACCGTTAAAAGGACATGTTTGAGTTCACTTTGCTCTATATCCGCTTCCACATTTCTTACATCGCATGAAGGGAAAAGTTGAAGTGCCGATTCCGCATCTGCCAATAACTGCTGATTCATATACGGATTCGCTGTCAATGATTCCATTTCAGTCAATTGTTTAAGATGATCATCTGTATCCTGTTGAAACACAGTCGTCTTCTGTTCATTTTCTAGTAAAAAAGAAAAGTCAACACCGGTCAACAGCGCAAAAACCGGTGTGATGATAGCCGTTAAAATAACAAGTCCAGCCACAAGACGCACGTATTTCTGCATAGGAGACTCTGGAATAATCATGTCTATAATAGCAGCACATAAGAGCACAGCCAGCACACCAGTCAGCCAGTCAAAAACGGATTGCATACGTTCACCTCATCATGTACGCGGCATTGCCAGCCGCAACGACCGCAGCCATCATTAAAAAGTACATAAATGATACGAGAGCAAGCGCTGCGAGGACAAACGACATCGTTTTTCCGATGATGTCAAGACACGAGGCAGCGGCAGAATCCCCGAGCGGTTGCAGAACAGCAGCTGCTACTTTATATAGAAAAGCAAGTACCATAATTTTCAAGACAGGAAATATCGCTGTTAATAAAAGAATCGCAATGCCGGCTGCACCCGCTGTATTATTAATCATTAAAGCAGCTCCCGAAGCCGTATCAGCCGCATCCGCCATCATTCGTCCGACAACAGGAACGAATGTCCCGCTTAAAAATTTAGCCGTCTTTACAGTTAATCCATCCGCCGTTGCTGCACTCATCCCTCGCATTGTCATAACGGTGAGAAACGCAGCCATAAATGCACTGAGCAATGAGACACTGATTATGCGGAGCAATGAAGCAATCCGGTCTGCTTTATAATGGTCCGATAATAAACCGACTAAGCTGAATAAAACAGAGAAAACGAGACATGGCAACACAATTTGATCAATTAAAACACCTGATATATTCATCATAAATAAAAGAAGTGGTGGAAACAGAGCCGCTGATACAACAGCACCGGATAATGCAAGCAATGCCAGAAGCACCGGCATAAAAACGGTCATAAACACCGTCATATTTTCGACTGCATTAGATGCTGATTCAATCGCCAGCCGGAATGTGTTCATCGCAAGAATAAAAATCGGAATTAAAATGGCTGCTTCCGCTGTTTTACTCACAGTTTGATGACCAAATGCATGTCCCATCGTCTTCAACACAGATGCCAAAATAGACAACAAAAAAATAATCGACAGCAATTTAACATTCTCTGTGATCTCAAACAAAATATAAGACTGAAACATATCCATCCAATTCTCTAGTGAAAAAAAAGACGTAATATCCAAGTTATCGATGTCTATATCCATTTGACTAGGCAAAAATGGACCGTATATGTGCTTGATCTCACTCCAATGATCTTCGATTGCTGATAAATCAACGTTTTTCATAATTGGATCGAGGACTTGTCCTATTTTTTTCACCGCCCTGGCAGCATCGACATGACCGTTTCAATTAGCAGCGCTAAAATTGGCAGCACAAGTGTCATAATAATGATTTTCCCGGCCATTTCCATTTTTGCTGCCAGCGCGTTTTGACCCGCGTCTTTTGCGATATTCGCAATAAATTCTGAAATATACGCAACACCAACTGCTTTTAATACCGTTTCAACATATATTCTTTCTGCACCAGCGTATGCTGCCAATTTTCTGACCGAGGCAATGAGGATCGCTATTTCCCCCGCCAGCCCGTATAAAAGAAGGCTGCAGACGAAAAAAACGAATAGCAACGAGTAACCTGCACTGTATTCACGCAGCAAAACAGCCAAAAAGACAGCAACGAGTACAATGGCGGCAATGTAGGTGATATCAATTGTTCAAACGCTCCTGTCACTGAAATAAGAAAACAGATTTTATTTTGTCAAACAGCTGTCCGACGATTGTAGCAGCCATAAATAAAATATATAAAAAGCCAAACAGTGTTACCCACTGAGCGTATTCTTTTTTGCCGAGCTGCTCTAAAATGGTATGCAAGAAAGCAGCAATGATACCAATGCCGGCAATTTTAAAAAGAAGATCCACGTCCACATTCATGTCATTCCCCGCCTTACATAAGCAAAATGGCTGTTAACAGGCCTGATAAAACACTGATGGCACGAACCATGCCAGCAAAACGCTGTTCTTCTGCCACTGCTTCTTCTCTTCTCTTTTCTAACTGCTTGAGCACGTGTTTAATTCTTCGTTCTTCTGCTTCCTGTGTACATGAACCAAGCATATTACCTGCCTGTTCAATGAGACGGATATCTGACGGATTCAAGGCAAAGAAGTCATTATGCCGTTGCAGCGTGTGTGTCCATATGCGGGTGGCACTCGTTTCGGTTGACGACAGCTGCTCCGCAAAATCACGAAAAAACAGTGCAGCTGGTTTTTCAATCGTCTCCGCAATAAAGCGAGTCGTCGCTTCAATCGAATCAGCTCCGAAAAGTATAGCCGATTGCATTGTTAACAGCGCGGATTCAAATTGACGAATATGCAGAACCCGGTTTGTATACGCTTTTGATTTGCGCTGGCCGATGAGAAATGAAGCCAGAATAATAAAGAAAGCACCAGCCCATTTCATCGGAGTGCCATAGCTGTTTTCAACACTCTGCCCTGCTGGTCTCGAATGATGCACTCATGATTTTGTTTCATTTCGATGTAACGTTTAAACAGACCACTTTCTGTTATCGTACGGATAATCGGTCTACGAATCACTTCCTCATATGAATGTGCATGAACCGTTGCAATGACAGCAATCCCCGCATTTAGTGCTTCTGACAAGGCGTATGCATCCTCAGCACGGCCAATTTCATCGACAATAATAATGTCCGGGCTCATCGATCGGATCATCATCATCATGCCTTCTGATTTCGGACATGCATCAAGTACGTCAGCCCTCTTTCCAACGTCCAATTGTGGGACTCCGTTCAAACAGCCGGCAATTTCGGAACGCTCGTCCACAATAGATGTTTTACAAGATAGAATGCCCCGCTCTATCAATCCTGTAGCGGCAGTCCTTGCAAGATCGCGTAGCAATGTCGTTTTTCCAGAGCGGGGCGGGCCTATGAGAAGCGTACTCTGCCAGCCATTTTCGTATATAAAAGGTAGCAAGTGATGCGCTGTTCCTTTCTTTTCTTTCGCAATACGAATGTTAAAAAAGGACAAATTGGTCATGGAATATACGGATCCTTTTTTTAACACAGCCTGTCCCGCCAACCCAATTCGGTGTCCGCCTGCAATTGTGATATATCCTTTTTTTAGCTGTTCTTCCAGCATGTAGAACGAATGCTTCGTTAATTTATACACAAATGCCTGCCGTTCTTTTTCCGTAAATATGAGGGGAAGAACATACTGCTTATCTCCTGAAAGTTCAATAGGCTGACCCGTTCTGAGCCTAATTTCTTCTATTCGAGGATCTTTTTTCAAGATAGTCGTCACTGAACGGGCAACCATTTCTGGCAAATAGGGCAAAATGGCTTCATACGTCAAGACAACCAGCGCCTCCTTTCGTTCTTTTCACACTGTATGAATGAATATCCCAAAATATGAATTTGTCGTGAGAAACAAATACTAAATTCGTGTCTTCTATGGTGCTCCCCGATACTAACGTCTACATGTACTATTCTATGCCTTAAAAATAAAAAGCCCGTCATTTAAAATGACGGGTCCTTCCCTGTATTATAGATTGATGCGGGCAATCGCATTTTGAGCAAGTGTCCGGTACGCGATATCGTCCATCGGTGGATTATGTAGCCCGGCACGAACGTTTTGCCAATAACGGTGAAGCGGATTTTTTTCAGACAGGCTGCGAGCACCGACGAGACGCATAGCCATATCAGTCACGTCAATTGCTGTGTTTGTAACGAATGATTTTGCCGCAGCCATTTGCGGTTTGATCGGTTCATCAGGTGCGTGGTCATACAATTCAGCTGTCCGATATAAAAATTGCTGCGCTGCCATTAATTTCATTTCCATCTCACCGATCAGCTGTTCCGTGACCGGTAATGTACCGATCGGCTGATCAAGCGAGGCTGGTGTATAGTTTGCTGCAAACTCGATCGCATAATCACGGGCAGCACCCGCAATACCGATGTAGCATGCTGGAATGTGTAAAAGCGAGCCGTTCCGGCGTAACTTTTTTGATCCATCCAATTTCTCAACGATATAATCTGACGGAATACGAACATTTTCAATAACTAAATCATGACTTGCCGTTCCGCGCATCGCGACACTGTCCCACGTTTTTCGAATCGAGACGCCTTTTGAATCGGCAGCAACGAGGAATACAGCTGATTCTTCTGTCCCTTGAATAGATGCCGACACAAAAAAATAATCAAGTACCGGTGCAGCCGATGTAAATGTTTTTTCTCCATGTATCACGTATTCACCGCCATCTAACACTGCGGTCGTTTTAAACGCAGCACCCCGAAGTGGACTGCCTGCATTTCGTTCACTCGCTGCCGCATTTATGAGCTTTCCTTTTTGCACTTCTTCTCTCAAGAAATCAGCAATAGCTGGATTCCAATGTTTATGTTCTGCAAATTCCATCAATATACCAGTATGCCAGCCAATTGATAGAGCTGTTGCCCCGCATCCTTTTGCAATTAGTTCCTGACATTGAACAAAATCAAGCAGCGACATACCTCCATTTTCTAGCATCATCGCTTTCGTATAGCCTATTTTCTTCAAATCCTCTATATTATCAAATGGAAATGAGTTTAACTGATCAAGAGCCGGTTCTCTCTTTTGAAATCTCGGAATAAGCGCTTGTAATTCCTCTTTCATACTCAATTTATACTACCTTCTTTCTATTCATTTTCCTTCATCATACGAAAAACCACAAATAAAAAGGAGCGCACCGGTTAGGTACACTCCTTTTGGATTACGCACGTGATACGTATGATCCGTCAGTTGTGTTAACGATCAGTACGTCGCCTTCGTTGATGAAGAATGGAACGTTGACAGATAGACCTGTTTCAACGATTGCCGGTTTTGTACCGCCTGACGTTGTATCGCCTTTAATACCAGGCTCTGTTGCTGTTACTTTCAATTCCACTGTGTTCGGAAGTTCGACACCAAGTGTTTCTGTTCCATACATTGTGATCGATACGTCCATGTTTTCTTTCAAAAACTTCAATTCATATTCAATTTGTCCTTCTGGCAGTTCTATTTGATCGTATGACTCGTTATCCATGAATACGTGCTGATCGCCATTCGCATACAAATATTGCATACGGCGGTTGTCAATTTGTGCTCTCTCTACTTTTTCACCAGCACGGAATGTTTTTTCTTGAATCGCACCTGTACGAAGGTTACGAAGCTTCGAGCGTACGAATGCTGCACCTTTACCCGGTTTCACGTGTTGGAAATCAACAACTCGCCAAATGCCGCCGTCTGTTTCAATTGTTAAACCTGTCCGAAAGTCATTTACTGAAATCATGTGTGTTCCTCCTGGAAATTACAAAATAATAAGCTCTTTTACAGAATGTGTGAGCAGCTCGTTTCCGCTGTCTGTCAATAAAATATCATCTTCAATTCGAACGCCACCAATTCCTGGCAAATAAATGCCCGGTTCCACCGTTACAACCATACCTGCTGCGAGCGGTTTATCGTTGCGAACGGAAAGCGTTGGACTTTCGTGTATTTCCAGTCCAAGGCCATGTCCGGTTGAATGGCCGAACGCATCTCCGTATCCTTTTGATGTAATGATGTCACGCGTTACAGCGTCCGCTTCCTTCCCGGTCATCCCTGGTCGAATTTGGTTAACTGCCGCCATCTGTGCTTCAAGAACAATTTCATATATTTCTTTCAGCTGCGCGGACGGTTCACCGACTGCGACTGTGCGTGTAATGTCCGATGCGTATCCTTTGTAGAATGCACCAAAATCAAGCGTAACGAAATCGCCGGATTCGATTGTTTTATCGCTTGCCACACCGTGCGGTAAAGCAGAGCGCACACCGGAAGCAACGATAATATCAAAAGATGAAGAAGTCGCACCGCATTTTCTCATAAAAAATTCAAGTTCGTTTGACACATCGATTTCTCGTGCCCCTGGCTTTACAAAATCGAGAATGTGTTTAAACGCTGCATCCGCGATGTCACACGCTTTCTTTAATATCTTAATCTCTGATTCCGTCTTAATCAAGCGCAAGTTTTCAACGAGTCCAGCCACTGGTTTAAGTGTACCTTTAAATTGCTTCTTTAACTGTTCATATTCTTGATGCGAAACATATTCTGTTTCAAATCCAAGCGTTGATAGGCCTAGCTTTTCCGCCTGTTCCATCGCTTCTTGTAAAATGGGTTTTGAATGCTGGACAATCGTAAATCCTTCTGCCTGTTTTGCTGCTTGCTCCATATAGCGGAAATCCGTTAAGAACACCGCATCATGTTGTGTGACAATGGCAGCGCCAGCCGTTCCGGTAAACCCTGTCACATAGCGGCGGTTATACGGGCTCATAATAAATAGTCCATCTACACCGTTTTCTGCTAACTGTACACGTAGTTTTTCAAGTAGCAACATGTATTAGACCTCCCGATTCATTAAATAGTCGAGCGCCATTTCGTAGCCGTACAGGCCAAATCCACAAAGCTGACCAGCTGCATGAGGAGCTATAACTGAATGATGACGAAATGCTTCACGTGCATGAATATTTGAAATATGTACTTCTACGACCGGCACTGTAATGCTTGCAACTGCATCGCCAATGGCGTGGCTGTAATGCGTAAATGCACCTGGATTAAAGATGATTCCGTCAATTCCCTCGTCTTCTGCCAGATGAAGGCGATCCACTAGTTCTCCTTCAAAATTGGAACAGAACGTAATCACCTCTATGTCTGCTTTTTTCCCACGTGCAATCACGCGCTCTTCCAATTCATCTAGCGTTGTGTAGCCGTAAATATGCGGCTCACGCTTGCCAAGTCTGTTTAAATTGACACCGTTCATCAATAAAACTTTTTTCATTCTCCCGTCCCCCGCCTATTCTTTTCACAAAACAGTTTATCATATTTAGAGCACAAATGACTACCTGCCCCGTTCATAAATCCATGAAGCAGATACGCTAATAAATACACAATAACATAAAAGCAGGCAGAATACGGTAATCAAATTAAGTGTACTTTGGGAAATGAATGCGAAAAGCAATAAAAAAAGGACGATTCCCATAACAAAACCTGCAAGTAAGGGCGTTCTTTTCCTAAATAGTGCATAGTATAATAAAGAAAGCACAACGGAAATGATAATAATGATCAAAGCAGCGATGATGTGTTGAATGGCTGTTGATTGACGCAAAAATAAAACAGGCGATACTGGGTTTACTTTTGAGAAATGAAAAGTATAGGCCAGCAAGCTGAGTATAAACAATAGACTTCCTGATGCAATGCCTGTTTGAATAATTTTCCTGTTGAAATAGCCTAATTGATTAGACATTTTTTGGTTTTTCATTCTTTCTCCTCCATCTGATACGTCTTGCTTTTATTTTGGCCGTTTTATCGCTAAAATATAATTAATACCTGTCATGCTGTTTCTAGATGATTGAGGGAAGGAACTGATAAATGAGTAATGTCTGAAGTAACGCGTCCTATTTTCTCCGATGATTTTTCGCAAACTTTAGTTGAAGCGACATTCAAGCTTGTATTGTACTGCTGCTCGTCTATATTTACTTCATTTCAATGACACTCATTAGTAAACGATTGTTCCAATATCACGGTGCCGAGCATAAAGTGATTAATGCGTATGAAAATGGATGACAGCTATTTTTTGGGTACCTGGGACTGTGATCACAGCTGTTAACGATGAAAGAACTGATGGATGATCAAGTAGAAGTCGCAATTGCGTCATTGGAAAAATTAATTTCCATCGAAGAAAGCGCCGAAATAGGATTAAAATTAGACGAAATTGTCTAATATATAAGTAATACTACTTTCTGGGAGGTCGCTTTAATGAGTATTCGTACTGTCGTAACGTCCATTATTGTCGCACTTGCTGCCATTGGTCTCGTGTCTATGATGATCACCTCTCCCGGGCAGCTCTTGCAGCAACTTATGTTCGCGATTGTGTCTGTCGCGATTGTGATTTTCCTGTTCCGTTTGTTTATGAGAAAACGGATGGGCGGTAATACTGAACAGCGCGCGTATTCAAAAGCAGTAAAGCAGTCCAAAAAAAAGCATCATATCCCTAAAACAAAATATGCGCCGCCCCGTGCTTCTTCTCTTTCAGCTAAGATGACTAAAAAACCGATCCGACGTAAAAACCCCTCACATTTAACCTTGATTGAAGGGAATAAAGGGAAACGCAGAACGCGCGCTTCTTCCGAATGATCCCGCCAGATATGCTGGCGGTTTTTTTATTTTCCGCTGCTTTACTCAAAAAAAGAGCCGTTCCCGGATTGCTCCGGAACGGCTTTTTTCTTAATTATAATCCACATTTCAGCTGGGCACCACAGTTTGTGCACGTGTTGCAGCCACCTAATTCTTCTACTGTACCTTTGCGGCAAACCGGGCAAGTATTGCCAATTTCGCTGCCGATTGTAACGTTTGTTGAACGCAAATCTTGAATCGTATCAACAAGAACAACATGATTTTCAAATTCTTTTGGTTCGGTCTTTTCTTCTTCATCCCAGCTATTTTCTTCCGCTTTTAGTGTTAAAACTTGAGCATCACGGCTGCCATCGACGTATACTGTGCCACCTTTTGCTCCGCCTTTGTATAGACGTTCGTAAACACCCTCTACTTGCTCAACTGTGTAGCCCCGTGGTGCGTTTACTGTTTTTGAGATCGAGCTGTCAATCCAGCGCTGGATCACACATTGAACATCTGCATGTGCTTCTGGTGCAAGACCCATTGCCGTCACAAAATACGCTGGCAGTTGATCTGGATCTGCTTTAGGATTACGTGCAAGATAATCCGTTACGATATCTGCTTTCACCTCGATAAATTTACCAAGACGTCCGCTTCTATAATAGGTAAATGAGAAATATGGTTCTAACCCTGTAGACACCCCAACCATCGTTCCAGTGCTTCCAGTTGGCGCAACAGTTAATAGATGAGAGTTGCGAATACCATTTTCAACGATGGCTTCGCGAACATGCTCAGGCATTTTTTTCATATAGCCTGTGTGGATGAACGCATCGCGCAGACGGTTCGTTTCATCAAGCGTTTCCCCTTCAAGGAACGGGAAGCTGCCTTTTTCTTTTGCAAGCTCAACAGACGTCTCATACGCCGTCACAGCGATTGCTTCAAACACTTCATCAACAAGCACATTGCCTTCTGGTGAACCATACTCTTTTTCACAGTATATAAGCAAATCTGCAAGACCCATAACTCCAAGTCCGACACGTCGTTCGCCAAGCGCCTGTTTCTGGTTCTCTTCAAGGAAGTAAGGCGTCGCATCGATTACGTTATCCTGCATGCGGACACCCGTACGAACTGTTTCTTTCAACTTATCAAAATTCACTTTTTTTGTCTCTTTATTTGCCATTTCGGCTAAATTAACCGCTGCAAGATTGCAGACAGAAAATGGTGCAAGTGGCTGTTCTCCGCAAGGATTTGTTGCAACTACTTGCTGTCCATACGCTTTTGCATTCGTCATCTCGTTCGCATTGTCGATAAAGAAAATACCCGGTTCTGCGGAGTATGTCGCGCAGACGTTGATCAAGTTCCATAATTCGCGTGCTTTAATTTTCCGATATAAACGAATTGCATTGCCTTCTTTTTCCCACTCGCGAACGTCACCGACTTTATGCCAGTTTTCATTATAATGTGCCATCTCTTCTTTGCTGTACTTTTCCACAGCTGGGAAACGGAGATCGTATTCCTCATCGTTTTCGACGGCTTCCATAAATTCTTTCGTTAAACAGATCGAAATGTTTGCGCCGGTCAAAAATTCAGCGTTATGCACACTGTAAGTGCCGCCTGTACGTAGTTTTTCTTCCGCATCTTTAAATATTTCAGGGCTGAATCCACCGTATCCAGGAATATTCTTGTAATTCACAACACCTTGATACATTTGCTCTTCCCGTTCAGTAAGCGGCTTAAAGTTCAGCTTGTCTTTTGCTGCTTTTTTAATTTGTTCGTCTTCTGTATTTTCAAGCAAATAACGTAAAATACGCGGATTTTGCATTTTCGAAATAATAAATTCAACAATATCTGGATGCCAGTCCGCCAACATAATCATTTGAGCCAGTTTGTTGCGTTGATTCGTTAGATCAACTCTCTAAGTCACCTTAGAGCTCAGACCATATCTTACACTCTATGAGAGTGCCCTCGCACTTCGGAATCACTTGATCCCTACTCTACTCGCTTCCACTTATTCAGTGTGCTTTCGCTGGTCGTTGAACCTTCTCCCTTTAAGGAGCTTGGCTGCTGATTGTCTTTATCCACTTGTTGTTTTCAAGCATTCACGTTTACCGTTTCCAGTTACGTTGTAGCCAACAAGTCATACAAAGAGTTTCCAGCAATTCACGAGGTTTATTTAGAGACGAGGCACTTAAATGGATTTACCACGTCTTGATCCACCCTGCTCAACAAGGTGTGTCAGTTTCGCAATATCATCAAGCCATGAAACAGAGCCGGATGATTTTCCGTTTACGCCTTTGGCTAGTGTGTTGCGCGGACGAAGTGTAGAACCGTTCGTGCCGACGCCGCCGCCGCGGCTCATGATTTCCATCACTTGTTTGCGGTGCTCTGAAATGCCTTCACGTGAGTCAGCGACAAAAGGCATCACGTAGCAGTTGAAATACGTTACGTCCGTATCCGCTCCCGCTCCGTACAATACACGTCCTGCCGGAATAAAGTTTAAGTTCACAAGTTCATGATAAAATTTATCGAACCATTCTTTTCGTTTTTCGTCTGTTTTTTCAACGGATGAAAGACCGGCTGCATTACGCTTCGCAATTTGCTCGTAAAACACTTCAAGCGGTTTTTCAATCACGTCAAATCCACGATGTACAATACCTTCTGCCGCTTCATTTGGATCGTCAATCGCGTTTCTGTATTCTTCATCAATTAAGACAGATACTTTTTTTGTTTCACGGTCGATCGCTGTAATAAAACCCGTTCCGCGAGCTGGAAACTTTGGATCTTCCTTAATCGTCAACACGACGAAATCGCCTTCAGACAGAGTGATCTTTTCCGTATCCTTAAATGAATAACGGTCGATCATGACGAGACGGGAAACACCTTTGTGTGTAATCTTCATATCCGGTGTGACAGGATGTACCTGTGGAAAAATGCTGATGTCCTTGTTTAATCTGTCGACGTTTAGCGACATGTGCGTTGTGGGCGTAGCAGGCATGCAAACAACTCCTTTATTATTCTGTTTCATTAAATCATATACCCATGTTTTAGTAGAAAAAACGAAAACAAACACAATATATTGTGTTTGTTTATTTATTCATATTCTACATATTGAGTGAGAATCTTTTTTTTGTCAAGCCGCCTTTTTACTAAAAAAGTCGTGAACAGGCTCAATCCCTGTAAAATAAACGCATAAAAATATTTTCCGAGGATAAAAAACCAGGCGACCACCCGAGAACTTTTATCTCCGGAAATTCCATTCACGATTTTCATAGCGTTCTCTTTGAATCGTTTCAATTTGATAAACTTGCTCCTCTGTTAAAACGAGCGGTTCTAGTTCAATATTAAGTCCTTTTTCAAATCCCTGTTTAAATGCAATACGTGCTTCATTCAACGTCACACGGTTTGAGCAAAGCGCATTAATCGCAACAGCTTTATCTTTAAAAGCACGTTTCATCCGTTCTTTCGTCCGGTCGCTTGAATAGTGAAATAAGCTAAACAGCTTGTCCTCATCAATCTCAAGCAAAATCGACCCATGCTGCAAAATCACACCTTTTTGCCTCGTCTGTGCACTACCTGCCACTTTTCTGCCTTCAACGACAAGCTCATACCAGCTTGGCGCATCAAAACAGACGCTAGAGCGCGGATTTTTCAAACTCGCTTTCTCTTCTTCCGTTCTCGGCACGGCAAATTCTGCATCTAGACCGAGCGCCCGAAATCCTTGCAGCACACCTTCTGAAATGACTCTATATGCTTCTGTGACACCCACAGGCATTTTAGGATGCTCTTCACTAACGATGACGCTATACGTTAGTTCATGCTCATGCAATACGCCTCTGCCACCGGTTGGACGGCGTACAAAGCCAATACCCTGCTCCTGAAGCGCGTTAAAGTTCACTTCTTTTTCCGCTTTTTGAAAGTAACCGATCGACAGTGCTGCCGGCTCCCATCCATAAAATCGAACAACTGGCGGAATCTTACCTTTACTGTGCCAATCAAGCAGTGCTTCATCTACCGCCATATTATACGCAGCGCTATGATTGCCCGTGTCAAGAAATGCCCATCTTTCTTTCTTCATGATTAACGCCTTCTTTTCATTGTTGATTCCCTTGTATAGTCTAACAAATCAAGTGTAAAAATCAAAGCCGTGAACACTGCTTTTTTAAAAGAGAATTTTCTTTTCATCTGATGAGCATATAGATATAATGAAAGAAGCAGTTTATTTGAAAGGGGAACACGACGTTGCTTTATTCTATTGCCGCAGTGCTTGGAGCGATGATTTTGTACGCTCTCTTTATGTATTTCTCCCAAAAACGTGCGGTGAAACCGCTCAGCCAAGAAGATTTTGTGCTAGGATACCGGAAAGCGCAGCTCATTGATGTGCGCGAACCGAATGAATATAATAGCGGACACATTCTCGGTGCTCGCAATATTCCCGTTACGCAAATGAAACAGCGTATGAAAGAAATTCGTCCCGACAAACCTGTTTATTTGTATTGCCAGAGTGGACTTCGCAGCGGACGTGCTGCACAGATGCTATATCGAAAAGGATACCGTGATATTTATCATTTGCAAGGTGGATTTAAGAAATGGACAGGTAAAATTAAAACGAAATAAAAAAGGAGCAAAACATGCTCCTTTTTTATTATGGTAACGGAATCTCTTCAGTGCTTCCGTTCATAAAATTGTCATCTTCATATGTGTGGAGCGTGTATGTTCCTTCCTCAACGTTTACTAAGACGACTTCTTCTTTCGGGTCATTCGATATGACCACCTCTTTCGTATCCCCTGTTTCCACATTCAATTCATACAAACTGCCGCCTTTGGTCACTGTGCCTTGTGAAAAGCCAACAATGACGTATACATGAGTGTCATCTTTCCACTCCACATATTTAACGGTCTCTTGCTTTTCATCCGCTGGCCATGAAAATAGTGTCGTTGTTTCTCCTTCTTTCACAACGAGTACGCCTTCCCCTTCCTCTACACTATCTGGACCACGTCCTTCAATAGCCGCTTCTTTTTCACCATTTGGCGATACCTTCCAACCAGTTCCAAACTCAAGCTCAAATGAATCTGTTTTTTCTGTTATAAACAACCGATTTGGTTCTTCTAAAACAGGTTTTTTATCTTCCACAATTGGTTTTTCTTCGACCGGCTCAGGATCCTCTGCTTGATAACGTGCCAATAAAATAAAACCTAACGATATAACAAAAAATAACAGGACTGCTCTTTTCATACAAAAACCTTCTTCCTACCCGTTTTTACGTAAAAGTAACACACTTTTTGTTTCATTATGTATTCATACTATTTTATTCATTCGGACATACTGATCTCATATTTCTCTTTTATCGTATCATGCTTTGTAACGATCAGCAACTAGATTAAAAAGGAGGTATTTTCGCGTTGAAACCGCCCATTTTAATTGATGACTCATGGGAAAAGCAACTACCCGCCTGGCTCCATTCTGCTCCCGTCGTTAGTAACTGGCCGCTTTTTACATTGGCAGCCGAAACGAAAAAGCTCGTTATTCCGACTGATTTTCATGGACTGCTGACACCTGATTTTCTCCCTTCCATTCACTTTATGCCACACCAAATAGAAGCAGCGCGGACAGTCATGGAAGAAATGAATGGAACCGCTATTTTAGCAGATGAAGTCGGACTTGGGAAAACAATTGAAGCCGGTCTTATTTTAAAAGAATACATGCTTCGGGGCCTTGTATCGCGTACCCTTATTTTGACACCTGCTTCTCTCGTCAATCAGTGGGCAAAAGAACTACGTGATAAGTGTAAAATTTATGCACTCGTGCAAAAAAAGAAACCCGACTGGTCGTGGAATGGTGTCCAAATTGCCTCTATTGATTCGGCCAAACAACCAAAATATGCGGATGCCATTGCAAATACGATGTTCGATATGGTAATTATTGACGAAGCGCATCGTCTAAAAAATCCCGCTACATTAAATTATCAATTTGTCCGCCGTTTGATGAAAACATACTGCCTGCTTTTAACGGCGACACCTGTACAAAATAACGTTGATGAACTCTTTCATCTCGTTTCATTATTAAAACCCGGTCATTTTGGTAATAGCGAATCTTTCAATAACCGATTTAAAAAAGGAAAGCGATCCATTCACGATCAGGATGCCTTTAAAGAGCTGCTGCAAAAGGTCATGATTCGAAACAAACGGGATGAGATGGATCGGCAGCCCATAAAACGGTGTGTCGAAACGATCCGGATCACTCCGTCAAAAGAAGAAAAAGCATTTTACGATTCACTTGCCTATTTAAAAGAAGATGTACCAAATGCGATGACCCTGCTCACATTACAACGGGAAGCATGCAGCAGCAAATATGCCGCACTTAGTACGATTCAAAAACTAACTGGACAGAAATGTGAGAAGGTCGCCCTCTTAGCCGAACAGATCAACATGAATTCGAAAGCGGAAAAAGCATTGGCTATTATGAGAGAACACCCTGAAAAAACAATTGTCTTTACACAGTACCGGGCAACGCAGCGCTATCTCGAACACTACTTTAGAGAAAATGGATTATTAGCCGTTTCCTTTCAAGGTAATTTCAAAAAAGGGAAAAAAGACTGGATGGTTGAACTGTTTAAGGGGCCTGCTCAAGTTTTTATTGCAACAGAATCGGGCAGTGAGGGACTCAATTTACAATTTTGCCGACGGCTCATTAACTTTGACCTGCCTTGGAATCCGATGAAATTAGAACAGCGGATCGGACGCATTCATCGTCTCGGACAAGTTCAAGACGTACACATTTATCATCTCGCTTATGAGCAAACCGTTGAAGACCGCATGCTGACGCTGTTGCATGAAAAAATTCATTTATTCCAGTCAGCGATTGGCAAGCTGGACGATATTTTGGAGGAAAATTGGGTGGAAGAACATTTGCACGATGCCTTTCATCATTCAAAAAGCATTCGTGAATGGGAAATTAAAGTGCATAATCTTACTGCTGCATTGGAGTGAATTATATATGATGACTTTTCTCAAACAGTTTTTCACAGCCTGTGAGTGCCAGATTACCCATCAAGACGATCAGTCGATTACTGTAGAGTTGTCCGAACAGATGGACCGAGCAATCATGAATCGTCCTTTTTACTGGCACTATAAAGATCAGCTGAATGAAAAAGGGGCGCCAATGACTGTTTCTTTTTATGTAAAAGACACCGGTCAGCCGCTGCGTGCCCACGAAGAATACATCAGCTTCGGTTCGCCAAGGTTTCATCAGTTGCTTCACTATGCCGGACAACAGTCGCAATTTATCCGTCTATACGAAGAATGTCCATCCATAAAGCCTCTTCAACTGGAACCATGGCTGTTCGTCCATTTTTTAATTTCGTATGAAGCAAACGGTAAAAAAGAGAGAATCGAGTCGGTCGCTCTTCATCTAATTAGTGGAATGATCCAGCGTGACTTTTTAACCAAAATAAGCGATGTTCCTTTTGCCCAAACGATCCCTTCCTTTCATTACGTGTTATCGCCGTTCATTACTCCTATAAGCGGGCTGAAGCGACTTCAGCAGATGGTAATGAACGAACTCAATCAGGAAAACCACGAATGGGCAAAAGAAGCAAAAAATAAACAGGATAAGGAAATTTCATTACTTCGTTCTTTTTATGAAAATAATCCAGATGACAGTGAAGAATATACACGTGAAAAAGAAGCGATTATCCGCCGTTTCGAACCTGTTATTCGACTATCTGTCTGGAACGGCGGACTCCTCTATTTATCTGCCGGCCGCTTTCAGACATTTACTGATGCTCAATCCGCTTTGTAAGTCGATTGTTCTCTTTATTATAAAGAAATGTAGCATAAAACTGCCGCTTCCCTCTCGTTGTCGTAATGCGAATACTTCGTTCTATTTCTGATTGATCTAATAGCTGTACATCCGTTGTTCCTTTATTTGTTTTCATTGTAAAGGAAGCAGTGTCCGGGTTTTTTAGCACGAATCTAACCGCCATCAGTTCAACTAGCCGCATTTCATAATATTCGGTCAGCTGATCGGCTGTTTTCATTTTTGTCACTGCTGCATCTGTTGCCGTCACAGCAGCAGCACTCATTAAAAAAAGTAGTACTAGTACGTGGGGATAAATCATCCCCGATTCGTTTTTACGAAGACGTTTGATTGAATGGATAAAGCGATGTTCCTTCTTCTCCATCTTGAAAGGTAACATGAATATACAATTTCCCTCCTTCGAGTGCAAAAGCCGCTTTTTTCACATTTTGCAGCATCACTTCATGCCCTTGCCCGTTTATTTGTCTCCGGAGTTTATCCTCATACTGGCTGATCGATGTGATGGACCCTTCTACTCCGTAATTGAGTTTTCCACCCGATATATGCCAGTTACTGGATTGATGCAGTTCATTGCGCAGCTGTACAATAAAAATTTCCCATTCCGTATTTTTTTCAGATTTGCTTGCTTCTACAATACGATACGCTGCATCATACAATAATGGAAATGATGCAGCACATGCCATGAACACAGTCAGTGCAATAAGAGCTTCAGCGAGGGTATAGCCCCTATCGTTCTGATACACAAACCGTTTTATCAGTAGTTGATACACACGCCTGATCTTTTCCATTCTCCGTTTCCCAAAAGATCCGGCCTGTAAAATTAGGCGTGTCCATTTCATATGTGAATGAAGCGGGTTCATACAACCTCGATTCTGCTTCTTCATATAATTTCCTCATTCCTTCCTGACGCTCCCATCTATTTGACGTTTCAGCTTCAATTTTCATGCAAAATGGCAAAATAAAAGTAGCTGCAACGAACAATGCGGTCAGTGCTAGAAGACTTTCGGCCAATGTAAATCCTTCTTCACTCTTCCAGAAAATAAAAACGTCCCCTTCCAATTAAAAAAATTAGTTTTGTTCGCTTCTCTTCTGATTTAAAATAAACAGTGCCAAACCGGTTCGTCATCCCCGTTTTTTGAAACATAATATCCATCATACTTCCCTTTACAGGAATGAAGTACGCGGGAATATCTCGCTCAGCTAAAATGTAACGAGGATATTCATACGTGGAAATAGTATATTTGTGCTGCCCCGATTCATAAAAATTGACCTTAACATGCACATTATTCAAAATCGCATACGACTGTGCTTCAAACAAATCACGCTCCAGCTGGTTAAAAAATTGCTGTTCATTTACTTCGTTCGTTACATTCAAAATCGGAATGAGTACTGCCCCAAAGCAAGCCATAAACACCGTTAACACAAGCATCATTTCCAACAGCGTAAAGCCGCCTTCTTTATGTTTCACTTACCAAAACTTCGCCTTCCGCATCAATGGTAATATCCCCACCACCAGGGCATTTCGTTTCATCCTCTCGCAAGTATCCATCTGTTACCATCGTCTCAATGGAATCAGGAAATTTCTTATTGTCAATCCGATACGCCTGCACTTGTCCTTGTACCATGTGCGCAAAAGCATCGCAGCCTTTTGCATTGATGTTCTGGCTTTGTTTTGCCACATTCGGAATCGCAATGAACAATAAGACGGTAATAACAAGTAAAACAATCATCATTTCGATTAAAGTAAATCCCTTTTCGTTTTTCAGGCACTTTTTCATCTTTTGTTCCTCCTTTTATACCGAGCCCATCATTTCAAACATTGGCAGCATAACAGATAAGTAGACGGTCATGACAACTGCTCCAATAAACAAAAAGACAGCTGGTTGGATAAAACCGGTCAATTTTTTTATTTTTTCTTCAACCAATTCATCACAAAACTCTGCATACATAAGCAACTCTTCGCCAAGACGTCCATTTGCCCCGCCATGACCAGTCAAAGCCGATAACTTTTTATCAAACCATGCCATCTTTTCGATCGCTTTTTGGAGTGATTCGCCGTTCATTAAGCGTTTATCAATTATCTCTGAAACCGCTGTAAGCATCGGATATATCGTCTGATGCTCAAATATATGAAGCATTTCGTTCACAGCAAATCCGCTGTTTAACAATTGGGCGGATTCGCGAGCAAACAGACGTGTGAAATATAGTTGAAAAAACGTACGGACGTACGGAATACGGATGAGCATGTCTGCTTTCTTTTTAGGCGATAACAGGCGGTAACGAGCATATAGAAAGATCGATAAGCCAATCGCACATGGAAGTAAAATGAGCATGATCGGAGGCACCCATTCTAGTAAAAAGAGCAGGAATAAAATCATACCTTCAGGCTCGTACCCCATCGATGCATGCAAATCATGAAATTGTGGCAGGACAAATGTGTTCAGTACTGCCAGAAGCATTACTAATAAAAGTAATAGAAATATAGGGTACTGAAGCAATTTTATTAATTTTTCTTTTGACTGTTCGGATTTTTTCCATTGCGCTCCCGCATGAATAAGCGCGTCTTGTACATTTCCATGTTTTTCGGCGAAATACACTTGAAGACAAATAAGCGATGGCACATGAAGAATAGGTAGAATTTCGTGCAGAGGTGTTCCGGCTTGTAGCATTTGCTGGATGTGTTTCGTTTGTTTCCCGCTGATTCCCTGTATGTTTAACATTAAAAAATCAATTGACTCTCCGATCGTAAACCCTTTTGCAAGCATTTCACCAAGCCTGAAAATAAACTCAGCGCCATTTTTCGCTGTCATCCGCTTCTTCAAAAACCCAGCGAGCCCACTCTTCTTGGGTGAGATATCCATAAGCAATCCCCTTTCCAATTTCATCCTTCAGCCGCTTATATATCATACGACGGTCTCCAGCCCTCACCTCCTTTAAAACAGATGTAAGCATGCGTCCAGATAAAAGCTCACATACGATAGCTTGACGTGTAAAATGAACACAGTGCGGTGCACATTGAGCACCACATTTAGGGCAGCGGATACGCACGAGTCTTTGTGCAGTAATCCCTACGATTGTTTGGCTGATCTCATGATGCGTGACACCAAATTCAAGGAGACGGCCAATGACACCTGCTGCATCACGTGCATGAATGGTTGACATGACTAAATGACCGGTAAGAGCGCTTCTAACAGCAACTCGAGCCGTTTCTTCATCGCGTATTTCTCCAACCATAATCACATCAGGGTCATGTCGTAAAATCGCTTTTAACCCAGTAGCATACGTAATCCCCGCTTTTTCATTTACTTGTATTTGCAACAAGGAATCGTGTTGTTTTTCGACAGGATCTTCGAGAGTAATAACATGTTTATTTAACGTTGCAGCACAGTGCTGAATCATGGAGTAAAGCGTGGTCGATTTACCGCTTCCCGTTGGACCACTGAGCAAAACGAGGCCAGTTGAATGGTTTAGTAGTGATGTTAATTTGTTTGCTGTATCAGGAAAAAGAGTTAAATCAGAAAGAGATGGTACGTGTTCTTGAGGCAGGAGCCGGATAACAAGGCTTTCTTTTTGAGGAATGGCTGGCAGTGTTGAGATGCGCAGAGAAGTCGAAATGCCATTAATGATCTGTTTAAATGCTCCACTCTGCGGTTTTCGCTTTTCGCCGATATCCATCGACGCCGTGAACTTTAAATACGATATCATTCGTTCACCTTCATGGATGGAGAATGAATCGGTATCAGTCAGTGTACCACCTGCTCGAATTTTCATTACATAGCCGTTTACTTTTGGCATTAAATGAATATCAGTTGCCTGCATCTGAACTGCAGTCATTAAGACATGTTTAATTTTTTGTTCGACGTGCAAACCATCACCTTCTTTCTTTTTTTACACCATACTACAATTTTCAGACAATTTCATCGTTTATTTTGAAGTTTACAAAACCTTAACAAAAAAAGCCTTTAAAGCAAAATGCTTTAAAGGCGCTTTAGCGAGATTCAATTCTACCGCTTTCTTGGATTACATCATGAACGTTGACCAGTATGTAAAGCCTGCAAAAGAAACGGTCAAATATGCGAAAAAAACGTAAATGTACATGCGTTCAGTAAGCCGTAAATAACCTAATAACAAGAAAAAGCCGGTTTGACCGAGGAAAAGCAATGCAGTTTTATCCATGTGTCCGAGATAAAACATCAATGAGAAGATTCCGGTCCAGAATGCCATCATGCGAAACATGCGATCCATTAAGTATCCCTCCTTTGTCATACACTCCATCAATATCATATTATAAAGGAACAGTGACAGATTTGTAAATGTTTCTTTCAGTCAGTTTGTGACGATTGCGTGATACGTACAGTCATGACAGCCTTCTAACATCTTTGTTTTTTGATGCAATTGCACATCATCAAACAGTGCTTCTAACGTTCCGTTTAAAAATCGGTATGTATTTTGTATGTAATATAGGCTTCATCATAAAGCGTTTCTTTAAACGGACAGTTGTATATAATAAATTGAACATGTCATCCATCTTCTCTACGCTCTGCTTCCGACACATAACCAATCCAGGCAGCTAGTGACTGCAGTATTGAAAATTTCTCATCTTCTGTTAAGGAAGAAGCATAGTTCCTAGTCCTAGACCCCATTGCACGATGGCCTGCTTTAACGGCCGCTGCCTCGACCATTTTCACCAAGCATTTGCACCGTTTCCACTAAAGTATCGGCAAGAAGCTGATAATCACGATGTGGAAATGAAAGCTGCATAATTCGATAATCTTTTTTATTTTGCTTAAAAACCATTTAAAAATGGGTTGCTGTCCATTTCACTGACAATGGACGTAGCAGGTCCATGTCCCGGGAGTACAATCGTTTCTTCTGGCAATGACAACAGCTTGTTATGAATGCTGTCGAGCAGATCCTGGTGATTGCCCCCGGGAAGATCCGTCCGTCCGATGCTGCCCATAAATAATGTGTCTCCGGCAAATAAGGAGCCACCTTCTTCAAAATAATAAGAGATGCTGCCTGGTGAATGACCCGGTGTATGAAACAGCTTAAATTGAAATGGACCGATTATAAGTTCTTCTTCCTTTTCTAAAATAAAGTCTGCTGGTGATGCTGTAATCGCTCCCATCCCAAACCGGCTTGAACCATTTAATTCTGGGTTTTCGAGCCACTGTTCTTCTGCTTTATGAATGTAAACCGGGCTGTTAAACGTCTGTCTAATATGTTCAATGGCCCCGATATGATCAAAATGAGCATGTGTCAGCAGTACAGCAAGCGGCTTTAAACTCCTTTCATTCAGCCACTCTGTCAACGATTCTCCCTCGGAACCTGGATCAAAAATAATGCATTCTTTTTTATGAGAAAGCACGTAGCAATTCGTTGCAAGCGGACCAAGCGGTAATTGTGTCCAATCCATATAATCTCCACCTCTCCTTTTCATACTATTGTATCGTAACAGGAAATCTTGTCTGATAAAAGAACAATGCGTTTTCACTCTCGACAAAAGGAGTAAAAGACTATACAATATTGTTGTGTATACTGCTATTACATAGTTTTTCTTTTTTTGATTCAATAAGAAAGGGGTTTGATGAAATGAACGGTTTAACGATTATTTTCGCTTTAGTGGCGATTCTTGCTGTATTCGGCACAATCAGCGCCTTGAAAAACAAAAACCCGCTTGGTATTTTCTTTGGGCTTGGCACTGCCGGTGTCATCGGCTGGTTTACAATCATGACAATTATTCATCACGGTTATCCAGCAGCTCACTAAAAAAACAGGCACCCGTTTTAAAACGGGTGCTTTTTTTCATACAAAAAAACTGCCCCGGAAGGCAGTTTTTTTATTGTTCTTTTTTCGCAGAATCTGGATCATAGAAACGAAGCAGATCCCCATAAATAATACGGTCGGAATAGTTCAGTTCTGTTGCCGCTTTTTCGATATAAGGCTCACAGTAACTACTCTCCGTCGGTTGTTCGGTTGCTTTGTCCCAGCACTTGCTGTCTGCATAAACATAATCTTCTGTCACAAAACGGCCATCACGGAAAGCAGCAAAGCTTTCATGATCTTGTGAATTCAAGTCCTGACCGAATTGAATATCTCCTTTTGTATCAATTCCAAATAAGTGCATCAATGTCGGACGAACATCAACTTGTCCACCGACCGTTGAAATCTCCTGTCCCTCAACACCCGGAATATGAATCATAAATGGTACTTTTTGAAGCTGCGCTGATATAAACGGCGTTACTTCTTTACCAAGGTATTGCGACATTGCTTCATTATGATTCTCGGAAATACCATAATGATCTCCGTACAGCACAATGACAGAATTCTCATACAGTCCAGATGCTTTCAATTCTTCAACAAAACGTTTTAATGCCTCATCTGTATAGCGGACCGTTACAAAATAACGATTCAATGTACCGCTGTTTGAATTGTATTCATCAATCATTTTATCTTCTTCATCATAATGGAATGGGTGATGGTTCGTTAATGTAATCATTTTCGAATAAAACGGCTTTGGCATCTCTTTCATTAAACCGACAGATTGTTCAAAGAACGGAATGTCTTTCATTCCCCAGTTGACGCTATTATCTTCTGTTATTTCATAGTCTTCCTCATCATAGAAACGTTCATACCCGATTGAATCGTACATAATGTCACGGTTCCAGAAACTTTTATTATTCGCGTGCATCGCATTCGTATAATAGCCGTTCTCTGCTAGTTTTTCAGCCATTGAATTGAATTCGTTGCCTGAATGAGTAAAGAACACAGCCCCCCGGCTGAGCGGATAAAGAGAGTTCTCTGTTATAAATTCAGCATCGGACGTTTTTCCCTGTCCGGTCTGATGATAAAAGTTTGTATAGTTTAAGCTTTCTTTTGCAAAATCATTTAAAAATGGTGTAATTTCCTGACCGTTTACTTTATTATTCAATACAAATGCCTGTGTTGATTCTACTGATACCATAATTAAGTTTTTACCTTTTGCTACGCCGAACAATTTATCATTCGGTGCCGCGTATTTAGCGTCTGCAAAGTTGTCTACTTCCGTCAATTCACTGCCGTTAGCAAGTGCACGCTGCGCAGATGATTTTGACTGTAAAAAGACGTCATAAATATGGTAGTTAAATGTACCAATGTTTTTGACGAGCATTTCACGATCAAATGTTCTTGTTAATAATTGTGGACGTTCAATTTCAGCAAGACCGAGATTTAAAAACATAATCGCAACAGCTGATAAAAAGTACGCACGGCGATTCATTTTTGACATCGGGCGGAATTTCACAAACGATGGCTTAAATTTCAACAGAAGGGATAAAATAATGACATCTGCAAAATATAAGATGTCAGCGAAACCAAATTCTTCTGTTACACTGTTGCCAAGATCGGCAAAGTTGCTCGTTTGGAATAACAGCGGCATTGTAATAAAATCATTAAAAAAGCGGTAAAACACAACGTTTGCATAAAGCAAAAAGCTTAATAAAAAGCTCATTATGAGTAAATAACGATTTCGCGCTTTATCACTTTTAAATAAAAAACCGATCCCCATTGCCAGCATAATAAAGCTGATCGGATTAATCAGTAAAATAAACTCTTGCAATGCATTTTCAATATCAATATTAAAGCTTGTTTTATAGACGATATATGTTTTCATCCATAAGAACAAAACGGCTACAGCAATGAGCGATATGTTGCTGCGAATTGTTCTTTTCATCATTCCAGCCTCCTCGTTACATCTGTAACATCGTTCTGGGGTTGAAATAGACTTTCAACCTTTGTAAATTACCTTCCACAATCTTAATACTTTTTTTACAAAAAATCAAACAGAACAATACAAAAAATCTTTATAATAGTTCCATGACGATTCTATCTCTTATTCATACGCATCAATGATTAAAAAGTTTCTTAAAAAAAGCCTTTCTAATCGGAGACCACTGCAAAAGTGAATAAAAGGACAAAAAAAAGATGAGAAACTACTATATGTAGCACCTCATCCTTTTATTTCACCTCTATGATACTGTGTCCTAGAAATAATAGTAATCGTTTTTCAGGGTTCTCCAATCGCGGAATGACTTTATTATGAAACTGTCTTTACTTTAGCAAGATACGCTGCACCGACCACGCCTGCATCGTTGCCAAGCATTGCTTTTTCAATGGAGAGCACTTCCATTGCCCGTGGAAATGTAAACTGGCGTACATATTGTTCAAGCGGCAAAAGAAGCGCATCGCCTGCTTTTGATACACCACCGCCCACAACGATTTTTGCCGGATTCATCGTATTGGCAATATTCCCTATAGCAAGTCCAAGATAAAACGCGCACCGGTCAATGACCCGTTTCGCCGCTTCGTCACCTTTTGAGGCTTGAGCAAATACTGTTCGGGCATCAGTTGCTTCTTTTCCTTCTTCTTTGTAAAGATTAACGATGCCTGTTGCCGATGCCACTGTTTCTAAACAGCCATACCTCCCACAGTTGCATAAAATCCCATTTTCTGGCACCACCGTAATATGGCCGATTTCACCGGCTGATCCACATACACCGGTAATAATCGTTCCTTTTGATACGACTCCGCCGCCAACACCTGTTCCAAGTGTTATACAGACAAGATCTCCTGTTCCACTTCCGGCACCTCTCCACATTTCACCAAGTGCTGCACAGTTCGCATCATTTTCGATAAAAACTGGCAGTTCAAGCGCTTCTTCGAGTAATTTCTTTAATGGATAGTTATTTACCCAGCCAAGGTTCACGGCACCAGAAATCGTTCCTTCTATCGGATCAGCAGGACCTGGTGCACCAACACCAACTGCGATCACATCAATGGTTGTCAATCCATCCTGTTTAAGTTCGGCGGAAAAAGAACGGGCGATGTGAGATACAATATTTGTACCGCCGTCTGTTCGATCTGTCGGAATCGCCCATTTGCGAATAATGTCACCTCCCACTGTTAAAAAAGCCATTTTAATGGTTGTTCCACCAATGTCGATTGCAGCAAGCCGTTTTTCTTCCATCGTCAATCCTCCTGCTCTTTTTCTTTTTCAATCGCAATGTTCTTGCGCAAAAGCAACAACGCCATCTTGTATTCCTGTGCTTCGACGAGCTGTGATTGATACAATTCTTTCAATTCAACTTCCATTAACTGCAAATCCGCCACACGGTTACCTATATATACAAACACACCGTATCGTTTTAATAACTGCTGTACATCATAAATTGTTCTCATTTTCATTCACCTGGTCCATTACTTAAGTTTTTTGCCAACTCCTGATATTTCGCCTCATCTGGAGCATACGCAAGTGCTTCTTCAACGGATTGCTTCGCTTTTTCCAACTGCCCGTTCTCCATATAAATAAGTGACAGATTGAAATGTGCTTCATGAAAATTGGCCCGTTCACGGGTAGCCTTTCTCAAATGCTGCTCCGCTTCTATAAGACGACCATCTCCCATCTCAATGAATGCAAGATAAAAATACGTTTCTGCAGAAGGCTCGCCGCCGTCTTCTAAAAAAGCCTTCAGCATTTGCTCTGCTTCTGCATCATTTCCAGCGTTGATTTCTTCCTGAACGCGCAAATTAACGGAATCTGCATCGAGTGCTGCATGGCCGCTTTGAAAACCGAGCATAAGCCCCATTGCAACGGCTGCAACCGTTGCAATAGTAAAAGCAAGCTGCTGTAAAACACGTCGTTTTTTTGGAAAATGAACAATACCCGTCGCGAGAAAGCCACCAATTAATCCACCAATATGTCCCGCATTATCAATTCCTGGAACCGTGAATCCAAAGACAAGGTTAATCCCGATCACAAAAAGTACATTCATACCCATTGTTCGAAAAAAAAGCTTCGGCTTTGTGACGCCAAAATAAAGCAGTGCCCCGAACAAACCAAAAATCGCACCGCTTGCGCCGGCTGCTAAGTTAGGCGTTAATAAAAAGCTGAGCAGACTGCCGGTAAATCCAGAGAATAAATAAATCCATATAAAACGAAGACGGCCATAAATTTGTTCAACGGCTATGCCTAAATAATAAAGAGCGAGCGAGTTCATGACAAGGTGAAGCAGACCGATATGCAGAAACATCGGTGTAATAAATCGCCACCATTCTCCTTCTAAAATAAGTGGATTGAATTTCGCACCAAATTCAAGTAACACAGCTGTATTTGTACTCCCGCCAGCAAATGTCATCATAATAAAAAGAATAATGTTAATGGCAGTAAAGATATACGTAAAAAATGGTTTTCCATAATGGAAAAAGCGCTCTTCTTCTTCTTTTCGCTTTACTTCATGTGATAATACGGATCTCTCATACGCAACTGCTTCATCTTCCGCTCCATCAAAATCACGCCGTTCTGGAACAGGTGATAAAACTAACTCCAACTGCCGGAGCGACTGACTGAGACCATTTCCTGTAAAGAGCAATGTGTCTGCTTTCGTTTTGCCGCCTTTTGATGACAGAACAGGTTTTAAATAGCTTTCATATTCATCAACTGGCGGGTGTTGAGAAACCACAATATTCAATAAAGACAGTTTTCTCATACCCATTTTTTTACGGATTTGCTCACCATTCCAGACAATCCGTTTTACATCTCGGCCGAGTTCTGCCGCCCATCCAAGATCCTGATTCTTTAACCGGATAAGCATTGCTTCTTTATTTGAGCGGTTCTCCAGCCATATTTCCCGTTTGTCCTGGCTTAACCGAGCAATCGTGTACTCTTGTTCAACAACGAAAAAAAACGCCAGCCGCCAGAAAATCACATCTGTTTGTATATTCATTTCATCACTACTTTCGTACATCTTATTGTTCCCACTATAGCGGAACACATACAGCTGGTAAAGTAAGAAGAGTTACTTCAAACAATTTATGACAAATTCGTCTGTCACAATTTTCTGAACAGGTAAATCGTGCACTTCTACTGGGATGTCATCACTCAACTGAAATGAAAATGCCAATGATACGGTATAGCCTGTAAAGTCAGGTAAAAAACGATCATAATATCCACCGCCAAATCCGATTCTATATCCATTTTTATTAAATAATAGTCCCGGAACGATCATAATATCAATACATTCACAAGATATAGCGCTTGTTTTATCAATGATCGGTTCATATATACCCGCATATACTTTCTCAAGTTCTTGAAAATCAGAAAGAAGATAAAACTGCATCTCTTTTGTTAACGGTACACATTTTGGCACACAAACTTTTTTTCCATTCATCCATGCATGACGAATAATCGACCACGTATCGACTTCGAACGGTGCAGATACCGTTAATGCAACTACGTTAGATTGCCGCCACTCAGGAAGCGCATACAATAGCTGCGTGATACGATGACATCGCTGCTCATATTCTGTTTTTACAAGTGTTGACAACTTCTTTTTTATATATAATCTCATTTGTTTTTTTTCCATGATTTCCTCCAAAAGAAAAACAGCAGGAAAATTTCCTGCTGCTTACTTCGTTTCACGATGCACTGTCATTTTTTTCAATCGCGGGCTGTATTTTTTCAACTCGAGACGATCCGGGTTGTTACGTTTGTTTTTTGTTGTGATGTAGTTTCGATCACCGCTCTCAGTGCAAGCCAATGTAATATTTACACGCATAGTTTATTTCCCTCCAAACTTGTCTCGCTTATTATGTTCATTGCGACTTTATTATAGTAGCACTTTTTCATCAGAAACACCAGCCTGTTTTTTCAAGATTGATGAATGTGAATCACTAAGTGCAGCAACCTGCGTTTTTTCAAGTGGATATGGTGTAGAGATGCTGTTAGACCATGGATAAAATTGCTGTGGCATGCTAATTCCTGAAATGCCCCTTTTGAGCCTTTTTTCGGCCAGTCCATATTGACGAAGTGTACCAATGTCCTGCCAATATGCATTCGTTTCATATACATAAATAGGCTCTTCATTGGCAATTAGTGCCGGGAATACGTCTTTCGCAAAATCAACTTCTCCACTGAATGCATAATCGGAAAAAAGAGAAGGTTCAATTAAGTAAATGCCTGTGCTTACCTGATTCGTCAAGAGGCGTGGTTCGTCTGGTTTCTCCAGAATAGAGATGAGACGGCCTTCTTGGTCCGCTAGGCACACACCAAATTGTTCCGGCCGCTCTGATGGGGTTATGACTATGGTGACACGCGCTTTATGATCTTTGTGAAAAGCATATGCATCGAGAAGCGGTACATTTGTCAATGCATCCCCGCTCAGCACAGCCACAGTTTCTTCAAATAAATCACTCGATGCAAAAAGACTCCCCGCCGTTCCAAGCGGTGTTATTTCATCAATGTACTGAATGTCCATTCCAATTTCTTCTCCATTCCCCGCATACTGTTTGATAATCTCTTTTTTATAACAGACAGTCATAAATACACGGCGAATTTCATTCATCTTAAATACGTTCAAATTGTAATCTAAGAGCGGCCTGTTTAATAACGGCACCATCGGCTTCGGAATATAATCTGTAATCGGCCGGAGACGTTTTCCTCTTCCTCCTGCAAGCAATACTCCTATCATGTGCGAACACCTTCCATTTTCTTGATAAAAACGGTTTGATCGTACACCTTTTCTGTCTGCTCACTGATGTGTTTCCAGCTATACAATGCTTTTGCCATTTCATGTCCATTCGCACCAAGTTCTTTCGCGAGATCCGGGCGTTCCAAAACTGTTGTGATTTTTTCGGATAAATCACCTGCATTTCCCGGTTCAAATAAAAGACCTGTTTGCTCATGTAAAACAAATGACTTAAGCCCGCCTGTCGCTGACGCAATAACCGGCTTTTGAAAGGCCATTGCTTCAAGCGCCACTATGCCGAACGGTTCATAAAGACTTGGAAAAACAGCCGCTTTACACGTTTGAAATAATGCTTTTCTCTCATCGTCGCTCACATAGCCGACAAAATGAATGATGCCTTCGAAACCGCGCTTCCTCACTTCCATTCGCCACTCGTCTAATAGCGGACCCTTACCCGCAATAATAAACTGAATATTCTTTTTTTTCAAGTTTTTTAAGTCCAAATCAAAAAATGTTTGAAATCCTTTTTCAAATACCATACGGCCAAGTGAAAAGATGAACGGGCCCATTTTGTTGAATCGCCCTTCTACCGTTGTTTTCTCTTCAAATTCAACACCGTTTGGAATCACATGAATGTCTTTTCTTTTCGCTTCATAATGCACGCGTAATTCCTCTTTCATAGGCTGGCTACATACAATTACCGTGTTCGATATCGAAATAAGTTCTTTTTCTTTCCAGGCAATAGCAGACTGCAATTCATTGTGAATTCCATTATTACGGCCATGTTCTGTTGCATGAATAGTTGACACAATTGGAAGCCAATGATTATCTGCGAGAAGAATAGCTGCGTCACCAGTTAACCAATCATGCGTATGAATCACTGAAATATCATGATCACGAATGAGCGCTTCTCCTTTTTGGAACAAGCACATATTCAAATCCGCCACACGGCGCATGAAGTCGGGCTCTCCTTCATGGAGAGGACCGGTACGGTATATATGAACACCATTTACACATTCATATTCTGGAGAACCTTGATAAGAAGACGTAAGGACAATGACTTCGCGACCTGATTCAACGAGTGCTTCGGCAAGCCCGTGAACATGTCTTGCCATTCCACCAATAATATTTGGCGGATATTCCCATGTAAGCATCAAAATAGCGCCGTCCATTTCATCCATCTCTTCACTTAAGATTGTTGGAATAAGTTCAACACCGTAATGAAGCCTCATTCTTTGATGAGCATAATCAAAGTCTGGAAAATCTTTACTCGCCCCGTCTAGTAAATAGCGAAGAGAATCTTTTGCACTTTCCAGTTCAGTATCAAGATTCTGCAAACAAGCATATAAACAAAAAGCCCATTCTAAATCGAGGACACCGCCCGCCTCACACATTTGAGAGGCTGCCTTTTCATCCCACTCATTTTTCAGTTGGAATACAGCTTCACAGCGATTCAACTCGTCTGCTGTCATTAACGGCTTCCCTTCATTCATACGTTCATATACGAGTGGAATATGAATGATCCGTTCATGAAATTGTCTAGCAGATTCTTGAATAGCTAATGAATCAATCTCTTCAAAAAAAGTGCGGGCATTATCATCTGTCAATCGAATGACTGGTGGAATCAATAGCTTATGATCTGCATTCATTTGTCCATACTCATACGGCAAAATCGATAAACCATGCGGCGAAATCCAATGAAATGCATCGCGTTCATGCGCTGGAAATGCCTCCCCATGAATCATTACAAATTGACAGCCTTCACGGTGGATGAGTTCATCGATTCCTGGCATATAGGCACCACGTGGAAGCCAAATGGATGGGGGTCCTTCGTCAAAAAGCTCCTGCCAAATTTTCGCTGTCCGTTTAATGTCTTCACCGGCCGCTTCCTTCACTGGATAGGACGTGAGTGGAAATTGGCTAAGCGCCATTGGTATGAGCAGTAATTTATTTTCCTTAACTAGCGCCCGGCAAGCTTCGATAAATGAACTGTCATGCTCGCGTAATACAGCTGCGGCTTCGTGGTTCGGCTGTTGCTGTATAAATGCTTGAACGGCCATCTTCCCTCTTACCCCGTTCAGCCAGCCTAGCGTAAATAAATTGATAGTAGCAGCGATCGGTCGATCACCTGTTGATTTTTCAGCAGCTGCAAGAATATAGCCATACACATCCATAATTTTCATTATTTCTTTGCTACTCATACTTGAACCGGCGAGAACGAGAGGCCGAAACGGACTGTCTGCCAGTGCCATAATAGAAAATGGATATTCCATTTTACGTATACCTCCATTCATTTTTGTTCATGAATCATGTCGAGCAGTCAGGATGCTCAATCCAGGCAGGAACACGGAATGGGTTCTGATGAAACTGCTCTGCATCATACATCTTGTAAACGTAATCTCCGCTGCTTTGATACGGTGTATGAACAGGATGAGATCGTAAGATTGGAAAGAATAAATACGACTCCGTTAAAAAACCGAGTTCACAAATATATGAGCGATTTCTTCTCAATCCTTTTATCGTCCAAAACTGATCGCTTATACTTACTTTTATACATGTAACAGAGTGCGCATTCATACCATTAAAATAAATATCGGTAATATCGAAAATTCGTAAATCCATTATCGCCGGATTAAGTGGTTTGCTACAGCGTGTAGCGGCTTCTAAAATAGATGGGTGAACGCGCCATCTACAATACAAACGGTCTGCTGATAAAAAAACCGCATTTAAATCACTTTGCCAGTACATCCCGTCCCGCTTCATCACACATTGTCGCCATTTGTATTTTACTTTTTCAGCGGATAAATCAAGCTTATCTGCGATTTGCTTCCAAGTAAAATGTTGGTTTTTTAAACGGACAATATCTTCATTCAATATGTATCACCCCGGTCTGGCAGTTTTTCCTTAAATTGTTTATAACGCTATCGTACCACGTTCCAAACGGTGCGGCAATCTGCATCATTCTCATCTTTTCCCTGCTAATATGTGGTATAATAGACTGACTAGCATCAAGGAGGGCACAATTTATGAACGGACTGCTCATTGGGCTCGCTGCTGCAGGCACTGCCTTTATTGTATTGTCTTTTTTTCTGAAAGACAGACAACGGCAGCTCGAAAAAGATCTGGAAGAATTATCGTTGCAAATGTTGCAAGAACATTATCAAATAAACAAAAAAATAAGACTTATTGAAGAAGAATTATTAATCAGTGATGATCCTTCTCCTTCTGTAAAAAAACCAGTGCCAATCAATCAAATTATTCAAAATCAAGTAATAGCGCTTTATAACCAGGGCATTGACATTCCTCAAATTGCCGGACAATCCTCTTTATCCGTTGAACAGGTCAAAAAAATACTGGCCAATTCTCAACTTCATCGAAAGGACACTAGCATATGACGAAGCAATCTGTACGTTCATTCGGATTTGGTCTACTTGCTGCAGCAGCTGCCTTTTTTCTTTTCGATTATACGTTAAAGGACCAATTGTTATCCAATGAAGAAATGATTCAGTTGTTGGAAGAAAACAATTACACCGTACTGACTACCAACGAATTGAATGAACAACCGGCAAAAACCGCATCTGTAGAAACAATCTCACCTGCTGAAGCTGAAAAGGAACAAATCATGGGGAATGAGTCTGCCGTTTCTGAAAGCAAAGAGATCACAGTCACCATTAAAGCAGGCATGTCTTCAGACGATATCATCGACGCCTTAAAAAAGGCGAGGGTTATTGATGACGAAGAATCATTTAATACATATTTAAAAGAAAATGAGTATTCTTCAAAGCTTCAGATTGGCACGTTCACATTTTCTACGGATATGTCAAACGAAGAAATCGCTTCTACGTTAATAAAATGAAATGTCATTCAGTGGGGGATTTACTGCCTGTTAATCTGTATTAAAATAAAAAGCCGGCGCAATGGCAGCGCCGGCTTTCTCATTACCCGAATCGACCTGAAATATAATCGTCTGTGCGACTATCTGCAGGGCTATTAAAGATCGTATCCGTCACATCGTACTCCACAACTTCTCCATTTAAGAAGAACGCTGTTCTATCCGAAATACGTGCTGCCTGTTGCATGTTATGTGTCACAATTATGATCGAGTACTGTTGTTTTAATTCCTGAATCAACTCTTCAATTTTAAGTGTCGATACAGGATCAAGAGCAGATGTAGGCTCATCCATCAAAATGACGTCCGGCTCAAGTGCCAAGCAGCGAGCGATACAAAGACGCTGCTGCTGTCCTCCTGAAAGTCCATATGCTGGTTCGTGAATTCGATCTTTCACTTCCTCCCAGAGAGCAGCACCGCGTAAACTTTTTTCAACTGTTTCATTAATGATTTGCTTGTTTTTGATTCCATGAATTTTCAAACCAAATGCAATGTTTTCATAAATTGATTTTGGAAATGGATTCGGCTTCTGGAAGACCATTCCGACACGCGTACGCAATTCTTCAACAAGAAAATCTTTATTGAAAATGTCACGTTTACGATATTCAATGCTGCCATTTGTTTTAACACCTGGTACAAGATCAATCATGCGGTTCAACGTTTTAATATAAGTCGATTTCCCACAGCCGGATGGACCAATAATGGCCGTTACTTCTTTTTCATTAATTTTAAGGTTAATATTTTTCAACGCATGATGATCGCCATACCATAAGTTTAAGCCTTTTGTATTATAAACGAGCACATTTTCTGTTTGTACCGTTTGATTATTTTCTTTTGAGTTGACTGCTGTTAACACCATGTAAAGTTCCCTCCAAATATAAAATCATTTTTCCTCAAAACGAATTATCTGCTCTGGTAACGATTACGAATCCACACCGCAACCGAGTTCATCATAATGAGCACGACGAGAAGCACAATGATTCCTGCCGCTGCCAAATTATGAAATTCTTCCTGCGGTCGACTTGTCCAGTTGTATATTTGCATTGGTAAAGCAGTAAATGAGTCGAATACACCTGACGGTAAAAACGCAACGAATGTCGGAATTCCCACAACGATCAGAGGTGCTGTTTCACCAATTGCACGTGAGAAAGCAAGAATGCTGCCTGTCGCGATCCCAGGAATTGCATAAGGAATAACAACGCGGGAGATTGTCTGCCATTTCGTTGCACCAAGTCCGTAAGAAGCTTCTTTTAACTCGTTTGGAACTGCACGAACCGCTTCTTGTGATGCAACAATAATTACAGGCAATACAAGAAGTGACATTGTAAAACCGGCAGCGAGAATACTGTTTCCAAAGCCAAATAACCGGACAAAAATCGTTAAACCGAGTAAACCAAATACGACAGAAGGAACACCGGCAAGATTCGATATGTTCATTTGAATCCAGCGTGTAAGAGCATTTTTCTTTGCGTATTCTTCCAGATAAATTGCTGATCCTACACCAAAAATAGCAGCTGTTGGTACAACGACAGCCATCATCCAAATCGTACCAATGACTGCTGCTTTAATTCCAGCTTGTTCTGGACGGCGTGATGCAAAGTTTTGAAGAAAATCCCATGATAAATATGGAGCTCCTTGTGCGATGATGCGATAAAGCAATACAACAAGCATAATCAACGTAAAAAGTGTTGCTATAAAGAAAAGCCCTTTAACAATCTTGTTTTTAGTAAGCCTGCCATCAATACGATTGATCATTTCCTCGGATTTGATTCGATCTACGTTCTCCATCAGTATTCCTCCCTAAAGCGCTTCGAGATGAACTGGGCCAGCGCATTCATCGCCAGTGTAAAGACAAATAACGTGAAGCCAACTGCATAAATGCTGTAATAAATCGTTGTACCGAAACCAGCATCACCTGTCGTTACCTGTACGATGTAAGATGTCATCGTTTGAAGTGATGATGTCAAGTCAAGCGCTGCAGACGGTGTAGAACCGGCTGCAATAGACACGATCATCGTTTCACCGATAGCACGGGATATACCGAGAACGATTGATGCAAGAATTCCTGATAAGGCGGCCGGAAAAATAACTTTGGATGCTGTTTCCCATTTTGTAGAGCCGATCGCAAGAGCACCATGGCGCACCGGCTCTGGCACTGAAGACAACGCATCTTCTGATAAAGAAACAATCGTTGGAATAATCATGATCCCAACAACAATCCCTGGACTGATCGCATTAAATAATTCAATCGATGGAAACAGCTCACGCAATACGGGTGTAACAAATGTAAGGGCAAAAAATCCGTATACGATCGTCGGTACACCCGCAAGCACTTCAAGAATCGGCTTCATAATTTTGCGCGTACGAACGCCTGCGTATTCACTTAAATAAAGTGCGACCGCAAGTCCAATTGGCACGGCAAACAGCGAAGCAATTAATGTAATTTTTAATGTACCGAGAACGAGTGGCCATATACCATAAACGGCTTCTGTTTCAGAAAATGGATACCATTCTGTCGCTGTAAAAAACTCTACAACAGACACATCTCCAAAAAATGTAAATGTTTCAAAAATTAATGTTAAGACAATACCTAATGTTGTTAAAACCGATACTGCCGCCATAAAAAAAAGTATGATCGGTATTATTTTTTCTCTTCTGTTCAAAAAGCCGCCATTATATTTTTTTTCAAGCAGCTCTTGAACCGGACTGAGTTCTTTTTCTTTTGTTTTCAACCCGATTACTCCTTTCAACCCTAGTACACCAATGAAGGGCATTACTTTCATTGGTGTACGTTATGTTCTTTATCCGCTTTTTAGTTTATCCAGTTACTTGTTTATTTCAATCCTTCAAGTGTAGACAGTTGTTCATCGTACTTTTCTTGTGGCAATGATACATAACCTACATCTTCAGCAAGAGCTGATGCATTTTCAAGTGTAAACTGTACATATGCTGCTGTTGCCGCGTCATCTTTAATCGCTGCATTGCTTACGTATGTGAATAGCGGGCGTGAAAGTGGTGCATATTCTCCGCTTTCAATTGTTTCTGCGTTAGGTTCAACTGCAGTTCCTTCTTCGTTCACAATTGGAACTACTTTTAGGCTGTCTTTGTTTTCAAGGTAGTATGCATAACCAAAGTAACCAATTGCATTCTTGTCACCTGTTACACCTTGAACAAGTACGTTATCATCTTCAGAAAGGGTAGCTGCTTTGTCAATTTGTCCGCCATCTAAAATAACTTCATCAAAGTAATCAAATGTACCTGAGTCAGTCCCAGGTGAATAGAATTTAATTTCTTCTTCAGGCCATCCCTCACGCACATCAGACCATTTTTTTGCCGTACCATTATCAAGCCATAATTTTTTCAATTCATCTACAGTTAACTGATCAACCCAGTCATTGTCTTTGTTTACTACAACTGATAAACCATCTTTAGCAAGTTCAAATTCTGTATATTCAATGCCTGCTTCTTTAAGTGCAGCAGCTTCTTCTTCTTTAATTGGACGAGATGCGTTACTCATTGCTGTTTCACCAGCGATGAATTTTTCAAAGCCGCCGCCTGTTCCTGATAATCCAACTGTTACTTTTACATCAGGTTGTTCAAGCATAAATTCTTCGGCAACAGCTTCCATAATCGGATAGACAGTTGATGAACCATCGATAGAAATTTCACCTTGAAGTTGCGCATCACCTACGTCAGTTTGTTCTGTCTTTTCTCCATCTTCTGTTCCTGTGTCTGCTGCGTCGTTGCCACAGGCGCCAAGTACAAGTGCTGATCCGAGCAATGCTGATAAAGTAAGAACTTTTACTGGTTTCATTTCTTCATTTCCCCCTGCAATTTTGTTTTTTTTATTATTTGCTACACTCAATACAATAACGGAATAGTGTTAATAAGGTTTTAACGAAATGTTAATGTTTTGTAAAGGAAACAAACAAAAATAAATGACTGCCTTTACTTTGATACATAAAGAAAGTCTCTATACATAAATTATTTTTTGTACCTGCAACTTTTATCAACTGGAATAGGCACTTTTTGCTATGACGCTATAAATGACACTGGAAGATCCAATAATACTTGAATGTCGATAAATTTATTTTTCTGATTTCTTACAGAAAATTTAACGTATAATTCTACTTCTTCTAAAAATATTCAAAAAAAGAGCGGCTGTATCATCTAATTAGATAATACAGCCGCTCTTTTTAGTTACTCGTTTGTTTTGTAAGGATATCTTGATCAATCACGGCTTCTGCCGGTTTTGCTTTGGTTTTTTGTTTTTTCAGTTCAAAATATGCGTCCATTGCCTGGCGGCCGATTATATTGTTTATTGAAATAGAGTTTGCACTGCTTTCATACGCCCATGGCACGACAACAGAGATCGCGACTTCCGGATTGTCCGATGGCGCATAGCCGACGAGTGTGACGTTCCAAGTCATCGGGCGTATGCCTTTGCTCTTGTCCCATGGCCCGTCGTATACACCTTCAGCCGTTCCTGTTTTAGCTGCCATGCTGTATGGTGCACTAGCGAAATATCTAGATGCTGTTCCTTCAGATGCCTGCGCAACAAGACGGAAGCCTTCCTGAACACGTTCAATCCAGCCCGGTTCTAAGTCAAGTGTATTTAATACTTTCGGCTGAATTTCTTCTGCCACCGGTCCAAGTTTATTCGAATCCGAAATTGGCTGACGAATTTCTTTTACAATGTGCGGCTCCATCCGGTAGCCTCCATTCGCGATCGTTGATACGTACTGAGCCATCTGAAGCGGCGTATACGTATCGAATTGTCCAATGGAAAAATCGAGCAATTTACCTGGCTCATTCGGATCAACATATCCTTGATAGCCCTTCTGTTCACCCGGTAAATCAATGCCTGTTTTGACGCCAAGACCAAATTGATTGAAATAGTTGCGCATCGTACTGAATGCATCTAAATTTAAACGCAACCCGCCATTCGGAATATAACTCGCACCGCCAATTTTCATTGCGGTTTTAAACATATAGACGTTTGAAGAACGCATTAACGCGTACGTATCACTGATTCCTATTGCACCGCCCCGGTTAAACCAAGAACTTTTCGGGTTCGTTCCCGCAAATTTAAGCGGTTCATCGACAATGTATTCACCTGGTTCGTTAACGCCTGTCATATATCCCGTCAAAACGGTTGCCCCTTTAACCGCTGATCCCATTGCATAAGAAGTCGTCATGTTGCCTGATGCAAAATCAAGTATTTCTGCTTTTCCATTGTTCACTTCATATTTTTTACCGGACATCGCTAAAATTTCACCGGTATTCGGATCCATCATCGTAACAAATGCACGATCTAGAAGAGGATGCCCGCCAGATCGTTTCGCCGCACCAAGCTCGTCTTCCACAATTTTGTCGACAGCAAGCTGCAAATCCATATCGATTGTTAAAATAAGGTCGTTGCCGCGCTGTCCTTCTGTAATAATTTCTGAATCCAGCACATTACCGGACTTATCGGTAATATTTTTCATTTTCGTTTTCTTTCCGCGCAGCACTCCTTCGTATTGATATTCAAGATAACTTTTTCCAACTCGGTCATTCCGGCTGTAGCTACGTGATAAATAATAATCAACCATTTCTTTCGGAAGACCTTCTTTAGATGAAGAAATATTACCAAGTACCGTTTTTAATGTACGGTCATATGAATAGGCACGTTCCCAGTCAGTTGTTGTATTCACACCTGGAAGTGACGATAAATTTTCACTGACGACAGCATATTCAACATCTGTCACATTGACGTTCTTCACAATTTGCGGTGTTAATGCATAACCAGATGTAAATTCCCGATAGATAGCTAGCACTTCAAGCTCGTCAGCCGTTAACTCCTTTAAATCCTCTTCTGTAATACGCTCCAACTGCAAGTCATAAATTTCATCTTCCGTTATTTCGTCGTTTTCATAGGACGCCCACTCTTGATCTGTCACTTTTGCTTTTACTTTTTCTTCATTTTTACCGATCCAGAAGTCTTTTTTGTCACGCTCCGTCACTTGATCGATTTCTTTTTCAATCAGCTGCGCCAGCTTTTCCGCTGTCTGCATCATTTCGTCTGCATCTGGATTTTTCGGCCGTGTGTATGTAATCGCATTTTGCGGCACATTATCGACCACAATCTGTCCATCACGGTCAAAAATTTTCCCACGTGGTACGCTCGTATTGACAGTGACATCTTCTGTCCGTTCAATTTTACGCTGATAATCCTCTCCCTGTACAATCTGCACGATACCAAGCCGAAAAATAAGTGCAGAGAATAGGAGAAAGACGATAAAAAACAGCATATTCACCCGAAATGGAACGTGTGTTTTCTTCTTTTTATTTGCTTTTTTCAACCGTCTATTCCTTTCTAAACTTCTTTTTTACCTATTTCCCATTGTAACGAACCGACATGTTTTTTTCCACAAAAAAACCGGTCCACATACGGGACCGGTTTAAAAGAAGCTTCTATAAGATTATAGAGCTGATTCGTAACGTTTTGATACTTCATCCCAGTTTACAACATTCCAGAACGCAGAAATGTAATCAGGACGACGATTTTGGTAGTTCAAATAGTATGCATGCTCCCAAACATCAAGACCAAGGATTGGCGTTTTGCCTTCCATAATCGGTGAATCCTGATTTGGCGTGCTAGAAAGTTCAAGCTCGCCATTTGCAACAGAAAGCCATGCCCAGCCAGAACCGAAACGAGTAGCGCCCGCTTTTGCAAACTCTTCTTTAAATGCATCAAAGCTGCCAAATTTTGAATCAATTGCATCACCTAATTTTCCAGATGGTGCACCGCCGCCATTTGGAGAAAGAAGCTGCCAGAAAAGAGAATGGTTTGCATGTCCGCCGCCATTGTTACGAACAGCTGTACGTGCAGATTCAGGAACTGCATCAAGGTTTGCAATAACTTCTTCTACTGATTTAGAAAGAAGTTCTTCGTTGCCTTCAAGTGCATTATTCAAGTTTGTTACATACGTGTTGTGATGTTTTGTGTGATGGATGTTCATTGTTTCTTTGTCGATATGGGGCTCCAGTGCGTCATACGCGTAAGGTAGTTGCGGTAGTTCAAATGCCATTATGAAATTCCTCCCAAAAATAAAGTTGATTTATCTGACTCGTATATAAGATTAGCAAAATTGTGAACATGACGCAATAAATATGTCTCCAAAAAAATGAATCCATTTCCCGAAAGGCTTCATCATCCCGACCATTCATGATTTCAATTCCGGAAAAAAGCGTACCGAACTCAAAATCATGTATTCTTCTTGAATTGAACAGATCGTGTGTCTACAATTGTAAAGAGGTTTATTTTAAAGAAAGGAACAAGAATATATGTCTATTTTTAAGCAATTTATAAAAAGTCTTCACTCATCAAAATATATTGCCGCATTTCGTATGCAAGGGATCGGTAAAACGATTAATTACCTTTTTTTTCTTGCGCTTATCATGTGTATCCCGATGATTGTCTACATGGTCCTGTATGCAATAGGAGGCAATGAATCGGCAAGAGCAGTGATCGAAGCAAAATTGCCGATCTTAACAATGGAGAACGATTTATTAGAAGCGAATTCATTTATTTTGCTTCCGGCCGTGCTCATTATGTACTATTTGTTTGTTTCCTTTATATTATTTGTTAAAGTGTCTATTTTTGGCGGCGTCGGGTTATGGCTAGCTCATATATTGAAGAAACGTGCTGAGTACCGTCACACATTTCGAATGTCTGCATATGCCGTTACACTGCCCACATTACTCATTACGATTACAGAACTGATAGGTCTTACAATGCCTTCTGGTTATCTATTTGACTGGATCATAACAAGTACGATGCTTATTATGGCTATCCGTTGTTTACCCGGTGCACCGAAGTGAACGCAATTGTTGTCTGAACATGCTCCCCTCTGATAGAATGAGAAAAGAAACGATATTTAGATTAACTTTTAAAGGAGCGAATCACCATTGAGTGAAATCACCCACCGTACGAAAACCCGTGCTGTCAAAGTTGGCAATTTAACAATTGGTGGCAGCGATGAAGTCATCATTCAAAGTATGACCACTACAAAAACACACGATGTAGAAGCAACTGTCGCGGAAATTAACCGACTTGAAGAAGCCGGCTGTCAGATTGTCCGCGTTGCATGCCCTGATGAGCGTGCAGCAGATGCTCTGGCTGAAATTAAAAGCCGGATTAACATCCCTCTCGTTGCCGATATTCATTTTGACTATAAACTCGCGTTAAAAGCAATTGAAGCAGGTGTTGATAAAATCCGCATTAATCCTGGGAACATTGGCCGCCGCGAAAAAGTCGAGGCCGTTGTTAATGCGGCAAAAGCGAAAGGTGTACCGATTCGTATTGGCGTTAATGCTGGGAGTTTAGAGCGTAAAATTATTGAAAAATACGGTTATCCAACAGCGGATGGCATGGTTGAAAGTGCACTTCATCATATTAAAATCTTAGAAGATCTTGATTTCTATGATATTATCGTCTCGATGAAAGCATCTGACGTCAACTTAGCAATTGAAGCATATGATAAAGCGGCAAAAGCATTCGACTACCCGCTTCATCTCGGCATTACCGAATCTGGTACATTGTTTGCTGGAACGGTAAAAAGTGCCGCTGGACTTGGCGCTATTTTAAGCAAAGGTATTGGCAACACACTCCGTATTTCACTAAGTGCCGATCCGGTGGAAGAAGTAAAAGTGGCTCGTGAATTATTGAAATCATTTGGTCTTGCCGCAAATGCTGCAACACTTATTTCTTGTCCAACATGCGGCCGCATTGAAATCGATTTAATTGCAATTGCGAATGAAGTGGAAGAGTACATTTCAACGATTAAAGCACCGATTAAAGTCGCTGTGCTCGGATGTGCCGTAAACGGTCCTGGTGAAGCTCGTGAAGCGGATATTGGCATTGCCGGCGCTCGCGGCGAAGGTCTTTTGTTCCGCCATGGAAAAACGGTCCGAAAAGTACCTGAAGAAACAATGGTCGAAGAGTTAAAAAAAGAAATTGACTTGATTGCGGAAGAACATTATCGCAAGCAGGCACTTGCTGTCGAACAATGAAGCAAGTAAAAGAAAAGCGCTTTGGCATTGATATTGACGGCACAGTAACGTGCCCGACCAGCCTCGTTCCTTTTATCAATGATGCTTTTTCGTTAAACATAACATTACAGGACATTAAAAAGTATGATCTGTCAGAAGCACTCAACATTCCACTAGATCAAATGCGTGCCTGGTTTGATGAGACTGAACCGGTAATTTATGCATCTTCCCCGCCCGCAGATGGTGCCGAACACATTTTATCGAAATGGCAGCAACAATTTCATTTATTGTTTATCAGTGCCCGCCGCAAGCATTTAATCGAAATTACTGAAACGTGGTTCAAAGAACAAAAGATCCTTTATGATCACCTTGAACTTATTGGTTCTCATGATAAAGTCGAAGCTGCAAAACGAAATGAAGTCGATATCTTTTTTGAAGATAAACATGACAACGCTGTGATGATTGCAGAAGAGCTGCACATTCCTGTCGTGCTGTTTAACACACCGTACAACCAAGATTCTATTCCTGATAACGTCATTCGGGTCGATAACTGGTATGAAGCGGACGCATGGGTTCATCAGTGGATCAAAACAAACGAAATTGGCCCGCTTGCCCGCACATAAAAAAAAGCGTGATCAGGAAAGTCTTGATCACGCTTTTGTTATGCATTCTTTACATTGCCCGTACACTTCAAATTTATGACCGGTAATTTCACAGCCAGACAACTCTTCAATGTTATTCATCGGACACATATGAATTTCTTTCGTTTTCCCGCACGCGAGGCAAATAAAGTGATGATGATGGTGATTATGTGAGCAAGCAAAACGAAAATGACGTTCGCCCGATAATTCCGTTTCTTCTAAAATATCCATTTCGGCAAACAGCGCTAGATTTCGGTAAATCGTATCAAAACTTAGCCCTGGATAATCTTCTTTCATTTCTTCAAGCACATCTTTTGCCGTTAAATATTTATCATGACGTGCAAAAAGAGCAAGCATTTCTTCCCGTTTCCCCGTTTGTTTATAGCCTTGTTCTTTTAACAGCCCCATCGCTTTTGTTAAATTCATGATGCGAAGCCCCTTCCATTTTAATTCCGGTCTTTTTTCCATAGAATGGCGGCAAATAAGAGCACAATCGATGTCACAACGATCGTCCCGCCCGGTGCGAGATTAAGATAAAACGCACTGACAAGACCAGTTAATACAGCCGTTTCACCAAATAAAATAGATAACCAGATCGTCTGCTTAAATCCTTTCGCGACACGCATCGCTGCTGCGACTGGAAGCGTCATAAGCGCAGAAACAAGCAGTACACCGACAATACGCATCGAGACTGAAATGACGAGCGCCGTTAAAATAATAAACGCAAGATGGACGGCTTTTGCTGGAATCCCCGATGCCTTTGCATATTCTTCGTCAAATGATAAGACAAACAGCTCTTTATACAATAGAAACACCGTAACAAGAACAATAATACCAATCGCGATAACTGCATAAAAGTCTCCGCGGCTAACTGCACTAACGCTGCCGAACAAATAACTGAACAAATCGGTATTAAATCCGTCTGCAAGTGAAATAAAAATAACACCGATGCCAATACCTCCCGACATCATAATCGGAATTGCTAGTTCTTGATAGTGTTTATATACGCTGCGCAGCCGCTCAATTAAAAGTGAACCGCCGACTGAAAATAGCATACCAAAGTAAAGCGGATTAACGGTTGCCAATGTTGGAACGGTCTGTCCAAGATACAATCCTGCTGCAATGCCAGAAAGTGTCACATGGCTTAATGCATCCGCAATGAGCGACAGTCGTCGGACGACGATAAACGCGCCGAGAAGCGGTGCAATAATACCGATAACTGCGCCTGATAAAAATGCGTTTTGTAAAAATTCATATTTTAGTATCGCTTCAATCATAATGATATTCCCTTCAATGGTCGTGATGATGATCTAGCAGCCTGATTCCATGTCCGTATAAATGAGACAGTTCCTGCTCATCTAATTGAATAAATTGTTTCATACTCCCATGAAAATGCAAATATTTATTCAAGCAGGCGACATGCGTCACTTTATCCTTAATCGTGCCAATATCGTGTGTTACAAGCAATAACGTCATGCCAAGTTCTTTATTTAAATGCGTGAGCATATGATAAAACGACTCGACATTTTGTCTGTCTACACCGACAGTCGGCTCATCTAAAATTAAAATAGACGGATTGGAGACGATGGCCCGAGCAATAAAGACACGCTGCTGTTGTCCTCCTGATAAATCACCAATATTGCGTTTTAAAAATGACTCCATGCCGACCGCTTTGACCGCTTTTTCAACCGCTTCTTTTTCCTTTTGTCCTGGACGATGAAACAAACCCATTTTTTTTGCGAGTCCGCCCATGACCACTTCATGAACCGTCGCCGGAAACCCCGTATTAAATGAGTTTGCTTTTTGTGAAACGAAACCGATTCGGTCCCAATCTTTAAATTTTTGCTGCGGAGTGCCAAATAAGACGACGTCCCCTTCTTTCGGTTTTAACAGTCCAAGAATAATTTTGAGTAACGTAGACTTGCCTGACCCATTTGGACCAACGAGACCGACAAATGCTCCCTGTGGCACAGATAAATTAATGTGCTCGAGAACACTTTCGCGGTCATACCTGAAATTCACATCGCGAATATCAATGACGGTCTTCTGTTCCATATCGATGTTGACTCCTTTATCAGTAAGAATGATTACGATTTAGATGTGATTTAGTATACAGCATGAATGCTGTTAAGTAAACGAAGCCGTTTCAAGAAAGGGGAATGATGATGCAGCCTCTTCACGATCTAGTGAACAAACGCGTGCAACATATTACCAAAAACGAATTACTCGAACAAGCGGCAAAATTCAATGTGTCTGTGACAGATGAGCAAGCTCGTGACTTTATTCACTGGCTGTCAACTCATAAAGTCGATTTGTTTTCGGAACAAAAACGGACAGAGCTTTTTCAGACAGCTGAACGCATTCTCGGCAAGCGAGAAGCGGGCGCATTAGAAGAGATGCTCCGTCCTTATAAACACTTTCTTAAACTGTAATGCCTGCCTGTACTTTTTCCCGCACGCCTTCATCAAATGTTTTCGCTTTCAACATGGCGATTTCATGGAGGTATGGCGGTTTTTTCGTGTTTTTATCTTCACCAACATACGGCGTTTCCAATATTTTCGGCACGTCTCCAAGTTGTGAATGATGTACAATATAATTCAGCGCATCAAAACCGATATGACCGAAGCCGATATTTTCGTGACGGTCTTTCCCTGCACCTCGCTCATTTTTACTGTCATTAATGTGAAGCACTTTTAACCGATCAATGCCGACAATTCGATCAAATTGTTCGAGTACACCATCAAAGTCTTCTTTTATATCATACCCTGCATCATGTGTATGGCACGTGTCAAAACAAACAGACAATTTATCGTTTTGCGGTACCATATCCATAATCATGGCAATTTCTTCAAAACTGCGGCCGCATTCTGTTCCTTTGCCAGCCATCGTTTCAAGTGCAATCTGAATGGTTTGATCACTTGTCAGCACTTCGTTCAAACCTTCAGCGATTTTTTTTAAGCCTGCTTCTGTCCCTGCTCCGACGTGTGCACCGGGATGAAGGACAATTTGACTAGCACCAATCGCGGTCGAACGTTCAATTTCCATCCGTAGAAAGTCGACACCTAGCTGGAACGTTTCCGGCTTAATGGTATTGCCGAGGTTAATAATGTATGGTGCATGAACAACAATTTCATCGATTCCATTTTGCTCCATGTGGAGACGGCCTGCTTCAATATTTAAGTCTTCAATACTTTTCCGACGCGTGTTTTGTGGTGCGCCTGTGTATATCATAAATGTATTTGCACCGTATAAAACGGCTTCTTCACTTGCACCGAGCAGCATTTTCTTACCGCTCATTGAAACATGTGATCCGATTTTCACTTTCAAAACTCCCTGTTACTTTTTTCTCGCATCAATACGACGCTGGCGTTTTTGTTGTTTCGCCACTTCAAATTTCCGTTTTTTCTTATAACCCGGTTTTACTTTTTGAGGACGGCTCGTAATCGCCCGCACTTTCGGATCAATCGTGTCATCTTTTTTCTCACGCTTTTTGCGACGGTTGCGGTCAGCCGTTTCAATAATCTCCTTATTTCGCACATCACCATGGCGGAAAGTGATATCTCTTTGTTCAAGTCTAGCTATTGAATCTTCATCAGATGGTGTATACACCGTCGCGCAAATACCGGATGCTCCAGCACGCGCTGTCCGGCCAGCACGATGAATATAAAAGTCAAGATCCGACGGCAGCTCGTAGTTGATGACGTGGCTGACGCCTTCAATATCAATACCGCGTGCAGCAAGATCTGTCGCGACAATGTATTGATATTCTAAATCGTGTATTTGCTTCATCATTTTTTTGCGTTCACGCGGTGGCAGATCGCCGTGTATACGGCCGGTCTTCAACCCTTTTTCTAAAAGCTTATTTGCTACTTCGTCCGCTTTTTGTTTCGTGTTTGTAAACACAACCGCTAGATACGGATTAAATGCTACTAACAAATCATGAACAACGTCCACTTTGTCACGGCTTTTAACCGGAATTAATAAATGATCGAGATTAGCAGCAGAAAGACGCTTTGGTTCAATGTGTACATATTCCGGGTTTTCCATATATTTTTTTAAAAATGGTTTTAATTTTTCTGGAATTGTCGCTGAGAAAACAAACATGCCAAGTTTTTCTGGCATACTTGATGCAATCCGATCGACGTCATTAATGAAGCCCATATCAAGCATCAAATCTGCTTCATCCACAACAAACATGCCCGCTTTATGAACAGAAATTGCATTTTCCCCAATTAAATCTGCAATACGGCTCGGTGTTCCGACCATTATGTGCGGAGGCATTTTTAAGCGCTCAACGTCGCGTTTTTTATCCGTACCGCCGACAAAATGGCGTACCATGATGTCTTCATCTGACTCTTTCGCGATTTTTTGAAATGCTTGATAAATTTGTGTTGCAAGTTCACGTGTCGGTGCTGTGATCACAGCTTGTACTTCTTTTTTATTCACATCAATCCGGTTTAAAATAGGGATTACGTATGAATGAGTTTTCCCCGTTCCAGTCTGCGATTGTCCGATTGCACTTTCCCCTTTTAAAATAAGCGGAATTATATTGCGTTGAATCGGGGTCGGTTCTGTAAAACGAAGTGCCTCAATTCCTTTATAAATAAACGGTTTTAATCCGTAGTGCTCAAATGTTTGGTTTGCCAATGGGCTTCTCCACCCTTTCATGATCGATAATTTATGCACGTTATGATGATATACTAAATGAGTCTATAAAGCAAAGGAAGCTTTACTCACCACCCGTCCATTTATTGAATACGATAGAGAAAAAGGAAAGGGTGACAGTTTTGCTGTACCGACATGCTCCAAACATAGGCCGTCGTTTTTATTACCCATATCCGCCTGCCCCACCTGCCCCACCTGCACGTGCGGCATCCATTGCATCAGCTGCATCAGCTCTAAAGTCTGGCAACTGGATGGAACAAGCTCGCCAGGTGATGGCAGCGGCTGAACAAATGAGGCCGCTTATTGAACAATACGGCCCGCTCATGAAAAATTTGCCATCCATGTGGAAACTTTACCGTGCCGTGAATTCGACACCGGATCGTGATGAACGCAGCCCAGAGCCTTCAGAATTTTCAATACCGGTCAAAAAAGAACCTCTCAAAACATCCGAGTCAACACCATGGTTTCCGGGACGAATTAGTTGATTACTTTGTTTTCAGGTCTTCCTCCTTTATAATAGAGAAGAGAAGAATGAGGAGGGCCTATTATATGAAAATTATTAAAATTTCACCACGCGGTTATTGTTACGGTGTCGTTGATGCGATGGTCATTGCCCGCAACGCCGCTCTCGATAAAACACTTCCACGACCCATTTATATTCTTGGTATGATCGTTCATAACAAGCATGTCACTGATGCATTTGAAGCAGAAGACATTATTACATTGGATGGGAAAAACCGAAAAGAAATTATTGAACAGGTCACAGAAGGAACCATTATTTATACCGCACATGGCGTATCACCGGAAGTGCGCGAAATCGCCCGTCAAAAAAACTTAACGACGATTGATGCGACATGCCCGGATGTCACAGTTACACATGATTTAATCCGCACAAAAAAAAGGGAAGGCTATCACGTTATTTACATCGGCAAAAAAGGGCATCCTGAACCCGAAGGCGCTGTCGGTGTTGCACCAGAAATTGTTCATCTTGTAGAAAATAAAGCAGATGTCGATGCGCTTGCGATTGACTGTGATAAAATCATCGTCACGAATCAGACGACGATGAGTCAATGGGATGTGATGGATATTATGGAAGCAATCCAAACGAAATATCCGCACGCTGACATGCATAAAGAAATTTGCTTGGCAACACAAGTAAGACAGGAAGCGGTAGCCGAGCAGGCTGGTGAAGCAGATGTACTTATCGTCGTCGGCGACCCGAAAAGCAACAACTCAAACCGTCTCGCACAAGTGTCGATTGAAATTGCCGGCACAACCGCCTATCGCGTATCCGATGTATCTGAAATCGAAATTGACTGGCTGAAAGAAGCTAAAACCGTTGCAGTGACAGCCGGTGCTTCTACACCGACACCAATCGTTAAAGAAGTGATTCAATTTTTAGAAGCATTTGATCCAGAAGACGAATCAACATGGGTACGTGAACAAAAAGTACCGCTAAATAAAATTTTACCTAAAGTAAAAAAGTCTACTTTAACCTCACGTTAAAAAAGCAGATCCGCACGACCGGATCTGCTTTTTCTTTATACAAATTGAAACGGGTCTGTCTGTGTCGTTGACGAAATAAACGTTACATCATACTTTTGCTGTGTCGCTTTTTCTTTTAATACAGCAGCCGTTCCATTTTTCATAATTTTTTCTACATTGTGCCCGGGGTCTACAATGGCCAATCCTTCTGCATCGGCATCATGCGCTGTATGATAATAGAAGTCCCCGGTTACATACACATCCGCCCCACGCCTTTTTGCATCCTGCCAGTATTTATTCCCATCGCCGCCAAGGACTGCCACTTTTTTAACAGAACGAGTCAAATCACCGACAACACGTACACCGCCAGATTCCAATTTTTCTTTCGTGTGACGGGCAAATTGTTCCAGCGTCATCGCTTCCGGCAAATAGCCAATGCGGCCAAGGCCGAGCGATTCACCTTTATTATAAAGCGGGTATAGATCATAGGCCACCTCTTCATACGGATGTGCCTTAAACATGGCTGTCAACACTTTTTTCTCGATACGGACTGGATAAATCGTTTCAATCCGTTCCTCTGAGACCAGTTCTAATCCACCTGATTCACCAATAAACGGTGTCGCCTCTTCTTCAGCCTGAAAACGACCGGTGCCGCTTTGTGAAAAAGAGCAATGACTATAGTTACCGATAAATCCAGCGCCGGATGCACCGAGCGCCTCACGTATTGATTCGGCATGATCAGCTGGCACAAAAACAACGAGCTTGCGTAGTTCTTCCTTATACGTCGGCACTAGGATATCTGTTTTTTCTAAACCGAGCGCATTCGCCAGCATATCGTTCACCCCACCCGCTGCGACATCAAGATTCGTGTGTGCAGCATAGACAGCAATATCATTTTTAATGAGCTTTTCAATTAACCGCCCTGCCGGCTGATCCGTCACTATTGCTCCAAGCGGCCGGTAAATGATCGGGTGATGCGCAATAATTAAATCAACCTGCTCTTTAATCGCTTCATCAACGACACTTTCGAGAACGTCAAGCGCAATCATCACTCGTTTGCATGGTTTATTAAGACGGCCGACCTGCAAGCCGATTTTGTCGCCTTCCATGGCATAGGATTTCGGTGAAAATTGTTCAAACAGCTGAATAATCTCATGACCGTTCGGTATTTTCATCGTTCATCACATCCTTTATCCATTGTCTTTTTTTGATTATTTCCTGTCTCTTGCGGGCAGCGCCTTCGCTATCTTTTGCACTAGATAACTGCGTCAGTACTTGGTCAATTTGAGTAAGCTCACGCTGCCACTTCAGCCGAAACGCTTCGTTCTGGCTATTCATTAAATACGGACCAAAGTACAGTTCTTTTTCTGTCAGCTTTTTCCCCGCTCCTAAAACGCTGCTAATCACCTCATACAGCTGGCCATCTTCTTCTAAAATGGCTTCGTCTTCAATAATCCAGCCGTTCGAATTAAGCCAAGTTCGAACCGAGTGAGCGGCAATATTCGGCTGAAGCACGAGCTTTTTGACACCGGAGAGTTTGTCAGCACCCTCTTTTAAAATAGAGGCAATGAGCGGACCGCCCATTCCGGCGATTGTAATACATTCCACCTCACCAGCTTTTAATACAGCAAGTCCACTGCCTTTTCGTACGTCAATATGCGCTGAAAGACCAACAGAGGCTACCTGACGCTTCGCAGATTGAAAAGGACCTTCTACTACTTCACCAGCTACCGCACGCGTGACGATGCCTTTCTTTACGGCATAACACGGCAAATACGCATGATCCGATCCGATATCGGCAAATGTTTTAGCCGGACGGATAAATGATGCCACTGTTTCTAACCTTTTGGATAATTGATTGCTGTTCATCAGTATGTTCACCGCTTTTTTTTATTCAATCTCGTTCATTTTACCATATTCATGATAAAAAAAAGGTCTTCGCAGGATGCAAAGACCTCTTTTTCATTATTATTTAATTTCAGCTAACCATGCAGCCATTGCTTCCGCATTTTCAGCTGGAACAAGTCCCGGTGGCATTGCACCTTTACCGTTTACAACGATGTCCTGAATTTCTTCCTGAGAATGTCTTTCGCCAACTCCTACAAGAGAAGGACCTGCGCCGCCTTCATAACTGCTGCCATGACAACCGATACATGAAGACTTATAATGACCTTCCGGATCAAATTCTCCACCTTCAGCTACATTACCTGGCTCTGCTGACGGGTTCTCTTCTTCGGCCATTTCTTTCGCATTGTCAATCCCTTCGAGTGACAAGAAGAACATCAAGCCAATGCCGAATACCATAATCAGCCAAAATGGAATAATCGGATTACGTTTCATTTGTTTCCCCTCCCTTTATGTATACATCAAATTTAAAAAGTACAAACACATTCTATTTTACTTGAAAAATTGATTGGCGAAAAGGCTTATGCTAAAGATTTTTTCTGACCGTTGCAAATTAGACACATTTCATCCCTTAAATACGAAATAAAGAATAACAACAAAACCAAGCAGAGCAGAAACCGTAAAATAAATAAGCCTCAGCTTCATTCCTGTATACAGCCAGAGAAGACAATTCAAAAATAAGATGCCATATAGTGTAAACGGATTTCCATTAAAGAAATATGTGTTCAGTTCCAGGGACAGAAGCAAAAGCATAACAGCCGCTCCTAAAAAAAATACTGGAACCAATATTTTTTTACGTGAAAAGTAAATTGCCAGTAATAACAGAAATCCGACAAAACTTGTCAAAACTACTGTTTGCAAAATGAATGAAAATTCCGTAAAATAAAGGACAAATATAGAAATTGGCAGAAGCATAATCGCCAGCACTGCAGACGTCAAATGAATACGCTGTCTTTTTGCCCGCCGGCCTGATTCTGTAAAATCTTCACCTTGTGTGTACAAAGCCAACAAATAATCGCAATAATGCGGTGGTAGCATATTGTTTTCTTTCCAAATTAATATCTCGTTAATAATAATTTCTTTTTTCATTTTGTGACACACCTCAACCCTAAGTAACATTCGTGACAGAAGAGGAATGTCCTTCTTTTTTTCTAAATATATATAAAATAAGCCGGGTGTGGGACCCCGGCTGCTCACTTATTCAAGAAAATCTTTTAGCCGTTTACTGCGGCTTGGGTGGCGTAGTTTACGAAGTGCTTTTGCTTCAATCTGACGAATTCGCTCGCGCGTAACACCAAATACTTTGCCTACTTCTTCAAGTGTACGTGTACGTCCATCATCAAGACCAAAACGAAGACGAAGGACATTTTCTTCACGATCTGTTAATGTGTCTAGGACATCTTCAAGCTGTTCTTTTAACAATTCGTATGCTGCATGCTCAGAAGGAGACGTTGCTTCCTGATCTTCAATAAAGTCGCCAAGATGCGAATCGTCTTCTTCACCGATTGGCGTTTCAAGTGATACCGGTTCCTGAGCAATTTTTAAAATTTCCCGGACTTTTTCTGGGGTTAGATCCATTTCTTCCGCAATTTCTTCCGGTACTGGTTCACGGCCGAGATCTTGTAATAGCTGGCGCTGAACACGGATCAATTTATTAATCGTTTCCACCATATGAACGGGAATACGAATCGTCCGTGCCTGATCAGCAATCGCACGTGTGATGGCTTGACGAATCCACCATGTTGCATACGTACTGAATTTAAATCCTTTACGATAGTCGAATTTTTCAACTGCTTTAATTAACCCCATGTTGCCTTCTTGGATCAAGTCAAGGAACAGCATGCCGCGGCCAACATAGCGTTTAGCAATACTGACAACGAGACGTAGATTTGCTTCTGCAAGACGGCGCTTCGCTTCCTCATCGCCTTCTTCAATGCGGTGAGCAAGCTCAATTTCTTCCTGAGCAGATAACAAATCGACGCGGCCAATTTCTTTCAAGTACATGCGGACCGGATCATTAATTTTCACACCTGGCGGGACACTTAAATCATTTAAATCGAACTCTTCACTTTCTTTTTCAAGCTCTTGAACATTCGGATCGCTTTCGTTACTGTCTTCCTCAACCAGTTCGATTCCTTGTTCTGTAAGCGACTCGTAAAATTCATCAATCTGGCCGGAGTCTACTTCAAACGAAGCAAGTTTATCCGCCACATAATTATATGTTAATTCACCGCGTTTTTTACCAGTTTCAATAATAAGTTCTTTTGCTTTATCAAGTGTTAATTCAGCTTCTTTGGAACGTGTTGACTTTTCAGTCATGAGTCCCCCTCCTTCCAACATCCTGGCCGTCACATTTAACGGGAAAGCAATTTTTCGAGTGCGATAATTTCACTCAAAATATGCGCAGCACCTACATAATCATGCCGTTTTTCAGCTTCATCCCGCTCTCTTTTCTTCTCTTCAATCTTAAAGCGGCGACGCTGTTTATTGATTTCTTTAACGTAATCCATTAGTTCTTCTTCACTAGGCTCACCACTCACTGTCATCAAGCTGATGTCAACGGCTAGCCGGCGTAATTGATCATCTGGCAGCACCGTCAAAAAAGAAGCTGTGTCCGGCGCGTTTGCTTGTTCATAATACCCTAAAAGGTACGTAAAAAGTGCCTGGTGCTCATCCATTGTAAACGGTTCTCCTTGAAGCATCGTCCGAACGTGATCAGCAATGTCTGGACTTTTCAGCATATGGGCCAGTAGCCGGCGTTCCGCTGTTTCATAACGCGGGTATTGCTTCATTGGCCTTGCTTTCTGAACGAGCATATTTGTTTTCCCGTCTTCTTGACGTATTGGCCGTTCCGCTCTTTTTTTCAGAAAAAATGCTTTCTCCTGCTCCTGCAGTGCTTGAAGTGAAAGTGAAAACTCACCGGCAAGCCGGCGTAAATAATGATCGCGCTCTACTGCTTTTTTCAAACTGGCGATTTCAGCAAGCACATCTTCAATGTAACGAAACTTCTGTGATTCATCCCGCAAATTTTTCCCACGTTTCAAGTATTCCATTTTAAACGCCATTAATGTAAGCGATGCATCTTTTACATAAGCTGTAAATGATTCTGGTCCGTTTCGCTTAATAAACTCATCCGGATCAAGACCGTCCGGAAGTAGCGTTACATTAACAGTTACACCATTCTTATCCAGCATTTGTGCTGCTTTAAAAGCCGCATTCACTCCGGCATTATCGCCGTCATAGCAAATAATGGCTTCATCTGATGTTCGTTTTAACATTTGGATATGCTCTTCTGTAAGTGATGTACCCATGACAGCAACAGATTGATTAAATCCGGCACGCACTGCGGCAATTACATCCGCAAATCCTTCGAATAGGATAAACTGTTTTTGCCGTTTAATCGCTGTTTTTGCCGCATGAAAGTGATACAGAAGACGGCTTTTATGAAAAATCGCTGTTTCCGGCGAATTTAAATACTTTGGCTGCGCGTTACCTAAACTGCGGCCGGAAAAGCCGACTACATTTCCTTTTTCATCCTGGAGCGGAAACATGATCCGTCCGCGAAATCGATCATAATAACGACCGGTTTCTTCATTTTTCAGCAAAAGCCCGGCCTGTTCCATACGAGCTGGATCAAAGCCACGTTTTTGCAACACGTTCAGGCTAAACTCATGCTGAGGCAGCGACCATCCAATTTGAAAGCGGTCAATATCTTCATCTGTAAACCCGCGTTCATGCAAATAATGAAGCGCCTCGCCACCTTCGTTTGTATTCAACAAAAGATGTCGATAAAATTTTGCCATAAGGGCATGCGCTTCAAGAAAGTCTTCATACTCATTTGACTTAAACGATTCATCGTTTTTTTCTGAAGCAGAAATGTCAAGCACTACACCCACACGGTCCGCAAGCCTAGCCGCTGCTTCCTGAAAAGGAATTTGATCCATTTCCATTAAAAAAGTAAATACGTTCCCCCCTGCACCACACCCAAAGCAATGATAAATCTGTTTTTCAGGTGAGACAGAAAAAGAAGGCGAATTTTCTCCATGAAACGGACAAAGTCCAAAAAAATTGCGGCCCTGTTTTTTTAGCTGTACATAATCGCCAATTATATCGGCAATGTCAACTCCCTGTTTAATCTCTTGAATCGCTTCTTCAGAAATTCTTCCTGCCATGTGTTATCACCAGTTGTAAAATCGTATTTTGTATTTATTCTACACGCTTGTTTAGAATCCTTCTTTCAAACGAAAGTTCGTTTTAAAAAACACATTCCGTGCATAAATCATGCATATCGAAATGGAGTTTACATCGTTAGTTTATTCTTTTGAAGGGGTGTCTAAACCTGTTTCAATCACATTTTTATCACAATTTTTTATTATAGATCATTTTTGTCAAAATGAAAAGTACATAATCGAGTGATTATGTACTTTTTCGACTGCGGTACATGCTCATAATAATATTGGCCGTTTCTTCCACCGCTTTGTTCGTTACATCAATAACGTTACAGCCTATTCGAGCTGCTATATTTTCAAAATAAGACAGTTCTTTTTTAATGCGCTCAACATCAGCATAGCTCGCATTGTCATCAAGACCTAGTGAAATGAGACGCTCCTTGCGAATTTGATTTAATTTTTCCGGGCTGATCTTTAAACCGATGCATTTCTCTTTTGGAATAGAGAACAATTCTTCCGGTGGATCGACTTCCGGCACAATTGGCACATTAGCCACTTTCACCCGCTTATGTGCAAGAAATTGTGACAATGGTGTTTTTGACGTACGTGAGACACCGATTAAAATAATGTCAGCTTTCAATAAGCCACGCGGGTCACGTCCATCATCATATTTAACAGCAAATTCAATTGCATCCACTTTTTTGAAATATTCTTCATCCAGGCGACGTACAAGGCCTGGTTCATACAACGGTTCCATTGAACACATCGATTCCAGCTGATCCATAAGTGGACCAATCAAATCAAATATTTTAATGTTTTCTGCTTCCGCTGTCTCCACCATATACTGACGAATTTCCGGTTTGACCAGCGTGTACACAATAATGCCTTGATCTTCTGTTGCTAAGCTGACAACTTCATCAATGTGAGACAGATCTTCTACGTATGGAAATCGTTTAATGACCGCAGGACCGCTAAACTGACTCAGTGCTGCTTTAGTTACAAGTTCGGCTGTTTCTCCCACCGAATCAGACACAATATAAATAATAGGATCGTTCACGTCATTTTTGCCGCCTTCCTGTTAATGATCATCATTTGTTAATGAGACAAATGCCCGTGTGATCATTGTTTTCGTGATACGTCCGGTCACTTCATAACCTTTTTCTATTTTTTTGACAACTGGTACGCTATCGATCTGCTTTTCAAGCAAGTTTTTTGCCACATCCAGGATTAGATCGTCTTTTTTACATACCGTAATATTCGGCATACGCGTCATAATAATATTTACTGGAAGTGAGTTTAGATCCTGCTGGCCAATGCTTGCACGTAGCAAATCTTTGCGCGACAAAACACCAGACAAACAGCCTGAATCGTCAACAACAAACAGCGTGCCAACATCTTCAAGAAAAATCGTCACGATCGCGTCGTACACCGTAGATTGCTCTTTTACAACGACCGGCACTGCCTGAAAATCACGTACGGTCAGTTTCTTTAATTTTTCTGTTAACAGCTGCGTACTGGACTTTCCTGTATAAAAATAGCCAACGCGCGGACGAGCATCCAGAAACCCTGACATTGTTAAAATAGCCAGGTCTGGACGAAGGGTTGCACGTGTTAAACTCAGTTGTTCTGCAATATGTTCACCGGTAATTGGACCGTTACCTTTGACAATTTCCAATATTTTTTGCTGCCGCTTATTTAACTCGATTTTCCTCACCACCCATCAAAATAAACCTTAATGTGCTATACGATTTATTTATCATTATATACTATTTGAGCAAAATATACATCGGGCAGTACTGGATAGCCGTGTTATTTCGTCATGATAGCCGGAACATCAGCAAATTCAAGAATGAACATAGCAAGACGACGCATCAATGCAAGGCGGTTTTGCTTTACTTGCGCATCTTCTGCCATCACCATCGTATTGTCAAAATATTGTTCAATCAATCGTTTTAGTCCAGCAAGTAATTCATATCGTGCACTCATAGATTCAGCTCTTGTCCATGCTGTTTCCAGATCTGAATACGCACTGTACAGTTGTTTCTCTTCTTCATTTTCAAAGAAAGACGGATCGACACCCTGGTCATCTTCCGCTTTTTTCGCAATGTTCACAACACGGCTGAGCGCTTCCATCGTTTCTTTAAATTCCTCATCTTCTTTATGGCTCATCAACACAGACGCAGCTTCTTCCATTTCCTTTAGCGTACCGCTGCGCTTTGCTAGAACCGCATCAATGATGTCATATCGAATTCCTTTTTCCTGTAAAATGTGTTTCACACGAAGCATGAAGAACGCAATGATTTCTTCTTTCAATGTAGAAGCATCTTTCTCGCCGATACTATCATGTAGTACTTCTTTTACTCCAGCCGCGATCACGTCTGCAAGCGGCACATGCCATTCATGGTCCATCATCGTCTGCACGATTCCAGTTGCCTGGCGGCGAAGCGCATATGGATCCTGTGAGCCAGTTGGAATAATACCAACAGCAAAACATGCCGTAATCGTGTCTAGTTTGTCTGCTAGACTGACAAGCGCACCTGTTTTGGTAGATGGAACCGTGTCTTCTGCAAAGCGAGGCTTGTAATGTTCGTTCACAGCAACGGCTACATCCTCTTTTTCCCCTTTTTGACGGGCATATTTTTCTCCCATTATCCCTTGCAGTTCCGGGAACTCATAGACCATTTGCGTCACAAGGTCAAATTTACAGATTTGCGCAGCACGGTCTGTTGATGTTTTCACTTCTTCTGATGCGTGTGTTAAATTGGCAAGTGCCGATGAAATGCGGCGAATGCGGGCGACTTTTTCAGACAGAGTACCGATTTTTTCGTGATACACGATTTTTTCAAGCTTTTTCACAAGACCATCAATATTGGCTTTTTGATCTTCTTTATAAAAGAAATCTGCATCAGCTAAACGAGCGCGTAATACTTTTTCATTTCCACGGGCCACTTTATCAATAGCATGATCATTTCCGTTACGCACTGTAACAAAATGAGGAAGCAATGTGCCGTTCGCCTTTTTCACTGGGAAGTAACGCTGGTGTTCTTTCATCGATGTAATGAGCACTTCTTCAGGCAAATCAAGAAATTCTTCGCTAAATGAACCAGATAAAGCCGTCGGATATTCAACGAGATTATTCACTTCTTCCAAAAGAGCGTCATCGATTGGAATAACCCAGTTGTTTTGTTTTTCAAGCTCTTTTAAACCTTCGACTATCATGTTCCGACGCTTGATTGGATCGACAATAACGAACTGCTGCTTCAATGTCTCTTCATACGAAGAAGCGTCCACAATGGCTGCAGTCGTTCCGAGAAAACGGTGACCTATCGTTTCGTTTCCACTTTGCACACCGGCCATCTCAAATGGAATAACTTTCGTGCCAAACAGTGCCACAATCCATTTAATTGGACGCACGTAGCGAATATCACTGTTGCCCCAACGCATATTTTTACCGAATGTTAAGCTCAATGCAATGTCTTTTAACGACGGAAGCAGCTCAGCTGTCAAACGTCCTTTCACAAATTTATTCACATATGCATATTCAACGCCATTTACTTCTTTAAAGTAAATATCGTCTACCGACATCCCCTGGCCTTTCGCAAAACCAGCAGCGGCTTTTGACCATTCACCGTTTTCTGATTGGGCAATTTTTTTCGCAGGACCTTTCGCCTCTTCATTCGTATCTGCTTGCGCATCGACCGTATCTTTTACGATGACAGCAAGGCGGCGCGGCGTGGAGTAAAGCAGTACGTCACCATGTTCAATATTTTGTTCATTTAAAAATTTACTTACTTTTTCGCCAAGCTGATTCATTGACTGTGTCACGAAACGAGCCGGCATTTCTTCCAATCCAATTTCGAGCAAGATATCCTGTTTATTCATGATCAGTCATTCCTTTCTGTTTCAAAATCGGGAAGCCTAATTTTTCTCGCTCATCATAAAATGTTTTGGCAACTTGACGAGCAAGATTACGCATCCGCCCGATGTAAGCAGTGCGCTCTGTGACGGAAATAGCGCCGCGCGCATCGAGTAAGTTAAAGACGTGCGAACATTTCAGCACGTAGTCGTATGCTGGATGAACGAGTCCTTCATCCATCTGGCGCTTTGCTTCTTTTTCGTATACGCCAAATAAGTTAAATAACATATCTACATTAGACGTTTCAAATGTATATTTAGAATGCTCAAATTCCGGCTGATAAAAAATATCATGAATGGTAAATCCATTTGTCCATTCCAATTCAAATACATTTTCTTTTTCTTGAATGTACGAAGCGAGACGTTCGATACCATATGTAATTTCAACGGATACCGGTTTGCACTCGAGACCGCCTACTTGCTGAAAATACGTAAACTGTGTAATTTCCATTCCATCCAGCCATACTTCCCAGCCTAGTCCCGCACATCCTAATGATGGATTTTCCCAGTTATCTTCAACGAATCGGATATCATGCTCAAGCGGATCGATTCCGAGCGCTTTTAACGAATCAAGATACAATTCTTGAATATTATCTGGCGACGGCTTCATGATCACCTGGAACTGGTGATGCTGATAAAGGCGGTTTGGATTTTCACCATAACGCCCATCTGCCGGACGACGGCTTGGTTCAACATAGGCTACATTCCAAGGCTCCGGTCCAATTGCCCGTAAAAATGTATACGGACTCATCGTTCCTGCTCCTTTTTCTACATCATACGCTTGCATTAAAATACAGCCTTGGTCAGACCAATGCTTTTGCAGCGTTAAAATCATATCTTGAATATTCATGTCTACTTCCTCCTTTTTTCTGCATCAAAAAGCCCGTCCCTATGTACAACAGTCTCTTGTACATAGGGACGGGCTATATATACCCGCGGTTCCACCCTACTTGCCTTTAATTTGGCCGCTTTTTTTAAAGTTAATCCGCTCCGGAGTGCCTTTCCACGCTGTTCTTTTACCCGGCTCACACTACCCTGGGCTCGCTTTTAAAAGAGTACATCGCATACTTTTTCCATCGTCGCAGTTATTATTTCTTTTGTCTATTTAAAACGTAATGCATAATGGATGTTTTGTCAATCATCATTCGTTTCTTCTTTTGCTTGAAAATTGTAATCAAACCGCTCCATCTGCTCCAGAAAACGGCGTGATTTCAAATACAGACCAGCGTATTCATCGTAATACATCGAAATCACGGCTCGTAGTTCTTTTTTCGTCGACTCTTTTACATCAATATTGCCAAGACGTTCAAGATCGAAAAAGTAAAATAAACGCAGCAGGCGGATGGACGCTGGAGACAACGGTAAAAAGTGCAGGTCCTGTTCTTTGCACCGGTGGCAAATCAGACCGTTTTCACGGATTGAAAAGCCGAACTTGCCTTCCGTTTCTCCACAGACAACGCACGAAGATAGTTCGGGTCGCAGTCCAACTTGCGAGAGCATTTTCATTTCAAAAATGTTTGTCACAATCGCCGCATCAGCACCTTCATTTATATATTCAAGGCTTTTTTGCAACAAATTGAACAAAGGCAGATTTATTTCACCGTCTTCTGTCGTTCGATCTGTCATTTCAACGATATATGCAGCGTACGCCGTTTTCATTAAATCTTCACGTATGTAACGCATGGACGACAGAGCTTCTCCTTGCTGCATCGTTCCGAGTCCGCGGCTTCCTTGTATGAGAAAAATACCATGTGTAAATGGCTGCGTCACACCAGATAATCGGCTATTTGTCTTTTTGGCGCCTCTTGCCACTGCTGCTTTCTTTCCTTTTTCACGCGTAAACATTGTGACAATTTTATTCGTTTCACCGTAATCATTCGTTCTTAGCACAATGCCCTCTAATTTCTCAAGCACAGCCCCAAACCCCTTATGCAGAGTAACTTAATACTCGTCTTCTTTAAAGCCTAACTCACGCAAATTAGACGCTTTATTTCGCCAGTCTTTCTGCACTTTTACCCACAGTTCAAGAAACACTTTTGATCCTAGCAAATTTTCAATATCATGTCGTGATCGTTTGCCCACTTCTTTCAACAAAGCGCCTCCGCGTCCGATGACAATGCCTTTTTGCGAATCCCGCTCAACAATAATTGTCGCCATCACATCAATCATATCTTTGCCGTCACGCTTCGCAATTTTATCAATGGCAACCGCAATCGAGTGTGGCACTTCTTCACGCGTTAAATGAAGCACTTTTTCACGGATCAGTTCTGACACAATAAACCGTTCTGGGTGATCTGTGACCTGATCGGCCGGATAATATTGTGGTCCTTCTGGAAGAAGCTTTTCAATTTGCTCAAGCAGCCGGTCAACATTATTCCCTTCCAGCGCTGAAATTGGTACCACTTCTGTAAATTCCAATAAATCCTTATATTGATCAATTAAGAGCATGAGCTGATCTGGATGAATACGGTCAATTTTATTGATGACTAGAAAGATTGGTGTTTTTATCTCTTTCAATTTCTCAATAATAAATTCATCACCGCGTCCAAATCCTTCTTCTGCATTAATCATAAATAAGATGAGATCGACTTCTTTTAACGTGTTTGTTGCTGTTTTCATCATAAAATCGCCGAGCTTATGCTTCGGTTTATGAATGCCCGGTGTGTCGATAAAGATCATTTGTGAATCATCTGTTGTGTAAACACCCTGTATTTTGTTGCGTGTTGTTTGTGGTTTATCACTCATAATAGCAATTTTTTGACCGATGACGCGGTTTAAAAATGTTGACTTACCGACATTAGGCCGGCCAATAATAGAAATAAACCCTGATTTATACGTTGTATTACCCATTTAAATCCTCCGGTGAAAAGGCACCCGGCAGAAGTTCCGTTACGGTAATCGTCTGCACGTCGCCTTCTAAATTAGTTAAAATGACTTTCATATCAGGTGGACAAAGCTCCGCGATTACTTGACGACATGCACCACATGGCGGTACCGGCCGTTTCGTATCGGCTATAACCGCAATCGCTGTGTAGTTTGTAACACCTTCTGACCATGCTTTAAAAATCGCCGTACGCTCCGCACAGTTGACAACACTATATGCTGCATTTTCAATGTTACAGCCGCCAAAAATGCGGCCGTCTTTGGAAAGCAGTGCTGCGCCTACTTTAAATTTCGAATATGGAGCATATGCGAGTTCGCGCGCTTTTTTCGCTTCTTCAATCAATACATACTGATCCATATTATTCACCTCTTTTATAATTTTGGGATAAAAATGATCAGTCCGATGATAACCGCTGCACAAGCATACAACAGCACAGCGCCGGCAGCAAGATCCTTTGCCATGCCGGCTAGCGGCTTATACTCTTTCGTAACGAGGTCGACTGCTTTTTCAATCGCTGTATTGACGATTTCAAGCGCCATCATTCCTGCAATCACGCCAATAATGATACACCATTCCAAACGTGTGAGCGAAAAAATAAAACCGGCTGCCGATACAATAGTACCGGCAGCAAAATGAATACGCATATTCGGCTCCAGAAAAGCCAGTTTCAGTCCGTTGCCGGCAAACCGGAATGAAGACATGAGCCGGCCAGCGCTGAAGGTTCGTCTATCTTTCAAGTCCAAACGCATCAAGAATCTCTTTTTGCCGGCCAAACATTTCTTTTTCATCTTCTTCTGTCATATGATCGTACCCGAGCAGATGAAGAAATCCGTGAACCGTTAAAAAGCCAAGCTCCCGCTCAAATGAATGACCGTAGTCTTCTGCTTGCTCTTTTGCCCGTTCAACCGAAATGATAATGTCACCGAGGATACGCGGCATGTCCCCACCGGTGATCGCTACTTCATCTTCACCCACTTCTTCGAGTGCGAAGGACAGAACATCAGTCGGCACGTCTTTATCGCGATACTCTCGGTTGATCTCTTGAATGCGGTTATTCGTCACAAATGTCACCGACACTTCACTGCCGTTCGGAATGTTTTCTTGTTTGGCGGAAAACTGGAGTAATTTTTCTGACAGCTTGCTCGTTTCTTCATCGAGACTATTCGTTTCATCCAAAAAATCAACGTCGAGCAGCATTTTTTCCATCCCCTTTTTCCGCTTTTTCATACGCATTAATGACTTTTGCGACGAGTGGATGACGGACAACATCGCTTTGATTAAGATAAATAAATGAGATGCCGCTCGTATTTTCTAAAATACGTTCTGCTGCAACGAGTCCGGATACCGCGCCTTTTGGCAAATCAATTTGCGTTTGATCGCCATTAATGACCATTTTCGAACCGAATCCAAGACGCGTCAAAAACATTTTCATCTGAGCATTCGTCGTGTTTTGTGCTTCGTCCAAAATGACGAATGCATCATCAAGCGTCCGGCCGCGCATATAGGCAAGAGGCGCAATTTCAATCGTACCGCGTTCAATCATCCGATCCGTATGTTCCGCACCAAGAACGTCATGCAGTGCATCATAGAGAGGTCGTAAATATGGATCAACTTTTTCTTTCAAATCACCTGGTAAAAAACCAAGGCTTTCACCTGCTTCAACAGCTGGACGTGTTAAAATGATTCGCTTGACACGACTGTTTTTGAGCGCACGGACAGCCATAACGACCGCCAAGTACGTTTTTCCAGTACCTGCAGGCCCGATGCCGAATACGAGATCTGTACTACGGATCGCTTCAATATAATCGCGCTGTCCAAGCGTTTTAATACGAATCGATTTGCCTTTTGCATTTTTAGTAATTTCTTCTTCATACAATTCATTCAGATATTCAATCGTGCCATTTTTGGCCATTTGCACAGCGTTGATGACATCGCGTTCACTAATGTTAATTTGCTTGCGAATGACAGCAAGCAGCTGTTCAACCACAATACGGGCTTTTTCCACGTTATTTGCCGGTCCTGTTAAATGAACCGCTTCACCACGTGTGACGATGGAGACATGAAACTCTTCTTCCATAATCGTTAAATTACGGTCGGATACCCCAAATAATAATACTGCTTCGTTTTGGTCGCCTAGAGCGACGGATGCTGACTTCAATTCTTCCTGCATTCCTCAGTCTCCTTCGTTGACAGGTTAGTTAGTTGCAATATTTTCAAGTACTTGGAAGTGTATAATCATCTTTACTTTACCATTCCCAACCCGCTTCTGTAAAACGTTTTCGCCTTGAATGTGCGCCTTTTCCGGAAGCCTGGCCATTAACTGTGTCCTTGCTGTTTGAATTGCTCTCTTTTCCATTTCGTCCGCTGTCTCAATCGTGTTTACTTTTTTCAATTCATAGTCGGTCACTGTGCGGAAAGAAAATGGCAGCATATACGAGAAAAAATGAAATTGATACACGTATTCTTCCGACTGAAATGGTTCGCGCAACGATGCTGGTGTCCAGAGGGCATATTCTTTATCTCGTAACGATGCATATACAGTTAGTCTTTTTTTGCTGCTTCTCGTCTGCATTGAATCATTCACCATCGTCACGGTTGCTTTATACCATGTTTCTGCTATAACAGTGCCACGTGCTGGATTTTTTTTCGTGCCGGTCACAAGCCGGTCTCCTTTTTCAACAAATTCACTTCGACGTACTTTCGACAAGCCGTGCTCCACAAACAAATCATGAATGACACCAGCTTTTGACGCTCTTAAATGGTGGCGGCTAGAAACCGTTTCTTTTTCCGGGCTGCTGGCTGACACATCTACTTTGTACACAACACCGCTCTTTTTCAGCGAAAATCTCGTGACACCTGGCACTTGTAACAGGGCGCGTTGTTTAAGTTCTTGTTCGTTGATCTGATCAAATCGGATAGCTCCTTCACGAATGCCCTCCTGTTTTAAAAATGTCCGAATCAACTTTTCCGTCTGCGTATCCGCTCCTGTGACATCAATACGGATGATCATCGCTGAAAGCAAAATGATAATGAAAAAGAAACAGATGCTCGTTAAAACGAAAGGATAATTTTGAATTGCACGCTGCATTAAAAAAGGCAAGCCCGTTCCTTTTTCCAAACGAATGGTTCCATTGAATTGACGCGCTTCTTTTCGTAGCAGTCCAAGTTCTCGAACCCGCATTTGAAAACGAATGACATTCTTTTTTTCATATTTAATGTGCACAAGTATAGCGCCACGCTCATGCAGCCTGCCGGGTAATAATGAAGCATCCGGGCCGGAGACGATAACAGTCACTCCACCGGATAAAAAAAGATTAGCCAAAGCGATGACCCTGTTTCATTTCTAGTTGTATATTTGTCATCGTTCCTTCGACGAGGATTTCTTCCGGCATTAATTCTTTTACTTCAAGTGATTTCCCTTTTATGTGAAGAGTTGATCCAGGCAACTGTATGCGGACATCCTGTTCTGTAAATTGTTCAAGCCGTTCTGGATATTGAATCGCAATTTGAGTGCTTCCAATGATCGTGATACGCGGTACTCCTCCGGCTGCATCAGCAGGCAGTCCTGCCAATTTACTGATAAATGCCGCCCCTTCTCTTTTTTTCATAAAAACAAACGCCCCTTTCTTTTTCATATGTTTATGAAAAGAAAGAGGCATTCATCACTTTTTACGTTTTGATTTTGGCGGACCGAGCACTTCGGACAAAATAATGCCTTTTAAAAAGTCTTGTTCTGACCATTTTTCGACACCCTTCACAGGCTGTGACACCGGTTTGATTGGCCTTGACTGTCTTGTTTCTCGTTTTTGAACGGGCTTTTGAACAGGGGCAGGTGTTGATATAGGATTTTGCACAGGAGCTTCCATCGCTTTTTGATCCGCCTGTTTCGCTACTCTTTTTGCTTGTTGTTCTACTTTTTTACGGGCTGTTTTTTGTTCGTCTTTGTTTTTATCCTTATTGAAAAACATCGAGATCAAGCCGGCAATGATGACAAAGATGAGTCCTTCCACTCGGATGACCTCCTTTATTTGCCGTCATTTTCTTTTTTCTTTCCTGTCATATCACCAATCGCACCTCGCATGTCGGTATCAGCAGTGAGATTTTGGATATTCAAGTAATCCATAACGCCGATATTGCCCGAACGAAGCGCTTCTCCCATTGCACGTGGAACATCTGCTTCCGCCTCAACGACTTTCGCACGCATTTCCTGCACGCGTGCAATCATTTCCTGTTCGTTCGCAACAGCCATCGCTCGGCGTTCTTCCGCTTTCGCCTGTGCAATATTTTTATCCGCTTCTGCCTGTTCGGTCTGAAGTTCAGCGCCAATATTTTTACCGATATCAACATCCGCAATATCGATCGAAAGAATTTCAAATGCTGTACCTGAGTCCAATCCTTTGTTCAAGACAGTCTGAGAAATCATATCCGGATTTTCTAGTACTTTTTTATGGTGATCACTTGAACCAATTGTAGAGATAATTCCTTCGCCAACACGGGCAACAATCGTTTCTTCACCAGCACCACCGACGAGACGGTCGATGTTCGCACGTACCGTAATACGTGCTTTCGCTTTTACTTCGATTCCGTTCATCGCAACACCAGCAATAAAGGGTGTTTCAATTACTTTAGGGTTAACACTCATTTGAACAGCTTCAAGTACGTCACGGCCCGCAAGGTCAATCGCGGCTGCCCGTTCAAACGTTAAATCAATATTCGCACGATGCGCAGCAATGAGGGCATTGACGACACGATCAACATTACCACCTGCTAAATAATGACTTTCAAGCTGATTGATTGATACATTTAGTCCTGCTTTTGATGCTTTAATGAGCGGATTCACGACACGGCTCGGGATAACCCGGCGCAAGCGCATTCCGACAAGCGTAAAAATACTAATTTTTACGCCGGCAGCAAGTGCCGATACCCAGAGCATGACCGGGACAAATGTAAGCAAAACACTAAGTAATATAATTGCTGCCGCAATCGCAATGAGAAGTATAATTGTACTGCTGATTACCATAATAAAATTCCTCCTTTTATTCGATTTCTCTTACAACAATTCGTGCGCCTTCTGTTTTCACAATGGCTACTTCTTTACCGGCCATAATGAAGACGCCTTCTGCTACGGCGTCAATCCGCTCGCCGTCAATGACGACTGTACCAGACGGACGCAACGGTGTTTTTGTCGTGCCAATTTTCCCAATTAAATCTGTGCGATTTTCATTCGATACATAGCCGTGCTCTGTATCGGTTGAGTCGCTTAAAATGAACTTTTTGAAAAATTTCATTTCTTTTCCCAACACCTTTATCATTAATATCAATGCTGCTGTCGCAATAGAAAACGCGATTATTAACGAAATCGCCATCCAAAGCAAGCTTGCTCCGGCAAATAGAACGCCTGCAGAAAATAGGCTAAAACCAATCAAGCCCACGACTCCGCCTGGCAAAATAACTTCTGCCAGAATAAACAGAACACCAAAAACAATAAGCAGCACTGTCAAAATACCGGCCTCTCCTGACATAACGTGACCTGCTGTAAATATCAGCAATGCCAGTGTGCCCGCTGCGCCGGGAATCCCGAATCCGGGTGTAAATAATTCCAGTATAAACCCAGTCAGCATAATCGATAACAGGACTACGACAACAACAGGATTAGTTGCAAATCGAACGAATGATCCGCCGCCATCATACGCCGTAAGCAATGAAACTGCTACAAGTACGGCACTCCATTGTACATATCGAATGTATCTCACCGCCTTTCTGCCGGGTCTTTTTCATTTATACGGATTCAGTATGTAAAAAGTTTCAGAAAAAAGGAAATAATGAATAAAAAAAGAACTACAGTCCTAATGGACGGCAGTTCTTTTCATTTCGACAGCTTTTGCTGTACGAGACGGTTCACTAATGACCCATCTGCTTTGCCTTTTACTTTCGGCATAAGAGTGGCCATTACTTTCCCCATATCTACTTTTGCGGAAGCACCCGTTTCAGCGATTGCCGCGTCGACAATGGCTGAAACTTCTTCTTCCGAAAGCTGTTCAGGCATATATTCGTTCACGTAAGTCAGTTCAGTCTGAATTTTGGCCACAAGATCCTCGCGGCCGGCTTTTTCAAACTCGTGGAGGGAGTCTTTGCGCTGTTTCACTTCGCGAGAAAGGACTGTCAGTTCTTCCTCTTCCGTCAGGTCGCGGCCGCCCGCCTTAATGCCTTCATTTTGCAATGCTGCTTTAAGCATACGGATGACTGTCAGTTTTTCTTTCTCTTTGCTCTTCATCGCTTGCTTCATCTCGTCATTAAGACGTCCGAGAAGACTCATACTAAAACCTCCTCTTAGAACTTACGTTTACGAGCTGCTTCTGATTTCTTTTTGCGTTTCACACTTGGTTTTTCATAAAATTCGCGTTTTCTGTATTCCTGCAGGGTGCCTGTCTTGGAAACAGTTTTTTTGAAACGGCGCAGAGCATCCTCAAGCGATTCGTTTTTGCGAACAACAGTTTTTGACATTTCTTTTTCCCTCCCTCCGAACACATTACGATGGAAATTCCATGTACTGAACTATTATAATACAACGTTTTGACACGGTCAAGAAACTTTCTTTACAAAAGTTGCACAATTAATAGGTGCTGTCGCCTTCTACACCGGTTACAATACTGATACTTGAGCTTGCACCAATCCGTGTTGCACCCGCTTTAATCATCGTCATCGCATCTTGCTGCGAACGAACGCCTCCTGATGCTTTTACACCTATTTTAGGTCCGACTGTTTGGCGCATTAATGTAACATCAGCTTCTGTCGCACCGCCGGCAGAAAAACCTGTCGATGTTTTCACATAATCAGCACCTGCTGATACAGCAAGTTCACATGCTTTTTTCTTTTCTTTATCAGTAAGAAGGCTCGTTTCAATAATAACTTTAACAAGCGCTTTTCCTTGTGCAGATGCAACAACCGCACGAATATCTTTTTCCACTGCGTCAAAATCACCGTCTTTTAAAGCGCCGATATTAATGACCATATCGACTTCTGTCGCACCGTGATCAATCGCTATTTTTGTTTCGAATGCTTTTACTTCTGTCACCGTCGCACCGAGTGGAAATCCAATGACTGTGCATACTTTTACTTCCGAACCGCGTAAAAGTTCCGATGCCTGCTTGACAAGCGCTGGATTAATGCATACAGAAGCAAATCCATGACGGTTTGCTTCTTCGCAAAGTTTCTCAATATCTTCTTTTTTGGCATCTGCTTTCAATAACGTATGATCAATGGTTTTTGCTATGTTTCCGAATGTATCTGTCATCATAGTAAACCCTCCTTTCATTGGTTGTCCGTACTTCCATATCATAACACCGATGCGCTTAGGCTTGCGAGAATTTTGACGAAAAAAAGCCGGCAATCTGCCAGCTTTTACGCGTGTATCTTATCAAGTACCCGAACGAACTGTCCTTCGTTATACGGATAGCCTGCTTTCGTTATTTTCACTTTGACAATTTTGCCGACCATTTCTTCTGTCGCCGGAAAAACAACTTTCATATAGTTATCAGTATAGCCGCTGTAAAGTCCTTCTCCACCTTCTGTAAATGGTTCTTCTGGAATCACTTCAAGCACTTCATTTTCAAATTCCGCTGCATATTCTTTCGCCAGTTGATCAGATAATGCGATTAATTTATGCACACGCTCGCTTTTGATCTCTTCATCGACTTGATCATCCATACGCGCTGCCGGTGTACCTGTCCGTTTTGAATATGGAAATACATGCAACTCTGAGAAACGATGTTCTTTAATGAAATTGTATGTTTCCATAAATTCTTCTTCCGTCTCACCTGGAAAACCAACGATAACGTCTGATGTAACAGCAAGACCCGGAAGTGCTTTTTTCAACCGATTTAAACGATCTGCGAAAAAGTCCATCGTATATTTGCGGCGCATTCTCTTTAATACCGTGTCTGAACCAGATTGAATTGGAATGTGTAAATGACGAACAACGATGTTTGATTGATCAATGACATCGATCACTTCATCTGTTAATTGACTAGCCTCAATAGATGAAATTCGGATTCGTTTTAATCCCGTCACTTTCGCTTCAAGATCACGTAAAAGCATAGCTAGATTATAATCTTTAAAATCAGATCCGTAACCGCCCGTGTGAATACCCGTTAATACAATCTCTTGATAGCCAGACTGAACGAGCTGATTTGCCTGACGGATGACTTCTTCTGGATCACGTGACCGCATTAAGCCGCGTGCCCACGGAATGATGCAAAACGTACAGAAGTTATTGCATCCTTCCTGGATTTTGAGCGAAGCGCGTGTTCGGTCTGTAAATGCCGGTACATCAAGCTCTTCATATACACGGTTTTTCATGATATTGCCAACTGCATTAATCGGCTGTCGTTCTTGTTTAAATTGCTCGATATAATCGAGCATCTTTATCCGATCCTGTGTGCCTACGACGACGTCAACACCTGGAATGGCCATAATTTCAGCCGGTGATGTCTGTGCGTAACAGCCGGTTACACAAATAACCGCATCTGGATTTTTACGCACCGCACGGCGAATCACCTGCCGGCTTTTTTTATCCCCTGTATTTGTCACCGTACACGTGTTAATCACATATACATCTGATGTTTTTTCAAAATCAGTCCGCTCATAACCATTTTGTTCAAACAGCTGCCAGATCGCTTCTGTCTCATAATGGTTTACTTTACAGCCTAACGTATGAAATGCCACTGTTGGCATTGTAATCACCTCTTCAATTCTAAATAAAATGAAACAGCAGACAATACATATAATGGCGCTGTTTCAGCACGCAAAATTCTCGGTCCGAGTGCGCACGCAGTAAACCCGCCTTTTGTTAATTGTTCTGCCTCTTTCTCGGAAAATCCGCCTTCAGGTCCGGTCACGATCAGCAATCGTTTGCCTTCTGATAACCCGCTGACTGCCTCATAAAAAACAGACATATCACCTGCTTTAGCCGTTTCTTCAAATGCAAATAGCAACATATCAAAGTCTTTTCCACTTTCAATAACCTGTGTAAGTGAAACTGGTTCAGACACGAATGGAATGCGGCTCCTGTGCGACTGTTCCGCTGCTTCTTTAGCAATTTTTTGCCACCGCTCTGTTTTTTTTGCCCCTTTTTTCCGGTCCCACTTGACGACAGAACGACTTGCTTCAAACGGAACAAACCCGGCAGCGCCGAGTTCTGTTCCTTTCTGTATAATATAATCGAATTTATCGCCTTTCACAAGACCGGTAGAAACAACGACGTCCGCAGGCAATTCGACTGATCTTTTCACCCATTCTGTCACTTCTGCGACTGCTTCTGATTCCTTGATCTCTGTAATCGTAGAAATAGACGTACGTCCGTCGGGATGTACTGTATAAATACAGCTGCCTGCTTCCATCCGCATGACCCGGCTAATATGGTGAAAATCCTCACCCGTAATGGTGATTTTATTATCCTTAGGCATTTCGTCTAAAAAATATCGCTGCATCGACTGCACCTCATTTTTTTATTCTGCTTTTTTCGCTGCGATGCACACCCAGTCTTCCATAACGACTGTTTCTTCAATAATCAATCCTGCATCGTTCATCGCCTGTTTCACGTCTTCTTTTTTCTGTCCGATAATACCGGATGCGATAAAAATACCACCCGGACGCATAATTGATTCCACATCTTTCACAAATGAAATAATCACTTCTGCTAAAATATTCGCTACGACAACATCTGCTTGGTCATCCAAACCATCAATTAAATTATTTTTCGACACAGAAATAACGTTTTCTGCTTTATTCAGCGCCACGTTTTGACGTGCAGCCGATACGGCCACTTCGTCTAGATCGAGTGCTGTAACACGTTTTGCACCGAGCATTGCTGCACCAATGGCAAGGACACCTGAGCCAGTGCCGACATCGACAACATGATCTTCAGGCTTCACATACCGTTCCAGCGCCTGCAAACACATAACAGTCGTCGGATGTGTCCCTGTTCCGAACGCCATGCCGGGATCGAGTTCAATAATTAATTCATCTGTTGAAAATGGCTCGTAATCTTCCCATGTCGGCACAATCGTAAATTTTTCTGATATTTTGACAGGATTGTAATACTGCTTCCACGCTGTAGCCCAGTCTTCTTCATGCACTTCACTGACCGACACACGTAAATTGCCTGTGTCAATTTGATATACAGTAAGATTTTTCACCGCTTCTGTAATATCCTCCACCGTTTCCTGCAAAAAGCTATTTACCGGTAAATAAGCTTTAACGGCGACGCCTTCATCAGGGTAGTCATCCGGATTCAACTCGTACAATTCACCAAATAAACCGCCTTCCCGTTTTTTGTCCAGCTCTGCGCGGTCTTCAATCACAACACCGCTCGCTCCTGCTTCGTGTAAAATATTCGAAATCGGCTCCACTGCATCATTGACTGTTTCAATGCAAATTTCTGACCACTTCATTCGTGCCAGCTCCTATCATGCAATTAGTCACGCTTTAATGCGCGCTTCACTTTATCGAAAAAACCATCTTCTTCGCTCAGCTGTTCGCCGCTTACTTCTGCAAACTCGCGAAGAAGGTGTTTTTGTTTTTCACTTAATTTAATCGGTGTAATGACTTTCACGTGAACGTGCTGATCACCTGTACCATATCCACGCACATTTGCTACGCCTTTGCCACGCAAACGGAATGTCGTGCCGCTTTGTGTACCAGCCGGTATTTTCAATTTCACCTTGCCTTGAATGGTCGGTACTTCAATTTCATCACCCAGCGAGGCTTGAACGAATGTCACGGGCATTTCGCAATAAATGTCATCGCCTTCCCGTTCAAACAGTTCATGCTGCATGACACGGAAAACGATATATAAATCACCTGCAGGTCCACCGTTAACGCCGGCTTCTCCTTGTCCAGTCAGACGAATTTGCTGCCCTTCATCAATACCTGCCGGCACTTTTACGTTTATCTTTTTATTTTTCGTTACGCGGCCATTCCCTGCACATTTTGTACATTTTTCTTTAATAATTTTACCTGTACCACTGCAATGAGGACATGTACGGCGGTTCACAACACGGCCAAATGGAGTACTTTGTTCCACATTCACCTGTCCAGCGCCAGCACAGTGTGAACACGTTTCCCTTGATGTGCCCGGTTTTGCACCGCTTCCATTACACGTTGTACATTCTTCTTCTCTTGGAATGGTAATATCTTTTTCCACCCCAAAAACCGCTTCTTCAAACGTTACCGTCATCGTGTATTGAAGATCATCACCTTGCCTTGGTGCATTCGGGTCACGCCGACGTCCGCCGCCACCGCCAAAGAATGTGCTAAAAATATCATCAAATCCGCCGCCGAATCCGCTGAATCCACCACCACCGTTAAAACCGCCTTGGTTTGGTCCAGCATGTCCGAATTGATCATACTGCGCTTTTTTCGATTCATCACTTAGCACTTCATACGCTTCGGTAATTTCTTTAAACTTTTCATCTGCACCCGGTTCTTTATTAATATCTGGATGGAATTTTTTTGATAGTTTTCGGTACGCTTTTTTAATTTCGTCTTTTGATGCACTCTTTTCAATTCCGAGCACATCATAATAATCCCTCTTGCTCATCGTTTCTCACTCCCGTTTCATTCACATAACCGCTATTTTAACATAGATCGATGAAAATATGGCAGATTGTTTCACAAAAAAAGCCAAAGTCGGAAAACCGCTGACTTTGACTTTTTCTTGTAACACATACTTAGTTTTTATCTTTTGAATCGTCAACTTCTTCAAATTCAGCGTCTACAACACCATCATCTTTCGATGTCTCTTCAGCGCCTTGCTGTGCTTCGGCTTGCTTCGCTGCTTCTTCATAAAGCTTCATAGAAAATTGCTGTACGATTTCATTCAAAGCATCGCGTTTTGTACGAACATCTTCAACATCATTTTTCTCAAGAGCTTCTTTCAATGCTTCCTTCGCTTCAGTTGCTTTTTGAAGTTCTTCCTCACCTATTTTATCTCCAAGCTCTTTCACCATATTTTCTGTTGTGAAAATAAGCTGATCAGCTTCGTTTTTCAATTCGGCTTCTTCTTTTAGCTTTTTATCTGCATCAGCATTTTCTTCTGCTTCTTTTACCATACGTTCGATTTCATCATCAGAAAGACCTGAAGAAGACTGGATCGTAATGTTTTGTTCTTTTTGCGTACCTAGATCTTTCGCTTTTACATTTACAATACCATTTTTATCAATATCGAAGGTGACTTCAATTTGCGGAATGCCACGTGGTGCCGGTGGTATGTCCGTTAACTGGAAACGGCCGAGTGTTTTATTATCTACAGACATCGGGCGTTCACCTTGAAGTACATGAATATCAACAGCTGGCTGGTTGTCTGCAGCAGTTGAGAACACTTGCGATTTCGATGTAGGAATTGTTGTATTGCGGTCGATCAATTTCGTGAACACACCGCCCATCGTTTCAATACCAAGTGATAGTGGTGTTACATCAAGAAGAACAACGTCTTTTACATCACCTGATAATACACCGCCTTGAATGGCTGCACCCATTGCAACAACTTCATCCGGGTTAACCCCTTTATGCGGCTCTTTGCCTGTTTGTTTACGAATTGCTTCTTGTACAGATGGAATACGAGTTGAACCACCAACGAGAATGACTTTATCAAGTTCGGATGCTGATTTACCCGCGTCTTGAAGAGCTTGCCGGACAGGGCCCATTGTACGCTCAACTAGATTTGATGAAAGTTCATCAAATTTCGCACGTGACAATGTTGTTTCTAAATGAAGCGGTCCAGCTTCACCCGCTGTAATAAATGGAAGTGAGATTTGTGTTGATGTGACACCAGACAAATCTTTTTTCGCTTTTTCCGCTGCATCTTTCAAACGTTGCATCGCCATTTTATCTTTTGACAAATCAATGCCATTTTCCTTTTTGAATTCCTGCACGAGGTAATTGATGACAACTTCATCAAAATCATCGCCGCCTAGACGATTATCACCCGCAGTTGAAAGTACTTCAAATACTCCATCGCCAAGCTCTAGAATCGAAACATCAAATGTACCGCCGCCAAGGTCATAGACAAGAATTGTTTGATCTTCTTCTGTTTTATCCATGCCGTATGCAAGGGCTGCTGCCGTCGGTTCATTGATAATACGTTCAACTTCAAGACCCGCGATTTTACCAGCGTCTTTTGTCGCTTGACGCTCTGCATCATTGAAGTAAGCAGGAACTGTAATGACTGCTTTACTGACTGTTTCACCGAGATAATCTTCTGCATATGCTTTCAAATTTTGTAAAATCATCGCTGAAATTTCTTGTGGTGAGTAGTCTTTTCCTTCAATTGTTTCTTTATGGCTTGTACCCATATGACGTTTAATCGACATAATTGTATTCGGGTTTGTAATAGCTTGGCGCTTCGCTACTTCTCCAACTTGACGCTCATTATTTTTAAATGAAACAACCGATGGTGTTGTGCGATTTCCTTCTGGATTTGGAATAACTTTTGCTTCTCCGCCTTCGAGTACAGATACACAAGAGTTTGTTGTACCAAGGTCAATTCCGATAATTTTACTCATTTTCAAGTTCCCTCCTGAAATCATTTGCTTATATAATTATTGATTTACTTTTACCATTGAAGGCCGAATAACCCGGTCTTTCAATTTATATCCTTTTTGAAGCTCGGCCAAAATCGAATTTGGCTCCGCATTTTCATCACTTTCCGTCATAACCGCTTGATGAATAGTCGGATCAAACGGATGACCAGCTGCTTCAATCGGCTCCACGCCTTCACTTTCAAGGGCAGCTACAAGTGTTTTATACACCATTTCAACACCTTGCAAAACAGATTTCGTTTCTTCTTGCTCCGGTGTCACTTGCAACGCGCGCTCGAAGTTATCGAGCACCGGTAAAAGATCCGTCACAAGACGCTGTGCGCGATATTTTTCCTGCGCTTCGCGGTCAAGATTAGCACGCCGTCTGAAATTTTCAAAATCAGCACGAAGGCGCAAATAGCGTTCTTCTGCTTCATCAAGTTGCTTTTGAAGCACTTCTTCTTTGCTTTCTGTTACTTCTTCTGTTACTTCTTCTATTATTTCTTCCCCTACTGTTTCTTCTACTTCTACTTGTTCTTCTTCAACAGAAGATTCCGTTTGTTGAACCGGATCTTCCACTGTCAATGGCTTTTGTTCTTCTGCCATTGGTTCCACCTCCAGGCTAAAATTCATCGTGCTACGAGCTCGTATTATACAGACGTGTTAACACGTTCGTCATGTCATGGCTTAAAAAATCAACGAGTGTGATCACACGTGAATACTCCATCCGTTTCGGACCGAGAATCGCAATCGTTCCAACTGGCTCATCACCGACGGAATATGATGCAGTAATTAAACTACAGTCTTCCATCGCTTGTTCCGCGTTTTCCGTGCCAATTTTCACACGGACGCCTGCTTTTGTCGGTCGGACAAGTTCGTATATGTCGCTTTCTTTTTCCATCATATTCATGACGAGCCTCACCTTTTCAACATCCCGGAATTCCGGCTGGTTTAAGATATTTGTCTTGCCGCCAATAAACAGTTTTCCGGTGGTTGGGCCGATCGCTGCCTCGGCAAACATTTTTAGCACCGTTTCATAATTTTGAAGGTGGCGCTTCATCAATTCAGCCGTTTCTTTGTATAGCTTGCCGTGAAGTTCTAATAGTGGCACACCTGCTAGGCGGTCATTTAAAATATTAACCATTTTTTCAATATCGGCTGCTTCAATTCTTTCAGGCAGCGAAAAAAGCCGGTTTTCAACATGGCCTGTGTCGGTCACGATGATAGCGACAGCTGTTTCTCGATCAATTGGAATGATTTGCAACTTTTTCACTTTATGATCATTAAATTTTGGACCGAGTACAATCGATGTGTAGCTTGTCAACTCCGATAAAATCGTTGCGACATTTTGCACCGCTTTTTCAAGTCCATTTTGCCGATCCGTGAAAATAGAATGAATAACAGTTTGTTCACTGCGCGCAAGAGATCCCGGTGCGAGCAAATGATCGACGTAATAACGATACCCTTTTTCTGATGGGATACGCCCTGATGACGTATGAGTTTTTTCTAAAAACCCCATTTCTTCAAGATTTGCCATCTCATTCCGAATCGTAGCCGGACTGTATGATACGTCCTCTTTTTTTGCAAGGTTGTTTGATCCGACCGGCTGGGCGGAACGAATAAAATCATCAATAATAATTTGTAAGATGAAAAGTTGGCGATCTGTCAACATGCTTCATCACCTCTGTTAGCACTCTTTCTATGCGAGTGCTAAATCTACATTTAAATTATCAAAATTCGGATAGTCTGTCAATGAGTACGCTCACATTTCCTGTTCAATTAAAAAAGATTGAAATACTTCATTGCCAAGAAATTTCCCCGCATGTGTCAGACGAATTGATTCATCTGTTACTTCCAGCAAATTTCGTTCTGTCATGTTGCTGATTGCTCCTTTAAACAACGACAATGGATTTTGATTATATTTCCTCTGAAAAGCAGCAATCGAGACGCCCGCCAATTTACGGAGACCAAGAAACATTTCTTCTTCCATCTGTTCCCGTTTTGTCGTTTGCTGGCTGCTCATACGCGGCAATTCTCCTCGTTCAAGCGGCTCTATATATTTCTTCAATGGACCATAGTTTGCATATCGTACGCCTTTTACATACCCGTGTGCTCCGGCACCGAACCCGTAATATTCTTCATTGTTCCAATACGTTAAATTGTGAATGCTTTCAAATCCCGGACGGGCAAAGTTGCTAATTTCATATTGATGAAGCCCGGATGCTGACATTAGCTGCATAACAGCTTCATACATGTCTGCTTCTGCTTCTTCTTTTGGCAGAGGTAAATTTCCTTTACTCATTAAATTGTAAAAGACCGTCTTTGGTTCAATGATCAATGAATAAGCGGAATAATGCGGAAGTCCGAGCGCGAGTGCTTGACGTGTCGTGTCAATCGCATCTTCCACCGTCTGCTCCGGTAAGCCATATATTAAATCAATGCTCAAATTATCGAAGCCTGCTTTTTCCGCATTACGCACCGTCTGCAACACATCTTTTTTTGTATGCGTCCGCCCAATTCGTTTTAAATGAGCGTCATTGAATGACTGTACACCAATGCTGAGCCGGTTTACACCGCCCCTCTTTAAAATGCCCATTTTTGCTGGTGTTAAATCACCCGGATTCGCTTCAAATGTGTATTCTCCGCCAGACGCGAGCGGCAGCTGTTGTGCGATCGATTCCACAAAATATTGAAGCTGTGTTTCATCGAGCGATGTTGGCGTCCCACCTCCGACGAAAATCGACTTATACCCAGACTTATTTTCTCCCATACTCATTTCTTTATCGAGGTTTTGCAAATATTGTTCTACTGGCTGGTTTTTCATAAACACTTTATTAAAATCACAGTAATGACAGATGTGATGGCAAAATGGAATGTGGATATAGGCTGCGTTTATCATGCTGTTCACGCCTTTCTGTACATAAAGGAAGGTGCCCGAAATACGGACACCTTGTCTTTTTATTTCGATTGATCGTCCATTTTGAGAACGGCCATAAATGCTTCTTGAGGCACTTCAACCGATCCCACTTGCTTCATACGCTTTTTCCCTTCTTTTTGCTTTTCGAGAAGCTTCCGTTTCCGGGAAATGTCACCGCCATAACATTTGGCGAGGACGTTTTTACGCATAGCTTTAATCGTCGAACGAGCGACAATTTTATTTCCAATGGCTGCTTGAATAGGCACTTCAAATTGCTGACGCGGAATGAGTTCCTTTAATTTTTCAACGATGATTTTTCCTCGTTCATATGCAAAATCACGGTGCACGATAAAACTGAGTGCATCGACTGTTTCCGTATTCAGTAAAATATCCATTTTTACAAGTTTCGACTCTTTATAGCCAATTAACTCATAATCAAATGATGCATAGCCTTTCGTGCCTGATTTCAGCTGATCAAAGAAATCATAAACAATTTCAGACAGCGGCATTTCATAAACAACGCTAACGCGGTTCGTATCAAGGTACTGCATATCGATAAAAATACCACGTTTACCTTGCGCCAGTTCCATCACGGTACCAACAAAATCATTAGGGACTATGATAGATGATTTAACATATGGTTCTTCCACGTGAGCGATTTTTTGCGGATCCGGCATGTCAGATGGGTTATCAATGCGAAGTTCTTCTCCATCTGTCATCGTCACCTGATAAATAACGCTCGGTGCTGTTGTGATCAAATCAATTTTAAATTCACGTTCAATCCGCTCTTGAATAATTTCCATATGAAGTAAACCGAGAAATCCACAGCGGAAGCCAAAGCCAAGCGCCTGTGATGTTTCCGGTTCATACTGAAGGGCTGAATCGTTTAATTCAAGCTTTTCAAGTGCGTCACGTAAATCATTGTATTTAGAAGCATCAATCGGATAAAGACCACAGTATACCATTGGATTTAATTTCCGGTAGCCTGCCAGTGCTTCAGTTGCCCCATTTTTTGCCGATGTGATCGTATCACCAACCTGCGTATCACCGACATTTTTAATCGCGGCAGCTAAATATCCAACATCTCCGACTGTCAGTTCATCACGAGGCGTCGTTTTCGGTGTGAATACACCGATTTCTGTGACGTCAAACTCCTTGCCTGTCGCCATCATTTTAATTTTATCACCGACTTTAATTGTTCCATTGACCACGCGAATATAAGCAATAACACCGCGGTATGGATCGTACAGCGAGTCGAAAATAAGCGCTGTAAGCGGCGCTCTCGGATCGCCTGTTGGTGCCGGTACTTTTTCAACAACCTGCTCTAAAATTTCTTCAATACCTATACCCGCTTTCGCAGATGCGAGCACTGCATCCGATGCATCTAGTCCAATCACATCTTCCACTTCCTGGCGCACGCGCTCGGGCTCTGCTGCTGGCAAATCAATTTTATTAATGACCGTCATAATTTCCAAGTTATTGTCAAGAGCAAGATACACATTCGCAAGTGTTTGCGCTTCAATGCCCTGTGCAGCATCAACGACGAGAATCGCTCCTTCACATGCTGCCAGACTGCGTGATACTTCGTATGTGAAGTCGACGTGTCCTGGCGTATCAATAAGATGGAAAATGTATTCAATTCCGTCTTTTGCTGTATAAGTAAGCTCGACAGCATTTAATTTAATTGTAATGCCTCGTTCCCGTTCAAGATCCATTGAATCAAGGAGCTGGCTTTTCATTTCACGCGCAGTGAGCGCATTTGTTTTTTCTAAAATACGGTCTGCGAGCGTCGACTTTCCATGATCAATATGGGCAATAATCGAGAAATTGCGGATTCGCTCCTGCCGTTCTAATCTTCCGTTATCATTCATTGTTATAGTTCACTCCTGTTATCGGCACATGTATACTAATGTGATTATATCAGCGCACTATACAATTGACAACGAACATTGAACGTGACATTTATTCATTTTGTTCCGATTTTACAAATCGGGATAAAATATCCGCAAATGCCGCCGCACTTCGTTCCAATTCTTCCCGCGTATTTTCCACGCCACCCATTTCAATCAACATCGCTCTTTTGGATAAATCTTGATTAAATTTCCCATTCGTTTGGCTTCCCGATTTCACAATGACACCGCGCGACAGTCCAGGATAATATTTTTCAAATAATTCATGAAGCGCTGATGCGAAACGGGCATTCTCTTCATATCCTGGGTGTTCACCGCCGACGATAAACACCGTTTTCGCCATTGCCTGTCCGTTAATTGTAGCCGTTGTCACGTCTTTCAGCTGCGAGTCACGGTGAATATCAATCAAATAGTCAAGTGACGGCAGCTGTTTTTGTGCAGAAGCGACAACCGTTCTCGATTCTTCATATGAGGCGCTGTATTTCTTTCCTTTTTTATTTAAAAGCGCGCCGATATCCGTTTTATTGACCGAAACACCGATTTTTCTCTCTTCTATTTTTTTCGCAATCATTTCCCCCACTTCAACAATATGCATGGGAGCTTGTCCATTTGCAGGCCTAAAGTCTTCAGACGTATGCGTAAAATATAGAAGTATTTTTTTCTCATATGCAGCTGGCGCCTGTCCCGGACCTTCTTTCACCGGTGGCTGCGAAATTGATTTCGGATCTGGCTCCGCCGATTCTATCGGCATATTCGTGTAGTTTGTCCCTTCACCGGCAATTAAAATATGCCCATCATAAATCGAAAATCCTGGCAGTTCTTTTCCAAGAAACGTCCGTGGATCACGCAAGCTAATGCTCGATGCCGCATGAAAAGCCGCATCCACCCATTGAATCGTATCCACCTGCTCCATCTTTGATGTTTTAAATGATTTGTTTTCAAATGTAAGCAGCCGGTAAAAAGACGAGACCGGAAGTTCCGCCGCCGCCCTGCTCATCGATTCGGAAGAAATATGATACGAAAAAGGCATTACAGTAAACAAACCCGCTGTCCAAAAAGGCATCACAATAAGCGCCGCACATGCTGGGGCGATCCAGATCGCTGCGTTTGATTTTTTTTGCAGAAGGATACGTGCCAACCCCTTTTCACGTCTTGTCCTATATACATATGCAGAAAAGAAAAAAGCAGACCGAATTTCAGCCTGCAAAAAAAGAACGCGTTTCTTCTGGTGGCCTGTCATGGAGCGCTTCGTTCAATGCGCTTGCAATAACAGCCGCCGCTCCATGAATAAATAGATCGGCTTCTTTTGGTGTGACAATCATGTTTAACCCTGCTGGTGTGAGAACATCACTGATTAGCTGTCGCTTTTCATCTTCATCAAGCAATCCAATATTCCCTAAAAAAGCCTGCTTCCAGTTTTCATCATCATGTCCACTTTTCTCTTCAAGATGCTTCATAACAAGTTCAACTGCGTCACGTGTGACTGTCGCAGCGTCAATAACAGTTGGAATCCCAATCGCAATAACAGGAATACCTGCTGTTTGGCGGCTAATTTCTTTTCGTCTATTGCCAATGCCAGCACCTGGCTGAATACCCGAATCTGTCATTTGTATTGTCGCATTTAAGCGTTCAATCGAACGGGACGCCAGCGCATCGACGACAATTAAAAAGTCAGGTTTTTCACGTTCTATTAGTCCAAGCAAAATATCACCTGTTTCGATGCCGGTCATGCCCATTACACCAGGGGAAATCGTACTGACCGGGCGGTATCCTTCCTGCACATGTTCCGGGTGCAGTTTAAATAAGTGATTTGTCACAATAAGCCGATCAGTGACGCGTGGCCCTAGTGAATCCGGTGTGACGTGATCATTTCCAAGACCCGCAATTAAACACGATGCATCCCGGCTCAGCCCCGCAGATTCAATAAACACTTTGATTTCCTCAGCCAATACACGGCTAATAGCGGCATGACGTGATGAATCAGAACCGCGTAAGTCCTCCGATTCGACGGTTATATAAAGCCCCGGCCGTTTCCCTGTGATTCTCTCTCCTTCTTCATTGATCGTTACGGTTGTCACAAGCGTATTTTCCCGCTGTTCTTCTTTTGACATAATTCCATCTAATTTGCTGCCATGCTTTTCCTCAGCTATAAGTGCTGATTCCAACGCCAGATCCGTTCTTATTGACCATTCTTCCATACTGCGCACCTCTCTTTTTTTAAATCAGTATGGCCATGAGTGTAATAGTTTATTCCTTTACACATGATTCCTATTGCAATTCTCTCATTCCTTTGTTAAAATATCTCTTGTTGTTTACTTCAATAAATGAATGATAATCGGGTACGAATAAAACTTCGATCCACTTTAGGAGGTGACAGGAATGCCAAATATTAAATCTGCCATCAAACGCACAAAAACGGCTCAAACTCGTACAGCTCGCAACGCACATGCTAAATCTACAATGCGCAGTGCAGTGAAAAAGTTCGAAACAGCCGTTGCTAATAACGATGATAACGTAAAAGAACTGCTTGTAGAAGCAGTCAGCAAAGTTGATAAAGCAGCTGCAAAAGGTCTTATCCACAAAAATGCTGCGAACCGCCAAAAAAGCCGTCTTATGAAGAAATTGGCTAACTAATAAAAAAGGTGTCCGTCATGGACACTTTTTTTATTTTGCTTTCATCATTGTCTGCAGTCGGAAGAAAAACATTTCAATAATCATTTTCTTCTCCATTCCACTGCTTTTCATATCATAATCACTTTCAGCGAGTAACTGTATAATGGATGCAAGCTGCGTTTCAGAAAAAGAATGGCTTTGTCCAGATGCAATTTTCACTCGAAATGGATGTACTTTCAAATGACCAGCAATTTGCTGCTGTCCATACCCTCTTTTTGATAATTCTTTTACCTGGTAAATGAGCCGGAACTGACCAGCAATTACCGCTAAAATTTTCAACGGCTCTTCATTTAAACGAATCAAATCATAATAAATACGAAATGCCTCCTGCAGTTTGCCCGATACAATCTGATCCACAAGGCGAAAAATATCACTTTCAAGTGTTCGTGCTGTTAACTTCGTGACGGCTTCTTCTGTAATTTCTCCTTCATCACCTGCATACAGCGCTAGTTTCGAAATCTCCGTTGCCAATACGGACAAATGAAATCCTGCAATGTTTAATAGCTGATTGATGGCAGCCTCATTTATAATGGCTCCTTCTTCAGCAGCTTTGCTTTTAATCCAGCCTGACAATTCCCGTTCTGCCGGCCGCTTTGCTTCTAACACACCTGCCTGTTTTTTTATTAATTTCGTTATTTTTTTTCGCTCATCCAGTTTTTCAAAACGAGCCTGAAAGACGAGAATCGTAAACGGAGACGGATCATTTAAATAGTGCTCCAGTTTTTTTAAATCATGTTCAATTTTGGATTTTTCAGCAGTGAAAAAAATCGGATTTTGAACAAATACAACTTTTCGTTCTCCTAAAAATGGCAGCGTTTCCGCTTCTTCAATGGCCAGATCAATAGGAACTTCTGTCATATCAAATGAGATGGCATTCAAATCTGCATCATCGCTGTCCAACGCATTTTTAATTAATAGCTTTCGTGCTTCTTCAATAAAATATTGCTCCGGTCCATACCATAAATACAATGAACGAAACCGGCTGCTTTTCAATTCCTTTAATACATCCATTCACTCGTCTCCATTCATTTATCCCGCATTAACGGGCAAATCCCCACTAAGTCTTCTTTCACTTTATCTTTCTTTATTTTAGAAAAACAAAACCTATTTCGCAAGGTGCAGGACAAATGTGTACATTTTTTGTCTACACTTGCTGAAATACATAACAGAGTCTGGATTTTTCTTAGTTATTTGTCTATACTTATATTGAAATAGGAGGGGTAATTGTGAACGAATTCGAAAAAAATGTACAATCTACACGCAACGACGCAGTTGACTCCGGAGTAGGCTTTGCTGTCTCATTCGTCTTCTTCTCTGCAATGTTTGTCCTTGCCGCTGTTATTCAGCTTATTAGCTGATTATCGCACGGAAAATCCGCCTACATTCAGGCGGATTTTTTATTATGGCGCAAGTGCACTTGAAATCGTTCCCCTGCCCCCTTTAAATATATACGAAATGCCGCCATGCAGATCCGTTCTAAACACCTTCACACCAGCATTCGACAAATTTTCAAGCACTTCTTTATGCGGATGTCCATATCGATTATCTACTCCAGCAGAAATAACAGCATATTCGGGCCGGATTGCTTCCACAAAACGAGCAGATGTCGATGAGCGGCTCCCGTGATGGCCGACTTTCAACCAATCGACATCGACATCATATTTTTTCAGAAATTCTTTTTCACCTGCTTCTTCATAATCACCCGTGAACAGCCACTTTTTTCCGCCGATTTCCGCATACAATACAAGTGAATCGTTATTCCCTTCATATTCTCGGTCATCAGGTGATAAAAACTGAAAGACCGCATCTCCTTTCGTCCACCTTTCTCCTTCCAGCCCTTCACGCACATTCATCTTTCCATTCGAAATCGTCACCAATATCGATTCCATGACATCCACGCTGCCTGAACCAGGTGAAATAATGATCTCATCTGCAGGTATCGCTGATAACACTTCAGCTGCTGCACCCGCATGATCGAAATCTGCATGCGTTAAAATAAGTTTGTCCAGTCGGGTTACCCCTTTTCGTTTTAAAAAAGGCACAACGGTATCTTTTCCAACAGAAAACCCATGTGTTCGCTCTGTCCACTGTTCTTTTTCAAAAGGCAAACGCCCGCCCGTATCAATTAAATAGGTGCCTTTTCCATACGGCAGCTTAATAAAGATACTGTCCCCCTGTCCGACATCAATAAAGGTCACTTCTCCTTCAGAAGAAAATCGGCTCATTCCGATCACCATACTAAGGAGCAGGCCACAAATCAACAAGCTGTACCGGACCATATTCATCTTTTCCCACAATAAAAATGATGCAATAACTACAATAGCAGTATACATGGTCCATTGTACATCCGGCTGTCCGGTGACGAGAACCGCAAACGGAAGATCCGCCATTTCCGCGGCCAAGCTATCCATCATTTTCAGCAACACATTTAAAGGATCCGTTATCATCCGCATAGTCATTAGAAAAGAAAGAGCAAATGCAACAAAAAGTGCCGGCAACATCACAAACGAATAAAACGGTACAAATAATAAGTTGGCCGCTGGTGCAATAATCGAAAGCTCAGAAAAGTGGTAAATTAAAAAAGGAAGGGCAGCCATTTGTGACAAAATCGAGACGGCCACTGACAGTTCAACTGCATTCCGGCACCGTTTTAAAATGGCACCTGTGCATAAAACGAGCGCCCATGTAACCGTATAGGATAGTTGAAACCCCACTTGAAACACTTGATAAGGATCCAGCGCTATCATAGCGATAAACACCCCTCCAAGCGCTGATGCCGGCTTCAGACGTACATGTGAAGATGTCGCAGCTAAAATCGCTCCCGTCATAAAGCAGGCGCGAACGACAGGCGGCGAGGCTCCGGTTAAAAGCGCATAAAGCGGCAATGCCATCAAAATGATCATCCTCGCCCGCTCACGTGTAATACCCATGCGAATAAGCCCGTAAAATAGCATTCCTGACAGTAACGTAACATGCAAGCCCGAAATCGATAAAATATGAACGATGCCAAGCCGTTCGTAATCTTCATTGGCATCTTCGCTACTCGACAAGCGGTCGCCGAATAAAAGCGCAGCAGCGGTCGCGTTAAGTGGTTCTGGAAACTGATTATGAATTCGTTCAAGTGCGGCAGTGCGCCATCTAGCCGGCGCATAACGTATGGAATCATTCATGATACATTGATCCGTGGAGATCGAATCCGGAGTTAAAATAAAATAGGTATGGTTAGTGGATAAATAGGCCCGGTAATTAAACTCACCGGCATTCCGTGCTTCATTTGGCTTTTTAGCTTCTGCCTTCATACGGCATGTCAAACCGGGAGATAGGACAGCCGCAATATGCTGTTTATCTTCTTCCGATTCAATTCGATAGGAAAGACGGAATGGCTCACCGGTCTGTACATCTTTCACGCCAGCATTTAACCGGTCGCCGTCAATCCGTACATCATCCGTAAAAACAACAGTCCATTCCGCTTCTTCACCGGTAAATTGTGATATGTGACGCGCTTCATGAAGCAGAGAGGTTCCATACAAAAGAAGCAGCCCGGCCGTCATAAAAAGACGATCGCGGCGATCCGCTCCGATCCAAAGTGTAACGGATAGTATAAAGAAAAAAAAGATAATGAAGCCCGGTGCATGAAGCGCGTATAAAACCGAACAAAGCGCTGCCACACCGATCCGAAGAAACGTCATTCACATCATCCTTTCAATTCATCGAAGGTACGTGTAAAACGTCAATATCTTTTAAAAAATGACTGTTCCATTTGTTTGGATACGCATTCCGGTACACAATTCGCTCAATACCAGCCTGCGCAAGTGTTTTCGCGCAATTCTCACAAGGTTCATGAGTAACATAAGCTGAAGCCCCTTTTAACTTGTCACGCTCCGCATGCAGCACCGCATTTAATTCGGCGTGCAGGCAGCGGATACACCGTCCTTGCTCAGACAATAAGCATCCTGCTTCATCGCAGTGTTCATGCCCGTGAATCGAGCCGTTATATCCGGTCGATATGATATGTTTATCTTTGACAATGACGCATCCGACATTTAACCGGTTGCACGTAGAACGTGTGGCAACGGCCTCTGCAATCGTTAAAAAATATTCATCCCAGCTTTTTCTTTCCATAAAAACCCTCTTTTCTGTCTTTTCCGATCTTGACCGGTTTCTGCTTTTAGTTTAGCGACAAATCCGGAGTTCCGTCAAATTCATGTTTGCTTATTGCACCGTAATAAGCGGCTCTAGCTTTTCAAATGTTTTGTCTCCAATTCCCGACACGTTTTTCAATTCTTCCGCGGCCGCAAACGGACCTTCCGTTTCCCTGTAATCGATTATGGCTTGTGCTTTCGCTTCCCCTACACCCGGAAGTTTTTGTAAACCGGATGAATCTGCCTCATTAATATTAATGAGAGTACCTTCTGCTGACTCACTACTTTTTGCGGATGCTGCGCCGTTTCCTCCCGGGGTAGATGAAGCGATGACTGGCGGCACACCTTCCCCTTTTGTCGGTACATAAATGACCATCTCGTCCTGCACTTTTTGTGCTAAATTTACCGCTGCAGCATCCGCTGTTTCCGTCAACCCACCTGCTTTATTAATCGCGTCATTCACCCTTTGATCACTCGTCATCATATAAATGCCAGGCATTGTGACTGCTCCTTTTACATCAATCGCTACTTCAACCGGTACCGCTTCTTCAGTTGATATTTCTTCTGGCACCACTTCTACAGGTGCTTCTTCAACTAGCGCAGGCTCAGGAGGTACCGTTTCTTCTTCCATTAAACCGTACAGCCAAAACATAAAAACAGCTAGACCCCCTGCTGCTGGAATTTTGTACTTGTGAATAAGCTGCTTCATTTCCTTGTTTGATCCTCCTTTTCAACTGGAATAAATCATTTTTTTCGTACGTATAGTTAAAAGATGAACTAGGAAGGAGATTACGTCATGAACATCGGCATTATCGGAACAGGGAGTATCGGTACAGTACTGACTGAATCATTCATTACGTCCCATACCATTCCACCTGAATCTCTTTACGTGTACAATCGTTCAATTGAAAAAGCATACCGACTACAAAAATCTTTTCCAGGTATTCACGTTTGCCAAAACGTAAAACAAGTAGCTGAACAGACACAGCTGTTATTCATTTCAGTTCGCCAGCCGGATTTAAAGCCTCTTCTTGAATCCATTGCTCCATATGTCACAGCAGATCACTGCCTCATTTCTACTGCAAGTGCGGTCTCAACAGCACAGATGGAATCCGTTCTTCCTTGCGCGTGTGCACGTGTCATTCCTGCTGTCACGAACACCGTTTCAGCCGGTGGCATCCTTTATTCATTTGGCGACTCGTGTGGAATAGACTGGCAGAAAAAAATCATCCGTTTATTAAATAATTTAGCTGGTGCTTCATTTGAAACGAACGATGAGATGATCCGAGCGGCATCTGATTTAACGGGTTGCGGGCCTGCTTTTTTTTCTAAAATGGCAAACATGTACGCAAAAGAGGCAATGAAATATGGGCTCACAGATGAAGAGGCAGAAAAAATGTCGGTGCATATGATGATTGGTCTTGGAGAGTTGTTAAAAAAGAAAAATTGGTCATTGGAGATGCTGACAGAGCGGACTGCCGCTAAAGGCGGTGTGACAGGGCGCGGAATTGTGGTCATCGAAGAATTTGCGGGCGACCTGTTTTCATCGCTATGCAAAATGACGCAGCAAAAAGCCGCTGAAGACAGAAAAGAGGCATCTGCCACTTTTGGCATTGATACATCAATTCGACAAGATTAATTCATGTCCTTCTTCTTTACAAATTCTTTACAAAGCAAAAAAAGAGCGGCTGTTTAGCTGCTCTTTTTCGCTTTGAAGAAAATTCTTTCTGATTTATTTGTTGGTGCATCATTTGTAAAATCAGCGGTGACTGCTTCGATCGTAAAACCCGCTTCATTCAGCCACTTTTTATACAAGTCAGGCGGGAATGTACGCTGCTGATGAAGCTCATCAAATCGCTCATATAAGCCGTTTTCTGTTTGTATGAAAAATGTTAATTCATGTTCAACACTATTTGATGCTTCTCCGGGAAAAGCATTCCATATAAACGAAATATCTTCCGCCGCATCCGCAAATGTCTGTGATTGAAATACGTGATTGATTTTATGTGTAGAATGCACATCAAATAAAAACAATCCGCCCTTTTCAAGATGATTATGCACGGATTGAAACGTTTTTTTCACATCATCTTCTGTCTCTAAATAATTAAGCGAATCGCAAAAAATAACCGCCGTTTGAAATAGGCCGATACCGTCAAGTTCTCTCATATCTTGTTGATATAGTGGAATAGACAGCTTTTGTTCATCTGCTTTTTCACGGGCGATCGCTAACATATCGTCAGATAAATCAATACCTGTCACATCAAAGCCTGCTTGCACAAAACGGACAGACAGTTCCCCTGTCCCGCAGCCAATATCAAGCAGGCGTCCTGCCTGTGCTTCTGAACATAGCATTGCTGTCCACTCATCGTACGGTGCGTCCTTCATAAGCGAATCATAGACAGACGCAAACCGATTGTAACTCATGACGTTAAAACATCAATGTGCGGTGCATCGCCCCATAGACGTTCCAAATTGTAATACACGCGCTCATCACGGTGAAAAACATGCACGACGACATCGCCAATATCAATTAATATCCAGCGTGCTTCGTCAAACCCTTCCATACGTTTAATGTCTACGCCAAATTCTTCTGCTTTTTCTTTTACTTCACGGGCAATGGCCTGCACTTGCTTGTCGGAATTACCATGGCAAATAACGAAGTAATCAGCAACTGGCGAGATTCCCTCCATATCCAGTGCGGTAATGTTTTCCGCCCGCTTATCATCTGCTGCTTTTGTCACTGCATGTAAAATCATTTGTTGTTCTGTCAATTAAACATCGTCTCCATTCTGAATAAGGTCATTGTACGTATCCATTGTCACCGGGAATACCGGTTGTTGTTTGCTTATTAAAAAAAAGATTGAATTTTTCACAGCGGCAAGGACTGCCTTATCTAAATGAAGAGCAGCCAAAGCACGAACATCATCTACTCCCGGAAAGCGGCGGCCCGGTTCAATGTAATCAGCAAGATAAACGATTTTCTCTAATTGCGTCATACCCGGGCGTCCAGTCGTATGCCAGCGAATTGCTGATAATACCTCTTCGTCCATGATACCCACTTCTTTTTGAACAAGAAATGCTCCCACCGGTGCATGCCACAATTCATGATGAAAGCGCAGCAGTCGTTCATCCATCTTTTCCTCGATTAATAACTGCTTCATTTCTTCTTTCGGACGGAATTTCGCGTAATCATGAAAAATAGCCGCTAGTTCCGCTTTTTTCATGTCTGCTTCATACGTTTGAGCAAGCTGGATCGCTGTTTCCATTACACCGAGTGTGTGTTCATACCTTTTATCTGTCAACTGTGCTTTGACAAGTTCAAGCGCTTTACTCTGCTCCATAAAGACCATTCTCCTCTATATAGCGAATGACATCATCTGGTAGTAAATACAAAAGCGAGTCTCCATTTGCTGCTCTTTTACGCAGAATAGTGGATGACAGATGAATTTCTGGCGTCTCAATAAGAGTAACCCTGTATGAGGTCTCTGTCGAATAGCCTGGACGCTTCACACCGACAAAATTGATCATTTGGACTAATTCATCAATCTCTTGCCAATTCGGCAAATATTCGATCATGTCTGCGCCAATAATAAAATAAAATGACGCATCCGGTTCTTTCATCATTAATTCCCTCATCGTATCAATTGTATACGAAACACCGGCACGGTTTATTTCAACTGTTTCCAACCGAAAAAGCTTATTTCCTTTTATCGCCAGTTCTGTCATCCGGAGCCTTGCTTCATCGCTTACATGACCGTCTAACTTTTTATGTGGCGGTACCGAGTTCGGCATAAACCGCACTTCATCAAGATCTAACGCATGCAGCACTTCGTTTGCTATCACTAAATGTCCGATATGAGGCGGATTAAATGTTCCGCCCATTATCCCGACTTTTCTCATCGCGGTAAGACGATTTTTTTGTTTTCTTTTGATTCTTTATACAGGACGACCGTATGGCCAATTAATTGAACGAGCTCTGCTTTTGCGCCCTTTGCAAGTGCTTTTGCAACGTCATGTTTATCGTCTTCATTGTTTTGTAAAATGCTAATTTTAATTAGTTCGCGTACTTCAAGTGCTTCCGCAATTTGCGCCGTCATGTTATCATTCACGCCGCCTTTGCCTACTTGAAAAATAGGTGTAATATGATGCGCTTCTGCACGCAAAAATCGTTTTTGTTTTCCTGTTAACATGTTTATCCTCCAAGTCTTTCTTGCACTATTTTCATCATCCGTTTCGGATCTGCAAATGTGCCTGTCCATTTTTCAAACGCAAGCGCTCCTTGGTATGCAAACATTTTCATACCATTTTGCACACGCGCACCATGCTCTCTAGCCTCTTTCATAATCAATGTTTCGGCAGGATTATAAATAATGTCTGATAAAAAAGCATCCGAGCGAATGTTCGTTAATTGAATCGGTGACGCGTTTACTTTCGGAGACATGCCAATAGACGTTGTTTGAATAATTATATCGTAATTAGCTAAGTTCTTTTCTGCTTCTTCCATTGTAAAAGCAGCTGTTTCAACCAAGTATGGACAGCGTTCTTTTAGCTGAAGCGCATTATCAAGCGTACGATTCGCAATATCAACTTGTTTAGCACCCTGCTGTCCGAGTGTGTAATAAATAGCTCGCGCTGCGCCGCCTGCACCAATAATTAAAATGCGTTTATCCAAAACAGACTGGCCATACTCTTCATGCAAACCACGAATAAACCCTTCACCGTCTGTATTATAGCCAATAAAGCGTCCTTCTATATTCACGACTGTATTGACGGCACCAATCGCAGCGGCCAGCGGATCTACTTCGTCCAGAAGGGGTATAATTGCTGTTTTGTGCGGCACGGTTACGTTAAATCCCGCAACACCGAGCACCTTCATGCCTTTGACGGCTGTTGGCAAATTTTCTCTCATAATGTGAAATGGCTGATAATGAGCATCCATTCCAAGTGATGTAAAGGCATCATTTTGCATCACCGGCGACATTGAATGCCCAATTGGATCCCCGATTATTCCATACAATTTTTCCATCTGACTTTCTCCACCTTTAAATTAAGGACTTGCGAAGTGTAACCGCCGCTCCTTTTGGCACGTACGCAGCCACTTTTGATCCTGATTCATTCACTGTAATCCAACCGAGACCGGAGAATACAATATCGGTTTTTGCTTCTTTAATTGTCCATTCCTGCCGCACAAATTCAAGTGCTTCTCCACCTTTTCCAGCCGGTTTTAACAGCTCACCTGCATGGTTCTCATACAACTCATCAGCTTTATCTATTTTTGTCCGATGTATGTCAATGTCATTAGACAAATGGCAGATAAATGAACGTCTTCCGCCGCTTACATAGTCAAACCGGGCAAGACCGCCGAAAAACAGCGTCTGCCCTTCATTTAATTGAAAGACTTTCGGCTTAATTTCTTTTTTCGGCAAAAGCACTTTCAACTCTTCTTTGTCAACGAAATGTGCCATTTGATGATGGTTAATGATACCTGGTGTATCAACAAGTACATGGCCATCCGAAAGCGGGATTTCAATCATATCAAGCGTCGTACCCGGAAAATGAGACGTTGTAATAATATCGCCTTCGCCAGTAATCTCTTTAATAATACGGTTAATAAACGTTGATTTTCCAACATTTGTACAACCGACAACGTATACATCTTTTCCGTTCCGGTAATGCTCAATGGCATCCGCTGCATCGCGAACTGCTTTTCCTTGCGACGCACTAATTAGAAGTACATCTACTGGTTTTAAACCGAGTTGACTCGCTTCATAGCGCATCCAATGAATCAGTTTTTCCCGTTTCACAGATTTCGGCAGTAAATCAGATTTATTCCCGATTAAAAGCACCGGATTTTTCCCAGCGAAACGATGCAGACCTGGCAGCCAGCTTCCGTTAAAGTCAAAAATATCAACAATTTTCACGATTAGTGATTCTGTATCGCCAACCGTATTTAAAATCTTTAAAAAGTCATCGTCTGTAAGAGCGACATCTTGCACTTCATTGTAATGTTTCAGTCTGAAGCAACGTTTGCAGACGACAATTTCTTTTTCAAGTGCTGATGCAGGTGCATAACCAAGATCATCCGGATTTGTCGTTTGAATGGTAACACCACATCCATCACACGTTATTTGTTCATTGCTCACTGTCTTTCCTCCCATTGAATCATTCCTTTACGCCGAAAAAAGTTCATTAACTGACGTTCGATTTTCCGGTTAATTCGTGTCCAGAAACCGTCCGTTGCCGCAATAGGAATAACCAAAATTGTGTGAATCCCGCTCCGATTGCCACCGAACACATCGGTTAGCAGTTGGTCACCGATCATAACCGCTTCACTTTTTTGTACATTCAACAACTCGATTGCTTTTCTGAATGCACGCCCCATCGGTTTTCGCGCTTCAAAAATATAGGGCAAATCGAGCGGCGTTGAAAACGAGCTGACCCGGTTTCGATTATTATTGGAAACGATGAGCACTTTAATGCCTGCATCGCGCATTTTATTAAACCAGTCTAATAATTCCGGCGTTGCATCTGGACGATCCCATGCTACAAGCGTGTTATCTAGATCCGTAATAATCGCTTTAATCCCTTGTTGCACCAGATGTTCCGGTTTTATTTCCAGAATACTATTCACTTGCTCATTTGGCAAAAATAATTTTAGCACAATTTACACCTCTAATTTCAGTCTTACCATCCTATCATAGCTGATTTTTTCATATGTGACAAAACAATAATAAGTCCAAAAATGTTTCGACAATTTTCTTATTCCCGTTCTGTGGATAACGTTATGCACAAATCAACAGCTTATATATATAGGCTTTTTCCACTTATTATACAGCTTGCCATTACTTATCCACGCCTACCTGTGGAAAAAAGAACGATTGTTCTATAATTGTTTTTTTGGTACACTAGAACAAAGCTTCACTATTACTTTTTTGGAGATGAGTATCTATGCGTACACTGTCCGATCATTTACTTCTTTTTTCCTACAAAAAAGCGACAGAGCTTAAATTGAATGACGAATTCATTGCTTTAATGGAACAAGAAATGAAACGCCGCGTTGTTCATCAACAAGAAAAACAACCTAAAAAGTAATATAACCTGATCTCCCGCATACGATAATCGATAAAGGGGGGATCTTCATGATTGAACTAGCCGCCGCTCTCTCTTTTTTATTGAAAGAAGCGGTTTTTTTCGTTTCGTACGTGAAACATAATGCTTTTCCACATCCACTTTCTGCCGAAGACGAAAAGAAATATCTGGCGCTACATGAGCAGGGAGACCGCCATGCCCGGACAAAGCTGATTGAGCATAACTTGCGACTCGTAGCTCACATTGTCAAAAAATTCGAAAAGACAAATGAAGACACAGAAGATTTGATTTCTATCGGCACGATCGGGCTAATTAAAGGCATTGAAAGCTACTCTGGCAAAAAAGGAACGAAACTGGCGACTTACGCAGCACGATGTATTGAAAATGAAATTCTCATGTATTTTCGCACATTAAAGAAAACGAAAAAGGACATCTCTTTATACGACCCAGTTGGACGCGATAAAGAAGGAAATGAAATCAGCTTGCTCGATCTATTAAAAACAGAAGATGAAGACATCGCTGCACGTCTGTCGCTTGAGATGGATATCGAACAGATGAAAAGCTGTCTTTCTGTTTTAGATGCGCGGGAAACAGCAGTCATCGCTGCACGTTACGGGATTGGCAGCGGCAATGATAAAACACAGCGGGAAATTGCCGCCGAGATGAATATTTCGCGCAGCTATGTGTCACGAATCGAAAAGCGGGCACTTGCCAAAATGATGCAGGAGTTCAAGAAACTTTCGACAAAACAAAAAAGAGGCCCCAAAGAAACTCTTTCGGAGCACCCTTCCACTCGTCTGCCATCAGTCGATTGATGCAGAAATCATAACACCTGTTACAGTCGCCAGCAACAATCCTAAAATCATCATAACCATTCTTGCAACACTCCTTTTCAAGTCCACTTCTATCATTTCTATTACTTTATCATAAAATGACTGTTTTGTTATCGTTTTCTTACTCTTTTCCGAGTTCTTCTGTCATTTTCATGACGAGATTCGCCGAATGAAGACCTGCTTTTGGCAAGAACTGTTCAAATGAAATATCCGACTCTTTTCCCGCAATATCAGAAAGCGCACGAATGATGACAAATGGAACATTAAATTGATGGGCCACTTGTGCGATCGCTGCTGCTTCCATTTCAACCGCCTGCAAATTCGTAAATTTTTCAGCAATAGCCTGTACACGCACCGGATCATTCATAAATGAATCTCCTGTCGCAATTAATCCTTTCACTGTTTTCACTTTTTGATCGACTTCTGCACAAGCAGCAGCGATTTGAACGAGACGCGCGTCTGCTATAAACGCCGCCGGCAGCTGTGGCACCTGGCCGTATTCATATCCAAATGCTGTCACATCAACATCATGATGACGCACTTCAGAAGAAATAACAATATCCCCAACCTGTAATTCTGGAGAGAGTCCACCTGCAGATCCCGTATTAATGATAACATTCGGTTGGAATTCGTGAATAAGTACAGATGTTGTCATCGCCGCATTTACTTTTCCAATTCCCGAACGAAGCAAGATGACATCAACACCACGTAACGTACCTGTTGTAAACTCGCTGCCTGCAATTGTCTTTACTTCTTTATTTTCCATCGCTTCACGTAAAATCAATACTTCTTCTTCCATAGCACCAATAATGGCTATTTTCATTATAAACCGCCCCCTCTTCTCTTTCTCCCGCAAAAAAACCCGCCGTCAAAGCGGGGTCCTTTATTAACGTCCTTTATCGTTTTGCTCTAGCTTCTGCACTTTGACCGGTTTCCATCCCTGTCCCTCTACCCATTCAATGTAAACTCGGTACGCATCATTTTGATCCGCTTTAGGCGAAACGGTACCGATCGCTCCTTTAGGTCCATTCCCGCTTATGTACCATACTGTCATGTCATCAGAAGCGATACCTGTTGCATAGGAGAGTGCCTTCACTTTTTCCTGCCAGTCTGTTGAGTCCATTTCAAATGAAGATGTATGAGTGCCTGATTGAGATGTACCAACACCTTCCCAATTCGGATCAACTATATCCTGTTCTACATTTGACTCCGAGCCTTCTGTTACAATAACTTTCTCAGTCTGTTCTTCTTCTTTAACGGGCTCTTCTTTAACAGGTTCTTTTGTTCCAACTGATTCTGGTTCCTCTTCTTTCTTTTCATCCTCATCTGTTACAGCAGCTGTCTGCTCTTGTGTCGTTTTTGTTTCTTCCGGAGCGGCCGGTTCTTCATTATTCCCACCCGCAAAAATCGTAAATCCGACAATAATGATAAGCAGCGCGACAACCGCAATAGCTGTATTTAAAATACGGTTTGTTTTTCTCCGCTTTGTTTTGCGTTCTGCACGCGACGTTTGTTCCATTTTTTTCTCCTCCTCGTTACGCCTCCATTTTAACACGTCTTCTTTACAGGATAAATGAATTTACATAAAAAAAACGCAAAAGGCTCAAGCCTTAAGCGCTTTTTCATTTAACCGATCGAAACAATTTTCACATTCATTTCGCCAGCTGGCGTTTGAACGATCACTTTATCGCCGACACGTCTGCCAATCAAGCTTTTCGCAATCGGTGAATCATTTGAAATTTTCCCTTCAAATGGATCCGCCTCTGCACTGCCAACAATTGTATAACTTTCCTCTTCTCCGTCCGGCAACTCAATGAATGTAACAGTCTTGCCAAGTGAAACCTCGTCGGAATTCACCGAATTTTCTTCAATAATTTTCGCGTTACGGATCATCGTTTCAATCGTACCAATCCGTCCTTCTACAAACGCCTGCTCTTCTTTTGCCGAATCATATTCGGAGTTTTCAGACAGGTCGCCGAAGCTGCGGGCAATTTTAATACGCTCGACTACTTCTTTACGCTTTACTGATTTTAAGTGTTCCAGTTCTTGTTCTAATTTTTCTTTACCTTCCAGTGTCATCATGTATACTTTTTCGTTCGACAACTTTTTCCACTCCTTTAATGTTCAAAAAAGGCATTGAAATATGAGCGCGCACCCTCTTAAAGAGAGCGCGCGTTTTCCAAATTATATGCCTGTTTCATAAAAACATACTATAAAATATCTTTTTGTTCAAGATTTGTTTGTATTTTTGCACGTAATAAACTAGAGATCAGCATCCGTATTTACGAACAACTTACTATTCATTATGGTGCACAAATGAATGTCACAGCCCTTTCCGCATCATATCATCTTTTGATACAGGATGATCCACTTTAAATTGAACGATTTGAAGTGGATGACGGGCAGCGTCGAGCTCATTGCCATCTTCATCGACAACAATTCCAACGACTTGTGTAAAGGCGTCCATGTCCGGACCAAAAAATTCTACTGTATCGCCCGGACGAAAAAAGTTACGTTGCTGCAACGTGACGATTTGTGTGTCTTTATCATAATCTACGACAAGACCAGTAAAGTCATGAGACGCTTTTTTACCATGAACACCAAACAACTGCTCATCTGCACCCGGTGTACCTTCAAAGAACGCTGGTGCTGCTGGACGATTTGCACACTTCTCAAGCTCTTCTAACCATTCAGGCTGAATGGTGAAGTTTTCCGGGTCCGCGCAATAAGCATCAATAACTTTCCTGTACACACTGACAACTGTTGCGATGTAATGAATCGATTTCATTCGTCCTTCAATTTTTAAGCTGTCAATGCCAAGTTCAACAAGCCCGGGGATCGACTGAAGCAATCGTAAATCTTTCGGGCTCATCGCAAATGGTGAATCACCGTCTATTGTCAAGGCCATTTCTTCGCCATCTTCCATCTCAACAAGATTGTAATCCCAACGGCATGACTGACAGCAGCCCCCGCGATTTGAATCGCGCGCTGTCATGTGATTGCTTAGCACACAACGCCCTGAATACGCGATGCACATAGCACCATGAACAAACGTTTCGATTTCAATATCGACTTTTTCTTTCATGAGACGCATTTCTTCCCCTGTCGTCTCACGTGCTAAAACAACACGGTCCAGCCCTTCTTCTTTCCAATATTGAACCGCTCGCCAGTTAGACAGCGACTGCTGTGTGCTTAAATGTACTTCCACATTTGGTGCAACGCGGCGACACGTTTCGATAATAAGTGGATCCGCAACGATAATGCCTGCTATACCTACTTCTCCGAGACCATGCAAATATTCTTCAAGACCGTCAATATTTTCATTGTGTGCAAAAATATTCGTTGTCACATATACTTTTGCTCCGTAACGTCGTGCAAATGCGACGCCTTCTTTCATATCGTCAAATGTAAAGTTACCTGCATTGGAACGGAGACTGTATTCCTGACCACCGATATACACCGCATCTGCTCCATAGCGGACAGCAATTTTCAATTTTTCAAGTGTTCCGGCCGGTGCGAGCAGTTCCGGTTTTTTCACAATGACTCGTTTACCATCGACAATCGTTGAAATGCTGCCGTTTTTGAGTGCTGCCATCATTGTTTCCTCCTTCTTTAATAAACCGTTTCTTTAAAGAAAAAGCCCGTGTCCAACGGCCGATGATCTTGCTGGAGTGCTTCAGCTTCTTCAAGCAATTCTTCTTTTTCATCTTCATATTGATCCGGGTTTTCAACACATAAATCGATTGCTTTTCGATACAATTTTGTCACCGCAACACGATAGTCTTCTGTTTGAAGAACACCGTCAATTTTAAATGAATCGATGCCTGCTTCAATCATCTCCTGCAGCTCATCAATAATGCACATATCATTTGGACTCATAATATGCGTACCATTTTCATCTTCATAAATAGGGTACTTATTGCTTCGTTCTTCGTCATGCAAAAGCATATTTTGCGCACCTTGCCGCTTTTTGATTTCCATCTTTTTGCCCATATATTCAAAGTAATGACCAAGAAGCGGCCGTTTTGATTGGAACATACATGTCATGCCATGCACTTGCACTTCAATCGCGACTTCAGCATTTTCTTTCGTTTCAATGATCGCATCCATGCTGAGTTCGCGTGCAAGCACCGCACGGACAGAACCACGTTTCCCCCAGTAGTTCGCTGTATACCAGTTTGTCGCAATAGTCTCAGGACTCCAGTGAAGGGGAAAGCCTGGTGCAGATGCGCGAACTGCCATTAAGACCGCCGGATCGCCAAACACGATGGCGTCAGCTCCTGATTCTTTGACGAATTGTACGTATTCATCCAGTTCATCAGCAATTTTATTATGAAAAATCGCATTCACTGCGACGTATACTTTTTTCCCGTACGCATGTGCCAATGTAACGGCTTCTTGTATTTGCATACGGCTAAATTCCCCAGCAAGGCGAAGACCATACCGCTGCTCACCTAGAACAAAAGCATCAGCACCCGCTTCAATTTGTCGGTTCATCTCGCTGATACTGCCCGGTGTCACTAGTAATTCTGGCTTTGTCACTTTTCTTCACTCCGTTTTATGCTGACAGCAATCCCATCACCAGACGGCAAAATCATTGTCTGGAAATCGGGATGTGTCATCAGCCATTCATTATAATCCATAATTTTTTGTACCATTTTCTCTATTCGTTTCGACGGTGTTTCTATTCCTGCAGCATATCCTTTAAATAATACATTATCGGAATAAATGACGCCGTTCGGTGCAAGCATCGGTGCATATAAATCAAAAAAGCGTCGGTATTGTCCTTTTGCTGCATCAATAAAAATCGCATCAAACGGTCCATACTTTTCCGCTTCTTCTGCCAGTTCAAGCGCATCGCCAAACAATACGTGTATGCGTTCCTCATCATTTGAGCGGCCGATGTTTTGGAGTGCCTGCTCATGCCGTTCACTGTCCCTCTCCATTGTCGTAATATGAAGGCTAGGTACAGCATCTGCCATCCTGAGCGCTGAGTAACCAATCGCTGTTCCGATTTCGAGCATACGTTCAGGTTTTTGAAGCTTTAACATTGCAATTAATGTCTCCATACCAACAGGTTCCATGATAGGTACGCGGTGTTTTAGTGCGTACTGCTCCATTTCCGCAAACAATTTCACGCGTGCCGGCAGCAGCGATTCAATGTAGCGGTGTATCTCGTCTTTCATGAAAATATGACCTCTTTTCTAAGAAAAAGAGAAAGCTGTATTAGCTTTCCCGAGTCTTCTGTGCCCGGATTATTCTATCATAGAAAAGAAAGAAAATCCATGCACGTTTCTTATTGATTATTTGTAATGTATTTTTGTTTCAATGCATTATGTTCATCCAATGTTTTTGAATAATATACATCCCCTGCAGGTGAAGCGAGGAAATATAAATAATCCGTCTGTGCCGGTTTTAGAACTGCTTCCATTGAGTCCCTTCCGCTGTTACCGATCGGTCCCGGTGTTAGCCCTTTTACCTGATACGTGTTATAAGGTGAATTAACTTCAAGATCTTTATATAAAACGCGATCCTGATGTGCACCTTTTGCGTATAAAATCGTAGGGTCTGTTTGCAATGGCATATCTCTTTTCATTCGGTTGAAAAAGACGCTGGCGATTTTTTTACGGTCTGTTTTGCCAGTTGCTTCTTCCTCAACGAGCGAAGCAATTGTTAAAAATTCATGAATCTTCATGCCAGATACTTTAATTTGATCTGTATAGCTTTTGACAACTTCATCCGTCTTCGCGACCATTTCTTCCGCAAGTTCTTCAACAGATTGCGCCCCGGGCGTCACTTCATATGTTGCCGGGTATAGATAGCCTTCAAGCGGATAGCGAATATTTTCATTGAGTACTGCTTCTGTGACGACAGCTGGATAAGTTGCTATCATTTTTTTGACGAATGCATCATCATTAAGTGACTTCATCACATCTTCCGGATCATGGTCGGTTGCAGAAGCTATGATCTCAGCTATTTGTGTCAATTGATAACCTTCTGGAATCGAGATCTTTCCATCTGCTAAACCCGTCACTTTGCCCTCTTTTAACGCTGCGATAATTTCTTCAGGCGTCATCGAAGGAGACAGTATATATTCACCTGCCTGAAAATCGCCTTCTCCTATATACTTCACATAATATTTAAAGAGAGTCGCATTTTTAACAACTCCGCTTTCTTCAAGTTTCTGTGATATTGATGATAAACTTGATCCTAGCGGAATGGATACTGCTACTTCTTCCTCGCTTATTTCATCGGCCGGTTTAGCGGCACTTTGCCATACATAATACGCACCCGCTGCTCCTCCTACCATGATCAGAAGGAAAAAAACAAGCACAAATAATACAGCCCGTTTCAGCCGCTTTTTTTTTCGACCGGCTGGCGGATATAGCTTATTCGACATAAAAATCCCCTTTCGACAACATCTTGCATTTTTTCTTATTATACAAGAATGTGATCAAAAGAAAAAGAACAGGTGCTTAATAGCTGCCTGTTCCTCTAAAAATTATTCCTGCTCTTCGTCATCAAGGAATGTGTTGAGCATCTCTTCAATCATTTCCCACTCTTCATCCGATTCGATCGGTTCAAGTTCTCCGTCTTCTCCGTCTTCTTTTGGAAGGAACGATGATGCATGTATTTCGATTTCTTCATTATCATCTTCCTCTGCGCCTACAGGGAAATAAAGAACGTACGATTTTTCAAATTCATCTGAATTAAAAGTGAAAAGCACTTCGCAAAGCTGCTCGTTACCGTTTTCATCAATTACTGTAATGTGTTTTTCGCCATGTTCCATTAATGGTCACCTCATTATTTTTGGCTGTCGAGATATCCTTGCAGAATCATCATCGCTGCCATTTTATCGATCACTTTTTTACGTTTTTTCCGGCTGACATCCGCTTCTAATAATACACGTTCCGCTGCCATTGTAGTTAATCGTTCATCCCAAAGAATGACAGGAAACCCGAATGTTTCTTCAAGCAGAGCAGCAAAGCGCTGCGCTGCTTCTCCACGGGGACCAACTGTATTATTCATGTTTTTTGGAAAGCCGACGACAAATTTGCTCACGTCATGCGCGCATACAAGTTCGCCGATCCGCTCAATGCCAAATTCACCGGCTTCTTCGTTGATCTTTATTGTTTCAATGCCCTGCGCTGTCCAGCCAAAGGCATCACTGATCGCGATGCCTACTGTTTTCGTGCCGGAATCAAGGCCCATCGTTCTCATGATGTCGGATCCTCCTGCTGTTCTTTCAAGTACGTTTTGACAAGTTCTTCAATGATTTCATCCCGTTCCAGACGCCGGATTAAGTTACGCGCATCATTATGGCGCGGAATGTAGGCCGGGTCACCGGAAAGCAAATATCCGACAATTTGGTTGATCGGATTGTAGCCTTTTTCTTCAAGCGCACTATGCACTTTAAATAATACTTCTTTTACATTTTCGTCATACGGTTCTTCAGGAAAGTTAAACCGCATTGTCTTGTCAAAAGAACTCACTGTCAGCACCTCACTTCATGCGGGGGTGAATTTAGCCCGCTTCCTGTACGTTATGTTCATTGTACAACAAATGACGATATATTCAAATGGATTTAACCCATTCCTCAGCACATTTTAATGCTTCGTCCATTTTTGACGGATCTTTTCCACCGGCCTGCGCCATATCTGCACGCCCTCCTCCTCCACCGCCAAGACGTCCTGCTACTTCTTTCACAAGTTTACCGGCATGGTATCCTTTTTCTGTTAAATCGCCAGTAACAGCGGTCACGACATTCACTTTGCCATCTGCTTCAGCAACAAGCACGATGATACCAGGAGTCACTTTTTGCTTCAGTTCATCCGCCATTGTACGCAATGTATTCATATCCGGGGACTGTACACTTACCGCAAGCAGTTGGACACCGTTAATCGTTTGAATTTGATCTGTTAAACTTCCTGCTTCTATGTTTGACAACTTTTTTGAAAGTGATTCATTTTCACGCTGCAATTCTTTTAACTCTGTCTGAATGCTCTCCACTTTTACTAAAATATCTTTCGTGTTTGATTTTAGTTTCATTGCTGCTTCTTTCAACACTTGTGCTTGGTTGTTCAAATAAAGGAACGCCCCTTCACCTGTCACCGCTTCAATACGGCGTGTACCTGCGCCAATACCACTTTCAGATAACACTTTAAATAGACCAATTTCTGCTGTATTGACGACATGGCAGCCGCCGCACAACTCTAAGCTGTAATCGCCTATAGATACAACACGGACAATATCTCCGTATTTTTCACCGAACAGTGCCATCGCGCCCATTGCTTTCGCTTCTGCAATTGGTTTAAAGGCTATTTCCACTGCAATTCCTTGCCAAATTTTTTCGTTGACGATTGTTTCGACCTGCGCGAGTTCCTCCGCTGTTACTTGTCCGAAATGCGAGAAGTCAAAACGGAGACGGTCTGGATCAACGAGTGATCCTGCCTGGTTTACATGTGTGCCAAGTACATCTTTTAACGCTTGATGCATTAAATGTGTCGCTGTATGGTTTTTAATAATTTTCCCGCGTGACAATACGTCGACTTTCGCTGTCACACTGCTGTCTGCTGTTAATATGCCGCTTTCTACAACTGCATTATGCACATTTTGACCATTTGGTGCTTTTTGCACATCTTTCACCGCAACGCGTACTTCATCAGATTCAAGCACACCTTTATCAGCAATTTGTCCGCCGCTTTCAGCATAAAACGGTGTTTCCTTCAAAATAAATTGAATTTCATCGCCTTCATGTGCTTCATCAATCATCACACCGTCTTTCATGATGACAGCGACTGTCGTGTCAACAGTGAGACGATCGTATGTGAACGTGCTTTCCGTCGTAATTGTCGATAAAATTCCGCCTTGAACTTGCATCGAATCAGTATCTTGACGAGCTGCACGGGCGCGGTCACGCTGCTGCTTCATTTCTTGTTCAAATCCCGCGTGATCGGCTTTCATGCCTTCTTCTTCCGCATATTCTTCTGTCAACTCAACCGGGAAACCATACGTATCATATAAACGGAATATATCTGCACCGGCAATAGTATCAGATCCGGATGCTTTCGCTTTTTCAATGACAGACGACAAAATTGCAAGCCCTTCATTCAGCGTTTCGTGGAATCTTACTTCTTCATTTTTAATCACTTTTTGAATGAACGCCGATTTTTCCGTGACCTCGGGATAATAATCGTTCATTATGTCGCCAACAACCGGTACAAGTTCATACATGAACGGACGGTTAATGCCAATTTGTTTTGCATAACGCACCGCACGGCGAAGTAAGCGGCGAAGGACATAGCCGCGCCCTTCATTCGATGGAAGCGCACCGTCGCCGATGGCAAAAGCAACCGTACGAATATGGTCGGCAATCACTTTAAACGCTGTGTCTTTTTCTGCATCTACGTGATATTTTTCGCCGGAAATACGTTCTGTCGCACGGATGATCGGTATAAATAAATCCGTATCAAAGTTTGTTGGCACGTTTTGAACGACCGATGCCATTCGCTCAAGACCCATCCCTGTATCAATATTCTTCTTCGGAAGCGGTGTGTATGTGCCGTCTGGATTATGGTTAAACTCGGAAAATACGAGGTTCCACACTTCTAAATAACGATCATTTTCGCCTCCAGGATACAATTCGGGATCATTTTCATCCGCACCATATTCTTCGCCTCGATCGTAGAAGATTTCCGTATTTGGGCCACTTGGACCTTCTCCGATATCCCAGAAGTTTCCTTCAAGGCGAATGATGCGTTCATCCGGCACACCAACTTCATTTTTCCAGATTAAATATGCTTCTTCATCTTCCGGATGAATCGTCACAGATAACTTATCTGCTTCAAAGCCAATCCACTTTTCATCTGTAAGGAACTCCCAAGCCCAGTAAATGGCTTCTTTTTTGAAATATTCTCCGATTGAAAAGTTACCTAGCATTTCAAAAAATGTATGGTGTCGGGCTGTTTTTCCGACGTTTTCAATATCGTTCGTACGAATCGATTTTTGAGCATTGGTGATGCGTGGATTATCAGGAATAATTCGTCCGTCAAAATACTTCTTTAATGTCGCCACTCCACTATTGATCCAGAGCAGGCTCGCATCGTCAATTGGAACGAGCGGTGCGCTCGGTTCCACGCGATGACCTTTCTCCTGGAAAAATTCTAAATACAGGCGGCGAATATCTGCGCCAGTTAATGTTCTCATTAAAAATTCCTCCTCAAAATATGTATACATAATTCCCGGAAAAGAACGAAAAGACAGCAAAAAAAGCCCCATCCCCTAACAGGGACGAAGGCTTCTTCGCGGTACCACCCTGATTGCGAATCAACTTTACGACTCGCCTCTCAAACGCCTTAACGCGGCATACGACAGTAATTCCTGCACTCGAGACCTAGCTTTCCATCATTCTTCATTCAGAATTCCTTTCAGCCTAGGGAACTCTTCTCTAGTAGAATGGGCTATGATGTACTTTTGTCCTTCTCCGATTTGTCAAAATAGATTGATAACCGAATTATAAAAAGGATTGCGCCATTTGTCAATGAAACTCACGACCATTCGTCAATTGGACTAAGCGAACCGTCTTCTTCCACTTGATGAATAACGAGACCACCTTCTAGTTCAGACATTTCTACACAACAGTCGTGGCAATAAAACTGGCCAGCTCCAATTCTCCCAACTTCCCGGCTGCCGCAGTTCGGACAAGATATCATACTGTTCACTCCTACTTCTTTTAAAAGCAGTATGTCCGAACGACGCGTTTTTATGCTTCAAGCTGCAAAAAATCGTATGGTGTGACATGATCCATGCCGATCATCGGGTCGACATTCATCCATGTCTCTTCCGTTAACTTCCCGGCAGCAGACAGCACAGAGGAAGGTTCCTCTTCTGTAAGCCGCTCTGCCAGCGCCGTTTTTCGAATGAGATCGTCGTTTCTTGCGATACCTATGTTAAAGGCCTCTTCTTCCCCACATAAAATAAGAAATTGTTTGCTTCGCGTAATCGCTGTGTAAAGCAAATTGCGCCGCAGCATCCGGTAATAGCTTTTAACAACCGGTAAAATGACGATTGGAAACTCACTTCCCTGCGATTTATGAATCGAGCAGCAAAATGCGTGTGTTATTTGATTTAAGTCATTACGTGTATACGTTACTTCATTACCTTCATATGAGACAATGACCATGTCTTCTTTTTCCGTATTTTCTTTTGCGAAAAAGATTGAAATAATTTCGCCAATATCACCGTTAAAGACATTTTGTTCCGGCTGGTTGACGAGCTGTAGTACTTTATCGCCTATCCGGTATTTGATGGAACCAAATAGCAGTTCTTTCCGACGGCCATCTACATTTGGATTCAGTACATTTTGCAGCACTTCATTTAATTTATCAATGCCCGCAGGTCCTTTATACATCGGCGCGAGCACTTGAATATCGCGCGGTTCGTATCCTTTTCCAGCTGCATTTTTGACTACTTTTTCAATGACTTCCGGAATTTGCTCGGTCCGACAGCGAAGGAATGACCGGTCTTTTTGTGGCTGCGTAAGCGTATCCGGCACACGCCCATCTTTTATGCTATGCGCCAGGCTAATAATAGACGAGCCTTCTTCCTGACGATAAACATCCGTTAAGCGGACAGACGGAATCACCTGTGATGCCAGCATATCTTTTAACACTTGTCCAGGACCGACCGACGGCAGCTGATCTTCATCACCGACGAGTACAATTTGCATATCGTCCGGCACTGCTTTAAACAATTGATGCGCAAGCCAAATATCAACCATTGACATTTCATCGACAATAAGCAGCCTTCCTGCAATTTCTTTTCCTTCTTCTTCTGGCTCTTCCTGTCCATTAAAGCCGAGCAGCCGATGAATGGTCACCGCAGGCAGACCGGTCGATTCCATCATCCGTTTGGCCGCACGTCCAGTCGGCGCGCACAATTTAATGGGAAATGGCTCTTCCTTATCATAGCGCTTCGGATCAAGTGACAATCCGTGCAATTCGCCGTATAATTCGACGATTCCTTTAATAACGGTTGTTTTTCCGGTACCTGGCCCTCCTGTTAAAATCATTAACGGAGACGACAGTGCCGTTTGAATCGCACTCTTTTGCGAAGGAGCGTATGACATGCCCGTACGATCTTCAAGTTCACCGAGCGCTAGTAAAAATTCGGATTCTGGAAAGGAATTTAGGTCCTGATCGAGTACACGCTGCACGTTTGTGACGAGTCCTTTTTCAGAAAAATAAAGAGACGGCATATATACCCGTTTGTCTTCGCCTGATACTTTTCCTTCTTCTTCAAGTTCAATCAGACGCTTTGCAATTGCATCAAACTCTCCTGTCCCATTTGCACTTCTATCAAGCAGTTCTTTTACTGTATGTAAAAGGGCTTCTGCTTCAACGTAACAATGTCCTTCCTGAAGACATTGCTGTTCAAGCGTGTATAAAATGGCGGCTTTCAACCGATCGGGGTGCTCTCCGCTAATGCCAATTTTCGCACCAATTTCATCCGCTCTTATAAAGCCGATCCCTTCGATATCTTCCACGAGACGATACGGATTTTCACGTATGATGTTTAACGATTCATCGAAATACATTTGATAAATTTTCATCGATAGTTGCGGGCCGAAGCCAAAATCATTGAGCGTCATCATAATTTGCTCTAGTCCCTGGTGTTTCATTAACGTGTCGTATAACATGTCGGCTTTTTCTGCGGGAAGCCGCGGCACTTCCTTTAAACAAGTCCGATCTGCGATAATTTTCGAAATGGCTTGTTCACCGAGTGTTTCGACAATCGTTTCCGCTGTTTTTTTGCCGATTCCTTTAAACAAATCGCCGGATAAATACGTAATCACACCCTGTTTCGTCTGTGGCATTTCTTTTTGTGCCGTCCGGGCAATAAACTGGCGGCCGAACCGCGGATGATCTTTAAATTGACCGTGAAACATATACATTTCGTGCTCATGAACAGCGGGGAAATAGCCGGTCACGACCGCTTCTTTTTCTTCGTAATTCCCGTCCGTTTCCGTGACGCGGACTCGAAGAACAGTGTAAAAGTTTTCAGCATTTCGGAAAACCGTCACAATATGCCGGCCTTTAAGAAACTGTTCATCTTCTGTAAATAAATCCCTTTTCTCCTGCGCCACGTACATCCACTCCGTTATTCTGCTTTTTCAAGCAGTTTTTTTCCATATCCAGCGAGCATATGATCCGGCTGAATCTCCAGTGCATGGTCGAAACATTCATATGCTTTTTCTGCATTTTCATAGTGTCCCGCAAATAGGACGCCAAGATTATAATACGCATCCGCATGATCTGGATCCTGTTCGATAACGGTTTCAAGCTGACTTTTCGCTTCTGCATATTGCTCCGTTTTGGCAAGTGCCAGCGCAAATTGAAAACGTGCTTCTGTATCTTCTTCATTCAATTCAACTGCCCGCATTAAAAAGGGAAGCGCCATAACGGTCTGTTCAAGCTGTACAAACGACAGCCCTAGCATAAAAAATGCATCGGCTTCGTCCATGCCATTTCGGGTTGCTTTTTCAAATGATTTTGCCGCTTCTTCAAACTGCTCCTGACTGAAGTAAAAAGAACCAAGTGCATAATGAGCAGCTCCAGCAGCCGGATCCACTTCTACTGCTTTTTCATAAAATTTCACTGCGCGCGCGTAGTCACCCATTTCAGCTAATACATGACCGAAATTAATGTACGCGGCCGGATCATTCGGCTCTTCTTCAATTTGCTCTGTAAATAATTTTAGTGCTTCTTCCCATTTTCCTTCTTGTAAAAATTCAATACCTTGCTGGTTTTTGTCCATCGTATCCTCCGAAAAAAGTTGTTAGTTGTTTCTTTCATTATAACAAAGACAAGTAAATGTCCCAAAAATACTTTAGGATGGCAGATTCGTTATCTCGCCATGAAATGGATAAATCCCGCCAACATAAGTGGCGGGATTACTTTATCCTACATAATCAAGCTGTTTTCCTTCTTTAAATACTTCATCAATCGTACCGCCGCCAAGACAGATATCTCCGTCGTAAAAGACGACAGCCTGGCCCGGTGTGATGGCGCGTACCGGTTCGTCAAATGCAACACTCGCCTGGCCGTTGCCAATCAACTTAACCGTCACGCCTGTATCTGCCTGGCGGTAGCGAAATTTTGCCGTGCATCGAAATGTATCCGGCATATCCCTCTCTGTTGTGAAGCCAATATTTACAGCATTCAATGAATCGGAGTATAACTTTTCATGATCAAATCCTTGCACAACGTACAATTCATTTTTCTCAAGATCTTTTCCGCCAACAAACCAAGGATCACCGGAGCCGCCGATGCCAAGACCGTGGCGCTGACCGATTGTGTAGTACATTAACCCGTCGTGATGGCCCATTTTGGCACCAGCAAAGGTCACCATATTACCCGGTTGTGCCGGCAAATACTGACCTAAAAATTCTTTAAAATTGCGTTCACCGATAAAACAAATGCCCGTTGAATCTTTTTTCGCAGCAGTCGCAAGTCCTGCTTCAGCCGCGATTTCACGGACGCGTTTTTTCTCAAGCTCACCAATCGGGAACATGACTTTATCAAGCTGACTTTGCGATAATTGATTTAAAAAATACGTTTGGTCTTTATTGCTATCAATACCGCGCAGCATTTTGACTTCGCCGCCGCTGCGGTCAATTCTTGCGTAATGACCTGTTGCAAGATAATCAGCACCTAGCTTCATAGCGTGGTCTAAAAAGGCTTTAAACTTAATTTCTTTATTACACATGACGTCCGGATTTGGCGTACGTCCTGCTTTATATTCATCTAAAAAGTACGTAAATACTTTGTCCCAGTACTGCTTTTCAAAATTGACTGCATAATATGGAATGTCAATTTGATTGCAGACGCGGATGACATCATCATAATCTTCCGTCGCCGTGCAGACGCCAAATTCATCTGTATCATCCCAGTTTTTCATGAAGATGCCGATGACGTCGTACCCCTGCTCTTTGAGTAGCAGAGCCGCAACCGAAGAATCGACACCACCGGACATGCCGACTACAACTCGTGTATCTTTCGGTGCTTTCATTTCTTCACTCTCTTTCTATGATAGCCGCTTGACAATTTCAGCCGTTTTTACCGCAGCTCGCTCAATTTGTTCTTTTGTATTGTTTAATCCAAAGCTGAACCGGATCGATGAGCGTAATTTATCAGAATCTGTACCGAACATCGCCGTTAATACGTGAGATGGCTCGATGGACCCTGCTGTACAAGCCGAACCGCTTGATGCCGCAATTCCTTCCATGTCAAGATTAACAAGAAAAGCTTCGACATCCACCCTTGGAAAAAATAAGTTTAGCACATGTACAAGTGACTGTTCAACTTTACTGTTTACAGAAAAGTTGATGTCCTGTTTCTCTAATGTTTCAATGAAAATCGATTTTAATTCTTTGTATTGGTCCGTTCGTTTTTCCATCGATTGGATCGCAATGGATGCTGCCGCAGCCATTCCAGCAATGGACGCGACATTTTCTGTTCCGGCCCGACGTTTCCGCTCTTGCTCACCGCCGTATAAAAGAGGTGATAGCGGCAAACCTGCCTTTGCATACAAGACACCAATTCCTTTTGGCCCGTTAATTTTATGGCCCGAGATGGCTAGAAAATCAACATTTAATTCCTGAACGTTAATTGGTAAAACACCATACGCTTGAACGACATCCACGTGGAATACTGCCGAATGGTCACGGAGAAGTTCTCCAATTTCTTTCACAGGCTGAATGGCACCTGTTTCATTGTTTCCATACATAATTGAAACAAGAATTGTATCCTCTCGGAGCGCTTTTTCTACGTCCTGAACGCTGACAACACCTGATTCATCTACTGGCAAATACGTCATGTCAAATCCTTCTTTTTCAAGTGCTTCGCACGCGTGCAGGACGGCATGATGTTCTATCGCTGTTGTAATGATATGACCTGCTTTTTTCAAACGGGCTGTGCCAAAAATAGCTAAGTTGTCTGCTTCTGTGCCGCTTCCGGTGAATATAATATCATTATGTCCTGCATGTATTGTGCTTGCAATCATCGTCCGCGCTTCGTCCACAATACGGCGGGCGTCGCGTCCGAAAGAATGAATGCTTGATGGATTGCCATGCGTGCCGGATAACACATCGAGCATCGCTTTTGCAACATCCGGGTGAATGGGAGACGTGGCAGCGTGATCTAAATAAATTCGGTCCATTTTTACACCCCGTTAAATATAAAACATGTACGCATCGGATTCGCCGGTTGTCGTATGGTTCGCCAGGTCATCAAGCGTTGTATTTTCAAGCACATTTTTAATGGCGTCACTAATCCGAATCCAAAGCTCGCGTTTCGCCGGCTCTTCTTCTTCAATTCCTTCAACGAGCGTAATCGGTCCTTCGAGCACACGAATAATGTCGCCCGCTGTAATCGTTTCCGGTTCATGACCGAGCACGTAACCGCCGTACGCACCGCGAATACTGCGGACAAACCCTGCATTGCGGAGCGGCGCAATAAGCTGCTCTAAATAGTGTTCTGATAAATTGTGTGCTCCCGCAATCACGCGCAGTGATGTCGGTCCGTCACCGTGTCTTTTGGCGAGTTCAATCATAATGGTTAATCCGTAACGTCCTTTAGTAGATATCCTCATATTGTTACACCTCTTCTTTTCAATTCGAGTATTTTGCTATTGTTTTATTCGAAATTCTTTCACATTTTTTATTCATTACATAATAACTCTAATCACATGCTTATCATAGTATATCATTTCATATAGACAAAAAACATGCCGGAATACTGTGGATTGTGATACAGTGAGACAAAATACAATAAATAGGGGAGTTTTTATGAAGCCACTTGCCTACAGAATGCGACCGCGTACGATTGATGAAGTTGCCGGTCAAGATCATTTAACTGGACATGGAAAAATTATTCGCCGCATGACAGATGCAAAGCAATTGTCATCGATGATTTTATATGGACCACCTGGCACTGGAAAAACGTCCATTGCAGGCGCAATAGCCGGCAGCACGAAATATGCGTTCCGGATGCTAAATGCCGTCACCAGTAACAAAAAAGATATGGAAATTGTGGCTGCTGAAGCAAAAATGTCAGGCAAAGTCATTTTGCTGTTAGACGAAGTGCATCGTTTGGATAAAGCGAAACAAGATTATTTACTGCCTTTTTTAGAAAACGGGATGATTACGCTGATTGGTGCGACGACAAGTAACCCTTATCATGCGATCAACCCGGCGATCCGCAGCCGCTGTCAAATTTTCGAGGTGAAGCCGCTCACACCTGATGCAGTGAAAAAACTGCTTTTGCGCGCACTTGACGATTCAGAGCGCGGTCTCGGTTCCTACAAAACCGATGTGACAGACGAAGCACTTAATCATTTTGCCGAAGCATCTGGAGGTGATGTGCGCAGTTCATTAAATGCGCTCGAGCTTGCCGTCACGTCAACACCGTCAAACTCGGATGGCGTCATTCCGATTACACTTGAAGCAGCCGAAGAATGTTTGCAGCAAAAAAGCTTTGCGCACGATAAAGATGGAGATGCACACTATGATGTATTAAGCGGCTTTCAAAAGTCAATTAGAGGCAGCGATGTCAATGCAGCGCTTCATTATTTGGCGCGGCTGATTGAAGCGGGTGATCTCGTCAGTATTGCCCGCCGTCTACTGATCATCGCCTATGAAGATATCGGTCTTGCAAGCCCTCAGGCAGGTCCCCGTACGCTTGCGGCCATTGAAGCGGCGGAAAGAACTGGCTTTCCCGAAGCACGCATTCCACTTGCCAATGCCGTTATTGAACTTTGTTTATCCCCAAAATCAAACACGGCTTATAAAGCGATTGATGCAGCCCTTGCTGACATCCGTGCTGGACGCGCAGGCGAAATACCCGCTCACGTAAAAGACGCAAGTTATAAAAGTGCTAGCAAACTTGGCCGCGGTGTAGATTACAAGTACCCGCATGATTTTGAAAATGGCTGGGTCTCTCAGCAATATTTACCGAATACGCTAAAAAACAAGCGCTACTATGATCCAAAAATGACCGGTAAATTTGAACAGGCTTTAGCCAGTGTATATGAGAAAATTGAAAAAGGGAAAAAAGTGTGAACAAATGCTTTATGACTAAATTCAAATAAGCCTAAACAATAAAATCCTGGACGCTATATGCCGCATCCAGGATTTTCATTATGCTGCGACATCACGTTTTGAAAAAACGAAAAACGCGAGCAATTGAAAGGCAGTATAATACACGGCAAGTATAGCTATTGAGAAGCCAAAATTCATTCCTTCGACTATTGCGCTGCCTGTTTCATATTGAAGTAAATTTGTATTGGCAAACAAAATATATTTGGTCCATTCATAGCGCATCGCAAGTAAATATGTCACATTCGGTCCCATGAACAGAAGGAACAATGAAACACCGATTGCGAGCGAACTGTTTCGGAACACAGCCGAAATCATAAACGCCATTGTTGCTATAATAAACACGTCAACGGACTTCAGCATGTATAGTTTCATTCTTATTAAACGGTTGACGGCTCATTTCATTCCTTTGTCCAATGACGTGCTTTTAAATCAACAAAAAAACCATTCTGTTTTAAAGAATGGTCATTAATCATTTACACGGGCTATTTTAATGTCTTTTAATACTTCCCGCACGACGTAGCTAGCCATAATTAATCCAGCAACAGATGGAACAAATGCATTGGACGCCGGCGGCATTTTCGCTTTGCGAATTTCCGCGTCATCATTGCCGACAACCTTGCGTACATCTTCGCGAATAACAATTGGGCTTTCGTCAGAAAAGACGACGGGAATACCTTTTTTAATGCCTTCTTTTCGAAGACGTGTCCGAATCACTTTCGCAAGCGGATCCGTGTGCGTTTTGGAAATATCAGCAATGGTAAAACGAGTTGGATCCATTTTATTGGCTGCACCCATGCTTGAAATAATCGGTATATCGCGTTTTAAACATTCTTTCATTAAATGAATTTTGTATGAAATCGTATCAGATGCATCCACAACAAAATCAAGGCTATAGTTGAAAAATTGTTCATACGTTTCTTCAGTATAAAACATTTTTAGCGCAATGACTTCACAGTCTGGATTAATATCAGCAATACGCTCTTTCATTAAATCCGCTTTCGGCTGGCCGACTGTTGATAATAGCGCAGGCAGCTGGCGGTTTATATTTGTAATATCAATAACGTCTTTGTCAACGAGAATTAAACGGCCAACACCGGAGCGGGCGAGGGCTTCTGCTGAAAACGAGCCAACGCCACCAATTCCGAGCACAGCCACTGTTGTATGTTTTAATAAATCAAGCCCTTCTTTGCCAAAGGCTAGTTCATTGCGTGAAAATTGATGAAGCATATACACTCACTCCTGTTTTGGACATAAAAAAAAGACGGCGAATCCCAATTATGCCGTCGTGTAAGATTATATGTTTTGAACCCGCTCACTCGCAGGTGGGTGTCCTGCTTCAGGCGTTGCAAGTCCCCGCAAAGGGCATGTGCGCTGTCCAAAAACCCGGACTCCCTAAACATATTGCGTTCGGTCAAAACAGATAGAAAAACTAACGTACACATCAGGATTCGCCTTTCTGATTACATATTATCATACGCTTTTTCAGCAGTCAACTCTAGATAACTTAATTAATCAGAAAATTTAAATTATTATCTCATTCTTTTTATTTAGCTGTTTGACGTACACGCAAATGCAATTCTTCCAGCTGTGCTTCAGATACTTCACCCGGTGCGTTTGTCAATACACATGACGCGCTTGCTGTTTTCGGGAAGGCAATCGTATCACGCAAGTTTGTACGGCCAGCAAGAAGCATGACCATACGATCAAGACCTAGCGCGATACCGCCATGTGGAGGCGTGCCGTATTCAAATGCGTCAAGTAAGAAACCAAATTGCTCTTTTGCCTGTTCTTCTGTAAAACCAAGCAGTTTAAACATTTTTTCTTGAATATCGCGTTCAAAAATACGAATTGAACCACCGCCAAGTTCATAGCCGTTCAAGACGATGTCATACGCTTGCGCATGAACAGCCCCTGGATCTGATTCGAGTTTGTCCAAATCTTCACGGGCAGGCATCGTGAACGGATGGTGAGCCGCATAGTAGCGTCCTTCTTCTTCGTCATACTCAAGAAGCGGCCAATCTGTCACCCAAAGGAAGTTATATTTTGATTCATCGATCATGCCAAGTTCTTTTCCAAGCTTCAAGCGAAGAGCACCTAAAGCATCTGCAACGATTTGCTTTTTATCAGCTACAAACATAATTAAATCGCCTGTTTTTGCGCCGGCTGTTTCAAGCATTTTTGCCTGTTCTTCTTCTGTAAAGAATTTAATGATCGGTCCTTTTAATCCATCCTCTTCGACTTTAAGCCATGCAAGACCTTTTGCGCCATATATCGCTGCAAATTCTGTCAAATGATCGATGTCTTTACGTGAATATTTCACGCCACCACCTGGTACGTTAAGTGCTTTTACTTGACCGCCGGATTCAACAACCTGCGCAAATACTTTAAAACCGGAGCCGCGAACAACATCCGCCATATCAATGAGCTCAAGACCGAAACGTGTATCAGGCTTGTCAGATCCGAAACGATTCATCGCTTCGTCGTATGTCATGCGCTGGAATGAATCCGTAATGTCAACATTTTTCACGCGCTTCACAACACGTTTCAGCATTTCTTCTGTCATTTGCATAATATCTTCCTGACTCATAAAGCTCGCTTCAATATCGACTTGCGTGAATTCAGGTTGACGATCTGCACGCAAATCTTCATCACGGAAGCAACGGGCGATTTGATAGTAACGGTCAACACCTGATACCATCAATAACTGTTTGAAAATTTGCGGCGACTGCGGCAATGCATAAAATTCACCTGGATGAACACGGCTTGGCACTAAATAGTCACGTGCGCCTTCCGGTGTTGATTTTGTTAAAATCGGTGTTTCAACATCAAGAAAGCCACTGTCATCCAAGTAATCACGGATTGTTTTTGTTACGTCGCTGCGCATTTTCAACGTATCAAACATAACCGGACGGCGAAGATCCATGTAACGATATTTCAAACGGATGTCTTCTGATACTTCCATACCGTCTTCAATCATAAATGGCGGTGTTTTCGCTTCGCTTAATACGTTGATTTCTGTTACGTGTACTTCAATCGTACCTGTTGCAATGTTTTCATTAATCGTTTCCGCATCACGCTTCACAATTTTCCCTTTAATATCAAGCACGTATTCATTCCGTACTTTTTCAGCGATGGCAAGTGCTGCTCCGGAAATTTCCGGGTTAAACACGATTTGCATAATGCCTGTACGGTCGCGTAAATCGATAAAGATGACGCTTCCTAAGTCACGGCGACGCTGCACCCATCCTTTTAACGTTACTTCTTCTCCAATATGCTGCTCGGTCATTTCACCGCAATAATATGATCTTCCAAACATTTATTTCGCCTCCATTTTTGTTTTTAAATAATCTGTCAGCTCTGAAAGTAGAACATTGTCCTGCGACCCTTCTGCCATATCTTTTACTGTAATACGGTTTTCAGCCAGCTCATCTTCACCGAGAATAGCTGTGAATCTTGCTTTTTGGCGGTCAGATGCTTTCAGTTGTGCTTTCATTTTCCGGTCCTGATAGTCGCGGTCTGCTGAAAATCCAGCCGTTCGAAGTTCGTGTACGAGAGCGACAGAATGGTCTTTTGCCTCAATACCGAGTGCGACGATAAAACAGTCCAATCCGTTGTCCACTGGCCACTCGATCCTTTCTGCTTCCATTGCAGCAATAAACCGTTCAATACTGAACGCAAATCCGATCCCCGGTGATTCTGGTCCGCCAAGATCCTGTACGAGGCCATTGTAACGGCCGCCGCCGCAAAGCGTCGTAATCGCACCGAATCCTTCCGCTTCGCTCATCACTTCAAAAGCGGTGTGATTGTAATAATCAAGACCACGAACGAGCTTCGGATCAATCGTATACGCTATGCCGATTGCATCTAAATAACTCGTCACTTTCGCAAAATACGCTTTTGATTCATCATTTAAATAATCAAGAATCGACGGTGCCGTTGCCATCAGTTCATGATCACGATCTTTTTTGCAATCAAGAATGCGAAGCGGATTTTTTGCAAGACGCGTCTGACAGTCTGTACAAAATTCATCGATGCGCGGCTCAAAGTGTGCAATGAGCGCTTTGCGGTGCGCATTCCGGCTTTCAGCATCGCCTAGTGAATTGATGACAAGATTGAGCTTTTTCAGACCCGCTGACTTATAGATATCCATGATGAGCGCAATTACCTCAGCGTCAATCGCTGGGTCTTCACTGCCGATTGCTTCGACACCGAACTGGACAAACTGACGATAGCGGCCGGACTGCGGGCGTTCGTAGCGGAACATTGGACCTGTATAAAATAATTTAGTCGGCTGATCCGGTATGCCGAACATTTTGTTTTCAACAAATGAACGAACAACAGCGGCCGTACCTTCTGGACGAAGAGTTAAACTTCTTTCGCCACGATCTTCAAACGTGTACATTTCTTTTTGAACGATATCGGTTGTATCCCCGACACTTCTCGTAAATAGTTCTGTATGTTCAAAAATTGGTGTCCGAATTTCCTTATAGTGATAACGGCGACATACATCTTTTGCAATCGACTCAATGTACTGCCATTTTTCCGATTGCCCCGGTAAAATATCTTGCGTGCCGCGTGGAACTTTCACTGACATGTTCATTCCTCCTCATGTATGTATAAGCACATAAAAAAACTTCCATCCCTACAAAAATTTGCAGGGACGGAAGTTTTCCGCGGTGCCACCCTCGTTAAAGCCGGAGCTTTCACTTTTTTGATAACGCAATACGCGGTTTTTCCTACTATTATTCAGAAAAACGCCTCGGAAGTGTCTTTTCATGAAGATGCACCGTAAATGCTCTCAGTCTTGGCATTTTTCTCTGTCCGGTCAAACTTTCATTACTTTTCTTCGTCAATGGCTTTTATTTAGTATGATGAAAGAATTATAAAAAACTTTTGCCTATTTTTCAAGCACGTTTTACGCTTTACTATCGAGAATGAGCGTGACAGGTCCATCGTTGACAAGCGACACATCCATCATAGCACCAAATACACCCGTTTCCACGTGTATACCTTTTCCACGTATCATGTCGTTAAACTGTTCATATAAAATGTTAGCCCGTTCACCGCCAGCTGCCGCCATAAAGTTCGGACGGCGGCCCTTTTTGCAGTCACCATAAAGCGTAAACTGCGAAACGGATAAAATCGAACCGCCACGGTCAAGCAGGGATTCATTCATTTTGCCGCTTTCATCTTCAAAAATGCGCAAGTTGATGATTTTTTCAGCAAGCCAGGCGGCGTCTTTGTCCGTATCGTCATGTGTAATGCCAACAAGCAAAACAAGACCCGATTCAATACTACCCGCTACTTCTCCATCTATTGCTACAGACGCTTGTTTACTTCGCTGTAAGACAATTTTCATTTACATAACACCTTCGATCAATTCATAATTCGACGGACCGCATAAATCTCTGGAATTTGCTTCACACGTTCAACCACTTTTTGCAAATGATTCACGTTGCGTATGAAGATGGACATATCAATTTTCGCCATTTTATTGCGATCAGACCGTCCTGATACTGCGGAAATATTCGTTTTCGCTTCACTGACTGCCTGCAGTACCTCATTGAGAAGTCCCTGGCGGTCGTAGCCAGAAATTTCGATATCCACCAAATACTCTTTCTGATTTGCCGCACCCGATTCCCATTCAACTGAAATAAGCCGGTTTTCCGTATCATTCTCTGCCTGGACGTTCGGACAATCTTTACGGTGAACAGAAACACCCCGACCTTTCGTAATATACCCAACAATATCATCACCTGGAACCGGATTACAGCAGCGGGATAAACGAATAAGTAAATTGTCGATCCCTTTCACCGTCACGCCAGCATTTTTCTTTTGAGCGGAAGGACTCGGCGGCACTTTAATTTCTTTGACAACTTCTTGATTAGCCACTTCTTGATCGCGCCGCTTCCTCAATTTTTCTGTTAGGCGGTTTGCGACTTGCAAGGCAGTAACGCCATTGTAACCGACTGCCGCATACATATCTTCTTCATTTAAAAAGTTAAATTTTTCTGCGACACGTTTTAAATTTTGCTGCGTTATCACGTCTTTTACATCAAATTCCATGGCTTTAATTTCACGTTCCACCATGTCGCGGCCTTTTTCAACATTTTCTTCACGGTTTTGCTTTTTGAAAAACTGGCGGATTTTATTTTTCGCCTGCGACGTCTGGGCCATTTTAATCCAATCTTTGCTTGGGCCGTACGAATGCTTTGACGTAAGCACTTCCATAATATCGCCTGTTTTTAATTTATAATCAAGCGTAACCATTTTACCATTCGCTTTTGCACCGATCGTTTTATTGCCAATTTCCGAGTGAATTCGGTACGCGAAGTCAATAGGCACAGAACCTGCAGGCAGTTCCAGCACATCGCCTTTTGGTGTAAAAACAAATACCATATCGGAAAATAAATCAATTTTCAACGATTCCATAAATTCTTCGGCATCCTGTGATTCGTTCTGGAAGTCAAGAATCTCCCGGAACCACGTCATTTTCTTTTCAAACGATGAATGTTCATCTACTGTGCGACCTTCTTTATACGCCCAATGTGCCGCTACCCCAAATTCGGCAATACGATGCATCTCTTTCGTACGGATCTGTACTTCAAGCGGGTCACCTTTTGGACCGATGATCGTCGTATGGAGCGATTGGTACATGTTCGTTTTCGGCATCGCAATATAATCTTTAAACCTTCCAGGCATTGGTTTCCAGCACGTATGAATAATGCCGAGTGCTGCATAGCAGTCTTTAATGCTGTCCACAACGATCCGGACTGCGAGCAAATCATAAATTTCATTAAACTGCTTATGCTGCATCGCCATCTTCCGGTAAATACTATAAATATGTTTAGGTCGACCAGAAATTTCGGCTGTAATATCCATATTTTTAAGGCCAGTCCGCATTTCATCAATAACATCGTCTAAATATTGCTCTCGTTCATCGCGCTTTCGCTTCATTAAATTCACAATCCGGTAATATTGCTGCGGATTTAAATAACGGAGTGCTATATCTTCAAGTTCCCATTTAATTTTCGACATTCCGAGACGATGAGCAAGCGGCGCAAAAATTTCCAATGTTTCATTGGAAATGCGGCGCTGTTTTTCCTGCGGTAAATGTTTCAACGTCCGCATATTATGAAGACGATCAGCGAGCTTAATTAAAATAACCCGGATATCTTGTGCCATGGCGATGAACATTTTCCGGTGATTTTCCGCCTGCTGTTCTTCTTTTGATTTGTATTTAATTTTTCCTAGCTTCGTCACACCGTCGACAAGCATCGCCACTTCCGCATTGAACACATCCGTCAAATCCTGCAATGTAACCTCCGTATCTTCCACTACATCATGCAGAAAGCCTGCAGCCACCGTCGCCGGGTCCATTTCTAAATCTGCAAGAATACCGGCTACTTGAATCGGATGAATAATATATGGCTCACCTGATTTGCGGAACTGGTGCTTATGAGCCTCTTTTGCATATTCATATGCTTTACGGACAAATTCGACGTGTTCCACGTTCAAATAGGTACGAGTCAAGTCAATGACCTGATCGGCGGTTAATATCTGGTCTTTCGCCATATGCTTTGTTCACCTTCGCCCTTTCAGAAAAAACTAATTGTTCTTATTATCGAAAAAAAAGTGCAGGATGTAAAGCTATCCTGCACTTTTTTTATGAATCGGGCTTATTTTGTCAAATCAATCGTAAGTAAGGAGGGTTAAAATATCATATCCATCCAGATTCGCACGGCCATTCAAATAGTGTAATTCAATTAAAAATGCAACGCCAGCTACAACGCCGCCTAGCTGCTCAACGAGTTTGATTGTTGCATCGATCGTACCGCCTGTCGCAAGTAAATCATCCGTGATCAACACGCGCTGACCGGGTTTCACCGCATCTTTATGAATCGTCAATACATCTTTTCCGTACTCAAGGCCGTATTCCACTTTGATCGTTTCACGCGGCAATTTACCTTCTTTTCGAACGGGAGCGAAACCAACACCAAGAGAGTACGCTACCGGACAGCCGACGATAAAACCACGCGCTTCCGGACCAACTACGAGATCAATTTCTTTTTTACGTGCATACTCAACAATTTGATCCGTCGCATAACGGAACGCATCGCCATTGTCCATTAACGGTGTAATATCTTTAAATTGCACGCCTGGCTTTGGCCAATCTGGCACGATTTTAATATAGTCTTGTAAATTCATTTCTCTCGTTCCTCCCTGTATGAAGCAGGCTGTTTGATCCATTTATCGATTACGTCTTTCAGTTCACGATAGGATGAATATAGAAGCTTCTGTTCTAGCTTATATTGCGTCTGCTTACGATTATATGCAGGTGATTCGCTTAAATCACGCTTTTCTGCCCCTTTTTGCACTTCAATCTTTCCTTCGTTTATTTTAACAAACCCAAGCTCCAAAAACACTTTTGACATGAAACGAATCGTATCATATGACCAGCCTTGCTTTTTGGCGAATAAATCACCTTGATTTTTCACATCAAACGATTCTCTTTGAAGCAAAAAGGCGTAATATCGTTTGAAATGATCACGCGTCGGTATTGTACTGAAAAAATGGCCTTCACGGCTATTAAAATGCGCATAAATACGAGCCGGATTTTTACCCCCGAGAAGGGCTTGAATGATCGATTCGTCTTCCGGTAAATCAATAAATACAATATTCTTTTCATCAATTGATAAGGCAGCCGCTTCAGCGATTGTCGTCAACGTATAAATAGATGGATCTGCTGTTTTTATTTTTGTTGAAAATGCAATGCCAATTCGGTTTTCCGGTACATCCACATACCATTTTGATACCGGCTGTCCACCACGCATATCAAACAATTGACAGTCATCCACGCGCATATCACGAAGCATAAGCTGTGGACGGCGCATATTATTCCATTCGTTGATTGACAGCTCACCGATCACCGAGACGTCGGACGCTTTGGCAATTTGATCGGCATATTCACCCATGCCGAATCCGACACCATCAATCGTCTGTCCCTCTCGTTCCAGTGCTACTTTTAAATGCGTCTGATTCGCTCCGATTTTTTTCATCGTTGCCAGTTTCGCATCTTTAATAAAAAAAAGCGGCTTCGGGTTATTCATACCGAATGGTGCTAATTTTCGCAGTTCTTCAATGCTCTGTACAGATACATCAACTATATCCGCTTCCGCATCAACATTCACAATAGGTATAAAATCTTCTTCTGTTAATGTTTCATTAGCAATTTTAACCATTCTGCTGCGCAATTCATCCACATCATCAATCGATAATGTCATCCCTGCAGCCATAGGGTGGCCGCCAAAGTGAGGCAAAATATCACGACAAGTAGATAAGCTTTGGAATAGATCAAACCCATTAATACTTCGGGCTGAACCTTTAGCGATGCCTTTTTCACGATCAAAGCCAAGCACGATTGCCGGGCGATAAAACGTGTCCGTCAATCGTGAAGCCACAATGCCGACGACACCTGGATTCCAGCCTTCTTTGCCAACGATAATAACTGGAAATTGATCAGGTGGAAAATCACGATTCACGATGTCAATCGCTTCTTTCGCCATTTCGTTTACAATGGACTGCCGTTCTTTATTCATTGCATCAATTTCTTCTGCAAGCATGAGCGCTTCTTCCATATCTTCGGTCATCATTAAATCAGCGGCAGGTCCAGCATCATCTAGACGCCCCGCTGCATTAATCCGCGGTCCGATCATAAAGCCGACTGTTTCTTCATCAATCGAAGACTGTTCTGTCCCCATTTGCTGGCACATGGCAACGATCCCCGGACGCTCGGATTGGCGAAGAGCCGCTAGTCCTTTTTTCGCCAGCAATCTGTTCTCCCCATTCAACGGCACAAGATCCGCAATCGTACCGATAGCTGCAAGATCCAATAATTGCTCCGGGACATATTCATAAAGTGCATGCGCGACTTTAAAAGCAACACCAACTCCCGCTAAATAACCAAATGGATACGATCCATCGGGATGTTTCGGATGGATAATTGCAAGTGCTTCGGGTAGTTTGGGACCTGGTTCGTGGTGATCGGTAATGATTAAATCAATGCCGATTTCTTTTGCTACTTGCGCCTCATGAATAGCTGAAATGCCTGTATCAACTGTCATAATTAAACCGAATCCACTTTCTTTCGCATTGCGGAAAGCCTGTTCATTCGGTCCATATCCTTCTGTAAATCGGTTCGGTATGTAATACTCTGCGCGAATACCATAATCACGAAGAGCTGTCATTAAGACAGCCGTACTGCTTACACCATCTGCATCATAATCACCGAAAACAAGAACAGGCTCATTGTGTTCTTTCGCCTGCTTAATCCGGTCAATTGCTTTGTCCATATCTTTTAATAAATATGGATCGTGAAATGAAACGCCTTCTTCAAATAAAAATGCACGTGCCGCTGAAACATTATCAATGCCGCGGCTTAAAAGCAATGAAGCCGCAAGTGGGCTCATCTCGATTTCTGCGGCGAATTTTTCACTTTTTTGCCGATCCATATCACGAACGATCCAGCGCATTTTCGATTTCAACATAAATTTCACCCCATAACCCTATCATTATACGGCGCACTTCCCCAATTGACAACAACGAGAAAAAACCAGTGTCAAAACGGATTTTCATTCGTCTTGACACCGGTTTATTATTCACCGTCCGGGATTAACCGAGTTGAATTCGCTTCAGGAAAATCCATTTTACGGTGCTCTAGCTTTAATTCATGCATTTCTTTTTTCAACCGCTCATTTTGACGGATGATCTCTTTATTTTGACGTTTTAATGCCATCGTCCGGAACAAGCTGAACATAAATATCGCAAGGCCACCCATTAAAACAGCAAATAAAATAACAAGAATTAGCGGCCACTGCGCCTGACCAAATAAATAGTTCACTGTGACAGAATCCACATTAATAACAGCAAAAATAGCAATAGCGAGTGCAAAAATTAATCCGAAAATAAATGTTGTTTGAATTTTCATCTTTCCCCTCCTCACCTGCCTTTCTTTTCCCTATTTTGCATGCATTTAAAACATAACAACTGCTTTCTTTTTGAAATAAAGAAAGCAAGTATCCTATTCGGAAAAATCAATTCAAATGAACGATTTGTTCACATAAAAAAAGCGAGGGCAGTTACTCTCCCTCGCTTTTTACTTACACTTGAAGTTCATCTTTATTCGTATTTTTTTCTTTATACGTAATAAGCGTTCCTTTTTTCTTCAATTCTTTCTTTTTCCAGATGAGCCACAATTGAGCAGCTATAAAGATGGATGAATACGCACCACCGATTAAGCCGACAAGCAGGGCTATCGAGAAGTTCAAAATAGATGGGCTGCCGAACATAATAAGCGCGATAACGGCAATGACAACGGTTAAGACCGTGTTTATAGAACGTGTCAACGTTTGACGTATACTTTTGTTTACAATCTCATCCAATTCTTCTGGTGTTTTAATTCTCCGCTTCTTCGCCATATTTTCACGCATACGGTCAAATGTCACGATCGTATCATTTATCGAATAACCGACAATCGTCAAGACGGCCGCAATAAATGTAATATCTACTTCAAGACGCGTTAAGCTGAAGAAGGCAACGATGAAAAACACATCATGTAAGAGCGCCAAGACTGCGGCTACACCCATGTAAAGCTCAAATCGGAAAGCAACATATAAAATGATGCCTAGTGCTGCAATGAGAAGCGCGAAAACGGCATTTTTAGCGAGTTCTTTTCCGACTACCGGCGAAACCGTGCTAATATTCGGTTCCGCACCGAAGGCTTCCTTAAACTGCGCTTTCACTTTAGCAATTTCTGTTTGAGTCAGCGCCTCTTTAAACCGGGCAGAAGCAATATTACTTTCTTCCCCGCCAATCGTCACATTCGCATCATAACCAAGATCTTCAAGCTCGGTTTGAATAACTTGTTCTGTTAACGGTTCATCAGCAAGCAATTCCATTCGCGATCCGCTTGAGAAATCAATCCCTAGATTCAAACGGAAAATACCGAGCACAATCATCCCAGCAATGATGGCAATAGCGGAAGCTGCAAACAATTTTTTATGTGGCTTAACAAAATCAATTTTATCGAAGCGCGTCGGCAAATCGAGCGCGTCATATCCTTCACTAATCGGGTGAATATCTGATTTTTTCACTCCGAATAATCCCGGCTTATCTTTTAGCCAATTGCTGTTTACAAGCATACCGAGCAAAACACGTGCACCCCAGATCGCCGTAATAAAGCTGACTAAAATACTGATGATAAGTGTTGTCGCAAATCCTTTCACTGAACTTGTCCCAAAATAAAACAGGACGCCACCAGCCAAAAGTGTCGTAAGGTTTGCATCCACGACGGTTAAGAATGCATTCTTACTGCCTGTCTGAAACGCCGCGCGAATCGATCGGCCAATTTTTATTTCTTCACGAATCCGTTCGAATGTAATGATGTTCGCATCTACAGCCATTCCGACCCCGAGAATAATCGCAGCAATCCCAGGAAGTGTCATAACTGCGTTTATTAATTCAAATAACAGCAATGTCAAATAAAGAAAGACAGACAATGTGATAGCAGCAACAACACCAGGAAGCCGATAATAGAAGAACATAAATAGAAAAATGAATGCAATTCCGATAATACCAGCGAAAATCGTTTGATCTAGTGCCTGTTCACCAAATTGGGCTCCGACAGATGTTGAATAAATTTCATTCAGCTTAACCGGTAATGCACCTGCATTGAGCATTGCCGCTAAATCCTGTGCTTCTTCCACAGTAAAATCGCCTTCGATGGTGACATCCTTCGTATTAAATACTTCCCTTACATTTGGTGCAGATAAAAATTTCGGATCTTTTTTTTGAATTTCAGCTGCGTAAGAATCGGTTCCTTCTTCAAAATCAAGCCAGATGACAAGCTGATTATTTGGCGTCATGGCAACGATTTTTTCAGTAACCTCTTTAAATTTCCCACTGTCTTTTAGTTTAATAGCTACATTCGGCTGACCTGTTTCGGTAAAAGACTGCGCAGCGCCGCCTTCAGATAAATCGCTTCCATCCATCATTAATGTGTCATTTACATCACGAAACGATAAATTCGCCTGTGTTGACAGCATACTTCGCGCCTGATCCTGATCTTCTACACCAGCCAGCTGAACCCGGATCCGGTTCCCGTCTTCCACTTGAATGCTCGGTTCGCTCACCCCGAGACCGTTAATTCGTTTATCAAGTGCTTCTGCTGTATCCGCTACAACACTTTCCGTAATTTTTTGTCCTTCTTTTGCAGGTTGTACTTCATACAATACTTCAAACCCGCCCTGCAAATCCAGACCGAGTTTAATATTTTTGACGATATCGTTCGCTGTCCCACTCATCGTGCCAAACAAGACGAGCACAACGAGGAGAAATGCAATGATCCGGCTCCGCTTTACCATGTCAATTCCCACTCCTTAATTTATGTAAAAATATAATTGATTAAAAAAATTCCGGTAACGAACACCAGAATTCATCAGCACAATTCATTATGAATGAGATAAAAGAGACTGTCAATTTACTCACTATTTTTACGCGGTTCAAATAATTTCGTCATTTCTTCATCTGAAAGCGGCGTACCCCATTCTGGTGATTTGTAAGCACTTACTTGTGTGAAACTCATATAATCACCGGGCTTCACGGATAATACATCTGAGACCAATTTGGAGACTGCCGGTTCTTCCTGTACGACTTTCCATTTCTTTTTCGTTAAATAATGCCAGAGCGTTTGAATACTGACTGTATGATATTCAAATAGCTTAAATTCTTCCACTTTACTAACCAATGCAGGTAAAAGTTTTCGGTAATATGTGTCATACGGATGTTTGTCCATCAATCGTGTCCCCCTGTCATGCTCGTCCCTCTTTGTACATATATCTCATTATACAATATTTTCTTTACAATTACTTTTTCAGAAAAGGCGGTGGCACATTGTCATCATTTATAAAAGGAACGATGTGGCTGGCAGGGGCCATTTTCCTCGTAAAAATACTCGGTTTCGTGAACAGAATGATCATTGCCCGTTTAATCGGCGAAGAAGGGATCGGTCTGTATATGGCCGTATTTCCCGCATTTATTTTAACCGTCACGGCTGTCCAATTTGGATTGCCTATTGCTGTCACAAGAAGTGTTGCGGCTGCTGAAAATGATCAACAGCGAAAACACATTTTAATGAGTTCCCTTTTTTTCACCTTATCGCTTGCATGCATTTTCACACCGCTTCTTTGCTTGCTTGCACCATATCTTGCTGAAACGCTTTTTCATGACAAACGTGCTGTTTTTCCTCTTTATGCGATTGCACCATCTATTCCGATCATTGCCATTTCATCGATTTTGCGTGGTTATTTTCACGGTGTGATGAATATGAAACCCGCCGCACTATCACAACTGATAGAGCAGATCGTGCGGATTGCGCTCATTATCGTCTCCGGACGCATGTTCCTGCCATACGGGATTGAATATGCGGCCGCCGGCGCGATGGCCGCTGCTTCTGCCGGTGAACTCGCTTCACTTCTTTATTTACTTGGGGCTTTTCGTTCAGATTGGCGGAAGCTACGCAAATGGCCCGGAAAAAGAACAAATCGTCAGTTGACCAACGAACTAGCTGAAACCGCTCTGCCGGCAGTTGGCAGCCGGCTGATCGGATCTGGTGCCTGGTTTTTAGAACCGATCGTTGTCGTCAAAAGTTTAGCGATTGCCGGACTGACAGCAGGCGCTGCAATGAAGGAATATGGTGTGTTAACCGGCTATGCACTCCCACTTATGTTTTTGCCGTCTTTTTTAACACTTGCCCTATCTTCTTCACTCGTACCGGATATTAGTGAATCATTCAGTAAAAAAAAGTACAGCGCGATTGCCTGGCGTATTAATGAATCCATTCGGTTTTGTTTTTTTTCAGGCGGCTTCGCGGTGATTGTTCTGTTTTTATTTTCAAAACCGCTCATGTCCATTATGTATCATACCGAAAAAGGAGCCGATTTAATTCAACTTATGGCACCGTTTTTCCTTTTATATTACTGCCAAGGACCTCTGCAAGCTGTCCTGCAAGCATTAAATTTGTCCCGTGCTGCGATGATGAACAGCTTTTTCGGTAATGCTGTAAAACTATGCGTCATCTTTTTATTCGCTAAGGAGCCCCAGTTTGGCATTACCGGCGCCGCTATCGGAATTGCATCAAGTATCGTGCTCGTCACACTTCTTCATACAGCATCCATGCTAAAAGCCGTTCCGATGAAATTGCAATATGGTCTTTATATAAAAATGATGCTCCTTGTTGTCTTTACATATCTTGCAATGGACGCAGTTATGCCATTTTTATATACAACACCCGTTCCCCATCTTTTAAGCGGCATCCTCTTTTGTTTCATTATGTATTTATTCGGCGCGGCTGCTCTTGGTATTTTCAAGAAAAAAGATATATCTACACTGCTGTTCTGGCGTTCTTAACAAAAACAGCCTCCAGAAGTAATAGCTCTGGAGGCTGTTTTTTGATTAAATGGTGCCTTTATCGACAATTTCACGTATAGATGCGCGGTCATACGTTAAGCGTGTGCCATCGCCGCATACGATCGTGATCGTTTTTTCATCAGAGGATTCGATCCTACCGTGAAGTCCACCAATCGTGACGATTTTATCTCCCTTTTGCAGGTTGTTTTGCATTTCTGACACTTGACGCTGGCGTTTTCGCTGTGGACGGATCAACAGGAAATAAAACAGTGCAAACATAACAATTAATGGTAAAAACTGTGATAATTGATTCATATTCTTTTTTCACTCCTTTCCAAAAACAGAAGACGTCAAAAGTTTTTTGCATCCGGACGGTTGAAACCGTATTGCTCAAAGAACTCCTCGCGGAAATCACCAAGCCGGTCCTCTCGGATCGCTTGACGTACGTTTTCCATTAAGTTTACCAGAAAATGAAGATTATGATAAGTAGTTAGTCGAATTCCAAACGTTTCATTGCAATGAAGCAGATGGCGAATGTAAGCACGCGAATAATTTTTACACGTATAACAGTCACAATTTGGATCGAGCGGACCGAAATCACGCGCATATTTTGCATTTTTCACAACGAGACGGCCTTCACTTGTCATTAATGTGCCATTACGGGCAATGCGTGTTGGCAGTACGCAGTCAAACATGTCAATGCCGCGCATCGCCCCATCAATTAATGAATCAGGTGAACCGACACCCATTAAATAGCGCGGCTTATCTGTCGGCAAATGCGGCGTTGTAAAATCAAGCACACGATTCATGACATCTTTCGGTTCGCCAACGGACAAACCACCGATCGCATAGCCAGGGAAATCAAGCGATACGAGATCACGCGCACTTTGACGGCGCAGTTCCTCGTATTCTCCCCCTTGCACAATGCCGAATAATCCTTGGTCTTCAGGACGCTTATGCGCAGTTAAACAGCGTTCTGCCCAACGGGATGTACGTTCGACCGATTTTTTCATGTATTCATATTCAGCTGGATACGGCGGACACTCATCAAACGCCATCATAATATCAGAACCGAGTGCATTCTGGATATCCATCGCTTTTTCCGGGGATAAGAATAATTTGTCTCCGTTTATATGGTTGCGGAAATGAACACCTTCTTCTTCAATTTTCCGAAATTCACTTAATGAAAAGACCTGGAAGCCACCAGAATCCGTTAAAATAGCGCCATCCCAATTCATAAACTTATGGAGGCCACCTGCTTCTTGTACAATGTCATGACCCGGGCGAAGCCATAAGTGGTACGTGTTGCTCAGTAAAATGTTCGCCCCCATTTGCTTAATGTCTTCCGGTGACATTGTTTTTACCGTTGCGAGCGTGCCGACGGGCATAAATACGGGTGTTTCAAAGCTTCCATGCGGCGTATGAACGCGGCCTAGCCGTGCACCCGTCTGCTTGCACGTTTTAATGAGTTCATATTTAATGGCTGTCATATTCAGTCCCACCTTTCGAATCGATAATAAGCATCGCATCACCAAAGCTGAAAAAGCGATACTGTTCTTTTACCGCTTCAGCGTATGCCTTTAGCACTTCCTTTTGTCCTGCAAGCGCACTGATTAACATAATAAGCGTTGATTTCGGCAAATGAAAGTTCGTAATCATCCCATCAATTGCACGAAATTCAAACCCTGGATAAATAAAAATATCCGTCCAGCCATTTGATTCTTTTACAGTACCGTGATCAAGCGCTGCTGTTTCCAGCGTTCGGACAGACGTAGTTCCGACAGCAATCACACGTCCACCATTCTCTTTCGTTTCACGAATGGCGTCTTCCGTCTGTTTCGAAATAGTATAATACTCCGCATGCATATCATGCTCTTCAATCATATCTACTGAAACCGGGCGGAATGTTCCGAGACCGACGTGCAACGTAATAAACTCAACACGTACACCGCGCATCTTTATCTCATTTAACAGCTGTTCTGTAAAATGAAGCCCTGCCGTCGGAGCAGCAGCAGATCCACGCTCTTTTGCATAGACCGTCTGATAGCGGTCTTTTTCTTCAAGCTGTTCTTTTATATAGGGAGGAAGCGGCATTTCGCCAAGTTCATCAAGCACTTCATAAAAAATCCCCTCATATTCAAAGCGAAGCATACGTCCGCCGTGTTCTTTTTCAGCGGTGCACACAGCGCGAAGCTTTCCATCGCCGAATGAAATGATGCTGCCTTCTTTAATACGCTTCGCCGGTTTAACGAGCGTTTCCCATACATCTTTTTCATCCTGCTTTAAAAGAAGAACTTCAATGTTTGCGCCTGTCTCTTCCTTCACACCATGAAGACGGGCCGGTAGCACTTTTGTGTCATTCAAAACAAGCAAATCGCCAGGTTGTATGTACTCAACAATATGTTTAAAAACGTCATGTTGTATGTTGCCCGTTTGTTTGTCCAGCACCATCATCCGGCTTTCTGCACGTTCTAAAAGCGGTATCTGCGCAATTAGTTCTTCCGGTAAATCAAAATCAAAATCTTCTACTTTCATATTCACACCTCTAATTATTTCCATTTTCCAACTAGATAAAAAATAAGCGACAGCACAATGCTTGCAACAATCGATGTGACAATCGGAAAGTAAATAGTCGCATTTTCTTTTTTTATGATAATATCGCCGGGAAGCCGGCCAAGCTTTGTAAACTGCATCAAAATGCCGATGACAAGCAGAACGGCTCCAATGATCATGAATAGTTTACCCAATCCAGTCATTGTGCCGGTATCTCCATATGAAAATGTTCATAGGCAGCCGGCAGCGCAGCGCGCCCACGCGGCGTTCTTTGTAAAAAGCCAATTTGTAATAAATACGGTTCATACACATCTTCAATCGTCGTTGATTCTTCACCGATGCTTGCCGCAAGTGTATCAAGCCCGACTGGACCACCTTTAAAACGGCTAAGAATGGTCGTGAGCAGTTTATGGTCAATATGATCAAGTCCGAGCCGGTCGACTTGCAGCAGCTCAAGTGCTTCATTTGCTTTTTCAAGCGTAATATTCCCATCACCGCGTACTTCCGCATAGTCACGTACACGTTTTAATAAACGGTTCGCTATTCGCGGCGTACCTCGTGAGCGGCGTGCCAGTTCTTCTGCTCCATCTGCTTCGATCGTTGTTCCAAATATATCAGCTGTCCGCAGCACGACATCTGTCAGCTGTTCCGTCGTGTAATATTCGAGCCGTGAATGAACGCCAAACCGATCCCTAAGCGGTGCAGACAGGGCACCTGCACGCGTCGTTGCACCGATAAGCGTAAACGGCGGCAAATCAAGGCGAACAGAGCGTGCTTCCGGTCCTTTACCAATCACAATATCAAGACAAAAATCTTCCATCGCCGGATACAGCACTTCTTCTATTGAGCGCGGCAGGCGATGAATTTCATCAATAAACAGCACATCGCCTGGTGCAAGAGCCGTTAATACAGCGGCTAGATCCCCTGGTCGTTCAATCGCCGGTCCCGATGTTGTTCGGAATCCAGCACCCATTTCGTTCGCGATGACGGCAGCCATCGTCGTTTTTCCGAGTCCCGGCGGTCCGTATAATAACACGTGATCCAGTGTTTCTTCTCTCTTTAAAGCAGCTTCGATAAAAATGGACAAGTTTTGTTTCACTTGATCCTGTCCGATATATTGATTCAGTGTCTGCGGACGGAGCGACTGCTCTTCAAACCGTTCATCAGCTCCGGCATCACCTGAGAGTACACGATTATCCCCTATCATATGGAAAGAACCCCCTTTTTATCCAAGCAGCATCTGCAGCCCTTTTCGAATGTATTCATCCGTTGGCATGGCCTCTTCTTTTTCAAGGCGTGCGGAAATACGGTTAATTTCCCGCACAGAATAGCCGAGTGCTTCCAGTGCGAGAAGAGCTTCTTCCAACTCTATATTACCGGACGCCGCGGCAACCGCTTCTTTTTCAGGCTGAAATAAACCTGAAAGCGTATCACTTGTCACACCATCCAGTTTCCCTTTTAAATCAAGAATCATCTGGCGTGCTGTTTTTTTCCCGATACCCGGAAACTTTATTAAATACGGTTCGTCTTCCCGTTCAATGGCACCGACTACATGTGACGGCTCACCTGATGCAAGTACCGCAAGCGCTCCTTTTGGTCCGATGCCAGATACGCTGATCAGCTTTTCAAACAACCGCTTTTCCTCCGATATCATAAAACCAAACAAAAGCTGCGCATCTTCCCGCACGTGATGATACACATAAACAGTCACAGTCGTTTGTTCGTATTTTGAAAATGCAAATGGATTTGGCGTTAACAGCCGGTATCCAATTCCGTTGTTTTCAATCACAATGTATTCTGGTCCAATGAATGAAATAGTACCTTTTATGTACTCGTACAATTTTTTGTCTCCTTTAAACACGATTCGTTCATTCTATCATACCATACACGAACTAAAAAAGGAACGTCCGTTCCGTGAATATTCAGTTAGTTTTGTAATACTCGTCGATGGCCACAATTAATGCTCCCATCCGTTCACGCTCTGGTGCGACGACACGCGTGATCCCATACTCATTTAACGTACCTGTCGTCACTTTTCCAACTGATCCAGCAACGGCTATTTCGTTAAATGCTTTTGCCAAATCAGTTGACAAATGGCGTTTTTCCGCCTCTTGAAACAGCACGCGTACTTGCGGGGTAGCAGTAAATAGTACCGCTTCGATCTCACCTGCAATTACCTCATCGACAAGCTGTGTGACAATCGCTGGATTCGGAACAGTCGTTTTATAGGGCAATGCGCGTGATACATCTGCTCCTTTTTCGGCCAATGTATTTTCAAGAGCAGGGACAGGTTCGCCATGCAGCTGCAAAAAAACATTATGACCGCTAAATGAAACATCCTGAAGCGCGTGAAGCAATCCAGCATTTGTTCCATCCCCATCAACAATTTCAGATGTAAATCCATACTTCTTCAACGCTTGCACCGTTTTATATCCACGACTGGCAATACGTGAGGCTCCAACGACTTGTGTTAATTCATCAAGCAATCCGAGTGAGTCAGCTGCCTCAAATAACGTATTAGTACCAATTCCTGTTGTGAATATGCTCCAGTCCGTCCCTTTTTGCGTAACAGACTCAATGGCTGCTTTCATTTCTTCCGGTGTACATTTAATCGTTTCCTGCAACGGACGCTCAAGCGGGATGCCGCCTTTTTTTTCAACCATCGTACACATTTCATCCATTTTTCTTGAACCCGTAATCGCAATTCGCTTCTCATGTAAGTTTCCCACGTTTTCTCCCCGTTTCTCTTTTCTTTTAATACTATCTTTTTCACTTGCATTTTTCCATAAAAAAGACGGTTCAACGTATTGTTGAACCGTCCCATTCCATCATTACTTACTTAATTGGTTTTTTCAAGATACCAAGCAGTACAGCTGTAACTAGAGATCCGATTATAACGGCCGCGAGATAAAGAAATGGGTTACCTTGCACAATCGGGAAGACGAAAAGTCCGCCATGCGGTGCTGGAAGCCCGATGCCAAACATCATCGTCAGCGCTCCAGCTATAGCTGATCCGACAATCGCTGACGGGAGGACACGTGCCGGATCTTTCGCCGCGAATGGAATCGCCCCTTCCGTAATGAATGAAAGTCCCATAATATAGTTTGTTTTACCCGCTTCTTTTTCTTGTGTTGTAAATCTTGATTTAAAAAATGTGGTTGCAAGAGCAATACCTAATGGCGGAACCATACCACCAGCCATAATCGCTGCGTGTGGTGCGTAGTTTCCTGCATCGATCATCGCAATACCGAATGTGAACGCCGCTTTGTTCACTGGTCCGCCCATATCAACAGCCATCATACCGCCAAGAACAATACCAAGAAGAACAAGGTTGCTTGTACCCATATTACCTAGTACTTCGACCAACCATGTATTCAATGCACCAACCGGACCGTTAATGATATAAATCATAATGATACCCGTAATAAAAATACCGAAAAGCGGATACAAGAGAACCGGTTTTATTCCGTCAAGTGACTGCGGAAGACCGCTAAACAATTTCTTGAAACCTACAACGGCATAACCAGCAAGGAAACCGGCAATTAAACCGCCGAGGAATCCAGAACCGCCACTTGCCGCTAAAATACCGCCGACCATCCCAGGCGCGAGACCTGGACGATCCGCTATACTCATCGCAATGAAGCCTGCTAATACTGGAATCATAAGCGCAAAGGCACTGCCACCGCCTATGTCAGAAAGTGCTTTCGCAAACGCATTGTAGGATGGATCATCTGGATTCACCGCATCAATACCAAATGCAAAAGAAAGGGCAATTAAAATACCGCCGCCGACAACGAACGGAAGCATCATAGATATGCCGCTCATCAAATGTTTATAAAAAGCGTTTCCCGCTGAGTTGCCACCGGATGAATCAGCTGACGATGAGCCGCCTCCCCCTTGAAACACAGGCGCATCTTGCTTTACAGCGCGGTCAAGAAGTCCATCTGGATTGCGTATCCCTTGTGCGACCGGTACTTGAATGACATGCTTACCTTTAAAGCGTTCCATCTCCACTTGCTTGTCCGCCGCCACGATGATCGCTGTTGCGTTCGCAATTTCATCGGCTGTCAGCGCATTTTTCACACCACTTGACCCATTTGTTTCCACTTTAAAATGAATATTTTTTTCTTTCGCTTTTGCCCTTAATGCATCCGCTGCCATATAAGTATGTGCGATCCCAGTTGGACAGGCTGTCACAGCGAGAACAGACGGTGCACCCGATTGAACAGGTGCGGCTGTTTCTTCTTCAACAGGCGCATCTTCACTCGATTCAAATGCACGGATGATATCTTCTTCTGTACGCGCGTTCATCAATACTTGACGGAATTCAGGGTCCATTAAGAAAGAAGAAAGGCTTGATAATGTTTCAAGATGTGCTTCATTTGCGCCATCTGGAGCTGCAATCATAAAGAATAGATGTGCCGGCTGTCCATCAAGTGATTCATAGTCAATACCTGCTTTTGAACGACCGAATGCGACCGCCGCTTCTTTAACAGCAGCTGTTTTCGCATGTGGAATCGCAATACTTTCGCCGACACCGGTTGTACTTTGTGCCTCGCGCGCTAAAATCGCTTCTTTAAAAATGACACGGTCATTCAAGCGGCCTGCTTGATCTAATTTCGCTGCGAGCTCATCAATGACAGAAACTTTATCTGTCGCTGAAAGGTCCAGGATCATCGTATCTTTTTTCAACAAATCAGTGATTTTCATTTTGACCGTCCCTCCTATTCTACGTTTACAATTTTCACATGGCTATAGACATCTTCTACCTCTTCTTTCGTACATAGATCATCAGAAAAGGCCGTCGCACTGCCGGCTGCAACTGCCCAGTGAAATGCTTCATGCGGTGCAAGTCCAGCATCAATTTTCGCCATAAACGCGGCAACCATTGAATCGCCTGCCCCGACTGTATTTTTCACCGTTCCTTTTGGTGATACGGCAAAATAAATTGATTCATTGTTAACAAAAACCGCTCCATCACCGCCCATAGAAACGATAACATTTTCAATACCGCCATCGACTAATTTTTTCGCAATAAATGCCGCTTCTTCCTTCGTATTAACATCTGTATTAAATAGTTCGCTCAACTCGTGATGATTTGGTTTAATAAAAAAAGGGTTGTATGGCAGTAAAGCTTTTAATGCCGCACCGCTCGTATCCACGACAACACGTGCTCCTTTTTTGCGTGCGGTGTCCATTAATGTACCTACATAATCTGCTGGAAGGGACGATGGTACGCTGCCGCCGATATGAAACCAATCATGCTCTGTCAACTCTCCCGTCAACTGCACTAGTCGATTCGCCTCTTCTTCCGAAATAGACGGAGCCGGTCCATTAATTTCTGTTTCGGTACCTGATTTTAGTTTCACGTTAATACGTGTGACGCCATGAACGGATGTAAATCGGTGGAAAACACCTTCACGGTCAAGTTCACTTTTAATAAAATCGCCTATAAATCCGCCCGCAAATCCGATAGCACACGTATCGCTGCCAAGCCTCTTCAATAGGCGTGACACGTTGATCCCTTTCCCACCCGCATATAAATCGGCACTCTCCGATCGATTCAAGCCGCCTGCTTGAAAATCCTCCACTCGCACAACATAGTCGACGGCTGGATTTAACGTACACGTGTAAATCATATTAACGACTCCTTAATGTCCGTTTTTTCTGCAAACATCCGCCTCATTTTATCAGTTATTTTACCTGTCACAATGACCGCGTCTTCCAATTTTGCTATATAGGCGAACGTGCTTTCCTGAAATTTCGATGCATCGGTTACAATAAAAGGCTGCTGTGCTCGTTTTAGTGCTTCTCTCTTAACTATTGCTTCTTCCGGATCCGGCGTTGTGTAGCCAGCCACCATGTGAATGCCGTTTACGCCAAGAAATGCTTTATCAAACCAATATTGCTGCAAACTGTGAACAGCACCGGTGCCAGTTAATGCTTTTGTCGATTCTTTCAGCCTGCCGCCTGTACCATATGCTTCAATTCCCCGTTCAGCAAGCAGTCGCAAATGATCAAATCCATTCGTCACAACCACAATATTTTTTGCTTGAATGTAAGGAATAATGGCTAATGTCGTTGTGCCCGCATCAATGAAAATACAATCATCGTCCTCGATGAGGGATGCAGCAAGACGGCCAGCCACACTTTTCTCTTCATAAAATCGGTTCGTTTTTTCGTTCATCGACGGTTCTGTGCGTTTTCTTGATACTTTCGCTGCACCGCCATGAACACGTCTAAGTAGACCCTTATCTTCTAAATCGGTCAAGTCCCTGCGTATTGTCGACTCTGAGGCACCTGTCAATTCAGTCAATTCATGAATTTTGACTACTTCTTTTTCTTTTAAAAGGTTTAAAATGGTCAAATGACGTTCTTCCGTCAACATTGCCTTCATTCCCCTGTTCTTTTTGTTTCCTTCATTATACAACCGCTTTTATAAGAAAACAATCATTTTCAATCAAATTAATTCAAAATCAATCAAGACAAACCAATAATCCATACATATTGATTGTTTACACTAAAAAAGTCGATCAGCATGATGCTGATCGACTTCTCTTCTCTATTAAGGTGAAACCATGCCGCCTGCACCTGCTGAGTTCAAATCAGACTGCACTTGAATGCCGTCTTTTTTATCCATTTCGCTTTCTCGGAGCGTACCCTCTAGCTGTTTATCTGTTACAGCGATAACGTTTATCCCGTGTTTCAAAAGAGCACTTTTTAATTTAGATTGAATATCACCTGAAATTTTCGTTTCGTCAAATGTTAATTCGGCAAATAGCGTTTTCACTTCACTGCCCCCTTTTAAAATTCTGATTAAAGGTAGCATTCCCTTCTTGGTCTTTTTCATTTGTTCATATGAAAGAAAGACGCACATATTGCGCGTCTTCACCATTACGTTTCACTTCATCGATTGCAGTACGGACAATGCGGCATCATATGCGGAAATCCATGTTCATTCATTTCATTTTCATTCATTTCATTTTCATTCATTTCATTTTCTTTCATTTCATTTTCTTCTTGCTCTGTTTCCATCTCATGCATATAAGGCATTGCATGAGGCATTTGAGGCATTGCATAAGGCATTGCATGAGGCATTTGAGGCATTGCATAAGGCATTGCATGAGGCATCGGAAAAGGCATCGGGTAAAAATAGCATGGCATTGGTGGACATGGCATCATCATTTCGTGCTCATATCCCTGTTCATATCCATGTTCAGCAGGAGATGGTGCTGGAACGGGTTGTGTCATCCACTGTTCTGGCATCGGCGGACATGGCATCGATGGATATGGCATTGGCGATTCTGGCATCGATGGATATGGCATTGGCGATTCTGGCATCGGCGGTACCGGCAGTGTCGATTCCGGCATCGGCGGTACCGGCAGTTTCGATTCCGGCATCGGCGGAATCGATGGCATTGGCGATTCTGGCATCGGCATCGATGGCATTGGCGATTCTGACATCGGCGGAATCGGCATCGATGGCATCTTTGGTTCCTTCATCTCGTCCATTTCCGATTCTAGTAGCGGCGGACGGCCATTCGGTTTCTCGTTCGAATATGGATGCTCGCTACCATTATATGGACGCTCACTGCCCTTATATGGACGCTCACTGCCCTTATATGGACGCTCGCCGCCCTTATGACTGACAGTATCAGGCAGTTTAATTTTCATACCCGGTACAATCATATCCGGATTTGCCAGATGAGCGTTTAGCTTCTTTACTTCTTCATACGAAACACCGTGCTTTTCAGAAATCGACCAGAGTGTGTCACCGCGCTGAACAATATGGATTTTCATTGTTTCCCTCCTCAATGAGCATTCAACATATTGTATGCGCCCGGTACCCTGCTGTGCCGAAAAAATGTCAGTTTGCCCGTGCCAGCATCCGGTCAAGTGACATCTTTGCCTGTAATGCTGTTTTCTCGTCTACTTTAATAATATTGCCTTTTTTACCTGCCTTAATTGTTTCTAGCGACCAGAGCAAATGTGGCAAATCAATTCGGTTCATCGTCAAACATGGACACATATTTGGATTCAGCGAGATAATGTCTTTATCAGGATGATTCGCAATAATCCGTTTCACTAGATTCATTTCTGTTCCGATCGCCCAGGACGTACCAGGTTCCGCCTTTTCGATTACGTCAATAATGTATTTCGTGGACCCATTATCATCAGATAATGCCACCACTTCCCGGCGGCATTCCGGATGCACAATGATGTTCATGTCCGGTCTCGTCCGGCGTAGTTCTTCAATATTGGAAACGGTAAAGTTTTCGTGAACAGAGCAATGTCCTTTCCACAAAATAACTTGAACATTCGCGATATCTCCGTCATATTCAAGCGTATCTGTGATCGGATTCCAAACCGCCATATGGTCAAGCGGCACACCGATGTCAAATGCCGTATTCCGGCCAAGATGCTGATCCGGCAAAAATAAAATACGTTGTTTTTGCGTAAATGCCCATTCTACCATCGAGCGCGCATTCGATGATGTAACGCATGAACCGCCATTTCTTCCGGTAAATGCTTTAATAGCAGCGGTTGAATTCACGTACGTGAGCGGAATGATCGTATCACCGAATGTTTGCTGGAGAGTCGTCCAAGCCCGTTCAGTTTGATAAATATCTGCCATATCCGCCATCGAGCAGCCCGCACGCATATCAGGCAAATAGACCGTTTGGTCGTCATTCGTTAAAATATCAGCCGTTTCTGCCATAAAATGCACGCCGCAAAAGACAATGTGCTCTGCTGCCTGGTTCGCCGCCGACACTTGTGCTAACTGCAATGAATCCCCAATTGCATCGGCAAATTGAATCACTTCATCCTTTTGATAATGGTGACCTGGAATGAACAGGGCAGAGCCAAGTTCTTGTTTAATCTCGCGCACCCGCTGTTCCATTGCCCCCCGCTCCATATGCCGGTATATTTCCGGAAGCATTCCTTCATTCGTCTTTAACAGTTCATTTAATGCCATTTAAAACAGCCCCTTTCATGTCCACTCGTGCACTTATATCAAGTGCTTTCACTGAATGCGTTAATGCACCGAGAGAAATCCAGCCAACACCCGTTAACGCATAGTCGCGTATATTTTCAATCGTAATCCCCCCGGATGCTTCTGTTGCAATATGCGCCGGTACAATCGGCAGCCATGATTTGATCTGTTCAGGCGTGCAGTTATCAAACATGACAATATCCGCGCCCGCTTCCACTGCTTCTATCAGCTGCTCTTTCGTTTCAATTTCCACTTCAATTTTCATCGTATGGCCGCAAGCAGAACGTGCTTTTTCTACAGCACTCGAAATGCTTCCAGCAAAAGCAATATGATTATCTTTTAACATAACAGCATCGTATAAACCGGTGCGATGATTAAAAGCACCCCCTGTTCTCACTGCGTATTTCTCTATCATGCGCAATCCAGGCACCGTTTTTCTCGTATCACAGACGCGCGCATTCGTTCCTTCTGTTTCTTTCACTGCCTGCGCCGCTGCTGTCGCGATGCCTGACATTCGCTGCACAAGATTTAATATGACCCGTTCCCCAGAAAGCAGCGCGCGCAATGAACCTTGAATACGAGCAATCACTTCACCTTGCCTCACAACGTCGCCATCTTTTTTCAAAACCGACACCGTTACATGTTCATCGACTAACCGAAATCCTCTTTCAATGATAGCCCGTCCGCAAAAAATACCAGCTTCTTTCGCTGTAAATGTAAATGATCCCATCTCCTCTTCAGAAAAGATGCTTTCTCCTGATACATCCCGATCGCCAATATCTTCAATAAAAAATGCTGTAAGCAGTTGATCGAGTTTGATTCCATTCATGTTCTCCACTCCTCACCGATATTTTTCCTTTTTCAAATGTCACCCAGCTTTGCCCCCACTGTTCTCTCGCTTCCGGAAAATCTGCTCGAATATGGGCACCTCGCGTCTCAGTTCGCTCAAGTGCTGACCTTGCAATTAAATACGCTGTCGTATGCATAAACAATCGTTCTATTTCTGAAACGGATAAGTGACTTATATCTCCGTTTGTATTTTCCACAACCTTCAAACAATCTACTATACGATTAAGCCCTTCTTTCGTTCGAGTAATACCTACGTTGTCCATCATCATCGCTTGCAATTCATCTATTTCAAAAAGCGGTGGAACAGTTAATGGAAAAGCAATCGCGGCCCTCTTTTTGACCTGCACGTTTTGATCACAAGACAATATATACGCCGCCATTCGTTTTCCAAAAGCGATTCCTTCTAAAAGGGAGTTACTTGCAAGCCTATTTGCTCCGTGTACACCCGTACAGGCTGTTTCACCAATTGCATATAAACCATTAATGGACGTTTTCCCTTGCGAATCCGCCTTTACTCCGCCCATTAAAAAATGGCTGCCTGGTGCAACGGGGATGAATCCGTCTTTTATATCAATTCCATTTTTAATACACAGAGCGGTTATGGTTGGGAAGCTCTTCTCGAAATGATCAATCATGGAAATATCGAGAAGCACATCATGACCGTTTTTGCGTGCTTTGTATAGTTCAAACGCGGTAATGTGCCGGGGAGCAAGATCTTTCATCGGATGAATTCCTTCCATAATATGGCGTCCACTTTCATCTACAAGTACTGCTCCTGCTCCGCGAACCGCTTCTGACACAAGCCCTTTTGCTTCACCATTTATATATAAAAGAGTCGGATGAAACTGAACAAACTCCATATCTGTCACGACTGCACCTGCGCGGTAAGCAAGCGCAATCCCGTCACCTGTTAACGTTTTCCTATTTGAGGTAAATGGATAGAGCGCTCCTGCTCCGCCCGTTGCCAGCACTATATGATCCGCTTCATATGTGTGTATCGTGCCGTCAATCGTTTTCGTTTTCACACCGGTGCATCTTTCATTTGACACAATAAGTTCAAATGCCATTTCTTGTTCCACAATGCGTACATTATCCGGCATAGACTTTAATAAATGCTCGATTGTCATTTTTCCAGTCGCGTCACCGCCAGAATGAACAATCCGATGTTCACTATGTGCTCCTTCTAAACCGAGAGAAAGCGTGCCCGTTGAATGGCGGTCTGCTGGAAATCCCCCCTTTAAAAGCTGTTGTACGCTTCGTGCCCCTTCTTCTACAAGTTGTTCGACAGCAGACAAGTTATGATGATGTTCCCCTGCCTTTAATGTATCTTCTATATGAGAACGGTACGTATCATTTGTAGACATCACAGCTGCGATGCCTCCCTGTGCATAATACGAATTGCTATCCCTTATCGTTGACTTTGTGATAATAATCACATTTAATTGCGATGCTAAATGTTTGGCTGCCTGCAAAGCGGCAATGCCTGATCCAATAATGACGACCTGTGACGTAAATTTCATCGCTTACCCTCACTTTACAGTTGTCTTGACACCTATCTTCACATAAAATAAACAATATGACAAGATTAAATTTACGATAGAGAGAAGTGTAAATAATGTATTTTGACTATGCAGCTACTTCACCAATGCGAAAAGAAGCCATTGACGTTTATATAGAAGCAGCAATGCATTTTCCTGGAAACACATCCAGTCCTCATGATGAAGGAACGAAAGCTCATTTATTGTTGCAGCGATGCCGTGAACAAATTGCCAAAAAAGCGGGTGTGCCGGCAGACGGGATTTACTTCACAGGAAGCGGCACTGAAGGAAACATACTGTCCATTTTATCGATGGCTAGAAATCGAAAAGGAATGCATGTGATCACATCGATGGCAGAACATACATCCGTTCATTCTGCCATGGCGTTACTTGAAGCTGAAGGATTCGAAGTAACAAAATTGCCGATGAATGAAAAAGGCGTTATTTCCGCAGAAGATGTTTTAGCAGCCATTCGTCCTGATACAGTACTCATTTCCATTCAACACATTAATCCTGAAATCGGCACCATTCAGCCTGTTAAACAAATCGCCAAGTTGGCAAAAAAACACGGGATTTTATTTCATACAGATTGTGTACAATCTTTCGGGAAAATAGATGTAACGGGGATTGAAGCCGATGCAATGACATTTTCAGCTCATAAAATTGGCGGCCCTAAAGGATGCGGTGCTATTTATCTGTCACCGCATTGTTTAATCACACCGGTCTTTCCTGGACTAACACATGAAAAAGGAGTAAGAGGCGGTACAGTAGACACCCCTGCGATCGCTGCCTTTGCCGAAGCTTCCCAATTTCCGATTGACCTGAAACATCTTGCCCATTTAAGAAACTTGTTAAAAAAAGAACTGAATGGAACGGTTTGTAAATGGATTGAAGCTGATGAAGCAGAACAGTTTCCTGGTGTAATTGGGATGTGTATTCCTGGCATAGAAGGTCAGCTCGTTATGCTCTCATTAAATGCAAAAAATATATATATTTCGACTGGAAGCGCATGCGATACATCTGCTGCTGCAGGGACGAAAGCAGCTATCGCAATGGCCCTGTCAATCGATGAAGCACGGCAGTTTTTCCGTATTTCACTTGGCTACGGGACGACAGAAGAAGAAGTGCTGGAACTCGCCCGATCACTCGCTCATGTCGCAACGGAGGCGGCTATGATATGATACTAGTGGAGGGATAACGGATGACAGATAAAAAGAAACTCGCTGGTGAAGAGCGGCGTTCGTTGCTCTTAAACTGGCTTCAACATGAAAATAAACCTCTGACTGGCAGTGAGTTAGCTAAAAAAGCAAGCGTAAGCCGTCAAGTAATCGTTGGTGATATCACATTATTAAAAGCAAGCGGTGTTCCGATTATGGCAACAAGCCAAGGATATTTGTACTTAACTAACCAAGAAGAAACCGGGTATGAACGAATTGTCGCCTGTGTTCATCCACCGGACAAGACAGAGGAAGAACTACTTCTGCTTGTCGATCTTGGCGTTCTTGTGAAAGATGTAAAAATTGAACATCCTGTTTACGGAGATTTAACGGCTTCCATTATGGTATCAAACCGAAAAGAAGCCCTCCACTTTTTAGAAAAAATTAACGAAACGAACGCTGCTTATTTGTCTGAACTAACAAGCGGCGTTCACTTGCACACCATTTCTGCAAAAGATGAAGCGACACTTGATGAAGCAGAACAGGTGCTGGATAAAGCAGGGCTTTTGCTGGAGTAAAATATAAAATAAGACTGCCTTTTCCCAGGCAGTCTTATTTTATATTTTACTTGGAGTTTGTCCTACTTCATATCCGTAGTAGCTGCCAAGCACTTGTACTTTACAGCCAAGTGCTTCCATTTCAGCGAATGCGCCTGGAACGAGCACATCATCGATTCGCTGTGCGACATCGATGATGAAAAAATAGTTACCGAGACCCGTTTTAAGCGGCCGCGACTCGATTTTTTCTAAGTTTAAGTTACGCCATGCAAACGTCGCCAGCACTTGATGTAGCGAACCCGGTCGGTCTGTCGGCAGCGTCACAACGATCGTCGTTTTCCCACCCGTTTGCGGCAAAGGAAATGTCAATTCTTCATGTGTTTTCGACAATACAAGAAAACGTGTATGGTTAAAATGATAATCATGAATATCCGTCTGTACGACAACAAGACCATACTCTTCTGCCGACAATGAATTCGCAATAGCTGCAATACATTGCTCTGGATGTTCGTTTACATATTTCGCGGCGGCGGCCGTTGATGTCATTTGTTGAGTCGGGATTCCATATAATTCACGGTTCAAAAATTTATGACATTGTGCAATGGCATGCGGATGCGACAGCACACGTCCTACCTCTTTCCATTGTGGCGCATGATCAGGATGCACGAGTAAGTGCTGCTGAATCGGCGCTGTCAACTCTCCGACAATCGTCAAATCTGCTTCATGAAAAAGATGATCAATCGTCATATTGACTGTGCCTTCAAGTGCATTTTCAATTGGTACGACAGCCAGATCCGCTTTTCCTTCTAACACAAAATCCATACATTCCGGAATTGTAACACATGGAATACGTTCATCATCTGGAAACGCATCTGACACAGCGATATCAGTAAATGTCGCTGCTGGTCCTAAAAAAGCAATCTTTCTCAAACCATTCACTCCTATAGTCTCTGTTAAAACACGTTAAGCACCCGAACCGAGTACTTCCACCGTATCGACAAATTCAAGTTTTTTCAAGCGGACTAGCAGTTCATCGAGCCCCACTTTCATATCGGTAACATTTAAAGAAATCGTTACGTTTGCGCGCCCCTGCAGTGGAATAGTCTGATGTATCGTCAAGATGTTTCCACCGCAGCCCGCCACAACCGCCAGCAGTTCAGATAGGGTACCGGACCGGTCTTCCAGATAAAAAAACAGCGTAATAATCCGTTCTTTAACAATCGTATGAAAAGGAAACACCGTATCGCGGTATTTGTAAAAAGCGCTCCGACTCAAGTCCACTTTCTGAACAGCTTCCCATACTGAATCGGCTTTTTTTCGCTCAATCAGCTCTTTTGCGTCGAGCGTTTTTTTCATCGCTTCTGGAAGCACATCTTCACGTACGAGATAAAATTTTTCATTTTGCTCTTTTTTCCCCAAGTCCATCCCCCATTTTCCAAACCGCTGTCAGCTGTTAGTCAATAAATTCAAACTCATAGTCCATGAGACGTACGATCTCACCATGTTTTGCTCCACGTTCACGCAAAGCATCATCGACCCCCATCGAACGGAGTTGCCGCGCAAATCGGCGAATCGATTCTTCACGCGAAAAATCGGTCATTTTAAACAGCTTTTCAATTTTGCTGCCTGTCAATTCGAATGCACCATCCAGGCCACGAGTGATAATAAATTCCGCTTCCTGTTTTTCGTGGCGGTATACAACACGGTTTACGGACAAATCTTCTTCTTCGTAATCAAGTGGGAATTCCGGTGTTTCATCCACTTTATCAGCAATGGCAAACAATAGATCACGCAAACCGTTTTGTGTTAACGCTGAAATCGGAAAAATAACTGCATCTGGATCAACTTTTTTCTTAAATGCCGCTAAATTTTCTTCCGCATCCGGCATGTCCATTTTATTGGCGACAATAATTTCCGGACGCTCCGTCAAACGGAGATTGTATTCTTTCAATTCATTATTAATCGTGATGTAATCTTCATACGGATCACGACCTTCCATACCAGACATATCCAGTACATGAACGATGACACGCGTCCGTTCAATATGGCGCAAAAACTGGTGTCCAAGGCCTGTTCCCTCGTGCGCTCCTTCAATTAATCCCGGTAAATCAGCGAGAACAAAGCTGCGTCCATCTTCCGTCTCTACCATGCCGAGATTCGGCACGAGCGTTGTAAAATGATACGCTGCAATTTTCGGTTTCGCTGCTGTGACGACCGATAAAAGCGTTGATTTACCGACGCTTGGAAAGCCTACGAGACCGGCATCTGCCAACAATTTCAATTCTAGTGTAATGTCGCGTTCAAGACCAGGCTCACCATTCTCTGAAATTTCCGGTGCTGGATTTGCCGGTGTCGCAAAACGGCTGTTGCCGCGTCCACCGCGTCCACCGCGGGCAATAATGGCCTGCTGTCCGTGCTCGACTAAATCCGCAATGACTTCGCCTGTTACATCATCTGTCACGACCGTTCCTGGCGGTACTTTAACGATCATATCTTTTGAATTTTTACCATGCATCCCTTTGCTCATGCCGTGTTCTCCTCGAGGCGCTTTAAAATGACGCTGATAACGGAAATCCATCAGCGTGCGTAAACCTTCTTCCACCTCAAATACAACATTCGCTCCGTTTCCACCGTCACCGCCAGCCGGACCCCCGTTTGGCACATATTTTTCACGGCGGAATGCAACCATGCCATTCCCGCCATCGCCGCCTTTTACATATATCTTAACCTGATCTACAAACATATTGTTTTTTTCCTCCTAAAAGTTCACTTCTATTAGTATATCCTGATCATCTGATTTCATGATTTCGCCGTACATTGCATCAGACTGAAGCAATTGCAGGATCTGTTCTATTAAACGAGATCGGTCGACAAGCTCACCGGCCCATTCAATCCTTACAGCCAGACGTCCTTCTTTTTCAAAAAACTCAGTATATACATGTTGACCGCTATATTGTGAAATGTGCCGGTCCAACAATGAAAAGATGGATTGAAAAAAACGGGTCACAAGTTGATCATCCACTTTTTCTATAACGATTTCATCATTTATTTCAAATTCAAGCAAAAATTTATGTTTCTCCCAGTTAAATGTGATGAACATCTCCGCCATCCCTGGCATACCAAGATTGCACAGTTTCGCTTCCTGCACAGCTTTGACAATAATATGATCGGCTGCACGGGCCGCTTCATCTATTTTATTTAAAGCTAGAAAACCTTTAATCAGCTGTATGTCATTCATCCAGTCATGCCGCGCATGACGGAGTACATCTATAATGGTCCAATCTTTTTCTTTCATCTGTACTTGTGCACCTCCCGTGTCCGTTCCAAAACAACAAATTCCTTTCTGTTAGTATAGCAGAAAAATTTACAGTTTGAACGGGAAAGATAGTCTGCAATGCATAAAAAAATGGAGGTGTTCCGAAAGTATGACTTTCAGAACACCTCCATTTGTCCGTCTGCTTATTGAGCAGCTGGATAAACACTTACTTTTTTACGATCGCGTCCAACGCGTTCGAAACGAACGATACCGTCCGTTTTTGCGAACAATGTATCATCTCCGCCACGTCCTACGTTTTCACCCGGGTGAATTTTCGTACCGCGTTGACGGTAAAGGATAGATCCGCCTGTTACGAATTGACCGTCTGCACGCTTAGCGCCAAGACGCTTCGACTGAGAGTCACGTCCGTTTCGAGTAGAACCTACCCCTTTTTTGGATGCGAAAAATTGAAGATTTAATTTCAACATGTGTTTTCACCTCCTATTGGAAGTTTATTTGAATATACTGTCCGTACTCGCGTTCAATCGTCTGCAATGAAACGACCATACCTTCTAAAAGAAGCTGCACCTGTTCTCTGACTTCAACCGGCAAGTCTTCCGGAATGAAGCATGAAAGTAGACCGCCATCTTCGCCTTGATCAATGTCAGGCGTTACGTTTGTCAGTGCTATGACTGCATTCAGTGAACCGAATGAAACAGCCGATGCACCAGCGCAGACAAGGTCTTCGCCTTTTTCAGCGTAACCGGCATGTCCTTCCATTGTGAACGATGAAATAAAGCCGAATTGATCTTTTTTGACATTTACATAAATCATCGGATCATCGCCTTATGCGTTGATTTTTTCAATGACTACTTTTGTGTAAGGCTGACGGTGTCCTTGCTTTCTGCGGTAGTTTTTCTTCGCTTTGAATTTAAAAACGATGATTTTCTTCGCGCGTCCTTGCTTTTCAACCTTCGCCGTTACCGTTGCACCTTCTACGATCGGGCTTCCAACTTTTACGTCATCGCCGCCAACGAAAAGAACTTTATCAAAAGTGACAGAGTCACCATCTGCTACGTTCAATTTTTCGATGTAGATTTCTTGGCCTTCTTCAACTTTGATCTGCTTGCCGCCTGTTTCAATAATTGCGTACATTCCTGCACCTCCCTAGTTACTCAGACTCGCCACGTGACAGGTGATCTTTCGATGCTTGAACCTGCTGTGTGCGGTTGTAGCACGGGTGCTACAAACAATAACATATGAATTCTATCACTTTCGTATTTCTATGTCAATCGTTATTTTCCATGATTTCATCGACCTTTTTATTGCCTTTAAAATAATGTGCCAATAGCCGCGATTCCGTGATGTTCTCTTTTTGGTTCACAATAAAAAGATGTGTTCGATTTCGTCGAAACATGCGAACCATTTCAAGTAAAGACTGCTGGTTGTCAATATGAATTCGCTTTACTCGGAGGGGTACAGGTTCGTAAAAACGTGCAGTTAAAAATCGGATAAACATATACTCTTTTTCCTTCCACATGACAAGAAGCTGTACTGCAACATAAGAAACGGTCAAAATTAATTGTATATAAAATGGAAGAAAATAGACCGCCGCACCAAACAGACAAACAAGCATAAAAAAAGAAAAATGGATGGCCAGCCTATACGAAGCATAATAAGGCCGGACAGCTGATAACAGAAGCAACACCATTTTCCCACCGTCAAGCGGCAAAACTGGCAATAAATTAAAGAAAAGAATAAGAACATTTAATTGAAAAAACAACGCATAGATCGCCGGTTCCATCATGCCTGCTTTCACAAGTAAAATGGCTATACACGTCATCGGAATATGCATCATTGGACCGGCCAGGACGACAAGCCATTCTTCTGTGAGCGGCCGGCCGGCATGTTCACTCGTTTCCAGCTTTCCGCCGAACGGAAGCAATTCAATTTTGACAATACGCCAGCCGCAATATTTTGCCGCTGCCGCGTGACCGAGTTCATGTATAAAAACAATTATTAATAAACAAAGAGCTTCTGCAAACATTCCAATCGCAGCAGCGGCAGCGGCCAGCAGCCACGTAAGCGGATGAACGCTAATCAATTTCTGCAGGCTCCATTATTTTTTCTGAAATTACCTGTCCATTTTTGCGTACGATAATATGGACCGATTCCATCGCCGCTTCCCCGATCCATTCTCCTTTATTCACTTTTTCAAACAGCCGAAAATCATGTACATACAGACCATTCACTTCCGTTTCGCTGTCATCTTTATGCTGGAGCACAATTAAATGATCTTTTCGATTGATTCGTACGACCATGCCTTCTTTATCTGCTTTTAACCCATGTGAAACATTGGCAGCCATAATAGCTCGATCTGTTTCTTTATCTAAAGATGGTAGCAATATACCAAGATGCTGTTCATACATAGAAGCAGTACGGGCAAATGTGAAATCATCCGTAAACAACCAAATGACAGCCGCATGATCTCGATTTGCGTACACGAATAAAAATAGAAGCAATGAACCCGCTATTTTCTTCTTCACAATGACTCCTCCTGCCTTTTCTTAAGTGTATGCAAAAGCAGGAGAAAATACGAAAAAAACCGCTTTAATAAGCGGTTTCCTCTATTATCGGCTTATGCCAATAAATCGTTTAAATTTCGTGAAAATGGTTTCTTGCTGTTGATCCGGCTGCTGGAGCGGCACAGATTCACCTAAAATGCGCCGGGCAATATTGCGGTATGCAATGGATGCCTGGTTATTCGGATTATGAGCAACTGGCTCTCCGTTATGGGATGATTTAATCACTTCATCGTCATCTGCAACTATACCGATTAATTCAATCGACAAATGTGATGCTACCTCATCGACATCGAGCATGTCTCCCTCTCTCACCATGTGACTGCGAATCCGATTGACGACGAGTTTCGGCGGTGCCATGCCTTCTTCTTTTTCGAGAAGGCCAATGACGCGATCTGCATCGCGTACAGCGGACTTTTCAGGCGTCGTCACAACGATCGCATGATCTGCACCAGCTACGGCGTTTTTATAGCCTTGTTCAATGCCGGCCGGACAGTCGATTAATATGTAATCATAATCTTGCTTTAATTCTTCTATTAACTTCTTCATCTGCTCCGGTGTTACGGCTGACTTGTCCGTCGTCTGTGCAGCTGGGAGCAAGTAAAGAAGATCGTTAAAACGCTTATCTTTGACAAGTGCCTGATGTGTTTTGCAGCGCCCTTCGACAACATCGACAAGGTCATAAATAATTCGGTTTTCAAGCCCCATGACCACATCGAGATTCCGAAGACCAATATCTGTATCTATGAGACACACTTTCTTTTCTTGCAGCGCGAGCGCTGTTCCTAGATTGGCTGTCGTTGTTGTTTTGCCGACACCACCTTTTCCAGAAGTAATGACGATTGCTTCACCCACTTCAAAAGCCCCCTTTAAACGTCGATATATCAGGCCGCAAATATTTTAGCACTTGCAGCCGGTCAATGACAAGTTGATCCGCTTCATTAATAAAAGCGCATTCAGATTCTGTTATTTCTTCTTCGTCATAACGGTCAGGAGATCTTGTCAAATGATTACTGATGCGAAGTTGCGTCGGCATCATTTTCGCTGCTGCAATAACAGCCCTGTCGTTTCCATAGCATCCGGCATGCGCGACGCCTTTTAATGCGCCCATCACATAAATACTTCCCCCAGCCTTGATCGTGCCGCCCGGGTTTACATCCCCGACTAATAATAGATTACCCGGCACTTCAAGAACTTGTCCCGAACGTATCCGGCCCGCATAAGAGACAATCTCTTCTTCTTCTTTCCAGCGCACCGCTTCATCAAGCGTTATCACATTTGATTTAATGTCCTCAACTACGAGGTGCTGACGCTTTCGAATGACATTTTTTAATACTTCTTTGTCTTCTTCTGTTACGTAACGATTACCAGTCTGCACCGTTACGGTAATAAGCGCGTCCTGCCCATCATTTGTAACGGTATCCAGTTTTTCTACTAATTCTTCTATTAATTCATTATACGCACATTTATCATTTAATTGAAGAGTGAGGCCGTCTTTCGTGCCTTTAATGACTACGTTTTGTCCCGTTTTCATAGCTAGTTTCCACCTCTGTACGTCTCATTATTCGACAACACGATGCCAAGTTCCTTTTTTTAACGAGTTAGCCGAATTTGTTTTTAAATTTTTGAAAGGCATTTCGGAGCGGAATGGCGAACAGAATATAATAGAGTGCGTTTAATGCAAGTGTTGGGTAGAGACGCATAGAAACAAATGGTTCAAATGATACTTCTGTCCGCTGAACAAGCAGATTCAATCCATACACAATCATTTCAAACAACGCAATATCAAATAAGATAATAATGAAAAAAATGACGAACGTGCTTTGCAGCCATTTTGTTAGTTTTGACGTAATATAGACAATTAACGGCAAGAAAAACAAATAGGCACCGAGCAGCTCTGTATAAAACAGATCAAATAAAAAGCCGAATAAGAAGCCATATTTAATCGCCGTATTCCGATCATAGAAGACCGACATAAATAAAAGCCCGATAATAAAGAAATGCGGTGCCGGTACGTATGCACCATCAAATGCATTTTCTGGGAAAAAGAGCATAAAGACACTGTCACTGTAAAAAAGTGCAATCATCAAAAGAGGAAGAAGTCCTTTTTTCACAGCCCTTCCTCCTCTATTAATACTTGCTGACGGTTATCTTCTTCCGGAAGCACTTTCGTCATCGTACGTTTGGACACCATGACATGCTCAAGATCATAGAAGCTTGCGGCAGGTTCTACAAGTGCCGTTTGTGTTAGGCCAAATTCATCTGGAACAAGTTCCATTACTTTTCCAATGACAAGCCCTTTCGGAAACACACCGCCGAGACCTGACGTTGTCACAAACTGTCCTTTTTCCACTTTTGCATCAGATGGAATTTTTGTCATTTTGAGCATTCTTTTCTCTTCGTCATACCCTTCAATCAATCCGTAATTCGATTTATCCGATTGAATTAAAGCCGAGACACGATTTTGCGCGTCATTTGACGATAGCAGCTGCACCGTTGATGTGAATTTAGACGTATTTTTTACTTTTCCAATGAGGCCGCTTGCTGTCATAACAGCCATATCCGGTTCAATGCCATTTGATTCACCTTGATCGATCGTAATCAGGTCATACCAGCGATCAGGATTGCGGGCAATAACGGTTGCCTGCACCGGCTCGTAATCTGCTAAACTATCCTCTTTTTCAAGTAATTTCCGCAGTTCCACGTTGTCTTTTTCTAAGCGGGTAACATCGCTTTCCAACTGAGCTAACTTATCTAAGTGCGTTCGCAGTTTTTCATTTTCTTCGTATGTATTCCGCAAACGCCCGACATTGTCAAAAAACTCTTCTGTTGCACTAACTGGTTTCGATATAATGTTCTGTCCAAAGCCGGTCACATCTTTTACAAACTTTTCAGGCCATGTAATATTCCCGCGGTCGCGAATGGAAAAGCCGATCAATGCCACAAGAATAATGATGCTGCCGAGCAAAATGATCAAGCGCTTGTTTGTTAAAAATTGCGGCATGAATTCCACCTCAGTTTTCTAAGCATTCAAAACGGTGAGGCAGGTTCAGCGCACCAGAAAAAACCGGTTAGAACGCGCGGAGAACCGGCCTCATCGTCATAAATTATTTGTTTTTAAATAAATGAATATGATCTAGCGCAAGACCTGTCCCAATGGCTACACAGTCAAGCGGGTTTTCTGCGATAATCACTGGCATATTCGTTTCTTTACTGATCACTTTATCCATGTTGCGAAGAAGTGCGCCGCCGCCCGTTAACACGATGCCGCGGTCCATAATGTCTGCTGCCAGTTCAGGCGGTGTTTTTTCAAGCGTGCTTTTCACCGTATCGACAATCGCATATACGGTATCTTTCAATGCATCCGCAATTTCCTTCGCCGTAATTTCAATTGTTTTCGGTAATCCTGTCAATAAATCACGGCCGCGAATTTCCAGATTCGGAATATCATCCGTATCACCAGCTGAGCCGATTTCCATCTTGATCATTTCCGATGTACGATCACCGATTAACAAGTTATATTGCTTGCGAATGTATGCCACGATCGCATCATCCATCTCATCGCCTGCAATTCGAAGTGATTCACTTGTCACGATGCCGCCAAGTGAAATAATCGCTACTTCTGTTGTCCCGCCGCCAATGTCAACAACCATACTGCCTGTCGGTTCCCATACAGGTAAATTCGCACCGATTGCTGCAGCGAATGGCTCTTCAATCGGATACGCATCACGCGCACCAGCCTGACGTGTCGCATCGATAACCGCACGTCTTTCAACCGCTGTAATCCCTGATGGCACACACACCATAACATATGGCTTGCTTGAAAGAAAACCCGATGTGCCTTTTGTTGCCTGTTTAATGTAGTACTTAATCATCGTAGCAGTCGTTTCGTAATCAGCAATAACGCCGTCTTTCATCGGACGTGTGGCAATAATATTACCTGGCGTTCTTCCGATCATATTTCGCGCGTCATTCCCAACAGCGACAATTTGCTTCGTATCTGTCTGCAATGCGACAACGGATGGTTCACGAACGATGACTCCTTTTCCTTTCGCATAAACAAGTGTATTTGCAGTCCCTAGGTCGATGCCTAAATCACGGCTCCCAATTCCAAACATGTAGTGTATCTCCCTTTCCTCAGCAGATCCTTTTTATCGTAATTGTTTCTCTATTGATGGTTGTTAAATTGTATGAAAAGCGTCTCAAAAACCATAACTTATATTATAGCGGAACAAAAAAAAAAAGCATAGCGTTATAAATAACCTTTTTCTTTCAAGCTCACATATTTCTTCTCTCCTATAATGAGATGGTCAAGTACGTCAATCCCTAGTATTTTACCGCACTCTACGAGACGCTTCGTAACATCAATATCTTCCCGGCTCGGTGCAGGATCACCACTCGGGTGATTATGCAAACACACGATTGATGCAGCGGAACGTCTAAATGCTTCCTTGAATACTTCGCGCGGATGCACGATACTGACATTTAGGCTGCCAATAAACAATGTTTGCTTATGCATGACCTGGTTTTTCGTATTTAAGTATAGACATACAAAATGTTCTTGACTAAGAAAACGCATTTCTTCCATCATATAATTCGCTGCATCTTCAGGAGAACGGATCATAAACCGATCTTCATATTTCAATCGCCCGATTCGACGGCCGATTTCGACAGCGGCCATCAATTGAATGGCCTTTGCACTGCCGATTCCGTGGATAGAGGTTATTTCTTCAAGAGAAGCATCTTTTAATAGACGTAGCCCTTCAAATTCGTTTAATATGCGGTTGGATAACTGCAGGACCGACTCTTCTTTCGTTCCTGTCCTGAGTAGGATAGCAAGGAGTTCGTGGGTGGATAAACTTTGCGGCCCGTTCGCGATCATTCGCTCACGCGGGCGGTCATGGGGTGGTACGTCTCTAATCATTATAGGCTTCGCTGGCAACTGTTGATCATTTGTCATTCGTTCGTTCTCCTTTCTCATTTAAGAAGAAAAGGTGCCTGTTACGATTCCGAGACGTTTTAGATGGCGATACAAAGAGGATAACGGGAGGCCGACAACGGTAAAATAATCGCCTTGAATCGCTTTAACGAACAGCGCACCAGCTGATTGAATGCCGTAGCCACCCGCTTTATCAAACGGTTCGCCCGTCTGGATGTAGCCAGCTATTTCTTCCTCTGATAGTTCCCAAAATTCAACATCTGTTTTTTCATGAAATATGATCTTTTCATTTTGCGTCACGATCGCGACGCCTGTATAGACAGAATGAATGGTACCAGACAGCGCGGCAATCATCGCACGGGCTTCCGCTGCATCTGCCGGTTTGCCGAGAATACGTCCGTTATGGACAACGACTGTATCTGCACCGATCACAGCTGCATCCGGATAGAGCGCAAAAACAGCTTCCGCTTTACGGAGAGCGAGTTGTTCAACCGCAGCCGACGGCGTGGTTCCTTCTAAAATCGTTTCGTCTGTATCAGCAGCATGAACAGTGTATGGAATGAAAACTTGAGTAAGCAATTCTTTTCTACGGGGCGACGATGAAGCAAGAACGATGTTTGTCAAAGAGGATCACCTTTCTGTTAAAGGATTGGGAGAATACAAATTCATCATATCAAATGTACGTAAATCCAACAATAAAAACCTGCCAAAAGAGGGCAGGTTATCGTGACATGGCTTCTTTTAATTGATTTATTTTTTTTTGCGGATCGGTTTCTTCTGTCATCGTTTTTGCAGCGGCTTCTGTCATCGAAGCAGTCACGTCTTTCACATAAACAGCCGTTCCTTTTTCTTCTAACAGCCCGGCAGCACTTTTTGCTTCATCCGGTGACGAAAACACACCGTAAAGGACCATATATTGCCCCTCTGATGAAACATAGTTTGCCGTAATTTTCTTTGCTTTTGCGTTTTCAACACCTTTTTTCGCCGCTTCTTCCGTCGAAAAAAGACCCCCTTGAATGACCGAAACCGTCACATCCACTCGTTTCGTTTCCTGTACAGGTACCTCGCTCACAGCTGCTGCCGGCGGTTTTATCTCTTCCACATTCACGGCACGAATCATCGTCACGCCAAATAGTGTACCGGTAATCAGCGCGGATAAGACGATTGTCGCTCCAGCAGCCGGCCGAATGATGGATTTCTTTTTTTTCGAGACAGCGGGCCCTTCTTCTCCTGGCATTTGCCAGACGAGAACATCACTGTTTGGCCGTGTCCAGTCCAGCTCGTCCATCTTCATCCCTCCCATGTTTATCCCGCAGTAAGATCCCCACTTCAAGACATCGAAAAGAAGGCGGAGTGGGGGATAAATGAAGTTTCACTTTATTATATATACGGTTTTTCGCCATAAAAAGAACAGAACGGCAGGCGTTCTGTTCTTTTTATTACCCAGCATTCCGGTACACGTTGGCACACACTTACTTTCACTCTTCATTAGTCCGTATAAACGAGATGGATCATTTTATCTTCTTTTGAAAATAATCGCATTGCCAATCAAAATTTTCCTTCATCAAAAAAACTGGAGATACCAGTGGATCATCTCGCCACCGTAAAAATAAGATACAATCGCTGCCATCGCAATATACGGCCCAAACGGCATCGGTTTCCCTCTTTTCACTATACCAAAAATCAAGAGAACAAGTCCGATTACAGCACCAAATACACAAGATAAAAAGAACGTCAGCAACACGAGCTTCGCCCCCATCACAAAGCCAAGAACAGCAAACAATTTAACATCGCCGCCACCCATTCCGCCTTTTGAAGCGATGGCAATAATCAAAAGAAGCAAATATCCTGCCACAGCACCAAATAGCGAGTCCCACCACGGCGTGAGTGGATGAATGATTCTAGCGATGAGAAACAAACTAAAAAAGAACAGCATTATTTTATCCGGTATGAGCATATACGCCAGATCGGAGACGACGATCACGATCAACATTGAGATGAAAAGAATGGCAACAAAAAAATTCATCGTCAACCCGAAATAGAGATACGCATACAAAAATAACAGGGCCGTGATCAGCTCTGTTAAAGGATAAATGGGAGATATGCGAGCCTCACATTTGCGGCACTGTCCCTTGAGTATTATGTATGAAACGACCGGAATTAAATCCAGTGTGGTCAATTGATGACCGCACAGCGAGCAAGCGCTGCGCGGTTTGACAATTGACTTCCTGACCGGAACCCGGAGACCAACGACGTTATAGAACGAGCCGAAGACGAGACCGTATAGAAAAGTTAGTGTCGAAATCATTATTGTATCTGTGTTAGTGCTACATGAGCGTTTTTTTTTGAGTTATTAATTAAACCACCAATAGACGGGACAAAAATTGCTGAAATTATACCGGAAATGACGACAGCGAGCAATTCGATAAGCGTTAAGCCTCTTTCGTTTTTCATTTTTCGCTTTACTGCTTGTACCATGTTTTTTCCTCCTGACTTTTTCATTTATCTTTGCCGTATCACAAATATCTTATTTTTTCCGCTGTCATCTATAAGTTCCTCAGATACGGGTGCCATTTTAATTATCGGCTTTGAACTAGTACTTGCCATGCTGAATGTGTATGGTTCTTGAAAGCCTATCAATTGAAGCCATTCATCTGCTTCTGTTGATGCGAGTATGCTTGACTAAGATCAATTGAAAACAATATTTTGTGACGATGAGGACACTGCCTCTGTTTTATATGAAATGGATCATAATACAAAAAGCATCGCCAAAAACAGTATGATTTGTACAGCTCATTGTTTTCTCAACGTTTTTTATCGTTTCTTATTTTAATTCTTTTTCACTATTATATATTACCTAAATTTATTTGGGAAGAATGGATTTTATATCATTTTTCACTGATGAAATAAAATATAATGATCCGGTAATGATGAGAACTTCATCTTGCTGTGCATCGTTTTTAAATAATTGGATCATTGTTTCATATGAAGCCATCAAGGAAGCGTATTCTGTCACAAATGGCTCGTAATCTTCTTTTTTTGCGGCCCTCGGAAAATCAAACGGTGCGAAATACAATTGATCCGCGACACCTTTTAATTGTTGGATCATTTTATCGAGCGGCTTGTCTTTCATTGCCGCAAATAAAATAGTGATATTTCGATCAGAAAATCGCTGATGAATCGTTTTAACGAGCGCGTTTATCCCTTCTTCGTTATGCGCGCCGTCCGCAATAATAAGCGGTTTTTCATAAAGTGTTTCAAATCGGCCCGGCCAATGTATATTTTCCAGCCCTTTTTCGACATGTTCATCTTCAATAAAAAACGAATAAAAGGCGCGCAAATAGTCGGCGGCCATTATGGCTAGTGCAGCATTGTTAACTTGATGCAGCCCCGCTAAACCCGTTTCAAGCTGTCCATGTATGCTAAATGAGGATTGGAACCCGAATTGTTCACCATGTTCCGTTGATGAGAGCCATGTTCCGCTGAATTCACGCCCGTTCAAGTAAACAGCCGCTTTTTTCTCTTTTGCAACTCGTTCAATGACGTCAAGTGCTTCCGGCTGCTCAACCGCTGTGATGACCGGCACGCCGTTTTTAATAATTCCCGCTTTTTCAAAGGCAATCTCGGCCAGTGTATCGCCTAGAAATTGAATGTGATCCATACCGATTGTCGTAATAATGGAAAGGATCGGGTGTACGATATTGGTGGAATCCAAACGGCCGCCAAGGCCGACTTCAAATAATACAATATCAACAGGCCGCACGTAGGCAAAATAGTAAAAAGCCATTGCGGTAATGATTTCAAATTCACTTGGTCCGCCGAACGACATGTCTTCCATTTCATCAGCTAATATACGGATTTTTTGAGCTAATAATGTAATCTCATGATCAGATATCGGTGTACCATTTATACTGATTCGCTCGTTAAACTGCTCAATGTACGGCGATGTAAACGTCCCAACTTCATACCCGGCTTCACTTAAAATAGACCGAAGCATGGCTGTTGTCGAGCCTTTCCCATTCGTGCCGCCAATATGAACAGCTTTCAGTCTCCGTTCTGGATGACCGAGGCGCTCCATTATCCATTCCATCCGTGACAGCCCTGGTTTGATCCCTGTGCGGAGCCGTCCATGTATCCATGATAATGCTTCTTCATATGTGTTCATTCAAATTTCTCCCTCTATGTACGAAAAAGACGAATCCGCCCGCATGAGCCGATCCGTCTTTTTCTGCTTCTTAATTCTTTAAATCTTCAATGCGTGTTTCAACAGCGGCAAGTTTCGTGCGGTAATCTAATTCTTTTGCACGTTCTTCCTCTACCACTTTTTGAGGCGCTTTTGACATAAACCGCTCATTTGCCAGTTTTTTCAACACGCGGTCTACTTCTGACTGCCATTTTGCTTTTTCTTTTTCAAGACGAGCAATTTCTTCGTCTAAATTGAGAAGTCCAGCAAGCGGCATAAATAATTCGGCTCCTGTGACAACAGCGGTCATCGACTTCTCCGGTGTTTCTGGATTGAGCTCAATGACAAGCTCTTCCGGATTACAGAAGCGCTCGATGTAATAGCGATTTTCTGTCAATGTAGACAAAACAGACTCGTCTTTCGCTTTAATGACGAGCGGCACTTTTTTGCTCATCGGTGTGTTTACTTCCGCACGGATGTTACGCACGGCACGAATGATATCAACAAGTAGTTTCATGTCCGTAGCCGCTTCTTTATTTGTTAAAGAATGATCGGCTACAGGCCATTTCGCTTCAACGATCGTTTCGCCTTCGTGCGGCAAGTTTTGCCAAATTTCTTCTGTAATGAATGGCATAAATGGATGCAATAAACGCATCGTATGATCAAGCACGTATGCAAGAACGGAACGCGTCATTTGCTTCGCTTGCTCATCTTCTCCGTACAATGGCAATTTCGCCATTTCAATGTACCAGTCACAGAAATCATCCCATATGAAGTTATAAAGTGTACGACCGACTTCACCAAATTCATATTTCTCAGACAAATGCGTCACGTTGTCGATCGTTTCGTTTAAACGGGTTAAAATCCACTCGTCTGCCACGGATTTTTTGCCAGATAAATCAATCTGGTCATATGCCATGCCGTTCATATTCATCAAAGCAAAACGGGAGGCATTCCAAATTTTATTGGCAAAGTTCCAAGTCGCTTCTACCTTTTCCGTTGTGTAACGTAAATCCTGACCTGGCGAGCTACCTGTCGCAAGGAAATAACGAAGTGAATCGGCGCCATATTGATCGATGACTTCCATCGGATCAACACCATTGCCTAGCGATTTCGACATTTTGCGGCCTTCTGCATCACGGACGAGACCATGAATTAGTACATCATTAAACGGACGTTTACCTGTAAACTCAAGTCCCTGGAAAATCATGCGTGATACCCAGAAGAAAATAATATCATAGCCTGTTACGAGTGCGGCAGTCGGGTAATGGCGTTTGAAATCAACCGCTTCTGTATCCGGCCAGCCCATCGTTGAAAATGGCCATAGTGCAGATGAGAACCACGTATCCAGTACGTCGTTATCTTGTTCCCAATTTTCCGCGTCAGCTGGTTCCTCATGCCCGACATACACTTCGCCTGTTTCTTTATGATACCAGGCCGGAATACGGTGGCCCCACCATAATTGACGAGAAATACACCAATCACGAATGTTATCCATCCAGTGCAAATACGTTTTCTCAAAACGATCCGGCACGAAATTCACTTTTTCTTCTGTTTTTTGCAAATCAACAGCAGCACCAGCGAGCGGCGCCATTTTCACAAACCATTGTGTCGATAAATACGGCTCAACGACCGCTCCGCTTCGCTCGGAATGACCGACTGAATGAAGATGATCTTCAATTTTGAATAGAATGCCTTCCTCCTGCAAGTCTTTCACAATTTGTTTCCGGCAATCAAAACGATCAAGGCCATTATATTTGCCCGCTTCCGCATTCATTGTGCCATCTTCATTCATGACAAGAATGCGCGGCAAATTGTGACGGTTACCGATTTCAAAGTCATTCGGATCATGCGCTGGCGTAATTTTCACCGCGCCACTTCCAAATTCCATATCAACGTAATCATCCCCAACAATCGGAATAATACGCCCTGTAATTGGCAGCACGACATGTTTGCCGATTAAATGCTTGTAACGGTCATCTTCTGGATGAACGGCAACCGCTGTGTCACCGAGCATCGTTTCCGGACGCGTCGTCGCAACTTCAATGTGACCTGAACCGTCTTCAAGCGGATATTTCATATGATAAAAGGCACCTTGTACGTCTTTATAAATGACTTCAATATCTGACAGCGCCGTTTTCGTTGACGGGTCCCAGTTAATAATATATTCGCCCCGGTAAATCAATCCTTTTTCATATAGCTTTACAAATACTTCACGAACCGCTTTTGACAAGCCTTCATCGAGTGTAAAGCGCTCGCGGCTGTAATCAAGACCAAGGCCTAGTTTCGCCCACTGCTCGCGAATGTGAGCCGCATATTCTTCTTTCCACTTCCACGATTCTTCTAAAAATTTCTCGCGGCCGAGATCATAACGTGTCGTTCCTTCTTCTTTCAACTTTTGTTCGACTTTCGCCTGCGTTGCAATACCTGCGTGGTCCATGCCCGGCAGCCAGAGTACATCGTAGCCTTGCATTCGCTTCATGCGCGTTAAAATATCTTGCAGCGTCGTATCCCACGCATGGCCAAGGTGCAGTTTCCCTGTTACGTTTGGCGGCGGAATAACGATTGTATACGGCTCTTTTGTTTCATCACTTTTCGCTTCGAAAAATTGGCCAGCCGTCCACCAGTCATAACGTCCTTTTTCGATTGTCTTTGGATCGTATTTTGTCGGCATCGTTGTTTCATTTTGTTGTAACATTCATTTTTTCCTCCTTAACGAAAAAAAGCCTCTCGTCTTGAAAAGGACGAAGAGGATTGTTCGCGGTACCACCTTTTCCAGGTCCACACTTTTCTTTTTGATACCATTATCTTATCCGAAATAGACGAAGCCCGTCAATGCTTGCACACACGTTTTCCCCCTTTTTTACATACAATATGAAAAAAGGCAGGTGTATAATATGATGCGCCATTATGATCGATGGCCCCCCTGGCTCCGACGATGCCGTCGCATCGCATGCGGGATCATTATTCCGTTTTGCTGCTTTCAAGGAATTCGCACGTTAATTTTCCCGACCACGATGGACGTCATTTTGCTAGCCCTTCTCATTCTTCTTGCAGCGGCGCTTCATCTTGAGTGGATATAAGCGCAACATCACCCGACGGCTCAATTGAAAATCGCCATTCAGCCTGATGTTCAGAGCGTTCTTCGAGCCAGCTAAATATAGATGGCTCTTCTGTATGTCCTTTTTGAACTTGTACAGACGCTGCTTCTTCTACAATTTCAACGTGCTCTTCGACAGATGCTTCTTCTACAACTTCAACGTGCTCTTCGACAGATGCTTCTTCTACACTATCTTCGTACACTTCATTTGAATTTGAGTCAAATTCAAACACCGTCTCTTCTTCCTTAAGAGAAACCACAACGGCAAGCTCAGCTGCAAGCACTAAACGGTCGGGCTTTTGTACATCATAATCAAATGAGTGAATTTGAATATCCGTGTCATCCGCTATCCGGCGGTCTGGCGGGATAAACGCATGAACTGGTATGTGCCGGAAAAATTGCCGGATGTTCTCTTCTTCTTCCGTCACAATGCAGTATTCACCTGTCACCTCAATTGTACCAGTAAGTGCCGTGCCTTCGTCTCTTGAGTCCATTGTCAGTTGCGGGTCAAGCGAAATCGACAGCAGTTCTTCCACACTTTCTCCATCAGGGAACACGACACCTTCTTCAATGGATACGAAAAATAATTCATCCACCAAAATCAGCTCCTTTTTTATCCTGCTGCTTATTTTATGAGTGGAGCTGCGTTATCATGCCCTTGTTTTTTCAACGATCGGACAAGTCAAAGATGCGTAATGAATACTATAGGGAAGAAATGGAACATTTAAACGGTAAAAAAGCAGCCCCGGATCAATCCGTTGCTGCTTTAGCCAAACTATTTTTTCAAACGGCTAAATGCTTTTTCAGCAGCTGCAATTGTTTTTTCGATGTCTTCATCTGAATGAGTTGTTGATAAAAACAGTCCTTCAAATTGAGACGGTGGCAGGAAAACACCTTCCATCGCCATTTCATGGTAATAATCCGCAAATAAGGCTAGGTCAGAATTTTTCGCATCGTCATAGTTGCGAACAGGTCCTTCATGGAAGAAGAAGCCGATCATCGAGCCAGCACGATTGAATGTAATTGGAATGCCGTGTTTTCGTGCTGCTTCCGTCAATCCTTTTTCAAGCGAGTCTGCTTTACGCGCAAATTCGTCGTACATTTCCGGTGTGAGCTGGCGAAGTGTTTCAAGCCCTGCTGTCATCGCCATCGGATTACCGGATAATGTACCGGCTTGATAAATCGGACCGGCCGGAGCAATTTGATTCATGATTTCTGCTTTCCCGCCGTATGCTCCAACAGGCAGACCGCCGCCGATTACTTTGCCGAGACACGTAATATCCGGCGTCACGCCAAAATGACCTTGTGCGCAATTGTAACCGACACGAAAACCTGTCATCACTTCATCAAAAATGAGAAGTGCGTCATATTGTTCCGTGACGTCACGCAGCCCTTCAAGGAAACCTGGCTGAGGCGGAACGACACCCATGTTGCCGGCAACCGGTTCAACAATGATACAGGCAATATCATCCCCAAATTGTTCAAACGCGTAACGAACGCTTTCTAAATCGTTATATGGCACTGTAATCGTATTTTTCGCAACACTTTCAGGAACGCCCGGGCTGTCTGGCAAACCGAGCGTTGCCACGCCTGAACCCGCTTTAATTAACAGCGAATCGCCGTGTCCGTGATAGCATCCTTCAAATTTCAAAATTTTATTTCGCCCTGTATAGCCGCGTGCAAGGCGAAGTGCACTCATCGTTGCTTCTGTACCGCTTGAAACCATACGGACAACTTCAATCGATGGAACGCGTTCAATGACAAGTTCAGCCATTTCATTTTCAAGTAATGTCGAAGCACCGAAACTTGTACCTGTTTCTGCTGTTTTTTTCAATGCCTCCACTACACGTTCATTCGTGTGGCCGAGAATAAGGGGACCCCATGATAAAACGTAATCAATGTACTCATTGCCATCAATGTCATAAATATGTGACCCTTTGCCTCGCTCCATAAAGATCGGATCAATATTAACTGATTTAAATGCACGAACCGGACTGTTTACACCACCTGGCATCATTTTGACTGCTTCTTCAAACGCTGCTTTCGATTTTTCAAATGAACGCATCCATATATCCCCTTCCAATTATTATTCGCTTAACCAGCGCGCCGCATCTTTTGCGTGATACGTCATGATCAAGTCTGCGCCTGCCCGCTTCATACTCGTTAATTTTTCCAGAACGATCGCTTTTTCATCCACCCATCCATTCAATGCCGCTGCTTTCACCATTGAATATTCGCCGCTTACGTTGTACGCCACAACCGGTGCATCAAATTCATTGCGTACGTCACGAATAATATCAAGATAAGAGAGAGCGGGCTTGACAATTAAGAAATCTGCGCCCTGTTCCATATCAGCTTCTGCTTCACGCATCGCTTCACGACGGTTTGCCGGGTCCATTTGATACGTTTTCCGGTCGCCAAACTGCGGTGTAGAATCCGCTGCTTCACGGAACGGTCCGTAAAACGCAGATGAGTATTTGACGGCATAGGACATAATCGGAATTTCCGTATAGCCCGCTGCATCAAGCCCTTGGCGGATCGCCGTCACGAAGCCATCCATCATGTTCGAAGGCGCGATGATATCTGCACCTGCTTCTGCCTGGCTTACCGCCGTTTTCGCAAGCAACTCAAGCGACGGATCATTTAACACGTTACCGTCTTCCACAACGCCGCAATGGCCATGGTCTGTGTATTCACAAAGGCACGTATCCGCGATGACGAGTAAATCAGGATACTGTTCTTTAATATAACGTGTCGCCTCTTGAACGATCCCATGATTGTGATAGGCACCTGTTCCAACATCATCTTTCTCAACCGGTAAACCGAATAAAATGACCGCTTTAATGCCAAGGCTGACGATTTCATCGAATTCTTCTTTCAAGTTATCGATGGAAAGCTGGAATACACCTGGCATTGAAGATACTTCATTTCGAACACCTTCTCCTTCTGCAATAAATAAAGGATAAATAAAATCATTCACACTTAACACCGTTTCTCGTACTAATGCACGCATATTGGCGCTTTGACGCAAACGACGATGTCTCGCAAATTCGTTTGTCATGTTCTTCACTCCTTGTAATAATAGATCATGTCAGAAACGAGCGAATCAGTCGTATACTCATCCGGACAGATCGAAATCGTCATTCCATATTTCTCTGCTTCTTTTTTCGTTACCGGTCCAATGCAGGCAAAGTCAGCCTCTGGAATCGGCTCTTCTGCTTCGTTTAACGTAGAAATAAAATGTCGGACAGCCGATGGGCTTGTAAATGTATACATATCGATTTGTTCATGACGGATGAGATGAAGCAGTGCTTCTTTTTCTTTTTCTGGAAAATACGTTTCGTACACAATCCAGTCATCTGCTGCCGCTCCTGTTTTGCGAATCGTCTCACCAATTAAGTCACGGGCAAGATTTCCTTTTGGAATAAGCGCATTTTTGGGCGCAAACCGTCCTGTTTCTATGTCTTTCGCTAGATCATCTGCTGAAAATCGCTTCGGAATATAGGAAACCATTAGACCGTACCGCTCAAGTGATTCAGCCGTCTTCGTCCCGATCGCCGCAAATTTAGCCGGAATATCTTTTATATCCACGCCCATCTCTTCCACTTTCTTCATAAAAAAATCAACACCATTTTTACTCGTGATGATGATCCAGTCATATGTAAATAGCTGATTCAATACAGCTTCGTCCTGAATGTCTTCATACATTCTGAACGCGATAAGCGGCACCGCGTATGCTGTGCCGCCCGCTTTTTCTATTTTACCAATAAACGGTGCTGCCTGTCCTGCAGGACGCGTTACAACAATTCGTTTTCCTGATAACGGTTGATCCATATTCACTCTGATTCTGCTCTCGCTGCTTCAATTAAGTCAACAGCACCACGTTTTTTTAATAGGCGAGCGGCCTCTAAACCAACTTGCTCTGCGTCATGGCCTTCAACGGTTTCTTTTAGAATCGTCTTGCCATCTGGTGACGCAACAAGTGCTGTTAAAGAGAGTGTTTCACCATCTGCTGTCGCAAAGCCTGCAACCGGTACTTGGCATCCGCCATTGACGGCTGTTAAAAAAGCACGCTCTGCTGTCGTCGTTTTCTTCGTGTTTTCACATGTGAATTTTGCTAGCAAATCAAGAAGTTCGACATCATTTTCACGACATTCAATCGCAAGCGCCCCTTGTCCAACCGAGGGAACTGATAAGTCTTCATCCAAAAATTCTGTGACGATATCAGATGACCAGCCCATGCGTGCGAGACCGGCTGCTGCTAAAATAATCGCATCGTATTCTTCATTTTCTAGCTTTTGAAGACGCGTATCAATGTTGCCGCGAATCCATTTAATTTCAATGTCAGAACGCATGGCAAGGAGCTGAGCACTGCGGCGAAGGCTGCTTGTGCCAATAATTGAACCCGCTGGTAAGTCTCGAAATTTTACATGCCCTTTTGAAATAAAGGCATCTCGATGGTCCTCGCGTTCTGGTACCGCACCGATCACAAGTCCTTCGGGAAGTTCAGCCGGCATATCTTTCATGCTGTGAACGGCCAAATCGATTTCATGGTCAAACATCGCTTGCTCGATTTCTTTCACAAAAAGGCCTTTACCGCCGACTTTAGATAATGTGACATCTAAAATCCGGTCGCCTTTTGTCACAATTTCTTTTACTTCAAATTCGGTCTCAGGTGACAATTTTTTCAACTGATCGATGACTTGATTCGTCTGCGTTAACGCGAGACGGCTTCTTCTTGATCCGACAATAATTTTTCGCATAATACCCTCCATCTAGACCGAAAGCCGGATGTCACGAATACCAGAAATGGAATGTGGACAGCCGGCTTCCGAGGAAAAAGTTAATTAAAATAATGAGAAACGCTGCCGCATTAATAAATGCAAGCGTTCTTCCTGAGCATTCTTTTCTTACTTTTACATATAAAAAAATGCTGTATATCAATAGTAAAACAAATGACGCAATAATTTTCAAATCAAACCAACTGACATCCGGTAATTTAAGTGTTTTCCAAACGAGTCCAAGAATGAGACTGAGCAAGAGAAGCGGTACGCCCATTGCATTTAAGATGACCGACAACTTTTCGAGCTGACCGAGATCGCCGAGACGCCAGAGACGCTCATTCCATTTTTTCGTTTTTAGCAGACGATATTGAAGTAAATATAGTGCTGAGAAAATGAATGAAAGAGAAAAAGCGCCGTATGACAAAATCGCCATCGTAATGTGTATAAGTAAAAGTTCCGAAACAAGCTTTTCCGCCGCCGCCTGCGATTCGACTTGTACGGGCGCAAATGTGTGGATCGTCATAATTAAAAAGCCGATTACATTCGTAAAAAGAACGGTAAAGTCCATTCGAAGTAACTTATTTAAAATGAGCGACATTGTCAGCAGTACCCATGCATAAAAATAAAGTCCCTCAAATAATGTGAGGACTGGAAATCTGCCTGTATTATACATGTAAAGACATAAAAAAATTGTTTGAAGACTCCAAACAATCGATAAAATCCAGAAGGCGATTTTATTCGCCCTCTGGTTTCGTTGTACAAAATCAAGGAAATAGAGAAGTACACTTACTGCATATAAAATAATCATTAGTTCATGAAGCCGGGTCATTCCTTGTTCAAACATTGCGTAACCTCACTTAAAACTGGAGTAAAGGCTTTGCATGAACTGCCTGGACGCATTCCTTTTCTTTTACCTGCGACTGCTTTAGTCCTTTCACGTCTTCTTCAAGATTGAAGATTTGCATGAATAGATCAAGCTTCTCTGCTGCACGCTTATCGCCTGCAAGTTCCTTCGCCTGCAAAATAGGATCTTTCAACATTTGATTAACGATGCTTTTCGTATGCTTGCTTAACACTTTCCGGTCACGATCGCTCATATGCGGCAGTTTGCGGTCAAGGCTTTCCATCGTTTCTGCCTGAATCGCTAATGCCTTTTGACGGAGTGCAGAAATAACAGGCACAACACCAAGCAGATTAACCCATTCGTTAAACTCGACGATTTCTTCTTCAATCATAAGACCGATGTTTGCCGCCGCTTTTTCGCGTTCAGCCAGGTTCGCCTGCACAATGCCTTCTAGATCATCAATATCGTATAAAAAGACACTATCGAGATCGGAAAGTTCTGGCGAAATATCACGCGGAACCGCAATATCCACCATAAAAAGCGGGCGCCCTTTCCGCATTTTTTGCACGCTTGTCATTAATTCTTTCGTAATGACATATTCCTTTGAACCAGTTGAACTGATTAAAATATCCGCTTCAACGAGCGCACATTGCAGTTCATTCATCGTTTTGGCCTGTCCGTCAAAACGATCAGCAAGCACTTCTGCTTTTTCAAATGTCCGATTCATAACCGTCACTTTTGTTGCACCGCTTCCGTGCAAGTTTTTAATCGCAAGTTCGCCCATCTTTCCGGCACCGATAACGAGTACATGACGCCCGTCAAGTTTCCCGAAAATTTTCTTTGCGAGTTCAACTGCTGCATAACTTACCGATACGGCATTCGCACCGATTTCTGTTTCTGCATGTGCACGCTTAGCAAGCGTAATAGCCTGTTTAAATAATTGATTAAACACAGTGCCAGTTGCGTCTATTTCTTGCGATTGCAAAAAGCTTTGACGAACTTGCCCAAGAATTTGTGTTTCACCAAGCACCATTGAATTTAAACCTGCTGTGACGCGGAAAAGATGCTCGACCGCTGCTTCCTGCTCGTAAATGAACAAGTAAGGCGTAAATTCTTCCTGTTCTATGTTAAACCATTTGGATAAAAATTCTTTAATGTAATAACGACCGGTATGCAGCTGATCAACGACCGCGTAAATTTCAGTACGGTTGCACGTCGAGATAATGACATTTTCGAGCACACTTTTTTGTTTTTGGAGCTCTGTCATCGCTGTTTCAATTACATCTTCTTGAAAAGAAAGACGCTCGCGAATTTCTACCGGGGCTGTTTTATAGTTTAATCCCACCGTAATGATATGCATGTTACTGCACCCCCGAAAACGAATCATTGTTGTTCGTATTATACCACACTTAAATCATTTTTCTCATTCACGAATTGTGAACATATGCTAACATTAAAGATAGCACTTTTTCATGTATATATCTACATTATAAACATTATCAAAAAGAAACGATTTTTGCAATAGAATCATTTGGAAAGCGGGGACTTTGATGATGAATGGACAGCGTATTTTTCCAGGCTTTATTTTAATCGGATTCGGCTTGTACTTTTTTTTCCAGCAGTCCGCCATTTTATGGGTGAAACCTTACCTTGGCTGGCCGGCACTTTTGCTCATTACTGGTATCGCTTTTTTGGCAGAAGGCTATAAAAGTGACGGGAACGGCATTTTAGCAGGTACCGTATTAACTGGATTTGGCATTCATTTTTATGTAATCGACTACCTCGGCTGGTGGGCCAATGACACCGGCGTGTTTATTTTAATTATCGCACTTGGTTTTTTATTGCAGTATCAAAAAACAGGTAGCGGCTTGTTTCATGGCATTCTTTTTTTAACGTTGGCTGCTATAGCGCTGTTTTACGGTACCATCACGAGCTGGTTCGGACTTCTTGAAGAAAAAGCGTTCTCTATCTGGCAGTTCTGGCCGTTCATTTTAATTGCAGCCGGCGGATATTTACTGTTTGTAAAGAAGAGTGTCGGAAAATCATCGAAATATTGATCACGCATGTCGTTTATGCTTATTTCTGATCAGATGCATAGATTTGTGACCACTTACTGTCCTTTCGGATTATTTAGTTTCTTTTATGACCGATTTATTACTATTTCTGCTCACTAAAGCAACTATTTAACTGCTCAAGTCGCTTTCTGACTAGTAAGAAAAAGCTGCTCCCATTCGTGAACGGGAACAGCTTTTTTTATTCACTTTCTTCAAGATTTGCTTTTTCATATTCTTTATCATTGTACATTCTTCTCTTGACAGCTTTCCATACTTCTTCTTTTCCAAGTCCTGTTTCCGATGAAAAGATGATGATTTCATCAAGTGGATCAAAGTCGAGTGTTTCTTTGACGACTTTTAAATGCTTCTGCCACTTGCCTTTTGGAATTTTGTCCGCTTTCGTCGCAATAACAATCGCTGGAATTTCGTTGTGCTTCAAAAAGTCATACATAACGACATCATCTGCTGACGGCGCATGTCGCAAATCAACAATGTGGATACAAGCCGCAAGCTGTGGGCGATCCGCCATATATGTTTCAATCATCGGACCCCATAATGCTCGTTCCGTCTTTGCCACTTTCGCATAACCATAACCCGGAACGTCGACGAAAAACAGAGTGTCTTCAATTTTATAAAAATTGAGTGTCTGCGTTTTTCCTGGTTTCGATGAAATACGCGCCATACTTTTTCGGCCGATCATTCGGTTAATAAATGATGACTTCCCAACATTTGAACGGCCAGCCAGTGCAAACTCAGGCAATCCGATATCCGGATATTGATGTGGTTTTGCGGCACTGATGACCAGTTCTACGTTATTTACTTTCATTTATTGCTTCCTCCGATCGCGATGTCCAGCACTTCATCCATCGTCGAAACTGTTAAAAATGTCAGCCCCTCGCGGATACTTTTCGGCACATCATCGATATCTTTTTCATTATCTTTTGGCAAAATAATTGTTTTTAGTCCCGCACGGTGCGCACCGAGTGATTTTTCTTTTACACCGCCAATTGGCAAGACACGTCCACGCAATGTAATTTCACCCGTCATCCCAACGTCACGGCGCACAGGACGGCCTGTTAAAGCAGAAATGAGTGCAATAGCCATCGTAATACCGGCAGATGGACCGTCTTTTGGGACTGCGCCTTCCGGAACGTGAATGTGAATATCATGATGCTCATGGAAATTTGCTTCAATCCCAAGTTCAGTTGCTTTAGAACGCACATAACTGAATGCAGTCTGCGCCGATTCTTTCATCACATCACCAAGCTTACCGGTCAAAATCAGTTTGCCTTTTCCAGGTGAAAGTGATACTTCAATTTGCAAGGTGTCGCCGCCGACCGTCGTATACGCCAGACCATTCGCCACACCAACTTGATCTTCTGTATCGGCCTGACCGTAACGGAAAATGCGTTTGCCAAGATAATCCTGCAAATTTTTATCAGTAACGGTGATCCGCTTTTTCTCATTGGACACAATTTTCTTTGCTGCTTTCCGGCAAATAGCCGCCAGCTGACGCTCAAGACTACGAACACCCGCCTCACGCGTGTAATAACGAACGACATCAAAGATGGCTTCTTCTTTTAATCGAATTTGATTACCTGTCAATCCATTTTCTTTTACTTGCTTCGGAAATAAGTGATCTTTTGCGATATGAACTTTCTCGACTTCTGTATAACCAGCAATTGAAATAATCTCCATCCGGTCGCGCAAAGGTCCCGGAATCGCGCTTAAATCATTCGCTGTCGCAATGAACATTACATTCGATAAATCATATGTTTCTTCAATGTAATGATCGCTGAAGTTCGCATTTTGTTCCGGATCGAGTACTTCAAGAAGCGCGGATGACGGGTCGCCGCGAAAATCATTCGACATTTTATCAATTTCATCCAATAAAAAAACCGGATTGACAGTACCTGCTTTTTTCATTCCTTGAATGATCCTGCCTGGCATTGCACCGACGTATGTACGTCTGTGGCCGCGAATTTCCGATTCATCGCGAACACCGCCAAGTGAAATGCGAACAAAGTTACGTCCAAGTGATTCAGCAATGGAACGGACCAAACTTGTTTTCCCTACACCTGGAGGCCCTCCAAGACAAAGGATTGGACCGCGCAGCGACTGCGTTAATTGACGAACTGCTAAAAACTCAAGCACACGCTCTTTCACTTTTTCAAGACCATAATGATCGCGGTTTAAGATACCTTCTGCTTTGATTACATCCAGATCATCTTCGGTCACGTTTGACCATGGCAGCACGATAAGCCACTCTAAATAGTTGCGAATGACAGCACTTTCCGCTGCACTTTGTGGGATTTTTTCATAGCGTTCCAGTTCTTTCATTGCTGCTTTTTCAACATGTTCCGGCATAGTCGCTGCTAAAATGCGCACTGTCAGCTCTTCCACTTCAGACATTTTGCCTTCTTTATCGCCCAGTTCCTGCTGGATTGCTTTCATCTGCTCACGTAAATAATATTCTTTTTGCGTTTTTTCCATCGATGTTTTCACGCGCTGGCCGATTTTTTTCTCTAAATTCAGTACCTCACGTTCATTTTGTAAAAGTGAGATGAGATGCTCAAGACGTGCCTTTACTGAAAATGTCGCTAAAATTTCCTGTTTTTCTTTCACTTTAAGTGATATATGCGATGTAGCAATATCAGCAAGTCTGCCTGGTTCTTCAATATCTGAAACGGAGCTTAACGTATCAGAAGAACCTTTTTTCGACAGTTTTACGTATTGTTCAAACTGCTTCAACAGCATTCTCATGAGCGCTTCTGTTTCGGCATCTTTTTCGTTTTCTTCTTCGTGAACTTCAACGACCGCTTCGTAAAAAGATGTCTGGTCAACGATGGAAATTAATTTCGCACGATTAAGTCCTTCTACGAGAACCCGAATCGTCCCGTTCGGAAGCTTTAACATTTGTTTCACTTTTGTAAGGGTGCCGACCTCATATACATCGTCTCCAGATGGATCATCGAGTTCCGGATCTTTTTGTGCTGATAAGAAAACAAGCTGATCGTTCATCATTGCGGCCTCTAACGCTTCAATGGAACGATCGCGGCCAACATCGAGATGAAGTACCATTGTCGGGTACACGTGCATCCCGCGGAGCGGCAAAAGCGGTACTGTGTAGATTGTTTCTTCCTTCATGACATATCCCTCCCTGCAAAAAAAAACCATCCCAGCGTATGTAAGCGGGGTGCTTCTCTTTCTTTTATCTTATCTTATCGTAAAATGACTAATGATGTCGATTGAAAAGAAGGGACAGCGCCTAAATAGGCACTGCCCCTTTTTAAAACACCTCATTATGCAGATGTTTTATCAGCTGAATCGACTTCATTACCATTTTCGTCCAAAAGACGCGGCGATGTATGATCGGTCACTGCTTCGCTTGTAATGACACATGTTTTAATATCATCACGCGAAGGCAATTCGTACATCACTTCAAGCATAATGCTTTCAATAATGGAACGAAGTCCACGTGCGCCTGTTTTACGCTCAATGGCTTTTTTTGCAATTTCGCGAAGTGCCTCATCTTCAAATTCAAGCTCAACATCATCAAGCTCAAGCATTTTCTCATATTGCTTCACAAGCGCATTTTTCGGTTTCGTCAAAATCTCAATAAGCGCACTTTCATCAAGCTGCTCAAGACTTGAAATAACCGGAAGACGACCAATAAACTCTGGAATTAAACCGAAACGAAGCAAATCTTCTGGGAGAAGTTGAGAAAGAAGTGATTTATCTGCTACTTCTTCTTTTTTCGTATCAGATCCAAAACCAATCACTTTTTGACCGAGACGGCGTTTAATAATTTGCTCAACACCATCAAATGCTCCTCCACAAATGAAAAGGATGTTTGTCGTATCAATCTGGATAAATTCTTGGTGCGGGTGTTTGCGTCCACCTTGAGGCGGCACACTTGCGACCGTACCTTCCAAAATTTTGAGAAGCGCTTGCTGTACCCCTTCACCGGAAACATCTCGTGTAATGGACGGGTTTTCCGATTTACGGGCTACTTTATCAATTTCATCGATATAAATAATGCCTTTTTCTGCTTTTTCCACATCATAATCAGCCGCTTGAATTAACTTCAACAAAATATTTTCAACGTCTTCACCAACGTATCCTGCTTCTGTTAAAGATGTTGCATCTGCAATCGCAAATGGCACATTCAAAATACGGGCAAGCGTCTGCGCAAGAAGTGTTTTACCGCTTCCTGTCGGCCCGATTAGGCAAATGTTTGATTTAGATAATTCTACATCATCCACTTTGCTGTTGGAGTTGATACGCTTATAGTGATTATAAACTGCAACAGCGAGTGATTTTTTCGCTCGTTCCTGACCGATGACATATTCGCCTAAAATTTCACGAATTTGCGTCGGTTTCGGCACATCATTAAACTCAACTTCTTCTTCTGTACCAAGTTCTTCTTCCACGATTTCTGTGCAGAGCTCAATACACTCGTCGCAAATATATACCCCCGGCCCAGCTACGAGTTTACGCACCTGATCCTGTGATTTTCCGCAAAACGAACATTTTAACTGTCCTTTTTCTTCATTAAATTTAAACACCTAGTTCACCCCTTATGCTATGTTGGTGCAGCCGGAAAAATTCAGTAGACCGACTTTTTGACTACCCCTTAATTAAGTTATGTATCGCATTGTAGCACATTTGCCATAAAACAAAAACGAAAAAGCATTTTCCCCTTGTTTTATGGTAGAAAACAAGGCACGATCAAGTCGTGCCTTGTCAGCTTGTCCTTTTATTATGCACTAGTTTTGCTGTTTTCGACAAGAAATTCAACTGCTTTGCGAATTTTCAAGTCTGCTTTCATGCCATCAAGGCTGCCAAGCGCTTTTTGAATATCTTCTTTTGAAAGACCAAATTGCTCAGCCATTTTATTTACTTCAGCTTCTACATCTTCATCTGTTGGCTCAAGATTTTCAGCAACAGCGATTGCTTCAAGCGTTAAGCTTGTGCGCACGCGCGTTGCAGCATTTTCTTTCATTTGTGCACGAAGGTCTGCTTCTGATTGACCTGAAAACTGGTAGTACAGATCAAGGTTCATACCTTGCATTGAAAGGTTTTGTGTAAACTCTTGAAGCATGCGGTCGATTTCACTGTCGATCATGACATCAGGAATATCAGATTCTGCATTCGCTACCGCTTGTTCAACAAGGTCATCACGCAACTTTTGTTCAGAAGCGTTTTGCTTTTGCTCAGCTAGTCGTTCTTTAATTTTTGCTGTCAACGCATCGAGTGTTTCCACTTCTTCGTCTGTTTCTTTCGCGAAATCATCATTTAACTCAGGTAATTCCTGTGCTTTTACTTCATGAAGTTTCACTTTGAATACAGCAGGTTGACCCGCAAGCTCTTCCGCATGGTATTCTTCAGGGAATGTCACTTCCACTTCTTTTTCTTCACCTGTTTTCATGCCGATAATCTGTTCTTCAAATCCCGGAATGAATGTACCAGAACCGATAACGATTGAATAGTTTTCAGCCTGTCCGCCTTCAAACGCTTCACCGTTAACGAATCCTTCAAAATCGATCACAACAGTATCTTCATTTTCAACAGTGCCTTCTTCTTTTACAACTAGCTCAGCGTGACGTTTTTGAAGATCTTGAAGTTCGTTTTGAACATCTTCATCTGTTACATCTGTGCTCGCTTTTTCTACTTCAAGGCCTTTATATTCACCAAGTTTCACTTCAGGCTTCACTGTAACAGTCGCTTTGAAGATGAATGGTTTGCCTTTTTCGAATTGCTCTACATCGATTTCAGGGCGGTCAACAGGATCAATACCCGCTTCGTCGATCGCATTTCCATACGCTTCTGGAAGAATCGCATCGATCGCATCCTGATAAAGTGATTCAACGCCGAAACGTTGTTCGAACAACGGGCGAGGCATTTTCCCTTTACGAAAGCCCGGTACATTAATTGTTTTTACGACTTTTTGGAACGCAGCGTCAAGTCCTTTTTTCACTGTTTCAGCATCAACTTCAACAGTAAGTACTCCCTGGTTCCCTTCTAATTTTTCCCACTTTGCAGACATAAAAAATTCCCTCCAACAATCTATTAATAAAGATGAACGTTCGCCTTATGTATATTCTTTCTGATACAAAAAGGACACAATACGACTTTTACATTATACCATATAGCCACTTTCTTTCAACTAAAAGGATAAAATTTCATCGAGTTCTTTCATAAACGACAGTGCCTTGCCTATCTCTGGGTCAATATTAGAGAGATCGCTCACGGAACGATAGAGCGATTCAATGTGGAGAACAGCAGCATTCGCCCAGACAGATGGTTCTACTTCTGGATCAAATGGATGCATTAAAAACAACTGCTGCTTAATTAGTTCTATTGCTTGCTCAAATAAAACCGGATTTTCCTGGCCAATCGTTTGATCAAGATGTGCAGATGTTTCCTTATAAAAAGGCCGACTGAACACTTCGTCTGTCAGCACTGGAATAACCTCTTTTTCAAAATGAAATTTCCGAACGGTTACATTTTGAGCAGTGCCCATTTCACGAAGCAGTCCAAGCGACATCGATTGAACAAATGGATGCTCTTTCGTATTTGCAAGCATCATGATCAATTCTTTTTCATAAGGCGATGCACCCGGCGACGCAAGTTCCGCAAGTTTCATCATTTTATCCTGCATCGTGTCTTCTTGTTGAAACAGTACGGCTGCCGGGGAATTCTGTTTCGTACTCATCCGATCAGCGAGCGCTTTTAAATGAGCGAAATGTTCATACCGATCTGGGGGCAGCCCTTCTTCAAGAAGCACTCCTAACGTATCCCCCACTTCTTGATAGCATTTTTTTTGAATAAGCATCAATACATGTAAATCGAGAACATCAAAATAGTGCCCTTCACCAGCATGAAGCATACCTCGTGACAATTGAATCCCCTCATCATAGCTTTCGCTTTCATGATACGCAATAAGCAGTGCCATTTTGAGCTCTTCGACACGGTCAGTTTCAAAACGGAGTGCTTCTGTGTATAGACGGATCGCATCACCAAACCGCTTTTCTTCAAGTGCCGCCTGTCCCTCTCTCTCCAGATGACCTAGCGTGCCCGGAAATTGAATCACATTGCCGTCTTTGATCCGCTTTTTCTTCTTCATTTTATTCGTCACCCGTTCCGGATTTTTAATAATTAAAGTGTAGCACGTGATAAATCGAAAGAACAGAAAAAAGACGCTCTGCACTATTAAGTGACAGACCACCTTTTTAAATTGTTATTTTCGCATAAAGGAGGAACGCAAATGATGACGGTAAGAGAAGCAATACTTCTAACAGATTTAAATAATGTCACAGTTCACGCCGAAAAAAGGACTTTTCTGAAAAATGCGCGGGCACATGTTATTGACCATTCGGCGGCATATACCTTTATACTCTCCCGCCATAATCATCCGTGCCTATTAAATTGTTAGTACTTCCAAATAGAACGATGTCTTGTCTAAAAAATTACTGGCAACTGTCTAATTTACAAATTCGTTCTCTTAGTTCCACTGTTCTTAGTACAGAATGTGTAATGCCTATACCGCACATTATTCCTTGAGCGTGACGGCGTTTCTATTATAAATAGAAGAATTAGCTTCTACATTTTTAAAATAAATAGCTTCTTCATTACATTCTCCATCAAAAATAATTGTTGTCATAGAAGACAAGTTTAAAATGTTCCTCAATTCCCCTACATATATACAGGTATATTTTATATATTTACAAAGTTAACACTAACATAGGGTTTTTATTCGCAAACATTTTTCCTCGATTAAATGCAATAAAGCACTTCCCGATGAGAAGATGATTTTTGCATAATCGACCTGTTTTGGAGTAAGGTTTCCGTCGATATTCTCAATGAGCATTTGAGCAAGGATTAACAAACTGTTAAGAGGCGTTCGCAATTCATGAAACACACTGGGCCGGAATTACGATTTGGATTGCGAACTTAACGTTAACTGTTTTGCTTTTTCTTCTAGAATGTTTTTTACTTTTTTTACTTCTTTTGCTTTCTGTTCCGATTTTTGATATTGCTCTTCTAATTGTTCATTAACGGCTCTTAGCTGCGGTTGCTGGGATTGAAGCTTTTCCGATTGGCTCTGTAATTCTTCTGTTAAAGCCTGTGATTCTTGAAGCAATTTTTCTACTTGCATATGCCCTAAAATACTTTGTATGTTGATACCCAGATTACTCACTACCTCTTGTAGCAACATTTCTTCTAGATGACTAAACGATTGAAAGGAGGCTAATTCAATAACAGCCAATACTTCTCCTTGAAATTCTGCTGGAATAACTGTTACATGGGAGGGCTGCTTTGAACCCAGGCCAGACGTGATTTTTATATAGTCTTTCGGAATTCGATTAAGAACAATTATGCGATTTTCCAGTGCACATTGTCCGACGATTCCTTCCCCTAGATGAAAGCTGCTGGCCCCTATATCCCCTTGTCGAGTATCGGCATAGGCAGCAAGCTTCTGAAAGATCCCCTTATCATCTTTCACATAGATCACGGCATACGTTGCGCGTACCATAGGAGTAATCTTGGTGATAAGCTGGCGGGCTAACGTCTCTATGTTATCTATTCCAGAATACATAGTGGCAATTTCAGCAATTTTCGTTTTTAACCAGCTCTGTTCCTCTGCACTATCTTTTAAACCCATCAATTGAAGCTGTACAACTTCCAGTTCTTCCGTTCTCTCTTTAAGCTTACGAACTAATATGTCATTTTCAAAAATCGTAATTACTTGCCGAATAATAATTAAACATAAAAGAATTGCTCCACCGATAAAAAAACTTAAAATGGATTCTTTTTTAGTTAATGCAAGAAAAAGTAAAATTAGTAAGCTTAAGAATGGTAACAGTGTTTGACTGATGTAAAATAGTTTCGAGAACTTATTTTCTTTTTGAGGGACATTGTTAACTTTCCCACTATAAAAACTAGAAATGCCTATTAACAATAGACAAATGTTCCAGACCGGACTTAAATAGGTAATATCATCGCTATACGTGTAATATATAGACTGATATACATAATAGGTTTCGGCCATTGTATAAATAGTTATTCCTATTGTATTTAAAATTAATAAAACATTTGGAAATAATGACTTAGAAGTGAGAAACAGTAAAATAATACCTAGCAATACGCCTAAAATAGCTACTGGATAACTTAATGAAACTATAAGTTCAAACCTTGTGGATGCCTGAGATAATAAGGGATTTAGGAAATAAACCCAACCAATGGTTGTTAATAAGGTCATTATTATAAAGCAGTCGAAAAAGACTTGAATCATGCGATACTTTTTTCCTGCTACATATACTTTATAAAAAACAGCAATGCTGTACATGAATACAAATACATTGTAAAACAAATTTGCCCATCCTGGGAATGGATCATCTATTCCCAAATAATATTCACGGTATCTCCATATTAACTCACCAATCAAATAACCAAAACACCCAATAAAAATAATACCCCAAAAGTTTTTCTCCTCTTTTTCCTTTATCCGTTGTAAAGAGGATCCTATAATTATGAGTGTAAGCATAGGCCCTGTAATGGCTATAATAAACCCAACTAGTTTTAAATCGTGCCTTAGTGAAATCCACGTATAGAAAATTAACACATAAATTATAGTGACTATAATAGACTGTTTTTTTTGCAATGGAATCATGAGTGATCACCTTTCTATAAAGCTTTGTTCTGAGATCATTGGTTTAATTAGTAAATTAAAGAGATGAAATATGTTCGTCAGGATTAATATTCCATAAACAAACGATAAAAAGGACACACTCTTGTAAGTAAAATGTAAGTACCACAAACATTTAAGAAAAGAGGCGTCCCTTACGAAGCAGAATACTATGTTTCTAGTCCTAATTTAATATGTTTTCTAGACTAACACCTTATCTTAAATCTAAACCTTAGGCAAGCAGCTTTTCTCTCTTTTCCGTTATCAATTCATTATTTTCTATCCATCTTTCTGGATTGTCAACACTACATTGGCCAGCTTTTTCAAAAGAAAAAGTATCCCTTTTCTTTTTGTCTAATAAAAAAACCTCCATCAGTAGGGAAGTCATTAACGGATAAATTTCATAGATGACCGTTATATGGACCGTTTCCATAAATAAATTAAAGTGCGTTTAAGAAAAAAGACGATCCGCACCATTACATGTCAGACCGCCTTCTTAATTTATCCGTGTAAAAAAGGGAGGATATCATTGTGCTAAAGTTACAAACAGATCTTGAAGGGAAGAAAGCCTACAAAAGAGACACTGCATGATCGAATAAACAAATAACAAAAATCGACTCTCAGCATAACTGAGAGCATTCTTTCATTATTGATTAATTGTTTTTGCTTTTGGTGCGACGACAGTAACACCTGTCGTTTCTTCAAAATTATACAAGTTGACTGGAACGTCTATGAAACGTTCGAGTTCGTTGTAAGCCGGGATACCGTGGTACGACATATCGAGTCCTTCGATTTCTTCTTTTTTCGTCGCACGAAGACCAACTGTTGCTTTAGCAAGATACGCAATGAATAGTCCACTGGCAAAGCCCCACGCACATACAGTAAATGCGCCGATTAGCTGAACTTGCAAAAGCTCAGATTGACCTGTTGTGAAAAGACCATCTGTTATATCGAACAAACCAACTGCGATTGTACCGAATAATCCGTTAAAGCCATGTACCGCAACTGCCCCAACCGGGTCATCTACTTTCATTCGATCAATTAATAATGTACCGAAGACAACGATTACACCACCGATTGCGCCGATTAAGATGGCACTCATTGGCGCAACGAACGCGCAGCCTGCTGTTACCGCAACCAATCCGGATAAAATCCCATTAATCGTCATACTTGGATCCGTTTTTCCATAACGGAACAATGTCAATAAAAGGGCCATCGTACCACCAGATGCACCAGCGAGCATGGTATTGAGTGCGATGACGGCAAGTGACGCGTTGGAGGCATCAAGTGTGCTGCCGGCATTGAAACCGAACCAGCCGAACCATAAAAGGAAGGCGCCCGCTGATGCGAGTGGAATATTACTTGGTACAAAGACATTGACACTGCCGTCGCCGTTAAATCGGCCTTGACGTGGCCCAAGTACAATCGCCATGGCGAGTGCTAAAAAGCCACCCATGCCGTGAATAACCGCTGAGCCTGCAAAATCTTTCATACCGAGCTTGGCGAGCCAGCCGTCTGCATTCCATACCCAATGACCGGAAAGCGGATAGACAATCGACGTAAGGAGTATAGCTGTTACTATATAGGCTTTAAAATTCATTCGTTCTGCAAGTGCCCCAGAAACAATGGATACACAAGCAATCGCAAAGCCGATTTGGAATAATACGAATGCTGCACCTGGAAGTTCCATTCCTAATTCAATTTGTTCTGGTGCACCGAATAAACTTGTGCCAATGAATCCGCCGGCATCCTCTCCAAACATAATGCCAAATCCAACTACCCAGAATGTAAGTACTGCAATCGTCAAGTCGACGAAAATTTTCATCGTTACGTTTACTGCATTTTTCGTCCGTACAAGACCTGCTTCAAGTAAACTAAATCCGCCTTCCATTAATAACACCATCGCTGCTGCAATGATAACCCAGACGGTATTCAAATAAATAAGTTCCATCTTACTCCACCCCATCTTCTGCTAGTTCCGTAATCGTTGTATCAATTTGTTTTGTCCGAATATTGTATGCTTCCATGACAGGATACACAAAAATTTTCCCATCGCCGGCTTCACCAGTGTACGCTGCGTTCATCACCGTTTTGATAACGCCTTCCACCATAAAATCGGATACGATAATTTCCATCTTTACTTTTGGATGCAAATTAACTTTGTAATTTCGTCCCCTGTATACTCCGCTGCCATCCACTTGTTGACCTCGTCCCACGACTTGGGTGACTGTAAAAGCCGTTACACCGATGTCGTTGAGTCCATTAATCGTGTTTGATAACATTTGAGGACGAATAATCGCTTCTACTTTTTTCAAAATAATCACATCCACTTTTTTGAATTTCTTCCGATACATCTATATTAATTATCAATCTGCATGTAAACAATGTCTTTTTGATATCTAAATCATCTTATTTGGGAAACAGTAATCAAATTGAATGAGAATGAAGATTAACTTGGCGACAAGTTGAAGATAAAAGTGCTAACAGGAAAAGAAAAAAGACGATCCGCACCATTACGTGACAGACCGCCTTCTTGATTTCTTATGGATGGCGTCCCAGGAGGGATTCGAACCCCCGACCGACGGCTTAGCTTACCACTATGACTTTCGCCACCATACACAGGCATCTATTGATTTTACTGTACATTTTCAATTGGGAAGTGATACGGTCATTTTACAAACTTAGACCGTTGATTGACTTCCTTTAAACAATGAAGCCATATCCTCACTAGAAAAGTTTTCAGCAATAAAATTTATCAGAGCACCGTTTATGTTCAAATGCTTTAACATTAAAAGTTCTTTAAGCATAGAAATTCCCCCAAAGCTCGTTCTCCGAACAAATATTATAATATTATTCCAACAAATCAGCAGAGTTTCAAAATTCTCTTATCGAGGAGGTTTGTCTGAGCGCACCTAGATTTTTTTCACAAAATGAATTTAAGCAAGGGCTCTACAGAAATAACAGAAACAAATTCTATGCTAACATTTCTGTTTACGTCTCATGATCTAATTAAATCATTAATAAGTTTTAATTCCTATAAATTTCGTCTTATTATTTCTGTACAGAGCTATGCTTCCTTCTTTGTATTCAAACACTTTCACATAAGTTAATAAATGCTTTATTTTATATGAATAATTGCTGAAAAAAGCGGTAACTAGTGTAAATACTCAATATAGTTGCAATAACTTGTTCACAATTGAAAAGTCTAAATCAATAGATTATGTAACTAGTTTTATTAAAATTTCAGTTTGGATTTGTGTTTGTAGCGGTTTGTGTTTGGATGGATATGACCGCTATGAGGTTTTGTGTAGTTTATGTTAGGAGTGTTTCTTACAACTGCCATTCATGTTTCCATTCGCCATTTTCTTTTCTGTATTTCTCAATGTTAGATGGATTATTTTTTATTTCAAACATTGGCGCATAACCATGCCCCTGAATATCAGTCACTTGGTAGAAGAAAACTTTCTGCGGTGGTGAGGATTTGTCATAATCAGCGTATTTAATCAGTACATCATCCACTAGCAATACAATATCTTTGCTTTCTTCAATCATTTGTTGAGCCACTGGTTCCAACTCTTGTTCTTTAGCTTCTTCAAACTTCTGCGCATCTCTTTTAATTTGTGCTTCCGCTTCGCTTCTCAAATTTTCCATAATCCACTTACCTTTATCTGATTTAGAGACACGAGCAATAGCTTTCTCTGCGGCTGTGATAATCTTTTTATCGTCTGTTGTAAGGTAGACCACAAAATCATCAACTGTATAATCGGTGCGCTGTTTATTAAACCATTGGTGATTATGTTCAGCGATGCTAAGTACATCATGCACTTTTTCTTCTTCAATAATCTTTTGTACTACTGGTGATTTTTCTTCTGCAACTGCCGTTTCTTCAAGTTCACTTAGTTTCTTGACGAATGGCTTAGTTGAGTATGTGTTAGGGTCTTTGCTATTCATGCCATTCCAGTTACCATCCATCTTATAGATGACTTTTCTTTCAATCGCATCTTTGATAATCGCAATTGCTCTTTTCTCTTTCACACCAAGCAATCCGCACCAGATGCTATAAGGGTAAACAGCGCCTTTCTCCCACTTTTTTACACTCACATAGGTGTAAAGGTCATATGGATTATTCAGCCTTTCAAATTCACTGTGACAAACTTTAGTGAAGTTTTTATTAACCCTATCTATGTATTCAACTCTCATGTACCTATCTTCATCCTCAACAATCTTGATGTATCCTTTGGATTCAAGTGATTGTGCAATCGTTTTAACTTTTGCTATGTGGCGGCTACTTGTCTTATCATTTAATAGGTTAGTTGTGTGTTGTACTAAATCATGTGAAATCCACGACGCGCCTAATTCATTTCTCATTATTACTGTATAAACAAGGCATCATTTGATACCATTGTAAATAGCTGTTTTGAATCTTTCATTTTAAATAAACTCCTTGATTATTAATCCTTTTATTATTTTTCTCTTGGCTCGTAATTTTCTATTGCTTTGGCAAGCTCCTCACACTGTTGAAACAGCCAGAATTTGTTGTTCGTGCGCTCGTGTCTTGCACAGAGTATAAAGCGCAATCCTTTATCATTGACTAGGTGAATCATAAAATTTGGGCTATAACAAAAGAAGAAGTCTTGCCCCGTAAGTTTTTCTTTCATCATTTTCATTTTCTTTCAATTTACCTCTGTTCTTTTTGCATATATACAGCATTTATGACAGAACACCTCTATCCTTTTTGTATATATACAGCATTTTTTTCCGTTACCTCTATCCTTTTTGTCGCTATATGCACAAAAAGGATAGAGTATACAGACAATACATGTTAAAGACAATACATACTAAAGAAATAGCGGGCTACGCCCTAGTATCGGGCTTGCGCCCTTTGTATCGTTTTTGGCTTGCGCCAAAGATTAGTTCACCTTCGGCTCATAGGTTCTTTTACAAATATCATTAATCACTCTTTCTTTTTCTGTATCCAATACTTGTTCTACGGCTATGTTTGTGTCCAACATAGGTTTTCGGCTCGGTTATCCAGTTTGTCCTCGTTGTGACGATTAACGTGAATTTGTGTTTGTAGGTTTGTGTTGAGGATGATATGTTTTACACTAATACGTGTGGATTCGGTGCGTGGTTGCTTTTCTTTCATGGTTATAATAAAAAAACATGACTTTGAGTCATGTTTACTTTGTAGCGCTTACATTTCTTGACCCTTGTTCCCAGAAAAAAGACAAGAGATTATGTTATGCAAACCTTCACAACTTATTCTTCTTCTGAATTAATTTATAATTGTTTTTCAGTCAAGTAGAACCCTTGACCTTGTAATAATTATACCATTTTTTTCAGTTTTCGTCCAATTTCCTCTTACATAATTATTGACAATACAATAAATTAATGTTATGTCAAAAACCATCTCTTTTAAGGGTATTTTATGAAATTTTTCTCCATTCTTTCTAAAGACTTAATAAAAAGTTTTATCTAAAGGTTCTGTCAAACGTTAGGATTAATATTTCATCAAAAAAAGAACGCGTTTATGAGTTCTTCTTGTAAGCATATTCTTCACAATCCTGTTGTTGGAAAAGCGACCTCCATCTTGAAGGATCGCACGATATTTAATAATAATAATCAATAACCTTTTGTGCACAAGGTTGCAAAATAACCTGTTTGAGGACGGAATAGGTAGCTGTCGCCCTCGTTGGAGATCGGGATTGTCACCCCGCTAAAATCTTGCATGCTAGGAAGCCGTAGCCCACCGCTATGGCTTTTTTATTTTCTTTCAAGTTTTTTTTGGTTGTACTTTCTGACTTTCTCATCACCCATTACAAACAAAGTACGTGCATAATAATTCCCGTTTAGCTTGCCCGTACTGCCACTCAAACGTAGTCTCCTCTATCCTCGCCGTAGTTTTTTTATATATTCGATGAAGTCTTTCCTTGGATGTTTAGCTACATAATCCGGCTCCTGAAAAATAAACATATACTGAATGATACTTGTGACCAGATTAGAAAGGAGAAATCAGCTTTGACAAAATATCGGATCATGTCCTTTGATGGAGGCGGCACCTTAGGTGCTTTAAGTTTACAACTTTTGAACAGACTGGCTCAGCAAAACCCAAAATTAATTAGTCGAACCAATGTTTTTTCGGGAAATTCAATCGGTTCATTCACTGCCCTTGCGTTAGCAAGTGGAAGATCGCCGAAGGAGACACTCCAGTTTTTTAAGGATAAAGTCCTGCCGGCATTCAGCGTTTCCCGACCAGGTGGACCTGTTTTTAACCAACAATTACCATACTCTGGTTTCATTAAAGCAGTACGAACATTTTTTCCACCAGACCTTCTCCTCAAAGACTTAAAAAGACGAATTGTTGTTCCTGCATTTCATTTATTCTCACCGGAGCTGAATCGTTGGACTCCTGTGTTATTCCACAACTTTCCTGGCTCTCCCTATTTTAATGAGAAAGCGAGTGATGTAATACTACGGAGCAGTGGTGCTCCCGCGACGCAAAGAGCCTATCAAAACTACGTGGATGGGTATACAGTAGCAACTAACCCCAGTACAGCCAGTATCGCGTTTGCAGTGGGGAAAGCCAAACAGCCGTTGGATCAAATTGCGGTATTATCCATTGGAACAGGTGAAGAGCCGACTCAATTAAGAAGAGATACGAGGGGGTGGGGGATGGTGAGTGCAGATAACATACGCCCCGAAAATATGAAGAACCTTCCCCCAAATTGGGGAGTTCTTTTGGACCGATCGCCCAATGAACCCTTACTGCCATTTCTTCAGATTATCTCTAGTGGATCCGGTTACTATGAATCCATGGTCAGTTCTCAGCTTCTAGGAAATCGTTTTTTTCGGTTAAATCCACGGATCCCTAATTTCTCCAAAACGGACCCTTCTGTGGTTCCCGCTGTCATTTCAATTGCTAACAAAACAAATTTACAACCTGCAGTTCAATTTATAGAGAAAAACTGGAATTAATATAATTATCCCATAAATCTGATTAATTTTTTTATTGCAAGCATTTGGATTTTTTATAAAAAACAGCCAAACTGGCTGTTTTTATTTATTTAGTTCTTCTTCAACTAAACTGCCCGTTAGTTCAATAAGAAAATCAACAACACTATTTAACAGAGCCTATCTAAAAGAAAAATTCCTGTGAGGGAAGAGCGAAGCCCACCGAACGGATTGAGGTAGTGAGCGCAGCGAACAATAGAAGAGCGCAAGCGAAAAAAGGTAGGATAGAGCGTAGCGACTAATCGTTTCTATCTTTATTTCGTTTCACTATATTCAAAACAATATGTAAAAAATGCTCTGATTTAGTGCATAAATTACGGTCCTATTTTTCAACATCTGTGGGCTGGTAAGATAAAATCAGAATTTTATCATACACAAAACATACGCAAAAACCCTCTCTTTTAAGGGGATTTCTAATAGTTTTTAAATTGAGCATACGAACGTTATTTAACACAGACTCGACGGATGATAGTGCTGTAATCCTCTCAATAAAGAGCATTGGGTCAATGGGTGAAAAGCGCGCCCTACTCACTTATATATTCATTTCTAACTAATGAAAAAGAAAAAACACGCCATTAATTGACGTGTCATGATTGCGCTTCGTATTCACAAATATCGCCGCAAATTATCCACTACTTCGTTCATGTCTAAATACAAATATTTTGTCGTTACCGCAATATCAGAATGACCAAGTGCTTTAGAAATAACTGCAACGTTTGCCCCTTTATCTAATAAATTCTTTGCAAATCCCCTACGCAAAGCGTGAGGATTAATATTCTTCAATCCATACATTTTGCTGTATTTATGCAACCTCTTTTGAATGTTGTTATGTGTCGGTGAAGTAAAAATGGCATCCCCATATTTTGTGATAAATAAAAGTTGATTATGTTTACGGTACTCTTTACGAATAATCGGATTTTGTTTAATCAAAACACCCAGAAGGTTTCCCAACATTTCGTCAAATGGCAGTTTTAAACTTTGATGATTTTTCATAATGCCGCCATCAAGCATCAATACATTTTCATTTAAATTAATATGTCGCTCTTCAAGTTGTGAAAGTGTATTGATTCTAATGCCTGTTTTATACATCATAAGCACCGCTACAGCGTCTCTTAGCTCGATAAAGCTGTTTAGGTCTAACACAGACAACAAAACGTTTATTTCGCTGTCTGTAGCCCCTTCCTTTACTTTCTGATCGACTTTTATATTCACCGTTTTCCAAAACTTTGTTTTAATCCATCCATTATCAAAACATCTTGAAAGAAAGGCTTTAAAGCATTTTAATCTGGTTAGTTTCGTTTGATTGCTGACCTTCATGCTATCCAGCCATTGATAAATGCTTTCGACTGTAATATCAGATACATTTTCCACCTTTGTGACAGTCTGAAAATGCTCCACATGAAGGACATAATCGCTAATTGTTCTGGCTCTGTTTCCACTTATCTTCATTTGACGTATAATGACTTCGATAGCGGCTTTAACCGTCATAGAATCACTTAATACTCCAGATTGTTTAGAATCCTTTTTAGGCGTATTTTTGGCTGTTTCAGTCCATATCTTTCTTACATCGACATTTACATCAAGTATCCCTTTCTTCTTCGTCATAACAAAAAACACCTCCATTTTAAGTGAAGTCAATAACGGGCAAAATTCTCAGTTGACCGTATCACCGACCGTTTCACTTCAAACAATGAAAGTGTATGTTAAAGAAAAAGACGATCCGCACCATTACGTGTCAGACCGCCTTCTTGATTTCTTATGTATGGCGTCCCAGGAGGGATTCGAACCCCCGACCGACGGCTTAGAAGGCCGTTGCTCTATCCAGCTGAGCTACTGAGACATCCTTAAAGACAATATTTATAATAGCAATGAGTGGAAGAGATGTCAATAGGAATTTAAATATAAATGCGGTAAGGGCACTTTATCTTGATTCTGACCACTCGTTTTTAAAAAGCCCCGCATGAAACGTGCGGGGCACCCGCTTCCTATCAATCAGCGGTTAAATTTTGTTTGCATTTCTTCAATTTCATGATGTTTTTCATCATAAAAGCGGACGACCGTTTTTTTCTTGTCCACTTCTACAATGGCATACGTTTTTTCACGGCGGCCTTTAGGGAGCGAGATACTGCCTGGGTTTAAGTATATGACACCATCCTGCTGTTCGACGCCCGCTGTATGTGTGTGACCGAAGAAAACGAATTCAGCACTGTTTTCTTTCGCTTTATACGATAGATTCAAGAGTGTCATTTTCACATCATATCGATGACCATGCGTGACGAATACGCGGGCATCTTCAATGCTCTCTAACACATCATTTGGAAACTGATCTTCCATATCGCAATTCCCTCGCACAATCGTATAGCCTTCTAGAGCAGGATCGTCTGCGTTAAGCTCCGAGTCGCCGCAATGAATCATCGCATCGACTTTGTTTGCATAGCGGCGTTTCAAATCTGTTAAAACTGTATTCCATCCGTGGCTATCACTGACAACAAGCAGTTTCATTTCAGTTCACCTTCCAATTCGGTTAAGGATACCTGTAATTTTCGAAGGGCATTTGCCCGATGGCTGATCTTATTTTTTACATCTGGCTCAAGTTGCGCCATTGTTTGATCAAATCCATCTGGAATAAATAACGGATCATATCCGAATCCATTTGTGCCGCTTTCTTCATAAGCAATGCGGCCCTCACAGTTACCTTCTACTATTATAGGTTCCCGATCGTCTGGAAATGAAACCGCGAGAACACATTTAAAACGGGCGCTTCGGCGATCATCTACTGCTCCAGCCATTTCCTTAAGAACTTTCCTATTGTTCGCTTTGTCATCTTTATCAATCCCTGCATATCGAGCGGAATAGACGCCTGGTCTGCCGTCTAAGGCATCGATGACGAGTCCGGAGTCATCCGCAATGGCTGGCTGGCCAGTTAAGCGGGCGGCTGATTCTGCTTTTAAGAGCGCGTTTTCTTCAAACGTTTCGCCTGTTTCTTCTACGTCCGGCAGTTCTGGGTAGTCGATTAATGTTTTGACAGTGATTCCATATGATTCGAACAATTGTACAAATTCTTTTGCTTTTCCACTGTTTTTCGTGGCAATTATAACTTCGTTCACTGCTCGGCCTTCCTTTCATTAATAAGGTCTGCCGCAACGCCAAGAACGTCTGACTGAGTCTCGAAAAGTTCTTTCATTCCAGATTGCGCGGCTTCGAGTAGCTGCTGTAGTTCATTCATCGAAAATGTCGCCTCTTCTCCGGTTCCCTGCACTTCGACAAATTGTCCTGATCCCGTCATGACGACATTCATATCGACTGCAGCCGTGCTGTCTTCTTCATAATTTAAATCTACCACGACACCGTGCTCTTTGATGATTCCCACACTTGTCGCTGCCAAAAAATCAGTAATTGGATACGCCTGAAAATCCTTTTCAATGGCAAGTTTATGAAGTGCCAAAGTCATCGCTATAAATGCACCGGTAATGGCCGCTGTTCTCGTTCCACCGTCTGCTTGAATGACATCACAGTCGATCCACACAGTACGTTCGCCAATGACGTCAAGATCGACGACAGCCCGGAGCGCTCTGCCGATTAGACGCTGAATTTCCATCGTTCGTCCGGTTACTTTTCCTTTCGTCGATTCACGCATGTTGCGCTGTCCTGTCGCACGAGGAATCATGGCATATTCGGCCGTTACCCATCCTTTGCCGCTCCCCCGCATAAAAGGAGGTACACGATCTTCAATGCTCGCTGTACAGATCACTTTCGTTTGACCGACTGAAATTAAAACCGATCCTTCCGGATGTGTTAGAAAATGGGGTTCAATCGTTACTGGTCTCAGTTCATATTCCGTTCGTCCATCTATGCGCATCATTCATAACCTCCGTTTTTACTTCGTCCGTTGTCCATTTTCCGGAATTTGCGCGCATCTGTCAAATCTTCATTCTGCTGAAACAATACTTTGTTGATTGATAAACAATGGAGCCGTGATAGAAGCTGGTACTTGTTCACCCGTTTCAAGCTTTACATTTGATTTCCCATCTACATGAATGGCCATGCTCTCAATGCCAGCTGATTCGGCAAGTGTTAACGCAAGCGGCTTTAGTACACGGCTGGAAAGAAGCGCTTCTCCGTTGTTTTCTAGAATGGCATCATTAAAATGCAACACAGCCAGTCCTTTTTGTACAGTAGGCGCCTCGACGAGTTTCGTTCCTGGCATGAGCTCGGAAGCAAGGCCGCTTCCCGCATCTGGTCCTTTTGATAGTTCAGCTACTGCTGCTGAAACAAGATCCTTTGTATCAGCTGAAATTCGACGCGTCACCGGCACATAATACGGCCCCTGTTCATTTTGTGCAGAAAAATAGACGGTTAATGGTTTCGTTGCACCTGTTTTGGCATAGCTTGCCCCCATATTAATACCATCTTCCCGCTGCATACCCGACGCTGCAATCGGCATTCCACCGATCGGCATCGTTTGCAATCTTTTTCCGTCCAATTCAATTTGAACGCGGTCTGCTTTCCCGAAACCTGTCACTGTCCATGTGATCGCTGCTGCAATATTCGCTTCATCTTCTGGTGCATAATCCGCAAACGCTCCCGACACGCTCACAACAGCTTCTTTCCCTTTTATTTCTACATTTTCAATAACCGTCCCTTCAGGCAGCGGTGTGCGGAATCCATTCCCAATTTCTCCTGCAGCCATGTACTGTAAGGCTGCTTTTTCTTCGTTATCAGCCTGTTCAATAGGCACTGCCTGTGGGACAACAAGATTATTCTCGTCGATTACATACAGTTCGGCCATGATCGTCTCGTCTGCCGATGCCGGACTGTCCACTTCTGATTCTGAATAGACAACGCGCTTCGGCAACTCATCTGTTTCGCTGTCCTGTCCAAATGGATAACTGCAGCCTGACATGACCATAATCGTGGCAACAAATGCTGCTTTCCGAAATAAACGCACACAGATCGCCCTCCTGAATATGCAATGGTACATGTATATGAACCGCTTTTTTTCGCAGAACAAAAAAAAAGCCGGCATTACGCCAGCTGAATGTTCTTAATTTGAATGGATGTGTCCCCGAGCCAGTCAGAGGCAATTGTATAAAACGATTTTGTACGACCTGTTGTAAAAAAACGATGTGCCGGCATTTCACCTTCAGCCATCATATCATTAAATTCAAGTATCGAACTGACACCATACGCTGTTTCATCGCCAGAACTAATGACCGATACATCTGGTCCCATGAATTCAGCAATAATCGGTTCTAATAGTGGATAGTGAGTGCATCCTAAAATAACCGTATCAGCAGGCGTTTTTTTCAGTGGCTGCAACGTTGCGGCTACAATTTCTTTTGCCCGTTCACTTCTATACTCACCGCTTTCAACAAGCGGCACAAAATCTGGACAGGCAAGCGGATAAATTTTCGCATCTGAATCTGTCGCGTTAATTGCTTTTTCATACGCACCGCTTTTAATCGTTCCTATCGTTCCAAGGACTGCTATATGGCGATTTTTCGTCTCTTTAATCGCCGCACGTGCCCCCGGCTGAATGACACCGACAACCGGAATCGGCATTTCTCTTCTGATCTCTTCTAATACAACAGCTGTCGCTGTATTACAGGCAATGACAAGCATTTTTATATCGTAACGTTCCAAAAAACGCGTCATTTCCCACGTGAACTTCCGTACTTCACCTGGCAGCCGCGGCCCATACGGACAACGAGCCGTATCACCTACATAATAAATCATTTCTTTCGGGAGCTGACGCATCATTTCTTTCGCTACTGTCAGCCCTCCGACACCCGAATCAATTACGCCAATTGGTTTGTTCAACAATTCCGCCTCGTTCCACTTTCATTTCAACTTATACTTTTACGAAGAAGACAATTTAGTCTGTTCCCTTCTTCATAAAAAAAATTCATCTTTCCTCGTATATTTTCCCTGTTTTTCGTCTAAAATGCAAGAGAACGGAAAAAGGGAAAAGCAGTGCTGGTTACCAGCACTGCTCATAAATTAATTTCACCAAGCCGCAGCAGTTCTACAATCGCCTGTGCACGTCCTTTTACACCAAGTTTTTGAATCCCATTCGAAATATGGTTTCGCACCGTTTTTTCGCTAATTCCGAGAAGCTGTGCAATATCATATGTCGATTTTCCGACAATAAGCCAGTCAAAGACCTCTTTTTCCCGTTTCGTTAAGATGGATGCAGCCACACACAATGTCACCCTTTCACAAGCCGGCCTTTATCGGTTAGCCGTCGCTACCATATCATATGCTTATGGTCTCAAATTGGTCGCGGCCATTTCCACTTATCCTTATGAGCGTCTCTTAAAATTTTGAAACAGGAGTCTTACTGCCCGTTAAAATGAGATAAATCTGCTGTACATACAAAAAACCTTCAGCGTTTGCTGAAGGTTTTTGATCATTAATCAACTGCATGGTCACTTCCAAAGAATCTACGGAATGAATGAACTGTTGCTTCACGGTTTAGTGCAGCAATCGATGTTGTTAATGGAATACCTTTTGGACAAGATTGCACACAATTTTGCGAGTTACCACAGCCCTCAAGGCCGCCTTCACTCATAATTGTTTCCAGACGTTCATCGCGATTCATTGCACCTGTTGGATGAGCATTGAATAATCTTACTTGTGAAAGCGGTTGAGCTCCGATAAAGTTAGATTTGCTATTTACGTTCGGGCACGCTTCAAGGCACACCCCACACGTCATGCACTTAGACAATTCATAAGCCCACTGGCGTTTACGCTCTGGCATACGCGGTCCGGGACCGAGGTCATATGTCCCGTCAATTGGCACCCATGCTTTGACGCGTTTCAACGTGTCAAACATACGGCTACGGTCGACCTGCAAGTCACGCGTAACCGGGAATGTATTCATCGGTGCGAGACGGATCGGCTGCTCGAGCTGATCGACAAGTGCCGTACAGGACTGGCGCGGTTTGCCATTAATATTCATTGAACATGCGCCGCATACTTCTTCAAGACAGTTCATATCCCATGTAATTGGAGTCGTTTTTTCACCTTTTTTATTGACCGGATTACGGCGAATTTCCATCAGTGCGGAAATAACATTCATATTCGGGCGGTAAGGTATTTCAAACTCTTCATTGTACGGAGCAGAATCAGCCGTATCCTGGCGTGTAACTATGAAGCGGACTGTTTTTTGCTCGTTCATTATTTTTTCTCCTCCTTAGTCTTCGTATAATCACGTTTACGAGGCGGAATTAGCGACACATCAATGTCTTCATAATGAAAAGCGGGCGCAGTATTTTCACCTGTAAATGCTGCCATTGTTGTTTTCATGAACTGATCATCGTTACGGTCCGGGAAGTCTGGCTTGTAATGCGCGCCGCGGCTTTCATTCCGGTTCAATGCACCGATCGTAATAACGCGGGCAAGGTGAAGCATATTCTTCAGCTGACGCGTAAACATCGCACCTTGATTGCTCCATTTTGCCGTGTCATTAATATCGATGTTTTTGTAACGCTCAAGCAATTCGACGATTTTATCGTCTGTTTTCTGCAGTTTATCATTATAGCGGACAACCGTTACGTTCGCCGTCATCCACTCACCTAATTCCTTGTGAAGAACGTATGCATTTTCTGACCCTTTGTTTAGTGACATAATGTCGTTCCACTTTTCTTCTTGCTGTTTCGCATGGTTGTCGAATATAGAAGAAGAGATGGAATCTGCACTTTTCTCTAAACCGCTAATATAACGCACTGCATTCGGTCCTGCGACCATACCACCATAAATAGCGGAAAGAAGCGAGTTCGCACCGAGACGGTTTGCTCCATGCTGTGAATAGTCACACTCACCAGCTGCAAATAGACCAGGAATGCTTGTCTGCTGTTCATAATCAACCCATAGCCCGCCCATTGAATAATGGACCGCAGGGAAAATTTTCATCGGCACTTTACGCGGATCGTCTCCCATGAATTTTTCATAGATTTCAATAATACCGCCCAGTTTAATATCAAGTTCATGCGGATCTTTATGAGAAAGATCAAGATAAACCATGTTTTCACCATTAATACCGAGTTTTTGATTTATACACACATCAAAAATCTCACGTGTTGCGATATCACGCGGCACAAGGTTTCCGTATGCCGGATATTTTTCTTCAAGGAAATACCACGGCTTCCCATCTTTATACGTCCAAATACGGCCGCCTTCACCACGCGCGGATTCACTCATTAAACGAAGTTTGTCATCGCCTGGAATCGCTGTCGGATGAATTTGGATAAACTCGCCATTTGCGTAGCTAGCACCTTGCTGATAAACGATGGATGCCGCAGAACCTGTATTGATCATCGAGTTCGTTGATTTGCCGAATATGATGCCAGGTCCGCCGGTTGCCATAATAACTGCGTCGCCCGGGAATGACTGAATATCCATCGTTGAAAGGTCTTGTCCAACGATCCCGCGGCAAATGCCTTCATCATCAATAATCGAACCGAGAAATTCCCAGCCTTCATATTTCGTCACAAGACCTTCTACTTCGTAACGGCGCACTTGCTCGTCAAGCGCATACAATAACTGCTGTCCCGTTGTCGCACCAGCAAATGCTGTCCGGTGATGCTGTGTACCGCCGAAACGACGGAAATCAAGAAGCCCTTCCGGTGTCCGATTAAACATAACACCCATGCGGTCAAGCAAGTGAATAATTCCCGGTGCAGCTTCTGCCATTGCTTTTACAGGTGGCTGATTGGCAAGAAAATCGCCGCCATAAACTGTATCATCAAAGTGGACCGCCGGAGAATCCCCTTCCCCTTTTGTATTAACAGCACCGTTAATACCGCCCTGTGCACAAACGGAGTGAGATCGTTTTACCGGAACAATTGAAAACAGCTCAACGGGTGTACCCGTTTCCGCCACCTTAATCGTAGCCATTAACCCAGCGAGACCTCCACCGACTATGATAACTTTACCTTTATTCATTGTGAGATTCACTCCCTTTTTTCCAGTTCTGCATTATATTTTTCTATTTACAGAAACCGATTGATTGCCGATATAATTAAACGAATGCGAAGATTGCACGCAAACCGATGATAGATAAAACGACAAAAACAATTAGTGTTGCATATGTAACGACTTGTTGCGAACGTGGTGATACAGCAATTCCCCAGCCAACACAAAACGACCATAGACCATTGGAAAAATGAAAAATAGCTGATAGTACACCGACTATGTAAAATACGAGCATGAATGGATTATTTAAAATATTCTCCATCATTTGAAAATCTACATCTGCCCCGAGTGCTGCCTGGACTCTTGTTTCCCAAACGTGCCATGCAATGAATACGAGTGTAATAACGCCTGACACACGTTGAAGCATGAACATCCAGTTTCGGAAATAGCCATGTGTTCCAACATTATTTTTCGCTGTAAACGCAATGTATAAACCGTAAATAGCGTGGAACAACAGCGGCAAGAAGATGACGAGTGACTCAAGTATTAGAACAAATGGCAAATTTGCCATAAAGTCAGCTGCTTGATTAAACTCATCTTCTCCTTTCGTCGCAAAATGATTGACGACTAAGTGCTGCGTCATAAACAACCCAATCGGAATGACACCGAGCAATGAGTGCAGCCTGCGGTAAAAAAACTCTCGATTGTCAGCCATCATTTTCCCTCCTTATTCTTGAAGCACAACACAAATATTTTCATTATTCGTATACTGCTTCACATGTTTAAATTACGATGTGACAAGCTTCATTTTACTCTCATAAAGTATAAGCGTCAAGGAAAGGTGGGCACATTTTTGTCCATACCCCGGAACAGAATTTGCTTTTTTCAAGTCTTGCAATTGTATATAATATCAGAGAGAAAGTGGGGAGTTTATTTTGACGAAAGAAAATGAAGAGCAGGAACAGATTGTACAGCCGGATTCGTCCGTCTCCGTTTTTGGTTATGAACTAATTCGCGATGTGCTTCTCGGCGATATTTTAGGAAGCGATGCCGCTGATATTTTATACTGGGGCGGCAAATCACTAGCCCGTCGTTTTCCTTGTGCAGACGTGGACGAGTTATCCGCTTTTTTTATAGAAGCCGGTTGGGGACAGATTGCACTTGTGAAAGAAAATAAAAAAGAATTGATTTATCGCTTATCCGGTGGGTTGACGAAACGACGATTTGATGTTCAAACTGATCCTGCTTTTACGCTTGAAAGTGGATTCTTAGCTGAGCAGATTGCGGCACGATTTGATGCTCCAGCGGAAGCGATCTGCCATTTAAATAAACGCGGTAAGCATGTTGATATTACTGTGAAATGGGAATAAATACAGCGGGCTGTCCACAATAGACAGCCTGCTTTGCTATGATACGACAGCGTGATTGTCCAAACGAAAGCCATTATTCTTCTCTCAATGCATTCAACACAGCATCCGCTGTTTTGTCCGGAATGCCCGCTGCAACAATTTCTTCTTTCGTTGCTTCTTTTAACTTTTTTAATGACCCGAATGTTTTTAATAGCTGCTTTTTCCGCTGTGGGCCAACACCTTCAATATCATCGAGTATAGACTGAAATGCACTTTTCCCACGGATTTGTCTGTGAAAGGTAATCGCGAATCGATGCACTTCGTCTTGAATACGCTGAAGCAAATAAAACGCCTGGCTATTATGTTTAAGCGGTACAATTTGTAGTGGGTTTCCGTATAATAGCTGCGATGTACGGTGCCGGTCATCTTTCGCAAGGCCGGCAATCGGAATATCGAGTCCAAATTCATTCATCAAAATATCACGTGCTGCTTCAATCTGCCCTTTTCCACCATCGATAATAATTAAATCAGGCAGCGGCAAATGTTCCTGCAGAACACGTGCGTAACGGCGGCGGATGACTTCACGCATTGACCCGTAATCATCCGGCCCTATCACCGTTTTAACTTTATATTTTCGGTACTCTTTTTTCTCCGCCTTCCCGTCGATGAATACGACCATTGCGGAAACAGGGGCCGTTCCTTGAATGTTTGAATTATCAAATGCTTCGATGCGCAAAGGTACATGAATATTCATCACTTCGCCGAGCTGTTCAGCTGCTTTAATGGTGCGTTCTTCGTCCCGGTCGATCAATGCGAATTTTTCACTCAGCGATGCTTTCGCATTATTTTCAGCAAGCTTCACAAGCTCTTTTTTCTTCCCTCTTTGCGGTTTGATCATCGGCACTCCAATAAGTTGTTCCGCTAAGTGTTCGTCTACTGCATTTGGCAGTAAAATTTCTTTCGGTTTAAAATGTTCCGGGGCTTCATAAAAACGCCCAAGATATGTTAAAAATTCTTCTTCCGGTTCACTGTAAATAGGGAATGTGGACACGTCGCGCTCGATCAATCTTCCCTGCCTGACAAAAAACACTTGTACACACATCCAACCTTTATCAACGGTGTAGCCAAAGACGTCACGGTCCGTAAAATCAGCCATGTTAATTTTCTGCTTTTCCATAAGCGTATCGATGTGTGATATTTGGTCACGATATTCTTTTGCCCGCTCAAATTCCAGCTTTTCAGCTGCTTCATTCATTTTATCGGTAAGTGTTTTTTTCACATCATGATGGCCACCATTTAAAAACCGAGTAATTTCTGCCGCCATTTCTTTGTACGTCGTGGTTGGTACATCTTTTATACATGGTGCGAGACACTGTCCCATATGGTAATAAAGACAGACGCGATCTGGCAGCGTCGAACATTTTCTAAGCGGATAAAGGCGATCGAGCAGCTTTTTCGTTTCATTTGCGGCATACGCATTCGGATAAGGACCAAAATACTTCGCTTTATCTTTTTTAACTTTTCGTGTAATCATTAAGCGCGGATGACGTTCAGCTGTCAGCTTAATAAACGGATAGCTTTTGTCATCTTTCAACATAATGTTGTATTTCGGATCATGTTTTTTAATTAAATTTAGCTCTAAAATAAGCGCTTCTAAATCCGATGACGTTATAATATATTCAAAATCAACAATTTCACTGACGAGACGAGTCGTTTTCACGTCATTTGAGCCAGTAAAATAGGATCGCACACGATTTTTCAATACTTTTGCCTTGCCCACATAAATAATCGTACCATGCCGATCTTTCATTAAATAACAGCCTGGTTCATCTGGCAAAAGAGATAATTTATGCCGGATTCGTTCATTCACTACGATCACCTCCTTCATACAAAAAAAGCGCCCCCGTTAAAGCGGGACGCCTCATGTTAATTATGCGTTGCGATTTATAAGCTCTTCAAGTGCTTCTTTTGGCTGGTAACCGATGACTTTGTCAACTGGCTGTCCATCTTTAAAAAGAATCAATGTTGGGATACTCATGACGCCATATTCGCCTGCTGTTTGTTGATTTTCGTCAACATCAAGCTTAACGATTTTCACTTTTTCACTAAGTTCCGAATGCAATTCTTCAAGAACCGGAGCGATCATTTTACATGGCCCGCACCAAGGTGCCCAAAAATCAGCGAGCACGAGGCCGCTGCCTGTTTCAGTTGCAAAGTTTTGATCAGTTGCTTTTACGATTGTCATGTATACATACCTCCTATGTTTCTAACTAATAAGGAAAGTATATCATCGTTTTTTAGTGGATGCTATTAATTTGCTTACAGAAGAAAATAACCTTTATTTAAAGTTGAGCCGCTTTCAATTTTTTAATTTCTTCTGACAACATCGGCACAACTTCAAACAAATCACCGACGATGCCGTAATCCGCCACATTAAAAATATTTGCATCCGGATCTTTGTTGATTGCTACGATCACTTTGGAGTTGGACATACCTGCAAGGTGCTGAATCGCACCAGAGATGCCGCATGCAATGTATAAATCGGGTGTCACAACCTTACCTGTCTGACCAATTTGCATGGAATAATCGCAGTATCCCGCATCGCACGCACCCCTCGAGGCGCCGACAGCTCCTCCTAGAACGCCTGCCAGTTCTTTGAGAGGTTTAAATCCTTCATCGCTTTTCACACCACGTCCGCCGGCAACAATTACTTTTGCTTCCGACAAATCCACACCGCCAGCTGCTTTACGGACGACATCTTGAATGACAGTACGCAAATCGGTAATGGATACAGAGACGCTCGTAGCGTCACCTGAACGTGATTCATCTTTTTCAAGCGATTGAATATTATTCGGACGCACAGTCGCAAATATGAGTCTGTCTTTTACATTGATTTTCTCAAATGCTTTTCCGGAATAAATTGGGCGCGTAAACACAATTGCACCGTCTTCTTCTTCCACAGACGTGGCATCGGAAATTAAACCGGCATTAAGTTTTGCTGCTATTTTGGGTGATAGATCTTTTCCGAGTGCCGTATGGCCGAACACAATCCCTTCAGGCTGTTCCTGCTCCACCACTGCCATAAACGCCTGCGAATAGCCATCAGGTGTATATTGAGACAGTTTTGCATCTTCGACTGTTAGCACACGATCTGCACCGTATTGAATGAGTTCGTTTGCAAGCATACTGACAGATTCACCAATTAACACACCGATCACTTCACCGCCTTGCGCCACTTTTTTGCCGGCAGCAACAGCTTCAAACGACACGTTGCGCAACTGTCCATCACGGGTTTCACCTAATACGAGTACTTTCTTTCCCATGAAAAACCCTCCCTCTTGTAAGTGAACATTAAATGACTTTTGCTTCTGACCGAAGTAAGCTGACGAGTTCCTGTACTTGATGGGTCAAGTCGCCTTCGAGAACGCGCCCGGCTGTTTTATCTGGAGGTAGGAAAATATCCAATATCTTCGTTTTCGATTCAACGTCTTCTTCTTCAAGATCCAAGTCATCTAGTTCCAATTCTTCGAGTGGCTTTTTCTTCGCTTTCATAATGCCCGGGAGAGATGGATAACGCGGATCATTTAAACCTTGCTGACATGTGACAAGCAAGGGCAGTGACGTCTTAATCATTTCCGAATCACCTTCAACATCACGCGTGACGAAGACGTTTGGTCCATCGATATCGATGTTCGTAATTGTCGTCACATATGGAATGCCTAGCATATCTGCTATACGCGGCCCGACTTGCCCGCTTCCGCCGTCAATCGCGACGTTTCCGGCTAAAATGAGGTCCACTTCTTTATCCTTAAAGTATTCCACTAAAATTTTAGCCGTCGTAAATTGATCGCCTTCTTTAAGATCATCTTCTGTATTGATTAAAACGGCTTTATCAGCCCCCATCGCAAGAGCCATACGCAGCTGTTTTCCCGCTTCCTCACTGCCGACTGAGACGACCGTTACTTCACCTTCATGCGCATCACGAATTTGAATTGCTTCTTCCACGGCATATTCATCATACGGGTTAATAATAAATTCAGCGCCATCCTCTTCAATTTGACCGCCATTAATCGAAATTTTTTCTTCTGTGTCAAATGTTCTTTTCATCAAAACGTAAATGTTCATCGTCAGCCCTCCCATTTATTAATGGCCTTTAAAGTCAGGTGAACGTTTTTCAATAAACGCGTTAATGCCTTCTTTCGCATCATCCGATAAAAAAACGGTTCCAAAAACATCTGCTTCTTTTTCAATCCCCTTATAATATTCGGTGTGTTTTGCATAATGAAGTAAGCTCATGGCCGCTTTTACACTAACTGGGCTTTTCGCTGCGATTTTCTGTGCTAATCTTCTCGCTTCCTGAAGTAATTCCTCTTCTAGAAATGCGGCATTCGCAAGGCCCCACTGAACAGCATCACGACCTAATATTGGTTCACTTGTCAACATCATTTCCGCCGCTTTCGCCATCCCAACATATCGGGTAAGCCGCTGTGTTCCGCCGAAGCCCGGCACAAGACCGAGCTGTAGTTCGGGCAAACCGAGTTTCGTGTTTTCTGTGACATAACGAATATGACAGCTCATTGCAAGTTCCAATCCGCCGCCGAGTGCAGCACCGTGAATCGCGGCAATTATCGGCTTCGGGAAGGTTTCGATCCGCTCCATCAAACGCTGTCCTCTTGTGGATATTTTTACAAATTCTCCCTTGGACGAAACGGCGGTAAATTCTTTTATATCGGCCCCGGCTGAGAAAAAACGGCCTTCTCCGTATAAAATAACGGCCCGCACGTCATTATCATGTTCGATTATATCCAGTGCCTGTTCCATTTCAGCGATGACTACACTTGCAAGTGCATTAGCCGGCGCATGGTTCATGACGACTTCTGCTACCCGCCTTTCCTTCCTTACAGATATATACAGCATGTCATCTCCTCTTTTCAGCTGAAAATCCATTCAAAAGCATTTCTACAACGTCCGATGCGGATGCAGTCAAATCATACTTTTGATCATTCATAACCCATGTTGTAATCATTTCATCAAGTGTTCCAAAAATCATTTGCCGGGCAAGACGAATATTTAAATTGCTTCGGAATTCACCGTCGTCGATCCCTCCCTGTAAAATCTGATCGATTAACAGCAAATATTCTTTCAGCACTTCATTAATTTTCAATCGAAGCTCTTTATTAGACTGACGCAGTTCAAGCTGTGTCACAACGGCTAAATACGGATCTTCTGTCAGCATTGTAAAATGATTTTCAACAAGCATCCTCAATTGCTCAGCTGCTTTCGCTTTTATTTGAATACTTTCTTTCATCTTTACAGCGAACGTCCCCACTTTTTCTTGAAAAAGAGAGATAAGAATGTCTTCTTTATTTTTAAAATATAAATAAATCGTTCCATCCGCTACACCAGCTTGCCTGGCAATTTTGGATACTTGCGTCTGATGGTATCCATTTTCAGCAATGGCAATAACAGCTGCATCGATGATTTGATGATATTTTGGTTTGTTTTTTTTCATAATAAACAAGTCGCCTTCCTGACCGAAATGAAATGAATGACTATTCATTCATGTTCTTATCTTACAACCAATATTTCACTTCGTCAAGCAGACCATCAGTTAGGGTTATCCTTCTCTTCCTGTTTTTTCTTTTCTTCGTCTACAAGCACGCGCCGTAAAATTTTCCCGACAGCTGTTTTAGGCAGTCCATCTCGGAAATCATAAACATGTGGCACTTTGTATACAGCAAGATTTTTGCGGCAATAATCATCGAGTTCTTTTTCTGTAACATGATGGTCCTCTTTTAATACAATGTACGCTTTTACCGTTTCTCCGCGATATGGATCTGGTATACCCGCAACGACGGCTTCTTGAATCGATTCATGCTCATACAGCACTTCTTCTACATCACGTGGATAAATATTGAATCCGCCGGCTATAATTATGTCTTTCTTTCGGTCGACGACATAAAAAAATCCATTTTCATCCATATAGCCAATATCCCCGGTTAACAACCAGCCGTCTTTAAATGACTGCTCTGTTTCTTCAGGACGGTTCCAGTAACCTTTCATTACTTGCGGACCCTTCACGACAATTTCACCTAATTCACCGGGTTTTTCCACCAGTTCATTCGTTTGCATAGAATAAATAGCAGCATCTGTATCCGGCCATGGAACGCCGACGCTTCCTTTTATCCGGTCGCCCCAGATGAAATTTGCATGAGTGACCGGCGATGTTTCCGTTAATCCATATCCTTCAACGAGCTTACCGCCTGTCACGTTCTCAAACTTTTTCTGTATATCTACAGGAAGCGGTGCAGAGCCGCTAATACAGGCATCAATAGAAGACAAATCGTATTTTGTCATGTTCGGATCATTCAAAAGTGCAATATAAATCGTCGGCGCGCCCGGAAAAATCGTCGGCTTTTGTTTTTGAATCGTTTTCAGTGTCGTTTTTGAATCAAACTTCGGAAGCAAAACCATTTTATAGCCTTGCATAACAGATAAAATCATCACCGTCGTCATCCCGTACACGTGGAAAAATGGAATGATCCCAAGAAGAATTTCGGCACCCGGACGATATTTGTACATCCACGCGACACACATCGATGCATTCGCCACAAGGTTTTTATGCGTCAGTATAACCCCTTTTGGAAAGCCCGTCGTCCCTCCTGTATACTGCAAAACAGCAGGATCATTTTCAATATTTATATTTAGTAGCTCTTCTTTTACGGCTGGCCCCGCCATAATTTTGGTGAAATGATGATTGTTGTTCCGGTTTTCAATGTGGACAACCATACCGGTTTGTTTCTTTTGAATAAATGGATACAGAATGTTTTTCGGAAATGGTAAGTAATCTTTGATAGCGGTTACAATAGTGTGTTCAAGTTGAGTATTGCTGATGATGTGTTGGATGCGTGGATATAACAGGTCGAGCGCAATCATAACTTTCGCGCCACAGTCTTTCAACTGGTATTCGATTTCCCGTTCTTTGTATAGTGGATTAAATTGTACGACAACAGCACCGGCATACATAACACCGTAAAAACTAATGACAGCCTGCGGACTATTCGGCAGCATAATCGCTACACGATCTCCTTTTTTGATACCAATTTTTTTTAAATAGGCAGCCATTTTTAATGCGGAATCATACAATTCTTTATAGGTCAGTTTTTTCCCGAGGAATTCAATCGCTATTTTGTCCCTATATTCAGCGGCAGCTTTCGTTAAAAAAAGCGGAAGCGGCTGTTCTGGATAATGAATCGTCGCTGGGATTTCCGGCGGATAATGCGCAAGCCACGGTTTTTCAGTCATCTTCATCCACCCCTTTGTCAGAAGAATTAGTACTCTCATTACAGTATAATGAATACTGATTCATTATACAAGAAAATTAAAGCTGCCGTGGCGACAGCTTTAATTTAAATACATATATAGAATCCCAACCAGCAAAAAAGCAGCGCAAAAACCGAGCAGTACTTTTGCCAATGTTTCCATTTGAAAATTCCTCTTTTCTCTTTACAGAAGCGCCGCGCCAATCATATACGACAACCCTGCTGAAATAATAAACGAAAGAAAACCGACTGCCCGGTTATCACGCTCAATTTCTTTATCAACATTAAACCCTGGCGTTAAAAATTCAAACATAAAGTAGCCGATGAGAAGTAAAATAAATCCAAAAATGCCCCACCCCGCCATCGTCAGCACCGAATCATTGTTTAAGATCGAATGCCGAAACACGTTCGCGATTCCAAAGATTTTCCCACCGGTTGCCAGTGCGACGGCCATATTGCCACTCTTTATTTCTTCCCAGTTGCGATAGGATGTGACAAGTTCAAAAACAGCCAGACATAAAATGATACAAATGGTTGCGATGCTGTAATAGCCGGCGAGCTGTACAAATTGATTTTCCCAAAAACCAGTCATGTAGTAGGGGCCTCCTCATTATTTCAATTCAGCGATCGTGACGCCAAGTCCACCTTCTCCAGACCCGCCAAATCGAATGCTTGAGACCATCCGGTGCTTCGTTAAATAACCGCGCACCCCTTTCATAAGCGCACCCGTTCCTTTTCCGTGAATGATCGATACTTGGTGGTAGCCCGCCAGCAGTGCGTCATCCAAATATTTCTCCACACGGTTGAGTGCATCTTCATATCGTTCACCTCGTAAATCAAGTTCCGATGATACGTGATGGCCTTTGCCACGAATGGTCGCAATTGGTTTTGGCTCTTTCTTTTTTTCTGATTTAATAAATTGCATATCGCTTTCCGCGACTTTCATTTTAATGATCCCCATTTGAACAACCCATTCGTCACCCGTTGCTTTTTCAATAATGTTGCCTTTTTGGCCGAAACTGATTACTTTCACTTCATCGCCCGGTTTCCATGAACGCTTTGCCGGTTCAATTACCGGTTTTTTCTGCTTTTGTTCTGGTATCGCCCCCTCGAGCCGCTTTCTCGCTTCAATCAGTTCATGCTCTTTTACGTTCGCTCCGCCTGCTAAGCGTATAGCGCGCAGGTCACGCATCACTTCTTCCGCTTCTGCTTTTGCCTTTTCAATAATAGTAGCCGCTTCAGCACGCGCTTTTTCTTCCATTTTCTCTTTCTGTTCATGATAAGCAATCACTTCTTTTTGCAGATCACGATGTAGCTTCTCCGTTTCGCGTAAATAATCGCGTGCATCTTGTGCATCTTTTTCTGCCTGACGGCGGCTTGTATCAAGTGCAGCAATCATATTGTCGACTTCATGTGAATCCGCTCCGATTAAACTACGTGCCCGTTTAATAATTTCGGGGTCAAGGCCGATTCGTTTTGAAATTTCAAATGCGTTGCTTCGTCCTGGAATTCCGATTAATAACCGGTATGTCGGACTAAGCGTTTCAACATCGAACTCTACACTTGCATTAATAACCTGTTCACGATTGTATCCGTATGCTTTCAATTCCGGATAATGCGTTGTCGCAATAATCCTTGCTCCTCTGGCAATCACCTCATCCAATATGGAGATGGCCAGTGCTGAACCTTCCTGCGGGTCCGTTCCAGAACCGAGTTCATCGAATAGCACAAGGCTTTTATCGTCGACTTCTTTTAAAATACCAGAAATGTTCACCATATGAGACGAGAACGTACTTAAATTTTGCTCAATCGACTGCTCATCGCCAATGTCAGCAAAAACGGATTGGAAAATAGCCGTCTCTGAGCCGTATTCAGCCGGAATAAATAAGCCGGACTGCGCCATTAAAACGGATAAGCCCGTCGTTTTTAGCGTTACCGTTTTACCACCTGTATTCGGTCCGGTAATGACGATCGCTGTATAATCTTGACCAATTTCAATATCGCTTGGTACCGCTTCATCAGTCGGCAAAAGTGGATGACGCGCCTGGATGTAACGTATGTAACCATTCTCATTAATGAGTGGCTTTGTCGCTTTCATCGAATGAGCAAATTTCCCTTTTGTAAAAATAAAATCGATTTCCGACAGCATTTTTGTCATTGTGAATAATGATGGCGCGTGTTCTGCTGTTTCCATCGTTAATTCACCCAAAATTTTCTCCACTTCATATTGTTCTTTAACCGTCAATTCACGCAGCTCATTGTTTAAATTCACAACTGAAGCCGGTTCGACGAATAACGTCTGTCCGGATGAAGACTGATCATGAACGATGCCGCCATAGTGAGAGCGGTATTCTTGCTTGACCGGAATGACGTAACGGTCGTTCCGGATCGTCACAATCGCGTCCGACAGCATTTTCTGTGCGCTTTGCCCGCGCGTCAAGCTTTCGAGTTTGGAGCGTATTCGCGATTCTGCTGACCGAATGCCATGACGAATATGCCGTAGTTCATCGCTCGCTGAATCAAGAACTCGTCCGTTTTCATCAACCGTCCGTTTAATTTTATGTTCAAGATCTGTCAAAACTGGAATGACCGCTGTTTTCTCCGGTAAGATGCGCAACGTCACCTGTCCTTCCAAACGAACATCCTCTATAAATTGACGAATCACCCGGCTCGCAAAAATCGTACTTGCAATTCGAACAAGCTCGATGCCGCTTAATACACCGCCAATTTGAGCCCGCTTTGCATGCGGACGGATGTCATAAATACCGTCAAGCGGTACATTGCCTTTTATGCGGAGGACCGCTGCCGCTTCTTCCGTTTCATCAAGCCAAACTTGTACTTCTTCTGCATGAAGAGAGGGCTTTAAACCTTCTGCAAAGCTTCGCCCGACATCCGACGATGCATGACGTGCTAACTGTTGGATAATTTTATCAAATTCAAGTGTTGCCAGCACCTTTTTATTCAAATCTGGTTCACTCCTCTATTGACATCATTGGCCGCGTATAAAAGAAAGAAACCGCTCTTTCGGCCACGTATTCACAACCGTTTCCGACCGAAGCCATCCTTTTCGCCCTGCACTTGCGCCAGTTTCCATAAAATTAAGGTGCTCAATCGCATGAGCATCTGTATTAATGAATATCTTTACACCTGCATCCTGTGCCCATCTCAAATGATCGGCGGATAAATCGAGACGGTGTGGATTTGCATTCAATTCAAGTGCTGTATTCGTTTCTGCAGCAATCTTCACAAGTTCTTCCATATCAACTGAATAGCCATCACGGCGGCCAATAATCCGGCCAGTCGGGTGAGCAATCAATTTTACATATGGATTATTCAAGGCCGTTTTTAACCGGTCCATAATCTTTTTTTGCGGCTGTGAAAAACTTGAATGAATCGATGCGATCACAAAGTCGAGCTCTTTTAGCACATCGTCCTCATAATCAAGCATTCCATCTGGTAAAATGTCCATTTCAATGCCTGATAACACTTCGATATCACTGTATTTTTCATTCCACTCTTTTATTTCTGCATTTTGACGTAGGAGGCGATCAACAGTCAACCCATTCGCTACTTTTAAATACTGCGAGTGGTCTGTTATGGCCATGTACTCATATCCTCGTGCACGGCATGCTTCAATCATTTCTTCAATCGAAAATGCACCATCTGACCAGGCCGTATGCATATGCAAATCGCCTTTAATATCAGACAACTCGATCAGTGTACCTTTTTTATACTTATCCGTTTCCGTTCCGTCTTCACGAATTTCAGGCGGAAACCAAGGCAAGTCGAAGTGATTGTAAAGCGCTTCTTCTGAATCAAACGTTTTTACCGAACCGTCCCGCTGCTCAACGCCATATTCGCTCACCTTTTCATTGCGCTCTTTGGCGATCTGACGAATTTTCACGTTATGATCTTTTGAACCGGTAAAATGATGTAATGCACTCGCATACTGTGGCGGTGCAACAATGCGAAAATCGATTGACACGTCAAACTCGCCGTCAATGATGATCGACACTTTCGTCGGTCCGGCCGCAATGATTTCTTTCCTATTCGGAATCGAGAGTAGCTTCTCTTTTACTTTTTCCGGTTCTTTTGTCGCAATAATAAAATCAAGATCTTTCACTGTTTCACGCAAGCGGCGCAAACTGCCTGCACGCGAGAATTTAGTCACTTGCGGCAGATCAGCTAAATAGGCTTCCACTTTTTCGGCAACCGGCAGCATATACATAATTGGCAGACGATCCGGCTGTGTACCTGCTTTTTCAACAGCTGCGAGAATTTTCTCTTCCGTTTTCGCGCCGAATCCGGCAAGCTCCTGTACACGATGCTGCTCGCATGCTTCTTTTAATTCTTCCATATTGGTAATGCCGAGCTCTTTATATAGTTTGGCAATCTTTTTTCCGCCGAGTCCCGGCAGCCCTAGCAGCGCAACAAGTCCTTCTGGTACTTCGCCTGCAAGTTCTGTCAATACTGTTGATTCTCCGGTTTCGATGTATTCTGTAATCACCGCGGCTGTGCCTTTGCCGATGCCTGATAATTTTGTCACATCATCAATTTCAGACAAACTGCGGTCATCCGTTTCTAGTGCTGCTGCCGCTTTGCGAAACGCGGATATTTTAAACGGATTATCTCCCTTTAATTCCATATAGACTGCAATTTTTTCAAGTAACCGAATAATATCTTTTTTATTGACCATCTATGTCACCTGCTTTTCCTTATTAATAGTAGCAGAAAAAAACTTCTCTACCAAATCGAGAGAAGTTTTTTCAGCCATTGACGGCTGTTCTGTTTTTCAAACGGCTTAATTCCATTTTCATTTCGTGCAGTTCTTCTTCCATCTTCAAGTAATCATTCACCATATTGACAGCGGTCAGCACCGCAATTTTTTGCGTATCCAGTGTAGCGTTACGGTTGCCGATTTCACGCATTTTATCATCAACCATTTCCGTTACACGACGAATATGGTATTCTGATTCAGTTCCCACAATGGTGTACTGATATCCGTAGATGTCAACTGTTAGGCGAGTTTTTTGTCCGTCCGACAATTGTACGGCCCCCATTTCTCATGAAATCCTGTTATTAATCATACCACGACTGTTTTAGTGTGAAAAGGAAGAAAGTCTGGAGGTTGTTGAATTGAGTCATACCGTATTAATTGTTACAAATGAAATATTGAAAAAAATGAAAAATCATTATGGAGTCTTGGCAAAATTACCGGCTGGTGCCATCTTTTCAGCAAAAGTTGACGGCTGTTCTGTGACCGGTTACCGTTCTGGAAAAGTACTATTTCAAGGGAAAAATGCCGCTCAAGAATCATCAAAATGGGACGGTAAAACCGCTGAGCCAAAGAAAAAATCAGTGTCAAGCACTGTGCTGCCGGATGGATTTGCATCGATGTCCATCATAGGCAGCGATGAAGTCGGAACAGGTGATTATTTCGGTCCGATCACAGTCGTTGCTGCTTATGTTGAAAAAAGCCGAATTGCGGAATTAAAAGAACTTGGCGTACGTGATTCAAAAGATATGAAAGATCCTGAAATTGTGTCAGTGGCGAAAAAATTACTGAAAGATATTCCGTACAGCTTGCTTATTTTACGCAATGAAAAATACAACGATTTGCAGGAAAGCGGGATGTCACAAGGAAAAATAAAAGCCATTTTACACAATCAGGCACTCGGCAAACTGCATGAAAAAATAGCGCCGGTACAACCAGATGCAGTACTTATCGATCAATTCGCTGAAAAAACAGTGTATTATCGTTATTTAAACGAACAAAAAAATATTGTGCGTGAAAATGTTTTTTTCAGTACGAAAGGCGAAAGCGTCCACCTGGCCGTTGCAGCGGCATCGATTCTAGCCCGCTATGCCTTTTTAAAGGAAATGGATAAGCTGTCTGAAGAAGCTGGCTTTACTATTCCGAAAGGCGCCGGGACCATTGTTGATAAAGCAGCTGCCCAATTGATGAAAACGTATGATGAAAGCGTGCTGCGTCATTTCACAAAGCTTCATTTTGCCAATACAGGTAAAGCAAAAAATATACTGCGTGGAATGTAAAAAAACGCGTCAAAAAAAGGACCCTATCGTCATGATCGAGTCCTTTTTCTCATTATGCGCGCAGGTCAGCGCCTGCTTGTTCTTTTAGTGCAGCAAGTACTTTTTCATGTACAGCGGTCACTTCTTCATCTGTTAATGTTTTCTCTGGGTCGGCATACGTTAGTGCAAATGCGACCGATTTTTTGCCTTCTTCCATCCGTTCGCCTTCGTATACATCAAACACCCGAACACTTGTTAAAAGTGTACCGCCTGCCTGTTTAATGACTGCCTCAAGAGCAGCAGCTTCAACCGTGCTGTCGACAACAAGCGCGATGTCGCGGCTAATAAATGGATGACGTGGAATGGCCGTGTATGCCAGATCTTCACGCGATGCATTCAATAAAACATCAAGCTTCAATTCAAACAAATACGCTTCTTTCACATCCACTTCTTTAGAGATTGTTGGGTGAAGCTGCCCGACAAATCCGATTGATTCAGAGTCGAGCAATACTTCCGCTGTACGACCCGGATGGAACCCAACAGGTGCCGCTTTTTGGAACGTGATTCGCTCCGCAAGACCAATCCGCTCCGTAAGTCCTTCAACAATCCCTTTTACCGTAAAGAAATCAACGGCTTTCTTTTCACCTTGCCACAAATGTTCATGCCACACGCCCGTTACGATACCCGCAAGTCTCTCTTCTTCTTTCGGCTGAACGTTTTCGCCTTCATTTAAATAAATAGAGCCTGTTTCATACAAAGCAACAGATGGTATTTGGCGGGCGTTATTGTATGCCGCAGCTTCAATTAAATGTGGAATCAAGCTTTGACGCAAATACGCACGTTCTTCACTCATCGGCATGGATAGCGCCACTGGAGCGCGGTGTTCAAGCGCAAATTCAGATGCGCGTTTTGCCGATGTAAGAGAATACGTAATTGCCTGATTGAATCCCGTTCCTTCTAAATAATGGCGCACGACGCGGCGGCCTAATTGATACGATGTAAGCGAACCTGGCTTCACAGCTCCTTCCGGCAATGTAAGCGGAATGTGATCATACCCGTAGAGGCGCGCCACTTCTTCCGTCAAATCTTCGGCAATCGTAATATCCCCACGGCGTGTTGGCACTGTTACCGTAATCTCATTGCCATTCGTTTCTGTTTCAAATTGCAGACGGCGGAAAATATCTTCCACATCTCCCATTTGAAGATCCGTGCCGAGTCTCATATTTAATTTTTCAAGCGTAATAGACACTCGTTTTGGTTCAATAGCTAATTCACCGGCTATAACCCTTCCCGAAAGGACGGTACCGCTTGCTAGTTCCACCATTAATTCAGCAGCGCGGTCACATGCGGCTTGAATACGTGCCGGATCAACCCCTTTTTCAAAGCGGGCGCTTGCTTCGGAGCGAAGGCTATGTGCTTTCGATGCTGTGCGAACAATCTGGCCTTCAAAATAAGCCGATTCGATTAACACATTGACAGTGCCGTCATGTACTTCCGAGTTGGCTCCGCCCATCACACCTGCGAGTGCAACTGGCTCCTTGCCATTTGTGATTACAAGCTGATCGGCAGACAATGTGCGTTCTGTATCATCGAGTGTGACAAATTTTTCGCCTTCAGACGCGCGACGAACAACGATTTCATTTGAGCCGAGACGGTCCAGGTCAAATGCGTGAAGCGGCTGACCGTATTCCATCAAGACGTAGTTCGTGATATCAACGACATTATTATGCGGGCGGACGCCTGCATTCATTAAATACGTTTGCATCCAGATCGGCGATGGGCCAATTTTAATATTTTTCACAACGCGTGCGATGTAAACCGGATTATCCTTCGGCGTATCGATGCGAATTTGAATCGCGTCAGAGGCTTTTTCCTCGGATTCAGTCGGATTTGGTGCAGGAAGATTCACATCACGGTCTAAAATTGCCGCCACTTCATAGGCAACACCAATCATACTTAATGCGTCAGAGCGGTTTGGTGTCAATGACAATTCAAGAATGGCATCGTCACGGTTTAATGCTACGAGTGCATCTTCTCCTGGTGTAACATCATTCGGGAAGTTGAAAATACCTTCTGCGTATTCTTTCGGCGTGAGACGGCTTTCAATGCCAAGTTCAGATAGCGAGCAGATCATGCCATTTGATTCTTCACCGCGCAGTTTCGCTCGTTTAATTTTAAAGTTTCCAGGAAGGACTGCTCCTGTTTTTGCCACAGCAACATATTGCCCTGCACCGACATTTTTCGCGCCACAGATAATTTGTACAGGTTCTTCCTCTCCAACATCAACAAGACATTTGCTTAATTTGTCAGCATTCGGATGCTGTTCGCGTGTCTTTACGTAGCCAACTACAATATTTTTCATTTCAGTAGCAGGGATTTCGACTCCTTCGACTTCAATACCGGCACGGGTAATTTTTTCCGCCAGTTCCTGTGGAGTTTGGCCTGACAGATCGACATATTGCGCGAGCCATTTATATGAAACAAACATGTGTATACTCCTCCTTATTTATTCATGTACTGAAAATTGCTTTAAGAATCGAAGATCATTCGTGTAAAAATGGCGGATATCATCAATGCCGTATTTCAGCATCGCAATGCGCTCCTGTCCCATACCGAATGCAAATCCTGTATATTTATTTGAATCAAAACCGGCCATTTCGAGCACGTTCGGGTGCACCATACCTGCGCCAAGTACTTCAATCCAGCCTGTTCCTTTACAAATCGAGCAGCCTTTGCCGCCGCACATGCAGCTCACATCGACTTCAACAGATGGCTCCGTGAACGGGAAAAAGCTTGGACGGAGACGAATTTCACGGTCTTCGCCGAACATTTTTTTCGCAAACACATCAAGTGTACCCTTCAAGTCGCTCATGCGGATGTTTTCGCCAACGACAAGCCCTTCAATTTGTGCGAATTGATGTGAATGTGTCGCGTCATCGCTGTCACGGCGATACACTTTACCAGGGCAAATGATCTTGACTGGGCCGCGGCCTTCGTGCTTCTGCATCGTTCTTACTTGCACCGGTGACGTATGCGTACGCATTAACAGTTCCGGTGTAATGTAAAACGTATCTTGCATATCGCGTGCCGGATGGTCTTTTGGCAAATTGAGCGCTTCAAAATTGTAAAAATCCTGTTCGACTTCCGGTCCTTCTGCTACCGTGTACCCCATACCGATAAATAAGTCTTCAATCTCTTCTGCAACACGTGTCAATGGATGATGACTGCCTTGCTTCACCGGACGACCTGGCAGTGTCACGTCGATTGATTCCTGCGCAAGTTGCTGCTCAATCGCTGCTGCTTCAAGCAGTTCTTGTTTTTCTTCAATACTTTTCGAAATGGTTTCACGTACTACATTTACAAGCGCCCCCATTTTCGGGCGTTCTTCTGCCGAAAGCTTACCCATTCCTTTTAATACTTCTGTCACCGGCCCTTTTTTGCCGAGATAGGCGACACGCACATCGTTTAATTCTTTTAAGTTTGCTGCAGCCGCAATTTTTTCAAGCGCCTGACTTTGCAATTCTTTTAGCTGTTGTTCCACGTTTACTCCTCCTTTTTTTGACAAATAAAAAAAGCCCCGTTCCCGGAAAGGGACGAGGCTTTGATCGCGGTACCACCCTTTTTAATACGCATAAATATACGCATTCACTTCATTCGGATAACGGCTTTTTAAAACCGGTGTGCCTTTACGTCTAACGGTCCTGGCACCGGCTCAGGAGGTGAACTTCTGCCGTCTCTTTTTAAAAATGCTTTCAGTCAAGGCATTTTCTTCCTAAAAAAAAGAGGCGCGGCGTACTTTTCTCCGTCATCGCCTTTCATTATCAAATTCACACTCATTATTATAGACAACCCGTTTTTGAAATTCAATTGTTTTCCCGAAAATGATATAGAAGAATACCGGCAGCAACAGCTACATTGAGCGATTCACTTCGGCCAAAAATCGGAATGTACACGTTTTTCGTCGTTTCTTGCAGCAATTCAGATCGAACACCGCTTCCTTCATTGCCGACTAACAGCGCAAATGGGCCGGGTGATTCACTACGGTAATCAGATGCACCATCAAGCGCTGTTCCGTAAACGGGGATGTCTCGCTCTCTCAGCTGCTGCACTGCTTGACCCAAATCTATGCTGACGACCGGCACATGAAAATGGCTTCCCTGCGCAGAACGGAGTACTTTTGGATTGTACACATCGGCAGTACCAGCGCCGAGAACAACCGCATCAACGCCTGCCGCATCGGCAGTACGGATCATTGTGCCTATATTACCTGGATCTTGTACAGCGTCAATTAATAAAAACATGCTTCCATCAGGCAGTGCGGTTTGATCCGATTTCCGGCACACTGCAAAGACACCCTGTCCGTTTTCTGTATCAGACAATTTTGCTGCCGCTTCCGGCGACACAATCGTCAGTTCGAGATCATCTGTATTCCATGCGGATGGAATGACTGCTGCTTCTGAAAAAATCAATTCATCGATCATTTCTTTATGACAAAGCGCTTCTTCGACGAGATGAAAACCTTCTAAAAGGTATTGCCCCGTTTTGTCGCGCTCTTTTTTTGTCAGTAACTTTTTGAGCTGTTTTATGTGTGGATTGTTCGCCGATTGGATATAATTCACGTTCAAATCCCCTTTCGTCGATTTATTATAGCATTTTTTCTGTATAACATAAGCCGCTCCGGTCAAAATAAGAGTAACAAGGAGGGGATAAAATGAATTTACGAAATGCGATTATTCAAAATTTACACGGTCAAAATGAAAATCAGCTGTCCGCCACGATTCAAGATGCAGTGGCGCAAGGTGAAGAAAAGACGCTGCCTGGTCTCGGTGTGATGTTTGAATTGTTCTGGAAAAATAGCCAGAATGATGAAAAACAAGCGGTTCTTCAAAAAATGGCCTCTGCCCTTCAATCGTAGTACTTTGTCCTCTTTTCTATTTTAGAAAAGAGGACTTTTTTGCAAAATCATCCAAAAAAGCGTATACTCGTTCTTTATAAACGAATATACTACGGGGTGAAAATAATGTGTGGTTTTGTTGGTGTATTTCACCATAATCAAAATACGATCTTTAATGATGAAACAATTCAAAAAGCAAATCATTCCATTTTCCATCGAGGTCCGGATGATGAAGGATATTTTAGTGATGATACAGTGAAATTTGCTTTCAGACGCCTTAGCATTATTGATACGGAAAACGGCCATCAGCCGCTTTCACATGAAAATGAGCGCTACTGGATTATTTTTAACGGTGAAATTTATAACTATATTGAACTTCGCAACGAGTTGATAGATTTCGGTTATACGTTTCATACACACTCGGATACAGAAGTGCTTCTTGTTGCTTACTGTCATTGGGGCAGTGCCGCTGTAGAAAAACTCCGTGGCATGTTTTCTTTCTTAATTTGGGACAAACACGAAGAGGTATTATTTGGCGCACGTGACCGGTTTGGCATAAAACCATTTTACTATAGTGAGCAGGATGGCTATTGTCTGTTTGGATCGGAAAGCAAAAGCTTCCAAGCATTTTTACCTCAAAAAGAAGTCGATGATCATTCATTTCAGCATTATTTAACGTTTCAATATGTACCAGAGCCTACAACAATGGTCACAGGGATTCAAAAACTGGAGCCAGGCACGTGTTTTACAATGCGAAAAAATGAGCCGATGCATATTGAACGCTACTGGAAGCCATCTTTCCAGCCGGTTATGCAGGCAGAGTCGGAAAAGATCAAAGCGATTCAAGATGTTTTATATGATTCCGTAAAATATCATATGCGCAGTGATGTTCCGGTCGGTTGCTTTTTATCAGGTGGGATTGATTCGTCGATTACGACAGCCATTGCAAAAGAAATGAATCCAGACCTTCATGCGTTTTCTGTTGGGTTTAAGATTGATGGCTACAGTGAAATAGATGTTGCAGCTGAGACGGCGGATAAAATTGGTGTTCATCACCATACGTACAACATTACACCAGAAGAATTCTTACAAGAACTTCCAAATATTGTCTGGCATATGGATGATCCGCTTGCAGATGCTGCAGCCATTCCTCTTTATTTTGTCGCAAGAGAAGCGAAAAAACACGTAACGGTTGTTCTCTCAGGAGAAGGGGCTGACGAGCTGTTTGGCGGCTACAATATTTACCGCGAACCACAGGCACTCTCGGTTTTCCGCTACTTGCCGGATGGGTTAAAACCCAGTTTGAAAGAAGCATTTCGAAAGCTGCCGGCCGGTTTTAAAGGCCGCAACTATTTATTGCGCGGTTGTACATCGATTGAAGAACGGTATGTCGGCAATGCGAAAATGTTTTTAGAGCGTGAAAAAAAGCAATTTATGCAGCATTACAACGCGAATGTCCCTTACACGGATATCACATCTCCTTATTATAAAGATTGCCAATCATCGGATGATGTGGAAAAAATGCAATATATTGATATGCAAACGTGGCTGCGCGGAGATATTTTGTTAAAAGCTGATAAAATGACGATGGCGCATTCGCTTGAATTGCGTGTTCCATTTCTTGATAAAGAAGTATTTGATGTGGCCCGCCGCCTAAACACAAAAGACAAAACATCAAATAAAACGACGAAATACTTACTTCGACGAGCTGCTGAAGGCATCGTTCCTGATCATGTGCTCGAACGGAAAAAGCTTGGCTTTCCTGTGCCAATCCGCGTCTGGTTGAAAAATGAACTGTACGACTGGGCACGTACGATGATTCAAGAAAGTGAAGTCGATCATTTAATTAACAAATCATACGTTCATCAGTTACTTGACGATCATGTTGAAGGAAAAGAAGATAACAGCCGCAAATTGTGGACTCTGCTTATTTTTATGCAATGGCACAAGCTATTTATTGAAGAATCTGCAACAGAAGTCAAAAAAGAACCGCTCACAGTATCGTGAGCGGCTTTTCTTATGCTTCAAATGTGATCGTGTTCACTGTATTGCGATCGAGACGAAGAATAACTTCACCGAGTAATTTCACCGTATTTTCATAATCATCACGATGGAGCATCGCCGCGTGACTATGAATATAGCGCGTTGCGATTGTCACAGACAATGTTGGCACACCATTTGCTGATTTATGAATCTCTCCAGAATCCGTTCCGCCGCCCGCCATCGCATCAAACTGATACGGAATATCGAGTTCATCCGCTGTATCTGTTACAAAATCACGCAGTCCTTTATGTGATACCATCGATGCATCATACAAAATAATTTGCGGGCCTTTGCCCATTTTACCCATTGCTTCTTTTTCAGTCACGCCCGGGGTATCACCCGCAATGCCGACGTCAACACCGAATGCGATATCCGGCTCGATCATATGAGCGGACGTTTTCGCACCACGCAAACCGACTTCTTCCTGTACCGTTCCAACACCGTATACAATGTTCTCATGCTTCTTATCTTTCACATATTTCATCACATCAATCGCAATGGCACAGCCAATCCGGTTGTCCCATGCTTTAGCGAGAAGCATTTTCTCATTGTTCATAACCGTAAATTCAAAATAGGGAACGATCATATCGCCTGGACGTACACCCCATTCTGTTACTTCCTCACGGCTTGATGCTCCTATATCAATGAACATGTCTTTTATATCAACCGGCTTTTTACGCGCTTCCGGAGGCAAAATATGCGGCGGTTTTGAGCCAATGACACCTGTTACATCCCCTTTTTTCGTCACAATCGTCACGCGCTGTGCCAGCATCACCTGGCTCCACCAGCCTCCTACCGTTTGAAAACGGATAAATCCTTTTTCGTCAACACGCGTCACCATAAATCCAACTTCATCGAGGTGACCGGCGACCATAATCTTCGGCCCGTCCCCGTTGCCAGTTTTTTTCGCGATTAAACTGCCTAATCCATCTGTTGTCACAACATCAGCGTGCGGTTCAATGTATTTTTGCATGACTTGACGCACTTCACGCTCATTGCCTGCAATCCCTTTTGCATCTGTCAATTCTTTTAACATCGTTAATGTTTCATCAAGTTTCTTCATTTTAATATGCCCCCTTTTTTAATAACCTGATTTTTGCCGTTCATAATTTACTTCATTTTTTGCGACATACGCTGCTTCCACTTCATCCGGTGAAAATCCGAGCAGGTCTCCAAGCGCAAAATACCGGTTCATTAACTGCTCATAATTCGATTTTGTTTTCTCTTTATGGAACGCATGAACTGACTCTATCACAAGGATGAATTGTTTCGTCTGATCCACGGCTCCCGCTTTAAATACCGGCTTATTTTGATCGAAGCCAGCCATAATCCCGAGCGATAAAATAAAATGGACCCCATCAACGAACTCTTCTAAAATAATGTTTCGCTCAGATGGCCCTTTCGTACTCCAAAATTTAAAGCAGCGTGTTTCATTTGCCAGTTCGCCAATTTCAACGAGTAACGCCAATGTTTTTTGATCAAATAAATCTTTACCTGCCAGATTATGCCCCTCTTCTATGTAACGATCGAGCCCTCGCTGCATATTAAACAACTTTTCAATATTCACATTACTCCCCCTATTATACCCAATATGACGAGATCAATGACCGCAAGCACCGGTATTCCATATTTAAACGACACATGTTTCGTTTTATGACGATGTGTCTGCATCGCAACAAAACTGCCAGGTGCACCTCCTAGCAGCGCCAGCAGCCAGAGTGTCTGTTCACTCGTCCGATACTTCTTCTGCCGGGCTTTTCGTTTATCCCCTGCCATCACGATGTAGGCGACAAAGTTGATCATTATAAAATACATAAATAAAATCGACACCGATGCACCTCTCTTCTTATTTTATCAAAATTAAACGGAAAAGGTAAAAAATAGAGTCTTCACATAAATTAAAAAACTGCCCTGAAATAGATTCAGGACAGTTTTTTAGTTACAATTAACCGAGTTGTTTTTTAGCTGCATCAGCAAGCTGCGTGAATGCTTTTTCATCGCTAACAGCGAGTTCAGCAAGCATTTTGCGGTTTACTTCAATACCAGCAAGTTTCAAACCGTGCATTAAACGGCTATAAGAAAGACCGTTCATACGAGCAGCTGCGTTAATACGTGTAATCCACAATTTACGGAAGTCACGTTTTTTGTTACGACGATCCCGGTATGCATATTGCAGGGATTTCATGACTTGTTGATTGGCAACTTTATATAAACGATGTTTCGAACCGAAATAACCTTTTGCTAACTTAAGAACCTTTTTACGACGTTTGCGTGTTACAGTACCGCCTTTTACGCGTGGCATACTATTCCCTCCTAATGATGTTACATAATTTTATTACAGATTGTCGAGCATGTGACGAATACGTTTGAAATCGCCTTTAGAAACCATTGTGCTTTTACGCAATTTACGTTTTTGCTTCGTAGATTTATTCGCGAACAAGTGGCTTGTATAAGCTTTTGAACGTTTCAGGTTACCCGAACCTGTTTTCTTGAAACGTTTGGCAGAACCACGGTGAGTTTTCATTTTTGGCATTTCGACTTCCTCCTCAAACTGGTTTACTTTTCGTTTTTCGGCGCCATAATTAGGAACATACTACGGCCATCCATTTTCGGCTTAGACTCAACTGTCGCAACTTCCTTACACTCTTCTGCAAAGCGGTCAAGTACACGTTGGCCGATTTCTTTATGCGTAATCGCACGTCCTTTAAATCGGATCGAAGCTTTTACTTTGTCACCCTTTTCCAAAAACTTAATTGCACTGCGAAGTTTTGTATTGAAATCATGCTCATCAATCGTCGGACTGAGACGCACTTCTTTCAATAGGATGATTTTTTGGTTTTTGCGGGCTTCCTTCTCTTTCTTCTGCTGTTCAAACTTGAACTTTCCGTAATCCATGATACGGGCTACAGGTGGTTTCGCGTTCGGTGCAACAAGCACAAGATCAAGATTAACACGTGCTGCAATGTCAAGAGCGTCACGTTTTTGTTTAATGCCGAGTTGTTCGCCGTTTTGATCAATCAGGCGTACTTCACGGGCACGGATGCCTTCGTTTAAGTTCATATCTTTGCTAATAATAAGCCACCTCCAGGTAATTTTAGAAAACACGTATCTTTAAAAGAACGGGGTTCCCATGGGAAAACAGAGCGCTGCCTGCATGAAAAAGACGAGGCATCTGAAGTAGATGCCCCGCCAGTAAAAAGCTTTTAAATAGCTTTGTCATTTACCATGTCAACCTGCCAACAAATTTGTCAGACGAGGTGAGAAGCGGGCGCTTCTGCTTTCTTTTATCGTGTGTTCTATTCACCTAAGTAACTGTATCATATATTCTCTCAAATGTCTAGAAGAGCAATTGAAAGAACCAACGTTTTAAATAATACCATTACCTGCTGAAAAAAACAACTTTTATTTTTATCTTTTGCCTTCTTGCTGTACATGGTCACGGAAGTCATCAAATGACATTGTATCTGAATCTTGTTCGCCATATTTGCGAACGTTGACAGAACCGGATTCCAATTCCTTGTCGCCCACAACGAGCATGTACGGAATTTTCTTCATTTGCGACTCGCGGATTTTGTAGCCGAGTTTTTCTTCACGGTTGTCCATTTCAACGCGAATACCCGCTGCTTTCAATTGATCTTTTAATTGTTTCGCATAATCATAATGAACTTCATTTGATACCGGAATAATTTGAACCTGCACAGGTGCCAGCCACGTTGGAAATGCGCCTTTGTATTCTTCAATCAAGAACGCAACAAACCGTTCCATTGTGGAAACGACACCGCGGTGGATAACGACCGGGCGGTGCTGTTTGCCGTCTTCTCCTACATATGTTAAGTCAAAACGCTCCGGCATGAGGAAATCCAGCTGAACGGTCGAAAGTGTTTCTTCTTTGCCAAGCGCTGTTTTCACCTGCACATCAAGCTTTGGTCCATAAAACGCTGCTTCGCCTTCCGCTTCCACATAGTCAATGCCAATCTCATCCATTGCTTCTTTCAGCATGCCCTGCGCTTTCTCCCACATTTGATCGTCGTCATAATATTTTTCTGTATCCTGCGGGTCACGGTAAGACAAGCGGAATGAGTAATCGGTTAAATCAAAATCTTCATATACAGCAAGAACCAATTCAACCACACGCTTTAGTTCATCTTTAATTTGATCCGGACGAACGAAAATGTGTGCGTCGTTTAACGTCATGCCACGAACGCGCTGAAGGCCGGCAAGCGCGCCTGACATTTCATAGCGGTGCATCGTGCCAAGTTCAGCAATACGGATCGGCAGCTCACGATAGCTGTGAATATCATTTTTATAAATCATCATATGATGTGGGCAGTTCATCGGACGAAGAACAAGGTCCTCGTTGTCCATTTCCATGAGTGGGAACATGCCATCCTGGTAATGCCCCCAGTGGCCGCTTGTTTTGTACAGCTCCACGCTGCCAAGTACCGGTGTGTACACATGATCATAGCCGAGGCTAACTTCTTTGTCGACGATATAGCGTTCAATAATGCGGCGAATCGTCGCGCCTTTTGGCAGCCAAAGCGGAAGTCCCTGGCCCACTTTTTGTGAGTTTGTAAACAAATCGAGTTCTTTCCCAATTTTGCGGTGGTCACGCTCTTTTGCTTCTTCCAACATTTTTAAATGATGCTCGAGCTCTTCCTTTTTGAAAAAGGCTGTTCCATAAATGCGCTGAAGCATTTTATTGTCGGAATTGCCGCGCCAGTATGCACCGGCAATGTTCAACAATTTAAATTCTTTCAGCTTGCCTGTTGACGGTACGTGCACACCGCGGCAAAGGTCAGTGAAATCTCCTTGCTCATAAAGCGTAACCGTTTCATCAGCCGGAATCGCCTCAAGAAGCTCAATTTTGTACTCATCGCCGATTTCTTCATAAAATTTCTTCGCTTCATCACGTGTGACTTCTTTACGAATGACTGGCACATTTTCATTGATGATTTTTTTCATTTCTTTTTCAATCACTGGCAAATCTTCCGGCGTGATCGACTCGTCTATGTCGATATCGTAATAAAACCCGCCTTCAATAACCGGACCTACACCAAGCTTTACTTTGTCTGCGCCGTATACACGCTTAATCGCCTGGGCCATTAAATGCGCTGTGCTGTGACGCAGAATTTCCAATGCATCCGCATGGTCAGGCGTAATAATTTCAATGGCTCCGTCCTGTTCGATCGGTGTTTTCAAATCAATCGGTGTACCCGATAGTTTACCGGCAAGCGCTTTTTTGCGAAGTCCCGGACTGATCGACTGCGCGACATCTTCCATTGTTGTTCCCGATGGAAATTCCTTTATGGCGCCATCTGGAAATGTTAATTGAATCGACATGATTGTTTCCTCCTTATTATTAAAAAACGTCAAAAAACCCCGCTCCTTCTATTACGAAGGGGCGAGGTTTAAATCGCGGTTCCACCCGACTTTCCGAGAAATTTTCCCCGGCTCATTGCAGTCAGATAACGGTCTGGTGCCGCCGTTTATTACTGGCAAAAAAATTTGCGTTCACAAACAGAGCTCGAGGGTGGTGAATAGATTGTTCGCGCCGGGAAAGTTACAGCCTAGATGCTTCCCCTCTCTGAAGACGTTCCAAATCAAACGTGTCCCTGTCATCACTTTTCATATGACGTTATTATAGTATCTCCCCACGCTAAAATCAAGCGTGATTTACTTACGGCGGTTTACGCCGTTCATTTCAACTGGTACAGTCAAATATTTAATACGTTCCATAATGCGTGCTGCTTTTAAAGCTTCTGATTCGCCCCGCTGCGAATACGTTAAATGATGTTCAAGTCCGGCATGGTCAAAATTCGATGTAAACAAAACCGGCAGTCCTTCAAGCATGCGGTATTGCAAAATGGTTCCGAGAATATCATCACGAATCCAGCTCGACATCGTTTCGGCACCAATATCATCAATCATCAGTACAGGTGCAGACTTCACCGCATCCACTTTCGAACCGGTCGATTGATCATTGAGTGACTGCTTCATCTCTCTTACAAATTCCGGGAAATAGACGATCAATGATGCTATATTTTTTTCCGCCAGTTCATTCGCAATCGCACCAAATAAGAATGATTTCCCAACACCGAATGGCCCATATATGTATAGTCCTTTCGGTTTATTTTCTAGGTCATATTGATCGACAAAATCTTTTGCCGCCTTCACTGCATCAAGACGGCTCCGGTTGTCGAGATCCACTTCAGTAAATGTTGCCTGCAGTACATCTTTTGGTACGTATAAACTTTTTACATGGCGGTGTAAATGCTTCATCTCATCATCTCTTACTTTTCGCGGACAGCGCTTGTAATCAAGCTCTACTGCTCCGTGACGAAAGACAAGCTCCGGTTCATAGCCATTCATCACGTCATTTACGCATTCTTTAAGCGATGGGCATTTATCACACTTATGACTTTGCGATTTATATTCATACAGCTTAACAAGTGCTTTTTCGATGTCCGTTTTGCTTAATTCGTTTTCTTTTATAAATGAACGGATCAACAGGTCATCCAACAATTCCCGCTTCATCTGTTCATATCGTTCATTGAACCCGGGTGCTGTTGATATATTCCTAAGTGCATCGTTAATCTTTTTCACCGGCGGACGCCCTTTCTGTACGTTTTTTCAACGCTTCTTCCAGTTTTCGTTTTTCTTCTTCAAAGCTTTGATCGACAGTTTGTTTCTCTTCTTTTTTGTTCGTATTCGTAAACCACGCAGGCAATTTTTCCTGTCGCGTCGTTTTTCGTTTCGTCGTTTTCGGCTTATCTTTATTTTGGGCCCAATCGTCGTATTGACGCTGCTCGCTTTTCGCCAAATTCATTGCCTCAAGTACTGTCGCTACTTTTTTACGCGCCCAGTGAGAAGCAATTTTATCAACATAGCTTTTCGAAAGCTTCATATCTGTTTTCAGCATAACATATTGAATTAGTACATTGGCAACACCTGGTGCTAATTTATACTGCAGCATCACTTGCTCCACGATCTGCATATCCGCTTTTGACGGTACACTGCCAGAAATGTCGATTAACAATTGGCGTGGCGATACCGTCTCCAAATAATGTATAAGTTTTTCTTCCTGCGTTTTCAGCTCCGGTGCAGCAGTGCTAGACGGTGCCGTTTGAATACGCGGTGTCATATCCGGCAAACGTCCGCCTGATTCAAATTGATACGCATCACGCGCGGATTTTCGTAATTCTTCGACATCTATTTCGTCCTGTTCATTGATGGCGGACAACACAAAATTTTTCATTTCGGACGGTTGAATGCCATAGAGAAAGGATAGCTTTTCAATCGTTTCTTTTAAAAATGGCGTTAAAGCTGTCTTTGGAATGAGCGCATCTTTTAATGTCAATTCAAGCTCTGAAAAATCAAATGAATCCGTTAATACAGGACTACTACTTTCTCCTTTTCTCGCAAATCGGCTGTCCTGCTGCGGGGTGCTGTCTTTCTCTGCTTCTTGACTGTCTGTATAACCCGTTGAAAACACTTCCGTAAAATCATGGGTCACATCACGGAATTCAGCTGTCTTTACTTCTTTATCACAAAACATATGCTTTAAACGAAGAAAATGCGGTTTTCCAATTTTTCGGTATAAAAACACATTAAGCAATCCATCCGAAAAAAATTGATCCGGTGCAAGAGGTTGCTGAATTTCATATAAAAATTCTCGGCTTTCATCTATCTTTTTCACATACGTTTTTAAGAGACCGATTCCTTCAAGCTTTAATCTGTCTTCATAAATTTGTTGCAAGTTGCAGCAAAGCGTATTCATTAAATGATAATGCGGCGCTCCGCCTGACGAAAGTTTGCCATCTTCTACTTCCTCACACATCGTTATGTACAGACTAAGCGCTTGCGCACCAACAAGTGGTTGATACAAAAGAGTGATTACTTTCCGTTCCAAACTATCAATGCATCCCGAGATCGAAATCGTATAAGCATCTGAAGGTTGTATTTCATTCCAGTGTCTATTCATGCTGTCCACTCCCTGCTAGAAGAAAAAAAGCCCGGAGTAGTTTCTCCCGGGTTCTTATTTTTCTTTGTTAATAATATCTTTTAGCTCATCTAAAAAGACGCTAATATCTTTAAACTGGCGGTATACAGACGCAAATCGGACGTATGCCACTTCGTCAATGTCAGCCAGCCGGTCCATCACCATTTCGCCAACACACTCTGATTGAATTTCCGAAATGCCTTTTGCTCGTATATCTCTTTCAATATCAGCTGTCATTTTTTCAAGCGTGCTAAGTGGAACCGGCCTCTTTTCACATGCTTTAATTAATCCATGCAGCATTTTGTCACGGTTGAACTCTTCGCGCATTCCTTCTTTTTTAACGACAATAAGCGGCATATGCTCTACCCGTTCGAATGTCGTAAACCGGTAACCGCACGCTTCACACTCTCGACGGCGGCGGATGGAATGCCCTTCATCTGCAGGACGTGAATCAACTACTTTCGTCCCGTTATAGCGGCAATCAGGGCAAATCATGTCAAATCAACTCCGATTTTTCTGTCTTTACTCTTTATCATACTAAAAAAAAGGCACTATGAAAATAGAAACGAGATGTATGAAGATCATACATCTCGTTTTGTTACATAGCGCTTACTGTTTGTTTAAGTTGTGAACGCACTGGTCCCATACCACGCGGCAGTTCAATTGTTTCACGTGTATCAGCTTCGAGTGCTTCTGCAATATAGTTCGCAGCAATATTCGGATCAAGATCCCCGCATGTATATACGTCAATGCTAGCATATCCATGTTCAGGAAAACTGTGAATCGTTAAATGTGACTCGGAGATGATGACGACTCCACTTACTCCCTGCGGAGCAAATTTGTGGAACGCGACTTCGCGGATTTCCGCACCTGATTTAAGAGCGGCGTCGACAAAAATTCTCTCGATTACTTCCATATCGTTTAATTTGTCAAAATTACAGCCCCATAATTCTGATATAACATGACGACCCATTGTTTCCATGATCGTTTCCCCCTTTTACAAAGTAAATTTTTGGAAAAATTGTAAAAGTGATCACTGCCACGGGGGAAAGTTAGTCCGAAGAGGTCCTAACCCTTTAAGCAGAACTTATTTCACAAAATTGAGTATACGATCTGCCGACATATTTTGCAACAGGTTTCTTTTAATTTTTTATATAATAGAAAAACCCCGACATTTGTCGGAGTCCGTCGACGTCTATATTATACGAAGTTCTTCACTTTTTTTCTCATTTCATCTGCCACGAAATGGACAAGATCAACAATGCGGCACGAGTAGCCCCATTCGTTATCATACCAAGCTAGCACTTTCACTTTCGTTTCACCCATTACCATCGTCGTTAATCCATCAATCGTAGCCGAGTATGGATTTGTATTATAATCAATCGATACAAGCGGTTCTAGCGTGAAATCAAGAATGCCGTTCAATTCATTTTGTGATGCCCTAATAAATGCCGCATTTACTTCTTCGACTGTTACCGGACTTTTCACATCAACAACGAGGTCCACTAGTGAAACATTAGACGTAGGTACACGAAGTGCCATTCCATGAAGTTTGCCTTCCAAATGCGGCAGCACAAGTGATAATGCTTTTGCCGCTCCTGTTGATGTTGGTATAATTGATTGTGCACATGCACGAGCACGACGCAAGTCTTTATGTGGATTATCAATATTTTTTTGATCATTTGTATAAGCATGAACGGTTGTCATTAACCCGTTTTCAATGCCAAATTGATCATCAAGTACTTTCACTACCGGTGCTAAACAATTTGTTGTGCATGAGGCGTTAGAAATGATATCATGATGTTCTACATCTAGTACATTTTCATTCACACCCATGACAATTGTGACATCTTCATTTTTACCTGGGGCTGTCAGCACTACTTTTTTTGCACCCGCTTCCAGATGAAGTGCTGCTTTTTCTCGCGCATTAAATTTACCTGTCGCTTCAATCACAATGTCAATGCCTAGTTGCTTCCATGGAAGTTCAAGAGGGTCGCGGCTTGAAAGCAGTTGTACACGTTTGCCATTAACGATGAGTGCGTCCTCCTCTGTTTGTACCTCTCCCTCAAACTTCCCGTGATTTGTATCGTATTTAATTAAATGTGAAAGCGTTTCCGCCGGATAGCTGGCGTTTACCGCTACAATATCAAGTTCATTGTCCAAAATCGCCTTACGGAACACCATACGGCCAATACGGCCAAATCCATTAATCGCTATTTTCGTCTTTGTCATAACTCATGTCCCCCTGCGCTTTAATGTTATACTCTATATTTGAATTATTTAAGATTAGTATAACATATTAATCGCAAAATGGAACAATAAAATGACCCATTTTATCATTTCTTTCATCTTCATCATATCAGGACGAAAAAAGACCCAATCAAGGTTGTATCCTTAATTGGGTAATCCATTTATTTACTTGATTTTCCGTTTCATCTATCGTTCCATTATTATTAATAATATCGTCTGCCCGTGCTCTTTTTTCATCAATTGGCATCTGCGATTGAATTCTCGCTTTCGCTTCCTCTTCTAGGTAATTGTTTCGCTCCATTAACCGCTTCATCTGTGTTTCCGGATCTACATAAACGAGCAATGTTTTTTCAACCATCCAAGTAAGGTCACTCTCAAATAAAAGTGGGATATCTAAAATGATGGTTTTTTTACCGGCTATGATCGCTTTTTCTTTTTGATCAATCATCCATTCACGTACTGCTGGATGAATGATTTCATTTAACTGCTTTCGTTTTTCCTCATCACGGAAAACCATTTTACCTAATGCCGGACGATCAAGGGCACCGTCTGATGTTCGTATACCCGGACCAAACACTTCAATAATTTTTTCTAGCACTGGTTGTCCAGGCTCAACAACGACGCGTGCCGCTATATCTGCATCAATAACTGTAAATCCTTTTTCTTTCAATAGATTGCTCACTGTGCTCTTCCCGCTTGCAATGCCGCCAGTCAGTCCGATAATCATGACAGAGCCTCCGGCAACGGCTGACATTGGAGACAAATATGCGTGCCTCGTCCGCCTGTTTTTATTTTGACAATTTCCGCTCTGCATTCCACACACGCTTCACCGGTGCGCCCATATACGTTTAATACTTCCTGAAATGTTCCTTTTTGTCCCTGGCTGTTCACGTATGTTCGAATTGTGCTTCCGCCACGTTCAACCGCTTCAGCGAGCACGCTTTTTGTGTAATGATGGATGTGCTCCGCTTCTTCTTCTGTAATCGTAGACGATACACGGTGCGGATGTATATGCGAACGAAATAATACTTCATCCACATAAATATTGCCAAGCCCAGTGACGATGATTTGATCGAGCAAGGCCGTTTTCACCTGGCGCGACGTCCGCTGCAGCCGCTCGTACAGATAATCTGGTGTGAATGTCACATCAAACGGTTCGGGGCCCAGACCGCTAAGTGGCGCTAAGTCATTTTCCGTTCCCTTTTCAAACAGATGCATCGTGCCAAATTTGCGTACGTCCCGGTAGCGCAGCTGTGTTCCATCTGTAAATGTGAACACAACATGCGTATGCGGTGCTTCCGGTTCGGACTGTGCGTTTACACTGAATTTCCCTTCCATTCGCAAATGGGAGACGAGTGTGTAATGATCCAGATGGAAAATTAAAAACTTCCCGCGCCGTGTGATATTTTGAATTGTCTCACCGGCAAGTGCGTCTTGAAACTGCGCCGGTTCTTCAGGACGTTTAATGATTTTAGGCCAGCGGACATCGGTTTTAACGACTGTTTTACCCGCAGCCAGATCAATTAATGTACGCCGAACTGTTTCTACTTCCGGTAATTCCGGCATATTGTTCACTCCTTACTTTGCATCGTACCATGTCGGCCCAAATGAATAATCGACTTTGAGCGGTACATCAAGTTTAAAGGCATGCTCCATGACGTCTGGAACAATGCTTTTCATTTTGTCAATTTCTTCTTTTGGTACGTCAAAAATTAATTCATCGTGCACCTGCAATAGAAGTTTTGACGTTAAATTTTCTTTTTCAAGCCGTGCTGCGACATCAATCATCGCTTTTTTAATAATATCCGCTGCACTTCCTTGAATGGGCGTGTTCATTGCCGTCCGTTCACCAAATGAACGCAAATTGAAGTTGCGGCTCGTCATTTCTGGAATATAGCGCCGTCTATTTAACAGCGTCGTCACATACCCGTTTTCTTTCGCTTCACGAATAACATTGCTCATATATTCTTTTACACCCGGATACGTTTTTAAATAGCGTTCAATAAATTCGGCCGCCTCTTTTCTCGTAATGCCAAGATTTTGCGATAATCCGTAATCACTGATCCCGTATACGATGCCAAAATTGACGGCTTTTGCCTGGCGGCGCATATTCGATGTTACAGCGTCATTGTCAACATGAAATACTTCCATTGCTGTTGCGGTATGAATATCCATATCTTGACGAAACGCCTCGATTAATTTTTCATCACCGGAAATGTGAGCGAGAACGCGCAGTTCAATTTGTGAGTAATCGGCTGCAAATATAACAGAGTCTGATTTTTCAGGAATGAATGCCTGTCTAATTTTCCGTCCTTCTTCTAAACGGATTGGAATGTTTTGCAAGTTCGGTTCTGTCGAGCTTAGACGGCCAGTCTGTGTCAATGCTTGATTAAAACGCGTATGAATTTTATTTGTATCTGGATCAGCCACTTTCAAAAGCCCTTCGATATAGGTCGACTGCAACTTGCCGATTTGGCGATAGTCCAGAATATACTGAACGATTTCATGAGACGGCGCCAGTTTTTCTAGTACGTCCGCTGATGTAGAATAGCCTGTTTTCGTTTTTTTCAATGGCGGCAATCCAAGCTTTTCAAATAGAATGACCCCGAGCTGTTTTGGTGAATTAATATTAAAGTCAGTGCCCGCAAGACTATGAATTGTCTGCTCCATTTCAGCGAGTCGTTTTTTCAGTTCGACACCCATTTCCTCTAAACGATTCATATCAACTCGGACGCCTTCTGATTCCATATCTGCTAAAATAAGTGCGAGTGGAAGCTCAAGCTCATCAAACAATTTATTCTGACTGTTTTCAGATAGCTCTCTCCGGCACGTATCATCAAGCCGGCTGAGCGCTTCCGCTTTTGCGCTGACGTGTTTGGCATATATCTCTTCAGCCGGCAGCGCTCGCTTAGCTCCTTTTCCATAAACAGCTTCATCCAATGCGATTCCTGTTTCACCATGAAGTTTGGCAACGGCCGCAAAATCTTCTGGGGACTCAGATGGATTGATTAAATACGAAGCAAGAAACACGTCAAAATCAATGCCTGCGAGTTCAATTCCATGACGACGCAGGGCAATGATGGTTCTCTTTGCATCGAAAACCGTTTTGCGGATGGACTTATTCTCTGCCCACTGTTTAAACACATCAGATTCAATAGCTGTCTTAGCTGACATAAAACAAGTGCCATTCCGTCCTGAAACAGCGACTGCTGTGACAGGTGATTTATGATAGTTTACATCTATCATTTCGACATATATTGCGTTCACCTGTTCAAAATGAGCCGGTTCCGGTGAATGGATGATATCAAATGAAACATCTTCCATTACTTTTTCTTCTGATCGATTTAACCCGTCAAGAAGTGTTTTAAATTCAAGGTCACGGAACAAGTTGTATAGTTGATCTTCGTCTGCCCCATTATAAATGAGCCTGTCTATTGTCACATCAAGCGGCACGGTGCGCATAATCGTCGCCAGTTCTTTGCTTAAGCGTGCCAAATCTTTATGTTCATGCAATTTTTCTTGTAATTTTGCACCGCCCACGTCATCAATTGATTCAAGCAGTGCTTCTACTGTGTAAAATTGCTTTAGCAGTTTAATGGCTGTTTTTTCGCCAATGCCTGGCACGCCTGGAATGTTGTCAGATGTGTCACCCATCAGCCCTTTCATATCAATAATTTGATTAGGTGTCAGTCCATATTTTTCCTGTACATGCTCTGGTGTATATTCTTCAATATCAGTAATGCCTTTTCGCGTTATGCACACTGTCGTCTTATCCGTTGCCAGCTGCGTTAAATCTTTATCGCCCGAGTACACTTTTACAAGAAAATCTTCTTTTTCTGCTTCAAGCGACAGCGTCCCGATAATGTCATCTGCTTCGTAATTTTCAAGTTCGTAATACGGAATCCCATATGCTTTCAATAGTTCGCGTACGTATGAAAATTGCTCCGATAATTCCGGCGGCGTTTTCTGACGCGTTCCTTTATATTCTTTATATGTTTCATGACGGAATGTCGTTTTGCCGGCATCAAATGCAACGAGAATGTGCGTCGGCTGTTCGTCTTTCACAATTTTATTTAACATCATCGCAAATCCATATACGGCATTCGTGTGCACACCTTTTGAATTGCTCAAAAGCGGCAGCGCGAAAAACGCCCGGTACGCAATGCTGTTTCCGTCAATCAGTACAAGTTTTTTTTCCATAGATCCTCCTTTGCACTCTAGATAAGTGCCCATCAAAAAAAGCCGTTGTTTTCTTTTCTTATTCTACCATGTGCAGAACAAAAAAAGAAAACAACGGCTTCTTTCATCAGCCCCGATTAAAAAAGGGAGGGACCCCTTCAAACAAAAAGTTTGTAAAAAGGGGGCCTCTCCAACAAAAAGCTGGATAAAGGGGGTTGATATTTATACTATAACCGTTAATTATAAAGGGAATATAAACGTTTCATTAATATTTTGTAAAATCATTCGAGAATTTTTTTTGAAAAGAAACGGTAAAAGATGTTCCTTTACTTACTTCACTTTCCACACTAACTTTCCCATGATGTGCTTCCATAATGTGTTTCACAATCGCAAGGCCAAGTCCGGTTCCACCTGAATCACGGCTTCTTGCTTTATCCACGCGATAAAAGCGCTCAAATATACGAGACAGTTCTACTTTTTCAATACCAATGCCTGTATCAGAAATGGTTACATTGACGGTCTCCCCTGCATCGCAGCCTTTAATGATGATCGATCCGCCCTGCGGTGTGTACAAAATCGCATTCGTAATTAAATTTAAAAACACTTGTTTTAAACGATATTCATCTCCTGGAATTAGCAAGTCTTCTTTCAGTTCAACATGCAAGTCAATTTGCTTTGTTTCCATTCTATTCTCAAGCGTCATAATAACTTCTTCAAGCAGTTTATTTAACGAAATAGAGGAGACATTCAGTACAAGTCCTTTTTGTTCAATTTTCGACAAATCTAATAAGTCGGCGACGAGTGTTTCCATCCGTCCGCTTTCCTTCCAAATAATATCAAGAAACAAGTTTGCTGCATCTGGATCATTTAAGGCACCGTCAAGCAATGTTTCCGAAAACCCTTTAATGGATGTAATTGGTGTTTTCAGTTCATGTGATACATTCGCGACAAAATCTTTTCTCATTTGTTCCAAGTGCTTCAATTCGGTAATATCATGAAAAACAACTAAAATACCTTTCCATTCATCATTCGTCCCGATGATGGGCGCCCCTGACACTTCAAATTCTTTTTGCTCTAACTGCAACGGAATCATCATTTGCCGGCGAACACTTTTTTCCGTCATAAATACTTCTTCCACAATACCTGTCACTTCTTTTTGTGCTATCGCTTCATGATACCGTTTTTTGATAATCCGCCCGTTGACAAACATTTTTTTAAACGCGCGATTAGCCATAATAATATAGCCTCGGTCATCAATAAGCAGCAGGCCGCTTTCAATATTTTCAATTAATGTTGTTAACCGATTTTGATGAACTTCCTGCGCCTGCATCATTTCCTGCAAGTTTCGTGCAAGGATATTAACCGACGTATTCAGCATGCCAATTTCATCTGGCGGCATTTCATACGTACGCGCCCGATAATTCCCCTTGGCCAGCTCAATGGCAACAGCGGTTGCAGACTCAATAGGTTTAATATAATTGCGTGTGATCTTCATTCCAATCAATGCGATTAATATAAGTGACAGGCCGAGAGTGGCTAATAATATAAGCCATATTTGTTTGTATAGACCATCTAGAGCATCTACACGCATACTCGTGACGATGTATCCTTCTTTTTCCCCATTTACGTTGACAATGTCTCGCCAATGGTACTGCACATCCATTTTGCGACGCAGTGAATTTTGATACGTTTCCGGATTAACCGATCTCGCGATTCGCTTGACGACATCCAGATGTATTTCATTGTTACGCTTATCAATGCCGCCGCTGTCATATAATATGGTTCCATCACTGTCCGCTACACTTAATCGCGTCCCCATTTGCTCACCCCATTCATTAAGTATGATGGGGTTGGTAAAGGCAATGCCTCCCGCATTTCCAATTACATCTGCGAACAGCGCGGTTTCTTTTTCAAGCCGTTCATTGATTGTCTCTAAATAATACATTTTAAATAACTGACCGAGCGATATACCAAGTGCCAGGAGCACGATCACAATAAGTGTAACGAGTGATAAAAAGAGTCGCGTCCGGGAATTGGTCATGCGTCTTTCGGTTCTTCCAGCTTGTATCCAAGACCGCGAATTGTTTTAATATATTGCGGTTTTTTTGTATTTTCCTCTATTTTTTCACGTAAATGACTAATGTGAACGTCGACAATACGTGTATCTCCGACAAAGTCGTATTTCCAGACCGCACTAAGCAATTGATCTCTCGTCAAGACACGTGTTTTATTTTCAGCTAAAAATAAAAGAAGCTCAAATTCTTTCGGCGTCAAATCCAGCAAGTTATTTTTGTAATACGCTTCGTATTTTTCAGGAAATAACGTTAAATCTGCTACTTCAATATATTGATCCGTTTCACTTTCCACTTCAATTGGCTCAGATGACGGCTGCTGCACACGGCGTAAGATTGCTTTTACACGGGCAATTAATTCTCTCGGACTAAACGGCTTCGTCATATAATCATCTGCACCTAGTTCAAGGCCAAGCACTTTATCGAACTCTTCATCTTTTGCCGTTAACATCAATATGGGTGTTGTCACACGGCGTTGCCGTAAATCTTTACACACTTCCATTCCATCAAACTTCGGAAGCATCCAGTCAAGAATAATCAAGTCCGGTGATACTTCTTCTGCACGCTGAAGTGCTTCTTCCCCGTCAAATGCTGTTTCCACCATAAACCCAGATTGCTCTAAATTGTATTTAATTAACGTAACGATCGATGACTCGTCATCTACGACTAAAATTTTCTTCATTTCATCCTCCCTCGTTAAATATCTACCTTCTATTATAGCGAATTTGTTTCGCTTGAGAAAGAGCCGTTCTGCTTGTCGATACCGAAATTACATCACTAAGAAGGGCCTGCCAGTAAATTGGCAGGCCCTTTTTCTATTACATTTTATATTTATGTAAGAACAGACATGACATTGCGAACAGCCTCAGCCGATTTATCAAGACCTTCTTTTTCATCTGCAGTCAATTCAAGCTCGATAATTTTTTCGATACCACTAGCGCCAAGAATAGTTGGAACACCAAGGTACAATTCATTGTAGCCATACTCACCTTCAAGGTAAGCGATCACCGGCAAAATACGGCGTTGATCTTTCAAGATAGCCTCTGTCATTTCAACAAGTGACGCAGCTGGTGCGTAGTAAGCAGATCCGTTTCCAAGAAGCTGAACAATTTCGCCGCCGCCTTTACGTGTACGTTCAACAATTGCATCAAGACGATCTTTCGAAATCAATGATTCAAGCGGAATACCCCCTGCGTAAGAGTAGCGTACGAGTGGTACCATGTCGTCACCGTGGCCGCCAAGAACAAATCCAGTTACGTCTTTCACAGACACTTTCAATTCTTGCGCTACGAATGTGCGGAAGCGGGCAGTATCTAGAACACCTGATTGACCGATTACACGGTTTTTCGGGAATCCTGATTCTTTCAATACAGTGTACGTCATGGCATCAACTGGGTTTGTCAATACGATGATTATACAGTCCGGAGAATGTTTGACGATTTCAGCTGTAACAGATTTCATTACTTTTTGGTTCGTTTGAACAAGGTCGTCACGGCTCATGCCTGGTTTACGCGCAATACCCGCTGTAATGATGACGATATCAGAGCCGGCTGTATCTGCATAATCAGATGTACCCGTAATATTTGCATCAAAGCCTTGAACAGGGCTTGCTTCTAGCATATCAAGCGCTTTTCCTTTCGTTGGTCCATCAGCTTGTGGGATATCGACGAGAACAACATCGCCAAGTTCTTTTTGAGCAAGAAGGAAAGCTGTTGTTGCACCAGTGAAACCGCCGCCGATTACAGATACTTTTTTACGATTATATGTTGTCATAATAAAGATCCTCCTTATTTAGCTTGCATATGTATAACAGCTCCCTCAAAAGGGAGCTTTAATGATTAAAGATTTTTGATCAATTCGTCAGCAAACTCAGAGCATTTTACTTCTGTTGCACCATCCATAAGACGGGCAAAGTCATATGTTACCACTTTAGAAGAAATCGTGTTCTCAACTGATTTTGTGATCATGCTTGCTGCTTCGTTCCATCCAAGGTGCTCAAGAAGAAGAACGCCTGACAAAAGAACAGAAGATGGATTTACTTTATCAAGACCTGCGTATTTAGGAGCTGTACCATGAGTTGCTTCGAAAATAGCATGACCTGTTTCATAGTTAATGTTCGCACCAGGAGCGATACCAATTCCGCCTACTTGCGCGGCAAGGGCATCGGAAATGTAGTCGCCGTTCAAGTTCATTGTTGCGACAACATCAAACTCTTTTGGACGAGTCAAAATTTGTTGTAAGAAGATGTCTGCAATTGAATCTTTCACGATCAATTTGCCAGCTGCTTCAGCGTCAGATTGTGCTTTATTAGCCACATCTGTGCCTTGTTCAGCTTTAATTTTATCGTACTGAGCCCATGTAAATACTTGATCGCCAAATTCTTTTTCAGCAAGCTCGTAGCCCCATGTTTTGAACGCGCCTTCTGTAAATTTCATAATGTTGCCCTTATGGACGAGTGTAAGCGATTTACGTCCTTCTTTAATCGCGTAGTTCAACGCTGCGCGCACAAGACGTTCAGTTCCTTCTTTTGATACAGGCTTAATACCGATACCGGATGTTTCTGGGAAACGGATCTTGCTTACGCCCATTTCATTTTGAAGGAAACCAATCATTTTTTTCACTTCATCAGAGCCTTCTGCGTACTCGATACCAGCATAAATATCTTCTGTATTTTCACGGAAAATAACCATATCTGTGTCTTCAGGACGCTTAACAGGAGAAGGAACACCGTCAAAGTAGCGAACTGGACGAAGACATACAAAAAGATCCAATTCTTGACGAAGTGCTACGTTCAATGAACGAATACCACCGCCAACTGGAGTTGTTAGAGGACCTTTAATTGCGATTAAATATTGATCAATCTCTTCTAGCGTTGCTTTTGGAAGCCACTCGCCTGTTTGATTAAATGCTTTTTCGCCTGCAAGAACTTCTTTCCAAACGATTTTCTTTTCACCACTGTATGCTTTTTCAACTGCTGCATCTAATACGCGTGATGCTGCAGCCCAAATATCAGGACCAATTCCATCTCCCTCGATAAAAGGAATGACCGGATTGTTTGGTACGTTTAGTTCTCCATTTTGCATAGTAATTTTTGCGCCTTGAGTCATCTTACTATTCCCTCCAAGTTCCATGATCAAAGGTTAGAAACTACATTTTCTAACCTTCGTTTGCCACATTTATAGTACACTAATTTTCAGCTTAGTTGCAAATCTTACTTCATTAGCCTCGCTCGTTGATCGGCACGTATTTTTGCATATCCGGACCTGTATACTCAGCACGCGGACGGATCAGTCTGTTATTCGTATACTGCTCCATAATGTGAGCGAGCCAGCCTGATGCACGACTTACCGCGAAAATCGGTGTGAACAAGTCATGTTCAATTCCGAGACTGTGGTAAACAGAAGCTGAATAAAAATCAACATTTGGCGGAAGATCTTTTTGTCCTGTCACAAGCCGTTCAATTTCCACAGACATATCATACAATTGTGGCTCACCTGTCTGTTCTGTTAAACGCTTCGACATCTCACGAAGATGCTTCGCACGTGGATCTCCCTGGCGATATACGCGATGGCCGAATCCCATGATTTTTTCTTTTTTGTTTAATTTTTCGAGAATATACGGTTCTACATTATCCGGAGAACCGATTTCAATCAACATTTTCATCACCTGCTCGTTTGCGCCGCCATGAAGCGGGCCTTTCAATGCGCCAAGAGCTGCAGTCACACCTGAATAAATGTCAGAAAGAGTTGCAACGCAAACACGCGCTGTAAATGTAGATGCATTCAATTCATGATCTGCATGAAGAACGAGCGCTTTGTCAAATGCTTCAATTTCAACAGCTGTCGGCTCCTTGCCAGACAACATGTATAAAAAGTTTGCTGCGATGCCATATTCCTTTTTAGGCGCAACGGGCTCTTGGCCTTTACGAATGCGCGCAAAAGCTGTAACAAGTGCTGGAATTTTAGCTTGAATACGAACGGCTTTCCGGTAATTTGCTTCGTCTGTCATCACATCTGCTTCGTCGTCATAAAGGCCGAGTAGTGAAACAGTTGTACGAAGAGCAGCCATTGGATGAACTTTTTCAATAGGATACATTTTGAAATGTTCAATAATTTCTTGAGGTATGTCATAGCTTTCCTTAAGTTGTTGTTTCAACTCATCAAGCTGTGCCTGTGTTGGAAGGCTGCGGTGCCAAAGTAAATAAATTACTTCTTCAAAGCTCGCATTTTTGGCCAGATCATCAATATCATAGCCTGCATATGTAAGTGTGTCATCAATGATGGAGCTGACAGATGACGTCGTAGCAACTACTCCTTCGAGTCCGCGTGCAGTTGTCATAAGATTATCTCTCCTTCGCCTTTTAATTTCCCCATTATCCACTTTTTTATTTATGTATGCACATAACTGAGCAACTGCTCAGTACCATTTTGAAAAATAAAAAAGCTTAGCTCTTTATATACACTTTTTTGAAGAAAAAAAATAGATGTAACGTTTGAAAAAGTGTACGCTTACATTGCTTATTATAAACAATAAGCACCTGTTTGTGAATCAAAACGTGTCAAAAAGTTCGAAATTTTATTATGAATCGTTTGAATTTCGAACACGACACGTGTTTGATTTATGTTATTATAAGGAGTTTCATCTAAAAACTTGAACTTTTATTATGTCGTTCGGCTGTTTTATACGCATCATAAATACCCCAGATCCAGACGATTGGATACGTAATGAAGCCGATTAGTACAAACATAAGCGCTGCATTGATCATTTGTACAACAATCAAGATAAGTCCTTTCATAATCTGCCCATTATAAATTTGGCCAACGCCTGCCCAGAAAAAGCTTAACACAGCAGCGATACCAGGATTTTTCATCATATTCATATTGCTCCTTTCTCTGTTTTCTCACTATAACTATACGACGAAATCATTGTAATAGTTTCATTAATCTTTATAAAAAATCTGTTTTTCATTAAAAGAAAGAAAATAATTTCATCGCATAGTATGCGATGCCGGCACCGATAAGCGGTCCAACCGCCACACCGTTGAAAAGAGCAACGGCCAGAATCGTTCCGAAAACAAGTGCAGTTGTAATGTGTGGATCTTCCGCAAGCAACACAACTCCATTTTTTGCAATGAGCGCAACAAGAATACCCGCAGTCAGTGCAATCCACGCATAAGGAGACTTAAGCGCAGCACTAAGATCCTTAAACCCGATCGCACCGGTTGCAATCGGTACAAGTACGGCAATCGTGATCACGGTTACACCCCAATTAATTCCATTTTTTTGCATAATATCAAACCACCTCGCATCAAGGCCGATTGCTTTTAATGCAATAAGCAGTCCGGACGCGATGAGGAGCGATTGATTTTTGGCGATAAGACTGATCGCCAGCAATAAAAATAAAAATAAATAAGCCTGCATGTTATCCTCCTAAAAAAAAGACGCATGGCCATCTCCATTTCTTCATACGAGTAAAGAAGGGGGGACGCCATGCGATTCATTCATCATTTCATCGTGTTATTGGCCATTGGACTAGCCTTTTATTGGTTCATGCCTGTTTTAAAACCATTTATTATAGGGGCATTTTTTGCCGCTGCTGCTCAAAAACCGGCCCACTTTCTTCAGAAAAAAGGCAGGTTTTCATCTTCATTATCCATTGTTTCAGCATTAATTTTTGTCGCTTTTCTTTTTGGCGCCGGATGTTTCATCGTCCTGCTTATCGCCGCTCGAACAGTCTCTCATCTCATCGCTGTTATTCCAAGCTATATGGACATTGCCGCTTTTCATATTGAACATGGAATGGATATCATTTCCGCACGCCTGTCAAATACACAGGAAGAAACCATCATCCAACTTATCCAAACATTGAATGGATCTGTATCGAAAATAACCGGTGATTATGCAGAAACATGGATTCTCTCTGGTACTTCTTTTATGCTAAGCATTCCCGGCGCCGCCACCGAAATCATTGTCGCAGCCCTTTCTGCTTTTTTCATCGCAAAAGATGGAGGCCACATGATAAAGAGGCTGCCGGTTTCCGTACACGAGCGTCTTCTGTTTACGTTTACAGACTTTTCATCCTCTTTCCGTTCATTTATAAAGGCACAATGCATCCTGTTTTCGGCAACGTTTATGACAGCAGCACTCGGGCTGCTTCTTCTGCGAACCCCACATGTAGTTGAAGTTGCTTTTTTAGCTGCGGTGGCTGAATTTATTCCAATTGTCGGATCCAGTCTTATTTTTTTACCATGGATCGCGTTTTTTCTTTTAATCGGCCAACCTGTTTCCGCCGCCTTATTAGCCATTCTTTACACTGTACTGATGATCATGCGTCAGCTGCTAGAGCCGAAGCTCGTATCAGGTGCTGTCGGTCTTCATCCACTTGCCGTTTTATTTTCTATGTTTGCCGGGCTCACCTTTTTTGGCGCAGCGGGCATGGCAGCTGGACCCTTTTTACTTTTAGCCATTCTGTCCGTTCACCGTTCCGGCTTATTGCATATGCTTTTTACAAAACGTTAGCATGACCGTTATAAATAATACCGCGTGCTGCGTCAACCGTAATTTCCTGACCGTCTTCAAGCTTTGTAAGCGCCTCTTTCAAGTCAATAATGACTGGAATACCGAGGCTGATTCCAACAACTGCTGCATGGCTTGTTAAACCGCCTTCTTCAGTAATGATCGCTGCACATTTTTCAATAGCAGGCATCATATCGCGGTCTGTTCCGTACGTGACAAGAATATCGCCCTGTTCTACTTTTTGCAGTGCTTCTGTTGCTGTTTTTGCTGTTACGACCTTACCATAAGCGGAATGACGGCCAATTCCTTGTGCTTTCACTAAAATATCACCGACAATGTGGATTTTCATTAAGTTCGTTGTACCCGATTCACCGACTGGTACACCTGCTGTAATGACTACGAGGTCACTGCGGCTGATCAATTTCTCTTCTAGACAGCGTGCAACGGCCATTTCAAGCATTTCATCTGTTGATTTCACTTTATTAGGACTAAGCACAGGAAATACACCCCAAGCAAGTGATAAACGTCTAGATATACGCTCGCTTTCTGTAACGGCAATAACAGATGCTTTTGCACGATAGCGTGAAATCATTCGTGCTGTATGACCACTTTCTGTCGGTGCAATAATGGCACGAACTTCGAGTGCTTCCGCTATTTTTGCAACAGATTGACCGATTGCATCTGTTACCGTTAAGCGGCCTGTATTGTTGCGCCGGCGCGCCGGTATGTCTTTTTTCATTGGAAGTTCTTCTTCTGCACGTATCGCAATGTTCTGCATCGTTTGAACGGCCTCGAGTGGATAGTTACCCGCTGCTGTTTCACCGGAAAGCATAATCGCATCCGTTCCATCGAAAATAGCATTGGCGACGTCACTTGCTTCCGCACGTGTCGGACGAGGGTTTCGCTGCATTGAATCGAGCATTTGAGTCGCTGTAATAACTGGTTTCCCAAGCATATTACACTTTTTGATCAGCTTTTTTTGAACAATTGGTACTTCCTCAGCTGGAATTTCTACACCGAGATCTCCACGGGCAACCATCAATCCTTCTGATATTTCTAAAATACTATCAATATTGTCGACGCCTTCCTGGTTTTCAATCTTCGGAATGATTTGAATATGTGTTGCATTATGTTTTTCAAGAAGTTGGCGAATATCAAGAACGTCTGATGCACGGCGCACGAACGATGCTGCGATAAAATCAACGTCTTGTTCAACACCAAAAAGGATATCTGCTGCATCTTTTTCCGTAATACCTGGCAATTTAACAGATACACCTGGTACATTTACGCCTTTTTTATTTTTCAATGTGCCGCTGTTTAACACACGGACCGCAATTTCGCCTTTTTCGTGGTTAACACTTGTTACTGAAAGACCAATTAGCCCATCATCAAGCAAAATGCTTGAACCTGGTTCTACATCATCAATAAGCCCTGGATACGTAATTGAAAATCTTTCCGGAGTACCCGTCACTTCTGTCATCGAAATAACGGCGTTTGTACCGCTGACCATTTCAATTGAACCGTTTTCCATATTATGTGTGCGGATTTCCGGTCCTTTCGTATCAAGTAATATTCCAATTGATTTTCCTGTGTTTTTTGCTGCTTGGCGAATATTTTGGATGCGAGCTCCATGCTCTTCATGGCTGCCATGTGAAAAATTCAAACGGGCAACATTCATGCCGGCTTCCATTAACGATTGCAACATTTCAAGACTTTCACTTGCCGGACCGATCGTACAGACAATTTTCGTTTTTTGCATTGATAGTTCCTCCTGTTTTTTCATTAAATCGACAGTTCTTGCGACAACTCATACATACGTTGATCAATTTTATGTGGTTTTGCTAACGCTTCTATAATATCATAATCAACAATTTGATTTCGTTCTATGCCAACAGCACGTCCGCCTTTATGTTCCATAAGCAGTTCTACTGCATAGGCACCGAGACGGCTAGCAAGAACACGATCCGCTGCTGATGGTGCACCGCCGCGTTGCATATGACCAAGCACAGATACACGCGTATCGAAATTTGTCATTTTTTCAATAACTTTACCAAGTTCTCTACCATCCGTGACCCCTTCTGCTACGACAATGATACTATGTTTCTTGCCTCGCTCCTGTCCTCGCTTCAGCTTTGCAACAATTCTATTAATGTCGTATGATGCTTCTGGAATTAAAATCGTTTCTGCGCCTCCAGCAAGCCCGCTCCAAAGAGCAAGGTCGCCGGCGTGACGGCCCATTACTTCGACAACAAACGTACGTTCATGAGAACTTGCTGTATCTCGAATTTTATCAATCGCATCAATAACGGTATTGAGTGCTGTGTCAAAACCAATTGTAAATTCTGTTCCTGGAATATCATTATCAATTGTACCTGGAACACCTACGCACGGAAATCCGTGCTCGGTCAATGCTTTTGCGCCACGGTATGATCCATCACCGCCGATCACGACAAGCCCTTCAATTCCATACTTTTCAAGTTGCTTAATTCCCTTTTTTTGTCCTTCGAGCGTCTTGAATTCGAGACAGCGCGCAGAACGAAGTACTGTACCACCGTGGTGAATGATGTCACCAACAGAACCCCTGTCCAATTGTTGAATTTGTCCATTCATCAAGCCAAGATACCCTTGATACACACCGAACACTTCCATTTCATGATAAATCGCTTTACGAACAACCGCCCGTACGGCTGCATTCATTCCTGGAGCGTCCCCGCCACTTGTTAATACACCAATTCTTTTCATCACTCTTTCACCTCTAGTTCATTATTGTCAGTCACAATTCTCTTATGCACATCTTCTTTTAAGATAACAGAACGTTTTCTGCTTCACAATCTTTACTCAAAAAGTAAGCGTTCACAACGAAAAAAAAACAATTTTCGGGACGTTTTAAGACCCAAAAAACCGACCCGAAAAGGTTATCCTTTTGGGCCGGTTTTTTCTTCGGCATAACCGCCGATCTGCTTATACTTTTCATATCGCTGTTCGATAAGCGTATCTGAATCAATTATCTGCAACGAATGAAGCGCCGGCTTTAGCACGTCATCAATCAATAAGGCCTGGCCTAATGCATCTCGATGTGCACCACCGCGCACTTCAGGAATAATTTTATCGATAATACCAAGTGAATGCAAATCTAGTGCAGTAATTTTCATCGTTTCCGCAGCTCGTTTTGCAAGTGATGCATCTTTCCACAATAGAGCTGCTGCGCCTTCCGGTGAAATCACGGAATACGTGGAATTTTCAAGCATAAACAAACGGTCTCCGACACCAAGCGCAAGCGCTCCGCCACTTCCACCTTCACCAATAACAATACATATAATCGGAACGCGGAAACCGGCCATTTCAAAAATATTGCGGGCAATGGCTTCGCTTTGTCCGCGTTCTTCTGCTGCTTTACCAGGATACGCTCCTTTCGTATCAATTAAACAAATAATCGGACGGTTAAATTTCTCCGCCTGCTTCATCAAGCGCAAAGCTTTCCGGTATCCTTCCGGGTGAGGCATGCCAAATGTACGTTTAATATTTTCCTTCGTATCACGCCCACGCTGATGACCAATCACTGTCACAGGAATGCCATGGTATTTGGCGACACCAGCGACAATCGCTGCATCATCCCCATACGTCCGATCGCCATGTAGTTCAAAAAAATCTTCAAATAAGTGCGATATGTAATCAAGTGTTGTCGGACGATTTGGATGACGCGCCATTTGAACACGATCCCAAGGTGTCATACTGTTATAAATATCATCTTCTAGCTTTTTTAACCGGAGCTCAAGCTTGTTAATTTCATCTGACAAATCAATGTCAGTCGTGGAAGTAAAGTTTTTGAGTTCCGCAATTCTTTCTTGCAGATCACGGACCGGTTTTTCAAATTCAAGTCCCGTCATTTTTTATCACCGCCTGGTTGATGAATGTCGAGTAAAAAGGATAACTTTTCTTTCATATCTCTGCGGTGAAGAACCGCATCCAGTTGTCCACATTTCAATAAAAATTCAGCTGTTTGGAAGTCTTCCGGCAGCTTTTCTCGAATCGTCTGTTCGATGATGCGGCGGCCGGCAAAGCCAATTAATGCACCAGGTTCTGCGAAGTTATAATCACCTAGTGATGCAAAGCTTGCGGACACACCACCTGTTGTTGGATGAGTCATAACAGAAATAATAAGTCCTCCGCGGTCACTGAACCGTTTTAATGCTGCACCAGTCTTTGCCATTTGCATCAAGGACAAAATGCCTTCCTGCATACGTGCACCGCCTGAAGCTGTAAAAATAATAAATGGAATATGAAGACAAATGGCTTCTTCAACAGCGCGGGCAATTTTCTCACCGACGACTGAACCCATGCTGCCCATTCGGAAAGACGCATCCATAATCGCAAATACTGCTTCGCGTCCGTCAATCGAACCGACACCGGTCACAATCGCTTCGTTCATACCCGTTTTTTTCTGGTCACCTGCTATTTTTTCATCATAGCCTGGAAAATTAAGCGGATTGGTTGTTGAAAGGTCCTTATCTAGTTCACGGAATGATCCTTCATCGAGAAGTGATTCAATACGCCCATACGCAGTCATTTGATAATGATAGCCACAGCCGAGACAAACTTGATGATTTTTCTTCAATTCTTTCTTATACATAATTTTTTTACACTTCGGGCATTTTTGCATAATGCCTTCAGGTACATCCTGTTTGGCCGCCTCTGATGGAATTGTTGCATACTTTTTCTTTTTTGGTTTTTGTTTTGTAAACATATCTTTTATTGCCACTGTCCCACCCCTTTAATAATCCTTATGAGTGATTGATGTGTCTAATTCCTGATAAAAGCTTGGTTAAACGTTCATCTGCTTGTCCACCGCTATCACCGCCATAGTCAGAAATGATCAGCCACATTTTTTTCAGCAAGCTATTGCCCGAAGCATCCATCAACTCATGAAATGCCGCCTCTGTATAGTTAAATGAATTTTGATTAAAATCAGGCTGCACGGCCAATAGGGCGAGGCAACCCATTTCTAAAATGGCTTTCATATCGTGAATGTGTTCTTTTTTTTGATCATCGTTAAAAATAAATGTACCGATTAACGGAACAAGTTGATGGTCTTTAAAATCACGAAGGTATGTTCCTTCTCCTCGTCTTGTTTCAATCAAGCCGAGAAGTTCAAGTGCACGTAATGCTTCGCGAACAGAAGAGCGGCCAATGGATAGCCGCTCTGATAATTCACGCTCGGATGGGAGTTTATCTCCCCGTTTGATCCGATCCGCTTTAATTATCTCTTGAATATGTGAAATAGCTGCCACAAACTTTGATGGCGGACGCTTTGATTCCGTCATTTATTCGCCTTTGCCAATTAACGATAATTGAATCGTTTTTTCACGCACTTCTTCTGGGTCCACTTTCAAACGAGCGACACCCGTCTCCATCGCGGCTTTTGCTACTGCTGCTGCAACAGCTGGTGCCACGCGTGCATCGAACGGACTTGGAATGACATAATCTGAATGAAGTTCATGTTCTTCAATAAGTCCAGCGATTGCTTCGACAGCCGCCTGCTTCATTTTTTCATTAATATGCGTTGCGCGTGCATCTAATGCACCGCGGAAAATGCCTGGAAATGCGAGTACATTATTGACTTGGTTTGGAAAATCTGAACGACCTGTTCCGATTACTTTTGCACCAGCCTTTTTTGCTTCTTCTGGCATAATTTCCGGCGTCGGATTCGCCATGGCAAAAATAATTGGTTCTTTGTTCATCGTTTCGATCATTTCTTTCGTAAGCGCACCGGCAACCGATACCCCGATAAAGACATCTGCATCTTGAATAACGTCCGCCAGATTTCCTGCTTGCTTCTCACGGTTTGTGAATTTTGCGACTTCTTCTTTGACAGGATTCATTCCTTCTGGACGGCCTTCATAAATCGCTCCACGTGAATCACACATAATGATATTTTGCACGCCATAACCTGTCAATAGTTTAATAATCGCAATACCTGCAGCTCCCGCACCATTTGCAACAACTTTAATATCAGCCAATTTACGTCCCGTTATTTTAAGCGCATTAATAAGTCCTGCCGTAGTAACAATCGCTGTACCATGTTGATCATCATGGAAAACAGGAATATTCGTTTCTTTTTTCAACCGCTCTTCAATAATAAAGCAGTTCGGTGCTGCAATATCTTCTAAATTAATACCGCCAAATGTTGGCTCCATCAATTTGACTGTTTCAATAATTTTTTCAGGATCTATCGTATCTAAACAGATTGGAAATGCATCTACCCCCGCGAAGCTTTTAAACAAAACAGCTTTCCCTTCCATAACCGGCAAAGCTGCTTCGGGACCAATATTGCCTAGCCCAAGTACAGCTGTCCCATTGGAAACAACCCCTACCATGTTACCTTTCATCGTATAATCATACACGGTTTCTGGTTTTTCATAAATTTCTTTACATGGTTCTGCCACACCTGGTGAGTATGCTAGACTCAAATCATGTGCATTTTTCACTGGTGTTTTAATACCTGTGGACAGTTTCCCTTGGTTCTCTCTGTGCATGTGCAGGGCATCTTCGCGATTGGACATTTTCTCATCTCTCCCGTATATTCATTCAAGTGGTCAGACCACATGATTTACTATAACACTTTATACGATTATCGTAAAATTGTAAAGTAGTTACAGCTACTTCAGCACGACATTTTCTGTCCCACATTCTTTACTCAATGCATGCACAAGATGTTCTCCTGGTGAAACAAAATATTTTTTACCGAGCCGCACCGTTTCTTTCGTTCGTTCATAATGAATGACAACAGACGCACGCCCCGGAGAATCGAGCAATAATTCATATACTCGCTCTGCCAGTTGATCCGTTCCAGGTCCTTCTGGCACTTTAATGTACAATGTCTGCCTCTCTTCAAGCGCTTGATTCAAACCTTCGTCCAGCGGCTGAATCATTTGGACAACAAGCTGCACCGTATGATTTCGTTCTTCTGCTGAACCAGTAATGAACACGGCAGTCCCTTTTTCAATAGTCGTTGCGTATTTCCGATACATTTCTGGAAATAGGACCGCGTCCCGCTCTCCTGTCTCATCCATTACGTTTATAAAAGCCATTTTATCGCCCTTTTTCGTCCGAATTTCACGAATGGCACCGATCAATCCGCCAGCTTGAACCTGGCGGTTTATTGGAATGGTTATGAGCGGAACTGCACCAGCCGCTGTTAACGATGGCCGGCGTCTTGCAATCGGGTGATCAGAAATGTAGACGCCGAGCACGTCTTTCTCTTTTTCTAGTTTCACATCCACTGGCATTTCGTCTGCCTCCGTATATTTTGGTTTAAACGAGAGGTCCAGCCCTTCAAACAAGCTCCCTTCATCCGGATTTAAAAGCGCCGCATGTTCAAGTGCCGCATCAATGCTCGCAAGCAAGACAGCCCGATCTTTTCCAAACTCATCCATTGCGCCGGAGACAATAAGCGATTTGATGGCATTCCGGTTGACGATATGGAGCGGTACGCGCAGACAAAAGTCAAATAAATCTTTAAACGACTCGTTTCGTCTTGCATCAATAATAGCTTTGGCGGCAGACTGACCGATACCTTTCACCGGGACAAGTCCAAATCGGATTCCTTCTTTCGCCGTTTGAAATGAATAGCCACTTTTATTAACAGACGGTGCGAGAAACGGAATCGAATATTCAGCTGCTTCCGCCATATATTGTCGAAACTTATCTTCATTGCCAACAGAAGATTGTAAAAGCTCGGCCAGAAAATGTGCAGGATAGTGTGCTTTCAGCCAGGCAAGCCAGTAAGCGATCATACTATAGGCGACTGCATGGCTTCTATTAAATCCATAATCAGCAAAATGGACAATGAAATCATACACAGTGGATGCAATGTTTTCTCCAATTCCTTTTTGGCGTGCACCGTTAATGAAATGGCGTCGCTCTTCTTCCAGCGTTTCTTTTTTCTTTTTGCTGACAGCCCGGCGAAGCATATCCGCTTCACCGGGCGTGAAACCAGCCAGTTCAACCGCGATTTGAATAATTTGCTCTTGATATACAATAATGCCGTACGTTGGCTTCAAAATGGTTTCTAAAACTGGATGCATATAGCTGACCTGCTCCGCACCATGGCGTCGTTTTATATAAACAGGGATTTGACTCATTGGACCCGGCCGGTACAAAGCATTGACGGCCACCATATCTTCAAAACGGTCCGGTTTTAATTGCATAAGTACATTTTTCATACCATCTGATTCAAACTGAAAAATACCTGCTGTTTTCCCCTTACCAAGCAGTTTAAACACCAATTCATCATGTAGCGGCAGCGAATTGAAATCAATTAACTTCCCTGTCGCACGTTTAATGGACGATTGAATGCGTTCGATAATGGTTAAATTACGCAGCCCAAGCAAATCAATTTTCAAGAGCCCGATTGATTCGAGTGCGTCCATCGCATATTGCGTTAAATATACACCATCATGCCCATCCATGATCGGCACGCGGTTTGTCAGCGGTTCTTCCGATATAATCATACCCGCTGCATGCGTCGACGTATGGCGTGGCAGTCCTTCAAGCAGTAAAGATGTCCTATAAATACGTTCATGAACAGGTGACTCATTTATCCAATCTGTTAAGTCCGTATCCGAAAGCTTTGTCCCCGAAGTAGATGGGATGAGCTTCGAAAGACGAGAGAGTTCCGCTGTCCCAAATCCAAATACACGTGCCACATCCCGCATGACTGCTTTTGCCGATAATGTGCCAAACGTGACAATTTGTGCTGCATGAAGCGCGCCATACTTGTCGACAATGTATTGAATCACGTCATCCCGCCGGTTGTCTGGAAAATCAATATCAATATCAGGCATCGTCACACGCTCCGGATTTAAAAACCGTTCAAATAAAAGACCGAACTCAATCGGATCGACCGTTGTAATCCCGAGTGCATAAGCGACAAGTGAACCCGCAGCAGAACCACGGCCCGGCCCAGTTAAAATGCCTTGTTTTTTTGCGTATGACATAAAGTCATGAACAATTAAAAAATAGTCACTGAACTTCATCTCGCTAATGACTGACAGTTCATATTTAATCCGGTCCATGTACACGTCATCTCGCTGTTTTAATCCTTCAAGACATAATTTTTTTAGTACAGAATCTGCCGTTTCTCCATTTTTGAGTGGAATTGATGGAATAAGTCGCTCATCAAATGACAGCTTAACTTCACATAACCGCGCAATTTCCTCTGTATTTTTAATCGCTTCAGGATTGTCCTGAAACTTCCTTTTTATCTCATTAAATGATTCAAATGCATTGGCTGGTTCTGTTATTTCATCTTCTATTTCGAGCAGTCTATTGTCACGGATAGCCTGCAAACAGCTCGATGCGAATGCACCTGTTTTTTCTGTATATTGAACATCACCGATCGCTACAAGCGGGATCGTAAAAGTTGCCGCGATCTCTCTTACTCTTTGTTCAGATGTACGACCGCGAATACCGATATAAAAGTGCTCAAATAACTCATTGAAATAAGCCGCCGCATCTTCTGTCACTTCACCGTCTATTCCTGGGAGTACCGCTACTAATCCATCAGCATAGGCCTCCAACCATTTTAATGGGAGCCCATCTTTCGCCTTCGTTTGAATGGCACTCGATATTTTCACAAGTTGGGAAAATCCCTTTTCGTTTTTCGCATATAAAAGGAGCGGAAACGACTGATCGCTCCTAGATTTCGATTGAATAATAGCTTTCAATCCAAGAATTGGTTTAATGCCTAATGCTAAACATGCTTGGTAAAATGGAATGGCTGCGTGAAGGGTGTTGTAATCTGTCAATGCGACAGCACTGCATCCGGATTGTTTCGCTTTTCTAGCCAGTGATTCAGGCATTAAGGTCGATGACCGAAAGCTAAAAGCTGTTTCTGTTTCAAGATGAATAAACACATCCTCCGCTCCTTTCCATATATAGTGAATGTCGTTCTTGCTTTCGTAAAAAAAGAAGGAGACAGAATCCTCCTTACTTGAATGAAGTTTCACTTTATCTTTCTATAATCAATGCTTTTAAATCGTTTAAGATATTTGTAGCTTCTTCCCATGAATAAACACTTGCACCGGCTGCCAGTGGATGACCGCCGCCGCCATATTTCACAGCAAGACTGTTAATAACCGTTCCTTTTGAACGGAAGCGAACACGGATTTGATCATCCTCTTCAATGAAAAATACCCATGCCCGAATGCCTTTTACACCATTTAAAATACTAATGAGCTGCGATGTTTCAGCTTGCGTCGCATTGAACTTTTCAAGCAGCTCTTTTGATATTCGTACTTCCGCTACACCCGACTCATCCATATTAAAGTTTTGCAAAATATAGCCTTCCATTTTCAGTACATGTGCTTCTTTTTCATACATACCGTTAAATAGTTCTTGACGATTAAAGTCATATTGCATTAATTCACCGGCATATTGCATCGTTTCAATCGTTGTTGAAGAATATAGAAAACGGCCTGTATCACTTACAATACCAGCATATAAAAGACGGGCTGCTTCATTACTCATTTTCAACTGACCGTCAGATGTTTTATATAACTCGTAAACCATCTGGCTGCACGCAGCGGCGTCCGTATCAACCCAGAGCAGGTCCCCGTAAGGGTCTTCGTTCGGATGGTGGTCAATTTTAATCACTTCTTTGCCTAGTTTAAAACGCTGGTCGCAAATGCGCGCTTGATTTGCTGTGTCACACACAATAACCAGTGCTCCTTCATATACGCTGTCATCAATTTGATCGAGACGCCGCATGAAATAAAGTGTCGGTTCTTCTTCACCGACTGTAAAGACTGTTTTTTCCGGGAATGTTGCTTTTATAATCTCCGCCAGTCCTCCTTGTGAGCCGTATGCATCCGGGTCTGGGCGCACGTGACGGTGAAGTATGATCGTATCGTACTCTTTAATTTTGTCAATAATGTGTTGTTTCACGTGATTTCTCCTTGTCTAAAGGTGGATTCTGGGTGGAAATCCCTCTGTTTTCCCGTTACAATGAACAAGAGTTTAAAAACGGAGGTACTTTATTCATGCCCAATTTCTTTTTTGTCGTTATCATTGTATTAGCGTTTGTTTTTTACCTTTTTTACAAAGTACAGTATGTCCGCAGCAGACGCCCGATGGAGCGAAAATGGCTATCCGCCAAATCAAGCATGGCGCTCGGACTGTTCGTCGGCTTTTTCGGTATTAACACATTGCTCATTCAGCAAACAACCGTTGCTTATATCGTCGCCGCGGTTTTCATTTTATACGGATTTGCCAGCATGATTGCGGGATATAAAATGTACAAGCATTACTTGCCATTTGCTCAATCTGAAGCAGATGAATTGGACCGCTAATATTCGCTCTGAAAGCAGACTGATTCAAAGTCTGCTTTTTTATCTGTCAATAAGCTGGCACATCATCATGACTTTGCCAGCAAGAACACCCGCATTGTACACTTCTACATCCACTTTCCCAAATTTCCGTCCAATTTCCATCACTTTTGGATAAATTTCTAGTTTTGATTCCATCTGCACGGGCTTCAAAAAGTATATGGTGATATTTTCTACAATGAGATCTCCGCGCTTATGTGCCCGGAGCGCCCTTTTCGCTGCTTCTGTCACAATAGTTGTAAAAACACCATAGGATATCGTCCCGAGATGATTCGTCATTTGCGGTGTCACTTCAAATTGATATATGTTTCCTGCTTCTCGATCTTCGGGCAGGATAAGCTGTTTCGCGATCGTATCATCGAGTGTTTCCGCTGTTTGCGGCTGACGTTGCGCCATTTGCATCGCTTTCAACACGTCCTGGCGGCTAATGATACCTTGCAGCCGGCTCTGCTCATCAACAATCGGCAATAATTCAATGCCTTCCCAGATCATCATATGAGCAGCAGACGCCACACTTGTTTTCATCGTGACCGTAATTGGATGCTTCGTCATTACTTTATCAATCATGATTTCACGGCCATTTCCCATAATATCTTTCGCCGTCACGATGCCGAATACCTTCAAATTTTCATCTACAACTGGAAAACGACTATGCGACGTTTCCTGGTTTTTATCGAGCCAGTGACCAACCGTATCACCGAGTTCTAAAAAAACACTGCTTTCTACCGGTGTAAAAATGTCGCCGACGAGGACAATTTCTTTTTTGATGAGCTGATCGTAAATCGCCCGGTTAATCATTGCTGCAACAGTAAACGTATCGTAGCTTGTTGATATAACTGGCAGTTCAAGATCATCAGCAAGTTTCTTTACTTCCTCCCCTGCTTCAAATCCGCCTGTAATAAGGACAGCTGCCCCTGCCTGAAGAGCAAGCTCATGTGCTTTTACACGGTTTCCAACAATCAGTAAATTGCCAGGTCCCGTGTAGCGCATCATCGCTTCGAGCTGCATCGCGCCAATGACAAATTTATTCAATGTTTTATGTAATCCATTTCGTCCGCCTAGTACTTGTCCATCGACAATATTGACGACTTCAGCAAACGTCAGCTTTTCAATATTTTCTTTCTTTTTTTGCTCAATCCGGATGGTCCCGACCCGTTCTATTGAACTGACAAGCCCTTTTGTCTCCGCGTCTTTAATCGCTCGATAAGCTGTCCCCTCACTTAATGAAAGTACCTTCGCGATCTGCCTGACGGAAATTTTTTCACCGATCGGCAATTCCTCGATGTGTTGAAGAATTTGTTCGTGTTTAGTTACCAACTGATCCACCCGTCCCTTTCCGCACTTGGGCCCACAAGATATGGGTCACAAAGGTGTTGCGGCATGATGCCGCAAATATAGCCTTTGATCTTTATATTCTATTATAGAACAAAAGAGCGTCAAAAAAAAGAAGACGCCTCAAATGAGACAGCCTTCTCCTTACAGTTGAATAGAGTCCCCTGGTTTCATTACTTTTCCATTACTTGCTTTTAATTTTGCTATAAATTTGTTTGGATCCTGTTTAATTGGTGGGAACGTATTATAATGAACAGGCACAACCATTTTCGCCTTTAAAAACTCTGCTGCGAGCGCCGCATCATCAGGTCCCATCGTGAAATTATCACCAATTGGCAAGAATGCCAGATCAATTGGATGAAGCTCGCCAATTAATTTCATATCTAAAAATATACTTGTATCTCCTGCATGATAAACCGTTTTACCATCATTCATAACGAGGACACCCGCCGGCATGCCCATGTATAAGAATGTACCGTCTTCCTGCTCCAGACCAGAACCGTGAAATGCCTGTGTAAATTTTACTTTGCCAAATTCAAACTCCCTGCTGCCGCCAATGTGCATTGGATGCGTATTTAAGCCCTGATGCCGTAAATAAAGTGCCAGCTCATTTACTGCAATAACGAGCGCACCGCTTCGTTTCGCAATCGTAACCGTATCCCCGACATGATCGCCATGACCGTGTGTCAAAATAATAAAATCCGGATTTTGTTCTTCTGCCTTTAAATCGGTCAGCTCATTGCCGGTAATAAACGGATCAATCAATATCTTTTTACCGTTTGATTTAATTTTAACGACTGAATGTCCGTGAAATGATATTTTCATTTTTCAATCCCCTTTTAGTTTGTCTCTTATCATTTTCTTTTTCCCTTTATTTAGTCAATAAAACCGGACACACACTTTTTTATTTTTGGTAAAAAACTGTAAATGAATCAGTAAAATTGTGGAACTTTTCGTAGTTTTTGCTTTCTATTTATCTGTTTTATTGTACAATAAAGATAGAAGGGGGAATGACTTATGTTAAAGTACAAAAATGTATTAGTAGCGGTTGATGGTTCAAAAGAAGCAGAATGGGCATTTAAAAAGTCCGTTGAAATTGCCAAGCGGAATGAAGCTGCCTTAAATCTTGTTCACGTCATCGACACACGCTCATTCGCCGCAATTGAAGCCTATGACCGCTCGATTGCAGAACGTGCAACAAAATACGGCAAAGAACTTCTTGATGAGTACAAAAAAGAAGCTACAGATGCCGGTGTCAAGCAAGTCAATACATTTACAGAATTCGGTTCCCCAAAAGTCATTATTCCAAAAGATATAGCTAAACAAGTACAAGCTGATCTCATCGTCTGTGGAGCAACAGGTTTGAATGCAATGGAACGGTTCTTAATTGGAAGTGTTTCTGAACATATTACACGTGCTGCAAAATGCGATGTGCTAATCGTTCGTACAGATGAAGCAGCTGAATAACCGCAAAAAAATCGTCGTCCACAAAATGGACGGCGATTTTTTATCTGAATAACTGGAATTGAGCGTGAATAAATTCCAATAGTCCTGAGCCATTCTCTCTGGATATAACGAATCGCCATCATTTCCAGCATCAAAAAAATCCGCCACTCCTTTGGCGGATTTTTGTTTTATTTAAGTAGTTCTTTCGCCGCTTGAATCTGTTTTTCGACTTGATCGAAACCAGTGCCGCCAAGAGACTTCCTTCTCTTAACCGCTTCATAAGGAGATAGAACACCGTAAATATCTTCTTCGATCACATTGGACGCGTCTTTCAGCTCTTCCATTGAAAGATCGAGCAAGAAGCAGTTCTTTTGAATGCACGTGAAGACAAGTTTGCCGGTAATTTCATGCGCTTCGCGGAACGGAATACCTTTTGCAGCAAGATAATCCGCTAATTCAGTCGCATTTGAGAAATCATTGTTCACAGCGTCTTTCATGCGGTCTTCATTTACCGTCATTGTATCGACCATGCCGGTGAAAATTTTAAGAGAGCCAAGAACCGTATGTACGGTATCAAACATGCCTTCTTTATCCTCTTGCATATCTTTGTTATATGCAAGTGGAATGCCTTTTAAAATGGTCAGCAAGCTGAACAGGTTGCCATAGACACGTCCTGTCTTGCCACGGATAAGCTCCGCCATGTCCGGATTTTTCTTTTGCGGCATAATACTTGAACCGGTTGAGAACGTATCGTCCATCTCGACGAAGCGAAACTCTTGACTCGACCAGAGAATAATCTCTTCCGCAAAACGGGACATATGCATCATTAAAATCGATGAAGCACTTAAAAATTCTAAAATGAAATCACGATCACTGACAGCATCAATGCTATTTTGATACACAGCAGAGAAGCCTAATAATTCAGCTGAACGTTTACGATCAATAGGAAACGTTGTACCAGCAAGTGCCCCTGCCCCGAGCGGAGACACATCGATACGTTTCAACGCTTCTTGATACCGTTCTTTATCACGTTGCAGCATCCAGAAGTACGTCATTAAATGATGTCCAAATGAAATCGGCTGCGCACGCTGTAAATGAGTGTAGCCTGGCGCGATTGTTTCTTTATGTTTGTCTGCTTTCTCCACTAAAACAGACTGGAACTGGCTGATAAGGCCGATAATCTCTTTGACTTGCTTCTTCAAGTACAAATGCATATCGGTTGCAACCTGGTCGTTACGGCTCCGTCCAGTGTGAAGCTTTCCTCCTACCGGACCAATTGAATCAATCAATGCTTTTTCTAAATTTAAATGAATATCTTCAAGAGAAGTCGAATATTCGATTTCACCGGCTTCAGCTTTCTTCTTTAAAACCTCAAGTCCAGTCTTGATTTGATCCATTTCTTCCTTTGTTAAAATGCCTGTTTCACCAAGCATGGTCACGTGGGCGATGCTGCCTTCGATATCTTCGAAAACGAGCTCCTGGTCAAATGTGATGGACGCTCCAAATTCGTCTACCCACTCTTCCGCTGATTTTTGGAACCGGCCGCCCCATAACTTTTTCGTCATGATTACTTAAGCCCCTTCTCTTTATGAACACGTGAGCTTACAACTGTTGGAAGGCCATATAGGTTGATAAAGCCAACTGCTGATGCATGGTCAAACGCATCGTCTTTAGAATAAGTTGCCAAGCTTTCATCATACAATGAATATGGCGATTTTCTTCCTTCAACAATAGCGTGGCCTTTAAAGAGTTTCACACGCACTGTCCCTGTTACATATTTCTGCGTATCTTTTAAGAAAGCCACAAGTGATTCACGAATCGGGTTGAACCAAAGACCATCATAAATGATTTCAGTTAAACGCTTTTCGATAACTGGTTTAAAGTGAGCAAGTTCTTTTACAAGCGTAATATCTTCAAGCTCTTTATGTGCTGTAATCAGTGTTGTCGCGCCTGGCGTTTCGTACACTTCACGTGATTTAATACCAATAAGACGGTTTTCAATGTGGTCAATACGACCAATACCGTGTTTGCCTGCCACTTCATTTAAATGAAGAATTAATTCGGCCAATTCCATTTTTTCACCGTTTACAGCTGTTGGAATGCCTTCTTCAAAGTCGATTTCAATGATATCTGGTGTATTCGGTGTATCTTCTAAATGAGCCGTTAAGTCGTATGCGTCAAGCGGCGGTGCTGCCCACGGATCTTCCAACGCGCCACACTCATTCGCGCGCCCCCAAAGATTTTGATCAATTGAGAATGGGCTTTCTTTTCCAATTGGAACCGGAACATTGTGCTGCTTCGCGTATTCAATTTCTTCTTCACGTGACCAAGCCCAGTCACGAACAGGTGCTAACACTTCAAGATCCGGATTCAATGCGCGAATAGCTACTTCAAAACGAACCTGGTCGTTTCCTTTTCCTGTGCAGCCATGGGCAACAGCTGTTGCATTTTCTTGCTCCGCGATTTCAACCAATTTTTTGGAGATAAGCGGACGAGACAATGCGGATACAACCGGATATTTGTTTTCGTACCATGTATGCCCTTGAAGAGCGACAAGCGCGAAATCTTCTGCAAACTCTTTTTTTGCGTCGATCATATAGCTTTTAATAGCACCAACTTGAAGCGCTTTGTTTTTAATAAATTCAAGATCTTTTCCTTCTCCAACATCAAGGCATACTGCCACAACGTCATATCCTTTATCTTTCAGCCACGGAATCGCGACGGATGTATCAAGACCACCTGAATAAGCCAGAACGACTTTATTACTCATTTACTTTTTTCCTCCTCTAAGTTGCGAAAGCTAGTATAAATATTCATTAATTTTTATTTTTATTCTGTTAACATGTATAAAGAATATCATGTTATCCCCTTCCTTTCAAGTGCTTTTCAGAAAAAAATACACCTTTTTGTGTATTTATGTAGAATCCATGTATAAGCGGGATAAACACCGATTTTGCCATTTCCCGTGACATCTATTAAGATAGAAAGAAATATTTTAGTAGGTGATATGATGTTTCAGTATGACGATCGGCTCGGTATTTCCATTCCTATTCTGATACGTGAATGGACCGAATACCGACTTGAAGAACAGCAGCTGATTATGCATAAATGGGAAACAGAACGAGGAACGATTCCTGACCGGATTCAAGAGCTGGAAAGATCAATCAACGAAAAACAGGATGCATTAAATAATGAAGATAGTTTTGCTGCTTCATGCCAGTTGAACACGGAGATTAGCGAACTTGCCTCCATCATTAATGACCTATGGCTCTGGTTTCGTACAGTGCCAGATGTAAATGGAGTTGATGCACGACAAAAAATTCATTCCTAACTGAAGAAAGAACCGGCATTATCTCCCGGTTCTTTCTTTTTTTTCATTTAAATAGCGGTATTGATAATAGCTTTCCGCAAATTCGGTCACTTTTTTCGTTAAACGGTAATTCACGCCAGCACCAATTGCCACAGACAGGAGTGGAATACCTGATACTTTTTTATTGCGGAGCGCCATAACCACAGCGAGCTTCACACTTTGACGGAGCGGTTCTTCCAGCCACGTTTCATCCGCTATATGTTCTGTTCCTTCATAAAAATAAAAAGGTTCTTTGCCATCCTCCACGTCTGTTATTAACTGTGCCCACCCTTCTGCTTTTAAACGGTCTGGCAGCATCGAAGCATGAAATACATTTAATGAAGCCGTCATTTCAAATGGATACTCGACGTCATAGCCGTATGAAAGTGCTGTGAGCTGCACCGCACGTAAATTGACTGCAGCCATTGCGAGAAAATCTGCAGCAACAGGCAGTACGCCGCCTGTTCCAGTGACCGCTCCTTGCACCGCAGAATAAAACCGGTTTCTTGCCATTTGCTGGCGGTTTATGTAGCTAAGTTGATCGATCGTCAACTTGCGTAAATCCACCACCGTTTCAATATCATCTCGAAAAATACGCGCCGATGTTAAAATGCGTTCACGTGCTTCTGTTTGCAACTGCGAACCTTGCAATAGAGAATGCACATTAAACAATACATTGTCTATTTGTGAAAATACCCGGTCACGCATGTTTTCCGGAATTTCCTGCATAAGTCGCTCAATTACACTGGCCGTAGAATATTCAATATCATTTCCTTCATATGAAATAAGCTGCTGCTCCCAGCTCATAAGCCTGTCCCAGTAAGCACGGTCACGTTCTGTCCACATCGACGTCATCCTTTCTGTTGAGCGCTAAACCAGCGGTCAATTTTTTGCATAATATTCGCTATCGCTTTTTTATCGGTCAAAGATGGCATGGACGCAAGCAGTACTTCTTTCGGTTTTTTCACCCCCGGTGCTTTTTTACGCATCATTAAAATACTTTTAGCTGCCTGCTTGTTTTTAAATAATGATTCCGGCAGCTGAATGACTCCTTCAATGTACGCTTCTTCTGTTAAAAATGACTGCAGTTTTTTTGCTTCTGCCGATTCAAATAGTCCATTCGGGATAATAAAAAATAGTTGTCCGCCAGGCTTTATATGGTTCAAGCTTTGCTCAATAAATAAATGATGTGCATACGAATGACCGTTATCTGCTTTTAAACGATATGCCGCTGATCGCACGTCATTCGGATAATAGCCGATCGGCAAATCACAGACGACAACATCAACTGGATCGATTAATAGTGGTTCAAGTGCATCCTGATTGTGAAGCGTAATGGGATGTTGCAGCAGATTCGCTCCTGCATACGCAAGCTTTAATAAGACATCGTCAAGATCAATCCCATGCGCTTCCACCATTTCATCAAATTCATTTAGTACAGTCATCACAAGATTACCTGTTCCAACCGCCGGGTCAAGAAGTGTAAACGTTCTTTTGCTGCCGTTACTTTTTCGCATTAAATAGGAAATGAATATACCGATTGAATCAGGCGTCATTTGATGGTTCGGCTGTACATGCTCTTTCATACCTTTTAAAATCGACAGCTGATATGATTTACGGATCAATTCTTTTGAATATGAATAGCGTTCCAGATTCACATTATCATATAATTTTTGAAGACGTTTTTCATCTACATCGTTTAATTCTTCCTGCATGACATAGCCATGAAACAAATTTTCTGCCGTTTCACCGAGTGCCTCCAAGTATGTAATCGACAGTGCATGGCCCAGTAGTACAGCCGATTCATCGAACACTGAAAATAATTGTTCAATGGATACTTCTTGATTCATAATTAAAATCCTCTCTTTCTTTTCGCAAAAAACAGCCGGCTCCGACAAAATGTCAAAGCCGGCTAAGAAAACGAGCCTGAACTGAATTAGTTTGCTGCTTTTGCTGCTTCGATCGCTGCATCGTAGTTTGGATGATCTGTTCCTTCACCGACATACTCTACGTATGTAACAGTATCATTTGAGTCGACAACGAATACAGAACGTGCTAGCAGACGAAGTTCTTTCATGCCAACACCATATGCTTCAGCGAAAGAGAAATCGCGATGGTCAGACAAAGTTTTTACATTTTCAAGACCTTCAGCTGCACACCAGCGTGCTTGAGCAAATGGAAGATCAGCAGAGATGGTTAATACTTGAACATTGTCCACCTTTGATGCTTCTTCGTTGAAACGGCGCGTTTGAGTACTGCATACACCTGTATCAATCGAAGGTATAACACTGATCAAGCGGACTTTGCCAGTTGTATCTGCAAGAGTTACTGAAGATAGATCGTTTGCAAGTACGTTAAAATCAGGTGCTTTGTCTCCTACCTTCACTTCGTTGCCAATCAATGTCATTGGATTTCCTTTAAATGTTACCTTTGCCATGTATAATTCCCTCCAAATTCAGCAGTATACATACATCATACAGAACATGTTATAGCGATTGCAACGGAAAAGGGTTAAGCCACTGCTTTTTTCTTTTGTATTCCCTTCGTTTGAGCGTATGTAAACATAGCGAGCGCGCTCCATATAAAGACAAATGACAGCATTTGTGATTGGGTAAACGTCTCCTTGTACACGAACACGCCAAGTAACAATGTCATCGTCGGGGCAATATATTGCAAAAATCCAATCATATACAGCGGTATCTTTTGCGCGCCATTTGCAAATAACAACAATGGAATAGCTGTCAATACCCCGCCGCCCATTAGAAACAAATCCGTTTTTAGATTACCTGAAAACAAGTGAATACTGCCTTGCATCGATTCGTATACAAGATAAAGAAGGGCTAGCGGTGTTACAACAGCCGTTTCAATTGTTAATCCGACTGATGCATCCATTTTAATTATTTTTTTCACGAGACCATATAGTGCAAATGAGGTCGCCAGCGAAAGCGATACCCATGGAAAAGAACCATATGAAAATGTCATAATAAGCACACCCCCTGCAGCAAGAAGAAACGACAAAATCTGCGTTTTCGACAGCGCTTCTTTTAACACAACAATGCCAAGCAACACGCTCATAAGCGGGTTAATATAATACCCCATACTCGTTTCAATAATCTGATCATGGTTTACTGCCCATATATAAACGAACCAGTTTATACTAATTAAAAATGAAGCAGCGGCGAGAGCGAGTGCTTTTTTCGGATACATTTTTATTTCTTTTAATACGTTCTGCAATGGGGCTAACTTTTTTAAGACGACAAGCAGGACGATCATGAAAACGAACGACCAGATTATTCGGTTGGCCAGTATTTCATATGCTGACACATGCGTGACCATTTTCCAGTAAATTGGAATAAGCCCCCACATCACATAAGAAGCGGCTGTAAACAAAATACCTGCTTTCATTTCATGTTGCATATTTGCACCTGATTTCCTTCCATACTTAAAATCATTTTCAGTAAAAATCCGCGCCATATTTCAGACGGGATTTAATCTTATAATAAGTCATCGATTTCTGTTTCTTTTTTCGGCAACATGATCGTTTCTGTATCACGTATAGCTTGCTCAATAAGCGGCTCAAAATCGAGAAAGCTTTCAAAATATTGGACTTTCTCTGTTCTTGGCCGTGTTTTTGGTGCGGCCGGTGTGAAAATCGTACAACAGTCTTCATACGGTAAAATGGAAATATCATGCGTACCAATTTTACGGGCCACTTCCATAATATCAAGCTTATCTGACGCAATAAGCGGACGCAAGACCGGTGTATTTGTGACATCATTAATCGCCGCCATGCTTTCCATCGTCTGGCTTGCAACTTGCCCAAGACTTTCCCCCGTCACAATAGCAAGTGCACCTGTCTGTTCACGAATACGGTCGGCAATTCGCATCATCATGCGGCGCGTTGACGTCATCGTATAATTTTCCGGTACTTGCTTACGTATCGTTTCTTGAATGTGTGTAAATGGGACGATATGCAAGCGTACATGGCCGCCATACTTCGTTAATACGTCCGCTAAATCAATCACTTTCTGCTTCGCCCGTTCGCTCGTATACGGTGGACTAAAAAAATGGACTGCTTCAATTTCGACACCACGTTTCATGATCATATAGCCTGCGACAGGACTATCGAGACCGCCAGATAATAACAAGACTGCTTTACCTGCAGCACCTGCTGGCAACCCGCCTGCTCCTGGATACGATTCACAAGACAAATAGACCGCTTCCTGACGTACTTCAACAACAAGTGTGAGATCCGGATGATGTACATCGACTGTTAAATTTTCTGTTCCTCGTAATACATGACCGCCAATTTCATGATTTAACGCGTGTGTATCGAGCGGGAATGTTTTATCAGCTCGGCGTGTTTCGACTTTAAATGTCGTCGTACCGATCATTGCTCTTTTCATCAATTCAAGTGCCGCTTCTTTCATTTCATCAAGGTCCTGAGACGTTTTCACAACTGGACTGAATGATTGAATGCCCGACACGTGCAAAAGCTGTTCTTTCACCTCGTGAAATGAGGCACCATTTAAATAAATAAACATGCGGTCACGCTGCGCCTCCACTTGAATACGGTCATCCGCGAGCAGCCGCTTAATATTTGATTTCATTTTATTTGTAAATTTGCTCCGATTGCGCCCTTTTGTCGACATTTCACCGTAACGGATTAAAATGCGGTCATAGTTCATGTTCGTTCATTCCTTTTTTTCGCCAGAACCGGCACGATGCGGTCCAATGCGTCAATAAATTGTGTTGCTTCTTTGATTATATTATACCGCGAAAGACTGATTCGAATAGCAGACGCGGCATGTTCTCTACTTACATTCATCGCTTCAAGTATCCGACTTGGCTTATTTTGCTTTGACGAACATGCACTCGTTGTAGAAACAATAATTTCTTCCTTCTCAAGCGCATGAACTAGCACTTCTCCTTTTATACCAGGTATGGAAAAATGAAGTATGTGCGGGGCTGACTGAAGCGGTGTATGAATAACAACCCATTCACGCTTTAATAGCTGACCGCGAATGAATTCCGTCAGCACTCTTATTTTTTCTGGATCACTTTGTTGCAGAAGACGAATCGCTTTTGCTAGTGATGCAATTCCCGCTGCATTTTCTGTACCGCTCCGAACACCCCGCTCCTGTCCGCCACCAGAAAAAAGAGGGGCAACATGTACACCATGTCGCTTAAATAAAAAACCTGTTCCGTTTAAGCCATGTAATTTATGACCAGATACAGACAATAAGTCCACACCCGCTGCCTGTAAATCAAGCGGCACTTTCCCAAATCCTTGTACGTCATCAACATGAAATAGAACAGACGGATATTTTTTCAATAGCTCCCCAATCTCTTTGACTGGCTGTACAGCACCTGTTTCGTTATTCACATGCATAACGGATACAAGAATCGTCTCATCTGTGATCGCCTGTTCAATATCTTCCTTTCGGACCAATCCATTTTCATCTGGCGTTACATATGTAACGCTGTATCCGCCTTTTTCAAGGTCACGACATGCTTCAAATACAGACGGGTGCTCAATCATCGTCGTGACGATATGGCGGCCGCGGCCTCTATAAAAAGAGGCAACCCCTTTTATCGCCAGATTGTTCGATTCTGTGCCTCCGGAAGTAAATATGATTTCATCTGCAGACACGCCCATTAATTGAGCAATTTGTTCACGTGCTTTTTCTATTAATCGCTCCGCTTCCATCCCTGGTGAATGCAAAGAAGACGGATTTGCAAAAAAACGAATGCCTGCTTTCATAAACGTGTCCATGACCGACGCATCCGGCATCGTCGTCGCACTATTATCATAATAAATCATTGTTTAAGACCCCTCATCTTTTTTCACCTATCCATGTTAGCACATCAACTAAAAAAAAACCGCCTCTTTTATTTCGAGGCGGCTGTTTCTTTATTTTTTTTGCTCTTCGTTATATTGCGCATCGAATTTTTTTAATCCCTTTGAATCGACTTTGTCAATCGCCGTGGCACATAATTCAAGTGCTTTTCCGTAATCCGCATGACGGAAAGCTATTTCTGCTTCATTTAGCTTTGACTCGATTGATGGATGTGTCCGCCGGTATCGGTTGCCAAACTGGATCATTCGCTCAGACAGCGCAACTTGCTCAATTAATTCATCTGTTTTATTCGCCAAATGATCGATCGCGCCTTTCGCTGCATCCAGTTTCTCACGGACCGCTTTCATATTAAGCGGCTTTTCATTTAAATAGGTGTTCGTTTCCTTTAATCGAAGGCGTGCTTCTTCCGTCATATCACGGTAATAATCCGGCAGCCCAGGCAAATTGCTTTGCTTCACTTTACGTGTAATATGTTGTACATGCAGCCTCAATGACTGCAATTCTTTTCCTGCTTCTATTTCATCTTTTCGGAGCGTTTGCAAAAAGGCTGTAAATCCTTCCTGCTCTTTTTTCATTTCGTTAATCCGTGCTTGAATATCTTTCAATTCATCGTATAAAAACGAATAAGCCGTTTTTTCTTCCACAATCCGTCCATGTAAAATTTCATATTGTTTTTCGAGATGATAAATTTCTTCTTCCAGATGGCGCGGTACGCTTGACTCTTCCTCGTCCAGCTGATAGCTTTGTTTCACAACATCTGTTTCTTCAATTAAATCGCTATTATATCCTCTTATCTCATCAATGATTAAACCAGTTTGCCCTTCATCTTTCATAACATTGTGCCGAGCTATGACTTCCTTTTCAAGCAAATCATAGAAAAATTCAATGCTGTCTCTCGCATCTGTTACGATGAGTTCTGTTTCTTCCACTTCCGTTTTTACGAGAAAGTCACGACAACGGATAAGATCTTCTTTTAACCCAGCCGATTCTTTTTCAATTTGCAAGTGGTCAAGTAAATAACCGTCCTGCTTCATTTCTTTATAGCCGTTTTCAATTTCATTCAATTGTGCCGGCAATATGTGATTTACTTCTGTCATCAATACCGGAATTCGTTCCATTTTATGCTGGATCTTATCCATTTCTACTTGAATTTCCATCAACAATTCACGCGCTTCCAGATAATTCCCATCCTCTGTTAAGTCAGCAAATTTTTCAAAACGCCCTGTTAATACATCTAACTGCACTTCAAGAACAGATGCTGCTTTCCCAAACGTATGACGATGAGCAAGAAGCCGCTTTCTAGCATCACGCTGCCGCGCATGCATGTCTTCCCCTTCAGCCCGGTTTTTTTCTTCACTGCCCACAAGCTGGTCAAGTTCAGTTAAAATCCCATCCACTTTTTTCTCAATTTGATCGAGTTGGCTGGCAATGTCAGCATTCGTCTTTTTTGCTGTACCGAACCGAAATTGATCTATCTTTCCTTCAGATTCAAATAACATTTCATCGATAGCAGGGATATCAACCGTTACAACTTCATCCCATTCTGCACGCCATCTGTCAAACAGTTCTTCCGTCTGTCCGGTCATGTTGAGCCGTTTTACTTTTGTCAATTCTTCATTCACAGGACGATGCAGAAGCTCCGTCTTTTTCATATCCAGTCGATCAATTTCCGTCGCATTTTTTTTCCTAGTCATTATTATGTAAGTGAGTAAAATCAATACGACAACTACCGCTCCAATGACGAATTTCACCATCATAAGCCCCCTCGTAACAACGAATAAATAAGATATATGTAAAATAGACGCCACACATTGCGTCCTTTAGTTCAATTACGTATAATTTCACTAGTATTAATAATAGCACGACTACACATTTTTTGGATGGGAACTTGTGTTTTTTCGCATAGTTTTCGCAAAAAAATGTCAAAAAGGCCAACAAATTTTTTAAAAAGGAGATTTAGCATATGTTTAGAGATGGACATATTCATACTATCTATTGTCCGCATGGATCAAAAGATTCACTTAATCAATATGTTGAACGCGCAATTGAGTGCGGATTTACCGATATTACCTTCACCGAGCACGCGCCGCTTCCGAAAAACTTCATCGATCCCGCACCTGAACGGGACAGTGCAATGGACTGGATCGATTTGGAATCATATTTAAAAGATGTCGAATTAGCGAAAAAACAGTATAAATCGTCAATCCGTATTCGAACAGGTCTTGAAGTTGATTTTATCGAAGGTTTTGAGCAAGATACAACTAATCTACTTAATGAATATGGACCACACCTTGATGATAGCATTTTATCGGTGCATTTTTTGCGCCATGCAGACCGCTATTACTGTGTTGATTTTAGCGAAGATGAGTTTCGTATCATAGTAGAACGATTCGGATCAGTTGAAGAAGTCTATACATCGTACTATGACACATTGTTGCAATCAGTCGAGGCAAATCTTGGCGCATTTAAACCAGACCGCATTGGACATATGACTCTTGTTCATAAATTTCAGCGTATGTATCCGTGCCATGTATCATTTGATGACCGTATCACGGCGATTTTACAAGCAGTGAAAAAAAACGGCTATTCATTAGATTATAATGGAGCTGGCACCGTCAAACCGCTTTGTCTTGAATCCTATCCTCCCGAGCACATTGCGCGCTCGGCCCGTTCACTCGGTATCCCCCTTATTTATGGATCTGATGCGCATGCAGCAGCTGGAATCGGACAAGGTTTCGACAAAATAGATCTTACATTAATAGAAGGAAGTGTTTAATCTTGTTTCAATACATTCACTATTCTAGTACAAAACAGGAGCAATATGCACTTGTTACGAAGCAGCTGGAAGCACTCTTAGCAGGCGAGCCAAACAAAATAGCGAATTTAAGCAATGCATCTGCACTTCTCGGCCAATTTCTGGACCGAATCAACTGGGTCGGATTTTATTTACATGATGGCCATGAACTTATCCTTGGCCCATTTCAAGGATTACCTGCCTGCGTCCGTATTCCATTAGGAAAAGGGGTCTGCGGAACGGCTGCATTTGAACAAAAAACGATTCGTGTCGCTGATGTGAATGAATTTCCCGGACATATTGCGTGCGACGCGGCATCTCGTTCGGAAATTGTCGTGCCTCTTGTAAAAGATGGTGAACTGATCGGTGTACTTGATATTGACAGTCCGGAAGTGAACCGATTCGAAGAAGATGATGAAATTGGTCTGATGCACTTTGCAAACGTGCTGACTCGTTTCCTTTAAAAAAGATTGACAGTAGTATTTGTGCGTTATATACTATTCTTTGTGTAAAATAAATGCAGCCTATGTGTATGCTGTTTTGATTTCATTTTGTTTCTTTGTCCGGCATGATCCGGAAAAGGGGCATCGTGTAACCCGTTGCTGCAGGGCGATGGTGCATGAAAACAAAATGTGCTGGCAGTTAATTCACACCGGTTTTTATTTTACAACAAAATAAAAACATTAAAGGAGGAGTCATATTATGGCTCGTTACACAGGTCCAAGCTGGAAATTATCCCGCCGACTCGGCATTTCACTAAGTGGTACAGGTAAAGAAATCGAAAAACGCCCTTACGCTCCAGGTCCACACGGTCCGAATCAGCGTAAAAAATTGTCTGAATATGGAATGCAGCTTCAAGAGAAGCAAAAACTTCGTCACATGTACGGCGTGACTGAGCGTCAATTCCGTAACTTGTTCGATCGCGCTGGCAAAATGAAAGGTGTATACGGCGAGAACTTCATGATTCTTCTTGAAACACGTCTTGATAACCTTGTTTACCGTCTTGGTCTTGCTCGCACTCGTCGTCAAGCCCGCCAACTTGTTAACCATGGTCACGTTGTTGTTGATGGAAAACGTCTTGACATCCCATCTTACCGTGTGAAAATTGGTCAAACAATCGGCGTGCGTGAAAAATCAAGCAACTTCGCAATCGTTAAAGAAGCAGTAGAAGTAAACAACTTCGTACCTGATTACTTGACGTTTGACGCTGACAAACTTGAAGGTACATTCACGCGCCTTCCGGAGCGTTCAGAACTTCCTGCTGAAATTAACGAAGCACTTATCGTTGAGTTCTACTCTCGTTAATAGCAAGCTTATAAAACCGCCTTTCCGTTTAGGATTGGCGGTTTTATTATGTAACAAAAAAACTGCCCAATGTTCTGAGCAGCTCTTTTCATTATTTATATTGAATTAAGTAGTATTTCTTTTTCCCACGGCGGATGACTGTGAAACGGCCATCCACTTTGTCCTCTTTCGACAATACATATGCTGTATCTGTCATTTTCTCTCCGTTGATTGAAACAGCGCCATTTTGCACATCTTCACGCGCCTGGCGTTTTGATGGTGAAATACCCGCTGCAACAAGAAGATCCACGATGGCTGGAATTTCTCCCTCTTGCACATATGTCGGCACATCTTTCAATCCTTGCTCAATTTCATTCGCTGATAATGATTTAATATCGCCGCTGAATAACGCTTTCGTAATACTTTCTGCCTGTTTTAATGCATCGTCACCATGAATAAGACGCGTCATTGCTTCTGCGAGTGCTTTTTGCGCTTTGCGAAGGTGCGGCTCTTCGTTTACAGATGTTTCGAGCGCTTCAATTTCAGCCTGCTCCAAGAAGGTGAAAATTTTCAAGTATCGAACCACATCCGCGTCTGCCGTGTTAATCCAGAATTGATAAAATTCGTACGGAGATGTCTTTTCTGGGTCGAGCCAGATTGCGCCGCTTTCTGTTTTGCCAAATTTTGTTCCGTCTGATTTTGTGACAAGCGGAATTGTAAATCCATACGCCTGCTCCGCTTCCGGGTTCATTTTCCGGATCATCTCAAGTCCAGTCGTAATGTTGCCCCATTGGTCGCTTCCGCCAATTTGCATGCGACAGTTATGATTTTTATTCAAGTAGTAAAAATCCATCGCCTGCAAAATCGTGTACGCAAATTCTGTAAATGAAATGCCGCTCTCAAGGCGTGATGATACAGTATCTTTCGCCAACATGTAATTGACGCCAATATTTTTTCCGAAGTCACGAAGGAATGTGACAACATCCATCGAACCGATCCAGTCATAGTTGTTCACTAAGAGCGCACCGTTATCGCCTTCCACCGAAAAAATTTTCTCCAGCTGTATACTCAAACCATCAACATTTTTTTGCACTTGCTCCATCGTCTGCAATGTGCGCTCTTCTTTTTTACCGCTCGGGTCGCCGATCGTACCTGTTGCCCCACCGACTAATACAATTGGTTTATGGCCGTGCTTTTGAAAACGGCGCAGCGTTAAAAATGGGAGCAAATGGCCAATATGCATGCTGTCAGCTGTCGGATCGACACCACAGTATAGCGCAATTTTTTCTTTTTTAAGTAATTTTTCAATACCTTCTTCATCTGTTTGCTGATAGACGATGCCTCTCCACTTTAAATCTTCTAACAATTCCATGTTTATCTCTCCTTTTTTCAAACAAAAAACGTCCCTGCATCATTATGCAGGGACGCTAACGCGCGGTACCACCCAAACTTGAGAAATTTGATTTCTCCACTTAAACCGGTAACGACGGTTACGTCAACCGCTACTAAAAGTTCACGGTGAAAGCTCCGGGAGGTAATTCATCCATCTGTTTGTGCTTTCTTTCACCGGCCGAAAGCTCTCTAAGAACAGTGACAGCGGACTACTTATTCCGTTCAACGCTTTGTTTATTTTATACACAGAAACATTGTAGCCGGCTTATTTCTGTTTGTCAAACTGAATTTGCGACCACTCATCTTGATTTATGACCGTTCAGCGTATTTTCTGACCATTCACAAAAACAAAAGCTGTCCCAAAAATCAGGGCAGCTAAAAACTCATTAATCCTCCATTGTAGAAAGGTCACCTGTTGGTAAATCGAGTTCCCACGCTTTCAAGACACGGCGCATAATTTTGCCGGAACGTGTTTTTGGAAGCTTGTCACGGAATTCGATTTCACGTGGTGCGGCGTGTGCTGCAAGTCCATTTTTCACAAATTGGCGAATTTCCTCTTTTAATTCATCTGACTGCTCATAGCCGTCACGAAGCGCGATGAATGCTTTAATAATTTCACCGCGAACCGGATCTGGTTTCCCGATCACACCTGCTTCTTGAATAGCAGGATGTTCAACGAGTTTGCTTTCCACTTCAAACGGTCCTACGCGCTCACCCGCTGTCATAATGACATCGTCAACACGGCCTTGGAACCAGAAGTAGCCGTCTTCATCCATGTATGCAGAGTCACCTGACACGTACCAGTCACCCGGCATAAAATAGGACTCATATTTCGCTTCGTTGTTCCAAATCGCCGTCATCATAGATGGCCAGCCTTTTTTAATTGCGAGGTTCCCCATCCGGTTTGGCGGCAATTCGTTTCCTTGATCATCAACGATCGCTGCTTTCACACCTGGAATCGGTTTACCCATTGAACCTGGACGAATATCCATTGCCGGATAGTTACAAATAACTTGTGCGCCTGTTTCAGTCATCCACCATGTGTCATGGATGCGCAAGTCAAATACTTTTTTGCCCCAGCGGACGACTTCCGGGTTAAGCGGCTCGCCAACGCTTAAAATGTGTCTCAGTGAAGATAGATCAAATTTTTTCACGACTTCATCGCCTGCACCCATTAGCATACGGAATGCCGTTGGTGCGCTATACCAGACTGTCACTTTATATTCTTCAATTGTTCCATACCATGCTTCTGGACTGAAGCGTCCTCCAACAATGACGTTTGTTGTACCTGTCAGCCATGGTCCAAAGATGCCATAAGCTGTCCCTGTTACCCAGCCCGGATCAGCTGTACACCAATAGACGTCATTTTCCTGTAAATCCAGTACCCATTTCGCTGATTGATACTGTTGAATCATTGCATTATGTACGTGCAAAACACCTTTTGGCTTGCCTGTTGAACCTGATGTGTAATGAAGAAGCAAGCCGTCGTTACGATCTACCCATTCAATATCAAACTCATCTGATGCTTCGTTCCATTTCGATTGAAAATCAATATGTTTGTCGTCTTCTTCTACACTACCTGCCACGACAAATACTTTTTCAAGATGCGGCAATTTGCTCACTGGAATACGTTCAAGCAAATCTGGTGTCGTAATGATCACTTTCGCTTCGCTGTCTTCCAGACGGTCACGGACAGCCCCTTCCATAAACGCTTCAAATAATGGGCCTACGATGGCACCCGCTTTAATCGCTCCGATAACGGCAAAATAAAGTTCCGGTGATCGCGGCATAAAAACAAAAACACGGTCTCCTTTTTCTACATTTCCGTACTCTTTTAACACGTTAGCTGCTTTGTTTGAGTTCGCTTTCATATCTGCAAATGTGTATTTCTCATTCCGATTTGCATCGCGATAATAAAGGGCCACTTTGTCTTTTTTGCCAGATTCAGCATGACGGTCAATCGCTTCATAAGCAGCATTTACTTTTCCTGTTTCAGACCATGAAAAAGCCTTCTCTGCTTCTTTCCAATCAAAAGAAGCATATGTATCTTCATAACTTTTTAAATTATAATTCCCCTGGCCTGCTGGGAGCGCTTCCAATCTCATAATCGATTCCCCCTTATGTATAGATTAACAAAAATATTATATAATACTTTTAATCTTTTCTCAATTTTTTCAAAATTCTTTTTGTCAAGATTATGTTGATTCTTTGAATATTTATTGATAACGCTTTTTTTTATAAATAATGAAGTATAATGTTAAATGCAGATCATTGTAAAGGTGGTGATTTAATGGAACATAGTAGAACGTATTATTCAACAGAAGTGGAGACACCGGCTGGAATGCTATTTATTGAAGGGCCTGTCACGCCAGAATCACTTTCCCAATATGATTTTCATGAAGGACTTGTCGCATTTCGTCAACCCGAACAACAACACAAAGCACTCGTTGAAATTGCAGAACTTCCCGAGGGACGAATTATTATTACACGAAGCGGGAATACCATTGTCGGGTATGTGACATTTTTATACCCAGACCCGCTTGAACGCTGGGCTGAAGCGAAATTGGATAGTTTGATCGAACTTGGGGCGATTGAAGTAGCTCCTGAATTTCGCGGTGCACGTGTCGGCCAAAACATGCTTAGAGTAGCCATGATGGATGATCAAATGGAAGATTACATTGTCATCACAACCGAATATTACTGGCACTGGGACCTGAAGGGTACCGGTTTGAATGTGTGGGAATACAGAAAAATAATGGAAAAAATGATGGGCGCCGGCGGCCTTATTTGGTATGCAACCGATGATCCTGAAATCAGCTCCCACCCTGCTAACTGCTTAATGGTGAGAATCGGTGCGCGTGTTAATCAAGACTCGATTCAAAAGTTTGATCAAATAAGGTTCATGAATCGGTTTATGTATTAATTGAATGAGGGAGGGATGACAGATGGTTGTAGAGGAAATTATGCAAATAAACGTACATACGCTTTCACCGGATGATACGATCGCGACAGCTCTTCAGCTTTGCCGTGATCATAAAATTCGCCATATCCCCATTACGAATGAAGAAGGTGCACTTGTCGGGCTTGTGACCGACCGTGATATTAAAGATGCAACGCCTTCGATTTTGCAAAAAGAAACGGGCAAAGACGAATTAAATAAACCGCTCCGTTTAATTATGAAGAAAAATGTCATTACCGGCCACCCACTCGATTTTGTAGAAGATGCTGCTACGACGCTTTATGAACATAACATCAGCTGCATACCAGTCGTTCAAAATGGTGACGTGGTTGGCATTTTAACCGAAACTGACGTATTGCACACATTTGTTGAGCTAACGGGCGTTAATCTGCCCGGCTCACGCGTTGAAGTAAAAGTGCCGAATAAAGCCGGTATGCTGTTTGAAATTTTGCAAGTACTTAATCAACGGCGTGCGAATATTCACAGTGTTCTCATTTATCCGGATCGAAATGATGAAAACTATAAGGTCATTGCATTTCGTGTCCGGACGATGAATCCAGTCGGGGTGATCGACGATTTGAAAAAAGCAGGACATCATGTTCTCTGGCCAAATATGCCTGGAGTTTGTTTATGAAACATGATGCCGTCTTCGTACATTCTGATCAATTACTAAGCTATCGATTTTCAGAAAATCACCCTTTCAATCAGTTTCGGCTTACGTTGACGATTGATTTGCTTCGTAAAATGGGTGCACTAAATGACACCGATATCGTTGAACCTCACAACGCAACGGATGACGAATTAGCGCTTATCCACGATCGTGAGTACGTGGACGCAGTCAAAAAAGCAAGTCGAGGTGAATTATCTGAATCAGACGGTGAAAGTTATGGACTTGGTACAGAAGATACGCCGATGTTTGAAGGAATGCACGAAGCAAGCTCTCTCCTTGTCGGCGGTACATTAACCGCAGTGGATCAAGTCATGCAGGATAAGGCAAATCACGCCGTTCATTTAGGCGGTGGACTTCATCACGGCTTCCGCGGCAAAGCTTCAGGCTTTTGTATTTATAACGATAGCTCAGTGGCCATTAAATACTTGCAGGATAAATACAAAGTGCGCGTACTGTATGTTGATACAGATGCACATCACGGTGACGGCGTTCAATGGTCTTTTTACGATGATCCCGATGTATGTACATATTCTATTCATGAAACAGGCCGCTACCTTTTTCCTGGCACAGGGAACGTAAATGAACGTGGCCATGGGCAAGGATATGGATATTCATTTAATGTACCTCTTGATGCGTTTACAGAGGATGAATCATGGCTCGATTCGTACGAAACAACCCTTAGTGAAGTGACACACTTTTTTAAGCCTGATGTTATCTTAACGCAAAATGGTGCCGATTCTCATTATTATGATCCACTCACTCATTTATCAGCATCGATGAATATTTATAAACGTATTCCGGAACTGGCGCACAAATTAGCACATGAATATTGCGATGGTCGCTGGATAGCAGTCGGTGGCGGCGGTTATGATATATGGCGGGTCGTTCCTCGTGCATGGTCACTTCTCTGGTTGGAAATGAGCGGTCAGTCTCATTTGATAAATCGCTTTCCTGAGGACTGGGCCAAACAGTGGCAACCAAAAGCACCTTATACTCTTCCTGTTAGTTGGACGGATCCGGACAATATGTATCCCGTTATTCCAAGAAAAGAAGAGATTAACGAGAAAAATCGTCTAACAGTGGAAAAGCTATTGTATCCGCTGCGCGATCATAAAAAATAAAGACAGCGCAGCCCGGGTTATACCCGGGACTGCGCCTCATCATCCTCTTTCCCTCATTCAGCTTTCGTTGAACCCCGTTTTTCAATACGGTGCGGTAAGACAACAACCGGATTATCGACTTCTTCCTTGTTCATTAATTTCGTCAATAGGCGCATCGCTACAGCCCCAATATCATACAATGGCTGCACAACCGCTGTTAGCTGCGGACGTACCATAAGCGATAGTTTTGTTGAATCAAAACTGATCACTTCCAAATCGTTCGGTATATTTAATCCATCATCCTGTGCCCCATGGACGACACCAAGCGCCATTTCATCGTTATAGACAAGAACAGCTGTCGGACGATCGTTCACATCATTAAGCTTCTGCCACGCCTCCATACCGGAATCATACGTGTAGTCTCCTTCTATAATAAGCTCTTCTGCATAAATTCCTGCTCCTTTAAGAACTTCTTTATACGAAGCAAGCGCATATGCTGTATTGATCACATCATGAAACGGGCTAGCCACATATGCAATACGTTTATGTCCCTTATCTATTAAAAGCTGAACAGCTTCACGCGCTGCTTCTTTATAGTCGATATTAACAGATGGTGCCTTGCCTGTCTGTTCTACTGATCCAGCCAGTACAATCGGTACGGGAGAACGATCGAATTCTTTCACATGCTCATCATTAATGTGATTTCCCATGAAAATAAGGCCGTCTACTTGTTTGCCAAGCATCGTTTGAATAAGACGCATTTCTTTCTCTTCATTTTGATCCGAGTTGCTTAAAATAATATTGTACTTATACATTGTCGCAATGTCTTCAATTCCGCGCGCAAGTTCTGCATAAAAAATATTTGAGATATCTGGAATAATCAGCCCGACTGTCGTTGTTTTTTTACTCGCAAGTCCCCGCGCAACTGCATTTGGACGATAGCCAAGACGTTCAATAACTTCATTGACCTTCTTTCTCGTTGCAGGTTTTACATTTGGATTTCCGTTTACTACGCGCGATACGGTTGCCATCGATACACTTGCTTCACGTGCTACATCATAAATGGTAATATTCATGTGGCTTTCACTCCTTCTTGTCTCTTTCTTTCTATATTAACGAAAAAAGACTCCTGTGCAAACACAGGAGTCTAAATTTTACGCTTTTACTGGCATGGATTTAAGAATTTCAGTGTAAAATTCATCAAATTGTTGTAAATTCATTTGTTGAGCCGCATCTGAAAGTGCTACGGCTGGGTCTGGATGAACTTCTGCCATGATGCCATCTGCACCAATCGCAAGTCCTGCTTTCGCTGCCGGAAGAAGAAGATCACGGCGTCCTGTTGAATGCGTTACATCAACAAAGACTGGAAGATGTGTTTCTTGCTTCAAGATCGGCACAGCTGTAATGTCGAGTGTATTACGTGTTGCACGCTCGTACGTACGGATACCGCGCTCACAAAGAATAACTTGATCATTGCCTTGTGCTAAAATATATTCTGCTGCATTAATGAACTCATCAATTGTTGCAGCAAGACCACGTTTCAAAAGAATCGGCTTTTTAACAGAACCTGCTGCTTTTAAAAGCTCAAAGTTTTGCATGTTACGCGCGCCGATTTGAATGACGTCAATGTATTCGCATGCCATTTCAACATCAGCCGGACTAACGATTTCACTGATAACCGCAAGATCGAATTCATCGGCTACACGTTTCAAGATTTTCAATCCTTCAAGACCAAGACCCTGGAAGTCGTATGGTGATGTACGTGGTTTGAAAGCCCCACCGCGCATCATTTTCAAGCCTTTGCCTTTAATCGCTTTTGCCACTTCAGCAACTTGTTCGTATGACTCTACTGAACATGGACCGAATACGAACGTCGGTGTGCCATTGCCCACCTGATGACCGCGAACAGTAACGATCGTATCGCTCTGTTTCTTTTTACGAGAAACGAGAAGTGCTTTTCGATGATCATCTTCTTGCAATTCAAGACTCGCTTTGAAAATTTCTTTAAAAATATGTTCAACCGTTGAACGTTCAAACGGTCCGTCATTTTTTTCTAAAAGAGTGTTAAGCATTGAACGCTCGCGGACTGGATCATAACGATTCACGCTCTGTTTTTCTTTAATGCGGCCGATGTCTTGTACAAGCTCAGCACGCTCATTAATTAGCTTTAAAATTTGGACATTCATCTCGTCCACTTTTCCTCTTAGTTGGTCCAGTTCTTGATTGCTCACATTTATCATCCTTCCGCAAGTAGAAATTCAAATTATTCTCGCATTTGACTGCAAAAAATACCGTTTAAAAGCCGATGCGAGTTATTATCGTTATTATAAATCATCCATTTCGAAATGTCACGGAAAACTTGCTTTATTAATTAAACGCTTTTAAGCACTAAAGTGTTTTCGTTTAAAAAAATCCAGACAAACTGCGTCTGGATAACGTTTTTAATAAATCGACGCTAATTTATTTTTCGTGATTTTCCAGTGAGATTCGGTCCATTCCGGCTTGCCATCTTTAAAATAGATGACTTGTGGCGACTCGTGGCGAATGTTTGCTGTTTCTGCAATGTGATTAGATAGTTCACGCGAATCCTGTACAGTCAGGTAATATCCTATTTGGTCGGTTTCTTCTGCACTTAAAAATGCTTCATACTCATCAAATGCCGCTGCGCTTACTGGGCATGTCATGCTATGTTTGAAGAAAAAAAAGCCTTTTTTTTCTTCAAGCAGCTGTTCAAATTGAACAATCCCATCAATCTTTTCCATAGTAAAAACTCCTTTAGTCAAAAAGAAACCGGGATCAGCCCGGCTCTTTCATTACTTATTATATGTTTTTTTGTTCATGTTATTATTCGTATTACTGCTGAAACCATCGTTTTTCTTCTCATTGATGCCTTTATCAGCCGGGTTTGCTGGAGCTTCAGAGGCCGGCTTAGAAGAATTGCCTGTGACAGATGGTGAATTAGTTGATTCTTCCACTTTATCAAATGCTTTTTTCGCTTCATCCAGTTTTGTTTTTGCCGTGTCAGCTGTTGTGTCCACTTTGTCCGTCACTGCGTCTAACACATTTTCAACAACAGATTTTGCTTCTTCTTTTTTTCCTTCTGCTGTTTCCGAATTTGTTGAGCTTCCGCTTGGTTTGAGCGATTTTACTTTATCAACGATCGCTGTAGACTGCTCCTGAACTGTTTTTGTTAAAGTAGATGTTTTGTCTTTAGCTGTATCTGTCAAGGAGCTTGCGCGTTCCTTTAATGAACCTGCCTGCACGTTCAAATCATCACGCAGTTCACGTCCTGATTTCGGTGCGACCATGAGTGCCGTCGTCGCGCCAATGAACGCACCACACAATGCACCGATGATAAAATCTTTTGTGTTAATTGAATCATTATAATTATAGCGGTCTGTATTCAAATCTAAATTTTCATATTGTGTTTGCTGTGGTGCGGTTGCATCGTTCTTTTTAATATTGAATTGATCATATGTGTTATTATTTCTCATAAATAAATCGCTCCTCTTGTTTTATAGATTATTTTGATACTGATTTGTGTTTGTACTGACAGGAAGTATTTCGTTACTACTGGCAGGCGAAGCCTGTTTCGCATGTCCTTTCTCTTCTTTAAACTTGTCCACCATTTGTTTTACAACGTTTCCCCACTGAACAGCCTGCGAAATTTTGTACTGATTTTTCTCGACTTGTGAAGCAACTGTTGTCGTTACTTTTCTCAGAGATTGGTTCAAATTATGAACTGATGAACCAACATCTTTCACTGCATAAACCACTGTGTTCAGCTGCTCCGTTTTGTGTTGGACATCTTCAGCTAATACATTTGTTTTATGTAGCAGTTCCGCTGTTTCCGCTGTTACATCTTTCAATTGTCCTTCTAGACGGTCTACTGTCCTGGAAAGCGTGTCGAGCGTGTTATCGACTGATTTTAATGTTTTGGACAAATTGATGACCAAAATAAGAAACGCAATTGCCGCAACGGCTGCGCTTAAGTAAAGAATGATTTCCACTCCGTGACACCTCCTGCATGTTATATTTAATAAAATTACCCTGTTTCGCTAAATCTAAACACTAATATAATTCTTTAAAACACTCTTTTTTCCTTCTTTTGCACAAAAATAGCGATCGTCGTACAATGAAATGGATGAAAAGGAGGCGTTTTTTATGAAAGATGCAAGAATTCAAACATTGGCAGCCAATTTAATCAACTACTCGTGCGAGATTCAGCCGGGTGAAAAAGTGTTAATTGAAAATTTTGGTCTTCAGCGTGAGCTTATAACGGCACTTGTTGAAGAAACGTACAAAGCAGGCGGATGGCCGTTTGTTCTATTGAAAGATCACCGTGTCGATCGTTCACTTTTAATGGGAGCGATCGACAAACAGTTTGATTTAATGGCGGATTTTGAAGCAAATGTGATGAAAGAAATGGATGCATACATCGGGCTGCGTGCTGGCGATAATATTAATGAACACGCAGATGTTCCAGCAGAAAAAATAAAAATTCAAGGGAATACGGTTGGCAAAAAAGTACATCGTGATATTCGTGTGCCGAAAACGAAATGGGTCGTTTTAAGGTATCCTACAACATCAATGGCGCAGCTGGCCAAAATGAGCACAGATGCATTCGAAGATTTTTATTTTGACGTGTGCAATCTTGATTATCGGAAAATGGCGGCCGCGATGGACCCGCTCGTCGAGTTAATGAACCGGACGGATCAAGTTCATTTGAAAGGACCGGGAACCGATTTAACGTTTTCCATTAAAGATATTCCCGCGATTAAGTGTGCCGGCCGTTTAAACATTCCAGATGGCGAAGTGTATACGGCACCAGTTCGCGATTCCGTGAATGGCGTTATTTCATACAACACACCGTCTCCTTATAACGGCTTTACATTTGAAAATGTGAAGTTACGGTTTGAAAACGGAAAAATTATTGACGCCCATGCAAATGATGTAAAACGAATTAATACGATTTTTGATACGGACGAGGGAGCTCGTTTTGTTGGTGAATTTGCGATTGGCGTCAATCCACACATACTACATCCGATGCAGGATATTTTATTTGATGAAAAAATCGCCGGCAGCTTCCATTTTACACCGGGTGAATGTTATGAAGAAGCATACAACGGCAATCACTCAAATATTCACTGGGACATGGTGAACATTCAGCGTCCAGAATACGGTGGCGGTGAAATCTGGTTTGACGATGTTTTGATCAGAAAAGACGGATTGTTCGTTTTACCTGAGCTAGATGGCTTGAATCCAGACAACTTGAAGTAAATATTTGAAGCTGGCAGTGAAAAACGCCCTTCGCCAAAACCGGCGAGGGCGTTTTTCTTTTATACACTATGTTGTTCGTACGCAGCCTGGAACTTTTGAATATCACCGGCGCCCATGAAGATGAGAATGCTCGTTTCATGCTTTTCAAGCACTTCTGTGCCATCTTCTTTGATCAACCTTGCTCCCGGAATTTTCTTCTGCAAATCTTCAATCGTCAGCTTGCCATGATTTTCACGGGCTGAGCCGAAAATATCGCATAAATAAACCGCATCTGCTTTATTTAAAGCATCCGCGAATTCATCAAGAAATGTTTGTGTCCGTGAGAATGTATGCGGCTGGAAGACGGCAACAATTTCACGGTTTGGGTATTTTTGACGAGCCGCATTAATTGTTGCCCGAATTTCGGTTGGATGATGTGCATAGTCATCAATCAACACTTGAGCGTCGATTTTCTTTTCAGTAAAACGCCGTTTCACACCTGAGAATGTTAGAAGACGTTCTTTTACGATATTTGTATCAATTTCTTCATAATGACAGAGACCAATGACGGAGAGCGCATTTAAAATATTATGGTCGCCATACCCTTGAATTCGGAAATTTGCATAGTATTCGTTGCGTACAAAGACATCAAATGTTGTACCATTTTCGTCAAACGCAGCGTTACGGGCCTGAAAATCATTTTCTTCACCAAAACCGTAAAATACAACCGGTACGTTCGCTTGAATACCTTGTAAATATTCGTCATCACCACATGCAAAAATCGCTTTTTTCACCTGCTTCGCCATTTCCTGGAAAGCGGAAAATACGTCATCAACATCAGCAAAATAATCCGGGTGATCAAAGTCAATATTCGTCATAACCGTATAATCCGGTGCATATGATAAAAAGTGGCGGCGATATTCACACGCTTCAAATGCAAAATACTGTGCATCTTTTACCCCGCATCCTGTTCCATCTCCAATTAAGTATGATGTCGGTGCTGCACCGCTAATGACATGTGCCATTAAACCAGTCGTTGATGTTTTGCCATGTGATCCGGTAATTGCTACACTCGTAAAATTTTGAATGAAGTCTCCTAAGAACTTGTGATAGCGAATAAGCGGCACCCCGATCTCCTCTGCACGCTTAATTTCCTTGTGCTCATCACTGAACGCATTGCCGGCAATCACTGTCATACCTTCTTGAATATTATCTGCGTTAAATGGCATAATTAAAATGCCTGCATCTTCAAGTGCTTTTTGTGTAAAAAACGTTTTTTCGATATCTGAACCCTGTACCGCGTATCCTTTATCGTGAAGAATATGCGCAAGGGCGCTCATTCCCGAGCCTTTTATTCCAACAAAATGATAGGTTGTCATCATTAAACCTCCAACATTCTCTAGCCTGCTACATACAGTATATGTATCATCGTTTATTTTGAAACGAATGGCAGTCAAATCATTGCATTTGTACATTATAGCACTTTTTTCAAAACGTGACTATGCCACTTGAAAACCGATGCTAAGGCACCGGTTTCTTAGTTTGTCTCCTTAAAAAAAGCAAAAAGTTCTTCTTCAGATACGAGCACTTCGCGCGGACGTCCGGCACGCTGACCTGAGATGAGTCCTTGTTCTTCCATCATTTCAATCAAGTTGGCTGCACGGTTATATCCAACTTTTAACTTTCGCTGCAGCATCGATGTCGATGCCCCCCCCTGCCGGACAACAAATTCACAAGCTTCTCGGAACAATTCATCCTCTTCATCTTGTACGACTGCTTTTTGTAGAAGTTCTTCTTGTTTAAATAAATAATCTGGTTTTTGCTGTTCTTTGACGAATCGGACAACTTCATCAATTTCTTCATTTGTAACAAATGTTCCTTGCAAACGAACTGCTTCACTGGCCCCGTTGTCTAAAAATAGCATATCGCCTTTGCCAAGCAGCTTTTCTGCCCCTACTTTATCTAATATTGTACGAGAATCAATTTGCGATGATACAGAGAAAGCGATTCGCGTCGGAATATTTGCTTTAATAAGACCGGTAATAACATCAACCGACGGACGCTGAGTGGCGACGATTAAATGAATACCGCATGCACGCGCTTTTTGAGCAATTCGACAAATGGCTTCTTCCACTTCCGATGGTGCCATCATCATTAAATCAGCGAGTTCATCGATAACAATTACGAGATACGGCAAATGCGGTTCATTAAATTCCGACTTCTCTACTTTCACATTATAGGAAGTGATGTCGCGTACACCGGCATGAACAAACAGCTGATAGCGACGCTCCATTTCTTCAACGGCCCACTTCAATGCCGCCGTAGCCGCTTTAACGTCGGTAATGACGGGGCTAGCCAAATGTGGGATACCATTGTAAGGCGTCAACTCGACCATTTTCGGATCAATGAGAAGCAGCTTTAATTCGTGCGGCGCTGCTTTATACAAAAGACTGACTAATATCGAGTTAATACACACACTTTTTCCTGAACCCGTTGCACCGGCGATAAGACCATGTGGCATTTTTTGCAGGTCCAATACGACGGGTTCCCCTGCAATATCAAGGCCGAGTGCGGACGCAAGCGGAGATTTAGCTAACTGAAATTTACTATGACTGATAATTTCACTAATAAAAACGGAGCGGCTTTTGTCGTTTGGCAGTTCAATGCCGACCACTTCAGTACCCGAAATCGGTGATTCAATCCGGAGTGTTCTCGCCGCCAGACTGCGCTTTATATCGTCTGTTAAGCTGGAGATTTTACTCACTTTTACACCGATTGACGGTGTGACTTCGAATCGGGTAATTGCTGGTCCAGTCGTGACACCCGTTACTTTAGCATCAATATTGAAACTTTTAAACGTTTCATTTAATCGCTTTGTTTTTTCCGAAACCCATTCATCATCGATTGGCTTTTTCGATGGCGGTGTCAAAATAGACAGCGGTGGACGGTCAATGGCTGCTTCGATAACGACTTGTGCTGCCTTTTTCACAACTGTTTCCGGGACGGGTTTTACAGCCGAGACTGGTTTCATTGCTGATTCCGCTATTTTTTCACGATCCTTTTTCAGCATGATAACATTAAACGGAGAGTGTCGTCTTTCACGCGATCGTTCCCGACGGTCAGCTGACGGCAGTTTTCCCTCTTCGTTATCAACGGGCGCTCGTTTACTCACTATTTCCAGCGGCTTTTCTTCCTGCTTCATTTTCACCGGAGCCGGCTTTTCCAGTTCGGGCGGACGGTTTGCGGTTTCTTTCGTAAATAAAAGAAGCGGCTTCTCATGCTCCTCCTGTTCTTCACCGCGAACGATTCGTACATCTTCTTCGGTAGGACGCGTGCGGAATCCATAAATCGGCGATGGAATTTCAGTTGGCCTAAATGGCCTCGGTGTAATACGCGCTGCTGGTGCAGACGTCGATTGTTCATAACGCTTTACAGACTCTTCTACTTCGGCTTTAATATCATGATCACGTTGTCTTTTACGTGGCAGTGCCTGTTCACCGCCGCGCTTTACAGTCGGATAGCGATAAGCGACACGCGTTGAAATTTGCTGAGCAGATGGTGCCGCATTGATCAACGGTACATACCGCTCCCTTTTTGATTTTGCTTCTGGCTCTAGCAAACGCTGCTTGGTTACATCATTTTTCATTTCCTGTTCATCGCGTTTTATTTCTTTACTCTTCAGTTGTTCAGTTTCTTCTTCTTCTTCAATTATGTAAATTTCTTCTCTAAAATAAGAGAGGATTTTTTTAAACATGTTCATTTTTGACCACTCTTTCCACTTGAAGTTTTCTCCATTGTAACAGCATTATGAAATTTGTTAACAGAAAAACAGCATTTTGGGAAATTGGATGGGGATAAAGTAAATCTTCATTTAGGCTTTTATCGGATAAAAAAAGACCGCCCGTAAAAAGAGATCAGTCTTTTTGCGGACGATTTTGTGCCATAATAAAAATCGGTTCAAGATGGCCATCTTCATAAATGAACGAAAGAGCCGTAATCGGAACGCGTCCTGCAGCGAAAAAGCTCATCGCCATCTGAGCGAGAATATCATAACCCGTCACATTGCGAATATCCCCGATAATAAGCACATCGCCATGAGGAACAGACACGGTCATATCTCCCTCCACCTTTTCACTCATCTCTTTTAAAAATCGATCGTTTAAAATACGGCTTGAATCGTAGCCATCATTTGAATTCAAGAAATAAAAGACGTTGCCAGCAACTGTGTCCTGCTTCATTTCTAGCGGAAGTGAGCGCAGATTGAATCGAGCAATTTCCCGAATTTGCTCCGCTGTCCATTTTTCCTTTGTCATCAGTTTTTCGTCAATAAGCCGGTACGTTGTGCCGAGATCGACGGCATAATAAATACGTGTTTCCGCTGTATGATCATCGTAAAAAAGTGGTACGCCTTCTTCTGCTTCTTTCGTAAACGAGGCCGCGCGAATAACCGGATAGATACGTTTCTCTTTCTCTTCCTTTTTTCCAGAACCGTCAAATGCATTTAATGCTTCATTTACATAATAAATCGTTTCTTCCGCTGCTTTTTCTACATTTCCTTCAAATTTAGCGAGGATACCGCCAAGCGTAACCGTTACACCTTTTTTTGTATCACTATTTTCAAAACGCATTTCTTCTTTTTCACGATCAAACACGATCCTCCGGTTGTCCCTCTTTAATTCTTCTTCCAGCTTTTTTCTCAATTTGTTTGTTTGCATATACGTAATTCCTTCTTTCAGCTATTTTTAATCGTATCAACCGTCGTCTTATCTAGTTTTGTGATAAGTTTCACGAGCAGTTCTTTCGCCGCATCATAATCATCCGTATGAATAATCGATGAATGCGTATGAATATATCGGGAACAAATGCCTATTACTACACTCGGTACGCCGTTTCCTGTCGTATGAACGCGGCCGGCATCCGTTCCACCCGGTGAGACGAAATATTGATATGGAATACTATTAGATTCGGCTGTATCAAGAACAAACTCTCTCATGCCGCTATGCGTCACCATCGTTCCGTCAAGAATGCGCAGCAATACTCCTTTGCCAAGCTGGCCAAATTCATTTTTATCGCCGGTTGTATCGTTCGCTGGACTCGCATCAAGTGCAAAAAATACATCAGGATTAATTAAGTGTGCAGCTGTTTGTGCACCGCGCAAGCCAACTTCTTCCTGTACAGTCGCACCTGAATAAAGCATGTTCGGCACAGTTTTTCCATGTAATTCTTTTAAAAGCTCAATCGCAAGCCCACATCCATATCGATTATCCCATGCTTTTGCCATGATTTTCTTCGGGTTAGCGAGTCGTGTAAAGGCGGATACAGGCAAGATAGACTGACCTGGCTTAATACCAATCGCTTCAGCGTCCGCTTTATCATCTGCACCGATATCAATTTGCATATTTTTAATTTGCATCGGTTTATTGCGCTGATCTTCTGTCAGCAAATGCGGTGGTGTCGATGAAATAACACCTTCTACTGGCCCTTTTTTCGTAAAAATGTGAACGCGCTGAGCAAGCATCGTCTGGCCCCACCAGCCGCCAAGCGTTTGAAAACGAATCATCCCGTTATCGGTAATAGCGATCACCATAAAAGCAACTTCATCCATATGACCCGCTACCATCACATGCGGCCCATTTTCATCTCCTTCTTTTACGCCGAACAGGCTGCCGAGCCCGTCTTGAATAATCGAGTCTGCATATGGCTCCATTTCTTTCTTCATAAATGCACGCACTGCATGCTCATTTCCTGGTGCACCCGGCAATTCTGTTAAAGTTTTAAACATATCTTTCGTTTCCTGTTTCATGATCGATCTCCTCCCGGCACGTCTTTTTCGTTCATTATACCGGAAATGGTCCTCAGTTTGGAATGAAGTGCCTTTTAGTTTTCCGTAATGATGAAATCCTGTATACTTTAGAAGTATACAAATGGAGAGACAGGGGGGATAAAACATGATAAAGTGTGATCGTACAGCTTTTTTGATCGGTGTGGCCGCTGGAGCAGCCGCAGCCGTTTTAATTCAAAAACAAACGTCCGAGTCGAAGAATGCACCGCCTGAGAAAGTCTTGAAACAAATTAAAGAAACATTTAAACAGCAAGGTCCGATCAACGGCTCATGGATTCAAATGAAACCGGAAGATTACACACATAATGGTTTTCAGGTTTTAGTGTATAAAGGCGGTATTTCCCGCCAAGGTAAAACTAGCAATGAACAATTTGAATTTGCAGCTGATGCAAAAACAGGTACACTTTTAAACGTACATTCCATTCATTAATATAAAAAGCTCAAACGGTCATCACCGTTTGAGCTTTTTTATCCCGCAGTAACGGACAGTAAGACCTCTACTTCAAGACTATGAAAAGAAGGCTCCACTTGGCGATCAACTGCCCGTAAAAGCCCGATTAGTTTGGACCGGCTGAGCCTGGTCACTCAAGTATTGCTGCAGGAAGCGGCGCTTTTTACCTGTGTTCCTCCTTATTCAGCGGGAATAAAGCCCCCCATTGAATGAAGTTTCACTTTATAGGCGCGGCTGAAATTTCGCTTCTGACCGGTAAATACGCTGGCCTTTTGCTGAAAATTTTTCTTCATATTCCGTCATCACATTGCCTTCAAACTCACTGTTGTGTAAGTCTAGACTGACATATGTAAGCATCATACCGTATTCTGAAAAACTCTTCAGTGAATATTCAAAAAGGCCTTGATTATCCGTTTTGAAATGCACTTCGCCGCCTTCTGGCATAAGTTCTTCATACAGGTTTAAAAATGATTTATACGTTAAACGACGCTTCGTATGGCGCGTTTTTGGCCACGGGTCGGAGAAGTTTAAGTACACTTGCTTTACTTCCCCTTTTTCAAAATAATTCAGAAGATCAGAACCATCGACATTTAATAATTTCAAATTCGGTACCTCTGCTTCCATTAATAAATCTAGTGCAGAGACAATGACACTTTCATACAGTTCAATGCCGATGTAATTAATGTCTGGATTTTGTTTCGCCATACCGGTCACAAATTGGCCTTTCCCTGTGCCAACTTCAATATGAATCGGATTATTGTTGCCGAAAATGTCATGCCAGTGTCCTTTCACATTGGACGATTCTGGAATAATGTACTGCGGATGAGCATCGATTTTCTCACGTGCCCACGGTTTATTTCTTAAACGCATCGTGCCTCGTCTCTCCATTTCCGTATAAATTCTTCTCTTCAATCATTAACCGATGCAACGCAGCAATGCTTTTGTTCATGTCGTGGAAGCGGCCTTTTTCACCATCCCATTCAATCGACAATAACAGTTGCGCGGTCGCATACCATTTCATCCGCCGAAAAAAAGACGGTGTTAATCTGATACCATACTGCGTGAGCCAGCTTGTCCATTTTTCCCGTTCAACGTAGCCAAACAGCAGGGTACCGAGGTCAATTGCCGGATCGGCAATCATCGCTCCATCCCAATCGATTAAAAACAGTTCATCCTCATCAGACAAAAGCCAGTTGTGATGATTTACATCACCATGACAGACGACAAGCTGGGATTCCGGCACTGATGGAAGCTGTGTTTCGAGGAATCGGACTGCTGCTGCCACCTCAGGGTGCGTATACATCACGTCGATTGTCGCATGAACTTCATCGAGCATCATTGATGGCCAAAAAGGCTTTTTACCAAGCCGCTTCAGCATGGACAATAGCGGGTCTGAAGAATGAATTTTTCCCATTAGTTTTGCGACACGGTCGAATTTCATTTCTTCCGGCGTAAGCTCTCGACCATTCATCCAATGCTGCGCTGAGATAACATCCCCATTTTCAAGCCGCTTCGTCCAGACGAGTTTCGGAACGACCCCTTCAGCCGAGAGCATAGCAAGAAAAGGAGATGAGTTCCGTTTTAAAAACAGCTCTTGTCCCCCCTGTCTTGCAAAAAATGCTTTTCCGGTTATGCCGCCTGCTGGTGTTATCTCCCAGTCTCCACCAAGAAAGTGTTCCACAATGCCTCACCTGTTTCACAGAAAAAGACAGCAGCCGCTTTGAAAAACAATTACTGTCTTTTTAATTTATAATATCGTACTCTTTATTGTCTGAAGTATTGTATCACGAATACGCGCTTTCCACCAGTTCATTTCAAGACAAAGCTACCGAACAAAGACTGCACAGCTAAATCCGTCTATATAGCCGGTTACAAGCCCTTTTGCAACTGGTGTAGTACCAACAATTGAACCGGATACAATTTGATCCCATGGGTCGCCTTCTGGAAGAATGAAGCTCGAGATGGAGGCACCGGTGTTGAATGATAGTAGTATATCGTGCCATGCACCATAGAGGCCGACATCTTTTAACCAGATCGACAATGTATCGACATTTGATGGCCATCTCACAATATGATGACAAATCTCTTCTTCTGTCCGCATCCGCCATGCACCGTGTGATTTACGGAGCTTGATTAAACCTTTCACGTACTCCACTTGATCAATGTATTCCCCGCGTCGGCGCCAGTCGATTTGATTAATTATATCAGAACTCGTGTAGCTATTTTCGACACCATGCTTCGTCCGGCAAAATTCCTGTCCAGCGTGTAAAAATGGAATACCTTGCGACAATAAGACAAATGCGGTTGCGAGCCGGTGTTTTCGTTTATTTTGCAAAGTATCTCCCGGAAAACAAGCTTCAAGTTTATCCCAAAGTGTGTAATTATCATGGCATTCCACATAATTCACCGATTGTGCGGGTGAATGAAATAGACGGTCTATACCTGCACACCCTACATTTGCTGTATACGCCGCAAAGGCATGATCCATCAATTGTCTATTCCCAAAAGCAAAGCCCGGTTCAAATAATTGAAACGTGCTTCCTTTAATAGAATCTCGAAACCGATCATTAAAAAAGGCCGTGCCCGGCAGCTGCTGTTCATTTTGAATCGTTGCTTTTTTCTCTGCTGAAAGCGCTGTGTTTAAATCCCATCCTTCTCCGAGAATGACCGCATCAGGTTTCTTTGCACGTATCCGCTTTACCGCTTCCTGCATCGTTTCTACGTCGATCAGTCCCATTAAATCAAATCGGAATCCATCAAGATTGTACGCCGTTAACCAGTATTCAAGCGAATCGAGAATGAATTTCCTCGCCATTTTCCGCTCCGATGCAAAATCATTACCGCATCCTGATCCGTTTGATGGCATACCATCTGGCCCTTGCCTGAAATAATAACCAGGAACAAGCCGTTCAAATGAAGACGTTTCACGAATAAATACATGATTGTAGACGACATCCATAATGACGCGTAGTTCTTTTTTATGAAGCGCTTCAATCATCCTCTTCAGTTCCACTGTACGAGCATATAAATCAGCGGCATTCGTACTGAAACTGCCCTCAGGAACATTGAAATAAAGCGGGTTGTATCCCCAATTATAGTTGACAGATGCATCAACATCCGAAACACCGAAAAAATCAAAAAAAGGTAAAAATTCAATATGTGTCACGCCGAGCGATGCTACATAATCCAGTCCTGTCGGCTGTCCGTCTGGACTTTGCGTTCCTTCTTCCGTTAAACCAAGGTACTTTCCACGCTGTTTAATGCCGCTTTCTGGCTGAACAGATAAATCCCGAATAGATGCTTCATAAATAACCGCATCGATCGGTGATGAAAACGGCGGCAATTTGTTTTGTGGGACATGCATATGATTTTCATCAACAATACGCGCCCATTCACTATGGACAGACACCATTTTCGCATACGGGTCTACCGCTTCATGCCAAATATTATTAATACGCACTTGATACTGGTAATAGTAACCTTCTGCCTGTTCAGGCAATGTGGCTTCAAATGTACCGCGGGGTCCTCGCTTCATCGTAATGTAGCGAAGCGGACTGTCAGATCGTTCTTTAAACTTCACGAATGCTTCTGTGGCCGTTGGCGCCCATACGCGAAAGTTTGTTTTTTCCGGACTATACATCGCCCCGAGCTCACCATCGTAATAAAATAAATGATCAAACTCTTCTGTTCGAATGACAGATCCCATTTGCAAATCAGTCCGCATCAACCGTTCATCGAGAATAATATGCACGGACCCAAAATCCGGAGTCTCGGATATGTGGCAAACATATTTCACCATCATCTCAAATTCCTGCTTTTCCACAATCGTCATTTTTGTCACGTCATGCCCACTTTCGATATAGAAAAAAGCAGATTTTCCATCGTAGTAGTGCTTAGGTAACAAAATGGTCACTTCATTTAATTTATCTAAATACGCATTAAATGGACGGGTGTTCATCATTTTGATTCCTCCTCTTCCCATTCTGGGCGGCGGATGCTGATCGTGTCTGCATGATCCAGCAATGCTTTAGCGGCTTTTAGCTGAATCATCTTAAGTGGCGATGACACCTTTCTCATATAGTGAAACCAAGTGTCAAACGCACGTTTATCAATGTAGTCAATACCTGCCGGCGCGCTGGGATAATCAATATAGCCATTGCGGGATAAAATCGCCTTTCGAACTGGAAGATCAATCTGTTCATATCGCAAAAGCTTGTTGACGAGCGTCTCTGTTCTCGACAGCGATACGACCGGGCTAAGCAGCTTTGATTCGGCCTCGCCGTATCGTTTCGTCCAGAAGCGCTCCGCAGTTCCTGAAAAAACGGCATCATTTTGTTCTTCTAAAAAAGTAAGACACCACACTTCAATCGGCGTCATGATGACGATATCAAGTTCAACAGTTGCTTTTTGAAAACGTAAAACAGGTTCGTAAAAGACGAGAAATGTATCTGGCAGACGCTGCAATAAAAATTTCAACCGTTCATCAACGTAGTATTTATGATCAAGAGGTGATTTATGAAGCAGCGTCGAACTCGCCCATTTCACCTGAAATTGATACATTTTTTCAACGAATAGCTTCTTCGCATCCTCTTCTGTGTGTAAAAATGTCGATTCTGTCTCATTAATAGAAAACATCGGTGTATCTTCCGCTTTCTGAATCGATTCTTCCCCCGATAGTTGACACTCTTTTTTTGAAAAGAATGAACGAAAAAAACCGGTTCGTTCTTTTTCCGGTTCAATCATCCAGTCATCTTCTAATTGAATAGGCTCTATGAATGATACCGCTTGATGATGCGCCCATTTCTCTTGAAACCTTCTCCATTCCTGTTTTTTCAAACGGACATAGCGAGCTGGATAATGAAACAAATCATTTTCATAACGGGATATGTAATTTTGTAATTTAATTAACTGCGCCATGAGATTAGTCCTCTCTCGTTTCGTTTAACAAGTATGACCATTTTTTTGTATATTTAGGCTCTTCTAAACGATTTGTTTCATACAACGCCACTTCATTTATTGTAATATTATTCCATTCTGGTGCAACAACAGGTTTATATGGTTTATCCCCCTTCCACTTTCTCGCCGTTGTCAAATGAGGACGGTATGGTCTTTCATCAAGTTTGAATCCCGCTTTTGTGCAAACATTCACAGTAATCGACTGCAATTGGTACAATTCTCTTGGTTCGTCCGTGCCTATCCAGAAAATACGTGGGGATGCTGGCAGACCAAATGTATAAAAAGAAGTGAGCCTTAGTGGAAATGAATGTGTCTCTTTTAACGATTCTTCCAGCTGGGCGCATACTTCTTCAAGTAACCTTTCTTCTGAATCACCGATAAACGCCAGTGTAATATGATAATCTTCTGGATGTGTAAATTTCTTAAATGGTAATTGATGCTGCTTCATTTCATGAAAAATAGCCTTTTTCATATCATCGGGTATTACAATCGCGAAAAAATAATGCGGTTTCATTTTCTCCCCCTGAGTTTATCTTTAGTTTAACAAAAAAGTATATATCATTTATTATGTTTTTTAAATCATTGTGTATGGATTGGATTTATTTGAATGATGTGATTTAATAAAAGGTATAGAAAGGATGACTTTTTAATGAAAGTGGTTCATAATATCGCACATTTGATTGGCGACACGCCTGTCGTCAAATTGCAGCGTCTGTCGCCTAAACATGGAGCGGACGTATACGTAAAATTAGAATTTTATAACCCGAGTAAAAGCGTGAAAGACCGTGCCGCTTATAATATGATAATTGAAGCAGAAAAATCAGGAAAACTGACACCTGGTGCGACCATTATCGAACCAACAAGCGGCAACACTGGTATTGGCATTGCGATGAATGCCGCAGCCCGGGGTTACAAAACGATTCTCGTTATGCCCGATACAATGACGAAAGAGCGTATCAATATTTTAAAAGCGTACGGCGCCAAGGTCGTGTTAACACCAGGCGATAAAAAAATGATGGGGTCGATCCAAAAAGCAATTGAACTGGCAAAAGAAATTCCCGGCAGTTATATTCCAATGCAATTTGATAATCCTGCAAATCCAGATGCCCACCGCGGCACAACATCAGCTGAAATTATCGATGCAGTTGATCAAATTGGGAAGAACTTCGCCTCATTTATTGCCAGCTCCGGAACAGGTGGCACCATTACAGGTACAGGTGAAGAGTTAAAGAAGGTGTATCCCAATTTGACGGTACACGTCGTTGAGCCAGCGGGATCTCCTGTATTATCAGGCGGCCAGCCGGGCAAACATAAACTCATCGGCACGAGCCCTGGCTTCGTTCCGAAAACACTAAACATCGATGTGTACGACTCCATTTTTAAAATTGAAGATGATGACGCCTATACTATTACACGCCGCTTAGCCGCAGAGGAAGGCATTTTAGTCGGCCCTTCCGGAGGTGCGACGTGTTTTGCAGCGATCGAAGTGGCGAAAACATTATCGAAAGACGATATCGTTATCTGTATTGCACCTGATACCGGTGAACGATACTTATCAACAGACGTTTTTCAATATAAATAATAAGATGGATCCCCCTTTGAATAGAAAGGGGGGATCTTTTAATATACGTCATTCTTTCTCATTCTTGCCCGCCAGTTCCACTATTGTCCGTGCATAAATCGCCGCAGCTTGAAATAAGTCTTCAACAAAAGCATATTCATCTTTTTGATGTGCGACATCTGGACGTCCCGGGAACAGTGCACCGAATGCAACACCTGTTTTCAAAGCGCGTGCATACGTCCCGCCACCGATTGACAGCAGATCTGCTTTTTTGCCCGTCTCTTCTTCATATACACGCTTCAATGTTTCAATAAGTGGATCATCCGGTTGCACATAATGAGGTTCACTATTCGATATAACAGACAATTCCGCTTTTTCTTTTTGAATCCTCTTTTTCAGCTTTTGTATTTCTTCATTAAACGAAAACGATACCGGATAGCGCACATTTACGCCAATTTGAGCAGACTTCCCTTTTTCATAACGAAAAATCGCTGCATTCACAGTTACGTCACCCATTTCAAGATCCGTCGCCGCAATCCCTAATGCCCGTCCGCGCGTGTCACCATCGAAATAACGTATCATAAAATCAATATAAGCGATAGATGCTGTATCAAGACGCTGATTGCTCAAAAATCTAGCTAACATGAGCGCCGCATTTTGTCCGAAATCTGGCTCCATTGCGTGTGCAGATGTTCCTTTCATTTCTAGAACAACAGCACCGTTTTCAATGTGATAATTGCCTTCAAAATTGGACTCATTTATATATTCTGTGTAGTTTTGTAAAAAAAGTGTATGATTTTGATCGATTAATAAAGATGCACGGGCAAAATCAGGTACCATATTATACCTTTCTCCACTTTCAAATGCTATCATCGTAACAGCCGCCTCATCCGGCGCTGGCAATGAGAGCTTGATCTGGACATCAGCAATTCCTTTTTCCGCAAAAATAATTGGAAAATCAGCATCTGGAGCAAATCCAATATCCGGCATTTCTTCCGTTTCAAAATAACGCTCGACACATTGCCAGTCACTTTCTTCATCGGTGCCAATAATCATCCGTACCCTTTTTTCTAGTGGGATGCCAAGCTCTTTTACAATTTTCATCGCGTAATAGGCCGCCATTGTTGGTCCTTTATCGTCAATCGCTCCCCTGCCAAATAATTTACCCGATTCGAGTTCTCCACCAAACGGTTCGTGCGTCCAGCCGTCCCCTGCCGGTACAACATCCACGTGGCATAATACCCCAATAAGTCCGTCTCCTGAGCCTATTTCTAGGTGTCCAGCCACATTTCCTGTATTTTTTATTGTGAATCCATCTTTTTCACCGAGTGAAAGCATATAATCGAGTGCCTCTTTTACGTGAGTTCCAAACGGTGCTTCTTTTGTCCTCCGTTCGGTTTTAACACTTGGAATTTGAATGAGTTTCTGAAGATCAGCTATAAATTCATCGCGCCGCTCCAGTATTTCACCCATCCAGTTTATATTATTCATAGCGATTCCTCCTTGTTTTTATTTTACAACGGAACGTGTTGACAAACCAACTTCATATTTATTCACTAAATTGTAAATTTTCTGAATATAAATTTACAATCAGTGTTATTTTCCGATTAAAGGCATAATATCATTAAAAAAGGGTAAACAAAGTGTAAATTCAACCTTTTTTTCTAGCTAAATAAGAATAAATACAGTACACTTTAGTTGTCAGACACTTTATACTATTTTGCAAAGGAGATGTCTGAGACACTTTATTATAATTGGTAAGATCATTTGCTGCCGTCTGTTGTTATGCCTCAGGGAAAAAAGACGAGGGAGTGGTTTTTTGAAACCGACTACAAATCGGATGCTAAATCGCATTAAATCCGTCTACATGTATATTAAAGAAAATGGTACTGTGACAACACAGGATATTGTAGATGAGTTTGGCATCACCCCGCGCACCATTCAACGCGATTTAAATGTACTAGCTTATAATGAGCTCGTCTTTAGTCCAACACGCGGAAAATGGACAACGACAGAAAAAAAGGTGAGAATGACATCGTAACCCTTTCATACTAAAAAAAACGGCTGTCCGCGATGCGGGCAGCCGTTTTTTTAGTTTTCTTTTAGGATATTTACTTCTTCTTCCGTCAGTTCCCTGTATTCACCGAGTTCAAGTGATTCATCGAGTGCAAGCGGCCCCATCGATAAACGCTTCAAGTACAGCACTTCTTTATCAACCGCTATAAACATGCGTTTCACTTGATGGAACTTCCCTTCTGTAATCGTCAGTTCGATTTCAGATTCAGCCCCGTTTGATAAAATGACGAGTTCAGCTGGCTTCGTTAAATAACCATCTTCCAATGTCACACCTTTAGCAAAAGCTTGCACATCTTCCGTCGTTACATTCCCTTTTATTTGAGCAAAATACGTTTTCCCCACATGTCGCTTCGGTGACAGCAAGCTATGAGACAATTGTCCATCATTCGTTAGCAAAAGCATGCCTTCTGTATCTTTATCAAGGCGTCCAACTGGATGCGGCTCGAAATGTCTGTGAGATTCATCGAGCAAGTCAATGACCGTTTCATCGCGCTTATCTTCTGTTGCCGACACGACACCATCCGGCTTATTCATCATTAAATAAATAAATTCACGATACTCAACCGGTTCATCGAAAAAACGGACATCATCCACAACCGGGTCCACATGGATTTTCGCATCTTTCACCATCGTTCCATTTACCGTTACGCCGCCACTTTTAAGCAGTTTTTTCACTTCTTTACGAGTGCCAACCCCTGAATTCGCAAGCATTTTATCAAGACGCATATCGTTCCTCTTTTCTAAAATTAAGCTTTTTTCAAGCGTAGTTTTCGTTTAATTCCATCCAAGCGTGAGCCAAATAAAGTATCTAAAAGCCCTGATTTACTGCTCAAGGCAAAATACACAATCGCTCCCGTAGCTGCGCAAATGATAATAGTCAAGAAAGACGGCCACAATGAAGCTGGAGAAAGAACGAGTGACAGCAAGCTATATAGACCGAACACGACAATGGACATCACGACATTAAACAAAACAATCAAGCTGATTTTTTTTCCAATCGATCGGAGTGAATAGCCAGCAAAGTAACGAATAACAAATAAGTTAATCGTAATCGATGACACAAATCCGAGTGCTGTTGCATAGACCGCTCCTTCTGTTTCAAACATTTTTATAAGCGGAATATTAAGCGACAGTTTCACTAAAATACCTGTCAGCAAACTTAATATGGTAAATCGCTGCTCATTGATTCCCTGCATAATGGCTGCTGTAACCGAGAAGAGCGCAAATAAAATGGCCACCGGTGCGTAGACACGCAGCACGTCCGTTCCAAGCTCGCTATGAGCGTAAAATACCGTATAAAGCGGCTCTGCCAGCAGCGCAATCCCGATCGCTGCCGGTATCGTTAAGAAAAGCAATACTTCAAATGTTTGATCAAGCTGCCGCTTCACAGTATGCTGATCACCTTTTACAAATGAACTCGTTATCATTGGCACTAGTGTCATCGCAAAAGCAGTCGCTAGTGAAACCGGAATAATGACTAGTTTTTGTGTACTGAAGTTCAACACACCAAATGCCGCGACGACCGCCTGATCCGCTAGGCCAATTTCTGACATGGCCCGTGAAAAGGTTACTTGGTCAATGAGCTGATAAAGCGGAATGGCTATGCCGACAAAAACAAACGGAATCGCATAAAGCACAATTTCTGAATACATACCGAACAAGGACACATCTGTCTGCCCTTTGTCTTTTTTCACCAGTTCATCCAATTGCTTTTTCCGCTTGAAAAAATACCAGAATAAAACAAGAAGACCGAAAATTGCTCCAATAAAGGCAGCGAATGTTGCTACACTTATCGCTGTGACAACGGAGCCACCCATTAAATGAATCACAATGTATGCACCAGTAAGCAAAAAGGCTATGCGGGCAATTTGCTCCACAACCGTTGATACAGCGGATGGTCCCATTGATTGATGCCCTTGGAAAAAGCCACGCATTAAACTCATGAACGGGACGATGATGAGTGCAAAACTCACAGCGCGAATGACGGTCGTCACTTGTTCAACCGTATAGACTTGCTCACTGTCTGGAATAGACAATTCTGCAAAAAATGGCGAAAATATATACATAATAAGAAAAGCGGAAAAACCCGTCAATGTCATCAATAAAAGACCTGACTTAAAAAGCTTTCGCCCAACCGCATATTCTTCAATCGCATTATATTTCGCTATGTACTTGGATACGGCAAGTGGCACACCTGCAGTTGCGATGCTAATAAAAATGGTATATGGCACGTAGCCGTAGCTATACAAAGCAGCCGCTTCTTCTCCACCTATAATTTTATAAAATGGAATAACATAAAAAAGACCAAGAAACTTTGAGATGAACGTTCCGATCGTTAAAATGAACGTTCCGCGTATTAAATTGGATGACATCGTTTAATCCCTCATTCTTATAAATAGAGCACCAATTAATAGTGTAACTCTTTCATTTGTTTCTGACAATTTTTTTCACGTCTGCTATAATGAACAAAGTTTGAATTAGGAGATGACGTTATGTACGACGTAATCGTTGTAGGCGGTGGGCCCGCTGGACTGATGGCGGCTATTGCAGCTGGACGCGCGGGTGCACGCACACTGTTAATTGATAAAGGGAAAAAACCAGGCAACAAACTGCAAATTTCTGGCGGCGGCCGATGTAATGTAACGAACCGGCTGCCAGTGGAAGAAATCATTCGCCATATACCGGGCAATGGACGATTTTTGTACAGTGCCTTTTCCGTCTTCAGCAACGAAGACATTATCCGCTTTTTCGAAAATCTCGGTGTAAAATTAAAAGAAGAAGATCATGGCCGCATGTTTCCCGTGTCCGATCGGGCGCAGGATGTCGTTGAAGCACTGCTTGATGAACTAAAACGTCTTCGTGTAGATTTGCGGCTTGAATCACCTGTGAAAAAATTATTGATGAGTGACGACCGAATGATCGGTGTCCGGCTCAAATCTGGCGAAGAAATTCGCGCTGGGGCTATTGTACTCGCAACCGGAGGCAAAGCGGTTCCGCAAACCGGATCAACGGGCGACGGGTATCCGTGGGCAGAACGCGCTGGACATACGGTAACGGAACTTTTTCCGACAGAAGTACCGATTACGTCAAAAGAACCATTTATCGTCAACCGTTCGATGCAAGGACTGGCGCTTCGTGACGTCAGCTTATCCGTGCTAAATAAAAAGGGCAAAACACTCGTGACGCACCGGATGGATATGCTCTTTACCCATTTCGGATTATCGGGGCCTGCAGCGCTTAGATGCAGCCAATTCGTCGTGAAAGAATTAAAGAAAAATGGATCCCCTGTCTACATGTCCATTGACGCATGGCCAGATGGCAATGAACATGAAGTAGGCGTCCGAATTCGCAAATGCTTAAAAGAAGAGCCAAAAAAATCTATAAAAAATAGCTTGAAAGGCCTGCTTCCGGAACGTTATTTACACTTTTTGCTTGAACGTGCAAACATTGATTTAGAAACACCCGGTAATCAAGTGGCAGACAGCGCGATTCGTGAACTCGCTTCATTGATGAAATCATTTAGAATTGCCGTCAATGGCACGCTGCCACTTGAAAAAGCATTTGTCACCGGCGGCGGCGTATCTGTAAAAGAAATCGAACCAAAAACAATGGCATCAAAAAAGAAACCCGGCCTCTTTTTCTGTGGGGAAATTATCGACATTCACGGCTACACGGGGGGCTACAACATTACTTCCGCACTGATTACCGGTCATATTGCTGGCACAAATGCAGCTGGCATAAGTAAATCTCTTTTATCGTAACGAAATCTAAAAAGAGACTGTACGAAAAATCGCACAGTCTCTTTTTTTCTTTTTTATTTCGGTACTATCTCACCTGTATAGTCAAGCATTCCGCCTGTCATATTTGTTGCTTTATAACCATTTTCGATCAAATAGCGCGATACATTTTCGCTACGTTTACCGGAGCGGCAGATGATAATATATTCTGTTTCTTTATCGAGACGGTCTAGATTTTCAGGAATTGTGCCCATAACAATATGTTCAGCTTGTGGAATCATACCTTCTGCTACTTCTTCTTCTTCACGTACATCGATCAGTTCAATCTTTTGCCCGCTTTCAACCTTTTGTCTTACTTCTTCTGCTGTAATCGTTGGAATCACTTTCATCATCCCTTCAAATTAATTAGCAACCACGTTCACAAGTTTTCCTGGAACGGCAATCACTTTACGTATCGTCTTGCCAGCAAGATCTTCCTTGAACTTTTCATCCGCCAGTGCGATCTCTTCCATCTGTTCCTTCGTTGCATCTTTTGAAACCATTAATTTCGTCCGTAATTTTCCATTTAACTGGATCACAATCTCCACTTCATCATCAATTAACTTCGATTCATCAAATGTTGGCCACGCTTCATATGTTACCGTTTCATTATGACCAAGCTTTTCCCACAATTCTTCTGCAAGATGCGGTGCGAGCGGCGCCAATAATTTCACAAAGCCGGACGCAAAATCAGCTGGAATCGTTTCCGCCTTATTCGCTTCATTCACAAACACCATCATTTGTGAAATCGCCGTATTAAAATGAAGACCGGCATAGTCATCCGTTACTTTTTTCACAGTTTGATGATACACTTTTTCAAGCTCTGTACCACTTTCTGTCACTTTTTTAGTCAACGATCCATCATCCGTTACGAACAAGCGCCAAATTCGATCAAGGAATCGGCGTGCGCCGTCAATACCGGTTGTACTCCACGCAACAGAAGCGTCTAACGGCCCCATGAACATTTCATATAGACGCAGTGTATCTGCACCATGGCTTTCAACGATTTGATCCGGATTCACAACGTTTCCTTTTGATTTACTCATTTTTTCATTATTTTCACCGAGAATCATTCCTTGGTTAAACAATTTTTGGAAAGGCTCTTTCGTATGAACCACACCGAGATCGTACAACACTTTATGCCAGAAACGCGCATACAGAAGATGAAGAACGGCATGCTCTGCGCCGCCGATGTAAATATCAACTGGCAGCCATCGTTTTAATTTTTCCGGATCAGCAAGTGCTTCCGTATTATCCGGATCGATAAAACGGAGATAATACCAGCAGCTTCCTGCCCATTGCGGCATTGTATTTGTCTCGCGGCGTCCTTTTTTACCGGTGGCGGGATCGACAACATTCACCCAGTTTTCAATGATTGCAAGTGGTGATTCACCTGTACCGGATGGACGAATTTCCGTCGTTTTCGGCAAGACGAGCGGCAGTTCGGATTCTGGAACGGCTGTTGATGTACCATCTTCCCAGTGAATAATTGGAATCGGCTCACCCCAGTAGCGCTGGCGGCTGAACAGCCAATCGCGCAGACGATACGTCACTTTTTTCGTGCCGACTCCTTCTTTTTCAAGCCATTCAATCATCGTTTGAATACCGTCTTCTTTATTTAATCCGTTCAAAAAGCCAGAATTCACATGCTTACCGTCGCCTGTATAGGCTGCTTCTTCAACATTTCCGCCAGCAACAACTTCTGTAATCGGCAGTTCAAATTTCTGCGCAAATTCATAGTCTCGTTCATCATGTGCAGGTACGGCCATAATCGCACCTGTTCCGTATGTGATCAATACATAATCGGCAATCCAGATCGGCATTTTTTCGCCGTTGACTGGATTGACTGCATATGCCCCTGTGAACACACCCGTTTTGTCTTTCGAAAGGTCCGTACGCTCCAGATCACTTTTCGATTTCACTTGATTCACATACGCTTCAACCTTTGATTTTTGCTCCGCTGTCGTTATTTTATCGACAAATGGGTGTTCAGGCGCGAGTACCGCATACGTTGCGCCAAACAATGTGTCCGGACGCGTCGTGAAGACCTTGAACGTCTCATTGTATCCATCAATCGCAAACGTTACTTCAGCACCTTCAGAGCGGCCAATCCAGTTTCGTTGCATTTCTTTAATGCTTTCCGGCCAATCAAGCTCGTCTAAATCTTCAAGTAAACGATCCGCATATTTCGTGATTTTCAGCATCCATTGACGCATCGGACGGCGCTCGACGGGATGACCGCCCCGCTCTGATTTTCCATCAATAACTTCCTCATTCGCAAGTACTGTACCTAACGCCGGGCACCAGTTAACCGGCACTTCATCAACGTACGCGAGATCTTTTTTATACAATTGTAAGAAAATCCATTGCGTCCATTTATAATAATTCGGATCTGTCGTGTTAATTTCGCGGTCCCAGTCATAAGAGAAACCAAGTGATTTAATTTGACGACGGAAATTGTTAATGTTCTGTTCCGTAAATTCAGCGGGATCATTTCCTGTATCAAGCGCGTACTGTTCTGCAGGAAGTCCGAATGCATCCCAGCCCATCGGATGAAGGACGTTGTAGCCCTGCATACGTTTGAAACGGCTTAAAATATCCGTTGCTGTGTAGCCTTCTGGATGGCCGACATGAAGTCCTGCGCCAGATGGATATGGAAACATATCAAGCGCGTAAAATTTCGGTTTTTCCGGTTCTTCGTTCGTTTTAAATGTTTTATTTTGCTCCCAGTATTGCTGCCATTTCTGTTCAATTTGCTTATGATCGAAATTCATTCGTTGAACCTGCCTTCCATCTTATGTAATCTACAAATGAAAAAACCCCCGCCCCAAAATATGGGACAGGAGAGAATTGTCTCTTCCTGTGGTACCACCCAATTGTGATTGTACGCGTTGAGTATACCGGACTGCACCATCCATCCGCCGGCTCTCTTCATTATAAACCTTTAACACTCATTGTAAAAAAATTTCGGTTAATATGCAAGCGCATTTTACCCGGGACCACGTTCATGTTAAAATTTTACCTTGGATGGAGCATGAAAGGAGGAATGATCATGACAAACCCATTTCCTTACGCAAGTGATGATAAGCGATACCTTACGTGGAATTATCATTTACGTGAGCATTTTGGTCATAAAGTGTTTAAAGTAGCACTTGACGGAGGCTTTGACTGCCCGAACCGTGATGGCACTGTGGCATTTGGCGGCTGTACATTTTGCAGTGCGGCCGGTTCCGGTGACTTCGCTGGTGATCGTGTTGATCCACTTGAAAAACAGTTTAACGACATAAAAGCCAAAATGCATCAAAAATGGAAAGATGGCAAATATATGGCCTATTTTCAAGCATACACAAACACACATGCACCCGTTCATGTGCTTCGCGCGAAATACGAACGGGTATTGAAGCAAGATGATGTTGTTGCATTATCGATTGCAACACGTCCAGACTGCCTGCCAGATGACGTCGTGGACTATTTAGCCGAACTAAATGAACGTACTTATTTATGGGTCGAGCTTGGTCTGCAAACGGTGCACGAACAAACGGCCCAATTGATCAACCGTGCACATAACTTCCAAACGTATGTTGAAGGTGTTGAAAAACTGCGTAAACATAATATCCGTGTCTGCTCCCACCTTATAAATGGACTCCCGCTCGAAACGCCAGAGATGATGATGGAAACGGCTCAAGCGATAGCTGATCTTGATGTACAGGGAATTAAAATTCATTTGTTGCATTTATTAAAAGGGACACCTCTTGTGAAACAGTATGAAAAAGGACTGCTCAACTTTTTATCATTTGACGACTACGTCCATCTCGTGTGCGATCAGCTTGAAATATTGCCGCCAGAAATGGTCATTCACCGCCTTACAGGCGACGGTCCCATTAACTTAATGGTCGGCCCAATGTGGAGTGTAAACAAATGGAAAGTGTTGAACGCTATTGACGCCGAACTCGTCCGGCGTAGCAGCTGGCAAGGGAAATTATACAAAAAGGCCGTGTTGCAACCATGACACTCGACGGCATTTTACCATTCGCACGAATTCTGCTTGAAAAAACAATGTCTGCCGGCAGTTTCGCTGTCGATGCTACAGCAGGCAACGGCCACGATACACTCTTTTTAGCGAAGCTTGTTGGCGAATCTGGACACGTTTTCTCATTCGATGTGCAAGAGCAGGCAATTAAAAATACAGGCGAACGCTTGAAACAGGCGAGTGTTTCAAACCGTGTATCGCTTTATCATTCTGGTCATGAGCAAGCAGCAAAGCTCATTCCGGCTGACTATCACGGCCGATTATCTGCTGCTATTTTCAATCTTGGCTATTTGCCAAAAGGTGACAAATCAATCGTAACAAAACCCAATACAACGATCGAAGCGGTGCAGCAATTATTTACGATGTTGAAAACCGGTGGTGTCATTGTGCTCGTCATTTACCACGGACACGAAGAAGGCGCTGCTGAACGCGAAGCAGTCGTGTTATTCACAGAGACGCTGGATCAAAAGCACGCTCACGTCATGCGCTACGAATTTATCAATCAAGCAAACAATCCGCCATTTATCATCGCGATCGAGAAGCGGTGAGTGTGAACAAGTATGTGAATTGATTTTAAAAGGATAAGATGAAGCGTGACGGTCATCGGTGGATTGACAGGCTGGACGTTACTAACGCTCGTTATTGTCCCCATTGTATATGAAACGCTATCGAAATGGATGAGGGAAAAAGCATAATTTAAGTGAAAGGCAGTCTTCCAACGAGGAGGCTGCCTGTTTTTGTAACGTTGTGTGCGAACAAGCTAAAAAATCGAAAAGCCCGGAGACGATGAAGTCTACGAGCTTGTTTTTAATGAAGTCTCACTTTATTTCGGAACACGAAAAAAATCTATTACTCAGCTTTGTACATTTTCCGGATTGTTTTATACGTTCGACCATTCCAGTAAAAGAAAACACTCGAAAATCCCGCTGTATGAACGAGCTTTCGGCACTGGTTTTGTACACTTTTCTTCTCAGTTGCTTTTTCTTCGGACAAATAAACCGCCACGATACCTTCAATTAAAAATGAATGAAACTTTGCGTGAGGAAGCGATTCTGTTCCTTTTTTGGCTTGCTGTAAAAAGTGTAAGAAGCGATCCATCATCACCGATTCATTTTCATAATAAGTACAAAAATTCAGCTCGCCGTCTTCTTGATCCTCTTCTTGATCGATAAAGTAATCAAGTAAAATATGAATGCCTTGACCGTATGGAAAGTAGCAGTCACGCACCATTTTAGCGTATGTCGGCGTAAATGCTGATCCCATTGCACACGACATTAAGCAGTACACACCAACCGTTGAACCGGTGCAAGCAGAAAATTCATACCATGTCATATCTGGCAAATCTGCTTTATAGCTTTCAAACCAGCGGATCAGCCGCTCTTCCCGCTCTTCTTCTCGCACATGCTTATGAATTTGCAATTCACTGTAATACCGGCTTAAATCAAGCACATGCGGCTTTGCGGCCGAAAATGATGGGGTATTCGCAACAATACGCCGGCATCCATCAACGAGCGCGTTTAAATAGCCGCCATCGTCTTTCGTCTCGCGGAAGCGGTAATAATCACTTTTTGCCTCGCCGGGAAAGAAACAGTCGTGCAGCGCTTCATGCAGCGCCGCAAAATCATCCGGATTAAACGACCTCGTTTGATCGCACAAATTATCAAGATAATCACAAATGAGCTGATACGGAACAATAAATGCAATGGCATCTACTGATTTCTCACCTGCAAGCATGGAAATAATACCACCGGCTTCACAATGAAAATATTTTTTTTCATATACATCCAGCGCTTGTTGACGAAGCTCCGGATCCGGAATACGTTCCGCCATCCCTTTCCATTTACTCCATTCCGTCTTTACTGCTGGATAAATGCTTTTATATGCTTTTCGCATTAATAATAGCGAATTTTTAGGGACATTCATTAAGTTACCTCACTTTTCAATAATAAAACCGAGTGCGCGCAATCGGTTATGAACAAAATCAATCGCATAGCGAAATACATCTTCCCGCTCTGGTTCATTAAAAATTTCATGATACAATTTAGGCCATTCTTTATACTGCAGCTCGGATACGTCGATTTTTTTCGTGAATAAGCGGACAGCACTGCTGTCAACTATTTTATCATCGCCGGCCTGCATAATAAGATGAGGAATATCGGGTATTTCACCGGGCCCCGCAGCAACCATTTTAATCGCCTGGATGACTTCACGATACCAGCGGACCGACACTTTTCGGACAAACATTGTATCTTCCATGTCGAACGCCCGCACCTCTTCATTCCGCGTCGACATATCGACGGTAATACCCGAGTCAAATTTTAGCGATGGCGTCATAGTATTAAGCCCGTGTGACATCATGTTTAAATGCTTTGGCGGCACGTGTTTCATTTTAAATAGTGGTGATGATAAAATGACACCCGCAAGTTCAGGCTTCTGTTCCTGCAAATAACGAGTAACAATCAGTCCGCCCATGCTGTGACCGAGTAAAAAAACCGGCACATCAAACTGATAGGCTGCATTGACCCAGTCAGAAATTTCATTTGTATATTCAGTAAAGGACGAAATATGACCACGCTTGGCACGTGATGTCATTCCTTGTCCTGGCAGGTCGCCCATAACGACATTAAACCCATTCTGCCGCCACATTTCAATAAGCCAGCCGTAACGTCCGTGATGTTCAAGTGCACCGTGCACGATGACGATCACACCTTTTGGTCGCCCTTCACACTCCCATTTCCACATAGTTGCTCTCTCCTTCACAAACGGCAATCGTTTTTTCTATTATACAAATCTTTTGGCTTTCGATAAAATAAAACGGTACATATAAAAAAAGAAAGGAGTTTCATAGATGATTTATCCTTATAAAGACAAAGAACCAGAGATTGCAGAGTCTGCTTTTATTGCAGATCATGTCACAATTACCGGTGATGTGAGCATCGGAGAGGAATCTACCATTTGGTACAATACCGTGATTCGCGGCGACGTCGCCCCAACTGTTATTGGAAATCGAGTCAACGTTCAAGACAATTCCGTCCTGCATCAAAGTCCAAACAACCCGCTCGTATTAGAAGATCATGTGACGATCGGCCACCAAGTTCTTTTACATAGCTGCAAAATTAGAAAAGGTGCACTCATCGGCATGGGGTCCATCATTTTAGATAATGCTGAAATTGGTGAAGGTGCGTTCATTGGTGCCGGCAGCCTCGTTCCGCCTGGCAAAATCATCCCACCGAACACAATGGCATTCGGGCGTCCCGCTAAAGTCATTCGCGATGTTACTGAAGAGGACCGGAAAGATATGGAACGAATCGTCCGCGAGTATGCGGAAAAAGGACAATATTATAAATCCATTCAAAAATGATGTACAAGATATGCTAACAAAAGTATGGAAATGAACGTTGCGTTTTTAACCTGTGATCCGATCATTTATTGGTAGATCCCATCAGCTGTCATAAAAGCATACCATCATAAAAAAAAGACTGCCTGAAAGTCAAATAACTTTCAGGCAGCTTTTTATTATTTTGCTTCTGATTTCAAAAGCTCAGCTTTGTCCGTACGTTCCCATGGAAGATCCACGTCCGTACGCCCAAAGTGGCCGTATGCCGCTGTTTGACGATAAATAGGACGGCGCAGATCAAGCATGTTAATAATTCCTGCTGGACGAAGGTCGAAGTTTTTGCGAATTAGGTCAACAAGAACTTCTTCTGACACTGTACCTGTTTCAAATGTGTCAACAGCAATCGATACCGGCTGTGCTACACCGATTGCGTATGCAAGCTGAACTTCACATTTATCCGCAAGACCCCCAGCCACAATATTTTTTGCCACGTAACGAGCTGCATAGGCCGCAGAACGGTCTACTTTCGTCGGATCTTTACCAGAGAATGCCCCACCGCCATGACGAGCATATCCGCCATACGTATCAACGATGATTTTGCGGCCTGTTAAACCTGCATCCCCCTGTGGTCCGCCGATCACAAAGCGGCCTGTCGGGTTAATGAAAAATTTCGTTTCACTGTCGATCAATTCAGCCGGTACGACTTCATTAATGACATGTTCGCGAACTTCTTTTTGAATTTGCTCAAGTGTAATTTCTGGATGATGTTGAGTTGAAATAACGATTGTATCCACACGAACCGGCTGACCATGTTCATCGTATTCAACCGTTACTTGCGTTTTACCATCCGGACGAAGGTATTCAAGCACTTCATCTTTACGTACCTGTGTCAGACGACGTGCAAGTTTATGTGCGAGTGAAATGGGCAGCGGCATTAATTCCGCTGTTTCATTGCATGCGTAACCGAACATTAAGCCTTGGTCACCGGCACCGATTTCGTCGATTTCTTTATCCGTCATCTGGCCTTCACGTGCTTCGAGTGCTACGTTTACACCGGCTGCAATATCGGGTGACTGTTCATCAATCGATGTCAATACACCAGCTGTTTCGTAGTCAAATCCATATTTTGCACGTACATACCCAATTTCTTTTATCGTTTCACGAACGATTTTTGGAATATCCACATAAGATGAAGTGGTAATTTCCCCGGCAACGAGTACGAGCCCCGTTGTGACAGATGTTTCCGCTGCTACTCGGGCATTCGGGTCTTTGTCAAGAATCGCATCAAGTATCGCATCGGAAATTTGATCACAGATTTTATCCGGATGTCCTTCTGTTACAGATTCTGATGTAAACAGGCGACGCTGTTTTGTCATGAAAAAATTCCTCCTTTAAATCAGTATGGGTACGGTACTCATATTCCCCCGATGATCCGGAAAATAAAAAAACTCTCCCGGCATAGAGAGAGGAAAGGTTGTTTTTACTCGGGCCTTTCACTCTTATCGTCCAAGGTTGATCCTTGCTCAGGTTTAGCACCTTTTCCGCGTTTTATACGGCAGGTTGCTGGGTTTCACAGGGCCTGTCCCTCCACCGGCTCAGGATAAGAGTATCCGTTCAAGTGTCAATGTTACGAAAGATCATTCATCATGTCAACCGATTTTCCTTAGAAAAAAAGATAAGTTATATGTGCAGCATCATTTGTCGCAGATGAACGGTCAGTAAATTCCCATTGAATCGGACGGAAGAGAAACTTTATATGATCCAATATCACCCTTTCTTATTAATATAGTACACTGATTAAACCCCAAAAACCAAAAAAATTCATTAAAATATAAAAATCTCTTTAATTAGTATAGATTATTAATATTAATGTGTTATACTAATTTCATCTTAATCACAACACATATAAAAATTTCGAAAAGGATGGTTGTACAAATATGAACTCTCTAACTGTTTCCAGCGAAATCGTCGAGCTGCTGAAAGGCTCAAATGTATTACAACAGCCTTCTGTACCTGTACTCGTAGAAAAGGTACTCAAACGCGCTGAAGGTATTTTAACCGCATCCGGTGCGGTTTGCGCCGAAACAGGCAAATATACAGGACGCTCTCCAAAAGACAAATTTACCGTCAAAGAAGCGGCCGTAAAGGATAAAATCGATTGGGGCTCGAACCAACCGATCTCTGAAGAAAAGTTTAATAACTTGTACGATAAAGTCCTACGCCATTTAAAAGAAAAAGATGAACTGTTCGTTTTCAATGGCTTTGCCGGTGCAGATCATAAACATCGCCTGCCCATTCAGGTCATCAATGAATACGCGTGGCACAACCTGTTTGCTCACCAATTGTTCATCCGTCCGACAGAAGAAGAGCTCCGCTCGCATGAAGCGGGATTCACGGTTTTATCTGCTCCGACGTTCCAGGCTGATCCTCTTGTGGATGGCACTAATTCTGAAACGTTCATCATTATTTCATTTGAACAACGCGTCGTGTTAATCGGTGGAACAGAATATGCTGGAGAAATGAAAAAATCGATCTTCTCCGTGATGAACTACCTTTTGCCAGAAAACAACGTATTGTCCATGCACTGCTCGGCAAATGTCGGCTACGAAGGTGATGTCGCCCTGTTCTTTGGTCTTTCCGGCACAGGCAAAACGACGCTTTCTGCTGACCCGAACCGACGCTTGATTGGGGATGATGAGCATGGCTGGTCTGCAAACGGTGTGTTCAATATTGAAGGTGGCTGCTATGCAAAAACAATTGGCTTGACACGTGAAAAAGAACCGCAAATTTACGATGCGATCCGTTTCGGCTCTGTTCTCGAAAACGTTATCCTTGATCATGATACACGCATTCCAGATTACGCTGATAACTCGTTAACTGAAAATACGCGTGCGGCTTACCCGATTCAATCAATTGAGAATATTATTGATCCAAGCATCGCGGGTCACCCACATACAATTATCTTTTTAACAGCTGATGCATTCGGCGTTTTGCCTCCAATCAGCAAGTTATCAAAAGAGCAGGCTATGTACCATTTCTTGAGTGGATACACATCAAAACTTGCCGGTACAGAACGCGGCATTACAAGCCCGGAAGCTACATTCTCAACATGCTTTGGCTCACCGTTCCTTCCGCTTCCTGCAACCGTGTACGCAGAAATGCTTGGCAAAAAAATTGACGAGCATAACGTGCAGGTATTCCTTGTGAACACAGGCTGGACAGCCGGCGAATACGGGACAGGACAACGTATGAAGCTTTCATACACACGTGCGATGATTCAAGCAGCACTTGAAGGAGAACTAAATAACGTTGAAACATACACAACAAAAGTATTCGGTCTCAATATTCCAGTTCAAGTACCAGGCGTGCCTGATGATGTATTAATTCCACGTAAATCATGGGCTGATCAGGAAGCGTTCATGGTCAAAGCACAGGAACTTTCTGCTAAATTCCGTGCTAATTTCAAAAAATTCACCGGTGTTCCTTCTGACATCGAAGTACTTGGCGGACCTAAAATGTAAATATGAAAACCCTCCTGTTCGTCAGGAGGGTTTTCATATTAATTCGTTGATTTTAATGATACAAGTGTATACGTAATGGTTGTCGTATCATTTTGCCACTCCACTTTTTCAATAATTGCTATCCCGCTTTGCTCACTGTCTTTCACTTTGTATACGGCAATCGGAATGCCTATTGGATACAGACGGTAGCCGTTCTTTGTTAATACAAATCTGTTTTCTTCTTCTCTCGTTTCATTTCCTTTCGTGACAATCATTGTGTTTAATTCCATTGGCATGCCCATCATACATTCCCCTTCCCTTTTTCTTTCATCCATACTGCAATTTTCCCGACAATTTTGCGATTTACAGCAGGTGGTATGTAATGATCATACTCGTTAAAATATAATATATCTGCCTTATCCAACTTTTTCTCAAGACGATATGCATGTTCTACGGATACGTTGTCATCAAGCCTCCCGTGAATAATGAACACAGGAGCTGTTATCATCGCTGCTTCGTTTAACGGCGTACGCCAATCATATTGCTCAGGTACTTTATTCGGACTGCCGCCTATGACACGTTTCATCATCCTACGCATATCGCTTCGTTCTTTATAGGTGAGGATCATATCTGATACGCCGCCCCATGTCACTAGTGATGAAACTGGCCTGTAAATGGCCGTTAATATCGCCATAACCCCTCCTCTTGAAAACCCGAATACGTGAACACGTCCATTTCTTACACGTTCATTGTCTTGTAACAAGTCAAACCCAGAAAATGCATCTTCCCGATCCTCCCCGGCAAAATCTTCATTTCCTTCACCACCACGGTTGCCTCGGTAAAATGGTGCGAAGACAATAAATCCTTCCGCTGCAAACTCCGCAATACGGGCCGGACGCACCATACCAACACTTTTGATGCCACCGCGCAAGTACAAGAGACCATCATGCTGTTCGTCGTCCAAAGGCTCCGCTAGAAACCCTTTGACGCGTAGTCCACCTGATTTATATACGACTGTATACAGACGTACATGTGGATTTGGCGATGGATAAGGCGTACGCTCTATCATAAAAGTCCTTTCCTTTCCAGCTCATGAAACGAGCAGGCAATTACATCGTCTTTCATTAAAAATGAATAAGATTCTTGGAAACGCACGTGTAATAAATCGCCCGTTTCATTGTATGGACCATCCGTTTCCAAATAATCCTCTTTCTTTTCTATATCCGTTACACGTGCAAAAAAAACCGCTTTTAGAAACGGTTTTTCTGGAACGTGTACACAATACTCACCTATAAAGTGCAATTCGGCAACATGGGCACCAGTTTCTTCCCATATTTCCCGACGCGCTGCCTCTTCCAACGTTTCATCTTGTTCCTTTTTTCCACCTGGAAATTCAAGACCACGCTTCCGATGTTTCGTTAACAGCCACCCCTCCATATACCGACAAATAACAAAGACATGCGTCGGTGACTCCCTGAAAGCACCGCGCTCAAATGTCATATTTACAGAAAATCCATTTTTGTCTATAAAAGTATGCACCCATGACCCCTCATCTCTGCTTCATATCACTCTATTATACTTCATTACGCAGCTTTTTTATATGTGTACGAGCATCCTCGTCACCGAGTTCGTACAATTTATCATACACCTCCATCATTCTGTTATCGTATTGATCATTGTCTTTGTCCATATGATACGGAATATACGGTACATGTGCCCGCCAGAACGTGCGAGAATCTGCTCCATTCATTTCGTTAAACAATTCACGTAAACCTTGAATTTCTTTTTCATTTGCAAAAATACGAAAGTTCCATGGTGAAACATCCGATCTTGACTGAATTTCACCGTTTGCCATCTGTATATAATAGGCCTGTTTTTCCATATGAATCCCTCCTTTTCCCGTAGAATGCCCGTTAAAACTTTTTTCATCCACTGAAAAAAGTTGGAATATGATAGCGTTTTCATGTATAACTATATATATATTCTATTTAAGGAGGGACAGGGATGAATTTCGTGGATGAGCTGTTCGAATTGTACCGAGGAAGGCTGCAGGGGACGGAAGATGATCTTGATATGATTACGCTGACGGTACTTGGTGAAATGTCTGAAGCGGATATTTTGAAAGTCATTCAAGATATGCCACAAGAAGAACTGGCCTGGCTGTTCCGTGTTTATTTGCACGAAGGCTTGAAAGAAAAGTTTAATCAGGATCAAATACCTGTACGGAAAAACAGCCAGTTTCATTAATACATACAAAAGAAGGAAGAAACCTAACAAAAATCGAGCCTTGAGTAGGCTCGATTTTTGTCTTATTTTCCGAGAAATGATTTAAGCATCCAAATATGCTGCTCAAGGCTTTGATGAATAGCAAGAAGCATATCACCTGTTGTTTCATCGCCTACTTCATCGGCAAGACCCATCGCTTCTTTCAATTCAGCTGTCATGGTTGAAAAGTCATCGATAATCGATTTCACCATTTCTTCCGCCGACTCTTTTCCTTCCGCTTCTTTTACCGTTGCCTTATCAAGTGATTCTCTAAGTGTCGCAATCGGCTTACCGTCAAGAGCAAGAAGGCGTTCAGCCAGCTCATCAATGTGAAGGCTTGCTTCAGTGTAAAGCTCTTCAAACTTTGCATGCAGTGTAAAGAATTGATGTCCTTTTACATACCAGTGATAATTGTGAAGCTTCGTGTATAAAATAGTCCAGTTTGCAATTTGCTTGTTTACGCTGCTTGTTAATTTCTTTGCCATAAAAAAAAATACCTCCAAATATGTAATTAATCTTGATATTATATTACTTCCCTCTCTGTTCAAAAGTAAACATAATCGTGATAAACTAGAGAAGTAAAGGGGGGTGTTTTTTTGACAACTATTATCATTATTTCCGTCATTATCGTTCTCATTATACTTGTCTTATCGGTTCTGACAATTAATAAAGGCTATGATCATAAACATACGATCGATCCACCTGCTAGCGAAAAGCAGGAAGAAACGCGTGAGACAAAGTGAAAAAGTTGTTTCTCAGTTTAATCCATTTTTATCAAAAAGGCATCTCACCGCTTAAGCCGCCAACGTGTCGCTTTTATCCGACATGCTCTCATTACGGATATGAAGCCATACAAAAACACGGCACATTAAAAGGCGGATTGATGACCATCATCCGCCTTTGTAAATGTCACCCGTTTCATTCAGGCGGCGTTGATTACGTACCTGATCAATGGCCGAGGAGAAAATCGGACTGCTAGATGGCAGAAATATCCGATTTTTCCGACCCGGTGAGCAGTTCCTTTTTTTCAAATCCGAACAGCAAAGCAGTCATATTTGCTGGAAAACGACTGATTTCATCGTTCAGTTGCCCGGCAAGTTCATTATAATGACTGCATGCATTCGGCATTTGCTCGATCATTTCATTCACTTGCGCATGAAGGCGAATATACATCGAGGACGTTCGAAGACGTGGACACTTCACAGCAGATGCCGTCATTCTGTCATAAAAGGTGTCGAGCTGTCCACATACTCGCAGCTTTTCTTCCACTGTCATCTTTGCAAACGTGTCGCGAATAGTCATTATTTCAGCCAGCATTCCCTGCTCATTTAAATCATATGCCGCCACGATTTCCGCCCACTTCCCATACAAGTTGACACAAACTGCCATGAACCGATCCACGTCTTGAAACGATCGATCTGTTTTTTTTTGCAAACCATTAAGTCTCCTATGGGTCATGACAAACAGAAGAAGAGTGGGACCGGCCCCCGCACAAATGATCCACAATCCGTTTTCCAATGCTCCACCTCTTTCCTGCTTTATCCCCACATTAATGGGCAGTAAAACTTCGCAAAAAAAGACTACGTTGGGATGAAGAAAACTTCACTGAATAAAGAATGGTTCCCTTATTTATTCGTTACCGCTTTATACTCTTTTTCCCCTTAAATAGTTTCACTTAAACCAAATTTCAAATAAAATATATCTCTTTTCCTACAATCTCAAGCCTTTTTCGATTGACGTCATAACCGATTCCAGGTTTGCTTGATAATTGGATTCGCCCGTTTTCCACCAAAATTTCCGGCTCAATAATGTCCTCGTCCCAGTAATGATTCGATGAGACAATGTCGCCAGGGATCGTAAAACCTGGCAGTGAAGCAAGTGCCATATTATGAGCGCGAGAAATACCGAACTCAATCATTCCACCTGCCCATAGCCCTGTACGTGCAACCTTACACTCGTCATGAATGCGAACAGCTTCTGTCAAGCCGCTGACCCGGCTGAATTTCACATTGATGATCCGGCATGCCTCCATTTGAATCGCACACTTCGCATCATGCACAGACCGAATGCTTTCATCGAGACAAACAGCGGTATTCAATTGCTTTTGCAGCTTCGAGTGCTCCCACAAATCCTCCACGTGAAACGGCTGCTCAATCATCAGCAATTTAAATTCATCAAGACTTTTTAATTGATCGATATCTTGCGGCCTATACGCAGAATTTGCATCCGCCATGATGGGCGCGTCGGGAAATTGACGGCGAATCTCCGTCAGCATGATTCGATCTGTTTTCGGATTGATTTTAATTTTAATACGTTCGTACCCGGATTGAACGAGTGTCTCTATTCTCGCGATCATATCCGCCGTTGTTTTGCCGGCTGCCACCCCACCGGCCGGGATCGATGTGCGTGTTCCGCCGAGTAGTTCATGAAGCGGTTTGTTTTGCTGTTTCGCATATAAATCCCAGATCGCACACTCCACACCTGCCTTTGCCATTCGATTGCCCCGAATCGTTCTAAAGAGGGCATGTACGTCTTTTGGATGATCAATTGTTTTTCCTTGTAAAAGGGGAAAGAGCACATCTTTTATAATGTGCCATTCTGTCTGTACCGTTTCTTCTGTGTACCACGGTGTGGAAAAAGCCGACGCTTCTCCCCACCCTGTTATCCCTTGTTCGTCTTCCGCTTCAATGATAATCGCTTGACGGACGGACACTGTTTCAAGATGTGTGTAAAAGGGCTGTTTCAGCGGCATTTCGATTACGCGCATCGTTAACTTTTTAATAAGCATGATCATCTCTCCATCTTGCGGCGAGTTCGTGGCGCATCAATTTATTTGATGCATTGCGCGGCAATTCAGCCGTCTCAATAAAATAAGCTGGCACTTTGTAGCGGGCCATCTTTTCTATACAAAATGCGGCTAATTCTTCCGATGTAACTGGATGATTGGCGACATAAAAAGCTGCCGGCACACTGCCCCATTTCTCGTCTGCTACACCTGCCACACCGGCTTCACGAATGGCATGATGCGAGGTAAGCACCGACTCGATTTCAGCTGGATAAATGTTTTCACCGCCGGAAATGATTAAATCCGAACGTCGATCAAGTACGTACAAAAATCCATCTGCGTCGAGACGGCCGATGTCCCCGGTGCGGAACCATCCGTCTTGAAATGACGATTCATTTACTTCCTGGCGGTTTAAATAACCTGTTGTCACATTTGGACCGGAGACGAGTATTTCACCTTCGTTTTCTCCATCAATTTTCACAGCACAAGGGAAAAGCGGTTTGCCGACAGAACCGAGTTTCTCCATGGCATATTCAGGTGCAAGTGTCACAATTTGAGATGATGTTTCTGTCATCCCGTACGTTTGAAAAACAGGTATGTTTTTTTGTTTGCACTGCTCTAGAATCGATACCGGTGCCGGCCCGCCGCCGAGAAGCATGCAGCGAAACCGTGGACTATACGTACCCGAAAGTCTGTTTATCATATTGCTTAGCATCGCTGACACGACGGAAATGATCGTTGCTTCTCCATTTTGAAGCGATTCATTAATAACTGAGGCGTCAAATTTTTCAACGAGACGGACTTCCATTCCATACAGAACACTTTTCATTAAAATGGAGTAACCCGAAATATGAAACAGCGGCACGGTACAAAGCCATGAATCATCGACGTGAAGACCGAGATTGAGTGCTGAAGCAGTCGCACTAGCATAATGATTTCCATATGCTTGTATAACGCCTTTTGGACGTCCCGTTGTACCAGATGTGTACATAATCGAACATATTTCACCCATTGAAAATAGGTCTCGCGGTGTAAATTGTTCGTTAGTGGAATTACTTGAAATAGAAATAGATGGAATGCTGGAAATGGCTGATGCTTTTTTTTCATGTAAAGAGTCGAATAATAAATGCGATGCATTGGCATCTCGCAGCTGCCACTCGATTTCTTCCGCTGTGAGTCGACTGTTTAGCATAACAGCAACCGCTCCAATTTGTTGAAGTGCCTGAATCGTGAAAATCATATCTGGACGATTAGCAGCAAGCACACCGCAAAAATCCCCTTTTTTTATGCCCGACAGGCTAAGTACTGATGCTTTTTTTAGCGTTTCATTGTACAGCTCCGCAAATGTCCACGTTTTGTTTTCAAAAACAAGTGCTTTTCGATCCGGTGTTAAAAACACGCGCTGTTTTAACCAGTTTGGCATGTTCATAATAGTCATCCTTTCAATTGAAAAAAAGAGTGTCCTGTTTGAGTGGACACCCTTTTTGCGTATGTTTACGGAAATCTTGGGAACTGACCGAAGTCTGGATCACGTTTTTCTTTAAATGAATCGCGTCCTTCTTTTGCCTCGTCTGTTGTGTAATAAAGAAGTGTTGCATCACCTGCGAATTGCTGAAGGCCAGCAAGACCGTCTGTGTCAGCATTCATCGCTGCTTTAATGAAACGAAGCGCTGTCGGGCTCTTTTCAAGCATTTCTTCCGCCCATTTTATCGTTTCATCTTCTAGTTTATCGAGCGGAACGACTGTATTTACGAGACCCATATCGAGTGCTTCCTGTGCGTTATACTGACGGCAAAGGAACCAGATTTCGCGCGCTTTTTTATGTCCAACAATACGAGCAAGGTAACCAGAACCATAACCTGCATCAAACGAACCGACTTTCGGACCTGTTTGACCGAATACAGCATTATCTGCCGCAATCGTTAAATCACAGACGACATGCAGAACGTGGCCGCCGCCGATTGCATAGCCTGATACCATCGCGATGACGGGTTTTGGAATCACACGGATTAAACGCTGCAGATCAAGCACATTTAAGCGCGGGATTTCATCATCACCAACATAGCCGCCGTGACCCCGTACAGATTGGTCGCCGCCTGAGCAAAATGCTTTGCCGCCTGCACCTGCAAGAACGATGACACCTACTTTAGAATCATCACGCGCACGTGAGAAAGCATCGATCATTTCCATGACCGTTTTCGGACGAAATGCGTTATGTACCTCTGGACGATTAATCGTCACTTTTGCAATGCCGTTATACGTTTCATACATAATATCTTCATACTCACGTTCAGTTACCCAATTCACAGCCATCAAAATTGCCTCCCTTTTATATCAAACAAAAACGTCTTTACTATTGTACCAAATTTTTCGCGTTGCTCCACATGAACTGCATGGCCTGCCCCATCAAATTCAATCCATTTGCAGTTTGGTATGCTTGTTTTCATACGGCGGGCGATGTTTGTGAATTTTTGGTCGAGCGTACCCGTCAATAATAGAACAGGCATCGTTAGGTCATGGAGTCGATTCCAGTAGGATTTCTGTGCCCCGGTACCCATTCCACGAAGCGACGAAGCAAGTCCTGATTTAGACTGACTCAACCGCTCGCGGCGCATCGATTCACGGATTGGAGCAGACAATGATTTTTGCGTTTCAAACATAGGTATATTTTCCCATAAGTCTACAAATGCTTCAATCCCGTCCTGCTCAATTTTTTGTGCAAGCTTCTCATCAGACTGGCGGCGTAATTCACGTTCTGCTTCTGTATCAAATCCCGGTGAAGCACTTTCAAGGACCAGTGAGCGGACAGATGTTGGATATAAAATAGCCAATGCAAGCGCCAGCCGGCCACCCATTGAATAACCGACGACATGAAAAGACAGGATTTCTGCATCGTCCATGATTTGTTTCATTGCTTTTGCTTCTGCTTCCAGATTAAATGTAGCCGATAGCGTTCGTCCGTGCCCGGCAAGATCCGGCATGACCGCATGGCAGGGAATAGACGATGCGATTTCTTTCCATGTGTCCCCTGTACCCGTAAAACCGTGCAAAAATAAAACGGGTTCCCCCTCACCTTTCTTCTCAATTCGGTAGAAGGAAAAATCGTTCATCTCATTTCCTCCAGTGCCTGTTTTGCCTGTTGAATGGCTTCTTTCCATAACGCCCGGTGAACCGATGTATTTGCAGCCCGGTCCGTGAACGCTTCTAAAATCGTCACACCGTCGCGTGACTCATTCAGTTCTTTTACAAGTTGGTCTCCACTGTCAATACGCACATAATGGCAGTCATACAATGCCGCTGCATGTTCAAACTTAAGTCCTGTCGGTGTGCCAAACAGCCGCTCAAAGTGCTTTTTTTCACCTGACTGCGGTAAGTAGGAGAAAATGCCACCGCCGTCATTATTCATGACAAGAACGGTCATCGATAGCCTGTTCATTTTCGCCCCAAGCAATCCGTTCACATCGTGGAAAAAGGAAAGATCTCCTATGACGGCATACACATTTTCACCACTTGCGGCAATACCAAGCGCCGTGGATACAAGCCCATCAATGCCGTTCGCACCACGGTTTCCGTACAGACGAACATGCTGTTCACCCGCAAATAAAAATGAATCAAGATCGCGGATCGGCATGCTGTTTCCTGTGAAGATAGAGGCACCCTCTGGAACGGCCTGTAAAAACCGGCTGAACAAAGCTCCTTCATCCATTCCATCCGCTTCTTTCATGACAGTCCGTGCCGCTGCATTCACTTTTTGCCAGCATGTCGTCCAGTTCGATGACTGTTCGGGCAGCCGCTTCATCATTTCTATACAAAAAGCGGCTTCATTGACACGTACCATATGCGTTGCCAGATGAAATGGATCACGCCAACCGCCGTCCGTATCCACAATGACATGCGGAACATTGCTGTGTCGCTCCATATAAAGCATGAGCGATTTTGACACAGGCAATGCTCCGAACCGGATGATCACTTCCGGCTTTAATGCATCTTTAATGTCATCATCGCGTAAAAACGCATCATAGCTATCAATGACATCCGCGTTTTTACGGAGCTGCGAAAGCGGATCGGCAATAATGGGCCAGCCACTTTTTTCAGAAAGTGAAAGAATAGCTGGTAATGCTTTCATATTCACTAATTCACCGGCAACAATGACACCTTTTTCAACGTGAATCGTGTCTGCAATTTCGTTCATTTGCTGCTCATCCGGCATTTGTTTCCCCGTAATTAACCGGATTGGTGCAGGAATATGGATGCGTTCATAAATCCCATCATAATCCGGCAAAAGCGGTTCTCTGTATGGAAAATTAAGATGAACCGGTCCCCCCGGTGCTGCAGTCGCTTCAAACACAGCACGTGCACCTTGCGTTCTGACATATCTTAGTGCATTTTCAGTTGATTCCGGAATGGCCATCTCTGCAAACCATTTTGCCGTGTGGCCGTATAGATGAATTTGATCAATCGCCTGTGGTGCGCCGACGTCCCGCAGTTCAGGGGGACGATCTGACGTCAAGACGATAAGCGGTACACGCGAAATAGCCGCTTCAGCAACTGCCGGCATGTAATTAGCCGCTGCTGTGCCTGACGTACAAAGAAGTGCCACTGGTTTTTGTGTTGATTTTGCTAGACCTAATGCAAAAAAACCGGCTGACCGCTCGTCTACTTGAATAAAAGTCGTTAAATCTGGATGCTCTTCCATTAATATAGCCATCGGTGTCGAGCGAGAACCTGGACTGATGACTGCATGCTCTACGCCTGAACGATTGAGGCTGTCAATAAAATGAGCGTTATACTGTGTCATATTTTCTTGATGATTATTCATCGCTTCCTCCAATCGCCCGAAGCATCGGCCGAAGTTTCATATTTGTTTCCTCTAGCTCTGTTTCTGGATTTGAATCGGGTACGACTCCACATCCTGCGTATAAAAATGCTTCATTTTTCACAAGTAAACCTGAACGGATTGCAACGGCAAACTCACCATTTTTCCGGTAATCCATCCAGCCAATCGGTGCCGCATAAAATCCGCGGTCCATGGGTTCTAGTTTTCGGATGACATGAAGTGCTTTCTGCGCCGGCAATCCACCAAGTGCTGGTGTCGGGTGAAACCGCTCCACGAATCGTAAAACCGATTCATGTTCATCAGCTGTTCCGATAACCGGTGTATACAAATGTTGAATATCACGTACTTTCATAATAATCGGTTCATTCGGCACCATTACCTCTTCGCACATCGACTGCATTTCGCGGCGAATCATCTGAACGACATAATCATGTTCAATTCGATTTTTATCGTCCGTTAATAACGCCGTTTCCAGACGTTGGTCTTCTTCTTCCGTCTTACCGCGTGCAGTAGAACCGGCTAGACACGTCGTCAATAACGTACTGTTGCGCTTTTTAACGAGCCGCTCCGGAGAAGCCCCGAGAAAACAACTGTCCATCGCTTCAATAGAAAAGATGAAGCTATCCGGCTGCCCTTCATCAAGACGGCGCAGGACACGATCTGGTTCAATCGCTTGATCAAAAACGGCCGTCACTTTACGGGCAAGAACGACTTTCTTTAATTCATTATCCGATTCAATAGCTTGAATGGCCGATTGAATAGATTTCTTCCATACACTTGAATCACCAGAAAGAATTTTTTTCAAAACGGCTTCTTTATCAAACTGCAAATCATTTCGCGCTAAAATCCATTTCTTTCGTTTTTCAATATAATCAAACAAAGGCTCAGATTCTGCCCCATCACAAAGCATGTTTACCGTCACATATGTTTCTCCGCCATACACGGTCATCATCATCTCTGGCACATAAAAAAAAGAGGGAGCGAAGCGGGACCATTCTTCTCCTTCTTGTTGCGCTGGATCGAATGAAAAGCCACCGAATGCAACCGGACCTGTTCCATATACGTCATATGGATTATGGACAGACGCTTGTTTCATTAAAGCATCCCAATCTGACTCCACTCCGGCAAACCGATTTTTTGGTCCATGCTGAATAGTATGAACACTGCCAAGCCCGGCCAGCGTCATTTCACCATCACGGTCTTTAAAATAAAACCGCTCGCCTTTATACCACTCTTTCCCTTTTTCATAAAAACGAATAGGATCGGCTGCTTCCACTTTTTCAACGTAGCTAAACAGCGTCGATCCGTTTATTTCCTGTATAAAATTAATAAAGGCCCCTTTTAGCGGATGCCCTTTTATCTTAGCCAATGAAATCCCTCCATTGTGCAGACCAAAAACGGTCAAACTTCTTTTAAGATACACCTGTTTTCAACAGAGTGTCAACGATTCGCATTCTTCTTCCTTATTATATACCACTTAACATCGATTTTCATTTCGAATAACATTGTTCGAGTTTTCCGAAATTGGTTTCTTTCTCTTTTAATTTGTGAAAAAAGATTGACACTTTTAATTTCGTTTTCTACACTTGATAAAGGACATATGTTTAATTGTTCACAATGATTGATTAGGGGAGACTTATATAATGAAACAAATCCCTTCCGCGGATACGGGCTTTCAAATATGGTGGCAGCTTATGCGCCCTCATACGCTGACAGCTGCATTTGTCCCTGTTTTTCTCGGGACTGTGCTTGCACTTGAGCATACCGAATTACATGTCTTTTTATTTTTGGCAATGTTGATTGCGTCTCTACTTATTCAAACGGCGACGAACATGTTCAATGAATATTTCGATTATAAGCGCGGGCTTGATACCGAAGAATCGATCGGCATTGGCGGCGCCATTGTGCGTAATGGTGTTAAGCCAAAAACCGTATTAAATATGGCATTTTTGTTTTTCGGTATTGCGCTTTTGCTCGGTATTTTTATTTGTTCTGTGACAACTTGGTGGATTGGTCTGGTTGGTGTGATCTGTATGGCAGTCGGTTATTTATACACAGGCGGTCCTCTTCCGATTGCATACACACCTTTTGGAGAACTTGCATCCGGTTTTTTAATGGGTGGCGTCATTATTTATATTTCGTTTTATATTCAAACCGGATTCATTTCAAATGCCGTCATTTCATTTTCGATTCCGATCATTCTTTTAGTTGGCGGAATCAATCTGGCCAACAATATCCGTGACCGTGTTGGCGACAAAGAAGCAGGACGGAAAACGATTGCCATTTTAATTGGTCATGATCGTGCTGTCATGCTTCTTGCGACATTGTTTATTATCGCTTATCTATGGGTGTTCATACTGTTTTTCAGCGTTTACAGTTCTTACTTGCTGTTTTTAACCTATTTAAGCATTCCGAAAGCAATGAGAGCAGTGAATGGATTTAAAGGAAAAAAGAATCCAATTGAGATGATGCCTGCGATGAAGTCAACGGCTCAAACGAATACGATGTACGGTTTTCTTTTATCAATCGGCTTATGTTTAAGTTATCTTTTTTAACCTGCTCTCACATGAGCGGGTTTTTTCATAGGCAAAAACGGTTATATCTATACTATAATGAAAGGATGAGAACTCATGTTAACAACCGATCAATTAGCTGAATTAAAAAAAGAATTGCTCCGTCAGAAAGAACGATTAACGAAACATATTGAACAGGACGATGACAGTAAAGATACAGGTGAATTGTCTTCGTATGATAATCATCCTGCGGATATAGGAACAGAACTATATGTACATGAACGGGATATTGCATTAGATGAACATAGCCGCAATGAACTCGTAAAAGTAGTGGCCGCTCTTAATGCAATAAATGAAGGTACGTATGGCGTTTGTAAAAAAAGCGGTGAAGACATTCCGTTCGAACGGCTTCAAGCTGTACCGACAACACTTTACTCGGTCGAACATACACCGGACCAAACACTTGAAACCGATCGCGTCCTGGAAGACCGTTTGCCGCACCCCGATGACGGCATTGACAGTTTCAATGATGCAGCTAATTATGGTACATCGGAAACACCGTCCGATTTTATAGAAGATAAAGACAATTACAATGAATTCTATAAAGACGACGAAGATAAACAGCAAAAAAGCCGGTAATGTATGCACCGGCTTTTTTATTAGATGTTCCAGATTTCATTTGCGTATTCTTTAATAGTCCTATCACTTGAGAAAATACCTGAACCGCTAATATTTTTGACCATCATTTTGCGCCAGCGCTCAGGATCCTGTTCATAAATGCGTCCTGCTTCTTCCTGCGCTATACGATAGGCTTCAAAGTCTTTTAAGACAAAATATTGATCGTTTTCAGCTAGCAGTGAGTCATAAATAACACCGAATAATCCTTTATCATCAAGTGTGCCATCAACAAGTTGATCCAATGTACGGCGAATAAGCGGACCATGATGGTAATAATCCATCGAACGGTATCCTCCGTCTCGATCATAAGCCATCACTTCTTCTGCTTTCAAACCGAAAATAAAAATATCATCCGGTCCTGTTTGCTCTAAAATCTCCACATTTGCTCCGTCCAGCGTCCCCATCGTCACGGCACCGTTCATCATAAACTTCATATTCCCTGTACCCGAGGCTTCTTTACTTGCTGTGGAAATTTGTTCGCTAATGTCTGCTGCCGGAATAATATCCTCTGCAAGCGACACACGATAATTTTCCATAAAGACGACGGTAATTAAGCCTTTCGTATTCGGATCATTGTTGACAAGATCAGCAACAGAATGAATTAATTTAATAATGCGTTTTGCATAAAAATAACCCGGCGATGCTTTGGCACCGAAAATAAACGTGCGCGGTGGCATATGATACGATGGCTCATTTTTCACTTTGTTATACAATGACAAAATATGAAGGACATTTAAGAGTTGACGTTTATACGCATGCAACCGTTTTACCTGTACATCAAAAATCGATGTCGGATCGACTTTAATGCCGTTTTGTTCAAAAATGCGTTTCGCTAAAATTTCTTTTCGCTTCAGCTTCACATCCCACAGTTTTTCAAGAAACGCTGAATCATCCGCAAACGGCGCAAGTTTTGATAATTCTGATGCATCCTTTTTAAAGCCGTCGCCAATCGTATCTGTCAAGAGCGCAGTCAACTCCGGATTCGCTTTTAAGAGCCAACGGCGGTGCGTAATCCCATTCGTTTTATTATTAAACTTCGCCGGATAAAATTGATAAAAATCGTTCATTTCACGGTTTTTCAAAATTTCCGTATGCAGCCATGCTACTCCATTGACACTGTGGCTGCCTGCAATAGCAAGATGCGCCATCCGTACTTCGTCTTTTGCAACAATCGCCATCTTCTCAATACGTTCCCAATCACCTGGGTAATGCTCCCACAAGCTTTTACAGAAACGTTCATTAATTTCTTCAACAATCATGAAAATACGCGGCAACAGCGGTCTGAAAATACGAATAGGCCAGCGTTCGAGCGCTTCTGATAATGTTGTATGATTCGTATAAGCAAATGTGTTTTCCGTTACATGCCACGCATCTTCCCAGGACATCTGATAATCGTCCATCAATACACGCATCAATTCTGGAATCGCCAGCACCGGGTGCGTATCATTAATATGAATCGCCACGCGCTCGTGCAAACTGTGCAGCTCGCCTCCGTTATTTAAATGTTGGCGCAAAATCGAGCGAATACTTGCTGATACTAAGAAATATTGCTGCTTTAAACGCAAAATTTTCCCGTCATCATTTGAATCATCCGGATATAAAAATTCAGAAATGGCTTCTGTCTCTTTTTTATACTTTAGAACATCTTGATTCAGTGAAAAACTTGATGTCTCTGCAGTCCAAAGACGGAGTGTGTTGACCGTCTCACCGCCATAGCCAATAACCGGTACATCGTATGGTACTGCTTTTACATACTCTGCATCGACATGGCGGAATTTCATGCCTTCTTTACGTTCAACCACATCAACGCTTCCCCAAAATGGCACTTCTACAGCTAGGTCTGATTTGCGCACTTCCCATACGTATCCGTAGCGAAGCCAATTTTCTGGAAGCTCCATCTGGAAGCCGTCAACCATTTTCTGTTCAAATAAGCCATGTTTATAGCGAATGCCGAAGCCGTGTCCAGGCAAGCCGAGTGATGCAAGAGAATCAAGAAAACAAGCAGCTAGGCGGCCAAGTCCACCATTCCCTAATCCCGCATCCGGCTCAACATTTTCTAATTCTTCAAGAGGTATGCCAATATCACCAAGCCACGTTTCAAGCGTTTCATACAGGCCAAGATTAATTAAATTTTGACCGAGCAAACGCCCAAGTAAAAATTCAATTGATAAGTAATACGTTTGTTTTTTACCTTGGCGATACCGTTCATTTGTTTCAATCCATTCCTTGCTAATATGCTCGCGAACCATCTGGCTTAACGTCACAAACTGCTGGGCACGGGTTGAATCATTAAAACTGATACTGTACGATTGCTCAAGCCGTTTTTTAAACGACTCCTGAAACGCATTTTTTTCAGAAAACATGGCTTTCCCTCCTAATCGATACATTTTCATACAAACGCATATACTCCCGAGCCGACTGCGACCAGCTGTAATCCTCATTCATTGCCTCTTCGACAATTTTCGCCCAAGTATCCGGCTCTTTCTGATATAAGTGTATCGCACGGCGTATCGTATGCAGCATATCATGCGCATTAAAGTTGCTGAATGAAAATCCATTGCCTGATTCCGTTTCCATATTATAGGAACGGACTGTATCGTTTAAGCCACCTGTTTCGCGAACGATCGGAAGCGAACCATATTTCATCGCAATCATTTGACCAAGACCACACGGTTCAAACTGCGAAGGCATTAAAAAGAGGTCTGTCCCTGCATATACTTGATGTGCCAAATTTTCATTAAAACCAATATACGAACGAACTTTTTCCGGATATCGCCATTCCATTTCTCTAAAAAAGTTTTCAAATTCAGTGTCGCCGCTCCCAAGTAAAACAAACTGTACATCGTCTTCAACTATTTGATGGAACACTCGTGTAATAAGGTCCAGTCCTTTTTGCTTTGTCAAACGTGAAATTAAACCGATAATGGGTATATCTTCGCGAACCGGCAAATGGAAAAATTCTTGTAATTTCTGTTTGTTTTCTGCTTTTCCAGCCATGTCACCTACTTTATATGGTACTATGGACTCATCTTGTTCTGGGCTATAAATCGAATAATCAATGCCATTTAAAATGCCTATTAAATTCCCTTGCCGCTCCTGCAAAATACCATCCATTTGTTCTCCATAATACGGATTTAAAATTTCATTGCGATACGTTGGACTTACTGTCGTAATCTCATCAGAGGCTACAATACCACCTTTCATGAAATTCGTATTGCCGTTAAATTCAAGCTGACCTGTTTGATAATGCTGGCTATGTAAATTCAACAAGTCGGTTACAGTTTGCGGAGGAAAAATCCCTTGGAACATTAAATTATGAATCGTAAACACAGTCTTTATTTTTTCGTATCCTGGACGATGCTGATGTTCAACTTTGAGCATAAATGGAATCATTCCTGTGTGCCAGTCATGACAATGCAGAATGTCCGGATAAAAATCAAGATGATATAGTGAATCCAGCACTGCACGTGTCAAATAAGAAAAGCGCTCGCCATCATCATAATGACCATATAAGCTATCTCGTCTAAAATAATAAAGATTGTCAATGAAATAATATGTGATCCCATTCTGTACAAGCTCAAAAATAGCGCAATATTGATTACGCCATCCAACCGGCACAGTAAACACGGCAACTTTTTTCATTTTATCTCGGTATTTTTCCGGTATCATACTGTAATTTGGCATAATGACCCGGACATCCGCACCTAGCTTCGCCAATTCTTTCGGAAGGGCGCCTGCCACGTCGGCAAGCCCTCCCGATTTAATGAACGGTACACATTCAGATACAACAAACATCACCTTCATGAGCTTGTCACCGCATTCTCAACAACCGATCCTTTTTTCACAACAAGCGGTTCTTCCGCTGTTCCACGCAAAACAACTCCGTCTCCAACGACTACATCTTTATCAAGAATGACATGCTCAAGCACACAGTTATTACCGATTTTGCTTTTTTGCATGATAATACTATTTTGAATTGTCGACTCTTTTCCAATATACACTGCACGGAAAATAATGCTATGGTCCACTTCCCCTTCAATGTTACAGCCATTTGCAATCATTGAATTAGTAACTTGTGAACCATCTATGTATTTTGTCGGTGGTTCATCTTTTACTTTTGTAAAAACAGGCTGGAATTCATTAAATAATTGGCTCCATTTTTCTTTTTCAAGCAAATTCATACTCGTTTGATAATAGTCTTTGATCGTTTTAATACACTTTAAAAGACCATCATATTCATATTTGCATCTTGTATAAGGCGAATTTTCATCTTCTGCTGCATCTTTTACAGATTCATAACCCGTTTCATGACGATTATCAATGATTTCCATCAGTAAAGGAAGCGATATAATATACATTTCCGCTGACTTGCCTTTATGCGTAATTTCAAGTAAGTCACATTCCTGGTTAATAAAACGGTCCAGTGCCGGTGTAAAATCCATATTTGCAACCGTCGTGCAGTTTGACACGAGCACGTATTTTTGTTCGCTTCGCTCAAAATAATCACGGTGCTCGTCAAGGCGGCCTAATTGTCCATCTTTGGACAATGATGGAAAGAAAAATAATCCATCACGCTTTCGGTTTAAATCCCAGTCTTTCCCTGATCCAAGATGATCCATTAACGAACGAGATGGTGAAGGTGGGAAAATAGCGACACTTTGAATCCCTGAATTAACCATGTTAGATATAATAAAATCTACTAACCGATATCGGCCCGCAAATGGAATTGCTGCCGGTGAACGATGAGCAGATAACTTACCCAATTCTCCCGGATACATTGTAACATCTATAATGCCAAGCATTGATTTTTTCATTAAGCTTCCTCCAATTTCGTCCGTTCTTGTGCATGCTCTACTAAGAAAGCTTCTGTAATGAGTAAAATATCATCTGATTTATTGTGAATAATCGTATTTTCTGGCACTTCAAGATCACTCATGACAATTGCCCGTTCAATGAAAGATCCTCGTCCAATACGTGCATTCGGCATCACAACGCACTCTTTCACAACCGCTTCTTTCTCTACTTCAACACCTTGGAACATAACCGAATTCTGAATTTCACCGTCAATGACGCATCCTTCATTTACAAGCGAATGTTTGATAACAGCATCGCTGCCGATAATTTGTGGCGGCTGATTTGGATTAACGGAATAAATGCGCCACGAGTGTTCAAATAAATTCAAATCCTGTTCATCATCCAGTAAATCCATATTTGCTTCCCACAAACTTTTCACCGTTCCAACGTCTTTCCAGTAGCCTTCAAATGGATAAGCCACCAATTTCAACTCATCTGACAGCATCGCTGGAATGACATCTTTCCCGAAATCGTTCGATGAATCTGGATTACTTTCATCCATTTCTAAATATTTGCTCAGTACCGACCATTTAAAAATGTAAATACCCATTGAAGCTAGGTTGCTTTCCGGCTTTTCTGGTTTTTCATCAAAGCGTGTCACATTGAAAGATTCATCCGTTTTCATGATGCCAAAACGGCTTGCTTCAACCCATGGCACTTCAATAACCGATATAGTCACATCTGCCTGTTTTTCAATGTGATAATCTAGCATAATATCATAATTCATTTTATAAATATGATCTCCGGACAGAATAAGTACATACTCAGGATCATACTGTTTAATATAATTTAAGTTTTGATATATCGCACTTGCTGTACCAGAATACCATTTCACTTCCGATGACTCACTATACGGAGGTAAAACCGTCACACCGCCACTTCTCCGGTCCAGATCCCATGCGCTGCCAATACCGATATATGAGTTTAAGACGAGCGGTTGATACTGAGTCAGTACGCCGACCGTATGAATACCAGAATTTGCACAATTAGAAAGTGGGAAATCAATAATACGATACTTTCCACCATATGGTACAGCTGGTTTTGCCAAGTTCTCCGTCAATTCTTTTAAACGACTGCCTTTCCCTCCAGCAAGAAGCATCGCTACACATTTTTGTTTTGCCATATTAGTTCCTCCCCTTATCTTCTTCTATACGTCGTAAGTATACTGCGCCAAATGGTGGTAAATTTATATCGACATAAGCAGGCTGTCCATGCATTACCTCCGCAACCGCTTCAATCTTCTTATTATTCACTTGGTTTGAGCCGCCGAAAGCCGCTTCATCGCTGTTTAATAGTTCTTCATAGGTACCTATTTCAGGTACGCCTATTTTATAATCACTGTATCCGTAATCTCCAAAATTACAAACGGCAACAACTGCATTTCCTTCTTTATCTTTTCGTACAAAGGAAAAAACACTTTGATCTTGATTGTGTACATCAATCCATTGAAATCCATCTGGACTATGGTCCAATTCATATAAAGAAGGAACTGTTTTATATACATGCATAAGCTGTTTAAAATAATCATTAAAGCTGCGATGCATATCGTAATCCATCAAGTGCCAGTCTACTTCTTCAAGGTCTTTCCACTCGGAAAAAGGAGCTATCTCCGTACCCATGAACAACAGTTTTTTACCAGGATGCGCCATCATGAACATGTGCAAGAGCCTAAGCTGCGCAAATTTTTGCCAATAATCTCCTGGCATTTTATCAAGCAATGATTTTTTCCCATGAACGACTTCATCATGTGAAAAAGGTAAAATATAGTTTTCCGAATATGCATACATGAGGGAAAATGTCATCAGATGATGCTTATCTGAACGTTCATTCCAGTGTGTCTCCATGTAATCAAGTACATCATTCATCCAGCCCATATTCCACTTATAATTAAATCCAATGCCGCCTTGATGTACCGGGGCTGTAACTTGCGGCCAGTCACTTGAATCTTCCGCGATCATAAGTGCTTCTGGTTTAAATGCAAACACTGCTTTATTTAATTTCTGTAAAAAAGAAACACCGTGCGGATTTGGTTCCAATCCATCCCGATTAGGCCAATAAAAAATATTTGATACCGCATCGACACGAAAACCGTCTATATGATAATAATCCATCCAGAAAAGCGCATTTGAAATTAAAAAGCTATGCACTTCCGTTTTGCTCAAATCAAAATTTGCTGTTCCCCATACATAATTTTCACGATCCCAATTGTTTTCATATTCGTAGCTAAATCCGCCATCGAAATTATGAAGTCCATGCGAATCTTTACAAAAATGACCTGGCACCCAGTCCATAATAACGCCAAGACCATAGCGATGACATTCATCGACGAAGTACATAAAATCTTCGGGTGTTCCATATCGGCGTGTCGCTGCAAAATAGCCGGTACTTTGATAACCCCAGGAACGGTCAAATGGATGTTCTGTGACCGGCATTACCTCAATATGTGTAAAACCCTGCTCTTTTACGTGAGGGATCAGCATATCCGCTAATTCACGATACGTATAAAGATCATCTTCTCCTTTACCTTTTTTCTTCCATGTACCTAAATGCATTTCATATATAGCCAGTGGTTCTTCATATATATGAGAAGGACGATGATGGCTGCGCCATTTTTCATCGTGCCATATGTACCCGTCAAGTGTATGTACAATACCTGCTGTTCTGGGACGTAACTCCGTCATAAAGGCAAATGGATCCGTTTTATGAATTACTCTTCCGCTTTCTGAAACAATTTCATACTTATAAAGAGATCCTTCTAGGTTTTCTGGCAACTCAAGAAACCACACACCTTCGTTTGTTGTTCGCTTCATTTCTGCTGTATGTCCATTCCATTCGTTAAAATCGCCTATTACCCGTACTTTTTTTGCATTTGGCGCCCATAAAACAAAAACAGTCTTTCCATTTCGAACGTGTGCTCCAAATAAATTGTAAGCTTTAAATAAATTTCCTTCATGAAACAAATGAAGATCAAAATCGCTTGGATAAAATGAATTCGATGACATGGTCCACACCCTTTTGTTATGTATTCTTGATGAAGTGGAAAAAGAGGAAATTTCGAATAATTCCGTATTTTTCTAATAGTTTTAGTATTCTGTATAAATGATAAATTTCCTTCCTTCATTTTATTAATTATTTAAATCTATTTTTCCAATTAAAAATAAAGGCATCTTTGTAATTGAAATTGCATAATTAACTTGTCCAGTTCTTCGCTATATTTAAGAGTTTCACTATCTGTGAATCCCTTTTTTAAACCAGCGGCTATCAGTAACTTACGCATATCATTAATTTGAACGGATAAGTCTTCTAAACTTAATTGAGTAGATACCATTACATCTCCCCTGCGTAAGTTTATTTTCACTAACACAACAGGGAATATCATAAAATAATCTCAAAAGAATTACCATACGTTCGACAAAAACTCTAAAAACATTACATTCTTTTGAGGAATTAAAGAAGGGATAAAAGGCCAGGGTGCTACCTAGCCGTTAATTAGTGTTTGCAACTAATAGGGGCATCTTTCGTGAAGTTAAGTTTTTATTATGTATGCTAAGTATATAATTCTCCCTTCGTTACTCATAAAAATCGTCTCTTCTATTTGTCTGTTTTTTTAAAATTAATATTCTATTAATCTTACTTCCATCACAAGAAAAGCCATCTTCGAAAGACCAACTATTACTATATTCTCTAATTCCTATTTAAATAACAATCTTAATCATGTAAAGTTTTTATGAATTTAATAATATGAAACAAAAAAACGCTTTAAGGAATTATTACAATTCCTTAAAGCGTTTTTTAAATTGATGACCCCTACGGGATTCGAACCCGTGTTACCGCCGTGAAAGGGCGGTGTCTTAACCGCTTGACCAAGGGGCCAAACTGGCGGAGAAGGAGGGATTTGAACCCTCGCGCCGGTTACCCGACCTACACCCTTAGCAGGGGCGCCTCTTCAGCCTCTTGAGTACTTCCCCAAATGAATATGGCTCCGCAGGCAAGACTCGAACTTGCGACCGATCGGTTAACAGCCGATTGCTCTACCACTGAGCTACTGCGGAATAAACTAATGGGCCTGAATGGACTCGAACCATCGACCTCACGCTTATCAGGCGTGCGCTCTAACCAGCTGAGCTACAGGCCCATTATATATAATGGAGCGGGTGATGGGAATCGAACCCACGACATCAGCTTGGAAGGCTGAGGTTTTACCATTAAACTACACCCGCGAAGCTAGTAAATTAAATCAGATGGGGCGACTAATGGGAATCGAACCCACGAGTGTCGGAGCCACAATCCGATGCGTTAACCACTTCGCCATAGCCGCCAATATTATAAATGGTGGCTCAGGACGGAATCGAACCGCCGACACAAGGATTTTCAGTCCTTTGCTCTACCAACTGAGCTACTGAGCCTTTTTAAAAAAATGGCGGTCCGGACGGGACTCGAACCCGCGACCTCCTGCGTGACAGGCAGGCATTCTAACCAACTGAACTACCGGACCAACGATTGCGGGGACAGGATTTGAACCTGTGACCTTCGGGTTATGAGCCCGACGAGCTACCGGACTGCTCCACCCCGCGATAATAATAAAAAATGGAGGAGGGAAGGGGATTCGAACCCCTGCGGGATTTGACTCCCCTGTCGGTTTTCAAGACCGATCCCTTCAGCCGGACTTGGGTATCCCTCCGAAATATATAATTAAGTCGAGTGGTGGACCTTGCAGGACTCGAACCTGCGACCGGACGGTTATGAGCCGTCTGCTCTAACCAACTGAGCTAAAGGTCCTTTAAAGTAGCGGCGGAGGGGATCGAACCCCCGACCTCACGGGTATGAACCGTACGCTCTAGCCAGCTGAGCTACACCGCCCCTGTAAAATTTAAAAATGGTGGAGCCTAGCGGGATCGAACCGCTGACCTCCTGCGTGCAAAGCAGGCGCTCTCCCAGCTGAGCTAAGGCCCCATTTAGTTATATTAAATAAAAGATCGGGAAGACAGGATTCGAACCTGCGACCCCTTGGTCCCAAACCAAGTGCTCTACCAAGCTGAGCTACTTCCCGATGTTAAAAATGATTTTTTTCAAACATGTATTGTCGCACTCAAGAAATGTATTATCCCTAAATTTTTGAAAATCAGCCAAATTCTCTATCAAAATTAGGCTATGTTCACAGCTATTCACTTTTCTTAATAATAAATGGTGCCGAGAACCGGAATCGAACCGGTACGGTAGTCACCTACCGCAGGATTTTAAGTCCTGTGCGTCTGCCAGTTCCGCCACCCCGGCACATCATTCAATTATTGGAGCGGAAGACGGGATTCGAACCCGCGACCCCCACCTTGGCAAGGTGATGTTCTACCACTGAACTACTTCCGCAAAGTGCGGGTGAAGGGACTTGAACCCCCACGCCTCGCGGCGCCAGATCCTAAGTCTGGTGCGTCTGCCAATTCCGCCACACCCGCAATATAAAATGGTGAGCCATGAAGGATTCGAACCTTCGACCCTCTGATTAAAAGTCAGATGCTCTACCAACTGAGCTAATGGCTCTTCAAAATGGTGCCGGCAAGAGGACTTGAACCCCCAACCTACTGATTACAAGTCAGTTGCTCTACCAGTTGAGCTACACCGGCATTTTAAAGAATAAATGGTGGAGGATGACGGGATCGAACCGCCGACCCTCTGCTTGTAAGGCAGATGCTCTCCCAGCTGAGCTAATCCTCCACATATGTATAATTATAAATCGCCAGGCAGCGTCCTGCTCTCACAGGGGGAAACCCCCAACTACCATCGGCGCTGAAGAGCTTAACTGCCGTGTTCGGGATGGGAACGGGTGTGACCTCTTCGCTAATGCCACCTGACTATTTAACGACATTTATTATTATAACATATTGAGCAGATATTGCAAGAACTTTTTTTGTTCTTTCAAAACTGGATATAAGGGATTCGTATGATACGTATAACACCAAGTATTGTTTCGTGTTGTCCAGCCCCAGCCAGCCCAAATAGGCCAACTGGCACTTTTCGTTATTGGTTAAGTCCTCGATCGATTAGTATTCGTCAGCTCCATGTGTCGCCACACTTCCACCCCGAA